>DATGWM010000005.1:0-37183 GCA_035299485.1 Fluviicola sp.
AGTTGGAGTGTGAGTGTGAGTGTGAGTGTGAGTGTGAGTGTGAGTGTGAGTGTGAGTGTGAGTGTGAGTGTGAGTGTGAGTGTGAGTGTGAGTGTGAGTGTGGAGAGGGAAAACAATCCACTTTTTATCAGTTGCGAAGTTCCCGACGGGTCATTCTAATTTCGTAAATTTGTACCTCTAAAAAGATAATCCTTTAGCAACATGAATAGTTGGTTTACAGTTAAAGTAAAATATACCAAGCAATTGGACGACGGTACGTTTAAACGCGTTTCTGAACCGTATCTCCTGGCTGCAATGACATTTACAGACGCCGAAGCGCGCATTTATGAAGAATTGGGCTCATTGATTCGTGGCGAGTTCCTGGTAACCGGAATTACCCGCACCGATATCCACGATATTTTCCATTATGAAGATTCGGATGTATGGTTTAAGTGCAAGATCAATTTCGAAAGCGGTGACGGCGGTGAAGAAGGACAGAAAGCGAAAAAAGTTTCGCAGAATTTCCTGGTATCGGCGCACTCGGTGAAAGAAGCTTATGATCGTCTGCACGAGAGTTTGGGCGGAATGATGATCGATTTCCAGATTCCGAACATCGCCATTTCTCCGATCGTTGATATTTTCCCGTTCGGTGATGAAGGGGAAGACAGGGTAGCGGTTGATTTCGAAAAACAGGTGAAGCAGGAAGTTGCCGAGCATGTTTTAGGTACCAAGACCGTCTTTTCAGCTTCCGGGTCTGATGTGGATGACGATGAAGACAGTATCATTGAAGACAGCTTCGGAGAAGAAGAATAGGATGGACGAATTTCTGCGTCAGTTACGCAATGACCATCGCCAGTTCGACCAGGGAAAGCTGGAAGACCACCTGGGAAATGACCCGCTAAAGCTGTTCTCACAGTGGCTGCAGGAAGCCGTTGAAAAGCCGGTGAGCGAGCCGAACGCTATGTCTGTTTCCACGCTTGGCCCGGATGATTTTCCGCAATCCCGTGTTGTTTATCTGAAAGAACTGCTCGAAGAAGGCCTGGTTTTTTATACCAATTACAACAGCGATAAAGGCAAAGCGTTGATTGCTCACCCGAAGGCGCATGCCTTGTTCTTCTGGCCCGATCTTGAGCGACAGATCAGTGTATTCGGTTCGGTGGAGAAAGTGCCGGAGCAAATGAGCGATGATTATTTTGCCACCCGGCCACGGGGAAGTCAGCTTGGGGCATGGGCCTCTCATCAGAGCGAACGCCTGGAAAGCAGGGCGGAATTGGAAGAACGTGTGATCGAGCTTGCCGAGCGTTTTCCGGATCACATTCCGCGTCCGCCGCATTGGGGTGGTTTTTTGCTGCGGCCGGTAAAAATTGAATTCTGGCAGGGAAGGCCTTCCCGTTTACACGATCGTATTGTCTTTGAAAAAACAGCCGATTCGTGGACACTTTACAGAAAGAATCCTTAGAATGATCGAACTTCAGCCGAAAATAAGTACGCTTTCCAACGGTCTCCGATTGGTTTATTTACATGCTGTATCGCCGGTGGCACATTTGGGGATTACCGTATTGGCCGGTTCCCGCTATGAACAACCAGACGAGGTAGGATTAGCGCATTTTTTGGAGCACTGCATTTTTAAAGGGACCACCAAACGCAAAGCTTTTCATATCCTTTCCCGTTTGGATTCCGTAGGCGGAGAAATCAATGCCTATACGACGAAGGAAGAAATCTGCGTGTATGCGTCCTTTGTCAAAAATCACCTCAACCGATCGGTAGAATTGCTGGCTGATATTGCGATCAACAGCAACTTCCCGGAAAAGGAAATCGAGAAGGAAAAAGAAATTGTCCTGGATGAGTTTAATTCGTACCTCGATAGTCCCGGTGAGAAAATCTTCGATGATTTTGAGGGCCTGCTTTTCCCGAATCACCCGTTGGGTAACAATATTCTTGGTTCGCCGGAAACGATTCAGGCCTTTTCGCAGGAGCATTTGAAGAGCTATGTCGATCGTTTTTTCTTTGCTGAAAACTCGGTGATTTCGTTTGTCGGGGACATTCCGCAGGAAGTGGTTACCCGTTCATTGGAAAAGTATTTTGCCCAGATGAAATCCGGGAAAACCATTGTGAAACCGCAGGGTTTTTCGGATTATGCCATCTTTAAAAAACGTGTGAAGGAAGCCAATTACCAGGCGCATGTGGTGATGGGAGGAATGGCTCCCGGGTATTGCGATGAACACCGTCGCGGTATGACCCTGCTGATCAACCTGCTTGGCGGCCCGGCCCTGAATTCACGATTGATCCTGAGCGTACGCGAAAAATACGGCTACAGCTACAATATCGAAGCTTCCTATGCTCCTTATGCCGATTTGGGGTATTGGTCCATCTATTTCGGGACCGATCAGAAATACCTCGACAAGACGCGTGCGGTAGTTTACCGTGAATTGAAGAAGATCCGTGAAACACCGCTCACTCCAAAGCAGTTATTGCAGGCAAAAGAGCAATTGAAAGGCCATATTGCGCTTTCACTGGACAGCAATGTAGGATTGATGCAGGGATTGGGAAAAAGCCTGCTGCAGTTCAACCAGATTGATACGATCCAGGAAATGTATGAAAGTATTGATAAACTGAGCATTGAGGAATTGCATCACATCGCCGGAATGTATTTTAAAGAAGAGTCCATTTCGGAATTGATCTTCGAGGTGAAATAATTTCACGGTTACATTTTTCCTTTTCCGGCATTTAAACGGTATGAGCAAGCTTGTTTTACTCTTCCTGGTAGTTCTCTGTGTGTGGGAATCCTCGGCTCAATGCGATCGCAGGTTGGAAGTAAACTATCCGTTGTTTGTCTATTTTAATATGGCGGATGTAGGCGGGTATCCCATTGACAGCGGTTTTGAATCGAAATCGATTCGATTGGAAATCGACACCACTGAAACAGTATGCGTGGAAACCGTTTATGAAGGGTATCTGTTGCGTGTTTCCAACTATGATTCTTTGGATGTTTCATTGCCATCTGTCGATCGAGCGCTCCTTGTATATGCCGAAGCATTGATTGACACAGCCTGGCTTCCGGTTACTTCCGTAAAAGCCTCCGATTGCGGAAACAGTTACCATTGCACGAATCTCAAAGGCCGGTATACGGTGGCATTTCCGACACCTGCCTTCACCGGAACGTATTCCACCCGTTTGCGCTATGTACTGATTTACGAAGGAAAAAAGCTGTATTCGAACGAAATAGACGCGCAGATTCACCCTGAAATGTGGAAGATTTCCAACTTTTCGGAAGCAGATCGCGAATGGGTGCTGGATGTCAATCACTATCTAAAATAACAACTAACCGAAATACTGTTTCACTTCGTTTATATCCGTTTTTGAAGGGAAGGATTTTAGTACATTTGCCCTCGTATTTAAACAAACGTCACATGAAAAACACAGCGCTTACGCATGTCCATGAAAGTCTTGGAGCAAAAATGGTTCCTTTTGCAGGTTATAACATGCCTGTTCAATATGAAGGGGTGAATGTTGAACACGAAACCGTGCGCAATGGCGTAGGTGTGTTTGATGTATCGCACATGGGTGAGTTTTTGCTGACGGGACCGAATGCGCTGGCGCTGATCCAGAAAGTGACGTCGAATGATGCATCCACGCTCACGATCGGAAGAGCACAATACAGCTGCCTGCCAAACGGAAAAGGCGGAATCGTGGACGACCTGATCGTTTACCGTATCAAAGAAGAACAATACCTGTTGGTGGTGAATGCCTCCAATATCGATAAAGACTGGGAATGGATTTCTTCGCACAACGACCTGGGCGTAGAGATGCGCAATTTGTCGGACGATTATTCATTGCTTGCCATCCAGGGGCCAAAAGCTGTGGAGGCCATGCAGTCATTGACTTCGGTTGATTTGTCGGCGATCAAATACTACCATTTCGAAGTGGGACCGTTTGCCGGAATCGAGCACGTGATCATTTCAGCAACAGGGTATACCGGTTCGGGAGGTTTTGAGATTTACTGCAAAAACAGCGAAGTAGAGCAGGTATGGAACAAGGTGTTTGAAGCCGGAGCTGCTTTCGGAATCAAGCCGATCGGTTTGGCCGCACGCGATACGCTTCGTTTGGAAATGGGCTTCTGCCTTTACGGAAACGACATCGACGATACAACTTCTCCGCTGGAAGCAGGTTTGGGCTGGATTACGAAATTCACGAAAGACTTTGTGGATTCGGAGCGATTGAAAGCACAAAAAGAACAGGGTGTTAGCCGCAAACTGGTCGCTTTTGAAATGATCGACCGTGGTATTCCGCGTCACGATTACTGCATCCTGGATGCAGACGGGAACGTGATTGGGAAAGTAACTTCAGGAACACAATCACCGAGTATGAAAATCGCGATTGGCCTGGGGTATGTGACTACGGAACATGCGGCGGTTGATTCGGAGATTTTTGTGGAAATCCGTGATAAAGGCGTGAAAGCGAAAGTGGTGAAATTGCCGTTTTACAAGGCATAATTTTGAAAATCCCGGATTGAAATTCGGGAATTCGGGTGTTCGGGATATCCCGAACACTAAAATTTGGAAATTTCATTTTGAACAATAAACAAAATCCCCGCTACTCTATGTTAGCGGGGATTTTTATATAATGTACCGTAGGGACAAAACATTGTAGCACACGTCAACACCATAAGCTTCCGCCCCATAGGGGTGGGACATACCAAAATAGATTACAATTATTCATTTTACCCCTACGGGACAGCATGAAAACACAAAAGCCTTGTATTTCTATAATACAAGGCTTTTGTGTCAATTTGTTTGAAAGCTTTTCGGGATCTGTGACAGAAATTTATTCGACCACGACCCGCACAACTTTCGTCCGGGAAACCATGAAATAAACACCCGCGTTCAGGTCCTTCAATTCCACCTGATGTGCCTGTCCGGAAGTAAGCGCGATTGTTTGCACCATATGCCCCAAAGCGTCTGTCAGTATAACCGTTTGAGACAGTGAAGACTGAACGGTAAATACACCCTTGTTCGGGTTCGGGAAGACCGAAATATTCTCGACCAAATCCAGCTCTGTTACTCCAATAGTTGAAACTGCCGTACAACCGGTTGTATCCGTGCAATTTCCTTCCGTGATGATGGCCGCGTAATTGCCATTTGCAACCGGTTCGAATGTATTCGCAGTTGCTCCGGCAATCGGTTGGTTATCAAAGCAATTGATCCATTGATAGCTATCCGCTCCCGGAGTCACCAGCAATGTAATACCATTTACCGTAACACCTACGTTAATTGGATTGGCGACTGTCAAATTTGTAGTAACCACGCTATCGCAAACAGCGCCGGGGATTGTATCCGTGTATGTTCCTGCCAGTGAATAAGTGCTGTTTCCGATGGAATACGTTTCACCCGGACAAATTTCCACGTTTTGTGAGCCTGTAGGTAATGCGTTGACTGTAAGATTGGTTGTCACAATGCTATCGCAGTTCGTCACGCCTGCAATCGTATCGAGGTACGAGCCGGTAGCAGTGTAAGAATGGTTATTATAGCTAAACGATTGGCCGGCACAGATTTCCACATTCTGAGATCCACTGACCGGCACATTCACGTCCTGCTGAAAGGTCGCCACATTCGAACACGCATTGGAATCAACCGCTGTAACCGAATACGTTGTTGTTACAGAAGGCATAACAACCAATGTATCACCTGTAGAATTATCGTCCCATAAAAGTGAAGTGTAATTCCCTGAAACAGTCAATTCGGCAAACTCGCCGTTGCAAATCACCGGCGCGCTGGTTTGAACAGAAACAACAGGCAGCGGCCAGGTGTTCACCGTAATGGAATCGGTATAGACCAATCCACAGGCATCGGCCAGCTGAACAAAATACTCGGTGGTGTCTCCCACAACAGCAATTCCTGTCGGATTACTGCCATCGATAATACCATTACCGGTCCAGGAGTAGGAGAAGGGCGCTTCGCCGAGCGTCGGTACGATAGTGAATTGAGCTGTGTCGGAAGTACAAATGCTCATGTCATCAACCAATGTTCCGCCTACACCTGAATAGCTTAGTGAATACGTTGGGGCCGGTGTCACGTTGTTTTTGGTATAGTACCAGAAATCGGGCGTACCGTAGTGGTAATTCGAGAGTGAGTTTGTAGGAAAGGTATTCTGCGTACAGCCGTTGCAATAACGCATGTCGTAGTAGGTGAGGTGCTGCCCGATTTGGGAAGAGTTACCGAAATAATAGCCATCCGATGAACCCTGGAAGAGCTGCATGGTGTACTGTGTTCCGGTGGTCAGCCAAATGGGGTTCGGTATACCGGCATAGCTGTATTGCGCTGCCGGGCCGCTGACTTGTCCCTGGTAGAGAATCGCCTGCGTTGTAAAATCAAATAAGGTCACGTAGCGCGTGGTCCCGTTAGGTTCGCGTTTCCCGATATGGGTAAAGAGTATATCCTCCGTGGGAGCGAACCTGAACCCTCGCTGTGAATCGGTTACACCTCCCGGCGAACCCGACGAAACACTGTCGGTGGAAGAATGAGGACCGATGAATGTGCCGTTTACATTGGAATATGCCGAAGCACCAGCATTCCCGTACTGCATATAGATCAGGCGGTCGGAACCGGGATTTAAGGTGTCGATATTCACCCAGACTTTTGTAGCCGATGTATTGATACCTGATTCGATCCAGTAGGAAAACACGGGTGTTCCGCCACACGTTCCCGTAAAACGAAGGTCGCTTCCGTCGGGCAGCATTTGCCCCGCGGTGATCAGATCCTGCGTATTGATCGTTAGTTCCAATTGGTAATCCTGTACTGCTGATCCGGAGTGTTCGGTTACCAGAATGGCTTTGATGTAAGACCAACCGGGCATTTGGGCCATTAGTTGGATTGAGCAGAATACTGAGAGAATGAGTAATAGTTTACTTTTCATAAGTTGCAGTGCATTGAAATTTTCGACAAAAATAAACCACCCGGCCGATAAAGCGAAATTTAAAGCAGACAAACTATAAAAGCAGGCAGTGAATGCTGCTTACAACAGCATCAAATGAGAATAAAAAAACGGAACGTCCAAAATAAGAACGTTCCGTTTAAAAATGATAAGACGGGAATTACTTCACCAATTTCATTTCGTTGACAATATTGGTGGCACCGTATACTTTGTCGATCAGCCACAAGGTATAACGCACATCCAAACTGATTGTGCGCTGGATATTCGGCTCGAAATAGATATCGCCTGACATCGCTTCCCAGTTACCGTCGAAAGCCGTACCGATCAGTTCACCGTTGGCGTTGATCACCGGAGAACCGGAGTTACCACCTGTGATATCGTTGTTCGACAGGAAGTTTACCACCAGTTTACCGGTAGTTTTGTCGGCATACTGGCCGAAATCTTTTTTCATCCATACTTCTTTCATGCGCGGATCAATATTGAACTCAGGGTTCGACGGATCCTCTTTCTTCATCACACCATCGATGGTTGTGTAGAAATCGTATTTCACAGCATCGCGCGGCTCGTAAGCCAATACGTTACCGTACGTCAAACGCATGGTTGAATTGGCGTTCGGGTAGAACTTCTTGTTCGGTTGCATTTTGCGTACACCATCTACAAACAAGCGGTTGGCGCGCTGCAATTTCTCGGTTGCTTCTTTTACAGCAGCAGCACCCATCGCTTTCACATACGCATCATCCAAATCTTTGATCAGGATGAACAATGGGTCTTGTTTCAACACAGCTTCATCGTATTCAGCCATAAATGCATCAAAGCGTGCTTTTGAAGCAAAAACCGAATTTGCGCGCAAACGCGCCATGAAAGCAGGTACTCCTTCTTCCGTAAGGCTTTTCGCCAAACCGACACGCTGAGCAACAGGAATATCGCGCAGGTACATTTTCAACACTTCCTCCAATGTTTCCATTTCGATGTCCATGGAACGCTCTTTGAAGAACGTTTCTGCCTGGGCGATCGCCGCGTCTTTCAGTTGCTGGGCACGGTCTGTTTCACCTTTTCCGGCAGCATCAACCGACAATTTCAACAAATAAACAAACGAGTTGATATCGACCTGGTTCACAAATTCGCTGCGGTAAACACGCAGGTAAATGATGCTGTTGGTCGTTTTGAAAGCATTATCAATATCTGTAAGGATATTGTCGTATTCCGATTTGCCCTGGGCATATTTCAGGAAATCAGCCTCCAGTTCACGTTTTTTATCGGCAACACCGTTTGCTTTCAATTGCCTTGTTTGACCGATGTAGTATTTCCAGTAGTTGGCAACCTGCGCATACTTTGAAGAGTAGTTCAAACGAACCGCCACATCTTTGTCCATGTACTTTTTCATGATTTCCAGCTTTTTCGCACGGATATCAACAATTTTAGGCTGCTCCAATGAAATGGCCTGCTCTACTCCGAAAGAAGTCAGGTAACGGTTGGTACGGCCCGGGAAGCCCATAATCATAGCGTAATCACCTTGTTTTACACCTTTGATGGAAACAGGAAGTGAATGCTTCGGTTTGTAAGGAACGTTGTCCGGACTGTATTTTGCAGGTTTGTTATCTTTTCCCGCGTAGATGCGGAACATCGAGAAATCGGCGGTATGACGCGGCCATTCCCAGTTATCCGTGTCACCACCGAATTTACCGGCAGATTGCGGTGGCGTTCCCACCAAACGAACGTCTGTAAAGGTTTCTTTCACAAACAGGTAAAACTCGTTCCCGTCGTAGAAATCGCGTACAAAAGCTTCGTAGTTGGTGCCTTTGATCGCATCGCTTACCAAAATATCGGTTACTTCCTTGATCTTTTTAGCGCGTTCAGCAGCAGTCATGTTACTGTTCAGCTCTTTCAACACAGTAGCTGAAACGTCTTCCATGCGGATCATGAACGTTGCCGTCAATCCCTCAACCGGAATTTCTTCTCCGTGATTTTTGGCCCAAAAACCGTTGTCGAGGTAGTTTTTTTCAGGAGTCGAAGCACCTGCAATGGCATCGTAACCACAGTGGTGGTTGGTCAGGATCAAACTTTGGTTAGAGATGATCTCACCTGTACAGAATCCGCCGAAAGAGATCACAGCATCTTTCAATGATGATTTATTGATGGAATAAATTTCTTCCTGCGACAGTTTCAAGCCGTGCTTTTTCATGTCTTCGTAGTTTCTTCCGATCAGGAACGGAAGCCACATACCTTCGTCTGCACGCGCGGAATTCCCGAAAGAAAAGCCGAAAGCGACAACTGCGATTATTAGTTTTTTCATTACTGTTATTGGTTTATTATTGAGGAGGGCTAAAGATAATAACTTTTCAGAATAGGTGTGGTTGTCAGATTTTTTTAAATGTTGAATGATGAATTTTGAATTGAAAATTGAAAAGAAAGGAGAATTATGAATTGGTCAATTATGAATTATCAAGACCCGGACAAGCTAAGCTTTCAGGCCTTGATAATTTTTCCATTCATAATTGATAATTAATCAACCTGGATTTCATCCAAAAACAACCACGTCGCGCCACCGGCGCCTAAATGCCAATCCGGACAAAGACCGTAATTTTCAATCCGGATGCGGATGTATTTTGCCGGTACAGGCGGGAAATCGATCTCGAAACGATGCGTAGCCGAACCTTCCAGGTGGTCGCTGACTTTGGTGTTTTGAATGGTTCCCGCTTTTTTATAGTTGGTCCCGTCGGTCGAAACTTCAATCGTCATTGATTTCGGGTGGAAGATCCACGACTTGGTATCCTGCAAACAGGAGACCACCACTTTCGATATTTCCTGCTGCTCGTCCATGGTGATCAGTGCGTCCACATCTTTGCCCTGGAAGCCCTGCCATTCGGTGCCGCGGTAATCGTCACCGCCAAACTGTCCGTCAACCAGTGTTTGATCGCCCGAACCGGAATACTGGTTTGCATGCGGCGTTTGCACGTTGATCGATTTGTTCTTTTGGTATTTGTTGAAAATGGTGGTTACGACAGGTCCGTAGATGATTCGTTTTCCTTCCGTTCTGTAAATGCGGGCCTTGAGTTCGGTTGTTTCATAAAAACAGGTGTTTTTCAGAGCGGCCGCGCTTTTCTCGGTTGGTTCGGTACCATTGGTCGTGTAAACGATTGTTCCTGTTTCCGAAGGGAGTTTGTCGATGCTCACCGTGATCGAATCGGCAAAGGTTGTGCTTTTCGCAATGAAATACGGAGCCGGAATAAACTCCGGTACTACTTTTTCCAGAAGGTCGAGTTTGTACATCATCAGGCCGGGAGCCGGATTTTCGCCCATAGTCAGTTGCAGGTTACCGCCTTTGGTAATCATTTCATGGGTAATGAACAGCTTGCGGTAATCTTCGCCGTTCCATTTAATGGACTGGATATACTTGTTTTCCGGAGAATTATTGACCGCTTCAATTGTAAATGCCTGGTCTCCTGCGGTAATCGAAACCTTCTCCATCAAAGGCCGGCCAAGGGCATAGGTTGCCGAACCGGGACTCACGGGGTAAAAGCCCATTGCGCTCAGTACGTACCACGCCGACATCTGTCCGCAATCTTCATTTCCCGACAAACCATCAGGTGCGTTGCGGTATTGCTCACGCAGGATTTTATCGACTGTTTTCTGGGTTTTGTAAGGCGCTCCGCAGTAATTGTAGAGGTACGACATGTGGTGCGAAGGCTCATTCCCATGCGCATACTGGCCAATCAGGCCGGTGATATCCGATTGCTCGCGTCCCGACATAACAGACGACGACAGGAACAACGAATCCAGGAAACGCTCCATACGACGTCCGCCGCCTTTTAAATCCACCATCGAAGCGATGTGATGCGGGTTTGCCAGCGAATACTGCCAGGCGTTTGCTTCTGTAAAATGCTGGTTTACTTCATTCGGGCGGAAATTCGGTAACCACATTCCACCTTTTCGCGGCTGGAAAAAGCCCGATTCCGGATGGTACAGGTTCATCCAGTTTGCCGAACGAAGCTGGTATTCTTTGGCTACGGCCTCGTTGCCCAATTGTTTGGCATATTGCGAGATGCACCAGTCGTCGTAGGTATATTCCAGCGTTCGGGAAACGGATTCGGCTTCATCGCTGGCGGAAATAAATCCCTGCATTCCGTATTGTTTCTTACCGAAGTGGTCGTATTTCGACGTTGCGATCATCGCGTCGAGCAGCTCATTCTGGTGCAGAATGTCTATTCCCTTTGCTTTTGCGTCTGCAATTACCGAAACGGCGTGGTAACCGATCATGCAGTTGGTTTCGTTGTTCGACAGAGTCCAGACCGGCAGCAATCCTGTGTTAACGTATTGCTGGTAATAGGATTCGATAAATCCGACTGTTCTTTCCTTTTGAAGCAGCGTATACAGCGGGTTCGCAGCACGGTACGTATCCCAGATCGAGAACACGGAATACAATTTCCCCGTAGAAGATTGCTGGATTTGATTGTTGTAATCGCGGTAACGGCCATCTACATCGGTCCAGACACTCGGGTGAACATAGGCATGATACAGCGCGGTATACAGGTTGAATTTGACTTCCTCATCGGCAGTGTACGCCTGGATATCGGAAAGCTCGGTGCGCCATTTTGTCTGGGCGGAACGCATGTAGGTATCAAAATCCCAGTTCGGCACTTCGGCTTTCAGGTTGGCAGTTGCGCCCTGGATGTCTGTTCCTGAAATCCCGACGCGCAGCATGACTTTTTGGGTCGAGGCCGGGAATTCCAGGACCATGACATAAGTCCCGGTTTTGGTGGCCGTCCATTTGGCTTTTGAAAAAGGGACGCTGGTTTCGAGATCGAAGTAGAAGTGCTGCCGGGTTGCCCAACCTTCGGAAATGCGTTTTCCGGTGACGCGGTTATTTCCTTCTGCTTTTGCTTCGGTTTCGAGAACTTTATCGCGGTACCCCAGATCGAGCACGATGTATTTTTTGCCTTTTGCCGTGAGGAACGTGTATTCGTGAATGCCGCAGCGTTCAGTGACTGTCAGACGTACATCGACATTCGGGTTGGATAATTTCACCGAATAAAATCCGGCTTTTGCGACCTCGTTTTTGTGTGAAAACGAAGCTCCGTAGCCGTTTTCCTTTTTGTAGGCCGGCTCCAGTTTTACTTTTCCCACCTGCGGAACAACCAATAAATCGGCATAATCAGGAACTCCCGTGCCGCTCAGGTGCGTGTGACTGAATCCGTAAATAACAGAATCGCTGTAATGGTAACCCGAGCAGCCGTCCCAGCCTTCCGGACGTGTATCCGGCCCCAGCTGCACCATTCCGAACGGAGAAACCGGGCCAGGGAACGTATGTCCGTGTCCGCCGGTACCGATAAATGGGTTCACGTAAGCCAGCGGATCAACATACGGAGCGCGCTTGTTGCCGCGTCCCATCAGGTCTTCGGCTTTTTGGTCAGCGATCTTTAACTGCTCAATTTGTCCGGAAGCTGTACCAATGGCAGCCAGGCCAAGGAATAAGGCAAGGAGTTGTTTCATGTTAGCGTTTATTTATCGACTTCCAGAACAAGGAAGCTGCAGTACCCAAGACAGCTGCATTCTTATCGTGCAAAGCCGAAATTCTGATTTCAATCGTATCCTGGAATATTTTCAACGCGTTTTGTTCGAGGTAATATTTCACGCGTTGGGCAAATTTTTCGCCGCTCTGGGCCAATCCACCGAACAAAACATAGGCTTTCGGGTTGGAGAATGCCGCAAAATCGGCCAGGGCAGAGCCCAGGATTTCAGCAGTGTATTCAATGATTTCGTTGGCGAAAACATCACCTTTTTCCGCAGCCAGGAATACGTCTTTGGCCGTTGATCCCGGGTGAATGGAAGAGGAGGCTTTATGGGGCGAGTCCAGTTCGGTGATGCTTCGTACAACTCCGGTACTGGAAGCGTAGGTTTCCAGGCAGCCGTGTCTTCCGCAGCCGCACAAACGGCCGTTATTCACCACACGGATGTGCCCGTATTCGCCGGCGAATCCCTTGTGACCGAGGACAAGCGAACCGTCAATAAAAATTCCGCTTCCCAAACCGGTTCCAAGAGTGATCGTCACAAAATCGGAAAGGTCTTTCGCGCACCCGAAAAGGTGTTCACCTACGGCTGCCGCGTTGGCATCATTGGCCAGAACTGCCGGACGGTGAAACTGCTGTTCGAACAATTCGGCAATTGCTATGACTCCTTTCCATTCCAGATTGGGTGCAAATTCGATGTTACCGGTGAATACATTGCCGTTTGGTGCACCAATGCCGATTCCAAGGATTGCTTCGAACCATTGAGTACCTGAAACGCGTTTATAGATTTCAGCTACTAACTGTTCGGGCAAGTGAAATTGTTTGGTCGACACCGATTCTTCAAAGAGCACATTTCCCTGTTTGTCAACGATTCCGAAAGCTGTATTAGTGCCCCCGATGTCGACACCCAATGCTACATGTTCAATCATACTGCAAAGTTGGAATAATTTTTGAAAACACGATTTAGTAAGGGTGATAATCAGTTCTCAATACCAAAATTCCAGTCTTCGTAAAACGCATCTACAAAATCGGCCATTAACTGATGCCGGCTTTCACCCAATTCCTTTGCAGCGTTGGTATGCAGACGGTCTTGGAGCAGGAGCAATTTCTCATGGAAGTGATTGATCGTGTGGCTTTTGTCAGTGCTGTATGCTTCAAACGTAGCGTGTTTCGTGGGAAGCTGATCGGGTGAAAAGAACGGCCTGTTGCGGCTTCCTCCGAAGTGAAATGCACGTGCTATCCCGATTGCTCCCATGGCATCCAGGCGGTCGGCATCCTGCACAATCTGCATTTCAAGACTGGTCGGCTTATCCGGAACGCCGGCTCCTTTAAATGAAACGCCATCTACAATTTCGGCAACTTTTGCTGCGAATGCGTCTTCGTGGCCGAGATCTGCAAGGATTTCCCGGGTTACACGTCCGCCGTCGTTCAGTATTCCGCCGTTTAATTTGTGGTCAGAAATATCATGTAGCAGGCTCGCGCAGGAAATCAGCATCAGGTCACCACCTTCTTCTGATTGTAAAAATACAGCAAGCCTGTAAACGCGTTCAATGTGGTACCAGTCGTGATCGGCTCCTTCGCCGGTAAAGCGTTCCCGGACAAGATCGATGAGCGTATTTAGCTGGTTTTGTTGGGATTCGGAAAGCAATTGTTGTTTCATTTTGTTGGGGTGTAGACGCAAAACTACTTAATTTCGCGGGTAGAAACGGTCTTATAAACGGGCATTTCGAAAAATCAACTTAGTTGGAGCTACCGCTTGCAGATTAAAAAGGAATAGCTATCTTTGCACCCCTGTCTGGCATTCAGTCAGGTTATTATTCATTATTAAACGGAGGTTTCGCACCTCCACTAATAAACAGTTATGGCAACACGTATTAGATTGCAACGTCACGGTAAAAAAGGAAAACCTGTTTTCCATTTGGTAGTGGCAGATTCACGCGCAAAACGCGATGGAAAATTTATTGAGAAACTGGGTGTTTACAACCCGAACACAAACCCTGCAACGATCGAGATCAATTTCGACAGCACATTGGGTTGGGTTCAAACCGGTGCAGAAATGTCTGACACTGCCCGCGCAATTCTTTCTTACAAAGGTGTTTTGTACAAAAACCACTTGTTGAAAGGAATTGATAAAGGTGCGCTTACTGCAGAGCAGGTAGAAGCAAAATTTGCTGCCTGGGAAGCTGAAAAAGCAAACAAAATTCAAGGAAAAGTTGAAGGCCTTAGCAAAAGCGCTGTTGCTGATAAAGCGGCTCGTTTGAAAGCTGAAACTGAAGCAAATGCTGCAAAAGCAAAAGCGATTGAAGCAAAAAACACTCCTGAAGCAGAAGAAGTTGCTGCTCCTGAAGCACCTGAAGCAGAAGATACGACTGAAGCTCCGGTTGCAGAAGCAGAGGAATCTGCCGCTCCTGCTGCTGAAGTAGCAGAAGAGGCGCCAGCTGCTGAGGTTGCTGAAGAAGCTCCGGCAGTAGAAGAGCCAAAAGCTGAGGAAACTCCGGCTGAAGAAGCTCCGGCTGAAGAAGCTCCTGCAGCAGAAGAGCCTGAAGCTGAGGCTTAATTAATAGAAAAGTATGCAGCAATCTGATTGCTTCCAACTTGGTTATATTGCGAAACTTCACGGATTTAAAGGTGAAGTTTCGCTTTTTTTGGATGTAACCAATCCAAACGATTACGCTTCCCTGAATGCGTTTTTCATTGAATTGAACGGACAACTGACTCCCTTCTTCGTTCAATCATTCCAGCTTAAAAACAAGGGCTTTGCGGCCGTAAAACTGGAAGGCGTTGATTCTGAGAATGACGCCAAAGTACTCCTGCGCAAAAGCTGTTACCTGCCGCTTTCCGTTTTACCGGAGCTCGACGACAAACATTTTTACGATCATGAAGTAATCGACTTCAAGGTAGTGGATACCGTGAGCGGAGAAGTGGGGAGACTTGCACAGGTGATCGATCTTTCCGTCAATCCGTTGCTGCAGGTGATGAACGGTGAAAAGGAAATCCTGATCCCGTTTGTTGACGGCCTGATCCAACGGGTCGATCGTGCTGAAAAGACGCTCTACATCACCGCACCGGAAGGGTTAATCGAGATGTATCTTGCTTAAATGAGCTTGTTCCGGTTCAAAGAATTCGAGATCCGGCAGTCGAATGCGGCTATGAAAGTAGGCACCGATGCCATGGTGCTCGGGTCGATTTGCTTTTTCCCACAACCGCCAAAAAATATCCTGGACATCGGGACAGGGACGGGCGTGCTTTCCTTGATGCTGGCCCAGCGATTTGAACCGCTTACGATTACTGCCGTAGAAATCGATCCGTCAGCCGCTGATGACGCCGCGTATAACTTTAGCAAATCACCGTTTTCAAGCAAGTTAACCCTGTTGAATGAAGATATCCGGTCTCTAGAAACAACAGCGCTTTTTGAGGCAATTATCAGCAACCCGCCGTTCTTCGAAAACAGCTCCAAAAGTGAATCCGGACAGCGCAACCTTGCCCGTCACACCGACAGCCTGCCATACAGCGATCTTCTGCGGATTGCGGCCACTTTCCTGGCGCCCGACGGGCTGTTTTGGGTCATTGTTCCGTATGAAGCCTTTGACTTGCTTTGCAGCCTGGGAAAAGAAAATGATCTGTCGCTAGCGCACAATGTCGTTATCTATGGAAAACCGGGAAAACCGGTACGAATGGTCATCGCATTTGCAAAGACGGCAGCTGAACCGACTACCGCTGAACTGATCGTACGTGATACTTCCGGGAACTATACCGAATCGTACATTGGGCTTACCCGTTTGTTTCACGCCGTTGATCTCTCCGAACAAAACAGCAAAAGCAAGGCTGATACTTAGTTGATCGTATCGAGCAGCCGGATGATTTCTTCCTGGATATCAACGCCCTTATTATCGTTGTACCATTTTTGCAAAGCGATTTTCACCGTCTCGAAATCGGCTTTTTCAGCAGAAAGTTTTTGGTAAAGTACCTGGCAATCCGCCGGACGCGGTCCCCATGTAGCCAAATCTTCGCCGGCTTCGTTGCGAATGATCAGCTTCGGAATGGCTTTTCCACCGTTGGTCAAATAGTCATTGATCCGAAAAGGTTCCTGGTCGCGTAATTCATAATCAACGGTAATCAGGGGATTCAAATCAGCGATCATTTGCAGGAAAGGAACGATGTGGGAAGCGTCGCCGCACCACGGTTCGGTAATGATCAGCCACTGCTGCGGTTCTTTGATCCGTGAAATGGCCTGGTTGATTTCAGGTATCAATTCACCGTGTTTCAGCCAGCGGTTTGTCCTCGACCAGTTTAATTTGGTGTAATTGAAGTAATCCGATTTGTCATAAGGAGAAAGCGGTTTTTCCTGTGTCAGTATGCTTTCGAAGTACGTTAAATAAGCCTGGAAATTCATCTCGTTTGTATGTATTGTTTTCAAGTTTGAAATTACTGATTGCTACCCATTTTCCGGCTTGCTTTTTCAGCGTTTTTTGGACCACAATTGCAAACTCAAATCAGGTAAAATGCTTCGGAACGAATGATCAATCACGAACGAATCATTACTTTGGTACGGTTTTCGTAAATGCACTGTCGCATTTAAAACATTAACACATAAAACTATGAAAGCAATATTACTTGTTCTGGCCACTTTTCTTTCAGCAGCTTCGTTTGCCGTAGAATTGAACTATAAATGGAAGGCTAATACCAGTTACCGTTTTACGGCTGTTGAAAAAGACGATATTACCATGTCGGCCATGGGTATGAACACAGTGGAAAAATTCACGACCACGATTGAGTTTGTGGTATTTATCCAAAGCGTCGATAGCGCCGGGCTGGCAAAAGGCCGTTTGTACCTGACGAACTATTCAGTGAAAGATTCACGCGGTGTTGCGCTGGCTACTTTGGCTGCCTTGCCGAAAGATGCGGTTCAGAGTGAGATTACAGTCGATAAAAAAGGAAATTTCACATTCGATAAAAAAGTGACATTGGTGACCACGGCTACCGGGAATTTCCTGGTATATGCCAAAGCCGACGAAAACAGTGCTGCTTCCGGGTTTGAGACCGAAAGTGAAAAAGTGGACGTTTATGCCGAGTTCGATCCGAAAACGGGAAAACTGAAAGCGGGGTATTCCGTTAAAACAATGAACAAGACCAAGCCGGTAACCATCACTCAAAATGAAGACTCGGACGAGTTGGACGTATTTCCTTACGATTTCCTCGAAATGATGATCATGCCCGACGGTTCTGTAAACCAGGGCGATCACTATGAAATGAAATCCGGTGTTTATAATGTTGCCATTCAGGCAACTTCGGTTGTGAATGGCGTGGCGACGCTAACCGAAACCATCAGCACCGACAAATCACAGGACCCGTTTAGCGGAGCTGCGAGCGGCGAATCGCAGGAAGGATCGTTTTCTATTGGCGAATTCGGTGGAATGGGGCAGATGGACCTGGACGCTGAAGACAAAGAAGCAGTTGATATGACAACAGCGATGTCACCGGATATGTCGGGAACAATTACGGCTGTTTTCGATTCGGCTAACGGGATGTTCACAGGGCTGAAAGGAAACCTGACAACCGTAATCGATATGATGGGCGTGAAAATGAGCGTGAAATCCGTTTTGGAGATGAAGAAAAAAGCCTAATCACACTGGTTGTAAGTGTTTTGATACAAATCAAATAATCGCCTGTTTTTAAGTTAGTCCGCCTAAGGCGGATTAACTCTTTGCGAACTTTGCGCCTTTGCGTTGAAAAGAAGCACCGCAAAGGCGCAAAGTTCGCAAAGGAGGTGCATATATGCACCGGCTGAATTGAACGTGTACTATATAAAAGTACTTCATTGAAAGCATCCGAGTAATCAGGTGCTTTTTTTTGTTTTTCAATAAATTTTAGTAGCGAAAACCTGAATTCAACAAAATAAACAGGGGGTGTTCATAAAAATTCACATAAAATTTTGGTTTGACCCCTCTAAAAAAGATACCTTTGCACAAAATTTTGAATTTTATGGCAACAAAACGGCTGCAAGCGTACCAGGATGTACTCAATCGTACACCAAAACACATCGAATACGATGGAAAAGTGTCTGACCTTTTCGGAAAAAATGTATTTCACACGGAAATGATGCGTGAGTACCTTCCGTCGGATGCGTACAAATCCATGATTGAATCCATTCAAAACGGTACACGTCTGGACCGTAAAATGGCAGACCAGGTAGCTTCTGCTATGAAAGACTGGGCGTTGACAAAAGGTGCTACGCACTACACGCACTGGTTTCAGCCATTGACCGGTACGACAGCCGAAAAACACGATGCGTTTTTCAAGCCGGTTGGCCCCGGAAGAGCGATTGAACGTTTCGATGGTGATTTGCTGGTACAACAGGAACCGGATGCATCTTCTTTCCCGAACGGAGGAATCCGAAATACGTTCGAAGCCCGCGGTTATACAGCCTGGGATCCTTCTTCTCCGGCATTCGTGATCGGTAAAACATTGTGTATCCCAACCATCTTCATTTCCTACACGGGTGAATCCCTGGATTACAAAATGCCATTGCTGAAAGCATTGCACGCTGTTGATTTGGCAGCCGTAGAAGTTTGCCAGTACTTCGATAAAAACGTCGACAAAGTAAATGCGACATTGGGTTGGGAGCAGGAGTATTTCCTGGTTGACCAATCATTGTTCAACTGTCGCCCGGATTTGATGATGACCGGTCGTGCGTTGTTTGGCCACGCTCCGGCGAAAGGCCAGCAGCTGGATGATCATTACTTCGGATCTATTCCTGAGCGCGTAACCGCTTTCATGCGTGAGTTTGAAACCGAGGCGCTTTTGTTGGGAATTCCGGTAACGACACGTCACAACGAGGTGGCCCCGAACCAGTTTGAGTGTGCCCCGATCTTTGAAGAATGTAACCTTGCAAACGACCACAACCTCTTGTTGATGGATATCCTGGAGAAAGTAGCACGTAAGCACGATTTCCGTGTATTGCTGCACGAGAAGCCGTTTGCTGGCGTAAACGGTTCCGGAAAACACAACAACTGGTCGTTGAGCACCAACACAGGTGTAAACCTGCTGGCTCCGGGTAAAAACCCGAAAAGCAACCTGCAGTTCCTGACGTTTTTTGTAAACACCATCAAAGCGATCCATGACAACGCCGATTTGCTGCGCGCCTGTATCGCATCTGCAGGAAACGATCACCGTTTGGGTGCCAATGAAGCTCCGCCTGCCATCATTTCAACATTCATCGGATCACAGTTGTCTGCTGCTTTGGATGAGTTGGAGAAAAACGTGAAAGCTGGTAAAATGACGCCGGAAGACAAAACCGAACTGAAACTGAACATCGGTAAAATTCCGCAGATCATGCTCGACAATACCGACCGTAACCGTACATCGCCGTTTGCCTTTACGGGGAACAAGTTCGAGTTCCGTGCGGTAGGTTCTTCTGCCAACTGTGCTCACGCGATGATCGTGTTGAATACCATCATGGCAAAACAATTGCAGGATTTCAAAAAGAGCGTGGATGCCCGCATCGACAAGGGTGAGTCGAAAGACGAAGCGATCCTGAAGGAATTGCAGCAATTGATCAAAGATTCCAAGAAAATCCGCTTTGAAGGAAACGGTTACGGCGAGGAATGGGTGAAAGAAGCAGCAAAACGCGGTTTGTCGAACCTGAAAGATACACCACGTGCATTGAAAGTATGGAGCGATAAAAAAGTGGCGAAATTGTTCAACGACATGAACGTACTGACACCGCGCGAATTGGAGGCACGCCAGGAAATCGAGTTTGAAAGCTACATCCTGAAAATCCAGATCGAAGCACGTTTGATGGGTGATTTGGTACAAACGCATATCATTCCTGCAGTAGTGGAATACCAGAACCGTTTGGTGCAGAATATCCAGGGAATGATCGCGATTATGGGCGACAAAGCCGGGAAAGCAGCCGCTCAGAGCCAGATTCAGCTGGTCGAGAAAATCTCAGGCCACCTCAATAAAATGAAGTCAACCTGTGATATCATGCTCCAGGCGCGCAAGGAAGCCAATAAAATTGAGCACGCCGAAGAAAAAGCGCTGGCTTACTGCGATAAAGTGAAAGTGTACTTTGACGAAATCCGCTACAACGCTGATAAACTGGAATTGCTGGTTGATGATGAATTGTGGCCATTACCGAAATTCCGCGAAATGTTGTTTACGCGTTAATCAAATTGATCATAAGATAGCAGAAGCCCTTTCCGCCTCAGGTGGAGGGGCTTTTTTTGTTTAAAGATCTTGTAACTCTTTGTTTTCGGACTTTATAGGACAATTCTAAATTCTAAAATTTTAAAATTTTCCACTTTGCTCCGGAAATTTTCCAATTTCCAAATTTGCCATATGGTAAATTAGGCATTTGACCAATTTGAAATTTTCCCATGTTCCATCCCGAAAATTCCCCGAAACACCTGAACTTTTTTCAGAATGGGTTGTAACACTTCTAAAATCAAGCATCATGATCAAAACAAGCATCTTACTACTGCTCCTTTCTCCGATAGCCATTTCGGCACAAACCGCATTGATTGCACACAAAAGCCGTAGCGGGAATCCACGTAGTTTCACCATATCTTTTTCACGTAATTTCGGCGAAACACGACCTGAAAACCTGGGTACTTTTGGTATTCCACCTGCCCGAATGGTTGCAGTGACGAAGTTGAGCGATACGACTGTTTTGATTAAAAACAGGGAGTGGGGTGCAGAGGATACTTCAGAGCTTACTTTTTACAACCATCCGATTTTCAACGACCCGAATATGACCGTCGATAGTTTGAAAATGATATTCGGAGCGGACGTTGAGTTCATCAATTTCGAACCGAAGAAGGTGGAAGAAAGACCCATTGAACCGATTGAATACAAGGTACCGCCGGGACAGGAACACCTGCCACCACTTGGTATTCCCGAAAAGGAAAAAGAGAAAAAACACAAAAAACACAAGCGCAACAAAGGTTCTATGGTGTGGATTTGGATCATCGGTGGCGGAACATTCCTTGGTTTTGGCTTACTGGGTAAACAAAGCAGCAAACGACAAAAAGAGGAAGTAGTGTATGCGTAATTATCTCCGGTGGAGTTTGCTGGCAACACTCTGCTGGTGGCTGATCCTGCTCCCGAAGCAATATTATTTGTTTTCTGTTGTTACGCGACCGGTCCAGGAACTCGTTTTTAAATGCAACGACCAGCTATTCGGCGTATTGCCTTACCGGGAAGACAGTTCGGGGATGTACCTGCTGTTGCTCGTAGCTCCGGTACTTGGTTTTTTGTTCGGGTTGATTGCCTTTATGCCTGCTCTAAAACGATTGAATTTCCGCGCTGATAAAGCAGTTTTGGTATTGATGCGCTATTACCTCGTTCTCGAATTGTGGGAGTATGGCTGGATCAAACTCACCAAAATGCAGTTTTACCTGCCCGAACCCAATACCGTTTATACCGAGCTAGGCGCCTTATCAAAAGACATTGCTTATTGGTCTGTGATGGGAAGCAGTCCGGCCTACGTCATTTTTATGGGCGTAGTGGAATTGATTGCTGGTTCACTGATCGTGATCAAACGTACGCGATTTCTTGGATTGCTGCTTGCATTGGGCGTTTTCATCAATGTGGTGATGGTCAATTTTTCCTTCGATATTTCGGTGAAACTGTTCAGTCTTTCGTTGCTGGCGTTTACGGGCATCTTGCTCTACCGGTACCAGGAGCAATGGCGGGCATTATTGCAACTCCCTGCAAGGCCAAAAGTGGTCCGTTTAACCCAGCAACCGGCTTATTACCGATGGATAAGGGCGTTGGTGCTGTCACTTTTTGTAGTCGAAGCTGTATACCCATCGATCATCACAGGCAGCATCAACGACGATGAATTGCCGCGTCCGGCTTATCATGGAGCTTACAGCGTGGACTCGCACGTTAACCTGTCGAGAGTGTATGTTCACCGCCATGATTACGTGATCTTTGAAAACAAGCAGCGCGATCACCTGAGCCTGAAGGTGGTAGCAAAAACCGCAGACGAGTTCCACCTGGTAGATGAAGTTACACGGCAAAAAAGCAGGTTGTCACTGCGCAAAACCAGTCACGGATTCTGGGCGCTTTGGGAAGGCGATTCACACAACGACACCCTGTTTCTGCGGCCCATTCCATACCGCGAATTACCGCTAATGGAAAGCTCGTTTCATTGGTTCTCGGATGCGTACCATTAAAAGATCGGTAATTTTCACCACAAAGGAAAAAGGACAAGCCTGACGTGTTAAAAGGTCACAAAGGCGACTCCGGGAATGTCTTTGCGAGTTCCTTTGTGATCTTAACGTGCCTATCCTTCCAAAAAAACTTTGTGCCTTTGTGGTGAAATTAAAGTGTTAATTTATAAACAAAGAAAATCGAACACGATCCGTTTTAATAGCTATATTTGCCTTGTTTATAATCGATCTTAATAAGGTGATGAGGCTGGTACTGGCAGATAGCAACGAAATTGTACGAATCGGTTTACGGACCGTTCTTTCTTCCGAGCGCGCTATCGAAATCGTCGGCGAGGCAAAGTCAAGTACCGAATTGCTTGAAATCGTCAAAAACTTCCCGACAGACCTCGTCATGATCGATTACACTTCCGCTCAATTTTCGATTGATGTGATCCCGCAGTTACTGCAAAAACACCCTTCGCTTAAAGTTGTAGCCATAACGCCCGAGCAATCTGCTCAAACATTGGTGAATGCCCTGCGTAGCGGCGTAAAAAGCTATGTGAAAAAGGATTGTGACAGCCAGGAAATCATCACTTCGGTGAAAGAAACGGGTAGGGGAAACAAGTTTTTTTGCGGGCAAATCCTTGAAACGATTCGCGATGCTTCCATCGATGTAGATGATATCGATTTTGATTCCTTTACCTGTGAACCGATTTCGCTTTCGGAACGCGAATTGGAGATCATTACCCTGATCGCGGAAGGATTGACCAATAACCAGATCGCCGATAGCCTGTTCCTGAGCGCCCATACCATCAATACGCATCGCAAGAACATCATGGCCAAACTGGGTGTGAAAAATACAGCCGGAATTGTGATGTATGCCGTGAAAACCAACCTGGTTTCGCCGAATAAATTCCTCTTCGCAGCAGATATTTAATTGAGTTAACCAGTTATTGAGTTGTCAGTTTACCGGTTTTATTCAAACGCAATAACGATAAAACTGTCAACTATCTAACTGTTAAACTGCCAAACCATCAAACTGTCAACTGTCCAACTATTAAACTATCCAACTGCTAACCGAATAACTTCCATAGCCTCCTTCACGTCATGAACTCTTAGGATCGAAACGCCTTGCTGTACCAGCAGTGTATGCAATACCGTGGTTCCGTTCAATGCTTCCTCAGCGCTGATATCCAGTGTTTTATAGATCATTGATTTGCGGGAAACGCCCGCCAGGACGGGGCAGCCAAGCAAGTGAAAATCAGCCAGTCGTTTTACCAATTCCAGGCTTTGGTTACTTTTTTTGGCAAACCCGAAACCGGGATCGATGATGATGTCTTTTACTCCGAGTAAACGTAGTTTCTGAATCCTTTCCGAGAAATAAGCGGTCATTTCCATGAACAGTTGATCGTAATCGGTTACGGTTTGCATGGTCTGCGGTGTGCCGCGCATGTGCATCAGGATGTACGGACAACCCAGTTCGGCAACGGTTGCAAACATGTGCTCATCCAAACCGCCGCCCGAAATGTCATTGATGATACTCGCCCCGTGTTCTACGGCGGCCCGTGCCACTTCCGACCGGAAAGTATCAACACTCAGCACGGTTTCCGGAAATTCCTTTCGCAAAGCTTCAATCACCGGGACCACGCGCTTCCATTCTTCGTCTACCGGAATGTCATCCGCCCCTGGACGGGAAGAATATCCACCGATATCCAACATTCCTGCACCGTCGCGCACCATCTTTTCGGCCAACGGTAAGTAATTGTCGGTGAGCGCCAAACGATTACCCGAATAAAACGAGTCGGGGGTGATATTCAGGATTCCCATCACCACCGGCGGCGATATCGTGAATAACTTACCACCCAGATTTAACAAGCTGTTTCGCGGAAAATAGTTACTTTCAACCTTTAAAAATTCCATAGATCGGATAATGGGGCAAACATCGGAACAATATCAACAAATCGTACAGAACTGTCGCGAAATTTTTAAACAGAAAACCAAAGATTACGGCACTTCGTGGCGCATTGCCCGTGCCAGCTCATTGACCGATCAGATTTTCATCAAGGCCAATCGCATCCGCACCATCCAGGAAACCAACGAAAACAAGGTGGGCGAGAGCATTGAAGGGGAATTCGGCGCAATTGTCAACTATTGCATAATGGCGATCATCCAGGTGCGCGATTACAAACACCTTGGGTTGGAGCTTACCGAACGCGAAGCGGTCGATTTGTACGACCAGGTAGCGCAGGAAGCCTTTGACCTGATGCAGAAGAAAAACCATGATTACGGCGAAGCCTGGCGCGACATGCGCGTGAGCTCGCTGACGGATATGATTTTGATGAAACTATTGCGCGTAAAGCAGATCGAAGATAACAACGGCCAGACGATCATTTCGGAAGGTATCGATGCCAATTACTTTGATATGCTCAACTACGCTGTGTTTGCGCTTATCCACTTAACCAATTAGGAAGAAAATGATTGGATCTCGCACTATGTCAGGACATTCGTTGCCACTCAATACCGTGCTGGTAATTTTGAATATTGCCGGGTTGGCCCTTACTGTAATGGCGTTTCATGAAGCGTTTGTTTCCTTCAAATGGCTGTTTGCTTCTATTGGGATAGGTGTCATGTTACTGACGATCACAGGACTGATACTCCTGAAAGGCCGATTGATGATGGCCACCGTTGCCCGCGTGTTTGTGGGATCGCTGTTCATCGTTTCAGGGTTGATCAAGGCAAACGACCCGGTCGGATTTTCCTACAAGCTCGAAGAATATTTCCAGGATGGCGCCCTGGCATACCGTATCAAGGAACTGTTTGGCGCTCCCGGTTTTTCAATGGAATCGCTCATCGATTCTGCGCTCACCATTTCCATAATCGTCTGCGTGCTCGAGATCGTGCTGGGCGTGCTGTTGCTCATCGGCGGAAAAATGAAATGGGCCAGCTGGTTCCTGATGCTGACCATGCTTTTCTTCACGTTCCTCACCTGGCATACGGCGAATTGCGACCCGACAAAGAAATTTACCGATCGCAATACCTACGAGCTTTCGGATAGCAAACAAGCTGCCGAGGCCAAAATGAAAATCGATGCGGCGAAGACCAACAAAGACATTCGTATTATCTCCAAAACGTCGAATGAAGTCGTTGTAGATGAACTGCTTTCACCGCAGTGTGTAGCCGATTGCGGTTGTTTTGGTGATGCACTCAAAGGCTCTGTGGGTCGGTCACTGACCCCCAATGAATCCATGTGGAAAGACCTGGTTTTGCTGTACCTGACGATCTGGATTTTTGCTGCACAACGCATCATTCAGCCGAATTCCGTACGCCAGAACTGGACAATCCTGCCGATTTCATTATTCATCATTGCGGGCTTTTGCTGGGTATTCGACTGGTATTTCCCAATCATTTTTGCAGCGGTCGCACTTGTTTCAGCCTTGTGGATCTATCGTTCGGGCGGGCGACTGCTCGGAAATCACATAGGGAGCACACTCATTGTTACCTTCTGGTGTTCTTTCTTTGTGTGGTATGTACTCCAATATGACCCCCTGAAAGATTATCGTCCGTATGCCGTTGGTTCGAACCTGAATGCACGCATGAAAAGCGATACGCCACTCGATTTACGCCCGTTTTTGGATGCTGAAGACCTGACGCAATACGAACTGGAATTGCCTGCGATTGCCAAACAAACCGAAAATTCCATGACCACCGGACTGCGCCTGAAAGAAATTGCCGGCGGCGCTACGCTGGAGATTCCGCAGATCGAATACAATGTGGAAAGCTATCCGCTGGAAAACTACCAGGTCCTGGATACAATCGAAGTTGCGAATCCTGATTACATGGAAGTTTCAGCGCTCGACCTGATCCTGAAAGAAAAGAAATTGCTCGTCGTGGTGATCAAACGCCTGGAAGAGGTTGACCCGGAGGTGATGCCGGAATTACTGGCCATGCAGGCACAGGCCAAAAAAGCAAAGATTCCGATGATCCTGATCACCAATGCGTATGCCGAATTGATCAAAAATTTCCGTGCGAAATACGGGCTCACCATCCCGACATTTGTCAACGATGAAACCGAGCTGAAAGTCATTTCGCGGTCTTCAACCTGCCTGCTCATCCTGGAAAAAGGAAAAGTGGTGGGTAAATACACCTATCATTCACTGCCCACCTTTGATTGGATATTAAAGAACTCATTTAAGTAAATTATGCGTAAAAAAATAGTTGCCGGAAACTGGAAAATGAACCTCTCGCTGGTGGAAGCCGTTGAGCTGTACCAGGGAATCACCGAATTGTCCGTAGCTCCGAATGTGGAAGTGGTGGTGTTCCCGCCTGCACTGTTCATCGACCGGTTGATGACACAATTCCTGCACCAGGTAAAGGTAGGGGCTCAGAATGCCCATCCCGTTCCCGGCGGAGCGTTTACAGGAGAAATTTCCATGCAGCAGGTGGCCGACATGGGAATTGACGCGGTGTTGATCGGGCACTCCGAACGACGCCAGTATTTCAACGAAACCAATGAATTCCTGCGTCAAAAGGTGGAAGCCGCACTAAAGCACAACCTGCGGGCATTTTTCTGTTGCGGCGAACCGCTGGAAGTGCGCCAGGCCAATAACCATCTTGCCTTCGTGAAAAAACAACTGACCGAAAGCCTGTTCCACGTATCGCCCGAAGATTTTGTGAAAACGGTCATTGCGTATGAGCCAATCTGGGCTATCGGGACCGGGCTTACGGCATCTACCGAACAGGCCGAAGAGATGCATGCTGCCATCCGAAGCTGGATCGCTGAAGCATACGGCGCAACAATTGCCGAAAATTATAGCATTTTGTACGGCGGAAGTTGTAACCCTTCCAATGCAAGTGCGTTATTTGCGTGCCCGAATGTAGATGGAGGGTTGATTGGTGGAGCAGCGTTAAAGCTATCCGATTTTAAAATACTGGTAGCTGATACAACATGGACTACATCGAAGTAACGATTGATCTGCAGCCACGTGATCCGTGGGCAGAAGTATTGATCGCCGAACTGGCCGAACTGGGCTTTGAAAGTTTTGTGGAAACTGCCACGGGCATCCAGGCATTTGCGCCTGTAACGATCGGTTCCGTTGATGATCTGCTTGCTACAACGTCCCTTCAGCTGAACACCGAAGTTGCTTTTACCAAAAAAGAAACCGTGATACCGCACCAGAACTGGAATGCGCAGTGGGAGGCCGATTTTGAGCCGGTTGAAGTAGACGACCGGTTGGTGATTTTAGCTCCTTTTCACGATGCCGCCGCCTACGCTGGCCGTGAGCAAATCATCATTCAGCCGCAAATGTCGTTTGGAACCGGACATCACCAGACAACGTACCTGATGAGCCAGTATTTGCTGGATATGGAAACCATTCCGGCGAAAGTGCTCGACATGGGGACCGGGACGGGAGTACTGGCTATCCTCGCTGAAAAGCTTGGTGCAACGGACATCCTGGCGATAGACATCGAACCATGGTCGGTGGAAAATACGGTGGAGAATGCCGGTCGAAACAATTGTAAGCACATTCGGACAGCTACCGGTGACAGCGATTTGATAACCGAAACCGATTTTGGTTTGATCCTTGCTAACATCAATAAAAATATACTGAAAAAGCACCTGCCGGTCTATTACGGTGCATTGGAAAAAGGCGGATTGCTGTTGTTGAGCGGCTTTTTTGTGACCGATGCGGCGGAGATGATTGTACTGGGAGAAGAGTTGGGTTTTCAACACCTTGAAACAACAGAAAAAGAAACGTGGGCAGCTGTGAAGCTGGTAAAAAAGTAAGACGAATATGAAGCAGTTGATTGTATTGGGGATGGTATTGCTGTGGGGAGCAACCGCAGTCGGACAAAGTTATCCGGAAGATCGTGAGAAGTTCGTGAAAGCCTTGCAGGCGGCAACAAACGATTACATTTCGGGTGATCAGAAAGATTTTATCAAAAAGGAACTCAGTGCTTCATTGCTCGAAGGTTCCAGCTTTTCCGACAGCTATTTCAAGCAGATGGTGGCCACCTGTAACCTCATGGAAAGCAAGCGGATGAAGCCGTACCCGGAGATTTACAACTACGTGTTTTCAGTGTATTCGTTTGTGAAGAACAAGCAGCCTGCCTCCAGTTACACCGCCTGGCACAGTTCGGTCGATAAGCTGCTCGATGCCAAAAACATCAAGAAATTCGAGGATTTCATTGAACTTTCCGCAGGATTTTTCTCTGAAAACCGCATCGCCGAATCCAGTAACTTTAAGTGGTACTTCTACGGTTCCTACGTATTCGAATTTACCGATAAGCCTTTGATCCGTTTTACCGACGGAACCTTGCTTTGCGGTGTTCCCAACCGCGATAAAAACGACAAGAAAGATGCGCGCTTCATCGATAGTTTGCTCATTTACAACACAAGCGGCGTTTACGACCCGATCCTGAAAAAATGGGACGGCAACGGAGGTAAAATCGACTGGAAAAAAGTAGGGTTGGACCCAGCCACGACGTACGCCATGATCGGGAAATACGATGCATCCATGAAGTCATCGGATGTTTCCGTAGATTCCGTGAAGCTGACAACACCGTACTTCAACAAGCCGATCGCCGGTTCACTGAACGATCGTGCATTCAAGATTGTGCGTGACATCGACGCGATTTACCCGCAGTTTACTTCTTACGAAAAACGCCTGAGCATCAAGAACATTCGCCCGGATATCGACTACGACGGCGGATTTTTGCTGCAAGGTGCGAGCTTCGTTGGGATCGGCTCACCGAAAGAACCGGCTATCCTGACGGTGAAACGTGCCGGGAAAGTGTTCATGAAAAGTGAAAGTCAGCGCTTTACGGTTGCTCCGAAAAAGATCAACGCGCAGATTGCCAGCGTGCTGATGTACGTGGGTGAAAAAGACTCGATTTTCCACCCTGGACTCGATTTCGTTTACAACGAGGAAAAAGACATTTTTGAGCTCACACGCGGTAAAACAGGAGTAGCACAGGCGCCGTTTTCCGATTCGTACCACATGGTCGATATGTACGTTCCGAAGATTACCTGGGAACGCAAGTCGTCTGACCTGTCACTTACGTTTGAGCCTTATACAAGCCAGGAACAGCTGGTTGCGCGCCTGGAATCGAAGAATTATTATGACGGCCGTTTGTATGACCGTTTGCAGGGAATGGAGCAAGTGCATCCGCTCGTTGCCATTTCGAAATACTGCTATAAATACGATGAATATGTGGTAGACGAAGGAAAAATTGCCACCGCCATGGGTAAAACCGTCGAGCAGGCAAAATCCATCATTCTTGACCTGGCAGGTTACGGTTTCCTGAGCTATGATTCCGAGAGCAAGCAGGTGCGGGTGAATCCCAAGCTCGACAACTTTATTCAATCCCGTGCGGGTAAGAAAGACTTCGACAACCTGATCTTCGTGTCCGACTTACGTCCGAAAACACTGGAAGGCTATACGCCGGAGCAGATGAAGGAAAGTGCTTACCTGCGCCAGCTGGATTCGATTTACAAAAAACAAACGATCGATCGCCGTGCAGTGAAAGAATTCGGAACGTTCAGCCTTTCTACGATGGAAATCAAGCTCGTGGCGGTTGACCAGGTACGAATCTCGGATGCGCAGGCCGCATTCGTATTGCCGGATAACGCGAACATTGTGCTGAAGAAAAACCGCGATTTCGAATTCTCGGGCTGGGCAAGCGTTGGAAAGCTGGAAACACACACCGTTTCGGCGAATTACAATTACGAAGCCAACAAGATCAACCTGTTGAAGACCGATCGCAGTTTGTTCCGCGTAAAACCGCTTTCGGAAGCGGACGGCAACAAGTCGATAGCGATGACCAGCGCCATTGTCGGAATCACCGGTGAAATCCAGGTAGATGCGCCGAACAACCGTTCAGGAAACGATCCGAAGATCACGGATTACCCGAAACTGAAGTCGGTGAAGCCAACAAAAGTGTATTACAATTCGAAAGAAATCTACCGCGGAGCATACGATTCCACGAAGTTTTTCTTCACCTGCGAGCCGTTTGAGATCGACAGTTTGGACAACCTGAAAGAGAAAAACCTGAAGCTGAAAGGCGAATTGACTTCAGCCGGCATTTTCCCGGTGTTCAAGGAAGAATTGCGCATCATGCCGGATTATTCTTTCGGATTTTCGACAAAAGCACCAGCCGGCGGACATGATTTCTACGGAACGAAAGCCAAGTACGATAACAAAATCGTGCTTTCCAACAATGGTTTGCAGGGAGCAGGAAAAATCGACTTCGTACAATCGACATCTATTTCCAAGGCCTTTACCTTCCTGCCGGATTCAACCGTAGGTTTTGCTGAATTTACCAACAAACCGATCGAAGTAGGGGTGCAGTTCCCGGATGTGGCTTCGCCGGATGCCTACATTACCTATGTTCCGAAGAAAAGCATCCTTAAAGTGGCCTCTACGCCGAAAGACGATTTGGTATTCTTCGGCGGACAGTCGAAACTGCGTGGAACAGCGATCGTGGAACCAAGCGGTATGACCGGTTTCGGGATCATGAACCTCGAAAAAGCGAACCTCGGTTCCGATAAATTCAAATTCAAACGCTGGGATATCGATGCCGATACGGCGATCTTCAACCTGAAAAACACCTTCTCGGAAGCCGACGAAGATCCGCTGGCGTTTAAGACCGACAACGTGACGGCGCACGTATCGTTCAAGCAGCGTAAGGGCGAGTTTAAGTCCAACGACGGAGAATCGACGATTACCTTCCCGGTGAACCAGTACGTGTGTAAGATGGACTTCTTTACGTGGCTGATGGACCAGGATGCGGTGGAAATGGAATCGAGAAAGCGTGAGGACATTGCCATCAACACCGACCTTGATCTTGTTGGGCCGAACTTCTTTTCGATCCACCCGAAACAGGATTCATTGCAGTTCAAAGCGCCAAAAGCGGCATTCAGCCTGCGTGAAAAGACCATTACGTGTACGAAAACGGAATTTATCGACGTGGCCGACGCCCGTATTTACCCGGACAGCATGAAAGTGATCATCCGCAAAAAAGCGAAAATGGACCCGTTGCTGAACTCGCGCATCGTAGCCAACTACGTGACTAAATTCCATACGTTTGTCAACGCGAATACCGAGATCACGGCACGTCGTGCGTTTACATCCGTAGGTGATTACCCGTATTACGATGCCGATTCCACGAAGACATTGCTGCATGTAGACCAGATAGGCGTCGATTCGTCGTACCAGACGTTTGCGAAAGGCGTGGTGAAAAACGATGCCAATTTCAAGCTCAGCAAGCAGTTTGATTATTACGGAAAGCTGGCGATCAAGTCGGCCAACCCGCTGATCTATTTCGACGGAGCAACGCGCATCAACCACGACTGCGAGAAATTCCCGAAAAACTGGATGTCGTTCAACGCCCAGATCGATCCGAAGAACATCCAGATCCCGGTATCGCAAAACATGAAAACGCTTGACGGACAGCCGATTTCGGCAGGTATCGTCTGGAGGGATTCGCGCAACACCGACAGTATTCGCCTGTATCCGACCTTCCTGTCGGCATTGGAAGTACCCAACGACCCGATTGTGATGACAGCCAGCGGTTTGCTGCAATATGATTTTGCGGCGAAAGAATTCCAGATCGGTTCGAAAGAAAAGCTTGTTAACCGTGGCGAAGCAGGGAACTTCATTGCATTGCACACCGAAAGCTGTTCGATGAACGGTGACGGGAACATCAATCTTGGAATGGACTTCGGTGATGTGACTGTTGATGTGGTAGGAACGGTGAACTACGACCAGAATTCAGGTCAGACAACCATGAACACGACCATGCGCTTCAACCTTCCGATGGACAAAAGTGCCTTTGAAGGTGCTGCCGAGCGTATCGTAGCCGTGGAAGGCGTCAAACCGCTTGATTTTAATTCTACAACGCTGGAGCAGGCCTTGCTGGAGTGGTCGGACCGCAAAACAGCCGATAAAGTGAAAGAGGAATTCACCCTTTCCAGCGACAAGAAGATCAAGAAAGTGCCGGATGCTTTGGAGAAATCGATCGTCATTACCGGAATCCGCTTACAATCGTTTGCGGAAGCAGGGAACCAGGAACGCGGTTTGTTAACGAATGTAGATGGTGCGGCAATCGTGAATTTCTACGGGAAACCGGTGATGCGCCAGGTCGTATTCAAAGGGTTCTTCCAACAGATTTACTCGCAAAATGCTGACCGTTTCGTGATGCTGATGCAGGTTCCGGGAGCCGCTGATTACGTGTTGAATTACGACATGCAGAAGCGTGACGGTAAAATGAGCATCGTTTCCAATGACACCGAATTGACCGGCGCGATCAGTGCAATTAAAGAAGATAAGCGTAAAACGAAGAATTTTATATACGAGGTATCGTCAAATCAAGTATTTTTAGCGAAACTATTGGGATTATTTGAATGATCATACCAACGGATTATTTAGCGGCATTGCCGGCTTACTTTCTGGGATCAATTCCTACCGCAGTATGGGTAGGGAAGATCAAGTACGGATTGGATATTCGGGAGCATGGCAGTAAAAATGCCGGTGCTACCAATACATTCCGCGTGCTGGGGAAAAAAGCGGGCAGGGTGGTCCTTTCGATCGATGTATTGAAAGGAATGACCGCTGTTTTGCTTCCTTATTTCGTGTTGGGGTATCATTTCACGGCTCCGGAGCTCACACATGTGCAGCTGGTAGCTTCATTCCTGGCTGTTTTGGGACACGTGTTTCCAGTTTTTGCCGGGTTCAAAGGCGGAAAAGGCGTTGCCACTTCGCTGGGAGCAGTGATCGGGCTGCAGCCATTGGCCGCTGTGATTTGCCTGGCGGTCTTCCTGCTGGTTTTCATGATTAGTCACTACGTTTCGCTTGGTTCCATACTGGCGGCGCTTGCTTTTGCGCTGCTGCTCTGGTTCGCCTTCCCCATACAAACATTTGCGCTGCCCGTCTTCGGGTCGATACTCTCTGCCATTGTCATTGTAGCCCATCGAAAAAACATCAGCCGGATCGTTGAGGGAAATGAAAACAAAATGAACCTTTTTAAACGTTGAGCGTACAGTGAAACGATTTTAATGAATTCAGTGTCAGGACTAAACCTCTTTCGGCTACTATCTTTTATTGTACTGCTTACTGCGGCTCAATCGGTGAGTTATGCGCAGCAGACAGAAGCCGATGTAAAGGTCCAGGCCGACAAGCTGTTCGAGGAAGAGAAATACGTTGATGCAACTCCGCTCTATTCCAGGTTATTAGCGCTCAATCCACGATCCTACGATTACAATTACCGCTTCGGAACATGCCTGCTCTACAATTCCTACAAAAAGCAGGACGCATTCAAATACCTGAATTACGCCGTTACCGATGCTTCAACCGATATCAATGCCTATTATTTTTTGGGTAAAGCTTACCATTTGAACTACCAGTTCAACGAAGCGATCAAGAACTACGAGCTATACAAGCAAAAGGCCGGAGGAAAACCGAAAAGCACCTTTGAGGTTGACCGGCAGATCGAAATGTGTCAGAACGGTAAACGGTTGCTGACAACGATCAGCGATTTGGTGGTACTTCAGAAAACAGAGACCAACGCCAAAGACTTTTTTCGTTTGTACAAACTGCCCGAGCACATCGGCGGCGATATCATTGTTGCAGCCGATTTCCAGAGCAAAGTCGATAAGAAAAAAGGCTACGTGCCGATCATCCATTTCCCGGCGCAGAGCAATTCTACGATCTATTATGCATCTTACGGCGAGAGCGATACCGGCCAGAAAGACATTTACATGCGCCGGAAACTTCCCGACGGAAGCTGGAGCCTGCCGCAAGTGGTGGGCGGCAGTGTGAACACGAAATTCGATGAAGACTTTCCGTTCATGCAGGCAGGCAGCAATTACCTCTATTTCTGCTCGAAAGGCCACAATTCCATGGGAGGTTACGATATTTTCCGTTCGAAGCTGGATGTGGAAAACAATACCTTCGGTGTGCCTGAGAACATGGATTTCGCGATCTCTTCGCCGGATAACGATTTGTTTTTTGTCGTCGATTCGCTGGACAACAATGCTTATTTTGCGTCGACACGCCAGAGTTCCAACGGCAACATTCACGTTTATAAAGTACGAGTGACCCGCGTTCCGCTGCAACTGGCGGTGGTAAAGGGAAATTTTGCTTCGACGATTCACCCGGAAAACAAAAAAATCTCGGTTACGGTGACCGATTATGCTTCCGGTGAAAAGATCGGAACGTTTTCTTCCAATGAAAAGGGCTCCTACCTCATTACGTTCCCGAAAGGCGGGAAATACACCTATGAAATGAAGGTCGAGGGCAGTACGCTTTCGCACAAATACCTTGTCTCGATCCCGTTTACAAAGGAATTCAAGCCCTTGAAGCAGAAAATCCTCGAAGAAACGCTCGACAATGCCGAAGTGGTGCGCGTGGTCGACCTGTTCAACGAAGAGGTGGAAGATCCTGCCGGTGTGCTGGCTGAAGTAATCAAGCAGCGATCCGAGCTCAACCCGAATGCCGATCAGTTTGACCTTGAACAGTTGGATGCCAACAAGGAAAACAGCAAGATCCTGGCTGAATTGGGCTTCGAAAATGCCGGTCCGGGTGAAATTGTGGCGGTGTTTGAAGAACTGGAAAACAAGCAGGAAGAAAAGGTAAAAACCAATGAAAACCTGGCGAACGGGGCCTTGAACCAGGCTTCCGATAAGCTCGACCAGGCGGCTAAAAACCAGGAAGAGGCCAAAAACCTCGTGAACCGCGCCAACGCTGCACCAACGAAAGAGCAAAAGTTTGAATTGCTGACCCAGGCGCAGGAAAAGATCGAAGAGGCAACCGAATTGAAGAACGATGCGCGTGAGCTGATGGCGTTTTCCGACAGTGTTACGAAGCAGGGAACGGCTGATAAGGATTTATTGGCTTCTATCCAGGCGGTAACGGCCGAGGTCAAAAAAGACGTCACGGCAGACAATGTCGGTGACTTGAAAGAAGTGATTACCGGCAACTCACGCACGATCCAGGCAGTGAAGGAAGATAATTCCTCTAACCCTGTTGATGCATTGATAGACCAAAAAACCGGTTTACAGAAAGAGAAAAAAGCCTGGTCTGATCAGCGCGACAATTACCTGAAAACCGAGAAACAGCTGGAGCAGGAAATTGCACAACTGAAAGCTGATTTGCCAAATGCCAGGAAAAAAGATGTGCCTGCCATTGAAAGCAGCATCAACAGCAAGACCGGTGAACTGAATATGGTCGTGGAAGTGCGCGAAGGCCTCGAAGACAAGATTGTAAAGAACACGAAAAAAGAAGAAGCGCTGGATGAGCGTATACAGTTCCTGCAGGATGTCACCGATGTCAAAAGTTCAAAAACAACCACACCATCTGAAGTACAGAGCAAACTGGGTGCGGTCGACTCGAAAAACAACAATACACTGGCATCTTACATTGCACAGCAGGTAACCGATCTGAAAAAAGACCCTTCCATCCAGGCGATTGCTTCCGGGCAGGACGCTGATCCGGTTGTCAATGAGCTGACGGACAATTACGACAATCGTGTCAAAGAAATTGAGAGCCAGGGTGGTTCCGATCCGCGTTCGAAAGAAGAAGCATTACTTGCCGCCGACCGTGAACTGGGCCAACAGGTTGACCGCGAGTTAGCGAAAGTAGAAGAAACCCTGAAAGGCAACCCAACTGACGAAAAAGCGATTAAACGACGGGAAGAACTGAAAGGCTTGCAGGGAAAGACGGAAGACCGGATCACAGCGAGGGAGGCGAAGATTGCCGACTTGCCCGAAAATCCTCCTGTGGCCATTACACCTGATACGGAACTGGCTGCTTTGGCACCGAACCATGATGCGGCTTTGGAAGCCATCGACGAAGGAACGCCGAAAGAGATCCTGGAAAAGAAGAACGATTTGGATGAAACCCTGGTGGGGAAAATCGACCAGGAAATCCGGAAAGTGGAACAACAACAGCAGCAAAATCCAAACGATCCGAAGCTGAAGGAGCGTAAAACGGCGCTGACGACCTTAAAAACAGAGGCGGAAGAGCGCATCAAAGACCGCGAATCGCTGATCGCAACACTGGATGAAAACCCGGTAGCGGTGGTAACGCCGGAGACAGAATTGGCTGCGCTGGCCCCGAACCACGAAACAGAACTGGAGGCGATCAACGAATCGACACCGAAAGGAACGCTGGAAGGACAAAACGCTTTGGACCAAACCCTGTTGGGGAAAATCGACCAGGAAATCCGTAAAGTAGAGCAGCAACAGCAGCAGAACCCGAATGATCCGAAGCTGGAAGAACGCAAAACAGCGTTGACTGCCCTTAAAACCGATGTGGAAGACCGCATTAAAGATCGCGAAGAAACGATTGCCAACCTGGATAACCCGGCAACGGCGATTTCTCCTGAAACGGAACTGGCAGCGCTGGCCCCGAACCACGAAACAGAGCTGGAGGCCATCAACGAATCGACACCGAAAGGAACGCTGGAGGGGCAAAACGTTTTGGACCAAACCCTGTTGGGGAAAATTGACCAGGAAATCCGTAAAGTAGAGCAGCAACAGCAGCAGAACCCGAATGATCCGAAGCTGGAAGAACGCAAAACAGCGTTGACTGCCCTTAAAACCGATGTGGAAGA
>DATGWM010000006.1:0-113588 GCA_035299485.1 Fluviicola sp.
AGTAATCAAGTTTTTATTCTTAACAAGTGTTTGTGAAAAAATTTCTGAACTTTTTTTTCTAAACCCTCAACCCCTCTTTCGCTTAAGCGGGGTGCAAAGGTAGTCATCTTTTTTTCTCTCGCAAGCTTTTCTCAAAAAAAAATCCGCTTACTTAACCTGTTGTCCAATCACTCAATCTCTTACCCCTTAAGGCCGCCTAGCGTTCTAAGCGGGTGCAAAGATACCCACTCTTTTTACTTTTACAAGTCTTTTGGTAAAGTATTTTGACAACAAATCTTAATTTGAATCCTAACTCACTGAAAGAGTGAACGCAGAAGTTCAAAAAAAAGTTTCAGAAAAATCGGATGAACTGCTAAATGGAATAGAATTGCAGTAATATCTGCTGGAGTTGATCGCCCTCACCAACGGAAAAAGAAAGACGTTTTAACTGCATTAACCTGTTTATTAATTCCGATTCGCTCACAAACAATACGGGTTGCTTATCCTGGAATTGGATTTCAGCGGCCGCATCTTCTTTAAATACGACAATTTTCCCAAGCGCACTTTTATAAGGTAGTTCACCGGTAACCAGCGCTAGCAATATTGCAAATGCCAGGCATTCGTCTTTCCCTGCATCTTTCCGGTCGAAACGATCAAACGAAATTTCTGCCAAAAGAAGTCCTGCTTTTTCTTCAAGTGTGTTGCGTTCTTTTGCAGAAAGCGATTTGTAAAGCGGAAAATGTTCGTTCAGGAAATATCGTTCGTTGATTGTGAACTTCACTTTTGCGCCTTTCGTTCGCAGCTTATTGGCATTGTGCAGCCAAAACCGGATCGCAACTGTTGTAAGAACAACCATGATGATTCCGGCAACCTTCGCAAAAGCCACTACTTTCACCATGAGTAAAACGGGAACTCCTATTAACAATACCAGGATAGGAAGCAGCCACGGAATAAATCGTTTCATCTGGCGGGAGATTACAATTATTGATCTATCACTGTTTCATTCGTTCCGGGTGCAGGATCCGTCCCCACCTGCTTTTGCTCCCTGAACACTTTCAGCAACCATGGCAGCAACAGAACAAGTATCAATGTTGCTCCCATCATCAGGTAAAAGTTCAGCATAAAGAAATCGGCTTTATCATCATATTGATCCCAAAGCGAAGCGATCACACCGCTAAGTTTGTTTCCAATGGATGTCGAAATAAACCATGCCCCCATTAGCAAAGCAGTCAAACGGACCGGCGCCAGCTTGGAAACCATCGACAAACCGATCGGCGACAGGCACAACTCTCCGACTGTAATCACTCCATAGGCCGCAAAGAACCACCAATAGCTTGATTTCACTGCTCCGTTCATGGAATCATTCGCCGCAGCAACCATTACCAGGCATGACAATCCTGTAATGAAAAGCCCCAATACAAACTTGATTGGAATAGACGGTTCTTTTTTACGATAACGCAGAAACCGGAAGAAACCAACGATCAACGGCGTGAGTACAATCACCCAAAACGGGTTCACCGACTGAAAAATGTTGGTATTGAAAACAACAGCCTGGTGCCCTGGTTTCAATGCTTCAACATTTGCGTAATTCTTATAATAGCTTGGATACTGCACTGCTTCTTCCTTACCGACTTTGCGAAAATGTTCATCCAATACCGGAGAAGGCTTAGCCCCTTTTACATAGTCAATCGTATCTGCCAGGTACATGGCCTTTAACCCGTCTTTAAGAGAAGCAGGTACTTCGCGATCGGTATAGTTATTGGCCCAGGTATTCAATACGGTCCCGTTTTGCTTGAAAATGGCCCAGAACGGCATTACAGCCAGGCACACCACCAGGATCGCGCTTACTACACGTCTCTCGGATTTCGGCGCACTGAACAATACATATCCAAAAAAGAAGATCACGGGAATACAGGCAAACAGAAATGCATCAGTTACGTCATCTTTCACCAGGAACGAATGTTCATTGGTTGGAGAAGGTACCCCATTGATGAAATATCCGATGAAGGCAAAAAGAACAGCCGGGATTACCACAATTCCCAAATCAATCCACCACGGCTTTTCGCCAGGAGCCGCCTGTTTGCGAACATCACCTTCCACATAATGCTTATTCCCCATTAAGAATACAACGACACCGATAAACATTCCGACTCCGGCCCCGATAAACGCAACCGAATAACCGTACTTATTAATAAGGAAGGCCGAAACGATGTTGCAGACAAAAGCCCCGATATTGATTCCCATGTAAAAGATGTTATACCCTTCATCTTTCTGGGCCGAAAACTGCGGGTTGTTATAGAGATTCCCCAACAAGGTGGAAATATTCGGTTTGAACAGACCATTCCCCAGGATCACCAGTACCATTCCCGTGTAAAGCATCGAATAGGAATGAATTCCCATGAGACAATAACCGACGCCCATAACGATCCCCCCGAAAATAATCGGCGGCCGGTAACCAAATACCCGATCGGCGAGCAAACCACCAATAAACGGTGTAAAAAAGACCAGCGCGATAAACGTTCCGTACAAACTGGCCGATTCGGCTTCCGACATTTCAAATCCCTGCGTTCCGTCTTTGAGGTAAAGCGTGAAGATTCCGATCATAAGATAATAACCGAATCGTTCCCACATTTCGGAAAGGAAAAGATATGGTAGTCCTTTAGGGTGCTTGCGTTGTTTTTCTGCCATCGTGTTGAAATAAAAAGTCCCGCCGGAAAAACAGACGGGACTCAAATATAAGAACGTTTTTGTTATCTGACGCCGTGCATCATTTTAACGAGCAATCTGCTTAACAGGAAGAGAATGATCGCTGCACCACCTGCCAAGTATACAAATAACCAGAAGAATGATTTCAAATCGGTGATCTTGATCCCGATAAACGATTTCTCTTTATTGACTGCGTTTTTCGCAAATGCAATTTTTGTTTCCTGGACAATCTTCTCGTTTGCTTTTGTCTGCGCCTCATCTTTGGTTTTTGCGAAAAGACGCTCAAACTTGATATCCGAATACTTCACTTCTGCAGGTTTTCCTTCTTTGTCCACTACTGCAACCGTATCTTTTTCCGTTGCTTTCGCAACTTCATCTGCCAGCAGGTAGCATGTGTGCTCAGAAGTTGTATACTGTTTTTCCAATGCACGAACTTCGGTAGCCTGCAAAACAGGATCTGGGTAGAATGAACTCAGGAACCCGGCGAAGTTGTTTGCAGCTGCCGTGCTCAGGAACCAAACTCCCATCAACAGCGATGCAAATCGAACCGGCGCCAGTTTGTTTACCATTGACAAACCGATAGGCGAAAGGAACAACTCACCGATTGTGTGAATGAAATACAAACCTGTCAACCAGATGATACTTACCTTAATCCCAGGCTCTACTCCATCCACTCCGAAAGCGATGAATACATAACCCAAAGCAAGGAAAAGAAGTCCGAATGCCTGTTTGTAAGGCGACGCCGGCTCCAGGTTCTTTTTGGCCAGTTTTGTCCACATGATGGAGATCAGCGGAGCAAGGATCACAATAAACACAGCATTAAAGCTGTTGAACCAGCTGGCCGGCATGGAGAAGCCCATTACATCTCTGTTTGTTTGCTCGGCAGCAAAGAATGTCAATGAAGCTCCAGCCTGCTCAAACGCAGCCCAGAAGAAGATCACGAAAAAGGCAACGATGTAAATTACCCCAATTCGCTGCTTCTCTACTTTATTCAATGATTTGTCTGTAATAATAATCAGCGGTACACAAATGGAAATTGCGAAAATAGCTGACGAAATGTAGTTGTTGACCGTATCAATCATCGTTTCATCTTCCGCAATAAAGACAAAGAAGCGGAACAATACCAAAGCAATGATTCCAATAAGCACACCAATGTATACGTTGTTTTTCGACTTGGACGCCGAGCCATTATTGTCACCCAATTCTTCGGCAGTCAAACGCTGTTTGTTGGGAACAACACCAATAGGTTCACCTTCCGGCGTTACCAGCATTTTGTTCTTTCTCATTTCGAACGTGATCACCGAAATAATCATTCCGACACACGCACACAGGAAGCCCCATTTGAACGCGCTTGGAATTGCCTGGTCGTCCGCATCGTAACGCTCGCCCAGGTAACCGCACAGCAACGGCGCGATGAATGCTCCCAGGTTGATTCCCATATAAAAAATGGTATAAGCCGCATCTTTACGCTTATCGCCTTCAGAATACAACTGGCCTACAAGCGTAGAAATGTTCGGTTTGAAGAACCCGTTCCCGAAAATCAATGCCGTTAGACCGACAATCATCAGGATCAGTGCCACATTGTGATTTTCATAAAATGAAGCTGATAAGAACATGAAAAACTGCCCGATCGCCATCATGATCCCGCCGACAAAAATCGACTTCCTGTTACCCCAGATATTATCGGCAAAATAACCACCGATAATCGGCGTCAAATAAACCAAACTTGTATAAGAACCGTAGATTCCGGAAGCCGTTTCTTTATCGAACATTAACGCCTCGATGAGGAATAACGTAAAGATCGCCCGCATTCCATAGTAGGAAAAACGTTCCCACATTTCTGTTGTAAACAAAAGATATAATCCTTTTGGATGTCCTTTTTGGGGTGTAGCTTCCATTTTAATTTAAGTATTGATGGGGCACAAATATGCTTAAATAAACTCAATAAACAAACGGAGATGTTAAGTTTGTATAAAATGAACAAAATCGCAAAAAGACCCATGGAGATGTCACTTCCGGTTAATATTCATACACATCGATTTAATTCTAACAATCTCATCGAGGTGTTGTCGGTTGATTATCAGAATTTTGATTCGCTTCCCCCCTCTTCACTTACCGAAAACCAACACTATTCACTGGCCTTTCACCCGATGGAATGGGCACCAAAAAATGCTGTTGACCTTTTAAAAGTTCGCCAATTACTGACGACTAAAAAATGTGTTGCGATCGGGGAAGCGGGACTGGATAAGGCATCTCCACTTTCGACCGAAAACCAAATGGATTTATTCCGATCACTGATGCCGGTTTCTGAAGAAACCCAACTTCCGATTGTCATTCATTGTGTGGGGCGCTGGAATGAACTGGAGCTGCTGTTCAAGGAACGCAAGCCACAATCACCGGAATGGGTTATTCACGGATTCCGTAAAACAAAACTGGCTGGCAAGTTCATCGACCTGGGAGCAAACCTGAGTTTCGGGAAAGCACTGTTGACAGATCAAATGCTGCAACAATGCGTTGCGCAACTCCCGGTTGACCGCATTTTCCTGGAAACGGATGAAGCTGATGTTGATTTAATGGCCCTCTACGAAAAGCTGGCCGAACTCAAATTATTACCTTTGCCCGCAATTATCGAACAGTTATTTCAAAATTTTAAGCGCGTATTTCGCTATGGCTAATTGGCTTGAACGTACCGAGTTGATTCTCGGAAAAATAGAAATGGACCGCCTCAAATCGGCACACGTATTGATCGTAGGACTGGGTGGAATCGGATCATTTGCCGGTGAATTCATTGCCCGTTCGGGAATCGGGACGATTACGTTGATCGACGGTGACGTCTTTGACCCCAGTAACAAAAACCGCCAGCTCACGGCACTGGATTCAACGATCGGGCGCAACAAGGCGGTTGTTTTGGCAGAACGGATTCGCGAGATCAACCCGGATGTAACCCTGAACGTGATTGAAGAATTTGTGCTTCCGGCACGCGTTTGGGAATTACTTAAAGAATACCAGCCCGATTACGTAATGGACTGCATTGACAGCCTGGCTCCGAAACTGGAGTGGATCATCGCCGCCAAGCGTCTGCGCATTAAGATCATCACGCATTTGGGAGCAGGAGGAAAAACCGACCCTAGTCGCGTAATGGTAACCAACCTGCCCAACAGCCACAATTGCCAGCTGGCGCACCATGTCAAAAAACGTCTGAAGAAAAAAAATGTGGAGTTCAAAAATGTGCGCTGTGTTTTCTCATCCGAATTGCAGCAAAAGGAGTCGCTGAAAATGACCGACGGCAGTAATTTCAAGCGTTCCTTCTATGGAACAGTCAGTTATATGCCCGCGCTTTTCGGATTGATGGGAGCCGCGGACGTGATTCGATATTTGAGCAAAAAAGACCGAAAGAAGCTTTCTGACAATCCCCAATCGTAAAGAAAACCGTATCTTAGCAGATTCAAGTAGAAAACCGACTGATGAACAAATTCTCTCTTTTAGCGGTCATTTCGGCCATTTCTTTCTTCTTTGCTTCGTGCGATTCAACCTCAGGCAGCAACGAAGAAGACCACCAGGCAGACGTTACCGGAAATGTATCGATTGAAGATGCGCATTCATTTTCCAACACAGACCAAATCCATACCACACACATTGATTTGGAGCTGGACGTGAACTTCGACAATAAGACCATTTACGGTGTCGCCCGTCATACAATGGAACGCCTGAAAGATACCGATACGGCCATCTTCGATATCAACGGCCCGGAAATCCAAAAGGTAACGCTGGGTAAAAAAGGCAGCGAAAAAGAAACCGATTTCATCATCGGTACCAAAAAAGAATTTATCGGACAACCGTTGAGCGTCAAGATCAACCCTGACACCAAATACATCAACATTTATTACAAAACAACGGAAGATGCGGGCGCTTTGGACTGGCTCGATCCTTCACTGACTGCCGGAAAAAAACATCCTTATTTATACACCCAGGGCCAGGCGATTTTGACTCGTACCTGGATTCCTGTGCAGGGAACACCGGCAAACCGTATCACCTATTCGGCAGATGTAACGGTTCCGAAAGACCTGATGGCTTTGATGAGTGCTTCGAACCCAAAAAAACGTTCCGAAGACGGCAAATACCATTTCGAAATGCGGCAGCCGATCCCGGTTTACCTGATTGCTTTGGCCGTCGGGAACCTGGAATACCGCTCACTGGGGAAAAACTGCGGCGTTTACTCGGAGCCGGAAATGGTGGGAAAAGCAGCCTGGGAATTTGCCGACCTGAGCAAAATGATCACAGCTGCCGAAAACCTCTACGGACCCTATAAATGGGACCAGTACGATGTGATCGTGCTCCCGTACTCGTTCCCGTTTGGTGGAATGGAAAACCCGCGCCTGACGTTTGCGAGCCCAACCTTGCTGGCCGGCGACCGAAGCGCTGTTTCCGTCATCGCACACGAACTGGCACATTCATGGTCCGGAAACCTCGTAACCAACGCTACCTGGGATGATTTCTGGCTGAATGAAGGATTTACGGTGTATTTCGAAAACCGGATCATGGAGGAATTGTACGGCAAAGAAACAGCCGACATGCTGGCGTTGATCGAATTCCAGGAACTGCAAGTGGAGATCGATAAGTTTATGAAGAACGGCCAGGAGAAAGACACGCATTTGAAGCTAAGCCTCAACGGGAGAAATCCTGACGACGGTATGACCGATATCGCTTACGTGAAAGGGGCATTTTTCCTGAAAACCCTGGAGCGTGACTTCGGCAGAAGACGTTTCGACGAGTTCCTGAAAGGTTATTTTGAAGATCACCAGTTCCAGACGCTCACGACGGAACAGTTCAAAAAATACCTGACGGAGAAATTGCTGAAACCGAACAATATCAAATTCAACATCGACGCATGGCTGTATGAGCCGGGCTTACCGAAAAACTGTATTTCGATCACGTCGCCGCGTTTTGAAAAAGTACAACGCCTGGCCGATCAGTTTGCAGCCGGACAGGATATTTTCAAGAAACCGAAGAAAAAGAAGGGCAAAAAACAGGAGCCGGCTTTGACGCGTGATCAGTACACACCGCAGGAATGGCAGGTATTCATTCGCCAGTTACCGAAGAAAATGGATCCTGAGCGTTTGGCGTTGATCGATGAAAAACTTGATTTCAAAAACTGGGGCAACGCCGAAGTGGCTACGGAATGGTTCTGTTTGAGTATTCGTTCGGGATACAAGGAACCACGTCCGCAGATTAAGAAAATGCTCCTGAAAACCGGTCGACGCAAGTTCATCTGGCCGATTTATGAAGAATACTATGCGGCACAGGGCGAGGATTTGCAATGGGCGCTCGGTGTTTACAAAGAAGCACGCAAGAACTACCACCCGGTTGCGGTTGGGTCGATGGACGAGACGCTGCATTACAAACCGTGATTTTTTTACCACATAGATACATAGCAGGCATAGACACATAGCTTAATTGATGATCAAAGGGATTCTATGGTAAGTGGTAACTGAATTGTCTATGTATTCTTTAACCAATCTACCATCATCATGTGACTATGTGACTTTAACACATATATCCTTCAAAAAAACTATGCGGCTATGTGTTAAAATTCCCGTAACAGACCGTTTGTTTTCCGTTATGTCGCCAGAATCCCTTCATTCCGTATATTTGAAGTAAACCTTACAACATGCGTCTCTCCTTTTTCCTGCTGTTCTGGTGTTTTACCGCTTTTTCGCAGCGCGACACGATTGTGAAGATCTATTTTGATCATGGGTCGTATGTGCCGAAATCGAAAGTAAACCCGTTTCTGAAGATCGATACCACCCGCTGGAACCCGGTTGCGACGCTGACAGCCAAAACCGATACTACCGGAGATGCTTCCTACAACCACGACCTGGCCGATTTTCGGCTGAAAGCAGTGAAAGAACTTATCGGAAAACAGCGTTATTTCAAGACAGGAAAAACATTCATCCTCGGTGAAACGAAAGCTGATCTGGCCAACTACAAATCGGAGAAAGAACGCTGCGTGGAAGTAAAGCTGATGTCGAAACGCGGCGCAAAACCCAATGTCAATGCGACCATTTCAAACACTCCCAACTCCGACGAACCGGCAAAATCCGTTGAAATCATGCCCCGCAATTTTCATCCTGACAGCGTTATCGCCAAAGGAGATGTATTCGTACTGAACAACATCCTGTTTGAGATCAATGAAACCATCCTTATGACAGACTCCTACAAGGAGCTTGATCAATTGCTGGTAGTGATGCAGAAAAACCCGAATATGAAGATTCATATCAAAGGCCATGTTTGCTGCGCCCCGGCGATGGATTTATCGGTGAAGCGCGCGCAGAAAATTTACAGCTATTTGGTGCGAAACGGCATTTCAGACTCGCGCATGACGTTTAAGGGGTATAGTAATAAAAGTCCGCACCCGAAGTATAAAGCTGATTTGTTTGATCCAAGACATAGACGGGTGGAGATAGAGATTTTGGAGAAGTGAGGTCATTTGAAATTCAGATTCAAATCTTCTCTAAGTCATTCATTTGAATAGTTTGAATGAAGTTTATCCAAAAACGAATATTTATCGAAGTCTTTTACGAAGCCTGATTTTTCTCCTTTTATCAACTCCTTGATAAGTTCCTTCTTTTTTATCGCTTTACTATCTGAAGAAAACGCACCTCTTTTGACTTTATCACCATTTAATGTAGAAGTGTTTTTTGTCATGGCACTGTAGTTTAATCGAATATACCAATTCTTGGTATTTAATCAAGATTTCAGTTGGTACTATTTCTTCAGCTGTAAATGAAAATGGAGATTTTGGAGAAGTGAAATAGTTGACTTTTCAGTTGAAAATCTGAAATGAATTTTGGAAATCCTAGATTTTTGATTTTCAGTTTTAACAAAAAAGGTCCGGCAAAAGCCCTTATCTTTCATAACCAAATTTGTTGTCGCATTATTTTTTTAGCTAGCTTGCACCATCCTATTTAGAAAACATGCAACAGCCACAATATGTTCATCAGATTCAGCTCTTAAACGAACAAACACTCAAATCAGTTAATCACTATTTAGCGAATGCGCCTTACATTGATGGCAAAACAACCGCTACTGATGCCGCGAAGCTGGTCAAAAACAATTTGCAGATCGATCTAAACGACAGAACTGTTTTACCACAATTGTACCAATTGATCGGAAATGCCTTAAACCTGGAACCTAAGTTCAACACTTTGTTTTATACTGCTCGCGTTTATCCGTTTCTTTTCAGTAAATGTACCAAAGGAATGAACTATGGCTGGCATGTTGACAGTCCGTTGATGGGTGGAACCCCTGCCATTCGAACCGATTTGGCAATGACCATTTTTTTGAGCGACCCTTCCACCTACGAAGGCGGTGAATTGGTAATCCAAACCGATGGAGGCGAAGTTTCCTACAAACCCGCAGCCGGAACAGCCGTGATTTATCCGTGTCAATACGTGCACTGTGTAAATGAAGTGACTTCGGGCGTGCGTTCTGTGGCCGTGACCTGGATTCAATGCTCGGTGCGCTCGGCAGAACAACGTAAAATTCTTGGCGATTTAAAACACTTGCACGAAACAATGGCAGCGGAAGATGCAAATAGCGAGCAAGCTCAATTAGTTTTACAAACCTGGAGTAATCTGATCCGGATGTGGGCGGAGATGGTTTAGAGAATATACTATAATTTCCCATTTTTTGGATACCACTTTTTGCCAGAATTAAGGTGGATCAAAATATGTTTTTCATTGATTTAAAACACTCGTTCGAGTCCGTTACCGGATGCTTATATATGTCTGCGCTTTACAGTGCCACAAAAACAGATCGTAATGGTTTCTCCACTACCCAAACGTTGGGCTTCCACTTCACATCCCATTTCCTACCGTTTATTCCACCATTCCCACACTTCGGGTTTTTATGGACGTTTCTCTTACAACTTTCGGCAATTAATGGCGTTATTGGTAATAGAAGGCGAAGTTGTCTTCCACTAAATCAAACGCCATGGATACACAAGCAGCAACAAAACTGGACATGTACAAAGCGGTAGAAACCGTTTGTATGCAGCATCACGGGGAATGGAACTCGTTGCCTGAGTTTGGAAGCGCCTTTTCGCGCTTTGCCGTAAAAGTGGCGCAGCTGGATTTACTGACCGACGAAACAGCCGATCCGCTGGCAAGCAAAATCGGGAAAAACCAAAACAAAGCGCTGATCGGCGAGCACATCCGGAAATTGCTGTTCGAGATCGATGCCTTGCTGCGCACCAGCATCGATGGTTTTGTAAAATTCCTTCGTGAAGAACACCGCGATTTTTATTCAATGTATGTTTCGGCACGGACTAGTTGCTGATAAAATCTGTAGATAGATCGATTGATTCGATCATGAAAAACGCCCCGGCAATTAATTGTCGGGGCGTTTTTGTTTGTTATATGTTGCATGTAAGGTGCGGAAACATTCCGCGCTTACGGCAACATGTGTTAGTTTAATCCGGCCAGTTTTTCTTCCAAAACAGCGATTTTCTGCAGGGCGTCGGCTTCTTTTTTACGTTCACCTGCCAATACCTGTTCCGGCGCGCCGGCCACGAATTTTTCGTTTTGCAGCTTCTTCTGAACGCTGTTCAGGAAACCTTTGATATACGTCAATTCTTCTTCGGCTTTGGCCTTCTCGGCTTCTACATCGACCAGCTCGCCGAACGGCACGAAAAACTCGTTGGAATTTACCAGGAACGAATTCGCATTGCCGATCTTTTCAGCGGTGTATTCCAACTGCGACAGGTTGCCCATTTTCACAATCACCGGATCGAACGTCTGGTCCAAATCCGCGTTTTTCTTCACGAACAAATCAATGCGCACTTTGTTGGCAATGTTGTTTTTCTTGCGGACGTTACGAATATTGGTGATCACTTCTTCGGCTACCGTAAATTGTTTCAATACGGTTTCGTTGATCGCTTTCACCTTTGGCCACGGCGCGATGATGATATCGTCACCATCTTTACGCTCACGCAGCAAGTGCCAGATTTCTTCGGCAACAAACGGCGTGAAGGGCTGCATCAATGACAACAACTGCTCGAAGAACACAATCGTTTGGTCCAGCGTTGCCTGGTCGATCGGTTGCTCGTAGCCCGGCTTGATCATCTCGAGGTACCACGCGCAGAAATCATCCCAAACCAGCTTGTAAATCGCCATCAAGGCTTCGCTGATCCGGAATTTATCCATTAGGTCGTTGATATTGGCCAATTCCTGGTTGAAACGCGCTTCGAACCATTTGATGGCTATCTGCGACGATTTCGGCTGCTCGATCGGACGAACTTCCCAGCCCGTTACCAAACGGAAGGCGTTCCACACTTTGTTGGTGAAATTACGCCCCTGCTCGCACTGGCTGCTGTCGAACGGCAAATCATTCCCTGCAGGTGAAGAAATCAGGATTCCCATACGTACGCCGTCGGCACCATATTTCTCGATCAAATCAATCGGATCGGGTGAATTCCCTAATGATTTCGACATTTTACGCCCCAGCTTGTCGCGAACGATACCCGTATAATACACATTTTTGAACGGCAATTCGCCCATGTACTCGTAACCTGCGATGATCATACGCGCTACCCAGAAGAACATGATCTCAGGTGCCGTCACCAAATCGTTGGTCGGATAGTAGTACTTGATCTCGGCATTTCCCGGATCTGTTAGTCCTTTAAACACCGAAATCGGCCATAACCAGGCTGAGAACCATGTATCAAATACATCTTCGTCCTGCTTCAGATCGGCTGCCGTCAAAGCAGCATTGCCGGTTTTCGCCTGCGCCAAAGCCACCGCTTCTTCTGTTGATTTCGCTACAACGAAATCGTATTCTCCCGTACCATAATAATAGGCCGGAATGCGGTGTCCCCACCACAACTGGCGTGAAACACACCAATCTTTCACATTTTCCATCCAGTGGCGGTACGTGTTCTTGTACTTATCCGGGTGGAATTTGATGTTTCCGTTCATTACGTTTTCCAACGCAGGTGCCGCCAACTCTTTCATGGCAACAAACCACTGCAATGACAAACGCGGTTCGATTACCGAATCGGTACGCTCGGAGAAACCAACCTTGTTGATGTGGTCTTCCACTTTCACCAGGTAGCCTTTATCATCGAGTTCTTTGGCGATTTCCTTGCGCACTTCGAAACGGTCTTTCCCGGAATAATGCAAACCGTTGTCGTTAACGATTCCATTGTCGTGGAAAATATCAATCGTCTCCAAATCGTGCTTTTTGCCCAATTCGTAGTCATTCACATCGTGCGCCGGCGTTACTTTCAAGCAACCGGTCCCGAATTCCATTTCCACGTATTCGTCGGTAATGATCGGAACCGTGCGGTTTACAACCGGTACAATGGCAAACTTGCCGTGCAGGTGCTTGTAGCGCGGATCATCCGGGTGAACGCAAATCGCGGAATCACCCAAAATAGTCTCGGGACGCGTGGTCGCAATCGTCAGCCACTGGTCGTCGGAACCGGCAATTTTATAGCGTACGTGGAAGAGCTTCGAGTTTACTTCCTTGTAGATTACTTCTTCATCGGAAAGCGCTGTGCGTGCTTCCGGGTCCCAGTTGATCATGCGAACACCGCGGTAAATCTTTCCTTTGTTGTACAAATCGATGAACACGTTGATTACCGAATCGGAATAATCCGGGTCCATAGTAAAGGCCGTGCGCTCCCAATCGCAGGAAGCACCGAGTTTTTTCAATTGCTGCAGGATCACGCCACCGTACTTTTCTTTCCAGTCGAAGGCGTGTTTCAGGAATTCTTCGCGCGAAAGGTCTGACTTTTTGATGCCTTCCTGGCGCAGTTTCTGAACCACTTTTGCTTCGGTGGCAATGGATGCGTGATCGGTACCCGGAACCCAGCAGGCGTTTTTACCTTCCATGCGGGCCTTGCGCACCAATACATCCTGTATGGTATTGTTCAACATGTGTCCCATGTGTAAGACTCCCGTGACGTTTGGCGGCGGAATGACGACAGTAAACGGCTCACGATCATCTGGTTCGGAATGAAAGTAACCCTTAGTCATCCAGTGACTGTACCAACGTTCTTCTGCGGAACGGGGATCATACGTTTTTGGAATTTCCATGTTGTTAATATTGTTTTTTGTTAAGTAAGCGACAAAGGTAGTGATTTTGCTCTGAAGTAGACTGAGGGGAGCCGGGCATTTCGACTCCACTTCGTTTCGCTTAATGGTGGGAATTGGGGAACCGGGGAAGCTACTTCTGAGCAAAACGAAATTTACGCTACTTTCAGGGAAACAATTAGTCTACAAGTATGTTCCGAATTTTATTTTGTACACTGTTCCTCTTGGGAATAACTTTTTCCGGCAGTAGCTGTATCAATACGTACCTTACGCGTTTAGATGGGACTAGCCTGATTTCTCAATCAGATGGAACTGCAAAGTTTTACCCTAAGAAACACAGCATTAGTTACTGGAAGAAAAAATCCCGTGATTTGTTACTGGATTATCGGCGTACCGATTCTATTGAATATTATTCGGATTACGGCGTAGCATTGATTCTGCTTAGAGAATACAACAAGGCAAAAAGGGTGTTTTTAGCTATCGAAAAACAAAAACCGGATCTTTATATAACCGCTTCCAACCTGGGTACACTTTACGAACTGACGGGAAATGTCGATTCGGCGCTTTACTGGATTCGTAAATCGGTGCATATTTTCCCGGATTCGCATGAAGGCAGTGAATGGATTCATATTCGTATTTTGGAATTTAAACTCAAGAAGCACAAACATTACAACCGTTCCGTACTCCAATTAAATTTCGGTCGGGAAGCCAAACCAGGCAATCCACAGCATTATGATTTGAGAAAGCTGGAATCACATCTCCGCCACCAGCTAAAGGAACGCATCAATTTTATTCCGGCTCCCGATCCGATTATAGCCAATCTGTATTTCGACTACGGAAATATAATTGCTCAGGAAGCATCTGTAGAACATGCATTGACTTATTATAAAGAAGCCAAACGTTATGGTTATAAGGACGAAATGTTGGCTATTCGTATGGAAGAAATGGAAGCAATCAGCAGAGGTAACTGGACTAAAACGATGAAAGAAACTATTGAACCTTTTTTGAAAGAGCATCCTGTTCTTTCGGGTTGTATTCTGCTAATAGGCTTCGTTGGCCTTATGTTGTTTTTTCGGTGGGTCTATATACGGCGTAAACGCAAAAAAGCAAGCCTGCGGGGAGGAAATCACAACAAAACATTTCGAAATGACTGAAACCCCGGAGCAAATTTCATACACCAATCGCTATGAGCAAATATTTGTTAAACCCGTCGCGGACTCCGAAAAAATGCGTTTTTTAGCCACCTAGATTTACCCACATGAAGCTTGCATTGACCTTTCTGCTAAGCCTGTTCTCGCTGTTTTCCATGGCGACACCGCTTGTCAGCTACCGCGTGAATTATTCCAAAAACATGGTGAAATCCGGGTTGACGGTGACTGTCAGCACGACTTACGACAGACCAACAGATTCTTCTTATTTCCATTATTCGAATGGGATTTGGGGCGAAGAAAACCTGTTTCAATGTTTGTCTGATCTCAAAGGCGCAAAAGGCTATCGTTTTCGATTGGTGCCCGACAGCAATCGCATCGTTGTCTATCATCCGAATGCGCAAACCGTTTCGTTCAGCTACACGGTGAAACAGGATTATCCGGGCAATTCGCGGTCGATTTTTGCACGCCCGCGCCTGCAGCCTACCTTCTTTCACATTTTGGGACAAAGCCTTTTTACTGTTCCGGAAACCATTTTTGCCGGCAACGAGGTCGATCCTGAAATTGAAGCAACGATTGACTGGGTTGGTTTCCCGAAAGAGTTTGTGATCCACAATATGCTTGGTTCCCAGCAAACGCATCAATCTTTCAGCGGAAAGCTGTGGACTCAGTTTTATAATACCTTGTTTGTGGGCGGCGATTACCGGATCCGTTCGTTTGAACACGAAAACAAAAAAGTGTATTTCGCTATTCGCGGCGACTGGAAGGTGTACGAAGACGGCCAGCTACTGGAGCTTTTTCAGCGCACACTGATCACCCAGCGCGATTTTTGGAACGACCAGGATTTTGATTATTATACTGTAATCATGACACCTACCGAAACATCATCTGATACGGTAGAATACCGCGGACAAAGCGTGAACGGCTCGCGCATTTACAACGGATTCATGATTCAATCCACCAATAATCCGTTCAACAACCTCGGTGTTATCAAATACATTTTCAATCATGAAATGATGCACGATTGGATCGGCGGGAAGATTTCGATGGCCCACGAGGAGCTGAATTATTGGTTCAGCGAAGGATTTACCGATTATTACGCTTTCAAAAATCAATTGCGCAACGGAGCACTTTCACCCGAAGAATGGCTGGCGAAATTCAATGGAGAGGTGTTGAAACCACACTACGAAAACCCGGAGAGAAACCAACCGAATTACCGGATCAGGGATGATTTCTGGAAGAATTACAACATTGAAAAATTGCCTTACCGAAGGGGCGCACTGTTTGCTTTCTGGCTCGACCAGCAATTGTTGGTTTCGTCGGATGGAACTACTTCACTGGACGATTTCATGCGCACATTGTTTCTGCATTGTACCGAAAATGAGGTGTTGTTTACCGATGAATTGTTCATGGACCTGCTGAAAAAGGAGACCAACCAAGACTGGAGTTACTTTTTCCAGAAACACCTGATTTCAGGCGTTGATTTTGACTGGAGCAAGCTGAAATTCTCCCCTGGAATTACTATCAAACAACTGGACAGCATCTTTCAGTTGGAGTTTACGGAAACGGGAGATGTGTTTAAACAATACTACTTACCGGAAACAAACTAACCGTTGTTTCTCGAAAGAACACAAAATAAGGACAGTCGAAGCCATCCCTTTTTGCTGTTTTTGAAGTTTATTCCATTGGGCCTGTGATCAATTCCTTTTTTTCTATTTTAGCCTCTATGGAAATAATCAAACGGAGCAGCCGGATTGCGTGGAGGACCACGTGGATTTTTCTCGAATGTTTTTTCGGGTTTTTGCTTGCGTACTGGTGTTTCGCCATGATCCTGTCGCGGATCGGTGTAGGACCGCTGGCCGATGAAACCCCGGTCAAGGACCGTGTTACGGTTTACATTACATCGAGTGGCATTCACACAGATGTGGTTGTTCCGCTGGAAAACGAATACATCAACTGGCCGCGCGAATTGAGCCTCAACGACAGCCTGCTTACCGATACTGTCAATACCCACCTGGCCATCGGCTGGGGCGATAAGGGCTTTTTCCTGGAAACAGAAGACTGGGCCGATCTGAAAATAAGCGTGGCGCTGAAAGCAGCGTTTCATTTGGGCAGCTCGGCGATGCACCTCATCCACCGGCCGGAACCGGATACTTCCGACGCACAAACAATTCGCCTTTCACTTTCACCCAAACAGTACAAAGCACTGATTACTTTTGTAAAAGCCAGCTTTTTGAAAAAAGACGGGAAGTACCAGCCGATTTTAAAGCATACTTACGGCAACCGGCATTATTTCTTCGAGGCAAGGCGCTCGTACGGAATTACCTATACCTGCAATTCCTGGACGAACAGCGCTTTAAAATCGTGCGGGCAGCGGGCCTGTGTGTGGACTGCTTTGAAGGACGGGATCTATTTGCAGTACCGGAAGTAGGCGGAAATGCTCCAACCTATAGAATCATAACAAAAAAGGCCGATCTGCCTGGGGCGGACCGACCTTCGTATGTTAAAGAAAATGTCTTACTTTTTCTTGCCTTTACCCTTTCCCTTGCTTTTACCGTTGCCGTTGTTGGATTTATTCTTGCAGTTGCCTTTGAGCTTATGGAATTCAGCAGAGCCGGGCTTAATTCCCATTTCTTTGGCGATCACACCCCAACCCTTGCCTTTGTTTTTCTCATAGCAGGCAACCACATCATCTACCGGCCTCAAGACGATCAACGACACTTCATGCGCCATAATAATATCGGCAGCCGCCATTCCCAGCTGGATCAATGCTTCAATTTTATCCAGTGTGGTATTGTATTTTGCAGAAGTTTCCGTTTTAAACTTATCCCAATCTTTTTTGGCGTCGGTGTTGATGGTCTTGAGCTGCGAATCGAGTTCCTTGTCTCCGCTGTCATAGGTTTGACCATAAGCTGCAACTGATCCCATCACCAGTAGCATCAAAGCGATTATTCGTGTTTTCATAGCCATTGTTTTTGTTTTTAGTTCATAAGCAGTAATCGTACCACAAATAATAAAAAAAAGCCCGGATAACCGGGCTTACATTTTCTTTATTAACGCATTCTTAAGACTTGCGCTTAAAAATCAACTCGTCTTTTTTCTGCTTCAGGATCAGCTGATCCTCAGAAATCGTGTACGTGTACGTCAGCTTATCTTTGTTTTCTTCCTCGATGGTGATCTCTTTTTTCTCTTCGTTCATGGTGTAAGGAGAGAAAACGTCTTTTGATTTACCATCATTTGCAGAAACTTTTACTTTTCCGTTGTCACCGAATACAAAAGTCACTTTCGCCAGGTTTTTAGACTGCTCTTCCATGCTTTTTGCAAGCGCTGATTTGTCCATACCCATTTGCTCCATCATAGCGCCGTCTTTAGCCCACGCTTTGTCGATGATTTTTTGTTGTTCTTTCGGGTCAAGTGACATTGCCACCTCACCGTCTTTTTTCATTTCCTGAATTCCCCAAGTACCTGATAACAGTTCTTTATCACTCTTAGAACAACTCGCCAATACTGTCAACGCAGCAACTACAATTAAGATATAACGCATGATTTTCATTTAAAATATTGGCGAATATACAGTTTTCCTTTGGGAAACGAATCGCCGGTGCGGTTTAAATTTCAAAAAGATGGCGGATTATTTGCGTTTGAAGGTCAGCTCAATTTTTTCACCATCAATGTCGTCTGAAAGTTTGAGCAGGTCATCTTTCAACTCGTAGGTAAACTGTTCATCGGAGTCGCCTTTCATGCGGATTTCCTTTTTTTCTTCGTCGAGTGTGATCTTCCCGGTAGTCTCTACCTGACTGGTGCCTTCGTAACGAATGGAGATAAAAGTATTGTCTTCCTTGAATTCCAGGGTTGTTTTGGCGCTGGTGGCCATTTTGGAATCAAACAATTTGCGCATCATAGCTTCCTGTTCCTGTGCCTCGGGCGGCAATTGCGCCATTTGTTGTTGGATAACGCGATCGATGATCTTTTGCTGACCGGCTTTATCGGTTGTAAACATCTGCTGTCCGTTAACCTTGATCTCGCTGATCAACCAGGTACCATTGAGCTGCTCGCGGTCGGTCTTTTGACAAGCTGTAAACAGCAGCAAGAGGAACGGCAGTAAGATTAAATATCGCATGGAATGTGCTTTGATGTGACAAAGTTAACATTTTCGAGAACAAAACGATCTAATTGGTTCATTTACAATGTTACTAAACGTTTTTCTCACCACACAGGCACAAAGAAATCAGGACGGGTTTGACGTGTTAGAAAGAACACAAAGGCAATTCCGGAGGATCACTTTGTGATCCAAACCAAAACCCGGCGACGCTTTTAGCATCTGTTTTATTCGCAACGCAAAGCTCTTTAAACTTGTACAAAAAAGGTCTTTGCGTTGGGCAAAAGCTTCGTGGTCCCGCAGCCCCTTTGTGAACTTAACACGTCTATACTTCCATAGAAACTTTGTGCCTTTGTGGTGAAAAAATCAGTCCGTTACTTCATACTGCTGCCTGATTTGCGCCACGCCGTTTCGGTAGACTTCAATTTCAACGTCGCGCATGCGTTCCAGCTCCGCTATGTGGAAGTCGAGCAGCGGGTCGTCGGGATTGAGGCAGATTTCACCGATGTATTTTTTGTCGCCCAGATCGCCCTTGAGCCATCGGCCTTCTTTTTTGCCGTTCACATATTTCCCGATCCGCGTGAGTTTACCATCGGGTGTGTAGAATTTCCAGACTCCGTCCGGTAAACCGCCTTTCAGCGAGCCTTCGCTCATAAGCATTCCGTTATCGAAGTAGTAGCGCATGGGTCCGTTGGTACGTTCGTAGGCATCACCCGGCCGGTCTTCGGTAATTACAAACTGGCGAATGGCATAATAATCCGAGTGCGCACAATCGTACTTTTCAAGTTCTTCGATCATGAAACCGCGGCATACCTGGTTTCCGAGGCTGTCGTATTCGATGTAAACACCTTTTATTTCTTCTTCCGGGTAAATTATGCCATCAATTGTAACCGTCTGCGTTCCGTAATCGATGGAATACAAGCGCCTGCCTTCGTAACTGTAAAAATCCCAATCACCAAAGTTTTTATACGCGAAACGGTAACCACGGCGAGCTATGTTGCCATTCGGGTAAAGTTTTGTGAAGCGGCCCTGTTTGTATGTTTCCATATCGCCCTCGTTTCGGTAGGAAGTGTACCCCCATTTCACGGTACTGCCGTATTCGTTAAGAAGTCCTTCCATAAAATAAACCCGAAACTGATCTTTATAAAAAAACCGTGATTTGAGGCCCAAAGCAGCTGTATCGGTAAGCTTGTAGGGCAGCAAACGTTCGCTTTCGGCATAATCATAAAAGTAGGAAGGCGCACCATTTTCGAAAAACATCAGTGTATCAATGATACCTTTCGTCAGCGCTATCGTATACTCGGTTTCACCGGATCCTTTTCGCTGAATGTACTTGCCCTCCATCAGTCCGTGATTGAACCGGCAATTCAATGTTTTTCGCGACTGCCCGGAATAACGGTTTTCATAATACGTGTTCAATACGGTACCAGACTCATCGTACCTGTTTTCATAGGAATCGTTTTCGTAGAACACCAGGTACGCATCGCCATGCAGGAGGCCGTTTTCATACTGTGCATAGCTCGTGGTGTCCAGTATTATTTCTTTCGTACTGTTGTATGCCAGCTTTCCTGTATACATAAAACCATGCAGGAGGCCGTTTTGGTATTCGGAAGAGGAAACGACGTCATATCTCCTCGTCCATACTTTTCCATGGAGAACCCCCATTTTGTAGTAGCTAATTTCGGTCGTATCTCCCATTGCCGTGTAGGTGACAGATGGCCCGTCGAGTTCTCCGTTTATCAGATGAAATGTCTTTTCCCGGTAAATCTTCGGAGCGTCTTTTGAAAACAGGAAGTCGTAATACGGCTCGTAATCGCGGTACCTGCGATCGTAATGATTGGGCTTTTGATACCGTGCAAGTGTTACGCCATCGCCATTCGGCAAACCGTTGACAAAATTGAGCGTACAAATGAGCTTGCCTTTTTTGTCGAAATACTTCCAGTCGCCTGCGGGCTGTCCGTTCTCAAAACCGCCTTCCATGCGTTCAATTCCATACAGGCCGATGTGACCTTGAAAGAGCTCCAGCATCATGGTTGTAAACGAGTTCCCTTCCACTGACCAACCAAAACGCTCTCGTTTGCTAAACGCAACATTGTACTTCGTTGCTACGTAATGGTCCTTGAATACCTCCTGAAGCTTTTCAGAATAGAGATCTTTCGGAATACTCCAGTCCAAGCCGTTTGCCTGGTCATCATCCAATTGCAGTTTTTTACCTGAAAGGCGAATATGCAGCTCTCCTGAAAAAGGCTGGCCATCGCAGCTTAAAACCACAGGGCCTTTCGCATCCCTGGCTTGTTCCTGCTTCCATTGCAGGTTGCCGTAGATAACCGTATTCAACGTGTCATAATAATTGGGTTGAAGTTTCAATGAATCGGCTTTCATCGGGATCAGGGTTTCGTCAAACACCGGATTCCCCTCCGTATAAAAAACCCTGTGCTGTGCATTATCCGAAAGGTCCGTATACTGCGCGAATGTGCGCTTTTTGGTCGCTTTTAGCCATTCAATATGGGTATAAAGTTTACCATCGCGGATTTCACTTCCGGTCCATTCGCGCAACTTACTTTTGTAGTAAATACTTGGGCTTTCCGTTTCAAATCCTTCAATAATGACCGGAGCTTCATAATGGGCCTTTTCCTTTTTTTTCTTTACCGTGTAATAATCGATCCGGCGTTCCTGTTCACCGGAGCCATTGTAAATGGTGGTGCTATACAATTTCCCGTTACCGTCAAATATATGATGGACAAATAAACCGGTATTCGGTTGGTAACACAGCGTATCGAACACTGCCCCGTTTTTATAAAAGCGCGCATAAACGATCGCTCCGACTTCCGGTAAATAGGTATATCTTTCGGTCAAGCGTGTTCCTACGAACAATTGTTTGGTACCGTGAAAGTTGACATGCCCGGTATTTCGGTAACTACCAAATTGGTACCGGTTGTAATTTTCGCCGTTCACTGTTTTTAAACGCACCAATCCTGCCTGCATAGGGTGCTCAAACAAATCATTAAAATCGACTATTGGTAAAGCAGGGACGCCCCGCTCGTACATTTCTTCCTGGCATTCGTAATAATCCAATTGATGGTAGTCGCGTTTTTTTTCTTTGAAATCGAAGCCTTTTGTGTATTTCGAATAGAGTGCTATCGCAGGTGTAATGGAGACTGTGAGCCACTGTTCGTAGTTACTGTCGAGCACCGAATTGTAATCGATTACCTGGTCGGCGCGCCACTGATAATAGGGGCGTACTTTCCAGATACCATCGGCGTAACCGCTTCTGAATTGGCCAATCTGCTCGTATTTGCCCGAAGTCCATTTATAAAAAGGGCCGTCAAGAATTCCTTTTTTCAGCTCAACCCGGTTGGACATGTTGTAATGGCTAATTGTATTGTTCTTTCGCAGGCCATGGATACCCGATCGCAGGTAGGTTCCCCTGTCGCTGATCGTCCATTGGCCTTCTTTCAGCCCGTCCACAAAAAAGCCATGCCGGATGGTATCGCCTTTGTAATTAAAACGGGTGAATTCATTTTCGAGCAGGTTGTTTTTCAGCTCAAACATCGCGGCTACCCTGGGAGGAAGCACGGTGGTGTTTTTCATCTCGTTATAGCTCAGCATCGGTTCGAAATACTGGATGTATTTACCATTGGGTAAACTTTGTATTGCCGGAACGAGGTCATAATTGCGGTCGTTTACCTGGTTGGTGAGCAGCTCGGGATGATTGCGGTACCAGTGTTTTTTTCGCATGATGAAAGGCCGGACCATTTTTTGTGGCCGCGTAGCTTCCCGCCATTCATATTTGTTTTGTTCTTTCGTAACAGTGACTTTGGTGCGCAATAATTCCCGGTTGAGTGAATCGATCAGGACACGTTTGGAAAGCTTCAGGCGCGGGTCATCAGACAATTTCCACTGCCGGAAGAGTTCAAACTGGGTTTCGGAAAGGTCCATTTTATCCAATAATCCAACGCCGGGATTCAACTTTTGCTGCAATGGATAGATGTAATACCATTGTCCGTTTACCTGCACCGAATCGGGGCGCTGGCCAACCGCCTGCATGGCACAAAAACAAAACAGGATGAAGATGAACTGTTTTTTCATAGCGTTCTATTTTGGGGACTCATAGGTTTGTTTCGACACTGCTTTTCCGTTTCGGTAAATGGTAACGGCAATTTTCTTTCCGCGCTCGAGCTGACTGATAATCACATCCAGGTCGGGATTTGATTCATCGAGGCAAATATCGCCCAGGTAGGCTTTCGTGGTGAGATCACCTTCGAGCCAGCGGCCGATCTTCCTGCCATTTTTATAGATGCCTGTACGGGTAAGACCGCCTTGCTGGTTGTAGAATTGCCAAAGGCCGTCGGGTAACCCGTTGACAAGGCGCCCGCGGCTCATCAGCGTTCCGTTGTCGTAATAATTGAGCGCTTCTTCGCTGCCAGCCGGCGATTCGGGCACCAAATATTCGCGGATCGAATAGTACTCATCGCTGGTACATTTGTAAAAGTCGTCTTCCTGCAATACCAGCTGGTTTTTGAATGGTTTTCCATCCACGTTCAACTGCGTCTGCACCCCGATAATTGAAAATGTATCGCCGTTTTGTACATAGATTGAATCTTTGTAATCAATGGTGTACTTATTCGTCTGGTCTTCGCTGGCGTAGTTCCAAAGGCCCGTTTTCTTTTCCATTTTCGTTAACGGGCCGGTGCGTGCCACACTTCCATCCGGGTAGAATTTTGTGAAAACGGATTGCTGCGGAATTTCATCACGCTTGATGTATGTTTCTCTCCCGGAACTCCAATCGAACGGCTCCTCATTTAGACGGTCTGTTTGCATCATCGCATTGATCTGGGAAAACTCCAGCCTGAACGAGTCCTTTTCGGGAAGCCTGTATTCGTAGGACAAGGTATTTTCCTTGAAATACTGCATTTTATCGACATAACCGCCGCGGAAGGTATAGCGCTCGATTCTTTCTTTCTTCATGTTGGTAATGGTCAGGTCACGATCAGGCAAGTCATTGGCATAAGACAGCTCAAACCTCAGGTTCATGGGCTGGTACCAGGCATTTCCTTCCCTTTTTCCGTTCACGTAATTCACCACTGCCAACGTGTCTGTCACTACTTTCCCTCCGCCAACAGCCGTTTCATATTGCTGCTCGACGAGGAAATGCCTGCCTTCAGGCTTGCCATTGTTAAATTTACCAATGAGGTATTTTTTTTCAGGGGCGCCATGAGTAGAATATTGGCTGAGATAGGAGTACCATTGATCGCCGTGCAGTTCCCCGTTTTTGTACCAGGTCAATCCAATAGTGTCACCCACATGATTGAACAGCACGGAGGCACCATTCTTTCGACGGTTGGCGATGGCCGTTTTCCTGAAAACATGTGAAACCGTTTTTCTGCATGCCGGATCGAATTGTTCCTTCAGCGGATCGGAAATGTAGACTTCCAGCTCTGATTTATCATCCGCTACTCTTGTTTTATGTTCATAAACAAAGCCGGTTGAGTTACCGCCGGAATAAGTGACTTCAGCCGTTACTTTCCTATTCTCATAAAACTTCCAATCACCCGCAGGGATTCCGTTCTGCAAAGCTCCTGTGCTGAAGAAATAGGGGAAGCCGCTATTGATATTGGTAATTTTATAGTAATCCGGACCATAGAGTTTCAATTGAAAAAGGAGCATCAGGGTTTCGCGGAGCTCAGAAGAAGAACCTCTCGAATACATCCTGATCCGGCGCTTTTTCCTGAAGCCTCGTGAAGAATATCCATAATGCATTTCAATCGTTAAACTGCCTTTTTTGTAATGAATCCGGTTTATGCCTTTTGTGTTCTGCTTCACTTCCAGGTTGCCGGTGTATTCTTTTCCGTTCATCAACAGCTTCACCCGGCTTTCACCTTTGCTGTTTTCTTCAACAAAAGTGAGGTTGTCCCAATAGGTTTGTTTTTGGAAGGAATCAAAATCCAGCAAGCGCTCTTTCAGGTAATAGTATTTTTCGTAAAAATTAATTTTCTTATCAAACTCGTTTTCAAAGGTCTCCATTGCTTCGTTTGAAAAAGGGATGGTTTTTACCGACTGCAACGCTCCTTTATCGTCGTACGACTTTTCCACGAGCTCCTCTTTTCCGGTGTCGTAATAATTTTCATACAGCAGTGCTGCTTCATTATCCCATCTCAATTGAAAAATTCTTCTCCCGCCGGCAATTGTGTCTCCATCCCAGGAATAGGTATTCCCGTAGAGGTCTTTGGTCACCTCGAAGCCATCGAACACTAGCTTTTTGATTGGGGTTGTATACACCGTTTGCAGTCGTTTTCCTCCTGCATCCAGGTAAGAAGTGAGATACAATTTGCCGGTGTTGTCAAACTGACGGTATATCAATTGTCCCTGGTTGTCAAATCCGCATGTATCGAACAGCGCACCATTTTCGAAGTACCGTGAACCGGTGATGAGCTTCTGTTCAACATTGCGGTAGAAGCGTGCGATACACACATCCGGGTTGTCTTCGCTGAAGAATTCGCAATACGTATCGAACGCGAGATACGAGATGGTTTCACCAACCGGATATTGGCCCTGGACAAATTCTCCCAACGGATCACTCTTGAGCTTGCCCAGGCTTTTCCATCCCAAATTCTCGATACATTTTGCCTGCTTTGTATACCAGATATTACGGTAATTGCTACGGCTGGGCATTTCCCCGAAATGATAGATGGAATCAGAAAGAGGAATAGGAAAATCAATCCACTGCCTGGCATAATCCTGGCTGGAAAAATCCTTAATCGCTTTGATAGTGCCTTTAAAATTCGTGTAACTAAAATCGGTATGATACCAGTTGCCGTCCGGAAACCCGTGTTTAAATTGTCCCTGCCATTTTTTTTCCATCGGTTCATTCGAATAACGGGAAAAATAACTGCAATCGCCGTGTAAAAGATCCGCATCAAAGTGCAGCAACAGGCTGTCTAAACCAACTCGCCCTGCCCTGTATTTCCTGTTATAAAACCAGCCTTCCCTGTAATCTACACTGTAATACGATTCCATTTTCACCAACCATTCTCCCTGTCGCAGGCCGTTGACATAATTTCCAGAAGTAAGCGGAGTTCCCTCATAGGAAAAGAATTGAAATTCCCCGCTCAACAGGTTGTCTTTCAGGCTGAAAACAGCCGCTTTCTGCAACGGGTTCACTTTCCACTTCTTCCAGTGGCCAACCGAAAAGAGATCATCGTAGTAGATGATATAGTTGCCGTCGGGCAAGTCTTTTTCACTCGGTGGTAAGGAATAGTCGCTAAAATACAATTGTTCGTACCTGAACCTGGGAGATTTTAACAGTGTTCGTCGCAAATCGTTCCGGTTCACATTGCGTTTCACATTGAATGTCTTCGAGTTTCCATGATAATCGCGCTGTGCATGGCGGATTTTACGGCGAAAGCTGAATTTACCCCTCCCAACCCTGAACAATGTATGATGACGATGATAGTTTTTCTCTCCGAAATCTGCCGTTTCTTCTTCGTATTGCTGAGTGGTGAGGATTTTGTCGTCGATGATCGATTTTCGCAGGGCGCTGATCAGCGAATCTTTTTCCAGGCCAAGTCGCGGGTCGTTTGCCTGCGTCCAATCGCGGTATTGCTCAAATTCGGTTGCGGTTAAACCCGCTACTTTCAGGTAACTTGCAGATGGTTCCAACCGCATACGGATCGGGTATACGAAGTACCATTTACCGTCTACCTGCACGGAATCAGGACGTTGGGCAAAAACAGATGAAAAGGCCGACAGGCAGCATAACAGGAAGAAGACTGATCGCATAGGTTGAATTTTCAAAGTAAGCAACCAATGTAACGCAAAAATTGCTAAATGATTACACTAAACGTTTTAAACGGGTACACTTTTAGCAGATTTTGTGACCAAAAATGACAAGTAAAACCCGACATAATCATCAGGCAAATAACCAGGTTAAACCAGTCTTTTGAGCCCAACCCGTTTCCGCGGAATATCAATCTCGATCACCTGTACGTCGACATGCTCGTGCAGAGCGATGAATTGCGCCGGATCCTCCACATATACATCCGCCAGGTTCGATTTGTGGATCAGCCCGTTTTCCTTGATACCGATATTGACGAACGCCCCGAAATTGGTTACATTGGTTACGATTCCCGTCAGGCTCATGCCCACGCGCAGGTCTTCCATCGTGCGGATGCGGCTATCGAATTCAAGTACTTTGGCCTGCTTGCGCGGATCACGGCCCGGTTTTTTGAGCTCGCGGATAATATCATCGAAAGTATAGCCGTCGATTTCCGGGAATTCGGTTTTGTTGACGGTTTTGAGGGTCGTTTCGTTACCGATCAGTTCGGTGAGTTTCAAACCGGCTTTCTTCGCAATTGCATTCACCACTTTGTAGCTTTCCGGGTGAACGGCCGAGTTGTCCAATGGATTCTCGCCATCACGCACACGCAGGAATCCCGCGGCTTGTTCATAGGCTTTGTCGCCGAGTCGTTTTACCTTTTTCAGCTCCTCACGCGAACGGAAACCACCATTTTCGCTGCGATACGCCACAATATTTTCCGCCAACGCAGGCCCGAGTCCGGAAACATAGCTTAGCAAATAAGGTGAAGCGGTATTCAAATCAACACCAACGGCATTCACGCAGGAAACGATGACGTCATCGAGCGCATCTTTGAGCTGTGTCTGGTTCACTTCGTGCTGGTACTGCCCTACTCCAACTGATTTCGGATCGATTTTCACCAGCTCGGCCAACGGGTCCATCAAGCGACGGCCAATGGAAACGGAACCGCGTACCGTAACATCGTAATCCGGAAATTCCTTGCGTGCAATCGGGCTGGCAGAATAGATCGAAGCACCGTCCTCGCGCACAACGTATACACTCACATCGCGGTCGAAACGCACACGCTTGATAAAGGCTTCCGTTTCGCGGCCTGCCGTTCCGTCGCCAATCGCAATGGCTTCTATTTTATAAGCTTGCACCAGTTGCGAAATTTTCGCCATGGCTTTGTCGCTTTCATTTTGCGGCGGATGCGGGTAAATTGTAACGTTCGTCAGCAGCGAACCCGATTCATCGAGGCAAACAACTTTACACCCGGTCCTGAATCCCGGGTCAATCGCCAGGATGCGTTTGGAACCGACCGGCGGGGCTAACAATAATTGCCGGAGATTGGTCGAAAACACCTTGATCGCTTCTTTATCGGCCTTTTCTTTGGCTTCGTTCAGCACTTCGTTTTCCAGCGACGGGCACATCAACCTGGTATAAGCATCTTTACAGCAATCTGCCACCAAATCGGCACAGGCATCGTCGCCTTTTACAAAAAAGCGTTCCAGCTGTTCGATCGCTGCTTCTTTTTCGGGCTGTGCCTTCAGGGAAAGGATGCCTTCACGCTCGGCGCGGTACAAAGCCAGGAAACGGTGCGACGCCGTTCGGTAGAGCGGTTCCGAAAAATCGAAATAATCGCGGTATTTGGCGCCTTCCTCTTCCTTGCCTTTCACCAGTTTCGACTGTAAAATGGCTTTTCGCTGGAATGTGGTTCGCATACGGGCACGCGCTACGGCATTTTCATTGATCCATTCGGCGATGATATCGCAAGCGCCCTGGATGGCCGTTTGTTCATCGTATACTTCGCCTTTCAGGAAGCGTTCTGCCATTTGTTCGGGATCGCCGCCACGTTGTGACATGATCATCCGCGCCAATGGTTCCAATCCCAGCTTGCGGGCTTTTTCACCTTTGGTCAATCGCTTCTGTTTATACGGCAGGTATAAATCTTCGAGTGCATTCGACTCAAAGCAATCTTCGATTTTCGTTTTCAATTCGGGCGTCAGCTTTCCCTGCTCTTCGATGGCCGACAAAATGGTTTGCTGACGGCTGATCAGTTCGTCGTGTTTCTTTGCCAGGTCGCGGACCTGGGCGATTTGCACCTCATCCAAACCACCTGTTTGTTCCTTTCGATAACGGGCGATGAATGGAACGGTAGCTCCTGATTCGAGTAGTTGTATGGTCTGTAAGATTGCCTTTGGCTGAAGCCCGGAATTGGACTGAACGAAATCATTTTTTTGCATACGCAATATTAGGAATTGAAAATGTAAAATTGAAAATTGAAAAGGCGATTGTAGCAAGAAGATTAATCTTAATCTCTAGGTCAAGAAATGGGTCCCGGTTCTTTATAATTGGTAATTTACTCATTTATAATTCTTTTCAACTTTACATTTTCAATTAAGCTATGCGGGATCGTGCTTCTTCCCTAATGCCCCCATTCAACTTTCAAAATTCAACATTAAAAATTAAGAGTGGGGCAACCTTTCCGAAACAACGATGGTAACTGGAAAAAATAACGATTATGAAAATACTTTCTACTTTATTACTTTTTGCGGCGGGGATCGCAGGCAGTTCGGCCTTTGCGCAGGCAAATGCGTACACGGTGTTCGACTATCCTGACTCAATTACAGGATGTGTTGAACAAATCTATGTGCAGGTAAGCACAGGTGCGAGTGACGAAACTGGCGGAATTATTACCGTTAACTGGGGCGATGGTTCGTCGGAGACCCAGAATTTCACTTCCACAGCCGGACAATCTTATGGTTTCGTTTTCCAGCACGGTTATTCACTTGCAGGAAACTACATTGCATCTGTTGAGCTTTACAGTACCACTTCTTCTTCGAATGTCGGAGTTCCTCAAACTGTAAACCTGTCGGCAAATGATCCGTCAAACTGCGGGTACATTTATATCAGCACGTACCAGCAATCACCTTCGATGAATTATTCGGATGCGCAGTATGACTTCACGGATGCAAACGGTGTGACAACAACAATTTCGCAAAGCGGCAACCCGAATGCATTCTGGGGATATACCGGTTTGAACGTTGCCAACGCACCTTACACAGTTAGTTTGAATGACGCATGGCTTGCCAACAATGGTTTGGTGCAGGTTTCTCCGGATTTCACCATTACCAGCTTTACAGCAGGCGGATTGGCTAATCCGGGCCAGATCAGCATTGAAGTGGACTGCGCGGTTGCTTCGGCCGATCCGGATGCGGTTATTAACTACTCCTATGCCTGGGCATTTGTAGCTCCTTTGCAAACCGGAACTGTTTCACTGAATTTCTGCAACTATGCTTGTAACAACACCACGGATGCGCAGGTTTCATTGACCTTCCCGGCCGGATTTACGCCAAACACTGCAGGATTGACAAATGCGGCCGTAAACGGAAACGTATTGACATTTGACCTGTTAGGCCTGACCGACTGCATCAATCAGACCATCCAGTTTACCTTCCCGGGCAGCACGCCTGCAGGAACAGAACTGGAATTCTACGTAAGCATTACTGCACCAAACGATTCAGACCTGAGCAACAACTACGATACATTGTATACGACTGTGCTTAACTCGTATGACCCGAACAACAAACTGGTAAACAAGGCAACCAACATCGATGCGAATGTCGACGAAACGTTGCAGTATGTGATTAACTTCCAGAACGAAGGAAACATGGCTGCTTTGGATGTGGTGATCCGCGATACAATTTCTGCCAACCTTGATTTGTCTACCTTCCAGGTATTAGGCTCCAAGCATGGTATTGCAACTACTGTCGATCAGGCAACACGCATCGTGACATTCTCGTTCAACGAGATCAATCTTGTTCCTGCTTCTCAAAACGAAGAAGACAGTAAAGGTTATGTGATTTACAGCATTCGTGAGAACGCAGGTTTGGCAGTAGGAACAGAAATCGAGAACACTGCTTATATCTACTTCGATTTCAATCCGGCAATTATTACCAATACCACCTACAATATCAACTCGGTCCTGGCAACAAACGAATTGTCAACGGAGACGATTACCATGTACCCGAACCCGGCAACTACCGACATCCGTTTCAACGGCGCAACAGTAGTAGCTGCACGTGTTTTCGACATGGCTGGTAAATTAGTAATCGACGCTTCGTCGGTGATCAACAACGAACTTTCCGTTGCTTCTCTTGACAATGGAATGTACCACGTTGTAATTGAAACTGCCCAGGGAGTTCAAACACAAAAACTGGTAGTTCGCAAGTAATTATCAATTGTTTAGCAAAGCCTCTCAATTTCGGTTGAGGGGCTTTTTTTGTATTCATTTTAACCACTTGGATTATTCAACGCGAAAGAGTTATTCAACGCAAAGGCGCAAAGTTCGCAAAGGTTGGACTCACACTATTTTTGACGAATGCGATCGCAAAGATGACAACCGATAGTTCAACACAGCGGATTTACATCGTTTGGAAAATTGCAAAGCAATTAAACTTTGCGTTCTTGATTGTCCGTAATTTCCCTCTTCGCGTACTTTGCGTTGTAAAAAGGTGATCTGGGTTTAATTTCGTCGAGATTGCTTTTGTGGACTTAAATATGCCAATCGCTCCAAAAAACTTTGTGTCTTTGTGGTGAATTATCGACCTTGGAATCCAACCTCAGAAGCCGGTTGTTCATAACTAACTACTTCCTTCATTCTGACGGCTTTTGACCTGTTGATATCCTCGTTTTAAGGGCTTTTTTTGTAACCACTTTTTTGTTAACGAATTGTAAATGAACCCGAAGAACTTTTTTTTGGGTGTATATTTGCCCCCTCAACAAAAAGTTATGAAGACTATTTTTTTGATTTTCACGATTGCAGCCTTGCTTAGTTTTACTGTTGCAGAACAGTTTTCTCAGAAGAGCAAACCATCGGCTGACAAAACAGAACAAGTGTCTTTCTTCGCAACAGCCGGACAGCAGATACAGCAAGTCCAATTAAAGCCGATAGATTCGGTAACGGTAGTAGCAAATGGTTATAACACAACCGGAAATGTGAGCTATTACGCCAATAAATTCCACGGACGAAGAACTTCCTCCGGGGCCATTTACCACAAAGACAGCTTGACAGCAGCACACAAAACCCTCAAATTCGGAACACTTTTACGCGTGACCAACCTGGCGAATGACTCGGTGGTGATTGTAAAAGTGACGGATCGTATGGGAAGATCTCCACATATCCTCGATTTGAGCTATGCCGGTGCCAAAAAGCTGAATTTCGTAAGGAACGGCGTGGCGAAGGTACGAATTGAAGAAGTGACCAGGTAATCTTACTTTTTGTCCGAAACATCTTTGGTTATATCAGGAAAACCAGGAATATATTGCTAAAACTCCTCAACTGAAAACCAGCCAACCGATAAACTTCCAAACTGCCCCACTCGAAGAACTCATCTGCTTTTAGTACATTTGAATCATGTTTGAATCGCTGAAGGTAATAGAGTTGGCAACGGTTTTGGCCGGTCCGGCGGTGGGAATGTTTTTTGCGGAACTCGGAGCTGAAGTCATCAAGATCGAGCACCCGTCTCTTCCTGACGTCACACGTTCATGGAAACTCCCTTCCGAAAGTGCCGGTGATCCGGTTTCTGCCTATTTTTCGTCGGTCAATTACCGCAAACAATACCGGAAAATGGATCTTTCTTCTGCGGAAGGCGCTGCTGAGATTCGTGCGCTGATTGAATCGGCGGATATTTTGCTGCTCAATTTCAAAAAAGGCGATGACGTTAAATTCGGGTTGACCGCCGACAAGGTTTTTGCACTCAATCCACGTATTTTAATCGGGAAAATTACCGGTTTCGGTGATGACAGCGACCGTGTTGCGTATGATCTCATTTTGCAGGCCGAATCAGGATTGATGTCGATGAACGGCACACCGGAATCGGGACCGGTAAAAATGCCCGTTGCGTTTATCGACGTATTGGCGGCCCACCAACTGAAAGAAGGTTTGCTGGTAGCCTTGCTCGAACGCAAGGTTTCCGGTAAAGGACAGGAAGTTTCTGTTTCCCTGTACGATGCAGCCGTCTCTTCACTCGTAAACCAGGCATCCAATTACCTGATGGAAGGCCATGTGCCACAACGCATCGGGAGCCTGCACCCGAATATTGCTCCGTACGGTGAGTTGTTCACCACCGCCGATCAGAAACAGGTTACGTTTGCCATCGGCAGCGACCGTCATTTTGAAGGTCTTTGCGCTTATCTCGGCCTGAATGATCTCGATGCCGACGAACGTTTTTCAACCAATGCCAGTCGTGTCAAAAACAGGACAGCATTGTTCGGGTTACTCCAGCCGGTCATTGCGCAACACACTTCCGAAAGCCTGAATGCAGCGATGCTGGAAAAACATATTCCGTTTGGCATCATTCGTTCCCTGGACGAAGTTTTTACCGATCCAACCGCCCAATCGCTGGTACGAACGGAGACCATCGATGGTAAAACCACGAAACGCGTTACTTCAATTGCTTTTAAACGTCATGGAAATTAGAACCCCACAAACGGCCGCTGAATGGGAAACGTATTATGATTTACGTTACCGCATCTTACGCGAGCCATTGGGAAAGGAACGCGGTTCGGAACGTAACGACGGCGACGAAGCGGGAATTCACTTCGCGTTGTTTGAAGATGAATCAATACTGGCTATCGCCCGGCTCGACAAAGTCAGCGAAACTGTTTGCCAGGTACGTTTTGTAGCTGTGGAAAGTGCGATCCAGGGAAAAGGTCTGGGTAAACAGATCATGGATGCGGTGGAAAAACGCGGTGCGGAAATCGGTTACACCAAGCTGATCCTCCATGCCCGCGATTATGCCTTGCCGTTTTATGAAAAGCTGGGATATACGTTGCTGGGACCGTCGTATAAGCTGTTTGATGTGTTGCAGCATTATGAAATGGAAAAAATACTAGGCAAATCTTCGGAATGAAATTCGGGAATTCCGGTATTTGGGAATTTAGGTATTCGGAATATCCCGAACATTACTAACTAATTAGTTTTAATCTTCCCGAAATCTGAATCAAAAACCTGAAATTCAGAGCATTCAGTAATCCCGCAATATTACGGAAGTTTGAAAATTCCGCTTATCAATTGTAAAAGAGCCCTAAACAACTTCCCTTTTCCGCACTTTTCCTATCTTCGACCAATGAATATCAGGAATGCAGCATCTCTTATGATCGTTATTTCCCTGTCGGTGCTTGCGCTGATACTGGGACAGCAGCTCATCATTCCGTTTGTTTTTGCACTGCTGATTTGGTTGTTGGTCCGAAAGATCAAATCCAAGCTCAACCAGATTCCGTTTATCCACCGTTGGTTCCCCGGATGGCTGACCAATATCATTATGTCAGGGCTGATCTTTGCAGCGTTTACGTTTATCGGACGTTTGCTGGTAGTGAATATCGAGATCCTAGCAAAATCGTATGAAACCTACGGTACCAATATGACCATAGTCACCAACGACATCAATAAACTGTTCGATGTGGATGTGATGAAGCTAGCACAGGAATACGCGGGTAATTTCAATTTCGGCACCTTGTTTTCTTCGATCTTTTCATCGCTGAGAGGAATGGTTCAAAACACGATTGTGGTATTGCTCTACGTAGTTTTTATTTTCCTGGAAGACAGCAATTTTCCCACCAAACTTCACGGATTGTTCCCGAAAACACAGCAATACCTGCGGGCATTGGTCCTGATCCGGAAAATCGAAAAATCAGTAGCCAATTACATCGGGCTGAAAACGCTGGTCAACCTTATTTCAGCAGTGATCAGTTTTGTTGTACTGCTGATCATTGGTGTCGACACGCCTCTTTTCTGGGCTTTCCTGGTGTTTTTACTGAATTTCATTCCGCTGATCGGGCTTTTTACGAGCGTTTTGTTACCATCGGTTTTTTGCCTCGTACAATTCGGATCGTTTAGTCCGTGTATTGCGACACTGATCTCGCTCGGGACCGTTCAGTTCATTGTAGGCAATATCCTGGAGCCACGTATCATGGGCAACTCCCTCAATATCAGTCCGCTGGTAGCGATTATTGCCCTGGCACTTTGGGGTACGATCTGGGGAATCACGGGAATGTTCCTCAGCGTTCCGATTACGGTCATTATGATCATCGTGTTCTCGCAGTTTGCCAAAACAAGACCCATTGCCATCCTTCTTTCCGAGAAAGGAAAGATCTGATCAGTCAATTTTTATGCTCCCGTCTTCGTTGAGCTGTATTCCCTGTTTGACTTTTTTAGACGTCGTGTAACCATCGATTTCGATATAGGTACCGTAACGCGGTTTAAAGTCCACATTCTCGATCAGCGCCTTATCCCCGTTTTCCAGCTCGATCACCACATTCGTCTTGATATCGCTGTACAGATCGAACGCATAAACGCCATTGATCAAAACCGTCCGTTGTTCACCAAAGTACGAATAGGTCATCTTCGCGTTGTTGAGGATATTTCCTTCTTCGTCGGTTACGTAAACCGTTGCTGCTTTTTTGCGCGATTTGACCTGTTTTCTCAATCCCGGAATTTTGCTCACCTTGGCGCGTGACATCGGGCTGGTGCGCCATGAACCGACATAAGCGCGTTTTTGTTCAACAATTGGAATCAATTCCCGTATCAGCGAATCTTCTTCAAGAGAAACAAAACCGGCATTATCTTCTGCACCAGATGATAAATCAAGGGTAGGCATATCATTGGCATAAACGCTATAAAACGGCGGCATATAATCAACCGTATTTCGGTTAAAGAAATTCCATGAAACCGGCTCCAATTGGGGTTCAAATTTAACTTCTTCCTTATTGGCGGTTGAATCGGCAGGAAGTTCTTTTTCCTGGTCTGTGGTTTGCTCTGTTAGAGCAGCCATTTTTGGTTTCTCCGATGTTTCCGTGTTGAATAACGTGAAGTATCCTACTATTCCAACCACAAGGGCACCACCGGCTCCGAGCATCAATTTGCTCATCAGGCTCATTCCACCAACGGCATACGAACTGGCCACGGCACCAATTTCACTGCGTAAAGCCCTGCGTTCTACCACACGAACCATGTCTTTCTGAAAAGCAACCTGTTCCTGCAAAAACGGATCATTGCTCATTTCCAGCTCAAACAAACTGCGTTGTGATTCTGTCAATTTTCCCGAAACGTAATCGGAAACGCGTTCAAATTGTTCTAACGATGATCTCATGGCAATAATGATTCGGGGTGAGAAACATGTTTTTGGGCCAATTGATACGCTTGCTCGATGCACTTGTATTTCTGTGTTTTCGCAGAGTTAACGCTCGAGTAATTCAAGGTCTTGGAAATATGTTCCATGGATTGTTTTCGGAAATAAAATAATTCAAATATCTGGCGGCATTTTTCGGAAACCTGGTTCAGGATCTTATCCAGTTGGCTCAACCGTTCTTCTTTTTCAACATCGTAACCCAAATCGGCATCCGAAATGATAAGCGTGTCGCTCCATTCGAGCTCGTAAGCCGTTTTGTTTTGCCGGCGCATTTCGTTCTTCACCATAAAGCGGTTGATACCGTACAAATAGGTTGTCAGCTTCGATGTCAATTCAAAATTCGGATCCTGTAATTTTTCGATTAAGAGCAACAAACTGTCATTGAATACTTCTTTTGCCACCACTTCATTGAGGCCGCTTTTGAGGATCAATGCCTTGATTTTAGGAAACTCCTGGTACAAAAAACGAATCGCCTGCTCGCGCTCGCCTTTGCGAATGGATGATATGATTTCCTGATCAGTCATTCGAATTGTTTTCTCTTTAATGTAATCTGTTATGAAAGGTAACCATTTTCAATGTTGAATGCTTAATTTTTAATGTTGAATGCAGGCCTTTGTTTTCATTAGAACCATGTGTTACTTGGAAATTCGTAGGGACAAAATATCGTAGTATGTGAATCACTACCAGGAACATTACCCCGTAGGGGTAAGACATTCACATTATGTTTTGTAATGCCCCATACCTACGGCATGGACGTTTATGATGTGACATTTGCACTACGATATTTCTTCCCTACGGGACTTTGATGGAACAGATCATTCAAGCAGAAAACGGTATCTTGGTCGCGGAAACGATAACAACAATGATCAATTATAAGACCTATAATCCTGTACGGGCGATTTCGCTGAAAGGGAAACTGCTCACACGCCTGGTCCGTTTTGCTTTCAGGGTCCGTTCCGTTTTCGGTAAAAAGTACGTTTATCCGCTCAAAGGCCATCACGAAGATCCGCTGAAAATGTCGACCGATGAACGGTTGTATCTCGGCTACAAATACTATTACAAGGCGATTGTTGAAGCCGAAGAAAACTCGGGGATAGCTGATCAATTTAAGCTTCCGCTGCGACCAACGATCCCGGGCGGTTTCGTTCCGGAAACCACGATCACGCTGACCGCGGGTGGCGATTTGATGCCCTATACCTGTATCAATGCTCAAACCTGCGCGAATTTATGGGATGAAGTCGGCGAATTCTACTTTTCGTCGGATATCGTTTTTGCGAACCTCGAGACACCTGTCGATATCCGTAAGAAACCATCAGCCGTACCGGAAGTGATGCTCAACAACATGTATTTCAACGGAAGTTCGGAGCTTTTTGATGTCTTTTCGGCTTTCGGGAAATATGGTGGTTACGACGTTCTTTCGGTGGCAAATAACCATTCCCTCGACCAGCAACCGGAAGGTTTATTGAGCACCCTGGATTTTCTCACTGAAAAAGGTATTCCTTACGCCGGAGCAGCAAAAAGCGAAAGCGCATACAATGATTTTCCCCTTATCGAACGAAACGGAATCAAAATCGCTTTCCTGGCCTGGACCTTTTCCCTGAACATGGAAACCGTTCCCGCCGAAACACCCTGGCTGTGCAATCATATCTGCCTGAACGAAGCAAATCCGGATATTTCGCCCATTGTAGCGCAGGCAAAACTGGCGCGCGAACGCGGTGCCGACCTGGTTGCTGCTTCCCTGCACATGGGATGCGCTTATCAGCCTTATCCCGATCAGCAGATCGTTGATACGATTCACCGGGTTTGCCGGGAAGCCGGCGTTGATCTTATTTTAGGCGGACACCCGCACAATCCGCAACCGCTTTCGTTTTACAGTTTCCGTGATGCGGAAACAGGCGAAGACCGCCAGAGTTTGATTATTTATTCGTTGGGCGATTTTGTGGCTTACGATATTTTCAAATGGTGTCATGCGCCATTGATTGCCCGATTACAGATCACAAAAGGGAATATCAACGGTACAAAAAGCACTCACATAACAGGGATTCAACTTAAGAGCATTTACCTCGACGCGACGGTTGAAAAAGGAAAGGTGACACAGCTGCGTTTCCGCGATTTGAAACAGCTTCGGGGAAGCAGTGAAAGGGCAAAACTGAGCGTTGATTCACAAAAAGAACTAATGGAAATTATTGACTTTTTGGATGCGTTTGTGCTGCCGGTAAACCAGGATGAAATAATGGTGTAATTATACAAAACCCAGTGTTTACAAGGCCATAAGTGTTTCTAACGGTTAAAAACGGTTACCGGAAATTGCAAAAAACAAACTTAATACAGATGAATCTTATCAGGCATTTTTATGTATTTTGGTAACACTTAAACCTCAAAACATGCAAAATAAAGGATCCGCCCTCTTTTTATCCATCACCGCATGGTTATCCTGTATCCTGGTTGTTTCTCATAACCTGGTTTTCAGGGCACAGTACCCGGATTCGGAAATGTCCATCCTGTCTTGGATCAATATACTCGATATTACCTGCACTTATGTGGTAATCGGCCTGTTAGGCTTTTCGATCTATAACAACAATAAAAATCTCCGGAAAAATGCCTCCCTTATTTTAACCATCGCTTCGGGAATCTGGCTGGCGATGGACCTTTACCACATAGCCTCGAACACGTATTGGATCCAGGCCCTTTCCGAACTACGCGGCTGGCTTGACTTTATGCGTTTCCATGTGTTTTCATTAATCACTCCGCTATCGCTGCTGCTAACGGGAATTGCTTTTAACGGAACAAACATAAGTCGTCAAAAAAAAGCACTTGTTTGGTTACTTCTTGGCGGGCTGACATTCGTTTTTACCGACCTTGCCAACCTCGCAATGAATTTTTATTTGCAGACAAGAGAAAATGGAGTCGTTTATTCTATGGGCGATGAATTTTATGCTTCAGTACGACAAATCCTGAACCTGCTGGCTGTTCCGTTTTCGGTTGCCATGGTCGTGTTCGCTATCAGCGGCTATAACAGCCTGGATACAAAAAACGGGGCGTCTGAGCAGGAAGAAATGGGGCAAGGAGATACGCTTGACAAGTGGGAAAAGATCCGAACGGTTAACGCACTTTCGCCTATTCAATGGTTGGGTTATTTCCTGCTGTCAGCCATTCCGATCGCCGGTTACGTGTTCCTGGTCATCTGGGGTAGCGATCACCAAAACCGCGTTCGGAGAAACTGGGCCATTATGCAGTTTTGGGCAGCAACGTTCGGGATGGGACTTAACTTACTCCTGTTAGGTGTCCTGCTTGACCTGTTTGAAGATTTATCCGGTGGTTTTGCCTTACTCGCAGGCCTCTTCATTGTCATGATAGTGATTTCCAGCATCCTTACCTACAATTATTTCCAGCAGCCATCCACTTTCGAAGACGATCAGAATCCGACGCTGGGAACCTGGCTTGGTAATTTCATAATTATAGCCATTCCGATCATCGGGATCATCATGCTTATTGTGTGGGCCACCGATTCTTCCAAGGAACTGATTAAAAAATGGGCCATTGCGCAATTGATCTGGATTGGCATTTCGCTGATGATGTGGGTTTACTTTTACAGTGTTTATGGGACTATCCAGAATATGCTTCCGTTCCAGTATTTTCAGTTTTAGGGCAAATCGACTTTGAAAGAACTGTGTCTGTTTCACCACAAAGGCACAAAGTTTTTTCTGAAGGATAGGCGTTTTAAGTTCACAAAGGGGCTTGTGGGAACCATGACATGAAGCTTTTGTTCAACGCAAAGACGCAAAGAACGCGAAGCTGATGCAATAGACAAATCGATGGAATGGTTCGCAAAGTTTATTCGATGGAAATTTAGCAGGCTAATTCTTTGCGACCTCTGCGCCTTTGCGTTGCAAATAAAACAGGCGCTAAAAGCTCCGCCCGATTTTTGGTTTGGATCACAAAGTGATCCGCCGGAATCGCCTTTGTGTTCTTTCTAACACGTCAAATTCGTTCTGATTTCTTTGTGCCTTTGTGGTGAATTAATCAATGTTTTCTATATGGTTAATTACCACTCCCCAGTGATCTCCCGCCAACTTTTCGGGCGCAGCAACGGACTCCAGGTAAAGCCCTGTAAAAACTGCTCCTGCGGATCCAGTTGGTCCATCGGGTAAAAAATTCCTTCCGGCTGACGAATAAACGTGATCCCGGTGACTTCGCCGCTGTCTAAATACACGTTAAGGTCTGCGGCATAAATACGGTTCATACCTTTACGGTCGATGACAACGGAAGTATCGGTTTTAATGGTATCAGTAGGAAAATAAACAGTCCGTGCGTTGGCGAGTACCTGCGCTTTCACCAGTTCATTTTCCCGAAAGAAAGCCCAGATTTCCTTGCCCGCCAATTGGTTGTAATAATTACCCGAATCCACTTCGTTGGCGGCAAACGCGTTGTAACGCAGGTGAACTTTCTCAATGATCGAATCATTTTTCACATACACGCGGATGCTGTCACCGCTGAGCTCGGAATTGTGACTCCAGAAATGCGGACTCCCCCACATATCCATGTAACCGGCGGGTTTGTCGTAAAACAAGCTATCGGCCGTTCCCTGGATCTTGTCCTGGAAGATTTTCACGTTGCATTTCCCGGCAACGCTGAGTGTTTTGTTGAGGCTGTCGCGTTGATGAATGAGCGTATCGGCCCGGAAATAAACCGTGTCTTTCGATTTCATCAGGCGCACCCATGGCTGGTCGGAGAGAATGTCTTTGCCGGAAAGCTCGTTCGAATAAAAATGTCCGCCCCGGAATTCAACTTTCTGGGCAGTATCCAGCACTGAAATGTGGCCCCGGCCGATTGCGATCTTTTGCTTCGGATGGTAATACAGGCTATCACCGTGAATGATGCGCGGTTTCTGGTCGATCATGGCATTTCCCTGTAAAACACCTTCCTCGGTTTGTACGTTATACCAGCCTTTTTCGCAGTACAGCTTAGTTTCCTTATTGGTCACGTTGGTCGGGCCGAAAAAGTAAACCCGGTGCTTGAGGTAGTTGTACTGTAAAGTGTCGGTAGTCATTTTCAGCTCGGGCGACTTGTATACCACATTGCCCCGGAAGAAACTTTCTTCGGTATTGGGGTTGAAATAACCCACACGGCTGGTGAGCACCTCGCTGGTCGTAATGTTTTCAATACGGCCGCCGTAACGGTAAATTGCCCGCGTTTTCTTCGCATCATACTCCAACGTATCGGTCGTGAGCTTGTATTCGCGGTCGCGCACGCGCACATTTCCCCATAACTTTGCCATACGGGTCTTCCCGTTGTAATACAGCGAATCGCAGAACAGGTTGAGTGTGTCGCGCTTGTTCAGGTGCACTTTCCCGTACGCCCACACTTCCTGCGTTTTCGCTTTGTAGTGTGCCGAATCACAGTACATAACATTGCCCTGGTAGGTGAAATTAACAGCCCCGGTAAGACGCTGAATGCCCGTCTTTTCATCGTAAGAAAGCTGGTTTGCTCCCGGTAATAATTCCAACCAGTCCGTTTGCGCCGATGCGGATAGTCGACACAAAAAAATTGCGCTCAAAATAAGCGCAACTTTAAAGGTATGTTGGAATGTCTTCACCAATCTTATCGAGTTGCCAATGTTTGTTTACGGTCCGGACCAACTGAAACGGTCGTCACCGGCACTTCCAAATGTCGTTCCAAATATGCCACATAATCCTTCAGCGCCTGCGGAGCGTCGCCAAAAGATGTTAATCCGGTCAAATCCTGTCCCCAACCCGGAATATCTTCCCAGATCGGTTCAATGGTCACGCCATCGATATCATACGGCAAATAATCAATTTCCTCGCCGTTGACGCGGTATTTCACGCATGCACGGATCGTTTCGAATTTATCCAATACATCCGATTTCATCATCGCCAGCTCGGTAACACCGTTTACCATGATGGCATATTTCATCGCCGGAAGATCGATCCAACCACAACGGCGCGGGCGGCCGGTCGTAGAACCGAATTCCCGTCCTTCCTGGCGGATTTGTTCACCTACCTCATCCAATAATTCGGTTGGGAAAGGCCCGCTGCCCACACGGGTACAGTAAGCTTTAAAGATCCCGATCACGTTCCCGATCTTCGAAGGAGCAACGCCCAATCCCGTGCAGGTTCCTGCAGTGACGGTATTGGAAGAAGTTACATACGGATAGGTCCCGAAATCGATATCGAGCATGGTGCCTTGTGCGCCTTCGGCCAAAATTTTCTTCCCGGCACGCAATGCCTGGTCCAGGTAATGTTCGCTGTCAACAGCCGTTAAACCGCGCAGTATTTCAATTCCTTCCATCCACGGGCCTTCCAGTTCTTCGAGGTTGTATTCGAACCCTTCGTAATGCTTGAGCATCCCGATGTGTTTTTCAACCAATGCATCGTATTTCTGTTTGAACGACGGCAGGAAAATATCTCCCACACGCAGACCGTTACGGCCTGTTTTGTCCATGTATGTCGGGCCGATTCCTTTCAATGTGGAACCGATTTTGTTTTTTCCTTTGGCTGTTTCAGACGCTGCATCGAGCAAACGGTGAGATGGCAGGATCAAATGTGCCTTTTTTGAAAGGATTAGCCGCTCTTTGATGTTGATATTGAACGGGGCCAGTTTCTCCAATTCCTTTTGAAAAACCACCGGGTCAATTACCACTCCGTTACCGATCAGGTTCACCACATTTGCATGAAAAATGCCAGACGGGATGGTGTGCAATACATGTTTTACACCTTCAAACTCCAATGTGTGTCCGGCGTTCGGACCGCCCTGGAAGCGTGCAATAATGTCATAGCTTGGTGTAAGGACGTCAACGATTTTTCCTTTTCCTTCGTCACCCCATTGTAATCCTAAAAGAACATCTACTTTCATGAAATTGTGTTATATCGCTCCGTTGCTTCTTGCGTGGAAGCGTAGCTGGTAAAAATTTCGTTTAATTTGGACAGTTCAAACAACTTCTGAACGCCCGGTTGCAGGTTTGCCAATGCACAATCGCCGCCTGCACTGCGCGATTTGGTCAGGATGCGTACAAAAAGATTCAATCCCGTGCTGTTGCAATAGCTCAATTCACCCAGGTCGCAAAGCCAGTTTTTCGATCCTGCGGCAATAGCGGTTTCTACTTTCGCCAGCACTTCTGCAAGCCCTTCATCAGAGAGTATGCGGCCACTTAGCTTCAAAACAGCATGGGTCGGCAGTACCGTTATGTCGAATGTCAATTGCACTGTTAATCGTTTTCGGAAGTTGATTGATTGCGTACACCATAGAAATACAGCGAATGGTGCTGGATTTTCACATTGAAAATCTCTTCGATGGTCGCCTTGATGCTTTGCACACGCGGATCACAAAACTCGATCACCTCGCCGGTATCCGTTACGATCACGTGATCGTGCTGTTTGGAACCGTGCGACTTTTCAAACTGGGCGATGTTTTTCCCGAATTGATGTTTGCGCACCAGGTTACAGGCCAGTAACAGCTCGATGGTGTTGTACAAGGTCGCTCTTGAAACGCGGTAATTCTGATTTTTCATTTTGATGTACAGCGATTCGATGTCAAAATGTCCTTCGTAGCTGTAGATCTCTGCCAGGATGGCGAAACGTTCGGGTGTTTTACGGTGACCATTTTGCTCGAGATATGCCGAGAAAATGTTACGAACCGTGTCCTGAAGCTCCTGCTGTTGCATGCGACCGAATTGAAAGGGCAAAAGTAATGATTATTCCCCGAAATACAGTTGCAGATTATTCACAAACTGTTAACAATGGATTTTGACCTAACCACAGTGCTCTTACGGGCGGAAGATTAAAATGGAACAGCTGCCACAGATGATACAGATTTTCACAGATAAATCAACGTAATTAATCCGTTTATTGTTCGTCGGTGCATTGGCCCAAAATCTGTGCACATCTAAAGGCTATCTGTGGCTAATTTACCACATTTCATTGGCATTGTGGTGAATTAGCGATACGGGAAATCGCGTTTGCCCAGTACCAGGAGCACCGAAAGCTGCGCATACAATCGCTGGTGCATCACTTCGGCGCGGTCGGCAGTTGGACGGGTAATCGAAAACAGCTTTTTGTCGGGGTCGCCGTTGTAATCGTACTCTTCTTCGTTAAAGGCATATTTCCAGTTTTCCAACTCGTCTTTCATGATCAGCGTCCCGGGAGACTGGATGCGGTAACCAACCGAAAATTTCACTCCCAAATACTGCCGAATGTATTGCATTCCAACGTTCAGGTCCGTTGCAAAAACAGCGGTTCCGGTCCTCGACTTCAGCACAACACGGTTGCAGTTGCAGGTATCGTTTGCGTCTTTGTATTGAATTTTAGCAACTGCGGAATAACGGTTAAAACCAACATCAATACGCGCAAACAACCGGAAATGATCGTTGTAGGAAGAGTAAAGCCGTCGTTCGGCATAAACCGTATTGCCGTAAGCACGCCCAACAGTACTGTAGATTGTTTCCAACGGATAATAATAAACCGCATCGGCACCCGGCTGGTATTGAAATGATTCCTGCGACGAGCCAAGTCGCTGACTGGTCATGGTGACACCGAACGTCCAATTTTCGCGAAAGCCGAGCATGAGCCCCACATCGACTACCTGGACCGGATTTTTCGTCAACCAGCTGTCATCGGTGTATAATGTATTTGGCGTTGTGCTAAAAGTCGAGCTTCCGGCAATCGGTAACTGAAGTCCGTAACCAATGCGCAAACGTTTGTCGATGAGCTGGATTTTTTTTTGTTTGGAGCCGGTAAAATCAAAGGCAGGATCGGTTTGGGCGCCTGTAAAAAATACAGTCGCGGTGAAAAACAAAAAGGCCAGTAGTCGATTCATTGCAGTTTTGATTGTTCCGGATACAGCAAATTCCGTGCCTGATTAACAACTTTTTAACAATTGAAAATCAGCCTATTCCTCATCCGTATCCCAGCGTTCCACACGCTTCACGCCGTCAACGAGCTCGAATTTACGCATCAGCTGCTCCAAATGTTCGGTATCGTAGACCAGCAATTTGATCTTTCCTTCAAATAATCCGTCGACGGTTTCAAAGGAAATGGATTTCATGTTCACGTTGTGTTCCTTGGAAATAACTTCGGTGATCTTGTTCACGATTCCCACATCGTCGATCCCGACCAAACGGATGGCCGCCACACGCTCGGTAAGGTCCTGGTTTCTCCAGCGCGCCTTCACGCAGCGATAAGCCATCTTCGATTGCAGGTGCTCGGCGTTCGGACAGTTGTTACGGTGAATCTTGATTCCTTCCGAAATGGTAATGAATCCAAAGATTTTATCACCCGGAATGGGGTTACAGCAGCGGGCCATCTGGTACTGGATGTTCATGAAATCCTCACCGATGACGATGGTATCTTCTTTTTTATTGATCTTCGGATATACATCCAGCTCGTGCTTATCCTTCTGAACAGCAGGTGTTTTCTTCTCAAGCTGAAGCATCCCGTGGACATTCTCAATCTCACGGAGTTTGGTGAGGTCAATTTTTCCTTTCGCAATCCTGAAATACAATTCGGTCGCCGAAGGGAAGCCATAAAAACGTTCCAGGACCGTAATGTTCTCGGACGTAAAACGAATGTTGTGCTGCTTGAATTTACGTTCCAGGATTTCGCGGCCGTCTTGCGCAATCATTTTCCGCTGCTCGTTCAGAGCCGATTTGATCTTATTCCGTGCACGTGCCGACCCCACAATTCGGAGCCATTCCTCGTGCGGTTTTTGTTTCGCCGAAGTAATGATCTCTACCTGGTCGCCGTTTTGCAATTGATAGCTCAACGGCACCAGGCGATTGTTCACTTTTGCGCCGATGCATTTGTTGCCGATGTCACTGTGAATGTCGTATGCAAAATCGAGAATGGTAGAACCGGTGGGCAATACGCGCAGCTCCCCTTTCGGGGTAAAGACATAAATTTCTTCGTGGAACAGGTTCATTTTGAACTCATCCACAAAATCCATGGCGTTCACATCCGGGTTTTCCATCAGTTCCCTGATCTCGGAAATCCAGCGGTCGAACTTGGAATCGTCTTTCGAATTTTCTTTATAGCGGTAATGAGCCGCGAGTCCTTTTTCCGCGATCTCGTCCATGCGCTTGGTGCGGATCTGCACTTCGACCCATTTTCCCTGCGGCGACATTACGGTTGTATGCAGCGACTCATAACCGTTGGCTCGCGGAGTCGAGATCCAGTCGCGTAAACGATCGGGACTTGGCTGGTAGAAATCGGTTACAATTGAGTAAACGCGCCAGCAATCGGCCTTTTCCATTTCCATCGGCACATCCAGGATAATGCGGATGGCGAACAGGTCAAACACTTCTTCAAACGGCAAATCTTTCGACTGCATTTTGCGCCAGATCGACGAAATGGACTTTGTACGCGCTTTGATATCGAAGTTGTAGCCTTCTTTCGTCAGGGCCTCGCGCACCGGGTTTACAAACCGGCGAATGAAGCGGTTTCGCACATCCTTGGTCGACTTCAGGTTGGTTTGGATCATGTTGTACACTTCCGGCTCGGTGTACATCATTGCCAAATCCTCCAGTTCCGTTTTGATCGAATACAAACCAAGGCGGTGTGCCAGCGGCGCGTAAAGGAATTTGGTTTCAGAAGCGATTTTCAGCTGCTGATCGGGGCGCATGCTTTGCAGTGTACGCATATTGTGCAGGCGATCGGCCAGTTTGATGAGCACCACCCGCAAATCGTCGGAAATGGTGAGGAGCATCTTTCGGAAGTTCTCGGCCTGGATCGAAGCATTTTCATCGAATACTTCGGGAATTTTCGTCAGTCCGTCGATGATGCGCCGCGCCTTGGCACCAAACAAATCCTCGACATCTTCCAGGGTAATATGGGTGTCTTCAACGGTATCATGAAGCAATGCACAGGCAATGGCGGTAGCCCCCAGCCCCATTTCTTCCGCACAAATCCTTGCAACGGCAATCGGGTGATAGATATAAGGTTCCCCCGATTTGCGACGCATTTCCTTGTGGGCTTCCACAGCCACGTCGAATGCCTTCCGGATCAGGTTGGTATCCTGTCGGGTGCGATTTTTGGTGGCCCGTAACAAACCCCGAAAAGCCGAAAGGATTTCCTTGCGTTCCTGCTCCAGATCGATTTGCATTTCCATAAATTACCTAAGATCTTTTATTTAATCACAACAAAGATAAAGTGAAAGTCTTGTTGCTGAAAAAAAGTTTAAGTAAGTGTTAACAATGAGTGGTTATTTAACTCTTCAACGATTTTTGATGTTGGATGTTGGATGCTTGATTGCTGTAACCAAAACCGGTTGATTTTAAACTGAACCGTCATTCCACAAAGAACTTAATCCAACATCAAAAATCAAACATCCAACATCTTGAGATAATCTCAGTCCACAGCCGGCAAAATCTTCCCTGAAACCTCTCCAAAACCTACTCTCACCCCATCTTTGGAAGAGAAACCCCGCATAATCACGGTGTCGCCATCCTGGATGAACTTTCGTTCGGAGCCATCATTCATTGGAAGTGGCTTGGTGCCTTTCCAGGCAAGCTCAAGCATGGAACCGTAAGAATCGGGAGTCGGGCCGGAAATCGTTCCTGATCCCATGAGGTCCCCACAGCGAACATTACAGCCATTCACCGTGTGGTGAGCCAACTGCTGGGCCATGTTCCAGTACATGTATTTGAAATTGGAAGTACAGATCTTTGTCTCGCCCGCATTTTCAGGTTGAATGTACACTTCCAATTGAATATCGTAGGATTTTTGGCCGCTGTACTCCAGGTACGACAACACTTCCGGCGATTGCTCCGGGCCGTCTGTTTTGAAAGCCTGCAGAGCATCCAGGGTTACAATCCATGGTGAAATCGAAGAAGCAAAGTTCTTGGCCAAAAACGGTCCGAGCGGAACGTACTCCCAGGTTTGCATGTCGCGGGCCGACCAGTCGTTGAACAGGCACATTCCGAAAATAAAGTCTTCTGCTTCATCGGTCGATATGCGCTCGCCCAGCGGTTTGCCGTCAAAGGTAATGAATGCCATTTCGAGCTCGAAGTCGAGGTTACGGCAAGCCGCATAAATCGGCGGTTCTTCCGGGTTCGGTTTGATTTGACCTTTCGGACGGCGAACCGGTTCCCCGGAAATAATGATGGAGCTTGAACGGCCGTGATAACCAACCGGAAGCCACAACCAGTTTGGCAACAAGGCATTGGCCGGATCACGGAACATCATTCCTACATTGGTCGCGTGTTCGCGGCTCGAATAAAAATCCGTGTAATCGCCAATTTCAACCGGCATACACATGGTAATCTGGTCCATCGGGATCAACACCTGCTCTACGTGATGCTGGTTTTTTTGCAGGTCTGTGTAATTGCTGTCAAATAATTTCGACAGGCGGTTACGCAGCTCACGGGTAGCTTTTTTGCCACGCTTCATGAGTGTATTGAGCGTCGCGCAGTCAAAATCACTGTGCTCGAATGGAAGGTTTTCCAGGTAACCGAGTACATACAAACTTTTCAAATCGATCGCAAAATCACCGATTCGCGAAGCAACACGCGGTATGGACTCCCCCGTTTTCACAATACCAAACGGTAAATTCTGGATAGGAAAATCGGAATTCTGAGGAATTTCCACCCACGAAGTGAGGGCCGGATTGTTTGCTGCAATGGTGCTCATTTGTTTGTATTTCTGATTGAAACACAAAGATAGGATTTCGGAAGAAAAGACAGCTGATCTGCCCGACAGAGTTCCCTATTTTTTATTCCCCGAAACCAGGTAGCCGTCTGTCAGTGTTTTCAAAAACGCCGTGATTGCCTTTACTTCGCTTTTCGTCAGGTGGAGATCACCCAGTTCATCATGGTTGACGTTTTCCTCAACTTCAGGTTTACCAAAACGCCCTGAATCACGGCTATTGTAGAATTCCACCACTTCCTCCAGGCTTTGAAAACTGCCGTTATGGAAATAGGGAGCCGTGACAGCCACATTTCTCAGCGTAGGCACTTTGAATTTGCCATTTTCCGATTTTTTCCTGACAATGGAACCCAATCCCAAATCAGCCTTAAAACCGGGTTTTTCAGCAGCACCATCAAGACTTGGCACCCCAAGGTTGTCATAGGTGAAATCAGTGAACAAAACCTGTTTGGATACAGGATCGGGAGTTGAGGGATGGCAAGCTGCGCAGTTTCCTTTTTTGGGATCGTTAAACAGTTTCAGGCCGCGTTTTTCTTCTTTTGTAAGGGAAGCTTTGCCCTTCAGGTAAGCATCGAATTTTGATGAAAAAGGATTGATTTCTGCCGATTTCTCGTAAGCTTCCAGGGCTTTCACAAGGTAATCAAAAGCGAGATCGGTGTCGGAAAATGCATGTTTACCGAATATTTCCAGGAACAGATCTTTGCTTTTCCCGCGCTTCACGGCAGCAACCACCATCTTTTTATCGCTATTGTTCATTTCAACATGGTTCAACAACGGGTTTTTGGCCTGTTCACACAAATCGGCAGCGCGACCATCCCAAAACTGTCCGCCTACATAAAGCCCTTCTTTCCTGTCGAACGAAAATGCAGGTGAATAAGCTGCATACGAAACTGTCGGAGCATTCCTGCTTCCGGTTAGGGATAAGATGCCCTTTGAAAATGAAGTCCCGCCCGGATCGGTAAATGCCTGGTCGGGAGCATGACAGCTGGCACAAGACTGCCCGACAGGATTTGAGAGACTTTCATCAAAGAAAAGCTGCTTGCCCAAAACAGCCAGTTCATTTTCAGCCTTTTCTTTCTGATGGTCTGAAACGCCAGTGATCAATACCGATGACCGTTTGCAGGAAAAAACAAGGATGAACACGCCCAGGCTTCCCATCAATAACCATTTCGTAAGCATAATCCGGTCGGTTTAGAGTTATTCTACAATAATTTTTGTAGCCGGAAGCTTTGCCCGGAGGCGCTCCAGCTCGTCCTTGCTGATCGGGTTCCCAATCAGGATAAGGGTTTTCAATGTTTTTAAACGCCCGATGTTCTCAGGAAGCGTGGTCAGCTGATTGTTGGAAAGACCCAGTGTCTCCAGCTCATCGAGGTAACAAATACTTTCCGGCAATGCCGTAAGCTGATTGTTGGAGATCAGGAGTACTTTCAGGGAACTTTTTGGATGAAAGGCATCCGGGAGCACAACCAGCTGGTTATTGTCCAGGACCAGCTCTTCCAGGCTTTTGTTGGCCAGGAGTCCTGCCGGGATCTCTGACAGCTGATTGAACGATGCATCAACGGATTGAAGGTGCTTTAGACGTTGAAAACCTGTCGGCAGATGCTGGATTTTATTTCGGGAAAAATCCACGTGCATGAGCTTTTTCATTTGGGTCATACTCTCCGGAATGCTGACCAATTGATTGGTTGTTAAACTCAACTGGCACAATGATTTGAGTTGATTCCAGGGATAATCGATGGTATCAAGGCTGTTTTTCCCCAAATCGAGCTCACCCATTTTTTTCAGCTTAAAGAACGTAAGCGGAAGTTCTTCCAGCTTGTTTTGGCGCAGGTTCACTATTCTTAAATGGTCCAGCTCTCCGATTTGCGGATCGATCACCGAAATAGAGTTTTTCATCGCGTTGATAAACTCAAGCCGGTACAGTCCTCCGATAGAAGCAGGAAGCTCGGTATATCCTTGTTGCCTCAGGTTCAGGCCCACCACCGTATCAGGATTGGAAACCGCAAACGCCAGGTCGTAGCAGATAAAACTTTCGCGCAAACCGGCATCAGAAAACGCTTCTTCCTGCGCCATTCCGGAAAGAGCGATTGCCTGGAACCCCAGGATGCTGATCATCAACTGTATGGAACGTTTCATAGTCAAAAAGAAAAAAGCCGGTTTGCTCCTTAGAACAAGCCGGCTTTGATTTATATATTATTGAAATACGACTTTGTATGTCGAAGTTTCGTTACCTACCATCACTTTCAGCCAATAAGCACCATTGGCAATATTCAATGCCGAACGCTCTGCTGAAATAGTGTGTACGCCGGCTCCCATTTGCTGTGCAGGCTGAACCACTATCGTTCTGCCGGCTTCATCGAACAATTCGGCACCGACGGTTGTCCCTTCAGCAAGCGACACCTTCAACGTAAGCACCTCATCAACAGGATTCGGGAATACCTCGTAACTGTTTCCATTGGACAATTCAACCAATCCAACCGAAGAAGTAACACTTACTGCAGTTGTAGCGCTGTTCCCGCAACCTGTAACCGGATCAGTATACGTGTAAGTTACAGTGTACGGGCCACCTACCCCGGCCATTGACGGATCAAACTGGTTTCCGTCAACACCTGTTCCTGAGAACGTTCCACCGGCCGGAGTTCCAACCAGTGTTGCAGCAGCGTGAGCATCACCATAATTTGCATTCAATCCTGAAATACTTACCACAGGAAGTTGATGAATGGTTACGGTAGTTGTGCCTGAAGGACTTGTACAACCCAAAACCGTTTGTGTGGCATAGAATACGGTTGTTTGGTTTACCGATGGTGTGAATGAGTTGCCGTTCGCGATTGCATTGGTCAGCGTGTTGTCGTCATACCAGGTGATGTTGTTTCCATTAGCTGTTAAAGCATCAAACGAGTCTCCGGCACAATACGCCGTTTGTCCTGAAATAACAGGTGCTACCGGGATCGGGTTGATTGTCAGCGTTAATTGCAAAGGTGTACTCACACATCCGTTGGCATCTGTCTGGGTGGCGAAATAACTGTACGTTCCGGGAGCTGTTTGTCCTGAAGCAAAGGTATTTCCAGTTGCAACCTGCGTGTTCAGCGCAGCATCGGCATACCATTCCACCGATGAGCCGCTGGCAGTTAAATCTGGAACAACGTTGCCTTCACATTCAGCAACCGAAGAGCCGGACGGCGCAGACGGAAATGCGTTGATGGTCAAAATTGCTGTTGCTGCAGGACCCTCACAGCCATTACCGGCCGTTTGTGTGACGTAATATGTATACGTTCCCGGAGTCGTTTCACCGGTAGTGAAGACCGTTCCTGTTTCCAATGATGTATTCAAGGCTGCATCGGCATACCATTCAACCGATGATCCGACAGCTGTCAGGTCCGGAACAGTCTCATTGGCACAAGCGGTTACGTTTGTCGTAGCAGGAGCCGAAGGAAGTCCCAGGATTCCGAACACGGCTATTGCACCCGGACTCACACATCCATTGGCATCCGTTTGCGTAGCATAATACGTATAAGTTCCGGTAGCCGTTTCAGCTGAAGTAAAAGTGTTTCCGGTAGCCACCTGGTTGGTCAAACCGGCGTTACTGTACCACGCCACTGCTGTACCCGTTGCAGTCAAAGGCGGATTTGTACCTCCCTGGCAAACGGTCGCACTTAAAGTAGCAGGAGTTGACGGAAGCGCATTGATCGTAACCATAGCCGTAGCGGCTAAACTTGTACATCCGTTCACATCTGTTTGTGTAGCGAAGTAATCGTAGACTCCCGGCGTTGTTACCCCCGCAGCAAATATATTGCCCGTTGCCACCGAAGTACCCAATACGGCATCGGCGTACCACACAACAGATGTTCCAGTCGCCGTTAGAGCAGGAAGCGACGTTCCCTGGCAGGCCGTAGCCGAAGAAACGACCGGTGCGGAAGGAAGTGCGTTGATGGTCAGAATTGCGGTAGCGGCAGGACCGGTACAACCGTTTGCTGCTGTTTGTGTAGCGTAATAAGTATACGTTCCTGGAGCGGTTTGTCCGGTACTCAGGTTGTTTCCGGCACCAACGAGCGTGTTCAATGAAGCATCGTTGTACCAGGCAATCGTTGTTCCCGTAGCAGAAAGATCAGGTACCACCGCTGTTTCACAAACAGTTTCATTGGTTGAAACCGGTGCAGCAGGCAATGGTTTGATTTCGAGCAAAGCCGTTGCTCCCGGACTCAAACATCCGTTGGCATCTGTCTGCGTAGCGTAATAAGTATAAGTTCCGGCAGCTGTTTCTGGTGACGCAAAAGCGCTTCCAACTGCTACCTGGCTTGTTAAAGCAGCATCATCGTACCATAAAACAGACGTACCGGTGGCATTCAATGCCGGAGTTACAACACCCTCGCAAACCGATGCACCCGCAGTTACCGGAGCTGATGGGAGCGCATTGATGGTCACCATCGCCGAATCTGCAGGGCTTACGCAGCCATTTTGCGTTTGCGTGGCATAATAAGTAAACTGGCCCACTGCTGTTTGACCGCTTGCAAAATTGTTCCCACTGTGTACCTGTGTGGTCAGGGCAGCATCACTGTACCATGAAACAGCTGTTCCTGACGCCTGCAGATCTGCTACCGCAGTTCCGAAACAAGCAACAGCGTCGGTCATGGAAGGAGCCGCAGGAGTACTGTTAATCGTGACAAAAACACTGTCGGTATACATGCGCCCGTTGTTGGCGTAAGCAGTTGCTTTATACCAGCCGGTCTGTGTTACAACCAATGAATCCAGCGTTGAATTATCCTGCCATACGTTTACCACATCGTTGTTTGAATTGGCAAACAAAACGGCCCTATCACAGGCTGTAATGGTATTTCCCAATTCGAAACGCGGCTCTATAGCTTGTGCTCCAAGGAATTCTTTCCTTGCAAAAACCACTGTCGACGCTCCGTTGAAGATCACATTCTGGTTGCCGGCATCTACCACAGTTGCTGTACCTGAAGGATGCTGGAACGAAATAAATCCGTATCTGCCGTCAGGTGTAAAAGTCAATCCTGTTGGTTCCGACCCCGCAGGTGTCACACAAAACAAGTCAACTTTCGGAGCTGCCGGAGTATGATCCGGGCGGATAACCCAAAGATGTCCGCGACCACCGTCTTGCTGGGCCCAAAGATTTCCCTCGTTGTCAAACGCCAGGTTGTCGATTCCTGTTCCGAAACCTTCGGCAGTGACGCCATTGCTGTGAGTAATAGTGTAATTGGTATTGGTCACCCAGGCCTCGATTCCGCTAACAGTCATCCCGTTATCCTCGAATCGCCAGATTGTCCCCGTTCCCTTGGAAGTGAAGTACATCTTCCCGTCAGGTCCGAATTCCACATCCTCAGGGCCGTTCCAGTTGGTTCCGCCAAGCGAAGTAATCACCGTTGAAACCGTATTTCTTTCGGCCTGTGTTGTATTCGGCACCTGGATCCACGTTCCGGTAGAGGAAGTAGCATTATCCCGTTTCAAGACATACAATGTACCTGCATTTAACTTTCCTTTCACGGTCATGACGTATTTATAGACTCCGGAAGTTCCGCCGTCTTCCGCCTGGTAGGCCACCGTACTATCAGCGCTCACGCAAATATTTTCATGGTTCATACGGCCCATCGCCCACAATTTATCAGGCGTACCGTCATTGTTCTGATCGATCACATTTCCTGATACCGGATCAATTTCAACCTGCCAGCCTCTGTCGTGGTAACCGTCACCGTTAACATCACCTGTTGCGTAGGTTTCTTCGGAAGTAACAATGGTTCTCCATGGAGTAACGCCACCCGAACAGTTTCGTGTTGTTCGAACCAATGGTGCAAAATCTACAAGTCGGGCCGAATCTACTGCCCACAATTTGGTGGAATCGATGAAATGAACCGAAACCAATGAAACATCCCCCGGATCGGTTTCATGATTGACGGAAACCACACCTTCACGACTGCTTCCGGTTGGAGAAACATACCCTGTAAAGTCTGTATTACTTGGCACAGCGCGTGTAGAATTCGAATAGAAATTAGACATTCCCTGTTTCATGATTAATTGAAACGTATGTGTTGACGGAATAACCAAACCTTGTGTTTGAGCCGTTGGCATCACGGAAGTAAAACAACCGATCTCCGTATTTGTGTTGGGGTTACAAGTTACATTTTGTATTGGGTTGGATGGTGTTTGCGACTGCGACTGCAAATCCATCGTAAGGGCAAAACGCAAATCGGTTTCAATCGCATTGTATTTATGTACCTCAACGGCAATTACATTTGTACCGATCTGCAATACCGAAACAGGCAGGTTAACCGTAATCCATTGATTTTCTTCCGCTCCTTCTACCGGCATCAATGCTGCAGAGGAAAAATCAATCGTTCCTGCTTCCAGGTTTGAGCGGTAAACATCTACTCCGTTGATAAAAATACGGGCAGCATCGTCTCTTTTTAATTGCAAACGAACATTGGCATAACCTGCCAGGGAAACGATATCGAAGTGCTTTCTGAAGTAAGTAGTCATGTGCTTGTTAATTTCACTTGGACCATAACTTACGGTTGTCGCTTCATCACCGTTGCCATAGCCAAGCGGTGCATTACCAACAGCCCATGCGGCATCGTTATAAATCAAGGTGTTCCAATCAGAAGCCGGGGCAACCCCTGTATCGTTGTATTTCCAGTTGGTTCCGGCCGAAACAACCTGTACATCGTTTACCGTAGGCGTAGCAGACAAGTTGAAGAAGATGTCCGAACTACCGGCAGTTACCTGGTGGATCTCCACCGCGAAGTAGTTGTCGCCGGTAATGAATGCCGTTTTGGGAAGTGTTGCGGTAAATGTAGAAGGCGTACTTCCCACGGTTACATTTGCCAGCGTTGAATAAGTTACCCCGGAAGCCGGCATGTTTTTGCGCATGATTTCGGTCCCGTTCAGGTACACAATCGCCCCATCGTCTATTGTCAGGGAAATTCTTACAGAGTCATACACCGCAAGATCTCCGGCAGTTAACGTTACTTTTTTCCGGAAATACGTTGTCGGGTATTTCGCTGCGGAATTTGGCCCGAAACTAACATTCGTCACCACACCGGGCGCCGTATAACCTAATGGTGCAAGACCGGTAGGCCAGGCACTGTCATCATACGAACCGTCGGTCCATGTAGTTCCAAGGTCCGTTCCCGTATCTTTGTATTTCCAGCCTGTACCGGCTCCAACAACCAATTGGTCCGTCACGTTTTCGAGTGATAAATCGAACAGGAGGTCAGAGCTGGTCACAGCAGTTTGGTGTATGGAAACGGCAATTACATTGTTTCCCTGGACAAACGCCGAGGCAGGTATGGTATAGGCAATGGTTACATTTTCGTTTCCGGGAGCGAGTGTCTGATAAGTGATCGCTCCGGTCGCAGGCATATTGGAACGGATCATTTCCACACCATTAATATAGATCACCGCTCCGTCATCCCGTTTCAACGTCAATTTAACATACTGCAATACGTTCACGTCCGGAATGTTGACCGTTTTCCTGAAATAAGTCGTGATATACTTATTGTTGGCATCACTTCCATAACTCAAAAGGGTACTGATACCTGCTCCGGAAGGATATCCCAAACCGGCATTTCCATCAGGCCAGGCGCTGTCATCAAAACCGACATCTTTCCAGGCCGTTCCCTGGTCGGAGCCATCGTCTTTATAGTGCCAGTTGCTCCCAAATCCTATGATTTGAGCTGATAAACCAGTTGAAAAACATATCGTTAATGCAACTGTTATCCATTTCAAAAATTGTACTTTCTTACCCATTTTCACTTTTTTGTGTTTAACCCGGACTTTAAATCCGGCACAAACTTACCTGCGCGATGTGACGTCTCTGTAAAGGACAAATGGTTACTAAATCATTTTTGTATTTGAGAAAATTAACCCTGATGTTAACTCTTCCGGCATTAAATGAAGACTATCTAAATATGCTGTTAGCATAATATCAGGAAGAGCATTTTTTGCGGGATTCAGCCAAAAGGTTTTTGAAGGTGGCTATGTTAACGCAATACAGGTTACAAATAACCCATTGAAAAAATGGCAAGTGATCGGCCGGCTTCCGATCTATCCTAAAGAACGGTTACTTGTAAAAATCCTGCCATTCACCCACCAGCAATTCGACCCACTTTTGGTACATTTTGCCCGAAGGATGCAAACCATCGGAGGCCACTAACGCCGGATCTTTTAATCCCTGTCTCGAGATTTCGGTGATTGAAACGTACTTAACACTCATGGATTCGGTAATCTGTTTATTGATCTTGTTGAACCGGTCGATTCTTGCTGAAATGGCAGCCTGCCTGTCTGAGCCGAAGGGCGTATATCCGTAATCGGGAATGGAAATCACCACTACTCTCTCCTTTCGGTCACCCGCAAAACCAATCGCCTGCATCAGCAATTCACGGAATTCGACAGCGTATTCGTCTTCGCCCAGGTGCTGAAATTCATTGTTCACGCCAATCAGCAGCGTGACCAGCTCGTATTTCCGGTTACCGATGTTTGCTTCGCGAATGGCTTCTTTCAGATCGCCGGTTGTCCACCCGGTACGGGCAATGATCTGCGCTTTGAATACTGTTCCGTTTGTATCGGACAACGCTTCAGCCAGCTGATTCGGGTAGCGTTCATCCTCACTTACACTTTCACCGATGGTATACGAATCGCCCAAGGCCAAATAATTGCATTCTTCTGTTTCCGATTGCGAATATCCGGGCGATTGACAGCTTGCGCAAATGCCGACAGACAGCAGGATCAAAAAAGTCAGTAACATCTTCATAGCGGATATACGTTTGAAAATCAATCCCGGATTCCATGCTCTTGTTGACACTGGCCCCAACTAAAAACCGTTCAGTATAAATAGCATAAAATCACAACAGGTATTTATACGGCTGTTTTTCACATCTAAACCACATAGCTTTAGTCATACCATTATTAACACACTAAACACTCGATTATGAATTCAACTGTTAAGGTCGGAGGTACGTCCTCTGACACACCGGTTCAGGCCGTGTTCAACAATGCTATTGTCCTTGCCTGGACAGAGTCAAACACCAAAAAGCTAAAGCTGATTTCTTCGTCCGACCAAGGTCAGACCTGGAATCCGGCAACTATTGTTGACACGGGGAAAACCTCGAACGTCAGCCCTGCCATTTGCGTTTTCAACGGAAAGCTGTATATGGCGTATGCCGACACCTCCAACGCCATTTATGTAATGTCTTCGCAGGATGGAAAAACATGGTCAACACCAGCCAATACGGGTGGAAACACAAAAGCCGGGCCTACCATTTGTTCGTTCCAGGGAAAACTGTATCTGGCATGGAATGGCCAGAACACCAACAATGTAAAAGTAAAATCATCTCCCGACGGGACCACCTGGAGCGACTTTACCGACACCGAACGGAACACTCCGTACGCACCGTCTATCTGTGCATTCAATAATAACCTGTTTATCACCTGGACAGGTATCAACACGAAAAAAGTAAAGATCATTTCTTCTGCCAATGGTACCAATTGGACAGATTTCATTGAAACGGGCCAAACCAGCTCCTCAAACCCTTCCATTGCGATGACCAATAATCAGTTGATGATCGGATTCAAAGCTGAAAGTAGCAGCAACCTGATTTACATCACATCAACTGACGGAAAAAAATGGAGCAACAATACCAAAGCAAATGTCACATCCAAACATGGGCCTTCACTTGCTTTTAGCTATAAAAACATGCGCTGGGCTTACATAGATGAATCAAACCAAATTATGTTTGGTAACACTGGGACCTTTCAAGTCGGAGCAAACCAAAAGGTCACTTTATATAAAGACAGTAATGGATCGAAAGTCAACTTTAAGCTGTATTATGACTATCAAATGAATAACCCGATTCTTATTCATCCTGACACAGGGTCATTTCATTTTAACATCCAGGCAAAGGATTTCCGGTTCGGAGTCGACCCAAGCCTGGCTAAATGTAAAGACGGAACATCATGCAACCTGGATCCAGCTTCTTCAACTTCCACAAACGAAGGGTCATCCATCCCTATCAACGCAAAAGACTTACCTCCTTACACCAGTGACAGTAGTCTTTGCGGATGGGACTGTAACTCTTCAGGAGGCAAAACACATTCTCGTTTAACCAGGATGACAACGCTTCCGGCAATGTCTGTTGATTCGAGTACTAACCAGTTCCCAAACATACCATGTGGATTAATCGGTTATGTCTTTTCCAAAACATCTTCCGAAAACAACCAAAATTACAACCAAATGGGATTGGGATACCCTGGTTACTATGCAACCGCTTTTCTTACCCAAAGTACTTACAAAACATTCCATATTGCGATTGACGATGTCGACAATGCGACTGCAAATCAAACGGTAGGCTATTGGGGATTAGATCTCACAACTTCCGGTTCTTCTGCTCTTTTACAAAGTATCCCTTTCTACGTAAGAGAGGAAACTCCCAATAAGTATCCGGGGACACGTCAGTTCAAAATCGGTATTTCGGCTACCGGCAATGCCGATTTGCAGTTTGCTAATTTTGATACCGGAACGCCTGATGCTTACCGGGTAACGGGTGCACTCCTAAACCAAATAGCAGATTACTTTGTTTATCTTGCCAAAGACGATAGTGAATCGGTAGATGCAATCAATACCTGGAGAAGTTCCCATGACCAATATTTAAAGGTAAAAACAAGCTTGTTGCTGGATGCTAACGGGGCATATATCTCATTGCCTTTCCAATTCGAAAAAACACCTTCAAGCCCTTTGTTTACGAAAGAGTATTACGAAAAATCGAACAACGGAAGCACGACTACTTTGTACTTTTTGAGTGACGAAAAAAACACATTCGGGCTTCCATTTTATAAAAAAAGGGAAATTGCTTATACCGACAGCAGCCCATTCACGGCCAGTATCTATACATACACAAAATAAAAACCGGCCCTAAAAATCAAAAGCCGTCTCAGCAATTGTTGAGGCGGTTTTGTTAATTGCGGTAATACAATTGCACCAGTCCTTTCGGGAACGATTTCGCAGCAATCAATGTGAGATTTCGTGTATCCCAACCGTCTTTGAAAAGCCTTACGCCGCCACCCAACAAGACCGGAATGATCGAAACCGTATACTCGTCAAACAAACCGGCTTTTAATAGTTGATTGACGATTTCAGCACCGCCGTCACAGAAAATATGTTTCCCGGGCTGCTTTTTCAGATCATTGATCAGTTGCACCGGATCGCCTGTATAAAATTCCACTCTTCCATCGGCTGGTCTCGCTGATCGTGTGATCACATAGATTTTTTCAATGTTGGCCGGGTACGGAAATCCAATGGAGATTATTTTGTCGTAGGTCTTTCTGCCAAGCACAATCGTGTCGACTGTATCAATGAATTCGGAGTAGCCATAATCCTCGCCTTCCTGCTCCACGACTTCTAAAAAGCTCAAATCGTCATTCTCGCCAGCGATATAACCGTCAAGGCTCGTGGCTATATAGAGTAGCAGTTTTCGTTCCATGTGCCGGATGTTATTTTACTTTTTTCTTTATGAACTTCATGAAGTCGGCATAACTCTTTTTGTCGGCAGCTTCGTTATACGAAATCGGCATCCCGAATTGCTTGCCAACCGCTGTTGATTTCGAATTCGTAAAGGCGTGTGTCGCATCCGGATAATTAATGAAAGTATAATCTTCCTTATTGGCCGTCATCTCTTTTTGAAGCGCATCGATATCTTCCCTGGGAACGAAACCATCCGCCGCGCCATTGCAAACCAGCACTGCCGCGGTTAGTTTTGTTGAATCGACCGGGGCGCCTTTCAAGCCACCGTGAAAACTAATCACTGCATCCAGCGGCGCACCCATTTTTGCCGCATTCAACACCACGCTTCCGCCAAAACAATAACCGATAGCTGCCATCTTGTCTTTGTTGACGCTTTTATCTTCAACCAGCTTATTGTAAGCCGCCATAAAGCGACGATACAGTAATTCCTGGTCCTGGTAAAACGGCATGGCCAGCGCCTGTGCTTCCTGTGGTGTTTCCACAAACGTTCCATTTCCGTACATATCGACACAAAATGCAATGTACCCTGCTTCAGCCAGCTGCTTCGCGCGGGTTTGCGGATAATCATTCAATCCCCACCATTCGTGAACGATCATGATGGTCTTTGTTTTAGAGGTGACCTTTTTCGGTTTCATCAATATACCGACCAAATCCGTCTCACCATCCCGGTAACGGATTGTATCAACCGTAATCTGTGCATGGAGCGAAACGATCAACAGGCTTGCGAAAGCAAATAACAGGTGTTTTTTCATCTTCAATGAGGGTTTTATATCCGTTCAAACAAAGGTAGCTTCCTTTGAGTGAAATAAAAAAGGAGGCCGAAACCTCCTTCCTGTTTTTAATCTTTATTATCTACCATTTAAACAGCGGTCGGCCGTTCATCATGGCGTTTACTTCTTTTTTCACTGCTTCGATTGTCGCTTCATCGTTGAGGTTCATCAATACGCGGTCGATCAATCCTACGATTGCAGGAATTTCTGCTTCGGAAATACCACGCGAAGTGATCGCCGACGTTCCGACACGAATTCCGGAAGTGATAAACGGCGATTCGGTATCAAATGGAACCATGTTCTTGTTCACCGTAATGTCCGCTTTCACAAGGCTGTTCTCAGCGTCTTTACCGGTTACACCTTTCGAGCGCAAGTCGATAAGCATGCTGTGGTTTTCGGTTCCGCCGGAAATGATCGTATAACCAAGCTTCGTGAATTCAGCCGCCATCAAAGCTGCGTTTTTCTTCACCTGGCCCATGTAGTTCTTGTAATTGTCGCTCAGCGCTTCGCCGAAAGCCACCGCTTTTGCAGCGATCACGTGCTCGAGCGGACCACCCTGAATCCCCGGGAAAACTGCTGCATCCAGCAATGCTCCCATCGACTTCAGGTTACCGTTGTTCCACTTCAAACCGAATGGATTATCGAAGTTGTTGCGCATCATAATCACTCCACCACGTGGACCGCGAAGCGTTTTGTGCGTTGTTGTGGTAACGATATGGCAATGATCGAGCGGATCGCTTAACAAACCAGCCGCGATCAATCCTGCCGGGTGTGAAATGTCGGCAAGAATCAACGCACCAACCTGGTCGGCAACTTTACGAATACGTGCATAATCCCAATCGCGGGAATAAGCAGAAGCACCGCAGATGATCATTTTCGGGCGCTCACGCAAAGCCACTTCTTCCAGCATATCGTAATCTACCAAACCTGTTTCCTTGTTTACTCCGTAGAAAAACGGCTTGTACAATTTACCGGAGAAATTCACCGGTGAACCGTGTGTAAGGTGGCCTCCATGCGAAAGATCGAATCCGAGGATCTTATCTCCCGGTTGCAAACACGCCAGGAAAACCGCTGCATTGGCCTGTGCACCTGAATGCGGCTGTACGTTGGCCCAGGTCGCGCCAAACAATTTGCATAAACGGTCGATCGCCAATTGCTCGACTTTATCTACCACTTCACAGCCACCGTAATAACGTTTTCCCGGTAGCCCTTCCGCATACTTGTTCGTCAATACGGAACCCATCGCCTGCATCACTTCGTCACTAACAAAATTTTCCGAAGCAATAAGCTCGATTCCATGCTCTTGTCGCTGTCTCTCATCAGCGATTAAATCAAAAATTTCCTGGTCGCGTTTCATATTGTGTTGTTGCGGATCGCTGAGCGCTTTCCTTTTGTTTAATTGCTAATCGAAACGATCGTTTTACTTCGGGTAATTGATCGCGTAAATTTTCTTTAGTCCTTCCACGAGGGTTGTTTCGGGCTTGTAGCCGGTCATTTCCAGCAATTTATCCGAGCTTCCTACGCGGCGTTCCACCTCGTAATCGTAGCGTTTTTTCGGTGCTTCGATAAACTGGATCGGCGATGTGGAACCGGTAATTTCCTTGATTTGAATTGCCAGGTCGTCGATACACCATTCGGCTTCGTTGGCAATATTCACGATGTGCGAACCTTTGGCATCCATGAGACGAATGCAGGCTTCAACCGTATCATCAATATAGGTAAAATCGCGTGTTTGTTTTCCTGAGCCGAAAACTGTCAGCGGTTCGTTGGCAACAGCCTGCTCGAAGAAGCGCGGCACCACCATGCGGTTGTCCTGGTTGTAACCGTAAACGTTGAAAAAGCGCAGTGAAACCACGTTGATTCCTTTTTCTTCGTGGTGCGAAGCCAGGTAAATCTCATTGTAGCGTTTCGCCATGGCATACGACGTGCGCGGATCCACCAGGATCTCTTCGGTCAGTACATTTTCAAATGCCGAATGGCCATAGATTCCGCTCGTTGAAGCGTACATGATTTTTTTGATGTTGTTGGCCAGGGCCGCCATCACGACGTTGCGTGTACCGATTACTTCCACATCCATGGTTTCAACCGGGTTGTCGGCAACGATATCAACGCCCAGAACAGCTGCAAAGTGGAAAATCACATCGCAGCCAACGGTTTTCTGCATAATCAGGTCTGCGTCGCGCACATCTCCCTGGATGAACGTGATGCGGTCAAAAATATCTTTTGAAAGCTTGTTTCCGCGCAGTAGATTGTCGATAACGATGACTTCATGGCCGTCTTCAACCAAACGTTTAGTCAGGTTACTTCCGATAAATCCCGCTCCACCTGTAATGAGTATCCGCATCCGTCGTTTTTTTCAAGAGCAAATATAGTTTTTCACAAACGTTTGATGGCATAAAAGTGATGAGAAAGTTCATTATCCGTCCGGCGGACAATCCCTTTATCCGTGAAATCGTCCCTTCGCACCCAACCACTTGCGTGGATCACGGTCGATTCATCCAACAGCAAACCTACATGATGCACACGACCTTCCTTGTTCTGGAAGAAAACCAAATCACCGGCCGCGTGTTCACCGTAAGGAATATCCATTCCGTGCGAAACCTGCTGGCTTGCATCCCGCGGCAGGTTGATCCCGAAACGGCGATGAACGGATTGCATCAAACCCGAACAATCGATCCCGAATGGTGTTTTCCCACCCCACAAATAGGCGGTATTTTCATAGGCTAAAGCCAGCTCTGTAATGTTTGCCGGAATGAAGGTCGGTTCACCTACTAGCGTAAACCGGTCACGGCCGATGTTGAATTCCCCGGTTTGTTCCAGCGGAACGAAAGCACCACGTGTAATGATTTGTTTTCCCCACGGAGTTTCGAGTTCACGGGTCAGGGAGGATTCAATCGTGTTGCCGTCCAGCCAGCGGGTTACTTCTTTCTGGCTCAATGACCGGACCTGCTTACCATCGATCCAGCCTTCGTAATTGTCCAAATACGTGCGGATATGCAGCCATTGCTGATCGTTACCCAGTATTTCCAATACTTCGCCAAACAGCAATTGGGTCACAATTTCAGCACGGTCGGAAGCACTTGCTCTCACCGGGGAAACCGCTACTTTGCAATAGGCCAGGCCTTCCATTATTTTTTCGGGAATTGAGGTGATTTCAACAAGTTCAAAGCCTGCTGTACATGCCGTTCATTGTGATAAGCAACAAACAGCAGCCCGTCGCCCAAACGCAGGCGAATGATCTTTGAAATCGAGATCGGCACTTTCACTTTTCGGATATTCACCGTAGCCGCTGTTTCTACGATCTGCAGCAATTCGCGCTGGCCTTTTAATAAGGTCTCCAGACCATCGGCTTTCGTCAGCTCAGGAACAATCGTCGGGTTGTATGATTTGGGAGAGTTGAATTTACGCTTCACATTTTTGGCATTACCGAGCTTCATCGACATCCACGCCGATCTCCCGAGCGGAGAAGAAACAAAATTCTCGCGCGGTTCGCGGAAACGTGTTTTTTCCATTCTTCGCTGGAATGCTTCGTGGTAAAACCGTGCGTATTCATTGAGGTGGGCAGCGATCTCGAGAATACTCCAGGTATACTCATTTGGTTTCCATTGCAATTGCTTTTCGCTTAATCCGCCAAGTCGCTGTTTGAGCACCTGTATGTTGCGCTCGGTAATCGACTTCACTTCATTCAATACCCACTGGGTTGTCATACACCTTTTGTTTTGGTAATCAAAGATAGTCCGGTTAGCGGTTTTTCCAAAATTTATGCCGAACGCGTGGTAAATTAAGTGGTTGAAAACTTCGCCCCCGATTGAAATGCTAAAAGATAGTTGTTCAGAATTCTGGTAGGATTCATGCAAAACAAATGCAACCTTTTTAAACAAATAACTATCTTTCCATTATGAAAGCTTGGTTTATAGCATGTTTACTGCTTTTTCCGCTGATCGGCATCTCCCAGGAAATCGATCATAAGCATTCGTTGTTTCATGGAATGACGGAAAACAAAGGACAATGGGACGACCAGGTACTCTTTCAATCACGCTCTCAGAAACATACCATTTGGGTACAGCAGCACGGTTTTATTTTCGATATTCGTGATTATTCAAAGTTACAGAAAGCGCACGTACACCCCGAAAACGCTCCCGAAAACACCGATTACACCCAAACAATTGTTGCAGCTCACTTTGTAGGTTCACAAGACGTTACAAGCATTGAGAAATTCAAGCCAAGCACCCATTATTACAATTACTTTTTGGGGAATGACCAGCGCAAATGGGCAACGGCGGTTTACAGTTACAACGAAGCCATCCTGAAAGATTTTTACGCAGGTATCGACCTGAAAGTCTTCGATGACGAAACCAAATTCAAATATGAATTGTGGTGTCAGCCAAATAGTGACGTCAACAGCATTGCCATCGATTACAAAGGTGCCAAACAGTTGCGGCTCGATGAAAAAGGAAACCTGGTTGTTTCAACACCACTGGGCGATCTGATCGAACAGGCTCCGGTTGCATACCAAATCCACAACGGAAAAATCAGCCCTGTAAAATGCGCGTTCAAACTGACCGGAAACCGGGTTTCATTTGATTTGGGCAACTACAACAAATCGGCGGTTTTGGTCATCGACCCGACGCTGGTTTTCGCGACCTATTGCGGGTCAGTCACCGATAATTTCGGGATGACAGCCACCTACGGTTACGACGGGACAGCTTATTCTGCCGGAACGGTTTACGGGAATGCCTACCCGACGCCCGACAACAGCGCGTACGATGTGACCTCCAACTTTACGGTTGTCAATGTCGCCAACAGCGTTACCACCGATGCCTTTTTGTCGAAGTATTCACCTGACGGAACCACGATGATCTGGACCACTTTCGTCGGCGGCGGCGATAACACCCAGGGAACCGAAACGGCGCACAGCCTCATTTGCGACAAGCTGAATAATGTGTACATGTACGGCGTTACGTCGAGCCTCGACTTCCCGATTGTGAACGGTTACCAGCCTGCACACGGTGGCGGAACACCGTTGTCTGTCAATTTCAACGGTTCCAATTTCGGGTCGGCAGGAACGGATATTTACGTGGCCAAATTCAGCGCCAATGGCCAAAACCTAATGGGTTCCACTTACATGGGCGGATCGCTCAACGATGGTGTCAACTTCAAGGTCAGCTCCGGGAACTACAGCAGTGTGGCGGCTTACGATTCTTTGACGACCAACTACGGCGACCAGTTTCGGGGTGAAATCATGATCGATTCGGTGGGTGACTGCATGATCGCATCCTGCTCCAGGTCTGCCAACTTCCCGGTTCTGAACGCATTTCAACCGACAATCGGCGGTCAGCAGGATGGCGTGATCTTCAAACTAAGCTCCGACCTTTCAACGTTACAATGGTCCAGCTTTTTCGGTGGAAGCAACAACGATGCTTGTTATTCGGTGAAAATCGATTCATCTTACAATATTGTATTTGCCGGTGGAACAAGCAGTAACAACCTGCCGGGGACTGCCGGAGCGGTTAACCCGAATTACATGGGCGGAAAAACAGATGGTTTTGTCGGGAAACTGACTTCCAACGGACAAACATTGACACGGGCTTCCTACATCGGAACATCGCAGTACGACCAGGCGTTTTTCGTGGAAATCGACCGCCTTGACAATGTATTCCTGCTGGGACAATCGGTTGGTGGCACCTACCCGATTATCAACGCAACCGGTTATGCCAACAGCAGCCAGTTTGTAACGAAGCTCACTCCCGACCTCACAAGCGTTCAAAACTCCACGATTTTCGGGAACGGGAACGGCGCGATCAACATTTCGCCTTCGGCATTTTTGGTTGATATTTGCGGAAATATGTACATCTCCGGCTGGGGCGCCAACATCTTGCAGGCCACTCCGTTGAGCGGAATGCCGATCTCGGCCAATGCTTTTCAATCGACCGCACCAAATGGTTTTGACTTTTACCTGGCTGTACTCGACCGTGATTTCGACGGCCTGCTGTACGGTTCGTACCTGGGTGGCAGCAGTGCAGATGAGCATGTAGACGGTGGAACTTCCCGCTTCGACAAAAACGGTGTGGTCTACCAGTCAGTGTGCGGCGGCTGTGGCGGAAACAGTGATTTCCCGACAACTCCCAATGCCTGGTCGAACAGCAACCTGAGCACCAACTGCAACAACCTCATCTTTAAGTTTGATTTTGAACTGATTCCGGAAGCGGAATTCTTCACGGACGACCTTTTGGGGTGCGCGACCTACCAGGTAACCCTGCAAAATACCAGTCCGCCTTCCGATAGCTATTTGTGGGACTTCGGCAATGGTGATACAACTTCGATAATTTACAATCCAACCGTTACCTATGACCAACCGGGAACTTACCTGGTGACGCTCACTGTAACCGACAGCGTTTGCCTGTTGACCGATACAGCCGAAATCACGATTACGGTGACTCCGGAACTGCAACTGCTGGTTTCCAACGATACCATCCTTTGTTCACCGATCCCGCTGACATTCACCGCCAATTCCTTCGGAACAGCAGACACCTTTATCTGGTCGAGCGATAATCAGTTCTCCGATACACTGAATGTTTCAACCGGCGATTCGACCTTAACGATTACGCCAAGCCAGTCGACCACCTATTATTTACAGATTTCCAATGCGGGCTGCAGCAGCGTTGACAGCGTCACGGTCTTTTTCGTCTCGGGCGCGCTCAGCATAACTGGCGACTCCACCTTGTGTATCGGCGAAACGAGTACACTTACTGCCGACATTTCAATTCCGGGAGTGACGTTTGATTATGTTTGGTCGCCGATGAACATTCTCACCCCTACGGCGCAGGACAACGTGGTTACCGCAGCTCCGACCGTCGATTCCTGGGTCTATGTTACCGCTAACGGTTCCAACGGTTGTTTTGCCGAAGATTCGATCTTCATCCAGGTTGGAAACCTGGGCGGACCTGTAACGGCTACGGCCCTTCCGGAAGTGGTGCTGCCGGGCGAAACATCCACCTTAACGGCCTTGCCTCCGGGATTCAGCTACAGCTGGTCGCCAACTACCGGCTTGAGCAACCCGAACGGCCAAATCACTCAAGCCACCGTTGACCAGACAACCACTTATACAGTCACTGTGACCGATGGCATCTGCACGCAAAGCAGCTCTGTAACAGTCAAGACACTTGAAGTTTTATGCGACGGCCGCTATGTTTACGTACCGAACGCTTTTTCACCTGATGGAAATGGCGAAAACGATGTCTTGTACGTACGCAGCGCTATTGCAACCGAAATCCTGTTCCGCGTGTTTGACCGCTGGGGCGAAATGATCTTTGAAAGCACATCACTGGACAATGGCTGGGACGGCACTTTCCGCGGAAAACTCGTGGATCCCGACACCTACGATTATTACCTGGAGGCTGTCTGCACCGGTGGCGAAGAACGCATTATCAAAGGAAACATTACCCTAATTCGTTAACATGAGTAAAAAGATCATTACCAAAAAATCCGAACAATTTCTTGCCACCTACCTCAACAACGCTTCACCAACCGGATTCGAATCTTCAGGGCAAAAGCTCTGGATGGAATACCTGAAACCTTACGTCGATAAATTTGAGACTGATGCTTACGGTACCGCCGTGGGAATTATCAATCCGGATGCACCGTTCAGGGTAGTCATCGAAGCTCATGCCGATGAAATATCATGGTTTGTTCATTACATTACCAAAGACGGTTTTGTCTATGTGCGCCGCAATGGTGGCTCCGATCACCAGATCGCGCCGTCTAAACGCGTGAATATTCACACCAAAAAAGGAATCGTAAAAGCCGTTTTCGGCTGGCCTGCCATTCATACCCGTCATGAAAAGGAAGAAGCGCCGACCATGAAGAATATTTGCCTGGACCTGGGCTGTTCCAGCGCCGACGAAGTAGCAGAACTGGGCGTACACGTAGGTTGCGTGATCACATACGAAGATGAATTCATTGTCCTCAACAAAAACCGCTACGTTGGCCGCGCACTTGATAACCGCATGGGCGGCTTCATGATTGCCGAAGTGGCACGCATGCTCAAGGAAAATGATGTAAAATTACCTTACGCATTATACATTGTAAATGCCGTACAGGAAGAGGTAGGATTACGAGGGGCAGAAATGATTGCCAATCGCATCAAACCGAACGTTGCCATTGTAACGGATGTATGCCATGACACGCAAACGCCGATGATCAATAAGATTGAACAAGGTGATCTTACCGCCGGTAAAGGTCCGGTACTGACCTATGGCCCTGCTGTCCACAATAAATTGCTCGACCACGTGATCACTGCCGCCGAAAAGGAAAAAATTGCGTTTCAACGGGCAGCCGCTTCCCGAGCAACCGGGACAGATACGGACGCATTTGCCTACTCCAACGATGGCGTACCTTCTGCCCTGATCTCATTGCCGCTGCGCTACATGCACACGACGGTTGAGATGTGTCACAAAGATGATGTGGAAGGAACGATCTCACTCATTTACGCTTCGCTAAAACGCTTAAAGCCAACGCAGTCTTTCAGTTATTTCGACTGATAAGATTACAAGAATGTACATTAACTCTGTTGGTCCGGTAAGCCGGACCCGTTGTCTGTTTTTGTATATTTATCACTTACAAATGCTAGAACTTATGAAGAAAACATTACTCATGGCAGGTTTGGCCATCTCTACGATGGGAATGGCACAGACTTATTCAGACAACTTTGATTCTTACAACGCCGGGCAATACATGGCTTCACAGAGTGCCGGATTCTGGACAACCTGGAGCAACCAGCCGGGCGGCGCGGAAGACGTTATGGTATCAAGTGCCAACTATGCGAGCGGCCCCAACTCTATCTATTTTGCCACATCCGTACAGGCGGGTGGACCAACGGATTTGGTACGCAATTTCGGCGTATTGAACACCGGCCAGTTCTCGATGGAATTCAACATTTTGGTTGAAACAGGAAAAGCCGGTTATTTCAACTTCCAGCGCAATGCAGTAATCGGACAGGTTTGGGCAATGGATTGTTTCTTCAACGACAATGGCACATTGACCATCAACAACCAGTCTGGACTGAACTTTACGGGAACTTACACACAGAATACCTGGTTCAATTTCCGCATCGACATCAACTTCAACACCAATCATTGGGAAGTGTTTATTGACGATGTTTCGATCGGAAGCTTCTCGAACTCTGAAAACCAGATCGCTTCAATCGATATTTACCCTACCGATCAGACAGCTCCATACAGCTGCGGGTATTTCATCGATGATTTCTCGTATACGATTACACCATACACTCTTCCTAACCTGAATGCTGCCGTAACATTGGTGAGCTTCGACCAGGGAGAAATCGCCGGTGCTGATGTAACACCGAAAGTGCGTGTGCGCAACCTGGGAACAACAACCATCAACTCATTCGACCTGGACGTTGTCTACAACGGGAACACCGTTTCTCAGCAGGTAACAGGCCTGAACCTCGCCTCCCTGGCTGAAACGACGGTTACATTGACAGGAACACATACATTGATCGCGGGTCAGAACGACATGGTCGCAACAGTAAGCAACGTCAACGGAAACGCAACAGACGGCGATGCCAATGACGATGAAGGAAGTATCTCTATTGACCCGATTGTTCCTGCAGCAGGTAAAATGGTGGTTGGTGAAGAAGCAACCGGAACCTGGTGTCAATGGTGTCCGCGCGGTGCTGTTTTCATGGACATGATGGAAACAAAATATCCTGATCACTGGGCAGGAATTGCTGTTCACAATGGCGACCCGATGGTTGTGACCGATTACGATGCGGCTATCGGTGCATTGATTGCCGGTTACCCAAGCTCGTTGGTGGACCGTGGTTCGGCCGCTGATCCGTCAGTAATGGAAAATGGATTTTTGAACCGTATTCTTGTAGCTCCTAAAGCATTCATTACCAATGGCGCGATCTGGAACGCAGGGACGCGTGTATTGGAAGTTTCTGTATCAGCCGAATTTCAGGCAGCAGCGACCAATGGTTACAAACTGGCCATCGTATTGACCGAAGACGGTGTTACCGGTTCAGGTTCGGGCTGGTCACAAAGCAATGCTTATGCCGGTGGCGGAAGTGGTGCAATGGGTGGATACGAAAGCTTACCAAACCCGGTTCCGGCTGCGCAAATGGTGTATGACCACGTTGCTCGTTTGATTGCTCCTTCGTTCGGCGGATTTGCAAACAGTTTCCCGGCTACGGTGAATGCAGGTGAAACACATACGGTGAATGGTTATTTTACGATCCCTGCAGGATGGGACGAAAACAGCCTTCATATTATCGGATTGCTCATTGCACCGAATGGTACAATTGACAATGCGGGTAAAGCTACAATAGCTGAAGCTGTTACAAACGGTTTTGTTTACGGTGGAACAAATGTTTCGGTAAGTGAATTGGATCAGATTGATGCGACTTTACAAGTATACCCTAACCCGGCTCAAGACATGGCAACGGTTACCGTAAACCTGAAAAAAGAATCAACAGTGAACCTGCGTGTTCTTGATCTTTCAGGAAAAGAAGTCGCAGCACGTAACTACGGTTCCATGAACGGTGCAGCCCACATCAACATGAACACTTCCGACTTCGTTTCAGGTGTGTATATTGTTGAATTGACATTGGATAACGAAGTACTCCAACGCCGTTTGGTGGTGGAATAATTCATTCCCACATACTTGAGAAAGCAGCCGGTTCCGTTTGGGCCGGCTGTTTTGTTTCCCGTTGATGATTAGATTTTGCGATGGTCCGCCTTTGGCGGATGAATTCGTGGGAAATATTTTGTCTTTAATGTGCCGCAGGCGAATGATCTGTGGGAGTAAACTGATTTCCCTGCTATATTTGCACTATGAAATGGATTGGTAACCGCATCAGCTATGTAGACCAGGAACACAAAACGACCTTTGTGATCGTTCCTGAAAACGCCGGAATCGTGAAATCGCTCATGGGAGCCTGGTTTTGTATGTGGGTTGTGATTGGTGGTACCTTGATTTGGGCATGGACGTACTATCCTATGAAACGCGAACTCCACCTGGTTATGCTCGTTTTCATGGTATTCTGGTTCTATTATTTCGTGCGTGTCGGCAGGTCGTTTTTATGGCTGATGTTCGGTAAGGAAATGCTCAAGATCGACAAGATTTCCTTCACGATCAAAAACTCGATCCGTGGTTATGGAAAAGCCAGGGAATTTTACCTCGAAAACATTAGTAAAATGCGTGTGCATGTTCCGGAGCCCAATTCATTCCAGGCTGCCTGGGAAAATTCGCCGTGGATCCGTGGCGGTGAGCGCATCGAATTTGATTACATGGGGAAAACCGTTCGTTTCGCTCGTAAACTTGATGAAAAAGAAAGCAAGCTGCTGTTCCAGGTCATTACCAAGCGACTGGACGATCATTTGAAAAAGAAGAAAAATTGAGTCGGGTAGTTTTTGAGTTCCCTGAATCCCAGCTCCCTAGCTCCCTGAATCCTAGTTCCCTGAATCCTAGCTCCCTAAAAAACTAGATAACAGCCTCAAAAACACTTTCCCGTGTCATACCTTTGCGCAAGTGCTCAATAATAATCGGGAATTTCTCATCGATCCGTGCCGGAGTAAAGCCCAATTCGACCCCCAAACGCCTGACCATTTGCTCTTCCTTAAGATCTGAAACGCCATCAGCAACCAAGAGCTGAATAAGCTGGATAAAGCGCTCATAACGCTCTTCACGTGTCGTCGGGGGGATCATCGGGTAGTCCTGCGGATTATCAACGATTTCCTGTACCTGCTCATCCGTAAGCGACAGACGCTGCGCTACGCGCTTCAGCAATTGATTTTCCTGGTGTGAAACGATCCCGTCTACACGAGCGAGCATCACTAAATTCAAAAAATGGCCTTTCTGGCGTGCCTGTTCTCCCGATTCGAAAAGGTGTGCAATGGAACTCATACTTTCTGCGGTTATTTATATTAACTAAAGCGCGGCTTCGATGTAACCGATCAGCGAGTGGATTACCTTGATATGGATTTCCTGTGCCCGGTCGGCATACTCGCTGTATGGAGCACGGATTTCGATGTCGCACAGTTCAGCCATTTTTCCGCCGTCTTTACCGGTAAGCCCAACAACTTTCATTCCTTTCTTACGCGCCGCTTCGATGGCATTGATTACATTTTTCGAGTTTCCGGAAGTGGAAATTCCCAGTAAAACATCGCCGGGCTGACCAACTGATTCAATAAAACGTGAAAAAACAAAATCGTATCCATAATCGTTGGCTACGCATGAAAGATGAGAAGGATCGGAAATACTCAAAGCGGCAATTCCGGGCCGGTCGTTGCGGTAACGTCCGGTCAGCTCTTCGGCGAAATGCATGGCGTCACACATCGAACCGCCATTACCGCACGAGATGATTTTACCGTTATTGGCAATTGAAGCAACCATCAGATTACCAGCACTTTCGATCAGTTTGTAATTTGCTTCGTTGTTAAATTTTTGCAAAATACCGAGCGCCTGTTCAAATTGGTCTGCTATTTGTTTCATGCCACGAGTATTAGTGAATTGTCCAAAAATAAATAATTATTACGACAGTCATCTATTTACTTAAACTTGTTATATTTGAAAACTGGGGGTAACTCCATAACACAACAACAACTATGAAAAAAAGTATACTTGCGTTGGTAGCGCTGATATGGAGTTTCGGTTCTTTTGCTCAGGATGATTGTTTCAAAAAGCTCGAGGAAGCCTTTACCAAAAGAGGTTCTTACACCATCGCCGATGAAATGCACAGAAACGTAATTATTAGTTTCTTTACTCCTGAAGGAACCGAATGTGTTTCCGGAAAAGTGCGCGTGGAAAACGGAACAATTGTTTCGATCTTTCTCCAGTACGATGACAACACGTATGAGTTGTTCGACAAGAAATTTTACAACGCCAAGAAAACAGCCCCACAAATTACCAACGGTATTTCGGAAATGATTTTCTCGGCAGACGGTGAAAAATTCCGCGTTGTATTCATTGACAAATTAAAGCCGAAACAAAAGTCGTATAAAGCAGTTGAAGTGCCGACAGACTTATAAGGCCCGATTCAAAAAACCTTGCTAAAGCGATTCCCAAAAGAGTCGCTTTTTTTTGTTTTGCAAAATTCGTTTTACAACCGTTCAGGGTTTTCTGCATCACTGGGAAAACTGCCTTAATGAAACACCTGGTCGTACTACTTGCACTTTTTACCGGCTTTGATCTTGCAGCACAGGAATGGGGAAAAAATACCATCAGCGATTATGCAAACGAGGCAATGGACATCGAGATCGACGCGAACGGTAATCACTACGTTACCGGTTACATTACCGGCGAAACGGCTTTCGGCACCAACGCCATCCAAACTTCTGCAGCCGGGAACGGTGATATTTACGTCGCCAAATATGCCCCCGGCGGCCAGCTAATCTGGATCAAACAATTCGGGGCGAATTTTTCTGACCGTGGGTACGACCTGTCAATCGATCACAACCAGGATGTTATTATTACGGGCCAGTTTTTCGGACAGGTTGCTTTTGGAGCGACAACATTGACTTCAAGTGCTAATTCAAAAGACATTTTCCTGCTGAAGCTCGACCCATCAGGTTCGGTCTTGTGGGCAAGAAAAGAAGGCGGGATAATGGCTGAAAACGCCTACGGAGTCACCGTTGATTCACAAAACAACATCGTACTCACCGGGCAGTTCCAGGGAACAGCTTCCATCGCAAGTCAAACGGTGACGAGTATCATTGATCCGGTGACGATGCTCCCAAGCTTTGATTTATTCATCGCCAAATACGATCCGAACGGAACCCCGTTGTGGATGAAAACCGGGCTGGCCGACTACGAAGACCGTGGATTGGCCGTAGCAACCGACGCAGCGAATAATGTGTTCCTTACGGGACAATTTTCTGATACGCTGGTCTTTGCAGGACAAACGTTCAACAACGATGCTTACAACGTTGGATTCCTGGCAAAATTTAACGCTTCCGGTCAACTACAGTGGATGAATACACTTCGCGCAGGCATGGTAATCCCCTATGACCTGGAAGTGAATTCGGTGGATGAAGTGGTCATCACCGGTGATTTCCTGGGTAACATGGCATATTTCGATGCCAACGGTTTACACAACATAACAAACCCTTATGACCGCCAGGTTTTTGTACTCAAAACGGCCAACAACGGCAACTACATCTGGGACGAAACCCTCGGTTCTGATTCGGAAGTTTCGGCGCGGTCGGTTTCCATCGATTCTCAGAAAGATATTTTCGTAACCGGCTATTTCAAATGCAGTTTCGGCCAACTGCAGGAAACGGATGAAACCATTTTCCATTCGGCGGGTTACAAAGATCCCTACCTCATCAAAGTAAGCAATGCAGGAAGCCTGGTTTACGCCAAACAATTGGGCGGAAAAATGGACGACGAAGGTCATGGAGTAGCTGTTCGCACAACAAACGAACCTGTCATTTGCGGAAGCTATTCGAAAGACCTGATGGTAATGCGTGATCAGAACGAAACCTATACGGAAGATGTCGATCCGTTTGGTTTGTTCAGTTACTGGACTGAAAATCCGCATTTGTACCTGCAGGGCGACAGCACGCGCAATTCCTTCCTGCTCAAGGCCATTCAACCCAACACTCCTGATTTGGTTTATTACCTGCTTCCGTCGACCGACAGTTTGCTGGGAGAAATCAATGGCGGACTGGATACCGCTCATTTTTGCGTGCATGGAACACTGCAATCCGATCCGCTGACCTGGGACCATCTAGGGCCGTCGTACCATTATTTGTGGAATACAGGCGATACAACCAGGACCATTCCGGTAAATATAACCGGTTCGTACAATGTATTTGCCGAACGCGATGATGTCTGTACTTCGGGAAGAGACACAATTGAGGTCGTGATTCACCAGCCACCGCATTTGCCGCTAATGTCGGATAACATCCCGATCCTGAGCGAATCGCCGGCTTATACCAACTATCATTTTTGCCATCCGGACAGTGTCCAGATTTGGTTCACGCAGGTAGATCAATCGGCTACTTTCGGGATCTATAATGCAAATGGTCTGCTGTATTCCGATTCACTACCGCATTTCTACGATGAAGGCGGAATGTATACCGTGCAGGCAGCTACTCCTTATTGCATGGCAGAGCAGGAGTTTTACATCCAGTTTGATTACCCTATGCCTTACGACACGCTTGATTTGTACTTAAAACTCTACGATCCGGTCGACAATAACGACACGATTGAAGTGTGCATCAACGACCCCATTTACATCTATGCGTTGGATTTTTTCACCAACCCGGCAGGAAATTATATTCAACCTTCGGAGCCGGTCGTGGACGAAACGTGGTCCGTTTCACCAGCAATGACAGGCGGCTCTGTCCAGGATTTCAAGGGACGTTTTTTTCCCCAGGCCACCGGTTCCTATATTTTCCACTACGACGTGGCGATTGGTTTTGACAACTTGTGCGACCTGGATACCGTGATCTACCATGCTACCGATACATTTTACTTCATTGTGCATCCCACGCCGGTCATTGCCACCAACATCATGGGTAATCCGTTGATTTGCCCGGGCGATACAGCCTATCTTTATACGACATTGCCCGATACCAATCTTAGTTGGGCAGGGCCGGGAATCAACTGGATGAGCAACGATGAAGACAGTATTCAGATCATTTTACCCGGCAATTACTCCTATTCGGGCACTATCATCGATCCTTTGACGGGATGCAGCGGGAATACCATCGCAACCATCTTTATACAGCCGAAAACACTTCCGAATATCGGGGTTTTTCCTTCGGATGCGATTATTTGCCCGTATGATTCCGTATTGCTTTCATTGCCAAATACGTATGTTTCGTACGATTGGATCGGCCCGACAGGAGCAAGCTTATCACTCACCAACACAGTTTACGGACACGATGCCGGTTTTTATTATTGCCACGTGACCGATGATGAAGGCTGCTCATTGACAACGCCACCGTTTGAGCTAAAGGAATTCACTACGCCCCATCTGTTGGTAGAACCGAGCAACGTAATTTGTACTAACGAAACCATCACTATTTCGGCAATTCATTTTGGAAATGCCTCCATTCAGTGGACAAGTCCGATCAATTCATCGTCGGACCAGATCACGGTGACACAACCGGGCGTTTATTACTGCCAGATCCAGCAATGTGGTCTTACGTTTTACGATAGTGTCGAAATCATCGACGGTTCCTTCAACGTTTCATTACTTGCCGACGACACGCTGCTTTGTCAAAACGAAACGAGTATCCTGACCGCGACACCAGGTTTAGGAACTTATCAATGGAGCAACGGGACCAATGGGCCCTCATCGATCTCCGTTACTGAAGAAGGCGATTACTGGGTAAGTGTAATGAACAGCTATGGCTGCGAGGCACAATCAAACACCGTTCACATTTCAGAATCGGCCGCGGCCATTCCGCCGGTTGTCAGTGATCTATCTATATGTCCGGGGTCGGATGCAACACTTATGGAAAACAGCAGCTTTACCACGCTTTGGTTCACTGCTTCCGATACACTATTCCTGCAAAGCGGGTCCGCACTTTCTATAAATGATGTCTATTCGGATACTTCCTTCCTGGTGGCTTATCAAAACACCGAATGTCCGCCGGTTTACGATGTTGTTTGGATTCATACGATCGATAGTCTTCCTGATGCTCAAATTATGGGCGATTCACTGCTCTGTCCGGGTGAAGATGCCTTGTTCAGCATTGCACCTGCCGGACTTCAAACAAGCTGGTACAACAATGGAGTGAACATCGGCAGCTCGGCGACTATACTGTTAAATCAAACCGATTTTAACGCCGATTCGGTACTCACCGCTGTCATCAGCAACGGCTGTTTCTTCGACACAATTTCAGAACCTGTTTACATGGCCACACCCGCTGTGATCTCTATTTCTTCCGATTCACTGCTGTTGTGCGCTTATTCCGAAGCAACTTTGTCGGTTATCGGAGACGTTGCTACCATTCAATGGGGCGGCAACTTTGGAACAGTGGAAGAGGCAACACTCACAGTCAGCTCTGCTATCGGAGACGGCTGGATTACTGCCACGGCAATCGACAACAACGGCTGTTCAACCAACACCGACAGCGTGCTGATCACCGTTTCCGATTTAACATACGCGATGTTCCAGGAATTGGGCAACAGCTGTATGGGCGATTCCATTTCCTTCGGCGTAACAACAACTGCTGACAGCCTGCTTTGGACAACCCCAAATGGTTTGTCGGACACAACGGCGTTTTCGTTTTTAGTCTCAGAAGCAGTTTCCGGCTGGTATTATTTGGACCAATGGGATGATTTCGGCTGTGTTTACCAGGATTCGCTTTACATTGCCGCCAATCCATTGCCCGAATTTGAGCTGGGTACCGATACGCTGCTGTGTATCAACGACATTTACACCTACTATTTCCCGAACGACAGCAACAGCTATTCGTGGGTTGGGTTGGGTGAATTGGAATCGTTCCCGGTAGAAGGCAATCAATGGGTGATACTCACGGCCACTTCTCCGCAAGGCTGCCTCTTCTCCGACACGCTTTTCATCGAAACGGTTGATTGCGAGAATGCCTTGCCGAATGTAATCACTCCCAACAACGATGGCGTGAATGATTATTTTGTGATCGATGAAGCACCGATTTTCCCCGGAAACGAGCTCGTGATCATGAACCGCTGGGGAAATGTGATCCTGAACGTAACGGGTTACCGCAACGATTTCAACGGCCTCGAATTGAGCGAAGGCACTTACTTCTATGTATTCAGAAGAGATCCTGTGAACGAACCGGCGGTAAAAAAAGAAGGCTTCTTTGAAATCATTCGCTAACTGATTTTCGTTTCTTTGTACCCAAATGAACAACATGAAACAGGTTGCGTGGGTTACGGGAGCTTCGTCGGGAATCGGGGAAGAATTGTGCAGACAACTTGCCGCGAACGGGCTACGGGTAATCCTTTCCGCGCGAAATGAGGCCAAATTACACGAGCTCAAGGCAATCCTGGTAAACAGCAGCGAACATGTTGTCGTTCCATTGGATTTGGAGCATTCCGAAAACTTTAAGGAACTGGCCAAAAGCGTGATTTCCCAAACCGGCCGCATCGACTTCCTGTACAACTGTGGTGGTTTAAGCCAGCGTGCAGAAGCGTCGGAAACCTCATTGGAAGTCGATCGCCGCATCATGGAAATCAATTACTTCGGGACGGTTGCTTTGACCAAAGCAGTATTGCCGTTCATGCAGCAGCAAAAAAGCGGGCACATCATTGCCATTTCAAGCATCGCCGGAAAATTCGGGTTTTACCTGCGCTCGGCTTACAGCGCTTCGAAGCACGCCCTGCACGGTTTTTTTGAAAGCCTTTTGTTGGAAGAAGCGAAACACAACATTCATGTGACGATCGCCTGTCCGGGTAAGATCAATACACCGATTTCCATGAGCGCTCTCAACAGCGAAGGTAAAGCGCACGGCGAAATGGATCACAACCAGGCTACCGGAATGCCGGTGAATGAATGCGTAAGGAAATTGCTGAAAGCCGTTCAACAACGTAAAAAAGAAGTGCTGATCGGGAATAAGGAAATCAAAGCGGTGACGCTGAAACGCTTTTTCCCTAAGCTATTCTGGAGAATTATCGCGAAGCAGTCGGCTACTTAGTGGTTAGTTATTAGCGATTAGTTACTGGTAGTCAGTGATTAGCGACTGTATACCCAAACTAATCACTGGCTACTAACCACTAATAACTAAGCACTAAATAAAGCCTTTCTCCATCAGGAACCGCGCCACATTCGACTCAATGCGCTTGGTAATATTCGACGTATCCGCTTTCTCAAATGTTTTCCCGGTAATGCGCTCAAACAATTCCACATAACGATCGGTCACCACATCCACAAACGAATCCGGCATCTCCGGCATCACCTGACCTTTCAGTCCCTGGAAACCGTTTTCAATCAGCCATTGGCGCACAAATTCTTTCGACAGCTGCTTTTGCTGTTCACCTTTCGCCTGGCGTTCTTCATAGCCTTCAGCGTAGAAATAACGCGACGAATCGGGTGTGTGGATTTCATCGATCAAAATCACTTCACCGTTCAGCAAGCCGAATTCATACTTCGTATCAACGAGAATCAGCCCGCGCTCTGCGGCCATTTCCGTACCGCGCTGGAACAATGCACGCGTATAGCGTTCCATTTGCTCGTAAATATCCTGTGGCACAATGCCTTTCGACAAAATGTCCTCGCGCGAAATATCTTCATCGTGACCTTCTTCAGCTTTGGTTGCCGGCGTGATGATCGGCTCGGGGAAGCGGTCGTTTTCTTTCATTCCTTCGGGAAGCTTAACGCCGCAAAGCTCGCGTTTCCCAAGCGAATATTCACGTGCCGCATGACCGGCCATGTAACCACGTATTACCATTTCAACGCGAATCGGCTCACACGCATGGCCAATCGCCACACACGGATCGGGTGTTCCCAGCAACCAGTTCGGAACGATATCGCGCGTAGCATCCAAAAATAACGTCGCCACCTGGTTCAACACCTGACCCTTGTAAGGAATTCCTTTCGGCAAAATATGATCAAACGCCGAAATGCGGTCGCTCGCAACCATTACTACCAGTCCGTTGTTCAAGGTATACACCTCGCGCACTTTACCGCGGTAAACATCTTGCTGGCCCGGGAACTTAAAATTGGTACTTGTGATTGTCTGGTTCATTTTGCTTCGTTATCTTTTTTAAACTTTTCTTCTTTCTCTTTTGCCTCGGCTTTGTCAAAAGCGTCGATGATGCGTTTCACAAGGTTGTGTCGGATCACGTCGCTTTGTGTCAGGCGGATAATTTCCAGGCCTTCCACATCTTTCAGGATATCCAGCGCATACGACAATCCCGAACGCTGACGGTGCGGCAAATCCACCTGCGACATATCACCCGTGATCACGAACTGTGCTGTTTGCCCCATTCGCGTCAGGAACATTTTCATCTGCATCACGGTAGCGTTCTGTGCTTCATCCAAAATCACAAATGCTTTGTCAAGCGTACGACCGCGCATAAACGCCAGCGGTGCAATCTCGATAATGCCAAATTCGATCATGTCGGCCAGCTTTTCAGGCGGAATCATATCGCGTAAGGCATCGTACAACGGCATGAGGTACGGATCGAGCTTTTCTTTCAGGTCGCCTGGTAAGAAACCGAGATTTTCACCTGCTTCTACCGCCGGACGGGTCAATATAATGCGTTTTACTTCTTTCGCTTTCAGCGCACGAACCGCCAATGCAACGGCTGTATAGGTTTTCCCCGTTCCTGCAGGCCCCACGGCAAACACCATATCGCTTTTGTTGACTGCCTGGACCAGTTTACGCTGGTTCACGGTTTTTGCCTTAATCTTAACGCCGCCGTTTCCATGCACGAGCGTTTCGGAACCATCACCGGAAAGCATGGTAGAACCGTCTTCCAGCATCAGGTTTTCAATGTTGTTTTCCGTCAGGGAGTTGGTTTCCTTGAAATGCGAGAGGATCAGCTCGAACTTACGCTCAAACTCCTCCGACACTTCAGGATCGCCTACTACCGTCAACACATTTCCCCGGGCATTGATCTGCAGTTTCGGGAAAAAGGTGCGGATGTATTTCAGGTTGGCATTGTTAACACCAAATAATTCAGCGATGTTGGCACCGCTGATTTCAATTTTCTTCTCTGTCAATGTGGATAAATCTTTCGTTTTACCTCGGGCTTTGCAAATTATAACCCTTATTTTTGGATCAAAATTAATCAATTTTTGTTGCTGAAAAGCGAAAAAACGAGGATGCATATAATCACGTTGACAACCGATATGGGATTGAGCGATCACTACGTGGCAGCGCTCAAAGGAAGTATTTATCAATTGGATGCTTCTGCCGTAATTGTTGACGTTTCGCACGCCATTCGCGCATTCGATATCGCCCAGGCGAGTTTTTGCCTGTCGAACGTGTATGCCGACTTCCCGAAAGGAACGGTACACGTGATCGGGGTCGACAGCGAGCCGGTGATCAATTCGCGCGACGGAAGCTACCCGGCGGTGATGTTGTACGACGGCCACTACTTCGTAGCCAACGACAACGGATTGTTTGCGCTGATCCTGAAAGAAAACCGTCCCGATGGCTTCTGGCTGATCGACGATGTGCTTTCCAACCCGGCCGGGTTTAAGTTCCCAACCAAGAACATTTTCGTTCCCGCAGCGGTAAAGCTGGCACAGGGAATTGCGCCGGAAACTTTTGCTTCGCCCCACGACGACTGGAAACGCGCCTTTACCCAAAACCCGGTGCTGGAAGAGAACCTCATCAAGGGATCCATCGTTCACATCGACCACTACGGCAATGCGGTTACCAATATTTCCCGCGAGCTGTTTGCCCGATTCGAAGATGCGCCGTTTACAATCCTGTTCCGCAAGCGCGATTATTACATCGATACGATTTCCGGATCGTACAACGAAGTTCAGCCCGGTGAACGCGTGGCTATTTTCAACAACAACGACTTACTGGAAATCGCCATCAACAAAGGCGCACGTGGCGTTAACGGTGGTGCCGACAGCTTGTTCGGCCTGCATACCGGCGACGTGGTACGGGTGGAATTCACCCCGCGCGGTTCTGCCAAAACAATCGATTCACTTTTTTGATCCATGATTACCCGCATTGTAAAACTGACGTTCCAGGAAGACAAGATCGATTCTTTCCTGGCTTTTTTCGACACGATCAACACGCGTGTAAGCCGCTTCGAAGGCTGTAACGGTATGCGCTTGCTCCGCGACATCAATCATCCGAATATCGTTTTCACCTATAGTTACTGGAACAGCGAGGATGCACTCAACAATTACCGCGATTCGGAGTTATTCGGCGGCGTTTGGAGCACGATCAAACCGTGGTTTGGTGGCAAACCGGAGGCGTGGTCGGTAGATACGTATTTTGAAGACGGGCGCTTCTCCGAAGCAATGATGAATGATTAAATTATCAATTATCAAGAGTTTGGTTAAATTGAAAAAGCCTGTTGCTCAATGGAAACTCCTTGATAATTTTTTAATTCATAATTGATAATTCCATTCATTCCAACGGTTTCTGCATAGTCTTTCGTTAATGAATGTAACAATCGGTTGACGAAGTCTTATCTAAGTCGTACTTTTGACCCACTTTAATAGGTATGAGAGCATTATATTGGAAAGAAATACGGAGCTTCCTGGGTTCCACCATCGGGTACATTTTCATCCTGATTTTCCTGATCACATCCGGTGTAATCCACTGGTACATTTCGGGCACTGCCAACCTTTTGGAAGGAGCCGAAGCGGATCTGATCCCGTTCTTTAACGCTTCTCCCTGGATCTTCCTGGTGCTGATCCCGGCTATTACGATGCGTTCCATTGCCGAAGAACGTCGGAACGGCACCATTGAGCTGTTGTTTACCCGCCCGATCACCGACTTAAAGATCATCCTGGCCAAGTACCTGGCAGGAGTTACATTGTTAATCATCTCTCTTTTACCAACGCTGGTTTACTACTATTCCATGAGTCAGCTGGGCATTAACCCGGTAGGCGAAGACGGAACCGAAACCACTGTGATTGATGAAGGCGCTATGCTTACCTCCTATTTCGGGTTAGTCCTACTGGGATCGGCATTCGTGGCCATCGGTATTTTCGCATCATCCATTACCAGCTCGCAGATTGTAGCATTCATCTTAGGGATGTTCATCTGCCTCTTCATGTACTATGGACTGGAACTGATCGGATCGTTTAATCTCATGGGTGAATACGACGTGATTTTCCGCTACATCGGCATTACTTCGCATTACGAATCGATTATGCGTGGTGTCATCGATACAGAAGACATGCTCTATTTCTTCGGGCTTATTGCCATTTTCATCACCGCAGCTTTGACAGTTGTTAAATCCCTTAAACGATAATCCATGGCCGAAACATCAAGATCGATCAAGAAAATCTACAATTGGGTACTCCTGTTGATTGTGGTAGTGCTGGTGGTGATCATCAACATCATCGGTTCGTTCCTGTATGCACGCATCGACATGACCGAAGACAGCCGTTATTCGCTCTCCGAGGGAACGATTTCATTCATTGAAAACAAAGACCATTTCAAAAACCGCGTTCTGATTAAAATTTACCTCGAAGGAAACCTTCCTGCCGAAGTAAAACGATTCCGCAACGCGATTGAAGACAAACTGAAGGAATTCAAACTCTACGCAGGCGACCGTATCGAATACGAATTCATCGATCCGAACCAGGGAAACCAGGCCGACCAGGATTACCTGCACGAAATTTTGTACAACAAAGCCAAGGGAATCATCCCAATGAACCTGGTTTATACGAAAGACGGAACGCAAAACCAGTTATTGCTGTGGCCGGGAGCGGTGATCGAATACGGCGGTGTTACCAAAGATTACGTACAGCTTTTGCCCGGAACTTCGGCGAAGAATTTCTTTACGCTCGACGACGCTTTCAACAACCAGGTCCAAAACTCGATCAACAACCTGGAGTATATGCTCATTTCCTCGATTCGTCGCGCGACACTCGAAGAAAAACCGCGCATTGCCTTCCTGCAGGGACATGGTGAGCTGAGCTATGCTGAGACGCGTCGTGTACGCGATTTGATCGATCCTTACTATACAATTGAAGACATCACGCTGAACGATTCACTCGCGGCATTAGATGGTGTGAAAGGATTAATCATTGCCCGTCCGCGCGGACCGCTTTCCGACAAAGACAAATACATCATTGACCAGTTCGTGATGAACGGTGGCCGACTGATGTGCTTTATCGATAAGCTTACCTTCCCTGCTGATTCACTCGCGCTGAACGGAATGGTACACACCACCCGAACCAATCTTGGCGGGTTGGAACGCATGCTTTTTGATTATGGTATCAAGGTCAACGACAATTACCTCATCGATGTGCGCTGCGCCCCGAAAATGGTACCGATGGCCAAGCAAAGCCTCATTCCGTGGTTCTTCCACATTGCGGCGACACAAACTGAGCACCCGATTTCCCGAAACATCGACCCGGTAATGCTACGCTATGCGTCGGAAATCCAATTTGTGAGTAATTCGCCTGAACGACGAGTGACACCTGTATTGACCACTTCGACCAACTCGGCCGCAACCGGGATGGCGCCGCTTGTGAGCCTGATGATGCCGATGAATTATGGGAAAAACCCGGTCCTAACACCAAATCCTGAAAGCGAGGCCAATAAAAAGTGCCTGGCAGGTTTGGTGGAAGGTAAATTCGATTCCTATTTCAAGAACCGCATTGCAGAATCGTTTGCCAATAACCCGGACTCCCATTTTAAATCGAAAAGTACCCGCGAAGGAAAAGTGATGGTGGTGGCCAACGGCGATTTCATCCGCAACTACTACGATTCGATGCCGAACCCGCGCAACCCGAAGATCATGCAGTACCGCCCGATCCAGTTCAACAACCTGCGCTACGACGAAACCATGGCACAGGCAGGTATGCAGCCGATCATTTACGGAAACCAGGAGTTTTTCCAGAACATGGTGGATTACATGATGGGCGACAACTCGGTGCTCGACATTCGCAGCAAGCACATCGACATTCACCCGATCGACCCGGAAAAGGTAAAAACCGACGCCGGTTACTATAAGATAATCAACCTGTTAATCCCATCGGGAAGTATTATTTTACTTGCTTTGGCACTTTTTTACTTACGCAAACGCCGATACGCACGTTCTTAAGGATATGAAACGACTCATTATTTTAATCATCGCATTGATCCTGATCGGGGTATTGGGATATGTAGCTTATGATCTCAGCACCTCATCCGGGAAATCAGACCAGCAGGTAGCTTCGCTCGATTTTGAAATCAAGGACACCGCAGCCATCGACCGCATCATCATTACCGAGCCAAACGGTTTGGAAATGGAACTGATACGCACCAAAGGCAAATGGACCGATAAATCAGGCGGTTGTATTCAGCAGGTGCCGGTTGCCAACATGCTTGAAGCTGCATTCAATGTGCGTTTCAAAGGATATGTGCCGGATAATTCGGTAAAAACAGTGTTGAGCCGTTTGACAACACTCAGCACCAAGGTGCAGTTCTTCAAAAACGGCGAGTGGGAAAAAACCTGGTACATCGGTTCGTCGACACAGGACCACTACGGAACATACATGTTGCTTGAATCGCGGGAAAACGGGAAAAGCGACCTGCCGGTAATTGCTGAAATCAAAGGCTTGCAGGGAATGATCGGTCCGCGTTTCTTTGCCGACCAGGGCCGTTGGATGTGTACGGAAATCTTCGCTTATCAAACACATGAAATTGCAAGTGTCGACGTGCGTTATACCACAGAGCCGGCAAACAATTTCAACGTAAAGCGCCAGGGAAAAAAATTCTCGGTCACAACGAACGGAAAAGCGTTCCCGAGCGTGGACACCTCCATGGTTTACCGCTATTTGCAAAACTACAAGATGATCCACTTCGAGTCGCCGAACTACGATCTTTCTGCCAAGCAGGTCGACAGCGTGAAACACAGCAAGCCGTTTTGCGTACTCACAGTGAAAAGTGCCAAAGGGAACACTTCGGTACTGAAGCTTTACCGTAAGAAATCGGCTTTGGGTGACACCCGCGTGAATGATACCGGAGAAGAGGTTGATTATGACGTCAATCACTTCTGGTGCGTGCTTCCGAACAACGAGCTGGTACAATGCCAGTATTTCGTGTTCAACCCGTTGATCATGGGGAATGTATATTTCAATTACGCCCAGGAAAAACCGCAGCCTTAAGTATCGGTTTTTCGGTAAAAGAGCGATTTTTCAACACCGGGAATCCTTCTGAAAATGATGTTCGGAAATTTTAATGTTCGGAATATTCCGAACACTAAAATTCTCCTTTTACCAAATTCGGAAAATAGCTTCGCCATAATGGTTGAAAAGTCCTTAAAACTTGTGAATAAGCGCCGAATACAAGCATGGAAATTTGACTATATTTGTGCGTTCACATTCAAAAATCGACATGAATTTCATCGTATCCAGCACTAACTTATTGAGACATTTGCAGAGTATCAGCGGCGTTTTAAGCACCAGCAATACCCTTCCGATCCTGGATAATTTTTTATTTGACATCGTAGACGGCCAATTGACCATTTCTGCTTCCGACCTGGAAACAACCATGCGCACAACCATGACTGTTGAAGCTTCGGAAACGGGTAAAATTGCGATTCCTGCCAAAATGTTGCTGGATGTTCTGAAAAACCTTCCGGACCAGCCGTGTACGTTCCTGATTGACAATACCAATTTCGGTGTCGAAATCGCTTACGACAACGGTAAGTCGAAAATGGTGGGTTTCAATGGCGAAGATTTCCCGAAGACACCTTCCATCGAGAACAGCTCAAGCATTAAAATCTCAGGCGAGATCATCAGCAAGGCCATCAACAAAACCCTGTTCGCAACCGGTAACGATGATTTGCGTCCGGTGATGAGCGGTGTTTACTGCCAGTTCAGTCCTTCGGATATCACGTTTGTGGCCACCGATGCCCACAAACTGGTGCGTTACCGCAGAACAGACAGCCAGTCTACCGGCGGCGGATCGGCATTTATTTTACCGAAAAAACCGTTGAATTTGCTGAAATCCAATCTTCGCGGTGACGAAGAAGTATTGGTGGAATATTCTGATTCAAACGCCATTTTCACGTTCAACGACATCGTGTTGATGTGCCGCCTGATCGATGGTAAATACCCGAATTACGAAGCGGTGATCCCGAAGGAAAACCCGAACGTGCTGATCGTAGACCGTTTGCAGTTTTTGGGAGCTATCCGACGTGTTTCGATCTTTGCGAATAAAACGACGCACCAGGTGAAACTGCGCATCGCCGGAAGTGAATTGAACATTTCAGCAGAGGATCTCGACTTCTCCAACGAAGCCAACGAACGCCTGACATGTCATTACGATGGTACCGACCTGGAAATTGCCTTCAACTCGCGCTTCCTGATGGAAATGCTGAACAATATCGACTCTACGGAAGTGAAGATCGCCATGAGTGAACCAAGCAGAGCCGGTTTGCTGATGCCGAATTCTTCCGAAAATGAAAACGAAGACATCCTGATGCTGGTAATGCCGGTGATGTTGAACCGATAATCCTGTTTCAAAATAGTAGAAATCCCCGGTAATGCCGGGGATTTTTTTTGCCGTTATGGATAGGCGTGGAATGTTTCCGCGCCACGCATAACAATGCAGAATTGTTATTTTTTTGTCAAAAAAAACGCATTTCTTCATTTTGGCACGATCTCGGTAATGGCAATCGTAACATTAAAATTGATTGTCATGAAAAAGATTTACCTGTTAGCAGTAATTGCCCTGATAAGCCAGATGAGCTTCGGTGCAGAATTATTTGTTCGCGTTTCACGCATGGGTACTCATGTTGCCACGGCATACAATCAAACCCAAACAAACAGCACCAATATTTTCCGTTTTTACGACCTGCCTGCCGGGAATACCTACCTGCAAATCAGCGACCAGCAATACGGGAACAGCGTTTATACGGGATCGTTAAACATCGGTTGGAACCAGCGTGTGGTAGCTGAAATTGACATGTTCGGTGTATTCAAGATCGTCCAGACCATGAATATCAACAGCTCTAACTGGTACACCAGCGGTGAGACTCCTGTTTACAATCCAAATCCTTCCTGCCCGAACGGACCATATCCGGGCGGACCTTACCCTGGAAATGGCGGTGGTTCTTACAATGGCGCCAATGATCCGGCTTTCCAACAGCTGCTTAAAATGCTGGAAGACGAAAGTTTCGACTCCAACAGAATGGAGATGGCGAAAAGCTATGCAGACAAAACACAGTTGTCTGCCCAGCAAATTGCAGAGATGAACAAGACATTCGGCTATGATTCCAGCAAGCTTGAATGGGCAAAATATGCTTACGGCAAATGTTACGATCCACAGAATTACTTCTTATTAAAGAGCACCTTCGATTTTGAATCGAGCTATAGCGCACTCGAGGACTATATCGCAGGCCAATAACAACCCCGTTCGAACAATCGGACAGACAAACCCTTTTTGCAAACGCCGGGCATTCGTGTCCGGCGTTTTGTTTTGGACTTCTTGCTTCAACGCGCTAAAAATTTCCAGCTGATACATCCCTGAGGTGAATGTGGGATATCGTAAATAAGCCGTATATTTGTTAGGCAATTTATCGTCAATGAAAGAGAGCAATTTGGAAGCCCTGGAAGCTGCATTCCAGGAAAAGATCGACAAAGACATTCGCATCGAACCGAAAGATTGGATGCCGGAGGAATACCGTAAAACGCTGATCCGTCAAATTTCGCAGCACGCTCACTCTGAAATCGTGGGAATGCTGCCGGAAGGAAACTGGATCACCCGTGCTCCGAACCTGCGCAGAAAAGCCGTATTACTGGCAAAAGTGCAGGATGAAGCCGGTCATGGACTTTACCTGTACAGTGCCGTTGAAACGCTCGGCGCCGACCGTGAAGCGACGATCGATGATTTGCATTCCGGAAAAGCAAAATATTCTTCCATTTTCAACTACCCGACCTTGTCTTGGGCAGATATGGGAGCCATCGGCTGGCTGGTCGACGGAGCCGCGATTATGAACCAGGTTCCTCTTTGTCGCTGCTCTTACGGTCCTTACGCCCGTGCCATGGTGCGCGTGTGTAAAGAGGAATCGTTCCACCAGCGCCAGGGATTTGAGATCATGACGACCCTTGCAAACGGAACGCCGATCCAGAAAGCACTGGCACAGGATGCGTTGAACCGTTTCTGGTGGCCGGCATTGATGATGTTCGGCCCGAATGACGCCGATTCACCGCATTCAAAGCAATCGATGGATTGGAAGATCAAGCGTTTCAGTAACGATGAGTTACGCCAGACATTTGTGGATGTTACGGTGCCGCAGGCTGAAATGATCGGCCTGACAATTCCCGATCCCGATTTGAAATTCAATGAAGAAACCGGGCATTATGAATTCGGCGCCATTAACTGGGACGAGTTCTGGGAAGTGGTAAAAGGCAACGGTCCGTGCAATGTTGACCGCGTTGCCGCACGCCGGAATGCCAAAGAAAACGGAATGTGGGTGCGCGAGGCTGCTTTGGCACACGAAGCAAAACGTAAAGCGAAAGCCAAACAAGCATCTTAATTAATAAAACAAGAAAGTATGTCAACGAAAGAATGGCCGTTGTGGGAAGTTTTTATCCGCAGTAAGCAGGGATTGAACCACAAACACGTGGGCAGCCTCAGAGCTCCGGATGCACAGCTGGCAATTGAGAACGCACGTGATGTCTACACACGCCGCAACGAAGGAATTTCAATCTGGGTTATTCCGTCGAGCGAGATCGTGGCTTCCGACCCGGATGATTCGGATTCTTTATTCGAACCGGCAGCAAGCAAAGTGTACCGTCATCCGACGTTTTACGATGTTCCGGATGGTATTTCTCATATGTAAGACTGAAGACCGGAAGACAATAGACTAAAGACGATGTCTGATCTATTGTCTTGAGTCTCAAGTCTTCTGTCTAAACGAAAAAAATGAACAACGAATTATATAAATATACACTGCGCATCGCCGATGATAGCCTGATCCTCGGACAGCGACTTTCGGAATTGTGCGGCCACGGCCCTATCCTGGAGGAAGATATCGCGCTGACCAACATTGCGCTCGATCTGATCGGCCAGGCGACGAGCTTGTTCGAATACGCGGCAGTGATTCAAAATGAAGGCAAAACGGCTGATGACCTGGCTTTTTTACGTTATGAGCACGAGTACACCAACGTTTTGCTGACGGAACAACCGAACGGCGATTTTGGTCAGACGATTGTGCGTCAATGGTTGTTTGATACGTTCAGGGTATTGTTTTATGATGCTTTGCGTCATTCATCCGACGAACAACTGGCGGCAATTGCTGAAAAATCACTAAAGGAAACCAAGTACCATTGCAAGCATTCTTCCGAGTGGGTGATCCGTTTGGGTGATGGCACAGAAGAATCGCACGAGCGTACGCAAAAAGCACTCGATTTATTGTGGCGTTATTCCGACGAATTGTTTTTCATGGATGAAACCGACCGCGCGATGATTGAGGCGAAAGTTGGGGTTGACCTCGCAGCTTTGCAACCGGCATGGATGGAACGCATCCGTGAAGTGGCACAGGAAGCTACACTTACCATCCCGACAAATAACTGGAAACAGCAAGGTGGCCGACTGGGTAAACACACGGAACACCTCGGATTTTTATTGGCTGATTTACAATACATGCAACGCGCCTATCCGGGCATGCAATGGTAACTGTTACTGATATTTGGCATTGGCTGGAAGAAGTCTCAGACCCGGAAGTTCCGGTTTTATCCGTTGTTGACCTGGGCGTTGTGAGATCAGTGAAGCTGGAAGGAAATTCCGCTGAAATTGTGATTACTCCTACTTATTCCGGTTGTCCGGCCATGCGCGTGATTGAAGAAGATATCCGCGCGAAGCTGGCGGAACACGGAATCGAACAGTTAACGGTGACAACTACCCTTTCTCCGGCATGGACCACCGACTGGCTTTCAGAAAATGGCCGTCGCAAGCTAAAAGAATACGGCATCGCTCCACCCGAAAATGAGGTCGACAAAAGCGTATTGTTCGCCGAACCAACTGTTGTTCCCTGCCCGATCTGTGATTCGAGGAATACCAAAATGATCAGCCAGTTCGGGAGTACTGCGTGTAAGGCGCATTACCAGTGTAATGATTGTCTGGAGCCGTTTGATTATTTCAAGTGTCTTAAGTAATTGTTACTTTTTGTCCAAAGCAGCAAATAGAGAAAAAGCTTAGCTTTTGAAGAAAAATGCTTTGTCGTGGCAAAACGCACGATCCATTAGCTGGTCGTTCGCTGAATCTACGATTTTCGCAGACCTTTAATCATCAACGTCGCATTTTTGCCTTCGTATTCGGCGAAAGAATCGATTCCGATCGCGACATACTCGACCGGGCCTCCTTTGATTGGTGCGACATTGATGAAACACTCGTAGGTTGTTTTTTCACCGTTTTTGCTCAAAGGCACTCCAAGACGAAAGCGTTTTTCTTTGATAACCTTATCCTTTCGGAAACATTTTAGCGTGAGATAACCGGTATTGTGTCCGTTTACCGGAGTGATGGTCAGGCGTACTTTGAGCCACTGTTCTTTGTCGATAGGAAGTGGTTTGAGGCAAACTTCTCCACCTATTTTCGCATTGACTTTCGGATGTTCAATGACCGCTCTTTGTGTTACCTTGAATTGCGATTCGTCGCGGATGATCTCATCGGTGTCCAGCAAGCTGTAATCAAGCGGTGTTGGATTGGCATCCAGGTAAATGGCTGCGTAATACCGCGCATTCATGTGGTCGTAATGCAGCACGCCGGCGTTGTATTGCAGGATCTGGAACAGGTTGACGCCAATGAGGTACAAACCGGCGGCAATGACCAGAATTCGCTTCCGGTTCACATAAGTTCGTTCCAGGAAAGCTGCCAGTGCCAGTGCAAAAACCGGGTAACTCTGTACCAGCGCACGGGTTGAATAACTGGCCCCATATCGCCAATCTGACCAGGAAATGATGATCCAGATATTCAGCAGACAGAAAACCAGTACCGATCTTCGGAACGGCTTTCCTTTCATCAGGAACAGGCCGATGACCATGAAAATTGCGATCGGCGTATAAATGAACCAGCCTTTTTCAAACCCGATGAGCACACGCCACCAAGGGTTGAGGAAAAACCACTTGCTTCCTACATCATAGATCCACGAACCGGTGGCCAGTTTCCAGTACAGCAGCTGCGGAAAAATCCCCATGATTCCACCTGCCACAGCATACAGGATATGAATGCGGTGTTGCTTCACCAATGCCCATTTCGATTTCAGTTTACCTGTTGTGTCAAGGCTCCACAGGATCGGGATGAAGATGATAATCAGTTCTGTTGGCCTTGAAATCGTTGCCAGTCCGGCTATCAAACCGATGAAAAGAGCTGTGATTCGCTTCGGTTGTTCGTGCCAGCGGATCGTAAGCCATAGCATCGCGGCATACAATGGAAAAATGAACGAATGGCTCATGGCGCCATCTACGCTAACGTATTGCAAGACGTTACCCGCCAGGCAAAGCAGTAAAATAGTAAGCGTGGTAATGGTTTCATTGTAAAAACGCAGCAGGACTTTCCGCAGGATCAGGCAGCCGACGAAAAACCAGAAAATCGCCCCGAAAATGATGGCATATTGATACGGCCATGAAAAACCATCCTGCGGCACATCTGCGAAATAAGCGACCGTATGCCCGATATAAAAAAACGGCAACTCCATGATGGCTACTCCACCCAGGTATTTAAACGCGTAACCGCCTTTTTCAAGCGGCGTTGCCTGGTACATCTGTCCGCCGGTGACATGATAGATACTGTCTATTTCCGGCATCCATTTAAGCTCGGTCACATCGTCGTAAATGAGGTAGCCGGGCAGGTACATGTAGTAACCAAGCGCATCCCAGGTTGTGGCATTGTAGCCGTTTTTGCTTTCGTTGGTGAAATAATTGAAGCGATACATCAAACTGACTGCCAAAATGAGGCAGCAGGCCAGAAAAGAACGCGAGCGAATGATTTGCATGGGTTAAATATACACGATGCGTTTTAGTAACAGTAACGGATTCCAACAATAATTCACTCTGTGTTGAAATTCAGTGTTCTATATTGTAGTTTTACTAACGCTAATCTCTTTGATTGAATATTACTGTATCGATTTTATGGCAAATAAAGAATACTATTCACAAAAACACATCCTCTGGGCATCAACGTTGTCTGTCTCAGGAGCAATAATCGCACTTATATTGCTATTTTACTGGCCGATCGGTAAACCATTTTACATTCATCCGGAAGGGTTAAACGCTACAACTTTTCAGCAATACATTGAGAAAATGAATGGTTTCAATGACAGCTTATCTGATTATTCCGCATTTTCGCTCTGTCCTTCTCTTCCTATATGGCTTATCTTGTTTATCTTCTGCTTTACGCTCGCACCTGTCTTATTATTCGAAACGATTCAAGCATTCAAAAAAATCCGACGCACCTTCAATTATCCCGTTCGCAGAATTATCTGGATGCTTGCTATACTTGGAACAGCGGTATTTATGCTGATTGTTGTGCCAAGAATCGTTTCTGCACAAACAAATATCCACCTTTACCCACCTGTAAACAAGTTTAGCACGAAGCTTGGAATTTGTGTCTTAATCACGACAGTTGCATCAGTTTTAGGATTGCTTACATTACTAATAACCGGCAATATTGCCTATAACCTGAGAAAACGGCTACCGAACAACAAAACAATCAGTCAGTATTATGTACTTCATCAACTGCAAATGCGTTTTCTGAAGATCATCGGTGCATTGGTTTCACTTGCAAGCCTGACAACTTACTTCATGCAACAAATGCATTTGGATCTTTATGGAGAAAATCAACCCTTTATAAATAGTCAAGGCGTTGCTACAGAAGGTATTTTCTACACATTTGTATTAGCCTTGTTTTTTATTCCCGCAAGAACAGAATTACAGCGATTTGGGAACTACATTGTTGACCAAGAGCTGGGGAAACGACCAAAAGAAGGAGAAAGTTGGCAAAACTGGGCAGCAGAACGCGAATCCATGCTTCAGACTTTTGGGCTAAAAACCAGTTGGAAAGACTTGGCAAGCTTGGCAATTCCGATACTTGCGCCGTTAATTTCAAGTATTCTGCCCGAGCAATTTTTCAGGTAACTTAATCAGTTCAATCCAACAACCCTTCCGACACCGCAATCATCCGGTTGATTTTGAACAGCTTTTTACAAGGCAGGTATAACATTCGCATTGGCCAGAATAAGCCGGTAAAATAAAACGCGAAACAAATGACGGTAAAAATGAATCCTTCGTATTGCCAGTTTCCACCGAAATGACCCTGGAACTGTGACAAAAAGTAAAGAAACAGCAACGATCCCGTTATGACGTGGAACCAATAATAGACCATGTAAACCAGCACAATCCGTCCCAGCAGCGTTGCATAGGTTACGAGCGAAAAAACAAACATTCCCAAACCCAACATTGCTATTTGTTCGTCAAAAATTCGCGATGACTCAGCCAAACCTTTTGATTCATGATACGATATATACGCCATTGCGGCATAACATACCAAAGGAATAAACAGTATTTGTGCTCTTCGCCTGATCTTTTTCGCAGGATAGTTATCATTCCGGGGCGATTCGATCCCGTTCACGCTGATCTCGAACCGAAATGGTTTGGGCAAAAATGCCACTTCCAGCTTTCCAATTCCATCTATCTCAACGATCGGCTTTTCTTTCAATGCTTTGGTATCTTCAAATTCAAGAATGAGATTCCCCTGGTAGAACACCCGGATTTCTTCATAACGTTTTTCCCACGTGATGGTAAACTCACGCATCGGGAATATCGGATGCTGGAAGGTTTTGCTGTACATAAAAAACGCCCTTCCATAGTACAGAAGAGCGTTTAAATATAGTCAATTGGTTATTACCCCAAAAACGGGTAACGGTAATCTGTAGGCGGAACGAATGTTTCCTTGATCGTACGCGCCGAAACCCAGCGCAGCAAGTTCATCGCCGCACCGGCTTTATCGTTGGTACCCGAACCGCGGGCTCCTCCGAATGGCTGCTGGCCAACCACCGCTCCCGTAGGTTTGTCGTTGATGTAGAAGTTACCGGCAGCATTTTCCAGGGCTTTCGTCGCGGTTTGAATCGCGTAACGGTCGTTGGAAATGATGGAACCGGTCAATGCGTAATCAGACGTTTCATCCAACAATTTCAAGGTCGCCTCAAACTCGTTTTCCGGGTAAATATAAAGCGTCAGTACAGGCCCGAAGATTTCTTCGCAAATTGTTCTGAACTTCGGATTGGTGGTCACCACAACTGTCGGCTCAATAAAGTAACCAACCGATTTATCGTAGTTTCCACCCACGATGATCTCTGCATCCGGCTGTGATTTCACGAAATCGATGTACCCGGCAATTTTATCAAAAGCACGGCTGTCGATCACTGCATTGATGAAGTTCGACGTATCGGCCGGGCTTCCCATTTTGAATGATTTCACCTGGTCAACCAAAATCTGTTTTACTTCCGGCCACAGGTTGGAAGGAATGTAACCGCGGGAAGCCGCAGAGCATTTTTGTCCCTGGAATTCAAACGCACCACGTGAAAGAGCTGTCGCAACTTCAGCAGGATTGGCCGATTTGTGGACCATTACAAAGTCTTTCCCCCCGGTTTCACCAACGATGCGCGGATAAGTACGGTAGTTTTCAATGTTGTTTCCAATTTCTTTCCACAGGTTTCTGAAAACAGCGGTAGACCCGGTAAAGTGCAGCCCGGCAAATGCTTTGTGCTTGAACACAACGTCTCCGGCAACAGGACCTTCCACCGAAACCATGTTGATCACGCCATCCGGAACTCCGGCCGCTTTGAACAATTCCATGATTACCTGTGCAGAGTACATTTGTGATTCTGCCGGTTTCCAGACCACTACATTCCCCATCATAGCAGGTGCAGCGCAGAGGTTGGCTGCAATTGAGGTAAAGTTGAACGGTGTTACGGCAAATACAAATCCTTCCAGCGGGCGGTATTCCAAACGGTTCCACATTCCCGGCAATGACTCGGGTTGTTCCTTGTATACCTGAGTCATGTACTGGACGTTGAAACGGAAAAAGTCGATCAACTCACAAGCAGCGTCGATTTCTGCCTGGAAAACATTTTTCGATTGCGCCAGCATTGTAGCTGCATTCATGCGGTTTCTGAACGGTCCGGCCAACAAATCTGCCGCTTTGAGGAAAATGGCCGCACGCTGCTCCCAAGGGAGATTTGCCCATTGCTCACGGGCCGCCAGCGCCGCTTCGATTGCCTGCTCCACATGCGAAGCATCACCGTAATTGAAATGGCCGAGTACTTTTTTATGCTCGTGCGGTGGCGACATTGGCCGCTTATCATTTGTTGTTACTTCTTTTCCGTTGATGTAAAGCGGGATATCAATGGGTGCCTGTTTGTACAATTTGTTGTATTCGGCAATGAGATCTGCGTGTTCTTTTGTTCCCGGTGCGTATGGTTTTACCGGCTCATTTACAGCAACCGGCACATGAAAAATAGCGTTCGACATATGTTCCTTTCTTTTTAGCAAAAGTAATCATTGTTTTGGCAGATTCCTCGCTCAAATTGCCAAAAGAAAGTCTGTTCATCAATGCTTTTTTGTACATTCGGGTTTCCAAAAAAGAACCTGTGAAAAAAACACTACTCATCTTATTCATCTTCACATTCGGTTATTCTTTCGCGCAAAATGTCCCCGCATTACTGGAAGATTTCCGAAACGGTACCGGAAAGGAACGCGTCTATGCCTGTGAAAAACTGACGGAATATTACAATGCCGAAGCACAGGATTCATTAAAACTATTGGGAGAAGACCTGTTTCTTTATGGGATTGATAATCATTACTATCCGGCCATCGAACGCGGAAAGATCACGATCGCGCATTATTTGCTGACCATTGGAAAACACACCGATTGCATTGCCATGACGAAGGCCCTGCTTTCGAATATGGAAGAACGCGGAGATGACCAGATGCTGGGAACGGCGTGCAGGCTGATTGCATTGGGCTATATTCATCAAAAAGACCAAAGATCCAGCTATTATTGGTCGCTGCGGGCCATCCGACATGATAAAAAAAGTGACAACCCGGTCACAAGAGTGAAATCGCTCCTGGTACTTGCCGAAACCTATATTCTAAAAAATGAGCTTCAAAAGGCGATTGAAACGTACCAGCGTTACATTACCGTTTTAAAAAAGCACCGGGAAAACCAGAAAATAAGTACGGCTTATGCACGTCTGGGCGCGATTTATCAATCGAAAGGCGACTATGGCATTGCAGCGCGATTTTTCCGTTATTCGATGACTTACGCAAAGCGAACCACTTACCCGACGAATGTGGTGGCTCATGCCTATAACAACCTGGCCATTGTTTATTTTGAAGAGGGCGACACGGCAACGGCACGCACTTACTTTGAAAAGGCATTGGAGCTGCGTTTGAAAATCAAGAATTTCAAAGCGATTTCCGAAAGCTATTACAACCTGGGGGATTACTATTTTTATACGTCTGACAACGACAAAGCCATTCATTGGTACACCAAATCGCTCGATTTTGCACGCAAAAACAACCTGAAAAACGAAACCAGCGATGCATTAACCGCACTGGCTGAAGTCTCTAAAAGTGTGAATGATTACAAAGGTGCCATTCTTTACCTGGAGCAAAATCAAACCGTTCAAAAGGAGATCCAGGTACAAAACAGTGACGACGACGACGAATTGTGGCGTTTAAAGGAACGTGTCATTCGATTGGAAATGGAAGCCGGAGTAGAAAACAGCGGCATCGATACTCCACAACAAGGAGTTGCTAAACTCAAGTGGGAATGGCTTGTTATAGGCGGTTTGAGCGTTGTGGTTGTGTTTATCCTGCTTCGCAGAAGAAGAGTCGCTTAATTCAGTCTTCCGGGAAACACCATATCAAACGCAGGGATATTCACACGGAAAATCTCGTTTGTTTCCATATTGATAAACGTGTAAAAGCCGTGCATGGAACCGATTTCGGAATGCAGTTCACAACCGCTGGTATAGCTGTAAGTTTCGCCCGACTCAAGTTCCGGCTGCTGGCCAATCACCCCTTCTCCACTCACGTGTACAGGCGGATTGAGCGAATCGAAAATAAACCAATCGCGGTGCAATAGCTTCACCGAAAAGCTGTTACGGTTTTCGATTCCTATGCGGTAATTGAAGAAATAGGAATTTTCGGCGGTGTGTGAGACATCGGCCCGAAACTGGGTGCTTACGCTTACTTCTACTCCTTCGGTTATGGAAACACTTTTACTCATGTCTGGTAGTTGTACCTGCAAGGTACGAATGTTGTTAGATGTAAAACAAGTGTTTTTGAAAAATGTTGCTGACAATTTATCAAATTAACAAATTTTAGTGCTGAGTTTAAATCGTCTATTGTTGGGCTTTATAGTGGAACTATTACGTGGCCTTCTGATTGTAGAATGGATATTATACAAATCGTGGTACCCAATGTTCCGTTTCAAATTGAACGGTGATATGATCGGGAAGATCTAAATCCAAATGAGTTATTGGATTGGCTATTAGCGAGATATAACATGGTGAATGCAAGTTATTTAAGAACGTCGGATCAAATTCATTAATCCTATTGTCATCCAGTAATAAATATTCAAGGTTTTTCAACTTTTCCAGGTTTTCGACTTTGGTTAGCTCGTTCCCCAAAAGATTCAGCTTTTTCAAATTAATCAACGAGTCTAACCCTTCAATTTTTTTGATTTCCTGTCCCGACAAATCCAGTATTTCAAGATTGACCAAACTATTTAATCCTTCTATCTTATCTATGTAGTTATAGCAAAGGCTCAATCTATGAAGTTTCTTTAAATGATCGAGTGCTTCAATTTTTGACAATTTATTTCCGGATAAAGTTAAGTCTGTTAAATTCGGATATCTTTCAAGACTTGAAATCCCGGAGATGCTGCCTGAGTTAAGATTCATGGTTTGGATGTTCTCATGAACCGCAATCTTTTCAAGAGTATCTATTTCAGAAAACTGGAGTTGGAGGTCTTCCAAAAAATTTAGGTTTTCTAATCCTTTAATTTCAGTTAGTTCACTATTGAAGCCAAGATCCAGTCTCCTTAAATTTATTAACTCACCTAAAGGAGAAGAGTCCGTAATTTCAGTCAGGTTTAAATCCAATTCTATCAAATTCTGTAACCGGATCAGATTATTCAGTGCAGTCTGTTCAAATGAGTCTCCAACCAAAACAAGTTTCTTCAGATTAAAAAAGGCATTTGGAGAGTGAATATACCCGATTGAACAGTTCCTAACGGAAAGGGTTTCCAATTTGTCGGCGATTGGTAAAAGAATATCCAGGTTTTGCATATTCACATCATTCAAATAAAGCGCTTTGACATTCCCCTCTTTATCGAGTGAATAGGAATTCTGCCCCTTATCCGGTATCTCGGAAAAAGGAATTTGAATGTCATACTCTTTACTCAATTTGCTTATAAAACTGTTCATTTCTTTGTTAAACCATTAAACCATACATCGTAATCTTCTCCCTTTTTCGGCACGGGTACACCTGCATTGAATACATTATTCAGAATATCCAATGAAAATACCAAACAATCATTTACTGTAATTTTATAACCTTCTCCTTTATATTGCTCAATCTTTCCGTTGACTTTCGTGCGAAATTTCTTATTTAATTCCTCTGTACCAACATCTTCAGCAGGAACAGATACCGCCTTTACTGCTTTTAGAGATTTCATCGTTTTTGATGAAATTGTTATAATCGGATCGCCATGAGCGTTTTTCTTCTTTTCATCATATCCAAGATGAAACAAATCACCATTCGATAAATAGGCAACATAATGCATTCCGTAACTGTACTCCTGCTTAACTAAATATGCCCTTCCCGGTGGAGGGGTACTAACTGAATCGCCTTCCAGCTCAACTTCAAATATAGGACTATTGTCCTTCGGATTCACCTCTCCTTGTACATGAACTTTATCTTTAGCTTCCGGATTTTCCTTATCAACAACCAGCTTCAACTCTACCAGCTCATACTTCTTCTCAATTTTGCCGAATTGTTTTTTTATTTCCTTTTGATCATGACCGCCTTGCTTTACAAATGAAGTTCCTTCCTGAATCCCTTTGTTCAGGTCAGCTTTCATTTCTTTGTCGGTACGCGAATCTTTATCCCCTTTCTTTTTCTTCTTCCCAAGCCCCAACTTCCGCATCAACTTCCGTCCGGCTCGTTTCGCTTTTTTCAAAAGATCACGTACAACCTTATCCACACGCTTTCTGATCTTCTTGAAAATCTTCTGTACACGTTTCGCCAGGTCGCCTAACCCGATGAGCTTCGCAAACAAGCCGATCACAAGGACGATCAGTTTCGATAATCCAAACTCAAACGCTTTGGCTACGCCGGCTACAGAACCGGATGCCAACGCCAGTATTGCTTCCGTAATGGCAGGAATGAGCATGATGGCTGTTTCTACAAAGAACACAATGATGTCTTTGATCGCCATAATGGCTTTGATGAAGCCAGCGCCGGGGATGAGCAAGGACAACAACCACTTGATTCCCGCCTCGATCACTTTGGTGATCAACATCTCTTTGATGGCGTCGATGATGGTTTCCTTGAGGTCGGTAAATTTCTCTTTGGCAAATTCCCACAAGCCCATGATTCCGCCTGATCTCATGGCTTTGAAAATGGAGAAACCGGCATCTGCACCTGTTTCCAGTGCATTCACCGTTGGTTCGCCCATGGCTTTCACCGCTTTCATACGCAACATGTCCCAGCCAAGTCCCAATACCTGCATTACCAGATTGAAAATACCACTCAAACTGAAAATGTCTTCCGGAACAGTAATGCCCATTGGCCCCATCGCTCCTGTGAGCCATTCCAGCAAGCCACCCAACAGGTGTTTCTGGATGTTGGTCTTGAACAGATCAATTCCCTGGCCGATTCCATCAAACAGGTTGCCCATGAAACCAATCGGATCGGCCATGATCACACTGATGGCACTTGCAATGGCCGACAACAAGCCCATAATGGCTTCCTTGAGCTTGCGGATGGTTTCGATCACACCATTGATGAAGTCCATCGCCATGTCAATCAATCCACGGTTGGCCGCTTTCAGCTCTTCGATGCGTTCGTCTACTTCTTTCAGGCTCGCCACGTATTCCTCGGCAAGCATATCCACCAATTCCTCTTCTTTGGCGTTGACTTCTTCCGAGAGTTCGTCGAATTTCTCGCGGATGGCCTCTGCTGCTTCCTTTCCGTATTGTTTAAGGTTCTTGGGAAGCTTATCTACATAATCGTTTACTTCCTGTTTCCCTGTTTCGATGCGCTGTGTAGCACGGTTGAGCTCACCGGCAATGTGGTGGGCAATCTTGTCGACCTCTGCATCCATTGTTTCCACGAACAGTTCACGGCCGTCCACATAGAATTGGTTCACTTCGTCCGGCAAACCGGCGAATAAATCGTAGGTCCACAATGCCCAGCCTCCTACCTGGCTCAGGTAACGATCATATTTATACTGCGCCATTTTGTCGCCACAGTATTTCTCAAAGCGAGCTTTGGCTTTTTCGGATGCTGCCGCGAAGTCGGTCTCCACTTTCGCATCCAAATCATCGAGGATCTTGTTGACGTCTGTTTTGGTTTTATCGTAGATCTTATTGATCTCTCCCGCCACCCGTTCGCGCTCAGACGTATCTTTACCTCCGGTTGCTTTTTGATCACCCGTGACTTTTTTCACCGACTGATCGTTGAGGATTTTCATTCCCTGCAGCTCTTCCTGCCCCATTTTCTGAGACTTCGCTGCATTTTTCTGCAGTACGGAAGATTCATCGGTTCGTACCGTTTGGGATATCTTAGCCGATTCTTCTTTGGCCTTATTTTTCTCTCCTAATGCCTGCTCGAACTTTGGTTCCTGGGAGATTTCCAGCTGATGATCCGTTACCTCATTTTCCGCCATTGCATTGTCCATTCGGGCAGTATCATCGGCCAGTGGCTGTTCTACATCGGTTGCGGGCCGGGCTTGTGGAACAGCCTGTTGTGCGTTGACGTTCTTCGGTTTCTTGCTTTGTCTGACCGGCGGAAGTTCTTCTTCCTTGCGTTTATGTTCCGGTTTTACATTCGGATCTTTATTGGTTGACTGATCAATTGCTCCGCTCGTGGCCGCTGTTTCTGCCTGGACATCGCCTGTTGCCTTTTTGTTGACTTCGTCGATGTTGTTTTCTTGTTCAAATTTATCGGCCTCATCATTGTTTTCGGGCAATTGCATTTCTGCTATGCGGGCACTGAGCAATTTTTTGAAGTTTTCGGCGCTGAATTCCTTCGGCTCCTGTTGCTCCATTTCATCTACCTGTTCAGCCATCGCGAAGCTTTCCGCTTCATTGTCCGGTGATTTGGCTGCTGCCGAGGCATCTTCGGACAGTTCATCCGGATCTTCTTTTGATTCCTGCGCGTCTGATTCTTTGGCAATAGCCCCGGTTACTGCCAGGAAGTTCGGATCTTGCTCAGGACTAGGTAGTTGTTTTTCCTCTTCAACCACCTCTCCTTCTGGTATTTGTTCGCCTGTAGCTTGTTGGTCCGCTTTGACATCCGCTGCAGTTACCGGTTGAGTCGATGGGGCGGCTTCCGGAACAGGTGTGGGAGCGGGAAGACTCACAGATGGATCCATTGAAGGGGAAGTCGCGGAAGTTCCTGTTTGTCCTGATGCAGCAACCTGCTGATTTCCATTTGGAACAGGCTGTGCAGTTCCTGGTTGAGCAGCGGCTGAACCCGTTTGCGGTGAAGTTTCCGTTGCTTTTTCTTCCTGCGCAGCTTGTGTTTCCTCTTTTTTGTCGGCGTCTTTCGGAGTTGACGCCCCCTGTTGTATCGTATGGGTTAATTCGTGGGCCAGCAGGGTTTTACCTTGCCCGGACGCCGGGTTGAATTTTCCCTGGTTGAAATAAATATCTCCCTTATTGGTAAAGGCTTGTGCACCGATTTCCTTGCTCATCGAGGCGGCCCGGTCGTCGGTATGGACTTTTACATTGCTGAAATCGGCACCGAAACCGCTTTCCATTTCACTTTTGACTCCCTCCGGAAGCGCTGACCCGGAACCTTTGGAAGAGCGAAGCTTATCGTTGATCGTTGGTGCGGAAGATGGTTTAGGCACCGATGGCTGCAGTTTTGTCTGTACTTCATCATCTTCCTGCGCCTGTGCTTCTTCTTCTTGCGCCTGGGCAGGTTCCTCCTCCATCATCTGGGCAGGTTCATCCTCTTTGGCTTGCAGGTCATCTTCTTTTGCCTGAGCTTCTTCTTCCTGCGCCTGGGCTGGTTCCTCCTCCATCATCTGGGCAGGCTCGTCTTCCTTGGCTTGGAGGTCATCTTCTTTCGCCTGGACTTCTTCTTCCTGCGCCTGGGCCTGTTCCTCTTCCATCATCTGAGCAGGTTCGTCTTCTTTAGCCTGCACATAAGGTGTAACGGAAGAGGCTATGGATTTTTCCTGAACGACAGGCTGATCATCTTCTTTCAGTTGTACCGGCGATGTGGATGGCACAAAAGCCGGCGTGGGAGTCGTTTTTTTCGAAACAACCTGCTCGGCAGCCTGGTCGGCTTCTACTTCATATTTATCGCCTGGCTTGTTGACATTTAATTTGGCCTGGATGCCTAAAAAAGGAGTGCGCCCATCCGACTTGTGTGAATGGGCAGAAGACGAGTGTACCTTCTTAACAGCTTCCATAGTGATTGGGTCAATACCGATCTAAAAATACACTTTTTTTCCAGGTTTGCGCTACTAATGAAAAGCTATCAGTGCTTTTGTTGAAAACTCCTTGCTGCAGAAGCTCCTCACCAAATCTTTCGTATCTTGCGCCCTTAAAATAACACTATGAGAACAAGCCTTCTTATCCTTACACTTTCCATTTGTTTCGTGGGCTGGAACCAACGCCAATCGCAACAAAACCTCAGTGAATGGCGATTATTGTTATCCCAAAGCAAGCAATACGGCCAATCGCACCGAATCGATGAAACAATGCTGCAACGCTTTCCGATTAATAAAATTCACGGAACTTACTACGTTTCACTGTTCGGGAAAACTCAGCCTAATGTTTCGTGGTCGGCGTTAAGGGAAGCAGGCGTTCTTGTCGGATCGACTATCGGTGATATTACTACTGTAAAAGTTCCGCTGGAATTGATACACCAACTCGATTTTTCAACCGTCTACAGTTACATTGAAATTCCGGCGAAAGTGGCTCCCAACCTGGATAAAGCGGTAAAAGATACACATGCAGACAGCGTTCAACACGGTTGGAACCTTCCCGAACCGTTTACCGGGAAAGATGTTTTGATCGGGATCACCGATTGGGGCTTTGACTATACACAACCGATGTTTTACGATACGCTGCTGACACAAACACGCATTCACGCAGCATGGGACCAGTTCAAACAAACGGGTGATCAACCGGCAGGGTATTCGTATGGAGTAGAATATGACAACGTGTCTGAATTACTGGCAGCAGGAAGCGATACGGCGAACATCTACAGCTACAATACACATGGTACGCACGTGGGCGGAATTGCAGGCGGAAGTGGTGCCGGATTGTCGCAATACCGCGGATTTGCCTTTGAATCGGAGTTTTTGTTTACGACCTTCCTCATCGATGCGGCTTCCGTAATTGATGCCTTTAACTGGATGAAAGCCAAAGCCGATGCTGCCGGAAAACGACTCGTGATCAACATGAGCTGGGGCTTGTACTACATGGGAACGCTGGACGGAAATTCATTATTGTCGCAGGCCATTGCCCAATTGAGTGATGAAGGTGTTGTATTTGTCGCTTCTGCCGGTAACAACGGAAATGTAAACTTCCACATCAAAAAAACCTTCAACAACGACAGCTTTTCGAGCCGTGTAAATTTTTACGATTATTCGGCCAACGCCAATATGTGGGGACAAAGTATCACCATGTGGGGCGAACAGGGCAATGATTTTACCGCGGGAATCAGCTTGTACAATTCCGGCGATGTACTGCTCAATGCAAGTCCGCTTTACGCTGCCAGCCTGAATGATTACATCGATTCTTTCCTGGTGGTGGGGCCCGATACCATTTTCTACAATGTCGCAGCTGAATTCAGCAATCCGCTCAACAACAGACCGAACATGCGCCTGCGGGCAAAATGTACCAACACCAACATCAAAGTAGTCTTGAAAAGCGCTGCCAGTGCCGGAACCGTTCATTACTGGAATGTCACTGAACTCGTAACAGGTGTCGGCAACTGGGGGATGCCGCTGGTAACTTTCGGTTTAACCGACGGCCTTTCGGGCGATTCGCAATACAGTATTGGCGAGCCAACCTGTTCTCCCGACGTCATCAGCGTTGGTGCCTATGCATCCGGCTACATCAACGGTCAGGGAAATCCAGCCGGCGGAACGATTGCCAGCTTCACCAGCACAGGACCTATTTACACCGAAGAAATGAAACCGGATATTTCAGCGCCGGGTGTTTCGGTGGCTTCTTCTATTTCTTCGTTTACGGATGCTGCTTACACCCAGATCAATACCGTTAATTTCAACGGAACAGACTATGATTTCGCCCGTTTTTCAGGAACATCGATGGCCTCTCCATGTGTGGCTGGGATTGTAGCGCTGATGTTGGACGCCAATCAATTCCTGAGCGCCGCACAAGTGAAATCGATCATCAAAAGCACTGCACGACTGGACCAGCATACAGGCGTCATCACCGCTCCGGGCCATACGCGTTGGGGAATGGGTAAAATCAATGCCTACCAGGCTATTGTTTTGGCACTGAACACGGTCTCACTCGAAGAATTGAAAACAGATAACTGGATGATTGCTTATCCGAATCCGGGAAATTCAACTGTTCAATTACTGCTGCCTGAGAATGCGCTGATCACCGAGATCAACGTGGTTTCAACCGATGGGAAAACACGTCATTTCGAGCTGGTAAACAACTCGTTTGATGCTGCACAATTGGCAGCGGGAAGCTATTTCATCGAAGCGGTTGCGGGAGGAAAACCGGTCCGCACACAGTTTGTGAAATACTGACAGAATAATGGCACGGTAAATCACACAGGTGGCACTCGCCGACCCGATAGATTTGCTATTTTTGCATTCAAAATAACGAAAATGACGCCCAAGTTTCATGATCTGACTGTGATTGATGTTCGCCCGGAAACAGACGACACCATTTCAGTTGCATTTGCCATCCCGGAGGAACTATCTGCTGACTACGCTTACAAAGCGGGACAATACCTGACGCTGCGTGCCGATGTAAACAATGAAGATATCCGTCGCTCGTATTCCATTTGCACGGCTCCGAATGAAAAAGAATGGCGTGTGGCAATCAAGCGTATCGAAAACGGTGCTTTCTCAAGCTGGGCAAACAAATCGCTGAAAGTAGGTGATCACCTGCAAGTCATGACACCGGCTGGCCATTTTGTATTTAACCCTGATCCGACTGTTTCTCAAAGTTACCTGCTTGTAGCTGCCGGAAGCGGGATTACGCCGATCCTTTCGATCATAAAGACCATTCTGACCGAAGAGCCGTTGAGCGATGTTACGCTTGTATACGGGAACAAGGGCTTCCACAGCATTATTTTCAGGGAAGAGCTCGAGGCGCTGAAAAACAAGTACCTCGACCGTTTCCGTCTGATCCATGTATTGAGTCGTGAAAGCCTTGGGAATTCCCTGCAAAAAGGACGCATCGACCTGGATAAAGTAACGAAACTGAACAAAGCATTCTTTGCGAACCAGCCCCTTCACGGAGTTTATGTTTGTGGTCCGGAAGAAATGATCCACGCCGTAAAAGACGGAATGATGCAAGCCGGAATGGACGAAAAGAACATTCATTTTGAATTGTTTGCCACCTCCACTCCTAAAATAAAACCGGCTGAAACCGTTTCTACAGAACCTTCAGTGGACTCGATGGTAACCATCATCTTGGATGGCGATCAATTGGAGATTCCGTTGAATTCCGACGGAACAACCATCCTGGATGCCGCCCAGGCTGCCGGAGCAGACCTTCCGTTTGCTTGTAAAGGCGGCGTTTGCTGTACGTGTAAAGCACGTATCCTGGAAGGAACGGCCCGTATGGATGTCAACTACGCACTCGAAAAAGACGAGGTGGACGCAGGCTACATTTTAACTTGTCAATCCCATCCTACTTCGGAAAAACTTATTGTATCATTTGACGATTAAATTATGGGATTATTCTCACGCTCAAAAAAGAAAACCGAAGCAACGGTTAACAAACGCTCTGCTGAATTAACCGTTTCGAATCACGAACGTTTGACAGCCAAAGCGGCACGCATTTCGTTTGACATTCCTGCCGAAGCAACGGCTTTATTTGCATTCACTCCCGGACAATACCTGAATTTACACTGTGCGGTAAACGGAAACGTTTTAAATCGTTCATATTCGATTTGCAGTGCTCCGGGTGAACCTTTATCGGTTGCTGTGAAAGCAGTAGAAGGCGGCGTTGCTTCCAACTGGCTGGTGAATGAACTGGCCGCGGGCACCAGCATTGAAGTGGATTTTCCACACGGGAATTTCGGGCTTCAGAAAGGCGCTAAAAAACACGTCGCTTTTGCTGCCGGAAGCGGAATTACACCTTTCCTTTCGATGGCGAAATCAATCGAAGGAACAGACCATGAAATTCGCTTGTTTTACGGGAACCAATCGCAAAGCGAAACTTTTTTCGCCAATGAACTTAACGCGTTGAATAATACGAAAACAACGTATTATTTCAGTCGTGAAGAAGTGACCGGGCATCAGAAAGGGCGCTTCGACAAACAAACCGTAAGCGAAATCATCAAAGCAGATTTATCGTTGCTGCGCGCCGAAGCATTTTACGTTTGCGGACCGGAAGCAATGATCATTGCAGTGAAAGAGGTACTGGAGGTTTTTGGGATCAAACCGGAGCAAATTCACTTCGAATTGTTCACCACACCTGTTTTGATGAAAGCACCGGAAACAATTTCTACTGCCGCTTTTTCAGGTGAAAGCACCGTTTCGGCGATTCTTGACGGCGAAGTAACAACGATCAAACTGAACACAAAAGGAAAAACCGTCCTGGAAGCGCTTGATGCCACCGGAATGGATGTTCCATACTCCTGTAAAGGCGGTGTTTGCTGTACCTGCAAAGCAAAAATACTTGAAGGTTCGGCGAGCATGAAGATCAACTACGCACTAACCGATGAGGAGGTAAAAGAAGGATACGTCCTCACTTGCCAGGCGCATCCTACCAGTGAAATCCTGAAACTGGACTTCGATGTCTAAGACCATTTTGGTAGTCGGTGCCAGTCGCGGGATTGGATTGGAAACGGTAAAGCGTTTTGCTGCCGATGCTGCAAACACGATCATCGCTTTCGCACGAAGCTTTGACGAAAACCACATCCTGGCTGAATATTCCAATGTTCAGCTTCATTCCCTTGATCTTTCTTTGCCGAATGTCAATGAACAGCTTCAACCGGTGATCGACCAGCTGGATCGAATTGATATACTCATCAACAATGCCGGATATATTGTTGTGAAACCGTTTACCGAATTGTCGCATGCGGAAATCCAAATGGCTTACCAGGTGAATGTGATCGGCGTGATGCAAACGATCCAAACCTGTTTCCCGAAACTTAAAAAGGGGACTCACATCGTGAATATCTCCTCGATGGGTGGCTTCCAGGGATCTATGAAATTTGCCGGACTTTCCGCCTATTCCACTTCCAAAGCGGCAGTAGTTTCGCTCACCGAACTACTCGCTGAAGAATTCAAAGAAACGGGTATTAAGATCAATTGCCTCTGCCTCGGTGCCGTTCAAACCGAAATGCTGGAAACGGCTTTCCCGGGTTACAAAGCGCCGTTGCTTCCGGAAGAAATGGCTGATTATATCTGTGACTTTGCAATCCATGCTTCCCGCTTCATGCAGGGGAAGATCATTCCTGTATCGTTGACAACGCCTTAACGGCCGGCTTCATGAAACCACAATTATTACTGGCCCCGCTTCAAAGTTATACCGATCACCATTTTCGGAATGCATTTCAACAGGTATTTGACGGAGTAGATCAATTCTATGCCCCTTACCTGAAACTGGCACACGATGGCTCGATCAAGCCCGGCCCGAAGATCGATGTATTGCCGGAGAACAATCCGTACGAGCCTGTTATTCCGCAGGTAATGGCAGCGAGCTCGAGTGATTTTTTACTGATGTCCGGCTACCTGACCGATTTGGGATACGCGGAAATCAACTGGAACATGGGCTGTCCTTACCCGATGGTTGCTAAACGTGATTTGGGGGCCGGAATCCTGGATAAACCGGACAAGATTTGCGCAATCATCGAAGAAATTCTCCCCAAAATGAATGCCCGCCTGGGAATCAAGATGCGCATGGGCTATGAATCGACCGCGGATATTTTAGAACTGCTCCCTCGCTTAAACGACTACCCGATAACAGAGATCATTGTGCATGCGCGATACGCAAAACAACTTTACAACGGTGGCTGCGATTGGGAACGTTTCAAAGCATGCATACCGCTGACCAAACACACATTGTGCTACAACGGCGATATCGCTTCCGTACAGGAATTCAGGGAATTACAGCAGTTTTTCCCCGAAATAAACCGTTGGATGATCGGTCGTGGTGCCGTGGCAGATCCTTTCTTATTTGAGATGATCGCAGACAATGTGACCGATTATCCCGAAGATCGCCTTGATGTATTCCGGGAATTTACTGACCTTCTGCTGGAAAGTCATCTTAAGCATTCCAATGATGGCAATGCACTCAACAAAATGAAAAGCTATTGGGAGTATTTCTCCGAAGCCTTTGACGATAGTCACAAATTGTACAAGCGGATCAAAAAAGCAAAAACGCTGCGGGAATATTCAACCGCTGTGGATGAATTCCTTGCATGCGAAATGGAACATGCTTATGAAGATTAACTGATCACCAGTTCATCAGGATCAATCAACTGGTTTTGAATGGCATAAATCACCAATCCGGCCGTATTCTTCACCGCTGTTTTGAGCAATAAATTTCCTTTATGGCCTTCAACGGTACGGCGTGCGATGAATAATTTATCCGCTATTTCCTGCGAGGTGTATTGCTGGCAGATCAGTTTCAGGATTTCCATTTCACGTTCCGAAAGAATTTCCTGCTGTGTGAGCTTTGGTTTCGGAACCTTCGGCGCTATTTGAGTACGCATGACTTCTACGTGCTCTTCGGAGAAGTAATAGCCGTGTTGCTTCACCGAATGGATCACATTGGTAAGGAAATCTGGTGAAATCTCTTTCGGGATGAACGCGTTGACGCCTGTTTTGAGCATATAACCCATAAAAGAAGACATGTAATGCGATGACATGACAATGATCTTGATTTCCGGATAGTGTTCCCGAAGGTAGGTCGTCGTTTCGATCCCATCCATTTCCTTCATGCGCAAATCCAACAGTACAATATCCGGACGCTGTTCCGTCTGCTGCAACTGATCTATGAATTCCTTACCATTGTAGGCTTTCATGACTACCTGCACCGAATCTACCTTTCTAAAGTAATCCTCCAGCAATTGTACGATCAATGTTTCATCGTCAACAATTGCAACTGTAATAATTTCCTGCTCACTCATACTTTTCGTTTATATAGGCAAATAAATCAGATAGGCGGTCCCGTTATCGACGCTGGATTTCACACGATAATTGCCCTTCAGCAGCTGGAGACGCATTTCTATATTTTTCTGTCCCAATCCTTTATGTTTTTCCGCTATATCGAAGCCTTTACCGTTATCAGCGATAAACAGCCACAGCATTCCTTTCGAAAGCCGCAGGTTGATTTCAATCATTGTAGCCTTACTGTGCTTGATGGTGTTGCTGATAATTTCCTGCACCACGCGCAGCAATTGCAATTTGGCATCATTCCCAAGCGATTCTTTTGTGTGCTCCGAAAGGTAATAATTCACCTTCATGTTGTTGCGCAACGGGGAAACGAATTCCGAAATCAGATCTGCAAATCCAGTTTCGCCCAACAACGGCGGACTTAAATCGTGTGAAATTCTCCGGGCAACTCCGATGCTTTCCCGCAATAATTCGGTGGATTTCTCTTTCGCGTCTTCCGAATGAATTGTAAGAAGCAGAATGTTCAGTTTTGCTATGAGGCCATCGTGCAAGTCGGCAGCTATCCGGTTGCGTTCACGTTCCTGCACACGGATACTATCTTTTAATAATTCCTTCTGGTGATCAAGTTTCAGCCTGTTTTTTTCGCTTTGTTCGGTCAGAATTCGTTTAATGTATATTCGGGTAAAAAGGATCAGTACCAACACCAGGAAAAGCACCAGCGTAACACCGATTGTGAGCCAAAGTGCTAGTGTTTCCGGTTTTTGCCAATCTGCCATAACGTATATGCTAATGTTGTGTATAGTGTCGTTAGTAGTACGAATCTAAGTATCCAAAAGTAAATAACAAAATGCGTACCTGCGTTTATTAAAAAATTGGTCGTTAGCGAAAACAATAAATCGAGCGAAAAAAACAACAAAACTACTGCATTTATCCTCATGATATCCGTTCGTATTTCCTCTTTTCTGCTGATTAAATCGTAGGAGCTGAGCAATGCGTAAAACACAATGATGCCGTCACAAATCACTTTATCGTATGCATCAAATGCCGATGGCACCAGTGCGACTTTGTGGTAGATCATGTAAAGCAGCAGCAGTATCGTGAAAAACGCCAGGAAGAGCAACCATTCCCTCTTCCGTGTGAAAATGAACCAAATATACAGTACCGTAAAGAACAGAAAATCAACAATTCCGGCTACCGATAGAAAAATCAGGTTATTCTTAGCCGAATTTACCTGGCCCCAATAACGTGAGGCGATTTCAATCAAAAGTCCTGCAATAAAATACCCGAAAATCAGCTGACCGATTTTCGGGTTTTTCTTTATGTTAATGGTTCCAATGATAACTCCTGTCAACAACACAATTGGAGACACGAGCGTCAATAATCTCATGAATGAGCCAATATCCATTCAATTCGCAGGATCGGTTTATTGGCCTGACTGCAGCAATAACTGATAGCCTTCTTCCCCTACAGCTCCAAATGGTGGAATCGCGCACGATACATCCGCTACTGATCGTGGATCAAGGAAACTCATGGTATCACTCCACAAAATCAAATCTGCTGATCCGTCATCCTTCATCCCGATGAGTACGTAGATGTCATCCCCTTTGGTCGATTCGAATAAATCGATTAAATCGCTAAACGGGATCGTAAAGCCCTGGAACATTCCATCTCTTACTGTCACTGCATGATGTACCCATCCGGTTTTGTTCATCAACCAGCGGAAAACGCGTTCCAAAGCCTCCTGGATGCTGATATTGTTTGGTGGCCCAGGGATCGTTGCCAAAACCGTATCTGTTTTTCCGTAGGTATAATTGTTAACGAATACATTGTCGAAATTGATATCTTCTTCGGCATCGGTAACATTGTCCACTACCACAAACTTCATGATTTCATCAAAGATTGCCGGATAAGCATGTACGGCGGAGACCCCTGTTATATTTCGCCATGTATTATACTGCTCCCTCTTGATCACAAAGCTATATCCTTGATTCAGGTTTAATAGTAGTTGAGTGGGATTTGCAATGATAGTGGTCCATGCGTTAATCGCATCCAATATTTCTACGCTTGTTTCCATGTCTTAATTTCAGTTAAAAGTGATATCCATAATTATTCATCCGCAAGATAAGTAAACTTGCGAAAAACCGGCTTATTAGTTGATCCAATTTCTGGCGAATATTCAATTAATTATTGAGTGGAACTGATTACTTAGTGAAATAGAATCAATTTCATCCTTTGTTTGGGTTGATGCAAGGTTTGAAAATGAAAACATAAGGAACAAAAAGGCTGTCTGGGAGTTACCCACAAAAAAAAGCCGTTCCTTTTGTGGAACGGCTTTTCTAAAAGTGGCATCGACTTACTCTCCCACCCTCAAAAGGGCAGTACCATCAGCGCTAGCGGGCTTAACTTCTCTGTTCGGAATGGGAAGAGGTGGACCTCGCTGCTAT
>DATGWM010000007.1:0-1789 GCA_035299485.1 Fluviicola sp.
ATAAGTCAAACGCTCATCTTTGAAAACCAGCGCAACTGCATCCGGCGTTTTTGCTGCCTGGGCCTCAAACAATCCATGAAGCGTCTGGTCGGCGCCAATAACAGCAGCCGTCGTGTTCCACTTCCTTAACAAAACAGCATCATCTTCAGACAAACGCGGCAAACCAACCGAAGACAAAAACTCCTGGTGTTCGCTTAAATAACGCAACGAAGACTGGTAGTAAGACCAGAACTGACGGAACAGGAATTGATCGACACTCCCTTGGTGGGCCGTCAGAATGATTTCAAAACTATCGCTTTGACGGATCACCGAAAACAGCATCGGGATGTTGATCTTTTCATAAACAGAAACAGGCATGTTGTTCTGCTCATAATCCAATCCTTCGTTTATGTGAAAATGGGTATAATTGAATGCACATTGGTAATTGTTGACTTCCGACAACCACTCGGATTTGATAAAGGCAAACGGAAGCGCCTTGTACTTCAACACCCGGTTTTTCTCTTCTGCCAGTTGACTGATCAACGCAGAAATGTCACTTGTTTTTGCAGGTCTCGGGCGAAACGGAATCGTATTAAGGAACAAGCCTAATTGCTCATCGCCACCTTGTTTTTCAAGACGGTTATTGGTCACCAAACCAACGGCAAGATCGTTTGTTCCTTCAAACCGGCAAAGCGTATTGTGGTATAATGACAGGAAAATCGTATCCACGGAAACCCCCAACTCTCTTGCGGTTTCAAAAATCGCAGCCGATTCTTTTTCCGAAATTTTATAGCGGACCTTATGCTGGCCTAATTCATTGGACATACTGGCCTTCACCAGGGAAAAACCGGAAGCATCATAACCATCCAGGTAATCGGACCAGAACCGGTAATAATCCGGATTCTTTAACACTTCCCGTTCGTTGCGAACATATTCCCCATACATCGGGACATCTCTTTCCGCGAAAACAAGACTGTTGGTAATCCTGTAATTATTGGTAAAATCCGTGATCAAACTAGCAACACTCCACCCGTCGATAATTGCGTGGTGGAACGACATTGTTAACAGGAATGAATCTTCGCGGATTCCGCTGATGATAACCCGGTAAAGCGGCATGCTGAAATCGAAGGCCTTTTCAATTTCGGCAATCACCAATTGTTCGGTTTCCGTCTCGGCGACCTGTATCGAAGTGGTGTGTTTTTTAAGTACTACTCCCAGGTATCCTTCTGTCTCATCTTCGGAAAAACACGTTTTAAGCACTTCATGCCGGTCGATGAGCTTCTGGAAAACCTCTTCCGTTTTATCCAGGTTAAAGGCAGCGTTGATTTTGTAAGTCAGCACGTCATGGTATACACCTGCATCCATGGTCGATTCAAGCAACATTCCTTTTTGGAGAAAAGTGGCAGGATATGCATCCGAAAGATTATTAGAATACGCTGTTTCCAGTCGTTGCAGCTGTTCGGATGTTACAAGTGAAAACGGCTGATAGTCTTCTTGCTCATCTTTACTATGCACCACCTTGTGCGCCAAATCACTGATCGCGTGGTTGGTGAATATATCCTGTACCGAGAAATGAAGTCCCTGTTGTTTGGCTTTTGAAATAACACGGATCGCAACGATAGAATCTCCACCTATGTGGAAGAAATTATCATGGATGCCTACCCGCTCCACTCCCAACACTTCCTGCCAGATCCCGCACAACTGCTCTTCAAGTGCTGTGCGTGGGGCCGTGTAGCTTTCTGTGTTCGTAAAATCCGGATCGGGTAACGCCCGTCTGTCAAGCTTCCCGTTTTGGGTCAATGGGATCGCT
>DATGWM010000008.1:0-479269 GCA_035299485.1 Fluviicola sp.
AGTAATCAAGTTTTTATTCTTAACAAGTGTTTGTGAAAAAATTTCTGAACTTTTTTTTCTAAACCCTCAACCCCTCTTTCGCTTAAGCGGGGTGCAAAGGTAGTCATCTTTTTTTCTCTCGCAAGCTTTTCTCAAAAAAAATCTGCTTGCTTAACCCGTTGTCCAATTCCTCAATCTCCTACCCCTTAAGGCCGCCTAGCGTTCTAAGCGGGTGCAAAGATACCCACTCTTTTTACTTTTACAAGTCTTTTGGTAAAGTATTTTTCACGGCCTGACCAATATTAACCTTAACTAGTTGAAAGAGTGGCTGCCCAGACAAGAAAAAAAATTCGTGCCTGATCAGCCTTTTGTTAGCAAGTGCTTCAAAAGTGTCAGTTTTTCCATGTCAAGTGTAGCGGAATGATTGATTCCTTCCAGGATCGTTTGGGATATTAACTTGTCGCCATTTGACCCGATCATGAGGTTAGTTTCTCCTTTAAGTAACAGTTCAACGGCCAGTCCGCCCATCCGCGTAGCCAGTATTCGGTCAAAAGCTGAAGGATTTCCACCGCGCTGCACATGGCCAAGAACCGAATAGCGCAGATCGTATCCATCCATAAACGGACGAACCTGCTCCATGATTTCTTTTGCTCCGCCACCATCGTCACCTTCCGCGACTATAATAATAGAACTTCTTTTTCCCTTGTTCTGCTCCTTGATTTGTTCTACCAATAAAGGAATATCGGTCACTTCTTCCGGAATGAGCACTCCTTCGGCACCGGAAGCCAACGCAGCATTGAGTGCAATAAAGCCTGCATTCCGGCCCATTACCTCTACAAAAAAGACACGATGATGGCTGGTAGCTGTATCCCGGATCTTGTCCACCGCTTCCACTACTGTGTTTAAAGCAGTATCATAACCTATGGTGTGATCGGTTCCAGCGATATCATTGTCTATCGTTCCCGGAATTCCAATCACGGCAATTTCCATTTCTTCGGCAAGAACAGTCGCACCTTTAAAACTTCCGTCGCCGCCAATGATGATTAACCCGTCAATGGCATGTTGCTTTAAATGAGCAATTGCTTTTTTTCGCCCTTCATTTGTTTTGAATTCTTCACTCCTTGCCGTTCCCAAAACAGTTCCTCCGCGCTGAATAATATTATCGACATCGCCATATCCCATTTGTTCGATCCTGTTTTCGATCATTCCCTGGAATCCATCCATGACACCAAAAGGAACGAGTCCTTTCGATAAACAGGTTTTCACAACGGCCCGCACACAGGCATTCATTCCCGGGGCATCACCTCCGGATGTCAATACAGCAATGTTTTTCATTTTGGATACTATATAGGACTACCAATTTATGGAATTCGGGAAGAAGTTGCATCTTTACTGTGAAATGTTTTTTGGAAACCGCAGAAAATACCAGCAACTGTCCGATAAGGAGCTCATCGATCTTTACATTACAGACCGGTGTAGCTATACGCTTCCGTTATTATATGAACGTTATGGCCACCTGGTGATGGGTAGCTGCATGAAGTACCTGAAGCAGGTAGAAAATGCGGAGGACATTACCATGCGAATTTTCGGCGAGTTGAGTGCGAAATTATTGAAACACGATATTCAGCATTTCAAATCATGGCTGTACCAGGTGACCCGCAACGAATGCCTGCAATTTTTACGTAAGCACAAACCGGGGAACACAACCATGATCGATGAACTATCCCAGACGCAGGAAGAATCACTGGAGGAAACCGCAGCGCTTGAGACGCAATTGCAATTGCTGGAGAAAGCCATTCCGGAATTAAAGGATGAGCAGCGCCAGTGTATTGAATTGTTTTACCTGGAACAAAAATCATATTCGGAAATCAGTGAACACTTATCCATACCTTTAAATACAGTGAAAAGCGCCATCCAAAACGGAAAACGCAATTTAAAGATCTGGATGGAACGACAAGCAAGCCATGAAGTATAAATCCACATATCAATCGAAACTCACGCGTGAGCAGCTGGCCGCCTACCGGAATGACGGAAGCGAAGCACAGCGTGCAACCGAAGGTGCCGTAAATGATGCCTTCGACCAGGATGCGCTGGACGGCTGGTCGGAAGGTGGCTTGAGCATTGGCTCGTTGAAGCGGCTCGACCGTCGTTTCCGGCTAACGAAAACCACTCCTTATATAATAGGTGTCGCCGCGCTTTCAACAGCGATCGTCTTAACGGTTCTTTTCTGGCCGAAATCAGCGGAACAACTCCCGGCAAAACAAGAGGTGAAACTGAGCATGGAGCAAAGTGACGCGATCATGCCGGTAGAAATTGACACGATGGAAGAACTTCCGGCTTCGAAACAAATTACCATTGTTGCATTGAAAACCACCCAGCAGGAAATCAAGCAACAGCCGGAATCAACGCCGGTAACCGATATTGAGGAACTGCCCGCCCAAATCCTCGAACCATTGAAGCTGGAACCGATAGTGGAAACACCGGCCGTCTCGACCCAGAAAAATGCGAAGGAAATCTACCTGCACGACCTGAAACTGATCGATTACAGTCAGTATCGCTCCAAACCAGCTATTCAAACCGAACGCATCGTACTGACAGGAACACCGGCCGACCAGGAAAAGGAAGGCACCAAAGAAGCGGAAAGTTCTACCGTAACAACCGTTTCCATTCCCTACATGGATTACATTGACAAAACAATGGATTATGTCAGCCGCGGAAAGTGGAAACAATCGTTGCAGCGTTTGCAATTGATCCTGGAAACGTACCCCGACGATGTCAACGGTCATTTCTATGCAGGCTTGTGTTGTTACAACTTACAGCAGTATGAAGATGCCAAACAGCATTTTGCAACCTGCCTGCAGTTGTCTTTTTCCAATTTCAACGAGGAAGCAAGCTGGTACCTGGCGCAGTCACTATTGGCCAACGGTGAGAAAACCAGCGCCAAAGAATTGCTGATCGTGATCCGTGACCAGAAGGGTTATTATGCGAAGCAGGCGGAGAAGATGCTGAAGGGAATTAAATGATTTTTAAGGGAACTGGATTTTAGGGAGCTGGGGAACTAGAACAAATCTCCCCTGTTCCCTAATTCCCTGGCTCTCTAGTTCCCTAAAAAAGCTATCTTGCGGTGAATTTTACTCCATGACACTCCGGGAAAACGATAATCGCGCGCGCTTGCTGTTTGTTACGGCGATTTGCATGATCATTATTGTTTCCTATTCCTTTTACGCTTCGTCCAATTATCCATTGCTCAATTCCGATGATGGAATGGCGATCCTGATGGCGCATTATTTCGAACTGCCACGCGATGTTTATTGCTGGGGACAAGATCGGTTGGGGTCGTTGATTCCACTTATGAGTAAGGGATTCATGAAAGGTTTCGGTGCTTCGGCTATGACCGCGGTTTCACTTTCCAATTACCTGGTCCTGATCTTGGGATATGTCGGTTTTTCCAGCCTCATTAAATCGCGCTACGGAAAACTGGTTTTTGCGCTGATCTGGTTTTTCCCGTTTCAGCGATTCATCGACCTGACGCGCTATACGATCGGCGTTGAATACAGCCTCATTGCATTTGCGATTTTCCTGATCCTCAAACTGCAATTCGAAAACAAATCGTTTTTCTATTGGAAGAATCACCTGTTGCTGATTGCAATCAATATCGTTTTCGGTGCGGCGATTTGGGCTTCAGACCTCAGCGTTGTCACCATCACGATTCTGCTTTTCGTATTGTATGTCTATCATTTCATCAAAAAACGAACACTGATCATCCGGAAAGAAGTACTGCTTTATACAATTGCCGGGGCAGTCGGGTGGACATATCTTATTCTCCTGGCGAAAAGCTACGCTGTGGCCAAAACAGAAGATTTTGCTTCACTGAACGGATTCGGCGAAATGCTCGAAGGACTTTCCATCATGTTCCAATCGACATTCGAAGTGATGCTTTACAGCGAAAAGGATTTATTCACGACACTTTATACCTGGCTCGCTCCCATTTTTATTGGAGTTGTCACATTACTGATTATCCGGAAAAAGATCAGGGTTTCGCCCGAACAGCGGAAATGGGTGACTTTTTTGCTTCTCGATTTTTGTTTGGTGATGGGAGTAATTCTCCTTTCCCGCTGGGTGCTGATTAATGAAATGGGACGTCGATACTTCGTGGCTTCGTACATTACCATGAGTTTGCTGGTCGTTATTTTGGTAGAGAATGCCGTGCTTTCGAAACGCTACAAACAATTCCTGAAAGCAGGTTTGCTGGCAGTCGTCATCGTTGGCGCCATCAGCCCGATTTACAACATGCAGTTCGTGAACGGAAAGTCATTGCGTTCGATGAAAAGCGTGTCGAAGGAATTTACGCAGCTCGGCGACATCGGACTGATTGGCGCGTATTGGAATGCCTATCGCATTTCATGTGCATACCCGGAAACGATCGTAGCTACTCCCGACGACATGAGTGATGTCAAAAACCGCGAATTGGTGCCTTTGGTATTCGCACAACCGAAACTGTACGTGGTGCGCGATGGCTGGATGACCTCTTTTCCCGATACAATGATCCAGTTCCGCATTCCGCTGAAACGCGTTGGCAGGGAACAAATCGTTGGCGGACATCACATTCAACAATACAAACGACTTTCGTTGTCGAAAACGTACCGGCTTCCGGAAATACACACGCCAAACGAAGCATTTATTGAAACCATCGGAACGACACCCGTTGTGCATGTGAAACCAGTACCCGAAGCGAAAGATCAGTTCATTTTATCAGGCCCGAATTGCACGTTGGTTCCGGGTGATTACACCGTGAAGTACAAAATCAAAGGAAAAGGCTCGGAATCAGATACGCTTGTCGGTCAGCTGATCCTTTCGGCAGAATACGGCCAGATTCCGATTGGCCAGCGAGATCTGAAAAGCAGCGAGCTTTCGGCGGATGAATTCCGCTTTTTTGAACTGAAATTTCACCTCAAAGCGTTTACGTTTAATGTCGAATTCCTGTTCAAGAATATCGGAAATGCCGAATTGGTGATTGAGTCAGTCGAATTAATCGAACACTAGAAATGACCATACCTGCGCAAACTTCACTGACCCGAAAGCAAGGATGGCTGCTCATTTCAATCCTGGTGATCTACTGCTTTGCAATGCATTGGAACCATTTCGGAGAAGTTCCATCGGGCATACATACCTGGACGCAATCCGATCATTATGCCCTGGCTCGCGGGTTTGTTGAAAACGACCTGAATTTTTTCCGGCCGCAAACACTCACCTATCCGTACCATTACCCCGCCACGTTCAATCCGGACAATCCGTCATTGGTAACGGCTGTCGATTTCCCGATCCACAATTACATTCCGGCGATGATCATGAAAATCACGGGTTCCGAATCGACAGTGATTTACCATTTGTACATGCTTTTCATCAGCATAATTGGTTTGACTTACCTGTTCCGGCTTTCACTGCTGGTTAACAAATCAGTCTCATTTTCACTCTTAATCGTGGCTTTTGTGGCGTGCAGCCCGGTGTTTACGTTTTACCAGATCCGGTTCATCCCGAGTGTACCAAGTCTGAGCACCGTTTTCGTTGGTTTGTATTACGGAATGCTTTACCGGCAAACCAAACAGTCAATGCATTTTGTATGGGGAATGATTTTCCTCTGCCTTTCGGCGATGACGCGCCTGACATTGGTAATTCCGTTCGCTGCCTGGCTGGGACAAGCATTTTTTGATTTGTTCAAGGAGACCACCGATCGTCCGAAACGCCTCTTTTGGATGGCTCTGACCGGATTTGTTTTCCTTGGCTCATACGGTTACAACTATTACCTGCGCAACGAATTCGGAAGTCTTTTCCTGAGCAGCCCGATGCCCGCCAAAACACTGTCGCAACTGCTGGAAATCACAACTTACGTGATCCAGACCTGGAAAACCGACTACCTGACAAAAGCGCATTACCTGCTGATCGCCCTCGGGATTGTATACTGGATTTACAACCGGATCCGCAACGGAAGAAAACGGTTTTTCGGAACGCCAAACTGGTTTATTTTTTTCCTTTTTGCGGGAAACATTGCGTTTTACGTGCTGATGTGCCGCCAGTTTCCGGCCCATGATTATTATTTCATCGATACCTTTTTTGTCCCGGTGATTGTCCTCCTGCTGTTTCTTTCACGGGCAATAGTACCTGAAACGCATTCGGGTAAACGATTAATGTTCGCATTTACAATCATCTCCATTGCAGGAATGCTGATCCTGAACATCCAAAAACAGGAATTCCGCCATGAAAGTGAGCGTTGGGGCGAAAATACCCGCATCAATAAAAACTTTGAGAACAGCGAAGAATTGCTGGATAAATTGCATATCGGGAAGCAGGAAAAACTGGTGATTTTAGACCGAATGTCCTGGAACGTTCCGTTTTATTTCCTGCACCGGACCGGCTACGTCGTGATGACCGTGAACAAAGCCAAACTGAAAGAAAGCCTCGATTTACCGGTGAACTATTATGTTTTCCAAAACGAGACCTTCTTACTGAATGCCTACAAAATGTACCCGAAGATCACCGAACACCTGGAAATTCTGGGAACCGATGGCAAAATAACGATCTGCAAAAAGACTGATCCGAAGAAAAAAAGCCTGTTCGAATTCCTGCAACTGGAAAAAAGGAAACCGGTTTTTGAGCGTCAATTGAGCGACTCTGCTGCTGTCGAATGGGAAATCAAAGGCCACCCTGTCGGTGATAACACCTTCAATGTGCTGGAAAACGAAGACTTCGGGCCGGTATTGAAACTCCGCAATTCTTCGTGGTTCAAAGCTTATCGTGTGGTGTATTTTTCCGGACAGATCAAATGGGATCAGCAACAAGACATCGAATGTGTGACTTCGTTCACCGAGAACGAAAAGCTCACAACTTACAAAGTGTTTTCGGTGAAAGGTGCCTTAAAACCAACAAAAGACTGGCAGGATTTCCGTTTCATGATCACCGTTCCTGCAACACAATCAACGACAAACGAATTGTCGGTTTATTTCTGGAACACGAAAAAAACAAGGTATTCCGTAAGAAATGTCGCTTGTAAAATTTATTAATTGAAAATGTAAAATTGAAAAGGGGCTCTCTTTTCAATTTTACATTTTACATTTTCAATTAATAGCCACCATTCTCTTTAATAACACATTCGGACGATAACGATCCTCGCCATATTCGGCAAACAAGCTCTCCAGTTTTTCCAATACAAATGGCAAGCCCAGTTCGTCGGCCCAGTCGAGCAAACCTTTCGGATAATTCACACCGTTGGTCATAGCCAGGTCAATATCTTTGCGCGAAGCTACGTTCAGGAACAACGCATCAAACGCTTCGTTGATCAGCATCACGATAATACGTTCAAAAATTTGTCGCCCCAATACCTCGTCTTTTACCGGTTCCGGAAGCGTTGTCCCTTCGGCGTAATCGTAATAACCGCGACCGGTCTTACGACCCAAGAACCCGGCTTCGGCATGGCGTTTTTGCGTGAACGACGGCTTGAACCGCGGATCGTAATAGAACGCAGCGAATACGGTTTCGGTAACCGTGTAATTAATATCGTTCCCGATGTAATCCATCAGCGTAAACGGGCCCATGCGGAAACCGCCGATGTGTGTCATCGCCCAATCGATCGTAGCGAAATCGGCAACGCCTTCTTCATAAATGCGCAATGCTTCGCCATAGAACGGACGCGCAACACGATTCACAATAAAGCCCGGTGTGTCTTTGCAAACAACCGTGATTTTTTTCCAGCTGTCGATGATGGTTTTTGCGGTCGACAACACCTCTTCGGAAGTCTGCACCGCCGGAATGATCTCAACCAACGGCATCAGCGGAGCCGGATTAAAGAAATGAATCCCGATAATCCGCGATGGGTTTTTCAACACCGATCCAATCGATGCGATCGACAACGAAGACGTGTTACTTGCCAGGATGCAATCGGCTGAAACCACCGACTCCATTTCCCTGAAAACGCTGTGTTTCACTTCGATTTTCTCTACAATGGCTTCAATGATCATCCCACAGCCTGCAAAATCAGCAATGCTGGATGCGTAGGTTAAACGACCAAGTATTTCGTTTTTCTGCGTTTCGGTTTTCGAACCTTTTTCCACCAAACGCGCCAATACTTTTTCAATACCAGCCTGCGCTTTTTGCAATTGCTCCGCGTTTACATCTACCAATACGGTTGTATGTCCCGATTGTGCGGCAACCTGCGCGATGCCCGCTCCCATTGTTCCGGCGCCAAGAACGCCAATGCTTATTCTACTCACTTCTTATAAATTGAAAATGTAAAATTGAAAATGTAAAATTGAAAAGGGACGTTCTTTTCAATTTTACATTTTCAATTTTCAATTCTACTATCTTCCTGCAAATTCCGGTTTGCGTTTCTCCAAAAAGGCATTGACTCCTTCTGTGAAATCATCGGTCTGGCCTGCTTCTGTCTGCAATTCTTCCTCGATCGCCAATTGCGTGCTCAGGTCGTTACCATAACTTTGGTTCACCGCTTTTTTGGTCAATCCCAACCCGCGGGTCGGCATTTTGGCTAATGTTTCGGCCAGTTTGGTAACTTCTTCTTCGAACGATTCGTCCGGAACCGCTTTGTAAATCATGTTCATGGCATCGGCCTGCTCAGCTGTCACTTTGTCGCCGGTCATCATCAAAGCCAATGCTTTTTGCATCCCGATGATGCGTGGCAAAAAGAAGGTTCCGCCCGAATCAGGAATCAAACCGATTTTTGAGAATGCCTGGATGAAGGAAGCTGAATGCTTCGCGATGGTCAAATCACATGCCAGTGCAATATTCGCTCCGGCACCGGCGGCAACGCCGTTTACAGCTGCAATTACCGGTTTCTCGATCGCACGAATGCGTTCAATGATCGGGTTATAGTGGTCACGAACAATCGATTGCAGCTCAGGCCCGTTGGGATCAGTCGCTTCCGCCAAATCCTGTCCGGCACAAAACGCTTTCCCTTCCCCTGTAATCACAATGGCGCGCACATCATCGTTGGAAGCACAGTCATCGAGTGCATCCTGGAGCGCAATCGCCATGACTTTATTAAATGAATTGAATACTTCCGGGCGGTTCAGTGTGATGGTACATACGCCGTTGGAATGCGCAATTTTGAGTTCCATAAGTCAGTTTTTGCGCAAAGATAAAACAAAGCACAATATCCGGCTGTTTTAACGGCCATCAATAACTGAATCCCAAAATAGCACGGGCGCGTTTGGCCAGTTGTTCGCGAAGTGCTTCAGGTTGGATCACCTCCACCTCGCCGCCGTAGCTCAACAAGCCACGAATCAGTTCTTCCGACACAAAAACCGTCATCTGGAACGTTGTTCGGTTCTTACCTTCCTTGACAATGGTTTGCGTGGCATGAAAAGGCTGTGAAGCGATGTATTTCGCTGCAACATTATCCGCTTTGAAAATGACAACGTCCGGATTGCCGTTACTGGCCGTGATTCCGATCGCATGACGGAAAAATTGCTCCGGCTTAAAATCGATCGGACAACGCAGCACTTCTTCCGACTCCTGCAACTCGTACATACGGTCGAGCGCGTAAGTGATAATCGCTTCTTTTGAAACATCGTAGCTGAGCAGATACCAGCGGTTGCTGTATTCCTTCAACAAAAGCGGCAAGACTTTTCGCGCTTTTCGACTTTGGCTCTGGAAGCTTTCGTAATCAAAAAATACAGCTGTCGATTTGCGGATCGAGCTGAGCAACGGACTCAAAAATTCGCTTCCGCCCGAACGAATCGGCGTGTCGAACTGCACAAACTCAGCAATGGATTCATCACTTGGATCAGCAGAAATCGTAACACGGTCAACGATTTTATCGATGGCGAAACCGAATTGCTGAAACATGGCCATGTCTTTGAACTGGCTCAGCGTTTTGGTTGCAAACTTGATTGCCTCAATGTCATCTTCCGTTAAAGGAATATCGTTCATGGAAAATTCCGGATCGGTATAATAATAACCGCCATGACGTTTACTATACTTAATCGGTGCGTCATGTTCCATTCGCATCGCAAACAAGTCCTTTTCTATCGTCGAATCGCAGATGTTTTCCCCGTCGGAAGTTCCGTAAAGCGCATCTTCGCAGGCTTCGCGAATTTCGAGCTTCGAAGGATACGGCTTGTATTGGTTGCGAATACATCGGTCGATGATCCTGAAACGAATGAGGGCATTTTTAATGTGAGGCATAATAGTAGCTAAATGTTGAATGCTGAATTATGAATGAAGATGCAATTCAACATTCATAATTCAGCATTCATAATTCATAATTTCAGACAGAAACTGTTTCCTTGCGCTTCACGTAGCCGAACAGCTCGAAGTATTTGATCGCCTTTACAACATCTGCAGGAACATCATCTTCCCAGCTATGGGCATGCGCCTTGATTTTCGACAATACTTCATCGGAAAGAATGTGCAGTAATTTCGGATCAAAATCGTGGATTGCTTCCATCTTGTTGTTGTCGACCATGTATTGCAGCAGGCCACGCAAATGCGTCGGTATCTGGATATTGTCCAGCGTGTACAATTCACCCGTATCTACATTCGTAGCGGGGTAAATGAATAGCTTGATATTGTGTCCGAATCCACGGCCGAAGGCTTCGAGCAGACCGCCAGGCAGATTGTCGTAATAACGTTCGTCGAAAATGGTGTGCAGGTTGTAAACACCCGCAATCAACCCCATTTTCTGGCCGCGCGAAATGCCTGCGAGGTAATCGACCATTTTATAATGCTTCAGGTAATTGGAGATCATAACGGTGTAACCAAGCGAGCCCAAAAGCTCAGCCCTGTCAATAAAGTCCTTATCCGAAATTTTACCGTCGGCAGTCAGGTCTTTCAGCGTCAGCTCAAAAATCACCGAAAGGTTATCTTCCGAAACGCCTTCTTCCTGCAAAAACTGGCGTGAACCGGTTTCGATCATGTCCAGATGCACTTTCGTTACCGGGCGGAAACGGCCACGCATCAACAAAATATTTTTCTTGTACAAGGCGGTAGCAGGCTGTAAAACGCTTCCGCAAAGGTCAAACATTGTTGCATCGGTCATACCGCGTTTTACCAGGTTCAATGCAATGATGCGGTTGTCGACATTATCGAAATCAGGACCTGAAACGCGCAGCATGTCAACTTCCACTCTATCTCGCGGAATACGATGTACGAGGTTGGTCAAAAATTCATCCAGGTCATCGGTGTGGAAATAGCAAGCGTGAATCAGGTTTACACCCAAAATTCCCAATGCTTCCTGCTGCGCCTTGTGTGAATTATCATGCAGTTTGATGTGCAGAATCACATCATTCGGCTCACCGCCCAATGTCATTTGGAAACGGATGCCAACCCAGCCATGCCCTTGGTTGGTTTTGTGGTAGTTCAATGCTTCTACCGTATTACTGAATGCGAAAAAGCGCGATTCTTCTTTCTTTTTTGGCAAACGATTGCTCAAAGTCGTGTATTCCGTCTCCAGCATTGTTGTCAAACGCTCCTCGCACACATAGCGCGAAGCCGGTCCGTACATAGCGTCCGATACCTTCATGTCATACGCGGATTGCGTATAGGCAATCGTTCCCGAGCTTCCACCTGCCTTAAAGAAATTGGCAGCCACTTCCTGGCCCGCTCCAATTTCGGCAAAACAACCGTAAATATCTCCTGTTAGATTGATCTTTAACGCCTTTTCTTCAGTTGTCAATCTTCTTTCATCCACCATGCTGCTCATAACTTCTGCAAAAGTATCTATTTAAAATTTCACTTCCGTGACCCACTTTACGGGTTTAACGGTTGAAAATTAGGATTGGTTACAAATTCGTAATCTGTGAGCGTTTTTAAGAACGCTTTTAATAATAATCGCTGGTCGGGATCGAGCTGCACGCCACCCTGGCTGGCAAATTCGATCAACGGATCTATCGTTGCCGATTGGTGTATGCCGGTCGAATAATGCTCGATCACGTCATCCAGTGTCTGGAATCTTCCGTCGTGCATATAAGGTGCCGATAATTCAATATTGCGCAACGTCGGTACTTTAAACTTACCGTTGTCTGCCGGGTTTCCGGTAATCAGTCCACGGCCCAAATCGGTAAATACGGCGTCCAAACCATTATTGCTGAATTTCTGTACCTGCATGAGCGGGCCGTTGTGGCAATGGAAACAGTCGGCACCGTTCAGGCTTTGAAACAAATCGTACCCCGCAAGTTCCTCCGTAGTCACTGTATTCCAGATTTGTTGATCCTGTGCCGAAAAAGGGATGCTGTTCACATACTTGTAAATCACATCGTATTTCGAATTGCCGGAAATCATCGTTCGTAAAAACTGCGCTAATGCCTTGGACACGTGCGTGGAATCAAAATCAACCGTTCCGAAAGCGCGGTAGAATGCATTGCGGTATTCCACGTCCTGTTTCAGTTTGCTCACGGCTTTGGTCCAGCTTTGGTGCATTTCGACCGGGTTGGGAACCGGTTGCAGGATCTGTTCTTCAAGCGTATGCGAACGTCCGTCCCAAAAAAATGAAGTTTGCCAGCCCAGGTTTACCAATGCCATGGAATTGCGGTTTCCCTGGATGCCATCTATCCCGGTTGAAAATTGGTTCGGATCGCTGAACGCATTTTCAGGAGCATGACAGGTTCCGCATGAAATGGTGTTGTTGCCGGAAAGCTGTTTTTCGTAAAAAAGCATTCTGCCGAGCAAAACGCCTTCCTCTGTCATCGGGTTATCTTCCGGGATAGGCATATCCGGGAAATGCGACGGAATGTCAAGCTCATAAGGCGTAGTCTGGTAACCTACCTGGTCTTTCTTACAAGCTTGAAATGCAACGATTCCAATTAATATGACGAATAACAATCGATTCATGGGGCAGTTAGTGCTTCCAGGAAATTAGCCAATACTTTTTGTGTTAATACTGCTTCGCTTCCCCCGCTGTGCGTCATGTATTCCGAACGCACATCGATCGGGTTGGTCGGATGATCAAAGATTTTCTGAAGGTCTAGTTTAAATTCTGCCGTATGCAATGAATTTCCCGCGTCAGTCCAGTTGACTGTCGGGAAATTCTTCGAACCCAAATACGTATCCGACGCAATGTGGTACGTAAATGTGTGGTCGAACAACGGGTTTGCATCCGGTATGGTATCAGCGCGGCCTTCCAAAACGATGAAAATATAGCCCGAGGCCCACGACCAGTGCATCCCGTTGGCATTCATGATATTCAACGGACTGTTGCTCGGGAAAGCCGAAGGATCGCTGTGATTAAAATCAGCCGAAACACCGATGTTACCGGTCAGCGCACCGAAATTGGCCACTGCTCCGTCAACCTGGAAACACTTCGTGCCGTTTTCCGTGTAATCGAATCGAGCTGCTTCCACCAGCTCATTGGCGCCGTTCGCCCAATGCGTGAGGTAAAATTTCACTTCCGTGAATTGCAAATCCCAACCGTCGGCCGTTGTATAAACGGAATCGATGTACAGGTTTTCAGCCCCGAAAACAGGTTGCACGGTTACTTTCAACTGCGGAGTAACAGGCGTCACTTCCGGATCTTTCACCTTTTCTTTCTTGCAACCCACTGCAAGCAAGGCAACACAAATGCTAAGAATTAAATACCTCATTTTTACCACTTCAACCAAAGTTATGTATAAACGTTGAATAAACACAATTAGTTCGACAGGAATACCTTCCTTTTCGGTAAATTCGGCTTTTCAATGTATTAAGTTCGATGTCGGTTGCCGCAAAACGTCCGTTACTTGTTCTGAACGCTTCTGCCGGAAGCGGAAAAACGTACAACCTGGTACGCAACTATTTGGTTCTCTTGCTGAAAGAATCGGAAGAGAAAGCCGACCTCGGACAGATTGTGGCGATGACCTTTACCAACAAGGCGGCTTACGAAATGAAAACGCGGATCATTCGCGACCTGAATAAGCTGAGCAACCCCACAATTGACGATCATGCTTACGTAAAGGAAATTTCGGAACTGACCGGACAGGAATTTCCCATGCTGCAAAAAAATGCGCGCACGGTATTGCGAAAAATGCTCCATCGTTACGAAGACTTCAACGTGCTGACGATCGATAAATTCAACCTGAAGCTCATTCGTTCGTTTAGCCGTGACCTGAACCTTCCCGAACAATTCGACATTGTACTCGACGAGCAGCAAATCCTGGAAAAAGCCGTAGACGAATTGCTCAGCACGATTGACAAAGACGCTGAAAACCGCATTTACCGGCTGGCGATCAATTTTGCGCGAACCAACCTCGACGAAGAAACGAAATGGGATGTGAAACGCGCCCTGATGGACAGCGCGCAAATCCTGACCGATGAACGCAGTTACCAGGTGATTGCAAAACTGGTTGAAAAGGAATTCTCCCAGGCGGAATACGATCTCTGGCGCATTCAGTACAAAGAATATAATCTGGAAATTCAGCGCTGGCAGCAGCGCATTCAACTGGCACTGGAACAGACCGGGTTGCAATGGGACCAATTTGCCGGGAAAAGTACTACCTGGAACCGGCTCCAAAAGATTATTCGCGAAAAAGGCAATGCCAAATCAAAGATGGATGCCTTTGAAATGAAGGATTCCTTTTTGAAAAACATCGAAAAAACAGGTCATGACGAACTGACTTCGGTTATACAGCAATTCGCTCATTATTGGCAAAAACTGGAAGCTCCCTATTTTGAGCTGGAACTAAAAGTCAAACAATTTTACCTGCTTTCCATTTTGCGCGAGCTGGCGGTTTTCATGGAAAATATTCGCGAAAAAGATGCCGTGATCCGCGTTTCGGAATTCAATAAGCTGGTTTCGGAACTGGTGAAAGACGAAGAAGCGCCGTTTATTTACGAACGACTGGGCAACCGGTTCCGCCATTTCTTTTTGGATGAATTCCAGGACACGTCACGTTTGCAGTGGATGAACCTGGTTCCGCTGGTGCACGAATCGCTTGGCCACGCGCAATTTAACCTGATCGTTGGCGATCCGAAACAATCGATTTACCGCTTCAAAAACGGTGTGGCCGAACAGTTTGTGGCCTTGCCGCGCATTTATAACCCGGAAGAGAACCTTTCCGTGGAACAGAAATCGGACTTTTTCGAACAACTGGGCCGCCTGGAAGAATTACAGGAAAACTGGCGCTCGGGGAAAGAGATCGTGGAATTTAACAACCGGTTTTTCGAAGCATTCAAAGAGCGCATGCCCGAAACCGGGAAACCGTTTTACAACCAGGTCAAACAAATACCGCGCGGAAAAGAGGGCGGATTGATCACGTTTGAAATCGTTCAAAAAGACGATGATTCGGAAGAACTGGCATTGGACCGATTGCTCTCGTGGGTGGAATCCTGTATAAAGGATGGCTACCAGCCGCATGAAATTTGTGTGCTTGCCAAACGAAAAGCGGATTGCAATACCTTTGCAAATCACCTGAAAAACAACGGTTACCAGGTCGTTTCCGCCGATTCGTTATTGGTCAATTCAGACCAGCACGTGCAATTGATCATTGCTTTTTGCCGTTTGCGAAACAATTCCACGCATCGTCAGCTGTTTATGCGCTTTGCCGAGCTGTTCCTGCGCGTTTTTTCACCTCAGACTGCTTTTGAAACCTACCAGCTTTGTTTCGAAACAGTGGAGGAAAATGGGAAAGCCGTCTTTTCACGCGAACGGTTTTTCCAGCTGACTTCATTCGACCGTAAACACTTGTCGCAGGGATTCCAGGATATTTTTTCGCTGATCCAAAACTTCCTGCGCGATTACAAGATCGATGAATTGCAAAATGCGTATGTACACCAGCTGCTCGACCTGGCCGCGCAATTCGACCTGCACAACGGCCCCGACCTGATGAGTTTCCTGAGCTTTTATGACGGTGTTGGCTACAAAACTAACGTTCAGCTTCCAGAGAACAAACATTCGATCAAAGTGATGACGGCCCATAAATCCAAAGGATTGGAATTCCCGGTGGTGATCATTCCTTCGCTGCGTTTCGATGTGAAATCACCGAAAGGGAAAGCCCGCATTTTTGAATCGAATGATCACTTTTTACAGTCGACGCTCACAAAAACCGATGCCATATTACCAGCGATCGAGCCTTTTATGACCGCTGAAAAAGACGCGGAGGTCATGGACCATGTCAACCTGTTGTATGTGGCTTTCACCCGGCCGGTCGACCGTTTGTATTTTATGGGATCAATTGCACCGCGCGATCAAAAATTGCAGCAGAATATCTTTGATACGTTAAGCGAACTCTATCCGCAGTTTTTAGAAGGCAAATCGATTATCGGCAGTATCGGAACGGCGCCGAAAATCACACATGAATCGAAGGAAGAAGATTTACCCTTTGTGCCGGTTTCGCTTAATGATTATTTGTGGTTTCCACATATCAGTATTATGTCGCCCGAAGAACAGCTGGAAAGCGAGTTGAGCACACAACGCCGGTTCGGGAAACAATTCCATGCCATCATGGAGCAAAGTATGTCTGTTGAAGAAGCATTGGACAGCATTGAACGCGGCATTCTGAAGGGCAACATCGATGTGGCATTTAAAACCGAATTAGAAGCGCAGGCAACGCGCCTTTTTGCCAATGAAACTTATCATCAGCTCATTTCAGGCGGCACACAGCTCGATGAACAAACCTTGCTGCTGGACCAGAAAACGCGTTTACGCCCGGATAAAATCATCCTTCACACAGACAAAACAGTCGTCATCGATTTCAAGACCGGTGAGCGCAAACCCGAACACCGAACACAGGTTTCACTGTATTTATTCGCATTGGATTTAATGAAATTCCCTTCGGTTGAAGGCTGGCTGTATTATGTGAATGAAGATGTATTGGTGAGAATAGAGGTTTGAATGCTATTTTTACCTTAAAAAAATCAATTCCATGAAGCACTTTTTCTTCACTTTTCTTTCATTAATCTGCCTTGCTGGCTGCTCACTTTCCAACCAGGATCCTACGATCACATTCGACCTGAAAGTGCAGCAATACATCGCTAAACAAAACACCTAAATTCGTTTAACAGACAAACAGAAAGCAATGACTATTCTTGAGGATGAGTACGAAAAAGTACTTTCTTTCATGGAAGAAAATGATTTGAACAAAGACAATTATTTTCTGGTTGATGGCGAGTTTTCCACATCAACAGATTTTAAGTACATCACGATCCCTATTCGTCATTACAATAGCCTGAAACTGGAAATGGAGAGAGGAATCCAGGTAAAGCGTATCCCCGGACAGCGAAGTATACCCAAAATCGGCAATCTCAGCGGAAGAGACGGTTATCTTCTACTCAACTTAGCAACAAACGAAATTGACGGTTTTCAATTGTGGTAAGATCATCGTTTAAGAGACGAGAATCCGAACTACTCCTTATAAAAATAAAACACGCCATCCACGCGCCTTACAATCAGCATTTCCTTATCGAAATCATCGATGGTAGCATATTCTTCGGTTACCGGATTTGATTCATCATCGCGAAACGTAATATGCTGGCCTTTTTTATCGATTTTATAACTACCAACAATGGTGTCTGAGAAATCGGAAGGGTATTTGGTCCAGGTGGCAAACGTTTTTCCACCGGCTTCGCCTTCGGCAAATTCATGGATTTCATTCGGATAGCTGTATTGGCCATCGTTGAGCAAAATTTGCGTGAGTCGCCAGCGGCCCTCGATATTTTTGGTAATACGCTTGTTCTTGCTACACGCTGTGAGCAGTAAAATCAACGATAGGTAGCAGAGGAAACGCATGTGGAATCAGATGGTCATGATGTCTTTTTCCTTGGCATCAACCAGCTCGTCTACTTTTTTGATGAAGCTGTTGGTGATGTTCTGGATTTCATTTTCCGCATCCTTGGTCATGTCTTCCGAAAGTCCATCTGCCTTGAGGTCCTTCACCATGTCGAGTCCTTCCTTGCGGTTGTTACGGATTCCCACCTTGGCATGCTCACCTTCTGCTTTGGCTTTTTTCACCAATTCACGGCGACGTTCTTCCGTCAAAGGCGGAATCTGGATGATCAGCTGCTCGCCATTGTTTTGTGGGTTCAACCCCAGGTTGGAGTTAATGATTCCTTTGGCGATTTCCTGCAACATGTTTTTCTCCCACGCCTGAACGGTCAATGTACGGGCGTCCATTGTATTAACGTTGGCTACCTGCTGAATGGGTGTCGGAGAGCCGTAATAATCGACCATCACACTTTGGAGCATGGCTGGCGTGGCTTTCCCGGCACGGATTTTCAATAATTCATTCTCCAGGTGCACCAGTGATTTGGCATTGGAGCTTTTCAATTCATCATAAATCAGTTGCAGATCTTCAGTCATAACGTACAGTTGAATCGGTATAAATTAATTGCGAACGATGGTTCCTACTTGCTCACCTTCCATCAGGCGTTTCAGGTTGCCCGGTGTATCCATATCAAACACAATAATCGGAAGGTCGTTTTCTTTACAAAGCGTAAATGCGGTCATGTCCATTACTTTCAGTCCACGGCTGTAGACATCATCGAACGTGATCACATCGTATTTGGTGGCATTCGGATCTTTTTCAGGATCGGCTGTATAGATTCCGTCAACGCGGGTTCCTTTCAGGATGACATCAGCGTTGATCTCGATGGCACGCAGCGACGCCGCCGAATCCGTGGTAAAGAACGGGTTTCCGGTACCGGCACCAAAAATCACCACGCGGCCCTTTTCCAGGTGACGAACAGCTCTTCGGCGTACATAAGGCTCGGAAATTTCTTTCATTTCAATGGCCGACTGCAAACGGGTTTGCAAACCAACCGATTCCAAAGCAGCCTGCAAGGCCATCGAATTGATCATTGTAGCCAGCATTCCCATGTAATCGCCATGTGTGCGGTCCATTCCACCTTCTTCGGCCTGAACGCCTCTGAAAATGTTTCCTCCGCCGATTACAATAGCAACTTCTACCCCCAATCCGTGGATTTCTTTGATTTGGTTGGCATACACACTCAAACGGTTGTTGTCAATTCCAAATTGTTTATCTCCCATGAGGGATTCTCCACTTAATTTGAGCAGAATGCGTGTGTATTTCATAAATAACGAAAGAAGTTTCGCAAATATAGGAGGAATCTTTGAAGTAAGAAAACTTTAGCCGGAAGCATCTTTCGACAATAGACCTAACCGCATACTAAACAGTCGTTTAGATGAAATACACACTGAATTCTGCTATAACTTATCACTATTCTACCACCAGCTTATGTGTTGATGTGGTATTTCCACTCTTCAAACGAAGCAGGTAGGTTCCCGGAATCACATTTTCCACATTCATTACCTGGATACCGGCTGCCTGTTCCATACTCATGACTACTTTCCCGGTCAAATCGATCAGGTCAGCGGCATATTCTCCTTCAGCTTTTATCATCACTTCCGTTGAAGCAGGATTGGGGTAAACGGAAACATTCATTTGAGCAAATTCACTCAAACCAACGTTTCCCCCTGAAAACTCCAGGTCATCCAGTACCAGTACCGAGCCAACCTCCATACCACTATAAATACTGAATTCAACCGAATCTGGAGTCCCGGTGATGGTCAACGGATACGAAAAATACGCGTAATTTGAACTGATGTCCAATGTCTGGATGCTTGCTCCAACCAGGTTGCCGTTCTCGAAAAACTCGACCACCGTAAGGGCATTGTCATTGGGATACGGCGAGGAGAGTTTATACCATCCGCTGAAGGTTGTCGGAGAAGCTACGTAAGGCACAGGTGTCAGGCCACCCCAAATCGGTCCCATTGAAATTGCGGAAGGATAAACGTATTGTGTTACGGCATCTTCAACAACTTTCATTTCCATGGCAAAATTCCCCGAATGCGCATCGGTTGTTTTGTTGGCGTTATTCAAATCGAGTCCTACCAATCCTTCATTATAGCTGTACCAGCCGTCTGCCGATTCCAGGGTTTGAGTAGTCCAAATTTCAAAATTATGGTTCGGGAGATTTGCCTGGAGTACGGCGCCGTTGTAAAGTTCTACTTTATCGATGCGGGCCCATGATCCCGGACTTATCGAAATTTCATTGATCGGATCTCCCATAGACAATGCAAAAAACAATTCATCCTGGGTGCCTGCGGGAATGGGAACAGCTGCCTGCATCCAGGTCATTTGCGTACCATGAATCACCGGGACGATCACCGTATCGGTCTGAACCCCGGAAGTAAACCGGATCATGAGCAGGTACAACGAATCACCCACCGGGAAATCACATTTATACTGGAACCTCACATTGTCAAATGTGTCTGTGTAGGGGATTCCTCCGGTGATTCCCATATTCACCTGGCCGTGATAGATGTAAGCGCCCACGTCGTCGTTCACTCTTAATTCGGTTGAATAGATACCTTCCTGGGCATCCGTTGATCTGACGACTGCGGGCTGCGCCAAAGGTTCCTGCCGATTGGAATTGGCCCATTGATCGGGATAATTAAACAAGGTGTTGGTTGTCCAGTCTTCAAAACCACCGTTTTGAATTTCACCATACTGTGCATTCGCTGCCAAAGCCATCAGCAGTGCTGCACTTGTTACGTACATTTTTCTCATAAACACTCTTTTGGCGAATGTAAAACACTAGCGATGAATGAAATTTGTCAGAAAAAACATAAAACCCGCCCTAGCTATAATTGATAAAAACGGACAATGAGCGGACACAGAATCAAACAAAAATCCCGTTGCTCGAATGAACAACGGGATTCCATATCCTGCGTTTGGGAATGATTAGCTCAATGCCAAACGTTTGAATTCGGTAACTGTCAATCCTTTCTCAGTTGAGTTAAGGAATTCTTCAACGGTAACTTTGTTATCGCGAACAAACTCCTGGCTCAACAAGGTGTTTTCCTTGAAGAATTTAGCCAAACGTCCCTGGGCGATTTTCTCAGCCATGTCAGCCGGTTTTCCTTCCTGGATAGCAAGGTCTTTACCAACTTCGATCTCGCGCTCGATTGTACGTGCGTCAACACCGTCTTTGTTCAAAGCGATCGGGTTCATCGCAGCAACCTGCATTGCCACCTGGCGACCTGCTTCAACAGCAGCAGCATTTCCGTTGTTCAATGCAACCAAAGTAGCCAATTGGTTACCCGGGTGGTTGTAAGCAACAACTGCTTCGCCTTTCACAACAGCGTAGCCTGAAAGATCCAGTTTCTCGCCGATCACACCAACCTGTTCGGTGATTTTCTCGTCAACTGTCAGGCGGTCATCGTACTTCAATCCTTTCAACTCCTCAGCAGTAGCCGGAAGTTTAGCGATTGCGATGTCCATCAAACTTTGAACGAAGTTGCGGTAAGAATCGTTTTTAGCAACGAAATCTGTTTCGCAGTTCAACGCCAATACAACACCTACTTTGTGGTCAGGAGTTGTCTGCGCGAAGATCACACCTTCGCTTGCATCGTTTTCACCACGTTTAGCTGCGATTTTTTGTCCTTTCTTACGAAGGATATCAACAGCAGCTTCGAAATCGCCATCCGCTTCAACAAGTGCATTTTTGCAGTCCATCATCCCTGCACCTGTTTGTTGGCGTAATTTATTTACATCTGCAGCAGTAATTGCCATGATCTTAAACTTTTATTACGTTGTTATTATTCGTTTGTTGCCGTTTCTTCAGCTGCCGGAGCTGCTTCTACTGCTTCTTCTTTGTCTTTTGTTCCGGCACTTTTGCGCTCTTCCAAACCTTCTTTGATCGCTCCGCAGATTGCATCAAGGATCACAGTGATTGATTTTGTCGCATCGTCATTTGCAGGGATCGGGAAATCAACCAAACGAGGGTCAGAATTCGTATCCACCATTGCGAATGTAGGGACGTTCAAACGTTTTGCTTCATTCAAAGCGATATGCTCTTTCAGGATATCTACCAGGAAGATCGCAGCCGGCTGACGGGTCATCTCAGCGATAGAACCGAAGTTTTTCTCCAGTTTCTCACGCTGACGGGTCTTAAACAAACGCTCACGCTTGTTCAATGTTTCCCATGTACCGTCTGTTTTCATTTTATCGATCGCAGCCATTTTACGGATTGACTTACGTGTAGTCTGGAAGTTGGTTAACATACCACCTGACCAACGCTCTGTAACGTAAGGCATGTTGATAGCCGTAACGCGCTCAGCGATGATTTCTTTTGCTTGTTTTTTAGTAGCAACGAAAAGAACTTTTTTACCCGACTTTGCAATTTGCTTCATTGCCGCACATGCCTGATCAAGATGTGCAATTGTCTTATTAAGGTCAATAATGTGGATACCTTTTTTCTCGTCAAAGATATACGGCGCCATAGCCGGGTTCCATTTTCTTTTTAAGTGTCCGAAGTGAACACCTGCTTCTAATAACGTTTCAAAATTTACTCTTGACATAATTCTTTTTTTAAATTGTTTACATTCCTTTAGTAATCAGCTGAGCGAGGGGTAAACGGAGAAACCGTGAACAATACTCGCAGCTTGGATACTAAACAACTGCCCAATCTCTGAAATCGATTAACGTTTCGAGAATTGGAATTTTTTACGTGCTTTCGGCTGACCTGGTTTTTTACGTTCCACCATTCGCGGGTCACGTGTCATCAAACCTTCAGCTTTCAACAACGGCTTCATATCTTCAGAAACCTTTACCAATGCACGGGCAATTCCCAAACGGATTGCTTCTGCCTGGCCGTTTACTCCTCCACCTGCAACGTTTACTTTTACATCGTATTGACCAGTTGTGTCAGTCAGGCTGAACGGCTGCTCAATTTTCGATTGCAATACGGCTACAGGGAAGAAATCTTTATAGTCACGCTTGTTGACTGTCACCTTGCCCGTACCTTTCATCAGGTATACACGCGCAACGGATGTTTTTCTTCTTCCTAATGTGTTTACTACTTCCATATCCATTATTTGAATGAGTCAAGATTAATTACCTCCGGATTTTGCGCCGCTTGCTTGTGCTCAGCACCTGCGTACACTTTCACGTTCGTAAACAAGTTACGCCCCAAAGTGTTTTTCGGCAACATTCCTTTGATTGCTTTCTCAACTACACGTTGAGGATTGCGTGCCAACAACTCCTGAGCTGTCAACGTACGCTGTCCACCCGGATAGCCAGTATAACGAACGTACTCCTTGTTTACCAATTTGGTACCGGAGAACGAAACTTTCGCTGCATTGATAATAATTACATTATCGCCGCAGTCAGCATGTGGTGTGTAGTTGGTTTTGTGTTTTCCACGAACCAGCTTCGCCACCTTGCTCGCCAAGCGACCAACAGTTTGGCCCTCAGCATCCACCAACAACCACTTTTTATTTGCGGTTTCCTTGTTGCCGGACACGGTTTTGTAACTTAAAGTATCCACTACTTTCTAATTTTTAAATAAGACAATATCCCCAATTTGGGGGTGCAAAGATAGAAACTCTATTTTTTATTAACAAGGTATTTTTAAATAAAGTGACTTTTTAAAGAGGGAACTAGTTTATAGGGAGCTGGGGAATTAGGTCTGTTTCATTATTATGACAAACCTGGTTCCCTATTTTCCAGCTCCCCAGTTCCCTTTTTTTTAAAAATCCAGGGTTAACTGCTCCGAAATACTCTTCGCACCTTCTTCCGAATCAAGTTTCGTCATCGAAATACCGAGTAATCTGACAGCTCCTTTCAGCTCTTCCTGCTCTAACAACTCTTCCACAACAGGAAAAAAATCCGCTTTTCGGTTTACAAATACCGGCAGGGTTTTACTGCGAGTCTGCTGCGTGAAATCACTGAATTTTAATTTCACCGTAATGGTCTTTCCCCTGGTATTGCTCCGCAACAGGCGCTTTTCCAGTTCATCGGCAATTTTCCCGAGCTGTTCCAGCATAAAATACGACGAACTGAGATCACTGCTGAACGTACGCTCCGCTGCAATGGATTTACGCAAACGGTCGGGAACAACCTCGCTGTACTGAATACCGCGGACGATATCGTAATAATGTTTCCCCGATTTACCGAAGTAATGAGTCAGGTATTCGAGCGATTGTTTCTTCAGATCAGCTCCGTTGAAAATACCGTGTTTGTTCATCCGCTCAGCCGTTACTTTACCAACACCGAAAAATTTCTCGATCGGCAGTGTTTCCAGGAAAGCCAGTACTTCTTCCGGCGGAATGGTCTTTTGGCCGTTGGGTTTGTTAATATCGGAAGCTACCTTGGCCACAAATTTATTGATGGAAATTCCCGCCGACGCGTTTAAACCGGTAGCCAGCTTGATCCGACGCCTGATTTCCTGCGCCAGCAAAGTTGCCGAAGGATAATTGAATTTATTTTCCGTCACGTCCAGGAATGCTTCATCGAGCGAAAGCGGTTCCACCAAATCGGTGAATTCATAAAACACGGCCCTGATCTGTTGCGAAACCTCCTTGTATCGGTCAAAACGTGGCGGCACAAAGATCAGCTGCGGACATTTTCGGGCGGCAATTACTCCCGACATCGCCGAACGCACACCGAATTTGCGGGCTTCATAACTGGCCGCCGAAACCACGCCACGCACTTCATTTCCACCGACAGCCAACGGTTTTCCGCGAAGCTCCGGATTGTCCATTTGCTCCACGGAAGCATAAAACGCATCCATATCTACATGAATGATCTTTCTGACCGGAAATGGAAATTCTTCGTTCATCGCAACACTTACCCGCAAATTTACGGATTCCCTGCGGCTATTCCGTAACTCAAAATGCTGTATTTTAGTCGCTAAAAACCGGATGATGAAAGCACTTTTCCTTGGATGTTCATTGCTAGTGGTACAAACCATAACCGCCCAAAATCAGCTTACGGCAGCACAAGCCGCCAGACTGGTTTCGCTGCCGTTGAAATGTGCCCAGCAGGAATATCCCAATAAACTCGGGCAGGTGCTGACTGATTCCAGCAGGCTTCTTTCGCCGAAGACACTGCATCCCGCATTTTACGGGTGCTTCGACTGGCATTCTTCGGTTCACGGGCATTGGCTCATGGTAACCATTTTAAAGCAATTTCCTGATATTGAAAATGCACCTGAAATACGAAGGATCCTGACGGAACAACTTACTGCTGCAAACATCCAAACCGAAATCGCGTTTTTCAGCACGAAATACAACGATTCGTTTGAACGAACTTACGGCTGGGCATGGATCCTGAAACTTCAGCAGGAACTCGACACATGGAATGACCCAACAGGAAAAACCTGCGCCCAAAACCTGCGCCCGCTGTCGGACCTTCTTTGCGGAAAATACTACACCTTTTTGCCCAAACTCGTCTACCCGATCCGCTCCGGAGATCACATCAATACAGCGTTCGGATTGACGTTCGCTTACGATTATGCGGTTCATACTGCGAATGATACACTGAAGCAGCTGATCACCAAACGCAGCATCGATTTTTTCCGGGGAGACACACAATACCCGCTGGACTTTGAACCAAGCGGTTACGACTTTTTATCGGGAGCGCTGGAAGAGGTGGATCTGATGCGCCGCGTGCTGCCGAAAGACGAATTTGAAAAATGGCTAAAAACCTTTCTACCGGAATTGTTCAGCAAGAAATTCAACCTGGAACCGGGCAAGATTATCGACCGGACCGATGGAAAACTGGTACATCTCGACGGTTTGAATTTCAGCCGCGCCTGGTGTTTGTATAACCTGGGGAAATCAGATAAACGATTTGCGCATTTGGTGAACGTCGCCGATCAGCACTTAGAGGCTTCTTTACCCAACATCACCGACGGCGATTACATGGGCGAACACTGGCTGGCTAGTTTTGCGCTGCTGACGCTTTTGTCAAAGTAAAAGATTTCCTCAGTGTTGAAATTAAATTAGTCCGCCTGCGGCGGACTGATCTTTGCGCCTTTGCGTTGATTATTTTGCACCGCAAAGACGCAAAGATGTTGCACATGTGCAACGTGCCAATGCAACACAAACTTCTTCTTGATAAACAAAAAAGCAGGGTCGACTCGTGAGTCAACCCTACTTGGTTTTATTCCATAATGTATGGGAAATCAGTTTTTCTTAAATGCGTTGATCGCGTTGATGGTAAAGTCAGACAATACCAATGTTCCGCTGATCCCGGCACGTTCTACCAGCAAGGTGTCCCAGTTTTCGGTTCCCTGCCAGAAGATTTTTTTCAATTCGGCCATTGCTTCAGGGCTCGATTTCGACAACTGGCTTACCAATCGTTCGATTTCTTCGTCCATCATTTCTTCCGAATCGGATAAGCTGGCATATAAGCCGTTATTGTAAGCCCATTCTGCCGATTGCCATTCCGTTGCGTTGATCGCCAGCTGGCTCATCGCCGACAGACCGATCTTACGCTCCACGGCAGGACCAACTACAAACGGGCCAATACCCACCGCCAGTTCAGACAATTTTACGTCTGCTTTCTTGGTGGCGAAACAATAATCAACTGCCGAAGCAATTCCTACTCCACCACCAACAGCTTTCCCCTGCACACGGCCAATAATCAGTTTCGGGCATTTGCGGCAGGCGTTGATCACCATGGCAAAACCAGAGAAAAACACCTTACCGGTATCGAGGTCTTTGATCGAAATCAATTCATCAAAACTGGCTCCGGCGCAAAACGCTTTGTTACCTTCCGAGCGCAGGACGATCAGTTTTACATCTGATCGCTGCCCCATTTCGGTAATGGTATCGGCTAATTTGCGAAGAATGGCACCCGGCAATGAATTGCTCAGCGGGTGTCCGAATTCAATTGTTGCAACCATGCGGTCGTCGACAGTTGCGTGTACGTGGCCCTGGTCAATTGCTTCTGACATCGGAGAAGTTATTTTAATTAATCATCAAATCGTTTACGCGGTCTCGGCGGACGGTCGTTGGATGGACGATCGCCTCCGGGACGATCAGTGCTACCTGGAGACCTGTAACCTCCACTTCCGGGATTGTTCGAACGGTATCCACCGCCTGAAGAACCTTCGGATGAACGATATCCGCCCCCTGAAGAACTATCCGACGAACGGTAACCACCACCTCCGGAGTTGTTGTTGGAGCGAAAACCTCCGCCTCCGCCACCCGGACGTGGACCATTATTGTTGAAGCGTTTCTGTCCGCCAAAACCACCCGGTTTGTTGCCATACGGTTTTTTGGCAGGTGCTTCCTGCTTCGGAGGACGATTGGCTTTCGGTGAAGCAATCTTCACATCCAGCCTGCGGCCATTCACCTCAAAGCCATTCAATGCCTGGATCGCATTGATCGCTTCTTCTGCGCTTACCATCTCGACATAACCGAAACCTTTGGATTTCTTGGTCTTTCCATCGAATACTACGTGTGCCAAATGCACTTCACCAAACGCTGAAAACGTCGCCTGCAAATCTTCTGAGCTCACTTCCCAGTCAAGGTTCGCAATAAAAATATTTGTCATTTACCTAAAATATGTGGACGAATGTCCTGTTAACTATCTAAAAACCCGACGATCGCGTTTATCTAACCGAATATACAATTTATTTCAATGAAAAGCCATCCGATCCGATCAATTGGCCGTCACAGTAAATTTTCACTTTGTAAGCTCCTTTTACCGGTTCCGCACCATTGAAGTCATAGAAGATGGAAAGATCGACGCTCTTATTGTTGTAAGTAATTTCTTTTTTATCCGAGTAAGCTATGGTTCCGCTTTCAGTTTGAACGGTATTTCCTGAACGTCCTTGCAATACTTTCCCGTCAGGGTCGGTAATTTGCATGTACACGGTTTTCGGACCTGCCTCTGCAATTTCGTTTTCACCGATTGTGAAACTTGAACGTACCTGAACACAGTTTCGTGCTTTTGTGGTTGGCTCCGGCGTATTGTTGATTTTCATACGCAAACCTTCCGATTTGAAACCATAAGCTTTCAGCTTGGAGCCGGCTTTCACCTTCGCAGCACTTTCTTCTGATTGTGTTTTATAGGTATCACGCTCTGATTGCGTTGCGGTCAGCTCATTGGTTGTTTCATCCAGGTCAGATTCCAATTGCAGGTTGATGGTATTCAACTCATCGATTTGTTTCACATAACCACGCATGATCTCACGCAATGTTTCATTCTCACGACGCAATTTGGCGATCAATGAAGCGTTTACTTTCCCGTTTTTCTTCGCTGTTTCCAGCTCTTCTTTCAACCCGAGGATTTTATCCTGCTGTTCTTTCATGGCTGCCTGGTCTTCCGGACGTCCTGCCTCCATGATCTTATCATAGTCGGCTACCATGCTTTCAAAATCTTTCAATAATTCATCCGAAGCATTGTCGCCCAAATAAGGTTTCAACATGTCGTTCATTGCAATACTGTCTTTTTGCAATTCCTCTACATGGGCATTACACTCATTCAATGCTGAATTTTTAGATGACCATAAAAATATCATTACACCCAATCCTACGACCAACAATACCAAAACGGCAATCATTGCGGAGCTGGTAGTTCTTTTCGGAGCTTCTTGTACTTCTGACATAATTTCTGATTTTTAAGTTGCAAATATAATTGTTTAAACTGCACTTTGCGATTCAACTCAAGGGCAAATAACGAATAATAATTGTGTTTCAACAAGGGTCGGTAGTGAATAAACCGTTAACAAAACGTAAAAGCCGCGCGGTATTAGCTCTTTTTAACGGTTCAGGCAACAGGTCGTCTGTAACATTTTGGAAACAAACAGGTCGCATGAACCGCTGAACAGCATCGGCGCCCACGGCTGTGGAAGACGGAACGGATGAACTTGGAAACGGTCCGCCATGCTGCATTGCGGCAGAAACCGCAACTCCCGTTGGAACACCGTTAACGATTATTCTACCTGCAAATCGCTGTAATGAAGTCATCAGCGCTGTTCCGTTTTCGTGTGATTCGACAAAAAGACTGGCCGTCAATTGACCGGAAAGCGCATTCAGGCAGGCAACTAATTCCGTTTCGCTTTCACAGACAATAGCCGTGGCAAACGACCCGAATACTTCCTCGGCCCGGCCCGGTTCCCTTAATAATTGTTTGCCCGTAATTTTTACCAGCGAAGGTTGAATGGTGTTGTGTGAATGCAAGCCGTTTACCAGGATTTCAGCGCCTTCCAGTTGCTGTTCAGCCTGCCGTACGTACTGTTTATATATACCCGGATGCAACATTACCTGCGGTTCGGTTTGTTGCAATAAGCCACTGAGTATTGAGAGGAATTGCTCCGATTCTTCGGAACGGATCATGAACAACAAGCCGGGCGACGTGCAAAACTGGCCGGCACTCAGGCTAATGGAAGCGGCAACTTCTTTGGCAATCAATTCGCCACGGTTGATCAATGCTTCATTCGTAAAAACAATCGGGTTCGAACTGCCCATTTCGGCATAAACAGGTATGGGAACAACCCGGCTGTTTGCGAGTCGTACCAGTGAAGTTCCGCCCTGGATACTTCCTGTAAAACCAACCGCTTTTACCTGCGGGTGCAGCACCAGTTGTTCACCGACTTTGTAATCGATAGCCTGCAAATGCGAAAAAACACCATCGGGCAAGCCCATTTCCTTCGCTACTGATAAAATGATGCGGGCCGACAATTCACTGGTGTGCGGGTGCATGGCATGTGCTTTCACAATAACCGGACAACCGGCTGCCAGCGCAGAAGCCACATCACCACCAAGCGTGGAATAAGCAAACGGGAAATTACTGGCCCCGAATACAACTACAGGACCAAGCGGTACATTCATTTTACGCAGATCGGGTTTTCCCGTTCCGGAAGAAGGTTCTATACGAATGGATAATGCAAAGCCACTTGCAACGGCATTGGCATAGGATTCAAACTGGAAACACGAACGCTCCAGCTCTGTTTTGGCCCGTGAAAGCGGCAAGCCGGTTTCTTCACAATACCAACGCGTCAATTCGTTTGCGTGAATGCGAACCGCAACGGCAATCGCTTTTAAGAACGCAACACGTTTTTGAATGGAATCAGGCGACCAAACCCGGAAAGCTTCGGTGGCTTTCGTAACAGCCAAATCCACTTCAGCTTCGGTTGCCTGGATAAAGGAAACACCGAATGAGGTATCGGATACGGGATTAACGGCCTGAAAGGTTTGCGCACCCAAGGCACTGTCTGCATAACCTACGCAGTTTTTGCCGCTAATCGTTAACACGGGAACGGGATTTTACGCTTCCTCGATCTGGTAGGCGTAACTTTCCATGATTTGGTTCGATAACAATTTCTTGCACGCAGACTCTACTTTTTCAGTAGCTTCCGCTTTTGAACCAGCTTCCACAAACAAACGCACGTGACGACCGATTCGCACTCCCGAAATCTCAGGCAAGCCAATGGTGCTCATACTATTACTAACTGCTTTTCCCTGTGGATCCAACAATGCATCTAACGGCATTACATCGATTTCAGCTTTGAATTTCATGTGTTTGTTTTTTGCGAATGGTATTCTGAATGAATGACAATAACAGGTACAAAAGTACAATAATTGGAACGCTCCAAATCAACAGGAACGGAATAAGTATTCCACAACTTATCAAGAAAATGTAGCGGATTTCGTTTCCTTTCCATGCAAACGACTTGAATTTCAAGGCAAAAAGCGGCAATTCAGCCACTAAAAGCAGCGACATCACCACGATGATCGGGATCAAAACCACCGGTTGAATGCATTGCATGATCAAATCGTGCTGCCAACCCGGAACATTCCCGAATTGCATGATCAGTAGTGGAAAAGCGGTAAAAAAGATGGTGTTAGCCGGAGTCGGCAAACCGATGAACGATTCAGACTGTCGCGTGTCGATATTGAATTTCGCCAGGCGGAACATCGAGAAAAACGGGATCAGTAACGCTGCAAAAGGAATCCAGTTGACTTCTTCAAAATCCAGGAAATCACTTTTCCAGTTGTAAAATGCCGCCGTAACATCTTCATGCACCGGATGCAATAACGTATCTGTCATCAGTACAATTCCTTTATCCGGAAGAATGCCATCCCACAAACTCGGGGAAGTTGTTGCATAAGCCAAAACAACCATCATCATGATCCCCGGAGCGAGTCCGAAGGTGATCATATCGGCGAGAGAATCCAGTTGTTTGCCCATTTCACCCTGCTGCTTTAAAATGCGCGCCAGGAAACCGTCGAAAAAGTCGAGAACAGCGCCACCGAAGATGAAGAAAGCCGCCCATTCGATCCGCCCTGAAAAGGAAAAGAAAATCGCCATGATGCCGCATAACATATTACCTGCGGTAAACAAATTGGGTATATTGAACATTCTCACGCGGGAAATATAAATTAACGGTTTAACAATCGAACTGAATGCTGTAAATTTACGGTTGTAATTCGGGTTAAAATCGATCAAAACACAATTTTTTGCAAAAGATGCAGTTAACGTTAGGCATAAACAAACATTTTTCCATGAGAATTAGCTTCTTAACAGCACTTTCGCTACTGATTACCCACATCACTTTTGCTCAATCCGATGTTGCTCCAAAATACTCCAATGAATTCTTAGCCATCGGCGTTGGCGCCGACGCACTTGGGCTGTCGAATGCAGTTGTAGCCCAAACAAGTGGTGTTAACAGCGGCTACTGGAATCCAGCCGGGTTAACCGGCACGAACAAATGGCTCGATGTAAGCCTGATGCACTCCGAATATTTTGCCGGCATCGCCAAATACGATTACCTCGGACTGGCACACGCCATCGACGATAAAAGCGCTGCCGGATTTTCTGTCATCCGCTTTGCAGTGGATGACATTCCGAATACAACGCAATTAATTGACAATGAAGGCCGTATTGACTATGACCGCATCACGACGTTCACAGCTGCAGATTACGCTTTTTTATTTTCCTACGCCCGTAAGCTCAAGATCGAAGGTTTGAGCGTTGGTGGTAATTTCAAGATCATTCACCGTAAAGTGGGCGACTTTGCCAAATCGTGGGGATTCGGTTTGGACGCAGGAGCAACCTACCAACGCAACGAGCACTGGAAATTCGGAGCAGTGGTGCGCGATGCGACTTCCACTTTCAATGCCTGGGTGTTTACACTGGATGAAACCACCAAAGAGGTCTTCACCCTTACCGGGAATGAAATTCCGCAAAACGGTTTGGAGCTGACATTGCCGCGTATTATCCTGGCAGCCAATTACAAAGCCGACCTGGGCAAAAAAGGCCTGAATTTTTCAGGAGAAATCGATCTGGACCTTACAACAGACGGACGCAGAAATACGTTGTTGAAAACCGGTTTGGTGAGCGGCGATCCACACATGGGAATCGCTTTCGGATTTAAAGATATTGTTGCCGTGCGTGGTGGAATCTCGAATATGCAATACATCAAAAATTTCGATGATTCACAGAAATTGACCATACAACCCAACATCGGGATCGGATTGCATATCAAAAATGTGTACCTCGATTACGCCTTTACGGATATCGGCGATCAATCAACTGCGCTTTATTCGCATGTGATCTCGCTGCGGCTCCTATTGAATAAACCTTCCAACGCATTACCGAAAGAATGATAAAACGCTACTTACAACTACTACTGGTACTAATCATAAGCTCGGCATCGTTTGCGCAGAACTACGGAAACGAGTGGATTAATTTTTCACAGAAGTATTTCTCATTCAAGATTCACACTACCGGAATTCAGCGCATTGATTATGCAGCACTGGCAGCAAGCAACGTCCCGGTTGGAACCTTTTCTTCGGAAAATATCCAGGTTTTCGGACGTGAAAAAGAAGTGCCGCTTTATATTGTAGACGGCAACGACAACTCACTCGACCCGGGAGATTACATTCTCTTTTACGCTGAAAAAAACGATGGTTGGCTCGACTCGCTGGTTTATGAAACCCCTGCTGATATTGCCAACCCGGGGTTCAGCATGTACAACGATACGATCCAGTACTTTTTCACCTGGAACAGCTCCACTAACAACGCGCGTTTTGTGGTAGATACAGATACCGATTTTGCAGGTTACGGAGCACCGGTAAATTATGTTTTGAAAGAAGTCGCTTCCGACTGTCCGGTTGCGGACATTGGCTACAGCGAAGGATTTCGTTACGGCGATGCATCCGGATCCATTTACGCACCCGGTGAAGGCTGGGCATGCGGTACCGTTAGCCTGGGCGGAGGTTACAACGTTTATGCACCGACAAACAATGTCTATACCGGCCCGGGAGCACCACTTTGCGACATTCAGCTAAAGGTTGCTTCCAACTCCAACGCAGCGGCCAATCCCGATCATCACCTGCGAATGAGTATCGGGTCAAGCGCCTATACGCTGGTCGATTCCACGTTTGAAGGATTTCAATTTCATCAGTACGATTTAACATTCTCACCGGGCATATTAAACACTCCGACTTCGAACCTAGTAATGCAAAGCATCAATGATTTGGGGTCAGCAGCCGATTTGCTATCACTTACGTTTTGGCGATTGCGTTATCCGAAAACGCCAGCCGCTGCAGGTGCCGCTTTTGATAATTTCTACGTAGAAAACAATGCGAACGCTTCCAAATCACTGGTCAATTTACAGGCATTAACGGCCAGCAATCCTGTGGCATTCAGCTTCGGCAGCACCAACAGAGTACTGCCGCTTTCATTCGACGGCTCTAACTGGCAAATGCTTGTAACGAATAATGCGTCGGGCAACCTGAGCTACGTTACGATCGGTGACATAACAAATGCCCACAGTGTTACCACTTTATCGGCGGTTAACGGATCCGGACAATTTACTGATTTCAGCGCACTTTCAACCGAAGAAGCCGTGTTGATGGTTTACCATCCGGCATTGCAGGGAGCAAGTGCCAATTATGCCAACTACCGTTCTTCACTGGCCGGCGGAGGAAATAATGTGGTGATGGCCAACGTCCATGAGCTTTACCAGCAATATGGCGGCGGAATTGAAAAACACGTGATTGCCATCAGACGTTTTGCGTTGCATGCCTACGACCTGGCATCCGTTACCAAACCGGCAGCATTATTCCTGGTAGGAAAAGGTATTGCAGAGCACGACTCACGAAAAGATCCTTCCGTTTTCGCCCAGTCGCTGATTCCAAGCTTCGGATACCCATCCAGTGACATTGCCATTACGTCGGGCTTGCACGGGACACATTGGGACCCTTTGATCCCTACAGGGCGCATCGCCGTAAGGACCAACAACGAGCTACAGGATTACCTGGACAAAGTGGTTCTGTATGAAAGTCAGCAGGTACAAAATGACCCTTCCAATTACAATACACCGGCAAAAGACTGGCAAAAACAAATTCTGCATTTCGTGGGAGGATCCAATGCATCACAACAGGGACTTTTCAGAGGCTACATGGATGGCATGAAAGACATCATTGAAGATTCTGTATATGCCGGCAATGTGACTTCTTATTATAAAACCACCAGTGATCCGCTCGACCCAACCGTCATTGCCGGCGTGAACAGCCGTATTTCAAGCGGTGTGTCGCTGATGAATTTCTTTGGTCACGCTGCAGCTTCCAACAATGGTTTCGAAGTGAACATCGACGAACCGGCCAATTGGGACAATTACGGGAAATACCCGGTTGTGATCGGTAATTCCTGCTACAACGGTAATATTTTTGCCGAAGGAAATTCCACTTCGGAGCGTTTTGTGAACATCGCCGATGCAGGTGCCATTGCATTCATCTCCAGTGTTTCTGTAGGTTATGCTCAAAACCTTGACCATTATTCGAATCACTTTTATCGTGAATTCTCTTACATCAATTACGGCGCAACGATTGGCGAACAAATGCGCCGGACCATCCAGTACGTGCAAACCAGCATTATCCAGGAAGACCTGATTTCCGAAACAACCTGTCAGCAAATGACCCTGAACGGCGATCCGATGCTACGCATGAACTGGCATGAGCGCCCGGAAATTGAGATTACCCCACAAAGCCTGTATTTTGAGCCGTCTACGCTGAATCTTACAGTCGATTCCATCGAGCTGAACCTCATCATCACCAACCTCGGGCAATCGGTCACGGACACCTTCAACGTGGAAATCATCCGTGATTTCCCGGGTTCTTTCACCGACTCAATTTACAATATTCCATTACCGTTCCTTCACTATAAAGATACGATCCATCTCAAAATGCCGATGCAGCCAAATATCGGCGTAGGGATCAATAAGTTTAAAATATCCGTAGACCTGCCATCTTATATTGCAGAACAGGCAGAAGAAGTAACGAATAATCAACTCAACTACGACTTTTTCATCAACGTCGACGGAATTCTGCCGGTGTATCCTTATAATTTTGCTGTTGTTCCGTACGACAGCGTCACGGTCAGGGCTTCAACGATCAATCCCATTGCATCGCTGAAAACCTACCATTTCGAACTGGACACCGTGGATACCTACGACAGTCCGCAGTTAAGACGTCATTCACTCACAGAGCTGGGTGGTGTAAAAGAAGTCGGACCGACTGAATGGACAGACGTTAACGGAAGTCCGTTTCCGCTTGTGTGCACCGATAGCACCGTCTACTTCTGGCGTGTAGCGGTAGACAGCAGCGTGCTGAACTGGACAGAATATTCGTTCCAATACATTCCCGGGAAGACCGGTTGGGGGCAAGATCATTTCTTCCAGTTTAAGAACAATGATTTTTACAGTATTGAATACGATCGTCCCGACCGTTTGCTGAAATTCGATACGGCTTCTCCGCGAACAATTTATATCCGGGCATTCGACAACCCGACTGTTTACAATCAATGGGGTATTAATGGTGAATACCTGGAATACGCTGCCATTTTCGGTGGAGCGCCTGCATTGTATGTAGCAGTTATCGATCCGGTAACGTTTGTACCCTGGGGCACACGTTATGGTGCAAGCAATCCAACCCACAACTTTGGCAACGGGAATGACAACGGTTCACAACGGCCACGCGTAGAAAAGTATTTTGCTTTCAACCAATCGGACCCCGCACAACTGGCAGCGTTTGAAAATATGGTGGAAAACGAAATCCCGGACGGACATTATGTAGCCATTTATTCGGCTGTCAGCACCGAATACCATTTATGGGATGTTTATCAACCTAGTTTGTACCAGACATTTACGGATTTGGGATCGACGCTGGTCAATAATTCCCAGCCGGAAAAACCGTTTGGGATGATCTTTAAAAAGGGCGATCCTTCGTCGCTTGTGGAGAAACATTTTCCTGATACAATTGCCGATACCCAGATTGGGAATCATATTTACGTGGAAAAAGAATTTGATGCCCTGGGAATACTGGGCGTTGAAAAAACACCAATGATCGGACCTTCACTTGATTGGAACACCATTTACTGGAAACGCGATTCACTGGAGATGGCTCAGGCCGACAGTGTTCGTATAAAAATAGAAGCGTTTGATATTAACCAAGTGTCCGGCCTTTTGATCGACCAGTCGTTTACTCCGAATGACTCGATAATGAACCTGAATTCACTCATTGATGCAAGCTTGTATCCGTATATCAGGCTCGAAGTATTTATCCAGGATTCGATCTATTTCACACCTGCGCAAATCGATCGTTTGCATGTATTGTACCAACCTGTCCCTGAAGCGGCAATCGACGGAACATCAGCTTACTACTGGAATCCGCTCGTGGATACACTCCAGGAAGGCCAGCAAGCTTCATTTGCTGTGGATGTGAGAAACATCAGCGACTTCGACATGGACTCGCTCCTGGTAAATTACTGGGTGGAAGACGCCAACCGGGTGAAACACCCGATCGATTATCCGCGACAGGAACCGCTATTGGTTAATGGGTTGATCCGCGACAAGATTCAGTTCTCTACCGTTAACCTGGCTGGACAAAACTCCCTTTGGATGGAAGTCAATCCATACGTAAACGGTTCTGTTTATGTGACCGACCAGCCGGAACAACACCACTTCAACAACCTTTTGCAAATACCGTTTAAGGTAGCCGCCGATGATGAGCAGCCCGTGCTGGATGTTACTTTCGACGGTAAGCACATCCTGAACGGTGACATCATTGATCCGGAAAGTGAAATCCTGATTACGTTGAAAGACGACAACCCGTTCCTGGTAATGAACGACGTAAGCGATACTACTTTATTCGGAATTTACCTTACGGATCCGAACGGCATACAAAGACGAGTTCCTTTCATGGACGGAAGTGGCAACATCGTGATGCAATGGATTCCCGCCGATGTACAAAACAAGAAATTCAAGATCATTTATCCTGCCATGTTTGATATGGATGGCACGTACTCACTGATCGTTCAGGGAACAGATCGAAGCGGCAATATTTCAGGTGATATCGAATACCGTATTTCGTTTGAAATCGTGCACGAATCGTCGATTACCTACCTTATGAACTACCCGAATCCGTTCTCGACCAGTACCCGTTTTGTATTTACGCTCACAGGAACCGAGGAACCGGAAGAAATGATCATCCAGATTATGACGGTAACAGGGCGTGTCGTGCGTGAAATCACCGAAGATGAGATCGGGCCGATTTCGATCGGAAGGAATATCACGGAATATGCGTGGGATGGAACGGATGAATTCGGTGATCCGCTGGCAAACGGTGTTTACCTGTATCGCGTGAAGGCGAAGATCAACGGAGAAGACATCAAGCACCGCGAAACCGATGCAGATGCACACTTCAAGAAAGAATTCGGCAAAATGTACCTGATGCGATAATCATCAAAAGAAACGGCAGGAGAAAACCGCCGTATCATCCACCAGCTTTCGTGTACCGCGCCATTCGTCGAGCTTGGAGAATACCAGGTTGTTCATATCTTCCATGCTCAACCGGTAGAAATTATGCACCAGTTTGATCAGGTTTTCCAGCTCGAATTGCTGGTTGCGCTCGTTTTCAAGTTCCACTACTCCATCGGTATAAAGCACTAATGTGGTGTTAGGCGCAAGTACTTCCTTTCCGACCTGGATAAAGGGCATTTCATCAAACATTCCCAATCCGACGCAGCCGATATCGAGCAGCTTCACTTCTTTTCCGTTGGTGATAAACGGCTGATTATGCCCGGCATTTACATAAGTCAACTCACGTGAAGTCGCGTTGTACTGCGCTACGAAAAACGTGATGAACTTTTCGCCTTTTGCGCTGGTCATTACTTTTTTATTGAGTTCACTGATCAGGAACTCAAGCTCGAACCGTTGGTAATTGAATAAGGTTCGGATGGTTGCCTGGAAATTGGCCATCAGCATAGCGGCACTGATTCCTTTCCCCGAAACATCGGCTATGCAGATAATGTACTGGTCATCGCCCAACGGGATAAAATCATAATAATCACCACCAACCTCGTGTCGCGGAATGTACTTGGCGGAAATATCCATTCGCTTATTGGTTGGCAGATCAGCGGGAAACAGCAGCTTTTGCATTTCAGAAGCCACTTCGAGTTCTTTTTTCAAACGGGCCTGTTTTACCTGTTCTTTGGCCATGCGCTTGTTTTCAATCGCCATGACAACGATATTGGCCAGTGTTTGAATAAAACTCACCTGGTTCAAGGTTTCGGTGAGCTTCATGCCCCGGTTTCCCAATCCCGCGATCAGAAGATAAGCAAGCGGTTCGTTTTTGTGCAAAACGGGAACAATGACATCAAACTCGTTCAGCACCTGCGAATAGCTAGATTCGATCACCGTAATTTCGCGAAACCTCGACAGCTCCTGCTGCACGTCGATTTCCTTGATTTTACTTCGAAGGCCAACCTTCAGCAGGCAACTCCATTCGGCCTCCTTATTAAAAAGAACAAAACGGTCGAAACCCAGTTGTTCCTGCATAATAAACGAAAACAGGCGGGTAAGCTGTTCTACGGATTGATTGGTCGTAATGGCACGCGTGATTTCGAGCAGCGAGTTTAGTCGAAACTCCCCTACTTCCAGCTTATTTTCAAGCGATGCTATTACGCGATCTGACATCATAGTGTATTGGCGGAGATTCAATCGAATTCCACAAATTAAAATTACACCGAAAGAAGAGCGTAAATACACGCTTTCAGGGATAGTTATCCGCTTACTGATGTTAATAGCAATTCCGCAAGAACCTGTGGTAAAACAAGTCATTCGGAGCACATTGTTTATATTTGAAAAAACAACCCTTATTGCGACGATTTCTCCTCATACCGCTGATGTTGGTTTTCATGCTTACCGGATTTTCCCAGGATCCCTATTCGATTGCCATCACAACTGAAAAAGGACTTCCGTCCAATGCGGTTTATGATATTTTCCAGGACAAGCAGGGTTTTATCTGGATTGCATCTGACGCAGGTTTAAGCCGTTACGATGGCTTTGAGTTCATTACCTACACGAATGATGAACAATCCTCACGTTCGGGAAGCAACATTCGCCAGGACAAGTATGGTCGAATCTGGTACCAGACTTTTGACGGTTTTTTGTTTTATATCGAAAATGGCCGATTAAAAAGCATGCACAATCATCATCCCATTGGTTATTACCCGATTGGAATCATCAAAGACAAGCTTTTTGCTGTTGAAAAGGGCGGCGTGGTAATTTACGATCTGAGAACGTTTCGCAAGCTGAAGCACATCCCGACAAATTATATTGTGAATGCCGAACAGACCGAAACGCATTATTACGCACTGAGCTCACCTTACTACCGTATCGACTACAATGGGAAGATGACAACCATTCCCGTACCAAAAAACCTTGAAATTTATGAAGTTCCCGGCCTGATGCTCCGCGGAAAGCACCACAAATGGCTCATAGCCCGGCAGAATCAAAGGAAGACATGCTACCAGCTGACCGAGAATAGGATTCTGCCGGCTTTTTCCATCGACCACAATACCTTTATTCAAAGCACTTCCTATACACCATCTTCTATTTGGATGTGTTCACCCAAAGGGGTATACCGTTATTCGGAAGAACATCCTGAAAATTACACGTGTTATTTCCAGGATAAAAGCATTTCTGCTGTCATGCTTGACCGCGAAGGGAACTATTGGTTCTGCACACAAAACGACGGGATTCTTTTTGTTCCGGATCTGGACCGAAAGTTACTTTTTCCCGAACTGAAACCCTTTAAAATCAGCATCGCCGGTGATGAAGTATTTTTGGGGAGCAGTGATGATCACATTTACAAACTGGACTTTTCGGGTAAAACATCTTTGTTGCTTCATTCGGGTAAATCAAACCATGCCGTTGATCAGATCCATTATGATGTCTCCACCCGACGCCTCTTTTTTACAAGTGACATTTTTTACAACATTCAGACAAACGGAAAAAAGATATTCAGTCTCATAATGGCCGCCAAAGACTACCGCGTTCTTGACAACGATTACCTTGCTATAGCAGCCTCGGGATCCTGCACAATCTACCAGTTGAAGAACAATCCAGGGAATTATTGGAACAAGTCATACCATGCCCATGAGCAGAAAATAAACGGGGCCCTTTACTGGAACATGGTACAAAACGTGAGAGCAAAATCAGTTGCTTATTTTGCCTCTGAACACAAGGTGTACTTTGCTACAAATATCGGTTTGTTTGTAACAACACGGGATACGGAAAAACGGGTTTTATTCAATGGTAAAAACCTGTATTGCTCAAAATTATCGTTGCATGGCAAACATGTTTATGCACTCACTTCAAGCGGGAAAGTGGTGTGGCTTGATCGCAAAAACAAGGTTGAATCCCTTACAGAAAAACTACAGATCAATAACGAACTGATCCAGCGCCTGGAAATTGTAGACGACAAATTATTGCTTTGCAGCCAGTCGTGGATTTATGTGTTCGACCTGGAGAAAAACTTTAAATTGCTCGGAAAGTTCTCAACGCATACGCAATCCATTACCGCCTTGTCATGGTGGAAAGGACAACTGGTCATTGTAACAACAGACGGAATCATGTTACAGCCGGTTTCGAATCTGCCAAAACCGAAATGGAACCCCAAATTCGTTATCAATGAATTTAAAGCAAATCAAAAAGCGTTTTCCGGAGGCCGGATACATGAATTATCGTACGATCAAAACAATGTAGAAATCAATTATTCCATCCTGTCGTTTTCCAACAGTGGCAATGTGCCGCTTTACTACAACATTAACCACCAAGGCTGGGAACAGGCCTCCGACCAGACAAGAACATTGAAACTGGCTTCTCTTAGCCCGGATAATTATACCATTTCATTCAAACTGGCAGGCAGTAATCAATTGCATCATGTGCGCTTCATCATTCACCCGGCCTGGTATACAACACCTTGGTTTTTAGCACTCTCTATAAGTCTGGGCTTCTGTATTTTCTTCTTCTATTTCAGAAACAGAATTCGTTCTTTGCAAAAAAGAAACCTGCTTCTTTCTCAAAAAATGGAACTGGAGGAAAACCTGACGCGCTCGATGCTCACTTCGATCAAATCGCAAATGAACCCGCATTTTTTCTACAATGCGCTCAATACAATACAGTCATTTATTTTCACGGACGACAAAAAAAATGCCAGCACTTACCTTTCGAAGTTTTCCAAACTTACCCGGATAATCCTGGAAATGTCGGACAAAGAAACGGTACGTCTCACGGAAGAAATTGAGGCGCTGACGTTGTACCTGGACATTGAAAAAGTGCGTTTCAATAACGATTTTGAATTCTGCATTGATGTAGAAAAGGATATTGAAACCGATTTGATCAACATTCCTTCAATGATCATACAACCTTATGTTGAAAATGCTGTGAAGCACGGACTTTTGCATAAGAAAGGAAACAAACGGCTAACCATACACATCTCCAGGACCGATACTCACCTGGTCATCAGTATCGATGACAACGGTATCGGTCGCGAGCGGGCGAATGCACTAAACCTGCGAAAAAATGACGGGCACCGGTCTTTTGCTACCACGGCCAACCAGAAACGCCTGGAACTCCTGAACCGCGGGCGTAATACTTCAGTTGGTGTGAAATGTATTGATAAACCACAGGGGGAAGGTACGACCATCATCATTAGTATTCCGCTGTAATAAACCATTCAAACAGATATATGAGCGAAACAGAAATCACATACAAAGCCATCATCATCGACGATGAATTGCGGGCACGCGTTCTGCTGCAGGGAATGCTAGAAACGTCCATTCCTGAAATAGAAGTTGTGGCACAATGCGAAGATCTTGCAACCGGCATAAAAGCGATTAAAAAATTTCAACCCGACCTGGTTTACCTGGATATTGAAATGCCTGGCAATACCGGACTGGAATTACTGGACTTTTTCAACGATGATGAAATACACTTTTCGATCATTTTCACAACGGCCTATAGCCATTATGCAATCAAGGCCTTTAAATTATCCGCCATTGATTACTTACTAAAGCCTATTGAGCAAAACGAGCTTGTGGATTCATTCGAACGGTTCAAACGAAACGATGAGCGCAGTAAAAACAACTACTCATTACTGAAAGAAAATCTGAAAACGAATGATTCACAAAAGCTGGCAGTACCTTCAGGCAACTCTTACCATTTCATTGAAATGGATGAAATCCACTACCTCAAAGCCGAGGGATCCTACACGCAGCTTGTTTTTACAAATGAGACGCGTTTAATCGTCAGCAGAACCCTTAAGAATTTCGAAGAAATACTTTCGGATGATTCCACTCCTTTCTTCCGTTGCCATAAGTCGTTTTTGGTCAATTCGAAATACATGACAGGTTATAATAAATCAGACGGACATTTGCTGCTGAAAAATAATGTTACCGTTCCGGTCTCTCCCGACAAAATCAACGAATTGATGATGCTGATGAAAATCGTGAAACGTTAAATAAGATAGAGCTTAGCCTAATACTTCAGCAGTGCTTCGATAGCACTCCGAACTTTATCCGCATTCGGCAACAATTCGGCCTCTAACGTAGAATTTAACGGAATTGCCGGTGTATCCTGCGAACCCACAATCGATAACGGTGCATCCAAAGCGGTGAAATGGTCCCGCTGGATTCTTCCTGCAAGGCCAAGTGTAAACGAAGCCTCAACCGACTCCTCGGTTACCAGCATCACTTTTCCATGCTTTTTTACAGAATCTCCAATAGCTTCCATATCCAGTGGATTCAGCGTCCGCAAATCAAGGATTTCAACCCGGCCTTCAAACGCTTTTGAAGCTTCCAATGTCCAGTAGACACCTCTTCCGTAAGTTATCACAACGCATGATTCCCCTGTGGAGATCGCATCCGCACTTGCTTCCTGCACGATTCGGGCTTTCCCAAGCGGAATAATGTATTCTTCATCCGGCTCGATGGACATCGCTCCTTCCGTTCCGGGGATTTTTGACCAGTATAAACCTTTGTGTTCCAGGATAACCACCGGGTTCGGATCGTAGAAAGACGCTTTCATCAATCCTTTCAAATCGGCACCGGTTGATGGGTAAACCACTTTGATTCCGCGAATATTGGTCAAAACCGATTCTACACTTGAAGAGTGATACGGACCACCAGATCCGTAAGCACCGATCGGAACGCGGATCACGCAGCTCACCGGCCATTTTCCATTCGACAGGTAGTAGGAGCGGCTTACTTCCGTAAACAACTGGTTGAGTCCCGGCCAAATGTAATCTGCAAACTGCACTTCTACGAATGGTTTCAACCCAACTGCCGACATTCCTACAGTAGAACCGATAATAAATGCTTCCTGGATCGGCGTATTGAATACACGGTCATCGCCAAATGTCTGGGCCAATGTTGCCGCTTCACGGAAAACGCCACCTAAACGCCCGCCGACATCCTGCCCGTACAACAACGCCTCGGGGTGTGCCTGCATCAATTCTCTAACGGCAAACAAAGCACTGTCAACCATGACCGTTTTCTTTTTGCCTTTCGGTTCCCGTTCACCTTTTTCTTCGGTAACCGGCGTTGGAGCGAAAATAAAGTCACGTACCATTTCAGGTGACGGATCTTCTGCGTTTAATGCGCGGTCATAATCGGTATCTACCAATTTGCGAACATCAGCCTCGATATTGATGATATCGGCTTCATCCGCCAATTCACGCACCAATTCCTTCAATTTCGGATACGGGTCGCGCGAAGCTGCCTCTTCCAAATCGTCGCGGTACCATTCTTTTCGCACACCCGAGGTATGATGTCCCAAGAGCGGAACTTTCGCATGCACGATGAACGGGCGGCGTTCTTTGCGCACGATCTCAAATACCTCCTTAATCGTTTGGAAAGAAAGGTCAAAATCACTTCCATCAATGGTTCGTACCTCAATGCCATTGAAACCGCGGGCATAATGGGTGATATCTTGTGCTCTCGTTTCCGCTGCGTTTGCTGAAATATCCCAACCGTTATCCTGCACCAGGTACACGATCGGAAATTGTTTCAGCGCGGCCATTTGAAATGCTTCCGAAACTTCACCTTCGGTGCATGACGCATCGCCCAGCGAACAAACAACTACCGGGTTTTCACCGTTGTAATCAGCTGCAATTCCTGTTTTTTCCTTGTATTGAATCCCCATCGCTACACCGGTAGTTGGGATGGCTTGCATACCCGTTGCCGAAGACTGATGTGGTATTTTGGGCATATCCTCGCGATTCAACGAAGGGTGCGAATAATAAGTCCTTCCTCCTGAAAACGGATCGTCCTTTTTTGCAAACACCTGGAGCATAAGTTCATAAGGAGTCATTCCAATTCCGAGAAGAATACTATCATCCCGGTAGTACGGAGCAACCCAATCCTGTGGTTTCAATTGAAGACCCACGGCAAGTTGAATAGCCTCATGCCCACGCGAAGTTGCGTGCACATATTTAGCCGTTATCTCTTTATTCGCTTCGTACTTTTCAGCCAGTGTTTTGGCTGTCGCCATCAATCTAAATGCTTTTAAGATTGTCGCTTTATCGGTTTTAATCTGAAGATTTGACCCGTTCAAAATTGGTTCACCCATGAAGATGCGTGTTTAAGCAAAGCAAAGATACAAGGATGCCCCGGATTAAAAAGCCAAACACCTCAAATAATCCGCTTGAATTTTGACTTGACCGTAACAACTTATGGATGCTTTGTATCAATTATGCTTAAATAGCGCTCTAAACTTTGCTTTTCAACCTGGGCTGCAAACAACACAAACGACTCTTTAGATGCATGGGTTTGAACCGCTTCGAGTGAGTTATAGTAGTTCATGCGGGTATCAAAATCACCTTTGATATTTGCGATAACATAACCATGCCTTAGCAGGATAAGGTTCATTACCAGGCGTGCCGTTCGGCCGTTTCCATCAATGAATGGGTGAATCGTGACCAATTTTTCATGCATTTCTGCTGCAAGCACCACCGGGTGAAGACGTTGATGATTTTGTTGGTACCAGATAAAGTAATCATCCATTTGCGTTCTGAGCAAAAAGGGCTCAGGAGGCGTGTGTGCACTTCCTTTGATCATGACGGGAACAGTTCTGAAACGACCGGCCTCTTCGGGGTAAATACCGCGCAAAATAAGGCTGTGAATCGACATCAGCTCACGTTCGTTGAAAGGCGTACTTAATGATACAAGGTCTTTCATCAGGGCAATCGCATCCTGGTGATTGATGGCTTCCAGGTGCTCTCTTAAGGATTTACCGGAAACGGTAAGACCTTCATTGATTACCAGATCGGTTTCACGGAGGGTAAGGGTGTTTCCTTCAATCCGGTTACTTTCGAATGTATACTCCAATTCGAGCGCCTGCGCTATGCGATGGTTATCTAAATGCCTGATTTGATCGAGGCGGGATTTCAACCGGTCGATTTCATCAAGTACCGTTGCCAGTGAAGAAGAATAATCAGGAGTATATTTGGAACGGTAGACCATCAGGTCTTCCATTACCATATTCACTGCTTCCAACGCATATTTCGATTGATTGTACCCGATCTCTTTCATGATCTTCTGACGCAGCCAAAGCACCGCCAACTGATCAAACGGGATGGCGAGAATAATTGCCAGTTTTTGCAATTGTTCTTCGGTAGGCAAGCGATCGCCACTTTCAAATTTACTGACCAATGCCTGATCAACCCCGAGTTGCTGAGCAACTTCACGGAGCCTAAAACCTTGTTTTAGACGCCCTTCTTTCAATAAATCCTTTACCATGACAATTATAATCATGACAAATTTAGTCATTTTTTACCGGTAAAAAAAGGGGAATCAAAAAATTCCCCTAAAAAAATCACTGATTGTGTTCTATTACGTAAGTCAGCACCTTTTCCATCAGGTGAACCCGATCTTTACCTGTAACATTGTGTTTATGCATTGGGTAAGGGAAGAAATCCATCTGGATGCCCAGGTCAACAAATTTCTTGACAAGCGCCAGGTTATGTTGCATGACTACCACATCATCAACCGTTCCATGGATCAACAATAAATCTCCTTTCAGATTTCCTGCATGTGTCATCAACGAAGCCTGTTCATAACCTTTTTCATTCTGGTCAGGACGGTCCATGTAACGTTCACCGTACATTACTTCATAGTATTTCCAGTCGGTAACCGGCCCGCCTGCAACCCCTACATTAAAGGTTCCCGCCTGGCGAAGCATCAATGTATTTGTCATGAAACCGCCAAAACTCCAACCATGAACTGCCAGGCGATTCGGATCAACGTAAGGAAGTGATTTCAGAAATTCCACTCCTTTCATCTGGTCGGCCATTTCAACGGTTCCCAATTGGCGGTGAATTGGGCTTTCAAAGGCAAAACCACGCTCTCCCGAACCACGATTGTCAAGCGTGAATACAAGATAACCCTGCTCTGCCATCCAATACATCCAAAGGTTGGCTCCATCCAACCATGAATTGGTAATCATTTGAGCATGTGGGCCACCATAAACGTAAACGAGCACCGGGTATTTTTTCTCCGGATCGAAATTGCTTGGTTTGATCAGGCGCGTATACAAAACAGTACCATCCGCGTCTTTAATCTGACCGATATCAGCTGTACCAATTTTATAGCCGGCAAGTTTATCCGGTGAAGCCAGCAATTGCTTGACGGTTTTACCGCCCATTGTCTTCAGAAGGCTTTTTGAGGCAACGGTATGACTGGAATACTCATCCATAAAATAAGTTCCGGCATCATTCAGGTAGATCATATGCGTGCCTTCCTCAAGAGTAAGACAACGTTGTTTTCCGTTAAGGTCAACAGCATAGAACAGGGTATTCAAAGGACTTGTTCCGGTTGCAGAAAACACAATTTCCTGGCCGTTCTTCGTGCTTTTCAGAATGTCTTTTACTACAAACTTATTAGCTGTCAGCTGCTTGATCAATTTTCCATTGATATCGTAATAATAAAGGTTGTTGAACCCGTCTTTTTCTGAAATCCAGACAAAATTATTGCTCGAAGCACTTGGGAAAAAAGCGGGATGCTCCGGCTCTACCCATTTATCATTTGCTTCTTCCAGCAGGGTTCTTACAAAAGCACCTGATTTGGCATCATAGAGGTTCAGCCACATGTGATTCTGATCGCGGTTTACTTCAGCTATGATGATAAACTGCTCATCAGGCGTCCAGCAAAGATTGGTCAAATAATCATCGGCTGCGCCTCGTGGCTGGATAAAAATGGTCTTTTTAGTAACCATGTGGAAAATGCCAACTCTCGGTTTTTCGGAAGTCTGGCCTGCCATCGGGTAACGGGTGGGCATCAACAGCGCCGGTGTTTCATTGATGTTCAGCAACGGGTACTCATAAACTCCCGATTCGTCTTTCTGGTAAAATGCCAGGTGATTTCCTTTTGGCGACCAGAAAATTCCATTGGTTATTCCGAATTCGTTGCGTGCAATGCTTTGACCGGAAACAATTCCTTTGTCTTCATTGGAAGTAACGATCACTTTCTCACCGTTAGCGCCCTGGATATACAGGTTATTGGAACGCGTATAGGCAACGTTCCCGGTTGTTGGTTCCAAGGTTGCATTTTCAGCATCTTCTGCCAACTCAACAATTTTCTTTCCTTTTTTAGTCGTCGGATTGAAGACGCAAAACTGTCGGCCGTTGCTGAAATAGAGTTCCTGGTCATTTTTCCATGAATAACCGAACAAGTTATAGAACTCAACACCTGCGGCAGCGTTCACATCCTGAACGGTAAACCAATCTTCGAAGACATTCTTTTTAACATTGGCCTTCTTCATGGTCTTGTAGCCTTCTGTATAGACATAAGTGTCGGTTTTCGGAACCCAGGAAAACCCGGTCATCTGATCAGGCCTAAAATCCCTGTATTGCTTCAATATGGCATCAGACAATGTCAGATCGGCTTTCTGCGCAAACGCCATTGTTGAACACATCAACGATAACGCAATTGTAAATCTATTTTTCATCCTTAATTATGAGCGTTGAATAAACTGATTAAAAAAGTCTTCCAATGGTTTCCCGGCCAGGTAACAGCGTTCCAGCAACCGGTCCAAATCATCTTCCAGCAATTTTTCTGTCGGAAATTCAGCCATGTAATACCATTGTTTGTTAAAGATCAACTCCTGCTTTTCAGCGGCCTGCTTAAATTCCGCCGGAATGATCTTGTTTTTATCACCACGGATTTCACCAAAAACAGCTTTGAATTCTGGATCGTTCAGCAGTTTTTGAAAATCAGTCGGGTGATTCGAAATTCCTTCGCGCAGCAAATACAGGTTGTCTTTGTCAATTTCATAGACACCGCCATAAACGCGTACGGCCTCCGGACCCAATTCAAAATAAATGCCGTTGACAGCCTCGCTTTTTTTGCCATTTGGCGCCACAACAGCCGAGCAAAAGAGTTTATATGGTGCTTTGTCTTTGGAAAAACGAATGTCCCGATTGATCCTGAAAATGCAGGCTCCCGGTTCCAGATCCTTTAATCGCCGATCGTGTTTTTCGAAATAATGAATCAGGTGCTGAACAAAATCCGAAAACGGTTTTTTTACTGAATTCTCATAGCGTTTTCGATTGCTGTCGAACCACTCCTTGTTGTTGTTCGGCGCCAATTCAATGAAAAAATCAAGATAATCTTTTGTAAAAAATGCCATGGTCAAATATAACATTTATCTGAAACGCAAAACTTGTTGTTTTTTTTCGGTTTCAGATCAATGAAGCGGGTAAAACCAGTCGCCGGAAGCGGTACAAATACCATAGGCCGAACCCTGGCGCACCAGGAAGAATCGCGCATCGTAACCTGTAATATGATCAAACTGAACAGGCACTAACGGCTGAAGCGATCTATTGTAAACACCTTTTTTCGAGGGCATTTCCACGATAAACTCTTCACCTTGTTTCCCCAACACTGCCAGATGCACGGGGGCCACCAGCAGATTTCCGCGCTGGTCTGCCACTCCGTAACCGGTTTCAGATTGAACAATTCTGTATTCAGGAGTGTTGGCCGGAACAGGCTCGACACCTTCCCGCCGTTTCATTCCTTCTTTGGTAACGGCATAACTATTCCCGAATTGGTCCAGGCCATAGGTCGTGTCGGGCAGTTCAATCACAAAACGTTTGTCAAAAGAAGTCAGCGATTTTCCTTTTTTACAGGCATGGATTTGCGCCCCCGAAAGGTTTAGAAAACACCACTCCTTATCAGATTTCAAAGCTATCATGCCATCGCCTTTTTCAAAAGCCTTCCATTTTTTGTTTTTCGGAAACACCAGGGTGCCATCGGTTTTCATCACGGTATACAACCCGTTTTTATCAATGAGGATCAGATCGCCGACCACTTCCGGAACTGCCGTCGATTTTACAAAAACACGTTCTTTACTTCCCAACTTCCGCAAATACCGCTGTTCTTTTACTTTCCCGTAAACCCATCCGTTGTGCAGATTTTTTTCTGTCGAAAGAATGGTGTCACGCAACTGGTTATCCGACCTGAATACAATCGTTTTCCCGGTATTTTCAACTGTATAAAAACCCGAACCGGAAGACTTTATCCTTCCTTCGGTGGCCTGAAAAACAATCCGCGCATCGCGATCTATCAACACCGATGCTTCTTTTGTCCGGGCTAGAGCGTAGCCGTTTTCAAAAGGCTCGACGTCTGTAAAAACCAATTCACCTGGCGCGATGCCTTCCCGTGTAATAATCTTCCACTCCGCTTCATTTCTTATGGCGAAAAGATCGCTGTTCAGGTACCTGATCTCATCCTGGATGGGTGGAATCAATTCATTACCGGCAATATCCGTCAACCCCCAACCGGTAACCGATTTTTTGAGCAATCGCCCGTTTTGGTAAAAAATGCTCGAATCACTTTCAATGAACACAAATTCCGGGTTATAAGGATGTACTTTCGCCTGTGCGGCATCTGCACTTGTGACAATGTAATAATCACTCATCGAAACGGGCGCTTCGATTGATTTGAACCGGTCGAGCGTTATCGAATCATTGTGCTGGAACGACCAGATATACTTATCGGAAAACGTCTTTGCCAGGTAGGTCGACATTTCACGCTCCCAGGAATTGTAAAACAAAATCGATTCATACGATTCTCCCTTCAGGTTATCCGAAATTTCATCGCGATTATCCGTGTAGTCAACATCCACAAACCAACTGCCTCCTTCTACTTTCAAGCGGTTTGCAGGATTCATCACATAATCGATTGTCGCCCCGCTCATGGCCAGGTTACCACGCAGGTTAAACCGCTGCATGTAATCAAAAGCCGAAAACGAATTTTTGAGACCTGCGGCAGGAACGATTTTACCGCCGGTATTATAACAGTAAACATCTTCCGCATCGTAATGAATATACACTACTTCATTGGCATCGTGGGTATGCTCTTTCAAACCCGAAACCCACGCCCGGTTGCCGTTTTCGTAATACAACAGGCGATTATCCGATGACGAGCCACCGGCAGATTGCATTGGCAGCGTGGAACTGATCATCGGTTCCCACTGGTAAACGCCTCCGCTTTCACTTACAACCTGGTAACGGTTTTGAGCAATCATTGAGAGACTTTCGTTGATGGAGAACGGTATATCTTCATACGTTTCAACGCAAAAATCCAATCCGAAGGCAAGGTGTTGTTCCACTTCAATAAAACGGGGCGGGTTAATGTGTCCTGTATTCCAGTTAAACCGGTAACCGAAATAACCGCTCAGCTGGTGTTCTTCCAAATGAGACCGGTCGTAACCATAGATGTCATATACAAAATGCGATTCTTCCGGCATCTCCCCAACTTCCATTGAAAGCATACCCGGATAAAAAATACGCTCGGAAACGCTTAGATCTGATTCCAGCACCACTAATTCCAGCCCTTCTTTTTCGTAGCACTTTACCACCTCATCGGCGTAGAAAAACAAGTTCACCGGCCGGGAGTTGAGCTTCGCTTTCGGGGAGTAAATATCCACCTGATCCCGAGAATTATACATATTCACCAGCTTCGGACTTTGCATGGAATAGTAATATTCCTGGTACAAATGCCCGCTTAAAAATTCACCGTTGGCGGTTCCGACCGCAAAGCCGTCGTCATTTTTCAACAGGTAAATCATTCCGTTGGTGAAAACCTCCGAGTACTTTGCCTGGTAGATCAGCTTGCCATTTAAATCCATGACCCCGATTTTATTTTTTTCGTGGAAGCGCAACCTGTCTGAGCTTCCTCTCAGCATGGCAATATGATCAAAACCTTGTTGAGAAAGCTGTTCGCCTCGCTCATCAACCAGATACCACTTCCCGTTTCGCAATGCCGAATAACGCTTATCCGAAATGTAATCGAGCTGTTCGCAATGACAATCAAAAATTTGTTGTCCGGAAATATTCAGCAAAACAATGGACGAATCTTTTCTCGCCGCAACACGCGTATTGTTTAGCACAAAATAATCTTCATAATTACCGGAAAGTACCGTTGATCCGTTGTTGATGAATAGTGTTGACCTGGTTCGGTCGTGGTTAAAGATCTTCCAGGTCGTCGGGCTGTAAATCACCGCATCGGCGCCGTTCGGATCAATCAGTTTGTGGTCGGGAATCCGCAGGTATTTCCAGCCGTTTTGGCGGTAACGAATAAAACCATGATCCCAAAACTGGATATTGGAAGCTACCACCGGAATGATTAGCTGATCGTTCTCCAGCAACCCGAAATGCTCACCGTCGGAAACCAGGTAATACGGATTGGAAATGTATTCATTGTCACTGATTCGCACCGAAAGTTCACCCAGATAATGACAATACTTATAGTTTGCCTGAATCGGGTCCGCAAAAAAGTCGGGAAACAATCCCATCTTACCGTTTTGCCAAAAATAAAGGGTCGTCTCTTCACGAAACCACTTTTCCACTTTCCCGAACCGCTTTTCTTTGCGCTCCCATTTCGGGAAATTCCATTTTAACTGCCAGTTGGTCCACTCACCGTTTTTACGCCCGAAATAATTGGTTCCGAAATAAAACAGTGAATCGTATTCAAACGCTTCGAGTGTATCGATCTTTTCTGCGACGGATAAAAGCCCGTATAAACCTTCTTTGTTAATGGCAATTTGCGGCCGGTCGATAAAAAATTCCCATTCGTGAAATACAATGGAATCGTATACCGGGTAGATGTACGTATTGGAAGAATCACCAACAAATGTCCAGCCATCCGAAACAGGAAACGGCAAGACGGCAAGTGGTGGTTCCACCTCGTAACCTTCCGCCATTTCTACCTGTGCAGCCAGGAATTGTGCCCAGAGAAGCGCGATTGCCAGTAACCCTTTTCTTAGAATCATTTACTCGCCAGAATTGCGTCCAGGTCGGCACCGGTTTTCACCTCTTTCTGAAAACGATGCAGGTCGATTTTGGCCGGCTTGTTCTTAAAACGGTCCAAATGCAGCGCCTGGAATTCTTTGTTGGAAAGCGAATACACTTCATTCTCTCCGACCACCGCGATGAGGCGATTTCGTTCAAACGGATCAAAAGCAAATGCCTGCGCCGATGCCAAATCGTATTGAATCACCGCCAGTTTTCCTTCGGGAATGAGGTAAACAGAAGCCAGCGGGTAGTCCGAAAGTGGTTTGCCGTCGAAGGTAAATTCAGCGAGCACCGGAACTACATTTCCCTCCTTGTACTGGCGGTCGTAGTTGTAAACACCCAGTTTATCCACGTTGAACAAACGCAGCAATTGAGATTCATTTCGCTGCTGCTGACGCACTTTTTCCTGTTGTTTCATCGCTTCGTTGAAACGTGCAATTTTTTCCTTGAGCCGCTTTTCGTTCTTTGCTTTCAGTTTGCCTGGAAAAACAGGCGCCAGGTCCAGCACAATCGTATCGTCTTTCGACGAAAAGGCCACTTCGTAAATCATGTCTTCCCCTTCCTTGGGATTCAGGCGCATGAACTCGTATTTTTCATAGAACAATTTCGGATTCGCTGACGGGTCCGCCTCTTTCTTCCTGCCTACATATTTCCACATCACGCCACCCATTTCCTGGAATTCGGTATATTTCAGCGGATCCACCTTGATATCGAACAGTTTGTCAGACGGGCTGTATTCAACCGGCTTTTTCGGTTTGGAAGCGGTGATTGCCTCCAGTTCTTTCAACTGCTCTTCCTGCTCTTTCAGATAACGATTGGGAACGGGCGATAAATCCGACGCCTTTTCCTTCCAGGCACGGGTATTATCATCCAGCTGGTAAAAATTGTACATACCGCTTTTCGGTGTTGCCAATTCCACTTCGATGGATTTCCCTTTCTTCAATTCCAGTTCCTGGTCGCCTTCATACGCCCGGATTTCAAACATCCCGGCACTTTCAAACTGGATCGTCTCACCTTTTCCGTTACTATACGTCATCGGGAAACCGCTGGCAATAATTTCGCCTTCTGTCTGAAATTCGCTGAATACCAACCGTGCTTTCCCTGATGGCTCCGAACCATCTTTTCGAACAAACGCATTTGCCGGAACGTGGATGTGTGATCCTTTAGCAGTGATCAGTTCCTGTGCTTTATTTAATGTAAGCGCAAATTCATCTGCCGGATTCGACAACCAGTTCGCTGCCAGTTGTTTGGCTTTGTCAGAGGCTGTTTGTTCATCGGAAGTTGCCGAATCGGCCGGTTTGACGGTTGACGGATCGCTGCCGCAGGCAACAAGCACCAGTAGGATCAGGAAGGGAAGGAATCGCATAGTTGTTTATTTACACAATCAAATGTACACTTTCTGAAAAGGTAAACACAGGGCGGATAAACAATAACTGTTAAAAATATTCAAACTACCTTTAGCCGAAATTTTCATTACATGTCACAAGTTACATTGGGTCACATCGAAGCGGCCATCAAAAAGGTTGATACGTTAGACGATAACGCGATCGACCGCTTAACCGAAACACACACTACAGCTCAACCTGTTTTATTGGGATATGTGATGTCGGCAGCAGAAGAGTACCAGAATGAAGACCTGGAAAGTCTGTTGGTGTATTACTTTACCGTGATCCTGGAAGCGTTTTCACAGGCGGGATTGCACCCGAAAACGGTGAGCGAAGAGCAGATCGACGACTTCGAAGAGCCTTATTTTGCCTTGCTCGATAATTACTTCGAAACCGAAGACGATGAATTGCTGGAAGATTTCAGCGACCAGCCCGACCTGGTTCGTTTCATGGCACTGGAAGTGAGCATGGAAGATGAAGACGGTGCAACATTGGACGATGAAACCGCCACGCAGCTGTTTATCGTTTCGTTGGCCATGATCTCGCTGTTGGGACGCTCACTTAATTAACTGAACACCGTGGACCCGAAATCCATCGTAGATAAAATGATGCAGCAGGATGCCTATTCTCAATGGATGGGCATCCGGGTTACGCATATCGATTTCGGGACCTGCACGCTTTCCTGCACTATCTCACCCGAAATGCTCAACGGATTTGGCATTACGCATGGCGGGATTTCCTACGCACTCGCCGATTCGGCATTGGCTTTTGCCTCCAACAGTCACGGACAACAATGTGTAAGCATCGAAACCAGCATTGCGCACATTAAATCCACTCAACTCAACGACACGCTGACAGCTGTCTGCACCGAAATTCAAAAAGGAAAAACTATCGCCCGCTATGTGGTTGAGATCACCAATCAGCACGATGAGCTGATCGCGCGGTTCAACGGAACGGTTTTTCGCAGCGAAAAAACCTGGTAATCAATTTTTTCATAATTTAACGGCCCAATCTACCCGCGTTGAATTTTTCTCAAATTACTTTCAGAATACTATGTACGCATATTAATTTTTAATTATATTCGTTGGAGCTAAACGAATATATGTTAGAAAGACCCAATTACCAGATAGATCTTGATGTGCGCCAGACGTGGCACCGCATGTCGCGCATGTACAATCAAAAAGCAACTGCTTACGGACTCAGCATGTCGGTGGGATTCATCCTGCTGCACATCGATAAAGACGGAACGCCAAGCACGCAGCTCGGCCCGCGCATGGGCATGGAACCCACAAGCCTTTCCAGGACACTCAAAACCATGGAGGAACGCGGTTTCATTCGTCGGGAAGAAGACAAGACCGACAAACGCGTCGTGCGTATTTTCCTAACCAACGAGGGACTTGAAGCACGTTATATCGCCCGTGATGTGATTTTCGACTTTAACAAAAAGGTAGAAAGCCGCATCCCGAAAGAACATTTTGAAATTTTCCAGTCGGTGATCCAGGAAGTACAGAAGATTGTCGATGAAGAACTATCGGAACCAAATACAGAGATTTAAAACACATTAATATGACCAGGTTTATTCGAAAAGTTGCCATTTTGGGCTCAGGCGTCATGGGGTCGCGCATCGCCTGCCACTTTGCCAATATCGGTGTGGAAGTGCTGTTGCTTGATATCGCGCCGAAAGAGCTGACACCGGCTGAAGAAAAAGGCGGGCTGACACTTGATTCACCGCAGGTACGCAACCGGATTGTGAACGAAGCCCTGCAAACGGCGCTTACCAGCAATCCTTCGCCGATTTACTCAAAATCGTTCGCACAGCGCATCAAAACAGGCAATTTCAGTGATGACATGCCAAAAATTGCTGATGTTGACTGGATAATTGAAGTTGTCATTGAACGACTCGATATCAAGCAGCAGGTTTTTGAGCAGGTGGAGCAATCCCGCAAGCCGGGAACGCTGGTTTCGACCAATACTTCCGGTATCCCCATTCATTTGATGCTGGAAGGAAGAAGCGATGATTTTAAGGCGCATTTTGCAGGAACACACTTTTTTAACCCGCCGCGTTACCTCCCTTTATTGGAAATAATCCCGACCACGCATACTTTGCCCGAAGTGGTTGATTTCTACATGGAATTCGGCAGTAAATTCCTGGGCAAGAAAACGGTGCTTTGTAAAGACACACCGGCATTCATCGCCAATCGCGTTGGGGTTTACAGTATTATGTCGCTGTTCCACGCTGTCCAGGAAATGGATTTGACAATCGATGAGGTCGACAAACTGACCGGACCGGTGTTGGGTAGGCCGAAATCAGCGACTTTCCGTACTTGTGATGTGGTTGGATTGGATACGCTCGCCATGGTAGCGACAGGCCTGAAAACCAATTGTCCGAACGATGAAGAACGCGCTATTTTTGAGTTGCCGGATTTTATCCAAAAAATGCTCGATAACAAATGGCTCGGATCAAAAACCAAACAGGGATTCTACAAAAAGACAGTTTCAGCGGAAGGCAAAAAAGAAATCTTGTCACTTGACCTGAAAACACTGGAATACGGCCCCGCTAAAAAAGCATCATTCCCAACACTGGAAATGACCAAATCGGTTGATGATCTGAAACAACGTACCAAAATGCTCTTTGCAGGCATGGACAAAGCGGGCGAATTTTACCGTTCCATTTTTGGCGGATTGTTTGCGTACGTAACCAATCGCATTCCTGAAATTGCCGATGACCTTTATAAAATAGACGACGCGATCAAAGCCGGTTTCGGTTGGGAATTGGGTCCGTTTGAAACCTGGGACCTGATCGGTTTTGAAACCGGTAAACAGCTCGTGGCTAAAAAAGGAAAAACACTTCCTGCATGGATTTCAGAAATGGAAGCTGCAGGTATTACCGCATTTTACAAGGTTGAAAACGGCAAGAAATATTATTACAGCCAGACCGATAAAGCATACCACATTATCCCGGGAACGGAAGAATTGATCCAGTTGGATGCTTTCCGTGGCTCCGGAAAAGTTTGGGGAAATGCCGATACGACCTTGGTGGATTTGGGCGATGGCATCCTGAATTTGGAATTCCACACCAAAATGAACACCATCGGTGGCGGCGTGATTGAAGGTATCAACAAATCGATCGAGCTGGCAGAAAAAAGCTACAAAGGTTTGGTGATTTCGAATACGGGCGGTAATTTCTCTGCCGGTGCGAATGTCGGAATGATCTTCATGATGGCGGTCGAGCAGGAATTCGACGAGCTGAATTTCGCAGTCAAAACCTTCCAGGATACCATGATGCGTGTGCGTTACAGCAATATTCCGGTAGTGGTTGCTCCGCACAACATGGCGCTTGGCGGCGGCTGCGAATTATCGATGCACGCCGATAAAGTGGTTGCTCACGCTGAATTGTACATGGGCCTGGTGGAATTCGGCGTTGGGCTTATTCCGGGCGGTGGAGGCTCGAAAGAATTCGCCAAACGTTTGTCGGATGAATTAAAAGAAGGTGACATCAAAATCAATCGTTTGCGCGAGCGCTTTCTTACAATCGGCCAGGCCAAGGTGTCCACGTCGGCACAGGAAGCTTTCGAATTGGGCTACCTGCGCAAAGGGATCGACGAAATTGTTGTGAGCAGAGAACACCAGCTTACGCGTGCAAAAGAAGCCTGCCTGCAATTGGCTGAAGCCGGTTACATCGCACCGAAACGCTCGAAGAACGTCACTGTTCTGGGGCAGGAAGGCTTGGGAATCATTTATGTCGGGGCCAATTCGATGCTTTCCGGACATTATATGTCTGAGCACGACGGTGTGATTTCCGAAAAGCTGGGCTGGGTCATCTGCGGTGGGGACCTGAGTCAGAATACAGTGGTTTCCGAGCAGTATTTACTCGATTTGGAACGAAAAGCATTTGTGGAATTGTGTATGCAGCGGAAGACATTGGAACGATTGGAGAGTTTGGTGAAAAACGGGAAGATTCTACGAAATTGAGAAGCAGAACCTGTCTCCAATTTTGAAGGAGAATCCGTTTCCCCCTTTGGAGGGGGACAAAGGGAGGACACAACTACAAATTGGCCACCCTCCCTGCCCTCCCTCAAGGGAGGAATTGGAAACAGTTAAAATACAGGATGAAAATGAACACAGCATATATCGTAGCCGGATTCAGATCGGCAGTAGGAAAAGCAGGTAAAGGCGGATTTCGGTTCTACAGACCGGATGATCTTGCCGCACGAGTGATTGAACACCTCATGCAGTCAGTCCCGCAGGTTGATAAAGACCGTGTGGATGACGTAATCGTCGGGAACGCAACGCCGGAAGCAGAACAAGGATTAAATGTCGGAAGGATGATCTCGCTTATGGGACTAAAAACCGACAAAGTACCTGGAATGACCGTCAATCGTTATTGCTCTTCCGGTTTGGAAACTATTGCGATTGCAAAAGCGAAGATCGAAGCCGGAATGGCCGATTGTATCATTGCCGGCGGCGTAGAATCGATGTCGGTAATGGCAATGGGTGGCTGGCGCATTGTACCGAATCCGAAGACAGGGAAGGAAAATCCGACCTGGTATTGGGGTATGGGACTAACTGCCGAAGCTGTTGCAAAACAATACGGCGTCAGCCGTGAAGAACAAGACGCTTTTGCGTTGAATTCCAACGAAAAAGCATTGGCCGCCATCGCAGCGGGCCGCTTCAAAGACGACATCGTTCCCATCGAAGTGGAAAATATTTTCCTCGATGAGCAGGAAAAACGACAGGTGAAAAAATCCGTCATTGATACCGATGAGGGTCCGCGTGCCTCTACCCTCGAAGGACTCGGGAAACTGCGGCCGGTTTTTGCAGCCGACGGCTCCGTAACGGCAGGAAATTCCTCCCAAACGTCCGACGGCGCCGCTTTCGTAATGGTAATGTCGGAAAAAATGGTCAGGGAACTCAACATCGAACCGGTAGCACGATTGATGAGCTATTCCGTAGTTGGCGTAGAGCCGCGGATCATGGGAATCGGGCCGGTGGAAGCTATTCCGAAAGCTGTAAAAGCCGCAGGTTTGACATTGAACGACATCAATCTGTTTGAGCTGAACGAAGCATTTGCATCACAATCGCTGGCGGTCATCCGTGAAACAGGCCTAAACCCGGATTTGGTCAACGTCAACGGCGGAGCCATTGCACTCGGCCACCCGCTCGGTTGTACAGGCGCCAAACTGACCGTTCAGATCATGAACGAATTGCGACGCAGAAATCAACAATACGGTGTAGTGACAATGTGTGTGGGTACCGGACAAGGCGCTGCCGGGGTGATTGAACTGCTGAAATAATCCATAAAATTACCGCAGGCGAAAATCCAGGATAATTGTTGAACCCGCATCGGTTGAAGTGGTGAGTTTGGCATCAATGTGCTGCGCCAATCCTTCAATAATCTCAAATCCCTGCCCGTGAGCAGCGGACACGGAAAAACCTTTACCGGTATCTGAAATTGTCAGGCGCGCCATGTGATCTTTCAATTCCATATCTACACGCACCATTCCCACGCTTTGCTCGTTAAAAGCATGCTTGAATGAATTCGTTACCGTTTCGTTGATGATCAACCCCAATGTGATTGCCAATGAACTGGATATCTCGCAATCCTCAATCGTTGTAACAAGCTGCACCGGTTTATCAGGATCGGACAATGATTCGCGCAAGCCTTGTGTCAGTTGTTCCACATACGACGCAAACCGCACGCGGTGCTTGTTTTCCGATTCGGAAAGCAACTGATGCAGCGCCGCAATGGAATTCACCCTGTTTACCGCATCGTATATCAAGCCGCGGTGAAAATCATCTTTGCACTTGTCGGCCTGCATGCGCATCAGGCTCGCCGTAATGGCCAGGTTATTTTTGATCCGGTGATTCGTTTCCGCCATCAGTCGCTGCTGCTGGCGCAGGGCCGCCTCCAGTTCGCGCTGCGCTATTTTCCGTTTATGTGTCTCCACCGACAGCGAAACCATCTGCGCAGCGATCAACCCGAATTTCTGGTCCTGCAACGTCCAGTCACGGTGTTTTCGTACCTGTTCAAAACAAATCACACCGATGATCTCTCCTTCAATACGCAACGGCACATCCATCATCGCAAAAATCTGGTTCGGGATCAGGTATGATTCCATCAGTTCCTTCGTGATTTCCGATTCCTGCGAACGCGCTGATAAAATGATTTTTTCCGTTTCAAACAGCCGGAAATAATTCGGCATAGCGAACCGAGGCAGGCTTTCCTGGGCAACCAATCCCGGCACCGACGCATCATAATTGCCAATGCAATCAATAAACGTGGCATCTTCGTTGAACAGCCAGGCATTCACACGTTCCACCCGCATGGCTTTCGACGACATTTCCAGGATCTCGTAAATCGCTTCATTGAGTTTACCGGTCCTGATCTTGCGCGATTTGGAAAGATGCTCAATGGTGATTGTCTTTCGAAGCAGGTCCCGCTTTTTCCGTTCGATAAACGTGCCGTCAACAATCGATGAAATAACGACAAAACCGCCATCGCTTACCGACCAGGCTGCCATGCGCAAACGAGCGGGAAAAGTACTGTCCTTTCGGATCATTTTCACCTTCACGTCTTTAAAATGAGCATGAGTGAGATTTTCCAGCCACATTTTTACAGCTTCGGACTTTCCTTCTATAAATTCAAAAATCGACCGGCCTTCCAGGTCTTTTTGCTGTACCAACTCACACAAACGATCCGAAGCATGGAGAATAATTCCTTTTTCGTTGAAAATAACGATGCTTTCCTCGATCCCCGAGATCAGCCGCTGTAGTGTGGAAACAATATTCGTATGTTTCATGTTGCTAGTGTTGTATCGAAAATAGAATTTTTATTCATTCATTCGATAAATTGTTAATATTTATCGCTCAACAGTTCCATTCTCCCCTCAAATTACTTGCTAACCCCTGTAAATTGCGACTCCCCATTTATTCTATTCAATTGAATCCCCGAATCTTAGACGCTGTTTTTCTCAAAAAAAGCCACTCTTCCTTAATTCCTGCGCGAAAACAGTCTGCTTTCATTCACTTTTTCCCTCCAAAATTCCTCCTTCGGAAACCGCCGATGCAAATTTAGAAAGATTAATATTGTTATGCTTGCATAGTAATATATTTTTGAGTAGTTTTAACAGTAAGTTTGAAACATTAATACGATTCGATTATGTCAACACCAATTAAAGGAGGCGAATTCATCATCCGGGACGTTAGTCACCAGGACATTTTTACACCCGAAGAATGGTCGGAAGAACAGCGAATGATCGCACAAACCTGCGACGAATTCATTGCGCAGGAAATCACACCTATCCTGGACCGCATCGATAAGCTTGAAGAAGGTTTGATGCCTTCCCTGCTTGAAAAAGCGGGTGAGCTGGGCGTTTTGGGAATGTCGGTCCCTGTAGAGCTGGGTGGAATGGGTGTTGACTTCAAAACGTCATTGCTGGCTACCGAACATTTGGGGAAAGGGCATTCGTTCTCAGTTGCTTATGGCGCACATACAGGGATCGGAACATTACCGCTGCTTTACTATGGAACAGCTGCCCAGAAAGAGAAATACATTCCGAAGCTGGCCTCTGGCGAATGGAAAGCCGCTTACTGTCTCACGGAACCGGGTTCAGGATCGGATGCCAATTCAGGTAAAACGAAAGCCACACTTTCAGCCGATGGAACCTATTATACATTAGAAGGTCAGAAAATGTGGATCACGAACGGTGGTTTTGCAGACTTATTGACCGTTTTTGCCAAAATCGGTGACGACAAAAACCTGACCGCATTTTTGGTGGAAGCCAAAAGCGAAGGCATCAGCTTCAACCCGGAGGAGAAGAAAATGGGGATCAAAGGATCTTCAACACGCCAGATCTTCTTCAACGGCGTGAAAGTACCCGCAGAAAACATGCTTTCGGAACGCGAAAACGGTTTTAAGATCGCTTTGAACATTCTCAACATCGGCCGCATCAAACTGGGCGCAGGTGTGTTAGGTGGAGCCAAACAAACGATCATCGACAGTATCCGATACGCAAACGAACGCGAGCAGTTCGGGCGCTCCATCTCGAAATACGGCGCCATCCGCCACAAACTGGCAGAGCAGGCCATTCGCATTTACGTCATGGAATCAGCTCTTTACCGTGCCGGACAGAACATTGATGACGCCATCGCAGCCCTGATAGCCGGCGGCATGGAAAAAGGAGCGGCCACACTGAAAGGAATCGAAGAATTTGCTGCGGAATGCGCTATCATAAAAATCGCCGGGTCGGAATGCCTGGATTATGTAGCCGATGAAGCGGTACAGATCTATGGAGGAATGGGTTATTCTGCCGAATCACCGGTGGAACGTTCCTACCGTGATTCACGCATCAACCGCATTTTTGAGGGAACCAACGAGATCAACCGCATGCTGATCGTTGACATGCTGCTTCGCAGAGCCATGAAAGGTGAATTGGACCTCATGGGACCAGCCATGAAAATTGCCGGCGAATTGATGAGTATCCCCGAGATGACGGAGTTGCCTGAAGGTGCGCTTGCTCACGAGCGACAAGCGCTTGCCGGATTCAAGAAGACCATCTTGATGGTAGCGGGATCAGCCGTACAAAAACTCATGCAAACGCTTTCCAAAGAACAGGAAGTGCTGATGAACGTGGCTGACCTCGTTTGCTGGACCTACCAGGCCGAATCCGTATTGCTTCGCGTGGAAAAGCTCATCGCCGAAAAAGGGGAAGCGGCGGCTGCCATCCAGATCGCCATTGCCAAAACCTATTTTTACGATACCGCAGATCGCATAGCCAAGGCGGGAAAAGATGCCATTTTATCTTTTGCCGAAGGTGACGAAGCACGCATGATGCTTACCGGGTTGAAGAGATTTACAAAAACCGACCCGATCAATCCGAAAAATATGCGACAGGAGATTGCCCAACAATTAATCGCAGTAAACTCCTATACACTCTAGCAAAAAAGTAGAACTCCTTTCAAAAGGCATCCTAACCGGATGCCTTTTTTGTATGCGAATAATTAAGTTGAATAGACGGGTTGTCCAAAAAGTTCGATGAATGAACTTTGGATACACGTTTATATGTCTTACATTTGCTGAAATTTACACTACTTATGAAAAAAATAATACTGTTTTCTATCGCTTTGGTGACTGTCTTGTCAGCAAAAGCACAAATTATCTTCAGTGAAGACTTTGATGGAATAAGTGGCCCGACAGCCGGTGGTGCGGGAACCTACACTTTTCCTCCGGGATGGTTACTGCGCAATGTTGACAATGGAACTCCGGCCGGAGCCGTTGCTTATGTAAATGAAGCGTGGGAACGTCGTGAAGATTTCGCATACAATGTTGCGGATTCAGCTGCCTTTAGTACTTCCTGGACTGTACCTGCTGGTACTTCCAACGACTGGATGTGGACTCCTTCTTTTACCGTGCAGCCGAATACCGTCTTGAAATGGAACGCGATAACATACGATGCTTCCTATCAGGAAGGATACGAAGTACGTGTCATGGTTTCTCCGAATGTTCCTTCTGGCGGAACCGGAGTCATTGGAAACCAAATTACCAATTCGACACAAATCTTCAGTATTGCAGCTGAAAACACTACCTGGACTGCCCGAAGTGTTTCTTTGAACGCCTATGCAGGCCAAACCGTTTACATCGGTTTCCGCAATATCAGCACCGACAAATTTTTGTTGCTGATTGATGATGTTGTAGCCGAAGTTCAGGTTGCAAATGACCTCCGTGTTGTTAGCGGGACAGTGGGACATGGTGAATATACCGTAGCTCCGTCTGATCAATTAACTACCGCTCAAAACATTTTGTTAAAAGGTAGTATTTACAACCAGGGGATGTCGGCGGCAACAAACGTAGCCTTGGGTTGCAAGGTTTTTGTTAACGGAACACAAGTAGCCGATGTACAGAGTACGACAACTCCTTCTTTGGCTGCTGCTGCAACAGATGCAAAAACAATTAACTACACACCTACGCAGGATGGAACATACTCCTTTAAATTCTACCCTATCATGACCGCCGCAGATCAAAACATCAGTAATGATACGGTGGTCGATCCTACAACGCTCGTCGTTGATCCGTACCTGATGCGCCGCGATGATGGCACTCCTGTAGGTTCATTGGGGATCGGTGCAGGAAATGGTGGTTTGCTGGGCCAGACATTTAATTTCGAAACAGCGGTTGATGTAGAATCGGTTTCTGCTTTCTTCACAACCGGTGACGCAGGAGAAGAAATGGCATGCGCTATCTACAATACGAATGGCGCAGGTGTCCCAACAACTCTTTTTGCACTGACAGACACCTTGTTTTATCCTGACGATTCAGCACGCTTGTACACCATGCCTATCAGCGGCGGGATCCTGAATTTCCCAGCCGGCAAGTATGCATTCTTTGCTATTGAGTTTGACTCTACATTGGCGTTGGCAAATACAAATACTATTTACACTCCAAACAGCGCTTACGTTTCCTGGCCAACGAACCCAAATGGTGCAGGAGTATTCAGCCCGGTTGAATCTTTCGACCCTGCTTATGCAAAACCTTTTGTTATCTGGCCAAACTTTAACTTATGCGTTGGTGAAACAGGCGGTTCGCTCGCGAGCTCAACAGAAGCAGGCTGTGGCCAAAGCGACGGTACAGCAGTTGTGAACCTTGATCCTGGTTATACCGTTCTTTGGGAAGATAACTCCACCAACGATACGATCACAGGTTTGCCTGCAGGTGTCTATACCTACACCATGGACAACGGTTTCTGTAGCTTCACGGACTCTGTGGTAATCACCAACCCGGGCGCACCGACAGCCACGATGGATACAATCATCGATGCATTGTGTAATGGTGGCACCGGAAGTATCGCAATTGACATCCAGGGAGGAACACCAAGCTACGATATCCTGTGGTCTGACGGTTCAACAAACCAGACACTGACAGCCGGAGCAGGAACTTACTCCGTAACAGTCACAGACTCTGCATTCTGCCAGGCTACGGTAATTAACCTGACAATTTCTGAGCCGACTGCGTTGACAACAACCGCTTCTGCAACAGATGAATCTTGCCCGAACTGTGATGATGGTACAGCTACAGCTTCACCTGCGGGTGGAACAGCTCCTTACACTTACTTGTGGAGCAATGGCCAGACAACCAACCCTGCGACAGGATTGGCGCCCGGAGCTTACACTGTTGAAATTACAGATGCAAACGGATGTACAGTTACTTCAAGCAGCGTAACCGTTGGTGAAGATGTAACAGGAATCACTGAATTGGCTGATTACGGTGTAGTGATCTACCCTAACCCGGTAGTTGACTTCCTCGCAATCGAAGCAACTAAAGGAACCATCACTCATGTTTCTTTATTGGATGCTTCAGGCCGATTCATCGCTGACCTTACCAAGGCTGACAACGTGTTTACAACAGACATGCGTCACTTGGCAAAAGGCGTTTACAAAGTGGTGATCCAAACAGCTGAAAGAACAATCATCGCTTCAGTTGCCAAACAATAAAAGATCGATTTTCGATATACAAAGGACTCGCTTTTAGCGGGTCCTTTTTTTTGCGATGTTGCCTACCATGATTTTCGGTCTTACATGGATATTCCGCCGAGCTACCTGGTTTGTGATGTTTAACTTCCCGCAGGACATCGTTTACACATAAGCAACTGATTTATTTGCTCCATCGACGTTCAGAGGAGCTAGAAATCCCAGGAGATTTTGTCGCAGCAGGACAACAGGACAAGCAATAACCTCTGCGACAACGATCTGTTATAAAGAAATGCTTATTACTGCGAAACTTTATTGGTTAAGCATCTTTGCTTATTGATGACATCGGAGGTTAAATAAGTCTGCGGCTTAGGCATCGCTTATTCACGCAACCATTACAAACAAAAAAGCCCGGACGTCTAAACATCCGGGCTCTTACTATAAAGTTCTGTCTAACCGATTATTTCAAATCGTTATCGAAAAATTCTTCCAATGTTTTTTCCTTGCCATCCACATTGATGGTTCGTGTTCCTACTGCTGATAAAAAGCGCAGGATAACACGCTTGTTCATTTCTTTATTCTCAAGCAAAACCACTGTCGCTTCATGCTTTACCTGGTTGTAGGTTACTGTAAAATACTGCTTGTAGTAACCTTTCACTTCATCAACCTGTTCGGTAGTGAGGTCGGAAGGCATTACAAAAACATACGTACCGGTTGATTTTCCTGATTCAAGCGCTTTAGCAGAAAGTGCCGCTGATTTTTGCGCAGATGCTGCAAAAGCTGCCAACATCACCACCAATGCAAGTAATATCTTTTTCATAATTCCTGGTTTCTTTTATTCTTAAACGTAAAAGTGTTTACGAAAGTTGTTTCGCGGTTGAAAGATACAAGAATTTTGCCAATATTTGCTCATGGCAGAATTATTACCGTTCAGGACTCCGGGAATTGTGGAAGCAGGTTGCGATGAGGCTGGCAGAGGCTGTCTCGCCGGTCCGGTTGTTGCCGCTGCAGTCATTCTACCACCCGATTTTTCACATCCTCTTTTAAACGACTCTAAAAAACTAACATCCAAACAACGCAATGAGCTGCGTCCTATCATTGAAAAGACTGCCATCAGCTACCACGTTTGTTTTGTTTCGGAGCGGGAAATCGAATCGATCAACATCCTGCAAGCCAGTCTCACTGCAATGTACCGGGCGGCTTCCGAACTACAACCTACACCGCATGAATTGCTCATCGACGGGAATAAAACGCTGAAAAACGGAAGTTTCACCGCCCACGCAATCATCAAAGGCGACGGCATTTACCAATCTATCGCTGCAGCATCGGTATTGGCAAAAACCTATCGCGACGAATACATGGAACAGCTTCATGAGCAATTTCCAATGTACCAATGGATCGAAAACAAGGGCTACCCGACCATTTCCCACCGGAAAGCTATCCAGGAATTCGGTTCCTGCGAACACCATCGGCAAACATTTAATTTACTGGGAAGCGAGCAGCTAACCCTGATGTTTGATTAAACACAACACTGTTAACTACTTCTCGAAATCTGCGAAAAACCGCCGCAGATCAACCTTATTTTTGAAATAAAATAACGGTTGTGGGAAAAACGATTTTAAGTATTCTCGGTGTAATATCCCTGCTCTGGATTGGTTACGTCTGCATCAACCTTTCTTCGCTGGGTGACCGACTGACACCCGATACCGTTTTTGGAAAAGACGATGCCTCCGTCGTAGTCGTTCACAAACCTTTGGAACCCGATTATGCCGAACCCGCTTTTCAATTCCTGACAAAAAATGAATTCTACGCCGGCTTGCTCACCCATACCGAACGCATTCAACATTTCTATTTCTCCTCTTCCCGACCGGTTGTATTATTGGAACGCAGCAAGCCCTGGACCATCGAACTCATCGATCGTTACTTTGCTTCGATGGCTATTTCCACCACGGTTGAATCGGCCAAATCGTTCAGCCTTTCCAACGGCTGGCACGCTCTTTACAACAAAGAATACCTGCTGCTTTCCAAATCGGACGATTTCTCTCCGGGTGAATCAGGCATTCAATGGCAGTATGTCGATCGAAAAAGCTCGGCTTCGCTGGTACAATGGAAAAACGGCGTTGCAGTGATTGAAAATGCCTACCGCAACAGCGTGGCCGAAATCAGTTATATTTCAGAAAACGCCTCTTCGGTACACGCGGTTACCGACGACCAGGAAACATTCCAGGACATCATTCCGGCGAAATTTTCCGAGTTCGAGTTTTTTGAAAAAGAATATCTCCGATCTACCGGAAGCGCCGGAAGTCCGTTGTTTGAATGGATACAAACCGGAGCCATGATCATTCGTTTCAACAACAAAACCTGTATCGTTACCGATTGCATTTCCGGGCAGGACCCGATCGCCATTTTGGGAAACTCGCTGGATGAAAACAGTGTTTCTCCGGATAAAAACAAAGCATTCATCCACAATGTTTCGCTTCCCGGTAAATTGCTTTCAGCCAAAAACTGGCATATTGAGGTTTTTAATAACCGTGTTTTCATTGCAACCGACCAACAGGCAATCGATAACATTATCGGGGCTTATGAAACAGGGAGCACACTGTCGCAGGACCAGGAATTAAGAACGCGACTCTTCGAAAAAGCTCCTAAACGCGTGAGCTACCGAAAAATCAACGCTGCCGAACACCGAAGTTTCAGTTTACTGGAACACTCCAAACATACAGTGGTACAGCAATTGGGTGGAAAAGTGGCCGAACCGCAGGAAGCAGACGAGGAAGAAACGCCAACTGCGACAGCGCGAATCGATGGCGGAATCGCCCAACTGATTCCTGTTCAGGGAACCGACTTCATGTTTGTGCTGTCCAAACAGAACGTCCTTTACGGCATCAGCGGCGATGAGGAAAAATGGAAGAAATCCATAACAGGAGCCATTGTCGGGAAGGTAGCACTTTCCTCCAATAATGAGTTGTTGATCACAACCACGGCGGAAATTCATCAAATCAACCGGGCTGGGAACGACGTCAACGGAAATCCGGTCAAACTATCCGTAACACCTGTCACCGAAGCCGTTTCCTACTCCTGGAAAGGTGCCGATTACCTGGCTGTGGCAAGCGAAACACAGTTGACCGTTCTTACCAAAGCCGGTGCCCAGAAGTCGACGATCAAGCTGCCTTTTGTCCCACGCAAAAGCTCCTTCATCGTATGGTCGAATGCGGGTGATCTTACGGCAACCATCGCCGGAAAAACAAAAGGCGTCAATCTTTCCATCGACCGCAAACGCAAGCTCAATGAGTTCACGCTTCCCGATGTTGAGCTGTGGGGTGTGAAAACGGCAAGCGGCGCTTTGTTTGTAGGGATCCGGCAATCGCAGCTGATCGCAGTGAATCACAAAGGAGTCGTTTCGAACCTGTCGGGCGGTAAAGCCGTTACTGTTAAGGATGTAATAACAAACGGAAAACAGCAGATTATCATTGTGAAAACTGCTTCCAAAGTGAGTTTTGTGACCACCGACAATAAAGTACTGGGAACGATTACTCCTGAGTTCGACGACATTTCCAGTGCCTCGATACAAACTACCATAGGCGGCAAATCAATTATCACGTTATTAGACGGAATCGCAAATAAAAATTATATTTACGCATTAAACGGTCAGTTGATTTCAGAGGAATCGTTTGACGGAAGCAACATAAGCATACTACACAGACAATCTGACGGTTCGCTGATGCTGATTTCACAGTCAAACAATTACCTGGTTCGCTACCCAATAGACAATTAAAACTACACTATGAAGAAACAAGTACGCTTGCTGCTTTCGGCGGCATTACTAACCTTGTGTCATTTCTCCGTTACTGCCCAGAACTACCTGGGCGTACATAGCAGCAACTATGCGGGGGTCATGGCACTGGACAACCAGCCGGCCAGCTTTGTAGACGGACGGTTCAAGTTTGATCTGAACCTGGGAAGCGCGAATATCGCCGCGTGGAACAACGCCAAGTATTTCGACACGAAAGACATGCCGAAGTGGTGGAAAAAATCGTTCACAACCGATACAGCATGGATCAGCCCTGATTCAACTTTCGCTGACCGTTACATCTTCGATTTCGATGATTACAACGACCCGAATGCAAAGGTTCGTGGTATCTACATCGCAACGCAGGTGGATGTACTGAATTTCGCATTTCATATCAAACCAACCATTGCCGTTGGATTCTCCATGAAGTCGCGTATGATCACCAATATCGACGATATCGATCCGAAGCTGAGCAAACTGGCTGAAAACGGGTTGGATTTCGCTGCTTTGTGGAACCTCAAGCTAAACGACAAGCTCCTCAATGCCAACATGATGGCGTGGAATGAGTACGGCATCAATTACAGCCAGGTACTCTCTGACCAGGGCGAACACTTCTTCAAAGTGGGTGGTCGTTTGAAAATCCTTCAGGGACTGGGTTCCATTTATGCATACACTGACAATCTTGATTACGAGCTATTGAACAAGGATACTGCAACCACATTAGTTGGAAACGTGGAATACGGTTATTCCAGCAGTTTGGACGATTTGGTAGACGGAGAGAGTTTCAGCCCGTTTAAATCGGCTTCAAAGCTGGGAATCGGGCTTGATGTGGGTGTTGTTTACGAATGGCGTCCAAACTGGAAAGAATTCAAATACGACATGGACGGTGAGACCAACCTGTGGCGCCAGGACCAGGAGAAGTACACACTTCGTGCAGGTGCTTCACTTGTTGACCTGGGAGCAATGAAATTTACGAAAGGTGGTTTGAGCCGTAACTTTAGTGTAAACACCACCACTCTTGACTTGCGTATTTTTGACAAAGCAACGGACTTTGCAAGCTTCGACTCTATTATCGACAGTTTGATCGTTAACGACGCAGGCTGGTCAGCCAACGAAGATTCAGGTGAAACTTACCGCATGAAAACGCCGGCTGCCATTAGCTTGCAGTTGGATTACCATATCTGGAAATGGTTCTATGTGAACGCAACAGGTATGATCAGTGTGATGGGCAAGAACGGAACATCGCGTGTTCACGTTCCAAGCCAGTTCGTATTTACACCAAGCTTCGACCATGCATGGTTCGGGGTACACGTTCCGGTTTCAGTCAATAAATACTCGGGCTGGAAAGCCGGTCTGGCCACAAGGCTCGGACCACTCACAATCGGGGTCGTCGATTTCCGATCCTTGTTTGCGAACGGAAAAGTACGCGGTACGGAATTCTACGCAGGTTTGCGTGTTCCGATCCTGTACACTGCTCCTGACGACCGCGACCTTGATAAGGTTTCCGACAAAGTGGATAACTGTATCGATGTTCCTGGTATCTGGGCGTTCAAAGGCTGTCCTGATACGGATATGGATGGTATTCCTGATGCGGAAGATATCTGTCCTGAAACTCCGGGATTGGCTGAGTTCAAAGGTTGTCCGGACAGAGACGGTGACAAAATCATCGATAAAGATGACGAGTGTCCGGATCTTCCTGGTTTAGCTTACTTCAAAGGTTGTCCTGATATGGATAACGACAGCATCATCGATCCGAAGGATGATTGTCCGGATGTTGCAGGTATTGCAGCGTTCAACGGATGTCCTGATAAAGACGGTGACGGAATCAAGGATTCTGAAGATGCTTGTCCGGATGTACCTGGTCCGCTTGTAAACCAAGGTTGTCCTGATACGGATAATGACGGAATCTTCGACTTCCTTGACGGATGTCCTACCGAATTCGGTCCGAAAGAAAACAACGGTTGTCCTTGGCCTGATACAGACGGCGACGGATTGCTGGATAAAGACGATGACTGTCCGAACCTTGCCGGTCCGATCAAAAACAAAGGTTGTCCTTACCAGGATACTGATGGTGACGGCGTATTGGATAAAGATGACGACTGTCCTACAGTTAAAGGATTGGTTGAAAACAAAGGTTGTCCGAAAATCGAGCAGGAAGCTCAGGAAATCCTGAACACTGCATTCGAGAACCTTGAGTTCAACACCGGTAACGCGATCATCAAGCAAGTGTCTTACGCATCATTGGATGAGTTGGCAGCATTGCTTGTGAAGAAAGCCGATTGGAAACTTCAGATTTCAGGTCACACCGATAACGTAGGTGATGCTCAGAAAAACCTGATCCTTTCCAAGCAACGTGCTGAGGCTGTGAAAGCATACCTTGTTGCGAAGGGTGTTGATGCAAAACGACTGAACACATTGTTCTTCGGTGAAACACAACCGGTAGCTACAAACGACACCGCTGAGGGTCGTCAGAAAAACCGTCGTGTAGAAATGACTGTGATCTTCCAGTAAGATCGCAACGGAATATGGAAAGCGCCTCGTTCGAAAGAGCGGGGCGTTTTTTTGTGGGGTAAAGTCCCGTAGGGACGTAATAGGGTAAATGTAATCGACAAAACAACCTTCACCCCGTCGGGGTGAAACATACAATGGATGTAATCTAAATGTCTTACCCCTACGGGGTAAAAACCTAAAAAACACGTGTTCTACTGCCATATTACGTCCCTACGGGACTATATGTGACCCGATCCCATTGTATTTAAACCTTCATCCTCAATTCCAAATTGTTTATCGTATTTTTGAAACCATGTTAATCGAATTGTTGCAGCAGCGTTTTTTTCGCTGGATCCTGGCGATCCTCTCAGGAGTCCTGATGGTGGTTTCGTTTCCGTATACCGGGAGCTTCTTTCCGCTGGCTTTTGTCGCATGGATTCCCTTATTGCTGCTCGAATCGACTTACGCCAAGCGACGGTCTTTTGCGCTGATGCTGCAGGTTTACCTCACTTTTTTGATCTATAACATCGGAACCACTTGGTGGATTTACAATGCCGATCCCGGAGGCGCGTACATGGCGTTCATCTGCAACAGCTTATTGATGACAGCGGCATTCTACCTGTTTCACCGCGTCAAAAAACGCATAGGCAATCATTGGACTGCCCCAATACTGATCAGCGCCTGGATTTCCTTCGAATTCCTTCATTTTAACTGGGAACTTTCATGGCCGTGGCTCACGTTGGGAAATGTTTTTGCAGATGTTCCTGCACTGGTGCAATGGTATGCCTGGACAGGCGTATTCGGCGGGACGTTGTGGGTACTGATGATCAACCTGATGCTGTACCGCCTGATCCGTAAGTTGTACATCGACAAGGAACAACGCGGGAGTGTAAAACGATTACTGATACAAATTGCCGGATTTTTACTGATTCCTATCCTGCTTTCATTGGTACTTTATTCCACTTATTCGGAAGAGCAAAAACCTTATGAAGTCGTTGTCGTGCAACCGAACGTAGATCCGTACAATGAAAAATTCAACGGTTCTTCCGACATGGAACAGCTACTTAGCATTTTGGCGTCAGCGGACCGAACTGTCAGTAACCGAACACAACTGGTAGTTGCTCCCGAAACAGCTTTGTCGCCCAACTACGCCTTTGATGAGAGCGAGCTGCACCAACTGACGTTTTACCACTCGCTGATGGAACGCCGGGCGAAATGGCACAATGCCTCTTTCCTCATCGGGGCCACAACCCGCAAACATTTCGAATACCCGAACTCAACGGCCTCGCGACGGGAAGAAGGCGGAGACGAATACGTGGAATATTACAACGCGTCGGTATTGTTCAAGGAATTCAGAACCCCGGAAATCGTTCACAAATCGAAGCTGGTGCTTGGCGTTGAAAAAATCCCGTTCTCGAGCATCTTCCCGCAACTTGAAGAAATGAGTATTGAACTGGGTGGTTCACGCGGTTCGCTGGGCATCCAGGACAACGGACCGGCGGTCATGACCTCTAACGGTACTAAGTTCGCTCCCGTTGTTTGTTATGAATCAATCTATGGCGATTTTGTACGCCGTCAGTGCAAGCAGGATGCCGGTTTCATAGCTGTTATCACCAACGACGGCTGGTGGGATGATACACCCGGTTACAAACAGCACTTTGCCTTCGCCCGATTGAGAGCGATTGAAAACCGCAAATACATCGTTCGTTCGGCCAATACAGGGAAATCGGGGATCATTAACCAACGCGGGGATATCGTGCGTGAGACCGGCTGGTGGAAAGAAACGGCTTTCAGGGAAACGATCCAATTGAGCGACCGCAAAACGATTTACCAGTACCTCGGAGATTACATTGCGTATTTTGCAGTGATCGGGTTGATGGTGTTCCTAGGCTTGTCGTGGATCAATATCCTCCGTAAAAAACGAGCTTAGAACCACTGATTTATTGTTGACTGTGCTACCGCTTGTCTCATCAATTGCCACGGCTATTTCTTGCCACAGATGACACAGATTTTCACAGATAAATACCAAGCAAATTTGATTATCAAATGAATGCAAGGCATTCATCATCTGTGAAAATCTGTGCCATCCATGGCTAAATATTTATCAAATTTACTTTGTGGTGGGTCTTAATACTGAAGAATGCCGAAGCGGTCCAAACGACCCTGTGCATAAAACAGCACTTGCCGGTTCGGATAATCAATGGTTGATAAACGCGGAATGACGTACCCTTGCGTTGCGTTGTAATCGTTGAACGAAATGCGGTTCACTTCTCCGGAAGCAATGTCCACCTCGCATTTGGATAAGGTATACGATTTTTTACGAACCGGGAAACTGATGCTGCGGTTGAAACCTTCGTATACTCCGAATTCATCATAGTTGGCTATATTATCGTTGAAAAAAACAACCAGTTTTCCTTTGTCGACAAAACTCTTGATGGAACTGTAATAACCGTAGTCATTCACCGAATGCTGTTCTTTCGGAATGCGGACCATCCAGTTGAACTTGCCACCCGCATCAATTTTATACGAAATGACATCGTTGTAATAATAATGGCTCACGCTCTGGCTGATTCCCCGGGCATCGGTGGTGGTTTGCTGGTAGAGGTAAAATTGCTCGGCCACCACAATCGTAGAACCATCATCGAGCGGATAAATACTTCGGATCATGTAATTGTAGAGTTGTGGCCCTAACCTTCCACGGTCTTCCCGCCTTTCGAGGCGATCAATTTCATTCGGAGTCATATCCTGTGTCATGAAATCGCGTGGGAACAGCTCAAAATACTGCTGCCGGATTTTCTTTTCGGCAAGATTGATCCGCATCATAAATACGCCTTGTGAACCTGATGACATTTCTTCACCGTACGTTCCGGTAACGACCAAAATGGAATCCAATGCGTTGACGCCAATATCAAACACACGCTTGTCTTCGATGCTCAGCTCGTATTCCGAAAACTCATCACCTTTCACGTGGACCACTACTGTTTTTTCGAGCGCGTTGTAATCTTTCCAAACCCCGATATTGGTGTTGGAATAAACCGAAATTCCCAGGATATAATCGCCATTATCGGTCAGGTAGCGCACATCTACACTGGCATTACGGGCATTGTACGGTATTTCATATTCACCTTCGGTAACCACCCGGAAAGCACTGTCCATTACTTTGTAACCGTAACGGTCGAAATGATCACGCTTGCCGGGAATTACGTATTCCACGCACAGGTATTTCTTGTTGCGGGAAGTCAGGACATTGAAGAAACCACGATTCGCCAGGCCTTTGTTCTTCGGGTAAGACGTGATGACCTCAGGATCGCCTAACGGATCGATTTCCGTATCGTATTTCACCATGTAAAGGCTGTTCACTCCATCTTTTTTGTCGGAAAGAAACCCCAGGAGCGAGCCGTTGAACACCACCAGTTCTTCCAGGATGACCATGTTGTTTTCGATATGCTGCTCAATCCGTTTGGTAATGATGGGCTGGCCGTTTTCGTAGCGGGTTACTTTTGGCGCCTGCAGCAATTGCGAGTTGGAAAGCTGGTAAGTAAAAAAATTGGTGCCGTTTTGCGGAAAGATATCCACGATCTGGCTGATGCTTCGCCTGCTGTCCTGCACCCAGTCAATAACATAATCCTGTGCCCGGGCGTGCAGGCAAAATAAGATCAGGGATATACTAACTAATCGTGGCAAGCTCATTGTAATTTTAGTCAATATAACCAGAATATCGGATTAACGATACGAATTACAATAAATTAACTCCGGTATAATTCTGAGGGGTAATCTGCTTTAAACGCGTACGGATTTCGTCACTTACTTCCAATGTTTCGAGGAAAGCATGAACAGTTTCCTTTGTCACCTTTTCGTTTTTGCGGGTCAATCCTTTCAAGGCTTCGTAAGGTTTCGGGAAACCGATGCTGCGCAAAATGGTTTGAATCGCTTCTGCCACAACCGCCCAGTTTTCTTCCAGGTCGGCGTCGATGGCTTCGCGGTTGAGCAGCAATTTACCCAAACCGGCTGCCGTAGCTTTCAGGGCAATCAACGAGTGTGAAAGCGGCATTCCGATCGTACGCAATACGGTAGAATCCGTCAAATCGCGTTGCAGGCGTGAAACCGGCAATTTAGCCGACAAATGTTCGTACAAGGCATTCGCAATCCCGATGTTTCCCTCCGAGTTTTCAAAGTCGATCGGGTTGACTTTATGCGGCATGGCTGAGGAACCAACTTCCCCTTCTTTCAGCTTTTGCTTGAAATAATCCATTGAAATATAGGTCCACATGTCGCGATCGAGGTCCAGGACGATCGTATTGATACGCTTCAATGCATCAAACAGCCGTGCCAATTCGTCATAATTTTCAATCTGTGTAGTTAGCTGGCTGCGTTTCAATTGCAGGCGATCATTCACAAAACTGTTGGCGAATTCCACCCAGTCAACCTGCGGAAAAGCAACATGATGCGCATTGAAATTCCCGGTTGCACCACCAAATTTAGCTGCGTAAGGAATCGTTACCAAATCATCCAGCTGCAACTGCAAACGCTCGGCAAAAACGGCCATTTCTTTTCCTAAAATAGTCGGAGAAGCCGGTTGTCCGTGCGTACGCGCCAGCATCGGGATCGCGGACCAGTCCTGTGCGAAACCACGCAATTGCACGATGAGTGATTTGATTTCAGGCACCACCACTTCTGCAATCGCTTCTTTCAGACTGATCGGAATAGCGGTATTGTTGATGTCCTGCGAAGTCAACCCGAAATGGATAAACTCCAGCTGATCGCCCAAACCGAGCGCCTGCATTTTTTCTTTCAGGAAATATTCCACCGCTTTTACGTCGTGGTTGGTCGTGCGCTCGATCGTTTTGATAGCGGTCGCGTCTTCCTCCGAAAAATCGGCGACAATCGCCCGGATCTTCGGGAAAATAGCCGGATCCACTGACTTCAGAGGTTCCAATCCAAGCTCGCACAAAGCAATAAAGTATTCTACTTCTACCAGAACGCGGTATTTGATCAATCCAAATTCGGAGAAAAAGGGAGCCAATTCGGCTACTTTGGAACGGTAACGTCCGTCGATCGGACTGATTGCTGAGAGTGCTGTTAATTGCATAACCGGTGTTTTTCCGCTGAGCGGTAATTTTGAAAAGGGCAAAGATAATCTAATCTGAATTATCAATTATGAATTAAAAAATTATAAAGTGGATTCCGTAAAAGAACGACACCTTGATAATTCATCATTGATAATTTATAATTCCCGAAGGGATATTCTTAATTTTGGGCTATGCGTTTTCTGCGGAACCTGTTTATCGGCTATCGGGCTTTTTACAAGGCATTTTGGTTCATTATCGAGCATAAGATGTATTGGTACGTGGGCATTCCGGCAATCCTGATGCTGGGAATTTACCAAATGGGGCACCTCATCCAGCTGCACACCCCCACTACCAGCGCCAACAACATGAACGATATCGTTTGGTACATGATCCGGCTATTGATCGAAATCTCAATTTCCATCCTGCTGATGCGTTTCGCGAAATACCTGGTTGTGATTTTGCTGTCGCCATTGCTGTCGCACCTTTCGCAAAAAGTGGAGTTTGTGCTGACGGGCAATGAATACAAATTCGACCTGGCATTGCTGATCAGTGACGTAAAGCGTGGTTTTCGCATTGCGATCCGCAACATTATGTGGGAATATTTTTTCTTCATCATCGTTTACCTCATTGCCAGGCTTGGCTGGAGCGATGCAGAAGAGAGTCCGTTATTCTACCTCATTTTCGTGATCGGGTTCTTTTATTACGGTTTCTCGTTTATGGATTATGTGAATGAGCGCCTGCGCCTGAATGTAGACCAAAGTGTACAGTTTGCGCGCAAGAACCGCGGACTGGCCATCGCCATCGGTTCTATTTACAGCATTATGATCTGGGTTCCCGTTGATCTGAAAGCGCTGTTTGACTGGAGCTCATTTGGCGAAACCGCAGACGGTGGCGGCCCGTTTGTGTTCATTTATCATTTCATCATCAACCTGTTTTTATGGATGTGCGCCGCCTTTGCCCCGATCTGGTCGATTGTGGCTGCAACAATTGCGATGGACGATGTGGTGAATCTGAAAGAAGCCAAGCTGATCGTTGCTGAAAAGAATGAATTATCAACAACAGCCTGATTTTCTTCATCCGCTCGTAATCAAACGAATTTTTTATGTTATTTTGTTGACTCCAAATGAGGAGCGATAACTAATAACGTATGAAAATTATCCTAAGTTTATGCCTGGTTTTGATGGGATTCGGATCAAAACTACTGGCTTTTTCAAATCCTGCTACACCACCGGATACGATCACAGGTATCGTTGACAAATCAGCAGCGCTTTTATTAATTGACCAGGGAAAACAGCTGATCCGCGAGGCAAAGGTGCGTGATGCGCTCATCGTGTTTAAGGAAGCGGCTCAAAAAGATCCCAACTCCTGGAAACCGGCTTACTGGACCTCTTACTGCCATTACAAACTAAACAACTTCGGTTATGCCCGTCAGTATGGGGAAGAAGCAGTAGCAAAAGGCGGTACGGACGTTGATAAAGACGTGTACGACATTCTTGGAAGCAGCTACCATCGCATCGGAAGTGTTGACACGGCGTTGATGTACTACGAAATGGCGTTGAAAGAACTGCCGAAAACACGCGCAAAAGAACTGCACATTGAGAAGAAAATGGCAGATTGTGAATACGCAAAGGAACAGCAAAAAACCGGTTCCAACCAACGTGTGGCAATGCGCGGTGAAGTGAACTCCGGGTTCAACGAATACGGACCGATCCTGAGTGATGACGGTCAGCGTTTGTACTTTACCTCGCGTCGTGGAAATACAACCGGCGGACGTGTGAACCCGGATGACCAGGAATATTTCGAAGATATTTACACCGCCGTTTGGAATGCCGGTACACAACAGTGGGACAGCGTTACCAACAACATCGAGCGTCTGAATACCGATGGTTTTGATGCGATGTCACACCTTTCAATCGACGGGTTGTCGGCTATCGTTATCTTTAACAACACGGCTACGGATGCCAAAAAACTGACCGGAAGTTCCGACATCTGCGAAGCGGCTTTCACCAATAAAGGAAAATGGGGGCCGCCGAAAATCATCGCCAACAAAACGATCAATACGACTTTTATGGAAGGTTCCGCTACGCTTACTGCTGACGGGAACACGATGTATTTTGTTTCTGACCGCAAAGGCGACAAGCGTTCAACCGATATTTACATGGTACAGCGCCAGGGTAAAAAATGGGGAACTGCCGTTCAGCTTTCGGATAGTGTGAATACTACAGGCCGTGAAACAACGCCTTACATTACACCCGACGGACGTTACCTGTTCTTCAGCTCCGATGGTCATACCGGAATGGGAGGACTGGATGTTTATGTCTGTGAAAACACAGGAAGTGGCTGGACTTCTCCGAAAAACCTGGGAATTTCAGTAAACACCGTGAATGACGACACACACTTCAAGATATTCAAAGATCTGAATAAAGTAGTGATGGCCGGGTTCACGATCCAGGGACAAAAAAGTAGTATGGACATTTACGAAATAGCCCTTGATAAACTGACACTTCCGGTAAAATTGTAATGAATTTTATGGAACGAATGAACGTTCTTCATCTTAAAGCGTATCCATTTGGGTACGTTTTTTTATTTAAGTAAGTTAGCATGAATCAACTGAAGTATTTGCTTTTGCTGATCATTCCCATTGGCGGATGGTCCCAAAAAGAAGAAAAGATCAATGCGCCCATTCAAAAAGTAACAGTGTTTACTTCGGGAGCGCAAATTGAACACTCCAGGCAAATAACGCTGTCTGCCGGAAAACAGGTGGTGGTGTTTGAAAAACTGACCGATTTTGTCGACCCGAATTCCATCCAGCTCAAATCATCGGAAAATGCGACCATCCTGAGCGTCCGTACGCGCAAAAATTTCGACGAGGTGGCGATTGCGAAAAAAGATGTGGATGAATTGAATGCCAAACGCAAAAAACTCGACAGTGAAGAACGCAAGCTGCGGGATGAATACACCGTCTTGTTGTACGACGAACAATTGCTGTTGAAAAACAACGATCTCGGAAGCCAGCAGCAACCGGTAAAAATAACGGAGCTGAAAGAAGCGTCAACGTTTTACCACTCAAAAATGACCGAAATCCAGCTGCGTAAATCGCAATTGGAAGACGAGATTGAAACGGTGATCCGCAAGATCAACCAAATTGAGCAGGAAATCAACACCCGTCGCGGGCTTCCGGTGAAAAACTACACGGAAGTGGAAGTGGAACTGGATGTGACCAAATCTGGCGCCACTCAATTTGTGTTCTCTTACATCACTCCGAACGCTTCGTGGAAGCCGTATTACGATATGCGAAGCAATGGCGTCGGGCAGCCGGTATTACTGGAAGCAAAAGGATTGGTGACTCAAAATACGGGCGAAGACTGGAAAAACATCAACCTGGTACTTTCAACCAATGATCCTTACGACAATACACTGGAACCAACGTTGGACCCATGGTACCTGAATTATTACACGCCTGCACCGCGCAAACCCGTTGCTGCACGTGTTGCTCCTGTTTATAATTTTTCAGGCGAAACGGTTTTCGGTGAAGTAATGGATGCTACAACCGGAGAGCCGCTTGCCTTTGCCAAACTGCAAATGGCCAACAACGGCAACACGGTGGTTTCAACCGACATCAACGGGCGCTTTTCGTTTGTAGTGCCGCGCGATGAAACGGCTTTCACGGTTTCGTATTTGGGCTATGACAATCAGTACATCCCGATCAAATCGCCGTTTACCAAGATCATGCTGTATCCGCAGGCGATCGCCATGGAAGACATTTACATCAGCAATAATGTTTCCGCAGATTGGGGTGGTTATTATGAGGGCGACGTTAAAAATGTACCGCAGGAATTGATGGAAGTCGTCACTACCAAAAAATCGCTGGGGTTTTTTGGTGGCCGCAATAAACGAAACAGGGGACCTGTAACCGGGTACGAATTCTCCGGGCAGGAGGCCAACACCAACTTTTATTCAACCCCGGTAGCTTCAGCGGTGGAAAAAGACCTGCGCATGGAATTTGTGATCAACACGCCGTTTAGCGTTCCTTCCGACAATGCCGATCACCGCGTGGCGATTTCAACCTATGAAATGAACGCCAATTACGAATACCACACCGTTCCGAAACTGGATCCTTCGGTGTACCTGGTAGCACAAATTTCGGGCTGGGAAAAACTGAACTTATTAAATGGTGAATCGAACCTGTATTTCGACGGAACGTTCATCGGTAAGAGCTATGTAAATGTCAATTCGGCGAAAGACACGCTAAGCTTCTCCTTAGGAAAAGACAAAAAAATCGTAGTTGACCGCAAACGCAGCGAAGAAAAAAGCAAAACACGCCCGAACGGAAACCGCACGAAATACGAAGTGCAATGGGATTTCACTGTTCGAAACAACGGCGGGGCGAGCATTCCGTTTATCATGAAAGACCATTTCCCTATTTCGGTGAATGAAGATATCAAAGTGAAACAGGGCGAGTATTCGAATGCATTGCTGGATGAAAAAACAGGTATTCTGACCTGGAAAATGACGATCAACAAAGGCGAAAGCAAACTCCTTTTCTTCAATTATTCGGTGGATTACTCCAACGGACAACCTATTTATTTAGAATAATCAATCGTTCCTAAAAACACGAAATTATGTTCAAGTTCATTCTTATAACACTAGCGTTATTGCCACTTGCAGCTATTGCACAGGACGATAAAAAGATCAACGCCCCGATTAGCCAGGTTACGGTTTTTACTTCGGGAGCACAGATCAAACATACGAAGTCGGTTGATCTCTCGACCGGTAAACAGGTGGTGGTCTTTGAAAAACTCACCGATTACGTCGACCCGAATTCGATCCAGTTGAAATCGTCTGCCAACGCGACCATTTTAAGTGTTCGTACGCGCAAAGACTTCGATGAAGTAGCCATCGCCAAACAGGATGTGGACGCGATGAATGCCAAGCGCAAAACCTATGAAACAGAAGAGCGCAAGCTTCGCGACGAGTATTCGGTTTTACTCTACGACGAGCAACTATTGCTGAAAAACAACGATTTGGGAAGTCAACAGGTCGCGGTAAAAATCTCCGAACTCAAAGAAGCTTCCACGTTTTTCCATTCGAAACTGACGGAAATTCAATTGCGTAAATCACAGCTGGAAGATGAGATCGAAGTGGTGATCCGTGCCATCAATCAACTGGAGCAGGAAATCAATACACGTCGCAGCTTACCGGTGAAAAACTACACCGAAATCCAGGTAGAACTGGATGTAACGGCAGCCGGGAAAGTGGATTTCGAATTTTCGTACATCACACCGAATGCTTCCTGGAAACCGTATTATGACATGCGCAGTAATGGCGTAGGAGCACCTGTATTGTTGGAAGCCAAAGGACTGGTAACACAAAACACCGGCGAAAACTGGGACAAGGTGCAGTTGATTCTTTCAACCAACGATCCGTACGACAATACACAGGAAGCGACGATTGATCCGTGGTACCTGAATTATTACACTCCGGCACCACGCCGACCGATTATTCCGCGTCCGGCGATGACCTACAATTATTCCGGTGAAACGGTTTTCGGTGAAGTAATTGATGCGGTGACCGGCGAGCCGTTGGCGTTTGCGAAAATACAGATGGGCAGCGATCCTAACACCAGCGTTTCAACGGATGCCAGCGGACGCTTTTCGTTTGTCGTGCCACGCGGTGAAACCATGTACACGGTCAATTACCTTGGATACAATGGCCAGTCAGTATACATCGACCGTCCGTTTCGCAAGATCATGCTGTATCCGCAAGCGGTTGCTATGGAAACGATTAGCAACCCGTTTGGTGGTTCAGGGTCAGGTAGTGGAAAGGGATCTGACCCCGACCCCGGCTACGGGGCGAATTACAATAGCTTGGGATATTCACAAAAAGAACTTGAGTTTGCTTCAAAACGCGAGGCAGCGCAGGACTTGGATGCAGTTTCGATGAGAGGTTCCAGACGCGATGAAGAAAAAACAAAATACTATTATGCCAACGGGGAAATGAAGGAAGGCCTGGATTACGAACAATCCATCGCTACAGCCGTTGCTAAAGACCTGCGCATGGAATTCCAGATCAACACGCCGTTCAGTATTCCATCCGACAATGCTGATCACCGCGTAGCGATATCGACCTACGAAATGCCGGCTGTTTATGAATACCATGCGGTTCCGAAATTGGACCCATCGGTGTATTTGGTGGCACAGATTTCAGGTTGGGAAAAGCTGAATTTACTGAACGGCGAATCGAACCTGTACTTCGACGGTACGTTTATCGGCAAAAGCTACGTGGATGTGAATTCCACCAAAGACACCTTAAGTTTCTCATTAGGAAAAGACCGGAAACTGGTTGTTGACCGCAAGCAAAGTGAGGAAAACACGAAAACACGTGCTGCAGGCAACCGTACCAAATACGATGTCCAGTGGGATTTCACGATTCGCAATAACGGAGCGGCCAACATTCCGTTTATCATGAAAGACCACTTCCCTATTTCGGTCAACGACGATATCAAGGTGAAGCAGGGATCGTATGTAGGTGCCGTGTTGAATGAAAAAACCGGCATTCTGACCTGGAAGAACACCTTGAACAAAGGCGAAACCAAACAGTTTTCGTTTAATTATTCGGTGGATTATTCGAAAGGTGGGGTGCTTTATTTGGAGTAAGGAATCTATTGATTGTTATGCAGGCGCGGGAACATCCCGCGCTGACATAACAACATGATTAATTCCCCATATATAATCTGGCATTTTCCTCGATGCGCGAACCATAAATCACCGCATTTTCGATATACAGATACGGCAATTGCCACGCCCGGTCCCAAACTTCCTGGTTGAACTTGTTGTCGGGGTGCTGGAAGCGGGTTTTATCGCCGCGTGAAAGCTCCACACAAACACCGATCAACCCAGCTTTGGAACGAACATAATTTTCGAGTCCGCAGCCATAATCGGCGGGATTTTTCGAAATCGACGACACCCGGAAACCGGAAACAGCAGCAGCTTTTTGCACGATTTCGGTATCTACATTTTTAAAAATGGGATGTGTTTTGGCATCGGCCCAAAAGAAAATATTGCCTTTTGTGTGAAACGACGCCGTAATCAACGGACGCTTTGCCAGCACGAAATTTTGCAGCGCCTGCGTTTCTTTTGCCTGGGCGGCAAACTGGCCTTTGTAACCTTCGGAAGCAGGCTTGGTATGTACCACGCCTCCTTTCTTTACTTCGAAATTGCCATCGTCGAAGGTGTCGTTGAGATCAATCCCGATCCCGTTCGCTTTCCATTCGTTATAGCTGTCTTCCACAAAGATCGAGTCTTTCACCAGGGCAAACGCCTGTTCAATTCCCACCAGGTCATTGTGCGCGATTTTTAACCCGTCGGGATTGGCAACCGGTGTGATGTAGATATCAATGGAATCAAGCAATAGCTTCGCATTCGGATACAGTGGACTTTTTCCATCGATTGCCAGCAGGTATACGTTCATAAATTTCATGAGCAACTTGGAGCTGTAATCCTCACGCGCATGAATATTCCCCACCAAAAACACGCAGCGTTTATTCGGGACGGCCTTTCCGATGCGAACCGTTCTGAGCTCCAAACCGAATTCGGATTTGCCCATTGGTTCGTCATGCACCCAAGCAGGATATGTCTGCAGGAAATAATCCAGGTCCTCGCAAATCATTCCGTAAGTGTATTTTGCAGTGTCTTCGACCAAATAATGCGAAATCAGCGAATCATCCGAAAGAAACGGGTAAAGTGGCGGTAGAATGGAGTCGGTTTTTAATGAGTCAGTTGGTGGTAAGACCGGGACCTGGGCGCGCAAGGTAAATGCCGCCAACTGACAGCAAAGCATTAAGATGATTACCAGGCCTTTTCTCATTTTTACCAACTCTCCAAAAGTTCTGACTAGCGGTATACCTCGACAGAACGCAGTTTAAAAATGAGAAAAAATGCGTTTGTTACAGTTATTTTAACTAAAAATTCACGCAATTGCGGTACTGCAATGTGCTCTTCCACAGATATCTCTTTTATCAACCGATGATAAAAAATGCCTCGTCGCCGAAAGTCGATGAAAAAACAGTTTAACTGTTTCCCGGAGTATTGTTAAGACAATCCTTCCAGGTCACGCCAGAAATCCGGATAGCTCTTCGCCACTGATTCCGCACCGTGAATTTCTACCGGGCCGCTGGCAATTGTCGCTGCTATGGCCAGGCACATGGCAATGCGATGATCGTTGTGCGAATCGACCACACCTCCGTTAACTGCTCCTGTTCCGTGAATGCGCATCACATCTTCGTCTAAGTCTAAATCGATCTTAACGCCTAGTTTTCCAAACTCGGATTGTAACGCCAGTCCCCGATTGCTTTCTTTATGCGTTAACCGTGCTGCTCCTGAAATAACCGATGTTCCATTGCAGGACGCCGCCAATGCTGCCAAGGCAGGAAATAAATCCGGGCAATCAGTGGCATCGACATTGAATGCTTTGCGGGAAGAACCATCCACACTGATGGTGTCTTCTTTGAAAAGCACCTGGCAATTAGCGGCCTGCAGGAAACTCATCAGGGCTTTGTCTGCCTGGAAACTATCCAAACGCAGGCCTCGAAGAGCGACCGAATGGCCAATTGCCGCAGCTACCAACCAATAACTGGCCGAACTCCAATCGGCATCGATTTGATAGTGTGTCGCATGATACATCTGTTCACCCGGAACATGATAAGCCGACGGTGTTTTCGTGCGAATCACAATTCCAAAAGCTTCCAGCGTTTGCAAGGTCATGTCGATGTAAGGCTTACTGGTCAATTGCTGCACCTCCAATTCACTGTTGCCGTTCACTAAAGGTAAAGCCATCAATAGACCGGAAATAAACTGTGAGCTCAGTGAGCCATCTACTTTCGCGGAAGCTCCATGCATTGCGCCGCGAATTTCCAGTGGAACTTTTCCGTTCGTTGTTTGACAGGACGCACCAAAAAGCGGCAAATGTGTTTCCAGAAAATCCATTGGCCTTTCAGCGAGCGAACCTTCTCCGGTTATTGAAAAGACTCCTTTATGCGCAGCACAGATCATCGAGAGCAAACGAATTCCCAAACCGGATTCGCCGGCAGTAATTAATGCTGTTTCGGGGAAATTGTGAATCCCTTCGATGATCATTTCGTTTTCCGTTACGGAAACAGCTGCCCCAAGCTTTGTAATTGCTGCAAGCATCGCCTGTTCGTCGCGACTGTTTCCCCAACCCGTTATGGTCGATTTTCCCGGGGCTAAAGCTGCCGCCAGGTACGCTCGCTGCGCATCGCTTTTAGAAGCGGGAATAGCAATCACGCCGTTTCGCAACCCGGGTTTTACCAGCCTAATCATGTTCGCCTCGGTGTACGTTCGGGTTCATGATACGCGTTTGGTGACGGATCGATTCCTGGTGAAGGGCATTCATGACCAGGCTCACAAAACGTTCGGCCAACCCATATTCTCCTGCTTTTTCCAAACGGCCGGCAATCATTTTACGCCAGTGCTCTTCCTGTAAAATCGTGATATTATGTTCGCGTTTAAACGCTCCGACATCTTCACTCAATCGCATGCGGGCGGTGAGAATTTCAAACAGACGATCGTCGAGCACGCTGATTTTTTCGCGCAATTCTTCGAGTTCTCCCAGTGCATTATCGCTTACTTCACGGGAGCGGAGAACAAGTGCTTTGATCAACAAATCGAGGTTGGCCGGTGTCAGCTGCTGTGCGGCATCCGACCAGGCTTCATCCGGGTTGCGGTGCGATTCGATCATCAGGCCGTCGAAGTTCAAATCCATTGCTTTCTGCGAAACTTCAAGCAGCAGTGAGCGTTTCCCGGAAATATGGCTCGGGTCGCAGATCAATGGAATATGCGGTAAACGATCGCGCAATGCCAACGGTAATTCCCAACTCGGTACGTTGCGGTATTTCGGGTGTTTGTAAACAGAAAAACCCCGGTGAATGGCTGCCAGATCGGTAATCCCGGCCTTTTCAAGCCGTTCAAAAGCACCGATCCACAATTCCAGGTCGGGATTTACAGGATTTTTGACCAATACCGGAATCTTCGTTCCTTCGAGCACATCGGCAATTTCCTGCACCGCAAACGGGTTCACGGTAGTACGTGCGCCGATCCACAATACATCGACCCCGGCTTTCAGCGCCAGTTCGGCATGGCGGGCATTGGCAACTTCAGTTGTAGTCGGCACACCGATCGCTTTTCCGGCAGTGACCAGCCATTCGAGGCCAACCTCTCCTATTCCTTCAAATGAATCGGGGCGTGTTCTCGGTTTCCAGATTCCGGCGCGCAACAGGTCGATGGAACAATGCTTCTGCAGTTGCTGCACCGTTTCCATCACTTGCTCTTCGGTCTCGGCGCTGCACGGACCCGCGATCAAAAACGGCCGTTTTCCACTTCTCTGAATCAAGTTGCTCATACTACAAGATTACTCTTTTTTCACCCAAAACGGGTGCTCAAACTGTTAACAAATAAAAACAAAAAATCCCGCTTCCACCTCAGGCGGAAAACGGGAGTACCCTACAATTCCGGCTGTTTCGCTATCGTTTGAAAGCGATCCACCATGCATTGGCTACATGTTGTATGGACGAAAACAGCATCATTTGCGGAACAAATATACTGTTATAATATCAACAGAATATAGCTTAAATCAAATTATTTTCACTTTTTGTTTGTGAATTAAAAATCTCCGCTCTACATTTGCGCCATGATTCGCATGAACAATACACAATGGTGGTGGCAGTCTTCTTTCGCAGATGACTGGCGTTGACGCATTGGTATTTCCCCATAATTGAGCGCGGCTTGTCATCATTGGCAAGCCGTTTTTTTGTTCCCAACATTTTTAAAATCATGCATATTTTCACACATATTCATCCATTCAATGCCGATCTTCATACACCTGTCGGCATCTACCTGAACCTTCGGAATCACTACCGGAAGCCGGTGCTACTGGAAAGCAACGATTATCATTCGCGGGTCGACAGCCATTCGTTTATCGGGTTGAATCCGTTGGTAGAGATTATCGTAAACAATACTTCGATGACGATTCAAACCGCCGCCGGGGCAAGCTCCGTTCCATTTGGCAATGGGCAAACGGTAACACAACAGCTCACTGAATTGATCGCTTCCATCGGTTTTGAAGCACCGGAAATTCCCCACAACGGTTTCTTTTCTTATTTCGGGTTCGAGTTTTCGCATTTTGAAGAAACCGGAATCAACCGCCTGACCACAGAAACCGATTTACCCTTGGCGCATCTGACGTTGTACGAATACCTCATCGTGCTCGATCATTTTCACGATTCGGGCCACATCATCTCCAATTCTTTTTCGGAAACACCGCCCGCTTTGGACAAATTGGAACTGCAACTGCGCAAAAACAGCCCGGAAAGCTTACCCTTTACAGTGACTGATGAAGCTGGTTCTCCAACTTCCAATGACGCATTTTTGACGATGGTTGATCGCGCTAAACAACATATTTTACGTGGCGATGTTTTTCAATTAGTGGTTTCACGGCCATTTTCGCAACCGTTTTTCGGGGATGATTTTGAGGTGTATCGTCAGCTGCGCCGGCTGAACCCAAGTCCGTATTTGTTTTACGCCGACATGGAATCGTACCGCCTGATGGGTTCCTCGCCCGAAACGCAGGTTCAGCTGAAAAAAGGAATTGCTTCCATTCACCCGATTGCCGGAACGGTGCGGAAAACAGGGAACGAAACACTGGATTTGGAGGCAATCCATCAACTCTTACATGACGAAAAAGAAAACGCCGAACATACGATGCTGGTTGACCTGGCACGAAATGACTTAAGCAAGTATTGCAGTCAGGTGGAAGTTGCCGCTTACAAGGAAGTGCAGCAATTCAGCCATGTGATTCACCTGGTTTCAAATGTAACCGGAACATTGGGTGATCACCATCCGCTACAGCTTTTTTCAGGGACGTTTCCCGCAGGAACACTTTCCGGAACGCCCAAACCAAAAGCGCTGGAGCTTCTTCAAAAACTGGAGGGCGACAATCGTGACTATTATGGAGGTGCGATCGGCTTTTTGGGAATCGACGGGTCGGTGAACCTGGCAATTGTGATCCGAAGCATACTGAGCCGGAACAACCTACTGCATTTCAGGGCAGGTGCCGGAATTGTACTGGATTCTGTTGCCGAAAACGAATTACAGGAAGTTAATAATAAACTGGCTGCCGTGCGCAGGGCCATTGCTGCTGCACATTCACCTATAAACGAATACGCATGAAACTGGCTGTCATTGACAATTTCGACTCCTTTGTTTACAACCTGGTGCGGTACGTGCGCGAGTGCGAGTGCGAGGATGTGGAAGTAATCGTTCAACGCAACAATGCAATTGACTACGCTCTGCTGGACCAATGCGATGCGATTTTATTATCACCCGGCCCGGGAATTCCCGACGAAGCCGGCGAATTAAAAACCATCATCCGGCGCTATTCGGGCAAGAAAGGAATGCTCGGAGTTTGCCTGGGACACCATGCCATTGCCGAAGTTTTCGGTGCGCAACTGGAACAATGTCCTGTGCCTGTACACGGAAAAGCAAGTACGATTTTCATCGATCACGAAGAGCCGTTTTTTGCCGGCCTGCCCGAAACAATCGAAGTTGGGAGGTACCACAGCTGGCAGGTAAGCCATGGAGAAAATCCGATGTTGAAAATCACCGCACGCACAACCGATGGCAGTATCATGGCATTCCGGCATGTTACGCATCCCACGACCGGTATTCAATTTCACCCGGAATCGATCCTCACACCAACAGGAAGAACCATGATTACGAACTGGATTAATTCGATACGATGAGACAATTATTGACAAACCTTTTGAATGGCGCCTATCTTTCGGAGAACGAGGCCTGCGAAACGATGCTTCGGCTGAACCATTCCAAGACAAGCGACGAACAAATTGTGGCGCTGATGACCACATTGCAGTATCGTGGCTTACACCTGGATGAATTGCTGGGATTTCGTAAGGCGTTGCTTGAGCTGGCAATTCCCGTAAAACTGGAATCCGCGGAAACGATTGATGTTTGCGGAACCGGCGGTGACGGGAAAAACACATTCAATGTTTCCACCACAAGCGCGTTTGTGCTCGCCAGCCTCGGCTACAAAGTAACCAAACACGGCAATTACGGCGTAAGTTCGCTCGGCGGTTCTTCCACGGTACTGGAAGCGTTGGGCTATCGGTTTACGAACGATCAGCAGCAATTGCAGCGGCAACTCGACCAACACAACATTTGTTTCCTGCACGCGCCGTTGTTTCACCCGACGTTGAAACGGGTTGCTCCACTGCGCAAAGCGCTGGGTGTTCCTACATTTTTCAACGGAATCGGCCCGCTGGTGAACCCTGCCAATCCGACCCATCAACTCACCGGAACCTATTCCCTGGAACTGGCGAAACATTACCAGCACGTTTTGCACCGAACCCGAAAAGGATATACGGTCATTCATGGAATGGAGGGTTTTGACGAACTGACGTTCATTGGTCCAACCCGTATTTTGAACGGGAGCCGGGATGAACTAATGATGGAAAGTCCATGCGGAAAACCGGTTTCACGGGCAGCCATTCAAGGCGGATCGACCATCCGGGAAGCAGCAAAAACATTGGTGAATATTCTAAACGGAAAAGGCACGGAAGCACAAAATACCGTCGTTGCCGGCAATACTGCTTTGGCTATTCAAACACTCGACTCTACGCTTTCATTTAGCAATGCTTTTTTCACCGCTCTGGAACAGCTGAAATCCGGAAAAGCAATGAACCATCTTCAACCAAACAACTGATTTATGAAAACAATACTCGATCACATTATTGCCGATAAGCAGAAAGAAGTAGACCTGTTGCGGCAAACGCATTCCATCGCTTCATTGATTCAGCAACCGCTGTTTTCAAAGCCAATTCGTTCGTTAAAAGGGCAATTGACAGCGGCGGAATTCGGAATTATCGCAGAAATCAAGCGAAAATCGCCAAGCGGCGGTTCCATTTACCCCCATCTTGATCCCGCCAAATTAGCATTGGAATACGAAGAAAACGGCGCGATTGCCACCAGTGTTCTGACGGATCATATTTATTTCGGTGGGAGTATCGATGATCTTCAGGCAGTTCGTTCTGTGAGTAAACTTCCGATCCTGCGCAAGGAATTCATCATCGACGAGCTGCAATTATTTGAATCGAAAGCAGCCGGTGCAGATGCTATTTTGCTCATCGCCGCCATCCTGGAAAAACAACAGGCGCATCATCTAACCATCGTCGCCAAAAGTTTAGGCCTGGAAGTGGTGTTTGAAGTTCACACTTTTTACGAACTGGAAAAACTCAACGATGAAGTGGACATCATTGCCGTGAATAACCGTGATTTGTCGGCCCAGCAAACCTCTTTGGAACACAGCTTCGCGCTTGCTCCTTACCTGCCGGGGTTCGCTCCTGCCATTACAGCTTCGGGGATTAAAACACCAACTGAGATCGAACGGCTGAAGGCTGCCGGATACAAGGGCGCCCTGATTGGCGAAAGCATTTTGCGTAAACAGCATTTGGACCAATTAACAGTGGCGTTATGAAACACATCAAAGTCTGCGGATTGACCGCGAATGCTGAAAGCAGAACGATTGCAACCCTTCCGGAAGTGGACTTCATCGGGTTCATTTTTGCAGAACAATCGCCTCGTTTTACGCGGGAATCGGTCCTTTCCTCCGGGAAACAGCGTGTAGGCGTCTTTCTGAACGCTTCGCTCAAAACGATTGAAACAGCAATCCACGAACACCGGTTGACGGCTGTGCAACTCCATGGTGATGAAACGCCTGCTTTTTGCGAACAATTACCGAATGACATTTTGGTTATCAAAGCGTTTGGAATTGCTTCAAAAACCGATCTCGAAGCAACAGCCGGGTACAACAATGTGGTTGATTATTTCCTGTTCGACACCAAAACCGAACAGCGGGGCGGATCGGGTACAACATTCGACTGGAAGATCCTGGCTAATTACAAAGGCCCGCGTTCCTTTTTCCTAAGCGGTGGAATCGGATTGGAAACATTGGTTTCTCTTCGTCATTTCGACCATCCGTTTTGCATCGGGTACGACCTCAACAGTAGGTTTGAAACAGCCCCAGGAGTCAAAAACGTTGCGCTTATCGAAACATTCATTCAACAACTACAACATGAAAACAGCATCTTATCCTGAAACAGACGAGCTCGGCTTTTACGGTGATTTTGGCGGCGCTTACATTCCTGAATTGCTGCGTGAAAATGTGGAAGAATTGGATCGCGCCTTCCGTTCGTATTGTTTTACGGAAACATTTGAACAGGCGTTTTCTTCTTTGCTCAACGATTATGCCGGTCGACCAACACCACTCTACTTTGCAGCTCGTTTTTCAGAGAAATTCGGTTGTCGGGTTTATTTCAAGCGCGAAGATCTGTGTCACACCGGTGCGCACAAGATCAACAACACGATCGGCCAGATCCTTTTGGCAAAATACATGGGTAAAACCGACATTGTTGCCGAAACAGGCGCCGGTCAGCACGGCGTGGCAACCGCAACCGTGTGTGCATTGATGGGCCTGAATTGCATCGTCTACATGGGCGAAAAAGACATCGAACGCCAGGCGCCTAATGTGCAGCGAATGAAAATGCTGGGCGCGAAGGTGATTCCGGCCACCTCGGGAAGCAAAACATTGAAAGACGCGACCAACGAGGCAATTCGTCACTGGATCAATCACCCGGAAGCGTATTACCTGATCGGAAGTGTGGTCGGGCCGCACCCTTACCCGGAAATGGTGGCTTATTTTCAGTCTGTCATTTCGAAGGAAATAAGTGAACAATTGCTTACGAAAACCGGGAGTCCGAATCCAACCAAAGTAATTGCCTGTGTGGGTGGAGGAAGCAATGCTGCCGGGGCATTTTACCATTACTACGATCAGCCTCAAGTGGAACTGATCGCAGTGGAAGCAGCCGGATTAGGCATACATTCGGGAAAATCGGCGGCGACTTCGGTGCTGGGAAGTCCGGGAGTATTGCATGGAAGCTACACCTTATTGATGCAGGATTCGGCAGGACAAATCATTGAGCCACACTCCATTTCTGCCGGCCTGGATTACCCGGGAATCGGACCGTTACACGCACATACGATCTCCAGCGGACGTACACAATCACTGGCTGTTACAGATGCAGAAGCATTGGAAGCGGCACTGGAATGCTCTCGTTTGGAAGGAATCATTCCGGCATTGGAAAGCGCACATGCACTGGCGGCGCTCCGTCAATTAACCTTGACACCCGAGGATTGTACTGTGATCAATCTTTCGGGCCGTGGTGATAAAGACATGAATACCTATCAATCTGAAATTCAATTGTAACATGAACCCGTTTCAAAAAACGCACAAGCAAGTCAGCATTTTCATCACGGCTGGTTATCCGCATCGGGAAAGTTTGCCTGAACAATTAATGCATCTACAGGAAAGCGGTGTCGATTTCATCGAGATAGGCATTCCATTCTCGGACCCTATGGCCGATGGACCCGTGATCCAGCACACAAGTTCCGTTGCATTGGAGAATGGTATGTCAATCGATCTGCTCTTCCGACAATTGGCCGCCGTTCGTAACCGGGTTTCCGTTCCGCTGGTATTGATGGGATATTTGAACCCGGTTTTACAATACGGCTTGGGAAATTTCCTGGCGAAATGCCTTGAGCTGAACATCGCATCGCTGATCCTTCCGGACCTGTCCTACGAATTGTACAGCACCCGTTATGCGAAGATTTTTGGGGCTTATGATGTCCCGGTGACGTTTCTCATCACGCCTTCTACTGATAACGAACGCGTTCAAATGATCGCTGCAGGCTGCCAAAAAAGTTTTGTGTATCTGGTGGGCCAATCGAGCATTACGGGCAATGGTTACCGGATCGATGACGCCAAACAGCAACGTTACCGCGAATTAAAAGCACTCTGTGGTGAAACACCTTTATTCCTTGGATTCGGGATCGACTCGCCCCAAAAGCGCGACCAGGGTTTTGAAGCATGCGACGGTGTTATTATCGGTTCTGCTTATTTAGAAAGCCTGGCGGAGGGCAGTTCCGAAGCTTTTTTGCAAGACCTGATCGACTTTCCCGCTGGTCTATCCGGTACAAATGGATTCGCAAGAACTTTAACAGAATAAGCGATTGCCAAACGGCCAATTACCCGTAAATTCGCGGCATGAATTCGGCTGAAACGCTTCAGAAAAAGGACGCTTACACAACAGTGTTTCCGATTCTGTTTGCCGTTTGCTTCGGGCACTTCCTCAATGACTTAATTCAATCGGTACTGCCTTCGGTTTACCCGCTGCTCAAAGAAGATTACCGGCTTTCCTTTACGCAAATCGGTTTCATCACCTTTGCGTTCCAGGTGACTGCGTCGCTTTTGCAACCGTTCGTGGGCAACTTTACCGACAAATACCCCAAACCGTATGCATTTGTCGGCGGGATGCTGTTTTCCCTCTGCGGCATTGTATTGCTGGCTTTTTCCACTGGTTTCACTTCCATTTTGCTGGCGGCCTGTTTCATCGGAATCGGTTCTTCGGTGTTTCACCCGGAAGCGTCGCGGGTGGCGTATTACGCATCGGGCGGCAGGCGCGGACTCGCACAGGCGATTTTCCAATTGGGCGGAAATGCCGGCGCAACTTTAGGACCGTTATTGGTTGCATTTATCGTGGTCCCGAACGGACAACAACACATCGTTTGGTTTGTTGCTTCGGCGCTGATCGCACTGGTTGTCCTGACCTATGTAGGCCGCTGGTATAAAGGTTATCTCAGTAATCGTTCGTTTAAGCGCAATGCGTACAACGATCTTCCCGTAGACATTTCCAAAACCCGGATCGTTATTTCGATCATCATTTTATTGCTGCTCATTTTCTCGAAGTTTTTCTACACGGCCAGCATCAACAATTACTTTACGTTTTACCTCATCGACCGGTTTCATTTGTCCATCCAGCAATCGCAGCTGTACCTGTTTGCATTTATGGGATCGGTGACATTGGGTACACTTGTCGGAGGTCCGCTCGGTGATAAATACGGACGCAAGATCATCATCTGGTTCTCGATCGTTGGCGCCGCGCCGTTTACCCTGCTGATGCCGTATTGCGATCTTACGTTTACCTGTATCTTCAGCTGTATTGCGGGTGCAATCCTGGCTTCGGCGTTTTCTTCGATCCTCGTGTACGCTCAGGAATTGCTTCCGGGGAAAATCGGGATGGTATCCGGGTTGTTTTACGGATTTGCGTTCGGAATGGGCGGTTTGGGCTCGGCGCTTCTGGGTTATTTCGTGGATAAAACAAGTATCACGTTTGTGTACCAGATTTGTTCGTATTTGCCGTTGCTTGGTATGGTGACATTGTTCCTGCCGAATTTGCACCGGCGGAAAAAAGCCCTGAAATCAAGTTAAAACACTATTTATCAACCACATAGTAATATTGCAATATAACTATTGTTCTGATTTTCATATAATTACCATATAAAAAAACCGTTCAACTGATAATTTCAGAACAGCCTTCAATAGAAAACCTAATTAAAACACTGATAATCAACATGTTGAAATATTGCAATATTACTCAGGTTTTCCGTTTGAAGATAAACTGGAAATCACTTTGCTTTCTTCACCGTTCCCACAAACTCTTTCAGGTACAACGGCTCAAAATAAGCCACATCTTCAAATTCCTGTCGCGTGAATTTCTCAAATGCGAGTGCCGTTTGCCCCGAAGCAGAGCAGCGTAATTCGGCATCAAAAACTACGTTCCTGGCTTTCCACGAATCGGTCAATTTAGAAGCGCCGTCACCGAAGAACACAAAGGGTTCAAAACCGGTATAACTGTTTTCGTCCAATACGTCAGCGCTCAGTGGTTTTAGAACGGAACCGTCAGCCGCAAAAATGGTAGAATACACTTCCATTCTACGTGCATCGATCATCGGGCAAAGTGTTTTGGAAGGATATTTTTCACGCGCCAAAGCAGCCATTGCGCTCAGCGAATCGATTGCGATCAACGGAATGTTCAACGCATAGCACAAACCTTTCGCGGTAGAAACACCGATGCGCAAGCCTGTGTAGGAACCTGGTCCGGCCGAAATACTTACCGCTGCCAAATCGCGCGGGGTAACTTCCGCCTTCTTTAAGACCTTTTGAATGAGCAATGTAAGCTGTTCACCATGCGCGTATTGGTCGTCGGCAATTTCTTCCAGCTGATGCAATTCGCCGCTAAAGGAAAGCGCTACCGAGCAAACTTTTGTTGCCGTTTCAAGGTGTAAGATCCAACTCATGGGACAAAGATATCTTTTATTGGGGGAAATAGGGAGCTGGGGAACTAGGGAGCTAGGATGTCCTAATTCCCTAGTTCCCCAGCTCCCTGGTTCCCTAAAGCCTGGCTCCCCTCTTAAGAATTCACTTCCAGCTTAAACCCGATCCCATGAATGTTGGAAATCGAAATCGCTTTGTCGTGACTGAGGTATTTGCGCAATTTGGTAATGAAAACATCCATGCTTCGCCCCGCGAAATAATCGTCTTGTCCCCAAACGGCGGTCAGAATGGTCTCGCGCGGCAGCACCTGGTTTTTGAACTGGCACAACAGTTTGAGTACCATCGCTTCTTTCTTGGTAAGCGTTTTCTCAAATTCAGGATGCTTCAGTGTAAAGTTCTCGGTATCGAAGACATAACTTCCCAGCTGAATGAGCTTGTCTTCGGTTTCTTCATGAATATTGACGCGTTTCAGCAACGCTTTCACACGCACCGAAAGTTCGTCAAACGAAAAGGGCTTCGTCAGGTAATCATCACCACCGGCATTGAACCCGGCCACTTTGTCTTCGGTCATGGATTTGGCCGTCAGGAACAGGATCGGTGTTTCGGTATTGATTTTACGAATTTCACGCGCCAGTGTAAAGCCGTCTTTCTTCGGCATCATCACATCAAAAATGCACAAATGATAGGTGTCTTCGGTAAACCGGATGTGGCCTTCCTGGCCATTGGAACAAAGAACAACCTGGTAACCTTCTGATTTCAACTGATCTGCAATCACAAATCCGAGGTTGGTATCGTCTTCAACAAGAAGAATTTTTGCTTTTGATGCCATACTATTTTGACTATAGGTGGTGGCAAGTTACAAAGAAAAACGATGTAGAAAAATGAGGTGTAGCGGCCAAACAGAAACTCCCTAAAATAGATAAGAGTTCAAGACGGGCGTCCTGAACTCTTATCACACTAATCAACCTAACCTACTACTACTGCAACAAAGGTAAGCGAAAGATTCATTTGAACAATAGTTTTTTATGGTCTTAACATTCCTTCACAATATCAGGATTGGAAGAATTGACTGTTTGAAAACGTTAGTTAATCGTAGATTCATAACATTTTAACACAGAATATTAACGATCCGACGTATTGGAAACGGTTTTCGACCGTTCTTCCAGTTCAAGAATCCAATGAAAAGTTGCTTTTAAGATTCCAAGATAATCGGTATTTTCGTATCAATAATTCCCCATAAAAAAGAGAATATAGCGCCCATGGACAAAATAGTAATCATCGATGACGAGGAAGATATCCGTGATATTCTCAGTTACAATTTGATAAAAGAAGGCTTCACGGTGTTTTGTGCGCCAAACGGCATAGAGGGAATTCAAATTTGCAAAGATGAATTGCCTTCATTGGTAATCCTGGATGTGATGATGCCCGGGATGGACGGCGTGGAAGTGTGCGAGGCATTGCGTAAAACGCCCGGACTAGAGCAGGTACTGATTTGTTTCCTTACAGCCCGCGGTGAAGATTACAGCCAGATCGCCGGGTTGGATGCCGGTGCCGACGACTATATTTCAAAACCGATCAAGCCACGCGTACTCATGAGCCGGATCAATGCACTCATGCGTCGAAAAGAAACGGTGGCCGCAAAAAAACCGGTTGCGGGTAATGAATTGGTGATCGACCGTGAAAAATACCTGGTCTATAAAGAAGGGAATGCAATTCATCTCCCTAAAAAGGAGTTCGAATTGCTGGCCTTGCTAGCATCACGTCCTGATGTGGTGTTCGAACGCGACTACATTCTCGAGAAAGTTTGGGGAACTGACATCGTGGTGGGCGACCGCACGATTGATGTACATGTGCGTAAGCTGCGCGAGAAGATTGGTGACAGCCACATTCAAACCGTAAAAGGAATCGGCTATAAATTCAAAGAGATCAATTAAGATTTATCATAAAAAAACCGGGAACGAATCCCGGTTTTTTAGTTTGATCAAATTTCCTTTAAATCCCCAATTCTATTTGGAAGATCGCGCCGAATTTGCCGGCGTCTGTCCTGTTCTGAAGATCTTCCGTAAGCTGGTACAGGAGATTTCCCTGGACCTTAACGCGGTGGCCATATAAATACTTTGTGACTCCCAACTGAATGTTCTGCTGTTTCTTTTCATTCACCGATGCGAAGGTCGGATTGGAATAAACCGCTTCAAACGGAAGGATTTGCGCAAAACGTGCCGCAACTTCCCAGTTCGATTTGAACAAGTACGAAACCTGGCTAAGCACACCGTAACCGACATAAATGGTCGACAGTTTCGACGTATCGCTGTTAAACGTTACCGGAGTTTTGGAATCGCGCTGCATGAATTCATTGTAAAACGCAAATCCTTTGTATTTGAAGACCATATCCACTGCAATCGTGCTCATATCGGTTTTTGTATAAAGGTCTTTCCCCAGCTGGCCACCAACACGCACCGCATCATCATTGAAGTTATAAGATGCACCGATCGACAATTTCGGTTTCGGCTCACGCTCCAAATCGCCTTCCACGTAATCATTTTTTCCCGTGAAACGTCCGAAAGGTAATAACTCTATTCTTCCGGTATAGGACAAACCACTATTTGATTGTGTGGTATTTCTTCCTTCTCCGGAAGTCACCGCTCCCAATACCCCAAAGTAATTGCGGGTGTAGCTGCCGAAGAAACCAAAATCACGATCGATGGTGAAAACAGCATTTACGATTGAGCGGTCGGCAAACTGCTGATCACCTGATGAAATGACACGCTGCCTGTTCCCGGGTAATTTCGTTTGACCGAACCCGAATTTCAACGATTCCACCGGTTCATAATATATCACCGCATCCCTGACAACGTTCACACTGGTATTAACAGTAGAAGATTGTGTCATTTCCCAATCCATATCACCTCGTGAGAAAGCAAGTTGTATTTTGTAAGTCAATTTCGGACTATAAACAAACCCTTCCATTTTCAATCGCAATCTTCGCACTCTGAACTCCCACGATTCTGCCGACAAATCTTCGTCGCTTCGGGTAAGCATGGCAGCCCTGTTTTGCATACGGAACTGAAAACGCAAAGAAAAGAGCGAGTCCTTGCCGATTACCTCGATTCCCTTCTGGGGTTTTGTAAAGGTTAATATGGGCGATTTCTGAGCTGTCAATTGGAATGACGTGATGATTAATCCTACTACTAACAGTGTTGATCTCATTGGAAAAAGTTTATGTATATCTACTAAATCGATATTGATTTCGGGGCGAAAATAAATACTTTAACACTGGCTTAATACACGGTAAATGCTTTCATAATGTTTTATTAATTTTCTTAATACTGGGGTAACATTAAGCCGGAAAAACCACTTTTTTAGATCGTTTTTTAACTTTTCGTTCGATAAATTGAAGACGGGCGCTCACCCGGTTTTACCATTTCTTAACATTGAGTTAATATTGGGGTTTCCGGAAGTCCTGCATACCAAGGATTTTGGCTAGAAGCCACTATTACGTTAACAATACAACCGGCGAACTTTACCTTTTCGTTAACAATGAAATGAAGTGGGTTGCGGTAATGACTAAGCGATACCTTTGCTGCAAATATTTAACGATTATGGCATCAGGATTATTGAAGTTCTTTTTACCGAAAGACAGAATTTTTTACTCATTGTTTGAACAAGCCAGCCAAAACCTGGAGGCTATCGCCGGGAAACTGGTTGCGTGCGTAAACGAATCAGATTACAACAAACGTGCAGTCATTATTAAAGAAATGGAAGACCTGGAGCATCAGAACGATGATCTGACGCATGAGATTTTCACTGAATTGGGTAAAAACTTCATTACACCGTTCGACCGGGAGGATATTCACTCACTGGCAACTTCACTGGACGATATCGCCGATCATATTTATGCAACTGCTAAAAAGATCAACTTTTATAAAGTAGATCCGAACGACTCGGGAATCCTGAAAATGGCTGATGCCATCCTGGAAGCCGTATTGGCTGTAAACGCAGCTGTGAAAGAATTGCGTAACCTTAAGAATACCCAAAAGATCATCGAATGCGTGATCAAGATCAACTCTGTTGAAAACCAGGCCGATGATATTTTCGACCTGAGCATCGAGAAATTGTTCGATTCGGATATCGATGCCAAAGACCTGATCAAAAAACGCGAGATCTACCAAATCATGGAAGTAGCTACCGACAAATGCGAAGATGTAGGTAACGTCGTAGAATCGATCGTAGTTAAATACGCATAATTCACGTTAATCACCGAGATATATGTTTACGTTATTAATCGTCATTATTGTCATTGCCTTGTTGTTTGACCTGGTAAATGGCTTCCATGACGCGGCAAACTCTATCGCTACAGTTGTTTCAACAAAGGTATTGACCCCGTTTCAGGCAGTGGTTTGGGCAGCAGTGTTCAACGTCGCCGCCTTCTGGGTGTTTGATATGAGCGTTGGTAACACCGTGGCAAAAACGGTAGACAATTCCGTGATCGACCTTTGGGTGATCCTGGCGGGATTGATCGCTGCAACCGCATGGAACTTATTCACGTGGTACCTTGGTTTACCTTCTTCTTCTTCTCACACGCTGATCGGTGGTTTTGCCGGTGCAGCCGTTGCCCACGCAGGTTTCGATGTGTTGAAAATGGAGGAGATCATCAAGCCGTTGTTGTTCATCTTCCTGGCACCGATTATCGGTGGTTTCATCGCTTTCATCATTGCTTTGGTGACCGTCCAGCGCGTCTTTATTAAGAAAATGGTCTGGGCAACAGGATTGTCGGCATTGACCGTTTGGGCATCGTGGTACTACAAAGATTTCATCGACCTGAAACCGATCATGATCTGGATCATCGGTGGTACGCTGGGCGTATTCCTGCTGACCTACATCGGCTACCAGCTGCTTTACGGAAAGCGCCAGTCGGCCATGAAAGAATCTACCATGTACAAACGTTTGCAATTGTTGTCATCAGCTGCCTTTTCATTGGGCCACGGTGGTGCCGACTCGCAAAAGGTAATGGGTATCATCTGTGCGGCGCTGATCGTTTATGCCAATGCCATCCGCAACGGTGAAGTGAACGAAACACTGCCTTCCTACCTGACGGTAGCCGAAGTGGTACAGATCAAGTACAAGGATGATTCGGGCAAGATCAAAAAATTCTCTCCGAAGAAAACCGAGGTCGACGGACACGTGATCTACCAGGACGGAAAAGACATTATTGACCTGACTGCTGATGAAACACTTTTCGAAGACGAAAAACCGAACCCAAAAGCAGATCCTCAAAACCCGTTTTTGTTATCTCTGAAAGACGACAAAGCCAACTTTAAGAAAGCGAGCAAAAAACTGAAACCGCTTTTGGTGTATACCAAAGGAAAAGAAGTGCATGATTACAAAACCGAAGCATTGATCTTCACCAAGAAAGAAATCAACCCGGATTATGCTCAAGCCGGCATGTTCGCTGATTATTTGGATGACAAAGGTGAATTGCTGGAAGGTTACAAAATGGAAACCAAGGTAAACAGTGACACTATGCCGGGCTGGATTGCCTTCATGTGTTACCTGATGATCGGTTTGGGTACCCTGATGGGTGGTTGGAAAATCGTGAAAACAATGGGAACCAAGATCACCAAGGTAACACCGCTCGAAGGAGTTTGTGCTGAAACCGCAGGTGCGTTGACCTTGTTTACCGTATCGCAATTCGGTATCCCGGTTTCGACTACACACACCATTACCGGTTCCATTATCGGTGTCGGGGCTACAAAGCGTTTGAGTGCCGTTCGCTGGGGTGTGACGATCAACCTGCTTTGGGCATGGATCCTGACCATTCCGGTATCAGCGGTGCTGGCTGCCGGTGTGTACTACATCTGCCTGTTTTTTAAATCGTAAGAATATTCTGAATACTGAAAGTCCCTTGTTCGTGAAAACGGATGAGGGATTTTTTTTGCTCCAATTTTGAATGCTTAATGTTGAATTTTTAATGTACCTTATAATTAAAAATTAAGCATTCAAAATTCAACATTCGTATCTTTGTCAAAACAACAACACATGACACTCCAGGAAACCATTCAGGCGGTGGAAACATTCCACGATGCATTCAATATTCCCAACAATTATGAGCCGACAGCACAACTGACCGAGGCAGATATTGTCCTTCGTTACAACCTGATGAAGGAAGAGAATGAAGAGTACCTGGAGGCAGCACAGCGTGGAGATTTGGTGGAGATTGCCGATGCATTGGGTGATCAGCTGTATATTTTGTGCGGAACGATCCTCAAACATGGGCTGCAGCACAAGATCGTGGAAGTGTTCCGCGAAATTCAGCGGTCGAACATGAGCAAGCTGGATGCCGATGGCAAGCCGATCTACCGTGAAGACGGAAAAGTAATGAAGTCGGAATTGTATTTTAAGCCCAACATTACGGCGATCCTGGAACAATAATCTTCTTATGTCCGCCAAGCGATTCAACCTGCGGGTTTACGGTTTACTGATTAACGAGCACAACGAAGTGCTGTTGTCAGACGAATGCCGGAAAGGTTTCGCGTTTACCAAATTTCCGGGCGGCGGCCTGCAATGGGGCGAAGGGATTATCAACTGTCTTCAGCGCGAATTGCGTGAAGAGCTCGGAGTGGACGCAACAATAGGTGAGCTGTTTTACCTTACGGATTTTTTCCAACAATCGGCCTTTGCCGAAAACGACCAGCTCATTTCGGTTTATTATCACGTTCATGTTCCCGATTGGAGGGTCATCAGCTGTAAACCAAAACCCGAAATCGATGATTACGAAGTGTTCAGATGGGTGAAACTGGAAGAACTTTCTGAAGATCAGTTGACGTTTCCGGTGGATAAGATGGTAGGCAGAAAATTGTGTGGCGGGGACTGAAAATATGTTAATTTACTGATTTTCAAAAACATAGTAATATTGCAAAATGGCCATATTGCGAATTCGCAATATTACGTGAAAATCGCTCCCTCAGTCCCTGATCTGAATAGAAGCCAGGCTTTACTTCAATTTCTCATTATTAGTATGCCGCTCCTTATCCCGTTCTGTTTTTTTATCCAGGTTCTTTTGTAACGCCTCTTCCAAATCCACCCCAGTCTGATTGGCCAAGCAGATCAGCACAAACAGCACATCCGCCATTTCATCGCCCAGGTCTTTATTCTTATCACTTTCCTTTTCACTCTGCTCGCCATACCTGCGGGCAATGATCCTGGCCACCTCGCCCACTTCTTCGGTGAGCATGGCCATGTTGGTCAGTTCGTTGAAATAACGCACACCGATGGTTTGGATCCATTGATCGACCTGGGCTTGTGCGGCTTTGAGAGTCAGGTTATTTTCCATTAGTTGCGTTCTTTTGAATCCATCACAATTGTTACCGGGCCATCGTTGACCAGCGCCACTTTCATATCAGCGCCGAAAATACCGGTTTCAACCTTCGCAATCCCGGCTTGCCTGCATCCCGAAATGAAGGATTCGTACAACGGAATAGCCGTTTCCGGTCTCGCGGCTTGTATAAAACTCGGGCGATTTCCTTTTTTGGTCGAGGCATGCAAAGTAAACTGGCTGATTACCAATAATTCGCCTTCAATATCGATCAGCGACCGGTTCATTTTCCCTTCTTCATCGGCGAAAATGCGCATGTTCACGGTTTTCTGTACAAGCCATTCCACATCTTCTGCCGTATCGGCACTTTCAATGCCAACGAGTACAAGGAATCCTTTTCCGATTGCTCCGTGAACGTTTCCATCAATCGTAACTGATGCCTCCGATACCCGTTGAATCACCAGTTTCATATGCGTTTATTTCTTCGGTGAACCTCCTCATCGTCGCCGGTCATGAGCTGCATATAGGTCCAATAGCGCGATTCGTAAATCGCACCACTTTCAACGGCCGCTTTCACAGCGCAGCCCGGCTCGTTGATGTGCTGACAATTGTGGAATTTGCAATCACCGATCATGGCGCGCATTTCAGGGAAATAATGTGACATCACTTCTTTGTCCAAATCCACGATCCCGAACGCGCGAATTCCCGGTGTGTCGATGATAAATCCGCCCGACTGCAAAGGATGCATTTCGGCAAAAGTAGTGGTGTGCTGTCCCTGGTGATGCGCCTGCGAAATTTCCCCGATCCGCAGATCAAGATTCGGATCCAGCGCGTTGACCAACGTACTTTTCCCCGTTCCGGAATGCCCGGCGATCATCACCTGGTTCCCGGCAATTTCCTTGCGCAAAAAGTCGATGTTTTGTTGGTTGGAAGCCGAAATGGCCTCACAGCGGTAGCCAATCACCCGGTACATATCCATCATGGCTTCCAGGTCGTAACGCTCCTCTTCGTTCAACAGGTCGATCTTATTGAACAGCAGGGTGGTCTCTATACGGAACGATTCTGCCGCCACCAAAAACCGGTCGATGAATACGGTATGCGTTTCGGGATGTTTCAGCGTGACCAGCAAATAAGCACGATCCACGTTCGCAGCCAGGATGTGTGACTGCTTGCTGAGATTGGTACTTTTCCGCACAATGTAATTGCGGCGTTGCTCGTAATCTTCGATCACGCCTTTTCCTTCGTCATCGAGTTTATCACTCAGCAACACCACATCTCCTACGGAAATCGGGTTCGTCGTACGCAGGCCTTCGAGGCGCAAACGTCCGCGAATCCGGCAATCGAGCTGACTTCCGTCCTCGAGCATCACCTGGTACCACTTTCCGGTAGATTTTAAAACTTTCCCTTTTAATTGAGGCATGAAGCAAAGATAATTAAGATTACCGGTTCACTGCATTGAGCGAAACGAAGTGAAGTCGAAATGCGTCTCCCACCAACCAGATTCTGTTTCGAATCGTTATCTTCGTGGCTCAAAGTATGACACATGTCCATTGAAGTAAAAAATCTTACGAAGTATTACGGTGCCCAGGCGGCGGTCAACGACATTTCTTTCAACGTCGGAAAAGGTGAAATTGTGGGATTCTTAGGTCCGAACGGAGCTGGAAAATCAACCACGATGAAGATCATCACGGGCTTCATCCCGGCAACGGAAGGCCTTGTAAACGTCTGCGGAATGAGCGTTGAGGAACAATCGCTGGAAACACGTAAGCGCATCGGGTATCTTCCGGAGAACAACCCGCTTTACCTGGACATGTATGTGAAAGAATACCTGGAATTCGTCGCGAAGATCTACAAGATGGACAAAGTACGCGATCGTGTGAAAGACATGATCAACCTCGTAGGTTTGGACGTGGAGCAAAACAAAAAGATCGGGATGCTTTCAAAAGGTTACCGTCAGCGTGTCGGATTGGCGCAGGCCATCATTCACAACCCGGATGTACTAATCCTGGATGAGCCGACTTCCGGCCTCGACCCGAACCAGTTGGTCGACATCCGCCAGTTGATCAAAACCATCGGGAAGGAAAAAACGGTGATGCTTTCCACACACATCATGCAGGAAGTGGAAGCGATTTGCGACCGGGTGATTATCATCAAGAAAGGTAAAATCGTTGCCGATAACAGCGCCAGCGAATTGCAATACGAAGAAGGACACCAGGTGGTTTACGCCGAATTCGACGGATCGATTTCCAAAAATGCCCTGCAGAAAATTCCGGGAGTTTCGAAAGTACAGAAAGTTACGGAATCGTCCTTCCTCATCGAAAGCAATGGTACGGAAGACTTACGCAAGGTAATTGCTCGTTATGCGCAGCAAAACAACCTGCTGTTGATCACGCTTCGCACCGAAGAAAAATCACTGGAAGAAGTGTTTAAAGAGCTCACCCGCTAACGCGAATTTTTGATGTTGGATTGGGTTTTGGTGAAACGGAAGAACCTGCTTTCCAACACAAGTTATATTCAGAACAACTATCTAGCTTGACGAAGGAGAAGCTTCATCAAAAATCAAGCATACAAAATCAAACATCCTTCTACTCTTCGGCTGCCGGTTTCTCGCCCAGTATCGATCTTGCAGCATAATGCATCACATATACCAGCGGCGTCAGTCCAACGGCGATAACCAGCTTTGTGAGATAACCAGTGATTCCGTAAAACAACACTTCTTTGAAGGTGAAAACACCCGGGATCAAAAATCCGATAATCAGCACCGTATACGAATCGACCAACTGCGAAATAACGGTAGAGCCTGTGCTGCGCAGCCAGATCATTTTTCCTTTCGTAAGCTTGCTGAAAAAACTGAACAAGTACACATCAATGAGCTGAGACAGCATAAAGGCGGTGATACTTCCGATCATGATGGGCAGTGAACCTCCGAAGACTTTCCGGAACTCTGCATCGGACAGCGGCGAGTCGCTGGCAGTAGGTAGTTGAACAGCCAAAAACACAATCAGGAAACAAAAAGCGATCAATCCGCAGGTAATCCAACTCAACCTGCGCACGGCCTGTTTTCCGAAGTATTCATTCATGACGTCGGTCAGCAAAAACACCACGGGCCAGGGCGCAATCCCTGCAATGACAGGGTAAAGTCCGAAATCAACGGTTTTGCAGGATATCAATTCGGCCACGATCGCGCTGGTGATAAAAATACCGGCCATGATCACAAAAACAATCTCTTTTCTGGTTTGAAGCATGCGCTTTCCTGTTCTGATTACGAGCTAAATATACATTGAATGGCGCGAGAGTTTGTTCATCCGTCACTGAAAATAATTGGAAAGCGCTATTTTTGCACACAAATTCAAGAACATGCAACACAACGTCATCGAGGAACTGCGCTGGAGAGGAATGATCCAGGATATCATGCCCGGTTTGGAAGAACAACTGCTCAAAGAAATGACGGCCGGTTATGTGGGCTTCGATCCTACTTCCGACTCGCTGCACGTTGGTAACCTGTTACCGATCATGTTGTTGAAGCACTTTCAGCTGGGTGGACACAAACCCTATGCACTGGTTGGCGGCGCTACCGGAATGGTGGGTGATCCATCAGGAAAATCGGCTGAACGCAACCTGCTCGACGAAGCAACGCTGCGACACAATGTGGCTTCGGTTGAAAAACAGCTGAAACGATTCCTCGATTTCGAAAACGGCGAAAACAAAGCCGAGCTGGTGAACAATTACGACTGGATGAAGGACTTTTCGTTCCTGGAATTCATCCGCGATGTCGGGAAATACATCACCGTGAATTACATGATGGCCAAAGATTCGGTGAAAAAACGCATCGAAACCGGCATCTCTTTTACGGAGTTCTCTTACCAGTTGCTGCAAGGTTACGATTTCCTGCACCTGTACCAGACAAAAAATGTGAAAGTACAATTCGGCGGTTCCGACCAGTGGGGAAACATCACCACCGGAACCGAACTCGTGCGCAAAAAAGCCGGCGGTGAAGCCTACGCATTTACCTGTCCGTTGCTTACAAAATCCGATGGCGGAAAATTCGGGAAAACCGAATCGGGGACCGTTTGGCTGGATGCCGAAAAAACATCTCCGTACGAGTTTTACCAGTTCTGGCTTAAAACTGCTGATGCCGACATTCCGAAGCTGATGCGTTTCTATTCCCTGAAATCGAAAGCAGAAATCGAAACCATCGAAGCAACCCACAACGAAGCACCACATCTGCGCAGTATGCAACGTGCGTTGGCAGAAGAAGTAACCGAACGTGTTCACGGGAAAGAAGCGCTGGAGGCGGCGATTGCAGCCAGCAATATTTTGTTCGGGAAATCGACAACCGACGATCTGAAAAAATTGAGTGAACGTGACTTTTTATCCGTGTTCGAAGGTGTGAAACAAGCAACGGTAACCAAAGCTGACCTTTCGGCCGGAATTTCCATTGTTGAATTACTGGGTTCCCGCACCGGATTCTTAAGCTCCAACGGCGAAGCCAAACGCGAACTGAAAGGAAACGCGATTTCGGTGAACAAAACCAAGGTACAGGAAGGATTAATAGTGGACGCGTCTTACCTCATCAATGATAAATACATTCTGATCGGTAAAGGAAAGTCGACGAATTTTATTGTTGTAGCAGAGTAATTTTGAGTTTTTAATGTTGAATGGTGAATGAGGATTTACCTAAAGTCCTTTAGAATTGAAAAGAGAGATTAGACTTGGCTGATAGAAATGAACATGTTTCAGTGCGGTTTCCTTTTCAATTTTACATTTTCAATTTCTCAGAAAGTTTCCGCCCTTGAGGTTCTTGCCCAAAAGTCTAATTCAACATTAAGCATTCACCATTAATAAACGACGTTCCACAGAAACAACCCGCACGCATCTACCGAATGCTTTGCCTCGCCGCGGTCTTTTGCTTCCAGGATCGTTACAATCGTTTCCGGCTCCAGTTTTCCGATGCCCACATCCAACAGCGTTCCCACAGTAGCGCGGACCATATTGCGCAGAAACCGGTCGGCGGTGATCTCAAAATACCATTGATTCCCGTCTTGTTTCCAAACCGCTTCGGTAACCGTGCAGATATTCGTTTTCACATCGGTATGCAGTTTCGACAACGAGGTGAAATCCTGTTTTCCCAGGAAGAATTTCGCTGCTTCATTCATGCGGTCGAAGTTGAGTGAACGCGGAAAATACAGGCTGTTTTTCAGGAAGGCATCCTTTTCCTGGTGCAGGTAATAACGATACGTCCGCGAAGTGGCCTGGAAACGGGCATGCATATCCTCCGAAACGGGATAAATGCGAAAAATAGCTATGTCATTCGGCAACATTTTGTTGAGCTTATGCTTCAATGTTGCCAGGTCCGTCGTTTCCGGCAACTGAACGTGCGCCACGAAAAAATGCGCATGAACACCGGCATCGGTGCGACCGCAGCCCGTTACCGGAATCTCTTTGCCGCTCAACAATTTTGACAATTGCAGCTCAAGTGTTTCCTGGACAGACAGGGCATTGGGCTGACGCTGCCAACCCGCGTAAGCAGTGCCATCGTAAGCCAACTCTATGAAAAATCGGTTTTCAGACATAGACTGTAAAAATACAAAATGCGAAACGATCACATTCTGTTAACATTCATCGCTTGATTTCCCTGTTGATTTGAACGAACTGTTAAGCAACACTGATTAAATGTTAACCCAATATTAATCCTGGATTAGTGAAGCGTGAAAAATCGTACTAAATCGGGTTTCATATTAACAATCTGGTAAAACCAACTTAACCTCCTTCTAACGATTCAGCAAGAACTTTGCAACGTAAAAATATAGTACATGAAATTATCAGTTATTCTTCTTGCAATCGGTTCGTTATTCGCTTTCAATGCGTTGACGCAAACCCACAAAATTTCCGGTGTGGTAACCGATAAGAAAAGCGGAGCAACCATTCCGTTCGCAGATGTTTTTCTGCTCGAAGCCAAACAAGCTGTTCAAACCGACTTCGACGGTGTTTATACATTCGCTGATCTCAGCAACGGTACCTACAGCATCGTTTTCAGAATGGAAGGCTACAAAACCGATACGATCCCGGGCATTGAAGTAATGAACAGCTCCGTAAGCTTTTCGTATGCCATGAGCGAACCGTCGGGAGATACGCTCGAAGAATTTGAGATCGTGTTTAAAGTAGACAAAGGCGGTGATGTCGGTCTGAACAAAGAAATGAAGGAAGATGCCAGCGTGAAAGACGGAATCACGGCCGAGGGAATGGCCAAAACCGGCGACTCCAAAGTAAACGACGTATTAAAACGCGTGAGCGGGGCCAGTGTTCAGGACAATCGTTTTGTAGTGATCCGCGGCTTGAGCGACCGTTACAATATGGCTTATATCAACGGAGCGCCCCTTCCAAGTTCGGAAAGCGACCGCAAGGCATTTGCATTTGACATCTTCCCGTCGAATATGCTGGATAACCTCACCATTACCAAGACAGCTACGCCTGAAATGCCGGGTGAATTTGCCGGAGGTATGATCACGATCAATACAAAAGCTCCAATGGCCGATAAGACGTATCAAAACATCCAAATCGGTACATCGATCAATACACTGACAACTTTTAAAGATTTCCAGACGTACGAAGGAAGCGCAACAGACTGGGCAGGTGTCGATAACGGAGCACGCCAGTTGCCTGACGGTTTGCCGGATTCCAAAACCTATAACACGCTTTCTTCATCGGAAAAAGCAGACTACGCAAAACTGATGACGCCAAGCTGGGGAATTACCAACCGTAAAGCATTGCCTGCCTTGAATTTACAGTACAACATCGGCCGTAATTTCCAGGTAGCAAAACGCAACCTCGGTATGGTTTTCGCCTACACGTACCAAAACAACTTCTCGACCAATCAAAACATCCGCTGCGAGTTTGAAGAACAAGCTGCCGGTGTGGTACAGAAAATGGAACTGGTGGATACGGTTTACTCACAGCGTTTCCTCAACAGTGGAATGCTGAACTTGTCGTACGAGCTGAACAAGCGCAACACCATTTCTTTTAACAACCTGTACAGTATCAACTCCGAAGACCGCGTAAACATTCGTAAAGGTGTTCGTGAAATGGACAGCGATCCGCACCAGTATGAAAAATCATCCAACCGCTGGTTTACCCAAAACAACCTGTATACAGGCCAGCTGGAAGGAAAACACGAGTTCAAAAAAGAAGGAATGGAATTCAACTGGGTAGGTGGCTACAGCAACGTGGAGCGCTCCGTTCCGAACATGCGTCGCGTGGTTTACCAGAAATCGGCCCTGACAGAAGACGATACAACTGCCCAGTACTACGCGGTGATTCAAAACAACGGAACGATTCCGACAGCTGCCGGAAATATGTTCTGGTCGAATACGAAGGAAAAGATCTACAGCATGAAATACGACTTTTCGATTCCGTGGAACCTGGCAAAGGTGGAAACGATCTTCAAAGTCGGAGGATTCCAGCAGTACCGCGACCGCGATTTCAACGCACGCAACTTTGGTTTCTCCAAATACAAAACATCTTCTGTAAACTTCGATAACAGCTTGCTTTCGTTGCCGGAAGATGAGATTTTCGATGCTTCTCACCTGGGCTTGCAGGAAAACGGTTTGGGTGGGTTCAAGCTGGAAGAAGCAACCAAAGTGAGCGATAGCTACTTCGCTTCATCGATGCTGCACGCCGGTTACTTCATGTTCGACACCAAGATCCTGGAGAAATTCAGAATGGTAGGTGGTGTTCGTGCCGAATCTTACACACAGCACTTCAACTACACAGAAGCCGGTTCTAACCTTGATCGCCAGATCGATACGACGGTTGTCGACCTGTTGCCATCCCTGAACCTGATTTACTCATTGAACAAAAAAATGCAGGTGCGTTTGAGCTACTACAGAACACTTTCACGTCCTGAGTTCCGCGAGCTGGCGCCGTTTGCATTCTACAATTTCGCGTTGGACAACATTCTTTCGGGTAACCCGAACCTGCAACGTGCCCTGATCGATAACCTCGATGCACGTTACGAATATTTCATCGGAAACGGACAGTTGTTCACCGTTTCGGCTTTCTACAAAAACTTCACCAACCCGATCGAGCTCGTTAGCCGAACAGGGGTTTCAGGGGCAGCTGAATTGTATTACACCAACGTACCGAATGTAACCAACTACGGTATCGAAACCGAATACCGCGTAAAGCTGGACATCTTCTCAAAAAACAAAGAGAGCAAGTTCTTTTCACAAACGACCTTGTATACCAACCTTTCGCTGATTCGTTCGCAGGTTGATGTCAGCCAGATCAATGGATCAAACGGCACAACCCGTCCGCTGCAAGGGCAATCTCCTTACATCGTGAACGCCGGTTTGCAATACGAGCATCCTACGAAAGACTGGAACATCAATGCATCGTACAACGTAATCGGTCGTCGTATCTTTATTGTAGGAAATATCCAGGAACCGGACGTTTGGGAAAACTCCCGCAACGTAATCGACCTGCAGTTCTCGAAAACTTTCCGTGAAAAACTGACGCTGAAAGTGAGCCTGCGCGATGTCTTGGCACAAGACCTGATCTTCTACCAGGACCTGAACGCCAACAAAAAATACGACGAAGGCACCGACAACAGATGGCAGGAAACCAATTTCGGCCAAACACTTTCAGTGAGCCTGAATTACAAATTTTAAATAGCGGTTTCCCACGAAAATTCACCACGAAAGCGCGTCTCAGGATGCGCTTTTTTTGTTTCCATAGATTCTTAATTGGTGGAATAATAATCCAAAAAATTCGTGCATTCGTGGGAGACAAATCCTGTCGTTGGCGCAACCGACGAACCTATCCAATCATTTCCGTTAGTTATATCCGTTGGACGCCAAATCCATGTTACCGAATTGTTTCGGAAGAGTAATATTCCGATAACGTAATTGTAAAGCAACTGTAACCTCACCGTTACACAGTAAATACAGTGTCGGGATAATTTTGTGTTAAACAAACATTAAGTGAAAACAATGAAACAATTCTACTTAGCAATCGCGTCCGTTTTGGTTGGAACAACCTTACAGGCACAGGCATTCTTTAATGTTACTTCTTACAAAGGAGCATTTCCCGTTACAGACAACACGCCGGCAACAGACTGGACTTCAGGTTGGGCCAATTTCGATCCTGAAAACACCGTATATCCGGCAACCCTTACAACTGTTTCTACCGACATTACTTCAGATGTAACTTGGACAGGTGTCATTTTGCTGCAAAATAAAATTTACGTTAAGAACAATGCTACCCTGACCATTGCACCGGGAACAATCATTCGTGGTGACGGAGCTACGCAAGGTTCATTGATCATCACCAAAGGAGCGAAAATCATGGCCGAAGGAACTGCCGTGAGCCCAATCGTTTTTACTTCCAACGAAGCTGTTGGCGACCGTGCCGAAGGTGACTGGGGAGGTCTGGTATTGCTGGGTAAAGCAGTGAACAACCAGCCGGGTGGAATTGCAAACATCGAAGGAATCGCACCAAGTGCCGATACGGAATTCGGTGGCTCAGACGATAACGACAACTCCGGTTCATTGAAATACGTTCGCATTGAGTTTGCAGGAATCGCCTTGCAGCCAAACAAAGAGATCAACGGATTGACATTCGGTTCGGTAGGAAAACAAACCAGCGTTGATTACATCCAGGTTTCTTTCTCCGGCGATGATTCATTTGAATGGTTCGGTGGAACGGTAGATTGCAAGCACCTGATCGCTTACCGCGGACTCGACGACGATTTCGATACGGACTTCGGTTACAGAGGCCGTGTACAGTTTGGTTTGGTAATCCGTGATCCTGAATTGTCGGATGCTATCGGTGATTCCAACTCGTTTGAGTCAGACAACGATGCCAACGGTTCAGGCGCAATGCCGCAAACAGCTGCTATTTTCTCCAACATTACCACAGTAGGTCCGTTGGGTGACGGTACAGCGGTTTTACCGGGTGATGAGAAATTCGAAAAAGCATTCCGCATTCGTCGTAACTCAGGTATTTCTGTATTCAACTCGCTGGTGACAGGATGGCAAAAAGGATTGTCGGTTGAAGGTGCTTCTACCGAAGATAATTTCACAACCAACGATTCAGCCGTATTTGCCAACAATGTCCTGGTGGAGATTCCTTCCGGATCCAATGCCGTAACAGCAGCAAACTCGTTCTACAGCACATTCTGGACAGCTAACAGCAACGATTCAACAGCAACGATCGCCCAGGTTGCGTGGGTGGATATTTTCGCTGCATTGGGAACTACGCCTGACGCCCGTTTGAGCGGCGCTTCAACTGCTGCAACAGGTGCAGATTTCACCGATGCAAAATTCAACGGACAATTGATCGGTTTGGAAGAAAACACGATGATCAACGGTTCTGTGAGCCTTTACCCGAACCCAATCAACGACCAGGCAACTTTTGTGGTGAATTTAGACCGCACAGCAGACGTTACTATCGAGTTGGTTGATCTGTCAGGAAAAGTAGTGATGACTGTATTCGAAGGCAACATGGAAGCCGGTTCAACAAATGTAAACTGCTCTTCTTCCAGCCTCAACGCAGGCCTTTACACGGCAGTGATTCGCGCAAACGGATTCATGAAAACAATTAAATGCGTGGTTAGCAAATAATCGCGCTCTATTCCTTGAAACCGTTGGTCTTTCGGGCCAGCGGTTTTTTTGGCTTTACAGCTTAATGATTTGATAATATCCTCTTGATTTAATTAATTATTTAATAACCTAACTGTAAAGTTACTGCTACGTTTCAAAAATACCTTTGCCGTGTAGAATTCCTCAAAGAACATGCAACAAAACAAAGCAAATACAATCCTTTTGGTAGACGACGAACAAGACATTTTGGAATTCCTTCAATACAATCTTGAACGCGAAGGTTACAAAGTCTTAACAGCGTCAAACGGGCTCGAAGGAGTAGAAATGGCACAAAAACATTCGCCGGATTTAATCCTGATGGATGTGATGATGCCCCGCATGGACGGCATTGAAGCATGTCACATGATTCGCAAAGAACTGCAGCTGGCACAACCGCTGATCGCGTTCCTTACCTCACGTTCCGAAGACTATTCACAAGTAGCAGGATTTGAAGCCGGAGCCGATGATTACATTACCAAACCCATTCGTCCGCGCTTGCTTATCAGCAAAGTAGAAGCATTGCTTCGCCGTGCCAACCGCAAACACACCGAAACGATCGAAACTTCCAAAATAACCGTGAACCGTGAGCGTTTCCTGGTGTTGCTGGAAGGACAGGAAGTACAGCTTCCGAAAAAAGAATTTGAATTGATCGAACTGCTCGCATCGCGCCCGGGCAAAGTTTTTACCCGCGAGCAAATTTTAGGTACCGTTTGGGGCGATGAAACCATCGTGGGTGAACGCACCATCGACGTACACATCCGAAAACTGCGCGAAAAATTAGGAGAATCGTATATTCGTACTATCAAAGGTGTCGGTTATACATTCTCGGAATAGTGAAAAGAAGCAATCCCATTTTTATCGTTCTTGTCGGCAGTTTCATTTTGGGACTGCTTACGCTGTTGGTAGTGCTCCTGGTACACCTGCTGCACCCGCTTCCGATGTGGTCGTTCGCGGCTTTTCCGTTGGGTGTCGGCATCAGCGCCTTCCTGGTATTCTACCTGTTGGTAAAGCGGTTTATTCACGAACGATTGAAGATTCTCTACCGGTCGATCCGGAAAGGAAAAATGACTGGCGGTGACAGCTTCACGATGACGATGACCGACGACATTATCGGCCAGGCCGAGCTGGAAACCAAGGAATGGGCCGAAGAAAAACAAACCGAGATCGTTCAGCTGAAAGAACAGGATAAGTTCCGCCGGGAATTCCTCGGAAACCTTGCACATGAGCTGAAAACACCCGTTTTTTCGATCCAGGGCTACGTTTTGACGCTGCTGGAAGGCGGCCTGGAAGACGACAAGGTCAACCGCATCTTTTTGGAACGAGCCGCGAAGGCAATCGACCGCATGACCCATATTTTGGAAGACCTGGATGAATTGACAAAATTGGAAGTCAACGAGCTGAAACTGGAAATTCGTCCGTTCGATATCCGTGACCTGGCCCGCGAAGTGATTGAAAGCTTCGAAATGAAAGCACAGGAAAAAGGCATTTCCGTTCGGTTTTCCAAAGAATACAGCACAGCATTGATGGTGAAAGCCGACCGCGGGAAAATCGCGCAGGTGTTCACCAACCTGATCGGCAATTCCATTACCTACGGAAACGACGGCGGCGAAACGCTGGTGCGTTTTTACGAGGTGGATGATATCGTCACTATTGAGATCTCTGACAACGGTCCCGGAATCGATCTGAAACACATTCCGCGATTGTTTGAACGTTTTTACCGCGTCGAAAAAAGCCGTAACCGCAACGAAGGCGGATCCGGTTTGGGATTGGCCATCGTAAAACACATCCTGGATTCGCATCACCAAACCATTTCTGTACGCAGTACCGTCGGTATCGGCAGTACATTCACGTTTTCATTGGACCGCTACAAAGGCGGAGCGAATACGTTGGTATCGTCGCGGGGAATTCAGATTAAATAAAATGTTTTGCGTAGGCGCGGAAATATTCTACGCCTACGGGTATATCCACAACGGATTATCATTGATTTTTTTCAAATACAATTGCTCCAATTGTCCGGGTGTCGGGATCAATTCCGCCGGTTTATTCAATCGTTTTAAATCCATCAGGGTCGAATAACCATTCCTTGAAATCACCATGGATGCCGTTCGAATCGCCGTATCTGCAGCCTGCCAATCGTTGATGACCAAACGCACATTTGCGGGTAAAACGTTGGTGTATGGCCGCGGACAAACAATCGTCCAGTTTCGATTATCGGTTTCCGCGCGTTCGATCATCTGTTGAAACAATTGCTGTGCATACGGTTCCGGACCGCTGACAATGCCAACCACAGTTTCATGATCTGCTTCCGCTGTTTCACTACCTGAAAACCGCGAATAATGCCCGATGTATTGAAAGTCGACGGCACTGTTTCCGGGACGTTCACTCAGTTTTCCGGCCAGGGGCTGCCCTTCGTCATCCATGATCCAGCAAACCGGGAAACGGTTCATCCATTTCCGATGGATCCGCTGCGCGAAAAATCCTGATCCGGGCGGTAACTGCACCTGGTGCGTAACGAATACGGAAAGAACATTCGCATCAACCAGGCCATAACGGTGGTCGGAAACAATGATATCAACGCCGTGTTTTACAAGCAATTCCCGTGTTTCAAGACATTCTGCCTTGACGGCTTTGCGGAACCGGAAACCATTTCGCAGCATTTCCAGCCTGAAACGGCCATCGCCTTTAAACCGGAAGCTAAACGCGCTTGCAGGAATGTACTCCGCAGTAATACCATACGTTTCGAAAATGAGCTGTTGTTCTTTCGTACAGCGCACCACCAGGTTATTTCCCTGATTCTGTAATTGCTGCATCAACGAAATGGAACGTGCTGCATGACCGCTTCCCCAGTCGAGGCAACCGTACAACACCTTTTTTCCTGTGATGTGTTCGGGCCTCATAAACGGATCAGCTGATGCGCTTCAGTTCGAGCGGAGCGGCTTTTGACAATACGTAAGGGAATTTCTCTTCCACGAACGAGCTCGGATCGAGGCCGAATTCGTTTTTCTCCGTCAAACTCAATCCTTTGATGAAGAAATACATGTTCATGATGATCTTCTGGAACCACGGCAATTCATTGTCGTTCGACAGGAACTTACGGATCACCACAAAGCGGAAATCACCGATGTGATCACCATGATGGTATTCGCATGCAAAACGACTCTTGATTTCAATTTCCTTTGCATGGACCATTTCGTCGACCACTTGTTTGAACATGGTATCAAGCTTCGGTTGAATCCTGAATCCGAGCTTAAAGTCAATGCGAATCAAATCGTTTTCATCGTGCTTGGTCACCTTGTATTCCATCGTATACGGTTCATCGGTGGTTTGCACGTGCACAAACCAGTAACGTTCTGCGCGCTTGGGCTGTTGCTCCAGGATCGAATAAAACACCTTCGATTCCACCTCATCTACTTTATCGGCGCTGGTCAGGTAAACCAAATGCGTGGCATAAGTCGGGATCTGGTCATCAACAGATAGTTTTTGCAACAACGGCAGGTAGTGCTTGATCTTCACAAATTCCAGGTAGCTGGTGCGAATGATCTTACTTTTGAAAATGATGAACATCAGTCCGATCAGGAGGGCTGCTATAGTAATTGTCACATAACCGCCATCGGGAAATTTCTCAATCTGTGCAATAGCAAAAGAGCCTTCGATCACGAAGAATACGGAAATCATACTGAAGCGCAAAACCGGATTCCAATGCCTGCGGGCCATGTAGAAAATCAATAAAATCGACGTACTGATCATGGCCAATACAATGGACAAACCGTAGGCGGCTTCCATATTTTCTGATTCTCTAAAGAGCCATACCACGCCCAAACAACCAATGAGCAAAAACCAATTGACGGAAGGAATATACAACTGGCCTTTAATGTCTGACGGGAAATTGACCTTCACGCGGGGCCACAAATTCAACCGGATTGCTTCGTTGATCAGGGTAAACGATCCCGAAATCAATGCCTGCGATGCAACGATGGCTGCGGCGGTTGCGATGATAATTGCCGGTACCCTGAACCAATCGGGAACCAGCATGTAAAACGGATTTTCTTCATTGATATAGCCGTTGTTGTGATTCGCCAGCAGGAAAGCTCCCTGCCCGAAATAATTAATCACCAGCATCGCTTTAACAAAAATCCAGCTCACGCGAATATTCTGTTTCCCGCAATGCCCCAAATCGGAATACAAGGCCTCCGCTCCGGTGGTACATAAGAAAACGGCACCCAGCAACCAAAAGCCCTGGGGATAATGCGTCAAAATATCGTATGCATAATACGGATTCAATGCCTTGAAAACGGAAAGATTGAAGGATAAGCCATAAAAGCCCAGTACTCCCAGCGTTAAAAACCAGATGACCATTACCGGTCCGAACGCCTTCCCGATAAACTTGGTACCGAATTGCTGGATGACGAAAATGAAAATCAATACTCCCACTACCAATGGCAAAATAGGAATACTGTTGTTTACACCTGCCAATCCTTCAATGGCCGAAGAGACCGAGATCGGAGGCGTAATGATTCCATCCGCCAGCAAGGCCGCGCCACCGATCATAGCAGGAATTACCAGCCATTTCTTGCGTCTGCGGACCAATGTGTATAACGAAAATATCCCACCCTCACCTTTGTTATCAGCACGCAGGGTAATGATCACATATTTAATGGTGGTCTGCAACGTTAATGTCCAAAAGATGCATGAAAGCGCTCCCAGGATCAACTGCTCCGTAATTTGCTTACCCCTTTCTACAGTATGACCGTTAACATAAACCAAATGACCGTAAGCATCTCTCAACGGTTCGCCATTCGTAATCGCTTTTAAAACATATAATGGCGAAGTGCCTATATCTCCGAAAATGATACCGACTGTGATAATCAATCCCGCGAATGATAACGCGTGATGATGGTGTTTGGACATAGCGTTTTTAATTTATCAGAGGGTAAAATTAGTGAATGAGTTGTTCATCCACTAATATTTCAACAGAAATCGAACGAAATGTTTATGAACAGGAAACTACCGCTTTTTTCTATTTTTGTCGATAAGATTATGGCAAAGAACAAACTCAGGAAATTCGCTGAAATGAAGGCGTGGCACAACGTCTTCGAACCTACGCTCGACCCCGAAATCCGGCATAATTTTCCGTTGAAAGGCAAATGGCGAAGCGATTATTTTAAAAATGACCATCCGATAGTATTGGAGCTCGGCTGCGGGAAAGGTGAATATACGACCGGACTGGCGCGCCATTATCCGGATCGCAATTTCATCGGTATTGACATCAAAGGTGCGCGTATTTTCGTGGGTGCGAAGGAAGCGCTCGACGAAAAACTGGATAACGTGGCTTTCCTGCGGGCAAAGATCGATTTCATTGAAACGTATTTTGATGCAAACGAGGTCGATGAGATCTGGCTTACCTTCTCTGATCCGCAACCTGCCAAACCGCGAAAACGATTGACGTCGCAGCAATTCGTGAATCGCTATCGGAATATCCTGAAAAAAGGCGGATTGGTGCATTTGAAAACCGACAGCGACATCCTGTTTGAATCCACCGAAGAAGAAATCAATGAACATGGCTACGAATTACTGGAACTCACCTGGGATTTGTACCGGTCGATTCCCGAAGATCTTGATCCGACCATTCGTGACATTTTGCATATCAAAACCCATTACGAACAGTTGTTTACCGCTAAAGGTTCCGTGATCAAATATTGTTCTTTCCGCATTCACTGATATGAAAAAAGCCTGGTCGAAACTCAGCACAATTTACGGTCTCGTACTCGGCTTTTTCCTCATCCGTTTGATTGGGATTACCCTTCCACCTTTGGAAACCTGGCATAGCTGGCGACAAACGCTCACCAATATGATGGCACGCAACATGTCGGAAGGTTCGTTCTCATTCCTGTACCCGGTTGTCGATATGGGCGGCGAACGTACGGGCATCATGGGCTCGGAATTCCCGTTTTTCCAATCGCTGATTGCCGGCTGCAACCTTATTTTCGGTGAAGCGCATTGGTATGGTCGATTGATCAATCTTTTTGTTAGTTCGCTGGCGGTGATTGCGTTTTTTCATCTCTGCAAACGCTGGTGGAACGAACGAACGGCCTGGTATGCCGCAGTCATTTTCCTCACTTCGCTCTGGCTGGCTTTTTCACGCAAATGTATGCCCGACACATTTGCCGTTTCGCTCGTGATCATCGGGATTTACTGGTTCCAGCGCTACATCGACCAGGGAAACTGGTGGAAACTGCTGCTCGCAACAGGGTTGATTACCCTGGGCGGATTGTGCAAGATCCCGGCGGTTTTTCTTTTCGGTTTGATCGTTCCCCTGTGGATGGCAAAATCGGTACGAATGCAGGCTAAAACAGTGATTACGCTTGCTGTCGGGGTTGCGAGCCTGGTCATTGGCTGGTGGTATTTTATCTGGGTCCCGCATTTGGTCGACACCTACCATTTTGCGCTCTTTTTCCCGAAAGGTATTTCCGAAGGCCTGGCTGAAATAGCACCGCTTTGGGGCGATTTCGCTGCACAGGTGTATTTTGGGGCCATGCGCTCGTACGCTGTTTTATTACCAATCCTGATCGGGATCATCTGGCTGAGTTATCGCAAAAACCGGCTCGCACTGACTGGAATCGGGATCGTTTCCGCGATCTTTTTTGTTTTCGCCATCAAGACCGGGACTGTTTTCCCGACGCATAATTATTATGTATTGCCATTTGTTCCTGTGCTGGCTGTTCTGGCGGCTTTGGGATTGCAGCGTATGGACAAACGTTTGGCCATTGCCTTGCTTATCCTGGTTGCAGCGGAAGGAATCGGTAACCAGGTTTCGGATTTCCGGGTAAAAGACGAAGTACGCTACAAACTCACACTCGAACGGCAGGTCAACCAACTGGTCCCGAAAGGCGAAAAGATCGTCATTCACTCGGGTCCCAACCCCGAATGGATGTACTGGTATCACCGCAAAGGCTGGTCACTGGAGACGTCCGAGATCACAGATGCCCGTAAAATGAGGGAAGTCCGTTCGTTCGGCGGAAAATACATCGTGGTCGACAAACGCGTTTGGATCGTTGAATTACCATTTGAGAAAGTTGGCGAAACCCGCGACATAGCGGTTTGGAAAATGCCTTGATTCATTTATACACTGGCGCATAGCTCAATATCTTCTAAATTTATTTCACAAACCACATTCTAAACAAACGTTTTGTTGTGATTTTTTGACGTTTCACTACGCATATTGTCCTGTTTGGACATAATCCTGTTTTGTATTGCGTGCTTTCGCGGTTGTTTTGCACCGGGGATTAAGTCAAATACATAACCATATTATGAGGTCTAAACGTTCCGAATCTGCCGAATACTACTTCCTGAAGCGATTGAAGTATTATTTTGAGATCGGGGACTTCCAGGCGATCATACTTTTATTGGATACTGAAATGATTCAGATCGCAGGAACAGATGTTTGGTATTATTTATTGCTGATGCTGAGGGCAAATTCGAGAGAATTGACCTTGCAGCCGGTTACCCAATCTTCGGTGGATGTGCGCTTCTTTATTTGTCTTGCCACAGAAAAAGTATTGGTAAAACTGTCTCTCGATCAGAAGCATTCAGTTTCGGCGATTACCATTTTCGTGAGCGAGCCGCAGCTGCAGTACATCAACCGAAAACTCAAAGGGAATCAACTGGTTGAATCAGGAATTCTTTATGTACCACCTTCCATTATTCAAATGAACAAAACGAATTACAAATTATTGAAACGAAGCAGATAACCAGTAGCCCCGATAAATTTCTCATCAGTTTTGTTTAGCAGTAGATTTTGATGAGAAAGGAAGCCCGTTGAGAAGAATGCACGAATTATGTTACCTCATAGTGTAGTAGTAAGTACGTAAGTAGTATGACCAGTGCAGAATTTCAGCGGGCTTTTTGGTTTCGGTCCTCATTCTGATCCTGTTTCTCTTTCTGCAAAAGAATGAGAATGAAAACGAGAATGAAGCCTTACATTAAGCCAGCACCGGTATTTTGACCGTAAAGCAATCGTTCTCGGAAAGCACTTCGATGTCTCCGTTGGCCAGGAGCTTGTATTTGGAAACGATATTCGCCAGCCCGGTTTTGGTCGATTCCATGAGGTTGGCTTTTTTGCGGATGTTGTTCCGCACCACGATGCGATCATCTTCGAGCATGATCCGGATAACGATCGGCCGTTTTTTGGACACCACATTGTGTTTGGCCGCATTTTCAATCAGGATCTGGAGCGTCAGCGGTGCTATAAAGATCGTTTCATCGTTTTCTGGCAGGTCCGTTTCCAACTGAATACCATCCTGGAAACGTGTCTTCAACAGGTGGAAATAGGCGTGGACGAATTTCAATTCCTCTTTCAACGTCACCTTATTCTGCTCATTGCTTTTCAGCAGGTAGCGGTAAACATACGCCATTTCGTCTACAAAAGAAGTCGCCAGCTCAGGATTCTTTTTGATCAGTCCCGCCAATGAATTAAGGCTGTTGAACAAAAAGTGCGGACTCACCTGCCCTTTCAGCGTATCATACTGCCCCTGGAGGTTGCGTCGCTTCAGTTCCAGGTTTTCCGATGCAATCCGCTGCGAAACCTTCTTGGAAAAGAGCATTTCGAACGTCGGCAACACAATGATGCTGATCAGGATCGCGCCGATAAAATTGGCAATAAAGGCCGGAATGTTGATGAAATAATGATCGCCGAAAATGAATACCGCTCCCACAAAATCGAACGAAACAATAATGAAGTACCCTGAAAAAAGCATGATCGGGTATGAAAACAGTACTCTCCTGCTCAGCTGATCAAGCGACGGGTATTTGGTTTGGGAAAAATCAATGACCTTGTAGTCAATCCACACCAGTAAAAACCACTGTGCAGCGATCAGGCAGGTCCAGGCCACCGATTGCCACGGAGCGCGCCCGTAATAATAATCCGGGTGCCCGGTCATCGTGGTAAAACCTAAGAACAAGGTGAAAAAGACAATAACGTGTATTGGTTTAATCATGATCTGCGAACGGTTATTCTATCGGTGTCTGAATCGGTGCGCTGTTTGGTCAAAAGTCCCTCATTTTAATAACGGTATTTTCACGGTAAAGTATCCCGGCTGTTCAATGACTTCAATTTCGGGGGCATTCAGCAATTTGTATTTGGCGGCGACGTTTGCCAGCCCGGTTTTGGTGGTATCGATCGAATAGATCTTTTTCCGCACATTGTTTTCGATCACAAAGCTGTTGTGGCTGGCGGTCACGCGAATCACGATGGGTACATCCGTTGATATGACGTTGTGCTTCACCACATTTTCGATCAGGATTTGCAGTGTTAACGGAGCAATATAGGCATCCAACTCACTTTCAGGCACTTCCACGCTTAGCACAATGTTTTCCCCGAAACGGGTTTTCAGCAAGTGGAAATACGCCTCGGCAAAAGCAAGCTCTTCCTGGATCGGCACTTTGTCATATTCATTGCTTTTCAGCAGGTAACGGTACACAAACGCCATTTCGTAGACAAACTCAACCGCCATATCCGAATCCTTCAGGATCAGGCTGTTCAGGGAGTTGAGACTATTGAACAAAAAGTGCGGATTCACCTGGCCTTTCAGTGTATCGTATTGTCCCTGCAGATTGCGACGGATCAGCTCTTCGTTTTCGAGGATCATGCGCTGCGAAACTTTCCCGGAAAAGATCATTTCAAAAAGCGGCAGGATGATAATCGTGATCAGGAATGCACCGATGAGGTTGCTGATTGCCCCCACTTCACCCCAGCTGAGTTCTGTTCGTGAGAAGATAATGAACTCGCCGGCATAATCGGTTACCAGTATGATCAGGTAAGTGCTGATGATCATTGCCGGTGTGGCAAACAGCGTGCGTTTCTTCATCTGGTCCAAACGCGGGTAACGCATCTGCAAAAAGTGAACAATCTTGCTGTCGCACCACAAAACACCCAGCCATTGAATCACAAGAACAATGATCCAGCCGATGGTTACCGAAGTGGAACCCGAAAAATAGTAATCGCTGTTCGACGCATTGATGTACAATAACACCAGCGCAAATAAATAAATGATATGTTTTATTTTCAGCATCCTGCACCCATTATTTTATTCCGCCAACACGGGGATTTTAACGGTAAAATCTGCCGTTCCTTCCAGTACTTCCACTTCCGAAGCCCCCAGGAGTTTATATTTCGAAACGATGTTGGCAAGCCCGGTCCTGGTCGTTTCAATCAGGCTGTTCTTCTTGCGCACATTGTTTTTCACCACTATATAATTGCCTTCCAGCGTAATCCGTATGATGATCGGGCTGCTTTTCGAAACGATATTGTGCTTGGCCGCGTTTTCGATCAGGATTTGCAGTGTCAAGGGTGCTATGTATCCATCCTGGCCGTTTTCCGGCAGATCGGTTTCCAGCTGAATCCCATCTTCAAAGCGTGTTCGCAGCAGGTGGAAATAAGCCTTTGCAAATTTCATTTCTTCTTTCAGCGTTACTTTGTTGTGTTCATTGCTTTTCAACAGGTAACGGTATACATAGGCCATTTCATCCACGAAATACGTGGCCAGCTGCGGTTTTTTCTTGATGAGCCCTGCCAGTGAATTGAGGCTGTTGAACAGAAAATGCGGGTTCACCTGGCCTTTCAGCGTATCGTATTGACCCTGCAGGTTGCGCCGTTTCAATTCCAGGTTTTCCAGCAGAATGCGCTGTGAAACTTTTTCCGAAAACAGCATTTCAAACGTCGGAAGAATGATCAGGCTAATCAGCGTAGCCCCGATAAGATACAATATCAATGTAGGTTGATTGAACACGCTGAGGTCGCCGAAAATCAGCAATCCCTTCACCAGCTCATGCAGCAGGATGAGGGAATAAGTCATCGCGATCATGCTTGGGATCGAGAAAAAAGCCCGCTTTCGCAACTGACTCAATGCCGGGTACTTGGTCTGAAAGAAATCAATGATCTTATGATCGAGCCATAGGATCAGCGCCCAGCGGAACAGTGTAACCACGATCCAGACGGCAGCCATGAAAAGCGAACCTGAAAAATAAAAACCCCAGTTAGACAGCAATGAAATCAGTGTCAACATCAAACTGAAAAAACAGATAATATGAAGGGGTCTTATCATTTACAACAACGTTCTCAACGAATGGAATTTACAAAAAAACAGAATCGTCGTTGCATCCGGCCCTATTTTCCGATCCAAATTTTAAAGTTCATCGCATTTTCGCGACTCACAATCACTTCTTTCTCCGAATGCGGTTTGAGGATCAGCTTGAGCTTCCCGTTGAAATGGCTGTGAATTTCAGAAATCGATTTGATATGAATAATAAACCCTCGGTTGACCCTGCTGAATTCGATCGGATCGAGCATGGCTTCTATTTCCTCGAGGTTATAGTCCACAATATAACGCTGGTTGTTCCAGGTTTTGAAAAACACCACGCGCTCATCGGAATAGAAATAGGCAATTTCGATGACATCGATGCTCACCAGCTTCTGGCCTTGTTTCACCAGGAAACGGTTGCGGAACGTTTTGGTGTCCGGCCTCAATTGTTCAAGCAGTTTATCAATGGAAAATTCAGCTCCGCTAAAGCGGTCTTTTAACGATTGGTACTTGTCAAATGCGCTCATCAATTCGGTTTTTCGAATCGGTTTCAATAAATAATCAATGCTGTTTACCTTAAATGCCTGCAGGGCGAATTCGTCGTACGAAGTAGTGAAGATAACCGCCGAAGTGACATGTACCTGCTTAAAAATCTCAAAGCACTGTCCGTCGGAAAGCTCGATGTCCATCAGGATCAGGTCGGGGGTATTTTCCTTCAGCCATTCCACCGAAGACTGAATGGAATCGGCATCACCAACGATCTCAATATCATGACCGATTGAAAGCAATTGTTCTTTCAGCCGTTCAAGGCCCAATGGTTCATCTTCTATGATAAAAACAGTCATTCTCAACAATCGGTTTTCCTCAATTTACCCTTCATTTGTTCCCGTTCAAATAGTCGGCGATTTTCGAAGCTTTCCCGGCATCCGTCGGCCAGAAATGCAGCGTAATGTTAATCACCCCCGATTTGATGGACAGTTTCGGATATTGGTGCGGGTTGCTGAATTTTGCCGCCTTCACATCCGCTCTTTTCAACAACATATTCTTTTTATCGGACAACAGGCTTTTCAGGTCGGCTGAATTCAATTCCTTTTCCTTCTCCTGGCGCTCTTTTTCACGGTTTTCCTGGATTTTATCGAGGATTTTATCCGCGATCAGGTTACGTTCGTTTCGAACACCCATGGCTTTTCCAAGGTCCAGGATATACAATCCGTCTTCATTCAATACGAGACGATAGGTTTTTGCACCTACAAAAACTCCCGCCTTTTTCTCACATCGTTCAATTATGATCATCCTTATTTGTTTTCAATTAATCCGGCTTCTCTGTCAAAAGCGATAAATCGAACAGATCTTTCTCACGCTGCTGTGGAATGTGTTTTTACAAACACTAATATTAAGAACAATTTGATTATCAGTCAAAAGATCGTACGTTTCATAGCATTCTGGTCACGACAAATGTCAACAAAATGTGGGTACATATCCGGTATTGAACGACTCAACTTGATTTTTAGACGGATGAAACGACATTTTTTCAAAGTGAAAATGATGATGCCTGAAAAACCGTTTCATGAGATACTGATACGTTATTATCGAAATAAAAATTATCAATTGGAGAATTATCAATTATCGAGGTGGCCGCTTGATAATTGATAATTCCATCATTCATAATTTACTTTAGCTTATCACTCCAGGTAAAGTTATTCGACCATGTGTAAAACGCCTTGATCGCTAACGGGTTTTCCTTGATCCACGCCGTTACTTTTTTATCTTCCGAGGAGGCGTAAACGATGTAGGAAAAGGTCTCGATCAGTTCTTTTTCCTTCATTTCCACGAAATACGGAACGTAATATTCCCAAAAGAAACCGGTATGTTCGGCCTGTCCTTCCGAAAGTGAAGAGCAGATCAGATCAAACTTTTCCTGGAAACGTTCCTGCTCTGTTTTCTTCTTGTTTTTTTTATCGAAATCCGTTGCAGAACTCATCGACAATATCATTTCCGTGATCATAAAATTGTCAGGTCCCGGACTGCCATCAGCCAATGTATCAGCCATCATTTCAGGAGAAATATTGATCGTGATCGAGTTTTTACCGGTTTTCTCGGCATTTCCTGTCAACAGCATTTTCAGGTTTTCCAGGTTCAGGGCAGCGCGCTCGCCTTCCGGCTCAATTGCCAGGAAACGTGCATAGGCCAACAATGCCGGGATATTCTTTTTGTCCATGTGCGAAAGGCGCGCCAGTGCGTTGTGCGAGCTCGCATGCTCCGGATTGTAGGTCAATGATCTTTTAAACGATTCCTTGGCTTCGGCGTAATTTTTCAATCCCACCAGCGTGATGCCTTTGTTGAAATACAATTGGTAGAAATCTGGAAAAATGGCAATTCCTTCATCGTAAACACGCAATGCCGCCTCGGCTTCCTTGAGCATATCCATTGCGTTGCCATAGGTTACGTAAACTGTTTTTAAATCTTCTTCTCCGGGATGTTTGGCGATCACCAACTTGCAATTTTCCACACACGGTTCCGCTTCACCCAGGGTGAGTTGTGTGTATGCTTTTTCAGCAAGGGCAAACAGGTTGAATTCATCCAGCGCCAACGCTTCGTCGTATTTTTTGATCGCGCCCTGGTAATCAGCTTTTTCGTGTAGTTCCACGCCTTTTGCCACCAGTGCATCGGCCGCTTCTTTGTCTTGTGACCAGGTAAGTGAGGTGATTAAGCTTACAGCTAAACAGGTAATGAGGATTTTCATAAGATGGGGTTTTGTTAATTAGTTTTCGGGTTTTGGAAGTTGCTACCAACAACTTTCCTGTCAAATATAAAAAAACACACCATTAATTTTGTTATTTCGCATACATAATTGAACCTATGAGAATCCTGCTGCTTTTTTCGTTTTTCATTTTGGCTTCCAACGGCTTTAGCCAGACCGGAAAATTGACCGTTTCGGTTTCCAATTCCAATTATTATGTTTCGTCAGAAGAGGATACCACCTATTTTACCCTGTACATTTCCAACCAAACCACTTCTATCAGAAAGACCATACTCGTGGAATGGGAAAACGGGGAAATTACCATCGACTCACTGGTACCCAATGAGTACCTGCTTCGGATAAACAACACCGAACCCGATTCGATGCAGGTATACCAATGTCGTTTTTCGATCCTGCCACTAATGGAAACAACGTTAAACATTGTGTTGGGTTCCAATGAATATCATTACGATATCGAAGAAGAAACCCAGGAAACAATTGTCAGGGAACGCGTCGAAAGTCAATTTGAGCTGGGGTACTTCAATAACAAATGGACCGAAACAAACCCGGATTTGACTTCCTCTCTTGCTATCAATTCCTCTTTCAGTTACTGGAGCAGCTTCAGTAAACATTTCGGCGTCCTGTTCGGTGGAGGAATTGGAATTGGCCACAGCAGTTTTTCAAAAGACACCGTTTATTTCAATGCTCCACAATTTGATAAACGCTACGAATATTTCAATTACGTTTATTTGAATCCTGAAATAAAGCTTCGTTTTACGCTCAAAAATCAACAGCACAATGATTTTATGCAAAAAGGATTGATTATCGACATCGGCGCCCGCTACAATCTTCCGATTGTATTTAAACACATAGGCCGGTTTGCGGGGAATACCAAAATTGTAGAAAGTAGTTTACACCAGTTTACCGACTGCAGGGCATTTGTCAGTGTGGGGCGGGCACCGGTGATGGTTTTTGCCGAGTACCGTCTCTCCGATTTTATTTTAGGCAATTATCCCGAATTACCTAAATTCAATACCGGCATTCGATTTTTGCTGCATTACGTGCAATGACATTTGCTATTATGCCTTTTTTCGGGCAATCACCAGCAAATCGGTTACCGTAGTGTCATTAGCGCCCGGATAACATTTCCGGTCTTCATAAATGAGTTCAAATCCGTCGGAATCAAGCGCTTCGATCAAATAACCGGCTTCATGAAAATTCATAAAAATCCGATCGCCGGTGCTTCCTGTTTGCCAGCCCGATTTGGCATTGTCATCTTCCATGGTGCTGATGTACAGAATGCCATCCGGCAAAAGACGGTTTGCAGCATCGTGGATAAACCGTATCGCTTCTTCTTTCGAGAGGTACGGGAATGCAAAACCACAGAGAATGGCGTCGAATTGTTTGTCGAGCGCCGCAATATCACGACAATCCAATAAACCGAACACAGCCGTTGGATTGTTTATTCGCGCCAGATCCAGCATGGCCGGAGCCAAATCAGTACCAAATACTTTCAGGTCGGGACGAATTGCCAGCAACGCTTTCGTGATGTTTCCGGGTCCGCAGGCTACTTCCAGGACTTCCGCATCGGTTTTCGGAAGCGCATTACAAAACGCGTGAAAGGAATCGTCATACAGGCTCACGTCCATAAACCGTTGCTGGTAATGTTCAGCCAGTCTATCAAAGACTTCTACTGCTATACTTGTCTTGTCGGCATTCATACCACCGAAGTCCTTTAGCGTTTACAGTGTTTCTCAATCAGCTCGTTGACTTCCTGTCCAAACATCTCCGTAAATCCCTTCTCAATAGCCATTAACAAATCATCGCAAGCCTTTTCGTTATCACCATTTTTAAGATGGACCAACGCGCGGTTCTTGTAGGCATACGAATTAACCGGATATAACTTAATTGATTTTTCGATATCCTTCATTGCGCCCTTCGCATCACCAAGCATCAGTTTATTGTAGCTCCTGTTGCTCAAACCAATCGGATCATCGGGACTAAACTTCAGTACGATGTCAAAGTATTCGATCGCTTTTTGGTACTCGCCCATTTCCTGGTATTTAAAACCGATATTTCCATAAGCTGCGTAGAATTCAGGGTCAACTTCCACCGCTTTCAGCAAATACTTCAACGTTTCATCCCCACGTCCGATTTCATCGCATACAGCTCCCAGGTTGGTCAATGTGCCAACATCTGTCGAGTCAAAGGCATAACATTGCATCAAGTCCTCGTAAGCGCTTTCAAATTCACGGATACTTAATTTTGCTGAAGCACGGTTCATAATAGCTGAATACTTGGAAGAATCATTGTCGGCTACCCTGGCAGCCTCGTTGAAATCGGCAATAGCGTCTCCATATTGAGTCGTACTCAGGAATAAATTCCCCCGATTCATATATAACTCATAGTATTTCGGATTGACAACCAATCCCAGGCTGTAAGCCTCATATGCCTTTTGATATTCCTCCAGTTTTATTAAGATCAGTCCCTTAAGATTATGGTATTTTTCATTGTTCGGATTGGCTTTAATCGCTTTATCAATCCATTTTAGCGCCGCTTTTTCATTGTTGGAAGCAAGCTCTTTGCGCGCCGATTCATAGTATTCGTCAGCCGATTGGCCAAAAGAAAGGGTTGTAACCAGTAATAAAAGAAGGATTAGTATTGATTTCATCGTTAAACGGTTTTGGTTTGTTTTCGCTTACAAAGAAGCGAAATTATCCTGAATTGCTTTTATTCCGGTAATAGTTGCCGGATGTGATGTTCCAAATGATCCACGTAATCGGTCATCAAAAAACGCAGATCGGAACTCGTACCATCAGGCAATTCAATCGCATAAGCCAATGTCTCTTTGGTTTGGGTTTCCATCACATCGCCGATGCGTTCGTTCAATGCCAGCCAGAGGTTTAGCAATGATTCCGTATCAGAATGCTGGTAATTGTTGGCCGAAACCAAACCATCCTGGTCGTATTTCCTTATCTTCAACGGTTTGGGCTGAAACTGGATTTCGGTAAAGCGTTGTAAGTTGTTCACCGCGGAGTCGATCAAATGGCCCAGGATCTCCCGCTTAGACCACTTCAGCCGCGAAGCTTTGTATTCCATTTCTTCATCGGTAGCCATTTCAATATGCCGACATGTTTCATGCAGCAAATGGTCCAAACGCATGCGAAGTTCTTTCATTATTTTCGGATTGCGTAAACCAGCTCGTCTTCCGGTTCACCATTTTTAATGATCGTTTTTTCAAACCTCCCTTCCAACGTGAAGCCGGCTTTTTCGAGCACCCGTTGTGATGCTGTATTGGAACCGAAGGGTTTAGCGAAGATACGGTCAATTTCAAAGGTTTCAAAGGCGTAAGCGACCATTTCCGTGATAGCCCTCGTGACAATTTTGTTTCCCCAGAACGGTTCTGCCAGCCAATAGCCCAGTTCGGCATTTTTGCGGTAAATATCCGACTGCGGATGAACACCGATTCCGCCTACAGCTTCACCGTTTACAGTAATCGCCAGGATGTTTGCCGGTTGATTGGCGGTTGCCATTTTAATAAAGGCCTTCCCGTTTTCTTCGGTATATGGAAACGGGAAACCGTCGGTCATAAACCGCGCAATGTTCGGGTTATTGGCATAGCGCACCAAACTTTCGAGGTCAGCTATCGACCAGGGTCTGAGTTGAAAATTCATATCACATTTCTTTAAACAATTGTTCCCGGTAAAGTGCATAGCCTTTACTTCGGAAATACTTCGCAGCTACGGAATTGGCCGTCCAATGGTCGAGTTCTATTCTTTTGATTCCCAACTCCTGCGCCAGTTTCTCAGCCTGTTCCATCAGCAACTTGCCAACACCTGTTTTCCGGTACTCATTCAGCACTCCGATCTGGTCTATGTATAATGTTTCACGCGCATAGATAAAAGCGTTTTCAGGAATTCGCTTTACGAACATCAGCATAAAACCCGCAGGGATTTCGCCCAGCATAGCCACGAAAGCATGTGAATTAGGTTTAGCCATCATGCTTTCCAGTGCCGATTCCACTGCTGTGGGATCGTAGGGCTTAAACACTTCCGGGTGCAGGTTCACGTGCAATTGCTGTACTTCTTCGTTCAGCCGGGCGATGAGCCGGTGATCTGTTGTTGGTTGTAGCGTTATCATCATTTCCAAAAATAAAGATCAAAAAAAATCCCTCCGAAAGTGAAGGGATTTACCTGAATATTGTTTGTCTCTGCAAGTTAGGCTACCTTCAACCGCGCTAACTTCGATTTCGAGAATTGTGCTTTGGCATACGCCAGCTCCACACGGAATTCCTTTTCTTTTCTCGACGGCAATTCATACATCGCTTCCGTAAGGATCGCTTCACAAATAGAACGCAATCCGCGCGCACCGAGTTTAAACTCAATGGCTTTTTCCACGATGAAATCCAACACGTCGCCATCAAATGTCAAACGAATATTATCGATGTCGAACAAACGTGTATACTGTTTGATCAGCGCGTTTTTCGGTTCCGTCAGAATGCGTTTCAGGCTCTTTGCCTCTAATGGCTCAAGATACGTAAGCACCGGGAAACGTCCGATGAGTTCCGGGATCAGGCCAAACGCTTTCACGTCGGTCGGATTGATGTATTTCAGGAAGTTATCACCGTCAATTTCTTCGGTAGGCGACTGCCCGAACCCGATTGTGTTGGTATTGATGCGGCGTGCAATGATTTTCTCAATGCCATCAAACGCGCCACCGCACACAAAGAGAATATTTTTCGTGTCGATCTGGATCATTTTCTGCTCCGGGTGCTTACGCCCGCCCTGAGGTGGAACGTTGACAACCGAACCTTCCAATAATTTCAACAAAGCCTGCTGAACACCTTCACCGGAAACATCGCGGGTAATCGACGGATTGTCACTCTTACGCGCAATTTTGTCGATCTCATCCACAAAGACGATTCCGTGTTGTGCGGCCTGTACATTGTAATCAGCAGCCTGCAACAAGCGCGACAAAATGCTTTCGACATCTTCCCCAACGTAACCGGCTTCTGTTAAAACCGTTGCATCGGCAATGCAGAAAGGCACATTGAGCATTTTGGCAATGGTCTTGGCAAGCAAGGTTTTCCCTGTTCCGGTGCGACCCACCAAAATCACGTTTGATTTTTCAATCTCCACATCGTCTGCCTTCACGTGATTCAAACGCTTGTAGTGATTGTAAACCGCCACGGAAAGCACTTTTTTCGCGTCTTCCTGGCCAATCACGTACTCATCCAGCTTCGCTTTGATATCAGCCGGTTTCAGCAAATTTACAGGTGCAGCATCTTTGGGCGCAGAAACCAGTTCTTCATCAACGATGGAACGGGCCTGCACAATACAATGATCACAAATATGACCTGACAATCCTGCGATCAACAAACCTACCTGGTTACGTGGCCGACCGCAAAAAGAACAGGATGCTTCTTTTTTTGACATAGTTTTTAAGGACAAAAAAGTCATCCGCCTGAGGCAGATGACCTTGTTAATCAATTACAAATGTAGACTATTTAGGGTTGCGAAGCAATACTTCGTCTACCATTCCGTAAGCCTTTGCTTCTTCGGCGGTCATCCAGTAATCACGATCCGAATCTTCCCATACTTTTTCATAGGATTGTTTCGAGTGAGTGGCGATGATGGTGTACAATTCCTTTTTCAGTTTCTGGATCTCACGGGCAGTAATTTCGATGTCAGAAGCCTGTCCCTGAGCACCTCCCAACGGTTGGTGGATCATCACGCGTGAGTGCTTCAATGCCGAACGTTTTCCTTCTGCACCTGCACACATCAACACAGCTCCCATCGAAGCGGCCATTCCCGTACAGATCGTTGCTACATCAGGCTTGATGTATTGCATGGTGTCATAAATTCCCAATCCGGCATACACCGAACCACCCGGTGAATTCAGGTAAATTTGAATATCTTTCTTGGCGTCAACCGACTCCAGGAACAACAATTGTGCATTAATAATATTGGCCACCTGGTCGTTGATGCCTGTTCCAAGGAACAAAATGCGATCCATCATCAAACGGGAGAAAACGTCCATTTGAGTCATGTTCAGATGACGTTCTTCAATGATATAAGGTGTTAATGAAGACTCAATGTAGCTTTCTAAATGCATGCTCGAAATACCGGCATGTTTTGTCGCGTATTTGTGAAATTCGTTTTTGTCAAACATTTTAAAGTCGTTTTAATTATCGCTAAAATTAGCAGGATTTGCTTCACAATAATCGTGCGAAAAGGAAAAATTAGTTATTTGAAGCCTTTTCGCGTGACGAAGTGTCAGCCGCCTGCCATTTTTGGTTTTCTATTCAACGGCCGAAAAACTGATTTCGTATCCGGTATGTTTGCGCAGGTTGATCACCGATTGATCTTCAAATAGCAGGTACTGTCCTTTAATGCCGGTCAGTTTTCCTGAAACAACAGGTGTTTTGTCGAAACCAACGCTTTTCACTTTAGTCGGAAATTCCAGCACCGGGTATTCAAAGGTCACAATGTCGTCGTCACCCGAAACATAATCGCGCAGATCAAACGGCAGCGCATCTTCCGCCATACCTTTTTCCTCGATCAGGTCAATGTCGTGGTTGATCTCGTTTTTGAGCATCCGCTGCCAGTTGGTTTTGTCGGTCATGACTGATTTCAGCGCAACTTCTATCGTTCCCGCCACAAAGCGGTTGGGCGTTTCTGCCAGGACAATCGCTGCGTGTGCGCCCTGGTCCATCCAGCGTGTCATGCGCTGCTCTGCACGTGTTACACCTACTTTCACCGAATCGGATTTGGCTAGGTAAACAACGTGCGGCTGATCATGGTGATTGCGTTCCCATTCCACGTCACGGCCTTCGCCCAAATGCGCGCGGCATAATTCCGGGGAAATAATACAAGGCGCTGCTTGCGGAGCAGACATGAAACACGGATAACAAAATCCCTGTCCGAAAGAATTCTTTGTCGTTTTGCCACAATTCGTACAAACGATTTTCCCGGCCCATTCCATACGAATGTGCTTTCCGATGTAATCGTTCATCACGACAGGTGTTTCGAGTTCCAGGGTATAACGAATGGGAGAACCATGCTCCACTTTCATTTTGCAAATAATTCCGTTTGTCATAGTACAGGTATGGTTTCTAAGTTCTCACTGGCTTCCATCCAGGCTTCAGTGCTTTGATCCAGGTTTGATTTTGCAAGCTCGAACGCTTTCAGCACGGGAGCTGTGGCTTCCACATCGGAAAAATCCATCGTGCTCATTTGCTCGTTGAGCTGCTCTACCTCTTTCTCAAAACGGCTGATTTGTTCTTCCAGCTGCTTGATCTTGTTGGTCAGTTGCGTGCGTTGGCGTTTCAATTCCTTGCGTTCGTCATTCGAGATGGTCGTTTCCGGCCCGGCAGAAGCTAAAGTTTTATCTGCTGCTTTTTGCACCGGCTCCGGGGACGTTTTCCCGGATTGCTGTTCCATTTTTCGGGCAAGGTATTCCTGTACACTGAAATGGTGAATTTTCAGCGTTTGATTTTCTATATCCCAGATGCGGTTCGTCAGACCGTCCAAAAATTCACGGTCGTGCGACACGATCAAAAATGTTCCTTCGTATTTCTGCAGTGCCGTTTTCAGTACCTGTTTGCTTTGAATATCCAGGTGATTGGTCGGCTCATCGAGAATCAATACATTCGACGGGCTTAGTAGCAACTGGCACAAGGCCAATCGTGTGCGTTCCCCTCCGGAAAGCACTGCTACTTTTTTGTCAACATCTTCGCCCGAAAACAGGAATGCTCCCAAAATGGAACGCAGATCCTTGCGCACATCACCAACGGCCACATCGTCAACAGTCTCCAGTACCGTTTTGTTTTTGTCGAGGCGTTCGGCCTGGTCCTGTGCAAAATAAGTGATCTTCACATTGTGTCCAAGTTCCACTTTTCCCTCATGGTCGATTTCCTTCATCAGGCATTTGAACAAGGTCGACTTACCCACTCCGTTCGGTCCGAGCAGTGCAATTTTCTCGCCACGGCCAACCGTCAGTGAAATATCGCGGAACAAACGTTTTTGATCGTACGCTTTCCCCAGGTTATCCATTTCGATCACCCATTTCCCGGGCTGAACATTGAGCGGGAAGAAAATATTCATCCTAGCCACCATATCGTTGTCGACTTCGATTCGCTCGGTGCGCTCCAGCTTTTTGATCAACGATTGGGCAAACGCCGCTTTGTTCTTTTTCGCACGGAATTTATCGATGAGTTCCTGCGTATGTTTAATGTCTTTGTCCTGCTGTTTTTTGGCATCGGCCAGGCGTTCCAGGTCTTCTGCACGTTGTTCCTTGTAACGGGAATAAGCATACGGGAAATCCAAAATTTTTCCCTGCGAAATTTCCCAGGTCCTGTTGGTCACGTTATCCAAAAACAACCGGTCGTGCGAAATCACAATCACTGCTCCTTCAAAGCGCGAAAGGTAATTTTCCAACCATTGGATCGATAAGATATCGAGGTGGTTGGTAGGCTCATCCAGCAATAACAAATTCGGTTGATTCACCAATATTTTAGCCAATTCGGCACGCATTTTCCATCCTCCTGAGAATGATTCCAATGGTCTTTCAAAATCATCCAGCCCGAATCCTAGTCCGCTTAATGTGGCGGCGATCTTTTCTTCCCACTGGTAACCTTCCAGCAGCGCAAAACGATCATTGGCGGCATTGAGCTCATCGAGTAAGTTCAGGTAACTTTCTTCCTCGTAATCGGTGCGGTTGACCAGATCGTGGTTGATTGTATCAATCCGGGAACGCAGGTTGTTTAATTCCTCGTTGGAATAATAGAGGTAATTAAAAACGGTCGCGGTGGTATCAATCTCGATGTCTTGTGTCAGGAACCCTACTTCCAACCCGCGCTGGCGATGAATCTGGCCATTCGTCGGAACCTCCCATTGGGCGATCAGGCGCATCAATGTCGACTTTCCGGCACCGTTTTTTCCGACCAGGCCTACGCGATCACCGGTGTTGACCTGCGCCGAACAATCGTTGAACAAATACCCCTGCGGGAAGTGAATTCCCAGTTTTTCCAATACAAGCATGCGCAAAGGTACGCAGTTAATTGAAAATGTAAAATTGAAAAGAGAGAGTCCCCCTTTTCAATTTTACATTTTTCATTTTCAATTTCGAGTTATCGTACTTTAATGACCGTAGACGTAAATCCGCCTATACTGCCTTTATACTTTACCAAAACGTTAATCGTTGATCCGGACCTCGCCTGGGCTATAAAGTTTTTTGCTTCTGTGGAAAGGGTACTGCCCTGCCCTGATTTCATTCCGGGAACTCCACTTATGGTGATATCCCAGGAAGCAACTTCAAACGATGCATCTAAAGGTATTTCAGGAGAATATCGTGCAAATACAGATTTAATTGTACTTAGATTGCTCCTGTCTACCGTTGACCCATTCGCCAAATTTCCAAGATAAGCGCTTGGTGGTGGCAAATTCGAAACACGGAAAGTATAGCTTCCCAGCGATTCTGTTTTCCCGGTGGCATTGTTTTTTCCCGATACTCTTATGGTTGCTGTCCTTCCGCTGCCTGAAATGCGTCCTATGAATTGGTTCCCCGACTTTGTCAACGTGACTCCCTCACCTGTCAAAATTGTCTGATCATATCCGGAAGCTACTCCCTCCACTATATTGTTATAATTTCTATACAACATATTCATCTTTGGTAACGAAACCGTTCCCTGCGGCTTCATGATTTTGATCTTTTTCTGCCAGTTCAGGGTTTTCGGAATCCCGGATTTGTTGGTGATCATGATCGTGCCGGATAAATTCATTTCATTTCCCGATCCGCGCGCTGTGATGTAGCCTTTGCCTTCCTTGGTTTCACGTAAAGTTCCACCGTTTACCGTAATTGTAGGTTTTCTGTCGGAATCATAAGCCGCCATTAACACCTGTACTTCCACTTCTTCGCCGGCGTTGGCAATCTCCGGTCCGTAAGCCAGCGGAATGATCTTGTTGAACGAGTATTCTCCACCACCTACACGCTGACGAATCAGGGAAACGGCATCGGCCCTGGCAGTAAGGATTTCCTTTTGCATCGACGACAAGGAAGCCAACACAGCTACCGACGGTGCATGGTCAAACGTTTTCCCGATCCAGTGAACGTTCTTGATTTCCTGGGCTTCAACACGTTCCCGTTTTGTCAGCCCGACATAAATCTTTTTGATCGCTTCCTGGTCATCCGGATGTACATTCGATGCTTTGATGGCTTTCGCGATTTGCGCCGACAGGTCTTTCTGATCTTTGAAACTGTTGATCTTCGGTGCTTTGAAAAAATACCGGCCGCCATCGGAAGGATTGGAACCGGCCACCAGTTCGGTCAATTGACTGCGATAGTCATTGTAATGATTCCACAGTGTCATTCCTTTCCCGGTAGGACGAGTAATGTCTTCACCGATCAGGATGCGCATCGGTTCGTCATAAGCTTCCTTGTTTTGTACATGTTCCAACCGCATACGAATCGGTTTCAACGGATTATCGGAGCTTTTTGCGACCAAAATACTTTCAGCGGAACCAACCGATTTTGTGTCTTCGCCACAGGCTTCCAGGATTTCCATTTTCAGCGCATCGATTTCGCGAATGCGTTCGGCGGTCATCTTATCAATCTTTTCGATCGTCTTAAGCAATTTCTTTGCTTTTGCCTGGGTCTCGGGAACGCTGTTGTCCTGGGCGCTTTCCTCCAGCTCGGCCAGTTTTTCATCACCGCGCTGCCATTCATTTTCATTCGCGATCTGAATGTTTTCCTCAATGGCCACAAAAGCATCCAGGATTGTTTTGGATACGTTCAAGGCCAATAATGCGGTCAATACAAGATACATCATTCCGATCATCTTTTGTCTGGGTGTTTCTTTTCCTCCTGCCATGATTGTTGATTTATGGGGTTTATAGCAGCAGAATGCGGTGAACTGAAAAAGTAACTCAGCCAGAACTCTTTACAATAAAAAATCCCTCTCACTCATCGGGAAAGGGACTTTTGACGGCTGGAAGAAAGTATCAAAAATTCCAGACATCACTTTCAAACGTTCGTATTTCTTCGGTGATTTTTTCCGATTCCATCAAGGCATCCACACCGGTCCTGTAGGATTCAACACTTCGATCAAACACATTGCTTTCCTTGTAAATAAAACTGTTGAATTTACGTTTCCAAAACAGGTCATCGAAGCTCATCCATTGCGCATCATTCCTTTCATTATAAACGAAATAGTTGTTCAAAACGTATCTGCAATGCGGGAAATACAGCCAGAAAACTTCACGCAGGCCCAAAATCTGGTTATTCTCATCTGTTTGGTAAATCACAGGAGCAATTCCCAAAATCCGCACGTCCATTACTGATCGCTCTTTGTCGAAAAACCAGTCTTCTTTCAAACGGTATTGGACAATATCCTTTGACATGATCCAGGTTGTATCACGCGGTGGATAGACAAATTCCGTGATTCCTTCTGAATTAACAATAGTTGAGTCCTCATCACCATCTGCGGTTGGTAATGGTGTGGTCGGCTGCGGCCCCAATTTACCCAAATACTGAAAGGCAACCTGCCTGAACGCCGAATCGGTGTAATAGTTTTTGCCTTCTTCCGGAACAATCGGGTACTTGAACTGATCACCGTCGAGCATGGTATAATCATAAGGATTGTCGGGAGAAAACATATCGAGGCTACCGTGCAGGACATTGTACTTAAGGATTGTCCACAACGACCAGCGGGTGCAATTGCTGATCCAGTTGTTCTGCGGATCATAATAGTCGAACGGGTAATAGAGCGGGTGGTTGATCTTTTCGCGCAGATCAATTGTTCGCCAAACGCGTTTACTCCACACCACATCGGCTTCGCGAACATACTCGTAAGGAATCAGACGTTTGGTTGGAATGTTTTCCGGGAGAAAGACCCCGTCGACCACCCCGGCACGCGGTACATTGACCGGCCCCACATTGATGGTGCATTGTGCGGCAGCTATCCCGGACAGGAATACTGCTACGATGGTTAGTGCTTTTTTCATTGCTTTAAGGATTTAAATTGTCGTTTAGGTATTCCTTTAACGTCCTGAAAGCAAATTGTTACAACGTTGAAAACCAATGTTGTGAGCATAAAAAAGCCCTTCTACCAGATGATAGAAGGGCTTCGGTATCTTTTCGTCAGATTAGAAGTTCCACACGTCGTGCTCAAACAACCTGATTTCCTCGGTAATTTTTTCCGATTCCATCAAGGCATCAACACCTGTACGGTACGACTCAATCTCACGATCAAAAACGTTACTTTCCTTGTAGATTGTACTACTGAATTGTCGTTTCCAGAACATATCATCAAAACTCATCCACTGAGCATCGTTTTGCTCGTTGTAAACAAAGTAGTTGTTGAAGATGTAACGACAGTGCGGGAAGTATAACCAAAACGTTTCGCGAAGACCAAGGATCTGGTTGTTATCGTCTTTCAGGTAAATTACCGGGGCAATTCCCAAAATACGTGTATCCAACACAGAACGCTCCTTATCGAAAAACCAATCTTCCTTGATACGGTACTGAACGATGTCTTTCGACAGAATCCAGGTTGTATCACGTGGAGGATAAACGTATTCCGTTGTTCCGTCCGGCAAGTAGATCACAGAATCCTCACCGTATTCGTTTGCGATAGGTGTTGTAGACTGCGGACCTAATTTACCAAGGTATTGGAAAGCTGTTGCACGGAACACAGAATCCGTATAGTAGCTTTTACCTTCTTCAGGAACGATCGGGTACTTGAACTGATCGCCATCGCGCATGGTATAATCGTAGGGATTATCCGGCGAGAACATGTCCAAATCTCCGTTAAGGATATGGTGCTTCATGATCGTCCAAAGCGACCAGCGGGAAGAGTTACGTACCCAGTTGTTTTGCGGATCGTAATAATCGAACGGCAAATATATCGGGTGGTTGATCTTCTCACGCATGTCGATCACACGCCACACACGCTTACTCCAGGTCACATCCGCTTCGCGAACAAACTCGTAAGGAATCATGCGCTTTGTAGGAATATGCTCAGTAATGTAGACCCCGTCAACGACCCCATCGTAGGGAACATTCACAGGACCACCATTGATCTCCGGTTGTGCCAAGGCTACACCGGAAGACAGTGCAACCATTGCGCAGATTAGTAAACGTTTCATCTTTCTTAGTTTTAAATTCTCTTATTGTACCTTGATCACACAAGAAGCAAATCCGGAGTTAGGCCCCTTAAATTTACCGGAGATACTAACTGTATTTCCTGGTTTTGCCTGTTTGATCAAATTAAGTGCTTCAGGTGACAATGATTTACCTGAACCTTGTACTGTTCTTGGAGCTCCTGATACAGAAACTTCCCATGTACCCACTTCAAATGAAGCTTTCAAAGGAATTTCCGGTGGATACTTCATGAACAATGCGCTCATCGCCTTCACAGCTGACGCACCTGCAGTAGAACCGCTTGACAAAGTACCTAAGTACAATGACGGCGGAGGCAAGTTAGACACACGGAATTTGAATACTCCGAGCTGCTGTGTTTTCTTGGTAACGTTGTTTCTTCCTGAGATAGAGATCGAAGCCTCACGGCCTGTTCCCGTAACACGTCCGATGTACTGGTTTCCTGATTTAGTCAGTGTAACGCCATTACCACTCAATACTGTTTCATCGTAACCGGAAGCCACACCTTCAACGATGTTGTTGTAACCACGGTACAACATGTTCATTTCAGGAAGTGAAACTGTTCCTTGCGGTTTCATCACTTTGATTGTGTGCGTCCAGTTTTCTGTTTTAGCAACACCAGCCTTGTTCTTAATTGAAACCGTACCTGAAAGGTTCATATCACTTGATCCGGCTTTCGTCTTAATGATATACTGTCCGTCAGTTCCCTGGAACGTTCCGCCACCGTAAGTTACGGTAGGTTGGTTATCCGAGTCAAACGCAGCCATCATTACTTTCACCTCAACTTCTTCGTTAGCTGTTGCGATAGCAGGACCGTAAGCCAAACCAACAATTTTGTTGAACGAGTATTCACCTGTTGATACTTTAGACTTCAGGTGCGCAAGTGCCATTGCACGGGCAGACAAGATGTCTTGTTGCATAGATGACAATGAAGCTACTGCAGCCACAAGCGGAGAGTGGTCAAAAGTTGCACCGATCCAGTGAACGCCTTCCAGGTCATGTTGTTTTACACGCTCTGGTTTTGTAAGGTTGATGTAGATATCTTTCAATACCTGTCCATCTTCACCAAGATCCAATACTTTTCCTTTTTCATCACGCTTCACGTTTGCTTTTGAAGAAAGGATCATTTTGTCAACTTTAACCGCAAGGTCGTTGTTATCCTTAAACTCGTTAATTGCAACCGGCTTGATTGAGAAATTGTCATACGTACCTACAACCTGTACCAATTTAGAACGGTAATTGTTGAAGTCTTCCCACAATTTTTTACCTGCTCCGGTTGGTGTTTTGATGTCTTCACCTACGATGTGGTGCATCGGGATATCGTACTGGTCTTTTGCCTGAACTGCCATTAAGTGCATACGGGCAGGCTTGCAGCCGTCACCTTTTTCCCACATGATGGTTTCCTCATCATTGTTTTTCATCTTCGTTACATCTTCACCGGATTCTTTCAAGATCTCAACTTTGATCTTATCGATATCCTGGATCATTGTAGCGGTAATCTTATCGACCTCTTCCATCTGAGCCAAAATCTTTTTCAGCTTTTTCAGTTTAAGGGCGTTTTCAGGTCCTTTCGTAGTACTGATTTCTGAAGTTACATCACTTTTAAATCCATTACCACGATCCAACTGTGCGATATTCGCTTTTTGTGTATTTTCTTCAATTGCGACAAAAGCATCGAGGATAGACTTGGATACGTTCAACGCCAAAAGCGCGGTCAATACCAAGTACATCATACCGATCATCTTCTGTCTTGGGGTTTCTTTTCCTCCTGCCATGATCTTTTAATTTTTTGTCGGTTTACATTCAATGTTTAATGCTTGATAAAAGCGAGATTATCTCGAGATTGTCATAGCTTTAAGCATGTTACCATAAACAGAGTTAAGATCAGTCAAGTTTTTAGACAACATTGCCATGTTCTCTTTGTAAAGACGTGTATCTTCAGCAGAGTCAGACAAGTTTTTCATCATTTCAGTAACCTGAGCCTGGAATTTCTCCGTAGCCTCAAGGTGTGCCGATGAACCTTTCAATTGCAATTCGTAAACGTTGTTCAAAGCAGCAAGGTTTTTAGAAACTTTCTGCATTTGCTCACCGAATGACTCACCTTCTTGTGTGTTAGAAGTCATACCAGAGATTGACACAGACGCTCTCTCGTAAGCTTCAGACAAAGAAGACACTTTATCAGATGCAGCCTGCAAAGAAGAAACATAAGAATCTGTTGCAGCAGCAGCAGAAGTTACGCCTTTCAATTGAGCTGCATTTTCACCCAATGCACGCATACCATCGCCCAAACGCTCCAAAAGCTGTCCGTCGATCTTTGCCTCTTCAAGCATTTTATCCAAGTGTTCGGTAATACCGTTTCCACCGCGACCTCCTCCGCGAGTTGCAGGAAGCGCATCGTGATCCAAATCATCACTGTGTCCTAAAGCAAGCTCAGGATATACGAGTTCCCAATTCGGATCTTCGTGAATAGGCTCGAACGCTGAGAAGACGAAGATCAAGGCTTCTGTACCCAGACCCACAATCAACATCTCGCCCGCAAACGGCCAGTGCTGAATTTTAAACAAAGCTCCAACGATTACGACTGCCGCACCGAAACCATAGAGTTTCGCCATAAACTTTTTCCATCCTTTACTTCCTGGTTTCATAGTTTTCTTGTTTTTTTTAGGTTTAAACTAAAGATTTTTGTTTGTAATTGTTTGTTGTTATTCTTAGCGAAGTTGGATATCGCTACGAATTTCTTCGCCCCCTTCTTTAGAGAATTCGCGTCCACCTCTTCCTAAGTGAGTCATCACATTTCGGAAGCCGACATACGACTTGGCAGTATCCTGGTACTCGTAGGTACGAGTTGAAGTCTGTAGGTAATAACCGATGTCTTTCCAAGAACCACCGCGCAATACTTTACGCTTCATTGATGGCGGATCCCAGTCCATTGCATCATAACGGTATTCTGTGTTCAAGTCATGAGAGAACTCATACATTGATTCATCGTAAGCAGTTTCACACCACTCGGAAACGTTCCCTGCCATGCAGTATAGTCCCCAACCGTTCGGGTTATAAGAGTATGCTTTAACCGTGTGGAACCCTCCATCCTCGAAGTAACGGCCTCTCATTGGTTTAAAGTTTCCAAGGAAACAGCCGGATTCGTTACGGATGTACGGGCCTCCCCAAGGGTAAGGCGAGTTATTCAAATCTCCACGTGCTGCACGCTCCCATTCTGCTTCTGTAGGCAAACGGAAGTCATTCACGAACAAGTCACCCATTGCAACCAGCCATGAATTCAGCAATTGTGTTCTCCAAACACTGAATGCTTTAGCCTGAACCCAGGTGATGCCAACAACAGGGTAGTTGTCGTAAGCCGGGTGCCAGAAATACATATTGGTCATCGGATCGTGGAATGAATACGTAAAGTCACGCACCCAGCACAATGTATCCGGGAATACCTGGATAGCTTCATCGATGATGAAACGCTGACGATCGGCATGACCACGGATCGCGTTGTTCTGACCTTTCTTGTTGAAGTAACCGAAATCAGCGTCTTGTCCCTGCGGCTCTTCCGTAAACGGATGCGGAGGTGTATTCAACTCGCGGTGCTCCTGGGCAACTTTGTTCCCCTGGTTATCATAACCGTTTGGTACGATCTCGATACGGCCACGACGAGCAGCTTCTCTGAAATCGATCCAATAGTATTTGAAAATCAGCTTACGCGTATCGATATCGCGACGCTTGTAGAAGCGTTCAGCCTGCGGATAGTACATATCAGCCAGCAACGGAAGGTACTCTTCATCTTCGTAAGAGAACTTTCGATCCCAGTTAAGTGAGAACTGCGCACGGTTTTCATCTCTGTTGGCAGGGTCAAACTCTACCATCTCCACCCCGTCGAAATAATCGTCGGCATAGTTGATGAAATCCGCGGCGTCATCGTCTTCTTCCACACCTGAGTAGATTAACTCACGTGCAATAGAATCCTTGACCCACTCAACGAATTGACGATACTCGTTGTTGGTGATTTCCGTCTGGTCCATATAGAAAGCCTGAACGGATACTGTTTTCGCACGTGTTTGGTGCAAAAACGGAACATCCTGATCGTTCTCTCCCATATTGTAAGAACCCGATGGAATATATACCATCCCGAGAGGAATCTCCGGTTGATATACGCGTCGGCCCATTACTCCTGTCAAGTGTCCGCTACGCGAACTACAAGCAGCCAAGAAGGCCCCAATTAAACCGATTAACAACAGTTTTTTCATTCTAGTTCAATTTTACAACTCCGGGTCTATCACTAACAATCTACAGGATCAATATTTTCGATATAACGGAATCGTTCAAAAAATGGTTACAAAGATTTTTAATTTTTTTTTGATTTTACAACCATCTCGGGTGATTTGATACCGTACGTGGTGGAGGCGGAAGATAGTAGCAGTACTTCACAACAACCTCATGCGTACCTCTCGAAACATTGGATAATTTGTTCAATGTAAGGTCATAAGAGTAGCTGATCGCTGCTCCAGGCCATGGAATAAATCCGGCCATAACCGACACCGCATCCGATGAACGGTAGCCTAAACCTCCATAAAATTGATTATTCACAATGTATCGCGCGTTCAAATTGAATGACGTTTTTACCAAATCAGACTGAACCAATGCCTGGATATCAAGATTACCCGGGCCTAATTCTTCAAATACATAACCTCCCATGAAGTAGTAGTGGCGGGCCGTATTGTAATTTACAGCGGGGCTTGCCAACAAGCTGGAAGTTTGTGCCAGGGTAGGCACCGACAAATGCGTAGATGAAAGACCGATATAATACGGCTGCGTTGTTCCTTTCCAGTAAAGCCCGGCATTCATATCGAATGCAGTAGCCGAACTGCTTGCCGGCAGCGTAGGGTCAAAATTGGTTGTCGGCGGAACCCACGTAGGATTCAAACCGAAGTTCATAAAGCCTAAACCAACACCGATACCCAACGTACCCACACTGGTTGTCACGTGCTGCGAGTAGTTCAGAGCGAAGTTGTTCTGGCGGTTAAAACCGATTGCATCGTGTGCAAACGTAATACCGACACCGGCAGGCCACCAACGTTCAATATTGGCTTCAGCATTAAAGGTAGCCGAGTTAGGCGCACCGTTTACTTTATCCCATTGGTTACGGTAAAGCAACGATCCGCAAATTCCTTCTTCAATTCCGGTAGCGCCCGGGTTAAACAACATTTTGTTGTAGAAAAAGTGCGTTAAGGCCATGTCCTGCTGACCAAATACTCCTACTGATGCGAACATCAACGTTGACAGAGCGAGTAATCTTTTCTTCATAAACAGTGTACTTAGTACGGTATTTACTATTCTGACTTTAACAAATTTTAGCCAATTGGCGACTAAAATAAGTATTTTTCGGAACAATAAAAACTTTTTATTAATTACTTGATCAGTTTTCCACAATCCAATGTTGAAGAGAACCGAATATTAACATGCTGTGCTTATATGTCGAAATTAAAAAAAGGTTACCCTAATTTTTGATAAGTTCTCCACCAAAGGTCGGGAATATCATTTTCCAGGGCCAGATCGTAATCATTTTTATTGCACGGAACCAGGTGATGGCGCTCGTATTTATAGCCTTCTTTCGGGGGATACGGAACTTCCATCCACCAACGGTCTGATTTATTGCTTTTGAAGAAAACAAGGTCGTGTTTGATTTCCTCCATAAAGACGGTAAAACGGATGTAATCCTTTTTGGAACCGATCGGGAAATCACCCATTCGCTGGGAAACGCCGTCGATGAAGTACCAGATAAGCTGAGCGACTTCCTGGTGTGCACGTTCGCCCAGATTTCCCGGAAGCAGGTTAAAAATCCCTAATGATGTCAATTTATCACTGATCCCCGCATACCGTGCCAGCTGACAGAGCTCATGGTTATAAAATCCGTTCGGGTTTTGGTAGTAGTCTCCCGGGAAATCAGACGCTCTTAATGACTGGAGATCGATGGAGAGCAAATCAGAATTGCGCAACAACGGTTCGGCAATACGCGAATCCGCCACAAATTCCCCTAAACGAACGGCATCAAAATAGAGCTTTTCGAACAGGTCGACTTCTGACTGACGTACAAAAGGCGCCTGGTAACCCAGAATCGAATAATTGAAGAGGAAACAAGGCCGGTGCATGAGCAGCTTGTTGACAAATGCATCTTTGTTCACCGGTTGGTCGGGATCACCCAGATCGAGCTTGTAATCGATGCTCATAACATTGATCAGCTGTTCAAGCTCTTCGTAACCCTGGTACATGGCATAGGTGAGATCCTGGGTACCACCTATTATAATAGGTATGATTTTTTTCTTAACCAATTCGGCCACGACCTGCCGCAAGGCGAAGTAGGTGTCCTCTACCCGCTCGCCCGGAAGCAGCGTTCCCAAGTCATAAATCGTTTGCTTCCAGAGCATTCCCGGGAAATAACGATAGAACGCTTCACGGAAACGATCATCCGTTTGCCGGTGCAGTTCCGGCTGACCATTCCTGAATTCGGGAACATAAATGATTGCCAGGCCCGGCTGCGTGATTTCGGGAAAACCATGTTGATTGTTTGCCAATATAACCGATCCGATGGTTTCCGCAGGGTATTCGTTTTCCTGCTGCAACGGTTGAAAATAGATTGAAAGATCTTTCATTCTGCCTGTTTGAAGCAAAGATAACAGTGATCATGTGCCAAAAAACAGGCGCTTGAATTAAGAATGAAGATGGGAACGTGGAAAACTCCTCCGAAGCAGACTTCCTGCAGTAGCAGACTTCCTTTGTCAGTCGCTACGCAGTCAGTCGCTTCGGAGTTCGTCAATCATTTTTTCTTCGTGGATGCTTTTTTGGCGGCAGGCTTTTTAGCTGCCGGAGCTTTAGCGCGGGCGCCTGCCTTCTTTTTCGGTGCGTTGGCAGGATCTGCGGCAATCGCCAGGCATTCTTCCAACGTTAAAGAAGCGGCCTCCGCGCCTTTCGGGAGCTTGTAGTTATCTTTCCCGATCTTCAGGTACGGCCCGTAGCGGCCATTAAGCAATTGCACCTCTTTGTTCTCAGGAAATTCCTTGATAAGACGATTGGCTTCCACTTCTCGTTTTTCAACAATCAGTTCCATTGCGCGATCAAGCTGGATCTGCATCGGATCGTCTTCTTTTTTCAGCGAGACAAACAATTTACCCAACTGAATGTAAGGTCCGAAACGGCCGATATTTACCTTCACTGTTTCGCCTTCGAATTCACCCAGGATACGTGGCAGCTTGAATAATTCCAACGCTTCTTCCAAGGTAATGGTATGAATGGACTGTGATGCATGCAACGAAGCAAATTGCGGTTTCTCACCATCTTCCTTCTCATCACCGACCTGGATCATCGGTCCGAAACGGCCGATGCGCGCCAGCACTTTTTTGTTGGAGACAGGATGCACTCCCAGGATTCGTTCTCCGGTAGCACGCTCCGAATGCTCCAGGGTATCTTCAACACTTTCGTGGAACGGATTGTAGAATGAACGGATCATATCGGTCCATTCCATTTTACCATGGGCAATCTCATCGAACTGGCCTTCCACTTCGGCCGTGAAATGGTAATCCATGATGTGCTCGAAATGTTCTTTTAGGAAATCCGTTACCACCATACCGATGTCGGTTGGGAAGAGCTTGTTTTTATCACGTCCCGTGATTTCGGTTTTTGTTTCACGAACGACTTCGGTACCTTTCAGATCCAGGACCAGGTACGCACGTTCTTCGCCTTCGCGTTCTTTCTTTTCAACGTAACCACGTTTCTGGATGGTCGAAATGGTTGGTGCGTAGGTAGAAGGACGGCCAATGCCCAATTCTTCCAGTTTCTTTACCAATGCGGCTTCCACGTAACGGGAAGGAGGACGGGAAAAGCGCTGTGTGGCGCGGATGAGCTGTACATCGAGCTGATCACCGACAGTTACGGCCGGCAACAAGCCTGACAACTCGCCTTCTTCTTCGTCATCAAGCGAGGTTTCAAGGTATACTTTTAGGAAGCCGTCGAACTTGATGACTTCACCTTTTGCTGCAAAAATTTCGGGTAGCTTTTCATTCCCGATTGAAATGGTGGTGCGTTCCAGTTGAGCGTGGCTCATTTGAGAAGCGATGGCCCGTTTCCAGATCAGATCGTAGAGGCGTGCTTCATCCGAATCGGCACCAGTGAGGCTGTGCAAACTAAAATCCGTCGGGCGGATGGCCTCGTGTGCTTCCTGCGCATTGGCGCTTTTGGTTGCATATTTCGTTGGGTTGCTGTACTGATTTCCGTAGGCGGACTTAATCTCATTTTCAGCACCCTGCATGGCCGTTTCGGATAAATTCACACTATCGGTACGCATATAAGTGATGCGTCCTGCTTCATACAAACGCTGAGCGACCTGCATGGTGCGTGATACCGAGAATCCCAGCTTTAAACTGGCTTCCTGCTGCAAGGTAGAAGTGGTAAACGGAGCGGCAGGCGTTTTCTTTGCCGGCTTGGTTTGTACATCGAGTACGGAAAATGTGGTTTTCCCGCAATTGGTCAGAAATGCTTCTACTTCCGTATCGCTTCCGAAATGCTTACTGACTTCAGCCTTGATCCCTTCTTTTCCTTTCAGGAATGAGCCGGACACACGGAAATAACTTTCCGACTGAAAGCTCATGATTTCCTTTTCACGCTCCACGATCAACCGAACGGCTACCGACTGCACGCGGCCTGCAGACAAGCTCGGGCGCACCTTTTTCCAGAGCACCGGCGATAACTCAAAGCCCACCAAACGGTCCAGGACACGGCGTGCCTGCTGTGCATCCACCAGGGGCTTATTGATTTCCCGTGGTTTTTCAATTGCTTTTAAGATCGCTGTTTTGGTGATTTCGTTGAAGGTGATCCGTTTTGTTTCTTTTTTAGCCAGACCGAGCGTTTCGTACAAGTGCCAGGAAATAGCCTCTCCCTCGCGGTCCTCATCGGTTGCGAGCCAAACCGTATCGGCTTCCTTGGTGAGTTTTTTCAGTTCCGAAACGATGGCTTTCTTATCGGAACTCACTTCGTAATCGGGCTGAAAGTCGTTTTCAATATCAATGGCCAGGCCTTTTGAAGCAAGATCCCTAACATGTCCAAAACTTGACTTCACAATGAAATCTTTTCCGAGGTATCCTTCGATTGTCTTTGCTTTCGCAGGTGACTCCACTATTACTAAGTTCTTGCTCATGTAGGTATCATTAAACGCTTCAAACGATAAAGCGGTGCAAAATAAGAAGTTTTCGTTTCAAAAAACAAACGGCGTACTGCTATTGATTGTGCGGCGCCTATTATAAACGATAGTTTATTTTTTTGGATAAATTTTACGGAAGATGAAAAAAAGTTGAAATCGACATTCGATACCTTATTATATAGGGTGGATTCGGATCGATCCACAAAGTAATTAGTCGCAGACAATCATTTAGACACGGATGACACGGATGTTCACAGATATCGGACCATCAAAATGACTGAACGCTGCGCGGAGATGGGCACGGATAAATATGCCCCATACCTACGGCATGGATGGGAAAAACAATGATCGTGGCTACGGTATTTCGTCCCTACGGGACTGTTAAGAAATATCCCTTCCAAAAATCCGTTAAATCTTCCGACTGACATTTTGACATGAAGTCGAAAAAACGCTATTTTTGCACGCAATCTAAACGCAAGACAGAATGGTTGACGATCACGGCAACAACAAAATAATTGACGAGGGGAAGCAGGGAGAGGCTCTGGTGCTGGATGAAAACCAGGCAGGAGCAAAAAAACTCTATGTGGAGAGCTACGGTTGCGCGATGAATTTTTCCGACAGTGAGGTCGTGGCTTCCATCCTGGCGAAAGAGGGTTATTCGACTACCCGGAATTCGGAGGAAGCAGACGTGATTCTTATCAACACCTGTTCCATCCGAGACAATGCGGAGATGCGCGTTCGCAAACGCCTGACCGAATTCAAAAAACAAAAAAAGGCACAACCCAAACTGGTTGTAGGTGTTTTGGGCTGCATGGCCGAGCGCCTGAAACAATCATTGCTGGAAGAAGAAAAGCTGGTTGACCTGGTGGCAGGCCCTGATGCCTACCGTGAATTGCCGGGCATGATCGAGGAAGTAAACGGCGGACAGAAAGCCGTAAACGTTTTGCTTTCACGCGAAGAAACCTACGGCGACATTTCCCCTATCCGTTTGGATGAAGGCGGTATTTCGGCTTTTGTTTCGATTACGCGCGGATGTGACAATATGTGTTCGTTCTGCGTGGTGCCGTTTACCCGTGGAAGAGAGCGATCCCGTGATCCGCATACCATCGTGCAGGAATGCACCGATATTTTCAATCGCGGCTACCGCGAAGTAACGCTTTTGGGCCAGAATGTAGACAGTTACCGCTGGAATATGACGAGCAAAGGCGTGATCAAGGATGAAACGCAGCCGACTACCGATTTTGCGGAGCTGATGGAAATGGTTGCCCAAATCGATCCGGATTTGCGCATCCGCTTTTCGACCTCGCACCCGAAGGATTTGACTGACAAAGTACTGGAAGTGATGGCGAAGTACGACAATATCTGTCCGTACATTCACCTGCCCGTACAATCGGGCCATTCGGATGTGCTGCAGCGTATGAACCGTGGTTACAGCCGCGAATGGTACCTTGAACGCATCGCTGCGATTCGCCGCATTTTGCCGAATTGCGGTATTTCGACCGACGTGATTGTTGGCTTTTGCGGTGAAACCGAAGAGGAGCACCAGGCTACACTTTCGCTGCAAAACGAGGTGCAGTTTGATTTCGCTTACATGTACAAATATTCGGAGCGTCCGAAAACACTGGCAGAGCGCAAGTTTGAGGACGATGTGACGGAGGAAATAAAAAGCCGTCGACTGGATGAAATTATAGCAAACCAGCTGCGTCATTCGCTGGCAAACAACCTCCGCCAGATCGGTGAAGTACATAAGGTACTGATCGAGGGTGTTTCCAAGAAATCGGAAGATGATTTGATGGGCCGCGACGAGCGCAATACAAAAGTGGTGTTCCCGAAAGGAACGGCTAAAAAAGGCGATTACGTCTGGGTAAAAATAAAAGAATGCACATCAGCAACACTGATTGGCGAACAAGTAGAGGAACCTGCTAAATTAGTGGTGTCATGAGCATGAACGTACAACAGATCAAACAACGATTCGGGATCATCGGAAATGCTCCGCTGCTCAATCGCGCATTGGAAGTAGCCATACAGGTTGCTCCTACGGATATTTCGGTTTTGGTGACCGGGGAAAGCGGGACGGGTAAAGAGATCATTCCGCAGGTCATCCACCAATTAAGCTCGCGCAAGCATGCCGAGTACATTGCCGTCAACTGCGGTGCCATCCCGGAAGGAACGATCGATTCGGAATTGTTCGGCCACGAAAAAGGCGCTTTTACGGGCGCCACAGGCAGCAGACAAGGTTATTTTGAAGTCGCAGACGGCGGAACAATTTTTTTGGATGAAGTTGCGGAATTGCCCATGCAAACACAGGTGCGCCTTCTGCGCGTACTGGAAACGGGCGAGTTTATCCGCGTCGGCTCATCGAAAGTGTTGAAAACGAATGTGCGCGTGGTTGCGGCCACGAACGAGAACATGCAACGTGCTATTTCTTCCGGGAAATTCCGGGAAGATTTACTGTACCGTTTGAGTACCGTTCCGATTGCCTTGCCGCCGCTTCGCAGCCGAAATGAAGATATTTACCTGTTGTTCCGCAAGTTTGCGAGCGACTTTGCCGATAAATACCGCATGCCAACGATCCGGCTGACGCCTGACGCGGTAACGCTGTTGAATTCGTATAACTGGCCGGGGAATATCCGTCAATTGAAAAACCTTGTTGAGCAGATCTCGGTAATCGAGCAGACCCGTGACATTGACGTGATCACCCTGCAGCAGTATTTACCCGGTCCGGAAGAACAATTTCCGTCGGTGGTGGGTTCGCATGAAACCAAATTTGACGAGCGTGAACTGATGTACAAGTTTTTGTTCGACATGAAAAACGACCTGAATGATCTGAAAAAGCTGGTGGTTGAATTGCTGAACCAGCAGGGCGATTTCAGCTTGTCGAACGACCAGGCTGCGATGGTCAACCGCATGTATACGGACGTGGGCATTGCCGAACCTCGCCTGCTGCCGAATGTTCCTGCGAAAGTAGAACCGACACCGGCTTACCGGATGGAAGATCAAACAGAGGATTTTGAGGTCCACGAGGAAGTACAGGAATCGCTGTCGCTGGAAGACCGCGAGAAGGAATTGATCCAGAAAGCGCTTGACAAACATCGCGGGCGCAGGAAACACGCAGCGGAAGAACTCGGTATTTCGGAACGAACATTGTACCGGAAGATTAAAGAGTATGATATTAATGGGTAGGTCTTTTTAATTGGAAATTGGAAATTGGAAATTGAAAAGGAAGGAACCTGTGGGGCCACCCTCCCTACCCTCCCTCAAGGGAGGAGAAGATACCGGTAAGAATATGATGAGATTGTTAATTATGGTAGTTGTTTTGGGATCGCTGTGCAGTTGCTGGCCTACGCGTGTTGGTTTTGTGGACGACAGTATGCCGGAAGAGTGGAAGGATTTTTACATCACCCCGCTCGAACTGAACGCGGCTACCGCTCCGGCCAATTACAACGCTACGCTGACTGAATCGCTGCGAACGGGCATCCAGAACAACACGCGTTTGGAAATGCTGACCAGAATCGATGATGCCGATGTGCAGATCTCGGGTGTTGTGAGCAGTTACAATACGACTCCACAGGCCGTCACCCAGGGCGATAATGCCCAGAAAAACAGGTTGACTGTTTCGGTGAATTTTGTGATCATTACCCCAACGAAGGGCCTGGAAAAGATGCAGATGACGAGCACGCGCTTTGCCGATTACGATGCGTCGCAGCAGCTATCGGACGTAGAGAACGAATTGCTGGAACTGATTAACCAGCAGATCGTACAGGATGTCATCAATAAATTACGCTCAAACTGGTAGGCCATGAACCTGGAACAAGTTGCACAATCCATTTCGAATCCGGCGGTGCTTACACTGGCCGATGCTCCTGGCCTAAAGGCGCTGAGCGAAAAGCACCCTTATGCGGCGGTTTTCTCGCTGCTGTACCTCACTGCTTTGGCCAACGGAAAATCGATTGATTTGGATTCGGCATTGCAGCAGCATGCGTATCGGTTGAACGATCGTGCGCAGTTGTACCAGCTGGTGCATAAGCCGGGCGAAGCAACATCCGATCCTATTGAATTCAGTGAACCGGAAACACTTGAAATACCGGTAGAAGCTGTTCCTGCAACTGAGGTTGAGGTTAGGGTTGAGGAAGTCGTGCAGAAGATTGCTGAACAGGTCGAAGAACCCATTGCATCAGCCACAACAGAAGAGCCGGAAACAGTACCGAAGCCGGTTATGGAAGCGCCTGAGAGGAATGATTTCGACACGATCACCGAAGCGTTTACGCTGGAGCAGCATTTCGACATTACGAAGCCTGAAACGCCGGTCGCCGAATTGCCGGAAGAAGAAGCGGTTGAGGAGGTATCAGAAAGAGAAACAGAAACAGAAACAGAAAGAGAAAGAGAAAGAGAAAGAGTGGTTGAGTTTGAACCGGGGGAAAAACGTTCGTTTACTTCGTGGTTGAAAAGCAGTGGTCAGAAGCCTGTGGAACCGGCAGCCAAAGCACCGGAAAAACGAAAGGTAGACGAGATCATCGATCATTTTATCAAAGAAGAACCAACCATTACGAGAGGAAAAACCGAGTTCTTTTCTCCACCGAAAAAAGCAAAGGAAAGCCTGGACGAGGATACGATCCCTGTTTCCGAGACACTTGCCAAAATTTATGCGGCCCAGGGCAATTATCCGAAGGCAATTCATGTTTATCATCAATTGATGTTGGCGTTTCCAGAAAAAAAGCTTTTATTTGCAGTCCGAATTGAAGAATTAAAGAAAAAAATAACATCATAACAATGACAGGTCTCATTTCAATCATCATCATTTTAGCGAGCATTTTGCTTGTAGTTGTCGTATTTGTTCAAAACCCGAAAGGTGGTGGTTTGTCTTCCGATTTCGGTGCGGCTCAGCAATTGGGTGGCGTACAGCGTACAAATGATTTCATCGAGAAAGCGACATGGTCATTGGCAGGTGCGATAATGGTTTTGAGTATTGCGCTTACCATCATGATGACACCGGAAAAGGTTGATCGTCCGGGCGGCCAGAATAACACGGAACAAGGTTCCGGCAATGGTAACGGACAAGGCGGCAACAACGGTGGCGCCCAAGGAAACGGAAAAGCGGCCAATCAATAATAGATTAGCCCAAATGATTTTAGAATGTCAGTATGTCACACATACTGACATTTTTTTTATCGATTCGGCCCCAAAACTGAAAAATTGACTGCCAAATTGCGCTTGGCACAATCTTCGACAGTTGCGAAGCAACAATTTTTAATTTTCTAAATACTCGAAATATGTCTACAACATTTAAACCTTTGGCAGATAGAGTTCTGATCGAACCGGCGCCGGCAGAGCAAGTTACCGCAAGCGGGATTATCATTCCCGACACAGCGAAGGAAAAACCTTTGCGCGGAAAGATCGTTGCTGCAGGAAACGGTAAAAAAGACGAGCCGATGACTGTGAAAGTTGGCGATACGGTGATGTACGGACAGTACTCAGGAACAGAAATCAAATTAGACGGAGCGACTTACATTATCATGAAAGAGTCGGACGTTTACGGAATTATCGGATAATTAAAACAGACAAACCAAACACAAGATGGCAAAGCAAATTTATTTTGATGTAGAAGCTCGTGAGAAGCTGAAAAAAGGCGTTGATTCATTGGCCAATGCAGTAAAAGTAACCTTAGGACCAAAAGGAAGAAACGTTGTTATCGGTAAAAAATTCGGCGCTCCGCAAGTCACCAAGGATGGTGTTTCGGTAGCCAAAGAGGTTGAATTGAAAGACCCGATTGAAAATATGGGTGCACAAATGGTGAAGGAAGTTGCTTCCAAAACGGCTGATATTGCCGGTGACGGAACAACAACTGCAACTGTATTGGCACAGGCGATTATCACCGCCGGTTTGAAAAACGTTGCTGCAGGCGCCAACCCGATGGATTTGAAGCGCGGGATCGACAAAGCGGTTGCCGAAGTGGTAAAAAACCTGAAAGCAATTTCAAAAGAAGTTGGTTCGGATAACGATAAAATCAAGCAAATCGCTACGATCTCGGCTAACAATGACGAAACAATCGGTGCGCTGATTGCACAGGCAATGAAAGTGGTGGGCAATGACGGCGTGATCACGGTTGAGGAAGCGAAAGGAACGGAAACAGAAGTGAAAACGGTTGACGGTATGCAGTTTGACCGCGGTTACCTTTCACCGTATTTCGTGACGAATACCGACAAAATGATCGCTGAAATGGAGCATCCGCTGATTCTGATCTACGACAAGAAGATCAGCAACATGAAGGAATTGCTTCCGATTTTGGAGCCGGTTGTTCAAAACGGAAAGTCATTGCTGATCATCGCCGAAGACGTAGACGGTGAAGCATTAGCCACATTGGTAGTGAACCGTTTGCGCGGATCGTTGAAAATTGCTGCTGTAAAAGCTCCGGGCTTCGGTGACCGCCGCAAAGCGATGCTGGAAGACATTGCAATCCTGACAGGTGGACAAGTGATCTCTGAAGAGCGCGGTTACACATTGGAGAACGCTACGTTGGATATGCTCGGAACTGCTGAAAAAGTAGAGATCGACAAAGACAATACAACGATCATCAACGGTGCAGGAGAAAAAGACAACATCCAGGCGCGCGTGAAACAAATCAAGGCGCAAATGGAGTCGACCACTTCTGATTACGACCGCGAGAAATTGCAGGAGCGTTTGGCGAAGCTGGCAGGCGGCGTTGCGGTATTGTATATCGGTGCACCTACCGAGGTGGAAATGAAAGAGAAAAAAGACCGTGTTGACGATGCATTGGCTGCCACACGTGCTGCTGTGGAAGAAGGAATTGTTCCGGGTGGTGGTGTTGCGCTGATCCGTTCGATTGCGAACCTCGAGAAAATGAAAGGCGATAACGAAGACGAAACGACAGGCATTGCTATCGTGACCCGTTCGGTAGAAGAGCCTTTACGCCAAATCGTTGCCAATGCCGGTGGCGAAGGAGCCGTGATCGTTCAGAAAGTACGCGAAGGAAAAGATGATTTCGGTTACAATGCCCGTACGGAACAGTACCAAAATCTTTACGAAGCCGGAGTAATCGACCCGACGAAAGTAACGCGTATTGCGATTGAGAATGCAGCTTCCATTGCATCGATGTTGTTGACTACCGAGTGCGTTATTGCTGACGAACCGGAAGAAAACGCACCGGCAATGGGCGGAATGCCGGGTGGAATGCCAGGCATGATGTAATTCATGGATTTATACTCAATGCGCTTCGGTGCGTTGGGTTCCTCGGGCCTTCTTCCCTCGATTAAACCGAGGATAGAACGGAACGGCAATATATAGGAAAGTCGTTGGCTTAATGTCGACGGCTTTTCGTTTTTTATAAGCACTGACCGAAAATTCACGCTGCCAGAATTGATTTGCCGTAGCTCAAAAGTGCTATATTCGTCACCACAAAAACGAACATGGTTTTTAGTAGCAGTTACTTCATGGTTTACTTTTTACCGATATTCCTGTTGGTCTATTTTTCGGTGGGGAAAAAGTTGAAGAATCCCGTGCTGCTGCTTGCCAGTATTTTCTTTTTCAGCTGGGGAGCGCCGCGTTTTATTTTCCTGCTTTTAGCCACCACAGCCATTGACTTTTACCTGGTGAAGTGGATGAGCCTGCAGAGCGATGCGCGGAAAAAGAAACGGATCCTGGTTGCTTCGCTGTTGCTGAATATAGGGTTGCTGGCCGTTTTCAAATACGCCAATTTCTTTGTGGAAAGCTTCAATGAATTGCTGTATCAATTGGGTATTGAGCATATTGCCTGGACGGAAATCGTGCTGCCGATCGGGATTTCGTTTTTCGTATTTGAATCGATCACCTATGCGATGGACGTGTATCGTGGCGATCAGAAACCACTGGATAATTTCTTTAATTACCTGCTTTACATTTTATTGTTCCCGAAACTCATTATCGGGCCGATTATCCCCTACCGAACGATTGCCCACCAAATCACCAACCGGGAGGAAACTACCGATAACCGACTCAACGGTTTTTACCGATTTTGCATCGGTTTGGCGAAAAAAGTGCTGATTGCCAACCAGATTGGTTTGTACACCAACATTGTTTTCGCGATGGATTTCCAGGAGCTGGATGCCTTTACGGCCTGGCTCGGGTTGTTTGCGTTTGCCTTTCAGATCTACTTTGACTTCTCGGGTTATTCAGACATGGCGATCGGGTTGGCAAAAATGCTTGGTTTTACAATTCCGGAGAACTTCAACAGTCCTTACATTTCGGCCTCCATCACTGAATTCTGGAAACGCTGGCATATTTCGCTGGGCAAGTGGATGAGGGATTACCTTTACATACCGCTGGGCGGCAACCGCGTTGACTCGAACAAACGCCTCTATTTCAACCTGGGCCTGGTATTCCTGCTCTCGGGACTTTGGCACGGCGCCTCCTGGAATTTTGTATTGTGGGGCATTTATCATGGGGCTTTTATGATCCTGGAGCGCCTGTTCCTGTTGAAATTCTATGAGCGTGTCGGACGGGTTTTCCGGGTTGCTCTCACATTTCTTGTCGTTGTTGTGGGCTGTATCTTTTTCCATATCCGGGAGGTAGACGCTGCTTTTGAATACTTCGGGCAGCTGTTTCCGTCGGATGCTGTTTCACCGGTGGTTTTTGACGGTAAATTTTACTTCTTCCTCCTCATTGCGGCCGTTCTTTCTTTTGCCGGGATTTCGAAGAAGGCCCTTCGGTGGACCAGTGCTTTGTATGCAGACAAGCAAACCGATGCCGGTCATTTGATCTATACATTCGTTAGTTTGTTACTGTTGGTACTTTCTGCCGTTTTCCTGAATTCAGGTGAGTTTAATCCGTTCATTTATTTCCAGTTCTGATGAAAGCCCGTTCCCAACTTCTGCGAAAAGTACTGCTGGTGATTGTCATGGGCGTATTGCTCCTGCCCATGGTCCAAACGCTGATCCCGATTTTTGAATTGAAACCGCTTTCGGGCTTTACCCGGCAACGTCCGCGGACGGAACTGACGGTTTCGAACTGGATGGATGGCAGTTACCAGGAAAGCGAAGAGTTTTACCTAACCGAACATTTAGGATTCCGGGAATTCCTGGTTCGCCTGCACCATCAGATCGATTATTCCTGTTTCGGCCAGCTTCATGCAAAAGCGGTGTTTGAAGGGAAAAACGGCTATTTGTATGACAAAAAGCACCTGGATGCCTACCTTGGAAATGATTTCCCGGGGAATGAATTTATCAAAGACAAGGTAACGAAACTACGCTTTATCCGGGATAAACTGGCCCCTTATCACAAGTCGGTGATCGTTGTTATGGTACCGGGGAAAGCATCTTTCTTTCCCGAATTTCTGCCGGTTGGTACGCCATACCCGGGATATTACACAAATGTCAGGGGATATTTAAATGAGTTTCAATCGCAGGGAATCGATTGCATTGATTTGTTCCACTACCTGAAACAAGCGAAAAGACAATCGCCCTACCCGTTGTTTTCAAAGTACGGCATTCACTGGAGCCATTACGGATCGGCCCTTGCCAGTGATTCGCTTATCCGTTATATGGAACGACTTTATGAAATTCGAATTGCCGAAAACTGCTGGAGTGGTGTTTCCGTAGAACCGGCGCACGATACAGACATTGATCTGCTTGCGCTGCTCAATCTTTTGTCGGAACCTGCATTACCGGACATGGGCTATCCGATTGTGAAGGAAATTGCGCCCAAAAGCCGGTCTAAATTACCTGTACTGGCTGTTGGCGACAGTTATTTTTGGGGAATCGACCGTTTTTTCTCGCGTTGCTTTACCGACTACCATTTCTGGTCTTACAACGCTGATGTTTACCCTGAAAGCACTTACAAAGCAGTTTATACTTACCAACTGGATTGGAGGGAGCAGCTGGCGAAACACGATGTGATCATTTTACTGGCCACGGATGCGAATCTATCCAATTTCGGCTGGGGCTTTATTGAGCAGGCGGAACAATTACTGCGTGATCCGTCGACGATCCAATACCTCAACGACCATTACAACCGCCGATTGGAATCTTTCAAACAGGGTATGCGTGGTGATCAAAACTGGATGGGAAACATTGCTCAAAAGGCTGCTGAAAAGGGAATTTCTATTGAAGAGATGCTGACGCTGGATGCGCAGTGGGTATTGCATCACTACCAGGCCCCGAAGTAATTGCGAAACGGCCTCCACAGAGATGGAAAACACCGTTTTGTATGCCAGCACGTCAGACAAGGAGTTACTCCCCAGCTGACGTCGTTCCCCCGTCGGTATGGGCTTACTCAAAGGAGATTTGAAACATTTTTTGAATGTTATCGGATAAGGGAGAATCCCGAAGCAATGCGTCGTTCCTCCGTCGGCATGGGCTTACTCAAAGGAGATTTGAAACATTTTTTGAATGTTATCGGATAAGGGAGAATCCCGAAGCAATGCGTCGTTCCTCCGTCGCTTCGGGATGTTAGGATTTCAAGGAAGAGTATGCCGTTTTTTGAGGTGCCCGATACGGGTTATATACGGGTTATCTAAGGGTTATCTACGGGACATCTACGGAGAAGACCTGAGCAATGCCCTGAATCCCTTATAAATAAAGGGATGCAGAGTTTTTCGGGCTTACATTTTTTCTCATTAGCATCTTTATTGATTTTGTTGAGATTCCAAGAATAAATTTGGTCAACCGGTTGTTAGTGCAACCACTCAAATTCCTTACTTTTGCAAAAAATAAATGCTATGGCAGACATTACCATTACTATTATCGACCGCGAGGGTAAGGCACACGAATTAGTGGCTCCAACCGACATGAACATGAACATCATGGAAGTGTGCAAATCGTATGATTTACCGGTGAAAGGCGAATGTGGTGGTATGGCAATGTGTGCAACCTGTCAATGTTACCTGGAATCGGACCACCAGCTGGATGAGCAGAGCGATGCGGAACTGGACATGCTTGATCAGGCGTTTTTTGTAAAGCCAAACAGCCGTTTGGGTTGCCAGATTCCGGTGAGTGAAGAAATTGACGGGATCGTGCTTCGATTGGCCCCGGAGGTGGATTGAAATTTCCTACAAAACATGTTTTTCATCAGCCTGCGGCCGATGAAAATGTACACAAGAATTCCCACGAATGCATGAGCCGTGGGCTGACTCTGCTAGCGCCCTCGCTAAAGTGTAAAACAATTGCATTAGTTATCGATTAAATATACAAAAGCGCGTCCAATAGGTGCGCTATAATTCGTGAGAGGCAATAATTATAGCGGCCGGCCGCTATTAGTGTCAATCAAAAAGGCCCGGATGAATATCCGGGCCCTTCTGTTTTCAGTGATTGTACTGTTTGTTACCTAACTACTACTACCAATACATTCCTAAAATATTCCAGCTTGTACCATCACTGATTAATTGCACCCAACCGATATTTGACAATGTGGTTGAAGAGATGTCGGTTGTTCCGGATGGTGTTGTATAGAACCCGAAGAACAAATCGCTTCCATCTGTCAGCACATTGATTGATTGCGGTGAAGAAGTTGATGTAGATGTGATGTAGATCATCTTACCTACTCCTGCAGCACTTGCACTTGGCAACGTGAATGTCACCACTGAGTTACTGCTGTTTTTTACTATCAGGTTATTTGTAACATCACCTGCTGTGATTGTGTAATCGGCTGTTTTAGACATGAAGCTAAACGTTAATGTTGCCGGTGAACCTGCAGGACCCTGAGGACCTTGTGGACCCTGAGGTCCTTGAGGACCCATAGGACCTGTTGCTCCATCCAATCCGTCGTTACCGGCCGGACCCTGAGGACCTTGTGGACCCTGAGGACCCATTGGACCTGTTGCTCCGTCTAAACCATCATTACCAGCAGGACCTTGTGGGCCTTGAGGACCCATAGGACCTGTTGCTCCATCTAAACCGTCATTACCAGCCGGACCTTGTGGCCCCATAGGACCAGTTGCTCCGTCTAAACCGTCATTACCAGCAGGACCCTGTGGACCCTGAGGACCCATAGGACCTGTTGCACCATCCAAACCATCGTTACCGGCCGGACCTTGTGGACCTTGAGGACCCATAGGACCAGTCGCTCCGTCTAAACCGTCGTTACCAGCAGGACCCTGAGGACCCTGAGGACCTTGTGGACCCATAGGACCAGTTGCTCCGTCCAAACCATCGTTACCAGCCGGACCCTGTGGACCTTGAGGACCCATAGGACCGGTTGCTCCGTCTAAACCGTCGTTACCAGCCGGACCCTGAGGACCTTGTGGACCCATAGGACCAGTTGCTCCGTCCAAACCGTCATTACCGGCAGGACCTTGTGGACCTTGAGGACCCATTGGACCAGTTGCTCCATCCAAACCATCGTTACCGGCAGGACCTTGTGGACCCATTGGACCTGTTGCTCCGTCCAAACCGTCGTTACCAGCAGGACCCTGAGGACCTTGTGGACCCATAGGACCAGTTGCTCCGTCCAAACCATCGTTACCGGCAGGACCCTGAGGACCTTGAGGACCCATAGGACCAGTCGCTCCGTCCAAACCATCGTTACCAGCCGGACCCTGTGGACCTTGAGGACCCATAGGACCGGTTGCTCCGTCTAAACCGTCGTTACCAGCCGGACCTTGTGGACCTTGAGGACCCATTGGACCAGTTGCTCCGTCCAAACCATCGTTACCGGCAGGACCTTGTGGACCTTGAGGACCCATTGGACCTGTTGCTCCATCCAAACCATCGTTACCGGCAGGACCTTGAGGACCCATAGGACCAGTCGCTCCGTCCAAACCATCGTTACCGGCTGGACCCTGTGGACCTTGTGGACCCATTGGACCAGTCGCTCCGTCTAAACCGTCATTACCAGCAGGACCTTGTGGACCTTGAGGACCCATTGGACCAGTTGCTCCATCCAATCCATCGTTACCGGCAGGACCTTGTGGACCCATAGGACCCATAGGACCAGTCGCTCCGTCTAAACCGTCGTTACCAGCCGGACCTTGTGGACCCTGAGGACCCATTGGACCAGTTGCTCCGTCTAAACCATCGTTACCAGCAGGACCTTGTGGACCCTGTGGACCTTGAGGACCCATAGGACCAGTCGCTCCGTCCAAACCATCGTTACCGGCCGGACCCTGTGGACCTTGAGGACCCATAGGACCTGTTGCTCCGTCTAAACCGTCGTTACCAGCCGGACCCTGAGGACCTTGAGGACCCATTGGACCAGTTGCTCCGTCTAAACCATCGTTACCAGCCGGACCTTGTGGACCTTGAGGACCCATAGGACCTGTTGCTCCATCCAAACCATCGTTACCGGCAGGACCTTGTGGACCTTGAGGACCCATTGGACCAGTTGCACCATCCAATCCGTCGTTACCAGCAGGACCTTGTGGACCTTGAGGACCCATCGGACCAGTCGCTCCATCCAAACCATCGTTACCAGCCGGACCCTGTGGACCTTGAGGACCCATAGGACCGGTTGCTCCGTCTAAACCATCGTTACCGGCAGGACCTTGTGGACCTTGAGGACCCATTGGACCTGTTGCTCCATCCAAACCGTCGTTACCGGCAGGACCCTGAGGACCTTGTGGACCCATTGGACCTGTTGCTCCGTCTAAACCGTCGTTACCAGCCGGACCCTGAGGACCTTGTGGACCCATTGGACCAGTCGCTCCGTCTAATCCATCGTTACCAGCAGGACCTTGTGGACCTTGAGGACCCATAGGACCTGTTGCTCCGTCTAAACCGTCGTTACCAGCCGGACCCTGAGGACCTTGTGGACCCATAGGACCAGTTGCTCCGTCCAAACCATCGTTACCGGCCGGGCCTTGTGGACCTTGAGGACCCATAGGACCAGTTGCTCCGTCTAAACCGTCGTTACCAGCCGGCCCCTGAGGACCTTGAGGACCCATAGGACCAGTTGCTCCGTCTAAACCATCGTTACCGGCTGGACCTTGTGGCCCCTGAGGACCTTGTGGACCAGTTGCTCCATCGGCACCATCAACTCCATTGATCCCGTTTGCACCATTCGCTCCATTCGCTCCTGCGGGACCTTGCGGGCCCATTGGACCAACAGGACCTTGAGGACCCTGTGGACCCATTGGTCCGGTAGCCCCCGGTGCTCCATCAACTCCGTTTGTTCCGTTCGCTCCATTGGCTCCGTTTGCTCCGGCAGGACCCTGCGGACCCATCGGACCGGCAGGCCCCTGAGGACCAGCTTCACCAGCAGCTCCGTTGATTCCCTGGGGACCAATCGGACCTTGGGGACCAGTAGCACCTTGGGGACCGGTTGGACCTTGCGGACCGGCCGGACCTTGCGGACCAGGAGTTGAGTTACCTGCATTTTCTGCATATAACGCATACGGAACGCTTAAAAACTGGCTTGTACCAACAATGGTGTAATTGGTTCCACCGGTAGGATCGGTTTCCGTTTTGATAAAATAAGGACCCATGGCCCAGTTAATTGCCTGGAAATTTCCACTGACAACGGTTCCGTTACCAATTTCGATACTTACCAAACCGTTGGTGTTGGTAGAAGGCGTGTGTGTTTCTTCGTAGACAACCGTTCCGGCGGATGATCCCTGGAGGATCGAAACCCGCATTCCGACGGTAGAGTTGGTGATCAGGGCATTCGATGCATCACGTGCAACTGCCTGATAAGACATTTTTTGGGGGACTTGTGCGAAAGACATTTGCGCAACAAGAAGCGCCCCTGCTAGAAGGCTTAATGTTTTCATGTGTTAGTTTTTTTTAGTGTGTGAAGATTCCCTCGGACTTACTTTCCGGGTATAGGAACAACAGACCAGGGATAGCAGATGGGTGGTAAACCATCATTTCTTGTCCCGTGCGACCGGTCATTCATCAACCTGCTGTTGTTCTAATTGCTTTCACCTGCAGTGGTAGTGCGGGGCGCCAGTTTACACTGACAGAAAGGAGGTTATTACAACGAGTAAATCTTTGAGTAATCGATTAATTTTTGACCAGTTTGTAAACTCTTACAGACTGATCTTTCCGATAAACAGTTAAAAAGTAATTGGCCCTGGCGAGTGCCAGTACATCGATGACGGTTTCTTTTTCATCCAAAAGTCCGTTTTGAATTACGCGCCCTGATTCGTCGGTCATGGTAAACCGCATGTTTTCCAGCACCTCATCCGGGAACGCAATGGTAAGCTGCGAAGTCATCGGATTCGGGTAGGCTGAAATGGCAACATTGGAGTCCCATTCTTCCAAACCAACAGAGAATAATTCATAGGGTTGCTGGACACCTTCGTAGAGCGTTCCGCTGGTTTCATCAAACTGCCGGTAATCAATCAATCCGATCGAGTAACTCAGTGATCCACCTGCTCCGGAAACATCTCCTCCGGCGGCAACCGGGCTGCTTTGAGCGAACGTGGTCCCGCTCAAAAACAATAGTGGTAATGTTTTAAGATACATAAAATAGTGTGTTAATTGGTAAGGCAAAAAGTATCGCTAAAAGGAAACCGCAAGGCGTCAAATGAATATTCACTGGTTCTTAATGTTTATTTCATTGTTTTCATCGAATATTTCAACAGGTAATCCGTCCAAATCAACTACCGGGGAGGCGTCAGATTTCCACGAAAACAGAAGGTAAACCTAAATAGTTAGTATTAACTAAAAACAGATGGTCAATCCTGCTCCAAGGTTAATGATTCCAAGCTGTCGGCGCTGATTAATGCGTGACCATAATTCTCTGCCGGATAACCAAGCCTCCGTCTGCTCGGTTTTGCGGAAATCTTTCTTATCAAACAACCATGAATAGCTGTATCGGATCCCAATATGGAACAACATGCTTTTGTTCAACGGGTAATTCATTCGCAGGCCGTACATGAATACCATTCCCTTGTATTCATCGATATCCGTATCAACCAGGTTTTCGCTAATGGCCTCACCGGTGTAAACGGTATCCGTTCCGTTACTTGCCGCCGCCTTGCGGTTATCAATGCCGATCATGCAATATCCTATCCCCCATTCGTTGGTCAAACCGGCCGGTATACGACCTTGAAATGACGAGAAAACGATTTTCGGCAAAAAGGTACGCTCCTGGATTTGCAAAAATTCGACTTGTGGTTGGATATATTCCGTTATGAACTGGCCTGATATTGAATCTACATACTGGCGGTTGAGCTCGCCGCCTCTCAGCGGGTTGACCTGGTAAAAATGATGATTGTATTCAAAGGCAATACCTGCATTTTCGGAAAACATGTATCCCAAACTACCACGGAAACCAAAATCCTTGATATTGTATGATTTTTGCAGCTCGCCGCTTTTCATCACGTAACCTTTTTCGGGGTTCACCATGGTATATATGACCGGCAACTGGCCTTGTATGCTTAGGTCCAGAAAGGTATTTTTACCAAAATATCCTGCTTCCTGGGCCTGTGCAGGCATCAGCAAGCACCCGAAACAAACAGTCAATAGCATTTTAATTCTCATTGCTTGCTTCTTTAAGTTGACTGAATAGAGCATGACAGCGCGATGCCAGCATTTTTTTGGAAACCTGGTCTTTGGAATAATACGATTTCTCAACGAGCAGCTCACCTTTTTCCAGGTCCATAATATAAACATTCATTTGCGTGGTATGCGCTGTGAGCAATGCTATCGGGAAATAGATCATTCCAATCGGGAAGAGAATCGTGAATACCACGCCACTTGCCGCGTTGATATGATCGTTGTAATTGTGTTCCAATGAAAGCAGCATTACTTTCGACGATCCGTAGACCAGCTTCAAACTATCCAACCGTTCCAGGTCGATCATAAACACGTCCGGTTCGGTGGTTTGAACACCTTTTTCCATTGTACGCATAATGAGTGCCAGGTCGTTGTACTGTTGTGTCGTCATGCTTTGCAGCTGTGATCGGTCGAGGCGGTTTACGACAACACCCAATTCGTCACCCACTTCCCTCACTACGGTTAACAGGCGTTCTTCCAATTGGTCCGACTTCCGGAAATCAATTTCATTTCGGCCGCTAAGTTCCAGCACATAAGGGTTAACTAAAAGTACGGTGTCCAGGCCCAGGTGCAGCTGATCTTCAAATTCCTCCATCTCATGCTCCAGCTGCTCGTCGTCGGTCATCGTCAGGAATTCTTCATCTTCCTGTTCTTCTTCTTTTACTTTTTGCTGATACGTTTCAAATTGTTTGTTGAATAATGAATCCTTCATCAAATCGGCTATACCATAGAGGTAGAACTTGGAAGAATCGATCCCGGCGTCGACGGTCAACCCCGCACGTTGGTTCTTAATGGTCTCATATTTGTCCCAGCGTCTTGGCCGTTCACCCAGCGAGTCAGCAGACTCCTGGGCCAACCGTTCGGCTTTGATGTGCTCGATTGCCTGGCTGAAATTGTGCTTCGAGAAAGTTTCCAGCTCAAACTGCGAATTGGAAGCGGCTACCTCAATTCCTTTTTGCCACATCCGTGCCATCAGCGCATCGGTCGTATCTTTTTTGTATAAATCATGGATGATGCGCAGCCCCATTGCGACTTTTCCTTCAACAGGCATTTCCTTAAAAAAGTAGCCGAGAACGGAGATTTCTCCTTCATAAGTCTGCGTCTGGTAGCGGTCATCAAAATTGATGAACGGATTGAACTCAATATACTCATACTTCTCCTGTTTCATGGCTTCAAGCCAGATCTGGGCTTTACAACGATTGAGGAAACGTGAGTTGGGGTATTCCTTCTCCATTACAAAAATGCTGTAGAGCGCATCTATTGTTTTGTCCTCGTATACTTCATTCAAAATGTACTCAAACCGGCAGACGGTGCGGATTTCTTCAAACGATCTTTCAGGATAGTTGAGCACCGAACCCCAATCGGCGTATTTTGTGATTTCTTTCTCAAGCGCCTCAATACGTTTCGCTACGTTGGGATGGGAATGCATCTGGTCATCGTAGCGCTGCTTTGCCGTAATCTCGTTTTTCCGGGTCTTAAACAATTTCTCCGGTACAAACAAATCAGGGGTATTAAAATATGTTTTATCAAACGACAATTCCTCGAAAGGCAGGTATGAATAAATCAGGATATCGAATGTCTTGGTGATTTCGGAAGAACTGTAGCCGGCAGCGTGGTACAATTTCACGCCCAGCTTATCGGCTTCGAATTCATTATCACGTGAATACTTACTGAAAAAACGCACTTTTTCGCCATAGGAAAGCGATTTATTGTCGGTCACATAATCGTACAAATCAAGCACATGTTCTTCCTGGTAATGTACAATCTCGTGTGCCAAAACAAATGCCAGTTGCGCTTCGTTGGTCATTTGAGCAATGAGTCCGGTGGTGACAAACACCATTCCCTGGTCGGTTGAAAAAGCATTGGCTTCGTTGGTATTCAAGGTATAAAAGCGCAATTTGCCTTTCAGACCTGGATCGGATTCAGTCAAACGGTCGCCGATGCCCTGAACATACGTTGATACTTCGTCGCCATAGGTCACCAAGCCGGATTTCAGTAATTCATCAATGGTGTAATTCACCTGTTCCACGAAAACTTTTTGCTGTTTGGAAGTCAGGCCGTCGCGTTTTTCCTGTTGCGCCTGTTTGATCTTCTGGCTGGTTTCGATGGAAAAATCTTCCGGCACACTTCCTTTTGACTGCAACGGGTGGTAATCGTTGAAGTCAGTCTGGGCACTGGCGGCATAGGAAAGCAATAACAGTGAAACAACCGCCAGATAAGAAAGGATGATTTGTTTTCTCATTTTAATTCGTTCGGAATGATACACACGGGAATCGGTTCCATTTTATGTTTGTTTAAACGGTTTAATCGCCGATAAATTGTCAGCACTTCCTGCTGACGTTCATCGAGTTCCGTTTCGCTGCCGGTGTATTCCATGGCCCATTCCAGCTCAGGATAGGTGGCCCCGATCTGGTCTTCGTCCGAGCGTCCGTCTTCCCACAAACCGTCGGTTGGTTTGGCTGATTGGATGGAATAGACGATTCCCAAATGCTCACCCAGGGCGAATACTTCGGTTTTCATCAGGTCCGCAATCGGGCTGACATCCACCCCGCCATCACCGTACTTGGTAAAAAAACCGACACCGAAATCTTCTACTTTATTACCGGTTCCTGCAACAAGTAACCCGTTTACCTGTCCAAGGGCATACAAAGTGGTCATTCTCAGACGTGAACGCGTATTGGCCATTGCGAGGTGATGGTGTTTCGTTTCCTTTCCCAGGTTGTCTTCCAGCCGGGTAAATACGTCGGTCAATTCAACGGTTTGGGAAGTGACATTGGGGAATTTTTCCTGCAACCAGGCGATGTGTTCGGCAGCACGGTCAAACTCTGCTTTTGTCTGCCGGATCGGCATGGTCACCACGAGTGTTTTTTTGCCGGTCAGGGCACAAAGCGTCGACGTCACAGCCGAGTCAATTCCACCCGAAATTCCGATGATAAACCCTTCAGCACCTGCCTGATTACTATAGGTTAACAACCAGTTTGATATGTGTTCAACTATTTTCGGGATTTGATTCATGCCACTTTTCAATGAGACTGCCGAAACTACGAAAAAAATATTGATTGGGGTGTTGCATTTTGGCAGCAAGTAAGATGACCACCCCTCTCGATCTCCCCTCAAGGGGGCGACTTCCCAGAGAAGAGCACACGTTGGTCCCACACGCCATTAGACAATGGCATAAAAACAACTTTTGCCATCCGCCGCGGCGGACTCAGATTTCACAGATATTTACCACATATAGCCATTAACTATGCGCTGGCGCATAGCTCAATCTGTGCCCATCTGAGTCATCTGTAGCGGAAAACACACTGTACGTCAAACCCAATAAGGCTTGTGCGGTTAAATGGTCAATCACTCTCAAGGGGAGAAGCGGACCCTGCCATTCCCCCCGGGAAGAGAAAGCACTGCTTTCGATAAAAGCAAACGTTAGTGCAGCGAAGCATTGCTCGTAATGAAAAAAGGAGGGTGATACCCTTTTTTAAGTTATTCTGCTAAAACAAAAACCCGTTAATCTTACGACTAACGGGTTTCTATATTTCTTAAATTGTTCTTAGAACAAGATACCGATTTTCAATACGATTTGTTTTTGTTTCGCAGCGAATGTCAGGTAATCGTTTGCACCGTTGATGCGCTGGAACATGGTCATGTCACGCTCTTTGTCGTCACCGCCGATAGCCTCACCGAAGTGAACCGGTGTTAAACCATAGTAGAAACCAAGCTCAGCAAACAATGAAGTACTTCCTGTGAAGTTCCATTCTGCTCCCGCAGCCAGACCGATCGTCGAACGCATGAAGAACATATCTCCTTTTGCTTTCATGTTTGAGTTGTCGGAAGCAACCGGCGTTCCCATCAATGAATCTCCTGTCATGTTGAACCCTTTGTCGTTGATCGTGTTCGACAATACAAAGCTGGTACGCGCTCCGAATTTTCCGTAGTAACGGAAATCACCGATCATATTGGTGCGGAACAACAACATTGTAGGAATGGTACCGTAGATTGCTTTTTGCTTGCGCTCCTGCAGGTTGTACAATTTCGCATCCGGGTTTGAAGAAAGGTCTTCTTTCTTAATAATCTTACTATCAACATAGTAGTAATAAACCTTGTCGGCTGCCACCACATCGTACTTGAACGATTCAAAATCAAATTCCAAACCTGTGGAAAGCCCGATATTTTGCGTAAAGCTAAAGTTCACATTCATTCCGATGGAATTCTGAACTCCTACCCCCAAACGTTCGATGTTTTTCGTACCAGGTTTATTGTAGTTCAAACCAAGTTGGTAAGCTAGACCCATCTGAACTTTCTTTGTAGCCACCTCTTCCTGAGCAGTAAGTGACAGGGCAAAGCCCGCACAAACAAGTGATAATAGTAATTTTTTCATATATCGATAGTAATGATGCGACAAATATAAACTCTTTCAATGAAATCAGAATGATTATTTTTGAGGCAGTTAATAAATCGTACATGAAGGTTTTCAGTTGGTTGGTTGTATCGAGTATTTTGCTGTTTACCACGGCTTGTTCACACGATCCGTTTGATGTGGATACGAAGGGTGTTTCGGTGCCGTTAAAACACACCAATCTCGACTCGCTGATCGCTACTGCCGACAGTGCACACGTGCTTGCGGTACTGATGGAACAGCGCGTTCGCATTCCTGATATTATCGACTACCAGCTGGGTTATTGTTTCGGGGTTGGAAGTGTTATGGACTCAGCTGTAACGCACAACCTGGAATTGTACCGAAGCAACCGGTATATCCAGCGACTGGAAAAACGCATTGCCGAAAAGTTCCCTAAACTGAGCGAACGCACACAAAAGATTTCCGACGCGTTTGTGCAATTGAAAGCGCATTTCCCCAAAGGAAAATTCCCGCGCGAAATCGTTTACATGAACTCAAGCTTTCAAAGCAGTGCCTTTTGTTCGGAACACGAAATTGCGATCGGGCTGGAACGTTACCTCGGAGCGAAAACAGATGTGATCGCCGAGCTTCCTACGCAGGATTTCTTCCCGTGGATCAAGGAAAAAATGGACCCGCAATACATTGAGCGCGATGCCGTAGCCGCCTGGGTCATGACGCACATGGTGGAAGAAAAAGAAGGCGTGAACAACATTGAAGCGATGATCCGCTGGGGAAAAATCATTTACATGACCGAAGCGGCATTCCCGGATATGCCGAAGCACTGGATCATGCGCTACAAGGAAAGTGAATACAACTGGGCGTTGGAGAACGAGCGTGCTTTCTGGGATTACCTGGTTGACCAAAAACTGTTGTTTGAAACCAACGAACGCACCCAGGCCAACCTGCTCAACGACGGGCCTTTCACAACAGGTTTACCGGAAAAAGGTCCCGACAGGCTTGGACAATTTCTCGGATGGCGCATCCTGCAGAGCTACATGGAACAATATGACATATCTTTGCAGGAGTTAATGGCAAAGCCTTATACGGAGCTCCTCCAGGAGTATGAAATCATAGATTAAACAGACAATACCGAAGAAAACACACAAAGATGGACGACAAAATCGTAAAAAAATCGAGTATCGAAATTGAAGTTGGGCTGAATGCCAATAACCTGCCTTTAGACATGCGCTGGTCGGCCAGCGACGGCGACGTCAACAAAGCACCTGCACGCGCATTTTTTCTTTCCCTGTGGAACCCGGAGGAAAAAAACACCATGAAAATCGATCTGTGGACCAAGGAAATGACCATCGAGGAAATGAAGCAGTTTTTCCACCAGACCTTATTGACGATGGCCGACACCTTTGAAAAAGCCACCGGGGAAACATTGATCACCGAAGATTTAAGGGATTACTGCTATCATTTTGCAGAGAAAATGGAGATTTTGCCGGAATAGGCAGATTGTAGTTCCGCGATTCATCGCAGAATAGATAAATCCTATTTTATTTAGAACAAAAAAGGATTCTGTTGGTACAAAAAGGGATTCTGTTAGTGCAAAAAGGGTCGCGATAAATCGCGACCCCACAGTATATACAATAGATTTATTTACAAATCACAATCTGACTGCACCACCGAGAACCATACTTCGGGGCGTTCGGGTTTGCCGGCTGTTACGGAGAGCTCCGGGAACCGCAATCGCAGCTTGCCCCGTTTCAGTTTGGCGCACTGGGTTTCAATTTCCTTACCGGTATTGTAATCGTACCAGGTAACCTGGTAGTTTTTGCCTTTGGCCAATCCTTCCACGTACAGCGGGCGGTTACCATCGTCCCATTTCATGTCGCGGAGCTCGTTGAACGGCGCTTCAAATGACGCTTTGCCACAGGCATCGGAAGTTCGTTTCGTGAAGAAATTATACGACCGGTTTTTCACATAACCGACCGCACGGGTTTCGTCCTGTGAAACATAATATTGTGTTTCCTTGCCTTTCTTACTGTCGCGGTTTAAGTGGCGCTCTGCCTGGCGGCCCTGCACCCAGTAACCGTTGGTATTGCTAAGTGTTGCAAGCGTTTGCTCACTGTTCATGAACTGTTGGCAGGCAATCATGGCCGGCCAGGTAACTTCGTGCCCCTTGTTCCATCCGATCCAGGAATTGTATCCGGCCAGGCCAACAAAACCAAAAGACATCATGTCGAGGTATTGCTGCGCGTAGTTACAGCAATCGTCTACCCCGTCTCCGGCCCCGCCTTCGGCAATCATAATCGGCTTCCCTGCTTTTGCAGCAAGCGACGATACCATTCGTGCCATCGAGTTTTCATTCGAGAGAAACTGGTTATTGGCCTCGCTTTTGGCAATGACCATTTTATCCGGAGAAGGGGTATACGGATTAAAGCTCACCACATCAATTTCAGGATGGTAGATACTCTGATCGATAAAGGTTTCTCCTTCGTAAAATTTTGCCGTGTAAATATCGATCCCCACCAATTGGTTTGTATGCCCCAACGTCTGCTTGATGTACGTTGCCATGTGTTCATGGAATTGCTGCACAGCTTTCCTGACTATCTTTCCATGCTCGTCATCAGTAGCAAAAGGCTCTTCGTAACCGCTGAATTCATCCACATGCCATGGCTCGCTCAACAGCTCAAACAAATAAATACTGGTTGAATACCCGTATCGGGCAATGTAATAACGCACACGCTGCTCATGGTAACGCACATCGTCTTCGTTGGTAAGCATTTCATGCGGCTGTTTGTTCCGGTCATCTGCATAACAATACGCCGGAAAAGCATCCTGGGCGAAATAGGATTTATCGCCGTTATAATGGGTCCAGTCCCAGTCGAACATGTCGTAATTACCATAGTTCATTACCGGCTCCTGCTGCATGAAGTTGAAATGAATGTATACGCCGTTCTGCTCACAGAATTCGAGTAAGCGGTCCTGCTCCCATGCATACGGCTGACGGTCATAATAATTTCCTTTTTCTTCGAATTCGATCAAAGACGACCAGCCCGATTGCAAGACACGAATGTATTTACCGCCCTGGTCGCTGTAGGACTGAATGTCGTTGTGATAGGTCAGCCATTCACTGAGTTTTGTTACCTTATGGGTTTCTTTTGGCGAGAAATGATCGGGGTTTCCTTCGCCTGCCGTGTGGTAATTGTTCACGTTTTTTGTCGGTGAAGGAAAATTGATTCCCACCGGGTAGATCATTTTCCCGTCGAGCTGAAAATTGCGCTTATTGGAATGCACGGAAACGAATCCTTTGTTATCACTTTTCACGACGTTGAAGCGAAGGTCAGACAGTTCATCCACTGTTGTTTCTTTCACTTTCAGTTTGATTTCGCACGTCCAGTAACCCGGCAATGGCGGTGAAAAACGAATGCGCATCGGGAATTGGGTCCCGACGTCTTTCCATGAATTGCTTTTCTTATCACGTTCATATTCGCGGTAATAAAACCCGGGAATCTTTTTCACCGTGCCTGTTTCCGGGTGCGTCATTACGGCTTCCACCTCCAGTTCCCACTGCAAAAACGGATTGATCTTTTCAGACTGGGCCACATTGGCACGCGAGAGGAAATTATTCACCCGAACCAGGATGTTATTGGGTAATTTCACTCCTACTTCGAGCTTGTCAAACTGTTTCACCTGCTTAAAATCCGTGTAGTTCAGGATTTTTGCTTCCGATGAATTTGTTTGGGCCATACCGGCCACTGCCGCCAGGAAAATTGCTCCAAAAACCACTAATAGTTTCCTCATTGCCGATTTGTTAAGTTGATTGAATGCTGTTATTTCACCAATGTCATTTCATCGACCAAATGCTTCGCGCCGGCATATTTGTCCATGACCCACAATACGTATCGTATGTCGACTACAATATTGCGGCAACGGCTCGGATCAAACAAATAATCGCTCATCGTACTTTCCCACGAACGGTCGAAATTCAATCCCATCAGGTGGCCATCGGCATTCAATACAGGCGAGCCTGAGTTTCCGCCTGTTGTATGGTTGGAACCGGTGAAACATACCCACAATTCGCCATCCTGTGCATAATCCCCATAATCTTTCTGCCTGAACAATTCGGTCATGCGCGGCAGCAATTCAAAGTCAGGGTTTGCGATTTGGTTTTTGGCAATAATACCGGCCAAGGTGGTGTGCGAAGTGTACATCATTCCATCGGTAGGAGCAGAACCTTCCAGTTTTCCGTAAGTGATCCGCAACGTGGAGTTGGCATCCGACCAGTGTTTCATATCAGGGAACATCACACGCTTTCCTTCAACGTAGACTTTCAGCAAAGCATCCATTTCGTCGGAATACATGCCTGCATTCGGACGCAGGCTTTTCTGGAACACCGACCAGCATTCCTTGAACAGGTTATAACCGGCATCTTTTTTCAACTTTTTGAATGCGTTTCCTTCGGAAAGCTTCTTGAGGAATGCCACGTATTTTTCCTTGTTGACAAGGATGGATTTGGTGTAAATCGCCTCTGATAAACCCGCTTTCTGAGCACCCGCAACGGCATATTGGCCCTCGGCGTATTTATTGAATTCGGCGGTCAAAAGGTTGAAAATATCCCGGTCGACCTTCGCATCATAATCCTTGAAAAAGGCGTCAGAACCTTTGATCAGGTTATCGATCTTCTTTTGCAATTCGCCGCTGGCCTTGTATTTGTCGTAATTGGTTTCCAAATCTTCCAATGCCCTGGCAAGCTTGAACATTTCAGGCCCAACGAGCAGGTATTCCACGTACAAGGTAAAGTGGAACTCATACGTACTTTTTTCTTCTACGAGCTTGTTCATTTTATCTACCAACCCGGCATATTTTTTCCATTCCTCTTTCGAATTGGCACGCTTCACATACTCCGCTTCAAACTCCATTTTCTTTCCTACGGCATCGAGCTGTTTTAATCCGTCGATCTGGCCGATGTTTTTCTTCCAGGCGTTGGCTATACGCGCTTGTTTGGCCGAATACTGTATACGCGTCTGGTCGGAAGAACGCATGGCCGCATCAATCACCGAAAGCGATTTGGTGCGCATTGAAATTTCCATCGGGCGCTGTTTGTCGACAATATATTTCAGGTTACCTGAAGAGAGGTGTTGCTCGGTCAATCCCGGGAAGCCGTAGACCATGGTGAATTCCCCTTCTTTCCGGTTTTTGAATGCAATCGGTAAATGGTGAAGCGGTGTGTACGGAACATTGTCTGCGCTGTAAGCTGCCGGCTTATTGTCTTTCCCTGCGTAAATACGGAATACGGAAAAATCGCCCGTATGGCGTGGCCAAACCCAGTTGTCGGTATCGCCACCGAATTTACCAATAGAGCTGGGTGGTGCTCCCACCAGGCGCACATCCAGGAACACTTCTTTCACCATCAGGTAATAGCTGTTTCCATAGTCGAACGCTTGTATATCGGCCTGGTAGTGCGTACCACGTTTGGCATCTTCGATGAGTGTTTTCATGTTGCCGGCCATGATTTCATTGATGCGGGCGGGATCTTCAATTCCAGCCGTACCAGACAACATGGATTCCGTCACATCGTCAATTCGCACGATGCGCGTAGCTGTCAAACCGGGATTCGGCAATTCTTCGGCGTGTGTTTTAGCCCAGAATCCGTATTTCAGGTAATCCTTTTCGAGTGAAGAATGCGATTGTACCTGGCTGTAACCACAGTGGTGGTTCGTAAGCAGCAATCCTTCTTTTGATACAATTTCAGCCGTACAGCCACCACCGAAATGCATGATCGCATCTTTGATCGAGGACTGGTTGACGTTGTAGATGTCGGAGGCCGAAAGGCGCATTCCCATTGCCTTCATGTCGGATTCAAACGCTTGAATTAACGACGGGATGAGCATTCCTTCCTCTGCACGTGCAACGGAAGAAACCACCAAAAGAAAAAGAATCAGGTATTTTTTCATGAAATCGAATTTGTCCCAAATATACCAAAGAGACCTCACATCGGGTTGTCTGTGTTGAACCTTTTTACGACTTTTGTGTCGATGGAATTTATAAGCTTGGTATTTCGACTGGGAGTAGTGTTGGCTATTTTCAGTTTTATCTGGGGACTTCTCCGCCTCGGACTCACAATTTTGCGCGGAGGTGCCCCACTTTCGTACCCTGTAGGCCTGTCACTGAAAATGGTGCAGTATTTCCTGATTGCCGATATCACGATTTTGTTCTGTGAAACCAAGTCCGACTCATTGCAGCTCGACCTTGTGCTTTCGGGGCTTATTTTGCTGATGTATTTCATCGGGAAGGTTCAAAACATGAAAACCAAGCTACAGTTCATCACGATTCAAACCCGCGGACTGAACGAGGTGCACAAACCGAATATGAACCTGGAGTTCGGTGTAATCGCGTTGAGCATGGCGCTGTTCGTTTTCCTGGCGATCAAACAGGAATATGCGGTGAATCCTGCCTCGACCTGGTTCTATAAAACCATTACCGACATTGAAAAAACACCGATTTTCGGATTCATTTTCCAGGTGATCGGATTTTTCTTCACGATCAATATGCTGCTGAAAATGTTTGGTGCGGTGACGCTGCTGCTTTCCGGAAAAGCGTTCAACAAGCCGAATGATAAAAATCGCAATGATAACGGGGATGACAATCCGTATCATTTTGATGATTATGAGGAGATAAAATAGTTTTCTTTTTTCCGAAGCGAAAAATTTTTGACGCCATACCAATTCGGTCATCAATGTCCCTACGGGACATCGTTACCTTTCCAAAAGCTTTCTAAGCAATTCATTAACCTGCGGCACAAGCAGTTCATGCTCATCATTCTCAATCACAAAATCAGCCATTTTGCGTTTATCCTCATCCGAAAGCTGGCTTTGAATGCGGGAGCGAACATCCTCTTCATTTACGATGACATCCCTTTTCAATACCCGCTTAATGCGTAGTTCTTCCGGAGCGGTCACCAAAACCGTATAATCGAGCAAGCGGTAGCCACCTGTTTCGATCAGCAACGCTGATTCCTGGAAGACGATGGCCGATTTTTGCTTCTTTGCCCATTGCTGGAAATCGGCCCTGACAGCAGGGTGAACGATGGCGTTGATTTGTTCGCGTTTAACCGGATCGTTGAAGATCAGCTGTGCCAAATAAGCGCGGTTGAGCCGGTTGTTGTGAAAGGTTTCTTCTCCGAAAGCTGCAATGAGCTGTTCACGCACTTCGGGTGAGGTTTCCATGATGGTTTTGGCGCGTTCATCGGAGTTGTAGACAGGGTAGCCCATTTCTGTCAAAACGGCGCACACCGTTGATTTCCCGGAACCTATTCCGCCGGTAATTCCCACTTTTAACGGAGCGATCATGGCAAAAAAAATCCCGTAGACTTGTGGTGTACGGGATGTTGGATTAAATCTCTTCGACTTCTATTATATTGAATTTCAAACCGATAATGGCCTGGTAGTCCTGACCGGCTTCTTCCATATCCTCGTCGTCTTCTTCAAAATACCAGTTGATGACCACGTTGGTACGCTCACCCGAAATGGATTCGAGTTTTTTGAACAGGTCCAAAATACATTTGGAAGAAGAAGTGTTGAAGTACTCCAGTTTCACGTCAACGGCTGTTTCTGCAACAGGTGATTTCCCGTAAGCATCGATCCAGTCATTGAGGGGTTTGTAGAATTCAACAGAGTTTTCAGGAATCGAACGACCTTTCAATTCGAGTTTTCCGGCTGCTGCATCAAAATGGATCGAAGGGGTTTTCGCAGATCCTTCAAGGTGTAAGTTTTCCATAGCTGTTAATCAATTTTAATATTCAAACAGAAAAAGCTACTGGTATCATTCACAGGTAAAAATTGATACTCCAGCTTATTTCCTGATTTTCTTGCAATATCTATCATGCCCAAACCGGCAGTACCTTTATCGGAAACGCTTCCGTTGTTGAGTACTTCCTGGTAATATTGTTTGAGCTCGTCTTTGTCCATACCGTTGATGGCCTGCAGGCGCTTCTCCAGCTCGATCCCGCTTTCGCGATCAATGTAATTGCCGGTGCTGATCACAAACTGATCTTCTTTTTTGGCAATCATGAACAAGGCCGATTTGGCTTCGATGCGCTCGATGTTACGATCCGTCGATTCGGCCCCGTCATCAATGTGGTGATAGAGGTTTTGCAAACACTCGACCAATACATTAAACACCTTCTTTTTTGTTTTCGGCGATTCGTCCATGTAATCCATTTTCGACTCCATGATCGACAGCACCGAAGTAAGGAGATCCGATGTTACAACACCTTTAAAGGAAAGCAAAATATTTTCGCGTTCCATCGTTTGGTACAAATCGTAGATGTCGTTTTTTATCATCGTGCTTCGTTCGAAGTGTGACAAATATAATAATCCTGTCGAACTTATTATTGCATTAGTAGAAAAAAAGCGGGCAATGGTAGAAATCCCGGTTTCAGTGACTTACACGTTGAGTTGACGAGGAAACGACCGGTTTGACAGATGAGAATTCGGGCATTTTAGTTGCCGGTTTGTTTCGGTTCAAATAGCGTTTGAATACACCTATCTGCTTGCCTGCGTATCGGAATCCATAAACAGCCTGGCACAGGAATTCGGTGCGAAAATGAAACACAAACAATGCTTTCTGACGGAAAGAGCTCATGTTGGAAAACGAATGCACGATCCACAATCCCCGCTGCAAACCGCGCATCAATGCATCGTATTTGTAACCGCTTCGTTTGAACCGTTTGAGCAGCGGCGGAAAAGGTGCATCTGTCCAGTGTCGGAACTTCGTACGTGAAGCGCTTCCCTGTACTTCACGCACATGAAGGTAATCGCCCTGCAACTGCACGATCCGTGTTCCGGGAACTGCGGTTATTTGCCTGAAATGCCGGTACCAGCAATCGATTCCTTCATAAAAACGCACTGTTTCCAGGAAACGCTCTTTTTCCATCCATTTTCTGCGGATTACCACATTGCTTCCCACACCGATCACGTATTGATGTGAAGTAACGACGCGCATCGGGTCGAGCATGTGCCAGGCATTTTCGCCGATGGGTTCAAAATAATGCCGCAACGCCCCGAAATTCGGATAGGCTATTCCGCTCGGGAACAGCTTTACGCGCATGGCTACCAGGTCGGCACCGAAGTTTTCAAACAAGTCGGTGATCCGCTCGAAAAAATCGGGTGCATAAAGATCGTCGGCATCGAAAAAGGTCACCACATCACCGGCAGACCGATCAAAACCGGCATTTCTCGCCACGCTGATTCCGCCATTTTGCGGTAGTCGCACCAACTCGACCCGTGTATTCCGAAGAAATGCTTCGGGAGCGTTGGCAAAAAAAGCTTCCACTTCTTCAGCACTGCCATCGGTACTTTTATCATCAACAACAATGACTTCATCGGGCCATTTGGTTTGGCCAACAATGGATTGAAGTGATTCTTTTACATAAGGTGCTTTGTTGTAAAGCGGGATAATAACGGAATAGTGCATGCTGAACGATGGTTATGGCTCACTGGTGAAAGGCAAAACTAACTATGGTTTTCAACAACCGAAACCGTAGAAATACGTGTTTTTAATCACTATCACAATTTACGGAATTATCTCACCCCTACGGGGCGATGGATGGCGGGTGATGATTTTGGTTACCATATTTCGTCCCTACGGGACTGGATAATCAGAAATATGGTAACAAAACCGTATTTTTGCGGTGCAATGCACACAGAGAATAAAAACGAATGGTTCGCTTCGTGGTTTGATTCCCCGTACTATCATCTTCTTTACCAGAACAGGGACGAAAATGAAGCTGCTGCGTTTTTGACGCTGCTTACCGAACACCTGCGCTTGCCGAAAACTGCTCATTTGCTCGATTTGGCCTGTGGTGCGGGAAGGCATTCACGTGTATTGCACAACCTTGGTTACCGCGTTACGGGCTGTGACCTATCTCCCAACAGCATTCAAGAAGCGCAGGAAAAAGCATCGCCGGGCATGGAATTCTTTGTGCACGACATGCGCAATCCGCTGCCGGGAAATTATGACGTGGTCCTGAACCTGTTCACGAGCTTCGGATACTTTGACAACGTCAATGACAATGCGAAAGTGCTGACCAGTGTTTTCAATGCCTTACCTGAAAACGGCTTACTGATCATCGATTTCATGAATGCCGAAAAGGTCATCCGTGAGTTGAAAATGCGCCAGGAAATTACCCGCGAGGGAGTTCTGTTCCATATAAAACGCGAGGTTTCCAATGGAAAAATCGTGAAGACCATTGCTTTTGAATGCAGCGGGAAATCGCATTTCTACCAGGAAAAAGTGCAGGCGCTCGACCTCATCGATTTTCAGCAGTTGCTGGGAAATGCCGGTTTTGAGATCGTGGAAACATTTGGCAATTACGCACTTGAGGGTTTTAACCCGCTGCTTTCCGACCGCTTAATTTTGATCTGTAAAAAACGATGAGCGAATTACTTCTCAATACTTTTTTCCTCATTCTATCGGTGGTTTCCGGTGGACTGATCGTATTGTTGCTGGAACGCAAAAACCAACAGCAGCTGATCAAGTTGTCGCTGGCCTTCAGCGGTGGTTTTTTGCTGGCCATTGCTTTTACGCATTTTTTACCTGAACTATATGCCGACAATTCCGTTTCGATCGGCATTTGGATTTTGATGGGTTTTTTGGTGCAGCTGTTCCTGGAATATTTTTCGGGCGGTATCGAGCACGGACACATCCATGTACACGGACATCGCAAGATTCCGTATGCGTTGCTGATCTCACTTTCGGTGCATTCGTTTATTGAAGGAATTCCACTGGCCGGTTTCGGGCATGAATCAAGCCACGACCATCATCACCACGAATCGTTATTGCTGGGAATACTTCTGCACCAGCTTCCGGTGGCGATTGCACTGATGACTTTACTGCGTCAATCGAATTTAAGTTTGAAGAAAAGCTGGTTCCTGCTGGCAATTTTCGGATTGATGACCCCGATGGGGATGTTCCTGGGCTGGATCATGGAAAGCAACGGCGATTTTGCTTACATGGATGTGCTGCTGGCGATCGTTGTAGGAATGTTCCTTCATATTTCCACTACGATCATTTTCGAGACGAGTGAAAACCACAAGTTCAACCTGGCAAAGCTGACGGCAATTTTGCTCGGGGTTGGGTTGAGTTTTTGTATTATTTGATAGTCTCCCGCAGAAAGATGCAGACGATGGGTTTCCCAGTAGAAAGGTTTCCCGCAGATTTCGCAGATGGACGCAGACGATGGGTTTCCCAGTAGAAAGGTTTCCCGCAGATTTCGCAGATGGATGCAGACGATGGGTTTCCCAGTAGAAAGGTTTCCGCAGATTTCGCAGATGGATGCAGACGATGGGTTTCCCAGTAGAAAGGTTTCCGCAGATTTCGCAGATTTACGAAGACATATTCTAACTAAACATTCTCAGGCTTATTTATCAAAATGATTCCCGCATTATAATTTTCTGTGCTATTCTACGGAATCTGCGGGCGATATTTTACCACTATCTTAAACTTCTTAATAACGACCACCTAAAAAATAGAAGCAAAACGACCTGAATTTCAGGAAAATAAATACAAGAGTACATTTGTCACCCTTTTGTCCGCAACTTTCTTTTCTATAACTAAGCTTCATGTTCTATTTTAGCGGACAAATTCTATTTAACATGAAAGCACTTAATTCTTTAACAATTCTACTCTTAGCTACTTTCTTTTCAAACCTGGCTTTTGCGACGGACCGTGTGGTGCAGCAAGGCGGGCCGGTTGGAACCTACGCTTCTATTTCAGCGGCGATCACCGCAGCGGTGGATGGCGATGTGGTCATTATCAATAACAGAACTGATGGACTTCCATGGCTTGAATCATTATCCATCAATAAATCATTGACGTTTGTTTCAGCTGTTGACAACATTCAATGGTGGATGGAAGGTACTGTTAACGTCATCATGGCTGAGGGCCGTACCGTTACCATAATCGGTTGTCGTAATACTTCAGCTAGCGGTGCTTTCACGAAAACGGGTACAACTCCTGTGAACCGTACCGTTGTCAACATTTTGTATTCGGATATTGCAAGTGATATCAACATGGGATCGGCGGGAATCAATTTTTATTTGGGATCTTCCAAAGCAAAAGATGTCATCTACTCATACGGTAAACTTTACGGAAATGACCTCCGTTCATTAGTAATCAACTCCGATGCTGTGACAACCGAAGATGTCAATCAAGTCATTGGTAACCGCATCGGCGTAGTAAATGCTGCACTTGGTCATGCCTTTTACCATGGTTCAAATACGCAGTACCTGTTTTGCAGTAATAACTACATTCGGTCGAGTGCCGGAAACGGATGTTATATCGGAACGTTAAAATCCGGTGCAACCACCAACCGCATTGTCAATTGCGCATTGGTGTGTGCTTATACCAGCAACATCGGCAATAACTTTTCGGGATTATATCTTTCTCATTCATCCGGAGCTTTGACCGTAGAAAACTGCTCTATGGGAGGTTATTACAATGGTAGCAGCAATGGCTCACATGGCATTTATGCACAAGCTTCGGCACAAGCAGTTACCACTTTTACCTACTGTATGTATTTAAACAATTATGCGGCGGGATATAACCCAAGTTCTTCCTTGAACAATTTTTCCAGTTCGAATGCGAACTATTCAAATTACAACATTGATGGTACTTTTACGACAGGAACAGCTCATGTCGATGCCGGAAACCCTTCCAACGCAAGCCTCGATCTGGATCTTTCGCGAAATGACATCGGTGTTATGGGCGGATCTTATTCATTAGCCAACTTCTTACCGTTTATGAGCAACGTGGAAAGTTCACGTGTGAACTTCATGAACACGCCACGTATTGTGAACCAAGGCGGAACCGTAAGTGTCCAGGTAATCGGATACGATAAATAATCCATTCCTTATTACTTATCTGGATTTTCGATGATGCAAAGACTTGCATATCTCATTGTGTTTTGTGCCCTTACCTTATCGGTTTGGGGGCAAAAGACCGTGACCCAGGGTGAATATTTTTGGGATACGGATCCCGGGCAAGGAAATGGTATTGCTCTCACAGCTACCGATGGCAGTTTCGATGAAACACTCGAAGATTTATTTGCCAATGGTATCGATGTTTCGGCACTGTCGGTTGGTGCGCACTCGTTCAATGTGCGTATCCAGGGACAAAACGGAACCTGGAGCAACGTGTTCAAACAAACCATTGTTGTCCAGGGGCCGCTTTCCATCATCACACGTACGATCAACGTGACGCAGGGTGAATATTTCTGGGACACTGACCCCGGAGCTGGAAACGGAACACCGCTTTTAGCTACCGACGGAACATTTGATGAAGCACTGGAAGACCTTTTCCAAACAGGAATCAATGTTTCTGCACTCTCGCTTGGTGCGCACTCATTTAATGTGCGGATCAAAGGCCAGGACGCCAACTGGAGTGGCGTTTTTAAACAAACCATCTACCTCGAAGGGCCGCTAACGACCATCACACGCTCCATCGATGTTACCCAAGGGGAATATTTCTGGGATACCGATCCGGGAACGGGGAACGGAACACCGCTGTTTGCAACAGATGGCGCATTTGATGAAGCACTGGAAGATTTGTTCCGCAACGGAATTGACGTTTCGGCTCTTTCTTTGGGAGCGCACTCTTTCAATGTGCGCATCAAAGGACAGGATGCCAACTGGAGCGGTGTGTTTAAACAAACGATCTACCTCGAAGGACCGCTCACTGCAATTACTCGAACTACGAATGTAACGCAGGGCGAATATTTCTGGGATACGGATCCGGGAACAGGCAACGGAACACCGCTGTTTGCCACAGACGGAACCTTCGATGAAGTATTGGAAGATTTGTTCCGTAACGGAATTGATGTTTCGGCTCTTTCTTTGGGAGCGCATTCGTTTAACGTGCGCATCAAAGGGCAAGACGCCAACTGGAGCCCGGTGTTTAAACAAACGATCTACCTCGAAGGGCCGCTCACTACGATTACGCGAACCACGAATGTAACGCAGGGCGAATATTTCTGGGATACCGACCCGGGAACAGGCAACGGTACACCGCTTTTTGTAACCGATGGCAACTTTGACGAAGCGTTGGAAGAACTATTCCGCAATGGAATCGATGTCTCCGCACTTTCAGTTGGAGCGCATTCGTTCAATGTACGCATCAAAGGACAAAACCCTACGTGGAGCGCCGTATTTAAACAGACGATTTACATCGAGGGACCGCTGACATTGCTTACCCGCAATATTCGTATAACGCAGGGTGAATATTTCTGGGATACCGATCCGGGGCAAGGAAACGGAACGCCTTTACTGGCAGCAGACGGCACCTTTAATACAGCTTTGGAAAACCTGCTTAGAAACGGGATCGACGTATCGCCGTTGTCACTCGGAGCACACGCATTCAGTGTGCGGGTGAAAGGCCTGGATGGCAACTGGAGTGGTGTTTTCAAACAAACGATTTACATTGAATGTTCGGCCCCTACTGCACCTTCCATCAGTATTGCTGTTACCGGAAACGGCGCTTGCCAGGGAACAACCGTACAATTTACCGCAACCGCAGTCAATGGCGGACCTACACCGACTTATTTGTGGAAAGTCAACGGCACTCCGGCAGGAACCAACTCGCCTTTCTTCAATACATCGACACTTGTAAACGGTGATGTTGTGACTTGTGAGCTGACCAGTAATTCAGGATGTGCCAGCCCGTTAACGGCAAGCAGTAACGCCATCAATGTGACGCTTACGCCAACTGTAACACCAACGTTAAGCGTAGCTGCTTCTCCGGGTACTACGGTTTGTGCCGGAACGAACGTTACCTTCACCGCAACTACGACCAATGGCGGCGGAAGCCCTGTTTACCAGTGGAAAGTGAACGGACTGGATGTAGGAACGAACAGCGCTACCTACTCTTCTTCTACTTTATTGAACGGAGATGTTGTTACCTGTGTCTTTACCAGCAGTGCTACGTGTGCCGTTCCATCGCAACTGACAAGCTCTGGTACCACCATAACGGTTCAGCCGGTAGTGACGCCTTCTGTTTTGATCTCGGTTTCACCTGGTACAACTATTTGTGCCGGAACTTCCGTGACGTTTACAGCGAGTCCGACCAATGGCGGAACGCCTTCGTACCAGTGGAAAGTCAATGGTTCCAATGTCGGGACAAACTCAGCGACCTACGTAACAAGCTCATTGAACAACGGCGACGTGGTAACCTGCGAAATGACCTCATCTTTGTCTTGTGTAACCAGCAGTACCGCAACGAGCAACGGCATCTCCATGGCTGTTAACCCGACCGTTTCAACCGGCATTACGATTGCAAGCGGAAGCGGAACTATCATTTGCCAGGGAACTTCCGTAACCTTTACAGCAACGCCTGTCAATGGAGGATCTCCCGGCTACCAATGGAAAGTCAATGGTATGGCTGTCGGAACAAACGCTTCGACCTATACAACGAGTACGTTGGTCAACGGCGATGTAGTAACTTGCGAAATGACCAGCAGTTTGCCGTGTTCAAGTCCGGCAATTGCAGTGAGTAACAGTATCGTGATGACGGTGAACTCAACGGCAGCGCCAACGGCTTCTATCAGTTCATCACAGGGAAGTACCGTTTGCGCAGGAACGACAGTGAATTTCACCGCTTCGGGCACCAACCTCGGTTCTTCGCCTTCGTACCAGTGGAAACTGAACGGATCCAACGTTGGAAGCGATCAGAATACGTACAGCAATTCCGCACTGACAGGCGGCGATGTCGTGACATGTGTGATCACCAGCAACGCGCCTTGCGTAAGCGGATCAATGGCCACAAGTAACAGCATTACGTTTACAGTGACCACTCCGGTAACGCCGTCCGTGAGTATTTCCAGCAACGCGGGATCGGCCATTTGTGCGGGAACTTCCGTAACGTTTACAGCTTCACCTACCAATGGGGGAACGCCTTCGTACCAATGGCAGGTGAACGGATCGAATGTTGGAACAAACTCGGCGACTTATGCAACCAGCTCATTGGCCAACGGCGACATCGTAACCTGTATTCTAACAACTTCGCTTACGTGCGTAACCAACGGTTCGGCGACAAGCAACAGCATTACCATGACGGTGAACCCGAGCGTTTCAACCAGCGTTTCGATTGCAAGCAGCGCCGGTTCTACGATCTGCGCAGGAACTTCTGTAACCTTCACCGCAACGCCTGTAAACGGCGGAACGCCAACGTTTGTGTGGAAAGTGAACGGATTTACCGTAGGCACGAACTCAGCTACGTATGTAACGAGCTCGCTCAACAACGGTGATGTCGTAACCTGCGAAATGAGCAGCAGCCTGGCTTGTCCGAACCCGTCAACAGCAATCAGTAACAGCATTGTGATGACGGTGAATTCGACAGCTGCTCCTACGATTTCAATTTCTTCGTCACAGGGAGCCAGCATCTGCGCCGGAACAACCGTGAACTTCACGTCGACGATTACCAACGGCGGGCCTTCGCCGGTGTATCAATGGAAACTAAACGGGTCGAATGTCGGGACCAACGCGTCGACCTACAGTAATTCCGCATTGGCCAACGGTGATGTCGTGACCTGTGAACTGACGAGCAGCGCACCATGCGTTAGCGGATCAACAGCTACAAGCAACAGCATTGTGTTTACGGTAACCACTCCGGTAACGCCATCTGTGAGCATCAGCAGCAATGCCGGTTCCACGATTTGTGCGGGAACTTCCGTTACGTTTACAGCTACTCCGACCAATGGCGGAACGCCGGCTTACCAGTGGCAAGTCAACGGTTCGAACGTCGGAACAAACTCGGCTACATACGCAACCAGCTCGCTTAACAACGGTGATGTTGTGACCTGTGTCATGACAACTTCACTGACTTGTGTTACGACCGGTTCGGCAACGAGCAGCGGTATTACCATGACGGTGAACCCAACCGTAGCAACCAGCGTTTCGATTGCGAGCAGCGCCGGTTCGACTATTTGTTCGGGAACTTCCATAACGTTTACAGCGACACCGGTCAACGGCGGAACGCCAACGTACCAGTGGAAAGTCAACGGGCTCCCTGTTGGAACGAACTCGGCTACGTATGTAACCAACGGATTGAACAACGGCGATATCGTAACCTGTGAAATGACCAGCAGTTTGACTTGTCCGAGTCCGGCTACAGCGATCAGTAACAGTATTACGATGACGGTCAATCCGACGGCAGCTCCAACCATTTCGATTGCTTCCGCACAGGGAGTGAATACGTGTGAAGGAACAACCGTGAACTTTACCGCTTCGATTACCAATGGCGGGCCTTCACCGGTGTACCAATGGATGCTGAACGGATCGAATGTGGGAACGAACTCGTCTACGTACAGCAATTCGACGCTGGTGACGGGCGATGTGGTAACTTGTGAACTGACCAGCAACGCGCCATGCGCTACGGTGACTTCGGTGACCAGCAACAGTTTAACGTTTACCGTGAACCCGGTTGTGGTGCCTTCCGTTTCGATTGTGAGCAGTGCCGGTTCCACGATTTGTTCGGGAACTTCCGTGACGTTTACAGCCACACCGACCAATGGCGGAACACCGACTTACCAATGGCAGGTTAACGGATCGAACGTGGGAACAAACGCTCCTACCTATACGACCAGCTCATTGGCCAACGGAAGTGTCGTGACTTGTTTGCTGACCTCTTCAACGGTTTGTGCGACGCCGGCAACGGTGGTGAGTAACTCCATCACGATGACCGTGAACTCATCAGCCGCGCCGACCATTTCGATCAGCAGCAATCCTGCGGGAAGTATCTGTTCAGGAACAAATGTCACCTTTACGGCATCGATCTCCAACGGCGGCGCTTCACCGGTTTACCAGTGGAAGCTGAACGGGACGAATGTCGGAAGCAACCAAAATACGTACAGCAACGCTGCACTTGCCAACGGCGACGTGGTTACCTGCGAGCTGACGAGCAATGCGCCGTGTATTTCGGTGACCACAGTGACCAGCAACAGCATTACGATGACGGTGAACCAATCGGTAACACCAACGATTACGATTACCAGCAATCCGGCGATGCCTGTATGCGATCAGCAATCGGTGACCTTTACGGCGGTGATTACCAACGGGGGATCGAATCCGTCTTACCAGTGGAAGAAAAACGGCCAGAACTACGGCCTCAATTCTCCTACTTACTCGACATCGCTCTGGTCGGATGGTGACGTCTTTACCTGTGTGCTTACCAGCAACGCAGCGTGCGCGACTTCGAGCCAGGTAACGAGCAACGCGATTACGGCAGACATTGTGACGATCGACGCAACCACTACGGTTATGAGCGGAACAATTACGGCTAACCAGTCGGGAGCGACATATCAATGGTTCGACTGTGCGACCATGCAGAATATCCCGGGGGCAAACCAGCAATCCTATACGCCTGATCAAACCGGGTTGTATGCAGTCGAAATTACGATGGGATCCTGCGTGGAAGAGTCGGGTTGTGAGTTTGTGGATCCAAATGGACTGACCGATCTGTCTGCAGCAGGCATTGTGCTTTACCCGAACCCGGCAACCGATTACTTTACGCTCGACATTCCTAACATTGACGGAATGCAGCTTACACTTTACGATGTGGCCGGACGAAAAGTAATGGAACAAAATGTACAGAACCATCACGAACAGGTAGATGTCCATGCATTGGCAAACGGCAGCTATAAAGTTGTGCTGAGCAACGGGCACGCTACTTACTTCGCGAAAATGATTATTAACCGATAACACCGCTTAGGTAAAACCAGGAACGGGAATCGGCAACGGTTCCCGTTTTTGTTTTGCCACGAATTTTATTTTCCATCCGCCGAGATGAATGAAAGTTACAGGTATGACGAATCGATTTGTGGAAAAGACTGCTTAAAGCGAACCGATGTAGGCGTCGAGTTTTTCGGAGGCATCGAGCCGGAGTTTTTGCTTGAGACGGTTCTTGGCTTTTTTGACGCTCGAAATTTCGATGAAGAGCAATTCCGAGATTTCCTTATCCGAAAGGTTGAGCTTGATGAGCACCGCCAGGCGGAATTCGTTGTTGGATAAATTCGGATGCTTGCTTTTCAGCGACTCGGCAAAGTTGGGGAATAAGACCTGGAGTTTTGCCAGGAACTGCACCCAATCCTGCTCATTGGTCGTCAGGCTGCTGAGCTGTTCTTTGGAAATGAGGTTTTGCTCGTTTTCCACCACCAGGTTGTTCAACTCGTTGATCAGCGCATTTTTATTGATGAGTTGTTGTTTCACCACCTCCAGCTCATTCAGGGCTTGTTCTTTTTCGTTTGCAATTGATTTCAGCTTTGATTGTGTCAGGGTCAGCTCCAATTCTTTCAGGCGTGTACGCTGAACGAGGAATCTTCGCAGGAAAAAGATGGCAAGTACCGATACCACCAGGAGGCAAACCACGACCCACTTGGTAACCCGTTCAGCCAGAAGTTTCTTGTTTTTCAGACTCACTTCCTGTTTGAGTACGCGGTTTCGTTCGTCTTTTAATTTTCCCTCGTGCGTCAGGTTCAGGTTGCGGATATTGTTCTCGACCTTCTCATGCAGGATTTTTTGCTGTGTTTTGGAGAACAGCCTGTAATACTTGTAGGCCGATTTATAGTCCCCTTTCCCTTCATACGTCATGTACAGGTATTCATAGCAAAAGCGCAGATCCCTGAGATCTTCACCTTTTTTGGCAATCACCAGTGCTTCCTGCAACACCCTGAGCGACTGATCGTATTGTTTGGTTGCCAGGTAAAGTTTGCCCAGGTTGAGTTTTGTGTGTACGATGCCGCGGTCCATGTTCATTCGCTGGAAAATAACCGAGGCTTTTTCGTTGAGCTCTTCCGCCTGTGCGTAATCCTTTCGGGAAAGATAAATGTCTCCCAGGTTCTGCAATGCAAAACCAGCAATCTGGTCATATTTGATCGATTCTGCCATTTTCAGTGCTTTCTGAAAATAGGTAATCGCCAGATCCTGGTTCACCTCCTTGTAGCTTTCACCAAGGTTGTTGTAAGAATGTGAAAGCAGCAGCGGACTGCCTTTTTTCTCAAGGATCGCAATGCTTTTTTTATAATATTGGATCGCCTTTTTATGCTTGTTGGTGACCGCGTAAACAATGGCTATGCGATCGTAGAAACTGGCTTTATCAACGGTTCCTTCTTTTAAAAGCGGCTCCGATTGGTAAAGGTAATACAATGCCGAATCGTATTTTGCTTCGTAGTAATAGGCATTGTAAAGCGACAGGAAAATGCGTGTTTTAAGCGCCAGTCTCAGGGGTGTTTTCTTTTTTTTCAAAATCCTGTAACCGACGAACGCATTTTGTTTTGCTTTTTCGTATTGTCCCAGCGCGGCATAGTTTTCACAAAGCGTCAGGCTCAAATCGGCGCGTATAGCATCTGAGACGGGCTCCTTTTGGCCGAGGTACTCTTCAATAATGCGGTTGGATTCGGCGAAACCGTTTGTTCTGTAGGCGATGAGCGATTGCAATTTTACACGATCTTCCTGGAATTTCGGTTGATTATTGCGTTTCACTTTCAGTGCAGCGTTCATCTCTGTTTCCGCCTCTTTAAACCTGTTGCGGTAGTAGAGGTACCAGGCTTTATTCATCAGGTATTGCTGCTTTTGCTGAGCGGTTTGAATGTACGTTCGCTGAAGTTCGAGTTGTTTTTTGGCCTTGACGCTGTCGGCCATCACACAGGCATTGAACAGTGAATCAGCGGTAGCAAAACGCGATTGTGAAAAGGCGCAATTGTTGCACAGGAAAAGTAGTAAACCAACGAAATACTTCATCTAACAAAGCTAACAAAACTTGCGTTTTTTCGGGTGAGAAATTGTCAATCGTGCTTCTAAAAGAACATCCCTTGCGCTTGGAAATTTCCAACTGTTCAACCAACAAGCCTTTGAATAAAATCGGGAGATTCTACGAAGTTACCCTGAGACGTTGCCATCTCAGGGTAACTGTATGTCATTTACGCAGATATTGCTAAAGCTTCACTCCGAATCATCCGCGTGGACAGGCGTCCATCGTGAATACGTCGTCGATATCACAATAACTGAACGGATTGTTTGCAATCGAAGTTGGTGCCGTACCGCTTAATGACGATCCGCTTACCCACCACATAACGTTTGCATTTTCATCGAATTCGCGCTTCACCATATTTCCATGGATCGTGATTAGGTCGCCCACCGCAATTTGCTGTCCACCGCTTGTAGGCGAAGTATCGTCGCTGATTGCTTTGGCAATTTGTCCGCCAATCAGTGCACCGACCAGGGCAGCCACTGCAGCAACCAATGCGGCTAAAAGCAAGGCAAAGATGCAAAGGATAATGGTTGCACAGCCGATTGCCGCTCCAATTGCTGCCGCGGCAATAATTCCTCCGACCGCACCGACAGTTACCCCGATTTGCGCTCCCGTCATGGTATCACATACGCGTTTCGTAAAAAAGTAATTACGCATAATCTCGGATCGACGTGGCGGCTCCGCTTCTGTACAAAATACTTTCGCTTCGCCATCTTCCACAACATCCCAATAGCGCGATTTCACCACCACATCTACCCTGTCGTGCATCGCAGTGAAAGGGAACAATTCTTCTGTCCACTCGGTAAAATCCTGGACAATTTCACTCACCACACCGGCCACACATTCGCGCAGGCCTTTTGTTCCGACACAACGATCAAAGGCGTAAACACCAATAATAATGATGACTGCAATCGCTGCCAGACCACCGGAAATAGCGCCTCCAGCACCTCCTCCGAGGCCTGCGGCAATACCTCCGGCTGTCTCCAGCCCTTTGATAATTCCCCCGGCTGCACCTGCAATGGAGGCTATGATTCCGATGACGCTTCCAATCCGTGTAATCGGTTCCGGAATAGCGGGGGTTTCAGCCGCACCGCATCGTGGTCTTCTTTCTATACAAGCCATGTTTTCTAGTTTTTAATTAATTTATTGAAAATGAAATTGATGCGGCACAGGAGCATTCCTATGATAATTCCTACCACAATGCCAATGAAGCTGGCAGCTATGTAGAGTCCAAGTGCGCGGACAATAAACACCACCGCGAAACAAGTGAGCAGGCAGTTGACAAAGGATGGAATAGCTACGGACCGAAAGGTCAGCCGGGCTAAAATCACCAGAACGAATTGAATGAAAATCCATGTGAACAGTGTGAGCATTAAAGCTACCTGGACGGCTTCAGTAGTATTCATTGTTAATGATCCTCCTTGCCGAAGATACAATAGCATGAGCAGCGTTCCCGCAATTGCCCCTGCGATAAGGCCAACATTCCCGCATATTCCCAGTCGTTTTGTGAAGATGTTGAGGGACGTGAAAAATTTTACAAGTAATTTCATAATGCTTCAATTAGTTATCAATTCTGATTAATCGCGTAATTCCTCCAATCAATTCTCCGGTAGACAGCCTGCCAACCACCGTTACCTGGTGTTGTGGTGCAGAATCGGGTGTTCCGTGTAAAAAATCGGGAATTTGAATGCTCAAAGTGGCCACTTTCTGCTCGTGCGGGGCAAACGTTTGGAAGGCTAAATCCGATGGGGAAATAGACGCAATGATGTCTGACGGCATCAAAACCAGCTGAATTTGTTGGGTAAAATTTGAATTGTTGTAGACCGGCACCTGGATGGAAAAGTTTCTGCCTGATTCGGAAGTATATCCTCCATCATGTACCTGCGATCCCACATTATTTATTAAGCTGGAATCGTGCGGATGATCAATTTGAATATGCACTCCAACGCGGGCATCGCCTCCCAATGTGGCGGCATCCAATGGGAAATTCAACGTGGTTTCGGAATTGGGCGCGAGGTTAACAACCTTGGTTAACTTTAATTCCTTTACCGTTCCAATCCCAAATGGTGAAATGTAGTAGTGAACGTGAGCATTGATTGCCGGCACTGTTGCCGAGAGATTTCGCACCGTTACCGTCGCTTCCGGTTGCAAAGCGAAAGGTCTCCAGGAGTTGGTGACAATGTCCGGGCTGTCCCAGCTGGGGACCTGGCCGAGTTGGATCTTCTCCAATTGACTGTAAATGGCCAAATCTGGTTTTTCGACAGGATCGGTAGTTACAACGCTCTTGCAACGACTTTTTGGTCCTGAGCTTCTTGCGCCGCTGCAACGACAACCTTCCAGAAAAGATTTGCTGACGGGAGCTTGCGCACTCGTTTGAAATGAATTTGTTTTCATCGGAATAATGGTTTTTAAGCTTCAAAGGTTGTCCCTTATTCACTTGGTTAAAACGAATCTAACATTTTTTATTTTACGGTCAACTTTTTCCTATAAATTATTGCAGATGAGTTGTTTGACGATTTCCAACGCTCTTTTTGTTCAGCAGGTGATTTAATGATGGCGAAGATAAAACGGTTGCATTTCGGCGATGAAAGGCTGTTAAAAAGCGTTACGTATTAAAAGAGATGGAGCACTTGTTTTCTTTACAAGCGGAAAAAGGTAAGAGCTATCATCCGATGGCTTTTGCCGCATGGGAAATATCGTAATGAAACGGTGATGTATCCCAGTAAATACCGGGGCTCTTTGTAATTTTACGAAATTGCAAAATCGCAAAATTATAGCTCCATTACTGATATCGCAATTTCGTAAAATTACGAGGAGAAACAAGCGCTTTTAAGCATCGTTCAGCGGAGTAAGGAATGTTCAGTTCTTTAGTCAAAGTCGATGAAAGGCTGTGAAAAAGCGTTACCTATTAAAAGAGATGGAGCACTTGGTTTTCTTTTCAAGCGGAAAAAGGTAAGAGCTATCATCCGATGGCTTTTTGCCGCATGGGAAATATCGTAATGAAACGGTGATGTATCCCAGTAAATACAGGGGCTCTTTGTAATTTTACGAAATTGCAAAATCGCAAAATTATAGCTCCATTACTGATATCGCAATTTCGTAAAATTACGATGAGAAATTAACGCTTTTAAGCATCGTTCAGCGGAGTAAAAAATGTTGAATTCTTTAGTCAAATTAACGCAGCCTTTCGCTTGATTTTTGATCGTGGTGCTTGATCATAATAAAAAAGGGAGCCTCTACAAGCTCCCGTCACTAAACCTAACCACTGAAAATCAAGAAATCCTTTTTTTCAAAAGGTGGTGTGTAAACCAATTTCCTGAGTACGAATATCCGTTGTTTGCTTCAATGGTGTTCGGGGAGAAATACCCTTTTATAATAACCACGTGTTTTCCGCAATGGGATTTTGACCACCGGATGATGTGATTTTACCGTATAAATGTTCCCAATCAAGGAATTAAAATTAGTACGGCCAACATTTTAAAACCTCATTAAGGAATGACTATTTACAACCGTATTATATAATGCGTAACAAAATGTCCCGGCTGTAGTCTAAGAACCCAAATCTATGCTATATTTGAAACGCACAAAATGGATCAAAACCTAAATTATGCCTTGGCACAATAATTGACTATTAATTCAAAAATAAAAGACTATGAAAAGAACATTGATTTACGTTTCCTTTAGCTCCCTATTCTTATTATCTTGTGGAATGGGCAAAAATGCAACTCCAAAACCAGCTGGTGAAACATTATTGGAAACCTATTGCAGTAGTGATGAATACCTTAGCAACGGCGATTATTTTCGTGCTACGGGTATAGGTGAAAGTATGGATCAAATGACCGCCAACAAAAAAGCACGTTCCAATGCCCAAAGTGAACTGGCAAAAACAATTAAAAGCACCATGCAAATCGTTGGTGACAATTATGTTAAATCTTCGGAAGTCAATAATAAAGAGGAATTGACTGAAACATTTCAGGAGATGGCACGAACAATTGTTGATCAGGAATTAGTCGGAGCAATAAAAATTTGCGAGAAATATACCAAAACCGCAGAAGGGAATTACAAATGTTATATGGCAATTGAGCTTTCCGGATCGGATATCTTAGCCAAATACAATGAACGGTTAAGTAAGGATGATCAAATCAAAGCAGATTACAATTACGAAACATTCAAAGAGACCTTTGATAAAGAAATGGAAAAACTGAAAGAAAAAGAAGAACAAAAAAAATAGATTGTTCATGTTCGTTTAGTCTGCCAACAAACAAATCTATTTATGTTTCGAACAGCGTTCTTCCATCTATGTTGTTTATCATTGATGTTGTTTCATACGCCCGGATTTTCTCAAAAAAACGGCAAACCTGAATGGGTAAAGAACTACCCGTCTGAACCCGATTATTACATAGGAATTTCCAAGGTAAGTAAGAAAACGCCTAATTACGTAGAGGTTGCCAAACAAAATGCTCTAAGTGAATTGTCCAATGCTATCTCAGTGAATGTATCAGTGACCACTGTTTTTTCTCAAGAAGAGAAGAACAAACAATTCATTGAAGACTTTAGTGAGGTGATCAATACAGCAACAAGAAACAATATCGAACACCTGGAAATTAACGCTGTTTGGGAAAACAAAAAAGAATACTGGATCTATTACAAAGTAAATAAAGCAGACTACCAGCAAAACTATGAACGAAAAAAAAATGAGGCCACAAAACTGGCGCTGGATTTCTACAATAAGGGTTTAACGAATGACAAAGACAATCAACTGCCACTTGCCTTACTAAACTATACGCGGGCGTTGAGCACTTTAAGTCCATATTTGTCCGAATCAATTACCATTCAGGACAACAATGGCAACACGATTTATTTGATCAATGAACTCATCAACCAGCTCTCTTCCATTTACAAAGAGCTAAATGTTAAACTGAAAAAAAATATACCCAGAGCCAGGGCGGGAGAGCCATTCAGTGATGTTGAATTATTGACTTATAGAAACAATTCATTGCTTGCAAATATTCCGCTAAAAATCATTTCTGAAAAGCTGGTAATCATTGGTCAAAAGCATCAAAGTAATCAAGACGGATTGTGTATGTTTTCAACTGAAAAATTACCGTTAAAATTTAATGAGATTTATCAGATCAATGTTTCGGTTGATTTTGAAGAACTGCTTAAAGAAGCAACTCAGGATAAGCTTATCATTGATCTGTTCAGGAATGTCACACCAAATGTTTTAAATATAAATGTCAACCCCAATGAGAGTTCTCTTTCAGGTCGCTTTGAAGAGAACTCTTATAGTACTGAGTCCAGCAATATAGATGACATGTTTGCTGAACATCAATTGTTAATCGAAGAAATGAAGCAGAAATCTGCTGAAACGAGAGGGAAATCACAATTCCCGGATAATAAAACGACTAGTGATCCTCAAACAACCGTTACAAAGAATGCCGTTATAACCGATTTTACGGATTTGTACAATCAAACAGCTCTAATCGCTTTTCCTAATGAACGGTTAGAATTTTTAAAAGCCCAGGGCGGGTCAATACAACTAAGTAGTTCCCAATTAAAAAAGATCGTGCAACTAATGGGCTTTGATAATTATAAATTACAAGTTGTTCAACTTTTTATGCTTCAGGTAACAGATAAGAGTAAGCTTTATAAAACACTTAAAAAAGAAATGCTTTTCGCTAAAGACGAATTGAAAGAATTGGTGAAAGATATTGAGGATTGAATGAGGTTAATGTAAGTAGCTAATTTACCAGGAACCTCTACTCTCTATTCTTTGATTTTTATGTGTTGGATTTCGATCAACAACAAATTCGATTTTTTTATCCGAAAGATGGAGTTAATCAGGCTCTGCTAAAAAAGAAATCATTCAACAAGCAATAGAAAGGGAACAACTATACGCCCTCTTAATGCTGTGCCTGACTACAGAAAATCTTGTGTTTTTACCTCGTAACTTCAGCTCGGTTTTAACTGACCCTTTTTACATTGGTAACCGTTGACGAATCAAATCTTCCAAACAGTCTACAAACCGTGGATGATCGTTGGAGCTTGGTACCAACTGCACCTGCTCTCCACCACTTTCGGTAAGAATCTCTTTGTATTCCTCGCCAATTTCAATCAGCGTTTCCAGGCAATCGGCTACAAAGGCCGGACTAAACGCCAGCACCTTTTTCACACCGTCTTTTCCCCATTGGCGCAGTACTTCATCCGAGAATGGCTGGATCCATTTCTGGTTTAAACGCGATTGGAAGCTGACGACATACTGATCTTCGGACAAGCCCAATTTGGCAGCCAGGAGCCGGGTAGTTGCGTAGCAAGTAGCTTTGTAACAGAACTTAGCGTCTTCGGCCACTTCATGTTCACAATTGTGGTCGGAGCACAGTTTATCATCGTAGACTTTGTCGACATGGCGTTCCGGTAAACCATGGTACGAGAACATAATCTTGTCGTAATCCCCCAGGTTGAATTCATTCGCCCGGGCAACTATCGAGTCGATATAGCCTTCGTGATCATAGAACTGGCTCACGATCTTCACTTCCGGAATCACCCACCATTTACGGATGATTTCCATTGCCTTATCGATTGCCGAACCGGTGGAAGCACTTGCATATTGCGGAAACAACGGGATGATGATCAGCTGGTCGTAGTGGGATTTTCGCATGCGTTCCAACACACTTTCCATTGACGGATTCTGGTAACGCATCGCCAATTCTACCGTTACGTTTTCATCCGCATTGAAACGCTCCTGAACCAGTTTTTTTACGGCTTCGGAATAGGTCATCAGGGGCGAAACGCCATTGCCCAATTCCCACAATTCTTTGTAAATCTTTGCTGATTTCGGTGCGCGAAACGGAACAATAATACCGCGTACCAACAACTGGCGCGTTATGAACGGGATGTCGATCACACGCGGATCGGTCAAAAATTCACGCAGGTAACGGGCTACGTCACTGCGCGAAGGACTATCGGGAGTTCCTAATTGGATCAGTAAGACACCGGTTTTTTTTGTCATTGATTACACAATTGAAATACAATGTAGTTTTAAAAGAGGGTCGCGATGAATCGCGACCCCACAGACTTTATTAAATGTGTAATGCTCTGTTTTCGGTTGCTGCCAAAGCTGCTTCTTTAACCGCCTCGGAATAAGTCGGATGCGGGTGGCACATACGCGCCAGGTCTTCCGCAGAAGCGCGGTATTCCATTGCTACAACGGCTTCCATGATCAAATCGGCGGCACGCGCTGCGATCATGTGAACACCGAGGATTTCATCCGTATTGGCATCGGCAAGGATCTTGATGAAACCGCCCATGTCCATACTTGCGCGCGAGCGGCCCAGGGCCTTCATCGGGAACTGTCCGGCCTTGTAGTTTACACCGGCAGCTTTCAATTCTTCTTCCGTTTTTCCAACAGCGGCAATTTCCGGCCATGTGTAAACAACACCCGGAATGAGATTGTAATTGATGTGCGGTTTTTGTCCGGCCAGCAATTCGGCCACATAAACACCTTCTTCTTCGGCTTTGTGTGCAAGCATTGCTCCGCGCACCACATCACCGATGGCGTAGATGTTCGGAACAGCTGTTTGCAAATGATCATTCACCTCGATCTGGCCACGGTTGTTGGCCGTAAGTCCTGCTTTGTCCAATGCCAAACCGTCTGTGTACGCTTTACGGCCAACGGCTACAAGGCAATAATCACCTTCGATCACGATGGTTTCCTGCTTTTTATTCACCGCAGTTACTTTCACACCTTTACCGGTATTCTCTACTTTCTGAACGCTGGTCTCGAGGTTGAATTTGAATCCTTCTTTCTTCAGGATCTTGATGAACTCTTTCCCGATACCACGGTCCATTGTCGGGAAAATCGCATCGGCGAATTCCACCACTTCTACTTCCGAGCCCAGACGAGCATATACGGAACCAAGTTCCAACCCGATTACACCTCCACCGATGACGATGAGTTTTTTCGGGATCTCTTTCATTTTCAATGCTTCGGTCGAAGTGATAATCCGATCCTTATCCGGTTCCATTCCCGGGAAGAAATTCGGCTTCGATCCGGTAGCGATGATCACATTTTTCGTGGTGATCGTGGTATTATTTCCTTCCGTATCGGTAATGGCAACCGTTGTTTTGTCTACAAACGAGCCCACTCCCTGGTACACGGTAATGTTATTCTTATCCATCAGGAATTTCACGCCGTTGCAGGTTTGCGCAACCACATCATCCTTGCGAGCAATCATCTGCGCCAAATCGGCTTCTACCTTCTCTACTTTGATTCCGTGCGTGGCAAATGTGTGCGTTGCATTGAAATAATGCTCGGAAGAATCAAGCAATGCTTTCGACGGAATACAACCAACGTTTAAGCAGGTACCGCCCAGCGTTGCATATTTTTCGATCAAAGCGGTTTTCATTCCCAGCTGTGCGCAGCGAATTGCCGCAACGTATCCACCGGGGCCCGAACCTATAATGGTGACATCGAATGTGCTCATAATTTCTTGTAATTTGGAGTGTAAAAATACAGTTTTCTAGGAGGAATTATCAATGGTTTAATTATGAATTATCAAGAATGTTCCACTTTATAATTCATAATTGATCATTCATAATTTAAAGGTCAAAAATATGCTTCTCGGCATGGTAGGATGAACGCACCAGCGGGCCGCTTTCCACATAACGGAATCCCATTTCAAGCCCGGCTTCGCGGTATTTGTCAAATCGCTCAGGTGTAACGAATTCGGCTATCGGCAAGTGTTTCGGTGTTGGTTGCAGGTATTGGCCAAGGGTTAAAATATCTACCCCGACTGCACGCAGGTCATACATGGTTTCCATCACTTCTTCGTCGGTTTCTCCCAGGCCGAGCATCACTCCTGATTTCGTGCGCATTCCTCCTTTTTTAAGGCGGAACAACACTTCAAGGCTGCGATCGTATTTTGCCTGGATGCGAACCTGCTTGGTCAAACGGCGAACGGTCTCGAGGTTATGCGATACGATCTCGGGCGCCACATCGATGATGTTTTGCAGGTTTTCCCATTTCCCTGCAAAATCCGGAATCAGGGTTTCCAAGGTCGTTCCGGGTGACTGGTGACGAATCGCTCTTACGGTTTGCGCCCAGATTTCGGATCCGCCGTCTTTCAAATCGTCGCGGTCCACAGAAGTGATCACCGCATGTTTCACGCCCATGATCTTCACACTGTTGGCCACACGTCCCGGTTCAAAAGTATCCACTGCATCCGGACGACCGGTTTGCACAGCGCAGAATCCGCACGAACGTGTACAGATATTCCCGAGGATCATGAACGTAGCTGTTCCTTCGCCCCAGCATTCGCCCATGTTCGGACAGCTGCCGCTTTCGCAAATAGTGTGTAATTTATGCTCATCCACCAGCGAGCGGACTTTACGGTAATTTTCGCCCGTAGGCAATTTTACACGCAGCCACTTCGGTTTTTTGATGCGGATGTTGTTGTCGCTTGTTATTACTTCTTCTGACATATTCCAATCTTTCTAAAACCTTTGCTCAAAGGATCTCTCAATCACCACAAAAGTAAACGGCGAATAAGCTCCATGTCGACTTAAAAAACAGTACCTTTGGCGCATTATTCAATCGTGTACAAAAGTACAAAGAAGCAACGGAAAAACGATGGCAACAGCAGAAGTAACCTATTTGGGAGAATTGCGCACCGAATGCACGCATTTGCAGTCAGGCACGGTGATTTACACCGATGCGCCGACCGATAATCACGGAAAAGGCGAAAAATTCTCACCCACCGATTTAGTGGCAACAGCTTATGTTTCGTGCATGCTGTCGATCATCGGGATTTACTGCAACGAGCATGGCCACCACTTCAGTAAGGGAAAAGGAACGGTAACGAAGATCATGGAATCTTCACCGCGCCGGATCGGGAAACTGGTCATCAACCTGGATTTGCGCGGCAATGGCTGGGATGCCCAAACGGCTGAAAAGGTAGTGCGTGCTGCCAAAGCGTGTCCGGTTGCCAAATCGGTAGAAGCCGGGATTGAGATTGAATTAGCGATACAGTTAGATGGAGAATAAGAAAGAAAATCGCGGGTACAATCGCGGCAATCGTGATCGCGGAGCGCGCGACGAGTCAAGACAGGAAAGTGGTTTCCGCAAGTTCGGCGCACGCGACGGACGAGAAAAGCAGGACCCGGAAGATTTGATCTACGGGATTCGTGCCGTGATCGAAGCAATTAAAAATGAGGTGGAGCTTAACCGCATCCTGATCCAGAAAGGAATGGACAAGGACTTGTTTACCGAGTTGAAAGACACGTTGAAAGGCAAAGATTTTCAACTACAGTTTGTACCTGTCGAAAAACTGAATAAGATCACCTCATCGAATCACCAGGGTGTGGTTGCCTATACATCGCCGGTTGTTTACCAGAACATCGAAGAACTCACCGACAAATGGCTGGCCGAGGGAAAAGAACCTTGCGTTTTGGTGCTCGACCGTATTACCGATGTGCGCAATTTCGGCGGCATTGCCCGAACGGCAGCCTGTATGGGCGTTGATGCGATTTTGATCCCGTCGAAAGGAAGTGCCACTGTTACTGCTGATGCGGTAAAAACATCGGCCGGAGCGCTGCATACCATTCCTGTTTGTAAAACTGATTTGCTGAAAGACAGTTTGTTTTACCTGCAGCAAAGTGGTTTCCAGGTGGTTTCGTGTACCGAAAAATCGAAAATCAGTGTTGAGAACTATTCTTTCTTCGGTCCGACCGCTATTTTGCTGGGCTCGGAAGAAAACGGGATTTCGCACGATTTGCTGAAAATGTCGGATGTGCGTTTGAGCATCCCGATGGCCGGTGATATCGCTTCGCTGAATGTGGGCGTTGCTACGGGAATGATCTTGTATGAGCGGTTAAGGCAGTTGAAGCAGGCTTAACTCTTTTTTCCAGGTTTGAGTTTTTGGGGGTTATTGCGATTGTCCCATAATATCAATAAACGTATTCTCTTCTTGTTTTCAATCCTGTAAAACAACGTTGTATGAGGATGTATTACAGCTTGTCTTGTGTCTTTAAGGTGTTTTGATTCAGGGAATGCCTTGGGAAACCGGGAAACGTACTTCAACATTTCAAAAACGGCTATTACAAACTCATCTTCTTCTTTTGCGGAAAATTTAAATCGAATATACTCACATATTGAATCAAAGGACTGCTCAGCTTTTTTACTCCAAATTACTTCGATCATAGATTCAAATGAGGATATTTTTCCTTGTACTTACGAATCATTTCAGTATTCGTAATACCAATATCTTTACCGCTATCGGCTTCTTCAATGGCCAATTCAATCTCTTTTACCAGGTAATCAGGAAGATTACCCACCCAATCCTCCTTTTGCGTTTTCAAAGAACGGGCATATGCCAAAACTTTAGCAATAAAGGTTTTGTCTTCAGATTCAATAATCATTTGAACCAAACTTAATTTTGTTTCTGCTGCGCCCATAATTCAAAGATATGAAAATCAACTCATATTTAAACGGTTAAATTACTTCCTCCTCGATCCATAATGAGCCACAGACGCTCTCAAATGGGAAATGGAAATGGATCTACCTTCTAATTCACTAACCCAAAACCCTTGTTCATTGCCCGATCCCTACATTATCCACATTCTGGTATTCGGTTGTCGGGAAAACTCTTACTTTAGCCATCACGTCACTGAACAAATAGTATTGCGGCAATATGATGTTTCATTCTTCTCTTAAAAAGCAGGTTTTAGAACGGCTCCTTTACAGTGAAGTGTTTCAGCATCCGCTAACCGCTGAGGAAATCAGCGCCAGCATCGACGCAAAACCAGAGCAAACAGCAGATTTATTACCGGAAATGGTGGCCTCGAAGCTAATCTTTGAACAAGACGGTTTTTACGGCGTATTCGATCCCGGGAGCAAGGTGGAACGCCGGAAACAAGGTATGAAACAAGCCCGTCAATTGTACGATAAAGCGATCCGGACCGGGCGTTTTATCCGGTCTTTTCCCTTTGTAAAAGGTGTGGGGATCTCAGGCTCGTTGTCGAAAGGCATTTTGCACGAAGACGGCGACTTCGATTTTTTCATCATTACGCATTACAATCGCCTGTGGGTAGCAAGAACACTGCTTATTCTGTATAAGAAGATTTTCCTGCTCAACTCCCGCAAGTTCTTCTGTGTAAATTATTTCATCGACGACCAGAATCTTGAAATTGAAGAAAAAAACCTGTTTACAGCAACGGAAATTCACAGCCTGATACCGGTTGCAGGTGATGTACTAACGGCATTCCAATCTGCCAATGAATGGGTCAGGAGTTATTATCCGGGTGCAGGATTTCCGGCGGTGATTCTTCCGGAGGAGAAAAAACCCTGGCTGAGCAGGTTTATTTCAGCCCTTTTAAGTGGTAAATTAGGTGAATGGGCCGATAAACGCTGTATGAGCATAACCTTTCGGCGCTGGAAGAAAAAATTCAGCTATTTTCAGACCGAGAAGTTTGAACTCACCTTGAAGACGCGGAGGTATATTTCCAAACACCATCCGAGCGACTTTCAGACGAAGGTGCTTACAAGGCATCAAGAGCTGATCGGGGAGTATCAAACGCGGATGAAGGAACAATTGCAAAGCGAAGGAATCGAATTATGACCAGGATCTTTTTAACGCACAGTTATTTCTATCAGCTCGACCCGAAACAGTGGCGCAACAAAACACCTTATCCGCCATTGGCAACCATTACCGCTCTGGCCAACCTGGAACAAAAACATCGTCCTGTCAGTTTTTATGACCCGGCGCTTGATCCCGGTCCCGGAAAATGCATGGAAGCCATGAAAGCCGCGAATCCGGAAATTGTGGTGATCTACGACGACGGGTTCAATTACCTGACCAAAATGTGCCTCACCAATATGCGTGAAGCCTGTTTTGAGCTCATCAGAGCTGCCAAACGGCTGGGAGCAACCGTATTGGTTTCCAGTTCCGATTCTACCGACCATTCGAGGCTTTACCATGAACAGGGAGCCGATATCGTGATCCACGGCGAAGGTGAAGAAACACTGGCAGAATGCATTGACCGGATCGTCGGCTCCGAATCGTATTCCGACGTACAGGGAATTAGTTTTCTCCATGAAAATGAGCTGGTGAAAACACCGCCACGTGCCAATGAAAAAGACCTTGACATATTCCCGATGGCGCGCTGGGACCTCATCGATATTCCTGCCTACAAAACCATCTGGGCTTCCGGGAAGTTTCCGTTTACGCTCAATATCAGCACTACCCGCGGATGTCCGTTCAAATGCAACTGGTGCGCCAAACCGATTTACGGGAATCGCTACAACTCGCGGTCGCCGGAAAAAGTAGTGGAAGAAATCGAATTTCTCACCACGACTTATGGCGCCAGGCACTTTTGGATCACCGACGATATTTTCGGTTTGAAACCGGGTTGGGTAACGCGTTTCAATGAATTGATACAGGCAAAAAAACTGGACATCCGTTACAAAATCCAAAGTCGCGCCGATTTGCTTTTGGTCGACAAAACGATTGATGAGCTGGTTGCTTCCGGACTTGAAGAAGTATGGATGGGTGCCGAAAGCGGTTCACAGAAGATCCTCGATGCCATGGACAAAGGCATTACGATTGAACAGATCACCAACAGTACGAAACTGCTGCAGCAAAAGGGCGCCCGCGTGGCTTATTTCCTGCAATTCGGCTACCTGGGCGAAACGAAAGAAGACATTCGGTCGACCATCGAAATGGTACGAAACAATCGCCCGGATGACATTGGCATTTCGGTGTCGTATCCGTTGCCGGGCACCAGGTTTTATGATCGCGTGAAGCAGGAAATGGGCGATAAAGCGAACTGGAAAGATTCGGATGACCTCGACATGCTGTTTGCCGGTACCTTCCACGCCGATTTTTACCGAAAACTGCAACGCTATGTTCACCATTCATTCCGCACACGCCAGGGAATCAGCAAATGGAAATCCCCATCACGGGCCACATCCTGGCGGTATGCTTTTTTGGTGCCTTACAACGCTGTTTTTGCTACCTTGCTGAAACTAAAACTGCGTTAGATGAGCAAGGCCGGTTTTGATGCTGCGGCAAAGGATTACGATCTTACGTTTACCCATACGGCGGTTGGGAAAGCGCAGCGCGAGCGTGTCTGGCATTACCTGGACCGATTGCCGGTCAAAGAACAATCGACCGTGCTGGAAGTGAATTGCGGGACCGGTGAAGACGCCAGGCGCTGGCATGAAAAAGGCTATACAATTGTCGCTTCGGACTTGTCGCAGCAGATGATAGCGACCGCCCAGGCCAAGCACCCCGAAATTGATTTTCGGGTAGTCAACCTGTTGGAACTCGATCAGCTCGACCTGGAACCACAAACAATTTTTTCCAATTTCGGCGGATTGAATTGTCTCCCGGAAAAGGATTTGAAGATCTTCTTTCAGAAAGCCAGCGATTTACTGGCGACCAACGAACGATTGATTTGTGTGATCATGGGTAAAAAAACAGCCTGGGATCGTGCCTACGTGACCTTTAAAGGCCGTTTCAACCAAAGAAACCGACGAAATACATCCTACGCTGTGGAAGTCCTGGTGAACGGCACCGCTGTTTCAACCTGGTATTATTCTCCGAAGGAAATCATCCGTTTGGCCGGTTCGCATTTCGATGTTGAATTACTGCGTCCGGTCGGTTTGTTCATTCCACCTTCCTACATGGCACCGTTTTTTGTGAAACGCCCACGCACACTCCGTTTCCTGATACGGCTCGAAAAGTGGTTTTCTTTTTCGGTTTTTGCGAATCGTTCCGACCATTATTTCTTAAGTTTAAAAAAGCGTTGATGCAGCTGGTCCTTACACACGGGTATTTTTTGGCCGACGATTCGAAAGAATTGGCGATCATGCGTCCCTACCCTACGCTGGGCCTGCTCTACATCAGTTCTTACCTGAAAGCCGCCGGAAAAGATGTCACGATTGTTGACAGCACTTTTTTGTCGAAAAACGAATGGAAAGCCGAGCTGCTAACTTTGAAGCCTCGCCTCGTTGCATTCTATTCGAACCTGATGACCAAGCTGAACGTGCTGGAACTCAACCGCTGGCTCAAAACGCAATTGCCCGAAACGATCACGATTGTCGGCGGGCCGGATGTGACCTACAATATTGAGCATTACCTCAACGCAGGATTCGACTACACGGTTTCGGGCGAAGGCGAACAGACTGTTTTGGAACTTAGCGATGCCCTGGAACAAAATACATCGGTTTCGGACATCCAGGGAATTGCCTATAAAACCGGGGATGGCGAAATTATCCGCAACGAGGCCCGGACGAAAATCAAAGAACTGGAAACGCTGCCTTTCCCCGACCGCGGATCAATCCCGATTGAAAAATACCTCGAAGTCTGGAAAAAGCACCACGGCAAGCGTACGCTCAACATCAGCACGCAGCGCGGTTGTCCGTATACCTGCAAATGGTGCAGCACGGCGGTTTACGGACAGAGCTACCGGCGCAACGATCCCGAACGCGTGGTAGCCGAAATCCTGGACCTGAAAGCCCGCTTTGACGTGGAAGCCTTGTGGTTTGTCGACGATGTGTTTACCGTAAGTCACAAGTGGATTGCCGATTTACACACTGAATTCAAAAAACACCATCTTCGCATCGATTTCGAGTGCATCACACGCGCCGAACGCCTGAACGCAACCGTATTGGAGCAATTGAAAGAAATGGGCTGTTTCCGGATCTGGATCGGGGCAGAAAGCGGCTCGCAGCGCATCATCGACCGGATGGACAGGCGGGTTTCACTGGAAACGGTCCAAACAACCATGCAGCAAACCCGCGCTTTGGGAATGGAAGCCGGGACGTTTATCATGGTCGGTTACCCGGGTGAAGAGCTGGAAGATATTCAGCAAACAATGGAACACATCAAAGCCTGCAACCCGCATTTGCTGACGATCACGAAAGCTTACCCGATCAAGGGAACCGGGTTGTACACCGAGATCGAAGAAACCATTACGACCAACCTCGACTGGCAAACAAGCACCGACCGCGACATCCGGTTTTCACTGCCTTATTCGGACAAGTTCTATGACTATTCGATCCGCTACCTGGTAAACGGCTGGCTGGCACACCGGGACCAATCGCTCAAACACCGCCTGAAAAGCAGGGCTGCTCTGGCACTTATGAAATGGAACAAATGATACTCAGCCACCTGCCCGAACCGCGAAATGGCGTGCATTATCTTACACCGCCGAAAACCGCTTTCGAGGAAGTATACATCCGGCTTCGCAACAAAGAACAGCGGGTTCATGACGACGAATTTGTTAAGCAACTTCCGGTTGTTCCGAAAACGCATCCGCACGCAACGGAATGGAACATACGCCGGAAAACACAGGAACGGTTTTGTGCATTCCTGGCTGCGAAAAACAAACCCGCAATACTCGACATCGGTTGTGGTAACGGCTGGTTTACGGCAAAAATGACTCCTTTTGCCTCCGAAATAATGGGCATTGATGTGGGAACAGAAGAACTGGAACAGGCCGCACGCTGTTTTGGAAACGCTTCCACCGGTTTTACCTGCTGTGATGAACTGGCTTTACTACCGGAAGCACAATTCGACATCATTACGTTCAATGCCAGTATCCAGTATTTTGAACCAACACATTTGTTTTGGGAAAGCCTGTTCCGGTTGTTAAAACCCGGTGGTGAAATTCATTTATTGGACAGCCCAATTTATAAACGTGACGATCAGCAATCAGCCAGGGAACGTTCAAAAACGTATTTCAGCGAACAGCAAGAACCGGCTGCGGAAACCTATTATTTTCACCTGGCATGGGATGATCTTCCGAAGCAGTATACGGTTCGTTACCGACCGAACCGATTGTCTCGGTTGCTGAAAAAGGATTCGCCGTTTCCGTGGGTGGTGATCCCGCGTGCCGTTCCGTAAAGAGCTAAGCCGGACTTATTACCCTTCTTAAAAACTATACGAAATCTTATTGATAAAATACACGCGGCGTTTCCGTTTACCACGTTCCTCCTTCTCTTCCAGGTTTTTGATAGTTTGAAAGCCGTGCGCAAGGAAATAATTATCGTACCAAAAAGTCAGGTTGCTGAATGAAGACTTCACTTTATCCTCATCGCTTCCGGTTTCGATCATTTCGACAGTTTTGTCATTGATGACTTCACCATCCGTATTGATCGCTTTTGATTTTAAGCTGTTGTACGATGTAAACATCAAGCCCAATTCGGTTGGATTGGTTTCGGTTACGCGTATGAACCTGATAGGTGAGTATGGTTTGTATCCCGGGCGCATTTCAAAGGTTTTGTCCCACAGTTTTTCGCCTTCCAGGTCAAACGCAGCAATGGTAGCGTGGGTGTAATAATACCCGTCGAACACCTGTACCGTGGTAGTGGTGGCCTGTCCGTTTACAAAAGTTGTGCGCGTTTCGGTACGGTAAGTTGGGTAATACGCTTCACCGATATAGATGTATTTTCCATCCATGTAACGTACATTGTGCGAAGCCATCAGGTAGCTCAATTTGAATTCCTTCCCGCGTGCCTCTTTTCTGCCTTTTTTCTTTTCAATTTTGTCCTGTTGTTTTTGAGGTAAATAACTCAGGAATTCCTCGAATTCAAGGAATTTATAAAACTTCAAAAAGTCCTTTTTGCCATTGGTGGTTTTACAGATAAAAATACCTTCTGAAACGGTAGCCGATTTTTCCGAATATGTTCCGGTAAACATGTATTCACCTTCTGCCAGGAACGAACCGGAAATCGAACTGAAGGTCATCGGTGAATCCTCCGTCAGGTTAAATTCTTCCTGCAATTTTCCTGTTTCATCAAATCGCAGCACATACAATTGGTAGGTTTTTTTGAAACGGGCATTCATGAATACGTACAACTCTTTGCTGTCTTCGTCCACCTGGAAATTTTCCACCGAAATCATCGTTGGTTTATACCCTTCAACCGCCAATTCCACATCCTGATCGCTTCCCGATTCAACATCAATGATTTTGAGTGTTTTGATCGTTTTGGAGATGCAATCCACGAAGACATTATTGTCAATTACCGCAACCGTACCGGCATAGGATTTCTTTGGCATTTCTCCGTAAACCTGTTTCATTTCCAGTGTTTCGGAATTGATTCGGATCAATAAATATTCTTTCCTGCTGGTGACAAAAAAGAGGTACAAATAAATGCCATCCTCCTTTGATTTATTGAGGCGGTAATCGTCTGAAATAGTAAATTCCTTGCTGTCGACAACTTCCAGGTCGGTTGAATAATGATCCACTTTCCAGGTAAGGTTGCCTGCCACCGATCGTTCTTCATGACAATACACCAGCAAACCGTTTTCCCGAAATTGCGCCAATTCGTAAGCCTCATAGCCTTCGCGCAATTCAAATTCAATGCGTTTTTCCGTATTTATTTGTCCTGATACATTCGTTAATGACAATATGAAAAACAAGAAGGTTACGGAAAGGCTGTTTTTTAAAAGATTCATGTTAAGCAGGTTCTAAATTCGGGTTAAAGGTAGTAACTTAACAGAAATCAGTTATTGTAAACATTCAAATACCGATCAACTGTTTTCGCAATCGCAAAAACTTCCGGGTCAGGTAATGGTGATTCTAACAATACGGCAATTTGCTCGCTATCCAAATTCACGTTGCCGGAAAGCTCGTGCATCGCAGCATGTTCATACGCAATCCCGACCTTATTGGCAATCACATGCACCTGCAGGGCCAATGCCTCGGCAAAGATCATCCCGAAACCTTCAAATACCGAAGGATGCACTAATAATTTCGCGGCGGCCAGTCGCTGCTGGGTTTCTTCGTAGGAACAACCTCCGGCTAGCTTCACATGGCGGGTTAACCCCAAACGGTCGATTTGCAGTTGAAGACGTTCTTTTTCAGGCCCAACGCCAATGATCTCAGCACGGAAATCAGGCCGCTGCTGCACCAAACGATTGCAAATTTCGATGAAGTAAGCATAATTTTTCAGTGGAATCAGGTTGCCGATGCCTATTACATCGACTGTTTTGGCAGTAGTGACCGGTTCTGTTTCCGGTAAACCGAATGGAACAATGACAGATGGCCAGCCGGTGGTTTTCAGTAAGTGTTCCTGCTGGAAAACCGAAAGCGTAACCAATGCTTTCAATGCCTTCTGATCAATGCGTTCCAGGTAATTGTTTTCGGCCAGCACATCCTGTCCCATCGCAGTGGCCACCAGCGGCAGGCTGTGTTTTTTGGACAACCGGATTCCACAATACGTTGCTTCACCGAGCCAGAACGAATGAATGTGTGTGAAAGGCTGCGAGCGGTGTTGCTTTCCAAATAAGCGTTTTAATTTTGCAGGGACCACCATTTTTCGCTGCAAAAAGCGGTTTCTTCCGTTGAGTGGAATCACCGGAATTCCATGCCACACATACGGTTCTTTCCTGTAAGGGTAATGCAGCGCAAAAACCGTAACGGCAATTCCTCTCCGGTGCAACTCCCGCGCAAAGATCCAGAGGGCAGTGATGCACATCGTGTCCTGCTCATCGGCCGCGAAACCGGGTGTAATGATCGCTATGTGCCTATTTGATGCGATAGATTATCCAATTATCGGTTAAACATCGAAGCGTGTCCAGCTCATAATTCGTTTTCAAACGGTTCCAGTTACGCATCACACGGTGATTTTTCCACTGGTCTTTGAATTGTGTTTCATTAAAAACCACCAATGCGCCTTTTTCAAACGTGTAATAATCTTTCATGAAAAAGTTTTGTACGCGATTGGTAATGCCGTATGACGGAAACGCCTGGTCCACATAAAAACTGTAGATCGTTTCGAAACGCTCCTCCGCTTTCACCGCCTTCACTACTTCTTTTTCCAGGCGATGCGCAGCCCACATTTTTCGGAAGGAATACACTCCGAAAGCTGTATTAAACAGCAGTACTCCAATGACGAAAGGAACAATCAATTTTCGTTTTTTCAGCCATTCAAAACAACTGTCAAACGCCGGGAACAACGCAACGAGCACGATCAAATGGGTCATCACTAAAAAACGGTAATTCTGGGTTTCGATTCCTCCTAAAAAAAGCAGGTAAATTCCCGCAATCAGCAGTAAATGCAGGCTTTTTTTATCCATGGACCGGTAAAAAGGCAGCAGCAGCACACCGATGCCCAGAAACCCGATGTGCAGGAAATTCCCGAAAATATAGAGTACGTTAGGAACCGTATTGGAGGTTATTCCATCGCGGCTCACAAATTCCAGGGCGAAAAAGTTACCCAACGACCAATTTCCCATGCGATAAGCCGATTCGATTAACAGGTTGTTGTTCAGGAAAATGAACAAAGCCGCTAATCCGAGAATTATTGCTGATATTCCCCAACGAAGAACGGGCGTTTGCTGTTTCAGCCAATGAATGACCGTGTGTAAGATCGGAATCAACAATAGCGGGATGCAGGCATATCGTGTAAAAAAAGCGTACGCTGCGAAGAAGAATACGGCCAACAGCCATCGCACAGACGATTCTCTCAAAAATCGCAGGTAGGCGTAAATCATCGCCAGGACCAGGAACGCTGTTAGCATATCGCTCATCACTAAAAAACCGGCGCGTACAAAGTAAATCTGTGATACAGCGCCAAGCAGCAGGAATAACGATCCGTCTTTGTTCCACAACAATCGAATGATGGAACGCGCCATGAACAAACTACCGATGAGCGACAACAGCGATACGATCCGCAGCGCCCACAACATGCTAAATCCAAAAAAACTGAACACTACGCCGGATGCAGGATATCCCTTCGGCCAGAAAAAAAAGCTGGTTTTGATTCCTGTAAGCCATTCGGTTTTCAATTGCCTGGAAAACAGGAAATACGCATGACTATCCTGGCCGTAAAGCCCGTTGAAATCGATAATCAGCGTTCCGCAAAACAATAGTGCAACCGGTACTACCAAACACAACCACGCAGTGCGTCGGTCAACTGATGTTTGCAATTGTATATTGGAATGGCGCATCGTGAAATTGAGCGTTTTAAAGCTTCTCAATCTGCCAAATTTACATTACTTTACGAGAATCAATTCAAAAAAAATGCTACTCTCTTTCAAGAACTGCTTCCCGTTCGTTGCATTACTGCTCATCGCAAACAACGCTTTCAGCCAGAGCTATTTCCCTCCGGTACCACCGGCCGTTTACCCCTACGAATTTGAAAACAACGGGCTCACCGAAGAGCGTTACTTCCTGCTGACACCTTTTCGATTGTTTACGCAGCCGGGATCGCCTGAATACAGGGAGTCGGAAGCCATCATCGTTGACCAGAACGGTGCATTGACCTGGTATTCCAATGGCAGTACGAGCATTTCAACCATCGATTTTAAGTATTACCCCGCGCAGCAGCAATACTCCTACTCCATCGTGTACAACGATACCAACATGGTGGTCATCCTGGATGATCAGTTCGCAATTGTGGACACCCTTCGCGCCATAAACGGGGAAGCCGATATTCACGATGTGCAACGCGCCGCCAATGGCAATTGGCTGCTGACAATGGAATACTACGACACCGTTGATCTTTCCGCTTATACATTCGGGCCGGTACAGGGAAGCGCCACAACGCAATTAATGGGCTTCGGCTGGCAGGAAATCGACCAGGGCGGAAACCTGGTGTACGAATGGAACAGCAACGATCACATTGCCCCGACCGAATTTTACAGTTTCTACGGCTATTCGCCCGATCCGTTTGACTACTGCCATGGAAATGCCGTGGAAGAAGATACCGACGGCAACATCCTGCTTTCGTTCCGCCACCTGAATGCGGTTTACAAGATCAACCGGACGAACGGCACTGTTATCTGGCGCCTCGGCGGACAATCTTCCGACTTCACCTTTACGAACGACGATGGTTTCAGCGGCCAGCACGACATCCGCAGGTTACCGAACGGCAATTACTCACTCTTCGACAATGCCAACATGATGCCACCGCCGAGAGTATCCAGAGGCGTGGAATATGCCCTTGATACCGTGAACTGGACGGCCACTATGGTAAACGAAGTCATTCATCCGGACGCATTCTTTGCCCGGGCGATGGGAAATCATCAGCGAACGGACACTTACGAATCCATGATCTGTTATGGTTTTGTTTATCGTCCGGCGCCAACAGCAACTCTGTTTGATGCGGGCGAGCTTCCGCTGGTGCAATTTTTCTTCGGTGATTCGGTGGTGAGTTACCGTTGTCACATGGAAACGGGCCTGGCTATCAATCGCCCGGAAATTACCTGCGCATGGAACGGCAGCGAATGGCAGCTGACGGCTGTAGATCCGGCTTCCGAATATTTGTGGTCGACAGGTGAAACTACCGCATCGATTACCGTTACCCAACCAGGCGATTACCAATTGTGGGTACCGGCCGGTACGGGACATATCGGCTCGGCATTGCTGCATGTCACCGATATTTTCGATCCTTGCTCGGTTGCCGGGCTGGACGAATTAAGCGCAGGAACAACGACCACTTTTGTACTGTACGACCTGATCGGACATCGCGTAGAAAACCCGAAACCGGGTTATTTGTACATCAAATTATTTGCCGACGGAACCTCTCAAAAGTGGGTTTTCGTTCCATGACTTTCGCTTGAAGCCCCACACGAAGAACGGAAAGGCCATTTCGGCAAAGCAACACTGTGACCGGAAAACTACGATCCTTCAAAAAAAGGTTGTGTCTTTGTAGCGACAAACGTATTTTTACATTCAAATAATTCACTGCATGAAAATTTACGTACTCGCTTTTCTGGTTTCGATTTCTTTGTTTTGGGTGAGCTGTTCGGAAACAGCGGAAAAGGATGATCTTCATTTTTTCGTTGCCGGCCACGTTTGCGGCGGTCCGACTGACACAACCGGCGGTTTGTACAAGCCCTTCCAGGCGTATTTCGACAAAACGTTTAAAGACAAGACCATTGATTTCGGGGTATTCGCCGGTGATATCGTGGCCAAATGCGATGCGCCGTCGTGGACAATGATCGACCAGGCCATTAAAAACAGTCCGTACAAAGTGTATTTCGCTCCCGGAAACCAGGATTTGCGTGATCGTTCATTGTATGAGCAACGTTACGGAAAGGCCAACCAGCACTTCGAAAAAGGGAATTGCCTTTTTATCATTTGGGATGTACTGGAAAACGGCTGGAATGTTTCGGATGCACAATTGAAGGAATTCCTTAACCTGACGGCCAAAAAGCAATACGACAACGTGTTTATCTTCGTTCACCAGGTGATTTGGCAAAATCCCGGGCTGACGCCGCAGATTATTCCGAATGACATAGAAGGCCGTGCGGCAGTAAATGAATTTTACCCGAATGCGATCCAGGTATTGAGCCAGAATGAAACGCCGGTTTACCTGTTTGCGGGCGACGTAGGTTCGACGCCCGTAGGAAGTGAGCTGACGATCCACAAATACAAAAACGTGCGTTTCATCGCTTCCGGAATGGGCGGCGGAAAATGGGACAACGTGGTGGATGTAGCTGTTAAAAACGGGAAAGCAAGTGTGAATATTCATTACCTCAACGGACACAAACCGCTGAACATCGATGAGCATTATGTTCCGATTGTCTTCTAAGGATGCTTCAAAAATCGGTCGTCTTATTTAACCCGCGCAGTGCCGACTCCAAACACCGCATTCCCAACTCGATTTTACAGGTTGGCGGATCGATTGAAGGGTTGTGCGACTATTATTTCGTAGACGGCAACCTGGAAAAAAATCCATTGGAGCGTATCATCGAGCTGGTGGAAAACCATCCGGTCGGGTACATTGGCATGACCGTGATGCCCGGCCCTCAATTGCGGCAAGCTATACCTTATGTGAAACTACTCAGGGAACGTTTCCCGGAAATCGTGATGATCTGGGGTGGTTATTTTGCTGCGAACCAATACCAGGTGGCGCTCAATTCGGGATACGTCGATTTTGTGATCAGCGGCCCGGGCGACGAAGCTTTTCCGAGCTTGCTGAAACACCTGGAAAATCCCGGCTCCATCGCGTTAGAAACCATTCCGAACCTGATTTACAAGGAAGGCGATCGTTTTGTAAAAACGCGCAAGGAAGCGATCCCGGATATGGACAACCTGCCGGCGTTTCCGTACATGAAACTCAACGAGTTTTACCCGCTGAAAAATTATGTTGCGAAGACATTCATGGGCCAGCGAACGGTTGCGTACCATTCCAGTTTCGGCTGTCCGTTTACCTGCTCGTTTTGTGCAGTGGTCCCCATTTACAATGCCCGCTGGAAAGGCTTAAAACCGACACGTATCACCCACGACCTGGAATGGCTGAAAGCGCACTATGACATTGATGCCGTCGAATTTTACGACAATAATTTTTTCACGTCGCGCACGCGGGTGGTCGAATTTGCCAAAAGCATTCAGCACCTCAACATTCAGTGGTGGGGCGAAGGCCGGATCGATACGATCAACAAGTATTCCGACGACGATTTGCGCCTGATGAAACAGGCCGGGTTGAAAATGATCTTCCTGGGTGCTGAAACCGGCAACGACGAAGTGCTGAAACAAATGGACAAGGGCGGTACGCAAACCGGGCAGCAGATCAAGGAATTTGCAGCACGCCTGCGGAAATTCGGCATCATTCCCGAATACAGCTTTGTACTGGGAATGCCCGGCAAAGATGAAAGGCAGGTCACCAAACAAATTGAAGAAGATTTGCGCTTTATCCGCGAGATCAAACGCCTGAACCCCGACACGGAAATCATCATTTACGTGTACAGCCCCGTTCCGACGGAAGGAAGTGAATTGTATGCCGAAATCCAGGCGCAGGGATTCCGGTTCCCGCAAGTACTGGAAGACTGGCTTTCACCGGCCTGGGAACGTTTCGACCAGCGAAAAAACCCGCTTACACCCTGGCTTACACCGCGGCACATCAACCGCATTAAAAATTTCGAAACGGTACTCAACGGGTATTATCCTACCCGGAGTGATTTCCGCGTGAAAGGCTGGAAAAAAGCAATTCTGCGGGCGGTCTCCTTTTGGCGATACCACACAAAAGTTTATGCTTTTCCGTACGAGATCAAGCTGCTGATGAAGATCTGGAAATACCGTCAACCGGAAGAACAAGGATTTTATTCGGAATGAGAAAGCTGCTGAAACGCATAGCATTCCCCTTGCTGTCGCGCTGGTATCAACGAAAAACCAGCGGTGTGCAGCGCTATTCGAACTATGGTATTTCGCTGACGATCCTGCCGGGCGTGTTCCATCCGGGCATTTTCCTGTCGACCAATATCCTGGTCCGGTTTCTTTCCGGAAAATCATTGAACGGAAAACGCTTGCTGGAACTGGGCGCCGGAAGCGGTTTGATCAGCTTTTTTGCACAAAAAAAAGGGGCTTTGGTGACGGCAACAGATATCAATCCGCAAGCAATTGAAGGGTTGAAATTGAATGCAGAGACCAATAAACTTGCGATTTCAGTGATCGAAACCAGTTTACTGAATGAACTGAATGTCAACGAATTTGATATTGTGGTGATCAATCCGCCTTATTACCCGAAAGCAGCGCAAAACATGCAGGAAGCGGCGTTTTATTGCGGACCGGCGTTTGAGTATTTCGTAGCGCTGTTCCAACAGCTTTCCGACCAGCAATTGCGAAAATCGTGTTCCGTTTATATGATTTTATCCGAAGATTGCCGAATTTCACATATCCGTGAATTGGCAGCGGCGCAATCTATTGATTTTGAAGAAGTCTGGTCGACAAGCAAATGGGGAGAACGCAATTACATTTTTCAACTGAGCAGGTATGAGTAAGCTGGCGACGATCAACCGGAAGCTGTACCCGCAGCATTTGTTCCATGGTCCGCAGTGGATGGTGCTGGGTGTGAACAACATCTGCAACCTGCATTGTAAAATGTGCGATGTGGGAACGCAGCAGCTGGACACGAATTTTGCCGTGAATCTCGTCGGGACGCATCCGCTGCACATGCCGATGGAATTGTTCCGGAGAATTGCCGACCAAACCAAAAAGTACTATCCGACCGCCAAACTGGGCTATGCCTTTACAGAGCCGTTGGTATACAAACATTTGGAAGAATCGCTGGCGTATGCAAACCAACTGGGATTGTACACCGCCATTACGACCAACGCGCTGAACCTGCGTCAGAAAGCAGATATGCTGGTGAGCGGAGGATTGAACAAACTCTTCATTTCACTCGACGGGCCGGAAGACATTCACAATGAAATCCGCGGTCATAAATCGAGTCACCAGCGCGCGCTCGAAGGCATTGAAACCTTGTTGAGCAAAAAAGACATTCCGATCAGTGTTTTTTGCGTAATCACGGAATGGAACATCGGCCATTTGGAGCGTTTCCTGGAAGAACTGAAGCGTTTTCCGCTGGAACAGGTCGGTTTTATGCATTCCAATTTCATTACGCAAGATAACGCTGATGCCCATAACCGGCTTTTTGGCGAGTATTACAAAGCCACCACCTCCAACATCGACGGCATTGATTTCAGCGCCTATAATTTCGATGTCCTGGAGCAGGAACTAAAGGCCATTTCTCAAGCCAGGCATAAATTCCCGGTAACGGTGCATCCGCCGGTTTTTTCGAAACCCGACCTGGAACACTACTACCTGCACCCCGAGCAAAAAGTGGGCAAAACCTGCCTGGATGCGTTCCACAACATCATGATCAAATCAGACGGGAGCGTGATCCCGGCGCATGGCCGCTGCTACAACCTCACTATCGGGAATGTATACGAGCAGGAACTGAACCGGATTTGGAACTCGAAAGAAATTGCGGGATTACGAAAGGCGCTCACGAAGAACGGAGGCTTGCTGCCGGCGTGTACGAGGTGCTGTTCGGCGGTGGGGTGATGGTTTTATTTCGTTTGTGTTTTACCAGAGTTGCTGATAACGGTTTGCGGCTTGCCGAAAGCGGGGCTTTCGTAGCACAAAGTTTCAATTTATTACTAAAGTTCTTTAGAAGCACAAAGCTCCAAGTTTGCTCATCAGCCCGCCTGACGCAAAACCCCTGTTATGTGTGGCTTTTTCCAATCTTATTTTCTAATAAAGTTAAATATCCTAATGCAAATGAAGCAGAACAAAGCAGTCTTCCAGTTGTCTTTTTGTCCAAGGGTTTTACTGTCGTTCCTTTATGCGCAATCTTATTACGATAATCTCTAAGTTCATTTAAACCACCGCGAATATGGTCTGGTAAATTAGGGAACTTTTCAATATTCGAAATTAATGGAAGTAGGATATTTAACTGATGGCTATACGTTGCACCACTCACTAAAAAATCTGATACTCGTTTTGATGAAGCATACTTGCTTAAATAAGCGTCCATCATTTCATTCAGTTTTGCTTCCACAGCAACATTAGCAGGAATAATTGATGCTTGAAATTTATTAATTGAAAATGCTTCAACCGACTCAACTAAATTGTCCCAAAGCTCATTATTTTCGGTTTGTAACACCCAGTTTATACTTACCGCGACTGGTGTTTTTTCTGAAGGTTCACCAAATGGTCTACCAAATAGAATTATTTTATGTGGAATAAAATGTCGGTAAGGTGTGTTACCATGAACCTCAATTGGAAAGAGTCCGTTTCCATTTGGCGTATAACTAACTTGTAGAATTTTCGACTCCTTTGGGATGCCAATTTTCAACAAATCTAATTCATAGCTTTCATTTGGTTTCATATGGATCATTAAACTCGTCTGCAAACCACCAACTATGGCATATAAATAAGATGGAAATCCCCATTCAAAATGCCTCAATAAAAGTGCCCACCAATCCAATTTTGCGTCACACTTACTACATTTCATTTCCACTTCTGAAAAATAATTCAGTAGATTAGAAAGATTTATTTCAAATGAAACTGCTTTACATTCTGGACAAGGTGTTCCGTCTATATTGGTATGTAATAGTGTATACTCCATTTTTCTTTTTGGCTCTTGCAAAAATCACACATAACGTTTTGGCGCTTGGCGAAGAAGCGGATTTCGAAGCACTAAACTGTCTGCTAACACTGAACTTGAAACGAAGCACAAAGTTTCATTTAAGCACTGAACCCGCTTTTTTGCCAAACGCCTGTTATGCCTTCGTGCTTCTTGTATTGTCATTTTAGTTTCTTTACCTCCTTGCTAAAGTCCTTTAATATTGGATAAATCTGTTCAAGCTGTGCCTTTGTTACAGAAGGAGCTTGATATGTCTTTGTTGCGTCAATATAGGTGTGAGCCGCATCATTTCTTAAAGTCTTTAAGCTATCTAAAGTTGCATCGAGAATTGAAATTTGTCCGCTGTGATTCAATTTAGTTTCCAGTTTTTCAGTGTTATGTAGTCCAACAGTTTGGCTTAACATTTTTCTAAAGTTCTGTTTGTAATCAAAACCATAATTCTTTTCTTTTAATGACTTAAAACTGTCTTTGAAGGGTTGAGTTTTCAGGTGTTTGTTAGCGAAGTGCTCTACGATGTTGTCCATTGTCAACTCAATCCAACCACATAACTCAATAATTGCAAGTTTGGAATAATAGGTGGCTTCAACAGTTGGCGATGAATTATACAAACTGTCAAGCTTTTTGATATTGCTCAATATATGCTTCTTAACAACCATGCTTAATTGCCTGAGAATATTTGAATAGCTCGATTAATTCTGTTTGTAACTTTTCCTTTTTGTGATAATCCTTCCTTTAAGCTGTCAGCTGAGAACAAGGGGTCATTTTTTAGCGTTTCAAACAGCTGTTGTGCTTCATTTGACTGAATTGAATCAATATAGGTTGCGTTTTTACCGACACCAATCAAAACAGCTTCAGTAATTGATTTACTCAAGGAGTCAATGCTGCTATTGTTAAATATCTTGGTGTATGTAAGGTCAATTGCTTTTTGAAAATGTTTGCGTTTTTCTTCAATTTCCTTCTCAGTTATTCTAGGTAGTTTGGGATTCTTTTCTTTGTCATACATAAAATCATTCAAAAATTTGGCAAGTCTTCCATTGTATGCTTCTAGTTTCTCAGAAAATGCGAAATACCTTAGATTCAATTCTTCAAATGCAAATCGATATGACTTGTCTTCGTCAATGTTGAATAGTTTTTTGTAATTAGGATACTTAACAGTGCTTTTTAAGAAATGTATTGAACTTCCCATTGTAAATACAATTTCTTATCTCTTGATTATTTAGTTTAGAGCCTCCGGAGTTTAATCTATGAAATATTGTAAAAAGATAATCCATATGGGTTTTCTTTTCATAGTCACATCTTAGCACTGTGATTGGAATGGTTAGATTTTCTACTCGCTCGTAAATAGTTTTGTTTTTTGACTTTATTGATGAAACTGTTTTTCCTGAAATTTTCGGGTCAATGTCTTCTAACTCTGAAAGCTGATATTCATCGTTCGTTAAGAAGCTTATTATTGTCGAAATCCTTTGAAGTCCGTCAATTACAAGTCTGTCGTTTGTGTTGAAATCTAAACTGATACACATACTAGGTATTGGCAATTGCTTTATCAATGAGTCAATAAACCTAGTTTGGTCAGGTTTTTTCCAAACAATTTCTCTCTGAAAGTCCGGCTGAATTGTAAGCTGTCCGTTTTTATACATTCTTACGATGTCTGCACATGAACGCAATTCGTTGTATGCAACAATGTCAGTCGGTGGAACTTCTGCATGGTCATCTTCCCATGAAGCCACATCTTCAACAGGTTTTAAACTTTCGTCAAATGGATATATTTCTTCTTGTGTCATTTTTCTATTTTTTTATTGTTCTGTTGTGGTCTTTTAGCATGAGGCATAACTTGTTTATTGACGAAATACATTTTGTTCCTCAAAACTCATCCAACCACTGTTAACATCTGCTTTTCAACACATTAAACATACAAAAGAATACGCATTTGTAATTGTTATTTCCTTACACTGGTTGCACTTTATTTTAGCTGGTTCATCCTTGTTAAAGGAAAATATCGGTTACTTCAGCTTCATCAATAAATAAGAAAAGATCAACGCGTTTGATTTGGATAACTGTTCATTGGTCACTGAGCCTGCGTGCCCACCTTCGGTATTTTCATAATAATAGGTCTTGTATCCCAAATCATTGAGCTTGGCAACCATTTTCCGGGCATGTCCCGGATGTACCCTGTCATCGCGGGTAGATGTCGTAAAAAATACTTCGGGGTAATTTTTTCCTTTCGCTACATTGTGATAAGGGGAATATTGTTGAATATACTTCCATTCTTCCGGAATATCAGGATTTCCATATTCCCCCATCCAACTTGCGCCGGCCAACAGTTTATTAAAGCGCTGCATATCCAGCAACGGTACCATGCAGACCACCGCGTTATACAAGTCGGGCCTTTGGGTAAAGGCGACTCCTACCAGTAAGCCTCCGTTACTTCCGCCCATAACTCCCAAATGTTTCGGTGATGTTACTTTTTTGGCGATCAAATCTTCGGAAACAGCATACAAGTCATCAAATACATGTTGCCGTTTTTCTTTTAATCCGCCCTGGTGCCATTTAGGCCCGAACTCCCCGCCGCCGCGAATATTGGCCAAAACAAAAACGCCGCCCCTGTCTAACCAGGCGTGACCGTATTTAGACGCATAAAAAGGCTGCATCGATACCTCAAATCCACCATAAGCATATAGCAGCGTCGGATTATTTCCGTCATACTTGACATTTTTGGCCGCAACCATAAAATAAGGAACCAGTGTTCCGTCGCTGGATGCAGCTTTGAATTGTTTTACCTCATATTTATTGGCATCGAAAAAAGCAGGGAGCGACTTACCCGGTTTAACCGTGTTTTCACCTGCATCAGCAGAAAATAAAGTGGTCGGTGTAATAAAATTCTCGAACCTGAAAAAGTACTGATCAGAAAACTCATCGGCAGTTGTCAGGGAAATCGTACCGAAATCGGGTGCTTTTACTTTTTGACCACTCCACTTCCCTGCATCGAATGAGTAAACATACAATTGGCTGGTTACATTGGTCAGAATGTTGATGAGCAGCTTGTTTTTTGTTGTTGTAATTTCTGAAACACCCGAGAACTCATCCGGTTGAACAATCAAATGGGCTTTTTTTATTCCTTTTAACAATTCGCTGAAGCTCAAACTGATTACCGCACCACTCTTATATGTTTTACCATCCAATTCCCAATCCGACTTCAGCTGAACGATCACCTGGTTGTTCAACACAGATCCTATTATACAATCTTCCGGTACATCGAGCTTGATGATTTTATTATCCATCCAAACAAATTCCTCTCTCGTGTAGAAGGTCAGCGCCCGACGAAAAAACGCATAACTTTTCCCCTCATCCCGCACAACTCTAATAAAATTGCCCACATCCGTATGCTGACCTTCGTAAATCAACCGGGCATCCTTTAATTCAGTACCTCTTTTCCATATTTTCACCTGCCGCGGATAACCGGATTCTGTCATTGTTCCTTCACCAAAATCGGTAGCTACGATTAGTATATTTTCATCCAGGTAAGCTGCATACCCTTTTGCTTCATCCATTTGAAACCCGTTTTCCACAAATTCCTTCTTGTCAGCATCAAACTCCCTGATAACAACAGCATCACCACCTCCCCTGGAAAGCTGCACCAAAAACCTGTTATACGAAGGATACAAACCATTGGCGCCTTTAAAGACCCATTTAATGTCATCTTTTTTCGACATCTCATCCAAATCAATCAGTGTTTCCCAATTGAATTTGTCTTGTTTATAATCAGCTAACAGGCAGCGTCTCCATATTCCACGTACATGTTCTTTGTCTTGCCAAAAGTTATATACATAGTCGCCTTTGATGTCGGGGTAAGCAATTCTCTCATCCGAATTGTAGATTTCCAGGCTTTTATCATAAATGGATTGATAATCCTTTTCCAGGCTCAATTTATCGAATGTCGCTTTGTTTTGAGCTTGCACAAATTCCAAAGCTTTGCTTCCTTCTACCTCTTCCAGCCATAGATAGCTGTCTTCCTGTGAGTGAGTAAACTGACCAATTCCTAAGAGCGTCAATAGCAGTATAGTATATTTTACCATGTCGTTAGATTTGTTTCGTTGAACTAATGTAGGAATTTCCTGCTAAAACGTATCCAAATCGCCCCAGGTCGCTTTGAACTTCTCTAACGGAAATTCGGAACCAAGCGAACGGTAGCACAAAGCCCAGGATTGGAATGTTTCATCGGCGAGTTCCGTAACAATGTTTGCAATTGGGGTACCGGGCGAAGTTTGAAAGATAAGGGTTCCCAAACCATGGCGGTTTGCAAGTGTTTTGAACGCTAACATTCCAGCGCGAATTTGCGTTTCAGAATCCGCTTCCATATCGCCGATCATAATGCCGTGATGCGGGTGCAGCTTGATCCAAAACAAGACTTCTTGCAATTCGATGAAAAAACTGCCGCCCGGGTTTTTGCAGCGGAAATAATCGGCATTTCGGGTGATGATTGGATTGTCGGCCAGATGGTATAAACTTCCTCTGAACGGTTTGTCGGTTGCATATTGCCGCAGAATGTTTCGGGCTCTGCTTTCCACCGCCGAACGCAGGAAAGGTAGTTTGTCCAGCCAGCGTTTACGGGCAAAAAAGCGGTAACCGACCAAATGTTCATCGCAGCGGTAACCTACTTTTCCCATGACCGGACCTTTGGAAACATCGGTAGCGAATGCCCAGACAAAAGTGATCCCCAGCTCTTTCGCCAGCTCACAGGTCTTGTTTCCCAGCAAACCGAACAATCCCTTGCCACGATGCGCGGCTATTGTCATTGCGTCCGCAGATTGTGCCGAAATTTCGGTGGTTGTTCCGCAATGACTCTCCATGGGAATGAGTCCGTAAAACGCTACCGGCTCGCTGTTGAAATACGCCAGGTAACCGCAATAGCCGATCCCTGAGTAACGCGGTTCGTACTTTCGGTGAAGTGTTTCCTGGGGAAGCTTACGCTTGTAAACCGATTGATGAATCCGTGCGACATCGCTGATGTTTTCCTTGCTGAGACGTCGGATTTCGTAGTCCATGCGCAGTTAGAACAAGGAGTAAATAAACGGCGCCACAGACGAGCTTTCACCCAAAACGATGAGCAATCCCACGATGATCAGGGCGAAAATAATGGGATAAAGCCAGTACTTGCGTTTTACTCGCATGAACGTAAAAAAAGCACCGACAGTTTTGAGCTTGCTCATGTAACAAAAGTAAAAAAATCATGGTGGTAGTGGATAAATTAAATGTCGTTCCCTCAGTCGCGTAGGGACGCAATATTATGGTAGAAAATTGATATTGGAAGCATTACCCCGTAGGGGTAAGACATTATATGCAGCATACGTCTCACCCCTACGGGGTGAAAAAATAATTGATTATTGGTTTTCAACATATTGCGTCCCTACGGGACTGTAATTCCAAACCTGATTTTGAACGATTTTTCAACCGTTACTCATGCATTTTCGACGCATCTATCTCCTTTTGCGAAGCCACCCACCCAGCGATCATTTTCTTCCGGCGAATCCATGCAATCGGTGTCACCACCAACAGGAAAACGATTCCAAGTACAAGGTATGAAACCACGTATCCGACGGGAAAACTCACCAGCATCAACACCGCATAACAGAAACGCAGCAGCGGCAGCCACAACATCCCGGCAAGCGGCAATGCAACCGGAATGAGGTAAAAGATCCGGATCGTTTCATCTGACCGGCAACCGAGGTAAACCAACAGTGCAATCAGTATCGCTCCGAAAATACGAAGTGAACGTACCGAAAGTGCTTCGGCCTGCTTGTGCCAATAACGCTCAATCCGGCTCATAAACGATTGTTTTATGTTCAACATCGGTTGTTTCGGATTTGTAAACGAGTACATTGCCCATCACCAACACGTCGATTTCGGTATTCAGGAAACAACGAATGGCATCCTGCGGCGAACATACCATCGGTTCTCCCCGCTCATTAAACGAAGTATTGATCAGCACCGGAATGCCCGTGAGGCCGTAATAATTAACGAGTAACGAATGCAGTTTGTCATTGAATCCGGGTTCCAAACGCTGCACACGCGCCGAACCGTCGTTGTGAATACACGCCGGAATTTCCTGCGCTTTTCCGGCGCCTTGTGTCACATAGAGCATACGCGAATAATCATTGCCTTTGTCTTCGAAATAATCCGTGAAATGCTCTGACAACACTACCGGTGCGAAAGGCCGGAATCCTTCACGTTTTTTGATCTTTTGATTCAGAACAGCTTTCCGGTCGGGATGCGTGGCATTCGCCAGGATACTCCTGTTGCCCAAAGCGCGCGGACCAAACTCCATTTTCCCCTGGAACCAACCGACTACTTTATCATCTGCCAGTTCGCGCGCAATGGTTTTCGTGAGCGTTTCCCATTCCGGCTCATGAAACACGGTAATCCCTTTTTCAAGCAGTGCTTGTTTGATGGCTTCGTCTGTAAAACCGGGTCCTGAAAACTCGTGGTTCAGGTCGGAGGAATCCAGTTCATTTCGCTGCATGGCTGTCCACAAGGCTGCTCCCATCGCACAACCGCTGTCGCCGGAAGCCGAATGAATAAACACTTGCTCAAAACCGGTCCGGGCAATAAGCTGAGCGTTCGCAACACAATTCAACGCCACTCCGCCACCGTAAACCAGTTTGGTTGCGCCGGTTTGTTGATGTACATACTTCAAAAGTATCACCAACCCGTCTTCCAAAACAGCCTGGATGGAAGCGGCCATATCTTTGTAAAAATCATCGATCGGCTGATTTTCCTTACGCGCCGGACGGCCCATGAGTTTTTCAAACCGACGGTTGATCATGCGCAGGTCGTCGAGGAAACCGAAATAACGCAGGTTGAGCGTCACCACTCCTTCTTCGTTGAATGAAACAAGATGATCAAGAATCAGCTGTTTGTAGACGGGTTTTCCGTAAGGCGCCAATCCCATGAGTTTGTATTCGCCCGAGTTGACCCTGAACCCGCAATAGTACGTAAATGCTGAATAGAGCAAACCGATTGAATGCGGGAACTGCTGTTCGGCAATCGGTGAAAAAGTACCGTTTTCGTAAGTTCCGTAGGAAGTACAGGCGCGCTCGCCTACTCCGTCGATAATTACGTAAGCTGCTTTTTCAAAACCACTCGCGGCACACGCCAGGGCTGCATGCGACAAGTGATGCTGACAAAAGGAAAACTTCCCTTTGTAACCGAAGCGCTTGCGGAACACATCTTCGATCCACATTTTTTCCCTGAACCAACCCAAAATAGCCTTTCGGAATGGCAGAAACCCGCGCGGAGCAGTCGTCAAAAAGGTATCTAGAATGCGGTCGAATTTCGTAAACGGTTTCTCGAAAAAGATCACTTCGTCTAAGTCGGCAATAGTCAGCGACGCTATTTCCAGGCAGGAAACAATTGATTTTTGCGGAAAAGACGCGTCGTGCTTTATCCTTGACAAACGTTCTTCCTGGATCGCAGCCACTACTTTTCCGTCGACGATCAAACACGCCGATGAATCGTGGAACCAAGCTGATATGCCGAGGATTTTGCTCATCCTAAAACGTTCCTTTTTGAATGATCCGAAGCATGTTTTTCACCGAAATAAACGGATTCACCGTCATGCGTTCCGTTACTCCCGGTGCAGAGCTGTTTTCCGACACAAACTGGTGCGTTATTCCCAGTTCGGTCAATCGCTTTACCGATTCCGGGTTGTGGTGTCCGAAGGGATACGCGAAAACGGAAGCATACGGCGAACCGATGTTCGTTAAACGCGTTCTGACTTCATCGATTTCCTGCGCTGTTTCCTCATCGGAAAGTGTAACAAGGCTCAAATGATTGGCACCGTGATTGGCCAGACTTACCATCGGATGTTCCTGCATTGTTCTCAGATCATCGTCCGAAAGCAGCTCCCGGAAAACGCGGGTTTTCTCCAGTAAGGGCGCAGGAAGTTCCGATAGTTTTTGATTCATTTCCATGACAACGGCTTTCGGCTGCAAGGGGATCCACGCTTTCAGTTCCTTCGGATTTTTCATTCCGGCAATCGACATCGCCTGCTGCAACATTTCCTGCGATTCGGAAGGATAAGCTGCGGCTACATCCAGTAAATCGGCCCAGAGCGGGAGGTCGGTCCTGCCGGTCACGAAAATCGTAGCCGGAAGCTGCAATTCTTCTAAAACCGGCAACGCCGGTGTGAGGTTGTTACGGTAACCATCGTCGAACGTGATGAGTACATTGAGCTTTTCGGTGCTCAGGCGGTTGAACAGGAAATCATCCAGGCTGATAATGTGAAAATGCCGCTGCATTTCTGATACGAGCGTTCGAAATTTAGTACGGTGATAAAACCGGCCGTTGATGAGCTGATCCGTATCCGGGCAAATTCCATGGAAACAAATGACTTGTACTTCGCCCTTTCTTCCTTTTAGTTTAAGCGGAAACCCAAACAGATCGACTGCCGAAAGCAATGCCCATTTCAGGCGCAACCTTGTTCCCGTTACCGTCATTTTTCCATGATTTGTTGAACGCAATCCAGGACCACTTGCTGTCCTGCGGAATTGAGATGCGGATCGTTTGCGTAATATACCCGAACGCCTTTCTTTTCGCTCTCGCGCAATGCATCGATCGGATCAATGACTTCAAAACCGGCTTTTTCGATTTTCTCCGCCCACGGATGTCCTTTCAGCAAACTCTGGCTCAATGTTGCACCCAGCTGCTTGTACTGTTTCACATACCGGCGATTGGTCTGAACACAGGTCGGAATTGTCAGCACGTAGAATTGTGCGTGTTCTCCTGCGGCTTCTTTCAGTTCCTGCAGCATCCCGATAAGCGTTTCCAATTGACCGGTATAATCGCCTTTCAGCTGTACCATCGCCATTGGGTAGGTTGCATCGCCTTTGATGTACAATTTTGTGCGGGCATCATAGTTTTGAATCGCGAACGTATCCGCAGTTTTGGCATTCACGGGCGATGCCAGGTCCTGGTTTGCCTGCCCGAGCCGGTAGTTGATAAAACCCAGCGAACGAAACGTATTGCTGCATTTCCAGAAAATATTCCGTCCCCAGGAAAAAGCACTCCAGTTTACCGGACGGTACAGGTCGTAGAGGTCATTGCCTTCGTACAACTGAACAATCACCACATTCGGTTTGGTTTCTTCCACGCGGTTGGAGACGATCAAACGATAGGTTTCAGGACCTACTCCCGGAATGGCCGCATTAAAGATTTGCAAACCGGAATCGTTTTTCCATTGGTTCACCCAGCTGGCCGTATCGGCACTAAAGGAATCACCCATTACCAAAACGCGCTTCTTTTTCATATCCGGCGTGCGCACCTTGTTCTGAAATTCCCACTCGGTACTGTAAAAATCAACCCATTGGTAACGGTAAACCAACTCCACCAAACACAAGGTAATGAAGACGATGATTCCTGCTTTGAGGAGCCAGTCAGCTGCTTTCCTGAATCGTTTTTTCTGAGCCATTGTGCAATGTGAGATTGATCCAAACGATCACACCGAGTGACGCATACACCAAAAATGCCATTTTATTCTGATCGAGGAACGAATTAAAAACACCATGAAAATAATAGGTGATCAATCCGAGCAAAACACCCAGGTTCAGCCGTTTCAAAAAAGGGTCGCCGACACCGTAGTGATTCTGCATGCCATAATAGATGCTTGCGAGTACGAGCGTCATGAAACCCAGAAAGCCCAGAATGCCGGTTTCACTCAGGAAAGCCATGTATTCGGAATGCGCATTGCCGCGATCACCGGTATTGGTGGAAATGTATGTTTTGTTGGCCACGGTTTGATAACGGTTGTATTCAAACTGGTAGGTGCCGGGACCGAACCCCAGCCACGGGCGGTCTTCAAACATGCGGTATGCACAGATCCAGCGGTTGATGCGCTCCAGGTTGGAAGCATCATTTTTCACATTCACAACCGAGGAAAAATGGTTGACCAACTCACCGTCGTTGCTCACTGCTTCGTTTTTTTCAACGCTGGCGTAGATCGCGTCACTGAACGACCAAACACCGACCGACAGGGCAAACAATCCGGCCATGAGCCACTTGAAGCTGACTTTATACCGCAACAGGCCGTAGAACAACAGGGCAACGACCAAACTCAGCAATGCCGCACGCGACAAGGCCAGCACTTCTGAAATCACGATCAGAAACAACAAAACTCCTAACCCGGTCTTCTGCGGAACAGTCAGCTGCATGGTCCTGTTCCGGAACACTAAAATGATGAGTAAAGGAATGATAAATGCCAGGCAGGCACCGTAAATCGTGTGATCGCTGTAATAAGGCTCGCAAATGCTGAAAACCACCTGCGGATTAAAATCATAGTGTGCGTGATTCCTGATCGTAAAATACATGACCGGAATCAACCCGATGGCGTAAGCAAGGAAAGGCGCCATCAGTCCTTTTTTGGTGTCCACCATTTGCACCACCAGGTAAAAACCACATGCAAACACGAGCTGTATCGTCAGGCGTTTCAATGACACATCGATCTGTGACCCAAGCAGTGCGGAAAACAATTCAATGACCAAAAGCAACCCGATGATTTTGGAAACAGGATGCTGCATGGCTTTCCCGATTCCTTTCAAATAACTTTTATTAAAAAAGAGCAATACCGGGATCGCCAGCACCAGCAAACCTTCGGAAGGTAAGCTCAGTTTCGCACCGCCCGAAAGAACGACGTCCAGCGAAAGCGGAATGAGGCCTACCAGCAACAGGTAAAACCAGCGAAAGGAATACACCAACAACCCGATTACCAGCACGCAGCCGCAAGCTATGGTCAACAAAACTGCCGTTTGGGTAACATTGGAAGTGTACCACCAAACGCCTGTAAAAAGTGCGCTTGCAGCAGCAACGATCAGGAAAATGAGCCGATTCGCGGTCAACCACGACATCAGCCTCTCATTTCGGATTTAAACTCGAGCCACTTACGGCGGATACCGGCAATGGTGAGACTTACCACCATCAGCGCAAGCGACGAAACGATCCCGTTGAGTACAAAAGAAGGCGACGCTTTTTTATAAGCTGGCCGCGCACGGTCGATCGTGTATACCGATGGAAGTGGCGTCTCGTATTGCAATTGCTTGGTTTTGTATTCTTCGGCCAGGTGATGGTGTGTCCGGTATGCAAGTACAAATCGCTGAATAATCGACTCCAATCGCGGATCATCAACAAAAATACCGGCGTCGTAGTTCTCGTTATCCAGGTTTTCCATGAAAGTGTAAAGCAATTCACTTTTGTCGGTCTTAATCGCGTAGATCGAATCACGCAGCAGATTGAGACGTGCCGTGATCACATCCAGCTGGTGTTTCGAGCTGTTGAGGTCTTTCACCCGGTTTTCCTCGAAAATTGCTGCACGATACTTATTCACCTCATCTACCTGGAAATTGGCAATCGCGGCCGATAACTTCGGGCTTGTCGTTTGCACGTTGATAACCACCGACAGGTACTTGCTGCGTTGAAAAGAAACATCTTTGACATAACGGACGGTCAATTGTGATTCCCAGCTGAGATCATTGGTATCAATCCCGTAATACTTATACAGTTTGAAGTGTTTGATGGTACGGTCGCGCATCGATTTCGATTCCATCAGCTGCATCAGCTGCTCGGTCTCGAGCTCCAGTCCGAATTGCGGGTTACCGATGATATTGTCTTTGGCATACGAACTGTACGGATAAACAATGGCCGTTGATAGGTATGTTTTCGGAATAAAAAAGGTAATTCCGACGCCCAGCAAACCACCGGTTACGAGTGAAATGAATAGTAATTTTCGGTTACGAAATAAAAAATGGAGTGCCGCTTTGTTGTTTTCCATGGTATGTGATGTGGGAGCAAATATAGTGAATTGTTACAGGTACGATTATTTCAAATCACACATGTACAGGGCTTTTCCTTTATCGTCGAGCGGGATGCCTACTTTGTTTTCCATGCCCTCGAAGAAAAGCTGGAAGCTGCCCGTAAAATAACCGTCATAAACAACGGCAAGCCGCGTTGCCTTTCCTTCTTTTACCAGGTTTCGGATCACAAATTCGTTGGTTAATGTGGCCGGAATTGACCAACCGTAACGCTGGGCAGGCTGCAGGATCAGCGGACATTGCGGCGAGAGTCCGCCGAAGGAAACGATTACCAGGTCATCGGGGCGGGAGTGCTTTTTGATTTCCAGCGCAATCTTATCGAACATCGGCTCGGTAGTGTAGTAATTGGCTTCGGCATAACGGATGCTTTCCACTGCAAAAACCGCTGGCAGAATGACGGCCAGTGAAACTTTGAGCGCTTTTTTCGGCAGAAAATCCATCAAACGCTGTATGCCCATCGCTGCAAAAATCGCCAATGACGCCACAAGTGGCATTTGGTAATAATTGTGATGCACATTCAGGTTGAAGAAAATGCACACATACAGAATGGTACCGAGCAACCAGCTGAGCGACCACCAGTAAGCACGGTTTTTCTTCGCCAGGACAAACCCGATGATGAACAATACCATTCCCGACAAACCAAGTATTTCAAACCGCAACCGTTCCAGGATGGTCAACCAGTTATCCGGGTTGGTACGCTGGTCCCATGTGCCGAAATACCAGTACCACATATCGGTAAATTTGTTGAACCCGGGAATGAAATACCAGTCCGGAATTTGCTCGTTGGTCGTCCGGGAATAACCGGTCCACCAGTAAAGCGCAATGACGGGCAATACAAACAGCAACGAACGTGGCAGAAACCACCTGAATGCTTTTTGCTGAAGGATGTAGACCAGCGCCGGGAATATCAGGTAAAAGGTATACGGCGCTTTTTCCAGGAAGGCGATGACGGCAAAAACAAGCGCCCAAAGCAGGTATTTCCAACGTTTATCCCGAACAGCTAACATCAGGAAATAAAGCATCCCGAAGGCAAATGCCAGTGCAAAAAAATCGATATGGACCGCCCGCGAATAAAAAACGGAAAGCGGCGCGAAGCCAAACAGGCAAGTCGCGAGCTCGGGAACCCAATTGTCTTCGAAAACAAGGCGAAGTATTTTGTACAAGTAATAGGCCGCCAGCACGAAAAAGAGCAGGAAAAAGGTACGTGCGATCCATAAATGCGGCCCGAAAATGCTGTATAATTTCGCTACCAGGTATTCGGGAAGCGGAAATTCAAGGACCAGCGTTTTATGTCCGCCCATCCAGCAAACCGTTGGTTCCAGGAAGGATGCTTCGCTGTAATAATACCCGTCGATGTATTGTTTGGTATCGTATTGCCGCCAGTTGTGGGGCATATCTACGGTGTTTTCAAAATGGAAAAAACGTACAATCGTGAGCAGGAACAAAATTCCGATCAGTAGCAGTGTTCGTTGTTTGACGGCCATATTACTCAAAAAAGCGATGATGATAGTGCTGTGACACAGTGGCTAAAATACGGTCTTCAGCCGAATTTCCAAAAGCCACAACCGAATCGTATTCCGTAAGATCGACCACTTTTTTCAACGCACTGATCTTTCCCCTTCCTTTAACATTTCCGCCCAGCAGCCTGCCGGTACATTTTCCCTGCTCATCGTAGGCCAGCCGGGTACAGATCAACTCCAATTCGAGGAAATCACAAAACGGCTGCAGCCATTCACCCGACGATGCCGAAACCACAATACAACGCGAGCCCTGCTCCTGTTCTTTCAGGATATACCCGATTGCTTTCGGAAACAGGTTCAGCTGGTATTTTGCGAAAAAAGCGTTCCCCCGTTCCTGCAATTGCTGTTGTGACAGTCCTTTCAGGTTCATACTGAAAAACAGCTCCTTGACCCGCCCCATTGAAAAGAACCCCAGCTTTGAGAGCATAAACGGAAAAAACGTGATCATCAGTGATCCGTAATACTTCACCGGATTCAAAAACCGCGCAAAATGCAGGAGCGAATCGCCTTTGTAGATCGTTCCGTCGAAATCCAGGATCACGAGCCTTTTCACCACTTCATCTTTTTAAACAGCTGTTCGGGAATGTGTCGAATGATAAACATGACCGGCCGCCACAGCGCTTTTACATAAACAATGGAACGTTTCCCGTTTAAGCTATGACGCACTATTACATCCGCAACCTGCGCCGGCGAAGCGGTCAGTTTTGCGGGCAACGTCATGTGTGCCGTCATCTTGCTGGCAATGTATCCCGGACGAATCATCAGCACGCGCACGCCGTGTGGGTAGAGGTAATTTCGCAAACCGGAAAAATAAGTGTCAAAACCTGCTTTGGCAGCACCGTAACCTACCGTAGACGCTTTTCCGCGAAGGGCGGCTACCGAGCTGACACCGACTAATGTTCCGTGTCCTCTTTGTTTGAATCGCTGTGCAAAAAATGCCGCAATTTTTGCCTGTGCCGTAAAGTTCACCGCGATCACTTCATCCAATTCCTCGCCTGAAACGGTGCGATCATTGTCACCCAGTCTTCCGGCAGTGAATAACACGATTTCCGGGTTCAGATCAGCCAAAGTGCTCACGTCCAACTGCAACAGATCGAGCGGAATGATCCGGAAACCATCCGCCGGAAGTTCATCCGGTTTATGGCCCGCCAAAACGACGTCGTACCCAAGATTACGGTAACGTTGAGCGCATTCCAAACCAACATCCGAGTTGGCGCCTATAATGACGATTTGTTGTTTCATGTGCGGGACTAAATTAAGCCGTTTTCCCAATAAGGTCGTGAGCGTTGCGGGATTTATTTTGTTGATCAGCGCTTCCAGTTCGCCTGCTTGCGGATACATGCGTTTGAAATGAACGGCACTCAATAAATGATCTTTCGCGAGGTAAATCCGGCCACCAAAGTTGGTTACCAATTCATCCAGCTCGGCAATCATCGCAGTCAATTCGGGTTGAAAACGAAAGTCCAGCGCAAGCGAATATCCTTCCATCGGAAAGGAGATCACTCCCGGTGAATCGAGGTCTCCGTGTCGTTTCAGCACAGACAACAGTGGTTTGCAGCAATGCGCAGCAATGCGTTGAAAGATCTGATCAAATTGTTCAGCGGCATTGGCTTTCGGAAGTACGAACTGGTATTGTACAAAGCCTTTGCGACCATACAACCGATTCCAGTTCCCAATCTTATCCAATGGAAAAAAGTACTCCGAAACCGATGCTGTTTTGTTCTTGAGCATCGCGCGTTTGTAGCGCCGGTTGTAAATTTTCATCAGGAACGGGTACACGAAATTGATGCCCGTTTTGGGAACGTTGATCCCGGGTTTCGGGAGTTGAAAACCAGGTTGAGCAGATGTCTTCCCGACAGCAAAACCGGCTTCCAGCAAAAGAAATGACCCGGGATTCAAAAAATCGATCCAGCCAACAGCAAATTCACTTTTTGACCGGTCAAGCGCATCCAGCAATTCATTGAACGTAGTAAATGCTGTCGCCTGTTGTTCCAATTCGGTTCCTTTCAACGGTTCCAGCTGAAAACAAACTTCGCGGATGATTCCAGTGAGCCCCATTCCGCCAATGGTCGACCGGAACAGTTCGGAATTTTCCTCCGCTGAGCAGCTGACTGTTTCACCGGAAGGCAATTGAACAACCATGCTCTTGATCCACCGGCCTATCGTTCCGTTTAGCGGGTGATTTTTCCCATGCACATCGGCCGCGACCATGCCGCCCACGGTCACAAATTGCGTTCCCGGGATCACCGGGAAAAACCAACCGTTCCGCACACAGATTTCCATCACTTCTTTCAGCAGGAAACCGCTGCTAATGGTCAGCTCGCCGTTTTCTATAAAACAGGTTTCGCGATGATGGAGCATGGAAATCAAGCGGTCATTCAGGCAGGCATCGCCATAGCTGCGTCCGTTGCCGCGAATGCCTTTACCGTGCAGATCATTCTCCGCGTTATAAGTCTCGACCTTCGCTTTCACAACAGGCCTGTTATTCCATCCCGACAACTTCCTATTTTCCATAGAGCACACAGGCAAAAATAACAATCCAACAAAGGCAGGTCAGCACCAGCCAGCGATCACCGAGCAACAATTTAAAGGCTTCCCTGTGCGGAAATGCAACTGTTTTTCGATCAAAACGAGCCAATGCAAACACCACGAGCGGAAGCGTGAGAAAAATCCAATAGTTGTTTTGCAGCTGGTCGCGAATCAGGTGAATCAAATACGCCGTGTACCCCGAGCCGATCAATACCAAAAGCAGCAGGTTGATTTGCCGAAGCGGTAATTGCGCGTAAACATGCACCGAATGACGCACCACCAACCTTTCCTCCAGGAAATACAATACATCGCTGCGACGTTTCAGCAGCAACAGGTAAACGGCAATGAGCGTAACCAATGACAACAACCACATACTAAGCACCACATTGGCCACCAACCCGCCGATCAGCAAACGGATGTAATAGCCCATTACAAGGATCATGATATCCAGCAGGGCGATCCGTTTCAGGTAAATGCTGTAAAGGATGTTCAGACTCAGATAAACAGCTCCCAAAATGGCTGCTTTGTAATGCAGAAACAGCAATACCGAAAACGAAACCACCAGCAACAACGCAATCGTAGTGATCGTAAACTGTGTTGAGAAAACACCCGAAGCAACCAGCCTGTCACGTTTTTTGGGATGCAACCGGTCCCACTCGCGGTCGCGCAGGTCATTGATCAAATATACCGCTGAAGTCAGGAGGCTGAACGCCATTGTTGCCACCAACAAATCGAGTATCAACGGAAGTTTCCATTGCAAACCGGCGAAAAAAGCAGGCACAAAGAGCAATAGGTTTTTCAACCATTGAAGGCAATTCAAGTACGTTACAGCGTTTTTCAATGTCCGGTAAACTACGGAGTTGGGATAAAGATATGAATCTTAACCACATAGGAAGCATCGATCACACAGGGAAGTGCCAGCCAATTTTCACCACAAAAGACACAAAGAAAAATGGACGGGTTTGGCGTATTACAAAGAACACAAAGGTGACCTTGGTAGGACACTTTGTGTCCTTAACAAACCTCGTTCATCAAAAAGCTTTGTGTCCGCCTGAGGCGGATGGTGAAAAAGATAATTAACCGCCAACGATTGGCAGCATACTCACCACGTCGGGCAGCTCGCTCAAACTGCGGATGCGTTTCACATTGCGTTCTTTTTTGAACCTGCTTTCCGGATCGAAATGAATGGCAGTCCAGCCGGCGTTGAGGGCACCAATGATGTCGGCCTTGAAATCGTCGCCGATCATAATCGCGTGCTGCGGCAAACAATCGGTACGGCGCATGGCTTCTTCAAAAATAGCACGATGCGGTTTGGTAGCCCCGATTTCTTCCGAACATAAAACGTGTTCAAAGTACTCCGCCAGTCCGCTGTTGGAAAGCTTGATGTGCTGCACTTCCTTGAATCCGTTGGTGATGATGTGCATGCGATAGCCTTCCTGCCGAAAGAATTTTAAAACTTCCAGCGCCTGAGGAAACAATTGGGTTTGGGTCGGCGAAAGCGTGATATAACCGTCGCTCATCTTACCGGAAATGATCTTATCGTTGATCCCGTGATAGGCCAGCGCTTTTTCAAACCGGCTGTTGCGCAGTTCTTCCTTGTTGATTTTTCCCTTTCCATAGGCGTTCCACAATTCGGCATTGATACGAATATACGTATGGTGAAAGTGGTTGAAATGCTCGATGTGTGCACCCAACTCCAATTCCTCGTACAATTGCTGCAATGCATTTTTGGAATTGGCTTCAAAGTCCCACAATGTGCGATCGAGATCAAAAAACAGCTGACGAATTTTCATTAGAAGAGCATATCCACCAAAAAGGCGATTCCGGTTGTAATAGCGCCATTGACAAACATTCCTACCGCAATCAGCGGAAACGTGCGTTTTTCCTTTCCATAAAACTTAGCAGCAATGATCGAGCCGATCGGAACGGACAAAAACAGTGGAGCATACATGGCTACTCCTACTATTCCCAGGCGGCGTTTGATCAAAACAATGAACTTGTTCATTCGGGTAAACTTCTTTTTTGGTTTCAACGGAACCCCGGTCTCAATAGAAATCCGAAGAAGCTCCACGCGCTTTTTATGCGCCCTGATCATGAAAAATTCACTGGAAAAATAAAAAATTACCGCGCTGAAAAGTCCACCGGAAACACAGGAAACATAGGTTTCAATAAACGACAAGCCTGCTGCCGGTCCGCCAAAAGGTGTAAACAAAAATTTGATGGTCGAAAGACCAAAGAATGTGATATACAGGTGCCAGTCCATGGTTGCTTAGCTTAACATTTTACACCATAAGCCAAGTCACCTGCATCGCCCAATCCGGGAACGATATAGGATTGCGCAGTCAGTTCACGATCAATCGCTCCCACCCAAATGGTCGCGGTATCAGGCAAGTGTTTTTTTACATAATCGAGGGCTTCCGGGGCCGCAATGGCTGAGACGACATGCACTTTTGAAGGTTTTCCCTGTTTCAGGAGCGCTTTGTACACCATCACCATCGAACTGCCGGTAGCAAGCATCGGGTCGGAAATAATGAGTGTTTTGCCGTCAATCTCCGGCGAAGCGAGGTATTCTACGTGAATATCAAAATCCTCGGCAGTGGTGTGCTTGCGATAAGCCGAAACAAACGCACTTTCAGCACGGTCAAACACATTCAGCAAGCCCTGGTGCATCGGTAAACCGGCACGCAAAATGGTCGCCAAAACCGGTTGCTGTTTCAACAGCGGCACATTGGCTTCTCCCAACGGCGTTGTTACATCCACCATCTCATAATCGAGGTGTTTCGACAGTTCATAGGCCAGTACTTCTGCCACACGCTCCAGATTCCTGCGAAAACGCAGCGGATCCTGCTGGATGGTGCAATCTCTCAATTCGGCCAGGAAGGTCGAGAAAATAGACGGTGTAAGACTCAAATTGTGGACCATGGAGCGCTGTTGTTTTGGTTTCTAAAGATAGTTCAAAAATGGGATAAAATCAGTTATGACTTAACAGCAAAAGCTAAAAAATGTTGTTTCAATCAATAGATGGCAGATTAACCGATTACAAATGGGCAGATTGCATCCAATTTGTAATCGGTTAATCTATAATCCGACCTTGGGAAACAATTATCCGGTAAGGTGATTCGCCAAAATAATCAGCCAAATGCCCTGCCTAAACCAAACGGAAGCAGTAATTTTGCAGCATGGCAAGTCAAACCAAATTGGACACCCGGATTTTTTCGCGGCTGCTGAAGTTTACCAAACCGTATCGCGGTAAGTTGATCTTCGCCTTTTTGTGCGCGCTCACGCTGGCTTTGCTTTCCCCGATGCGCCCGCTGCTCATCGTTTACATCGTCAACAAATACGTATTGGAAACTCAGGACGGCGCGCAATTCGCCCTGTGGCTGCTCCTGGTTTTCGGGATGTTGCTGATGGAAGCCATTTTGCAATTTTCAGCTACGTATTTCAGTAACCTTTTGGCGCAATCGGTCATTCGCGACATCCGTGTGAAGGTCTTTTCGCACATCACGACCTTCCGTATGCGTTATTTCGACAAAACCCCGGTCGGGAACCTCGTTACACGCGTGGTTTCGGATATCGAGGCGATCTCGGAAGTGTTTTCATCGGGGCTCATTGACATCATCAGTGACTTGCTGATGCTGGTCGTGATCATCGTGGTGATGTTTGTGATCAACTGGCAGCTGACCGCGCTGGCATTGATTCCGGCACTGGTACTGATTTATGCAACCCGCGTATTTGCAAGGGCCATGCGCAAATCCTTCCAGCAGGAAAGCGTCCAGGTAAACCGCCTGAACACCTTTGTACAGGAGCGCATTACGGGAATGAACATCGTGCAGCTCTACGGCCGCGAAGAAGTGGAATACAAAGCATTTGAGGAAATCAATAAAGATCACCGCCAGGCGCACATCAATGCTGTTTGGGCGTTTTCGATCTTCTTCCCGGTAGTGGAATTCCTGAGTTCGTTTTCCACCGCTTTCCTCATTTTGTGGGGCGCTTATGTGTTCACGGGCTCAACCAATCCGAAGGAAAACGTATTTCTCGACATTTTCGCGTTCTCGATGTGGATCGGCATGATGTACCGCCCGATCCGTCAACTCGCGGATAAATTCAACATCCTGCAGCGCGGAGTGGTCCGTGCAGAGCGTGTGTTCCAGATCATCGATACCGAAGAGCATGTGCAGGAATCGGGAACGGTCGATGATTGCGATTTTCAGCAGGAACTGCGTTTTCAGAATGTTTCATTCGCCTATACCGACGATCAACCGGTACTGAAAAACATCAATCTTACCATCGAACCGGGAAAAACCGTGGCGTTTGTGGGCGCGACGGGTGCCGGAAAAACTTCAATCGTAAACCTGCTCGGGCGTTTTTATGAATACCAGGAAGGTGAAATTTTCATCGGCGAACACGAACTGCGCTCCATCAAAATGGATTACCTGCGCAAGAATATTGCGATTGTTTTACAAGACATCTTCCTCTTTTCGGATACGGTACACAACAACATCACACTCGGCAACCCCGATATTTCGCGCGAACAGGTCATTGAAGCAGCTAAGGCAGTGGGTGCCGATCATTTTATCCGGTTGCTTCCCGGCGGCTATGATTACCAGGTGGGCGAACGCGGAGGCGTGCTTTCGGTAGGACAGCGACAACTGCTTGCCTTTATTCGTGCGTATGTATACAATCCGCACATCCTGATCCTGGACGAAGCCACTTCAAGCGTCGACAATGAATCGGAAGAAATGATCCAGGAGGCCACAGCCAAACTGACCGAAGGCCGTACTTCCATTGTGATCGCACACCGTTTATCGACGATACAGCAGGCTGACACCATTGTGGTCCTCGACAAGGGCGAAATCAGGGAAATGGGCTCACACGAAGAACTTCTGCAACTCAACGGCTACTACAAGCGTTTATTCACCATGCAATTTGCACGATCATGACAACTCAACAACTTTTAGGTCTCAAAATAGGTGGCGTTCCCGAACATTTTAACTTACCGTGGCGCCTGGCGATCGAGGAAGGAAAAATGCGCGAAATAGGCCTCGACCTGCATTGGAGTGACATGAGTGGCGGTACCGGGCAAATGGTCCGCGGGTTGGAAACAGGCTCCATCGACATTGCCGTTTTGCTGACGGAAGGCATTACGAAAGCTGTTTTGCAGGGATTGAATGCCAAAATCCTGCAGGTGTACGTCATCTCGCCGCTTTCATGGGGAATTCACGTACCGTTCGATTCGAATATTCAGAAAAATGCCGACCTGGAAAACCAGACATTCGCCATTTCCCGCGAAGGATCGGGTTCGCACCTGATGGCGTATGTTATGGCTGACAATGAAGGCTGGAAACTTGACCAATTGAAGTTCAATGTGGTAGGTGATGTCTACGGTGGCTTGTGGGCCTTGAAGCACAACGAAGCACAGGCGTTTTTGTGGGAAAAATACACGACGTTCCCGTTTGTGGAACAACAGAAATGCCGTTGGATCGGTGACGTGGTAACGCCATGGCCGTGTTTTGTGATCGCAGTGCGCAACGAGATTGCCGATCAGCACAAAGCCATCCTGAAACGCATGTGCAAAGTCGTGAACCAAAAAGCAAAAGAAATCAAAGAAAGCAGTGATACGGTCGAAATCATCAGCTGGCGCTACAACCTGCGTTCAGACCAGGTAGGCAAATGGCTGGAGCAAACCGACTGGAATTACAAAGGCATCGAATATCCGCTGGCGTTTGAGAAGACCATCCAGTATTTGTTGAAGCTGGGATTGGTATCTGCCGGGGAAGCGGAAAACTGGCGGGAAAAACTCTTCTTTTAATTATGAATGAGAAAATGATCAATTATCAAGAACTTCCCTTGATAATTCTTCCATTCATAATTGATAATTCTTATTGAGTTTCCCAGCGTTCCTGGTTTTCCCAGTTGTAATCGCCTTGTTTGCGTTGTTTGCGCATGATCTTTTTCTGACGTCTTTCGTTACGTTTTACGCTTTTACGTGCCGCTTTGGTTTGACGTTTCCAGTACTCTTTCTTGGCTTTTTTGAGCTCTCGTTTAGAAGCTTTGGCTTCTTTTTTGTGCTTTTTGGCCAGTTGTTTTTCGGCTTCCTCAACGGTAGCCGGTGCGCCTTCCGGACCTGTGCTTCTACAGGCCGCAGAATTTAACGCCACACACAATAGAAATAGATGAAAAAACGTTCTTATCTTCATAGTCTTAAAACCCGCATTATGCGTTTGGTGAAGTTACAAATCTTTTTTGTGTTACTGTTCCTTGTTTCGGCTTCGTGCAAGAAGAACAAAAACCATCCCATTCCCAGCATTCCGTTCGATATTACGATCGATCTGACGCTGCCTTCCTATACGGATCTCAACGGTGCCGGGGGTTGGGCTTATGTAAACGGCGGAATTAAGGGGATTATTGTTTACCGACAATCGTATGATGTATTTGTGGCTTTTGAGCGACAGTCGCCCGAAGATCCGGATAACACCTGCAGCAGTGGCCTGGTTACCAACCCGGATAATTTCCTGCAATTAGATGATCCGTGCTCCAATGCACAGTTCTCGTTGTATGACGGCTCACCGATCAAAGGCTCGAAATGGGGCCTGCGGCAATACCAGGTGATCTGGAATGGGAGTAACCTCTTGAGGATCTACAACTAGAAGAGCCTGTTCTGTATCATGGAAATATTCACCACAAAGACACAAAGAAAACGGGACATGTTTGATGTGTTAGAAGAACACAAAGGGATGGTGGTATTTAATGCAAAGGATTTTATTCACCACAAAGACGCATAGAGCACAAAGGTTTGATTGATGTAAAGTATTTTAACCACATAGGCACATAGGAAACATAGAAATCGAGGGTATTACAAAGAGTGCAAAAAGATACAGGCAGATTCCTTTGTGATCTTAATACGCCTATCCTTCCAAAAAAAACTTTGTGTCTTTGTGGTGAAAACATCTGACTTCTTCTCACTCAAGCTTCCCCAGGTTATACCGCAGCGAAACCCCGAAAAACGGATGGCGGTTTACCAGCGTATACAGTTGAATGCTGAATCCCCTGTTCGCACGATGGCTGATCAATAATTCAATGCTTGCTTCGGCACCAAAGCTCGAGAAATTGGTTAGATCGTAAAATTGCGCCTGGTTCATATTGCTCGAATCGGAAGGATTATCAGAACCGATAAACTCATTGATAAAGATCCCGCTTCCCTTACAAATACCTCCGCGGGCGATGATCTTTTTGCCGCTTTCATCATAGGGTAAAATGTTGTAAGCGAACTGAACTCCAAAGCCCGAATACGATTTCAGCGTTTTGTTTTTTGTATTGGAATAGGTGCGTCCGTTGGCCTGAAGATTGCCCGAAAAGCCCCAGCGATTGTAGCGAAGATAAGTCGCTGAAATATCTGCATGAGCCATTACCGAGCGTCCACCAGTTGAAATACCAAACCCTGGACTCACCCACAGACAATCCTGCGCGTTTCCGAAAATCGCAACACTACACGCCAACAAGAAGGTCAAAACCGGATTTCGCATATTCTGAACTTTAATACGAAGAACGACCGATTTAGCGAATTATTGATGCGTACGCCAAATTTCCACGTACGAATTGGAATTGCGCGGGTTGATCTTATGCAATGTCTTGTCGATGAGACTCGGTTCGATCTCTTTTTCCTTGGTCATTTTCGGGTAAATCTTCTTGAACTCGCTGATGCGTTTGTCCAGGTCCTTTTCCCCGAAAAAGAACACAAAATCATGCGGGTAATTCAGGTAAGTCTGCAGCGAGGTCGTGTCTTCTTTTCTTCGTTCGGCAAACTGGAATTTCCAGCCACCAGCATAGAAAAACGGCATCATTTCCGGGTTGGTTTCACCGGTCGCTTCAATCAGGATGTGCTCGTTTCCTTTCGAATGCCCGTACAACGCATACATGGTGTTCAACCGCGATTTTTTCGATGTCGTGGTTGAAACGATCATGAGCATCGGGATGTTCAGGACCCAAAACGCAATCCAGGAAATCCGCCAGAATTTGTTCCAGAACACGCGCTGACGCAGCTCACGGATTCCCAGCAATGCCAGTATGATCACCAGCGGAAGTATTGTCAGGATGAAACGTTCCTGCCTGTTCGGGAAAATCGAATGGAACAATAGAAACAAAAAGGTCGGCAGGAAAATGATCATGTATTTACGGGCCGATTTGAAGTAGCCGATCAACGCCAAAATACCCAGCGGGAACAACAATAAGCCAAACAGCACATAAAAATACATGAAGTAATTCGTGTTGGTCATGTACCCGACTCCCTCGTTCATGTTGTAGATCACATACGAGGTAAATTCGGCAAACGGATAACCCCAGATGCAGTAATCAACCAATCCTTGGGTGAGGACAAATGTGAACGCAGCTCCTGCGGTAAACAGCAATAGTTTCTGCCATTCCCATTTGATGAGAAACCAGATACCCATTCCGACTGCATAAATCGCGATCTGGTACCGCAGGGAAATGGCTACTCCCAGCAGAATTCCCGCATAGAAAAAAGTACTCTTTTTGTTATCGCGAATCGTAAGCCATACCGCCCAGATCAAAAACGGCATGCTGACCACTTCCACCAGGTTCCTGACAGAAAGGAACGGCATGGCCCAGAGCATGGCAAGCATCCAACCGGCTATAACAGCTGTCTTTTTGTCGGACAATTTTTCGGTAATCCTGTAACCATATTTGATCACCAGCAAGGAGAACAATGCGTGAATGAGGCGGTTTATCAGCATCATCATTTTCGGATCGGCAATCCCGATCATTTTCAGGAAACCGAGTAATAGAAAGTTGAAGCCAACGTAGGTAAAACTGTGTCCTTCGGGAACGCCTGTATTATCAGCTGTCCAGGGAAGCCAGTGGTTGTAATCCTGTCCGTCCACCCAGGAACCGGCCGCCTCGATGACCAGGTAATGATCGTCGTGCATCCCGTAACCTTCTGAAAAAAAGGCTGCTACCAGCCGAACAATTAACCCGAAAAAAAGAATGGTTTTCAGGGAGGAAAAGTCGATTTGCCGAAGACGAGCGATCATTGATTTGTTGAGTTAATTATCAAAACGCTACAAAACTATCACAAAATTGCGCGCGTGCTTTTTATTTGGCGTTAAATCTGCGTTTCCCAAGGAAAAATAGTTATTTGCAATTTCCCGACTGCGCTTATGAAAAGGTTTTATTTCAGGATCGTCACGTGGCCGGAGTATGATTTGCGCTCATCAGTGTCGGCGGTCTTGAACTCAATTTGCCAGGTATAACTTCCCTGTGGAACCGATTCCCCGTTATAGGTTCCGTCCCAGCCGGCATTCGAATCAAAGGATTGCCAAAGGATTTCGCCCCAGCGGTTGTAAATCGTTGCCGAGAAATCATAAGGATCAAAGCCCGAAGTAAACACCGGTTGGAACACATTGTTGTATTCATCGCCATCGGGTGTGAACGCATTCGGAACATAGAAAATCAGTTCTTCAGTCACCTGGATCACGATTTTCGCCGTGTCGGTACAGCCCAGTTCGGAATACGCAACCAGGTAAACACCGTAATTGCTCGTCGAATTCAACGGGAATTCGTGCAAGGCATTCAAACCGCTTTCTAATGGGGAACCGTCTCCGAAATCCCATTGGTACGTTACCGCACCTGTCGAGCTGTTCTGGAAGAACACTTCGGTCTCGAGGTTCGTCATGACTGTTTCGGAGGCAGAGAAGGACGCATTCGGATCTGCTTCGACGTAAATGTAATTGTCGTAAGTAACATCGTTCACACAGCCGTTGATCGAAGTAACGGTCAGTGAAACATCAAACAACCCCGATTGTTCAAAGGTAGCTGAAACCGTACCACAGCCGGTTTCCGCTCCGGCTGATTGGAACTGCCATTCGCACGAAGCCAGGTTGCCCGGTGTCGTGTTTGTGAAATGCACTTCCAGCGGAGAACAGCCTTCGGTAATGTCTGCACTAAACGAAACTACCGGAAGCGCTTCGAACGTCACTGTTACATCATCGGTATTGATACAGCCATTGGCATCCGTTCCTGTGACCGTATACACCTGCGTGGCATTCGGGTAGAATGGAACACCGTTTGAAATACCATTGTTCCAGTCATAGCTCACGGCCCCGGAGCCATTTAAAGCAGTCGAATTTCCATCACACACTATGACGTCTGCTCCGGCATTGACATTCGGCAACGGCAACAAGATAATCTCATCCGTTCCCGAAGCCGTATTGGAGCAATACGCATCCGAAACTCCGGTGAGTACGTAAGTTCCCGCATTCGTTCCCAAACTGATGGTCGCACTTGCGCTGTTGGCAGTTTGCGCGACATTGTTGAATGTATAGTTGAGCACAAACGGCCCTGTGCCATCAATTACAACTTCAATCGGGTTCACGGCATCACCGGTACAATAGGTGTCGCCACCGCTGATGGAAGTAATTGTCGGAACAGGCGACAGCACAATCGAATCGGAACCCAGTGCCGTGTTGGTGCAGCCCGCATCGGAGACATTGGTCAATACATAAACGCCAACTGCATTTCCCAGGTTCACAGTCGTTGTATTGCTGAAAGCAGTTTGTGCAACTCCGTCGATGGTATAATCGATTGTATACGGACTATTCCCTGTCACGGTAACCAAAATGTTATTCATCGGATCGGTAGGACAATAGAACGCACCGCCTGAAATGTCCGTGACTTCCGGCAGCGAAGGTGAAACGGTACTGAACGAGGCGGCACAAGTCAAATCGTCTGAAAAGTGAATGGTCACATTCAGCGGCGAACCGTCAGAAGGAATTCCTGGAATTGAAAACGGGAACGAGACACCGTCTGTGAAAGGCCCGTTGATCGTTTGGGTAAACGTTCCCGAACTGTTCGTTGCCTCGATTTCGATGGTCCCGGTTCCCGGGTTGGTGTAATAGGTATAATTGCCCGACACGGTAAAGGTATTACCATTTTCGCAGTTGCTTGTCGTTCCCTGGAATTCGTAGAACTGGCAGCCGCAGATCACATCTACCGAAACGGTATCGGTGGCCGAACAGCCGGAAATGGTTTCGGTAACGGTCACCACGTAATCGGTTGAAATGAGCGGACAGCCCTGCGGCGACTGGATCGTTGGGTCGCTGAGCCCGATTCCTGTCCAGGCATACGTTACCGTAGACGGAATGCAGTTAAAAGAAACATTGTCGAGACTCCAGTTATCGTCGGCCTCGAAATTGGTTTGCCGCCATCGGAAAATCACCGACGGACTGCTTTGCGCCAATAACGGAATCGTCGGTGAAAAACACTGCCAGGCATTGTTGGCATCCCATAACGATTCGTCGTACGTAGCAATATTCAGCCATGACCCACCACCGTTGGTCGAGTATTCGAAAATGATGTCCTCATTGTTCTCGGCAGCCGCGCAAACCGATCCGCTGTTGTTATTCCCGACGAAGAGACAGAAGTCGACCGTGGAGCAATTGGCCGCACTCATCGGAATGGTCGTGGCATGACGGGAAGCGGACGCGTTATCGAAATAAAGTGCATTTCCGTTCATTCCGCCGCATCCACCGCCGGAAACTGCTCCCTGGATATCGCCCCAGACTGCAGGGTCGATATCGGGATCAAAATCATCCGAAAGCGCTCCGAAACCGCCTTGCACCTCAGCTTCGAGGTCGGTGCAATCCGGACAGTTTAGTGTGGTTAACGAAGCCGTAGCGTTGACCTGCAATTGGTTTACGATCACATCGATGGTATCGTAGCACGCGTTGGTTCCGTCGGTATAGGTCACAATAAAAGTCGTATCACCGGCCGGATGCACTATTTGCGCAGCCGCGTTGTTAGACCCCGGAACGTTGTTCCAATCGTAATAATAATTGCAGTTGGAAGGAATGATGCTCACATTGTCAATTCCCCAGTGGTCGAAATCGGTATCGGTAGCGTTGGGCTGATCCCACTGGAACATCGTATTGGCGGTAGAAGCTCCCGGAGGCAATGTAAAACAGTAATTCGCCCAGCTGTAATAAGGTCCCGAAACATTGGAAGTCGGTTCGAAATAGAACAAATCGACCCAGGTCAAACCACCGTTCACCGAGTAACGGAAGAAAACTCCTTCATCGGTTTCATCCGGATCTTCGCAGTTCACACCACCTTCATCGTTGGAAAAATCGAGGTCGAAGCATACTTGTCCGCCACAGGCAAGATCGAATGCATTGGTTGTCAGTTTACGTGGAAGCGGCACATCACCAAACCAGGCGGAAGGTGTTCCGTCGAGCGAAGGGCTGCAAGGATTGTTGTACAACAAGGTTACCGATGTACTCCAACCGGCACCGATTGCATTCGCATCGAAATTGGTCATCAACGCCGGCGTGGTGGAAAGTCCGAGTGCAGAAAGATCAACCGATTCGCCGCAATCCACATACAGCGGGTTGGTACCGGGATTGATCTCAACCGTACATTGCGCGGCCGACCAAACCGAAACGACCGAAAATACAACAAGCGTAAACGTTCGCTGTAAACCTGTTATGAAAGTCTTATTCATTGTTTACGGCCGGGTTAGTTGTCTTCAGGTTCTGGAACCGGAAACCGGTTAAGGTCTGGTTGCTCATTCCCGGCGTTAATTGTATGAAATTCCGGAAAATGTAAAGGGCTTTTGTGTTTTTTGACGAACAATCCCCTTCAATGGATTCATGTGGCAGCAGATGTACCTTGAATGCTCCTTCAGGGGAATCCAGGTCGTGGCAATTGCTGCAGCTTCCGTTGCGCCAAATTTCCTTGTTCCAGCTGATCGTTTGTGACTGATCGGTAAGATTGGTAAACCGGAACAATACGATGGCTTGGTTAGAAAGTGAGCCTGTATCACAATTATCCAGGCGGTAATCGATGGTAAAGCCGGGCGCAGTTACATACTTTTCCCAGGTTTCAGGATGTGTTGTCTCGAGATCTACGAGCGGGGCGTTTACTGATTCCTGCGCCATTGAAAAAAATGACAGGAATAGCATAGACAGGGTTATTATCGGTAATTGGGTCATGACAGTCGAAACTGTTTAATAAAATATCTTAATGGCCCAAAGTTACAGTACTAATGACTATCCGGCGGCCGGAATATTCGTAGTGTTGCAGCGAATGAATATTTGGCTAAGCCACGTGAAAGTTAGTCCTTAAAAACCACCAGATTTGAACCACAAAGGCACAAAGAAACAGGATGTGTTTGATGTGTTACAAAGAACACAAAGGCGATTCGGATAGAAAGTAAATTCCCTTTGTGTCCTTAACACATCTATTCTTCAAAAGAAACTTTGTGCCTTTGTGGTGAAAATTTCAGGTCTGAAACAGGACGGAAAACAAAAAAGCCACCCGGTAATCCGAATGGCTTTCATATTAATGATGGAGTATATTCTTAGTAACGGTAAGCATCCGATTTGAACGGACCTTCTACTTTTACACCGATATAATTTGCCTGGTCTTCTGTCAGCGTTTCCAGTTCCACACCGATTTTAGCCAGGTGCAAACGAGCTACTTTCTCATCCAGGTGCTTCGGCAGCACGTATACATCGTTCTCGTAGTTAGCACTGTTTTCCCACAATTCGATTTGAGCCAAAGTCTGGTTTGTGAACGAGTTCGACATCACGAATGACGGGTGACCGGTTGCACAACCAAGGTTTACCAAACGTCCTTCTGCCAAAACGATCACATCGTGTCCGTTTACGTTGTACACATCAACCTGTGGTTTTACGGTGTTTTTCGTATGACCGTAGTTTTTGTTCAACCAAGCCATATCGATTTCGTTATCGAAGTGACCGATGTTACAAACGATGGCTTTGTCTTTCATGTTTTCGAAGTGACGGCCAACCACGATGTCTTTGTTTCCGGTTGTCGTAACGATGATGTCACCCATACCGACAACAGTATCCAGTTTTTTCACTTCAAAACCGTCCATCGCAGCCTGCAATGCACAGATCGGGTCGATCTCGGTAACGATTACACGCGCACCTGCACCTTTCAATGAAGCGGCAGAACCTTTACCAACGTCTCCGTAACCGCAAACTACAGCTACTTTTCCGGCCATCATCACGTCAGTTGCACGACGGATCGAATCCACCAACGATTCTTTACAACCGTATTTGTTATCAAACTTCGATTTTGTTACCGAGTCGTTTACATTGATCGCCGGCATTACCAACGTTCCGTTTTTCTTACGCTCCTGCAAACGGTGAACTCCTGTTGTTGTCTCTTCAGAAAGTCCCTTGATACCTGCAGTCAATTCCGGGAAACGGTCGAACACCATGTTGGTCAGGTCACCACCGTCATCCAGGATCATGTTCAATGGTTCACCACCATCGAATGCGAAAAGTGTTTGCTCGATACACCAGTCAAACTCTTCTTCGTTCATTCCCTTCCAGGCAAAAACCGGGATTCCTGCAGCAGCGATGGCAGCAGCAGCGTGGTCTTGTGTAGAGAAAATGTTGCAAGATGACCAGGAAACCTGCGCACCAAGCTCAACCAATGTTTCGATCAAAACAGCAGTTTGGATGGTCATGTGAAGGCATCCTGCTATACGTGCGCCTTTCAATGGTTTTGAAGCACCGTATTCAGCTCGCAATGACATCAAACCCGGCATTTCAGCCTCTGCCAAAACGATTTCTTTACGGCCCCATTCAGCAAGCGAAATGTCTTTTACTTTGTAAGCCAATTTTTCAGTTGTGTTATTCATACTTAATGATTGTTTGCTCTTTTATTTTTTTCCGTTCGCAAAGATACGGAACACCTTTGTGAATTAAAAATTTATGTGATTCCATGAAATTCTGAATGCATACACTCTTCGTCGGCTGCGCCAATGACTGGTTTTGTTTCCCGCAAACAATTCAATAGTGTACGAGTTCACCGACAAGTCGATGAACAGGTTTTGCCTCCCACGAATACTCGAATTTTTTGCGCGCCTAACGGACGCGCTGACAATTATAATAGAGATTAGTATTTGTATGATTATTGTCCCAGTTTATAAAGCGAGTGCTTTAGCCGAGCCATAATCCGTTCATCCATGGGAAGCTTACACGTTCTTTTTGTAGCCTATTAAGTAAGGAATGCTCGCCGGGCCGGATTTTTGCTTCCCGATTTCCCAGGTATATTTTTCATGCCCTTCGACACGCGAAACCAGCTCCTGCATTTCCTTTTCGGAATAGGTGCGCAGAGCAGAGACGATTCCGTCCCACAAAATAAAGAGCGGAACAATCGGAATGAGGTACGTGAAAATGATCCTTCCCACTTTGAAAGGCCGGATGAACGGTGTGGTAAAAATGACCGACAGCGGTGAAAAGATCATAGAGATGATACTTTTTACATTCCGTTCCTGCGATTCGAACAAAGCAATCGGGCTGCCGGAATCGACAGCATTTTGGAGAATCTTCACGGCATCACCGGGACGAAAATGGTGCAGGGAAAGAAACTGCGTGCGCAAGCCAGTCAATTCTGAAGGTACATTCATCGCATCAACAGATTTGGGGTAGTAGGTAAACACCGATGATTGTGCTACCGTATGTTCAAACGCCGGAATGTTGGGGTAAAAATCGGTCAGGACGATCTTCAGTTCAGGATGTGCTTCTTTCAAATGTTCCGACAAGCGCAGCAAACCGCCGCCGCCGCCCGAAGCCAGGTCAACAATCTGTTGGGAGCCGGTTTGGTTAATGACATTCGATAACCGCGGAACAATGGCTTTGTAGATGTCGAACCGGTTGGAAACAAACTGCAGAAAGTCGGTCATGTAATTGCGTATAAACGCCGGAAACCACTGGAAATCTTCAAATTCGAATAAATGAACACGTGCCATACTTTGATTTTTTAGTGCAAATGCCTGTTTGTTTTAGGAACTTTCAACAGGAATTTGCTAATTTTAGGTCAAAGTTACTAATTTTTCAATAATTAGGTCAGGTTTACTAATAATTTATGCTAAGGCGAATATTTTATCTTACAAATACATGGATTTTTCAACATTTGAAGAGAAATCTATATGTTCATGTTGCACATGTGCAACTTCTTTGCGCTCTTTGCGCCTTTGCGGTGCAAAAGAATCAACGCAAAGACGCAAAGGACGCAGAGATTAGCATTTGCCGGCGAATGCTTTTTTGAGATCATGATTTAATCGGTAAGTCGATATTGAGACAATGAAAACACGCGATAAGATTCTTCAAACGGCATTACAGCTCTTCAATCAATGGGGCGTTCCAAACGTGACCTTGCGCAGGATTGCGGCCGAAATGGGAATCAGCCAGGGAAACCTGAATTATTATTTCAAAAAACGTGAAGACATCATCGAAGCGCTTTTCGGGCAACTGATGATCACGTTTGAGGAAGAAAAAGCGAAGCTGAACACTCATACAATAGATTTCCAGTTTGTGCTTGATTCAACGCGTGCAGGCATGGAAGCCTTGTTCCGTTACCGTTTCCTGATGATTGATTTTAACCAGAACATGCGTGAAAACCCGAAGCTGCACGAGCAGTTTATTCTACTCGAACACGTTCGCAAGGAAAGTTACCTGAAATCGTTTGAACTGGCCATCAACAGCGGGATCATGCGACGGGAGTTGTTTCCGGGAGAATTTGAAGGATTGAATGACCGCATTCGCGTGTTCAGCGACTACTGGATCGCTTCATCGGCCGTATACCGCGAACCGGAAGCTACCACCGTAGACAAATACCACCGCTTGCTGGTGGAACATTTTTTTCCGTATTTCACTCCCGAAGCCCAGGCAGCGTTTATTGCACACCGTCGGCAATCAACGGGCAGCATGTGACGAGCGCGCCGCCGGCAACATCGAAAACAGCAGTAACGCAATCACGAATACCAGCAGCAAATACACTTCATTCCCGTTCTTTTCGACCGGTTGTTTCACCACCTCTTTATCTTTGGCAACTACATTGTCGTAACCGACGAACTTCGTGCTGTCGATATCATTGCTGAAATAATAATCCATTTTCACAGCCATGCGAATGCTGTCAAGGGCATGTTTACGTGTAAAAAGCGGGTGGTTGTAAACCGTATCACGACCTGCACGCCAGAAACTCCCCAGGTTTTTTGTGGTTGCCATTCCTTCATTTTGCGTATCGTGCAAGCCAAGGTACCGGCAATATTCACTCGTTATCATAATCGCCGATGTATCGGTGAGATAGATCACACTGTCCAGTGAGGAATTCGTAACCTGCTTAATCGGGTAAGCCCCGAAGCTGGAATAATTGCTCCTGATTGTTTTTTCAAATGCGGCGCCGGACCCGCTGTGACTTTTGTGAAAGATCAGTTTGGTTTGAGCGAATGACGCGACGGAACAAAGAAGTATTAATGTTACAATGAGTGTTTTCATGTTGTTGTATTGTGAAGAGGAATACAACGAAGCGAGGAATTGGTTCAGAATTGATTAATTGGATGCCCTTGGTATGCTTTCCCACGAATAAACGAATGATCCGCCACGGCGTACAATTTAGAGCGAATTACAGACTTCATCTGTATGCACGGATACCCGGAATATTTTTCATCAACACCAAAATTTCTAAGGATATTTTTTCTTAAATTCAAATACATGAGTCATTTAATCTACAAACAAGAATCCTATAAAATCATAGGACTATGCATGGATGTGCACAACCATTTGGGTAAGGGTTTCAACGAGATTGTCTATAAAGATGCATTGGAATATGAATTCACAAAGCAGAACATCCCCTTCCAACGGGAAAAGGAATTTTCCGTGAATTACAAGGACATAATTCTTCCTCATAAATTCTACGCTGATTTTGTCGTGTGGGATAAAATCATTCTTGAGATCAAGAATGTTGTTCAATTAAATAACGAACATCTGGAGCAAACAATGAATTACCTCACCGTTTCCAATTCAAAACTTGGTATTGTTGTAAACTTCCGTGAGAGAGAATTGGTGTACAAACGTGTTGTAAGGTAGCTGGAAACAACGTTTCCTGCATTCGATCCCTATTAAACACAGCTCGTCATTCGTTTATTCGTGGGAGAAAAATAAATGAATGTTGTTTGTTATTCAAACAAATCCCACATTACCTTTCCTTTTCCGTAAGGCAGCGGGAAATGGAGCAGTTCTGCTATGGTAGAAGGCACATCAATTTGCTCGTAAGGTGTCTCGATGACCGCATTCTTTTTGAAATCGGGGGAAATAGCGAACAGCTCAATGCGTCGGCAACCGCTGCAGCCATCACCATGGCTTACAAAGCCGTCGAACCGGCCATCGGGGTGCCTGCCGTGATCGTTTGTGACAAAAAGCGTGGTTTGGTCCTTGTAATACGGATCGTTTTGCAGCTGATTCCAGATGATACCGATGTATTCGTCTGTTTGTTTGATGGCAGCAATATAACCGATCGAATCGGCGGCGTGTGCATAAGTATCCGGGCCTTTGAAGCTGATAAACACCAATCGCGGTTGTTTGGTATTGAAAATGTTGAGGGCGCGATAGAGTGTAATGCTGTCACTCCGGTTTCCTCCGGATCCATTGAGATTTACCCCGCAATCGATATAAGGGCGATTGACATTAAAATAACCCGGCTTTTGCGTGTTTCCCAAAACAAACAATTTCTCCTTCGAACTGATGACATAAGCCTTGTACGGTGGCTGATTCAGGTACCGGATGAACGATTGGAACATGCCCGGGTAATGTGGCAGCTCGCTACCGTTATTGGCCAACGGATCGTAAACACCTGTGCACAACGCGCAATGTCCCGGATTCGTAAACGTAACACCGTTGTTAAAGAATTGTTCTACCAATAATCCTTGTGACAACAGGCTGTCGCGGACAGGAATGTTTTCTCGCCTGGAAGCACCCCATGTTTCGGTATAACGCGGGCCATCAACCAGGATGACGACCACATTTTTGGTTTTATAAACCGGCTCCTTATCAATTTGCGGAATTTCTTCCCTGCAGCCACAAAGGAGCAGCACAAGGGCGGAAATGAGACTAAACCGAAGACGATTCATAATGTGCAATTTACAAAAAATTCACATTGTGGTGATGTTGGGCAGATCTTTCGGCTGGTCTGTCGAATGAAAAAACCGCTTCGAAATCAACACCGTTTAACACACGTAATATTGCGAAATGGCGTATCAAATAACTACCCGTAAATTTGCAATATTACGTGGGTTCCTCCGGTTAAAATTCACGCTGTTATAATTTAATAATCCTGGCCACCCCTGATTTACCATCCGAGTCAACAAGCGAAACAATATATATGCCCGGGCTGACTGCGCTCAAATCCAATAGTATTGAGCCGGCCTCCATTTCCTTTCTTTCAACGGAGCACTTATTTCCGTACACATCAAACACATCGCATTTCCGTATGCTATTGAGTGTTCCCGTTTCGATCACAATTGCTGCATTTGCAGGATTAGGATATGCATTTAATTGAACCGTTTCCGGTAATTCAGGCAAACCGACATCCAACCCGCAGGGCGCATCCGGATACGGATAATAAACCGTATCGTTGATGGCATAACACTCCAGGTTCAACTCGAAAAATTCAAAGGGCTGCATTATCCCGATGAAACCCCAGTTATGACCGACTCCTTCTATGATCTTATTGATTTGGTATGCCTGGTTTTGCTGGGTGAAATGGAAAACTTTCCGCACCTCGTTTCCAATCTGAATCGTAGTAATGCTGTCTACCGTAACCTGATTATCGTAATTGTTATAGGAGAGCGGAAGTGTATCACCTACTTGTAAATCGAAATCGTATAGTAATTTTTCCTCCGAAAGATCATAAATATAAAGCTTCAGTCCGTCTTGCCTCACCAAAGCATACAATCGGTTAAACGTTGTTGGCGGCGCGCAATTGCTGTTCGGATCCGGCATTGTTGGGCCCTCGGTTTTAAGTCCGTGGCAATAGATTTTTTGGTAAGTCTGTCCACCAATAACACTATCACCGGTTATTTCACAGACATATTGTTCGGTAAAATAGCAAGGTCCTGACATTGAAAGTCCGGTAGCGTTGATACGCCATTGGGAACCCGGGTGAAGATAGTTTTGCGCGTCGGAAAAGAACGAGAATAACAATGACAAAAGGAGTAAAGGTGTTTTCATAAGATCAGTTTTCACACCAGTGATGCAATTCTTTTCCGAAGGTTGCAATTAGTCCCAATAAAAAATCCCCGCCTTTCAACAGGGATTTTACCAACAATAAAAACAAATCCTAAAGACTTGTCCAGAATAAAGCCACGTTCATTTATTTTGCGAGCGCTTCTTTCACGAGTTCGGCAACGCGTTTGCCATCGGCTTTGCCGGCCAATTCTCCTGAAACAGGGCCCATAACTTTACCCATATCCTGCGGACCTGTTGCGCCAACCTGGGCAATTTTGGCCGCAATGACTGCGCGAACTTCATCGTCGCTCATCATTTTGGGCATGTACTCTTCAATCACTTTCGCCTGGAACAATTCATCGCTGGCCAAATCTTCGCGATTTTGCTCAACGTACAACTGATAGGTATCCATGCGCTGCTTGTAGAGTTTCAATACAATCTTGTTGGCCGCTTCTTCGGTTACCTCACCGGAACCGGAAGTTGCTTCCAGCATTAATTTGCTTTTTATATCACGCAGGGCCGCCAAACGTTCTTTGTCTTTGGCTAGCATTGCGGTTTTTATATCCTGATTGATGCGTTCTGTCAGTGACATTTTTTCTTTTTTAATGAGACTAAAGACTGATAGACATTAGACTAAAGACATTAGATGAAAACGGATCGGTCTAATGTCTTTAGTCTTTCAGTCTTATGTCTTCTTAGTCTACGTTATCGTGTAAGAATGAATTATTGGTGCGCAGTCCGGAACCATTCTGATCGTCTGTCAAACCGAAACGGCTTACCTTCTGCTCAGCGCTTTTGCTCACATCTTCCAAATGGATATTGCGACGCAGGTAAGCAGGCTCTTCTTCCAGTTCTTTCAACCCTTCAGCCTTTTTCAGCTTCACGTTGTATTGCTGGATACGCTCCATACGCTCGGTGTTGCGACGCTGAATTTCTTCCGGTGACAATGTCACGCGCGTCTGAACATTTTCGAGGCTGTTTTTCTCTTCTGCTTCATCTTCCAGGAAGAAACGTTTTACCTCTTCCTTCTCTTCTACCACGGTTTGTACAGGTGACTCCAACGGCTTGGTTGTTTCCGAAGAAAGGTCCCAATCGAAGTTGATTCCCGTTTGCGGCTCAGCAGGAGCAGGTGTTACCGGTTTTTCAGCAACAGGCTCTTCCTTCACTTTCAGGAACGGTTCTTCCGAAGGTGCTGGTTCTACCACTTGTGTAGGAGTCGTCAATGGTGTTTTGATTTCGTTTTTCGGCTCTTCTTCCAAGGTACGAACCGTACGCTCGGGAGCCTTTTCAAAACCCGTGATCGGCGATGAACCGAAGCCTGTAGCGATCAACGTCACGCTCAGCTTGTTGCCCAGCGTAGCATCGTAACCGTGGCCCCAGATCACATCTGCAGTAGAACCTGCTTCATCCTGGATGTAGTCGGTGATTTCGGAAATTTCATCCATCGTCACGTCTACATCACCGTAGGTAATATTCAGCAATACGTATTTCGCACCGCTGATATCGTTGTCGTTCAACAGCGGCGAGTTCAGAGCGTCTTTCACTGCTACCAATGCACGATCTTCGCCTTCTGCCTGGGAGGATCCCATGATCGCAACACCACTGTCTTTCATAACGGTGTTAACGTCGTTGAAGTCTACGTTGATCGCACCGGTTACCGAAATCACTTCCGCGATTCCTTTGGCAGCCGTTGTCAGTACGTTATCCGCTTTCGAGAAGGCGTTTACCAATGACAGGTTTCCGGCCATTTCACGCAAGCGTTCGTTGTTGATCACCAAAAGCGTATCCACATTGTTGCGCATTGCTTCCAAACCTTCTTCGGCCTGCTGACGGCGCTTGCGGCCCTCAAAGCTGAACGGAACGGTAACAATACCCACTGTAAGGATTCCCAGTTCTTTGGCAATCTGCGCAATAACGGGAGCAGCACCGGTTCCGGTACCACCACCCATTCCGGCAGTAACGAATACCATTTTGGTACCGTCGGCCAGGAATGCGCGAATTTCTTCAATATTTTCAACCGCGGCATTACGCCCGATTTCGGGAATAGATCCTGCCCCACGTCCTTCAGTAAGGCTTGGTCCGAGTTGAATTTTCAATGGAACCGGAGAAATATCCAATGCTTGTCGGTCTGTGTTACAAACGATGAAATCTACTCCGTTGATTCCCTGGTCGTACATGTGATTGACAGCATTGCTTCCTCCACCTCCAACACCGATCACTTTAATGATAGATGAGCTTCCTTTTGGCAAATCGAATTCCATATGCTTTCTTTTTTATTGTTGGCTTTTATTTTTAATTATCAATTATGAATGCGGAAATTATCAAGGCTTTATCATTGATAATTGTTTCATTCATAATTCTCAATAGTCGTCTTCCGCGAACCAGTTTTTACTTTTCGTAATAATGGTATCAAAGAAGGAACCGCGCGATTTGTTGGAATGGGTTTTCACCTGTCCGGATGTTGTTTCTACCGGTCGATTGGTTTCCACTCCTTCAAATCCTTTCATCACCAGTCCGATACCTGTCGAATACATCGGGCTCACGATACTTTCGATGGTATTGGTGCTTGCCAGGTGCTCGGTCGGTAAACCGATACGGGTGGTCATCCCGGTAATGAACTCAAACAATTGCGTGATGTGCTTCAACTGCGCACCACCACCAGTTACCACGATCCCGGCGATGAGTTTTTTCTCGTAGCCTGAATTGCGGATTTCGTAGTATACATGTTCGATGATCTCTTCCATACGCGCCTGGATAATGCTCGCAAGGTTGCGCAGGGTAATTTCCTTCGCATCGCGTCCACGCAACCCGGGGATACACACCACCTCGGTTTCCAGGCTTTCGGAAGCCAGTGCCGAACCGAATTTCACTTTCAATGCTTCCGCATGTCGGCGAAGGATCGTGCAGCCTTCCTTGATATCATCGGTGATCACATTTCCTCCGAAAGGAATTACCGCCGTATGACGGATCACGCCTTCGTGGAAAATAGCGACGTCGGTAGTACCACCACCGATATCCACCAACACCACTCCGGCTTCTTTTTCTTCAAAATTCAATACCGCATCCGCCGAAGCAATTGGTTCGAGGATAATGTCCTTCACTTCCAGTCCGGCTTTCTGAACGCACTTGTTGATGTTCATCGCGGCGTTGATATGCCCGGTAATGATGTGGAAATTCGCTTCCAGGCGACGTCCCGACATACCGATCGGATCAAGGATCCCGGTTTCGTTGTCCACGATATATTCCTGCGGCAATACGTGGATGATCTCTTCACCCGGCTGCATTACCAGCTTGTACATGTCTTCAATCAGGGCATCGATGTCTTTCTGACTGATCTCGTTCTCGGTGGAACTACGCGTGTAAATTCCGCGGTGCTGCAAGCTCTTGATGTGCTGACCTGCAATTCCCACGTTCACAATACGAATGATCAGATCGGCATCCACGCGATCCTGGGCTTCTTCAACAGCAGCCTTGATCGATTGCACCGTTTTTTCGATGTTGGAAACAATACCACGCGACACCCCCAACGACTCACTTTTCCCCATGGAAATGATCTCGATTTTCCCATGTTCGTTTTTCGTGCCGACGAGGCAGGCAATTTTGGTTGTTCCAATGTCCAATCCAACTACTATTGTTTTTGACCCTGACATATCCTGTATTAATTTTCTTCTTTACTGTATTTCCCTTTGTTGATAAGCTTTCCAGGTAAAATCACCACAGTTGGCAGTTTCCTTAAACTCTACAAGACGGGATAGTGACAAACATAATTGTAAAATCAACAGTTATTCCACCGAAAAAATTTACTTTTCAATGATGCATTGTTAATAATTTACGTTAAAATGGGGGCATGAAATCTAGCAAATTCACCTGCTTGACATCATCCGGAAGCAAGAAATATACAGGTTAAAAATCTTCTATTGTCCCGACCCTACGGGGCGGTGGCTGCTGCTCATTCATTTCTGTTACACTATTTCGTCCCTACGGGACTATTTTAAAGTCCCAAACTATTTACATATCAATCCCGTAGGGACGAAATAGTGTAGCCGAAAATCACGTAAGTTTCCATTCAGTCCCGTAGGGACGAAATAACGTAGCCAAAAATCACGTGAGTTTCCATTTTTCACCCCGTAGGGGTGGGACAAAATTCATTGCAAATTCTTCAGTTACATGGATTTGATTCGCAAAAAATAGCTGTATCTTCAATAGAAATCGAAACATTTATTTAATGGCAAATACCTATACAAGCGTTCGGGTTCACTTTGTTTTCGCAGTGAAATTCCGGCAGAACCTGATCCACCATTCGTGGAAAGACGAGTTATTGAAATACATGACAGGAATCATCCAAAACCACCAGCATCATGTTTTTGCAATAAACGGTGTAGAAGATCATGTGCATATCCTAATAGGCTTACAACCAGATCAATCTATTTCAGCGTTAATGAAAGAAATAAAAGGAAGCTCTTCCAAATGGATCAATGACAACCGGAAAACAGCAACCCGGTTTTCATGGCAGGAAGGTTTCGGGGCATTTAGCCATAGTACAGATAAAATACCAGCTGTAGTCCAATACATCAATGACCAGGAGAAACATCATGCGAAGAAGACGTTCTCCCAGGAATATCAACAGATGCTAAACCACTTTGAAGTAGATTATGATGAAAGGTATGTTTTTCGGGAACCGGAGTAAATATGGCGCGAAAGTCCCGACCCTACGGGGCGGTAATTACTGAGTTCATTTGTGTTACTCTATTTCGTCCCTACGGGACTATTTACATTTCAGTCCCGTAGGGACGAAATAGCGTAGCCAAAAATCACGTAAGTTTCCATTTTTCACCCCGTAGGGGTGAGACAATTGGGCATATCACGGCCAATCATCCAAAAAAATGCCCCCCATTCCCGGAAGGCATTCACAACCAATAGAACAATTTAAAAGCACGCAACTAATTGAACAGCAAGATTTGAGAGAAAGAATGAATGGAACGACACTTACGGCAATAAGCTGCGAACATTCGTCTTGCTGATCTGTTACAAATGTAGGGAAGGAAACGGGTGGATTCTGAGGGGGTACCACCTCGATTTGGGAAAGATAACCACATGGCGCACATAGACAACATAGAAAATAACAACACACAAAAGCTATATTTCTATCGTGGTCTATGTGGTTAAAATTTTGCGGAATTATTCTGCTGGTGGCACTTCTTCTTCCTTCGGGCGTTTTTTGCAGACGATCTGATCCCTGAACTTCAGGTTGATGGTCTCGTATTTACTCCAGCCTTCATAAGGGAGGCCTTCTTCGTAGAAGACTACGAGCTTGTCCAGTTTTTCTTTTACTTCCGCATCGGTGTAGGCAGAGCCGAAGATGATTTTGTGGTTGCCGACCTGTGGGATGAGGACAAAATCACCGCCCAATGTTCGGTGCACCTGTGCGATTTGCGCCTTCAGGAATTTGTTTTCGGAAATGTATTTGGAAAGACGGTAAATATCATCGAGCTGGCGGACCTTGACAAGCGAATCGTTTTTCAAAATTTCATCCACTGTGAGCGTATCGCTGCGGTCGGAAATATTGCCGGAGAACACCAGTACGCGCGCCGTGAAATTCGGTGACGGGTCCATCATAGCGCCTTTCGAATCGACATAAAAGCTCTCGCCCCGGGAATTGAAAATACGGGCCAATGGCCTACGGACTTTCAAACGGATATCCCAGTTGCCGGCCATGCGTTTGAAGACTTCCACCGATTCCACTTCGTGCATTTCGCGGATGAATGCTTCGATGGCCGTTGTGTTCAATTCTTCCATTCGCTGGCCATCGAACACGAGACCTTTTCGTCTCAAACGGACAAGCAGTTCGTTTTCGGTGAGGAACGCGTTTTCATCGTCGATGCGGATGGCAATATTGGGTTTGCCCACGATGGTTTCTTCCTGCACGCGACGCGCAATCGCCAAAACGGCAATTACCAGCACCGCAAACAGCGACCAACCGATGATGCGTCCCCACTTTTTCATCGGAGATTGGTTTTAAACTGGTTTGTCAACTGCGGCACGAGGCGATCAATATCACCTGCACCGATTGTCAGGATGATTCCTTCTTTCACCGTTTTGCTCCATTCCAACACTTCCGCCGGATTCAGTAACAGGCAATCGGTGGAGATGGCTTTCATGAGCTCATCGCTGGTAACACCCGGAATCGGTTCTTCGCGCGCCGGGTAAATGGGCATCAGGATCACTTTGTCTAGCCGGGACAGCTGCTCGATGAAACCGGGCATAAAATCGCGGGTGCGCGAGAATAAATGCGGCTGGAAAATCCCGGTAATAAAACGGGTCGGGTACAGCATTCTCACGGAATCGATCAACGCAGCAATTTCGGTCGGGTGATGCGCGTAATCATCGATGTACGTTAATTTCTCGGTTCGAACATGGTAATCGAAACGGCGCTTTACACCCAGGAACGATTTGAGTCCGTGGATGATCTCGGCTTTCGTAACACCCAGCTCGATGCACATGGCACAAACCGCAACGGCATTTTCGCAGTTGTGAATACCCGGAAGGCCAAGCTCTATGTTTTTCCAGTCGACGCCCGGGCCTTTGATGTCGCAGTAAAAATGACCGTCGACCGAGCGCAGGTTCACCGCATTGTAATCGGCTTTAGGCGCGTTGACGCCATACGTAATGGTTCGGGCTGCCGAAGGTTTCAGATCAAGGTTCCATTTCTGTACCACGAACCCTTCTCTTGTGTGCTTATCGGTATACGCCTGGAAACCGGCATGAAATTCGGCCTCGGTGCCGTAAATATCCAAATGGTCGGGATCCATCGCTGTAATGATACTGGCAAACGGCGACAAACGCAGGAAAGACCGATCAAACTCGTCGGCTTCGATCACGGCATATTCAGAAGTCGGGTCGATGACAACATTGGAGTTGAAGTTGCTCGAAATTCCACCCAAAAAGGCCGAGCATTTCACGTGCGATTCGTGCAGCACATGTGCCAGCAGCGTACTTGTGGTGGTTTTTCCATGGGTTCCGGCAACGCCCAAACCTTTGCTGGATTGCGTGATGAGCCCAAGCACCTCGGAGCGCTTCAACACTTCGTGCTGCTGTTGGAAATAAACGAGCTCGCCCATGTTTTTCGGGATGGCCGGTGTGTAAACCACCAGCGTTCCCTCTACTTCTTTGAATTCCGCCGGGACATTGCTTCCGAGATCTTCGAAATGCACAGCCATTCCTTCGGCGATCAACTCGTCTGTCAATGGAGACGGTGTTTTATCATAGCCGGCAACTAAAAAGCCTTTGGCATGGAAATAACGCGCCAGTGCCGACATCCCGATTCCGCCGATGCCGATGAAGTAAAGCCGCTTTGTTGTTTCCGGTTTCATTTTTTAACATTTTGTCCTTCTTGTCCTCCCCCTCAGTCCCCCTCCAAAGGGGGAAGCTGGATTCTCCCTAAACTGGAAGATGATTCTTCTAAGTTGAGAACATCTATTCCTTAATCTATATTTTGCCACCCTCCTCTATCCTCCCTCAAGGGAGGAGGTGGATTCGCCTTCCCCCTTTGGAGGGGGACCGAGGGGATGGCCCATCATTATTTTCTTACCAATCCCTCTATTACATCCACAATATCGGCCGAGGCATTGGGTTTGGCCATGGCTTTGATCGCGTTGCCCAGGGCATCGGATTGTTCACTGTTTTTTAATACGGCAAAGGCCGTTTTCATTACTTCTTCTTTTGCCACGTCATCTTTCACCAAAATGGCCGCATTGTTTTTCACGAGCGCCATGGCATTTTTGGTCTGGTGATCTTCGGACACGTTGGGTGAAGGCACCAAAATAGTCGGCTTGCCTACCAGGCACAATTCCGAGATCGATAACGCACCGGCCCTGGAAACTACGATATCCGCCAGCGTATAAGCTGCATCCATCCGGGCGATGAAGTCGGTGAGCAGGATGTTTTTTCGTCCCTGCACTTCGGTTTTCATCGCTTCGAAGTAGTACTTGCCGCATTGCCACAGTACCTGCACATCTTCGGTTTGCAACTCATTGGCCGCATAGAGCACGCTTTCGTTCAAGGTACGCGCGCCCAAACTTCCACCGATGACCAATACGGTTTTCCGTTGCGGGTCCAGCTCCGGGAAACAGGCAAATGCTTCTTCTCTTGAAAGCTTCAGCTCTTTCAGCTCCTGGCGAACAGGATTTCCGGTCAGCCTGATCTTCGCCGCCGGGAAGACGCTTTCCAATCCTTCGTAAGCCGTACAGATCGCCGAAACGCTTTTCGACAATAAACGATTGGTTTTGCCGGGGTAGGAATTCTGTTCCTGCACCACGGTTGGGATTCCCAGGCGGGTTGCCATTTTGAGCGTCGGGCCGCTGGCGTAGCCGCCAACACCGATCACCACTTCGGGCTGAAAGTCTTTGAGAATACTTTTGGCTTTCATCAGGCTTTTCATCAGCTTAAACGGCAACGCGAAGTTGGACAGGCTGAGCTTTCGCTGCAAACCAACGATCGGCAGGCCAACGATTTTGTAGCCGGCAGCCGGAACACGTTCCATTTCCATTTTGCCGATGGCGCCCACAAACAGGATTTCTGCTTCCGGGTAGCGCGACCTGATCTCATTGGCGATGGCCAAGGCGGGAAATATATGACCGCCAGTTCCACCACCCGATATGATAATCTTTTTCAACATGCTTTATTCAAATACATTTTCGGTTTCACCTTCTTTGCCTTTTTCCTGTTTTTGCGCCACAGCCTGCACAATTCCAATGCTGACGCACGCCATGATCATCGCAGACCCTCCCATGGCCAGGAACGGCATGTTCTGACCGGTTACCGGGAAGATTCCGGTGCAGACCATCATGTTGACTGCTGCCTGGGAGAGGAGTAAAATTCCAATCCCCAGACAGAGGTACGTCTCAAAGAGATTGTCGGCTTTAAGGGCAATACGCATAATCCGGTAGAGAATGATCAGGTAGACGAGCACGAGGAAAATGGCCGAGATCAAACCGAATTCTTCCACATAACTAGCGAAGAAAAAGTCGGCATAAGCTTCCGGGATGAACTCTTTGAGCTTGCCGTCGCCCACTCCCTGGCCGGTCAAACCACCATTGTAAATCGCGAGCTTGGAATTGCTGGCCTGCAGCGTTCCGGCCACATCCACATCGGCGGTGTTTTTGTACTGGTTGGTCACACGATTGACCCAGGTTTGCCAACGCGGCAGGATATTGAGATCGGGCAACGCCAAATGCGTAGCGACCACGAGCGCAAATAATCCAACACCGGCCACAACGGTCGTGAGCATTTTCCCGATAGGCACGCGCCCCAGGAAGAGCAGCACGAAACAGATCATGAACAGGATGGCTGCGGTCGAGAAGTTATCTTTTACAATCAGCGCACAAATGATCACGATCGGCGCCATGATCGGCAGGAAACCTTCTTTCCACGATTTCAATACTTCGCGTTTTTTGGAGAGTAGCCGCGCGAGGTAAATGATGAGCGCCAGCTTGGCAAAGTCAGACGACTGGAAGGTCAATCCCACAAACGGGATCTTGATCCAGCGGCCCGCTTCGTTGGTCTTTTCCCCGAAAAAGAGGGTGAAAATGAGCAAGCTGACTCCCAGGTAAAAAATGATCTTCGAGTATTTCGAAATGTATTTCGGATCGCGGCGATGGGTCCAGTACATCGCGAAAATGGCGATGAGGATGTAAATGAAGTGCTTGAACAGGTATTTGATGGGTGTTCCACCGTCCATTTTCACCAAAATAGGCACAAAGCTGTACACGCTCACGAGGGAAAACCCAAGCAAGACCAGCGTGAGTACCCAGATTACCAGGTCGCCTTTGAGGTATGTGCGGATCAGCTGTATCATTTGGCGTTGTTCATTTTACCGGAACGATTCCGTTTGTTTGTTCTGATCAAAAGCCGGATCGCGAAGAAAACCACGAGCACTACTGCAAGTGCTATCAGCAAAACCGGCAAAATTCCGTAGGTTTCCAGGAACACAGAGAACCAATGGTTTTCATGGACTTTCGGAAGATAATCGTGTTGGTTTTCCCCCCAAACACTGTGGTCAACAATCAGCCCGCAACTCATCAATAAGGGCATCACAGTGAGGGAAAACAGCCGCATCCTCTCCCGGAAAAATTCCGGAAAATGGCTTCCCGCCGCGCTCAAAAGCACGTCACGAAAAAGCCCGATGCGAACGGTTTGATTCATCTTCTGCTATTTGACTGTACAAAGTTTTCGAAGTCGGCCAGCTTGGTCTTCCACTCATTTCCCGCAACGGTAAACAAGAGGATGTGACGGTTTTGCTTCACGTTTTTGAGCAATACCAGCGCGTCTTCGATGTTTTCGGTAGCGGTCACCAAGGGCATAGGCCCCAGCACATCTGCCGGAAGATTGATCTGTGCGTCGTCATACTGTCCGCACCACGCAAGCGAACGCATGGTTTTCGGATCGACCTGTGCCAGTTCTTTCACCAAGCCCGCATTTCCCAACCAGAATACCGGGAACGGGAAGGTCGAAATGGTTGCCGAAAGCTCATACACCGACGGGTTGTACCACGTAAACACATCCATGCCCCAGAGTTTCCCCAACGGACGCAGCGATTGCTTTTCGGCAGCTTTGAGCGCTTCCTGGCGGGCATCGAGCAGTGACTGAGCAGAGCCAGTTTGTACCTTTGTATTCATGTCAACCGATTAAAGCGAACGAACTGCCTGCTTGAACTGATTACCACGGTCTTCATAGTTTTCGAACAAATCGAAACTTGCGCAGGCCGGTGACAACAATACGGTTTCTTCTTTTTTGGCCAAACGGTAGCCGTAAGCTACTGCTTCCATTGCAGAGCCGGCTTCTACGATGGTTTCCACCATTCCCGAAAAAGTATCGATGATCTTCTGGTTGTCTTTCCCCAAACAGATGATGGCCTTTACTTTCTCTTTGACCAGGTCGGTCAACTCGCTGTAGTCGTTGCCTTTGTCGACACCGCCAACGATCCACACCGTAGGATGCTCCATGCTTTCCAATGCAAACCAGGTTGAGTTGACATTAGTAGCCTTGGAATCGTTGATGAACTCGATGCCGCATACTTTGGCTACGAACTCCAAACGGTGTTCCACGTTAACGAAGTCGGACAGACTTTCGCGCACAACTTCCTTGCGGATATCCAACAAGCGGCCGGCTAACCCGGAGGCGAGTGAATTCTGGGTGTTGTGCTTCCCCTTCAATGCTAGATCATGAATAGACATAGTGAACTGATTGTTAAAGTTTATGATGAGTTGTTTGTTTGCTACGTAAGCTCCTTTTTCGAAGGTTTTGGTCAGCGAAAACGGAAGCATTTGTGCCGTCACGGAGCGTTTCTCCAGTTCGGCATTGATGATCGGATCATCGGCATTGTAGATGAAAAAATCTTCCGCGGTCTGGTTTTGAAGAATGCGGAATTTTGAGTTCACATACAGCTGCATGTTGTATTCGTACCGGTCTAAATGGTCCGGCGTAATGTTGGTCAGAATGGCGATGTCGGCCCGGAAATCTTCCATGTCGTCGAGCTGGAACGAGCTTAGCTCCAACACATAGATTTCCTTGTTTTCCAATGCCACCTGCTTGGCAAAGCTGTAACCGACATTCCCGGCCAACCCGACGTTCATTCCGGCTTTGGTGAGCAGGTGATGGATCATCATTGTGGTTGTGGTCTTGCCGTTGCTGCCGGTAATGCACACTTTTTTCGCGGTGGTGAAATAACCTGCCAATTCGATCTCGGAAACCACTTTGATCCCTTTTTCGCGAATGGCTTTCATCACCGGCGTTTTTTCCGGAATGCCCGGCGATTTCACAACCAAATCAGCAGCCAAAATGCGGTCCATGGAATGCGTTCCCTGTTCCCACTCGAGGCCGTACTCATTCAGCTCCTGCTGGAACGACGGCTTCACGGTGCCATAATCGGACACGAACACCTCCGCCCCTTTTGCCTGCGCTAAAATGGCTGCCCCGACACCGCTTTCGCCGGCGCCCAAAATCACTACTATTTTGCCTTTCAAATCCATTAGCGGAGCTTCAGGGTTACGATGGTGACTACTGCGAGCAATACGGCAACGATCCAGAAGCGCGATACGATCTTGGCTTCATGGAGTCCTTTTTTCTGGTAATGGTGATGAAGCGGCGCCATGAGGAAAATCCGCCGGCCTTCACCGCTTCGTTTCTTGGTGTATTTGAAATAACCCACCTGCATGATCACCGATAAGTTCTCGATGAGGAAAATTCCGCACAGTACCGGGATAAGCAATTCCTTGCGAATGGAAATCGCGAACACGGCAATGATCCCTCCGAGCGCCAAACTTCCGGTATCGCCCATGAAGACCTGCGCCGGGTAGCTGTTGTACCAAAGGAACCCGATGCACGCTCCCACGAAGGCGGCAATGAAGATCACGAGCTCTTCGGCGTAGGGCACATACATCACATCGAGGTAATCCGCGAAGCGAATGTTGGAGGTCACGTAGGCCAAAATAGCCAGCGCAATTCCGGCAATGGCGCTTGTTCCCGTTGCGAGTCCGTCAAGTCCGTCGGTCATGTTGGCGCCATTGGAAACAGCGATCACGATCACGATTACCAGCGGAATGAACAATAACCAGCCGTACGATTTATCAAAGTCACCGATCAACCAGTTGTAGTTGAATTCGTTGTTGTTGATGAACGGAATGGTCGTGGTCATGTCACGCGTTTCGATCCATTTGGCCGGAATACTGTCGGTCTCATCATTGGTATGCTGGTGCGTCACAAAACTTTCGCCCGCCTGCAATTTGTAATCGGCATCCACGCGCTTGTGTACCTGTACATCCGGGTGGAAATACATGATGCAGCCCACGATCAGTCCCACACCGATCTGACCGATGATCTTGAAACGGCCTGCAAGACCTTCCTTGTTTTTCCTGAACACCTTGATATAATCATCGAGGAAACCGATCGCGCCCAGCCACACGGTTGCAATCAGCATCGTTACCACGTAGATGTTGTGCAGCTTGGCGAAGAGCAGGGTCGGGATCAGGATCGCGCTCAGGATGATGATTCCACCCATGGTCGGTGTTCCCGATTTTTCAATTTGCCCGGCCAAACCAAGGTCGCGCACGGTTTCACCGATCTGCTGACGGCGTAAAAGGTTAATCAAACGCTTTCCGAAGATAATCGACACGATCAGCGATGTGATCAGGGCCATTGCCGCACGGAAGGAAATGTATTGAAACAATCCTGCTCCGGGAAAATCCAGTGTTTCGAGATAATCAAAGAGGTACGTTAACATTATTTATTCAGTTTAGTAAAGTATGTTTCCACTAGCTGGAAATCGTCGAACGGGTATTTCACGCCGTTGATTTCCTGGTATTTTTCGTGTCCTTTCCCCGCAACGAGAATGATGTCTTTGGGCTGCGCGAGGCTCACCGCTGTTTTGATCGCCTGTTCGCGGTCCTGGATGGTCAGCACTTTCATGAAATGCTGCGGCTCCACGCCTTTTTCCATTTCATCGAGGATGGCTTTCGGGTCTTCCGTACGCGGGTTGTCCGACGTCAGGATCACTTTATCGCTCAGCTCGCAGGCAATGCGCGCCATTTCCGGACGTTTCAATGCATCCCGGTCGCCACCACAACCAACCACCGTAATCACCTGCTCGTTGCGCGTGCGGATGTTCTCGATCGTTTTCAGCACATTCATCAGCGCATCCGGCGTGTGGGCGTAATCCACAATTGCCGTCACCAACCCGGCGCTTTGCGTGAACTGGAAACGACCGTCAACCGATTCCAAACGACTGAGAACCGTCAGCACTTCCGTCGCATCTTCGCCCAGTAATTGCGTAATACCGAACACCGCTGTGAGGTTGTAGGCGTTAAAATCGCCGATCAAACGCGTCCAGACTTCGGTGCCGTTGATCGTAATCACCAACCCGCCAAAGCTGTTCTCGAGCACTTTCACCATGTAGTCGGCATGGCTTTTCATCGCGTAGGTCGAAACGGCTGCTTTGGTATTCTGCATCATCACCATCCCGTTCTTATCATCGACATTCGTGAGGGCAAAAGCGCCTTTCGGCAAACCGTCGAAGAATCCTTTTTTGGCATCGATGTAAGCCTTGAACGTGCCGTGGTAATCCAAATGGTCGTGCGTGATGTTGGTAAATGCGCCACCTTTGAAATTCAACCCGGCAATACGGTGCTGCGACACAGCGTGCGAGCTCACTTCCATGAAACAGTGCGAACAGCCCTGTGCCACCATATCGGCCAGTAAAGCGTTCAATGCCACCGGATCGGGCGTGGTGTGGGTTGCAGGGACCGCTTCGTCGCCGATGAGATTCACCACCGTTGACAGCAACCCGACCTTGTAGCCCAAGTTCATATACAAACGGTGCAGCAAGGTCGTACAGGTCGTTTTGCCGTTCGTTCCGGTAATTCCCACCAGGATCAGCTCATCCGACGGTGAACCGTAAAACGCGTGGGCCAATTCACCCAATGCCCTGCCGGTATTCGGAACAACCAACTGCGTCACATTTGCCGGAGCTTCGATCTTGTGTTCCGTCACAATCGCCGTGCAGCCCTGTGCTATTACCTGCGACAGGAAATCGTGCCCGTCGGCTTTCGTTCCTTTCATCGCCACGAACAGCGTTCCCGCAACAGCTTTGCGCGAGTCGAACACAATTGCCGACACAGCGACATCGTGCGGACCGATCCACTCACTGACTGTTGTTGCTGATGCTATGTCGTTTAACTTTATCATTTCAATACCAATTCTATCAATCCGCCTTTGTAGGCCGGTGTTCCTGCCGGAATGGTCTGCGATACCACCTGTCCGGACCCGCGCAGGTAGACATGCATTCCGAGTCGTTCTATGAGGTAAACCGCATCGCGGGCAGACAATCCGACCACGTTCGGTACCGTATTTTTATTCACCGAGCGGCGGTTCATTTCCACTTTTGTTCCCTGCGCTTTGGTGGTCAGCCAATCCGCTTCCTGCAACATATCATAGTTGATCCCGAGGTGATTGAGCACCTCGAGGATATCCGACCGGTTGCCGTCCATTGAAAGCGGCGCTTCTTTCACTTTTTTGCGCGATTCGTTGATCGCCTTGTGATACTTCAATGTATTGGAGTACACCTTGTTGGCGATGGCCGAAAACACCGTTCCCGAAACCGTTGCTCCGTAAATGTCTTTGCTCGGCGCCGATACCACCACGATGCACGAATAGAGCGGTTCCTTTGCCGGGAAGTACCCCACAAACGACGCCTGGTAACGCTCCTCGCCTTTTTCGCCGTAGCGCAAATCGTCGTTCAGGATCCGGGCAGTACCGGTTTTTCCCGCGATATCGAACAGCGACGATTTCAAGGCGCTACCCGTACCGTGTTTCACCACACCTGACAGACATGCCTGCAACTGGTGCAAAGTCCTGTCGGAACAGATTTTTTCGCGCAGCACGATCGGCTTGTTGTGTTTCACTACCTGCGAACCGCGACGGATTTCCTGTACAAACTGCGGACGCACCATCGTTCCTTCATTGGCTACCGCGTTGTAGAAAGCCAAGGTCTGCAACGGTGTTTGCTGTACTTCGTACCCGATTGACATCCACGCCAGCGAGCCACCCCACCAGTTGGGAGAACCCGGCTGGTACACCGTAGGCACGGGTTCGCCTTTCAGCTCGATTCCCAGCGGCTCGGTGATCCCAAACTCCTTCAATCGTGCGGTAAACGCTTCCGGCTCGGTGCGATAGGCGTTGTAAATCACTTTCGCGATTACGTTCGACGACACTTCAAACGCCCGGCGGATCGAAATACGGCCGTAGCCCCATTCGTTGGAATCCTTGAGCTTCTTACCGAAGAAATTGTACTCACCATCCGCATTCACCGTATCGTTGAGCGAGATCTTTTCATCTTCCAAAGCCGCCATCAATGACGCCAGCTTGAACGTAGACCCCGGAACCTCTTTCGTACCGATAGCGTGGTTGTACAGCTCGTGGTATTCGCCGTCTTTCCCCAGCTGCAGGTTTACAATCGCCCGAACATATCCAGTTTTCACATCCATTACGATCACCGATCCGCTTCGCGCGCCCTGGTTTTTCAGCTGTTGGTACAATTCGGAATGCGCCACTTCCTGGATGTTCAGGTCGATGGTTGTGATGAGATCAGCCCCTTCCACCGGTTCGCGGATCATTTGACCCGTTTTCTTCCAGCCTGACGAGATTTTCTGTTCGACCTCCAATCCCGGTTCCCCGGCAAGGTATTCGATATAGGCACCTTCGATCCCGACACGCAATTCCTTCTCACCCTTGTTTTTCTGGTAATACCCCAGCGTACGACGGAGCATTTCACCCTGCGGCCGTTTACGCACTACCGTTTCGTCCGTATCGATCAACCCGCCTTTATTCCGGCCCAGCTTGAAGATCGGCAGTTCACGCACTCTTCGACGCTGTTCATTGGTCGCCTTGAGCTTGATGGTGATGTAATGCTTGTCGTTGACCCGCGCACGGCGGATCATGTTTTCGTAATCACGCGCCGAAGTACTCGGAAAAATTTCGGACAGGCCACGCGCCAAATCGGAAATATCGCGATCGAACACCTCCTGGTCGACCACTCCCGGGTCCATGTGGATATCGTAAAACGACACCGATGTCACCAGCGGAACATAATTGCGGTCGAGGATTTCTCCTTTGCGCGGGAAACGCGGCATGGCCCTTTTCGGGATCTTTTCTTCCTTGTCCGTAAAAAGGGTCGCCTTGCCTTCGGTCTGGATCATAACGATCTTCACGATGACTACAATCAACGCAATAAAAAAGCCTAAATAAACGAGGTAGGCTCTCCAGATCAGATCCTTTTTATCACTCATTTTTCGGGTCGTTTTATGCGAATTACCTTCGCCGGTTTCAACGATTCTTTTAACCCGCGGCGCTCCAGCATTTCCACGAGGCGGTAGCGGGCCGTTAATTCTTCCAGTTTTGCTTTATTCTCTATATACTCTGCCGTGTTGGCGTTTACTTCTGTTTGCAGCGCGTCGATGTCTTTTGTCAACTGTTTTCCGTAATATCCTTTGCCTACCACCAGCAATAGCAGGAAGAGGAAAAAGAAGATGTACGTGAGGTTGTTGAGGACAAAATCACGCGTGAGGATGTCGCCGTTGAGCACCTGGACGATGATGTTGGGGCGTTTTGGGGGACGCGGTGTTTTTTTCTTTCCAGGATTGCGGTCCGATTTCCCCGGATTGCTGTCTGCGCCCGCACGGGACGTTTTCGGTTGGTCATTCGAGCGCGGATTGCGATCCGCGCCTACATTACCACCCTTATCAACAGGTTTTTCGCGGTACACGTTGCCCTGCAGGTTTTCCAATGCTTCGCGGCCAATATCACGGTTATCATCGCGCGACCGTCGTTTAGAGCGCGGATTGCGATCCGCGCCTACATTGTCCGGGTTGGGATTGCGTTCGCGGTATTCATTTTCCATCGGACACACGTTTTGCGATTCGTAACCTGGCACTGCGCGCGCGCGAATTGGCCGTAATTTCTTCTTCTGTCGGGCTAACTGGCTTGCGGGTAATTTCTTCGAATGGCTTCAATACATTTCCAAAGAAATCCTTTTCGATAGAGCCATCAATATTACCGCGCTTCATCATATTTTTCACCAGGCGGTCTTCCAGCGAATGGTACGACATCACCACCAGGCGACCTTCAGGCCTGATAACCTCCGGCGTTTGCAGCAGGAACTTTTCGAGCACCTCCATCTCCTGGTTCACCTCGATGCGCAGGGCCTGGAAGATCTGCGCGAAATATTTATGATCTTTAAACTTCGGCGCCAGCGGAAAGAGGATTTCCATCAGCTGACCGGTTGTTTTGATCGGAGCACGCTTGCGTTGTTTCACCAGCTCGACCGCCGCTTTGTAAGCACCCTGTACTTCGCCGTAAGCACGGAAAATCTTTGCCAGCTGTTCTTCATCGTAAGTCGCCAGAATGCTTGCCGCCGTGATCTCGCCACTTTGGTTCATGCGCATATCCAGGGCTTCATCACCCCGAATGGAGAACCCGCGTTTGGTATCGTCGAACTGATGCGAGGAAACACCCAAGTCAGCCAGGATGCCGTCGACCTGCTTGATTCCCATGACCCGCAAATGGTTTTTGAGGAAGGAGAAATTGGCGGGAATGAAATGGAAATTCGGCGCCGACCATATATTTGCACGTGCGTCCGGATCCTGGTCGAATGCGATCAATTGTCCTTTGGAAGAAAGCCGGTCGAAAATGGCACGCGAATGACCGCCACCACCGAAGGTAACATCCACGTAAGTGCCGTCAGGGTGAATAGACAATCCGTCTAAACATTCCTTGAGCATTACCGGTACATGGTATGTGTCGTTATTCGTCATCGTTCCCCAAATCACCCATTACTTCATCCGCCAAATCAGCGAAGTCAGCCATGTTACCATCCAGCAACTGGAAGTATTTGGACTTGTCCCAGATCTCAATCCGATCGTTGTAGGCGATGAGCATCACATCCTTATCTAACCCCACGCGCTCCATGTGCATCACCGGAATGAGTACACGTCCGGCAGAATCGAGCGCCACCTGTTTTGCTCCCTGGTGGAACAAACGGTAGAACATCCGGTTCTTGGGTTTAAACAGGTTGAGTTTGCTGAGTTTGTCTGCCAGCTTATCCCATTCATTCATCGGGTATAGTGTCAAACAATCCTCGAAACCTTTATTCAACATGAATTGTTCCTGGGCCTCGGGAGAAAGTTGTTTGCGCAACCCAGCCGGGAAGAGGAATCGCCCCTTACCGTCAAGTTTCACTTCAAATTCTCCTACAAGTCCAGCCATAGCTTAAATAATGGGTAAAATTAGGGGAAATAACCCACTTTTTACCACCAAGTTACACTTTGTTGAAAACTTCATACGTATGAGAATGTGTGAAGGTTACAACGGTTGGTGTAAAAGTATTGATTTTATTGGAACTTACAAGATAACCAGGTTGGTGGGTAAAAGTGGGAAATGTGGAAAAGTCCTGCTTAAAGACAGAAGACTGAAGACTGCTCCGAAGCAGGCGTCGTTCCTCCGTCGGTATGGGCTTACTCAAAGGAGATTTGAAGCATTTTTTGAATGTCATCGGATAAGGGGGAATCCCGAAGCAGGCGTCGTTCCTCCGTCGGTATGGGCTTACTCAAAGGAAATTTGAAACATTTTTTGAATGTTATCGGATAAGGGGGAATCCCGAAGCAATGCGTCGTTCCTCCGTCGGTATGGCTTACTCAAAGGAGATTTGAAACATTTTTTAGTGTTATCGGATAAGGGGGAATCCCGAAGCAGGCGTCGTTCCTCCGTCGGCATGGGCTTACTCAAAGGAGATTTGAAACATTTTTTGAATGTTATCGGATAAGGGAGAATCCCGAAGCAGGCGTCGTTCCTCCGTCGCTTCGGGATGTTAGGATTTCAAGGAAGAGTATGCCGTTTTTTGAGGTGCCCGATACGGGTTATATACGGGTTATCTACGGGTTATCTATGGGTTATGTATGGAGTTGATCTTAGGCAAACTTCGAAAGTATTGATTTTACTGGATTTTAGACGTTTTTGAGAGGTGTGAAATGGTGGTTTTAAGGGTTTTTGGAGGGAGGGGAGGCGGAGTTGGGATTTCAAGGGTTTTCAGGCTGCTCGCATCTTATAATAGACCGATGCACAAAGAATTCACTACACCTGCACATAAAGCGCGCAAGAATGTTGGTTCGCAAATTAGACAGTGATGACGTGACTGGCATTAATTCAATGTCGCATCAACTACTTCCCAACCGATTGTTTCAACATCACTATAGTTATCAACCTTCAACTCAAATTCTACTGTTGAACCGGGATTGAACATTTCATAAATAATATACTTCTCGCTTCCCAGCTTCGTTTCGGTTTTACTGTAATACGTTACTTCAACCACCGCATCTTTGTACGTAACAATGGTTGCAGAACTATTAATCACTCCAAAAATGCGGATTTTATTACCAAGTATGGTTTCCCTGTATTTACCGGTAGCATCCAAAAACTTAGCCGGTTCAAGACGTTCCCGATCTTCCTGTGTAAGAATTTCTTCTTCAACAGTATTCATAAATTCATCGGCTGAACTATTGTTTACAAATAAGTTTTGGTTAATCACCAAAAAAAGAATGATTGCACCCAAAGTAACTCCAGTCCACAAAAAGACAGAACCAACAGAGGTTCCTTTTTTTTACTGTTACCGGCTTATTGGCAACCACTTGCGGAGCAGGTTGACTTTTAAACGGAGGAGGAGTTTCCTGACCTCTGAAAGGCGGTGGCTTCGGACTGTCAAAAAGCTCACTAATTTCCTCAATTTTGCCTGCGACGGTCCAATCAGATAATCCTTCAAACCATATAGGTGTATCTTTCGTAATGTTTTGGGATCTTAAATCTTCAAGATCAAAGGGACCAAGCTGAGCAGCTTCTTTGAATATGTAGTATTTTTTCATTGGTTGTAACTAATGAATAGTGTTCATTCAAGAATGCTAATCTAACTAAATAAATTGAAATCAATTTCTCCTTTCAAACCTCTCACTCCTATGCCACTCCAAACTCTCCTGGCTCGGATAAAAACGTTTGTCAGCCGGCAGGTAAATTGCTTTTCCGTGGAACTGATTCAATTTATAGGCAGAATCCAGGTTCTCCATAAACTTAGACGATACAACCGTCCGGTAATCTTTATCGATTGTGACTAAACCAATGTCAAATGCTTTATGTAAGGTCGGCGTCAGCGCAATTCCATTTCCGATAGTCTCTGTTTCCGACAATGAAAAGGGTTTGATGTGACATGCTTCCACCAACCTGTATTTATTCTCCGCAATTTTCACCTGTAATCCTGAAATAGCACATTTGTAGGAATAAATGCGTGGAATTTCCCGCTTAAAAAGCGCACTTCGCAGGAACACTGTTTGTTCTTTCTGGTCCTTCGTCACTTTTGCAATCGGCTTTTCCCATTGAAGCAATGGTTCGGCCACCATCAACGAATCGGGATTCTCCAGAAAGATTGGAATCACTGCTTGCTGGCGGTTTTTTGTTCGGGGGAAATAACGATCCAATAAGACATTGACCAGCAATTGATTCATTTCGGGATTCTTCAACAATTCAAACAACGGTTGGTCGAGCCAGGCATAGTTGAACGTTTCCTGTAAGCTCCTGAAACTTTTGATACTCTTCGATTTGGTCAACTCAATTTCTGCACCGGGATGAGGAACCAGTTTCCAAAACGGTTCATAGCCCATGTGAAAGAAGGGCAACGCAAAGTTGAGCGTATGCGGTGTATCCACAAAGCGGTACCAATTGTCTTTAAAAGCCAGTACCAATTCTTCGGTGATCCGAATCCGGTTATCAAAGATTTCACCTTGATTAATCAATTGAGCTATCGATAAAAGGAGAATCGGTTTATGCGGAGCTCCACCTAAATTGTGCGCCCGATTCAAGTTCTGAAACTGGTGAATGTAGGATGTCAGGAATTGATTTTCCACTGCTCCGGTTTTATTTTCGCTTTGTTCAAAGATAGAAGATAAATCAGGATGTACATCACGTGGCTTTTTTCACCAATCTTCATTAAAAAGTACCATCTATCAAATCCCGAAAATCCTTAACAAATCGTAACAATTCCGTTCAGTAGGATATCCTCCAACCGCATACATTTGATTCAATTATTCATCTTTAATACTTGTCAAAAATGGCAACAGAAGGTAAACCTGAAACACTATTCACAGAAGAAGATGTGAAGCGTCTTCAGCGAGAGTTGGCAGAAAAGCGCAGAAATGGAGAAAATCCTGATGACAGACTTGTCAGAGAAGCGCAAAGGGCTGTCGACAAACGCAAAAACAAAGAAGGGAAATAACAACTCCGGAAAAGCGATTGGAAACAGTCGCTTTTTCTTTTCAACACACTTGCCACCTCCCCTAACCCCTCCTCAAGGAGGGAAACCGATCCCACCTTCCGAAGAATGAGAAACAGTCAGCCGCGGCTGACAGAATGACGTTATCCCCCGGTTACCTACCACCACCTCCCGACATACACAATAGTCCGCCTGTTTTTGCGTATACCAATTATTGTTTATTTTGCGAACCTGTTTGTCGAATCAACGCCCTGAAATGAACCAACCTTCCATCCGGTGTCTGTCGAAGCTCTTTTTGCTTCCGTTGCTGTTGCTGGCGCAGACGCTCTTTGCGCAGCCGGATACGACTGCTGTGATGAGAAGCCCCGTGCTGAGCCGGAAAGTGGAGCGCGATCCGAAATTACTCGTGGAAGCGCTGACCGCAGGAAAAACAGGGGATACCGAAAAGTTTGAGGCGATTTTTGCGTGGGTAGCTTCGAATATCCAGTACGATTACCGCAAGTATTTTTCAGGGAAAGGAAACGATTCCGACACCAAGATCCGTTCGATCCTGCGCAGCAAGCAGGCGATCTGTTTTGAATATGCCGCGCTGATGGACCACCTGTGCGCACTCGCCGACATTCACAGCGTCACCGTTTCGGGCTATGCCAAAGACATGCTCTTCGACATCAACGACACGATCTTTTTTGATAACCATGCCTGGAATGCCGTGAAGCTGGACGACCGCTGGTATGTCTACGACGTCACCTGGTCGGCGGGAGGATATGAATACCGGTTCGGGAAATTCAGCCAGAAGGTGTATAACTGGCGGAAGAACATTCATGAAAAACGGGTGAAGTCGGTGAAAAAAGTGCTGGTGGTGAAACACGAAAAGAACGAATTCTGCGGCATTCCGAAACACAAGGAAAAGAAGATCCGGTTCGTGGAACAGCTGCCGTTTTTCTGGCGGGTGGTGGACCGGATATTGAGCTGGTACCGACTGCGGATCGTGATTGATCACGGAAAGGTGAAAAGCAAAGATTATTTTCTGACCGAACCGCGGCTTTTTGCCATTACGCATTTCCCGAATTCGCCCTACTGGTCGCTGACGCCGGAGATCAGCAACGTGCGCGAGTTTTCGGCCGATCCGAGCTATTACGATCACGACAAAAACCAATACCTCATCCAGGAACGGGAAGGAAAAATGTGCCTGGAATGCGACGATTTTTTCGCGATGGACTCGCTAGAACAGTACAAGGAAAAAGCGAAACAAAGCCTGGCCAATAATCCGCGCAACGGGATCGAACCTGCTGCCAATTATTTCCACATCGCCAGCATTTTCTACAAGGAAGCTTACCTGGCGGTGGATTCGCTGGAAAAGGTTTCGGGCTACGATTCCACGGTGTTTTACCTCGACCTGGCGCGAAAGGAGCTGAAACGAAGCCACCCGCAAAACAAGGCGTACTTCAAATTCCATACATCGAAAGACAACGAGAAAGTCAAGCAGCAGCGAAAGGCGAACCAGAAACACACCGCCGTGAACATCATCAATGTTTCGAACCTGCGGAAACGGGCGAATAAGATCGAATCGATCAGTGGCAAGATCAAAACCAGCCAGCGCACTTCCAAACGGAATCACCGATCGTTGGCCCGTTTCCGTCCGAAAAATCCGGCGGCCAAACAGCTCAGGGATGAAACAGCGGAAGGGATCGAAAAACGAATCGACCTGGGTGAAAGCAAACTGGATTCCATGAATGAGCGGATCGATTTCCTGGAAACGGACTTCCTGGTGCGCATCAACCAGCTGACGGATAACGTGTGGTCGCAGGGCAAATTGCTGAGGCCGCAAAACAGTTACTTCTACCGGTGTGTTGCCGGGCGTGTGTACGACATGCAGGATAACCGCGACAAAAAGATGGTCGAATTCCGGGACTCGATCCAGCACTACGAGGATTCGCTTCTACTCTCGGTGAAAGACCGGGTACTGCTTCCGTCGGATACTTTGTACCTGCATTTCGTGGAACTGAACAAGCTGATCAAGCGCCGTGATGCCGAACAACTGAAAAACCTGAAGCTTTACGCGCGCCTGTACACGGGAAATATCATCAACCGCGACAGCCTGGAAGCGGTGCGCAGCCGTTTCATGGAACTGACCAAAAAAGATTACTGCTATTTTTTCAAGCACCGCCTTCCGATCCTTGATTTTACCGTGGGTTATGAATTCTTCCGCGACCTTCATTACAAACTCTACGACGCCATTAAGCGCGACAATAAAGCGGAATTGCTACGGCACAAGGCGTTTGTAAAGGAAATTTCGCTCACCAAAAAGCGCGCGGCGCATGTGATCAGCCATAACCTGCGTTACGAGGCGAAATACAAGCGTAAAGTATTGAGGGACAAACGCGAGTACATCCGGAAACAGCGAAAAACCAGGTAAGGATCAGAATTTTTTCCTTCTGAAATCATCTGCCGTCAGCAACACCGTATCTCTTTTTCCTAACGGATTAGCGCCTGCTTCCGCTCTAAAGGATTCTTTCATCACCGTTTCGAGGTACCAGTACTGGTATCCGGGAACGTAGGCATACGTACGGGTTACAATGGTGCGCCAATAGGTCCCGAAGGTGCTTTTGAACGCTATTTTCCCGTTTGAAACATGGATACCGCTATACGAATCGTCGGCCCGCGTGCTGCCGGCAACCCGGTTTTCGACAATTTTGTTGCTGTAGGTCACAAAACGATAGGTACCGTCTTCCGATTGCAGGAACAGGATCACCCTTCTGCATTTCACCTGTCCTACCCGCTGGAATTCGTGGGCCAGCTTTTCCGACTTTTTCGGTGTTCGGGTAGCCAGCACGAGCATATCTTCCAGTCCGTCGGCGTTGAGATCGCCGGGATGCAGTTCCAGTACTTTTGAGTCTTTATAGGTCCGGCGTGTAAGCACCCTGAACAGCGAAAGCGAATCGTTGAAATGAAACGTTTTTTCTGCCCGGCGCAAGGCAGGCGATGGCACTACATCAACCCCTTTTTTCAGCATCGGGTATTGCAGAAACCCGCGCTTGGCGGCCTCGAAATCGGTCGCTGCCGTGTGGCGCTCCACGGCTTCACCTGACTGGCATAAAAACGCCACCACCACTGAAATCCGGATGAGCTTCATATGGTAAATGTAGGGGATAATGGTGTGGGGTAAAGCCAAATAATGTCAATAAATGCGGAGTGTTAACCAGTTCAAGATCGAATAGAAAATGTCCTCCCCCTTAATCCCCCTCCAAAGGGGGAGACAGTTACCGGGTACTACTTTAGGACTTCCCCAAAAAGAAATCGGATTTAATTATTTATAAACGGAATTCCATTTCCCCCTTTGGAGGGGGATTAAGGGGGAGGAAAATACAAGACAGTTCTAAAACCTCACCCCGATCACCGTTACGTCATCGACCTGTTCGTAGTCGCCGCGCCAGTTTTCGAAGCCATTGCTCAAACGGCCATACTGGATTTGAAACGGCTGACCGGCAATGGATGTAAGGAATTCATTGAGTTTTTTGGTTTTGAATTTCTTACCTTTTTCACCGCCGAACTGGTCGGGATAACCGTCGGTGTAGGCGTAGACCACATCGTTGGGCTGAAGATCGATTTCACGGGTGGTAAACGGCTGCAGCTTATCGCTTTTCCCGATCGGCATTCTGTCGGCTTCGAACGTAAGGCATTCGCCGCCACGGATCACGACGGGCGCATTGTATGCCGCGCTGTAAGTGAGCCTGCCATCCTGCTTGTGATAAGCGAACAACACACCGTCCATACCGTCCTGCGCGCCACTGTGCGAGATGTAGGCGATGAGCCGGTTGCGCACGTGATCGAGGATTTGTCCGGGATCGGTAAGGCGCAACTCATTGATGGCCTCGCTGAGGAACGAAATATTGAGCACACTCATAAACGCGCCCGGAACGCCGTGCCCGGTACTGTCGCACACCGCCAGGAAGAAATACTCCCCCTGGTCGGCCGACCAGTAAAAATCACCCGAAACGATGTCTTTCGGCTTAAAATAGATGCAAGCGTCCGAAACGAAATGGTGGATGTGTTCCTGCTGTGCCAGCAAGGTTTGCTGAATGCGTTTGGCGTAATGGATCGAATCGAGGATTTCGCGCTGCTTTTCGTCGACGGTCTGTTTCTGCTCTTCGATCTCGCTCTTTTGTTCCTTCAGCAACCTATTGGTTTTACGCTTGTTGCGATTGGATCGAATGCTAAAAAGGAGTAATACCAGGACCAACAAACCGATCAATCCACCGGCCCAGATCAGGTTGGCCTGTTTCTCGTTTTTAGCGATGGCCGCTTTGTTCTTGTGATTGGCGAGCTGGAGATCCTGTTCCTTGCGATCGAGTTCGTTGAGCACGTTCAGGGTTGCAATTTGCTCATCGATCGCCGCCAGGGTCGATTTGGTACTCAATTCATTGGCCTTTTCCACCAATCGCAGCGCTTCTTTGAAATTGCCGCTTCCTTTTTCAATGTCGGCCAGGGTCAGGTAGGCTTTTGACAATCGCATCGGGTCGTCGATCTGCTCCAGGATTACAATTCCCGCCCGCGCGGTGACCAACGCTTTATCGACCTGTTTCAGTTCGAGTAAAATGTCGGCTTTCGTGAGCAACAGCTCGGAATACAGGTACATATCCGAAACGGTGTCGACCAATTGCAGCGCCTTTTCAATCTCGGCAAGCGCCTTTGTTTCCCGGTTTGTTTCGTGGTAAAGACCGGCCTTTACCTGTGCCAGCGAGCAATCGAATTCATCTTCCTTCAACTGCCGGCTGATCGTTTCCATTTCGCGAATTACTTTCTCAACACGCTGGAATTGCCTCGTTGAACGGTATTCGGTAGCCAGATTGTAGAGTACAATTCCCATCGAACGCGGGTTGGACTGTTTCCGGTAAATTTTCAGTGCATGTTCGTTGTAACGGATCGCTTCCTTGTAAAGTTTCCGTTCATCGTAAACCGTTGCGATATTGAGGTACAACTGCGCTTCCTCGAATTCATCTTTAAATTTCCGGTTGAGCCGCAGGCCTTTTTGAAACGTTTCCAGCGCCTGGTCGTACAGCCCGGCATTTTTGTAGGCGACCCCGAGATTGGTGAGCAGGGTCAGTTGCTTTTCTTCCTGCTTGTACAGCACCGACAAGTCAAATGCTTTTTTGTAGTAGCGCAATGCGTAAGCGGTATTACCCGTTTCGTAATAGACCGAACCCAGGTTGGAATAGGCGCCAATGAGCTTATCGCGTTTACCTTGTTTTTTGCGCTCGGCGATAATACGGTAATAGAGCGCAATGGCTTCGTCGCTTTTATTGGTATACCGCAGGATGATGCCTTTGGTATTGAGCGCATCGAGCTCGCCGTCCAGGTAATGGATCTTCCGTGCAAAAGTGTATCCTTTCTGCTGGTAATAAGCCGCTTTTTCAACGGAATAATCGAGGTAATTCCATGCCAGCTCGTTGTACTGAACGACCCTCATTGTATCGTTTTGTACCGGCAGGGTGAGTGCTTTCTTCAAACTGTCGATCAGCGGCGTTTGTGCATTCACGAAGCAAGCCACAGACAAAAACACGATGAACAGCAATCTTTTCATGATTCAAAAATACGCGATTTGGATTAAAGGGAATTATCAATTGGAGAATTATGAATTATCAAGGCAGCCCTCTTCATAATTGATAATTCCTTCATTCATAATTCAAAAAAATTCTATATTTAAATCGTTGAATTCATCATAACGTACTATTCACAATCTCAATACTATGAATTATTCTCACTTCTTCACGCGCCTGTTTTGCCTCGCTGCACTATTGACCAGCTTTGCTCTCAGTGCCCAAACGAATCCACCGGCTGATCCGAAACCGAAACCGGACCCGACTGCCACCGCTGCGGCGGCTGCCAAGGCAAAGTCAGATTCTGTCAAAAACTCCATCATCCGCGTTATTGCCATTCAAAAGTACCGCGAAGATTTTGCTTTCGAGCCCAACAGCTCGGGCAACAACATTTATCCGGGTGATTACATCATGGTGAAAATCGACCGCCGGGACCTGGACAGTGCGCGCCGCAACATGGACCGCTACCGCCTTTGGATCGACGGGATTTGTTTCCCGAACATGAAACCGCATTTCATCAATGATTCGGAACCGGCATTGATCTTCCAGTTCGAGCGTGATACGGCGGAAAGCTCTCCCTGGCAGATCATGTACAGCAACCCGAATTACTGGAAGTTCCATCACCGGGTGAACATCAACCTGGGAACGCTCAAAACGGAATACCTGAATCCCGACAAAAAGCACCAGATTATCCTCTACACTTCTATCTGGTGGATCCCGTGGGTATTTTACACCTTGTTTATTATCCTGGTATTCCTGATCATCAAATATGGCCGTGCGTTTCTCAAGGATACGTCTTTCTACGCTTCCGACGGAGTAAAAATCGGCTATTCGTCGTTACCGGCAGATGCCACCAATGCGGCAAACGGTGTGATCAATATCAAGGAAATTCCGTTCAGTCTTGCCCGCTTCCAATTCCTGCTGTGGCTCATTGTGATCTTCTTCGGCATCCTGCACATCTGGATCATTACCGATGTACTCACTTCGCCGAGCGGAAGCACCCTGCTCCTTCTGGGGATCAGCGGCGGTACTTTCTATTTGGGTAAAATCATTGACAAACCTTCGGGCGGCACCGGCCTCACAGCTACGGAGGCTGTTACGAAATTCCAAACCGATGGCGAACATTCCAAAGGATTGTTTTACGATATGCTGAACGACGGGAAGAGCATCAGCTTACACCGTTTGCAATTGCTGTTGTTTACTGTTTTCCTAAGCTGCTATTTTGTCATGCAGGTAGTGGGAACGCTGATCATGCCGCAATTTGATGACACGATGCTTGCTTTGATGGGAATCAGCAGCACGATGTATGCCGGCGTGAAGACGACGGAATCTTAAATTATAAATGATGTAGTGGCCCGGGAACATCCCGAGCCTACATCATTTTGACCGCAATGCATTGATGTATTCGATGATCGGAACATCGATCGCGAACATCACAAACAGGTTATCGGTATTGAACGAATTATCCGTATAAGGTTGGTTCACTGAAGCCGAGAAGGAAATACCGTTGAACGTGCGGCAACCGAAGCCGATCCCTACAAACGGGAAGCTGAAGTTTTCATCCGTTTTCAGGTCTACGACATTGTACAGCAATCCACCTGTGTGAATATCGACAAAGATATCGTCGAGGAGCGGTTTTGGCTGCGGACGGTTCCAGCTGCGCGAAATTTCCGGGCGGTTGTAGTATTTGAAGCTCACACCCGGCTGGAACGAACGTGTGTACTTATAGTTCCAGATCTTGAATTTGATCCCGATCTTTTCACTTGCGAATGCCAGGCTGTTCATACGACTGGTGGTCCCGTCATCATTTACCTGCAGGTTATTCGGGTTCACGAAAGACGAATAATTCACCCCGATATTGATATAGGGCTGCACATAACGGAAACGGTACAATTCCGACGGCTTCACCAACTGATCGTTGAGGCTGAACAGCACCGATTCAAAGCTCAAACTGATAGAAGCCGGTTCCTGCGTTACGGAATCTGCTGCCTTGTAAGTCACATTGTCGACCACGCTTCTCAGGTAAACGGCCGACGCATTGAAGCGCCCGCTTTTATCCAGGTAATCGATCAGCTGGTTCATCAGCTCTTTCGATGATTCCACCTGTTCTTCATTGAAGGTAAATCCTTTGATTCCTTCCGGGTTTTGTGCATTGGTAAACATTTCCAACAGTTCCCGGATCATTCTGACGCGTTCGGAAACCGAATTGAGTTCATCCATCAACCGGTCGACAGTAGATTGCCGCTGTGAAAACCATGGTGCAAAACGTTTGCGTTTCAATACGGAATCCCATAATGGCTCGTCTTTTCGCAGCTCGTCCATCAGACCCACAATATAGGTCTTTGTGACGCCCCGTTTGTTCGCGAGCTCTTCTTTTGACTGTTTCTCCAACTTCGTTTTGAATGTATCAAAGGGTTTCCGCGGCGCATTCAGCTTTACGCCCTCCTCATCCAGCGCCTTCACCAACGCGTTTACTTTAGCGGTATCATAGACACCGATTCGCTGCTCCTGTTTCCAATCGTTGTAATAAGCCTGCAGCTGTTCCACCTGCTTCACGAAATCATGATTCAGATCGAGGTGCCTGATACTTTCCACCAATTTCCCCAAATCATCCTTTATCGTTTTGTCGAGCTTCGCCTGGTCCATCACACGCTGAATATCCCTGATCAGCAGCGAATCCGGCCCGAAATCTTTCTTCGCCACGAAGAAGGAAGCCGCTTGTTTCATGACCACATTCAGCAAGGGCGAGTAATCACCCGAGCGGATCAACTCATAATCCGTTTTCAGTTTTTGCACCACGGAAATGATCTCGTTGATGTGCGCAATTTTCCGATTGACGGTGGTATCTGCCAGCAGGGAATCAATTTTCAGGTTGATCTTTTCGAGTCCGGGAATGCGTTCCAGGAACGATTGCGGAACGATGTTTTTGATCTCGATCACCTTCGCAGTCAGGGCATCCACCAGCGCCGTATCGATTTTCTCGCCATTTTTGAGTTCGTACCAAAGTTGGTTCGAAACAGTGAGCACCGAATCAATCGTACCATCTTTCAGTCTTTCAGCTCCCTGCTGTATGGCTTTTAATTCGTCAATGATTGACATCAGGGTCTTGATCTTTGTCTTCGCGTCTTCATACTGCGCAGTAAGCGAATCTTTCGCCTGCCAGTAACGGCTGTCATTTTCGTACCAGATCCGGTCGGGATCTTCCCTGTTTGCCAGCTGGCCATAGATCGGGAAATAAACGCGCAGGTCCGGGTTTTCGATACAAATGTTCAGCACAATATCCAGCGACTGGTTGAAGCGGATGTGATCTTTCAAGGGCTCGAGGCTGAATTTTGAATTCTCATCCGTCCCGGCGAAGGAAGGACTCCCGTCGAAATCCTGGTTCACCGCCACAGCCATCCCGAAGATCATGGAGGCTTCTTTCATCAGTTCCAGCGTATTCTTACCAAACTCGGATTTATCTGCTGCTATCGTCAGGTCGCTCAGCGTGGTATGAATGAGGTATTTCGTCGTGAAATTATCCAACCGGCTGGAATCGCCCGAACCCAGCGAAAACCACGTTTTGGTCACCAGCCTGCCGAGTACAAATTTGTTCAGCTCTTCCTGCTTTTTCTGGATGATCGCAATGAGCACATCCGAATCGATTGTTCCCTTGTTAAAGGCAACACCATGGTCCTGCTTATAGACCAATTCCTGTGAATGAACCCTGGAAAAAACAAGAAAACTGCTCAGGATCAGTAAATAGTGTAGGATTTTTTTCATATCTGACAGTTTGAATAGTGGTGCGAATCTAAGGATTATACCGCTTTGTGCAATAGAAAAACGGAAAAAGGTTTGGATGGAGTGGCATTCCAACAATGTGCTAGCATTCGTTTACCGGAAACACGGTGTTTCTTCTTATTTTTATGCAGAATTTATTCACTTATGAAAAAGCTCTTACCTTTTCTGACTTTCAGCGTGCTGATGGTTTCGGCCTACGCTCAAACGCCTGTGCGCCTGGTGATGCACCACCATTTGGGCACCAATGATTTTGCGCTGGGAACGGCGGCTTCCAACAACCTGGGAAATGCGTTCAATGTTTCGGCATTAAAATACTACATGACGAAATTCACGATTGTTCACAATGGCGGACAGCTGCTGACTGTTTCGGACGATACGGTAGCATTGGTAACTGCCAGTGGAAACGCAACAACCATCGAGCTGGGTTCATTCAATGTGACCAACATCGAGGGCATCCGTTTCCACATCGGGGTGCATACACCTGTGAATCATGAAGATCCTTCGCTGTTGCCGGCCAATCACCCGCTTGCGCCACAATCACCTTCCATGCACTGGGGCTGGGCTTCGGGCTATCGTTTTATATTACTGGAAGGGATGTCGGGAGTAAGTTTAAACCAGGGATTGGAGCTGCACGGCCTGGGCGATACGAATTATTTCGAAACGGCCGTGTTGGCCAACAGCGTGACCGAAAACGGCGGCGAATCCATTCACATTGATGCCGATTACGAAAAAGCATTGCAGGATATTGATGTAAGCGGCGGTTTGGTCGTTCATGGCGAACTGGCCGAAGCAGCTACGATGATCGCTAATTTCCGTGATTATGTGTATTCGGCTACCATCGGGGCCAACGTGGGCGAAATCGCTGCGGAAGGCGGAATGGCTGTTTACCCGAATCCTTCGCACGGATCGTTTACCGTTGCATTTACCAACGTGGAAGGCAAGCTGATCATCAATGACGTGAGCGGGAAAATCGTTCACTCGGAGGCCATTCTTTTCGGAACGGGCAGTAAATCACTGACCCTGCCCGAAGAAGGGATTTACTTCGTAACGCTGCACACCGCAACCGGAACAACGACCCAACAATTGGTGATCAAATAAAAAACAACGTCCTTTCGCATGAAAAATTGGAATCGTATTTTGCTGGTGTTGCTACTGGGTGTTGTGGTCTTTTCCTGTAAAAAAGCACTGATCGATCCTTCGGGAACGATTGCGCTGGACACCACGCCTTATACGATCGATTATAACACGCTCGCCGATCCGAATCTTCCGGCCGACAATGCGCTCACAAACGAAAAAGTAGAACTCGGGCGCATGCTCTTCTACGAGAAACTCCTTTCAGGCAACGGAACGATGTCGTGCGCTTCCTGCCACAATCAGCAAAACGCTTTTTCGGATACCGCCCGTTTTTCTACCGGAATCGATGGATTACAGGGAGGCCGGCAGGCTATGGCGATTTTCAACATGGCCTGGAATGACAACGAATTTTTCTGGGACGGCCGTGCACACCTGCTGCGCGACCAGGCTTTAAAACCGATCCAGGACCCGCTGGAAATGCACGAAACGCTGCCGAATGCCATCGCTAAACTGGAAGCCAAAGGGCGCTACCGCGTTCAATTTTCCAAAGCTTTCGGTAATGATTCGATTACATCGGAACGCATTTCACTGGCGCTGGAAGCATTTATGTTCACGCTGGTTTCCAATCAATCGAAATACGATCGCTACCTGACCGGAAATGCCACGCTGACGGCAAGCGAAGAACGTGGAAGAGCCTTGTTCTTTGAAGAATACAACCCATTCTTCCCGGAGCTTTCAGGAGCGGATTGCGCCCATTGTCACAGCGGCAGCAATTTCGAGAACGACCAGTATATGAACAACGGGCTTGACGATGAAGCACAGATTTCCGACATCGGCAGGCAGGCAGTTACCGGTTCTGCGGGTGACAAGGGAAAATTCAAAGTACCATCGCTTCGCAATGTCGCACTTACTTTCCCGTATATGCACGACGGGCGCTTCCGCACATTGGAAGAAGTAGTGGAACATTACAATTCGGGCATTCATGCTTCCACGACGCTGGAACCGCAACTTGCGTATACAATGCCTACAGGTTTGATGCTCGACGCCCAGGATAAAAAAGACCTGGTGAATTTCATGAAAACGTTAACGGATTACCAGTTTATCAAGGATCCGAAGTTTGGGTCGCCGTTCTAGGTTCAGAAGAAGTTCAAAAGAGGTTTAAAAGAGGTTTAAAAGGGGTTTAAAAGGGGTTTAAAAGGGGTTTAGAAGAAGTTCAAAGAGGTTCAAGAGAGGTTCAAAAGAGGTTCAAAAAAGAAGTTCAAAGAGGTTCAAAAGAAGTTCAAAGAGGTTCAAGAGAAGTTCAAGAGAGGTTTAGAAGAAGTTCAAAGAGGTTCAGAAGAGGTTCAGAAGAGGTTCAAAAAGAGGTTCAAAAGAGGTTCAAAAAAGAGGTTCAGAAGAAGTTCAAAGAGGTTCAAAAAAGAAGTTCACAAAAGTATTACCGGAATCGTCTTTGTGTTCTTTGTAACACGTCAAATTTGTCATTTCTCTTTATGCCTTCTGGTCCGTCTGAAGAGGATGTGGTGAAGCTATTGTATCACTTGGGTTTACTGAACCGCTTGTCGGTGATGAATTGTTTGTCGGTTAAGGTTTTGAGGAACGCGATCAGGTCATTTTCTTCGGATTCCGTGAGCGTAAACGGTTGAATAATGGCGCTTTTATTGGGGTGATTTTCGCCACCGCTTTCGTAATGGTGCAGGACATCGCGCAGGGTTTTAAAACGGCCGTCGTGCATGTAAGGCGCCGTGAGGGCAATGTTGCGCAATGTCGGCACTTTCACTATATCGCGATCCGCTTCCAGCTGCGTTACCCGCATTCTCCCTGAGTCGGCATAAATCGGAAATAAACCGTTGTTGCGAACGCTGAAATCAGTAAAATTAAACCCGCCATGACACTGGCTGCAGTGCAAGCGATTAAAGAACAGGTTTTTCCCACGTGTTTCAGAAGCATTCAGTTTTTTCTTTCCCTGCAAAAAAGCGTCGTATTTCGAATGACAGCTGATGAGGCTCCGCTCAAAGGCCGAAATAGCACGCGTGATCACAAACGCATCCGGCTCGCGGTCGTAGGCTTTTTTACTCATAGCGACATAAGTCGGATCGGCTTTCAGGCGTTTGGAAATCTCCACGATATTGAAGTCCATTTCAGCATGTTCCTGAATCGGCACGAGGATCTGCTTTTCGAGGGTCTCCAGGAAACCATCAAACAATACCGTTGGGTTGTAGCCTACATTGCCAAGTGTAGGTGCGTTACGGGTTCCCAAACGTCCTTCGGTGCCGGGGGTAATCGCTGCCGTATCGGCAAACGCCAGTGATTGTTTGTGGCAAGTAGCGCAGGAAATGTCCTTATTACGCGACAGAATGGGATCGTAAAACAATTTGCGTCCAAGCTCTACCCTGTCGTCGTTTGACAGGTTATTTTCCGGGTAAGACATTGCCGGAAAATGCGGTGGGATTTCCAATTTCGTTTCACCGTTTCCGGAGATACAGGCCATGAGGGCGAAGCCGATCAATGCCGTAAATAAACTGATGTGAAGAACCCCGGGGCGCATGGATCAAATGTACTAAAAATGAGGCGGAAATGGATAAAATCTCCATCAAACAAACGGAAAAACGACCATTCCTGAGTAATATTGCAATATGACTATTTTTCTGGTAATCAGTATTTTAAATTTTGTTTTGGGATAAAAAACAGTCCAATTTAAGTTGATCTCAGAACGACATAAATTTCAAAAGTCTGATTTTCAGGTTGTTGATTTAAAAAATCAATATTGCAATATTACTATGTTTCTGATTATCAATAGTTTGAATAACAACGGTTTTAACTTACCAAAAAGCCCGTAATGCCGAATTGACGTATCAAATAACCCCACATGAATCCACACTTTTACGCAGGTTTGTTTTTCATGATAGCCAACCCATTTCAATCAACTGCCATCGATTTCGCCACCTCAAAAAATTGCCCCCAAAACGCAGGCAATTCCGCTTTGACTACCACAACTTCCTTCGTAAACGGATGCCTAAACTCCAACCGCTGCGCATGCAAAAACAAATCGTGTAATTCGAGCTGCTGCTGAAAGGCGTGATTGTGGTGACGGTTCCCGTGTTTCGGGTCGCCAATAATCGGGTGGCTGATCTTATTGGCATGAATGCGCAGCTGGTGCGTTCGACCGGTTTCCGGGGTGAATTCAACCAAACTGTAACGGGCTGTCGGGTAAGGTTCCACAGCCAAGTTCAGTTCAAACTGCTGCAAACAATGGTAGTGTGTGAGTGCTTCCTTGTAATTTCCGCGCTCATTTTTCACCGGCGAATCGATTGTACCTGATTCGGGAACATGTCCGCGCAGCAGTGCAAGATAGGTCTTGGTAATTGCCTTCGAATCGAACAATTGCTGAAACACGGCAGCGTGTTCATTTGATTTGGCAAAGAGCAACGCGCCTGATGTTTTATGGTCAAGCCGGTGAACCGGAACCGCCGTTTCATAGCCCATTGCACGTACCAGTTCTACCAGCGAGGGCGTTTCGATGTTGCGCGCAAAATGTGAGTGATGCACCAGCATGTTGTTGGGTTTGTTGACCACAAAACACCATTCATCGTCGAATAAAACCGGGATTTCCATGGGGCAATGTTACGGAAATCTACTACAAAGACAACTTTCTTATTCACCACAAAGGCACAAAGAAAATGGGATAAGTTTGGCGTATTAACAAAGAGCACAAAGGAGATTCCGGTAATACTTTTGTGAATTTCTTTGTGGAACTTAACACGTTTATTCTTGCAAAAAACTTTGTGCCTTTGTGGTGAAAAAGCCTATACATGCTATCTATGTGGTTAAATTCCTGACGCGGTTTACAAAAATAGTTTCAGTACCTTTGCCGCAAATCCCGCAAAATGATCATCAAAGACGCCAGATTCGTTGTCAGCAACACCGATATTACCAAATGTCCCGAAGACGGGAAACCGGAATATGCGTTTATCGGCCGCTCGAATGTGGGGAAATCGTCGCTGATCAATATGCTGACCGACCGCAAGGGCTTGGCGAAAACGTCGGGAACTCCCGGTAAAACGCAGCTGATCAATCATTTCCTGATCAACAATGAATGGTATCTTGTGGATTTACCCGGCTACGGTTATGCCCGTACATCGCGCAGCAACCGTTCCAAATGGGAGAAGTTTATTTCCGAGTATTTATCGAAGCGCGAGACACTGATCAATATTTTCGTGCTGCTCGATTCGCGGTTGGAGCCACAGAAAATCGACCTTGAGTTCATGACCTGGTGTGCCGAAGAACAATTGCCATTCTCGATGGTATTCACCAAGATCGACAAACTTTCCAGCTCGGCCTTGCAGAAAAACCTGGCTGCTTACAAAAAAGAAATGCTCAAGCTGTGGGCCGAAATGCCACCGGTATTTACGACTTCTGCCGAGTCGAAGTTCGGGCGGGAAAAACTGCTGAATTACATCGGGCAGATCAATCTTGATTTGAAACAAACAGAGCAGTTCGGGGAGTAATTTTCCTTTGCATATCTAAACAACATCTTTTGCATTCTACCAGTTGCACAAGTGCAACTTCTTTAAGCCTTTGCGTTGAGTACTTTTGTGCACCGCAAAGGCGCAAAGAGCGCAAAGATTAGTTCGCCTGTGGCGGACTTAATAAACTCAAATAAAATATAGAAAGGTCTCAATTGGGGTTAATCCATCCTTCCTTTGATGGTCATCGCAATCGTTTCTTCCAGGGGAGTAAAATGGAAATCGGGAAAGGCAGCCAGTACTTTTTCGTTGGAATAAACCCTTGTTTTCTGCGAACTTTCAGCTGATTCCTTTGTAATTGTCGGACGTTTCCCGGTGAAACGGGCTGAGATCCCCGCCAAACGCCAGGCGAGTCCAACCAGGAATTCACCGGCTAGTTTGGAAGGTGCTTTTACGTTGAGCTGCGCGCAGATCTTGTCGAACAACTCTTTAAACAGAAGACTTGTTCCGGTAACCAGGTAGCGTTCTCCCGAGGAGTTCGTTTCCACCAGCCTGCGAATGATCGTCGTCACATCGCGCACATCCACAAATGCATTGCCTCCGGGTGTGTAATAACTCAACCCGTTTTGGAGCGTCCGCATGATTTTCAGGGAGCTTTCGTCCCAGCTTCCCGGCCCCAGCATGATACTCGGGTTCACGATCGCTGCCGGCAACCCTTCTTCGATCCCGCGCCACACTTCTTTTTCGGCACTGTATTTCGAAAGCGAATAACCACTTACTTTTTCGTTGGCGTTCCAGTGATTGCTTTCCCTTCGGATGTTATCGGTATAGGTACTGTCGCTTCCCACGGCTGCGGTAGAAGAAACATACACCAATTGTTTCACACCTGCACCGAGCGCTACATTGACCACATTGGCCGTTCCCTTGCGGTTAACCTCGAAAAGCCGCCAGAAATCGCGCCGGTGAAACGACACCAATGCAGCACAGTGAATCACTTTTTCGCAGCCTTCCATGGCATCTGTGAGGTCAACCAGATCGAGAATATCAGCGGAAACCCATTCGATCTGCCGGAGCAATTCTTCAGCGCGATCGGGGTAATAAAAATGCATCAGGCGTTCTACCACCGACTTACGGTTTTCGAAGCGGTACATGGCACGCACCCGGTGACCGTGAGCGACCATCTCACACACAACGTGCGAGCCCAGAAGGCCTGTGGATCCCGTTACCAAAATCATGATACGAAGTTAAGCATGTCTGCGATGTACACCATCATTTTACATTAATTTTAATTTGTGTTGAATATTTGACTGAAACAGATGAATATTTTAACTATATGGTGAAACAGATTTTTTGTTCACTATGCACCGAAGGCGTATCTTTGAACTATGAAAATAATGCTACTACTACTGGTTATTCTTTCGGGGACATTCCTCTGTTCATGCGAGTCAGAATATGACAAACAACTAAATCAAGCAAAAAATTTAGTTGAAGAGGAGCTGGAGCTTGAAGCTTCAATCCGTTATTCCGGCAACAATAAAAAATACTTCCGTCAAACGCTCAATGAGCTGAGGGAAACCATTGATTTTCATGCACATTTATCCGGTAACAAAGAAGTTTTTTTGAATGAGCTCAACGGCTATAAATCCAGGCTGTTGTTGGATAGCAATGTCGGACAGGAAATCCTGATCTCTAAATATCCCTGATTACAACGAAAGTTCTTCAACCGGGTTCCAATAGACCGTTTTAAAGTCCTTCACCTGGTCGTTTTCTACTTTGATTCCTTCCGCAGCCAGGCGCTGCGCCATTTCATCCGGATCGGAAAAATGCATTTTCCCCGTCAGCAATCCCTGGCGGTTTACCACGCGGTGTGCCGGTATTCCGGGGCGCTGATGTGCGGCATTCATCGCCCATCCTACCATCCTGCTGGAACGTTTCGCCCCCAAATAATTGGCAATGGCGCCATACGATGTTACCCGTCCTTCCGGAATGAGCTTCACTACTTCGTACACGCGATCGAAAAAGTCGGCGTTTTGTTCTGAAAGTTTGATTGTTTTCACTTTTGAAAGATACAATTCTTACTTTTTTCTTGATAAAAAAGTAAGCAAAAAATCAAGCCGTAAGTCCCGATCTTGAGAACTACGGTTTGTTAAGCTATCTCAACCCAACTCGCAAAACGCCATTCGCGGCTTCTTTTACAAAGAACCCGATGGCTGTGCTCAAACAGGGCCTCGATCACGCTCAACTTCACCTTGTTCTCTTACGATCGTCACTTAATGCCGCTGGGGATACTGGTTCTAAAGCAAGTTTCCTGAATTTCAAAAATCGAGGCAGAATCCACCGTCGCTTTGCAAAAGAGTACGAGGTTCCATGCAGGAATGAACGTAGATTTTTCAATTGTTTGACGAGGAACGAGGAGTTTTGAAAAATCAGCGAATGACCTGCTAATGGAACGTACGGTTTGCAGCGACTGCCTTTTGCCTACTTTTTGGCAAGAAAAAGTAGGGTAACAATTACTGTAACCATTGAATCACGTGCAGATTATACCGGAAAAGAGAAACATGAAACGCTTGCTCACACTTGGAATGCTGGCATTTGCCTGTCAACTTTCCGCACAGGAAACTACCGAAGAACCTACTACTCTTGGAAAAGTGGATGTACTGAATGAATGGGATTTGCGTTGTTTTCCGAATCCGACCAGCGATCTGCTGATTATTAAATCTTCGAAAGAAATCAAGAGCATCGATTTTTTCGACATCAATGGCCGCGAACTAAAGCCGACCGGCATGCCTAACGAATGTTACTCGCTCAGCGATTTGCCTTCGGGGTGGGTGTTTTTGCTGGTTGAAAGCACAGACGGTTTTATTGAGAAGAAGAACGTTTATAAACAATAATTTAAAATGTAAAAGTGAAAATTGAAAAGGAACGCCCCTTTTCAATTTTACATTTTCAATTAACAATTCCCCTTCGTATTTTTCGGGCAAAAACCCATGAAAGGATTCTACAGCATTGCCCTTTTGGTGCTTTCGAATGTGTTTATGACCGTGGCGTGGTATGGCCATCTGAAATCGGACAATTCAAAGAAAATGACCTTTTGGGTGCTTTCAGCAGCGATCCTGGTAAGCTGGGGAATTGCATTTTTCGAATACTGCCTGCAGGTGCCGGCCAACCGAATCGGTTTCAAAGGCAACGACGGACCGTTTTCACTCATTCAGCTCAAAGTGATCCAGGAAGTGATCTCGCTGCTGGTGTTTATGGTATTTACGCTGATCGTTTTCAAAGGTGAAACGTTTAAATGGAACCACATCGCGGCGTTTTGTCTGATTGTGGTAGCGGTTTATCTCGTATTCAAAAAATAATTATAAATGGAAAAATTATCAATTATCAAGGCACGTGCCCTTCATAATTTTGCAATTCATAATTGATAATTCATTTTACCATTTTCACAAACGTCATCCACATGATCTTCAAATCGTGCCCGATGGTCGGATTGGCCAGGTATTTCCGGTTGAGCTCGATTTTGGCCGGCATCACTTCTTCGATGTAGGTCTTTCGCGGGTTGTCGGATTTTCCCAGGAGTTCGTTTTCGTGGTAATATTCCAGCGAAGCGTAGTCGGTGATCCCTGGTTTTACCTGCAGTACCTGTCGTTGTTCTTCGGTGTATTCGTCCACGTATTCCTGTACTTCCGGACGCGGGCCGACAATGCTCATTTCTCCGCTTAAAACGTTTAAAAATTGCGGAAATTCGTCGAGTTTTACTTTTCGGATGAACAAACCTACGCGTGTAATCCGCGGATCGCGCATGCCTACGGTCAGTTTCCCGAGCTTGTCGGCATTCCTGCGCATGGTGCGGAATTTCCACAAACGAAAGGGTTTTCCGAATTGTCCGACACGTTCCTGGCGGTAAAAAACTCCACCCCGGCTCTCCAGCGCAATTGCAATGGAAATCAGGATTCCGAACGGTAAAAAACAGAGCAGAATGATCAGTGAAACAACGCAGTCGAATAGCCGTTTCATCCCATTACCTGTTTCACGGCTTGTTTTACGGCGTTGATCACGGTCTGTACCTGCTCGTCCGTCAAATCGAAATAGACAGGAAGGGTGATCTCGTTGGCGTATTTATTCCAGGCTTCCGGGTAATCGGCCATATTGTAACCACGCGATTTGTAGGCTGTCAGGATGGGCAGCGGCTGAAAATGCACGTTTACCGAAACATCCTGGTCGAAAATGGCCTGCATGATCGCATCGCGCTGCGGCTCGGTTGCCCCGGCAATGCGCAATAGGTACAAATGATAACAGGTTTCCTTTTCGGCGGTTTTATACAGCGGTTTGATCGCCCAGGGCTGATCGGCAAAACCGGCGTCGTATTGACGAAAAATTTCTTTCCGGCGGTCCATGTTTTCCTGGTAACGGTCCAATTCCACCAACCCGAGCGCCGCCTGGATATCGGTCATGTTGCATTTGAATCCCGGCTCCATGACATCGTAGCGCCAGTTGCCTTTCTGGGCTTTTGCCAGCGCGTCTTTCGACTGTCCGTGCAGGATCTTGATACACAGATCCTTGTAAATCGCCTCGTGGTCGAATGAATCGGGAAGATTGATCAGCATCGCGCCGCCTTCGGCCGTAGAAAGGTTTTTCACCGCATGGAACGAAAAGCACGTGATATCGGCTAAACTACCCGAACGCTTTCCGTTGATGGTAGCACCGAAACTATGTGCGGCATCGGCTAAAATCAGGATTCGTCCCAGTTGTTTTTGAAATTCGCTTCCCGGCCGGAACTGATCTTTCACGCTTTCAACCAGGGCATACAGCGCATCGTAATCGCATGGGAAACCGGCAATGTCGACCGGCATAATGGCTTTGGTGCGTGGCGTAATCGCTTTTCGCACCGCTTCCACGCTCATGTTAAAATCTTCCGGGTTCAGATCCACCATGACCGGTTTCGCGCCCGAATGAATAATCACGTTGGCACTGGCGCAATAAGTATACGCCGGCAGGATTACCTCATCACCTTCACCGATTCCCCACCAGTTGAGCAGCACTTCCATACCGGCTGTCCATGAGTTGACGGCCACCGTGGTTTTGTTGCCACAGTAAGCGGTGATTTCCTTTTCGAATTGTTTGGTACGCGGGCCTGTCGTAATCCAGCCGCTTTTCAGTGCAGCGGTTACTTCGTCGATAACACGTTGATCAATACGAGGGGGTGAAAACGGGATCATGCGGAATAATTTTGGTCAAAATTAACCATTTTAGGGATGCTTTCAATTGTTTGCCCCAATTATAAAAAAAGCAGCAATAAAGGCAAAAAACAGGCCGATCACGATGTTCCTGTTCCTGGCCGATCTTCGTTGTTCTTCAGGGGTTTTGGGTGGTTTTTGACTGACCGGTTCATCTTCCTCCGGCTCGGAAACGTCTATTACCGGTTCCTCCTCCTGCACCGGTTCCAGTTCTACCGTATCTTTTGGTTTCCATCTGAAATACTCGAGGCAGGTTATGAGTATAAATAACAGGCAGACGCCAACTGATATCCAAAAGAACGTTCCCGTTCCGAAAGAAAGGGAAATCAGCAGCACAAAAATTAAGATCGCCAGCCAAAATAGTGCCGATACCATTGATCTGCGTTTATGCTGCTTGAGTTCCTCCTGTTTTTCTTCTGCTGTTTTCAGACGGTATTGCTTTTCGGGCAGCACTTTTTCTTTTACCCATTCAATCGGCCTGTCACGTTGGTATTCTTTCCAGGCAATCACAATGAAAAAAGCGATTACGATTCCGAGCGGAAGCATAAATACGAATGTTTCCAGCGCAACAGCCATCAGCAGTGCCAGGATAAACGTTATACCGAAGAAAATGGTCACGACCATTGCGTTCTTCTTTCTCTTTTTTTTCTTCTCCAACTGTTCCTCCGGAGTCAACAGTCGCTTCCTGACCTGTGGCGGTTGCTGTTTGGGAGCATTTTTCTTCCCGGAATAAAGTACCAGTGCGATCAGAAATGCCAGGAGTATGACGGCAAACGCAATTACTGAAACCAATACCGACGTTGTCAGATCGAGTGGTGATGTGGTAATGAACAGGGCAATCATCAAAATAATGGCTGCCAAAAACAAAAAGATCACGAGTTTTTTCACCCATTCGGGCCGGGCCGCAGCTTTTGTCGAAACACCGTGGATCGGAATATCATCATCTGTCTTTCTGAAGATGGTGTCTTCGTTTTCCATCGTCGGTACAACGATCTTAACCGGAACTTCCCTGACCTCATCAACGTGTTGCGGGAACGAATCATTGAAACTTGCTGTTGCGGGTTCGCTCTCCGAAAACGGGACATCAGAAATCGTTGCAAGGTCCGCAGCCTCGTGTGGCTGTTCATCAACGATGAATTCCCGGGATTGTTCCTCCTTACCCGGATTCCGCCATTCTTTCTTAAACGACAGGTACCATCCTTTCCGGTACACCCGTTTTTGGATGGTACATTGTACAAGCAAAAGCAGGCACAGGCCAAACAGGGCGATGAACAACGGATTCCGCATGATGATCAGGATGGTTTTAAATAACTATGGTCTTAACTTTCGGTTTCGGTTACCGGATCGTCTTTTCGTTTTTGTTTATAGGTACTCCAGACAAACGCGAGGAAGATCAGGAACATGGCACCGGTAATGGCAATGAGCGGCATCGGCTCACCGATGGCAACGGCAAAGAGCGAAATTCCGAAAAACAGCACCACCAACAAAATCGTCGTACGAACGGCTTTCCGGTACTGTTTTTCCTTCAGTTCCCACCACTCTTCTTCCGATAGTTTCTGTTCTTTTTCTTTCTGAACTTTCTTTTCCGAGGTCCTTTTACCATCGTTGGCAATGGAATCCTCTACTGCCAGACCAATAAACAATCCAACCAGTGAAGCCAATGAAATAACAACTCCGATAACCGCCGGAACCGGGTTACCCGTTGCAATGGCCAGGAAAACGAGCCCTATCCCGATGGCGAACAACAATATCATTCCCACCACAATTATTATCTGCGTATCACGGAGTTGTTTTCGTTCAACCGGTTCAGGTTCAAGGTCCTTCTTACTGTACGAAAGTACTTGTTTCACCAACGATTGCGGGGTTTCTTTCGCTTGTTCCAATAACGATTTCACGCTCCATGAAACCACTTGTTCCTGTTCCGACTGATTAGAAGATTCTGACGTTGTTACGGGAAGTTCAGCTACCGGTTCTAAAGGTTCCGAAACTTCCACATCAGCTGTTTGGATCGTATCAGTCACGGGAAAATCGGCCAACTGTTTCTCTTCCTTTGTTTCACCGCTGCTTTTCGGCGTTTTGTGAAACGAAATGTAGTATCCCTTGCGATAGAGGCGTTTTTGAACGGTACATTGGGTGAATGTGATTACGACAAACAAGAGTGTTATTCCTAAAACAGTGCGTTGATTCATTCGATTTTTAGTTGTCCGTTAAAACGAAGATAACGTAACTGCGGAATAGTTGGAAACATTGGTGGGAAAAGTGGAAAAATAAGTACAATTGAAACACATAGGCACATAGCATGATATAGACACATAGCTTTTAAAAGAGCCAGGGATTTAACCACATAGTAAACAAAGTTTATCAAATGTTATTTCTATGTGGCCTATGCCCCCTATGTGACTATGTGGTAAAATTCACCTTGACAACCGCTTCGCCTGGTCGGATGGATTTTTCCGCAACACCAGGAAGTCGATCATTCCTTTCAGGTAACCCAAACCATAGCTCAGGTGCAGCACCGGGAAAACGCTCCACAGCGCCAGTACTTCCTTTGGTTTATCGGCTGCCCGTAAGGCCACCAGCAGTCCCAGCCCAACGTATACCGCCAGTCCGCACAGCGCCGCAAGGCCCAAATACCAATGAATGAGAAACGTCAACGGAAGCAGGAATAAAAACAGTACAAACGCAGGCGGCACCAGCTGTCGCATCGTGGTCACGGCTTTGTGCTTGCGGTTCACAAATACCTTCCAATAACCGTATTGGTTGAACTGGCGCCAGAGGTTACGCATGTTACCGCGTACGTAATATTCAAGGCTGATGTCGTGGCAGTAATAGATTTTTCCGCCGGCTTCGGTAACGCGGAAATTAAAATCATCGTCCTGGTTGCGCACCAAATCTTCATCAAAAAAACCGATGGTCTCGAATACGTGATACGGGTACATCGGGCTGGTAACGGTATCTGTAAAACCCGAGGTTTTCAGCGCGCGGAAATTGCCGAGTCCCATTCCGAAACTGGTCGACATGGCTTTGGAAATAATTCGTCCCTGCTCGTTTTCAAACTGGTTGATGATGCGGCCGCCAACGCACCAAACCGAAGGATCGTTTTGCAGTACGCTCAAACATTCCGCGAAGTAGTTTTTGCTGAGCATGTGACGCGCGCCGACGATCTGCACGTAATCCGCTTTTCCACCAGCGTAAATGCCCAGGTTGAACGCATACGGCGTGAGCTGACGTTCATTGACGACCAGTTCCAATCCTGGAAATTCAACAGCAAGCCGATCGATTTCAGCTACCGTTCCGTCGTCGCTTTTGCCGTCTACCACAAACACGCGCATATCGCAGCCTTCCGGCAAATCGCAGGCATAGATCGCTTCCACGCACGAACGGATATACTTCAGCTCGTTGCGGCACGGGATGACAACGGTTAATTTAATCGACATGTTTTTGCTGGGAATTGGAATAAACGATGAGGAGACAAATCCAGAAACTGAAGAAAACGATACCACTCTGGCGCTGGAACATCGATTCGAATAAAGCGTTGAACAACAGGCAGCTGACCATGATCAGCAGGGCATAATTGCGGTGTTTCCAGGCAAAACGCAAGGCGGATCCGAACAGCGTTACCAGGATCAGCAAGCCGATGATGCCAATTTCCAACGCTGTTTGCAGGAACTGGTTGTGCGGGTTGTACTGAATGCCGTTTTCGCCGTCTTTTTTCGCCATTTCAGTTTGCCCGTAAAGTGTGAGGCGATAACTCAAATGATCATCGACGTTGCCGGTGCCGACGCCAAACGGATGCTGTGCAAATTCTTCGCTGGCTACCGTCCACATGATCAAGCGCACCTCGTTTCCTTCCTTATAACCCTGTTTGGCTTTCACAAATCCCGAAGGACTTTTGACAAATTCCAGGAAATACCGCGATGCATCACTGAACTGCAATTTCATCTGTGGAACGGCCAAAAACAGCACAACGCACAGTGCCGGGAGCACGATCAGTGAACCGAAAAAGACCTTTTTCCCGAAACGCATGTAGATCCATCGCGCTGTCAGAATAGCTGTGAGTACAAACAGGAGCAGGATTCCCGCCAGCGACAAGCACAATCCATAAATCAGGAAAAAATACAAATACACCGGGATAATCCATTTCAGGGAAAAACCTTTCCACTCTTGTTTGTAGCCGTGCCAAAGCAAAGCAGCCGCAGTGAGAATAAACACGCACAGGTAGCTCGGATGGTGAATGTTGGAAAAATTGCTCGTGGTAAAGCTGGCGAACAGCTGTCCGGTTTTGCCATACGTCTGCACAGCGTTCACAAATCCGATCACCGAAACGGCGATGATCCCGGCAGTTAAGCCCAGCACAACCGGCCGCCAATCAGTCTTTTCTTTAAACCGGAACGACAACAGCAATGGAAATACCACAAACGCCAGCTTGCTTTCGATGTAATGATTGGCCAGGCTTTGGTGATGCGTAAAAAACGTCCCGATAAAATAAGCAGCGTACAAGCCGATGAATGCCAATGCCGGCAAATTCCATCGGAACACCAGTTTTTTGATCACGTAACCGTAAATCACCAAAACTGCGAGACCGGCAATTCCCAGCACAATTCCTTTCGGCCACAGGCAAATGATCAGCGCGACCAGCCCCAACCATGCAATAAGTACCTTTTCGAAATGCCGATTCACTGTTTTTCAAGATTTTCAACGAATGAAACAAAGATAGTGTCGAATTGAATTGAAAATGTAAAATTGAAAATTATAAAGGACGCGTGGCAGCAATAGTTTTCATTACATTTGTTTATCAAACAGCTAACGTCATTGTGATGGGCCTCTTAAATCGACAATTCTTAATTTGTTCATTCGTTCTGTCGGGTTCATTCGGCTGTTTCGGGCAGGAAAGTGAAAAGCGGTCCTTCCGGGTATCTTCCAAACAATCGCTGGAACTTTATTGTTCACCATTCAGTAAAGCACTTCCCGAGCCAGGAAAAATGCTGGAAACAGGTATGCCGGGGGACTACCTTAACTGGTACAAAAATTCTTCGGAAACCGGGTTAAAGTACGGTTATACATTTCACCCCCGGTTTTGTCTGAAATTGGGGCTCGCTCATTACCTGTACCGGATCGGATCGTATGATCATTATGAGCCGCTTGGCTCCGAAAATCCCCTTATAGACACCAAATCATCGGTACACACATTGGCACTCACTTTTGGAATGAATGTGCTCTTGTTTGGAAAACACAAGAGATTCAAAAGTTACGCGTGTTTCTCCGGAACCTTTTTTCAGTACCTGCAGCTCATTTCAAAGAATACGTACAGCTTTCCCGATGGCACGGTTAACCATGATACGGAAAGAACGAGGGTGGATAATCGCGGCTTCATGCCCTTAAGAGGTTCATTTGGGCTGCGTTTCGAATACCAGGCTACGCGCCGGATTTTTGTTTCAATCGAACCAAACTTGTCTTTCGGTTACGTTCCGATAAAATGGTATGATTCTGACATTTCACCGATTGCCGTCAGCAAAATTGAGTGGTATTACCCGGTTGGAGTTGCTTATTGTTTTTAAACGTACCGGTTAATTGAATTGAAAATTGAAAATTGTAAAGGCTTCCTTCGTCAGCTATTACTTCACCCGATCTATTTCGCCAGTTCGTCGTAGATAGCAACCATGCGTGACGCCTGCGCGCTCCAGTTGTAATGGTCCATCACTGCCTTGCGGCCATTTTGCCCCATGGCTTTTGCTTTCTCCGGATCGGTAAAGAGTGTTTTCACAGCAGCTGCGATGGCTTCCGGGTTTTCGGGATCAACACAGATTCCGCAGTCGTTTTTCACCAAAATATCTTTCCATAACGGGAAATCGGAGCCGATTACCGGGATGCCTGCGCTCATGTACTCGAACATCTTGTTCGGCTGGGCGTCTACGTGGTTGGGCAACGGAAGGAAAGTTACGATACCCACACGCGATTTCGCCATGATTTCCGCCGTTTCTTTCCGGCTCACAAAACCGTATTCGTTGACCTGTTTCCAGCCCGGTTTTGATTTCAGGAGTTTTTCAAACGAAGCCGGCGAATAATTCCCGGCAAGGTTCAGGCGCACTTCCGGCAAAAGCTCCATGGAATCAACAAGCTGTTCCGAACCCCGGATTTGCGTAATACCACCGATGTAACACACCTCGTTGGCTTTGGTGTTCCAGTCGGTTTCGTCGAGCAATTCGCTCAGCAGCGGGAAGTTATTGATGTCAGTGCTCTGTCGGTTGATCTTCGCAAAACGATCACGGATAAAAGGTGTGGCCGTGAAAACGTAATCCAGCCTTCGGGCCACGATGTTCTCAAATGTGCGGAACGAAACCGCGACAGTGGTACGCAAATGTTTGTTGATCCAGAATTTCCCAAGGATCTGTTTCGGCACATCTTCGTGCGCGTCGTAGATCACTTTTTTGCCTTTGCGTTTCAGCATCCAGGCATACGGCAACAATTCCGGATCGTGGAAATGGTAAATATCGGCATCGAGGCTGCGCGCCTTTTTGTACACCGCTCTCGACGTTTTCAGCATGCGTGAAAAACGGCCTGTTTTCGGAACGTTGGCGCTTACAATCTTTACGTCGTCAACTGTTTTTTCTTCAGCATTGGCCGCTACGAGGTACACATCAAACCCGGCTTCGGCCAGCGAAACGCATTCCTTGTGGAAAATGCGCACATCATCCGACGGGTGAGCCGACGTAAAATGGCACACTTTAACCGTGGAGCGCTCAACAGCCGGTTGTTCGACAAACACCAGCGAATCATACAGCGCGATCAATTTCTGTCTTTCGATGTCCCAGTTGAATTTTTCCAATACCGCTTTTCGCCCGTTTTGGCCCATAATGCGGGAAGCTTCGTCATTGGACAGCAACTCATTGATCGCTTTCGAAACAGCTGCAATATCTTTCGGATCGACGCATACGCCGCATTGGTTTTCGGTCACGATCTGCTGCCAGAGCGGAAAATCGGACGCAATCACCGGGATGCCCGCCAGCATGTATTCAAACATTTTGATCGGCAACGATTCGAGGTAATTGGATTGCGGGTATAGCGTAACGATTCCCACTTTGGAACGGTTGAGGATCGCGGCGATGGCCTGCCGGTCTACAAAACCCAATTCGTTGACCTGCTTCCAACCGGGCGAATAGATCAATTCTTCCCTGAACGCAGGCGGTGAAAAAGCACCTGCCAGGTTCAAACGCACTTGCGGCAAATCTTCCAGCGCGGCAACGGCTTCCCGCACTCCGCGAATCGCTGAAATTCCACCGATGTAGCAGACTTCCTGTTTGCGTTGATTCCAGTCGGGCAGCTCCGTGATCTCATGCAGGAGCGGGTAATTGCAGATATCGGTGCAGTTGGGATTTACCTTTACAAACCGTTCGCGAATCGTAGGCGTAGCGGCCACCACAAACGACAAACGACGGTTGACATAATTCTCGTAAACTTCCACCATTCGGGCAATGACACCCCTGAAAATGCGCGGAATCCAGTGTTTCCCGGAAATCTGCCGCGGAAGGTCTTCGTGTGAATCGTAAATCACTTTCTTGCCCAGGCGCTGTAGTTTCAACCCGTAAGGCAGCAATTCCGGATCGTGGAAATGGTACACATCCGCATCCAGGCTCAGCGCTTTTTTATAGACCGCACGCGAGGTTTTCAGCATGCGCGAAAGTCGCCCTGTCTGCGGAGCGCCGGCACTGACGATCTGAACACCGTTGATCGTTTGCTCTTCCGTATTGGCAGCTACCAGGAATACACGGAAACCGGCCTGGGCCAGTGAGACACATTCTTTATGGAAAATACGGACGTCATTGGCCTGGTGGGCAGAAGTGAAATGGCAAACTTTTACGGCAGACCTGTCCATCGTCAATGGTGATTAAAAATGCGGTCTAAATCGCTTTGTTCAGGATAACTGATGAGCACGGCGCGGTGCTTTCCGTGGAAAACAAACATGCTCCCGGCCGCTACAGCTGCTGCTCCGCAATCGTTGATGGCAATGGAAAGATCGTTCACCGAAGCCGCTCCGCCACAGGCAATCACGGGCATCCCGACTACCGACGTAATCTTTTTGATCAGCTCGGCATCGTAGCCTTTCATCGTACCGTCACGGTCGATGGAATTGATCATGATTTCTCCGGCGCCGGCAGCATCCATATCCTGCGCAAATTTTACCGGATCAATCTTCGTATTGTGTTTACCACCGCGGGTATGAATTTCGTATTTGCCCCAGAAGTTTTTCTTGACGTCGATGGAAATGCAGATAGTCGAGCTTCCGTAGCGCTCAACAGCCTGTTTCACAAATCCCGGGTTTTCGACCGCGTGTGAGTTGATGATCACTTTCTCCACACCCACTTTCAGGATATCGCGGATTTCGTCAACCGAGCGGATGCCACCGCCATACGAAAGCGGCATAAAACACTCTTCGGCCACCTGTTTCAAAAATTCGAGCGGCGGTTTTTTATTTTCGGGCGTTGCGAGAATGTCCAAAAAGATCAGCTCATCGACTTCCTTTTCGTTGAAGATCTTCACAGCGTTGAGCGGATCGCCTACATATTTAGGGTCCTTGAACTGGGTTGTTTTAACCAGTCCGTTGTTCTTCAGCAACAATACAGGGATTACGCGTGGAATGGCCATTAGTAGTGATTCACGAAGTTTCTGAATAATTGCATGCCGTATTTATGGCTTTTTTCCGGGTGGAACTGCACACCGACAATATTTCCTTTCTCGAACCCGGAATCGTAATCGTGGGAGTAATTGGTCGTGAGCAACACATCCGAAGGCTGGTTGCATTTCACGTAATACGAGTGCACGAAGTAGAACTTGTTCTTTTCGAACATGCCGTCCCACAGCTTGCTTTCCTTTTGCGGCGTCACGTATTCCCAGCCCATGTGCGGAACGGGGAATTTGCGGTCGTTCATGGCGAACTTTACGGTTTCGGCATCGATCCAGCCCAATCCCGGAAGCTCGCCTTCTTCGCTTTTGTTGGTGAACAGCTGCATGCCCAAACAGATTCCCAAAATCGGGGTTTTCTCTTCGAGTACTTTTTTGTTCAGCAATTCCACCAAACCGCGTTCCCGGAGGTTCGACATACCGTTATCGAATGCGCCGACACCGGGTAAAATCAGTTTCGGGGCGTTGGCAATCACTTCCGGATCGGAGGTAATCATGGATTCCGTGCCGATCTTTTTCAGCATGTTCTTGATGGAACCCAGGTTTCCCAATCCGTAATCGATGATAGCGATCATTTTATTCCTCTGATTTTGTTATAGATTTTATAGATGAATTTCAGGCGCTTTTCATCGTTCGGGTATTCCTTATAGCTCTTAGGCGGTGCGTTGAGAATGGCTTCAAACTCGTCGGCTGTCATGCCCAGTTTCTTGATCACGTATTCTTTGTCCTCTGCCAGTAATTCAGCCGGGTAAGAATCCTTTTTCATTTCCTCGAGCGCCTGGTCGCGGGTAATTTGCCCCGAGCAGATCAGTGTCGATAAATGCGCCAAACGCTTGTCGTAACCGAATTTATGCGGCAGGTAATATGCCTGGAAGAAACGGGTAAACACCGATTCGTAATGTTTTCCGCCGTAATACACCCAGCCCAGGTCGTCCTGGATCACTTTCATCGCGTCTTCTTTCACGTAAGGAACGTAATTGAGCAGGCGCACCATTTTGATTTTCTTGACGTAGGTATAGTAAAACTCGCGGTTGAAGCCCAGCAGCGGGTATGTTTTGAATTTGATTTTCCCGAAGATCTTGTGAATTCCCTTGAGCTGCTTAACGTCTTTTGCGTTGTAGCCCCAGCTTTGCGGCAAAATGCCTTCGGTAGCGAAATTACTGCCGCTCAGGAAGTACTTGATGTTGTACTTGGCACACAAATGATAGGTCGCGGCCAAAAACGCGTGATCGGTCGGTGTTTCTGCGTTGGCAACCGATGCTTTGAGGAACGAGATTTGCAAGTCGCGGAACTCTTCCCAGTCGACCACCCAGGTCTGGTAATCGACGTCGAGTTTCTTCACGATATTCTCGACATTTTTCACTGCCAATTCGGAGTTCCAGCCGTTATCGAAATGGAATGCCAGGATGCGCAGGCCGAATTTCTTCGCCATGTAAGCCACGTAGGTACTATCCACACCACCGCTCACGCCAACCATGCAATCGTAGTCGCTGTTTTTACCGGCTTCCTTGATTTTGGCGATCAGCGCTTCGCGTTCACGGTCGGATTGTTCACCGTTGTAGATGTAATGCGGGGCCAATGCAAAATAGGTGGTACAGTGATTGCATTGTCCTTTTTCATCGAATGAAATTTCGGGATCGGTGGTATCCATGATACACCGCGTACATTGCTGATAAGGCCTGTTTTCGTTATCCTGCATGTTGTTTTCCTTTGCTGAAACTGTATGATAAAATCAATTCCACGATGTACTTTAAGCTGTAAACTCCGCTGTACAAAACCAGCGTTGCCTTTGGCGAGTTGAAGACATAATAGCCACCGTAGAGCGCCGATAATATGGCCAAAAATAGACAAATTTGGAGGAAAAAGTCCTTTTTTTGTTGCTCGGCCACCAGGAACATGTTGCTGAGCGGACTCACGATAAACTGCAGTAAAAACATCGGCATGAGAATCCGTGCATAGGTGCCTGCTTCGCGCCATTCTTCGCCGAACGCGAACACAAACACCGGTTCCACCACAAAAAACAGTACCGTAAATGCCGGAACGGATAATACCGTGAGCTTTTTTAATGTTTGCAAAAACAAACCCCGGCATTCCTTGTTTCGGATGTATTGCTCGGTTGCCGACTGGCGGAACACGTCACCGAATGCGCGCGCCACCACGCTTCCCGGCAGGCTGATCATTCGCTGCGACATACCAAACAAACCGACCATCGTGACACCGAAAAAAGGTGTAAGAATCAGCGCCGGCAGGTGTCCGGAAAGTTTTTCCAACAAGCCCGAAGGCACATTGAACAAAGGGAATTGACGGTAACGGCGCGCCATTTCTTTCAGCTTGTCTTTGCTGACATTGCGGAACAAGCCCGGTTCGTCGCGCATGATCCGCGCGCCTAAGAATAACGTCGATGAAGCCTGTCCCAGGCTGTCGCCTATGATCAACCCGGTTGATTTCATGGACTTTGCAAAACCGAAGGCGATGCTGAGTACCGAACTGTTCACCGAGCGCGCCACACGGCTAAACGACAGGCGTTTGTATTCCTTGTGGCGATTGCTCCAGTAATTCAGGCTTTGGTAAACACCAATCACCAGTAAGGTAAACGGCAGAACAAACAGGCTGTTGGCAAGCGAAGGTTGTTTCAATAACGCTGCAAACGGGTGGCGGAACAACAGCACCAGCAGCAGAATCACCACCGACCAAGCGAACGAGATCAGGCACGACAGCACAAATACGTGGCGTGCATCTTCTTTGTGCTCGGGCAGCATGATTGCCATTTCGTAGCGCATGGTCATGAACACCGTTCCCACCATCGAAATACTGAAATAAACCTGGAACAATCCAAAATCATCAGGCGTATAAATCCGCGCCAGCACCAGCGATGCCAAAATCGGAACGGCCTGTGAAACCACCGTTCCCAGCATCAGGATAAGCACGTCGCTATTCCCGCTTTTGAACAGATTAAGCAGTTTTCTCAGCAAGCGTCGGTTGTTTGAAAGTATGGACCAAAGGTTTGAAGTACCAGTAGAGGAGCAGCATCGGGAGCCATCCGCCTGAAAAAAGCGTAGACGTGAACGGCGCCGAGCTCAGCCACATAAGGTAGAGCACATTGAGCGACAGCATGGTATTGAAATCGCCTTTGAACAACAAGTTCACCAACACCAGGAAAATCCCCAGGTAACAACCCGCTATTGCCAGTCCCCAGTTGCCGAAGTTGGCGTAATCGTACATGAAATAAGCCGTTGTAGCTGTACCGTCCAATCCCCTTCCTGCTTCGGCCGGGTATTTCTTATCGTAGATCAGGCGCGCGTAATCCATGTATTCTTTCCCGGTCAGTTTGGCTCCCAGACGGTAACCGTTACCGTAGGCAAACGGGATGGAATCGGGAACATAATGGAACCAGTTGCCGACCATTTCGCCGGTAGTGATAAAAATGCGGTGGTACAATCCTTCGGCTACTTTGGTGGTAGCTACACGCTTATCGTCTTTGTCTTTTTCAGGGGCCGAGTTTTCACACTTACCGCAATCGAAAGGTGCCGGGCGTAATGTCGGATTGGTGGTCAACAGCAAGAGTACGATTCCGGCCATGAACGTCCCGACGAAAAACAAAGCGCGCCACCATTTCCGGCTCATCACAAGGTGAGCGATTAAGGGAATTAAAATGGTAACGATAAATGCTTTCTGCATCAAAGCCAGGGCATAAAACGCCGAAATGAAAAAGTAAATCCAAAAGCGTTTTTTGTCGATCGAATAGAGCAAAAACAGCAGGAACGGAATGATCGCTTTGATCAGAAAAGCCGCCGAATAATTGACGATTGAACTATCTACCTTCTTGATATCCTGCCTGATCTGGGCAATTTGGTAATAATCGGTCGACAGCATGGCTTTGATCACCGGCACATTTCCCATCAGGTAATAGTGAACCAACTGGACCAATACGGTAAAGACGATCAATGCATCGATGGAACGCAGCAGCCATTTCCGGTCGATCTGATGTTCTTTGAGTTGCCAGGATGATTTGGAGAACCGCTGTTTGAGTAACAAATAAACCCCTGCGAAAGCCAGCACGTAAATCCCGATTTGCGGCATATACCGGGCACCGTAAGTGTGAAGCAGGCCCCAAAGCAGTAATAGCAGAATCGCCATGTTGATACAAAACAGGCTGTTGCTTTTCAGAAAACGTGTTAATGTAACAAGCATGGAATTATTTGAATTTTAGAAGGCCAAAGATACAAAATGGAATCCAACGAGCGAGCAGCCAATTACGGGACGATCAAACGAGGAAATTTAACCACCGGAGCGTTCGGGCCCTTCATAGAAATAACAACGCCGCACCCGGAATAACGAATGCGGCGTTGATCCACTATTTTATGTTATCGCTGGATAGATACTTTTTTCATTTCCACAGAGTCATCTGCAAAATAGATCATCACCGAATAAATTCCATTTGCCAGCTGAGCAACCGAAATAGCTTCTCCACCTTTATTTTCAAGCAGTTTATTACCGCTCATATCAAAGATTTCTACGAGGGCAACCTGTTTGTCAGCGGACGAAATTTCAATCGAATTATCAGCAGGGTTCGGGAATACCACCACGTTGCTGTTCTCTTCCTCCAACATGATCGGGGCTGTTGCTGATTTTGTATAACACCCTTTTACAAAAAGTTCCTTTGACCGGTTGGCAGCAACCAAATCAGCCAGTCCCTTGATATTGATACCGCCGTAGTTGGCGTCATTGATAGCGGCAAACTGCTCTACATTGATGTAATAATTCATCATAATATCATAGACCTTATCTCCCTGACTATCTGAATGATTATCAAATTTGTACAAACTCGTCCAACACTTTGCATTGTTTTGATAATCAGCAGGGTTTGCTGGATTATTGTCATCGTAAATATCGGAGCAACCACCAAAGACGCTGCAATCAAATGTGTTGTGATCAATATACGATTGCGGAATATTCAATGCATAATTGTAAACAATTCGGGAAAAATTATTTTTGAATCGCACCATTTGGTAGTCTTCAAAATACTGACCTGCCGTTACATGAGGGTAAAATTTATTGTAAAACTTGTTGTACAGTACCGGGAACATAATATCCCAGGCACCGTGGCCAAGATCTTCTCTGTCATCGTCCCCAAAGCCCCATGGCTGAAGTATATTATCTCGTTCCCATTGCCAACCGTCATGATACCACGAATAGGCATGATAAGTCGAATTGTAGGTAAGAATTCCGTTTTTTGAGACAAGGTAAGCACGCGCCATTTCCACTGCTTTTACCGCGTAGTCAATCCGCGCATCGCCATTCGCCAAATACATGTAAATCAATGCGCATCCGAATGGGGCCTGCATGTTCAATTCCATGATGGATTTAGATGTACTATTGTCCATTTCACCATTCTTGCAAATCCTGCTTATGTTAGGCGTACCATCACCATAACTACCATCATGCGGTTTACACATACATTCGTCATTGCCTCGCCAAAGACGTCCAAGCAAAAAGTCCATCACGGCAATATTGCTGGTGTTCAACCAGGTTGCAAACTCGCCAAGTGTTGTTTTACCCGCAAAGTTGGATTGATGAGCAGCTGGAATTGCGAACGTCGACAAATTCTGTGATTGCACAAGGTAAACAAACTTTGCCATTGGCATTAACAAACGACCATGCCATGGAACTTGTTCTCTAAACCAATAAGGTGATCCGGATTGTTGGGGAGACACATTATCAGCCCTGTTGTTTACAATAATCGTTGCCTGCTCCATAAATTCCCACAGGTACTTTTTATCACAGGTGGCTTCGTACATCACTAATAATGCCTCCAGCGATCCGGATCGCGAGCTGCCTAGTTCATTTTCGGATTCAATAGAACTATACAATTGGCTTTTGTTCCAGGTTATGGTTCCTTGTGCATTGACGTTGTTTGTGGTGGATGCAATGTCGTAAATAGGTCCGTACAATGTCCCGTAAACCAGGTCAAATTGCTGATTAATAAATAGATTCCCGTACTGGCTGAATGCAATTGCCGATGACAGGAAGAACACAATAGATGCTACTAGCTTCATAAGAATTGATTGAGTTAGATAAAAAGTTGTTTACAGAAATCTTTCATGATTTCTCTGTGACAAATTTAAACTATTTCTTTTAAATCAAAACGCATTTTAAAGCTGTGGTAAATACTGTTGAATTCACCGAATCAACGCCCCGCATCTGCCACCTGCGCAAACCGGTAATAGATGAAAAAAACCGCGATCAGCAACACCGACTGAAACCCGGATGCCGCCCACAAAACGTGTTCAAACGATTCGCGGAAATACGGAATGAACTGCGGCAGCGCTCCGAAAATAAGCAATTGTCCGGCTCCGCTGATGGCCCCGATAATGAGCGCTTCTTTTTGTCGGCCAAGGATCATCGGAAGACTGGAAACCGGCGAAAGCAGGAAGTTGAGCATCAGCCAGGGAATCATGATGGATGCATATTCGCCCGAGGTTGTCCATTCCTTGCCGAAAACAAATGCAAAAATCGGTTCGCCGAAGAAAAACAACGCGGCAAACGGTATGATCGAAAGCAGGAACAATGTTCGCGTGGTCTTCAAAAAGAGCGGCACTACCGATTGTTTGGCGTGTTTTAACTCGGAAAAACGGTTCGTAAATACCTGGCCAATAGATTGCCCAACGATACCAATCGGCATTTTGAGTAACCCGTAAGCGTGGCTGAACAACCCGAAATCGGATTTGCTGTAGAACGCAATAATGAGCGAAGCCATCGCCAGGTCCACTCCCAGGTCGATCATCACGTGCGGCAGGCTCATGATCGGAAATTGCCGGTATTCTTTACTGAGAACACGCATTCGTTTGCTGGCTTTATAAGGCCGGTAGATCTTTTTCTGCTTTGCGAAATCGAGCATAAACAGCACCGACGAAGCGAGGTAGCCCAGCGGTAAACTCACCAATAGTCCGTATGTTCGCCAACCGATGACACCGAACACCCATTTCAGCCCGTTGGATACCACCGAAGCAATGATGCGCTGCTGCGAAATACGCCGGAAGCCTTTGGTACGGATCGACCAATTGATGCCGATGTTGATCCACACCGACAAATAAGCGCCCACGATTACCAGCAGCATGAACCACATCGAATACGCATCTGCGGGTTTGATCAGCGTGTAAAGCAAACCGACAATCCCGATTGCCGTGAGGATTACCAGCGCGATCCGGTATGTTAACCGGTAGAGGTGAAATGCATGTAATTGCTGTTTGGCAATGGGAAGCGACAACTCGTAACGAACGGTGGCAATCGTACTGATGAACACCACAATGCGTGTATAGAGATTGACATCGCCGATTTGTTCGGTGGAGTAGATTCTCGTCAGGATCGGGCTGATGAGTACGTTAATCGCCAGCGAAACCACCGAAGCGGTCATCAATACGAGAACCGATTTCAGGAATTCGGATTGACGGAGTTTCTGCAGCATTATCCGTTGAATGCGAGGTACCGGTTTATGCCTTCTTCAAAAGTGAACAACGGTTCATAAGCCAGCGCCTGGTGAATAGCGGTAATGTCGGCCAGTGAATCCTGGATATCGCCCACACGTTTCGGGCCATACACCAATGAATGCTTCGGGGAAACGCCTGATGATTTCAAACCGTTTTCCAAACTGTTGATCACATCGTTCAGCGTTAAACTTCGTCCGCAAGCCACGTTGTAAACACGCCCGTAAGATTGTTCGTTGGTCGATGAAAGGGAAAGCAGGTTGGCTAAAACCGCATTCTGTACAAAGGTGAAATCGCGCGTCTGATTCCCGTCACCGTTCACAACGATCTCGCCGCCGTGTTTCATTTTATCCAGGAACTTTGGAATCGCGGCTGCGTAAACGCCATCCGGATTCTGGCGCGGTCCAAATACATTAAAATACCGAAGGCCAATTGTTTGCATCTGGTGTAAACGGTAATACACGCCTGCATATTGTTCATTAAGCTGCTTGCTTACGGCGTAAGGCGACAAGGCATTACCTTCCATTCCTTCCGCTTTTGGCGAAGCGAGGCTGTCGCCATACACCGAAGATGAGCTGGCGTAGACGAAGCGTTTGATCCCGGCTTCTTTCGCTGCTTGCAACATCGTGAGGAACCCGGTGGCATTCACGTCGTGCGTGGTCAACGGAAACTCAATGGAACGTGGCACGGAACCCAGCGCTGCCTGGTGGCTGATCGCATCGATTCCTTTCAGAACTTCGGCGCAGGTTGCTGCATCGCGGATATCACCCTTAACAAACGAAAAGTTCGCATTCCCTGCGAACTCTTCGAGATTTTTTTCAAAACCGGTTGCCAGGTTGTCGAGCACTCTTACCCGGGCTTCGAGGCCCAGCAATGCTTCCACCAAATTGGAACCGATGAACCCTGCACCGCCTGTCACCAGGATGTGTTTTCCTTTTAACGTTTCAACGCTGGCAGGGTATGACTTCATTACTGTTATTTAGCGTAATTCACCGATCTGCGTTCACGGATCACGGTTACTTTCACCTGGCCCGGATAAGTCATTTCCGTTTGAATTTTCTGAGAAATTGCAAACGACAACTCATCTGCACGCAAATCGGTCACTTTTTCGCTTTCCACCATCACACGCAATTCACGGCCCGCCTGGATTGCGAAAGCGCTGTTGACGCCGTCGTACGACAACGCAAGGCTTTCGAGTTCCTTGATACGTTTAATGTACGATTCAACCACTTCACGACGTGCTCCCGGACGTGCTCCTGAAATCGCGTCACACACCTGTACGATCGGCGAAATAAGCGTGGTCATTTCGATCTCGTCGTGGTGCGCACCGATGGCGTTCAATACATCCTGTTTTTCACCGTATTTCTCAGCGATTTTCATCCCTAAGATGGCGTGCGGCAATTCCGGTTCTTCGTCTGGCACTTTACCGATATCGTGGAGCAATCCTGCGCGCTTGGCGATCTTCACGTTCAAGCCCAATTCTGCGGCCATGATGGCACACAGGTTAGCCACCTCGCGGCTGTGCTGCAAGAGGTTTTGTCCGTAACTGGAACGGTATTTCATACGGCCGACCATTCGGGTGAGTTCAGGATGCAATCCGTGAATTCCCAAATCGATGCAGGTACGGCGACCTGTCTCGGCGATTTCTTCTTCGAGCTGTTTTTTGGTTTTGGCCACCACTTCCTCGATACGGGCCGGGTGGATACGTCCGTCGGAAACCAGCTGGTGCAATGCCAAACGTGCCAACTCTCGGCGTACCGGATCGAAGCACGAAAGGATGATTGCTTCCGGCGTATCGTCAACGATGATCTCTACTCCTGTAGCTGCTTCCAGCGCACGGATATTCCGGCCTTCACGACCGATGATGCGTCCTTTCACCTCATCCGAATCGATGTTGAATACCGACACCGCATTTTCAACGGCCTGCTCGGAAGCCACACGCTGAATGGTCTGGATCACGATGCGTTTTGCTTCGCGGTTGGCATTCAGTTTTGCTTCTTCGGTAATTTCCTTGATATGAACCATTGCGGCTGTTCTGGCTTCGTCTTTCAACGATTCCATCAACATGTTTTTAGCTTCTTCGGGAGACAGCCCTGTGATCTTGGTCAGCTCTGCAACGCGCTTTTGGTGCAGTTTTTCCAATTCCTGCTGACGTACATCGTTGGCTTGCAGTTTTGAATTGAGTTCCGCCTGGATTTTATCGGTTTCTTTTTCTTTTCGGGCCAGTTCTTCCAGCTTCTGGTTCACCGCTTTTTCCTTACTACGCGCTTTATCTTCCGATGACTGCATGCGGCGCTCGCGGTCTTTCATGGTTTCCTCGTGGTCTTCCTTCAGCTTAAGGAATTTCTCCTTCGCCTGAAGGATTTTTTCTTTTTTCAACGCTTCCCCTTCGAGTTCGGCGGTTTTTATAATCTGCTCATTTCGTTTCTTGAGCAAGGTAACCTGGATCAAATACGCCACTACTGTTCCGGCTGCTAATCCTATCGCCCCTCCTATAATTAATTCCATCTTGTTTTTATAAAATAAAAAATCCCACAGCTTACGGGATGATTCACGCAAACAAGTGGGAAAAAGTATGATTATTGGCTTATGACAATACGTCGAGATCTTCCGCTAAGCGCTTCAGTTCTTCGGTGACTTCGGTGTAATCCGGAGCCGTGGTATTGTTTGCAGCGGCAGCAGGCCGGCCACTTTTGGTAGCGAGCTGCAATGCCGTCATTGCCAATAAATCTTGCATATCTCTAACAGCAAAATTTTCCTGAAGTTGTTTAATGGCCTTATTGATATCGTCGGCGGCACGCTGCACTTTCTCTACTTCCGATGCTTGCACCGTAAGCGGGTAAGTACGACCAGCCACAACCACTTTCAAGGACACTTTACTCATTCACTATTTTTAATTGTTGTATGCAGAAATCAATTTCTTTCACCAAACCGTCAATCGCCAGATCCTTTGACAGATCTTCCTGCGGCTGCCGGCCTTGTTCACGCTGTTCGTTCAGTAATTCCTGCAATTCCAGCGACTGAGCGCGAAGCTCTTCAATAGTCGTAGTGTGTTCCTGCAGCAATTCTTCCAGACGTGTTACTTCAGTTGACAAAGAACTGCAACGTTCACGCTCTATCACCAGCTGTTGGTGGAGTTCGCGCGATTTATTGCGGATTTGTTCAATGTATGTTCTGAATTCTTCGGTCATCCGTTCAGCATTTCTACAAAATTAACAGCTTAAACCGTATTCGCAACACTTTTCTGTGAAGTTGTTCACAGCTGTCGTTGAAAAAGGCGGTTCTACTGCTTTGCAAACGTTACGGTGGTAGTTGTACCGCTGTTTGTATTTCGTTTCAGCTTCATCAGGTTCTTCTTCATTTCCGTCACCTGCCAGTCATCGGAAAGGTATTCCAGGCCGTCGACAGCCGGAAAACTCAGGTACAGCAACGCCGGATTTTTATCCTCACCCACTTCCCATGTTCCTTCTACATTGGTTCCTTCACGCACTTCCACTTGCCCGTCATTGTCAAATGTAAAAGTGTAGAGTGCATAGTTCAACGTCAGGTTTTCTGAACCCATCGCAAACGAAGTAATGCGCCAGGTTCCTACAGTAAGGCGTTTTTCTACTTTTCTTGGGGTTGTATATTTGGTACAGCCCGAAACGGCCACCAGCAAAACAACCATGATCATCAATTGTCTCATGTCATTGTTTTTTAGTCTTGTCATACGGACGAATGTGCATTTTTTAACTAGCCCGCAATCGCTATACGTAAAAATAAAACAGATGTTCCATTTTTACAAAATTAATGGTTGTCCGCGAAAATTGCTTGCCGAAAAAATCAACTAAAAATAGGTCGAGAAACCGAATTGAAAACCGCCGGTAAGAGCCGGTAAATTGCCCAGGATGTCCTGTTGCGAGAGGTACCGGTAATTGAAACGAAATACGGTTTGAGGCGTGGGACGGAAACTGATCGCCGGAACAATGCTCCAGACGTCTTCGGAAATATTTCCACCGGTTTCATTGAACGTGCCTACATTCCAATCGGTGTACTCGAAACGGCAGGCCAGGTTGAATACGGCGTTTTTCCAACCCAGGATCGTACGGGTGAATACCGGTTGAACTACATCAACAAATCCGCCGGTCTGCCGGTTGCCGAATTGCTGGGTATAGGTTTCGGGAACATCTACAAATACCCATGCCCACTCGGCGATTACGGTTGTTTTGAGTTTCGGTACCGTGGTATTGAAATCGGCAGCCACAACATCCACACGGCGTTTTTTGTCGAGCTGCAGGCCTTCATCCCGGAATTTGTTGTAAACACCACCCATGTAAGAAAGTCCCAGCTCGCCGATTTTCCGTTGCCGGACCGCAAGTTTCCCCGTTACGAGCGGCAATCCGCTGTTGATTTCTTCAAAACGATCCGCATTTTGTTTTGCCGCAGGAAGGAAGGTTTTGTTTTCTTCGTTGTCGATGATGGAGTTATCAAAGCTGCCGGACAGGTAGGCTTCGTAGCCGAACATCCAGTTGCCTTTGTAATTTTTCCCGTAAAGGCCAAACCCTGAATTGCTCCACGTAGCCGGCAGCATTTGTGTGGCAGAAATCGGGCGGTCTACAAATTCCCATTTCGGGCCATCGTGGTTCTGGTTGAACGCACCGATCGGGTTCATGATGATCCCGCCACGAAAATTGAGCAACGGGTAAAGTTCCACATCCAATGAAGCAAATTCCAGCGAAATTTCTTTTCCGCCCTCTTCAAATTCAAGCTCACTCAAAAATTTGATCCGGCGCGCAATGGCCGACGAAACGAATAAGGTCATGCGCCGCAACTGGAACTGGTGGCTATCGGTAACGCCGTCCGTCACCAGGTATTGCCAGTTTGCTTCAAGATAACCTCCGATAGCAACAGGCGATTTCCCGATGTTCAAAAACGGACGGTTGTAAATGGCGTCCATGTTCAAAACGGGTTTCGCCGTGTCTTTCGGAATGCGAACGAATAGAGAACTATCGACCTGGGCATTCGTTAATGAGCTGAATCCCACAACTAAAAATAGACCAACTATGATTTTTGATGCTTGATTTTTGATGTTTGATGCGGATTTCCATCCAAAATCAAACATCAAAAACTCAACGTCCATTTTATTCAAGCTCATGTAAGAGATATTTTAAGTTGTTTATTGTCGATCCGAACTGCAAATTCGCGCAGTTTTTCAGATGCAGGGCCACTTTCGACCGCTCCGCGATTGCTGAATTCACTTCCGTGTGCCGGACATTGGATCTTATCGCCGAAGACCTGTAATTCCGCTCCCTGGTGTGTACATTTCAGGTAAAGCGCGGTGTATTCGGTTTCACTGAACCGGTAAATGCCAATCGGAAATTGCAATGCATCGTTGCGAACGATGATGTATTTCCGGAACGATAACTGCTTTTTTTTCATTTGTTCAAAATCGGCCAGGTCGACCACCAATTCGGATTGATCTATGGTTCCCGAAACAATTTTTCCGGTTGCACAGCCCTGAACAATGGTCGCAATGGCGATTCCGCTGAGGCAGGCATAACCGCATGATCGCATGAACTCTCTTCTGTCCATTACAGCGACATTAAATAAGTGATGAGCGAACTGCGATCGGATTCATTGAGGTTTTGGTACATTCCCCTGCTGGTTGCCGCTTCGCCACCATGCATCAGGATGGCTTCTTCAATACTGTGAGCGCGGCCGTCGTGCATGAGGAAAAATGCACCACCCTGCGACAATGCCGACAAGCCCAATCCCCAAAGCGGTGGTGTACGCCATTCGGAAGTTTTAGCGCTTCCTTCGGTATAACCGTCGTTCAGGCCGGGGCCCATATCGTGGAGCAGCAAATCGGTAAACGGGTGGAATTCCTTATACGACAACGCTTTGATCGGCGAATAACCGGTTGTTAAGGTCGGTTTGTGGCAGCCACTGCAATTGATCTGGTTGAAGATGGCTTTGCCCTGCAACACCTCCGGATCATCCTGGTTGCGCGGAATAGGCGCCTTGAGCGTACGCAGGTAAAAGACCACATCCTGAACAGCCTGGTTGCTGATTTCAGGATCAATGGCGTGATGGGTGTACACATCGATCGGGTTATAGGCCGATGCGATGCCCATATCCTGGTTGTAAGCATTCACCGTTTGATGCAACAAATCGTAAGCCGCGGCTTTTTTCCCGAAACGGCAGATGTATTTTCCGTTTTGGGAGATGGCGCCGGGACGCAATGTCACATAATCCGGTACTTCGATCCAGTTGGGAACACCGGAAATACCATCACCGTCGGCATCATTGGGATCGGCCATGGCCATGATATCCGCATCGGTAACGTAATCCAAAAATCCGAGGCCGGTGTTGGCAGGCGGTGTGAACTTTGAAAAGGTGGCCCCGGCCGGAATCTGCTCCGGCGAATACCCCGGGAGTGCCCGGTTTTGCAGTTGCGGACCTCCGTATTCCAAAAACTGGTTCCCGAATTCATCCGGTTGCCCGAAACGGGTCAATGTTGTGGATGGGTGGCCTTTTCCATCTCCGGCGTGGCAACTGATACAGCTTGTAGACACGAAAGTCGACCCCAGGCCTTTGCCCGAAGTGAATACTTCTGTAAACGCTGCATCACCTTTTAAAAAACGGGCCGTTTCTTCGGTTGTCAATCCTTCCACAGGGCCGTCGAGCACTTCGCTTTCCGGAGCTGCGCCAGGCATGAGCTTTTTACACGAGATCACAATCGTGAGTGTGGAAAAGACAAGAAACAGGAATGTATTTATTTTCATCGCACCGATTTTTCGATACAAATATAAATATATTTCAGCTGGTTAAACAATAAAATTAGACTCGTCTAAAAAAATAAATCTAGCGGGTATAAAGCCACCTCCCTCTATCCTTACAGCTTCCGCACTAACGTTTGTCGCTGCTGCGTCTTCATCAGCTGTCACTGATTCTTCTCCTCAAGGAAGGAGGCAGATCCCAACTCCACCTTTGGAGGGTGATTTCCTATTAGAAGAGCACACGTTGGTCCTGCACGCCATTAGACAATGGCATAAAAACAATTTTAGCCACAGATAGCTCAGATTTTCGCAGATATTTACACACATAGCCATTAACTATGCGCTAGCGCATAGCTAAATCTGTGCTCATCTGAGTTATCTGTGGCGGAAAATACACTGTACGTCAAACCCAATAAGGCTTGTGCGTTTAAATGGTCAATCACTCTTTGGAGAGGCCTAAGGGAGAGGACACTCAAACATCCTGTTGTCTTTTGTCAATTCTTACAACATCCGTCGCGCTGCTCATAACCTTTCGGATCGGCGGGAACGCTGTCGGCATCAAAGCCAAGTTTCGCTATTTCCTGCCGGATCTTCTCCGGTGTAATCAGCTTGGTTTTGTAAACAACCGTTGTTGTCTGATCGGCTTCGTTGTAGGTTACCAGTTTGATGCCCCGCACGAAATACAGGTCTTTTTCGAGCTTTCCGCCGCACGTTTCACAAATTTTGCAGTGATTGCAGGTATTCGGTGTTTTTATAACCACGGTTTGTTTGCTCTGGGCGCTTGCCATGAATGTAACGCATAACGCTGCAATTGCTAACAATAATTTCATAACGGTTGTTTTTCAGATACTAAAAAGATTACTAAAGTTACGTTTTTCGGGCGAATCAATGTCCATGGCCTTCCGATTCCCCGTTTTTGAGCTTGCTCAACAGGTCATAGGCACCATTGACCACAATTTTCGCTTTTTTCCAATCGCGGTTTGCCGGAAGAATGACCTCTGTAAACCCCAATTCACTCATACCGGTAGTTACTTCGATCATATCAAATACATGTCCGCCCTTGTGGTCAGCCTTGCCCTCAACAAAAATGTAGCTCATACCTTCAAATTGCACAACCGCTTCATTCGGCAGAGCGGTTACTTCGGAAACAGAGCTTTCGACCAATGCCTTGAGGTACATTCCCGGGAGCAGCTCACGGTCTTCCTTATCGAGGTGACAATGGATATTTACTGTGCGTTCGCTGCCGATTTCGCGACCGATCAGGTACACGGTAGCCGTGCGCTCCTTATCTTCATTGGCCAGCGTAAAACGTACTTTCTGTCCCACTTTCAGCTTCGGAACGTCTTTTTCAAACACGGTGAGTTCAGCGTGCAGGTGGTCGGTATCGGCAATTTTGAACAGCACATCCGAAGGAGTCACATACGCGCCGATGTTGGTATTTACCTGCGTTACGTAGCCATTGATGGGTGAATGCAGCGGCGCGGAGTTCTGAATATGCCCTTTTTCGAGTGAAGCAACCGAAATATTCATCATCTGCAAACGGGCCTTTAAGCCGTTAACACGCGCGCGCATGCTTTCGTACTCACTTTTGGCTTTCTGCACTGTTTTTTTCGCATTCGCATTACCCGCCGCGAGTTCTTCCTGTCGCTCGTACTCAAGCTTCAGGTATTCGAGCTGGCTTTTGAAGTCGAGGTAATCCTGCTGCACATTGATGAACTCCGGATTTTGGATCATGGCTACGACCTGGCCTTTACGCACTTTCATTCCTTGTAAAAGCTCGGTGTTTTTCAATGTACCACCGAACGGTGACGAAATTGAAACCAGGTTTTGCGGTGGGACATCGAGCATTCCATTGACGCGAATGGTGCCGCTCAGTGATTTCATTTCGACGCTTCCCAATTGAATGCCGACGGTTTTGTATTGTTCGGCTGTCAGCTCAACGCTGTTTGCGTCTGTTGGATGTTGTTCATGGGCTACCGGTTGTTCGCCGGAACCGCAGCTTGCGAGGAACAACGCTGCGACTAAGACTCCTGATTGAATGATTGATTTCATATCTTGATTTTAATTCGATGTAACTTGTTTATTGGCCGGCAAGGAACTGAAGATCCGCCACGCTCAGGTTGGTTTGAAGCAATGCGAGCAGCTGTTTTTCCAGGATATCATTGGCTGTTTGTAAGCTCAGCAGGTACGCCGGATAACCGATTTCGCCCGAGGCATAAGCTTTACTGCTGTTGTCCATGATCAGCCGCGCATTCGGAAGGGCCGACTGATTATAAAACTCCAGGTTATTGCGGTTGCTGACATACTGTTGAACGGCGTTCCGGTAGCTGTTTTCGAGTTCCGCCTGATGAGCCGCAGCTTTGCCTTCCGCAGCTTTGGCAGCGACCACCTGCGATTTCACCTTCGCATTGTAACCATTAAAAAACAGCGGGATCGCCAACCCGACCTGGAAACCCTGGAAGCGTTTGGAAGCATCAAAATACACTTCCTGGTTGTCAATACTTTGCACTCCGATCAGGGTTTGATTGAAATAACCGACCGTAATATCGGGGAGGCCTTTGGCAACTTCGGCTTTGCGCTGTTTTTCGGCAATATCGATTTGTTGAAGCAGTAACGCCAGTTCCGGGTTGGTTTGAACAGCAACCGAATCAACAGCCGGTATGAATGCCTGTTCCTGCAACGTTGTTTCTGCGATCACTACCGGTTCATTACTGCCCAAAAGGGTTTGCAATGCGCTTAAGTATTGTTGTCTGGCAGCCCGGGTTTGCATCAACCGGTTCCTGATTTCATTTGCCTGCGTTTCAGCCGTGGTTTGTTCGAGCGGGGAACCTTCACCGGTTTTGACGCGTAAGGTCGCCACCCTGACAAAATCACTGAAAATACTGTCTTGCTGCTTTAGCAAAGCCTCCTGCGCTGCCAGGTATTGGAGGTAAAAATAGGTTTGCCTGATCCGGTGTACCAGTTCATTTTTGGTAATGGCCGTTTGCAGCCTGCTCTCCTCCACCAACGCATCGCCCAAGGCCGCATTTGCTGAAAAAACAGTCGGGAAAGGGATGGTTTGCGACAGCGTCAGGTTGTTATCGTGCCGGTTGATGCTGTTGTATTGTCCCACCATCAGGCTCAGATCCGTTTTCGGAATGTCGAACAGTGTTTTTTTATACTGCGCCCGGAAATCCGTTTGCAAATCAGCGGCGATGACCTGTTTGTTATTCCTCATACCTTCATCGATGGCTTGTTGCAGGGTTACGGCCCTTTGCTGGGCGAAGGAAGTTCCTGCCAGCACCAGGATGGCGATAACGGAAACCGTTTTTGGTAATGCGCCAGCCCGCGGTTTGATCTTTTCGAACCAGTAATACAATACCGGCAACACCAATAAGGTCAGCAATGTTGCGGTCAGCAAACCACCGATGACGACAGTTGCCAGTGGTTTCTGCACTTCCGCACCACTTCCGTTGGAAAGCGCCATTGGTAAAAATCCGAGCGAGGCCACCAGTGCGGTCATAATCACCGGTCGCAAACGCACTGCTGTTCCGGTCCGGATAATTTCCATCGTATCTTTCATTCCTTCTTTTTTGAGTCGGTTAAATTCGGCGATGAGCACAATCCCGTTGAGCACCGCCACTCCAAACAAGGCAATAAAGCCCACGCCCGCCGAAATGCTGAAGGGCATTCCGCGCAACCACAATGCCAACACACCACCGATAGCGGAAAGCGGGATGGCGGTGAAGATGAGCAAGGCTTGTTTGGTGGATTTAAACGTGATGTACAGCAGGAAAAAAATCAGCAATAATGCCACCGGAACAGCAACCAACAAGCGATCCTTCGCCGCATTGAGGTTTTCAAACGTACCGCCGTAAGTAGGATAATAACCCGGCTCAAATTGCACCTCTTTGTCAATTTTCTGCTGCACTTCTTCTACGATGCTTTCCACGTCTCTTCCGCGCACGTTGAAACCGACGATGATCCGCCGTTTGGCATCATCGCGTTGAATTTGGTTGGGACCTTCTTTCAAATCAACATCAGCGAGTTGTTCCAGCGGAATCTGCATCCCGGTTGGTGATTCGATAAACAGACCGCGCACATCATCCAATGTCCGGCGATTGTCCTGGTCGAGCCGTACTACCAAATCGAAGCGTTTTTCACCTTCAAACACCAGACCGGCTGTTTCGCCTGCAAATCCCGTTCGGATCGCGGTATTGATGTCTTCAATGTTCATCCCGAACCGGGCGATCTGGTCGCGCTTGTAGCTGACCACCACCTGCGGCAGCCCGGAGACCTTTTCGACATACACATCCTGTGCACCTTCTATCGTACGCGCAACGGCTCCGATCTGACGGGCATATTTGCTGAGCTTTTCCATGTTTTCGCCATAAATCTTGATCACCACATCCTGGCGCGCACCGGTCATTAATTCGTTGAACCGCATTTGAATAGGCTGCTGAAAGCCGAAACTTACCCCCGGAATGTGCTCTTCCAATGTTTCCTGCATTTTCGCGGCAAGTTCCTCCCTGGTGGATGCGCTGGTCCATTCGGATTTGTCTTTCAGGATAACCATCAGATCACAGGCTTCGATCGGCATGGGATCGGTCGGGATCTCGCTCGAACCGATTTTACCGACCACTTGCTTTACTTCCGGGAAATGGTCACGGAGCACTTTTGATGCCCGGGAAGACGCCTCAACGGTCTGAGAAAGGCTGCTTCCGGTAAGTACACGTGTTTCAACTGCAAAATCACCTTCTTCCAGCGTCGGTATGAACTCGGAACCCATCGAGCGGAACAGCAGCACACTCATCAGGAATAAACCGACAGCCGTTCCGGCAATCAACGCTTTGGAGCGCATGGCAAAGCGGAGCATCGGTGTGTACGCGCGCTGGCAGGCTTCGATGATGCGGTCGGAAACGTTACGCTTCCGTGAGATCTTCCTGCTCAGGAACAAGGCGCTCATCATCGGCACGTAAGTCAACGAGAGGATAAACGCGCCCAAAATGGCGAATACCACGGTTTGGGCCATCGGTTTGAACATTTTTCCCTCTACACCTACCAATGCCAGTATCGGCAGGTAAACGATCAGGATGATAATTTCTCCGAATGCGGCGCTGTTGCGAATCCTGGATGCCGAGTTGTAGACTTCCGCGTCCATTTCTGATTGCGACAATTTCGCCTTTGACTTTCGTTTGTTGAGGTGATGCAGCGTCGCTTCCACAATGATCACAGCGCCATCAACGATCAGTCCGAAATCTATAGCGCCCAGGCTCATCAGGTTGCCACTGACCCCGAACAGGTTCATGAGGGAAATCGCAAACAGCATCGCAAGCGGAATCACCGAAGCAACGATCAAGCCCGCGCGGAAATTCCCGAGGAGCAATACGAGGACGAAAATCACGATGAGTGCTCCTTCCGCCAGGTTCGTGGTCACGGTACCGATCGCGTTATCGACCAGCCTGGTCCGGTCAAGGAACGGTTCTACCACAATGCCTTCGGGCAGCGTTTTTTCGATCTGCGCCATACGTTCCTTTACGCTGGCAATCACTTTCGATGAATTGGCGCCTTTGAGCATCATGACAATCGCACCCACCACTTCGCCATCGTTGTTGCGGGTCATGGCGCCATAGCGGGTTGCTGCCCCGAATTTCACTTCGGCCACATTACCGATGAGTACAGGAATACCGTTCTCATTGACCTTTACCACGATATTGCGGATGTCTTCGATCGACTGGATCAATCCTTCACTGCGGATAAAATAGGCATTCGGTTTTTTTTCAATGTAACCGCCGCCGGTATTCTGGTTGTTTTTCTCCAAAGCGGCAAAAACATCGGCTATGCTCACGTCCATGCTTTTGAGCATGTGGGGATCCAGTGCTATTTCGTATTGTTTCAGGTATCCGCCAAAGCTGCTGACATCTGCAACGCCTTCCACACCCAGCAATTGCCGACGGACAATCCAATCCTGGATCGTGCGCAGCTCGGTCGCGTTGTACTTTTTTTCGTAGCCTTTTTTGGTGTGGATGACGTACTGGTAAATTTCGCCCAGGCCGGTTGTAACCGGGGCCATTTCAGGGGTTCCCATTCCGGGTGGAATGGTGCGGGCTGCTTCGGTAAGCCGTTCGCTGACCTGCTGGCGCGCCCAGTAAACATTGACATCTTCTTTGAAAACAACGGTCACTACCGACAATCCGAATCGGCTGAACGAACGCACTTCCTCGATTTCGGGGATGGTCGCCATCGTCTGTTCCACCGGGAACGTAACGAACCGTTCGATGTCTTCGGCACCGTTGCTGGGCGAGGAGGTGATGATCTGTACCTGGTTATTGGTAATGTCCGGCACAGCATCGATGGGTAACTGGTTGACGGAGTAGGTACCCCATCCGATAAGCGCAACGATCATGATGCCGATCACGAGCTTGTTTTTGATCGAAAACGCGATGATTTTATCTAACATTCTGCTGAATTTAGTGAATACGTAAAATGAGCCTGTTCCTGCGACAGGAAGAGGTGACATTCATTCCGGGAAGACCGGAAACGGTGTTCACTAAACTTGTGGTGGCTGCCAGATAGCGGATGCGAATTCAGAAGGACTGAACTGGCGGTAGGCGTTTATTTTAATGGATTCCGGAACATCAAACTGCGCAAACCGGATGTCGAACGTGAGGTGTTCCGCCGGAATAAAGGTTAGTATCGAAGCGCAGCAGGTCGACGAATGATCATGATGAAACGGGAAATCGTTGTGTCCCGGATGCTGGTCTTTGTGGTGGTCGGGATTATTGAAATGATCGGTAAGAAAATCAAAAAAACCGACCTTCTCGTGTTCTTTGTTATGGTGCTCGTAATGAGCGATCATGTCGGGCAGGTTCTTGGCAAAATGGAGAATCCCGGTAGTGGAGAGAATTCCGGCCACTACGAAGACGATTCCTATTTTCCTGATCAAGAACATATCAAATTATGCCTGTGTTGCGGGTCCGCCGAAATTCATCGGTGGGAATGGCGTGCTTTCGGTATCAACAATGACACCATTTACCTGTTCGTATTTCTGGATGTTTTCAGCAAGTGCGCGCATGAGGCGCTTCGCATTCTGCGGAGACATGATCACACGGGAGCGCACTTTTGCTTTTGGCATGCCGGGCATCATTTGGATAAAATCGGTCACAAATTCGGCCTGTGAATGTGTAATGATCGCCAAATTGGAATAGATCCCTTCTGCCAATTCCTCGGATAGTTCAATGTTTAACTGGTTGTCGTTTTTTTCCATGTGTGTGTTGTCTCTTGATAGCACGAAGGTAACCAAATGTTTTTTAGTTTACCAGTTTTTGCGTTTTGAGTTAACCGGTTTGTTCCACTATTCCGATAAACTTCCGGATTCAGAAACTCACAAAACTTATTTTTCAACTATAAAAATCATAATACGTTAAAAAGAACTACATTTAACATTAACAACTACTGGATTTCCAGCTTTTTAACCATGTGTATTCGTTTCTTATTTGTGGTTCTTTTTTTGGGATGTTCCAACGGTATTTGCCAGGAGGGAAAAATCAATACACTGATCCGGAAGGCTGCCGTTGCAAGCGGAAGCGACCGTGCGGCAGCAACTGTTTTGATCGATTCGGCACTCCAGATGTGCGCTGCCATCAAAAATGACACGCTCCGTGCCAGAGCTTTACTTGAGAAAGGGCGGATCGAAAATTACCGTGGCTTGTACAAATCATCGCTGAAATACGCCTTGCGTGCCCGAAAATTGTACCACGACCGCAGTCATACGGAAGGCCTGGCGTCTTCATTCCTGCTCATGGGGCACGATTATTCGGCATTGGGGAATTACAAAAAATCACATGATGATTATGTACAGGCGCTGCACCTGGCACGGAAAATCAACGCCAAAAAGACCATTGCCGAGGCTTACAACGGGTTGGGAAATGATGCGTATGCAAAAGAAGATTTCGAAACAGCACTGAAGTATTACTATCAATCCAAAATATACTTCATTCAGCTGAAAATGGCGTTGAATGCGGCCGACATTGACAATAACATCGCCAATATCTACAGTGACCAGCAACAATACCCGAAAGCCAAAAAAGCCTACCGGGAGGCACTGAAAACCTATATCGAGCAGAAAGACGAAATCTCGGAACTTTACATTTATTACAATCTTTCGGAAGTGCTGCGCAAGGAAGAGCTGTATGATTCATCGCTTTATTACCTCGACCTGTGCTTGTCGCTGAGCCAGAAGAGCGGTAGTTTTGCAAACCTGCAGATCGCCTACAGCGGATTGAAAGAAACCCACGAAAAAATGGGCAATTTCAAGGAAGCGCTGCATTTCTCGGAACTTTCCCACGCCTACGAAGATTCCATTGCCTCCGAAGAAAATGACCAGTACATTGCACAGCTGGAAGTGGAATACCAGAAAAAAATGGATCAGCGCACGATTGCCAACCAATCGCGAAAGCTGGATGCCGCGTTTATCGGAATGGGAATCCTGCTGGTATTGCTCATCCTGTTTTTCCTCTACAATCGCAGGGTGCGTATCCTCAACCGCCGCCTGGCGCTTTCCAACCACAAGATCCGGCTCAAGAACAGCCAGATCGACAAAGCGCTGCACGAACGCGAGGTCTTGCTGAAAGAAGTGCATCACCGCGTTAAGAACAGCCTGCAAATCATTTCGAGCTTGCTGAACCTGCAGGAGTTACAGCTTACCGACCCCAATGCGGTCAAAGCTTTGCAGGAGAGTAAATCACGGATTCAGTCGATTGCACTGATGCACCAAAACCTCTACCAACAGGATGCCGACCTCGGAAAAGTGAACATTCAGTCGTACCTGAGAGACATCCTGGAACTGCAGCAAAAAGCGTTCGGATCACCTGAAAAAACGGTGAAATGTATTTTCGAGGTGGAGCTTTCTGAGCTGGATATCGACCGCTCCGTTCCGCTCGGACTGATTGCTTCTGAAGTGATCAATAACGCGTTCAAACATGCCTTTAATATGATCGAGCAGCCGCAGCTAATTGTGCGGGCCATGGTGAATTCCCCGAAATTTGTGCTGGAAGTAATTGACAACGGGCTTGGTATTCAATCGAATTCTCCCGGGAAAGGCCATTCATTGGGACTGGAAATCGTAGAAGCGCTCACGCAGCAGCTCGACGGTCATTTTGTATTGGAATCACGCGAGGAAGGGACAGTTTTCCGGCTGGAATTTCCTGTGTGACGGAAGCCCAAAATACGGGCAGGAATCCGTGTCTCATTTCCTGACCAAGTATTTAGTTTCCCAATATCCGCGGGTTGAACGGGTTAAAACATTTTTTCAGATTCCATTGCCACCACCTGCTTTTGCGTCGGTTTTTCCTTATTTTTGGAAGTATGAAAATCCCTTCTACTGCACATGAACTGAAGTGTTATTACACCTGGATGGGTGCAGATGGAATTGCCCGGACGAAAGTGAAAAAGAATGCTGTGGTAACGCTGGAAGATGCCCTGGAGAACTCGGTGGCCGTCAACAGCTTTTTCGTTGATGAAAAATACCCGTTGCTGATCGATTCACGGGGCATCCAATCGATCTCGCGGGAAGCGCGTTCATTTTTCACCACCAACGGAAGGGAAACCAATACCATAGCATTCGCCATCCTGATCGATTCTGCGGTGAGCAAAGTGGTCGGGAATTTTTTTCTTGGCATTAACAAGCCGGCCGTTCCTACCCGTTTGTTCCTGAACGAGAAAGACGCACTTAATTGGCTGAGGAGTCTGTAAGATGGTAAAAAAAGGTGATCAGTACATACAGCAACGGGCCAATGCCATTTTGGACGTCATTATGTCTTACGCACGGCTGGAATTCAATGTTCAGACTGAAATCAGTCCCAAAAATGACGTCTTTGATTCCATTGCGGCAGGCGTAAACATGTTGGGCGAAGAATTGGAAAACTCGGTGGTAACGCTGAAAGAAAAAGAATCGTTGCTCAAAGAAGTACATCACCGGGTAAAAAACAACCTGCAAATCATTGCCAGTTTGATGAACCTCCAAGCAGCCAATTCCACCGATCCTGTTTTCCTGGAACTCGTGCGCGAATGCAAGAACCGGATCGATTCGATGTCAATTGTTCATGAAATGCTGTACCAAAGCCGTGATCTGAGCAAAATCAATTCCACCGCCTATATTAATCACTTGATCCTTGGGTTGGAAAGCTCATTTTGTATGAGCGACGTGAAAGTTGATTTTCAGCTCGACATCGACCAAAATATCATCCTGGAAGCTGATCGCATGATCCCCATTGGCCTGATCCTGAACGAAGCTATCAGCAACAGTTACAAATATGCATTCCCGGGCCGCAAAGGAAGTATTGTCATTTCGTTCAGGGAAGAAGACGGGCTGTTTATCCTGGTTGTGAGAGACAACGGGATCGGTTTACCTGCGGATTATGACGTCGCTAAAAACAACAGTCTTGGGTTACAGCTCATTGCAACGCTGGCCGAACAGCTGGATGCAGCATTGGTCTGGCTTCGCGAAGATGGGCTAGGGTTTGAGTTTCGGTTTCGGTAGGCCAACCACAAAGACACAAAGTTTTTTTGGAAGGATGGACGTGTTAAGACCACAAAGAAAGCTTAAGTAAACGCAAAGAATAATTCAACGCAAAGGCGCAGAGATCGAGAAGGATTTATATGAATTGGAATAGTTGTAAACAGACTTTGCGTACTTATACATACACGTCAAACTAATTTACGCCTTCCCTTCGCGTACTTTGCGCCTTTGCGTTGATCCTTGTGCACTGCCATCGTGGTAAAAAGGCAAGTATCAGCTTTACATTGTAACGACTTGTACTATTTTCGTTTTCCAAAAAAACTTTTTTATGCTGCGAATCCTACTTCTTGTTTCCCTGCTATGTTCTTCCGTTGTATTTGCCCAGAAAGATGCTGAAAAAAAGTACCGCAAAGCCGGCGAATCTCACATGGTGTTTATGGATAGCGGAAGCGTTCATTTGAGACCAATGACGGGCGACGTGGATGTTCCGCTCGATTATCTTACAAATCCGGGGGAATTCAAGGTCGGAGCGTTTTACATCAGCGCTTACGAGGTGAGTAATTTCGACTACCTGGAATACGTCTACTGGCTGAACCGCGAGGATCATGAGAATTACAAGGCTGCGCTTCCGGATACAACCGTTTGGGAGAAAAAACCGTATTATTCGCAGGCTTATCTCGAATACTACTTCCGACATCCCGCTTACCGCTATTACCCGGTTGTGGGAGTCACACATCAGCAAGCCCTCGATTTCTGTGCCTGGCTTACCGACCGCTACAATGCCAACCCCGAACGCAAGCACAAAAAAGTCCGATTTCGGTTACCGACAAAAACCGAATGGACATACGCTGCTCTTTCCGGTGCGGAATACCAAAAACCGGAAAAAGGCAAGTCTCTGGCAATTGCGTACAAAGCCTACAACTCATTCTTCCCGTGGCCGTCTGAAGTGGCAGGCGGGAATCCTTTTTCCATGCAGGACGAAGATGGTGACTGGATGGCAAATTTCCGACCGATGGACCAGGCTTCGGTACGCTATTTACCGGAAGCTACAATGATCTACGATTCCGATACGATCACCAACAACTTTTACATCGGCTGGCCCGGCCATGCCTGTTATCATGTTCCCGGCAGCCTGAGTGATTGCCACGATGTCACAACACCGGTTTACAGCTATTTACCCGGACTCAGCGGACTCTACCAAATGGCCGGCAACGTTGAGGAAATGGTCGCCGAATACGGGATCACCAAAGGCGGTAGTTGGAACGACACCGGTTATTACCTCCAAAATACGACTGAAGAAACCTACGACGCATCCGGGGAAACTACCTGTTTCCGGGGCTTTCGGTTGGCCATGGACGTCATCGAGGAATTTTAACGATTGTTTGGTAAAATCAGCAAAATTCTTCGCGTTGTACCTGTAAGGCTTTGTGTACTTTTGCACCACAAGTACGCATCATGAACGCAGCTCCCGAAAAAACATCGAAAAACCTGACCATCGCCATGATTGTCAGCATGGTATTATGGGGAGTAAGCTGGCCATCAAGCGGCGTTCTGTCGGCTTTCGGGTCACCGATTGAACTGGGCATTTTCCGGTACCTGTTTGTTGTATTGAGCTTGCTACTGTTGTTGGTGGTGTTGAAAATCCCGATTAAAATTTCGCGTAAAGGCATTCCGTTTGTCTTGATCTCGGCGGCATTGATGGCCATGTACAATTATACGTTCCTCAAAGGCTTGCAAGACGGAAACGCAGGTGCGGGCGGAATCCTGGTGACCACGATGAACCCGATCATGGCGTACATTTTGGGTATGTTCATCGATTGGAAACGGCCGAATGTGAATGAGACGATCGGTATTTCGCTGGGAATCATTGCCGGCCTCACCATGCTCGAGATCTGGTCGAATGTCAACATCCTGGCCGATCCGTGGAACGGTTTGTTCCTGCTGAGTGCTTTCCTGTGGTCGGTGATGAGCAAGTTTACCTCGAAAGCAGGCAAATACGGTTCATCGTTTGCGTTTTCCTGGTGGATGTACGTGGTTACACTGCTCTTCATGCTTCCGCTCATGGATGTTTCCGAGATGGTGCGCCTGGTGCATATCAAGGAATTTACGTTCTGGGGCAACCTGCTTTTCGGGAGCGTAATTGTAACAACTTTGGCAACCACGATGTATTTCTTCGCCACTGCCAAAATTGGCGCTGAAAAAGCCAGCAGCTTCATTTTTACGGTCCCGTTTACCGCAGCGCTTTCCGCCTGGTTGATCCTGGACGAAAAGATCGAGGTACATACGATTATCGGCGGTGTGATCGGGATTGGGGCGGTGTATATGATAAACCGGAAGGTGAGGGTATAATTACCGGACCAGCCCGAAAACCGGGTTACTTCCTTACTCTATTTTCTTCGCCAATTCATGTTGCAGCAACGACTTCATCTGCGTAATCGCCATTTGATTGAGCTGTACCAGTCGTTCCGATTGACTTAAGCCGTTGTGAATGAATACAGCGTTCATACTTTCCAGGTTTGAAAGCACAACCAATTGTTCGATGGTGGCGTCGTCTCTTACATTTCCTTTTGAATCGGGATTCTCGGTTCGCCATTGTTGAGCTGTTTTTCCAAACAAAGCTACATTCAGTAAATCAGCTTCACTTGCATAAACCAGGTTAGTTTCATGGCTGCCAACCAATTTAGGAATGATCAATTCCCTGATGGCATCGGTATGAATCCGGTAATTGACTTTGGCCAATGTTCGCTGTAAATTCCAGGTCAATTGAAGCCGATCATTTTCTTCTTCTTTGAGACGCTGGAACTCCTTGATAAGGTATAACTTAAATTCAGAACTAACCCATGACGCAAATTCGAAAGCGATGTCTTTATGCGCAAAAGTGCCTCCCTTGTTCCCTTGTTTTGAAACAATTCCTTTTGCATTTGTTGTTTCAATCCACTTTGAAGGTGAAAGTGTAAATGAATTACTTCCTGCATCAAAAAGAAAGGAGTCGAATTCGACCCCTTTGAAATCGGGATTGTTTAATCGTTCCCAAAGACCAATAAATTCAATTGTTGTTCTCGAACGCATCCAATTTTTCACGACATCCTTTGGTTCATCAGGATTCTTAACCCGCGCAATATCGGTTAGTGAAATATAATCGGAGAATTCGCCCTGCTGATGAATCGTGATGTCTGTCCCTTTTACGGTAATCGTTTTATTCTTTGCCATACTTTAAGATACGCAAAAAAACGATTCCATTATCGACTTTGATTAATTTTTAATCGAAAAACTATTCCTTTTTCATCATATCTTTCTTATTCAACCTCACAGCTCGCTCTTGTCCGTCGTGGGAGATAATTAAGTTAATCACTGTGTCGTTTTCGGGAACAAGGCCGTTATTGATCACATCGCACCACATCTCTTTTGTAAATACGCGCACATCTCTGCCGTTGATCTCTAAAATACGGTCGCCCAGTTTGATTCCCGCTTTATCGGCTTCGGAGCCCAATGTAACCATGCGCACTTCAAGACGGTCCTCATTGTAAAACGGCCGGATTCCAAAGGTTTCATAGGTATTGTTTACAAAATCGTCGGTGGGAATCAAAATAATCTCTTTGATCGACCAATCAATAATGACGCGGTAATGCTGCAGGAATTTGGTGCCTAGCGTACGTGCACCCGGGTCAAACGCAACTACCTGTTCCGGAATGGTCAGGTTGCCCAATTTTGTTTCGGTAATCATCAAATTGTACAGCGAATCGCCGTCACCCACACCGTAAAGGCCGGATGAAGTGGCGCCATATCCTACCACCGAATTGGTAACTTTTCCTTTTTCCTTCAACGATTTGTATATCCCGTGTGAACTGTTGAAATGGCCGTTGGAGCCGGTGTCGAAAGTCACTTTGTTATCCGCCACGCCATCGTAGGTAATATCAATGAGCGGTGTGGAAGAAAGGGCCGGTGTAAACGGGATACGGAACGCCGAAGCCGGGATTTCAAACGCAGAGATACTGTCGGCAACGGTAATGACTTTCCTGTCGTAATCAAATTGCCAAACGGCTTCTTTCATGAGGTTGGCCCCTACGAAACCATCGACATCAAGACAGGCAATTTCGTTGGAACGCTTAAGGTCGGCAATGGCCGCTCCCATTTCGATGAAATGCACACCTCCGATCAGCATTTCGGGCATTTCGGTAAATTGGAGCACATCTTTTTTTCCTTGTGAATCACCGGCCTTTTGCTCTGCTTTCGATTTCAGCTTCAATTCAGCGGCCAATTCTTTGGTTACCAGGTTTGGCGCTCCGGTGTCGACCAAAAAGTCGTAGTCTTTGCCGTTGATGTTGACTTTCACCACCACCAATCCCATTCGCATTTCGAACGGGATTTCAGCCGTAAAGGAAGGTTGTTCCACATCGCCCTGTTTCAGGAGCTTTGCCACTTTGAGCGCGCCGCAGCCCGAGACCGCAATTGCCGAGAGAAGAATGAATCCGAGTTTTTTCATGGCCGAAATTTACAAACTTCTCCCAAACAAAAAACCCTTCTCCGCTTTTGCAGAGAAGGGTTTCTTCTAAGTTATTCTGAATTACGCCTGGATAGCGTCTAATTCTTCCTGGTTGGCAACGATCACTTTCTGGAACTTGCGAACACCTGTACCGGCTGGGATCAAGTGACCAACGATCACGTTTTCCTTCAAGCCTAACAAATGATCTTCTTTTCCTGAGATCGCAGCTTCGTTCAATACTTTCGTTGTTTCCTGGAAGGAAGCAGCTGAAATGAACGACTGAGTTTGCAATGATGCACGTGTGATACCTTGCAGCAATGGAGTCGACGTAGCAGGAACCGCATCGCGTGATTCCACCAGTTTCTTGTCGGCACGCTTCAATTGTGAATTTTCATCACGCAATCTACGGGCTGTAACAATCATACCGGCACGCATTTCCGTAGAATCTCCTGCGTCTACAACAACTTTCATTCCGTAGATCGAGTCGTTTTCTTCCATGAAGTCGGCTTTGTGAACCGATTGACCTTCAAGGAAACGTGTATCTCCTGCGTCAACGATTTCCACTTTCAACATCATCTGACGAACAATTACTTCGAAGTGCTTGTCGTTGATTTTCACCCCTTGCAAACGGTAAACCTCCTGGATTTCGTTTACAATGTACTCCTGTACTTTTGTAGGACCCTGGATGTTCAGGATATCGTTTGGTGTGATCGCACCGTCGGATAACGGCTGACCTGCACGAACGAAGTCGTTTTCCTGTACAAGGATGTGTTTCGAAAGCGGTACCAGGTATTTGCGTACATCGGCATTTTTCGATGTTACCTGGATCTCACGGTTACCACGCTTGATCTTACCGAACTCAACGATACCGTCGATCTCGGAAACCACAGCAGGGTTCGATGGGTTACGTGCTTCGAACAATTCCGTTACACGTGGAAGACCACCCGTGATATCCCCGGTTTTACCGGCTACACGTGGAATTTTCACGAGGATAATTCCTTCTTCAGCCTTATCACCTTCGTTTACCGCGATGTGTGAGTCAACCGGAATGTTGTATTCGCGAAGGACTTCTTTCGTTTTCGGATCAACGATGTGGATCGCAGGGTTTTTCTTCTTATCACGTGATTCGATGATTACTTTCTCGGTAAATCCTGTCTGCTCATCCACTTCTTCACGGTAAGTAACACCGTCAATAATGTTTTCGAAGACTACTTTACCGGAAACTTCCGAGATGATAACCGCGTTATACGGGTCCCACTTACAGATTACATCACCTTTTTTCACGTTCATCGGAGCCGTCAACATCATCTCTGCACCATAAGGAATGTTCGATGTCATCAACAATACACCCGTTTTCGGATCGGTAATTTTCAATTCGGCAGAACGTCCAACCACAATGGTTTTGATGTTTCCGTCCTCACCTTTACGCTCAATCGTACGCAATTCGTCGATTTCCAGTTTACCGGCAGATTTTGCTTTCAAGTCAGACTCATCAGCAATGTTCGAAGCGGTACCACCCACGTGGAACGTACGAAGTGTCAGCTGTGTACCCGGCTCACCGATCGACTGTGCAGCGATCACCCCTACTGCATCACCTTCCTGGGCAGGACGGTGTGTAGCAAGGTTACGTCCGTAACATTTCGAACATACACCGCGACGCATTTCACATGTCAGTACCGAACGGATTTCCACTTCCTCGATTCCCGCTTTTTCAATGGTATCACCCACTGTTTCGGTAATCAATTCACCGGCGTTTACGATCAGTTCTTCCGTATCAGGGTGATAGATGTCGTGTACAGAAGTACGGCCAACGATACGGTCATACAACGGTTCCACGATATCGTCATTTTTCTTCAGGGCTGTAGCCACAAGACCACGCAATGTACCACAATCGTCGATGTTGATCACTACGTCTTGTGCAACGTCCACCAAACGACGGGTAAGGTAACCCGCATCGGCCGTTTTCAAAGCCGTATCGGCCAAACCTTTACGTGCACCGTGGGTCGAGATGAAGTACTCAAGGATCGAAAGACCTTCCTTAAAGTTGGAAAGGATCGGGTTCTCGATAATTTCCTGAGCAGAAGCACCTGACTTTTGCGGTTTCGCCATCAATCCACGCATACCTGACAGCTGACGGATCTGCTCTTTGGAACCACGCGCCCCGGAGTCAAACATCATGTAGATGGAGTTGAATCCCTGGTTGTCATTCTTCAATTGCTCCATCAACGTGTGCGTCAAACGCGAGTTGGTGTGCGTCCAGATATCAATGATTTGGTTATAACGCTCGTTGTTGGTGATAAGACCCATGTTGTAGTTCATCATTACGTCTTTCACTTCCGCCTCAGCTTTCGAAACCAAAACTTCTTTTTCTTTCGGGATGATAATATCTTCGAGGTTGAACGACAGACCGCCACGGAAGGCCATCTGGTAACCCAATTCTTTGATATCATCCAGGAACTTCGCTGTTTTAGCGGTTCCACATACTTTCAATACGTGTCCGATGATGTCACGCAGCGCTTTTTTGGTCAATACATCGTTGATGAAACCAACCTCGCGCGGCACTACTTCATTGAACAATACACGTCCGCAAGTCGTATCGATCATCATCAAAGCAGGAACTCCCGCTTCGTTCAAATCGTACGATTTCACCTTGATCGGTGCGTGCAGATCCAGTTTTCCTTCGTTGTGCGCGATGATCACCTCAGCCGGAGAATAGAAAATACTTCCTTCACCTTTCACTTTGTGCTCCTCAGTACTTGTGCGGCCTTTGGTAATGTAGTAAAGACCAAGCACCATGTCCTGGGAAGGTACCGCGATCGGCGCTCCGTTGGCAGGGTTCAAAATATTATGCGATGCAAGCATCAACAATTGCGCTTCCAGAATTGCAGCGTTACCCAATGGTAAGTGAACCGCCATCTGGTCACCGTCGAAATCGGCGTTGAAGGCCGTCGTTACCAACGGGTGCAAACGGATTGCCTTTCCTTCGATCAATTTCGGCTGGAATGCCTGGATTCCCAAACGGTGAAGCGTAGGAGCACGGTTAAGCAGTACCGGGTGTCCTTTTAATACGTTTTCGAGGATATCCCAAACCACCGGCTCTTTACGGTCAACGATTTTCTTTGCAGATTTTACGGTTTTTACAATACCACGCTCAATCATCTTACGGATGATGAACGGTTTGTAAAGCTCGGCAGCCATGTCTTTCGGCAAACCACACTCGTGCAGTTTCAAATCCGGTCCAACAACAATTACCGAACGAGCAGAATAGTCAACACGTTTACCCAACAAGTTCTGACGGAAACGTCCCTGCTTTCCTTTCAATGAATCGGAAAGGGATTTCAACGGACGGTTTGATTCTGTTTTAACCGCAGATGCTTTACGTGAGTTATCGAACAATGAATCGACCGCTTCCTGCAACATACGTTTCTCATTACGCAAGATTACTTCCGGCGCTTTGATTTCGATCAATCGCTTCAAACGGTTGTTACGGATGATCACACGACGGTAAAGGTCGTTCAAATCCGATGTTGCAAAACGGCCACCATCCAACGGAACGAGCGGACGCAATTCAGGTGGAATTACCGGAACTACTTTCACGATCATCCATTCAGGACGGTTTTCGATACGTGTCTGTGATTCGCGCATCGCCTCAACCACCTGCAAACGCTTCAATGCTTCGTGCTTACGTTGAACTGAAGTTTCGTTGTTTGCCTGGTGACGCAGGTCATACGACAATTGGTCAAGGTTCATCTTACGCAACAAATCGTACAATGCTTCCGCACCCATTTTTGCGATGAACTTGTTCGGATCGGTATCTTCCAAATACTGGTTCTCACGTGGAAGTGTATCCAGGATATCCAGGTATTCTTCTTCTGTTAAGAATTCTTTTTCAGTAAGAGAAGAACCATCCAGGTTCGTAGCGATACCGGCCTGAATAACCACGTAACGCTCGTAATAGATGATTTGATCCAGTTTTTTGGTTGGCAATCCGAGCAGGTAACCGATTTTATTCGGCAACGAACGGAAATACCAGATATGTGCTACAGGCACCACCAATGAAATGTGGCCCATGCGCTCGCGACGTACTTTTTTCTCTGTCACTTCAACCCCACAACGGTCGCAAACGATTCCTTTGTATCGGATACGCTTGTATTTACCGCAGTGGCACTCGTAATCTTTTACAGGACCGAAAATACGCTCGCAGAATAATCCGTCGCGTTCCGGCTTGTAAGTACGATAGTTAATCGTTTCAGGCTTGAGTACCTCACCACTTGATTGCTCAAGAATTAACTCCGGAGAAGCCAACGAGATCGTGATCTTGTTGAAAGCGCTCTGTTTTTTTGGTGTTTCTTTTCTGTAAGCCATTCTATTGTTTTCTTTAAATCAATTCGACAATTTTTCCCGAGGGGAATTAATCCATGGAGATACTTAAACCAAGACCTCTCAATTCATGCAACAATACGTTGAATGATTCAGGGATTCCCGGTTCAGGAATGTTGTCTCCTTTCACAATGGATTCGTAAGCTTTCGCACGACCCATTACGTCATCCGACTTCACAGTCAGGATTTCCTGCAGGATATTGGCAGCACCGAATGCTTCTAGTGCCCAAACCTCCATCTCACCGAAACGCTGACCTCCGAACTGGGCTTTACCACCCAATGGCTGCTGTGTGATCAATGAGTATGGACCGATCGAACGTGCGTGCATTTTATCATCAACCATGTGTGACAGTTTCAGCATGTAGATCACACCTACTGTTGCAGTCTGGTGGAAACGCTCACCGGTTCCCCCGTCGTACAGGTAAGTCTTACCTGATTTCGGAACACCTGCTTTTGTTGTCCATTCGTCGATTTCATGCGGCTTCGCACCATCGAAGATCGGTGTAGCGAATTTCACGCCCAGTTTTTCACCGGCCCAGCCAAGAACAGTCTCGTAAATCTGTCCAAGGTTCATTCGCGAAGGTACCCCAAGCGGGTTCAACACGATATCCACCGGCGTTCCGTCCTCAAGGAACGGCATGTCTTCAGCACGAACGATGTTGGCAACGATACCTTTGTTACCGTGACGGCCCGCCATTTTATCACCCACTTTCAACTTACGTTTCTGAGCAACATATACTTTGGCCATTTTCACAATACCTGCAGGCAGTTCGTCTCCTACGGAAATATGGAATTTCTTACGCTTGTAGATTCCCAGCAAGTCATTCGCCTTGATGGTGAAGTTGTGCAATACACGGCTCACCAGGGTGTTTACATGCGGGTCGCTTGTCCAGCCCGTTGGATTTACAATCGTGTAATCGATTGCAACGAGGTTTTTCTGAGCGAACTTCGTTCCTTTCTTGATGATCTCTTCCTTGAAGTTATTGAAAACTCCGGCAGATTTGTGCTCACCAAGAACCGACATCAGTTTCTCCACCAAACGGTCTTTCAATACAGCGTAATCCTTTTCGTACTCGGTATCCAATACTTCCAGTACCGGCTTGTCCTGTGCTTTCGACTTACGGTCTTTGATGGCACGAGAGAACAATTTTTTCTCGATTACCACACCACGCAATGACGGACCGGCTTTCAGGGAAGCATCTTTCACGTCACCAGCTTTGTCACCAAAGATGGCACGCAACAGTTTTTCTTCCGGCGACGGATCCGTTTCTCCTTTCGGAGTGATTTTACCGATCAGGATATCACCTTCCTTGATCTCGGCACCGATACGGATCAAACCGTTTTCGTCCAAATCTTTTGTAGCTTCTTCACTAACGTTCGGGATATCCGACGTCAATTCTTCCATACCACGTTTTGTGTCTCGAACTTCCAGTGCGTACTCGTCGATGTGGATCGATGTAAAGATATCGTCGCGTACCACACGCTCGGAGATCACGATCGCATCCTCGAAGTTATACCCTTTCCATGGCATGAACGCCACTTTCAGGTTTTGACCCAATGCCAATTCACCTCCTTGTGTCGCATATCCTTCGCAAAGTACCTGTCCTTTCTCAATTCGGTCACCTTTACGAACGATCGGCTTCAGGTTGATCGTTGTGCTTTGGTTTGTTTTCTGGAACTTCGTTAAGCTGTAACGTGTTACTTCGCTGTCGAAGCTTACAAGCTTATCTTCGTTTGACCAGTCGTAACGGATCACGATTTCATTCGCGTCAACGTACTCAACTGATCCCGGACCTTCAGCGTTGATCAATACACGGGAGTCACGCGCTACCAATTGTTCGATACCTGTTCCCACGATCGGAGAATGCGGTTTCAACAACGGAACTGCCTGACGTTGCATGTTTGATCCCATCAATGCACGGTTGGCATCATCGTGCTCCAGGAATGGAATAGAAGATGCCGCAATCGATGCAATCTGGTTGGCGCCTACGTCCATCAAATTCAAATCTTTCGGTGCTACCACCGGGAAATCACCCTCGTAACGTGCTTTCACCATTTCAGAAAGGAAGTTACCCTTGTCATCCATAGCAGCATTCGCCTGGGCGATCATTTTTTCGTCTTCTTCTTCAGCCGAAAGGTAAACAGGCTCCTGGGCCATCGCTACTTTACCATCAACAACTGTACGGTAAGGTGTTTCAATGAATCCAAGTTTGTTTACTTTGGCAAATACACACAAAGAAGAGATCAAACCGATGTTTGGTCCTTCCGGTGTTTCAATCGTACACAGACGACCGTAGTGCGTGTAGTGAACGTCACGAACCTCGAAACCTGCACGCTCACGTGAAAGTCCACCTGGTCCGAGTGCAGACAAACGACGCTTGTGAGTTACCTCCGAAAGCGGGTTGGTCTGGTCCATAAACTGAGACAACTGGTTGGTTCCGAAGAACGAGTTGATCACCGAAGAAAGTGTTTTCGCGTTGATCAGGTCGATTGGAGTGAAGACCTCGTTATCACGAACGTTCATACGTTCACGAATAGTACGGGCCATACGTGCCAAACCGACACCGAATTGTGCATATAATTGTTCACCTACAGTTCGAACACGACGGTTTGACAAGTGGTCGATATCATCCACATCTGCTTTCGAGTTGATCAATTCGATCAAATACTTGATGATGGAAAGGATATCGTTTTTCGTCAACACGCGCGACTCTTCCGAGCTGTCGATGTTTAGTTTTTTGTTCATACGGTAACGACCTACCTCGCCCAGATCGTAACGTGCATCGGAGAAGAACAATTTCTCGAATACTCCTTTTGCCGTTTCGTAATCAGGTGGTTCAGCGTTACGCAACTGACGGTAGATGTGCTCTACCGCTTCTTTTTCCGAGTTGGACGTATCTTTCTGAAGCGTGTTGTAAATGATGGTGTAATCAGCTGTGTTTGCATCTTCTTTGTGGAAGATCAACGTTTTTACACCAGCATCAAGGATCGTGTCAATGTGGAATTCCTCCAGCATTGTTTCACGATCAAGAATTACTTCGTTACGTTCAATAGAAACCACTTCACCTGTATCCTCATCACCGAAATCTTCGATCCATGATTTCAAAACACGTGCCGCCAAACGACGCCCAACGCATTTTTTCAGGTTAGCTTTATTCACCTTTACCTCGTCGGCAAGGCCAAATATTTCAAGGATGTCTTTATCAGTTTCATAACCAATTGCACGGAACAATGTGGTCACAGGTAATTTCTTCTTACGGTCGATGTAAGCGTACATTACACTGTTGATATCTGTTGCAAATTCGATCCAGGATCCTTTGAACGGAATCACACGCGCCGAGTACAATTTAGTACCATTGGCGTGGCGGCTCTGTCCGAAGAATACTCCCGGTGAACGGTGCAACTGAGAAACGATTACACGCTCGGCACCATTGATTACAAACGAACCTTTAGGTGTCATGTACGGAATCGTACCCAGGTATACGTCCTGCACGATTGTTTCGAAATCTTCGTGTTCAGGATCAGTACAATACAATTTCAGTTTTGCTTTCAGCGGAACGCTGTAAGTCAGACCACGTTCGATACACTCTTCGATGGTGTAGCGGGGCGGGTCGATGAAGTAATCGAGGAACTCCAACACGAATTGGTTTCGTGTATCAGTAATTGGGAAGTTCTCCGCAAATACCTTGTACAATCCTTCACTTTCACGATTTTCAGGGGTTGTTTCCAACTGGAAAAACTCTTGGAAGGATTTAAGCTGAATATCCAGAAAATCCGGATAAGCGAACTGATTTTTGCTTGAGGCAAAATTAATTCTCGTTAATGTGTTGCTTGTTGTTGCCAAGGTTAAAAATATTTAATTGAGAAAGGACTTTATTCTTTGTATGCTGAAAAACAGGAAAGGGCATCCGCCTGAGGCGGACACCTTTCCCTGTTAATAAAGTAATGAATTACTTAACTTCAACTTCTGCACCAGCTTCTTCAAGCTGAGACTTCAAAGCAGCTGCTTCGTCTTTAGAAACCGCTTCTTTCAATGTAGCAGGAGCTGCGTCAACCAAGTCTTTCGCTTCTTTCAAGCCCTGACCAGTCAATTCTTTCACCAACTTAACTACTGCAAGTTTGTTGGCACCGCTTGATTTCAACACTACAGTGAATTCAGTTTGCTCAGCAGCAGCTTCACCACCTCCGGCAGCACCTCCACCAGCAACCATTACAGGTGCAGCAGCTGCAGGCTCAATACCGTACTCGTCTTTCAAAATTGTAGCTAGTTCGTTAACTTCTTTTACTGTAAGGTTTACTAGCGTTTCTGCGATTTGTTTTAAATCAGCCATTTTTATTAAATTTAAAAAAGGTTCTTAATAATGTTAATTAACTTATGCTCGTTCTTCGAGCGTTTTAAGGATTCCGGCAATTTTAGATCCACCACCTGTAAGGCCTGAGATAACATTTTTCGCAGGGCTTTGGAGCAATCCGATGATGTCACCGATCAATTCTTCACGTGACTTAATTGCTACGAGCGTATCCAATTGGTTATCACCAACAAAGATCGCATCTTCAATGTAAGCACCTTTCAGGATCGGCTTCTCACTTTTTTTGCGGAATTCTTTAATCAATTTTGCAGGAGCGTTACCTACTTCCGAGAACATGATAGATGTCGGGCCACCCAATACTTCAGGCAATTGACCGTAATCTCTACCTTCAACGCGCTCCATCGCTTTTGCAAGCAAGGTGTTCTTTACGACACGTAAAGTAATTCCCTGCTGGAAGCAACGACGACGTAACTGGTTGATTGTTTCAACGGTAAGTTCTGCTGTGTCTGCAAGATAGAAGACGTTTGCTTGAGATAAATCTTGAGCAAGATCGTCAATGTACTGTGATTTTTGATCTTTATTCATTCTTCAAGATTTTAAGCTACTACAGATTTCGCGTCGATTTGGATACTTGGCGACATTGTAGAACTGATGAAAATACTTTTGATGTATGTTCCTTTTGCAGCTGACGGCTTCAATTTGATCAATTGCTGGATCAATTCCGACGCATTATCTTTGATTTTAGCTCCTTCGAAGCTAGCTTTTCCGATAGATGTGTGGATATTTCCATACTTGTCAACTTTGAAGTCAATCTTACCTGCCTTCACTTCTTCAACGGCTTTACCAACTTCCATTGTCACTGTACCTGTCTTAGGGTTTGGCATTAAGCCACGTGGACCGAGAACACGTCCCAGTGCACCCACTTTACCCATTACAGACGGCATGGTGATAATCACGTCGATATCTGTCCAACCACCTTTGATCTTTTCGATGAAATCGTCCAATCCAACGTATTCGGCACCAGCTGCTTTTGCTTCGGCTTCCTTGTCAGGTGTACACAATACAAGTACGCGTACATCTTTTCCGGTTCCGTGAGGCAAAGCAACGGTTCCACGAACCATTTGGTTCGCTTTACGCGGATCAACTCCCAAACGAACGCTGATGTCTACCGAAGCATCAAACTTGGTAGTGGTAACGTTTTTCACCAAATCACACGCTTCAACCAAGGTGTAGGTTTTAGTCAAGTCATACTTAGCTAAAATCTCTTTTCTTTTTTTAGAAATTCTTCCCATGATGTCAACGATTATTTGGTTGCAGGTGCTTCACCACCCTTAACAGTTACACCCATACTACGTGCCGTTCCGGCGATCATTGTCATTGCCGCATCAACTGTGAAGCAGTTCATGTCTGGCATTTTATCTTCAGCGATCGTACGAATCTGGTCCCATGACATGGAGCCCACTTTCGTTTTGTTAGGCTCAGACGAACCTTTTTTCAATTTCACGCTGTCGATGATCTGTACCGCTGCCGGTGGAGTTTTAATAACGAAGTCGAACGACTTGTCACTGTATACAGTAATCACACATGGCAAAACTTTTCCAGGTTTATCCTGCGTACGAGCATTATACTGCTTGCAGAATTCCATAATGTTGACCCCTTTTGCACCGAGTGCGGGACCAACAGGAGGAGCTGGATTGGCTTGGCCACCTTTGATCTGTAATTTGATCAATGCTGCTACTTCTTTAGCCATTGTTATTTAAATTATGCAGTCAAACGTGAGCGTTAAAGGGAAGCTTTAATCAATAATCTCACTTCTGCGGGTTAATACAAGTTTAGCCTTCTTTCTCTACCTGCATGTAGCTGAGCTCCAGGAGGTTTTTACGACCGAAGATTTTAACCATTACTTTCAATTTCTTCTTGTCTTCGTTGATCTCATCGATCACTCCCGAGAAATTATTGAAAGGTCCGTCAATAACCTTAACGGCTTCACCGATAACGAATGGAATTTTCATTTCCTCTTCTGTTTCGGAAAGCTCGTCAACTTTACCTAATATACGATTGACTTCCGAGAGGCGCATCGGCTGCGGATCACCGCCTTTTTCAGCACCCAGGAAACCAATTACATTTGGAATACCTTTAATTACGTGAGGAACTTCTCCGATAAGGGATGCTTCTATCAACACGTAACCAGGTAAATACGCTTTTTCTTTACTGATTTTCTTTCCGTTTCGGATCTGAAATACTTTTTCAGTAGGAATCAGCACTTGCGATACATAATCGTCCAGTTTCAGTCGGGAAATTTCCAGATCCAGGTATTCTTTCACCTTTTTCTCTTTTCCGCTTACTGCACGCACTACGTACCAACGTTTTTTAATATCACCCATGATAATCTACGACTAAAACATTGAGTAAATAAAACCAAGAGCACCTTTCCAAGTCTCACCGTTTGTGATTCCGAATACAGTATCCATCACAAATACCAATAATGCAAAGATCACAGAAGCAACAACCACGATCAGCGCGTTACTTTGCAATTCTTTCCATGTTGGCCACGAAACATTCTGAGTCATCTCAGTAATGGTTTCGCTAAAATAGTTTTTAAACTTTGACACGGCTATTTTCCTTTAATTGCGCGGGCGGTAAGATTCGAACTCACGACCAATGGTTTTGGAGACCACTACTCTACCAGCTGAGCTACACCCGCGTAAAAAGGGGAGGCAAAGCTCCCCTTTCGACTTTTTATTTTGTTCTGAATTACGCGATGATCTCAGTAACCTGACCAGCACCTACGGTACGACCACCCTCACGGATAGCGAAACGAAGTCCTTTGTCCATTGCTACCGGAACGATCAACTTAACGTTGATTGTTACGTTATCACCAGGCATAACCATTTCACGTCCGTCTGTCAAGAAAATCTCTCCAGTTACGTCAGTTGTACGGAAGTAGAACTGCGGACGGTATTTGTTATGGAATGGTGTGTGACGACCACCTTCTTCTTTTTTCAATACATAGATCTCAGCTTTGAAATCCTGGTGTGGTTTAGTTGAACCTGGCTTGCAGATTACCATTCCACGCTTGATTTGAGATTTCTCAATACCACGCAAAAGCAAACCAACGTTGTCACCAGCTTCTCCGCGATCCAAGATCTTACGGAACATCTCAACCCCAGTTACAGTTGAAGTCAATTTCTCTTCACCCATTCCAAGGATTTCTACCGGATCACCAGAGTTGATAACTCCTGTTTCGATACGACCAGTTGCTACAGTACCACGACCAGTGATCGTAAATACGTCTTCAACCGGCATCAAGAAAGGCTTATCAACATCACGTGGAGGCAATTCGATGTAAGAATCTACTGCATCCATCAATTCGTCAACTTTAGCAACCCACTCCGGCTCACCGTTCAATGCACCAAGTGCAGAACCTTGAATAACTGGAGCATTGTCACCATCATAGTCATAGAAAGACAACAATTCACGAACTTCCATTTCTACCAACTCAAGTAGCTCAGCATCGTCAACCATATCCACTTTGTTCATGAATACAACCAAACGAGGAACACCTACCTGACGTCCAAGAAGGATGTGCTCACGAGTTTGTGGCATTGGACCGTCAGTTGCAGCTACTACCAGGATAGCACCATCCATCTGAGCAGCACCTGTAACCATGTTCTTTACGTAGTCGGCGTGACCTGGACAGTCAACGTGCGCGTAGTGACGGTTAGCAGTTTCATACTCAATGTGAGATGTGTTAATGGTAATACCACGCTCTTTCTCTTCAGGAGCGTTATCAATTGACGAGAAATCACGTACCGCAGCCAAACCTTTAGCAGCAAGTACACTTGAGATAGCAGCAGTCAACGTAGTCTTACCGTGGTCAACGTGACCGATAGTACCAATGTTAACGTGCGGTTTGGAACGATTAAAATTTTCCTTAGCCATTTGTTTTTATTTGTTACGTAGTTAATAAACCTTATTCTTACTAATACAAAATTTCACCCATTTTCATGAGTGAAGGTCTTCTGTGAGCCAATGACGAGATTTGAACTCGTGACCTCTTCCTTACCAAGGAAGCGCTCTACCCCTGAGCTACACCGGCATGCACTTTAAAATCTAAAATTGTTGAGCGGGAGACGAGACTCGAACTCGCGACCCTCAGCTTGGAAGGCTGACGCTCTACCAACTGAGCTACTCCCGCTTAAAAATTTTATTCAAACTTGTGGGGGTGGATGGACTCGAACCAACGATACCTCTCGGTGACAGATTTACAGTCTGCTGCAATAGCCACTATGCGACACCCCCAAAATCTTGGAGCCGGTGGAGGGACTCGAACCCCCGACCTGCTGATTACAAATCAGCTGCTCTAGCCAACTGAGCTACACCGGCACTAAAATTTTATTAAATATGATTTTAAAGAACGCTTTTCTTAAGTGTTTTCCCGTTTGGGTTTGCAAATGTAGTAAACTTATCTTTACACACAAGGGACACAGCGTTTTTTTTCTACTTTTTTTTCAAAAAGAAAAAGGTGACCTTACGATCACCTTTCTAAGCTATTCATTATCACTGTCAACCAGCAATCTTCTCTTTATGTTTTTTTACCTGCTTGCGCAATGCTTCCACAGCTGTATCTGCTGCTTCCTCAAAACTTTTACATTGTTTTTTAGCAAACAATTCCCGACCCGGCATCAATATCTTTACTTCAGCTACCTTGTTTTCTTTTTCCGAATTCTTGTCCAGTCGCAAAAACACTTCTCCTGCAATAATGTTATCGAAGAATAACTGCAACTTGGTCACTTTCTCATTTACGAAATCAAGCAATTTCTGATCCGCCTTAAAATGAACGGAATGCACTTTGATGTCCATGACAATTCAATTTTTACGCCCACGTGGGTGAGCTTGTGAGTAAATGTTATTTATCTGTGTAAACGAATTGTGCGTGTAAACCTGGGTTGCGGAAAGATTGGCGTGACCCAACAGTTCTTTCAGCGTCTCCAGCCCGGCCCCGTTGTTCAGCATATGTGTCGCAAACGTATGCCTTAATACGTGAGGGCTTTTTTTCTCCACATTCGTTACCATCCCAAGGTAGGTATTTATTTTCCGATAAACAAACTTTGAAGACAATTTAACGCCGTCTTTTTTCACAAATAACAAATGCCGGCTGTCGGGCCCGTCGGGCTTGACCAAACGATAAGCCTGGATTTGCTCAAACAGCTCTTTCCCTATAGGTATAATACGCTCTTTGTTGCGTTTTCCAAGCACCTTTATATGCGTGGAAACCACATCCTGTTCTTTTAGCGTAATCAATTCACTCAAACGAACCCCGGTCTGGTAAAACAGCTCGACCATGAGGCGATCGCGCAAACCCTCAACCGTATTGGCAAAAACAGGATCGATGCGCTCTTTGGTGAACTCGGATTGCTTGACAAACTGCGGCAGCCGCTTTTCCACTTTCGGGCCGCGAATCTTCAGCATCGGATTTTCGGTGATATACCCTGTTTTTTTCAGCCAGTTGAAAAAGGATCTTAAACAGGAGAGCTTGCGGCTTACGGAGCGAGGAACGATTGCCTGCTCCAATAATTCTACCACCCATCCACGAATGAGCTGATGGTTCACCTCCGTCAATTGATTGTCTTCGGTTATTTCAGCATAACGCACGAATTGCTCCAGGTCGTTTTTATACGCAATCAGCGTGTGATCGGAATACCGCTTCTCGGTTGCGAGGTATACTTCAAATTGTTCTATGGCCCCAAATGCTGTCATAGATCGATTAACGGGGAATCGGGGGAAAGGTTTCAGATATTCCGGATCGGGATCTTTGAGATCTTTAATTTCTATAAAAAAGTCGCGATGAATCGCGACCCCACAACAAAAAAGGGAACCCGAATGGATTCCCTTCAATACTGTTTTCCAGTTATTCTTAGATTTCCTGAGACTTCATGCGCTGAGCGTATGCAGCACGGATGTTAGCCTGACGAATCACTACAGAAGACTTAACGTACTCTTTACGTGTACGCAATTCTTTCATGACGCCTGTTTTGTCAAATTTTTTCTTGTACTTCTTAAGCGCTCTTTCGATGTTTTCGCCTTCTTTAACTGGAATAATTAACATATCTATAATTCTATTTGATGCTTATTTACTGTCTCTGCTTATTGGCTGAGAGGCGGCAAAGATATAAAATCTTTTTTTAAATGCTCATTGTTTATAAAAAATAATTGCAAATCGCTTTTCGCAGCCGGTCCTCACTTTACTTCAGTAATTCGCGGGAAATGACAACCTTCTGAATTTCAGAAGTTCCCTCACCGATTGTCATGAGTCGGGCGTCGCGCAAGAATTTCTCAGCAGGGTATTCTTTCGTATACCCGTAACCACCCATGATCTGCATGGCCTCGTTTCCGCATTTCACTGCCACTTCAGAAGCAAAATACTTCGCGAAGGCACCTTCACGCGTCATGTGCAATTTGTTATTCTTACGGTAAGCCGCCTGGTAGGTCAACAATTCGGCAGCTTCAACCTGCGTTGCCATATCTGCCAGTTTGAAGGCGATTGCCTGGAATTTGGAGATTGGCTGTCCGAACTGCTCGCGTTCTTTGGAATACTTCACCGAAGCTTCAAAAGCACCACGGGCAACGCCACATGAAAGCGCCGCAATTGAAATACGACCGCCATCAAGAATGTGCATTGCCTGCTTGAAACCTTGTCCGACCTCACCGATCACGTTGGCATGCGGCACACGCACGTTGTCGAAAATCAATTCAGCCGTTTCGGAAGCACGCACCCCGAATTTATCTTTGATCTTTACAGCCGAGAATCCCGGAGTTCCTTTTTCAATAATGAAAGCCGTGATCCCGTTCGAATCCAATAATTCGCCTGTGCGGATCAATACCACAGCCACATCGCCGGAAAGTCCGTGCGTGATCCAGTTTTTCGCGCCATTAATGACCCACTCGTCGCCTTCACGAACGGCAGTACATTTCATGCGCATGGCATCCGAACCGGTATTCGGCTCTGTCAGACCCCAGGCACCGATAAATTCACCGCTGGCCAGTTTCGGCAGGTATTTTTGTTTTTGTTCTTCGTTTCCATGGTAATAAATGTGCCCGGTACAAAGCGAGTTGTGCGCAGCAACACTCAACCCTACTCCACCGCAAACACGGCCCAACTCCATCAATGCAGTTGCATACTCAAAGTAGCTGAATCCGCTACCGCCATAATTTTCCGGGACAAAAATGCCGAGCAATCCCAACTCTCCCATTTTCTTCATGACTTCTATTGGGAAGTGTTCTTCTTCATCCCATTTGTTCATGTTCGGTCGAATTTCCCGCTCCGCGAAATCGCGCACCATTTGCGCAATCATGTGTTGATTTTCGTTCTTTTCAAAGTTCATTTGTAACAGTTTTGGGGTGCAACAGTTAACAACTTGTTTTTTCGATTAATAAATTAATAGGCGACTAAATTAGTAATATTCTCACTGTACTCGGTTAATTTATTTTGACCGTTTAAAAAACTCAATCCTACCAGAAAGTTAAAACCGCCTATTTCGCCACCGCATTTGCGGATCAGCTCTGCAGCAGCCTGGGCGGAACCACCGGTAGCGAGCAAATCATCATGAATCAGCACGCGATCGCCTTTTTGAACGGCATCCACGTGCATTTCAATCACTGCGCTTCCATACTCGAGATCATACGAATGACTGATTTTATGGTAAGGTAATTTTCCCGCTTTTCGAATCAGTACAAACGGAATTCCCAGGCGCATGGCCAAGGGGTATCCGAACAGAAAACCGCGGCTTTCGATGCCGGCAATTTTATCAATCTTCGTGTCCTTGTATAATTCGACGAGGTGATCCACGATTTCATTCGACAATGCCGCATCGAGCATGATCGGCGTGATGTCTTTGAACATGATTCCTTCTTTCGGAAAATCAGGAACGTCGCGGATAACCGCTTTGATTTTTTCTTCTATCATCAGAGTCTGTTTATTCGACTGTTAAGTACCGCTTTAGCTTCTCGTAAAGCTCGTCCGTCATCAAAACGGATTTCTTTACATCTTCAACCCGGTTATACCGACCGATTTGAGAGCGCAATTTTACGATAGAATTAGCTAAGTTCCAAGAAATATAAGGATGCAGCTTCAATTCTTCGGTTGTAGCGGTATTGATGTTGATGCGTTTGAGTTTTGATTGGTCGAATAAAAGTTTCGGGGCCAGTTTCGCTACCTTTTCTTCATCCATCTTCCAGATCTCCAAAAGCTGGCTTTCATCATAGTATCCTCCGAGCATATCGCGGCGTTCAATAATCTTTTTGGCATAAAAAGCACTGACACCCCAGACAGAATCCATTTCTGCAATGGTCGCCGTATTGACATTTACTTTCGGTTTTTCGGCAAATGACGGTTGCGGGTAGCGGTTTTCATAGTTCGGCTTCGTTCTTTCGGGATAAAAGGTCGAGTCTTTGATCAGCTCAAACAGCTCATCGGATATTACAAAGATCTTTTTCAGGTCGTCGTTGGAATGAATCCCGTATTTGGTGAATTTCAGCACAACCGCAGCCTGCTTTTCGCTGAGCCCGAGAGCCATCCACTGTTCAACCGTATAGGTATTCGGATCGAATGCTTTGTCGGGAACAGAATAACGTTCTTTCTTTTTACGAGACCGAAAGTACTGTTTCTTATTCCGCTTAACGGTTTGAACGGCTTGCTGAGTTTTGACATCACTGTAGCGGATATGGTACTTTTCCTTCTCGCTGAAATGGGTAATCAAATCGGGAAGCACAAAGATCAGAACGAGGATCAGTACGAATAGCAGCGTGCCACGAAGCTTGGATTTTGATAGGGCCGGTTTTGTTTGCATCGAAAAAAATTATGCCGACCAAAATACAACTTTGAAGTTAGCTGAAACTAAAATTAGAGTTGAATAATCTAATTCACATTTTTATTTTTTAATCAACGCGTAACGGGTTGTTTTTTTAACAAAACGTGCTTTCAATTCAATCCTATGAGCAGGAAGGCCAATGATTCTTCCAACGTTTTGGGACTGTAATCCAGCAACGCCTGGGATTTTGAAAGATCGAACCCAGTTCTGGGTGGACGTTTGGCGGGTTGATTCAACATGGCCGAAGAAATGGTTTCAATTGGCGGATTGTCGATTCCCAAATAGGCAGCAATGCGTTTTACCAACTGATCAATGGATACGGTCTCCGGTCCGGAGAGATGAAAAATTCCCTTTTCTCCGCGAAGTACAATTTCGACACAGCCATACGCCAGGTCATCGGCCCAGGTAGGGGCGCGAAACTGATCATTGACCAACCTCATCGGTTCGCCTTTCGGAAGCGCTTCCAATGCCCAGAGAACCAGGTTCGAGCGCGAAAGGTTGTTACCGGTTCCGTAGACAATAATCGTGCGTGCAATGGACCAGTTGCGGTTGTCATCATCGCGCAGGCAGTTTTCGGCGGCTACTTTCGAATGCGCATACACACTCAAGGGATTTACACGGTCTGTTTCCGCATAATTGCCTTTTTCTCCGTCAAATACAAAATCGGTGGAAACCAGTTGGAAATGGGCCCCAACGATCTTGGCAGCTTCCCACAGGATCATGGTTGCATGGGCGTTTACCCGGAAACATTCCTCGGGATTTTCTTCACAAAAATCCACGTTCGTGTGCGCAGCCGTATGGATCACTGCAGTTGGCCGGTAGCGAAAAAACACATCTCCCACTTCAAGCGGCACGGTGATGTCCAGTGACTGGTAATGCTCAGCCGGGCAATCAGGATTGCGGTTTTCACCTTTCGAAGTTGCCAAAAACGGGATGTTATGACGCAGGCACCGCTTTACGATTTTCTGTCCGAGAAGTCCGTTGGAGCCGGTAATAAGTAGTTTCATGTGATCTGTTTTTCTGACTACAGCTCCCAGATTGATGAGCGTTTTTTGCGCTTGAACTGGAAATAGTGCTTGTGTTCGAGGATCCACGCCATAATCAGGTAAGGAATGAGTGGCGATCCCAAACCAACGCAGGTAGCATAGATGAATCCAACCCGTACTTTATTGGTTTGAATACCCAGCTTTTGGGCCCACCAGGCACATACTCCAAATGAGCGCATTTCGAAGAAAAAAGCTATTTTCTGAATTGTCCGTTTCATAATGCGTTTACCTTACAAATTTCGGCATTTAAACTGAGTTGCATGAAAATTTCATCCGGTAAAAACCCCAAAAAGATCAAAATATTACATTTGAGTATCAATCAACAGCTTATGAAACGATTCGGTATCTTCATTTTCCTGCTCACCTTATTCATTTTGACTTCCTGCGGACGTTCCGAAGTTCACGAAAAGCTCATCGGAAAATGGCGCGTGGTAAAAGCTGAATACAACAATCCTTCGGATCCGGAAGAGGGCTTCGAAAACATGCTCTACCAGAACGAATTCACTGGCGTAGTTACCGAATTTACTGCCGATCAGTACAAATTACGTCCTGAATGGAAAAAAACCAAAACCTATAGCTTCAACCCGGATGACAGCACACTAGTATTGGATAACACAGATGTCCGGATCAAGGTGAAGAAAGTAACCGACACTGAGCTGATCGTCGGGGAAGGACACGACGGCCAGTATTATCACATATTTTATTACGAACGGTTGAAATAAGTTCAATTCCTGAGCAAATGCACACCAACCCGGCAATTCAAACACTGCTTGCGAATGCATTGCTCATTCTTCAGCTCGATCAATCCCTGGCTTTCGGCAGCAGATTTTGCTGAAATACCATTTTCTTTCCATTCGGAGAGTATCGCATTTTTTTCGGCTGGAAGCAGCTCGAGCAAGGTTTGTGCTTTCTCCCGAAAAACAGGCACGGCTAATACATCGGCCAGCCACCATAAAAAAGGAACTACACTATTGACGATCACTACCTGGGCCGAAGCCAGGCTCATGGCCGGCGATGACCGCAGTTGACGCTTTTTCCCGAAATGATAATGGTCGGTCCAGTAACCGGATGGCATGGTTGTTAACGCTTCTTCGAGATGGGCCTTTATGTTGGAGGCCGGCAATTCCCAAAACGATTCCGACCAGTTCATGCGTTCGATAAATGCCGCGAACTGTGCCAGTCGCAAAGTAGGAAAACCCGATGGCCGGCAGCCTTTGAAATGCCAACTGTGCGCATTGGAAGGATGGATTTGCAGCTTATGCGACTGGAATTGCCACTCGCGGACGAGTTCCTGCTGGAAATCATCTTCCGGAACGATTTCAGTAATCAAACCACTCGCTCCGAAAACAATGGATTCGACCTGCTTTTTCCCGGCTTTGATAATACGCTCGAACGGAATGCGATGCGCCAGTTCCTGGAATGGCAGCGCGTTGGTTTTCATCCCGAACGCCTGTGCGATGAGATGGAACAGCACTTTTCTCGGATCGCCGCCAACCTGCTGTGCCAGCTGGTCTACCAACAACTTTTTGCGCTCCAACCGGGCCAGCATCGCTCCTTCCACCTGGTTCCAGAGTATTGGCGACGGGCAATCTTTCAATTGCGAGTGACACGCAATAGCCGAAGTTTGGACCGTGAAATCCATTGTTCGCCGGAAGTGTTCCAGGTCGATATACGGTTTCAGTTCGACCGTCGGGATCGGGATACCTTCAATGAACACCATGCGGTCGTGTTCGTAGACCACGTGCAGGATCACGTTGTTGTAGGCTTCATCGGTTTGATGGCCGTGTGCGTACCAATCCGATGATTTCACATGCATTTCGATATTACCGCTGTGTTGAATTCCGTCGAGTTCGACCCGGCCATTGAAAAAGTCAGGTCCAGAGGCGGTGTTGTAAAACCCGATATGGAGAATTTTCACCGGAAGGTTGTCGACCGTGTGCAGTAAGTGCATCGGCAAACGCTTGGTTCGCCAGAGTAAATGCAGGTATTGTTCATTCATTTTTTGAGCTTATTCTCTTGAATTTAGCGAATAAGTTCATTTACGGCAATAGGTGATTTGTTAAAATCGGGGAGATTTGAGCTATAAATCTCCTTTTGAGATTTTCAGTTTCAAATTCGGGAATTCGGGTGTTCGGGATATCCCGAACACCCGAATTTCATTTTAGTTTTTGCTCAGAATTTCAGTTATTTCTCCTCCGGAAACAACCCCAACAATCCTTCTTCACTCGCTTCACACACTCCTCGCTCGGTGATCAATCCCGTCACCAAACGGGCAGGCGTCACGTCGAAGCCATAATTGGAAGCTTTCGTGGTTTCCGGTGAAATCAACACTTCATCGAGTTTTCCGGTAGTTTTGCTTTTGCCTACCACGTATCTCACTTCGTCCTGGTTGCGCTCTTCGATCGGAATTTCTTTCAAACCGTCGTTGATTGTCCAATCGAGTGTTGTGGAAGGGAGCGCCACATAAAAAGGAATATTATTGTCCTTCGCCGCCAATGCTTTGAGGTAAGTCCCGATCTTATTGGCCACATCGCCTTGACGTGTGGTGCGGTCGGTTCCTACGATCACCATATCCACCATTCCGTGCTGCATGAGGTGTCCGCCGGTATTGTCAACGATTAGCGTGTGTGGTACATTGTGTCGCGTAAGTTCGTAGCACGTCAGGTTCGCACCCTGGTTTCGCGGACGGGTTTCATCTACCCATACGTGAACTTTCAATCCTTTTTGTACTGCCTGGTAAATCGGCGACGTGATGGTTCCCCACTCGATACAGCCCAGCATTCCGGCATTGCAATGTGTTAAGATATTGATTGTTTCGCCGTTTTTTCGGGCGGAAATAGCTTCTAAAATCGGCAGGCCGTGAACGCCGATCATGCGGCAGGTTTCCACGTCTTCTTCCACGATGGCACCCGCTGCTTCCCAGGCTGTTTGCAGGAAATCATCTGCATTGTCAAGCGCCGCGCGCATTTTGTCCAATGCCCAAAACAGGTTCACTGCCGTTGGTCTTGAAGCCCGTAAATCGGTAAATGCCTGGTCGAGGAATGAGCCATCCAATTGTTTCTCCACCATTTCGCGCACCGCAAGGTAAATCCCGTAAGCTGCCGTTGCACCGATCAAAGGCGCACCGCGAACCGTCATGTCCTTGATGGCAACCTCCGCATCTTTGTAGGTAAGCAGCTTCACCACCACCCACTCGTGCGGCAGTTTGCGCTGATCAATGACTTCAACAAAACGGTCTTCGGTTGTCCAAATGGTTCTAAAAGCACTCATAACGGGAATTTTGGTGCAAAGTTAATCTTTTTGAAGGGAACTGGTCGAAAGGGAATTAGGGAGCTAGGGTACCAAAATCTCCGAAAAATCGGCGGCGGTTCGCTCCCACGCTTTCACCGTTCCGGGACGAAGCAGCTGAATTGTCTGGTAACCGGCTTCATCAGCGGCTTGAAGCTCTTCCACTATGTCGCTTAAGAAAAGAATTTCCGATGCCGGGATTTGCAGCTCGGCCGCGATCTTTTTATAGGTTTCCGTTTCGCGTTTCCCCCCGGTTTTGGTATCGAAATAGGCCGAGAAATTAGGCGTGAGGTCGCCCGCAATGCTGTAACCGAAAATCAGTTTTTGCGCCGCAACAGATCCGGAGGAAAAAACGCCCAAGCCAATTCCCTGCTCTTTCCATTCTTTCAGCTTCGCGGGAACATCAGCGTAAACGTGGCCTTTCAGGTCACCGTCTTTATACCCTTTTTCCCACAGAATCCCCTGCAGGGTTTTAAGTGGCGTGATTTTCCGGTCTTCCACGCTCCAGCGGTGCAAAGTTTCGATGATTTCATCAGTAGTGGAAATGGTTTGTCCGTCTTCCTTCAACGCCAGCTCAATGGTTTCGGAAAATGCTTCTTTCACTGCCGGATGATCGGACATAGTTTCCAGTAAACCGATGTTTTCGCGGAAATACGGGAACAATTCGTCGGCCACAAAAGAGATGGAAGTTGTGGTTCCTTCAATATCGGTAAGGATAAAACGCGGGTGTTTGCTCATGGTGTAAAGTTAATGCTACTGCGGCACAGCGAAATTCGCGTAGCGTTTTTCCACTTCCGACTGCGTGTAAACCGGCACCCAACCGCTCATGTCGATGAAAATGCGGATCGCTTTCACAAACGGGTCTTTCTCGCCGGCATCGAACCAGTGCTTCGTGCCCTCGGGAACCGAGATCAGGTCGCCTTTCTGACAAAGAACATTGAAGATCTCGCCGTTGTCGAGGTGAAACCAAAACAATCCCTGGCCGTCAACAAAAAAACGGATTTCATCTTCCGAATGCGTGTGCTCCGACAAAAACTTCGCGCGAATGGCCTCGTAATTTTCCGTCAGGTGATTGATTGTAATCACATCCGCTGTTTGGTAACCACCAGCTTCCATAAACGGATTGAGATCTTTGGCATAAGCCGCTAAAATCTCATCGGGTGTCGCCGTGTCGGGAAAGACCACTCCTGCTTCCCACTGATCGAAGAAAACACCGCATTCATTCAAAAATGCACGAATAGCCGCCGGGTCGCGCTCCGTTATTTGCTTGTCAGGAATTGAAAGTATTGCCATTTGCCAGTTAATTTTCTGAAAAACGAAATTAATGATTTTCAAAGACCCGGACTTCATGAACAACGACTAATTCAACTGTTAGAGTTACTTTTACAAACAACTCATTCTGCTTATTTTTGTTCCATTCTATCCTGCAATTGTACCTATTGATGAAACCAGTCGCTTTTATTTTCTTTTTGTCCATCAGCTTCTGCTTCTTTTCCCAGGAAAAACAATCGTTTGTACTGCGTTATTTGAACCGGGTTTTAAATGATACTACCGAAAAATCGAAGCCACAGTTTATTGCTTATCCAACCGCTGCCTATTCCCCGGAAACCAGTTTGGAAATCGGGATGAGCAGTTTGTTTATGTACTATGCCAACCGCGATACCAACAACCGCTTAAGTGAGGTGAACGGTTTTGTCTTTTACACCTTGGAAAAGCAGTATGGCGGAATCATTGAACACGCACTTTATTCAGACCAAAACAAATGGTTTTCTTTGGGGAAACTCAAGTTTCAGAGTTTTCCGCTTTCGTATTACGGCATTGGCCCCACTACACCTAACAAAAAATTAGCGCGTGTTGATGCCTTTTTGTTTCAATCCAAAGAACGCTTGTTGCGCAAGGTCTACAAAAGTGTTTACCTGGGATTGGAAGCCGACCTCCAACACTTGGGGAATGTCAATTTTGTTGATTATGACACAACGGTCAGTTATGTCAAACCAAATGGTCACGAAGGGTCTACTAATTTTGGTCTCGGGTTGGGTTTACTTTACGACAACCGGCATAATGTTTTGAATGTCCGCCACGGTTTCTTTTCAGAGCTGGCGTTTATACACTATAGTCCTACTATCGGAAGCGATCATGAATTTACTTCCATTTTCAGTGATGTACGCTGGTTTATGCCTGTCCGAAAACGGAACGTCCTGGCAGCTCAGGCTATAGGACAATTTAGTTATGGTGATCCGCCTTTCAATCAACTGGCTTTGATCGGTGGCGAAAATATCATGCGTGGGTATTACCTGGGCAGATTTCGCGACAGGAACCTGATGGCCGCCCAACTCGAGTATCGTATGTTGCCGGTGAAATTCACGAAGCGCTGGGGAGCATCCGTTTTTGCCGGTACCGGCCTGGTGTACAATAAGCTCAGCGCGTTTGAAAGCGATCACCTGTTATTGGCCGGAGGAGCCGGAATCCGTTTTCTGCTTTTCCGCAAAAAAGACGTTTGGGTACGCCTGGATTTAGCCTTTACAAGTGAAGGAAACGGGCTCTACATCTTTATCGGCGAGGCATTTTAGATTCCTCAAAACATTCCTGCGGGTTTATTTCACTTCCTCGGTCCCATCGGCGTGCAGGGCAAAACGCGACTTCGAACGGTCATGAACCTGATCGTATTTCGGCCAGGGCCAGCCACCAAATTGCGTGTCATGATAATCCTGAAATGCCTGGTTGATTTCTTCTTTGGTATTCATCACAAACGGCCCGTATTGCATCACCGGTTCGGCAATGGGTTTTCCCTGGAGAATCAGAATACTGGCAGGAGTTGTTCCTGCTTTCAGAGTAATTTCCTGGTCGGCATGCAAGTCTACCCCCGAATAGGATGAAATCGTCTGATCCGCAATGGTCAATTGATCACCTTCGTAGAAATACAGCGTGCGATTGGCCGCAGCACTCGCTTTCGGCAATACCAATTGTGCCTGGGGTTGCATTTTGATATTGACAATCAACACCTCATTTTCCTTTACAGATGCCCAGGAATTGGGTGGTGGCGCTGCTGCAACAGAATCGCTCCAACTCCCCGCAATTAATTCTACAGCTGATGTGTTACCGGCTTCATCGGTTATGGCAATATTCGGGATCACGTCTTTCCACAACATTTTAAAGTGCGGCTCGACCATTTTATCCTTTTTGGGCAGGTTCAACCAAATCTGGAACAATTCCATCGGGTTTTCTTCTTCCTGCGACAGGAGAGGAAACATTTCAGAATGCTGCACCCCTTTTCCGGCTGTCATCCATTGCACATCACCGTTGCCATACCTACCGGCTGCTCCAAGAGAATCGGCGTGATCCACTATTCCTTTGCGCACTACGGTAATGGTTTCAAAACCACGGTGCGGGTGACCGGGAAAACCTGGAACTTTTTTGCCATGGTACATGCGGAAGCCGTCTTTTATGATGAAGTCATCACCCATGTGACGACCTTTGAAATGCGCTTCGTCAGGGCCCATTTGTTCATTTCCTTTCGGAAAAAAATCTTCGTGATGCACACAAAACAAGAAGGGATCCTGCGTTTCCCATTGAAAACCAAGTGGTTTTATTTGCTTTATCGGATTGTTCACCTTTTCTTCTGTTAAATTGGAATCTTTTGTTGCAGCCGTTAGCCAAGGTAGTGCGAAAAGAGAACCTGATGCGATTGTCAGTCGTTCAATAAAGGTCCTGCGATCCTGCTTTGAACTCATATCATTGAATTTTAGTTACCATGGTAACAAATATAGTAAAAACAACCTGAGAATGGAATAAATTTAAATCAAATTCGGTGTTTTAAGAACTTTTAGCGGACCAGGGTTATGCATCATCAAGGAAAAAACCTTGAACATTTTTCCATTGGTCATTAACAATTACCTTCTGAGTTTCCACTCACACTCCAGCAGATACTCGATCGTTTCCAAATGACGCTTGGCTTCGGAGAGACTTTTACCCCAGGCATAAGTGCCGTGCTTGCGCATGATGAAAGCCGGAATGGCCAGGCGATCGCTGTTTTGCCGCAACGTGTCGCTAAACGCAATCATGTCCTGTGAATTATCAAAAATCGGGCAGTCTACGGCGGTTTCGTGGGTTGTAATTCCGTCAAAGCCTTTCAATACTTCGTAGCCTTCAATGGTTACCTTTTCCTGGTTAACCGCTGAATGCAATACCGAATACACCGAATGACTGTGAACGATACACCGGGTTTCAGGAAACAGCTCATACAGCGTACAATGGATCAATGTTTCCGCTGAAGGCCGTATACCGGCAAAATCGGGTTTCGGAATGCCCTTCAGATCTACTTCTATAAAGTCTTCGGCCGTAAACAATGATTTGTCAATGCCTGAGCGCGAAACATAAATCGTATCCGGATTTTCCGGGAAACGGAAGGAATAATTGGTCGAAGTGGCAGGAGACCAGCCTTTGAGATGCCAGTTTCGAATGATTTCCGCCAGCTCGGTCTTTGTTTGCTGTATTTTCATCAGAATCCTTTACGGTGCAGGATCGCCTGCATTTCCTGTTGTAACTTTTGCGCTTCTTCGCGTGCTTTTTCAGCAAAATCCGGTCCGCTGGAAGCATACAAAATGGATCGCGAAGCATTCACCAGTAAGCCGCAATCGGAGTTCCAGCCATAATTGGCGACATCATCCAGGCTTCCGCCCTGTGCACCAACACCCGGTACGAGGAAAAAATGATTCGGTACCAGTTTGCGAACTTCACCGATTCCCTCGGCGCGCGTGGCACCTACCACGTACATCAGGTTGGAATCATCACCCCATTTGGAAGATTTCTTCAGTACTTTCTTGTACAATTCCTCGCCATTGATGTCGGTCAGAAACTGGAAATCGAGCGCACCTTTGTTGGAGGTCAGCGCCAGCAAAATGACCCATTTATTATCGTATTCCTGGAAAGGCGTTACCGAATCTTCCCCCATATAAGGCGCAACGGTCACTGCATCACAGTTCAGGTATTCGAAAAACGTTTTGGCATAATACGAAGACGTGTTCCCGATATCGCCGCGCTTGGCATCAGCAATTACAAAACAGTTGTCCGGAATGTAGTCGATGGTCTTTCGCAGTGATTCCCAACCTTTTGGCCCCAGGCATTCGTAAAATGCGATATTGGGCTTGTAGGACACACAAAAGTCTTTGGTGGCGTCGATAATAGCTTTGTTGAACGCAAATACCGGATCCTCATCCTGCAGCAAATGTGCGGGGATTTTGGCAAGGTCCGTATCCAGTCCAACGCAGAGAAACGACTGCTTTGCTCGTATTTGCGCTATTAATTCCTGACGGGTCATGTATGTTCCAAATTATAACAAAGCGGTAAAGATAGCAACTATTTACCTTTTGATTCAACCGAAACCTACGGAATGATAACGCTGGCGGTATCTTTCGAGCGGGTCGAAAAATAGCCCAGGCAACCACCCGAGAAATTGGAGGTCGGGTTGGCAGGCGTTGCCGTCTGGTTTTGCAGGAGCGCATAGAAATAGTTGTACACCGGCTCATCGATGGTATACATCTCTATAAAAGCAGTGTCCCCCGACTCATAAGATCCTTCGTTGTCAAACACAGGCTGCTGAATCTGGATGCCATCGGTAAACGCATCATCCTGCAGGTAGATTCCGTCAAGGCGCTCCCCGTTATTAAAGAGATTAAACTGGTAAAAGTTCTTTATACCTGCCGGATCCATGCGCAACGGCACCAATGAATTGATGGTATCCGGACCAAATTCAAATGACAGCACAATCAAGTCATCGATCGGCACCAATCCCGGGGCGGTGCTCAATGCGGTATAAGTTTTTCCATCGGCCACAACGGTGAGCGTGTACGTTCTTCCTTCCACCACCGGGTAAGCGGTTGTCTGGTAAGTTCCGTTTCCGACAAATGTCAGCACCTGTGAATTCCCCAGGTTGTCAGTCACGCTTACCACAGCATTGTCAATCGTTGGGTACGGAGCTGCTTCATCAAAATTCAGCGTACGCGTAATCACCACATTGTGGGTGGTTTCGCCCGCAGTAAATGTTGCTTCGATCACTACTTTCGGATCATCCGAATTCAAATCCACATCGATCACTTTCTCACAGGAAAGGAACGAAACGCTCGCCAGCAGGAGCGTAAAAAAGCCAAACCATTTTAGTGTTTTCATACTTATTTGAATTTGAAGTTGTAAGTGATTGCCGGAATCCAGCGGAATAAAGTAGTTTGTACGGCTTCTGTGGTACCCGGATTGGTTTCGCTTTCGCGGAAACTGATCGAGTAGGCATTTTCGCGTCCGTATGCATTGTAAAGTGAGAAGTTCCAGCTGCTCTCGAATTTCTCGGTATTCTTACGAATCCAGGTTACGCCAAGGTCAAGTCGGTGATAAGCCGGCATGCGGTAACCGTTGCGTTCGGTATACAGGAATTGTGTTTCTCCGTTGATGGTGTATTTTCCGGAAGGGAATGTAACGGCATTACCGGTGTAATAAATGAACAGGGCCGAAACCGATAATTTTGGTGTAATGTCGAAAATGGTCACCACTGAAATGTCATGCGTTCTGTCTTGCTTGGCGGCATACCATTTATCGTCGTTGATCCCGTCGATCTGGCGCTCTGTGCGCGATAAGGTATAACCCACCCAACCGGTGAAGCGTCCGCGTTTTTTCTTCACGATCATTTCCACACCGTAGGCACGACCGATTCCGTATAGCAATTCACCTTCCAGCAATTCATTAGCTTGTGTGTTGGCACCGTTGCGGTAATCGATTTGGTTGAGCATTGATTTGTAGTAGGTCTCAACGTTCACTTCGTACATGTTTTCCTTGAAATTCTTGAACCATCCCAATGAAAACTGGTCGGCCAATTCCGGTTTGGTATTCAGCGAGCTGGCCAGCCAGACATCTGTCGGTGAAGAAGCCGTTGCATTTGAAACCAGGTGAATGTTTTGCGCATTACGTGCATAAGCCGCCTTGATCGAAGCCACTTTGCTGTAGGAATAGCTGGCGGAAACACGTGGCTCGAGGTTCCAGTACGTTTTCAAAAATTCGTTTTTCTTGTAAATCGTTGTGGTTGCCACATCGCCCGCAGCATCGTAAGTATAGACTTCCTGGCCATTCCCCAATACAGAGAAACCGCTCAGGCGAACACCGTAGCTCACCGTCAGTTTTTCGGTCGCGTTCCAGTCGTTGGTCACAAAAACAGCACTTTCCAGGCTGCGGGTAGGATTCAGCTTCACCGCATTGATACCAACTGCCGTTTCGGAATCTACTTGTCCGGGAGTGATGTCGTGGTTGATCACATTAAACCCGAAGCGGATTTTGTTACGGGTGTTGGCGAAATACTGGAATTCCTGTTTCAGGTTCCAGTCACGAATCAGCGAGGTAATGTCAAATTTCACATCACCGCCTTTGATCGAAATCTTGTAGTCGTAAGAACTGTAGATCACCGATGTATTGGAAAACAGCTTGTCATTGATGATGTGATTCCAGCGTAAGGTTGCCGTTGCATTTCCCCAGTTAAAGCCAAACGTTTGGCCCACGCCGAGTACGTCGCGGCCAAAATAACCCGACAGGAACAAGCGGTCTTTTTTACCTACACGGTAATTCACCTTCGCATTCAAATCGTAGAAATACAAGGTGTTATTCTTGAAACGGTCACTTGCTTTCAGGAACAAATCGGCATACGTACGACGGCCGGTTACTAAAAATGACGCTTTGTCTTTCACAATCGGGCCTTCCACGTTCAGCTTCGAAGAGATCAATCCCAAACCGCCGCTTACATTGTAGCGTTTGGCATTTCCTTCGTTCATTTTAATGTCCAGCACCGAAGACAACCGTCCACCGAAATTGGCCGGCTGATTTCCCTTGTACAATACCGCGTCTTTGATCGCGTCAGAGTTGAAGGTCGAGAAAAAACCAAGCAGGTGCGAAGCATTGTAAACCGGCGCTTCATCCAGCAGGATCAGGTTTTGGTCGGCAGCTCCACCACGCACATAATAACCCGCATTTCCTTCGCCAGCACTTTTTACACCGGGCAATAACTGCATGGTTTTGATGATGTCTTTTTCACCGAAAAGTACCGGGATCTTTGCTAATTCTTTCGGGTCGAGGCGCTCAACACCCATAATCGGGTCCTTCACATTGGCATCCTGGCGTTCGGATGTAACCACCACTTCTTCCAGCTCGGTGCCGCCTTCTTCTTTCAGTTGAATGTTCAATTGCTGACTGACCGTGAGATTAATCGTCGTATCCAGCGTTTCATAACCGTACGAAGAAATCGCGAAGGTATAGGTACCAACAGGTAGTGTTAAGGAGTAAAAACCATATTCATTGGTTTGAGCACCGATGGTCTGGCCCTTGATCTGGATAGTTGCCCCGATGAGCTCTTCACCTTTTTTGTTTTCCTGGATGGTCCCGCTCAGCGTGGCCTTTTCCTGCCCGAGTGCCGAACCGCAAAACAACGACAAAAGTGTGATACAGGTTAATTGTTTTATCATGCCTTGTATTAATTAGTCTTCATTGATACAGACATCCGAGAAATGCCTTCATCCCTATTATCACTGAAAAAAAACACCTTTTATCAGCAAATAGTGGTGCGAATTTCACTGGAATTTCCCAATTGACAATGTTAAAGTATGTGAATAATACCTTAAATATGCCGGAAGTGGTAAATCCGGGCGCGAACTGAATGAAACCGGGGGTGAACGGTATCCGATTATTCGGCAAACTGTTGTTAAACCAATTCTCCTTTCATTTTTTCCGCATTCTCCGCCATCTTGAGCGCATCGATCATTTCCTGGATATCGCCGTTCATGAACGCTCCCAGGTTGTACATCGTTTTATTGATGCGGTGGTCGGTGATTCGACCCTGCGGATAATTGTACGTCCTGATCTTGGCCGATCGGTCACCCGTGGAAACCAAAGTCTTACGCTGAGCAGCGCGTTCGTTGTGCACACGGTCCAATTCTGCCTGGTATAAACGTGAACGCAATACCGAAATCGCTTTTTCAAGGTTCTTATGTTGCGAACGACCGTCCTGGCATTCTACGACAACTCCGGTAGGAATGTGCGTCAGACGAATGGCCGACTCGGTTTTGTTAATGTGCTGACCACCTGCACCTGATGCACGAAAAGTATCTTTGCGCACATCGTTCATATCCAGCTCGAAGTCAACGTCTTCTGCTTCGGGTAAAACAGCAACGGTAATCGCCGAAGTGTGTACACGTCCCTGCGACTCGGTTTCAGGAACACGCTGTACACGGTGCACACCCGACTCAAATTTCAGCATCCCGTAGATTCCGGCGCCTTCAATGCTCATCGAAATTTCTTTGTAACCTTTGACACTTCCTTCGGAAGAGTTAATGATCTCGTACTGCCAGCCCATTTCCTTGAAGTACATGGTGTACATACGGTAAATGTCTTCCACGAAAATACAGGCTTCATCACCACCCGTTCCGGCACGAAGCTCAAGGATGGCATTTTTGTCATCTTCCGGATCTTTCGGGATCAGCAGGATTTTGATCTCTTCCTCCATTGCAGGACGTTTCTGCTCCAGCTCATCGATTTCCATCTTGGCCATTTCGCGCATTTCCTGGTCCTGCTCGGTTTCCAGCAATGTACGGGCACTCTGCAGGTTATCTAAAATATTCTTGTATGTTTTGTAAGCGGTATCTACCTCTTCCAGGTCGCGGTACTCTTTGTTGAGCTTCACGTAGCGGTCCATATCGGAAATAATTTCCGGATCGGTAATCATTTTTCCCACTTCCACAAACCGAAAGTGGATCGCCTCCAATTTTTGTAATAAATCGTTCATATAGTTTATTCGTAAACGAATTCTCCTTTTTCAGACCGCACGGTTACGCGCTTTCCTTCCATCGCCTCTACTCTGCCTACCACCTGCGCGTCCACGCCGAATGATTTGGAAATAGCGATGATTTCAGGGGCCAGTTCAGCCGGAACATAAACTTCCATGCGGTGCCCCATGTTAAATACTTTGTACATTTCCTGCCATTCGGTACCGGATTCTTCCTGGATCATTTGGAAAAGGGGTGGGATTGGGAACAGGTTATCCTTGATCACATGCACATTGTCTACGAAATGCAGCACCTTGGTTTGTGCACCACCGGAGCAATGCACCATTCCATGAATTTCTGAACGGTGTTTGTCGAGAATGCTTTTGATGATCGGTGCGTATGTCCGCGTCGGGGAAAGCACCAGTTGCCCGGCATTTACCGGTGTTCCGTCTATAGTGTCGGTCAGGTTTTTAGATCCCGAATACACCAGGTTCATCGGAACAGAAGGATCAAAACTCTCAGGGTATTTCGTCGCCAGCACTTTGTTGAACACATCGTGGCGGGCAGAAGTCAAACCATTGGAACCCATACCGCCATTGTAGCTGTCTTCATACGTCGATTGCCCGAACGACGACATACCCACGATCACATCACCCGCCTGAATGGTATGATTGGAAATCACGTCCGAGCGCTTCATACGGCAAACCACTGTTGAATCGACGATGATCGTTCGCACCAAATCACCCACATCGGCAGTTTCACCGCCGGTTGAGTAAATTCCGATTCCCTGACCGCGCAGGGTTTCCAGTAATTCTTCAGTGCCGTTGATGATTGCAGCGATCACTTCGCCGGTGATTTTGTTTTTATTACGCCCGATTGTTGATGAAAGCAAAATGTTCTCAGTGGCTCCCACGCACAGCAAATCGTCGATGTTCATGATCAGTGCATCCTGGGCAATTCCCTTCCAAACGGAAACATCACCTGTCTCTTTCCAATACATGTAAGCCAGCGCTGATTTGGTTCCAGCACCATCGGCATGCATAACGATGCAATAGTCTTCGTCGCCGGTCAGGTAATCCGGCACAATCTTACAAAACGCCTTCGGGTAAAGGCCTTTGTCGACCGACTTAATAGCGTTGTGAACTTCTTCTTTACCGGCGGAAACTCCGCGCAGGTTGTAACGTGTATCAGACATGATGCAAATGAAAGGGCAAAGGTACTAAATTCAGCCGAGGTCGAATAAGGGGAAACAAAAAAAGGTCTCCGTCAAAACGAAGACCTTTTTATATTTTTCAGTGCGTTCCTTATTTCTTCGGAACTACTTTAAACACTTTGTAATCAGGGTTTGCAGCAGGAGCTGTCGCCGGATCGAATTCCATTGAAAGGATCTTACCTTCGGTACGACGGTTGAGCTGGTGCAGCATTTCAAACTTACGTTTGTCTGTTTTCTTGAATTGGTTGATATAAGCCTCTGTGAGGATTATTTTTTCCCAGCCTGTCATATCCAACGGCTCAGCAACCTGGTACAATTCACCTTTTTTGTAAACTGTTTTCGGCTCACGCTCACCTTTTCCTACAGGAACGATACGACGAGGATCAATTCCTCTTTCTTCCACCAGGTACTTGTAGCAAGCTTTAGCACGGTTTTCAGAAAGAACCTGGTTGGAGTTATCCGTACCACGGGCATCCGTATGCGAGCTCAGCTCCAATACCATTCCCGGGTATTCTGTAAGCAGGTCATACACGAACTGCAGGGAATCTTTTGAGTTGATGGTAGAGTCAACCAATAGTGTCCACTGGGACAATGGGTAACGTACCTCCGGCAAACGAATTGGTTTTTCAGGGATCAATGACATATCGATCACGAAGTTCTGGTCGTAGTTCAAACCGACAGTGGTGAATTTAGAACCGTTTTTATCTTCGTGGTAACCTTCTTTTTTCGACAAAACGATCGAGTAAGAAGAGTTTTCGTTTACGAAACGGTCACCATTCGGTTTTTTATCCCAGAATACAGATCCGTCTTTCGCAGTAACACCTTCCCACTTGTCGCCGGGAGTTGAACCTGTAACGGTTACTTTCACACCTTCCAGTTTTTTGTCTCTGTTTGTAAGGTCAGATACGTTTACTTTCAAGTCGAAGATGTTCGGAGGCAATTCATACTGGTAGAGGTCCGGCTTGTAGTTCTCACCTTTGCTTCCTTTACGCTCAGAAGTAAAGTATCCTTTGCGCTCAGTAGCTTCAACCAATGCGTAGTCATTGTAATCAGAGTTGATTGGAGATCCAAGGTTTGTCGGGTTTTCCCATTTGTACTCGTCACCTACTTTGGCAGCCTTGAAGATATCCAATCCACCCATTCCAGGCAAACCGTTTGACGCATAGATCAACTCACCGTTCAAACCGAAAGAAGGGAACAATTCGTCACCGGCAGTGTTGATTTCAGGCCCCATGTTTACAGGAGCAGTCCACTCTTCGGTCTTTTTGTTGTAAGTGGTGTACCACAAGTCACGTCCGCCCATCGCTCCGTTACCATCCATATCCGAGGCGAAGATCAGGTATTTACCGTCGTCGCTTGCGCATGGGTGACCAACAGAAACAGAGTCAGCCGTTTTCAGGTTCAATTTAACCGGGGTATCCCAGCTTTTACCTTTTGCTTCGGCCCACCAGATATCACAACCAAGGTTTTGTTTTTTCACATTCGGACAACGTGTAAAGAACATGGTCTTTCCACGAGAGTCGATACAGATCGTACCTTCATTGTCTTCTGTGTTTACACCTTCGGCTTCAATCAGCTTCGGCTCTGTCCAGTTTCCTTTTTTGTCAAGTGCAGAAACATAGATGTCCATGTATTTTTCGCAGGTACGCGGATCTTCGTCTGTTCCTGTAGAAGTACTTCTCGAAGAACTGAAAGCAACAACCGTTTCTTTTTTGTCAACGAACATCGGAGCCATTTCAAAGCCGTCAAGGTTCAGTTTCTCAATGTTGGTTACCACGTGACGGGTTTTGTTTTCCTTGAAATCTTCGTGCATTTCGCATGACTTCAAACCGATATCGGCACGTGTATCATCCGGAACAAGGGCTTTGTAAGCTGAGTAGTTCTCTTTGGCTTTTTTGAAATCGCCCATTGTACGCCATGCTTCTGCATTGTAGAGCAATACCAATGGCTCAATTTGCTGATACTTCAACAAAATAGCTTTTTCGTACCATTCATTCGCTTCTTTGAAGTTTTCAGTGAGTCGGTAAGATTCTGCCGTTTTGAAGGCCATATCGCCTTTTACTTTTAAAGCTGCATTCCCTTTTCTGGAAATTTTGGTGTAGGCTTGGGCACATTTCTCAGCAGCTTCACAATAGTTTTCGTTATAGAACTTTGTGTTAGCTTCTTTAATAAACTTCGATTGTGCCAATACTGATCCCGAAAGACCAATAAATGTCAATAAGATAAGTGTTTTAACGTTCATAGCTAAGGTGCAAACTTTTGTTAAATTACCCCGAAAGAAGTAAATAATTCTGACATGGACAAATAAGCCTGTCTAATTTTTACCTTTTTCACGATTGCCGAAATTAATTTAAAAAAACGAACTACGGCTAAAACTGATTTAAAATTATACTTTTCTGTGTCTGTGTGTTAGATTCCTAAAAGTTTATTGCCCTTGGTGTTAAATGATCAAACAATGAATCTTTTAAGAAACAAACATCTTACGCAACTATATGTATCCGGGTTACGAAAGGTAACCTTGCGTATAGGTTTCCCACTTGCGCAGGATTTCGTTGAAGCCTTCGGGAAGGTCTGAATCAAACTGCATCCACTCTTCCGTATGCGGGTGATGAAAGCCGAGTGTCTTGGCATGAAGCGCCTGGCCGGGTATCAGATCGAAGCAATTCTGAATGAATTGCTTATAAGGTCCGCTGGTAGTGCCGCGCTGAATCGAATCACCGCCGTATTCCAAATCGTTGAACAACGGATGACCGATCCATTTCAAGTGTGTGCGGATTTGGTGCGTTCTGCCCGTTTCGAGCTTACATTCGATCAGGGTTACCAACCCGAAGTTTTTCAGCACTTTTACGTGCGTTACTGCATGTTTACCGTGGTCGCCATCCGGGAAAACGGTCATGACCTTGCGGTTTTGCAGCGAACGGCCGATATTCCCTTCAATGGTGACATCGGCTTTTACATCGCCCCAGACAAGCGCATGGTAACGGCGCTCAGTGGTGCGGTCATAGAATTGTTTGGCCAGATGCGTCAGCGCCTGTTCGGTCTTGGCAACCACCATAATTCCGGTAGTATGCTTATCCAGGCGATGTACCAATCCCGGACGACCAAAATAGTCCTGGATACGATGCGGCAAATGGTCAAAGTGATAAACCAGGGCATTGACCATGGTTCCGGTATAATTCCCGTAGCCCGGATGCACTACCATATTGGCCGGTTTGTTCACCAGGATCAGGTAGTCGTCTTCGTATACAATATCGATCGGGATATCCTGCGGAATGAGTTCGATCTCTCGGATTGGATACGGCAATACGATTGAAACTTCATCGCGCGGCTTAATCCGGTAGTTGGGTTTGACCACATTTCCATTTACAAGAATGTTCCCGTTTTTAGCTGCTACCTGTATCTTATTGCGTGAAGTTCCCGGCAAGCGGTCCATGAGGAATTTGTCAATGCGCAGCAGTTCCTGCCCGAGATCTGATTTGAAGCGGTAATGCTCAAACAGTTCTTCCTCGTCATTTTCAACTTCCTGGATTTCTTCGCTCATCAATAACGGATGACTTTTTTCACAAGGTGGCTGTAGCCGTTGAGTTGAACAAAGTAAATTCCTGCCGGGTTGAACCCCAGGTCAATCGTTTGGTTATCAGCATCCATTGTCCCGATCACACGGCCTTGTGCATCCACACATACCGCGCCGGGGAAAGGAGTACTTTCATTCCAGTCGATACTTACAACGCCTGAAGTCGGATTCGGATACAGCTCCCATGAAGGAACCAGTTCACGCTCCTCTACCGCCAAATCAGCATTCAAGGCAGTCGAGAAGATCGGGCGCATCATCATGCTTCCCGCAAAAGAGGTATTGGACCATGTTCCACCGCCGTTGATCGAGTAAAAGATCTTGTCGGAGTTATCGTTATTCATGTCCAGGCCGATATTCAGACGATCTGCATCGATTTGTCGCCACCCCACGTAGAAAGTTCCTGTAATGGCCAGCTTCATGGTGTCTTTCAGGTAATACGTCGTAAACTTGCCGATGCTGTCTTCGTACTGCGGCGTGCGCGGGAAGAAAAATTCATCTTCATAGATTACCGATCCCGGCTGACCGTTATTGTCGTTCCAAACGCTTAGCAAGAAGAGTTTGTCCGAAACATCATTTACCGAAGGTACAAAGTGCATTTTAACCCCGATGAGCGAGTCGGCTTCATACGGCGTAAACTGGTAGGCCAGGCGCGCCTGAACACCGGTTGGTCCGTATGCTTTTTCGGCTGATCCGTCGTCGTAAGCATACACATCGGCAAATTGCTGTGTTGTGAAGCAGGAATCATTTTGCACGAAATTCGGGAATTGAGCCGAAGCGGCACCGATGATATCGAAGGTTACAGCATCTCCCGGAGTTGCCGGATCAAACTGGTAACCGCCGCTGCAATCATGGTAAGATTCAACGGTTGTACGCGCTGCGTAGTTGTTTCCTGCAGATAACAATTGGTCAATTAGAAGAAAACTACCTTCCGCCGCTCCGGCATATTCAACCGCCACATTGCCATCCAAATTGTTTTCAAGTTGATTAGAACCGTTTCTCACGGTTACCACCACCGAGTCGTTCATGTGATTGACTGCGCTGTTTTTCCAATGGTCCCATGGAACCTGCGTATAATCTTCAATTAAACTTCCAACCGGATAAACAAAAGCGAAATCCTTGAACAGCGTATCCTGGATACCCGAAAGCGTGCGCAGATGCACATAATCCAGGTGAAAATGATCAAGCGAGCCGGAAAGACCTCCGCGGTTCTTGAAACGGAAACGGAAACCATCTGTGAAATAAATGGCCTGTGTCAAACGGATGTGTCCTACTTTGAAATCAGTTGTGGAAGACCCACCCATCGACCAAACCTGGTTCCACTGATCGGCATTGACATCGTAAAATTCCAGTTTCAATGAATCGACCGATTCGGGAACATCTCCAAAACCTTCCGGCTGTACCAAAAAGCTCAGGTAAATCGAATCACTTGGCTGAAGGCCTGAAAGATCCAACGGTTTTGAAGTCAGGAAGTCTGCTATGCCCGAAGCACTTGATCCGAAATTGTAAGGCATTCCGTTTTCGTCGAGGCCATCGAAGGTTGCTACCCCCAATGTCCACGGGTTCACCGCAAACGTATAATTATGGTAGGCATAATGATCAGCCCACAGGGCATTCGGATCAGAAACCTGTACGGTAAAAATAAGCGCGGAATCCTGAACAACGATATCCGGTGCCACTTTCCATATCGTATCGATATCGTTCACAAAATCGAGTGTATCGTAGATATCATGGGGTGGATAAACCGTTGTTGTGGCGTATACCACCGGATATTCCGAAAAGTCACCTATTTTAATGGAGATGCCCGGCAAATCAATTGTATCCGTCAATCCGGCCTGTGTTTCATAACGGTAGGTTTGCACCAGGCTGTATTTATCGTCGGCCGGCAGAGGCACATCCGAAACATCCAGCAATTGGTGAAAAAGCTGTTCTGTCACATTCGGATCAGTAGGCTGTGCGTCGTATTTCTGGAAACGCGACTTTGAAAATTCATCAAAAAAAGGTAATGTCAGCGTATCAAGATTGTACACAAATGTACTGTCGATCGGATTGGAAGCGCGCGTAGGGGCTGCACTTGCTTTCCCGAAAAACTGACGCGTAATCGGCCCAACAGACTCATGCTGTGCAAAAGCAGTTGTAACCAGCCAACAGGAAAGCGCTAGCAAAAAAGTTTTTTTCATTCTCTATTGTTTAGGCCATCGGTGAGTTAGTTCTTAACGGCCTGGATCGTAACCGTAGTACCTGACGGACTCAGTACTCCTTCCATGTATTCAGGGCTTTGCGACTGAATAATAGCAGAAGTGGAATCCTGGGCATTGGTACAACCTTCACAGGTACCGATGAACAAACTCAAAGATGTTCCACTTAAACGTCCGCGTGCCTCAGATATTGTAGAGCCTACCAAATCAGGAACCTGAACCGGCTCGCCGCCTTCGTTTCTACCCACGATAATGGTGATGGTTGAACCGATCGGAATGCGTTTTCCTTCCTTGATTTCGGAACCTTTGTAGATTTGTTTGAGCACAGCACCATTGGCCTCGCTGGTCTGCTTGTATTCGATGCGGTATTTCAAGCCGCGGTTTTTCAATACGCTTTCTGCGAAACGCTGTGATTTATCCAACAAGCTCGGCATTTCTACCAAACGTGTTTTTTTAGAAACCTGGATACGGATGATCCGCCCTTCCTTTACGTAAACCGAAGACTTGGAAGTTGGCGCCGGGTCTTGCGAAACAATCGTTCCTGCCGGAATATCAGGATTGTAAACGGAATCCAGTACTTCGATCTTCAAATCCAGCTCTTCCACCCGTTGGCGCGCGACGTCGGCTTTCAGCCCTACCAGGTTGGGAACCTTTATTTGCTGGCCATGATTGGTATAGCTGTCAAGGATAAAGATTGTACCACCTACGATAATTATATATGTAAGGATAATAAACCCGGTATGCTTCAGGAAATGTTTACTCCAAATAAAGTTACGCAGTTTTTTAAGAAATTCCATCGTTCGCGAATGAGAAAACAAATATAGTAAAGAACCTTGTTCATACTCATTGAAGCTTTCAACATTTCATGCTTAAAACTTTTGGCTGCCGGGTCGAAATAGCGCGCTAGCGATCTCTATTTTCGCAAAAAAGATTCGGTCATGAAAACGGTAGGGTTATTTTGCGGTGGTTTTTCGTCGGAGTTTGACATTTCGATGAAGAGCGCGCAGACGATAGTAGACAATTTTCCTTCAAGCTACAGGATTGTAAAGATCGAGGTAACAAAAGCAGCCTGGTTTGCACACCTTCCCGCAGGAAAAGTACCGTTCAGCCTGGAAAGCCTGAGTTTTTCGGATAACGGGACCGAAGTCAAGATCGACATCGGGTTAATCTATATTCACGGAAATCCGGGGGAAAACGGGAAAATCCAGGCATATCTCGACATGAAAGGATTGCCGTACGTGAATTCGGGAGCGCTGGCTTCGGAATTATCGTTCGACAAATGGTATTGCAACCAGTTCCTCAGCAAGTTTGGTGTTCGCGTAGCCGAATCGATTTTCATGACAAGCAGAAATGCGGTTGATGAAGCTGCAATTATTACGAAGTTGGGACTGCCGTGTTTTGTGAAACCATCCGATTCGGGTTCCAGTTACGGAATTTCGCGTGTGAATACCGCTGATGCATTGGGCGCAGCCCTCGACAAAGCGTTTGCCGAAGGCGGAACGGTCATCGTGGAGGCATTCCTCGACGGAACAGAAGTCACATGTGGCATTTACCGCCGTCATTCAGGCTTGCATGCGCTGCCATTGACCGAGATTGCTTCCGATAACGACTTTTTTGATTACGAAGCCAAATACCTGGGACAATCGCAGGAAATTACCCCCGCCAGAATAAAAGATGAAGTACGTGACCAGGTTTGGGAAGTGGCACGGAAGTGTTATCAATTGCTGCAGCTAAAGTCAATCGCGCGCATTGATTTCATGATCGTGAAAGATTTGCCTTACCTTATCGAGGTGAACACCACCCCGGGATTTTCACCGGCGAGCATCGTACCGCAAATGCTGGCGGTTGATGGTATCAGCATACATGATTTTTGGAAAGAAATACTGGAGGTAGAACTCTAAAGAGTTGGTTTCCCCGTTGCTTTGTTCGGCAAAACAAAGCAACATACTAACGTAAGTTCAGGATAAGAATTTCGTTAAAACTAGAAAAGGGTGCTCCATTGAAGCACCCTTTTCCAAACCTAAAACCCAATTTACCAAACCAATCAGAGAGGACTCTGATTATCCTTAATAACAACCTATTGATGCAGGCTTTTTCAAAAGGTTGGAAAAATTAATCCAAACATTTGCATGGGAGGTCAAAATACCATTTTGCGTTGGGCAATTCTGCACGCCATTTGTCCTGGAACGCCTGATTAAAAAGGATTCCGCGCAGGTCAACCACTTCCAACGAAGTTACCTTCGAAAGTTCAGCCGGCAGCGATTCAATCGGATTATCCCACAGATCAAGCACCTTTAACTGCGAAAAATAGCCGATGCACGACGGAAGTGCGGTAATATAATTGCGGTTGAGCATTATTTTTTTGAGCTGTGTCAGAGGACAAATCGCCACCGGGAATTCCTGCAGCTTGTTTTTCCCCACATCCAGCGTGCGCAATTCTTTGAAAACGTTCATTTCAGCCGGCAGCGTAGTGAGCTTGTTTTTACTGATATCGAGTGATTTCAAATGTGTGAACGTGAACAATTCAGCCGGAAGTTCTTCCCATTTTTGTTTGGAAGCGTCGAGGCGGTATACCGAATCTTTCGGAGCGAGCAGGGCTTCCTCCCAGGTATAGATTTTAAGGGAATCCTGGGCAAATAACGGCGATACCAGACAAAGCGTGAAGCTAAACCATAGCAGCAAGCACAGAGCGGGCGTTTTCTTCATCTTTTTTCAATTGCGTTTTCAATTCATCTATCGACCCGAAGCGCTGTTCACCACGCAGCCTGTCATACACATACACGCGCACCGTTTCATCGTAAATTTCAGCATCGAAATCGAAGATAAATACTTCAACGGAAATGGCATCGGTTTGTTGCACCGTGGGTTTTTTGCCGATGTTCATGACACCGTTCCAACGATTCCCCTGCACGATTACCTGTACCGCATACACTCCTATTTCGGGCAAAATTTTAGTCGTTTGATCGAGGTACAGATTCGCGGTCGGGAACCCAATTGTTCTTCCCAGCTTATTTCCGTGAATCACCACACCCGATAATTGATAGGGCATTCCCAAAAATTGCTCCACTTTTTTCATGTCGCCTTCAGCCAATGCTTTTCGGATTTTTGTAGAACTTACAGCTACGCCATCGGTTTCCACTGCTTTTATCTCGCGAACCTCAAAATCGTAAAGCGCACCCAATTCTTCAAGCTGCTGAAAGTCTCCTTCACGATTCTTCCCGAAATGGTGATCGTACCCTACGAGCATTTGCGATACACCAATCTGGTTGACCAATACGTCGCGTACGAACTCCACTGCTGTCAACCGTGAAAATTTTAAGGTAAACGGAAAAAGAATGACGGTATCAAGTCCCAGTTTTTCGAGCTTCTCGAGTTTTTCTTCAATCGTATCGATCAGCCTTACCGAATGGCTTTCCGGGTACAATACCATCCTTGGATGCGGGTGAAACGTGAGCAAAACAGACTCTTTTCCCTTGTTCCGGGCTTCCGCAACCATCTCACGAAGAATGGTTTGATGTCCGAGATGAACACCATCATAGGTTCCCAATGTTACAATGGGCTGATTGAATTGAACGTCCGGAGTAAGTTCACGAATAATGCGCATTCGGCAAAGTTAAAGGAAAGTTCGCAATCACCGTTTCGCAACCAAAAGAAAGATGTCTGAAAACAAAAAAGGCTGTCCATCCATCTGATGAACAACCCTTTCTGCGCTTATATGAAAACTTATTTGCCGCGAATCAGCTCAACGAACCCTTGTCCTTCGGTTGTTGTACCGTCTTTCGCACCAATACTGTATTTGAAGAAATAAACACCTTCACTCACTTCTTTTCCTTTCGAAGTTCCATCCCAGACATCTGTCAAGTCATCGAGTTCTTCAATGAAATCACCCCAGCGATTGACAATGATGACAGACATGCTTTCCGCATTTTCTGTGTCGATAAAAAAGGTATCGTTCAGTCCATCAGCATCCGGTGTAAATACGTTCGGCACATGGATCACCAGCGGTTCGAACGGAATCACAATGACGATGAGCTGATCCTGGTCATCGCAGGTTCCGTTGGAAGCAGTCAATGTTACCGTATATGTTCCCGGAGAATTGAAGGTCGAACCTCCGTTCTGGTTGACATTGTTGGTCACATCCGTATCGCCGTTATCGTAATCCCACACATAGTTGGTCGCGTTTGTACTTCCGTTTGTGAAAGTCACCACCAAGCCCGGATATCCTGAAAGCGGGTCTGTAGAGTTAATGTCTGCGACAGGCACAGTCAATACGGTGATCGTTACCTGGTCGGTATTTGTACAGCCGTTGGCATCCGTTCCGGTAACCGTGTAGGTTTGTGTTCCAACGCCCGGGTTAAAGGAAACGCCGTTGGTAACACCGTTGTTCCACGTATACATAACACCGCCTGTTCCTGAAAGCGTCACCGGTGTACCCACACAGATCGTCTGGTCTGCGCCTGCGCCGATTGCCGGCGGATTGTTAACCGTAACCGTTACCTGGTCGGAATTCTGGCATCCATTGGCATCGGTTCCGGTAACCGTATAGATTTGTGTTGCCCCTGGTGTAAACGGAACACCATTTACAACCGACAGGTTCCAAACATACGAAACAGCACCGCTTCCGCTAAGCGTTACCGCTGTTCCGGCACACACTGATTGATCTGCACCTGCACTTACATTTGGCAGCGCATTAACGGTAACCACTACCTGGTCGGTATTCGTACAGCCATTGGCATCGGTTCCTGTTACGGTATAGGTTTGCGTAGCAGCCGGGTTAAAGGAAACGCCATTGGCTACACCATTATTCCAGACATACGATGTGGCACCTGAACCGGATAGGATTACCGATCCTCCAGGACAAATTGACTGGTCAACACCGGCATTGACGTTTGGAAGCGGGTTTACCGTTACGGTAACCTGGTCAGAAGCCGAACAACCCACCGCATCCGAAACCGTCACCGTATATGTTTGTGTTGCAGCCGGGGTAAATGAAACCCCTTGTGTAACACCATTATTCCACACATATCCTGATGCTCCGGTAGCTGTAAGCGTTACAGATTGTCCCTGGCAGATACTTTGGTTCTGACCTGCATCCACACTTAAGCTGGCACCTACTGTAACGGTTACCTGGTCGGTATTCTGACAACCGTTGGCATCTGTTCCTGTTACGGTATAGGTCTGTGTGGAAGCCGGTGTGAACGGAACACCATTCGTAACACCGTTATCCCAGGTATAAGATGCAGCCCCTGATCCGTTCAGGGTAACCGATCCACCACAGGTTGTCTGGTCCTGGCCAGCGCCAACATTTGGCAATGCATTTACCGTAACCGTCACCTGGTCAGTTCCCTGACATCCGGCAGCATCGCTTCCTGTTACCGTATAGGTTTGTGTTCCGGCAGGTGTAAATGCCACGCCATCGGTTACTGAATTATCCCATGTATAACTAACTGCACCTGATCCGCTGAGCGTTACAGATTGTCCTGTACAAATCGATTGATTGGCTCCGGCATCAACTACCGGGTTGGTACCAACGTTCACTACCACCTGGTCGGTTGCCTGGCAACCTGCAGCATCTGTACCTGTAACAGTGTAGGTTTGCGTCGAAACCGGGTTGAAAGCAACACCGTTCGTAACTCCATTGTCCCATGTATAAGAAACAGCACCGGAACCTGAAAGGGTTACACTCGCACCGCTACAGGCAGTTTGGTCAAGTCCGCCATTTACTACTGGCAAAGCGTAGGTAAATGTTGTTGTATCATCAGCCGAACAACTGGTCGCCCCAAATGTTGTGGTTGCCGTTTGGATGAAATCTGTTGAGCCGGGAGGCACGCCGGAAGCCGTACCGTTCAACGAGGTTGAATTGGTAATTGCTGTAGCCGGGTTTGCTGTCCATTGCAAAGTTGTATTCGCTGTAAGGGTAATTGGTATTGTAAGCGTATTATCAGGTGGGATGTTGAAGATAGATGCTGTTCCTGCGCTACATGAATTATCATTAATTACAGAGTTGATTGAACCCGAATTGTAAGAAATACTGGTAGGAGAACCACAAATTGAAGTTAAGTTGGAAAACGTAATCGTTGCATTTGTGAGCGCACCTACGTCTATCGGCACACAATCATAAATTTGAACACTCCAACCTCCGGCTGCAGCGTTACAACCAACCAACGGTGCCCAGTTAATCGGCGTGCTTGATGGCCCATAACTACTGTAAGTACCGGATGCTGGGGCTACTGCAGGTGAACAAACATTTAAATTGGCACTTGGAACAGTTGTGAAACACAGATTACTTACATCGTTTCCGGAATTACAATTTGTACCCGGGTTTGGCGCCAATAAAATAGTCGGACTTCCACATGCCGGTGGGCCAACAAGATAGAATGCCAAATCCGAAATAAATGTATGCGTTGCGTTAAAACACACCTGGATCTGGGTTGACGGAGTTATCAATGATTGAGCGGGAGGAGGATTATAGTAAGAGAAACTACCAGTGGTATTTACGGTTGATGTAAGATTAGCCTGGTTACAGCCGGTGCGGGAGTTGGAAGCTGTAACCTGTGTATTTAGATTCCAAACCCAGGCATTATAACAGGCCACAACCGCATTTCCTGCATCGAGAATTTCTACCCGATAACCATCACTCACCAAACCGGCAACAGTTGATGTAGCCCCCACCTGGGTTGTATAAGGTGTCCAGGATGCATTACTTTGATTGTGATAAAACCAGTTGAATGTGAATGGCCCGACCCCACTTGGCGGAGTGGCTGTCAAGCTACCTTGTGTGGTAGACAAAATATCGCTGCACCAGATATAGATCGGGTCATTGGGCGCGCCATTCGTGTAAGCAGTAGTGGAGGTCCCCGAGTTACCGTTTGGCGTCAATTGCGCATTTACTCCAAGTGCCAGCAACAAAGCAGCACCTAAAAATAGAAGTTGTTTCATCGGATGGTTATTGGGATAAAAGTGATTGTTTACGGGCTTCGATCAATGCCTGATACTCAAGGATAGCAATACGCTCAGTTTCATATTCTGCCGTACCTTCAAGCAAAATGAGTTTCTCCTGGATAATCCTCAAACCGTCAATACATTCAGGAAGCGTCCAGTCCTGGATTGTTCTTACAACAACAGCTTGCGGTTGCGGAGCGGCATTAAACCCCTCATTACCTGCACTTTCATGCACAACAACACCATTTGATTGTGTCTTGATTTGTTTGGTTTCTGTAGAAGTCTGTCCGAAAGATATAGTTGCAGAACACAAGAAGACCAGGAGATAACATGTTTTTTTCATGCGGTAGCAGTAAATTGGTAATTATTTTACCTTCTAACGAGATAACTCGTTAAAAAGTTGCTTACAATATTAATGAACTCTATCGATTAAGTGAATTTTTTTAACATTTCCACCTTACTCATAATTCTCAACCCCTGTAAAATGGGAGAAATAAAAAGAGCGCTTTCTTAAAAGAAGCGCTCTTTTACCCTGGTTATAATTGTTTTAACTAGCGAATCAGCTCGAAAAATCCTTGTCCGCTAACAACACTACCATCAATTCCGGTGGCGGTGTACTTATAAAAGTACGTCCCTTCACTGGCCTGGTTCCCGTTTAAGGTACCGTCCCATTGATCATCCAACTCGTTCATTTCCAGAATGAGATTTCCCCATCTGTTAATGAGTGTCGCTTCGATCTTTTCAACATTTTCCAGGTCAAAAAGGAAGTAGTCATTATCACCATCGTTGTTCGGCGTAAATACGTTCGGCACTTTTACGTTTGGCGGATTAAACGGATTGACAATTACCTGGAGTGTATCCGAAGTACTGCAAATACCGTTTGATGCTACTAGTACCACATCATAAACACCCACTGATCCATAGGAGTTTTCAACCGATTCGTTTACATCTGTCGTATTGTCTGTATTACCATCATCGAAATCCCACGAAAAGCCTGAGGCAAACAAACTGGTGTTGTCAAACTCAACGGTCAAGACAGGATTTCCGACCAACGGATCAGACGAGCTGATGACAGCAATCGGAACGGGAACTACTGTAATAGTAACCTGGTCAGTACCTGTACATCCGTTGGCATCGGTTCCGGTAACCGTATAAGTTGCAGATCCAAGCCCAGGAGTAAACGGTGTTCCGTTCGTAACTCCATTGGTCCAGGTATAACTTACACCGCCGTTTCCACTTAAGGTAACCGGCGTTCCGACACAGATTTGCTGATCTGCACCCGCGGTGATGGTCGGCAACGGATTTACGGTTACCGTTACCTGGTCAGTGTTCTGACATCCATTCCCATCAGTGCCGGTAACGGTATAAGTTTGAGTAGAGCCCGGAGTAAATGCAACGTTGTTTGTAACGCCGTTATTCCACGAATAATTAGATGCCCCTGAACCGGAAAGTGTCACTTGCGCGCCGGCGCACACCGCCTGGTCAACTCCCGCATTAACAGCAGGAGCATTGTTTACAATAATGTTAGTGGTAGCTGAATTGACACAGCCGTTGGCATTCGTATAGGTATAGGTAATGGTTTGAGTTCCGGCAGAAGGATTGAAGTTATTTCCAACTACTCCTGTGCCGGAGAACGTTCCACCTACCGGTGTTCCAGCCAATCCCACACTTGGGCCATTGGAACAATAAGGTCCGTAAGTTCCTGCAGACACAACCGGAAGCGGATTAACGGTAATCACGGTCGTGGCAGAACCGGAACATCCGGCAGCGCTCGTATAATCATAGGTAATTGTTTGCGTTCCTGCCGACGGATCAAAGTTATTGCCCGATACACCGTTCCCACTGAATGTTCCACCCGCAGGCGAACCAACCAAAGGTATATCTGCCGCATCCGTACAAACCGGGCTGTATGTTCCGGCGTTTACGTTAGGTGTGGCATTTACATCGATAAACGCGGTTGCAGAGTTTGTACAGCCGTTTGCGTCTGTATAATCATAAGTAACCGTTTGTGAACCCACCAATGGCGAGAACAAGGCACCCACAACCCCAACACCACTAAACACACCACCAAGTGGTGAACCGACCAGCGGCAAGCTCACCAGGTTGTTACAAATCGGCGAATAGCTTCCGGCACTTACAGTTGGTAATGCATTTACTGTAACAGTAGTAGTTGCTGTACAAGGTGTTCCTCCATCATCGGCTGTAACCGTATAAACATACGTTCCCGGGGTCGTTGGTGGGGTAACTGTTGGATTTTGTAGATTGGAGTTAAACCCGTTCGGGCCTGTCCAGGAGTAAGTAGCGTTAGCAACATTGGATGCCGTTAAATTCACCGTCCCTGCTCCGGAGCAAATAGGCCCGCTGTTTCCTGCTGTAACCGTACAGCCGCAATTGTCAACCACGATCGTAGCAGTTGCCAGTGTAGATGACGGACAAAGCGGGTTCCCGGTAGCAGAATTCACCGTATAAGTATATGTTCCAGGTGTAGACGGTGGTGTAACTGTCACGTTGGCACCTGAAGTGGTGTTCAAATCCGGTGAAGCATTCCATGTATATGTTCCGTTTCCGCCTGAAGCAGTCAGGTTCACTGTTCCACCCGGGCAGATATTGCTGTTTGCAGGACTCACATCAACAGGAATCTGAACTCCTGAATTTGCAGCAAACACGTAATCACACACATCTCCGGCGTAACCATCGATCATGATGTAATAGGTGTTTCCCGGAACAAGTCCGCTTGCGCTTACGTTTTGCGAACCGGCTGAAGGTGCCAGCTGACTACAGTAGTACGAATTGACCGTTCCCGAGCAGTTGACCGCATCGAAAATCATGATCTGGATTCCATCTCCGTACTGCGAGTTGAATACCCAAACATCAAATGAAATATTGGGAGAAGAAGCAACGAACGTGAGGAAAGAGTTGTTTTCGATGGAACCGCAAAATTCCCCGGTAAGACCACAATCACCCAAACCTAAAAATCCACAGGATTGACTCCAGGAGTTGGCCGTATAGGATGCTGAAGTATTTCCGCAATAGCCGTTCAACTCACAGATTGGAGTTGCAGTTGCACATGTGTTACCTGCCGGGGGATTCGCACCGCACGGAGGTTGAGAGAATCCGAGGAAAGACACCAGGATCCCAAGTAGTAGTAGGAGTGCTTTCATTTTGATTCTTTGATTCGTTTTTCGACGTAAGCAAGTACGGCGCGGTTATGATCGCTCGGTTCTTTCCGGCATTTATAGATGCATGCTTCCTTCCTTTTCTCCAGTTCAAAGATTGACAATTGGTCAATCTCTTCATAAATGGCGGCCAAGGAATCCGGTACTTCCTGTTGAAGCTGAATAGTGGGTTTTTCGGTTTCCTGCGCATACACGCAACAACCAATGCCCGGCACGAATGCCAGCAGTAGCAGTAACTTCTTCATAGTAGATTCTCTTAATTAGTGTTCTTCAGACGACCCTAAATGCAATTAAGTTGCATAACATTTCCTGCATTCAGGATTCATCCGCCTCAAAGATACGTATGTAAAAGTTGATTTTCACAACAACGATTTAGTATTTTAACAAATTCAGTTAAGTATTTTAACATATCTGTGCTCCATCGTTTCATTTAATACAAAAAGCCGGCATTTTGTATGACCGATGGTATAATTCTGCTTTCCAACGAGTCCTGATAATTTCTTTTTCACTTGTACCTATACCATAAAAGTGGTATTTTTGTGGCGTAAAATGTTGTCTATTTAAATTTAATCTAAATAGACGGTCACACAGACAGCTATGATAACAGTAACAGAACAAGCTAAAAAACAAGCCATTCGCCTCATGGAGGATGAAGGCAAGCCCGGATATTTTATCCGTGTTGGCGTTCAGGGCGGTGGTTGTTCAGGACTTATGTACCAGCTTACTTTCGACAACGAAGAACGACCAGACGATAAAGTTTTCACGGACAACGGCATTAAAGTGGTTGTTGACAAAAAAAGTTTCCTCTATTTAGTTGGCACTACCCTCGATTTTTCGGGTGGATTGAACGGAAAAGGATTTGTGTTTTCAAATCCGAACGCAGGCAGAACCTGTGGATGCGGCGAATCATTTTCAGTATAATAGTTAGGTTCATTCAATACAACAAGATCACAACCTATGGGTTACACAGAGAATGATTTAGCAAAAGATTTAGAAAACTCGGAGTATAAATTCGGTTTTACGACAAACATTGAGTCCGACAAGGCACCCAATGGGTTGAATGAAGACATTATACGTTTTATTTCCGCCAAAAAAGAAGAGCCCGAGTGGCTGCTTGAATACCGGTTGAAAGCGTTCCGTATCTGGAGCGAAATGAAAGAACCGACCTGGGCACATGTTCATTACGAAAAACCCGATTTCCAGGCCATTTCTTATTATGCAGCTCCCAAACAAACCAAGAAATACGAAAGCTGGGACGATGTAGATCCTGAGTTGAAAGCCACTATGGCCAAACTTGGCATTTCGATGGAAGAACAGCAGCGCTTGACAGGTGTGGCTGTCGATTTCGTAATGGACTCGGTTTCAGTCGCGACCTCTTTCAAAGCCAAACTCAGCGAATTGGGCATCATTTTCTGCTCTTTTTCAGATGCAGTGAAAGAACATCCTGAATTGGTGAAACAATACATGGGCTCTGTTGTTCCTGTCACTGATAACTTTTACGCAGCATTGAACGGGGCTGTTTTCACAGACGGTTCGTTCTGTTATATTCCAAAAGGCGTTCGCTGCCCGATGGAACTTTCGACTTACTTCCGTATCAATGAAGCCAATACCGGCCAGTTCGAGCGAACACTGGTCGTGGCTGACGAAGGTTCGTACGTTTCATACCTGGAAGGCTGTACTGCTCCGCAACGGGATGAAAATCAATTGCATGCCGCAGTTGTGGAATTAGTAGCGCTGAAAGATGCCGAGATCAAATATTCAACCGTACAAAACTGGTACCCGGGCGATAAGGACGGAAAAGGTGGGATTTTCAATTTCGTGACCAAGCGTGGCATGTGTGAAACGAACGCGAAAATTTCCTGGACACAGGTTGAGACCGGATCTGCCGTTACCTGGAAATACCCGTCGTGCATCCTGAAAGGCGATAATTCGATCGGTGAGTTCTACTCGGTTGCCGTTACCAACAATTTCCAGCAGGCCGATACAGGAACCAAGATGGTGCACCTCGGCAAGAATACCAAGAGTACGATTATCTCGAAAGGTATTTCGGCCGGGAAATCACAAAACTCCTACCGCGGGTTGGTACAAATTCATAAAAATGCACACAACGCCCGCAATTTCTCGCAATGTGACTCATTGTTGATGACGGATGAGTGCGGAGCACATACGTTTCCTTATATCGAGTGTAAAAACCCGAGCGCCAAGATTGAGCACGAAGCCACGACTTCAAAGATCGGAGAAGACCAGATTTTCTACTGTCTGCAGCGTGGAATCAGCGAAGAAAAGGCGATCAGTTTGATCGTGAATGGTTACTGCAAGGAAGTATTGAACCAGCTGCCAATGGAATTTGCGGTAGAAGCACAGAAACTGCTTGCGATCAGTCTTGAAGGGTCAGTAGGATAAAACGAAAATAAAAAGTAAGATTGAAGAATTGGCAAAATGTGCAATTTGCAATTTGCCAATCTGAAATCTTCAAAATATAATGAGGATGTTAAAGATCAATAATTTACACGCGTCAATTGATGGAAAAGAAATCCTGAAAGGATTGAACCTTGAGGTAAAAGCAGGCGAAGTACACGCTATCATGGGACCGAATGGTGCCGGGAAAAGCACGCTTGCATCTGTGTTGGCGGGTCGTGAAGAATATGAAATTTCCGAAGGATCAGTCGATTTTGACGGAAAGGATTTGTTGGAAATGGCTACTGAAGACCGTGCCCGTGAGGGGCTGTTTTTGGCATTCCAGTACCCGGTAGAAATTCCGGGGGTTTCGAATGTGAACTTCCTGCGTACGGCTTTGAACGAAATCCGGGAATACAATGGCCAGGAACAAATTTCCGCCAAAGATTTCATGTCGCTGGTACGCGAAAAATCGGCTATTGTGGAGTTGGATGCCAAACTGGCCAGTCGCTCGGTTAACGAAGGCTTTTCCGGAGGTGAGAAGAAACGCAACGAGATTTTCCAAATGGCCATGCTTGATCCGAAACTTGCTATTTTGGATGAAACCGATTCAGGTTTGGACATCGATGCCCTTCGAATTGTTGCCAACGGCGTGAATACTCTGAAATCTGACAAAAACGCTACGATCGTGATCACGCACTACCAGCGTTTACTCGATTACATCGTTCCGGATTTCGTGCATGTATTATACGATGGAAAAATTGTAAAATCAGGTCCGAAAGAACTGGCGCTTGAGCTCGAAGAAAAAGGATATGACTGGATCAAAGCCGAACTTCAACACTAAGCACATTCCACGATGAATTTAGAAACGATTATCCCGGAAGTAGCTTCAAGCGTAAACTGGAAACTCGAAGGAAAACACCTTTTGTCAGAAGACCTTCGAAAAAAAGCCATGTTGGTACTGGACAATACGCCTTTCCCGACAACCAAAACGGAGGCCTGGAAATATACCCGATTAGCGAAAATCCGCAACGGTAATTTTGTCGCACAACCTGCACAACTGTCGTCAAACCGCTACCAAGTAGATGCCAATTCGGTTTCGATCGTATTTGTTAACGGTCATTTTGCAAAAGATCTTTCTTCGGCCGAATTCCCTGACGGGATCAAATTATTAGCGCTTTCGCAAATGGATGCAGCTGAATTAAATGTGCTTGGAAACGATCTTCCACTGGACAAAGAATTGTTCAACGCGTTCAATACAGCTTACGCAACGGACGGTGTTTACCTGCACATTTCCGCCAACATGCGTATCGAGCCGGTGATTGAAATTACGCACATTATTACCGGTACTTCCACTATTTCGAATGTAAGAAATGTGATCACTGCCGAAGCGTTTTCCAAAGCGCACATCATTCAGCAGTACGTGACTGAAAACGGCAATGCATGCTTCACAAATGCGGTGACCGAAGTTTCTGTTGCGAAAAACGCTTTTCTAACGATTGATAAACTGCAATACGAAGACGAATCGTGCTTCATTATCGCAACCGAACAGGTAAACCAGGTGGCGGATTCCAATTTCACCATCAATACGATCACTCTGAACGGCGGATTGGTGCGCAACAACCTGAACATCAATGTGAATGGCGTAAACTGCGAAACAAACCTAAATGGAGCTTATATCTTAAAGGGAAACCAACACGTAGACAACCACACTGTAGTCGATCATAAAGTCGCACATTGCGTTTCCAACGAATTGTACAAAGGCGTGATCGACGAAAAAGCGACAGGTGTTTTCAATGGAAAAGTTTTCGTTCGAAAGGACGCACAGAAGATCAATGCGTTTCAGTCGAACGGTAATGTGCTCCTCAGCGATGATGCAACTGTGAACTCAAAACCTGAGCTTGAAATTTATGCCGATGATGTGAAATGCTCCCATGGTTCTACTACCGGTCAGCTCGACGATGAAGCTATTTTCTACCTGAGAGCCAGAGGGATTGGCGAAAAAGCCGCTCGACAACTGATGGTAGGGGCTTTTGTGGGTGACGTTTTCGGGAAGTTGGAAAATGAAGCGGTGAAATTGCGGATTGATCAGTTGCTGGAGGAACGGTTTGGATGGGATTTCGGAAGTTAATCCACTGAAAATCAATTAACATTTCATCAGTAGTCCATTTTCCACAAGAAAAATGACAAATTTCCAAATTTGCCATATGGTAAATTTGGAAACTTTCCACTTTGCAAAATTTCTCGAAAAAATTCGTTCAAAAAATTGATCCAAATGATGTTTTCCACTAACTTAAATAAGAAAACATCATTATGGGAGCTTCAAAAGCCAGTCATTTTTCGCAAGATTTAAGAGATTTATCACTTACTGCCCGTGCACTTGCACATCCTGCCAGAGTATCTATTATCAATGAATTGAAACAATCATCCGCGATGAGATCAATTGATTTATCAATCTCATTGCAACTTCACCCTTCAACAATTCATAAACACCTTCAAATGTTGAAAGACGCCAACCTCATCGAAATGGAATACGCCTTCCACCACTACACTATTCGACTCATCAGCGAAAACCTCGAAGATCTGCAAAGCTTTCTGAAAAACTGATTCTCCCATATTTCCATATTACAGTACTTTTGTAACATGGAAGAGCGATTGGATAAAGTTTTGATGGAACGTGGCTTGGTGACTTCACGCACACGCGGAGAAGAACTCATTAAAAATGGTGATGTGCTGGTGAATGGTGTCGCCATCGATAAGCCAGGCAAAAAAATCGCCATCGACGCAAAAATCAGCCTGATCAATGAAGAACTTCCCTGGGTTTCGCGTGGAGCATTGAAACTGATCAAAGCGCTTGATCATTGGAATGTCTCGGTGGAAGGATTGTCGTTTATGGATATCGGTGCATCTACAGGTGGATTTACAGAAGTGCTCCTTTCGCGTGGTGCAGAACACGTGACCTGCATTGATGTGGGACATGGACAATTACACCAGCGCCTTGCGGATAATCCCAAGATCACCAACTTTGAAAAAACCCATGTTCGTGAGCTCACCACCCACCATTTTCCAACTTTACAGGATGGCGCTGTGATCGATGTTTCGTTCATTTCACTGGAAAAAGTATTCCCGTTTATCCAGTCTTTTCTCAAAGAAGGATCTACGATCATCGCATTAATCAAACCGCAATTTGAACTCGAGCGCAAATTACTGAATAAGCATGGCATCGTCAGAAGCAGTCTGAGTTATCCGCAGGTATTGGAAAATGTCAAACGCTTTGCTGCCGATTCACATTTTATTACCCGGGAAATCATCGAATCGCCCATTTTTGGTGGAGACGGGAACCGGGAGTTCCTGGCACTGCTCGAAAAAGCATAAAATACAGCGCAAAAAAAAGAGGAGTCTCCCCCTCTTTTAACCCTTAGTGCCAGTTCTACCTTATCACTAAATTTAAATAAACCCACTGTCAAAGTTTCTGTAGTAATTTTCTCCTAAAATCTTACCCTTTGGAGAGTGACAGTGTACCTAACATTTGAACCCTAACTTATTATTTTCTAGTCGTTAATTTCTTTTGCTTTTCAGTTTGATGCGCAACAATTCAAAAGGTTGGAATCAAAATGAAAATTTTGTTTGGAAACGAATTCCCTGGATATTTTCAAACGATGCTTTTGAACCGCTGTAAGAAGGCAGCCACTGGTATTGCGAACCAATTGAAATGTGCTTTCCACTCCGTGGGAATGAGGCAATTCTGAAATCAATTCCGCTGGTAAAGCCAACCTGCACCTGGTCGAAGTTGTAAACCTGCGTAATCGCTGCATTGTTTTGTTCCAGTCCGTTAAGCGCTTTCGAAACGAGCAAACCGCCGTAAACCGTGAATCGTTTATAGTTGTATCCAACCGAACTTGAAAACTGGAGCGCATTGATGCGTTGATCGGTAGTTGCGTAGCGACCGTTGATATACTTCCCGGCTGCCTGCGAATACTGGCTCATCCCGACTGCATGAATAAACTGAACGGATCCCAAACGATGACGGTAACTTAAATCGGCTGCCAGACCAAGTTTTGGGAACGTGGAGGTCAGTAAGGCCTGGTTGCGTTCCTGTAAAATGGAAAGCTGCGTTCCTACCTGAACAGTCCAGTGATGAAATGGCGGCTTGATAGCAAATTTACGTGCCCCCAATTGATCGGGATCCAACTGCCAGTCTGACGGAAGTGCTGTTAAATGAGGATCCCCTAAGTCAGCCAAAAGATCTTGCTGCGCTTGGTTTTCCAGCGGAGCATCCGGCGTTGGCGGAACAACTTCCGGGTTCGGAGGTGTTTGCTGCTGCTGTTGTGCAAGCTCTGTCCCGTCTCCCGGATTATCCTGCTGAAAGCGCTGCTGGTTCGCAGGCCCATTGTTCTCGGAATAGCCTGGCGCCGACTGATCAACCACTAAAGCTGAACCAGGATTTGACGCAACAACGTTGTTGTCATCGGAAGAAACCGGCTGAACAAACGCCAGCTTAGTTGAATGCTGCGTTTCACGGTGAATGGTTGGGGCATCACTAAAATGTCCCGAAAGGAAAAGAGCCGTGATCGTTGCAACCGCCAATTTCCAGATCGGCATACGTACCGCAACCGGCTGGTTCAATGATTGGTCGAGACCTTTCCAAACCTGCTCGAGTGAAATGGCATCGTTTAATTTCGACCATCCGTCGTGAGCCTCACCCGGATTCCAGTTTTCATGGGCTGCGGTAATCCATTGATCAGGTGCATGTTCTTCCTGCAGCAGGCTTTCATTTACACGTTCCCATACTGCATCCACGACAACAGATTCTTCGATCCGCTCCCACAATGCAGCAGATGGTTCACCGGCATCCCATGCATCAAAGGAGTCGTTGAGCCATTCGTCTGATCTATGTTTCGGATCGGTACTCATGAAGCCATTAGTTTTTGTTTCAATACGGAACGCGCATAATTGAGCTGCGATTTTGAAGTTCCGACAGTAATTTCCAGCTCTTCAGCTATTTCGGCATGCGACCAGCCTTCCAGTGCATATAGTTTCAGCACCAATCCCGCTTTTACGGGCAGGCGGTTGATTTCTTCCAAAATCGCCACAAACGGAATTGGTTTATCATTCTCTTCTTCCACCTCGTCGATTACCGGGATTTCAGCCAATTGCTGGAATGTTTTGCGTTTTCGCAGCGCCTGCAGGCAGCAGTTCACTGTGACTCTTCGCAACCAGCCTTCAAATACCCCGGAAAAATGGTAGGAACCAATGTTTTTATAAATATGCATAAACGCATCGTGCAACATATCTTCGGCATCTTGTGTGTCGGCTCCGTAAAGCTTACACACCTTGAACAGGTCTTTTGAAAAACGGCGATACAGCTGTTCCTGTGACCGTCTTTCCCAATTCACACAACCATCAATGATATGTTTGAGGTCGTCCTGCATTTATTCACTTACTTTTAAAATCAAAGCGCCACCGATCTGTTCCTTGATTTCACTGAACAGTTTGTGGTTGAAGTTTTCACTGATGATGATCATGTCCTCCGGCTCGGGAGTAATGTTCGCATCCGTCCAGTCTGCAACCGAAATGGTCGAGAACAGTTTGTTCACGTCAACGCCTATAGTCACATTATAATCTTTCTTCTTTTTCAGTTCAAATGCTGCTTGCGGGAAAAACGTCAGTATTTCATCTGTTCCCCATTCAACCCGGAAAGGAATGACACTTGCACCGGTATTGTAGACGCCATTCAAGACGATACATGGCTGAATTTCATTGACAACTCCCAATTCAACACGGAATTCATTGTATTCGCCGATCGGAATATCCATGGAAAGACCAAGATTTCCTCCGGCGCTGAATGATGTTTTTTCCGCAGGAAGTGCCTGGATGATATCAACCGGCGGACCTTCTACGCGCGTACCTGTTACCCGGAATTGATTGAGGTAAAAATACCCTCCGGTGACTACGGGATGAAATGTTCCTGATTGCTGCTCGAAAAACTCCCACTTAAAGTTAAGATAAGCAGGCTGTTTCAACTTGTGCTTTTTACAAGATGAAGCGCCCAGGGCAACCAGTAGCAGTAAAGAAAACAATAATCGCATTATCAGATTTTTAATAGTTGATGCATAACAAAGATAAAGGTTGTAATTTAATTCTATTTAGAAAGAATAAAAATAGGCAAATGCGTATCTTTGTACTATGGGTCTAGGAGAAAAGCGAAAATTCAGCGTGCGCGAAATCAGACAGGACTTTCCCGCGCTTCGACAACAGATATACGGTAAAAACCTCATTTATTTTGATAACGGTGCTACCTCGCAAAAGCCACAGCTGGTGCTGGATGCAATCAACCAGTACTACAGCAAGAACAATGCGAACATTCACCGTGGCGTTCACTTCATGAGCCAGCAGGCTACTTCGGAATACGAAACGTCACGGGCATACATCCAATCGTTTATCAATGCTGAAAAACAGGAGGAAATTATTTTCACCAAAGGAACAACTGACGGGATCAACCTGGTAGCTTATTCTTATGGTTCGCTGCTTTCAACAGGTGATGAAATCCTGATTTCGGCCATGGAACACCATTCCAACATCGTTCCATGGCAATTGCTCTGCGAACGTAAAGGATTGACGTTGAAAGTGATCCCGGTAAACAGTCGTGGCGAATTAAAGCTCGATGCTTTCGAAGAGCTGCTTTCTGAGAAGACAAAGCTGGTAGCCGTTACGCATATTTCAAATACGCTTGGAACAGTTAACCCGCTGAAAACGATCATTCAGAAAGCACATGACGCGGGCGCTGTGGTACTGGTAGATGGTGCACAAAGTATTCAGCACACGAAAATAGATGTGCAGGACCTCGATTGCGATTTCTTTGTGTTTTCCGGCCACAAGGTCTTTGGTCCAACCGGAATCGGTGTTTTATACGGAAAAGAAGGCCTGCTGGAAAAAATGCCGCCTTACCAGGGTGGTGGCGATATGATTGCAAAAGTGACGTTTGAACGCACCACTTACAACGAATTGCCGTTCAAATTTGAAGCAGGAACTCCGCACATTGCCGGTGGAATCTGCCTGGGAACAGCGCTGCAATACCTCAATCAGTTTCATATAGAAGACATTGAGAGTTACGAACGCAGCCTGGCCGATTATGCCCAGGACCTCATCTCGACTTTTGAAGGCGTCAAGATCATCGGAACAGCGAAAGACAAAACCAGCGTCGTGTCGTTCCATGTGGATGGCCTCCACCCGTTCGATGTGGGAACTTTACTTGATAAGCAAGGAATTGCGGTGCGTACGGGGCATCACTGTACCCAACCGTTAATGGATATTTTCAAAATACCCGGAACGATCCGCGCTTCGTTTGCTTTTTACAATACCCGCGAAGAAATAGACACATTCATAGCTGCTGTGGAAAAAAGTATCAGCATGCTCCGGTAATGAGACATTGAAATGACCTTAGAAGAAAAACAACAGGAAATTGTATCGGAATTCTCCCTCTTCGATGATTGGATGGAAAAATACGAGTACATCATTGACCTGGGAAAAGACTTACCGCTGATCGATCCGGCGAAAAAAACAGACGATCGCCTGATTGAAGGATGCCAGTCGAAAGTATGGCTTGACGCCACAATTGAAGACGATAAAATGCGCCTTACGGCTGATTCGGATGCGATCATCACTAAAGGAATCATCGGGTTGCTGGTGCGCGTACTCGACGGTGAAAGCCCTGAAAATGTGGCAAAAGCCGATCTGCATTTCATCCAGGACATTGGTCTGGCGGAACACCTCTCGCCGACCCGTGCAAATGGCTTGCTCAGCATGGTAAAGAAAATAAAAATACTGGCGTTGACCGCCTTAGCATAAGATTATGGAAGCAATAGAAGATAAAATAGTTGCCATACTTAAAACGATATATGATCCCGAAATTCCGGTAGACATCTACGAATTAGGGCTTATCTACGAAGTTCAGATCAACAAGGAAGGCCATGTTGATATCGACATGACACTGACTTCACCCAACTGCCCGGTTGCCGAATCATTGCCGAAAGACGTGCGTGAAAAAGTGGAATCGGTGGAAGGCGTAACAAGCGCCGAAGTTCACATTGTTTTCGATCCGCCATGGGACAAAGACATGATGAGCGAAGAAGCAAAACTGGAACTCGGTTTTCTCTAAACAGATAGTTCAATACAAAAGACTTCGTAAATTTGAAGTCCAAAACAAGACTCATGACTCGTCGCGTAGTAGTTACAGGAATCGGAGCGCTTTCACCTATCGGAAATGATGTTGACACCTTTTGGAACAACATGGTGGCCGGAAAAAGCGGCGCGACTCCTATCAGCAAATTCGATACTTCCAAATTCAAAACCACCTTTGCGTGCGAATTGAAGGATTTTGATCCGAAGGCGCATTTTGATGTAAAAGAAATCCGCAAATACGACCCGTTTTCACAATATGCCTTAGTGGCAGTCGACCAGGCCATTAAAGACGGTAACATTGACTTCGAACAACTCAACAAAGACCGCATCGGTGTGATCTGGGGTTCCGGAAACGGTGGAATACAGACCTTTGAAGACCAGATGATCGAATTTTGTGATGGGGACGGGACACCGCGTTTTACGCCGTTTTTCATTCCACGCATTTTGGTCGATATCGCTTCAGGTATTATCTCGATTAAATACGGTTTGCGTGGCGTGAATTTCTGTCCGGTTTCCGCCTGCGCCACTTCCAACACTGCCATCATCGAGGCATTTAACTACATCAAGTGGGGAAAGGCCAACATGGTGATCACCGGTGGTTCGGAAGCAGCGATCACGCAATCGGCTATCGGTGGATTCTCTTCCGCACAGGCGCTTTCAAAACGCAACGAAGAACCGGAAAAAGCTTCACGTCCGTTTGACGTTGACCGCGACGGTTTTGTGATGGGCGAAGGTGCCGGAGCTTTGATCCTGGAAGAACTGGACCACGCTTTGGCACGCGGAGCAAAAATCTACGGTGAAATCGTAGGAGGCGGACACGCGGCAGATGCCTATCACCTGACGGGAACGCACCCGGAAGGCGACGGCGCGGTTCTGGGAATGGAAGAAGCCATTCGCGAAGCAGGAATCACTGCCGACGACATCGATTACATCAATATGCACGCGACATCTACTCCACAGGGCGATATCAGTGAACTCATTGCCGCAAAACGACTCTTCGGGGCACGAAAATCACTGAGCGTATCGGGAACCAAATCCATGACCGGACATTTATTGGGAGCGGCCGGAGCAATCGAAGCCATTGCCTGCATCAAAGCATTGGAAACAGGAATTGTTCCACCGACTATCAACACCGAAAACATCGAACCGGAATTTGCCGGTTTGTTTGATTTTCCGCTTGGAAAAGGAGTCAAAAAAGACCTTACGTATGTGATGAGCAACACCTTTGGTTTTGGCGGACACATTGCCTCGGTGGTCATGAAAAAATGGAGCGAGTAATCGCTTATTTATCAACAGAAGTTTAAAAGCGCATGGTACGACTGAATAAATTCATCAGTGAAAGCGGTTTATGTTCCAGGCGCGAAGCCGATAAATTTATTGAACAGGGAGTCGTTTTTATCAACGGCCGCAAAGCAGCGATCGGTGACCAGGTAAAGCCCGGTGATCGCCTGCGGGTAAACGGCAATGATATCGAACCGATGGAGGCCGAAGATGTGATCTTCATCGCGCTGAATAAACCGCCAGGTATTACGTCCACTACCGATGAAGGCGTTCGCGACAATATCGTGCAGTTTGTCCATCACTACAAGCGCATTTTTCCTATCGGGCGATTGGACAAGGATTCACAAGGTCTGATTTTCCTGACCAATAACGGCGATTTGGTAAACAAGATCCTGCGCGCCGGCAACAATCACGAAAAAGAATACGTGGTAACAGTCGATAAACCGCTAACCGAAAGCGTCATCCAGCGCATGGCCAGCGGCGTCCCGATGCTGGGTGTTGTGACCCGCAAATGCAAGGTTGTGATGGAAAGTCCGACGGTGTTTCGCATTACACTGATCCAGGGATTGAACCGCCAGATTCGCCGGATGTGCGAATACTTCGGTTATGAGGTTTTGAAGCTGGAACGTGTGCGTATCATGAACGTTTCGCTGAAAGGCCTGGCTGTAGGTGACTGGCGCGATCTGACCGAAACGGAACTGAAAACCATCTATACGCTGTTGGAACATTCCGAATCAACCGCACCGCCGAAAGCAACACCGAAAAAACCTCAGAAACCAGGCGGAACAAGTAATTCCAACCGACCGAAAAGTGCCGGCGGTCATAAACCCGGTGGATTTCGTGCCGGAAAACCCGGTGGCAGAAGCTCCGGCAACAATCCGGACAATCGCCGGGGAAAACCGTCGGGCGGACCGAAAAAAGGCGGACGAAAAAAAAGCAGGTGAGTCAATTCTTCATTCTCGTTTTCATTCTCTTTCTTTTAACGTGTGAAAACAATTTTTTCAGAATGAGAAACGGAATGATAATGAAGAAAAAAGCAGGATAACTCGTCCTGCCTTTTTCAATATCAATTTCGGGGATCTTATTGTTTCAGCAACTTCGTCTGGTAGCTGTTACCATTGGCATCTTCCACCACCAGCATGTAAAATCCGCTGATCAGGTTGGCCGCAGAAATGGTGTTCGACGGCGTATTTTGCAAATCACGCTTCAACACTTCTTTTCCTGCCATATCCAGCAATCTTGCTTTGGTAAGCTGCAATTGCTGTAAGTTGTTGATCACGAACGTTTCTTTCACCGGGTTTGGTGAAACCGTTAATCCGTTTAATGAGAATTCGTTTACTTCTGCACTTTGGTCCACCACTTTAAACACGGTACCGCCACCTGTTACGTACAACTCGCCATTCATGTCTTCCCCAAACGTAGTGATTGAATTCGCGAAAGCAGCCGTCCATGCAACAGTTCCGCCGTCCGTTACCGTTCCGATCTTACGTGTACAGTAATCAGCGAAGAAATATTTGTTGGCAAAGTTCGGGTAGAGGCTTCCGGTGTAGTAATAACCGCCTGTAATCGAGCAGCCACCTGTTCCCGAGTGGGTGTATTGGGTAAACGGTGCCACGGTTGCCGCGTAAGCAGGACAGTCTCCTGCCGATTGGTCATAGCTTGTATTTCCTTCAAAACAACGCCATCCGAAGTTCAGGCCTGTGTTCGGGATCGGGTTGGGGATTTTATTGATTTCCTCGATTTCATACTGGCCAACATCAGCGATCCACAAATCACCATTGGTGCGATTGAATGAGAATTTCCATGGATTACGCATCCCGGTCGACCAGATCTCATCGTTACCGGCAACACCCACAAACGGGTTGTTGGACGGAATACTATACGGCGATCCTGAATTGACGTCAATACGAAGCATTTTTCCTAAATTCTCGGTAATGTCCTGCGCTCGGTTTCCGGGATCACCGGCGTCGCCACCGTCACCCATTCCGATGTATAAATAACCATCCGGACCGAATTTGATCGTTCCACCGTTGTGGTTGCTATAAGGTTGCGACACTGTCAGCAAAACAGTTTCTGCCGTATTAGCCACATTCGGGTCGGCCGAAACCGAGTAACGCGCAACAACTGTAGCACCATCACCGTTACGGGTGTAATTCACATAAAAATACCCGTTGTTGGCATAATCGGGATGGAAAGCAAGACCGAGCAATCCCTGCTCACTTCCCGGGAAATTTACAAATTCCACCTCAGACGTAAGGTCGAGGAACAGTGTCGGGTTGACCGAACCGTCGGAATTGACTACTTTGATCTTACCAGCTTGTTCTACCACAAACAAGCGGGAATCGTTGGCCGGATGAGCAATTTCAACAGGACGGCTAAAACCTGTCGCAAAACTTTGAAGTGCAATTGTTTGAGAAAAGCTGGTCGAGACTGAAAACAGGCTCAGCAAGCCAAGAGTAAAAAGTTGTTTCATACGTATGTAATTAAAGATTACCTGAGTAGAATATCCCACTAAAGTATTCCTAATTTAACACATCGTTGCCTTAAGGCTGAAAATTTTAATCTTTATTTGGTTTATTTCCTGAACGAAATCTCGAAGGTCACTGTGACTTCATTCCCGATTTTCGCGTCGCTGCGCATGCCGTGTTTGGTGCGATCAAATTTCGCTTCACCGACCATTACGAGGAATTGTTTGCCTTTGTCGGTTCCCGAAGCGGCGAATTTCAGCTGCGCTTTTACAGGGGCTTTTTTACCCAGTAACACAAAATCACCGTTGGCAACGTATTGATCCCCTTCTTTGGTAATCTTGTTGGCTGTAAACGAAATTTTCGGGAATTCGGATGCATTCAGGTAACCGGCACCGCGCACCGATTGATCACGCATCGGGTTGAACGTCGTCACTTTCGCTGTTGGAATGACTACATTGAGCTTTTCGGGCTCGCCGGCATCGTTCAAACGCAAGTCGACTTTAAATTCTTCCAAACCACCTTTGGTTACCGAGCCTTCCGGACCCAACCTGAATTCTACTTTCGACGCTTCCAATTCACTTTTCCAGTTTCCTTTCAGATCGGCGTTCAGCGCAATTGCCGGAACATCAAGTACAGATGGTTCTTTGTCTTTCGGCGTGGCCGTGGTTTCTGTTTTCGCCAATCGGGATTGTTTTTCCGGTTGTTGAATCGTTTCAAACTGGTTCAGCACCAACACCGAAACTCCGAGCAGCAATGCCTGGAACGGAATGGTTTGTGCCTGGCTGCGCGCCACAATCAATGCAAGTGACGCTCCGATCAACGCTCCTACATACGTTGGCAATCCGCCGAAATGTTCGTTGGCAATTCCCATCATGACCAGCGCAATAATCAACAAAAGCGGCAGCAGGTACATCAGCGGCCAGCGCAGTTTTGTTACATTTTTCGTCAGTTTTACCCAGGCAATTGCCGTGAATCCAGCAACTAATCCCATGAGGAAGTTCGGGCGCAGGAACGAATCATCGATCTGTGGTTGAGTTTTCATCAGCCAGAAAACAATTCCCAATGAAAGCAAACCGATTCCTGCTCCCAATGTTTCTAACTTTCTGCCTGCAAGCGAAACGCTCACCCAGCCCGCTCCAACCAATACCACCCCAAAATATTGCGCCTGGAACCCGGCGAAAAACACGAGTAATGCAGCGTAAAAAGCAGAAGCAATGGTGGTTGTGCGGGTTTGGTCCAAATCAAGCCATTTGTGCAATAATTGTGCTTTGAGGCTCACTACTACCGGACCAATAGCGCCGAGCAACGGCAATAAGACCAGGATTCCCGACCATTCCAGCTCAAAACCGAAATAGGTTGCTTTGCTTCCGCTTATTACTGCCAACAACAATGTCGATAACACCGCGATCCATTCACCGTGCTTTTTCAGGATAAGTCCCAGCAACAGTCCTATGACTACCATTCCTGAAAGCAGGCCGAGCAACAAAGTGGCATTATCCGTTTTGGCGAAACCTGAACAAGTCCAGGTAACCAGGCTCACCGCAATGAGCGCCAGCGGGATTTTTTGCAGTTGCGGACGACTTTCAAAAGCGATGGCAAACAAGCCAAACAGTACGATCAATGAAGGAATGAGGGTTTCCATAATCAGATTTTTGACAAACTTACAATGAATTTATTTACCATGGTAATTATTTTCAATGTTTTTAACTTTTTCTGAATGCTTTCAGCTTTCAAGAACAGTGTCATCTTGAAATAAGGGTTGCAGAAATCAAGTTTAGGATTTATCTTTGTATATAAGACACCATTATGGACAACAACCTTAAAATGAATATTTTCAACCGCAGCAAAATTGGAAATCTCTTCATTTACCTTTCTGATCATATAGACAATTTGTTTCTGACAAAACTGCTCAAGCTGACTTATATCATTGATGAGTTAGCTGTTAAAGAAACCGGTTCTCCTGTTACATGGTTAAGGTATAAGGTTTGGAAAATGGGACCTGTTGCAAATAAGATACATGCCAATCTTACATTCGAAGATGGCAGCTTTTTCTCTGAATACATCGATGTTGAATATATTCCTGAATTCAAGGGCCGGAAAATTGAATCCAATAATCAATTTGACGATTCAGAATTTTCCGATTATGAAATGGAATTGATTGATCGCGTTATTCGTGATTATGGGCGTTTATCTTCTTCTGAATTGATTGAGTTATTGCATGAGAACAATAGTCTTTGGCATCAAATAGTCGTAGAAAAAAATCTTCAGCCGATTTTTGATTCAGAGGAAGAATCAACATCACCGTATTCCATTGATTTGAAAGATGCAATTACTGACCCTTTCCTGAAAAAGATGTTTGACGAAATGCTCCATAATATCGAATTTCGGGAATCACTATCCAACTGATGTATTCACAAAAAAACATTGTTTATGTTCTCAAATATGATTTTGAGAATGGTCAAACCATTAAACCCAGATATTTAATCGTAATTGATAACGATGATATGACCTCCTTGGTTTTATCATTGATTACTTCACAAGATTATATACCGGATAGCTTATTACAGCATGGTTGTATTAATGAACCTGATAGAAATATCCATTGCCATGTGTTTTTGAAAGAGACAATTATTGGGGAAAACGGTTTCTATTTTCCATTGAACAGCTTCATTTATATCAGTTCTTCAAGCGTTTTCAATATGGATTCGCAAAAGCTTATTCAAAAATACCAGGACAATGTGGAGGTAAAGGATCGCTTGACTGATGAGGAATTCAGTAACCTGATTTATTGCATTTACAAGAGTAAATACATTTCCAGGGGAATTAAAAAGCGAATTGAAATTACATTGCAAAAGCTTTTAGGGTGATACGCTTTTGAAGGAAGCCGAATAAGTTGCATAGGCTATTCGATACAGATAATCATGCGTTTTTTAGTAAATTCAAGACATATTCATTATTCTAAAATTACCATGAAAACAGATTATCTGCAAAGCGTTATCAAACAGGTCGAATACTACAAATTACTCGGAGAAAAATCGTTTGAACAACTGACCGACGAACAACTTTTTTGGCAGGCCAATGAAGCCAGTAACAGTATTGCAGTCATCGTAAATCATTTATGGGGAAACATGATGAGTCGCTGGACGGATTTCATGACCACCGACGGCGAAAAGGAATGGCGTAACCGCGATGCGGAATTTGAGAACGGGATAGCTTCACGCGAGCAGTTGCTGCAAAAATGGAACGAAGGCTGGGATTGTTTCCTGGGCGCACTCAGCAGTTTGCAGGAAGAAGACCTCGAAAAGACCATCTACATCCGCAACATGGGGCACACGGTGATGGAAGCCATTAACCGACAGTTGGCGCATTACCCCTATCACATCGGTCAGATTGTTTTCCTGGCCAAATTACTCTGTGACAAAAAGTGGGTTTCGCTCTCTATTCCAAAAGGTAATTCGCAAGCATACAATTCGGAAAAATTTTCACAACCAAAAAGAAATGAGCATTTTACTGACGAATTCCTCAACCCGAAAAAAGACTAAAGCCCAACACTATTTTGGAAGGAAAAGCGTTTAAAAACAAACCTTCTGTGATGCGTTACGTTTCCATACTGCTGTTGTTGCCCGTATTCGCGTGCCACGCCCAAAACGATTCCATGAAACAACGTTTTGTTTACGGTGTGAGCGTTTCAACCGTATTTTCCGGCTACGGTTATCCCGGAATCAACCCCGGCATTACCCTGGACTTCGGTAAACATACACTTTCACTAAGCAGCCGGATTCCCTTTAGCGGACTGGAAGGCTTTTCAAAAGAGAGGAGTAATCAAATTGTATTAGCCACTTATTTTCAATACCGATACCGGTTGATGGAGCGCTGGAAGAAGATTCGTCCGTTTGCCTTCGCGACTGCTGAATATGGATTTGACCGTTACTATTACAATCAGTCTTACGATCATACGCAATTCTATTCGTACGGTCCAATTTTCAATTATTCGTTTGATTATACCTCGCATCATAAAATGCATGAATTCACCCTTTACACCGGATTGGGAATAGAAGCTTCCATCTGGAACGGATTTTATTGTTTCCTGAACGGAGGTGCCGGGTATGGTTATTCCACCGGAGAACAACATTGGGTAGAAACGGCCTCGGGTAATACCGTTTACTCGCAAAAACTGAATGCCTGGCCCTGGGATTTCAGATGGATGGCTTCCGTTGGAATTGGTTTTCGTTATTATCCGAAACAAACCCGCGAAGAACGCCGTGAATACCGGCAACAAAAAAGAGCTGGGTTTTCGTCTCCCGAATAACATTATTTTTAGCAGTGTAAAAACGCTTCTATGACACAGTCTTTCTTCGAAGAAACATTTTCAAAAATCGATTTCACCAAACAGGAATTGGTCAAAGGCGAATACGAAACCTGTGTGTTTGAAGAATGTGATTTTTCGGATGTGAACCTTTCCGGGTTTCGTTTTGTGCAATGCACCTTTGAAGGATGCAACCTGAGTTTGGTAAAACTGGGGAATACGACATTCAACGAAATTGAATTTCATGGCTGTAAAATGCTTGGGTTTCCAGCTGAACACGCCAATCCGTTCGGGTTGGAAGTCGCGTTTAGTAATTGCGTTTTAAACCACGCTTCTTTTTACAAACTCAAGCTTAAAAGCACCCGGTTTTCTAATTGCAAACTCGAAGAAGCAGACTTTTCGGAGTGTGATCTAAGCGCTGCCGTTTTTGACGAATGCGATCTATCGGGAGCCACTTTCGACCAGACCAACCTCGAAAAGGCCGATTTCAGAACGGCGGTGCGTTATGTGATCCATCCATCAGCAAACCGCATCAAGAAAGCGAAGTTTTCCTTACAGGGGATTGCCGGTTTATTGACACAACACGATATCATTATCGAATGACAGAACTCGAACATTATATCTCTTCTTATTTCGGGATTGCACAGCCAGATGATTTGAGCGCGATCAGCCGGTTTTTTCATCCGCAAACAGTAAAAAAGGGTGACTATTTTTTGGAAACCGGGAAAACCAGCAACAAACTCAGTTTCATACAATCGGGCATGTTGCGCATCTATGTACAAACCGAAGACAAGGAAGTAACCCAATGGATTTCAACCAAGGGTTATTTCGTGACCGACCTGGCCGGTTTTGTATTTGAAACACCTGCCCGCTGGACCATTCAGGCACTCACCGACGTAGAATTGTTTACGATCAACCGGTCGGACTATATCAACCTCGGCAAGCTCATCCCAAGCTGGCATGAATTGGAAAAACTCTTCATCACCCGCTGTTTCATTATCCTGGAAGATCGCATTTTCACACATTTATCGATGAGCGCCGAAGAGCGCTACCAATTCTTTTTCGAGAACAACAAAGAGCTGTTCAACCAGGTGCCGTTGCAATACATTGCTTCCATGCTTGGAATGACCCCTGAAACCTTCAGCCGCATCCGTAAAAAACAACTTTCCTGATTTTAGCTCGGCTGGTTTATTTTTTCGGAATCGCTGAATGCTTTGTATTTCTTGATATTTGTCAAGAGCCACCCGCGGTTGATCGCTGAACTTTGCCTTAACATTTAATACAGCAGTTATGGCAAAAGAAATCAGCACATCCATCATCATCAATGCGACGCCAGAAAAAGTGTGGCATATTCTCATGGATTTTCAACACTATCCAACCTGGAATCCGTTTATCACTTCCATTTCCGGAACGCCTGAAGTCGGGAAGAAAATCAAAGCACAGCTGCGACCTCCCGGATCAAAAGGCATGATTTTTAAACCACGAGTACTGGTAGTTGAACCGCACAAAGAATTCAAATGGATCGGCCACTTGGGCATTCCCGGGCTGTTTGACGGCGCACACCGCTTTCAGCTTATCGACAACGGCGACGGCACGACGACCTTCATTCAAAGCGAGCAGTTTCGGGGAATACTGATCCCGTTTTTCACCAAAATGCTGGATGTGGATACGAAAAACGGTTTTATGATGATGAATGAGCGGTTGAAAGAAAAGGCGGAGCAACTTTGGTTGTAAACTCAAAAATGAAATTTGGGAATTTGGGTGTTCGGGATATCCCGAACACCCAAATTCCCAAATTTTCAACCCTTTGAAAATCAGTCAAAAAAAACATTCATCTTCCATCGTTCACCCAAAATGACTACTTTTCAATAACCAAAGCCGAAAAGTAGCATGTCTAAATCTTTCCTCACAATCATTGCAATCCTGGTACTCGCTCCTGCCTTTTCGCAGCATCGCGATTCAACCAGGGCTATTGGCGGCATTACCCGCGATACGTTTTACATTGTGCATGAGAACATCCCGAAACACAAATTGTGGGGTAATTCCTGGTACACGGGGCTTGGTTATAACTGGTCGACCAGCCATGAATTTTCGGCCAATTTCGGACGTACTTATGGCATCGGGTTCGGGAGCGGTGGCGGGTTCAATTTCAGAACTTATTCCTGGGGAATCGGTTATTCATACTACCAGCGCAGGAAAGAAACAGGCCAAACCATCAGTGCTTTTGCAGAAATCTCCAATTTTTACTTTCCGCCTGCCACTGCCCGTATGGAGTATTTATACGATTTTGAAAGACAATCGCATTACCTGCGGCCGGCGTTCGGGTTGAGTTTTTTTGCGTTGGATTTGCTCTACAATTATTCGTTTTTGCTAAACGGCAGCGATAACCGGTTCAAACATGGCTTTACCGTTCGGTTAAAATATTACCTCAACAACCAAAACTGGGAACAGCATCATCCCAATCGTTGTTAAGTTTAGCCGTTCCGAAAAAACAGGTTACCCATTTTCTGATTAGCTTTGTTACACACAAAAAGTGCTATGAATATTCTCGTTACCGGTGGCGCCGGATTTATCGGATCGCATCTTGTTCGCCTGTTGGTCAACAAATACCCGAACTATCGTATTGTTACGTTCGATGCGCTGACCTACGCCGGTAACTTGTCCAACCTCACCGATTTGGAAGGCAAACCGAACCATATTTTTTTAAAAGGTGACATCACCAATCGTGATGATATTCGTGGCGCTTTGGAGAATTTCGGGATCACCGACATCATTCACCTGGCGGCCGAATCGCATGTAGACCGGTCGATCGAAGGTCCGATGCCTTTTGTGAACACCAATGTACTTGGAACCGTCAACCTGCTGGAAGAAGCCAGAAATTACTGGAAAGATCTTACCGGACATACGTTTTACCACGTTTCCACCGATGAAGTTTTCGGTTCTTTAGGACACGAAGGATTTTTTACCGAGGAAACGCCTTACGATCCCCGAAGTCCGTATTCTGCATCGAAAGCTGCTTCCGATCATTTCGTGAGCGCTTATTTTCACACGTACGGCTTGCAGGTAAAACGTTCCAATTGCTCCAATAACTACGGTAGTCATCATCATCCGGAAAAGTTGATTCCGCTCATGATCAATAATATCCTGAACCAAAAAGCACTTCCCGTATACGGAGAGGGCGTGAATGTACGCGATTGGTTATGGGTAGAAGATCATGCACGCGCCATCGACCTGATTTTCCATGAAGGAAAAATGGGCTGCAACTACAACATAGGTGGCTGGAACGAATGGCGGAATATTGACCTGGTTTATGAATTATGCTCCATTATGGATGAATTGCTGGACCGAAATCCGGGCGAAAGCGCACAACTGATCACGTTTGTAAAAGACCGCGCCGGACACGATCACCGCTACGCGATCGACGCCACCAAACTGCACAACGAATTGGGCTGGAAACCAAGTATTACCTTCGAAGAAGGCTTACGCAAAACGGTGAAATGGTATCTCGACAACCAAGAGTGGGTCAACGAAGTGACTTCAGGCAGTTACCGTGATTATTACGAAAAGATGTATGGAGGAAAGTAATTCACCAATTAATAATCAATCGCACTTCACAAATCGTGTACATTCGGTTTGACCTTTTTCCAATTGAATGGTCATCAGGTATGTTCCGTTTTCGAACGCATCCACATCCAGCGTATGCTCGGAAATTCCGTTGTCCGTTTCACTGGTTTCCACGTAAACCGTACGTCCCAGTTGATCGGTTATCTTCATGGAATAAGCCTGTTTTCCGAGCGAGTTCAGGGTATACACCAATACATTATTCGCCGGATTCGGGTAAACACGTTCGATTAATGCTTCGCCACCCACTTCTTCTACCGAGATCAAATCGTAATACGTCGGGTTGCCGTCCATATCGATCTGCTTCAAGCGGTAATAAGTCAGCTTGTCCGGTGCATTCTCATCGGTAATTTCATAAACGGATGTTGATTGCGTGGTTCCGTTTCCTTCTACCACGGATACCAGTTCGTAATGTTCGCCGTCGGTTGTGCGTTCCACCACAAATTGTGCATTGTTTTCCTCGGAAGCTGTCACCCACGTCAAATCGGTTGAGCGTTCATTGCGAGTGGCGGTAAACGAAACCAGGTCTACCGGCAACACCAAACAACCGCCGCCTGTTGCCGTAGCTGTAATCGAACCGATGGAAATATACTGGTATGCCGGACGCGTTGGCCCGGAAAAGTTCCAGTACCATTGAGGTGAAGCGGTGTAATCAGGGTGATACTTGATTACGATTCGTTTCAGGGTAACTCCCGCAGGAGGCGTTACACTGATATTGACATTGTCGCAGGCCGTTGTGCTTCTGCTTCCATAAGAGCTGCTGTTATATCCTTTAATGATACGCGTGTTACCTGATGTCGTAAAAACCTTGTTGGATCCACCGGTTGCCGTGATACTTGCCACTGCAATCGCAGCATTGTTACCGTCGACGGCTGAAATCTCCACCCAATCCGCAAATGTTTGCACGGATTCATCGGAATTAATATCCTTGATGAGGAACGTGATTGCCGAACAGGTTCCGTTGGTGGTATTGTTTTGGGTAAAATCCAGTGTAAGTGTTGCGTGCGCGTTGGTAATATTCCCAAACATCTGTTCAAATGCCAAACCTCCTGCCTGGCCGCATTGCCCGCTTCCAACGGTAGCTGCTGCATAATGACGCGGAGTGCTGTTTTGAAAGCCCGGACTCGTGGAAGTAACCGTTGCGTTCAGAATTCCTGTTGTGTAAGACATTGAACCGGTCACATAGCCACTCCAGCTAAATGTTTGTGCATTAAGAGAAAATGAAGCGAATATGATACCGAGGGAGAAAATAAGGAGACGTTTCATAAACCATAATTTGTATGGGATAAAAGTATCTGTCGGCGATACGTTTATCTAGAGTGGTAGCCCCTCAATCGATTTAGTGTTTGAACTTATTTTTACGTTATAATTAACAAATCGTGTTCCGGGAAGACAGTAAACGGTTTGTAACAGTTAGTTTTGTATTTTCAACAGCGCTATGGGAATGTTCTCTTTTTTGAAATCAAACCGCAGTTTGGAACCGGTCGATTTGTCTGCATTGCAGGTAGATCTACACAGCCATTTGCTTCCCGGCATCGATGATGGCGCCAAAAGTATAGACCATTCACTGGGCATGCTGCACAAATTTGAAGAACTCGGCTACCGGAAAGTCATTACCACCCCACATGTCATGAATGGCGTCTATAATAATACGACAGCCGGCATACTTGCCAAACGTGATGAGCTGCGCGGGGCAGCAAAGGCTGCCGGACTCTCCATCGAAATCGAAGCTTCGGCGGAATATTACTTCGATGAAACCTTGTTTGAGCGCGTGAAATCGGGTGATCTGTTACCCTTCCACCAGAATTGCATCTTATTCGAATGCTCTTTCCGCAATGAACCGACACAGCTCGAAGATTTGGTTTTCGACCTCATTTCATCGGGCTATCAGCCCATTATAGCCCATTTCGAGCGTTACATGTATTACCATGGTTCCACAAAAATGGCCCGTCGCTTACGCGAGTTGGGCGTTTGGATCCAGGTCAACAACAATTCCCTCACCGGACATTACGGCCCGGAGGTTAAAAAACAAGCGTTACAATTAATCAAAGAAGGATTGGTCGATATTGCCGGAACCGATTGCCACCGCATTGAGCATTTGCACATTCTGGAGAAGCACTTGTCGGATCAGGCATTTCATCAATTGCTGGCGTTGCCACTGAGGAACAAAGACTTATAATCGAACGGGATCACCAACCCAGGAGACTTGGGATCGTTTCGCTAAATACAAAAGATTGCCTTTTCAAAAAATTTCTTTTGTCTTTTCGCACAAGTATACTGTCTTATTTAATCCATATATTTGCCTCGAATTGACACTAAAAACTTACTAACAAATGAAAAAACTGTTATTTATTTTTGCCTCGGTAATGTTTACCGCAATCGCTAATGCTCAATGTACGATTGATGCATCTCAGAACTCTCCCGGAGTTTATCCTGAGCATTTTCCTCCGGCATGCGTAGGAACTCCCTATTCGGAAACAGCTACCTTGGTTTTCCCTTCCGATACTGTTATGTTCGGCTTCACATTAAGTTTTGACTCCGTGCAATACGTTGTTTCATCTGTTCCTGCCGGATTATCGGCTATTTGCCACAACAGTGATTGCAAGATTATTGCTAACCCGCCGAACCCATTGAAAGGATGTATTGGCATCAGCGGAACGCCAACTGCTCCTACGCTGCCAACCGATAGCGTAATCGTTACAGTGACTGCATGGGTTACTGTTCCGTTTGTTGGTTCTCAGTCTGTTACACAGGACATGAAAATGGCTTTGGATGTATTTACAGCACCTGACAACACCATTACTGCAACTTCTACCACATTGACATCCAATGAACCGAATGCGACTGCTTACCAGTGGTTGGATTGTGATAACGGAAATGCACCGATCGGAGGTGAAACAAACGTATCATTTACCCCTGCCGCTGCAGGAAATTATGCCGTTCAGGTAACAAACCCGTGCGGAACAGTTACTTCTGCATGTACGGCATTCTCACCGGCGGCTGGTTTATCGTCCAATGCGATCGCCTACTCGATTTACCCGAATCCGGCAACTGACCAGTTCACGATTGCTTTTACCAACCAGCAGTCGGATGTTGCGGTAAAAGTGTATTCGGCTTCAGGACAGCTTGTGAGCAGCAATGTTTACTCCAATGTCGCGAAAATCGAAACACCGATCAAAGGTGAAGCCGGCATCTACATCGTTGAACTAAAAGTGAACGGAGATACCGTAAGAACGAAAATTACAAAACGCTAAGAGTACTTTAAGACGGAAGACTTAAGACCGTTTCGTTAAAAGACAAAAGGCCGTGTTATTAAACGCGGCCTTTTTCTTTAGTCTCAAGTCTACCAGTCTCTTGTCTTATAAAGACCAGTATTCCAAGTTCTTGATTTTTCCTTTATAAATTCCTTTCAGGTCTACGAAAACACCTTCTCCGTCTTTGAGAATTGACTGGAAATAGGCTTCATCCAACCCGCGGTATTCTTTGTGATTGACGGCTACAATAATCGCGTCGTAGTTCTTTCCTATCTCAACCAAAGCAACGCCGTATTCGTGCTGCATTTCGTCGGAAGAAGCGTGCGGATCCACCAAATCGACATGAACCTGGAACGATTTCAGCTCGTTCACCACATCGATCACTTTTGAATTGCGGATATCGGAAACGTCTTCTTTGAACGTGGCACCCATCACCAATACTTTGGCATCCTGGATATGTTTGCCCTGCGCAATAATCTTCTTCACGGTTTGTTTCCCGATATAGAAGCCCATAGAATCGTTTACGTAACGTCCGCTGTTGATGATTTTGGCATGATAGCCTGCCTGCTGTGCTTTGTGGGTCAGGTAATATGGATCTACTCCGATACAGTGTCCGCCAACCAATCCCGGAGAAAACTTCAGGAAGTTCCATTTCGTTCCGGCAGCTTCCAATACGTCATAGGTATTGATTCCCAAACGGTTGAAAATGATCGACAACTCGTTGATCAACGCGATATTGACGTCGCGCTGCGTGTTTTCAATGATCTTTGCCGCTTCGGCTACTTTGATGGATGCAGCACGGTGAACACCTGCTCCTACCACCAGTTCGTACGTTTTCGCAATTTCTTCGAGCGATTCGGCACTGCAACCGGAAACCACTTTTACCACATTTTGCAAAGTATGTTCCTTATCTCCCGGGTTGATACGCTCCGGAGAATAACCGACCATGAAATCCTGGTGGAATTTCAATCCTGACAATTCTTCCAGTACCGGAATGCAATCTTCTTCGGTGCAGCCCGGGTAAACCGTTGATTCGTAAACAACATAATCACCCTTTTTCAGGACCTGCGCTACCGTACGGGAAGCACCCAGCAATGGTTTCAGATCGGGAAGATTCGCATCATCAATCGGTGTAGGAACAGCAACAATGAAAAACTGTACGTCTTTCAGATCATCCAGCTGCGCGGTAAACAAAATATCACAACCCTCAAAATCAGCTGCTTCCAGCTCGTTACTCGGGTCGATGCTTTGCTTCATCAGGTCCACGCGCGCCTGGTTGATATCAAAACCAACCACTTTGATTTTGCGGGCAAATTCGAGTGCGATCGGCAGTCCGACATATCCCAGACCGATCACCGCCAATTTGGCTTCTTTGTTGATCAGTCTATTGTAAATTGAGTTGCTCATTGCGTACTTTATAAATGCGTTCGATAATTTCTACTACTTTGAGTCCTTCCAATGCGTTGGTCGTAGCAGACGTGCGGCCTTTCAGGGTATCAATCACGTTCGTGATTACGTAATGGTGGTTCGCGGCCGATCCTTTGTAGGCGCCGTAATCATTTCCGGGATTGGTTGGCGCCAGTTCAGGCATTTCGTAATCGGTGATGTTGCATACTTCCACTTCGTTCATGTACTGACCGCCGATCTTCACGCTACCCTTGCTACCGATAATCGTCATGGAACTTTCCAGGTTTTGGTTGGCAACCGCAGTGGAGTAATTGAGACTTCCCATTCCGCCGTTGATGAAATCGAAGCTTACGAAACCAGAGTCTTCGAAGTCGGTGGAATCTTTGTGGGTAAAATCAGCAAATTTCCCCTGGATATTGTCGATATCGCCAAACAACCAGTACATGATGTCGATGAAATGCGAAAACTGCGTAAACAACGTTCCACCATCCAGGTCTTGCGTTCCTTTCCAGCCGCCGGCTTTGTAATAGCGGTCGTCGCGGTTCCAGTAGCAGTTGAGTTGAACCATGAAGATCTCACCCAAAATTCCGCCTTCAACCACCGATTTGATCCACTCGCTTGGCGGCGAATAGCGGTTTTGCATTACGCAGAATACCTGTTTGGATTGCTGCAGCGACTTAAAAATCACTTTTTCGCATTGTTCTTTCGTAAGTCCCATCGGTTTTTCAACCACCACGTGCTTCTTGTTTTCCAGGGCGATTAGTGCCTGCTCAGCATGCAAACCGTTGGGGGTACATACGTTTACGATATCGAACTCAAGCCCCGAAGCCAGCAATTCTTCCATCGTATTAAAAAACGGTACGTCGTAAGCATCCGCTCCGCAGGCTTCGCGTGTGCGAATATCAACCATTGCCACCAATTCGGCTTCCTCATCGCGGCGCACCATTTCTGCATGGCGTTTTCCGATATGTCCGCAGCCAACAATGGCAAATTTTACTTTCTGATTTTCAGGGATCATGCGTTTATTTTTTGGACTTTTCCGTCCGATAAATGATACTTCTCGTTGCTTTCAGGGCAGGCTGCATAACCTTGTTCGTCGAAATTCAGCCGATGCCCGTATTCGCTCATCCAACCGATCTGGCGGGCAGGATTTCCTACCACCAAAGCATAGGCCGGAACTTCTTTCGTTACCACCGAACCAGCACCGATAAAGGCAAACTGACCGATATCGTTTCCACAAACAATAGTGGCATTCGCACCGATAGAAGCACCTTTCTTCACGACCGTTTTCGAATACTGATCACGACGATTCACGGCACTGCGCGGGTTCATCACATTGGTAAACACCATCGACGGCCCCAGGAATACATCGTCTTCGCAAACCACACCGGTGTAAATCGAAACGTTGTTTTGAACCTTCACATTGTTACCCAAAATCACTTCAGGCGAAACCACGACGTTCTGACCTATGTTGCAGCGCTCTCCAATGGTGCAATTGGGCATAATGTGCGAAAAGTGCCAGATTTTGGTGCCTTCACCAATCGTACAACCTTCATCGATTACCGCAGTTTCGTGTGCAAAATGCCCCATGATTTAATGGATATAATGTTCAAAATCAATATGTTCTTTCTCGTTCAGCTCCTCGCTGGTAAGGCTTTTGAAATATTCGTAGGTTAATTTCAAGCCTTCGGCGCGGCCAACTTTCGGACTCCAGCCCAGCAATTCCTGCGCTTTGGTAATATCCGGACGACGCTGTTTCGGGTCGTCAACCGGTAGGTCTTTGTACACCACTTTCTGGTTGGTGCCCGTCAATTTGATGATTTCTTCGGCAAACTCACCGATCGTGATTTCATCCGGGTTCCCGATGTTTACCGGGTAAGCATAATCGCTGTGCAGTAAACGTACAATTCCTTCTACCAGGTCATCGACATAACAGAATGAGCGCGTTTGTGAGCCGTCGCCGAAAATGGTCAGGTCTTCACCACGCAGTGCCTGCCCGATAAACGCCGGTAAAACGCGGCCGTCGTTCAGGCGCATACGTGGGCCGTAAGTATTAAAAATGCGCACAATCCGCGTTTCCACACCATGAAAAGTATGGTAAGCCATCGTCATCGCTTCCTGGAAACGCTTGGCTTCGTCGTACACACCACGCGGACCAACCGGATTCACATTCCCCCAGTAATCTTCCGTTTGCGGGTGAACGGTTGGATCACCATACACTTCAGAAGTACTTGCAATGAGCACACGCGCTTTTTTCACACGCGCCAATCCCAGACAATTGTGAATTCCGAGCGAACCTACTTTGAGCGTTTGGATCGGAATTTTCAGGTAATCGATCGGGCTGGCCGGCGACGCGAAGTGCAGGATATAATCCAGTTTCCCGGGAATGTGGATGAATTTGCTCACATCGTGGTGGTAAAATTCAAACTGTTCGTTCCCGAAAAGGTGTTCGATATTTTTCAATCTGCCGGTGATGAGGTTGTCCATACCGATCACTTTATAACCGTCTTTTACAAAACGATCACAGAGGTGTGACCCGAGGAAACCGGCTGCCCCGGTGATTAAAATGCGTTTGCGTTCTTCCATGTTTATTTTTCAATCGTCTTGCGACCAATAGAACTGTAGTAAAATCCGCGATCATTCATTTCGGCCACCTCAAACAGGTTACGTCCGTCGAAGATCACTTTATCGTTGAGTAAGGTAGCCATTTTGTCGAAATCAGGATTTCTGAAAACGCCCCATTCAGTGCAGATCAACAAAGCATCGGCATCGTTCAGCGCATCGTATTCGTTGTCAGCGAAAGCGATTTTATCGCCCAGCAATGCTTTGACGTTTTTCATCGCTTCCGGATCGTAGGCCGTAATGCTGGCACCTTCGTTGGTCAGCGCGTCGATCATATATAAAGCCGGAGCTTCGCGGATATCATCGGTATCGGGCTTGAAAGCCAATCCCCAAACCGCAATCTTTTTTCCTTTCAGATCACCGCGGAAAAAATTCTTCATTTTCGGGAACAAGACCGTTTTCTGGTCCTCGTTCACCGTCATTACGGCTTTCAGGATTTCGAATGAGAAGTTGTTTTCGTTGCCGGAATTCACCAACGCCTGCACATCTTTCGGAAAGCACGAGCCGCCGTAACCGATTCCCGGGAACAGGAAGCGTTTCCCGATGCGTTCGTCAGAACCGATCCCGATACGCACTTTGTCCACGTCGGCGCCTACCAACTCACAGAAGTTCGCGATTTCGTTCATGAATGTGATCTTGGTAGCAAGAAAAGAATTGGCGGCATATTTGGTCAATTCAGCCGATTTCTCATCCATGAACAGGATCGGATTCCCCTGGCGCACAAACGGCTTGTAGAGTTGTTCCATGATCTTTTCGGCGCGCTCGGAAGATGTTCCGATGACCACACGATCCGGCTTCATGAAATCGTCTACCGCAAAACCTTCGCGCAAAAACTCAGGATTCGACACCACATCGAATTCCACTTTCGCGTTTCGGGCGATGCGCTCGTGCACTTTTTCAGCTGTTCCGACAGGTACCGTGCTTTTGTCAACGATCACTTTGTAATCCTGGATCAGTTTCCCCAGTTCATCAGCAACACCGAGAATGTAGCGTAAATCGGCCGCACCGTCTTCTCCCGGAGGCGTTGGCAATGCCAGGAAAACGATTTCGGCATCCTTGATCCCAAGAGCCAGGTCAGTGGTAAACGACAAGCGGTTTGCTTTGATATTGCGTTCGAACAACACATCCAGGTGCGGCTCATAAATCGGCATTTCACCGTTTTTCATGCGTTCAACCTTATTGGCGTCGATGTCTACACAAATTACCTGGTTCCCGGTTTCGGCAAAACAGGTGCCCGTTACCAAACCTACATAACCGGTTCCTACAACTGCAATTTTTTTCATTTAGTTTTGGTTAACGTAGTTCAGAATGTGTTCGCAGATGAACGCCAGCTGAGCGTCATCCATTTCGGTATGGATCGGGAATGAGATCACTTTTTTGGTCAGCTCTTCGGTTACCGGCAAGTCCAGACCGCCCAGGTTGAACGAATCGAACACACCTTGTTTATGCGCCGGTTTCGGGTAGTAGATCATCGAAGGAATGCCTTTTTCGGCCAGGTAAGCCTGCAATCCGTCGCGATCAGGTCCGTTGAGCTGAACCGTATATTGATGAAATACGTGTTTTGATTTTGCGTCGCGGAAAGGAACCGTGATTTTTTCGGAAGCACCCAAAACGCGATCGTAATAATCGGCCACTGCTCTGCGGGCATCGATGTACTGGTCGAGACGCTTCAGCTTCACGCTCAGGATCGCGGCCTGCATCGCATCCAAACGCGAATTACATCCAACGATATCGTGTTTGTATTTTTTTGACTGGCCGTGATTGGCGACCATGCGCAATTTTGTTGCAAGGGCCTCATCGTTCGTATACATAGCTCCACCATCGCCGTAGCAACCAAGATTTTTCGAAGGAAAAAACGAGGTGCAGCCGATATGACCGATGCTTCCCACTTTGGAAACTTTTCCGGAGGCCGAATGGTAATCCGACCCGATGGCCTGTGCGTTATCTTCTACCACGAACAGGTTATGACGATTGGCAATTTCCATGATCGCGTCCATATCTGCTGCCTGGCCGTAAAGATGCACCGGTACTATCGCCCTGGTTTTCGACGTAATGGCCGCTTCGATCTTTGACGGGTCAATGCAGAACGTCCGCGGATCAACATCTACAAAAACTGGAACCAGTCCCAGCAACGCGATCACTTCAGTGGTTGCAATGTAGGTAAATGACGGGGTAATCACCTCATCACCCGGTTGGAGTCCAAGTGCCATCATCGCAATCTGAAGCGCGTCGGTTCCATTGGCACATGGAATCACATGCTTCACCCCCAGGTAGGTTTCAAATGCCTGCTGGAATTCGGTTACCGCCGGTCCGCCAATGAAAATCGCACTATCAAGTACATCCTGGATTGCCTGATCTATTTCGGGTTTGATGTGCTGATATTGCGTTCGCAAATCAACCATCTCTATTTTTTTCAACTGTGTTTCCATTAGCCGTTTACAGAAAGAGTTCGTGCCTTTCGAGCGCGTAAAGATAGCAAATAAGAGTGTTTTGCCAAGCAATGAACGGAATGTTTAAGCGCTTATTGTTTTGGCGAATGGCAACTTATTTAGAATAAATATAAATACCCTTTTCAAGGTATTGTAGTACCAGTGACGCCACGTTAGCTTTGCCAAAAAAAATTACCATGAAAAGAACGCTTACCTGCATTGCACTCCTGGCATTGATGGTGGTTTCCTGTAAAAAGAAGGACGACAATGAAGATAACACATCAACTCCGGATCCGTACGCAACTCAGAAAACAGAGTTGAAAACAACGTACGCAAACCTGGCTTTTGCGGTCTACGATGATGCGTTGCTCACAGCACAGGATTTGAAAGATGCATTGTATGCGTTTGTGGATAACCCGAATGCCACAACTCATAATGCTGCAAAGCAGGCGTGGCTTGACGCACGTGAGGTTTACGGACAATCGGAAATTTTCCGTTTCGTTGACGGACCTATCGACAATCCTTCCGACGGACCCGAAGGCCTGATCAATGCATGGCCAATGGACGAGGCGTATGTTGATTACGTGGTTGGTTCTCCGAATGCCGGAATCATCAACGACCCGGTAACTTACCCTGCCATTAATGCTGCCACGATCATTTCCACCAACGAATTCGGAAGCGAGGAAAACATTTCTTCCGGTTACCATGCCATCGAGTTTTTGCTTTGGGGGCAAGACCTTGACGCCAGCGGAGCAGGCGCACGATCTTATACGGATTACCTGACTGTAGGTGGCACCAACAGCAACCAGGACCGTCGTGGTCAGTACCTGAAAGTATTGGGGGACATCCTTGTGCTGGCACTTCAGCAGGTGCGCGATGAATGGGACCCGAACGGCATCGGAAACTACCGTCAGACATTCCTTGCAACCGAAAGCAGCATTACCTTACGCAGAATGTTTAACTCAATGCGTGTATTGAGCGGAATCGAGCTGGCCGGAGAACGTATCTTCGTCGCTTATGAAAATTCAAACCAGGAAGATGAGCATTCCTGCTTTTCCGACAACACGCACCGGGATATTTACCTGAACGCACTTGCCATTTCCAATCTCTACAAAGGAACGTATACCCGCGTGAGCGGAACTGTGGTAAGCGGTTATTCATTGGAGGATTTTGTGGCTGAAGTAAATGCAACCAAGAACACGGAACTGCTGACACGTTTCCAGACAACCGAAGATCTGATCGGCTTGATGTACACGCCTTTTGACCAGGCAATCGTTTTGCCGGCTGAACGCCCGAAAGTGCTGGATGTAGTGACTTCTTTGCAAACAGAACAAACGGTCATTCTTTCAATTGCAGAAGAGTTCGGAATTACCTTTTAAGCACCGAAACAATATGCGTCTCCTCATTTTTTCAGCTGGATTCCTCTTCCTGATAAGTTCCTGTAAAAAAAATCCGGTCATTGAAGAATTTGATCCTGCAACAGATCCCGCAGCCGGAAGCTGTACGGTCTACGATCAAACTTCTTATGCCTTTTCATACCAGGTAAATGGTTTAACTTCCAACGAGTCCCTGCAATTTTATGTGGGGAATTCGTTTTTTAACCAGAATTGGGTGGAAGCACCATCTTCAACAGAGGCGCGCGATGGCCTGGGGCCGCTTTTCAATGCTAAATCGTGCGCCGGCTGTCATTTCCGCGACGGAAGAGGAATGCCAATCATGAATGAAGGATTGCTGTTCCGCCTTGGAACTCCCGACAATAACTTTTCAGGGGCCATCTCCGACATTCTTTTCGGTGGACAGCTGCAGGACCAGGCCATTTCCGGTGTTCCGCACGAAGGCCAGATGACGATCCAATACGCTGAAATCACCGGATATTATCCAGACGGAGGCAGCTATACGCTTCGCGTACCAACCTACAGCATCGGCAATCAGCAATTCGGAGCACTCGGCTCAACCACCCGCATTTCACCTCGTGTAGGACAGCAAATGATCGGCCTGGGATTACTGGAGCAAATTCCGGATGCCCGCTTGCTGGCTTTGGCTGACCCGTTTGACGGGAACGGAGATGGAATTTCCGGACGCGTAAATTATGTTTCCGATTTGCTGACACAGGGTATCAGTATCGGCCGTTTCGGATGGAAAGCCAACGTTCCGACACTTTACCAGCAGGTTGCCGGCGCTTTCAATGGCGATATCGGGATCACATCAAGCCTGTTCCTGAATGAAAACCATACAGCCGGTCAAACAGCTTGTAACGGCCTGCCAAATGGCGGAACCCCAGAGATTTCTGATGAAGACCTGGCTTCGGTGGTACTCTATAGCCGCGTTCTGGCAGTTCCTGCTCAGCGCAATGCCAACACGCATGATGTCATGCAGGGGAAACAGCTTTTCAAGCAACTGAATTGTACCGGTTGTCATATACCGACCCATGTTACGGGTTCAGGCGGAAACATCCAGGCATTGAAAAACGTGCGGATTCACCCCTACACCGATTTACTGTTGCACGATATGGGTGGCGCACTTGCCGACGGATTGCCGAATTTCAAGGCAAGTGGCAGCGAATGGCGAACACCGCCGCTTTGGGGATTGGGATTGATCCAAACCGTCAACGGTCATACATTTCTGTTGCACGACGGGCGGGCGCGATCCATCGAAGAAGCGATTTTATGGCATGGAGGCGAGGCGGAACGAAGCAAGAACAAGTTCAAGGAGTTGTCGAAAAAAGAACGTGAGCAGGTGCTGCGGTTTTTGGAATCATTGTAAAATTTTGCCGAAACGCTGAGTAATATTGCAGTATTACTATCTGATTGATTATCAATTGATTAAATCAAAATAAAAACCGGTTGTTGTGCCGATTTTTACTTGCAAGGTTGATTATCATAAATACAAGTTATTGAATATCAATATTTTGATTTAAAAAATCAATAGTGCAATATTACTACATAATTGACAATCAAATAATTACAATTATCAATACAATGCCATTGCATTAAACACCTTCTCCATCCGGTCCACCACCGCATTCGATGTACAATTGTAATTATTTGCAATGAACGCAAACGCCAATCGTTTTCCGCTTTTTGTTTCGGCGTAACCACAATACGATTTGATCCGGTTCATTGTCCCGCTTTTCGCATGAATCTTTCCTTCACCTGCCTGATTTTTGCATACCGAGGAAAGTGTTCCTGAAATCCCGGCCACGGGTAATGTGCCATAAAACACGTCGAAATTTTTACTGGCGGCCATGAACTTCAGCAAATCACAAAAATGACGTGGAGAAATGGCATTCCCGCGCGAAAGTCCGCTTCCGTCCTTGATAAACATCCCCGAAACCGGGATTTTTCCTGTCCAGTAATTTTCCAGTTTGGTCACGCCATTGTCGGTAGAACCGTTACCGTAGGCAGAATATCCTACCCAACATAGCAATTCTTCAGCAAACAAATTCACCGATTTCATATTTGTCCACCAGGCGATGGAACCAACCGTTTTGCCCTTATGTTCCAACAGCAATTTCATCGACCCATAACGAACTGTCGGTGAGGCCCAGGCCATTTGCCTTGCGGTCTTGGTGCTATCTCGAATCACAATTCCCCGTCCTTTCATCACCCGGTAAAACTCCTGTGCAAACTGCCATTCGGGATCGGGCAAGCTGCCTTTCACTACGATGCGATTGGTTTTTGCTTCCAGCGTTCCTGTCCCGAAACGGTCGAGCGAATAAGGAGCTCCATAGATGTAGGAATTATCTCCGCTTCCTCCTGAACTGATATAGTTGTGAAAGCTGAAGCCGGGAATAGCCGGAATCGTTTCTTTCAGTGTTGTTTTACTACCGGTCGCTCCTGTTTGAAAGACATACCGCAGCATGTTGTCGTAGATCGGTAAACCGGAAGGACCGGCACCGTAATAATTCCCCATATCGCTCCAGCTCCAACCGTCCGGGACACCCTGGTAACCAAATTCAGACGCATCGGCAATGATGGCGCCGTTGATTTTTTTGACCCCCATTTTCATTAGTGTATCCGCCCAAACGCGCAGCAATGTATCTTCGATTCCTTCGGCGTTGTAATAACGGCTTCCGATGCTTACGTCGCCACCACCGCGAATCCACAGGTTACCGTTCACCGTTCCGTTGGCATCCAGCGTCCCGTCGATGTAAATACGGGTTTTAGGTGCATAATTGCTTCCCAGCACCTCGAAAGCCGTTGCCGTAGAAAACAATTTCACCGTTGATGCGGGCGACAAGCACGTTGCCGGATTTTTCGATGCAACGACTTCTCCGGTTGCCACATCAATGGCTAAAAATCCCACACTGGCATTGGCAAAAACAGGATCATTGGCAAAGGCATCAACCGCTGTTTGCACCGAATTTTGCGACCAGCCACTGCCAACTCCCAGCAAAATTGCTGTTAAAATCAGGTGTCGAAGAAGTGGGAATAACATAAACTAAATTATTTGTGATTAAAATTGGGTAAATTCGCTTCGTGTGTGGAATAGCCGGGATAAAACTTTTTAACACAGCGCCTGCAATATCTCTTGCAGAACGCTTTGAAAAGGCATTATCCCTGCAGCAGCATCGCGGGCCCGACCACCAGGAAATCTGTCAAAAAGCCAATGCAATTTTCGGGCACAACCGGTTGTCGATCATCGACCTCGACCAACGCTCGCACCAGCCCTTTTCCGACCCAACCGGCCGTTACATGCTGGTATTCAATGGCGAGATTTACAACTTCCATGCCTTAAAGAACGAACTTTCAGCGATCGGTTACCAATTTACCACGCAATCCGATACGGAAGTACTCCTGTTCCTGCTCATTGAAAAAGGAAAAGCCGCTTTGGAAGATTTACGTGGCTGTTTCGCCTTTGCCTTTTACGATTCGGAAACCGATTATATGTTGCTTGCCCGCGACCGTATGGGCATCAATCCGTTGCTGTTTTCATTACAGAAAGACGGCGTTTATTTCGCAAGTGAATTACCGCTGCTGCTCAAAACCGGGATTCCGTTCAAGGTGAGCCACGCGGCATTGTCGGCTTATTTTACATATTCCTACGTGCCGAACCGAATGACGATGATCGAAGACGTGCAACGACTGCTTCCGGGACATTATGTGGAAGTAAGCGGGCAGCAAATCGAGCTTGCACCGTATTGGTTCCCGAAAGACGGACTTGCTTCGCCGGAAAGTTATACCGATGCCGTAAAAGCTGTGAACGAAACGGTTACGAAAGCTGTTTTATCGCAATTGGAGGCTGATGTTCCGCTCGGAACATTCCTGAGCGGCGGCGTAGACAGCTCAATCGTTACGGCAGTTGCGCGCAGGGAATTTGACGAATTGCAAACATTTTCCATCGCTTTTGAAGGCAATCAGTTGCTCGATGAAGGTCCGTATGCGCAGCGCGTAGCAACCGCTCTTGGAACCCGGCACCATGAAATTCGCCTCAACGAAACCAAGGTAATCAGCGAACTGGAAGACGTACTTGCTTCTTTCGACGAACCTTTTGCTGACGCGTCGGCCATTGCAGTTTATTTCCTGGCGCAGGAAACAACAAAGCACCTTAAAGTGAGCTTATCGGGCGACGGAGCCGACGAATTGTTTGGCGGCTATAACAAACACACCGCTTTCTTAAAAGCACAACGCATTCCATCCTGGCAGCGTAAAGCGTTGAGCCCGGTAATGCGTTTTTCAAGCGGACACCGGGAGGGAAAATTCTCGAACCAACTCCGAAAGATCGGTAAGATGGGTGAACTGCTTCGCTACGACTGGCCTGACCAATACCAGTATCTCGCCGCCATGGTCGGTTTGGAAGTTCCTGATAAACTGCTCAGGCATCCGCAGCCATACAAACTGGAATTGCCTGAAACTTCATCTTCGTTAAACGATTTTCTGCTGCTCGACCAGCTCATGGTGCTTCCGGGCGACATGTTGAAAAAAGTAGATGTGATGAGCATGCGGCATTCACTGGAAGTACGCACGCCTTTTATGGATAAAGATGTCGTGAAGCTCGCCAACCGCCTGCCTGAAAGTTGGAAAAACGATCGGAAAACGGGCAAGTTAGTATTGAAAGAAGCTTTCGCCGAACTGCTTCCCGATGAAGTGTTCAAGCGCCCGAAGCACGGCTTTGAAGTTCCGCTTCACCAATGGCTGGTAACAGCAGATTTGGTTTCCCGGCATCCGCACTGGCTCAATGAAAACTATCTCTATGAACAGGACCTGTTTCACCCTGCAACCATCCAACAACTATTCCGTCAGTTAAGCAACAGTAAATCATCAACAACGGCAACCAAAGCCTGGGCCTACATTGTTTTCCAGCATTGGTACGACCGCATGAAAACGCTATGCCAAAAGTCTTAAGAATCATCAACCGCTTCAATATTGGCGGCCCGACATACAACGCTACTTTCCTCACGCGTTATTTATCCGACGATTTCGAAACGCTGCTGGTTGGCGGTTTGCCCGAGGCCGACGAAAGCGATTCGCTGCACATCCCACGCAGCTACGATGTGGAGCCCGTGCTGATTGAAGAGATGAAACGCCTGCCAAACCTGGCATCCGACAGGGCGGCTTATAAAAAGCTGAAGCAGATTATCCAGGAATTCAAACCAGACATCGTACACACACACGCTGCGAAAGCAGGCGCTTTGGGCAGGAAAGCCGCAAAAGCCTGCAATGTTCCGGTTATCGTCCATACCTATCACGGACACGTGTTCCATTCCTACTTCGGGAAAGCGAAAACGGCCCTGTATAAATTCATTGAGCGACGACTGGCCCGGCAATCGGATGGCATCATCGCGATCAGCCCGCTTCAAAAAGAGGAACTGGCCATGCAGCACAAGATCTGTTCACCGGAAAAAATAACCGTGATCCCGCTTGGGTTCGATTTACATAAATTCCAGGAAAACCTGCCGGGAAAACGAACTGCAATACGCTCAAAATACCAGCTGAGCGATGACGAAGTAGCCGTAGCCATTGTAGGACGCCTGGCGCCGATAAAAAATCACACGTTGTTTTTGGATGCCGTTGAAACGGTCTTGAAACAGGGAATCAAAGCACGGTTTTTTATCGTGGGCGACGGAAGTGAAAAAACAATGATTACTGAACGCGTAAACTCCTTAAACGCAACCTACGGTGAATGCATCACCTGCACTTCCTGGATTACCGACATTGCGACTTTTAACGCCGGCATGGACCTCATTTGCCTCACTTCCGACAACGAAGGAACACCGGTAAGCCTAATCGAAGCACAGGCCTGCAATCTGCCGGTTATTTCTACTGACGTGGGTGGGGTGCGCGATATTGTAAAAGACGGAGAAACGGGTTTCATCGTTCCGAAAAAGAACGTTACCGCACTGGCCGAAAAACTGGCACTTTTAATTAATTCGAAAGAAATTCGCGAAAAAATGTCACAAAACGGGTGGAAGTTCGTAGAAGAACAATTTCACTATACAACATTGGTCCGCAATATGGAAAATTACTACCGTCAATTGCTGACAAAAAAAGGGATACAATGATGAAACTTGGTTTGTTTGGATGCTTGGTGCTCCTGTTGTTGGGGGTCGGTTCGTCGTGCGGGCTCAACAGCAACCTGATGTTCAAAACACCGAAAGGTGTTCCTGAAATAAGCGATAGCATTCCGCTACGTCCAACTGCGGAATACACTATTTCACGCGATGATAAATTTTCATTCACGCTCTATACCAATGGCGGAAAACGCATTGTGGAAAATATGGCCGGAATGAATGAGCAGCAACAAAACCGTGAAATTCCAGAATACATTGTGCGTGCCAACGGAATGGCAGAATTGCCGATCGTGGGTGAGATCAAAGTGGCCGGACTGACCGTGCAGCAATGCGAGGATACGCTGGCAAAAGCGTTCTCCAAGGAATACCAGGACCCGTATGTGCAGGTGAAACTTACCAACCAGCGCGTCATCGTTTTCCCCGGAAATGGTAGCGACGCCAAGGTGATCCCACTGCAAAACAACAATACCACACTAATGGAAGCCATCGCGCTTGCCGGCGGTATTGCCGACAGGGGCCGTGCCGACAAAATCAAACTGATGCGCAACCTGGACACGTCGCGCGTGGTATACGTACTCGATCTTTCGACCATCAACGGATTGAAATATGCCGACATGATCGTGCAGGCCAACGACTACATTTACGTGGAGCCAAACGAACAACTCGGACGGGAAGCCGTACAAAGCGCTGCACCGGTGGTTTCGCTACTCTCAAGTGCGTTGATTATATTTACCGTGTTTTCTACTCTAAAATAGTGACGTGAACGGAGCTCAGCAATCATCCTTATTGATCAACCGGGATTACAACCCGCTCATCGCCTCCACCATCATCAGGCGTTACTGGTGGTGGACATTGCTGTTTGTGACCTTTTTCACAGCCATTGCGTTTGTGTATTTGCGGTATACCAAGCCCATTTACGACTCATCCATGGTCATTCAGCTGGGTGAAAAAGACCAGGGAAAAGAAATTGTTGAGATTGAAAACATCAATACCAAAGACAATATTGCTTCCGAAATCGAATTGCTTCGTTCGGAATTGCTGTTCGGAATGGCCATCGAGCGCCTGCACATGAACGTAAGCCTTTTTTCGAAAGGGCGCATCCTTACCGAAGAAAAATACCTTCAAAGTTCCTTCAATGTACAGCCGTTCCAGCTAAAAGACAGCAGCTTGTGCGATATTCCCATCTGGATCGAGCTCAAAGGAAACAAGGTCCAACTCTCCTATCAGCTCAACGGGAAGAATTACTCCCTGCTGAAACCGATCAATTCGCGTTTTAGCAACCAGCATTTTGATATCGCTTTTAAGGTGGATAACATCGAAAGTCTTCGGAACGACGATGAACAAAACGAATTGTATTTCACTTTCAACAACAAAAAAACGCTGGTCGCCCGTTTGCTGCCGAATCTCGAGATTACGCCCGCCGACATTGAAGCAAAAACCATTTTGATCCGCTACCAGGGCTACAATGCCGAATTGTGCCATGATATTACCAATGCCGTTGCAGAAGCTTTTTTCATGTACGATGAAGAAGTCAAACGAAAAAGTGCCGAAAACATCCTGCAGTTCATCAACACGCAGCTGGATTCGATTTCGGGTGAATTGCAGATCTCAAAAGACAGCTTAACACTTTTTCAACGCAGCGCCCAACTCAATGATCCGGAAACGGACGGCTTGTCGCTGACGCAGAACATGGACCAGTTCCAGGACCAGCTCTTCGTATTGGAAGAAGAGCGATCAGCTCTCAAACTTGTTTCTTCCAAATTGCGCAGTGAGCCCGACAGGCTTGAGATTTACCGCCTGATCCCGGAAATGATGGGCAAAAGCTTTGAAACTTCACTTACACGACAAATCACCGATCTGCATGCCTTGCTGCAGCGAAAAGAAGATCTGTTGTTTGATGTGACCGAAAACAATACCGAGATCAAAAACATCAACATCCAGATCCAAAGCAAGATCCAGTCTATCCGCAGAAGCGTGGATGCCATTGAAGAACGGATTACGAATAACATCAAAGTGATCCAGGCGAAAGTGAACCAGTACCAGGGCGAATACAGCCAGCTTCCGGGTAAAAAAATGGAATACAGCCGCTTGAAATCATTACAGGAACTCAATGAGAAGTACTTCGCCATTCTGACGGACAAACTGGCCTTGTATTCCATTTCAAATGCCGGGTATTCTTCCAACAACCGCGTCCTGAATGCCGCCACAATTGCTTCCGAACCGGTAAGCCCGAATCGCAAAATGGTATATGCGGGATTCATTTTTATCGGGGCCATTTTAGGTTTTGGCGTATTGGTTTTCCGCTACGTGACCTTCAACGAAATCAATTCGATGGAAGATCTCAAGCAGCTTCTTCCTGAAAAAGCGACCATGCTGGGCACTATTCCTTTGCTCAAGGATGCCAATGAATTCTCTCAACTGATGGTGCAGGACGCTCCCAAATCAATGCTCGCCGAATCATTACGGAACATCAGGACTAACCTGAGCTTTGTAAAAGCCGATGCGCGGGTGATCGCCATTTCGTCTTCGGTTTCAGGGGAAGGAAAGACCTTTGTGGCGCTCAACCTGGCTGGAATTATCGCTTTATCAGGCAAACGTACCGTAGTGGTGGATCTCGATTTGCGCAAACCGAAAGTGCATTTGGGACTGAATGTTTCCAATACAAAAGGCATCAGCAACCTCATCATTAAAAAAGTGACACTGGAAGAGTGCATCCAGCATTCCTCAATCGAAAACCTTGATTTTATCACGGCCGGTCCAATTCCGCCGAATCCATCGGAGTTGATCCTTAGCGACGGTTTCCAGGAAATCCTTGAACAGCTGAAATCACGCTACGACGTGGTGGTGATCGACAATCCTCCGGTTGGCCTGGTGACCGACGGCGTGAAAATTCTTGCCAATGCCGATGTTCCGATCTATATTTTCAAGTCGCATTATTCGAAACGCATCTTCGCCAACCGCGTGAAAGAGCTGTTTGAAATGAAGCAGATCGAGCACCTCAATATCATCCTGAACGGTACCAAAACCTCGGGCCGCGGCTATGGCTACGGTTACGGCTATGGTTACGGTTATGGCTATTACGAAGAGGAAAAAGGCAAAAAATCCAAAAAGAAATAACGAATGGTGGTTGAACAAACACTCCTGGAAGGTGTTTTAGTGTTTACACCGCGCGTCTTTTCCGACAATCGCGGCAGCTTTTTCGAAAGTTTCAATCACCGTGCCTTTGAAGCTGCAGTAGGACATACTGTTGATTTTGTGCAGGATAACGAGTCGGTTTCTCATCAAAACGTCCTGCGTGGCCTGCATTTTCAACTCCCACCAATGACGCAGGGCAAACTGGTGCGCGTTGTAAAAGGATCGGTACTGGATGTAGCGGTCGATTTACGGAAAAGCAGTGCCACATTCGGGAAGCACGTTGCCGTTCATTTATCGGGCGAAAACAAGAAACAGCTCTGGATCCCGGCCGGATTTGCACACGGTTTTTTGAGCCTCGAAGAAGGAACGATCTTCAGCTATAAATGCACCAATTATTACGCTCCCGATACGGAATGCACCATCCAATGGAACGACCCCGTGTTGGGAATCGATTGGGGAACAGAAGCACCGATCATCTCGGCCAAAGATCAGGATTCACTTCTTTTCCATACCTTTACATCACCCTTTTAAACAACTTAAGTGAGCACACTCATCATTACATTGATAGCTTTCCTGATCAGTGGCTTTATTGCCAGCTACATTTGTAATACCCTGTTGCTCCGCTTTTCGCAATCGCTTGGGATTCGCAACAAAAATGACGTCACCATTCGCTGGAGCAACGAATCAAAACCTTCATTGGGCGGTGTCAGTTTCTTTGTGGCATTTGTATTCGGCACCATGGCGTATGCAGTGGTTTTTACCAATGAAGACATTTTCCATAACAAGCAATTCGTTGGGCTCATGGCCGCGGCGATCATGGCGTTCGTCATGGGATTATCCGATGATGCTTATAACACGCGCCCATGGATTAAACTGGCCGTACAAATTGCCTGTGGGGTGATTCTTGTACTTACACTCACTGTAATCGATATTATGGGGGTTGATTATTCTCCTCAGAATCTCCCGAATATTGACTGGTGGGGCATGCCGCACCTGATCAACGCAGCGATTACGGTCATTTGGGTAGTCGGCATTATGAATTCGCTGAATATGCTCGACAACATGGACGGTATTACCGGCACTACCGTGTTGTTCATCCTGGTTTCGTGCCTGGCCAGCGAAGTAATCCTGTTTGACTGGAACATGAATATCTGGTCGCTGACTTTACTGGTTCAAATCGGCGCTTTGCTTGGATTTTTGCGTTTCAATATCAATCCTTCGCAATTGTTCATGGGTGATGCCGGCAGCCAGTTCATCGGGTTGTTTACCGCTTTTTTCGCCATTCATCATTTGTGGAGTGTGGGCGAAACAACGCATCTGACGCCATGGACGGGTATGTTCGTCACGCTGATTGCGTTTACACCGGCGGCGGCGGATACATTGACGGTTGTGATCAATCGTTTGCGCAAAGGACAATCGCCCATGGTTGGCGGAAAAGACCATACAACACATCACCTCGTTTATTCCGGCCTGAATGACAAGCAGGTATGGTACGTTTTTCTTATCATTGCTTCCCTCTCAGCGCTGATTGCTGTTTTGGCCATTACCTTTGCCAAGTGGGGAAATCCGTGGATGGGTGCTTTTTTAGCATTGTTTTTCGTGGCCGTTTTCGGATGGCTGTACCGGAATACGATCGTGCATAAGAAGTAAGGCTACCTTCCCTCATCCCAATATTCCATCCCTTCTTCTTCAACCGGCCATGGTTTGCTGCTTAGCGGTTCTTTTTCGTAAATCAGGCGGTCGATAGCGGCCAACTCTCGTTCACCCTTTGTCGAAATCCGGTAGATGTTCCGTTTCACCAGCAGGTTTTGGTCCGAATACACATTCACCAACTCCAGCTTTTCTACCATCGGTTCCGGTTTAAGCTTGGGTTTGTTGGAATCCGTTCTCTTGAAGGGCCCATCGTCTTCCTGGTCGAATTCCGGATAATAGCGGTTGGAATAATCCCTGCTTTCGAAAGAAGTGACATTTCCATGCACGTCATACGTGGCCATCATTAATTTCAGTGTATCACGCTTGTGATCAAACCCAGCGAAATATGTCGGCAAACTTCCATCCGACTGACTTTTAAATACCGTAATGCTGTACAGCGTATCTTCCAGGTACAGGTACATCGTCGTTGTTTCTTCCGTTCCGGATGTGGAATACTCATAGGTGAGGTGGTAATTATCCGAACGGTATTCAGTCATTTTACCGGCCTCATTCATTTTTCGCATAACAGATTTTCCCGACTCATTTTTATAGGTCGCTTTCACCATTTTCCCGGATTTCCATTGCATGAATATTTCAACGGTATCAGTTGGGCCACCGTAAGAGGCAACACGAATATGGTTTCCGTCATCATCGTATTCCAACTCCTGGCAAAGGATTTGTCCCCGTTTATTCTCGCACATACTATTCAACCGCTGTTTGGAATCGTATCCCAATTGTTGCTGTGTTTTGGTAAGTACATCAAAGTAACTGTGACCAACGCCGAAATTGGTTGATTTTTCCACATAAACAGGAAGTCCGTAGGCGTTGAATTCACTGGTCATGAGTTTGGTAACCGGGTTAGATCCTTCTTCGGTCACATACTCCCGCAACAGCAGCATGGATTGTATTTTTTGCCGTACAAGCGCACCGGAATCACATTTAACTTCAAAGACACCGTTGTCTGAATTCTTTTGTGCGAAAACAACAAGCGGTAACAGGAAAAGAAGAGAGAGAAGCCGGTTTTTCATCAGGTTAAATCTGTTATGGTGTAGGTTAAAGGTAGGGATTTAAGCGGAATCGCCGATCGTTTTAACAAGCTTAATATGAAGTATTGTGATCCGCTTCCTCCCTTGAGGGAGGATTGAGGAGGGTGGCTTTGCATCTTGATTATAGTACTGCTTTTTAGTTGATTAATTAAAATCGGTGTTGGTAACCCTCCGTGCCATCCCTCAAGGGAGGAGAGGTCCCGAGAACCATTTCAGTTGTAGATTTTTACTTATGTTCCACAAAATACATATCCACTTCCCCCTTGTTCTTGGCAGCAATTTTACCGCGGTGCTCGGTGGCGAAATGGCCTTTGATCAGCTCATAAGTACTTCCTGAAACATTCACTTTAGCCACCTCGCCACTCGATTCCATGCGGGCTGCCAGGTTTACGGCGTCGCCCCAGATGTCGTAAGCAAATTTCTTGATCCCGATCACACCGGCTACGATCGGTCCGGTATTGACCCCGATGCGGATATTCCATTTCGGGTCGTCGCGGTGCAACTCGCGGTTGTATTGCTCAATATAATTGCGCATTTCGATCGCTGCTTCCACGATTCGAACAGCATGGTCTTCCAGTGGTTCGGGAACTCCGGCAGCAAACATGTAGGCATCCCCTATCGTTTTGATGCGCTGCAATCCATGACGCTCAATAATGAGATCGAAAGCATAGAAAATTTCATCAAGCTTTTCTACCAGCATTTCCGGTGTAAGCTTTTCAGAGATCATTGTGAAGCCCGAGAAATCCGTAAATCCAACGCTGACCTCATCGTATAATTTGGGCTTGGATGTACCGTTATGCTTCAGCTCTTCGGCAATGGCAATCGGCAAAATGTTGAGCAGCAATCCTTCTGATTTCTCTTTTTCCCGCTCGATCACTTCCTTGCTTTGTGCAATGATCACATTTTGTTGTTCAATGTGCTTCTTGCGCTGCTGCAGCTTACGGTATGCGTACAGAATACCAAGCAGGATCAGGAAAATAAAGAGCAGCGCCCCGAAAACAAGCCGCAGCTGGTAATTAAACTCGGCCTTTTCATTCATACGCTTTTGCTGTTCAAGCTCACTTTTCTGTGCCAGGAAACGAATTTCCTTTTCATTGGCATTGACCACCAAACGTTCTTTTTCCAGGGCAAGCTCCTTGAGTTGGTTCTCACGCTCACTCAGTACCAACTGCTTATTCTTATTCTCGAGGTTGAGCCGTTCTTCCCGCAACATCAGGCGCTGTAATTCTTCGCGTGCCCTGAGCTCCTTGTTTTGAAGGGCTGAAATACGCAACTGATCCTCTTTTTGTTTGGTGTTGAAGCGTTCGCGTTCGGCTTCTTTTTCGGCTTTTTCGCGCGCAAGGTTGAGCACATCCAATTCGTTTTTCGCCCAGATCAGGCGCAGTTGTTTTTCGATCTGCTCGATTTTGTATTGATCAAACAAGCGCTTGTTCTCGGCTACTCGGTCTTCGGTAAGCAACGAGTCACGGATGGAAAGAAACTGTTTGTAGCTCTCGAGCGCCAGTTCAAATTCATACAAATCCTGGTGAATCAAAGATTTGATCTCATAACTTCTCGAAAGCACGTTCGCCAGGTTGTGGCTTTTGGCCGACTGAATCGCCAGGTTGACTTTTTTCTGGGCATTGAACGCATCGTTTTGCTGGTAATACGTCATTGCCTGCATGTTCAAACAGCTGGTCGACTGCTCAAAATCATTGATATTGGCGTAATGCACCCGCGCTTTTTCAAAGCACAGCAAAGCCGAATCCAGATCACGTTCATTGTAAAGGATCAATCCGAGATTGTGAAACGAAGCGCCGAGCAGCTCATTATCATTCTTGTTCCCGCTGCGCGCAGCCTGCAAAAAAGCACCTTTCGCAGCGGAATAATTGTTGAGGTATTTGTTGGTATAACCGATATTGTTCCAAATGGTTGGTTCCAGATAAGCCTGCGACCCGTTTTTCACCAACGGTAAAATCGCTTCGTAGCTTTCCAATTCCTGCGGAAAGGCTTTCAGATCATGATAGATCGTCGCTTTTTCTTTCAGTAAGTCTACTTTTTGCGCATTCGTAAGCCCGTTTTTGTATTCCAGTATTCTGGCGGAAACAATGGCATCGTCTAAATCACGGGCACTTTTCTGTGCTTTGATCAGCCCCATTTGGGTTTCAAACGACGCTTTTTTCTGATCGCCTTCCAACGAAATAGCCTTTTTGTACTGTTCCACCGATTTGGCGTACAGGCGTTCGTTGAAATACAATTTTCCCAGCTGGTTGTACGCCTGCACTTTTTGATCGTTGGAACCGTGTTTTTCGTAAATATTGACCAGTAACAGCGAATAACGCAGCTTGTCGTAAATCTCTTTATCTGCCTGGTGAAACGCGATCAGTCCTTTGCAGGCGGTCACTTCACCTTCCCAATAACCGATCTCTTCGGCAATGAGCTGCGATTTGGTATAGTAAAACTCAACCGAGTCGCGCTTTGCATGATTTGCCGCCACCGAATTGTAGCGATCGACGTGTGCGCGGTCGAGCTCCCACTGCTGAATGCGGACTTCCTGGGCGTAAAAAACACCCGAAAACAACAACAAAATAAAAGCCAGGTACCACTTCATATCAGTTGAGTTTAAAGCTTAATCCCAGTTTAAACACACGCCCGTACTGCGGGTTGTAGGTCCATGTATGTGAAAGGTCCACATTCGGGATCCCGCTTTGAACCTTGTTGAAGATATTGTAAACCCCTCCGAACAGGCTCAGCTGGCGAAAGAGCTGCTTGGAAAACAACAGGTCAAGATTGAAGAACGGTTCACCCGATTCACTATACATAATGCCGTTGTTGAGCTTGAAAATGTCTGTGATGAATGTCCCGGTCATCGTACCTCGCAGCGAAACGGTAAAATCGCGGTAGGTCACATCCAGGTTGGCCTTCCCGGCATGGACCGGCACAAAGCGGTAACCGGTTGACACCACATCGCCTCCAGGAGCATCATCCGGTGCATCCACATGTTCTTTTCCTTTGGAATATTCATAGCTCACCAGGAAATTCATTCCCACATTTTGGATCCGGAACGAAAAGTTATTGACCAGCATCACCGATTGCAGAAAAGAATAGGATGAACCGTTGAAATAACCAAAACCGATGCGGTCCTGTGGGTTCTGACTGCCCTGAACAGGAACAAAAACCTGTCGGAGTACCCGGTTTTGCAGGTAATGTGCATAATAGTTGAGGCTTACTTTCCAGTAATCGGTTACCCGCCAGTCGGCGCCGGTTTCAATGCCTTGCAGCTGCTCGGAACTGATATCGATCTTATGGCGTTTCAGTTTTTCGCCATTCCCGAAGTTCTGGGCCGATTCGGTGTAATTGTTAAAAATGTAGTACGATTTCGGAGCACGATAGCCTTTGCCGTAATAAGCACGCAGCCTGAATTTGGATGAAGGCCGGTAAACAACTCCCAGCTTCGGGGAAGGAACAACCTCGCCAAAACTGTTGAAATCGACCCGAAGCCCTGCCTCGCCCAGCCATTTTCCTGATTTGGACTTGAATGACGACTGCGCAAAGGTCGAAACATCGTACTTGGTGAATGCCTCCAGGAACTGCACCGTATCAAGCATACTGATACTTTGTATGTCGGCCGACTGCAAAACGGCGGTTTCCAGCGTATCCAGCTCATCACTCAGCTCAAAGCTCAACGTGCGGTCTTTGTACGGGTGCAGCAAAAAGTTGGTAAACGGGTGCGACGTCGAATAATCGCCCGAAACGCCGAACACCACATTGATGTACTTATTCGCACGGACAATTCCCTGGAAATCACCGTTGATATCCAATGAACGGGCATAGATGAAATTGCGTCCGTTCGACAATAAATGCGTTACGCCGTAGTAACCCGCATTCGTAATGGTCCGGTACGTCAATGCCGAGATCGAAGTACGGATTTGCACGCGTTTCGTTGCCGGGCTGTTGTAGCGCAGCCCCAGTGAATTGATGTTTTCGCCATAAGTCAATGACGGATCGAAATAGGCCTGCTGCAAAGGTTGACTTCCAAAACCGCTATTTTCTTCGCGGTACATATTCATCAAACTCAGTTCGATGCCTTTGTAAGTGAGGTAGGTTCCCAACAAACGGCTTTCACGTTTGAGGTCGTCTACTTCCGGCAAACCGTCTCCTTCGCTCACAAACAACTGCTGCTGCGTAGCATTGAGCTGTCCGGGTTTTACGCGAATGGAATCATCGGGGATGTAGAGGTTGACGTTTGTTGACCGGTACGACGAGGCGAAAATTTCATAGTTTACGATGTTCTTTGCCTTCCCGGCTTTTCCGCCAAGGGTAAGATTAAAATCAGTCGTGTTGGGCGAAAGCAGGTTCACATCGGCCCAGGCAAAAACCGGTCGGTCGATTTCCGGAAGTACAATATTGATTACACCGGCCATGGATTCGGAGCCGTACAATGCGGAAGAAGGCCCCAGGATAATTTCGATGCGCTCGGCATGGCGAATCGGCAATTGTCCACCGATTGGCATTCCCTTTACCGCTTCCGGTTTGATGGGAACGCCGTTGATGAGAAATTTCACATGGTCGTTACCGTAAAGTCCGCGCATCAAAAAGGTTTCACCTTCAATGGCATTTCCGGGTTGTGAGGTACGAAACCCCGGAATGCTTTCGAGTACGTCGACCAGGGTTGAATAACCGAATTTGCGAATCGTTGCCCCGTCGATGATGATTACTTCCTGCGCCATTTCATCGGGCGTTTCGGCCAACCGGTTGGCAGAGACTATGGTTTTTGAAGCCCGGTCGGCATCGGTGTTAAGGTCCTGATGATTAAACAATTGCAAATCAACCGAATCTTCTTCCTGGGCAAAGGCAGCCGTTGAAAGTTGTAGAAGCAAAACCGCTGCGAGGAGCACCAAACGATCAACTGACGGAAATTGAAGTGTTTTGTTCATACGACCAAAGAAAGTAAATTAATACTACATTTCAATTAGATGCTTTTGTATCAGTATCATGGTGATCCTACAACAACAATCTTAGTTGAGAACCGAGAATCAGTTCTATTTATTGTAGAAAGAAGAGGCTTTCTGTTTGGATTGCGGGTTTGAGTGAGTGTTCGGGAAAAACCGGGGATTTACCACGAAAATAAATTCTGTGTTTTACCATCCCTACGGAACTAATGGCAGCAAATTAATTCCGAACCAGTTTCTGAATAACCTCCCGATCCTGATTCACCAGCTTCACAAAATAAACCCCATCGTTATGCGAAGCCATATCAACTGTGACTTCTTTTATGCCTTTAACCGCAGCGGTAAAGACGATTTTGCCGGATATATCGGTCAATTCCAATGTTTCGTAATCGTTTTGCCAGTTGATATTAACCGTCTCACGGGCAGGATTCGGATAGATACCGATTGATTCTGCCGTTACTTCACCCATTCCGGCTCCCGATTCAAAAGGTACCGCAAGCGCTGCCGCAGATCCAATTGACAAACGCGCCATTTTGTGGAAATAGGGAATGTTGAAATATTGTACCTCATCGGTCACAGAATGATAATGCGTATTGGCATCGTTGTCCCAGTCCTCGATCATGAGTACCGCCCCGAAACCATGATTCCAGAAAGAAGCGTGATCGCTGTAGGTCGCTCCCGGGTTATTCACCAGCAAGTCTATCCCGATGTTGTAATCCTGGTTCACTGCAATCACCGTATCGGCTATGGCAACGGAATTGGCAATCGGACGGGTATGCACGCGGGCAACAGAATCATTATCACTGTCCCAGGCAATCGCGTCCATATTGATCACGCCATGTATGCTATCGCCGGCATTATCGTACATCGTGGCAAACGCATTACTGCCTACCAACCCGTATTCTTCCTCATCCCAAAGCGCGAAAATGACCGTATGCTCAAAATTATACGTAGACATGGTGCGGGCTGCTTCGAGTACGGTCGACATTCCACTGGCATCATCATCAGCTGCCGGAGCTACTGCCACATTCGGCATGCCATCGTAATGTGCACAAATGATCACCGGCTTGTCGGGATAAACGAATCCTGTTTTGACAGCCCAGATGTTTTTGCCGCCTGTTGCGCCAAAAGAAAGTGAATCAACCTGGTATCCCCATGAGATGAATTTATCACGGAGGTATTGAAAACAGAGTTCATTGCCCGGCCAGTTCTTGTTCCGCGACTTGATCGTATCCGTTACACCGTTCACTACTATGCCGGTTTCGCCCGAGATCTCATTGGCGTTCTTCATAAGGGTATCACTATCGACCGCATTGATAATGGCCTGGATGGTCGGATGCTGAGCGGAAACAACAAACGGGAATGCAAGCAGTGACAGGGTGTAAAGAAATCTTTTCATAGAAACAAATTGATCCTCACGAAAATAAGCATTTTCAGGATCACCAACCCGTTTTCCACTTCTGCGCAATACGCATCGCGGTTTCCAGCATGTGGGGCGACCACTCTTCGACCTTCCAGTCTGAATGGGCTAAATTGGATGTTGCCAGTAGCGCAACCGCATTTTCGTAATCGGAAGCATTTTCCAGGATGTCGGATAATTCCTGCTGCTGCGATGCGAGTAACGTATTTTCAGCTACCACCGGACCCGGGCCGAGTGGCAATTCAGGGAGAAAATTATTTGTTGGAACGGATTGACCGAATACGGAAACGATGCTTTTTAACCGCAGGAAATCTGCCTGGAATTGTTGCTGACGTTCGATCGTGTCGAGCGCGGAACCCAGCTGTTCCAACACCACAAATTTCAGGTTCGGGCAACGCGGAATAATCTGCTGAAGCAAATTGAAAACAGCTTCGGGAACGGCATCGTCGTGGGTATCGCGGCGAATGACCCGTTGCGGTTCAAGACTTGTTTGGTCCCAGCTTCCGCCCGAAATATGGATTTCACGCACACGATCAAGCGGGTACAACCGGATCAGCGTTTCGGCATCAAGAGAAAAATTGTGGAGCTGACAATAAAAATTGTGCAGGTCGAGAATGATGAAACCGTTTACCGGCCTGATCAGCTCATCCAGGAATTCACCGTGCCGTTTCACTTCGTCGAGCGAGTAGGAAAAAGCGAGGTTTTCCAACCCGACAGGACATTGACACGCGTCCTGGATGCGTTTCAGTCGGTCGATGCCGATGGCAAGCGTTGTCGAATTGTACGGAATGCCGATCGGCGCACCTTTATGGAAATCTTCGCCGGTCATGAACCCAAAATGCTCGGTAACATGATCAAAGGTAAAATGGCCGGATACTTTTTTCAGGTGTTCCAGCCAGCGTTCCTGTTCGACGCTCCATTTACCCGAGAAAAGGGAGAAGAAAACCCCATGACCGATCAAACGGCCTTCCTGTCCGAAAGCGCTAAGCAATTCCACAAACCAATCGGGAATGTTCCGGACCTTATAAAGCGTATCAAACGACCATTCGATGGCTTCTACCTGCTCGTCTATGAATAACGGCAGCGTAGCCTGTAACAGGTTTTGGTCCAGGTTACAAGCTACGGAAGCCAATATGTGCGGTTGTTGTGTCACCGTTTATCCCATGCCGCAGGCCGGACAATCCCGGTGCATCGACGGCGTTTCTTCTTGTTTTTTGGAAGCCTTTTCGTGTTTGGCCTTTTCGCCGGATTTTACTTCATCCGGGTGACAGGAAGCTGTAAGCGCTGCAACGGAAGTGCCCACTGCAATGGCTTTTAAAAGTGATGCTGAAAGTTTCATGACTCATTGTGTTAGTGTGTCAACAGAAGCACGACACATTTCATGCCGTAATACTAACTGAAAACGTCAATCTTTCCAATACGTACACCACTTTATTTTAAACGTTCAGTGTTAATTTATCCCATTCCGCAGGCCGGACATTCAGACGGACAATTGTCACCCGGCTCGCAGTTGCCGTTATCATTGCGTTCAACCTGCGTTTTCACGTCTTCTTTTTCACACGATGTGATGACGGTTGCCGTTCCCAATGTTACACCGATGGTGATGGCTTGTAATAAAGATGTCGATAGTTTCATTCTTCCTCCAAATTAAATGAATAAAGCTGTTTGTTATTGAGATGATGGAAATGGAAGAGAAAAAGTTGCATGGATGTTCCGATTGACTCAATCATTTGCCACAGATAAGTCCTGTAGGGACATAATATGGTAAAAGTACTCTCTTAACGAAGAACTTTACCCCGTAGGGGTAAGACATACGAATGTTGGTCTCCCAGTCCCGCCGGGACCGATAAATCAGCGAGGGTTGCGTGGTATACTATGTTACGTTCCTATGGGACTAAGGATGAAAACCCGTTTAAACTCAATAAATACTACACTTCCGTATTTTGCGTTATCAGACCCGAACCTTTTGTTTATTTTTGGACCTCATTGCTTTGTTCATGAAACTATATCTCTGTTTATTGATTGCTCTTGTGGTACAGGTTTCAGCCTGGTCGCAGCGAAAATTCGGTGATTCGATTATCGGTACTCCTTGGGTAGGCATTCAATATGGCGGAAACTGGAGCAAAGCCGACCTGGCCGATCGCTACGGTTATTTTAACCACCTGGGAATGATGGCCGGTTACAAAACCAAGCGCAACTGGGTTTATGGAATGGACGGAAACTTTATGTTCGGCAACCAGATTCGCATGGAAGGCCTGTTTGACGGACTTGCCGATAGTTACGGCAATATTACCGACGTGAACGGTGACATCGCAAACATTCTCCTGTTCAGCCGGGGTTTCAATGTCAACGTTATGGTGGGGAAAGTATTCCCGGTTTGGAGCCTGAATGAAAACTCGGGAATTTACGTGCACGGGGGCGTCGGCTACCTGCAACACAAGCTCCGCATTGAAAGCAACGACCAGGTAATTCCAAGCCTGGAGCTTGATTATAAAAAAGGTTACGACCGCTTTACCTCCGGGATCAATTTTCACCAGTTTGTCGGTTATGCGTTCCTTGCCAACCAGGGAATCGTAAATTTTTACGGTGGATTTTACTGCCAGCAAGGACTGACCTATAACCGCCGCGAGATCTTTTTCGACCGGCCGGAGGAAGAAGTGCCGAAAGGCCAGCGGCTGGATGTGCAGATCGGCTTTAAGCTCGGATGGTTCGTGCCGGTCTACCAACGCAAACCGAAAGACTATTACTTCGATTGATGCGCCTGCTGTATGCCATTGGAATGGGAGGTTTATACTGCTTGATGTGGTGCGCTTCGCTGTTCAATGCCAAAGCAAAAAAGTGGATCAAAGGACGTCAAACACCGGTCACCGATTACCCGATTCCCCAAAACAAACAGGTTGTCTGGTTCCATTGTGCTTCGCTGGGTGAATTCGACCAGGGATTACCGGTGATGTTCGCTTACAAAGAACGATTTCCCGATGCGTTCCTGGTAGTCACCTTTTTTAGTCCGTCGGGGATGGAATTTTACCAAAAACGGAATCATTGCGTTGATCTTGCGTGTTACCTTCCACTAGACACGGCTTCCAACGCCCGGAAATTCATCGCGCACTTTCAACCGAAAGATGTGTTTTTTGTGAAGTACGAATTTTGGTACAATCACCTGCTGGCCGCCAAACGATCCGGTGCCCGCGTTTACGGTGTGAGTAGTTTGTTTCGTCCCACACACCGGTTTTTCAAATGGTACGGTGGTTTTTTCCGTTCAGCGTTGCGTCTCTTTGATCATTTTTACGTGCAGGACCAACGCTCGAAAGATCTGTTGGCAAGTATTGACATTCACCAGGCAACACTTTCGGGTGATACGCGCTACGACCGCATGATCGCGGTGCGTGACAGAGGTGAAGAAAACGAGATCCTGGCCAATTTTACCAACGGAAAGCCGACCCTGATCCTCGGAAGCTCGTGGCCCGTTGATGAAGACACCCTGTTTGCTTCGCTATTGGCTTTGAAGGAACGGATGAAGATCATCATCGCACCGCATGATATTTCAGAACAGCACGTTTCTTCTATTTCCGCCTTGTTTGAAGACCAGGTGGTACGCTATACAACGTATTCGGCCACAACGATCCATTCCGTTCTTATTTTGGATACCATCGGGCAACTGACTTCCGCTTACCGTTACGCAACGATTGCGTACATCGGAGGTGGGTTTACCGGGAAACTGCACAACATCCTGGAGCCCGGAGCTTTTGGCATCCCGGTTATTTTTGGTCCGAAACATGAGCGCTTCCCCGAAGCACAGCTGTTTTTGGAGCGAAACGTAGCACTGGAAGTTACCGGTGAAAATCAACTGGAAGATTTGGTGGAACAATTACTGAAACGGAAAACTGAAATCGCGGAAGAACTGCGGCTCATTTTCGGGGAAAACAGTGGTGCGGCGAAAAAGGTGGTTGCGGGATTGAAGGATTGATTTCAATAAATTGACACGATTTTTTTAGTTAAACTAAAATAGTGTTCGGGATATCCCGAACACCCGAATTCCCGAATTCCCGAATTTGGAAATTCCAGCCGTTATTTTTTCACCGAAAGCTTCGCCATCCATTCAAACGCATCACCCACAGCCTGGTGCAAAATAGTGCCGTGATCTTCTGCAGGCATGTACTTGTAGGTGCACTTGATATTTTTCTGCTGCGTTTTCTGAAGCAATTTCCCGATGGTTTTGGCTCCGTTTACCATTTCCTTTCCTTCATCACCAACCGCAATGTAAACGTTCATCGGTGTTCCGGGCATTTTCAACGGGTATTTCAACAACGATCCATTGTCCCACCACAAGCTCGGACTTACAATCACATAATTCTGGAACATGGCCGGCTTTTTGAACAGCACTTCCGTAGCAAACAATCCCGCCAGCGACTGACCGATCAGTGTTTTGGTGCCGTTGGTCTTGTAATTTTTTTCAATGAACGGTTGTAAATCCTTCTCTATGTAGGACATGAACTTTTCCGATCCGCCGCCAATGTTATAAATGTTCGGATAGTCCTTGAGCCAGGTTGGCCAGGTAGCATCCGGAGCGGGCTTGAAAGTCATATCGTGCTTGCGCTGCGTACTCACAATTCCCACCAAAATGGAAGGCTGCAGGTAATTGACCCATGGAAAGCTGTTAAAATAGACGAGTCCGGCGATGTGGATAAAGTCTTCATCCAGGGCGCCATCCAGCAGGTAAATCACCGGGTAAGTCGCCGCAGAATCGGGATCGTAACCGTCGGGCAGGTAGATGTTAACAGCAAGTTTCGTCCCATAAACCGACGAGGGAATGCTGTCGGTATAACCAAGTGTGATAGCTTGTTTTTGAGCAAAAACAGGTACAATTCCGAAGAACAGGAAAACAAGAGATAAAGCCTTTTTCATATTCCGAAAATAGCAAAATGAATTATGTGGAGTTTCTGTAATCAGCAAATACCGTAATATCACCGAAAAGACATTTGCTGATTCCTGCCATCTGGCAACGACAATACTTGGTGGAACAACATTTGAAAGAAGAGGTTTTTGGATTGTACATCATTTTAATGCGCAAACAGCCAACCGGTGTTTTTAAACGGGAGCTTGTATCGGATGAATTTTTTTGCCAGTTCTTTTGCCTGAATACGACCTTCTTTTGAAATCAAATCTTTGATGTCGAGGCGGACCAGGATGTTGAACTGGTCGCGGAGTGACAAATCGAAAAAACCTGCGACTTCATAAATGACAGGGTGCAGGATAAACAACCGGCTACGCAATACTTCCGGAGACAATTCTACCAGCGGATCGCTTAGTAATTCGGCTTCGGTCCCCAATTGCAGCAAAATCAAGGTCTCATCCAGCCACTGTTGTCCCTTTTGAGAAAGATGATTGCGAATGACCAGGCTGAAACGTTCCACGTACTTGTCGCCGTAATTCGGGTAATAGTCGGGAAGCGGAGACTGATTGTTTGCAATTGCGCACCGTACCCTGAAGTCTGTTGCACGCCATTTGTAATAAGCTGTAGTGCCAAAAAGCGAATCGGGAGCAGGAGTCGGGACCGGAAAATTCCCCGTATAGAAACCGCTCATTTCTTTAACATGGCGAATGGTGAAGGTTTCCTTTCCTGTATGATCGATCTGCACATGCCACATACAATCAGACTCAATGACCGGTTCGGGAAGCGGTTCATAGCACAAATGACATGAAACAACTACTCCGTTCTCATTTAGCTGATTTACCAAACGATAATACTTCAGGTTCTCACCAAAGGGTTGTTCTTTATGACAAACAGAGTCTCTTGATCTTTTTGAAAAGCTATCCTGCCCGCTTGCCGACAGGCATATGCATGCAACCAATCCGGAAAGGAAAATGTGAAAGGTAAAAGTTCGGTTATTTTGCTTCATGGTTGTCCAAATATAGGCTATCCTGCTATAAGTGAAGGCTTTTACATTGAAACAAACGAAAAGTGATTTGGTAAAAAAAACGGGAATGCTCTCTGAACACTCCCATTGCGAATAGACTGACTAGAAATTCGGCGTCAGATCGTGGGTCTTGTAGAAATCCTCGATGTATTTCACCGCTTCGTCAGCTGTGTCGACCACCTTCAGGTAGTTCAGATCGCTTTCCGAAATGTTATTTTCCTTTTCAAGCATCACGCGCTTCACCCATTCGACCAAACCGTCCCAGTAGTCATGGCTGATCAAAACGACCGGCCGCTTGTTGATCTTTTTAGTTTGGATCAGCGTAATGGCTTCAAACAGTTCATCGAGTGTTCCGAAACCGCCGGGCATGATCACAAAACCCTGTGAGTATTTCACGAAAATCACCTTGCGCACAAAGAAGTAATTGAACTCCAGGTTGTGTTCCGGATCGATATACGGATTGTAATTCTGTTCAAACGGCAGGTCAATATTCAAACCAACAGAACGGCCGCCACCTTTCCGCGCGCCTTTGTTCCCCGCTTCCATGATTCCGGGACCGCCCCCGGTAATGACCCCGAATCCGGCTTTGGCCAGTTTTTCACCTACTTCAACAGCTTGTTCGTAATACGGATTGTCTTCTTTTGTACGGGCGGAACCGAAGATAGATACGCACGGACCGATCTTCGCCATACGTTCGTAGCCTTCTACAAACTCCGACATGATTTTAAAAATGGCCCAGCTATCGTTGGTTTTTATTTCGTTCCAGTCTTTTTGAAATGCGTTCATGTGTTGCGTTATTTAAAACTGCCTTTTTAATTCGGTTGATGAGCAGATGTAACACCAAGCCCGCTAAAATAGGCAGTCTAAACGTTTCTAACGGTTCCGCAACGGATAAATTGTAAACCGTCAGGGGTTTATAACTCGGCTAAAAGGATTTTCCAGGTTCCGTTTTCCCGAAGCGTAATAACAACAAAAGCCTGTTCCAACAAAAGAACAGGCTTTCACTTAGTTTTTTGGTTCCGGAATTACCTATTTCAATACTTCAACCCGCTTGTTTACAATTTGTGTATCGGTTTTGATTCGCAAGGCATACATTCCCGCCTGTAAATCTGCCGGAATACCGATCTGGCAATTACCGATTCCCGTATAACAGGCTACACTTTTTCCATTGACGTCAAACAGTTGAATTTCGGCTGTATTCGGCGTTTGAATACTCAAAACTCCACCTGCTTTCACCGGATTCGGAAAAACCGAAACATTGGTGATTTGCGACGTTTCCACCGAGAGATCACTACCGATGTTGATGTTGTCGATGTAAAGCGCGTTCCCATAATAACCGTGGTTTCGGAAAACAATCTGCAGGTTGGTTTCCCCGATGTAAGCAGCTAAATTCACGCTATCGGTTCGCCATTGTGATGATGAGGGAACAAACAAATCCTGGTAATCTGGCGAGGTGGATAAATCGGTACCGCCTTTGTAGTACAATTCGTCATACGTCACTCCGCAATCGGTAGAAACCAAAATGGAAAGTGTGTCTGAATTGACAGATCCCCAGCGGGCGTAAGCGACATCGAAGAATAGTTTTAATTCACTGATAGCACCACTTGCGTTGAGCGGAATGATCATATCGTCTGTGGTGCCTTCACCGTAAATATTGTAATTATCGAAAACGGCCGATTGATTGGAATTCCCGAAACCACCCGCAGCGACCGAAAGTGACCACTGGCCGCCATTGTCTTCATTGTTCAGGCTCCAGCCGTTTGGCAGGAAATTCCCCTGGAAATCCTCACTCAACGGGGCAAACGGAACTGTGTAGTAATCCAGGTTGACATAAATGCTGTCGGTATCCGTATTCCCGTTTCCATCCGTGATTTCCAGTACGGCTAAATGCGTTCCGGCCGTTGTGAATAATACCGCAGGATTGCGATCCGAAGAACTTGCCGGACTTCCTGTAGGAAAAGTCCATTGCCACGAAGCGTTGGTATGATTCAAAAAGGAATAATCATCAAAATAAAAGGAATCGACACTGCACACTGCCGTTTGCTGCAGTTTGTCAACCGTGATGCGGGCAATGACAGCTGTGGGAGCTTCGTTTAAGGCGCTTTCCCAGATTCCTTTTCCATAGGTGGCCAAACGCATTTTTCCATCGCGGTAAAATGGCCGCAGTATATTCCCGGAGGTATAGGTCGGTAATCCGGCGTTGTCAATTTGCCAGGTGTTGGTGTTGTTTCTATAGTACACGGCTTTATTGGTAGCAGCATAAATCCCACCGTCGGTTCCCGCTACGTGCGACAAACTCTGGATACTTTCGTTGTTGAGTATTGCCGAAGTAATGTTTGACCAGGAAGTGCCGCCGTTTACGGTCTTAAACACTTTGTTACCGTTTAATCCGCTCGGATAAGCGATCCAAAGGTTGTCTTCATCCGCCGGATTGATCGCCAGTAACATACGTGAACTGTTTCCCGCCGGAATGGTCAAACTGTTCCAGGTTTGTCCGCCATCGGTTGTTTTCCAAAGCGTTCCCGTAGAACCGGATGATGGTTTTTGGTGCACATACATTACATCCGGGTTGCTGGAAGAAACTTCGATGTACGTGATCCGGTCATCAGGATCGGCGCCAAACGTGTGGAGAAGGTTAAATGATCCGCCGGCATCAGTTGTTTTCCAGATCGAATGCTCATTTCCGATGTAAGCGGTGCTGTAACAATTTGGGTGAAACTCCATCTCACTTGATTCGGCTGCCCAGTAGCTTTCGTTGGGAGAAAGTCCGAAAGGCGCACTTCCGATCGGATCATTGAGGTTGAGTGGAATAACCTGTCCGCTAATATCCGAGAAATAGGTTTTGCGGTTGTTCCCCGGATTTACGTATCCGGTTGCTGCTTCGCCACCACCAAGTTCCAGGAAATTTCCGGCGTTGTAATTTTCATGATAAGCCAGGTTCCCGTTGTGGTACAATCCGCCAACAAGCACATCTTCGTTCCAGCCGCTGCCAAATCCCCAATAATCGGATCCGTGCACACCGCTCATGGTAAAAACAGGCTGCGTATTGAAAAAATCGGTAGAACGGTAAATTCCGCCATCGGTTGAAATCCATGCTGTACTTCCCAACATACGGAAATCCTGGTTGTCGACATGCATCGTGATCGGTCCGGGTACATAGCCCGAAACACTGGTAAAGGTTGCTCCGCCATCGGTCGACCGGTATACGTTCAATCCGCCAACCAAAATTTCATCGGCATTGGTAGCCGAAGCCATCAATGCGCAATTGTAAAATCCCTGGTGGTATTGCCAGCTCGGGCTCCCGATTGCTAAATTCATGTGATCGTCATCGTAAGGCCCGCCTGCAGGTCCATTCGGTAAGCTCCAGGTTGTACCTCCATCGTTACTGCGATACACACCGATGTATCCGGTATCGTTTGTTTTCGATTCGCCGATGAGATAGGCATAAACGCGGTTCGGGTCGGCAGGCGTAACGGCCAATCGTGCGCCGCCATCATTTCGTCCTGGATCGGTGGAGTAGTGCCAGCCTGTTGATTGAATGGTCCATGTTGCTCCCGAATCGGTAGAACGGTAAAACTCGCATAAATCCTCATTGGGATTGTTGCGCACCAGGTAAAGTGTAGCCGGGTTGGTAACGTTAGCCTTTACATCATAACAAGCTACATTCACCAATTGTGTCCAGTTGGTTCCGCCATCAACAGAGCGGTATAACCCTTTGTCGGTAGCTGCGATCACAACTTGGTCATTGCCTGGATTGATCAGCAGTTCATTCACCCCGAAATTTGTTTGCGGAAGTACATTGGTCCAGTTGGAACCGCCGTCGGTTGAGCGAAAAATGCCGTTGTTTCCACCGGCGAAAATAATATTCGGGTTGGAAAAGTGCACTTCAACGGCTGTCACCCCGCTTCCGAAATCGAGCGCTTCGGAAACGCAGGTCCAATTGACTCCGTTATCGGAACTTTTATACACTTCACCGGGTTCGGTACCGCAATACATCACTGCCGGCATGCCTAAGCATTGATCAAACGAATACACATTGGTTTGTCCGGAACCGCCCGTTCCGCCTTCCTGGTAATTGGTAATAGGGCCGACCACCGACCAGTTCGAGTTTTTTTCGAGTGATTGTTTCGCCAGGTATTCCTGTTGAATGATCTGTAATTCGTCAAACGACGGAGTAATGATAAATCCGTTTGCATCCACGCGATTTAAAATGGATCTTTTCCAGCGTTTGTAGTATTGTGTGTGGTAGTTTTTTATGAATGTTTGCTGTCGATAATAGGCCTTATAAAGTGTGTCGACCTCAAATACATTTGGGTTTTCACCATACATTTTTTTTGCCCAAAGTGGCAGAGATTGAATCTCGACCTGCGAAGGTTTTTGGAAGTTTTGCGCATAACTATTTACCAATAATGCGCACAGGAAAAGTGAGAGGAGATGTTTCATAAAGCATAGTTTAGCGTACGAATATAACGATTCACTCATCTGAAAACCGCCTGTTTACAAAAGCTTAATCAACCATAATTATTGGTTTATTGGAAAGCTAATCCGCAAGATTTCTGCGGTCGAAAAGATCACTGTGGAAATAGTACTAATTTTAATCTTTCCTTTTAAAGGAACTCAACAAATAGTAGCATACATGATTCTCACAACGCAACTCACCCAACAAGACTATATTCGCATCAGTTTTTTCCTGCAGTTTCGAAAACTCACGGTGTTGTTTGTGATGGCGGCGATACTGGTCTGGCTGGTCGTTTACCTGGTCATGAACCTACAATCGTCCGACGGAAAATTGTTCAACCTCATCCCCATCTCGATTGGATTACTGGTGATTCCGGGCATGACCTACCTGACGGCAAAACGCAATTTTAAGGGCATCTCCCGTATCAGCGAGCCGATCGAATACCAGGTGAAAAAGGACGGGATTACACTCCAGGGAGAATCTTTCACCACCGATTACAAATGGAACCAGCTGTACCGCGTGAGCAAGAACAAGCATTTTGTGCTGATCTGGCAAACGCCGCAAGTCGCGAATTTTATTCCGCTGCGCAATATTTCAGAAAGTCAATTGGCGGAGTTGAAACGGGTTTTGGATAGGAATTTAATAGCGAATAAGCTGTAGGAAATGCTTATTTAAAGCGTCTTCCCCATCTATCTCCCAAAAGGGGAGAATCATCTAAAAAGCTAAAATTCTGAATTTCAATTCTTCCGAATCTTCTCCATGTGCTCCACCTCCATTTTCAGGTATTTGGCCGTGTAGCTTTTCTCCGTGTGTTTTTTGATCAATTCTTCCGGCGTTCCTGCACAAACGATATGCCCACCATCGCGACCGCCTTCCGGACCAACATCAATGATATGATCGGCCATCTTGATGATGTCCATGTTGTGCTCGATCACCAAAACCGTGTTGCCATCGTTGACCAGGCGCTGCAATACGTCGATCAGCATCCGGATGTCTTCGAAATGCAAACCGGTACTCGGTTCGTCGAGAATGTAAATGGTATTTCCGGTGCCGCGCTTGCTCAGTTCCGTCGCCAGTTTGATGCGCTGTGCTTCACCGCCGCTCAATGTTGTGGATGGCTGGCCAAGTTTCACATACCCCAATCCTACCGAATTCAGTGTCGTTAAAACGCGGGAAATTTTCGGGATGCTCTCAAAGAAAACCGCTGAATCTTCGATGGTCATTTCCAGCACGTCGTTGATCGATTTTCCTTTGAAGCGCACCTCCAGTGTCTCCCTGTTGTAGCGCTTACCGTTGCAGGTTTCGCATTCAACGTACACATCGGGCAGGAAATTCATTTCGATTACTTTCAGACCGCCACCACCACAGGTTTCACAGCGTCCTCCGGCCACGTTGAACGAGAATCGTCCGGCTTTGTAGCCGCGAATCTGAGCTTCCGGCAATGACGCAAATAAGCTGCGGATTTCAGTAAACACATTCGTATACGTTGCCGGGTTGCTGCGCGGTGTACGTCCAATCGGGCTTTGATCGATCTCGATCACTTTGTCCAAATGCTCCAGTCCTTCGATCGATTTGTACGGCATCGGTTTTTTCACGCCGTTGAAAATGTGAGCGTTCAAAATCGGGTACAACGTATGATTGATCAGGGTCGATTTTCCGCTTCCCGAAACACCGGTCACACATGTGAGCGTTCCCAACGGAATCGTCAGATCCACATTTTTCAGGTTATTTCCGGTAGCGCCTTTCAGTTTCAATTGTTTGCCATTGCCTTTCCGGCGCGTTTTCGGCAGTGAAATTTCCAGTTCGCCCAATAAATATTTCGTGGTCATCGAATCAACCGAAACCAGCTGATCGAAGGGTGCCGCGTTGACAATCTGTCCGCCGTGAACACCCGCTCCCGGACCGATATCTACCACAAAGTCGGCAGCTTCCATCATTTCGCGGTCATGTTCCACGACGATGACCGAATTGCCGGTGTCACGCAAACGTTTCAGCGAGTTGATCAATCGCGTATTGTCGCGCTGATGCAGACCAATGCTCGGTTCGTCGAGAATGTACAAGACGTTCATCAGTTCCGAACCAATTTGCGTTGCCAAACGAATGCGCTGTGCTTCGCCACCCGATAAGCTTTTGGCCGAACGGTGCAGTGTCAGGTAATCCAGCCCCACTTCGAGGATGAAACGTACACGCGCCGTGATTTCCTTCAAAATTTCGGTTCCGATCAACAGCTGGTCATTGGTCAGGTGTTGTTCAATCGTTTCGAGCCAGGCAGCTACTTCCTGCAAATCCATCGCCGCAACCTGTCCGATGGTTTTATCGGCAATGCGGAAATGAAGCGCCTCTTTCTTCAAACGCGCCCCATGACATTCCGGGCACGGAATACGGTTCATGAAACTTTGCGCCCAGCGCTGAATACCGGCTGTACTTTCTTCGGCATGACGGGCCATAAAGTTGGCCAATCCTTCAAAACGGATTGATGTATCTTTTACTCCCTGTTCCAATCCTTCATTTCCGTTGAGAATGATATGGATCAGGTCGGGAGAAATCTCTTCTATCGGGGTATTGAGCGAAAAACCTTCCTGCTGCAAAAAATTGTCAAGCTTTTCGAAGAACCAGTTTTTCTTGTATTCACCGATTGGGGCCAAACCACCTTTTTTGATGCTCAGTTTGGGGTTCGGAATCACTTTTTCCTGGTCGATTTCGGATACTTCGCCCAAACCACTACAAGTCGGGCAAGCTCCGTAAGGCGAGTTGAACGAAAACAAACTCGGCTCCGGTTCCGGGTAACTGATACCAGAAGTCGGACACATCAGCAATCGCGAAAAATGGCGCACATCACCGGAATCGTAATGGCCCACCATCATGCTTTTATTGCCGTGTCGCATCGCCGTTACAATCGAATCGTACAGGCGTTTGCGGTCAGCCGGCTGAATGTGCAGGCGATCAATAACAATCTCAATGTCATGAATCTTGTAACGGTCCAAACGCATGCCGCGCTCAATTTCCTTGATTTCGCCATCCAAGCGAACGCGCGTGTAGCCCATTTTTGCAATCTGCTCGAACAGCTCGCGGTAATGTCCTTTACGGCCTTTGATCTTCGGAGCAAGAATGACAATTTTCTGATCATTGAACTGCTCCATGATCAGGTCGGTGATCTGGTCGTCGGAGTATTTCACCATCGGTTCGTCGGTCACGTACGAATACGCCGTTCCGATACGGGCGTAAAGCAATCGCAGGAAATCGTAGATCTCGGTAATCGTTCCTACGGTCGATCGCGGACTGCGCGAAACGGTCTTTTGCTCGATGCTGATCACCGGGCTTAGTCCGTCGATTTTCTCCACATCCGGGCGCTCCATTCCACCGAGGAACTGACGCGCATACGAAGAAAATGTCTCGATGTAACGGCGCTGGCCTTCGGCAAAAATGGTATCAAACGCCAGCGAGGATTTCCCGCTTCCACTCAAACCTGTAAACACCACCAATTGATTCCGCGGAATAGATAAGTGTACGTCTTTCAGGTTGTGCTCACGTGCGCCGTAAACGTCTATGCTTGCTGTTGAATCGATTTCTTCGCTCATTGGAGGTACTCCTTGTACGGTTTTAAATTTTCGCCCTTGGCAGGCAAAAGAATGGTGTATTGTTTGTTTCTCACCGTGAGCTTATTCGACTTCAGCCACGGGTTCAGTTTTTGAACGATCTTAAAATTGAATCCCTGCTCCAATGCCCATTGAGCAATGTTCGGGATGCTTTCAGCGACCACAAACGATTTGGTCTTGAACGGTTCGTACAGCTGCATTTTTTCAGGATAGTAACCGTATGCTTCCGGGTTTTCGAAAATCAGCTTAATGGCCAGTAACCGGAAAAAATAACGGCCGGTTTCGTTGTTCTGGTCGGTATCGAAATAATGATCGGTTCCCTGCCAGGCCATATCCTGCTGCACGCCGCCAACGCCACGGTTGTAAGACGCCGTTGCCCAAACCCAGTCGTTGAGGCTGTCGTATGAATTTTTCAAATACTGGCAGGCCGCGCGGGTGCTTTTCTCTACGTGCAGGCGCTCGTCGACCTCGGCCGACATTTCCAGGTCGTAATTTTTTGCCGTTCCGGGCATGAACTGCCAGAACCCCTGAGCTCCGACAGGTGACACAGCCTGTACCAGCCCGCTTTCGATCACAGCCAGGTACTTAAAATCTTCCGGAAGTCCTTCTTCTTTGAGAATGCGCTCGATGGTGGGGAACCAGCGATTGGCCCGTTTGAAATAACCGGTTGTTGCGCTGTTGTAATAGGCATTCATCAATACCTCGCGATCAAGGCGCTCGATCACATCCTCATCCGTCAGCACAATTTCCTGGCCGGCAAAGGTCATTTTTTCGGGTAAATGCGGGAATACCAAAGCGGCTGGTGCCTGCGTTTTTTCAACGGTTTCTTTTTCAGTTGGTTGCGGTGCGTTACAAGCCACCAAAATGAATGCAGGAACAAGGAACAAAAATCGATTCATGAGCTGAAAATTCGGAACACGAAGTTACGGATTTTTTGAATTCACCGTGGCAACCCGCAGACACAAAATTGGTTAACAAAACCAGAACAGAATTCGCCCCTGATTACGCTTGAATCCCCTGCAGCGAACACAGGTTGTGGTAAATGCCTTTCAACGCCAGCAGCTCATGGTGAGTACCGCGTTCGGCGATTTTCCCCTTCGAAAGTACCAGGATTTCATCGGCGTTGATCACGGTACTCAAACGGTGGGCGATGATCAGTGAAGTCCGGTCTTTCATCAGTTCATCCAACGCACCCTGAACGATTTTTTCACTTTCGGTATCAAGCGCCGATGTTGCCTCATCCAAAATAAGGATCGACGGATTTTTCATGATTGCCCGGGCGATGCTCAGGCGTTGTTTTTGTCCGCCGGAAAGCTTGTTCCCGCGTTCACCGATCACCGAATCATAACCGTTTTCCATGTTGATGATGAACTCGTGCGCGTGGGCAATTTTAGCCGCTTCGATGATCTTTTCCAATGGCGCATCGTCCATTCCGAAGGCGATATTGCTGCGCACGGTATCGTTAAACAGGATCGATTCCTGTGAAACGATCCCGATATGGCGGTGCAGGTCTTCCAGCTGATAGGTGCGGATGTCTTGTCCGTCGATGCGGATCGCTCCTTCGGTAACATCATAAAACCGCGGTAACAGGTCGGCAATCGTCGATTTACCACTCCCCGATTCACCCACCAGCGCAATGGTTTTCCCGCGTTTCAGCGAAAACGACACATCCTGCAATACCATCTCTTCCTTGTAGCGGAACCACACGTTGTCGACCTCGATACTTTCTTCGAACGATTTCAACGGAATGGCTCCCTCCTGCTGTTCAATGGTTTCTTCGGTGTTCAAGATATCATTGATGCGGTCGAGCGAAGGCATGGCTTTGTTGAGGTTTCCAACCGATGTGGCAATTCCCTGGATAGGGCGCAACAGCTGGGAAAAAACCACGATAAACGTCACGAATTTTTCGCCGGTGAGTCCCGATTTTCCGTCCAGGATCATCACCCCGCCAAACCAAACCAGGCAAATCATCACTGCCGAGCCCAACACTTCATTCAACGGTGGCGACAAATCGCGCTTGCGGAATGCTTTGGTAATCAATTGCTGGTAGCGAAGGTTAACGCCTGCAAATTTATTGCGAACGTATTCGCTTGCATTGAACGCCTTGATAACACGGATGCCACCCAGCGATTCATCCATCATGGAATACACCATTCCCATTTGTTCCTGGCCGGCTTTAGCGGTTCGCTTCAAACTTTTCCCGATGCGCGAGATCACGAATGCCGAAACAGGTAACAGGATAAAGGAAATCAAGGTCAGCTGCGGACTGATGTAGATCAGCATGAAAATACTCGTAATGATGGCAAACGGTTCGCGGAAAACCAGCTCCAGCATACTCACCACCGCAATTTCAATTTCGCCCACGTCGCTGTTCATACGCGACATCAAATCGCCCTTTCGCTCTTCGGTATAATAGGAAAGCGGTAATCGAAGTGCCTTGGCAAACAACTTGTTCTTAATGTCGCGCACAACTGCCATCCGCAATTGCGACTGATGCCAGATGGCTCCGTAGCGAAACACGCCTTTCAGGAAAAAAGCGATAAAAACGGTTACACAAACGAAAAGCAGGGCGTTTTTCGGGTCTTTTTCAGACATTTCCTGCATAAAGTAATTGTAGGAATCACCGCAGTACTTAAAGAATTCCATGAATCCGCCATTGTAAATCGGCTCCGCCAGCTTCTCGCGATTTTTGTCTGTCTGGAAAATCAGCTGCAGGAACGGAATGAATAACATCAGCGAAAGCAGGTTAAAAATCACGAACAGCAGGTTAAAGATGATCGTAAGTATCGCCTGCCAACGGTACGAAAACGTGTAACGGTAAATTTCCAACAATGATTTCATGCGTCACAAAGATAGGTTTTATCAATTATGAATTGAAAATGTAAAATTATCCAGGCCATCAGGGCAAAAAATGAAGTCCTTTTCCATTTTCCGTTTCAATTAAGGCCTTACCTTAATAATTCATAAGTATAAATGGCTGAATTTCAACAACTAATTCTCATGATGGCACGTTTATTGTTAAACGATCCGCAAAAAAAACGCTATGAAACACTTATTACTAATGCCGGCTTTTATGCTGGGAATCGGGTTTGCTGCCCATGCACAATGTAATCAAAACATCGTTCCTCCACCCGCGATGATCAAAATCACGTCCAACACAACGCTCAGCGATGCCGAAGGCGCGTACTGGATTTGCGCAGGATTGACCGTCAACATCACCGGATCGGCCGGATCGGCTTATTTCCTCGAAGAAGACGTAACCCTGAATATCTCGAATACCGATGGCGACCAGGTGTTCGCAAAACCGGGTTGTGTGATCACCAATTCTTCGGATGGCGATATTAATGTGACGGCGAATTATTCCACCGTTACCATCAACAACACCGGTTCCGGCATGACCATAACTGCCAGCAATTGTCCCAACCTAGTGTATGATTATACAATGGTCGGTGGCAGCGGTACTTGCGGACAGAGCACCGCAGGACTTTCCGATCTTCCGGCTCAGCGCATCTATGCGTTCCCGAACCCGGTGAGCGAAGCGGCCGAATTTTACATCACACACACCAATGTTCCGATCGACCATGTACAGGTAGTTGATGCTTCGGGGAAAGTCCTGCAAACAGCGAACGGCGATGTGCACACGATCAGCACGGCCGGTTTGGTACCGGGAAGCTATTTCCTGAAAATTGGGTTGACTGACCAGAGTATGGAGATGGTTCGGATTTCAGTATTATAATGTTGAATGCTTGATGTTGGATGTTTGATTGGTTATCGGGTGAAAATTATGGTTATTGCTTCGTGATTGAACTTTAATCCAGAGATAAAATCTTCTATTTAAATCAGGCATTCAACATCAAAACATTTTTAATCAATGACATGAACTTTTTTAGTATCTTAATTGGTATGAAAGAAAATTTAGTCTTGGATAAATCCTACGATTTCGCATTGAAATCAATGGAATTGTATAAGTTGTTATTATCAAAAAATGAATTTGTATTATCGAAGCAGTTTTTCCGAAGCGCTACCAGCATCGGTGCAAATGTTCAGGAAGCCAGTGCCGCATACAGCAAGCGGGATTTTGCGGCGAAAATGAGTATTTCTTCCAAAGAGGCAAGAGAAACACTTTATTGGATAAAACTCATTGAAGCAGGAGATTTTGTGAATTACGATTTTTCTGAACTAAAAGCAGAATCGGAACGACTCATCCGAATTTTGACTTCGATCGTTAAAACGGCGCAGATGCAAGGGACTATTTGATGTTCAGCGATCAGATTCAGGGAACAGCAAACTCGAAACAAGTCCCTTTAGTCAGGAGGAGAAACCTCATCAAAAATCAAGCATCCAACATCAAATAAGCTATCTTTGCACCATGAGTTCAATCAGACAAAGCAGAGTTGAGGGTGTTATCCAGGAAGAACTGGCCACTTTTTTTCAGCGAAATGCCCGTGAAATATGTTTAGGTGCCATGGTAAGCGTAACAGTTGTGCGCGTGACCTCCGACCTTTCGCTAGCCCGCGTATACGTGAGTATTTTTGCCGGTCCGGAAAAAACGGAAGTATTAAAAAGCATCCAGGAAAATTCCAGGAAAATTCGTGGTGAAGTAGGCAAACGCCTGAAAAACATGCACAAAATCCCGGAACTGACGTTTTTCATCGACGACTCGCTTGATTACGCCGAGACGATCAACAACTTATTGAAATAACCATCAACGTTCCGTTTTACATAGCGCGAAGGTACCTGCGTCATACCCGTAAACAACGCAACCTGGTGCATCTCATCACCCGTATTTCGGTGATCGGAATCACTATTACTACGGCCGCGCTGGTGATTCTCATCGCTGCGTTCAACGGTATTGAAGGAATGGTGGAACGCCTTTACAGCTCGTATGATGCACCGCTGACTATTCGTTCCGAAAAAGGAAAAACCTTTAAGGAAAACTCCATCGACCTGGCGAAGATCAAACAGGTAGAAGGCGTTGCAGAAGTGAGTCGGGCCGTTGAAGAAACCGTGATCCTGAAACATCAAAAAAAATGGGTGAATGCCCAAATGGTCGGAGTTGATCTTAATTTCCTGAAAACCTGTGAAATTGAAAAACACATTGTCGATGGCTATCCTTCGCTGGAAGAAAACGGAAAGCCTACCGCGATCATTGGCGCCAGCCTGCTCGATAAGCTGGATGGTTTTATCGCCGAGGCCAATGGGTATGAGCAGCTGATGTTGTATACACCGCTGCGCGACGCTTCGATCTCGCGTCGGAAAAACCCGTTCAAGACAACCGCTCTGAACATTTCAAGCCGCATGAACTACAACCGCGAGGTCAATTCGCAGTTTGTATTGATGCCCCTGAATTTTGCCCAGGAACAATTGAATTACGACGGTGAGATCACCGCACTTTATCTCGGTGTTGATCCCAAAACAGATGCGTTTGACGTAAAGGAACGCCTGCAAAAACTGTTAGGGCCCGATTTCAAGGTAAAAACCGCCGCCGAGAAAAATGAACTGATCTATAAAACAAGCCAGTCGGAAAAACGCATTGTGATCATTATCCTGGTCTTCGTTTTCATTCTTGCCGCGTTTAACCTGATTGCTTCGCTGACCATGTTGTTCATCGAGAAAAAAGACAACATCCAGACCATGAGCCATTTCGGAGCAAGTAATGGTTTTGTATTCCGCATTTTCTTTTTCGAAGGCTTGCTGATCGCCGGCAAGGGAATCGTCATCGGGTTGGTGCTCGGAACGGCCGTTTGCCTCACACAACAATTCGGGAAACTGCTTGAAATGCCAAATTCTGGTGGAGAACCTTTCCCGATCGAATTTACTGTTCAGGACGGTTTACTGATCATTATCCTGGTAAGTACACTTAGTGCTATTACGGCGTTTCTTCCGGTGTATTACCTGGTGAAGCGGGCTTCCCGCTAGTTACAGATTTACCGATTTTCAGTCCTTTTAATCCGACAACCGTAATATCATCCGTTTGCTCATGCGCTTCCGACCAGTTGCGCCAGGCGTTTTCGAAGTACTTTTTCTGTAACGCCATTGATTCGATGTGCACTTTCTGCAAAAGCTCCACCACCCGTTTGAACCCGAATTTTTTGTTCCGGATGCTTCCGAACTGCTTTTGGTAACCGTCGGTGAACAGGTAGAAGCTGTCGGTCGGATCAAACTTCACGCACACTTTTTCAAAGATCGACGGAACATCGTTATCGGCTGCTGTTTTGGTGGTACGGTAAATGTTCAGCTCTCCCTCCCGTTCATGAATAAACGACACGCCACTGCTGGCATAGCACATTTCTCCCTCTTCGAAAACGCACACCAGTGTTTCCATGCTGTCAAACATCACGCTACCCTCATTTTTCTGTAAAATCCGCTCCAGTTCCCGGTTCAATTGATTGAGAATAATGTCGGGATCGCATTGCTTGCGTTCGCGCACGATCTGGTTGAGCAGGTTGATACCGAGAATTGTCATAAACGCTCCGGGTACACCATGCCCGGTGCAATCGGCCAGCACAACAATCAGCTTCTCGTCGATCTCTTCAACCCAGTAAAAATCGCCACTCACAATATCCTTGGGTTTGAAAAGTGTAAACGATTGGTCGAAATACCGGTTGAAAATCTGCGGATCAGGCAAGAGATTAAACTGGATTCTTTTGGCCGAGTTGATACTCGAGGTAATATCCTTGTTCTGTTGCTCGATCAGCAAATCATTGGCGCGTTTTTCGGTAATATCACGGGCCAGTGCAATGAATCCTGAAATGCGTTTACGCGAGCCGGGCTCGTAGAGCATCGTCACGTTTTGCCCGACCCAGAACACACGTCCGTCGCGCGATTTAATCGGGAATTCCAGGTACGTATGGTGCAAACGATTGGAGAACTGGTCTTCGTAGAATTGTTTCACGCGGTCGCGATGGTCCGGCGCAATAAGGGCAATTGAGTTTTTTCCGATGATGGTCTCATTCCGGTACCCGAACAATTGCACACAACGCTCGTTGGCAAAAATGAATTTCCCTTCGATATCGGTGTGATAGATCATATCCTGCGCATTCTCCACCAGCGACTGGTAATTGGTCGAGATTGTAAGTTTATCGGTCACATCGTGCCCCATAATTACCCGCACCGAATCATTGAAATACTTGCACGACCATTCGATCCAGCTTACCTCATTTTCCTTGTTGTACATCGGGATGAGGAAGATTCGCCCGTCTTCAAATTCGTCGCGCAGGTTGATCTCGCGCATCTTGGTTTCAGCTACAAACGGATTCAGGATGGAGACCGGTTTGCCTACAACCGCTGAGAAATCGACCGCAAAAAAATCGTTGATGTTCTCACTGCAATAGGTGATCAAACCGCGCTGATCAAACGAAATCGCCAATACGTTCCCTTTGTTGATCACGCCGCTGACGAAAATGAGTTTTTCGAGTGAATTGTTTCGCAAATAAGTCGCCATGACACCAATTCCTCCCGAAATGGCAATCGCCGAAACGAAGAGGATCTCGTTATAAACCGTGTCTTCAAGCCACAAAAGCATAATGGTTGCTGCGATAAGCTGCAGCATCGTGGTAAAAATCACAAAGCGAATATTCGAAATGATGAACGGTACCACACTGGAACCCAAAATGATCGCGATAAGCGGGAACGGATGCAGGTTGCTGATGAAGGAAAGGTAAAAATATTCCAGCATGAACACGAAATAGGCTATGTAGAACAGGCGTGTCATGCGGTTGCGGCTTCCCGATCCCGATTTGTAATAATTGCTCAGCACCACCAGCAGGAACATCAGCGATGAAAACAAGGTGTTCAGCCAGGTGGTATCCACAAATGACTTGTCAACCAGGTTCACAATGAACAGCATCACAAGGTTGAGGAAAAACCCGAAGGCGATGATACGCGGGATCATTTTGATGTCCACCATCACTTCTTTCGTATCGAAGAGATTGGTAGATGCATACGACTTCGACCATTCGAGGTAGATCGTATTAAGGATTCCCAGCACCAGTACCAACACTACAATAAACCACTTGGTACGCCAGAGCGGAACATCAATCACAATGGGGTAAGCGGCAATTTTTGAAACGGTAACACCGTCATACGAAGCCCTGACTTCCAGTACGTAAGAACCGTTGGGCAATTCAGGCAAATCGATTTCGTTGTCGAATGAAAAGTTAGACCATTTGTCCTGGTAGCCCTTTATCCTGTAAGAAAACAGGATCGCTTCCGATTTCGGCAGTAAACACTTAAACGTATAGAGCGATTTGTCGCGAAACTGCACCAATTCTCCCCGCTCGTTTTCGGTCCCGAAAAGGATGATTGGCCTTGGCGGAGGCGGGAAGCTGCGGAGCACTTCGGTATTGATCAGGTAAAGGCCTTCGATCGTTCCTACAAAACAGGAATTACCATACTGGAACTGCGAGCGCATGTGGGTTTCATAACCGCCGAAACCTTCCTTGAACGTATAGTTGTTTTGCAGTACGACCTGGCCGTTGGCATTCACTTCAATAATGTTGATTCCTTTGTTGGTTCCAACCAGCAGGTTGCCAAAATTGTCGGAGCTCAGCGTATAAAATAAAGTTGAAGGCAATTTGGACGGATCGTCAATGCGTACGTACTCACCCCTGTTGGTGATTCCTGCCAGTCCTTTATCCAGCGAAAACCAGCAGGTCCCAAAACGGTCGCGGGTTGAAACACCCGAATAGGCTCCCAGGTTGCGGAAGGCCTTCAGGAACGTGATTTTTGCCGTTTTTTTATCGAAAGCAAAAATGCCGTCGTTCGAACCGAAGTAAACGACCGACTGATCAAAATTGTTTTGCGCGGTGTAAAAGTGGCTGGGGAACGAGACTCCGACAGGCGGGAATTTCCTGGCTTTCTTTGTGGCGACAACGTACCTCACCAATCCTTCTCCGCGGGGCGAATACCAGAACGATTCACCGTCCCAATGCATGAGTGAAATGGATTTACCTGCCTGGTACGGAAACGACGTGGGCACCAATGCCAGGTCTTTCAGCTCCATGATGCCTGCATCGGTTGCGATAAAGACGCCTATCGGCGTTTCCACTACCTGGAATGCCCGGTACTCAAAGGTTTTGAAGGACTCATTGGAATAAAGCGTCCCGATTCGCAATTCTTCGTTAGTCCCGACAATGATCTGGCCGGCTTTCGTGCGGTGAATGACAGAAATGCTGTGATCTTCATAAATGGGGCTCAGCTCAACACGTGTAAACGGCTCCACCGAGACTTTAAACAATCCGTAAGCACTGTTGATCCAGAGATCGTTGTTTTGGTCGATCGAAAGCCCATCCATCGAATAGATCTTCCCGGAATAATTCTGAACAACATGCTGAATTTTGCCATTGTCAAACCGGTAAATCTTTTGTGATTTCGTACAGAAATACCCGACATTCCTTCGCTCACAAACCGTCAGTACTTCATCGCCTTCGCTTAATTTGTTGCCAAACTTTGTGGCCGATAATTTGCCCGAAAAAATGCTGCCGTCGTTGGAAAGCTCCAGTTTTAATTGCTGTTTGAGATCACCGGTATAAAACACGACCCTGTTTTGCAGGAACGTCCCGAAAACCGGTTTGAACGATTCACCCGCATACGAAGCATACCAGCTGCTCAGCGGCATGATTTTGCCCGACCGGATGAGGAAGTTGCCCGAATCGGTAAACACAAAAACGCCTTGGGGTATTTTCAGCACCTGGTGAATAACCAATCCGGTCGGCGATTTCACCTGCATTCTGCGAATGACTTTTCCTTTTTGCGAAAGCAGCATAATCGAATTCTGGCAGATCAGTACCAGCGAAGAATCAACCATTGAAACCGATTGGCAGGCGCCGTCTTTCAGCCCGTCCGAATGGTAGATCAGGCTGTAATCGTTGTTTTCATATTTGAAAAGTCCATCGTAGGACGACGTGAAATAGATGGTGCCGTTGGGTGCCGGGTAAATCGATGAAACGTGGTGCTGGCCGTTGTTGCGCTTCGATTTCACCTCGAAAAAATGGTACCCGTCAAATCGCATGAGTCCTGCGCCGTCTGTCCCTATCCATAAATTCCCCTTGGAGTCCTGCGCGGCGCTAAGCGTTGATTCCATGACCAGTCCGTCACGGTGATTGTAGTTCCGGAACGTGTACAGTTGCGCTGCCAGCAAAAACTGAATGGCACAAAAACAAGCGGTCAATGTAGTTCGCAACAGGTTCAAACGTCGAAGTTTAGACGAGCAAGTTAATAAATATCCGCCACCGCAAACGAGAAACGGCAAAGAGAATTCCCAAGAATGTACAATTTTTTGGCGGGGAAAGAAGAATCAGGCAATTACACGTAACGTTTTGCTGACCTGTCTTCCTTTTGCTTTCACCACTTCGAGTGCATCGCCGAAGATGGTGACATGTCCCATCTTACGGAACGGCTTGGTGGTTTGCTTTCCGTACAAATGCACTTTCACGCCTTTCATCTGCATTACTTCCTGCAAGCCGTCGTAAACAGCTTCGCCTTCGTAGCCCGGAGCACCCAGCAGGTTGATCATCACTCCCGGAGACACCAGTTCGGTATTGCCAAGCGGAGCATTCAGTACGCTGCGCATGTGTTGCTCAAACTGCGATGTCAATGCGCATTCGATTGTATGATGGCCGCTGTTGTGCGGGCGCGGGGCGATCTCATTTACCAGCAGTTTTCCATCAGCAGTCAGGAACAATTCTACTGCCAGCAAGCCGACCATTTCCAGCGAATCAATCACTTTCAGGGCCAATTCGGTAGCCGCCTGTTCAATTTCGGAGGAAACATCAGCCGGAGAGAACAGGAATTCCACCAGGTTGGCTGTCGGGCTGAACTCACATTCCACCGTCGGGTAAACGGCTGTTTGTCCGGCCTGGTTGCGCGCCACAATCACGGATAATTCTTTCGAAAAAGGAACCATTTTTTCCACAACACAAGGACCGTCAAACGCCTCGTCCAAATCTTCCTGCGTGCGAATGATCTGAACGCCTTTTCCGTCATAACCACCTTTGCGCATTTTCAAAACGAATGGCATTTCCGGGGCAAGCTGCAGCAATTCCACACGCGATTCTACCAGCGAAAACTCCGCAGTTGGAATATCCCGGTCGGCATAAAACTGCTTTTGCAAACCTTTGTCCTGTACGATTGCCAGCACGCGCGGCTGCGGAAACACAGCTATTCCTTGTTTTTCCAGGTCCTGTAACGCATTTACGTTCACGTTCTCAATTTCAACGGTCACCACCTGCTTGTCTTTCCCGAAAGCCATAACCTGGTCGTAATCGGTCAGCGAACCCACGGTAAAGCTACTGGCAATGGTCTTGCACGGTGCGTTCGGATCAGGATCCATACAATGCACATGAACATCATAGTTCAATGCTTCCTGTATGAACATTCTGCCCAGCTGTCCGCCGCCAAGCATTCCCAATCTGAAGTTGTTGCCGTTCCATTGTTTCATGGTGCAAAAGTAAGAATCTGAGAGAATTCACGAAACCCGTACCCCGTCATTTCCGGTTCCTCAAATTTTCCCATGAATAAATGATCGAAAAACCGTACTTTTGGACAAATTTTACACGACGAAGTGCTTCAAATTCACGATAAAACTTTCGAAATATTCATTCGCAGCGAAGAGATCCAAACCGAAATCGCTTCTATTGCTAAAACACTGAATACCGAATATGCCGGTAAAGAGGTGGTATTCATTGCTATACTCAACGGTGCCTTCATGTTTGCCGCTGACCTGATGAAACGGATTACGCTTCCGTGCGAAATTTCGTTTGTGAAAGTGAGCAGCTACCAGGGCATGAATTCAAGCGGCCGCGTGGATGAAGTAATCGGCCTGAATACCTCGATCAAAAACAAACATGTCATCATCCTGGAAGACATTGTCGACACCGGGATTACGATCAATAAAATCATGACGTTGCTGGCCACGGAGCATCCGGCAAGTATCAAGATCACGACGTTGCTCTATAAGCCCGAAGCATTTGTCGGGAAACACACGCCTGATTTTGTGGGATTCTCCATCCCCAATTCATTTGTGGTGGGCTATGGACTCGATTACAACGAGCACGGCAGGAATACGGAACATATCTATCAATTAAAAGGATAATACGCAATGTTGAATATTGTATTATTTGGCCCTCCGGGAGCAGGGAAAGGTACTCAATCTGAACGATTGATTGAAAAATACGGACTGGTTCACCTATCAACAGGTGATATGTTCAGAGCGCACATCGAAAACGATACGGAACTGGGTAAACGCGTGAAGCAAATCATGGCCGATGGTTTCCTGGTACCTGATTCCATTACGATTGATATGCTGGAGGAAGAAGTTCAGAAACACCCGAACGCCAAAGGATTCATCTTCGACGGATTCCCGAGAACGGTGGTCCAGGCTGAAGCACTTGATGCCTACCTTGGTGATAAAGGGCAGCCTATCCAAACTGTTTTACAGTTGGATGTTCCGGAAGAAGTGATCAAGGAACGCATCGAATTACGCAGTAAAAGCAGCGGTCGCGCAGATGATGCCGCCGAAAAATTGCTGAAGCGCATCAACGAATACTTTACAAAAACCATTCACGTTTTGCCTTATTACGTAGAACAGGGCAAGGTTACAACTATTAACGGAGTGGGTGAAATCGATGCCATTTCAGAGAAATTATACGCGGCAATCGAACCGCACTTAAACTAAGGGCCTGTAAGGCCGGTACTAAAAAATGGCTTCAGACAATTTCGTTGATTATGTAAAAATCCATTGCCAGTCGGGCAACGGCGGTGGCGGATCTGCCCATTTTCGACGTGAAAAATACATTCCACAGGGTGGCCCTGATGGCGGCGACGGCGGACGAGGCGGGCACATCATTCTGCGCGGCAACAAGCAGCTGTGGACCTTGCTTCACCTTAAATTCAACAAGCACATCAAGGCTGGACACGGCGCTCACGGCTCCGGAAACCTGCAAACCGGTTCTCAAGGCGAAGATAAGTACATCGAAGTTCCGCTTGGGACTATCGCCCGCAATTCGGAAACCGGCGAGTTTTTATTTGAGATCACCGAAGACGGCGAGGAACAAATCCTGGTTCCCGGAGGTCGCGGTGGTTTGGGAAATGACCATTTCAAATCTTCTACCTTCCAAACACCGCGTTTTGCACAACCGGGCGAAAAAGGCCAGGAAGGCTGGATGACGCTGGAAATGAAAGTGTTGGCCGATGTTGGTTTGGTCGGATTTCCGAATGCCGGAAAAAGTACGCTGCTTTCGGTGATGTCGGCTGCAAAACCGGAAATCGGTGATTATCCGTTTACCACACTTCGTCCGAACCTCGGAATTGTGAAATACCGGGATTACCGCTCGTTCGTAATGGCAGACATTCCGGGAATCATTGAAGGCGCACACACCGGTAAAGGATTGGGATTGCGCTTTTTGCGACACATTGAACGCAACTCGTTGCTGCTCTTTATGGTACCCGCCGACGCCGACGATATTCACCAGGAATACAAGGTATTGCTCAACGAATTGCAGCAGTACAATCCTGAATTGCTGTTAAAAGACCGCGTTTTGGCGATCACCAAATCGGATATGCTGGACGACGAGCTCAAGGAAGCCATCAGTGCCGACTTGCCGGATATTCCGTGGGTATTTATTTCGTCGGTGGCCGAACAAGGCCTGGTAGAACTCAAAGACCTCATCTGGTCGAAACTCAACCCATGATCGAGTGGCTGGAAAGCATCGACCGTTCGATTGTGCTGACCGTCAACAGTTGGCACACACCTGTTTTAGATGAAATTTTCTGGTTTATTTCAGCCCGCTGGCCGTGGATTCCGCTTTATCTGTTCCTGCTTTTTCTCTGCTGGAAACAGTTCGGCACGCGCAGAGCACTGATTTTTGTGGGGATTACTTTAGTTACAATTGCGATTGTCGATCTGACTTCGGTCTATTTTTTCAAGGAAACCTTTCAGCGATACCGCCCGTCACACCACGCGTTGCTGACGCATAAACTGCATTTTTACCAACTGGGGAAAAATGAGTTTTACAAAGGCGGCATGTACGGTTTTGTATCGTCGCATGCTACCAATTTTGCGGCAATGACCGTTCTGGTCGGTTTGAGCTTACGGCAGCGCTATCCGAAGCTGATCTGGATTTTAATTGGCATCAGCGCTCTGATTGCTTTCTCGCGCATTTACCTGGGTGTGCACTACCTGAGCGATATTGTTGTCGGGTCGATTTGGGGTGCTGCATTGGGTTATTTGAGCTATCGTTTTGCGGTAAAACCATTTGTCATCAACAACCTCAAAGGCTAAATGAAACTATCTATGTTGCCTATGTGACCGTGTTTTGTTAACCACATAGGACACATAGAAAACATAGATTTGACTGGTTTTATTGTAGATAAGACAAGGTATTCTAACACAAAATCAATTTTGATATTCTTTTCTATGTGACCTATGTGCTCTATGTGGTTAAATGGTTAGCTCTGTATTGATCCCGTTTTGGCAACCACACAGAAAATCGTGCATGGTTTCCGCACACATCTTTTGCTTATTTTCGCTTGTATGAACTGGTTACTGGTATTCCTGGGTGGTGGCTTGGGCGCGACGATGCGTTTCGGGACGACGGTGCTGACCGCAAAATGGTGGCAGCATACCTTTCCGTTGGCTACCCTCATTTCAAATATTGCAGCCTGCTTGATACTGGGAATCACCATTGCCTTGCTGCGCGATAAAATTCACACCAACGAACACTGGTACACGTTTATGGTCATCGGAATTTGCGGCGGCTACAGCACGTTTTCATCCTTCGCCAAAGAAAATCTTGATCTGTTCGAAAAAGGAAATTACCTCATCGGCGGATTAAACATCGTGGTATCGGTTGCGCTGTGTATAGTGGCGGTATATCTTGGAAAGAAAGTATAAAGACTAAAGATATTAGACCTAATACATTAGACAATCCAACGTTGGTCTTATGTCTCTTCGTCTTGAGTCTTAACTAAGCCACCGGTACCAACTCGTGAACGCGTTTCACCAGCTCCGCTCTGCGGTCGGCAAACTTCGAAACATCGATCTTGTCCATGGCACCTTTGATGCGGAATTCGCTGATCGCTACAACGTAACGCCACGCCACCCAGCAAATCATCGGAACGATGAAATAGTAGATGATCCCGAGCCACCAATACGGTAAAAAGTAATGGGTCACAACGCAAATGATCGGAATGTTGTAAATCGTACCCAGCAATTTGCCCAGCATCATTTTCACCGAACCCCAGAATACCTTGCGACGGAATGATTTCTCCGTGAACTTTTTCACCACGATGTAGGGAATAAACCCATGGATCATTCCCAGGATCGCCAGCGGCCATGCAAACAAAATAATCAACAGTTCCTTCGTACGGTTCTTCAATTCAGGATGGTCTTTTGCCAACACAAAACGGTCCTGCATTTTCATACGTTTCTGCAGGTTGAAATACGCATCCATGTCCTTTTTCAGGCTCACCAGCTCTTCATTCTCGTCCAGCTTTTGCGCATTCATCCACTTGGCCAGGCGACGCGAATACTCCCAGCGTTCTTTCAACGGAATATTGCGATCATGGTTCTGATGATTGATTCCCTTTCGGGTGAGCTGCATCACATTTTCCAGGAACGAATACCAGTTCTTGTCGGCTACATAGGTGATGCATTCCTGCATATCGCGCTCGATCAGCTTCGTTACTTCGTTGATTGTTTTACTTGGATTCGCCTGGTAGGCATCTTTGTAATCGTTGAGGCAGATGCGTTCGCCGTTTACCAGCAGCGATTCACTTCCCATCGTATTGCGATCGGTATACGTGATTCCCAACGCGCACATGTAAATATTCTTTGACCAGTTGATCGCTTCCAGGGCAGAAAATCCCATTCGGGCCGCGCCTTTTTTCACCGGTTTCAAACCGCGAATCGCAACATCATCTGTAAAACCTTCACCGAAAATGAGAATGTTACGGCCAATCGCCAGGCTGCGGTTTACTTCGTCAAACGAACCCTGGTTTTTGGCTTTGGTGTCTTCGCCGTCGTGCTGACGGTAAATCGGCAACATGTGGGCGGCCCAAACAATGGGTTTCAACCACCACTTGAATACATCTGCCCGCGCCATAAAATGTACAATCGGCTTGTTGTTATGGCCGATCAGCAAAGGGTCCATGAAGGAGTTGGGGTGATTGCACACGTAAATTGTGCTGCCATAACGCGGATGCTTATTATTGATCTGGAGCTGGCGCCGGTAGAATAACCGGAACGAGTATCCAAGCGAAACAGCTAATAAAAAGTATAACGGACGCATCGTGCAAATGTGGTAAATATCTTCTAATTCGTTCCTATTTTCAATTCATCTTCCAGCTGCTCCTTGTGTTCTTTCTCCTGCTCCTTGAATTCTTTTTCCATGTTGCGCTTGCGTCCGAACACAAATCCAAGCTGAATTTCATGTGAACCGTTTCCATAGGAACGCAAGCCGGAAACACCCATTTCAAAGGCATAAGCTACGCGGAACTGGCGCAAAACATTGAACCCAAAACCGGCGCTCAAGGCTGCATTTCCCCTGTAACCAAGACTGATCCAGCCCATATTGTAATAATGGAAACGCGCGCCAACATCATAGCTCCACGGTGAAGCCACAGTTTTCTTAACGATGGCAACCGGTTCGATCCCGAATTTCTCCAGGATGTCAAAACGGTAGCTTCCCACCGCATACCAGTGGCGTTCAAAACGGCTTTCGGTTTCAATCCCCTTGAATTGCGTTTTGTTTTTAAACAGTTGGCTTCCGCTCAACCCGAAGTAAAATTTATTGTTGTAAAACACCAGCCCGCTTTGTGCGTCGATCATGCTCTGGCGATTGGAAGCGCCAATGTAGCTTAAGTAAGCCCCGTCATTCTGATCAAGTAAGCTCACTTTGCTTTCGTTAATCGAAAAACTATTCAATCCCAACCCGATTCCCACACCGACATTGATCTTTTTGGTAAACGGCATGTGAATGGCATAACTTCCCATGAATCCGGTGCGCGCAAACGGCCCGATAACATCCGACATCAGCTTACCACCAATGATATGTTTTAATCCGATTGTTCGCTGTGGTGTATTATAAACCGATTTTTTCTCGAGGTTGAACTCGTCCAATACCGTTTTCTCTGATTTTTTCGAACACACCTGCGACTGACCGCTGGCATAGTACGTCATCGGTTTTCCTTCAACCGAAAGCCACTGGGCCCTGGTGCCGATATTGAACTCGGCTACATTGGTCATTCCACCGGCTCCCGGATTGAACAAATAAGGATTGGTCAATGCCTGTGAAAACTGGATATCCTGTTGCGCGGAAAGCATTCCCGTAAACAACAAACCTGATACTGCTATGATAATTGTCTTCATACTCGCTGTTTTTATCGGATAATACTGATTGAACCTTCTGCTTCCGTACCTTCTTCATCGTTGAGCTCGATATGATAGAAATACGTTCCCATCGGCACTTTTTCGCCTTTGTAGGTCCCGTCCCAAGGAAGCTGGTAACCTTCCGATTCAAAGATCAATCCTCCCCAACGGTTGTAAATCGTGACGTTACAGCCCGGGTAATTCACCGAAAGGTTCGGGATCTCAAATACATCGTTTTTTCCGTCGTCGTTTGGCGTAAACAGCGTCGGAACATTGGTAATCAGGTTGTCGCAATCTACCACTATCAATGTAACCGTGTCTTTTGTGTAGCCACAGATCGGGTGATTGAGCCAGTAAAGGATCTGAACGGTTCCTACCGAAGCGGAAAGCAGGTCGGTCTGACTGACATAATTATTCGAAAACTCGGCTTCGCCCGACATCACGCTCCAGATCGGGTCCTGCTCGGCGGCCGGTGTACTTCCATTCAGGGTGAATGGGAAATCGGCAATGCACAAAGTCGTATCCGGGAAATTGGCGTCGGCGATATTCGGGAAAACCAAAACCATCGTATCAGCGCTGCTTGGGCAGATTCCACTGCTGATGGTCCAGATCAGCTCATGATTTCCACCATTGAGGTTAGAAACCAGGGTTACAGGTGCGTTTACATCGTTAAAAATAATTCCGGTATTATTGCTCCAGGTTCCGATCCCGAATTGCGGCACATTTCCGTTCACAAATAAATTAACCGAGGTACAAGCCAGCAAGGTGTCCTGCACATCCGCTACAGACGGCAATGGCCAGACTACTACAACCAAGGTATCACGTTTCGCTCCGCAAGAAGGACTGTCTACCGTCCACATGAGTTTATTGGTCCCGATTGCCAAACCGTTTACGGTTGTGTTATTGGCGGAAGCGTTTGTAAAGGTACCCGTTCCCTGGATCACGCTCCATGTTCCCGTTCCGTTCGAAACCGGGTCGGCGCTTACCGGGCTGGTAAACTGGTTGCACAATTCAATCGTATCGATCGCGATCACGGCCGGATCAGGAATTTCCAGTACTTCTACCGTAAAGCTGCAGCTCGCAGTATTTCCGGAAGAATCGATGATCTGGTAGCTCTGTGTGGTAATTCCTTCCGGGAACACATCGCCGGATGTCAACCCGGAATTGTCCGTTTGAACGATCTGGTACAAACAATTGTCAGTCCCGTCGGGTTGCAGGTAAGTTACTACCGAATCACAGCTTTGGATGTTGTTCGGACAAACTATCGAAGGCATCACCGATTCGTAAACACTTACAATGAATGAACAGGTGGTTTCGTTGCCACCGGCGTCTGTAACCGTAAGTGTAACTGCATTATTACCTGTGCTCACGATCGTAGCCGGGGCCGGTGATTGTTCCAGCGTATAGCCTGAACAGTTGTCTGTTACAAGCGCCAACCCGGTATAATCCGGCAAGACGAAATTACAGCTCATGCCATTGTTGACATTTTGGTTCGCCGGACAGGTAATCGTCGGATCGCTGATATCAATCGGATGAACAGTGGTGTAGCAAACACTTGAATTGCCAAATGCATCCGTGATCGTTGTGGTCACTACCGTAAGACCCGAAGACGGCGCATTGTGCGCCGGACTTTGCATGAACGTCAGATCGTTTGAAGGCGTGCACGCATCCGTCGCATTATAAGTAGCCGCCAGATCCGGTATGAAGTAGTTACAAGGATTCGTGGTAAAAACGGTGGTATCCGAAAGGCAGGTCACAACCGGCGCAATCGTATCTGCCGCAACGAGGTTCAATACGCAAGAGCCGATATTGCCCGCAGCATCCGTTACATAAATCGTTGCCTGGATGGTATCGGAAAAAGTGGTAATTGCGGCAGGAACCTGGCTGTATGAGAACAAGGCACTTACCGTTGTACAGTTATCCGTCACGATAGCTGCCGGCGTCAGATCACCCACATGTGCAATACACAATGCGTTGGCGTCGACATTGTAATAAGTCGGGCAATTGACTGTAGGCGGCGTTGAATCGGCAACGGTCAATGAAAATGTGCAAGTTCCGGTATTCCCGGCTTCATCGCGTGCAGAAAGCGTTATTGTGTGCGTTCCCAAGGCCAGGTTGGTGCCTGGTACCGGAAGCTGATCGTAGATCAATGAACCCGAAGCCGTGCAGTTGTCGGTAGCCGAAGCGCCCGGAATGAAATCCGGTAAGATATATTCACAGCTTGCATTTGCCGGAACGTTCAAATCCGACGGACAAACAATGATCGGCTGGATCGTATCTAAAAACACAAAATTGGTGTTGCAAGTCGTGAAATTACCCGCCTGGTCTGTCACTGTTATCGTAGCTATGGCATCGGCTGTCAATGTGCTCCCGATAGCCGGCGATTGCGTCACAATCAAATCCATTGCAGCCGTACAATTATCGCTTTTCGTTACCGATGGCGGTAAATCAGGAACGGTTGCCACGCAGGAGCTGTTGGCGTAGATATTAAAACTGGCCGGACAAACAGCTGTTGGGTTTGTGACATCAGCTGTGGTCCCTTCCAGTACCACATTGTCAACTGCGGCAGGTAAACCTGTAACCGTTGCATTGTCATACGTAAAGCGGAATCCGAGCCAAAAGCTGGTATTGTCCAAAGAGCCCGGAAGTGGAATCGTTACTGTCTGCCAGGTTGCAACTCCTGCAATTCCCGCAGAAAAAGGTATCCAGCTGGCGCCGTTGTCAGTACTGTAAACAAATTCCATGAAATCCTGGCCTGCGACTCCGTCGATCATGTAATCGACAGTCATTTCCATCGCAGAAAAGCACGTATTATTAACCGTTTTGTACAATACAACCGATTGCGATCCCGAACTTGCGTTCGCATATCCGTAATGCTCTGTTCCCGTTGGCCCGCAGCCTGCTACCGATCCACCGGAAGTGATATAAGCAGCCGAAGTTCCGGGTTGGGAGGCCCCGTTTCCCGCACAGGTGTTGACAATCCAGCTGTTGGGTGTGGAAGTTCCTGAAATCTGCCAGACGTTAAATCCTTCAAAATCTTCCGAGAACATCGTAGACTGGGCAGTTACCGAAACGGGAGTGAAGAATGTGAAGCACAGTAAAGTAGTCAATACTGAAAACAATAGTTTCATACGCAAGCTGTTGTGAGGCGCAAAAATACAAGATATAATGGAAAAACGACACCCTTCGGTCATGCGGAAGAGCACTTTCAACACATTCCGCTTTCAAAAGCCGAATTCACACAAAATGCTACCTTTGTGCAAAAGAATCACTCATGGTAGGAATCATTATGGGCAGTACTTCAGATCTGCCAATTATGCAGGAAGCAGCAAATGTACTGAAGGAATTTGGCGTGGCTTACGAGCTGACAATCGTTTCTGCTCACCGAACCCCCGAGCGTATGTTTGAATATGCTCGCACTGCAGCCGACCGTGGATTGAAAGTGATTATCGCCGGAGCGGGCGGAGCAGCACACCTGCCCGGAATGACCGCTTCATTGACGCCGCTTCCGGTGATCGGCGTACCCATTAAATCCAGCAATTCCATCGACGGGTGGGACAGCTTGCTGTCAATCGTTCAAATGCCAAACGGAATTCCGGTAGCAACCGTAGCCATCAATGGTGCCAAAAATGCCGGGATTTTAGCTGCAAAAATACTGGGCAGTGCCGATCCGGTTCTCCTGAAAAAACTCAGTGATTATATGGATTCGATGAAAGAAACGGTACTGGAAGGCGCCCGGAAAGTCGAATCTCAATCGTAAATCAGGTACTTCTTGCGAATGAGGTGGAACTGGTCCAATCCCGGTTTCCAGGTGGATTTGATTTCCTGAGCAGTAAGCCCGGCAGCCAGCTGTTTACGCAATTCCGAAGTTCCCGCCAAACGATCGAAGAAATTTTTCTGGTCGATAAAACGTAGGCTGTCGCCCAGCTGATCGCGCGCATTCAGCAACCATGCAAGATTGATTTCATAAGCTCTTTTACGCTGAACAGCGGCCAAATCGTAACCGTTGCACAGCTTATTTTCCCAAAGCGGGTTTTTCGCTCCGGCAGTCGGAACAGGCGTAAACGAATAATCGGTCTTTTTAAACAACGGGTGTCCGTACATTTCAAATGGCCGGTCGGTTCCGCGCCCGATGCTCACGGTTGTCGCTTCGAAAAAGCACAGGCTCGGGTACAGCGTAATCGCCAGGTCCGATTTCAGGTTCGGCGAAGGCGCAATCGGAATTTCGTACTTCATTTTGTGCTTGTAATTCTTGCACGGAACAATGTACAGCTGGCATACCACATCATTGTGCAGCCAGAATTCCCCGTTGACCATCAGCGCGTATTCCCCGATCGTCATTCCGTACACAATCGGCACAGGGTGCATCCCGATAAACGAGGTGTGTTCCGGCTCGCGGATAGGCCCGTCTACATAATGCGCATTCGGGTTCGGGCGATCCAGAACGATCATCGGCTTTTTGTTTTCCGCACATGCTTCCATCACATAATGCAGGGTCGAAATATAGGTGTAGAACCGCACGCCGACATCCTGGATGTCAAACAGTACCACATCCACGTCCCACAACTGGTCGGCACGCGGTTTTTTATTGTGCCCGTAAAGCGAAACGATTGGCAAACCGGTCACCGGATCGGTATGGCTCCAGATTTTTTCACCGGCATCGGCCGTTCCACGGAAACCGTGCTCCGGCGCAAACACTTTCTGGATTTGGATCCCCAGCGAAAGCAGGGTATCTACCAAATGGGTATCTCCTACCAAAGACGATTGATTGGCAACAATGGCCACCCTTCTTCCGCGAAGTGAATCCAGGTAAAGCGGCATTCGTTCGTTACCCAATTGAAGGTCAGGCATTTTGGCACGACTAACTTCCTGGTCGCGAATTTCTTCCTGGTCGGAATGAATGATCTGCTCTTCAAACTGGATCGGGATCTCATTTTTTTCCTCCGTTACCCTGTGGGATCCACAACTCACAAGGAAAAGCACTAAAAGGCTTTTCAGGCACAAAAGCTTTCCGTACTTTCGTGCCCGTATGGATGGTTCGTGGAAATTTACATTTTTCATTGCTCGTAAGCTTCAAAAACAGCATGTTGATCCGGCTAACCAGGCGGACAAGGGTAAAAAAGTTGCACGACCTATAACGCGTATAGCTACTATCAGTATTGCGCTTGCAATGATAGTAAATATTATCACAATAGCTGTTGTCGAAGGTTTCCAGCAAGAAGTGCGCCACAAAGTTATCGGTTTTGGTTCACATATTTCCATTCAAAACCGTGGCGAAGGTTCTCTGTACGAAAGTTCCCCGTTGCGCATCGATCCGGCATTTATCGGTATGGTGAGCGCTGTTAAGGGCGTAACGCACATGCAGCCCGTAGCTTACAAGCCGGCGCTCTTTCAATCGGTATCGACAGAAGAGCAGCGCGAAATTCTGGGTGTTGTCTTAAAAGGTGTTGACCGGCAATATGACTGGACGTTTATGAAAGCGCATTTGAAGTCGGGGCGCATTCCCGATTTCAGCGATCCCGAATCAACGGAAATCCTGGTTTCAAGACGTGTTTGCAATGATCTTCATTATAAACTGGGCGATACGGCGAAAGCCTATTTCGTGAAGCAGCAGCCTATCTTACGCAATTATAAGATTGTAGGAATTTATGAAACGGGGCTGGAGGATTTCGACAAAGAGATCATTTTCTGCAACCTGCGTCAGGTACAAAAACTCAACGATTGGGGCATCCAGGCTTCCATTACGGTCGACGATACACTTGCAGGCGGTGATCTGATCATCCGCGCTGATGTTTCCGGTGGGAACGGAAACCATCGTTACGACTGGGGAAAGGGCTTTGAGCAATACCAGGGTTTTACATTTTGCCCGGTCAAAGACACCACGATCCGGCTCATTGCTGCAGATTACTGGTCGCGATTGGATGAACCTGTCGGAAGTGTAGATGCACCGCTGGGTGAAACCGCCATTGCCGATACGGCCTATCTGCATATCAAAGTCACGGGCGATCGCTTTGCGCCTTGTTTTTACAAACTCGAAGACGGCGTGGTACCGCGTACGTTCCTCGACGACGAAGGTTATCAATTCAGCGTCAAGGCCGGAAGCAAAACCCTGACGTTTCACAGTGTTCCCGGAAACGGAAGTTCACATCATTATATCGGCAGTTATGAATTGATGGTAGATGATTGGAACAACCTGGATGAAATGAAGAAAAAGCTTTCGAAAACGGTTCATTTCACCAGTCAATCGCAGGCGCAGCTCGAGGTGAAAAGCATCAAGGACCACCAGAGCGAACTGTTTGTATGGCTGGGATTCCTGGATCTGAATATGGCCATCATCCTCATCCTGATGCTGATCATCGGGATTATCAATATGGGATCGGCATTGCTTGTAATGATTTTGGTGCGAACGAACTTTATCGGGATTATGAAATCGATCGGCGCCAACAACCGGACCATCCGAAAAGTGTTTGTAATCCTTGGCGGAAGATTGATCCTGAAAGGAATGTTTTGGGGGAACCTGATCGGGATCGGTTTGAGCTTGCTGCAAATCCAGTTCGGAATCCTGAAACTCGACGCCAAAGTCTACTACCTCACACAGGTTCCTATTTTCCTCGACCCCATCAAACTGATCGTTTTAAACGTGCTGACACTGGCCATTTGTTTGCTTGCATTACTCATCCCTTCCATTGTCATTACACGCATTTCTCCGGCAAAATCGATACGATTCCGGTAAAATGTGTTAATTTGCGTTTACAGAGCTGTTTACTACCAATTATTTAGTAATTTTTACCGTTGAATCAGTAAAACACGAAATTGGTTCATTATTTGTAAGTGTTGCGACAACGAAACACTTTTTTTTACGTTTAAGAGCTATGAGAGGTTGGATTTTCATATTCCTTTTTTTCCCCGCTTGCGTTTGGTCGCAGTTGACAACCAGTTCCATGAGTCCTGGCCAGCTGGTGCAAAACGTACTTTTGGGCCCGGGAGTTACCGTTTCCAACATCAACTACTCAGGAACATCCAATGCCATCGGTTATTTTAATGCTGCCGGAACCAACCTTGGAATCACGGAAGGAATCGTCATGACAACCGGAACCATTTACAACAACGGTGACGGTCCGCATGGACCAAACAACTCCAGCGGTTCGGGCGTTGACAACGGAATGGGCGGCTATAGCCAGCTCTCAAATCTCATCGGCGGAACACAAACCTACAACACCGCCATTTTGGAATTCGATTTTATTCCTTATTCCGATACCGTTCGCTTTAAGTATGTATTCGGTTCGGAAGAATATCCGGAATATGTCGGGTCCACATTCAATGACGTTTTTGCCTTCTTTATTTCAGGACCGGGTATTTCCGGTTTGCAGAATATCGCCCGCCTTCCAAACGGAGCTGCGGTTGCGATCAATAACGTCAACAACGGAGCTTCCAATTCAGGACCATGTACCAACTGTGCATATTATGTCTACAACGGCGACGGAAGCAACGGCCCTTACAACGGAAGCAATACCTATATTCAATATGACGGTTTCACCCGCGTACTGGAAGCGGTTTCACGTGTTCAGTGCGGGCAAACGTACCACCTTGTAATTGCAATCGCTGACGCCGGTGACGGTATCCTCGATTCAGGAATTTTCCTTGAGGCAAACAGTTTGACGTCTAAAGTTCCGGTTGAGGTCGATTACGCTATGTCGTACGATGCTTTCAACGATGGCGAAACGATGGCTGAAGGATGCGTCACCACAACGGTTACCTTAACCCGTGGAGCAAACAACTCTTCTACACCGCTTACCATTCCGATTACTGTGACCGGTACAGCTACGGAAGGGGTCGATTACACCAACATTCCAAACAGCGTGACCTTTGCTGCAGGACAAACAACCGTTCAGTTTACGTTGAATGCGTTCTCGGATGCCTTATCCGAAGGAATTGAAACACTGAATATGATCTTCGATATTCCAGACCCTTGTGGTGGTACCAATCCACTTGAAGTGAATTTAAAGATCAATGATTTGCAGCCTGTCGCTGTCACGGTCGAAAACTCGGATGTCATTTGTCCGGGACAACCGGTGGAATTGATCGCTAATGCAACCGGTGGCGTTGGTCCTTACACGTACTTGTGGAATACCGGCGAAACAACCAGCTCGATCTTTGTTTCTCCGTCAAGTTCACAAACATACACTGTTTCGGTTACCGACAATTGCCTGGGCGAAACAGCAACCGGTTCGGGAACCGTAAACGTTCCTATCTACGAACCGCTGACACTGAACACCACTCCGGATATTGTGGAGATTTGTCCTTATGTTCCGGCTACATTGGTAGCGACACCAGTGGGCGGAGCCGGAAATTTCACTTACGTTTGGACGGATGCCGCAGGTAATACATTTGACAATGATTCCATTACGGAAGTTGTTCCTTCAACATCAACGTCTTATACGATCCTGGTAACAGATCAATGCGGAGAATCGGAAACAGTAACGATTAATTATACAATCACAAGTCCACCATTACAGCTAACCATGTCGCCGGGAGCAACCATTTGTCCTTACGATCCGGTAACTTTGAGCGTAACTGCAACCGGTGGATACGGACAATACTATTACCTGTGGCCGCATTCGGGTGAAACAACTCCATCTGTAACCGTGGCTCCTGAAAGCACCACAACTTATACGGTTATTGTTTCCGACGAATGCCAGACATTTACTGTAAGCGGATCTACAACAGTAACCGTTGTGCAGCCAATTGCCGATTTCAATATTTCGAGCCATACCCTGTTTGAAGATCTTCCGATTACTTTCCAGAACACAACCCAGGGCGGCGTTTCCTACCAGTGGGATTTTGGTGACGGGCAGCAATCTACCGTGGTACATCCGAATAATACTTACGATCTTCCGGGAACTTACCTGGTAACATTGATTGCCACCAACGAATTGGGCTGTACGGATACCGTCTCAAAACCAATCACAATCCTGGAAGAATACTGGGTGTACGTTCCGAATGCCTTTACACCTGACGGCAATCGTTTCAATAATGTATTTGACGCCAGCACGATTAACGTTTCCGAACTGAATGTATGGGTGTTTAACCGTTGGGGTGAGGTCGTTTATTCATCAGAGGCTGTTGATTTCAGCTGGGACGGAACCTATAAAGGAATGAACTGTCCCGATGGAACATATACCTACAAGATCAAGTACGTAACCCGTTCCAATATCGAGGAAACGATTTACGGACATGTGATCCTGATAAGGTAATCCTTTTCTTTTATAATGATTTTGTTCTTCCTCCGTCGACAGGAATATTGATGCCGTTGATATAACTAGCCGCCGGAGAAGCAAGGAAAGCTACTGCAGCAGCTACTTCTTCGGGCTGAGCAATACGGTTCATCGGAGATTCGTGCGCCATCTCTTCAAAAATATCGGCTACAGATTCCCCCGTTTTTCCTGACTTAGCCTCGGCAATACTTTGCAGGCGAATGGTATTCGTTGCGCCGGGCAAGACATTGTTAACGGTAATATTAAACTGTCCCAACTCGGTAGCAAGCGTTTTGCTCCAGTTTCCTACAGCACCGCGAATGGTATTGGAAACCCCCAGGTTGGGCAGCGGTTGTTTCACGCTGGTTGAGATAATATTGATGATCCTTCCACCGCCAAGTTGCTTCATTCCCGGAACAAGTGCCTGTACCAACAGGTGATTGCACACAAGATGCTGGTTGAAGGTATCGATGAACTCGGAAATATCGGCATCGATGATCGGGCCACCTTTGGGACCACCGGTATTGTTTACCAGGATATCTACTTTATTTCCGGCGTTCACATAATTGGAAAGGATCGTTTTCAACGTGTTCGGATCGGCAAAATCAGCCGCCAGGTAATGGTGCTTCTGACCATGATTGCAAGGTAATTCTGCCGCAACACTTTTCAGTTTTTCTTCGTTGCGGGCAACTAACACAATAGTCGAACCAAGGCCGGCCAGTTCCATCGCAACTGCCTTGCCGATGCCTTGTGTGCTCCCGCATACAAGCGCTGTTTTATTTGTCAAATCGGTATTCACACCGCGAAGATAAGGAATTCAGTTCGCCATCCGATCAACTAAAAATCTTTTCATGTACTTTTTCGACCGTTTATCACTTTTGGTCTTTCGTAGCTGCGATTTGCTCATTGAGACGTGGTGTATAAAAAAAAACTAGCCTTCCACTTTTTTTTAGTGTAATTTTGTAGCTGAATTTAACTAAAAATTAATGCTTATGAGATTAAAACTACTTGTGGTAGTTTTGTGCGCATTCCTGTCTTCTCTCGGGATCGCCCAGACTACCGTAACAATCACTGCTTCCAGTGGTCCATTGCTTACGGGTTCGGTTACGCCCGGCGGTGTTACCAACGATGGAAACATGGTCACGATAAACCAGACCGCGAACAGAGGTTGGGCTTATTATGATCTGAGCTCTATTCCTTACGGAGCGGTTGTTTCTTCAGCAACTGTTTATTACACAACGTATAGTTCCGTTACTTCAGGTGCTATTAACAACGTAACAGCTTTTGCTGGCAACCCTTCTTTAATGGCAGGTTCAACGTTGTACAACACAATTGGTTCGGCTACAATTATCAACTCCTCTACCTGGACAGCCAATGCGCTGAATACCGGTGCTGTAAATGCTGCGGGATTGACAATTATCCAGAACAACTGTGGAGCTAACCTTACTTTGGGTTATGTCCGCGGTAGTACCAATACCTACAATATCTACGGATATCCTGGCGCACCTGCCGACCAGCCTAAGCTGGAAATTACTTACACACTTCCTCCTGCGTGTTCTGCGGCCCCTTCACCGGGAGCGACAAATGCAAGCGCAGCAAGTGTGTGCCCTTCTACTCCGGTAAACCTTACTCTTCCCTCTTTGGCAGGAGAACCTGGAATGACTTTCCAATGGCAAAGTTCACCTGATGGCGTTACTTATTCAGACATTGTCGGAGCTACAACTCCTTCTTATTCTACAACGCAATCATCAACTACGTACTATCAGTGTATTGTCACTTGTACAAATGTTGGTTTGAGCTCAACTTCAACACCTGTAATGGTTTCTACAACTCCATTTATGGATTGCTACTGTACAAGTATTCCAACCAGTACAATTGATGAAGAGATTTATAACGTAACGGTAAACGGTGGTTCTACAGATCCGCTTTATGCCAATGCAAACGGTTGTACTACCGCAGCGCCAGGCCCTGGTTCTATTCTGAGTCGTTACTCTAACTTCAAAACGCTTCCTGCGATTACTTCTGTAGCTCCCGGACAAACAGTTAGCTTCACAATCGAAGAAAACGAATGTGACGGTGCTACTTACTACAGTAATGGTATGGCTATCTGGATCGATTTCAACCAAAACGGTTCATTCAGTGATCCGGGAGAGCAAGTTTATGTTGAGGCGACTACATCATTAAGCCCTCGTACAGTAACCAACACATTTACGGTACCTATGAGTGCTACAGTAGGAAACACCGTAATGCGTATCATTGTTGCTGAAAACAACTCTGGTCCACAGTTACAGCCTTGTATGGCTTACAACTGGGGTGAAACAGAGGATCACCTGATCAACATTCAGTGTCCGACATTAGCGGGTGTTACTGCTCTTGATGCCGGTGTATGTTCAGGTAACGCTGTAACATTGAACGGATCAACTTCTAACCCGTTGGCAACCATCTCATGGTGGGATTCACCTTCAGGTGGTACACAAATCGGTTCAGGTACAAGCTTTACTTCAGGTGCATTGTCTGCTGATACAGTTTTCTATGTACAGGAAGATTTCCCTGGCTGTCCTTCAAGTACCCGTGACATGGTTTCAGTTACCGTAACTGCTGTTGATGTTACATTGGCACCAGTTGATGTTACTTGTAACGGTGGTGATAACGGTTCATTTACGCAAACCGGTGTATTGTGCGGTACCGCTCCTTTCGAGTACTCTGTGAACGGAGGTGCTTTTGGACCTATTCCTACAAACCTTACTGCAGGAACTTACTCAATTGTAGTTCGTGATGCTACGATGTCATTGAGCGTTGCTTACCAGGTAATCATTGATCAACCTGTAGCGCCAACTGCATTGACTGCAACCAACGTTACTTATTACAATGCTGACCTTGGCTGGACAACTTCAGGTGATGAAACTTCATGGACTGTAATTTACGGCCCTGCTGGTTTTGATCCTGCTACAAGTGGTACAGTTGTTCCTACA
>DATGWM010000009.1:0-12539 GCA_035299485.1 Fluviicola sp.
TGTCGAGAATGAAACGGAGCTACCCTCACAGACTGTTTGGTCTGTCGGCTGCAAAAGAATCGAAGGTGCCATATTGATGGTCAATTCCACATCTGCTGAAGTCACACTTGGTGTACAGCTTCCTGAAACGACCACGTTGTAATTCGCGGAAGCATCTGCCACACTTACCGGGTTGATGAATAAAGTATCGTTTGTTGCACCTGAGATCGCGCCGCCATCAATAAGTGGCGTAGCTCCGATTTGCCACTGATACGTCAGGTTTGAACCTGAAGCTCCGACAACGAATGCGATGGAATCGCCCGCACAAGCGGTAATGTCAACCGGCATCGTTGTTATACTTGTCAGTGTGTCAACTTCCAGGAAAACCAGGTTGGACGTATCCGCCGGCGCACAAGCACCTGAGATAATCACGGAATAATCCGTTGCTTCGTCTGTGAACGCAACCGGGTTAATGGTCAATGTAGAAGTTGTTGCTCCTGAAATGGTTCCACCATCAGTGATGTTCACACCGCCAACCTGCCATTGGTAAGTCAAACCTGAACCGGTCGCTGTTGTTGAGAATGAAACCGAGCTTCCTTCACACACCGTTTGATCTGTTGGCTGCGTGGTAATCGCCGGAGCGGTGTTGATTGTTAGTTCCACATCTGCTGAAACAGCAGGTGGAGCACAGCTTCCTGTTACCACCACGTTGTAATTCGCAGAAGCGTCTGCCACACTTACCGGGTTGATGAATAAAGTATCGTTTGTTGCACCGGAGATTGCACCACCGTCAACAATCGGTGTTGCACCGATCTGCCATTGATAGACCATATTAGAGCCATTGGCAGCTACAACAAATGCAATCGAGTCGCCCTCGCAAGCTACGATATCGACCGGTGCAGTTGTAATGCTCGTCAATGTGTCGACCTGGAGGAAAACCATGTCGGAAGTATCGTCCGGCGCACAAGCACCTGAGATGATCACACTGTAATCGGTTGCTTCGTCTATAAATGCTACCGGGTTGATGGTCAACGTAGAAGTTGTTGCTCCGGAAATGTTTCCACCATCGGTGATGTTCACACCACCAACCTGCCATTGGTAGGTAAGCCCTGATCCTGTAGCCACAGTTGAAAATGAAACCGAACTTCCTTCACAGGCAGTTTGATCAGTAGGCTGTGTTGTGATTACTGGCGCCGTATTGATCGTCAATTCCACGTCGGCAGAAGTAACCGCCGGTGCGCAACTTCCCGTAAGCACCACATTGTAATTTGCCGAGGCATTTAACAAACTGGCAGGATTGATGAATAAGGTATCGTTGGTAGTACCTGAAATTTCACCGCCATCGACCATATTGGTTGCCCCGATACGCCATTGATAGGTGAGTCCCGAACCTGAGGCTCCGACAACGAACGCAATTGAGTCACCATCACAAGCCGCAATATCAACCGGTGCTGTTGTAATCGAAGGTGCGGTGAGTACTGTTAAAGAAGCAAAGTTGGATGTATCATCCGGTACAAAATCACCGCTGATGATTACATTATAATCGTTGGCATCGTCCAGCACGCTCGTCGGGTTAATGGTGAGCGTTGCCGTAGTGGTACCGGAAATGTTCCCGGCATCAACCAGGTTGGTATTACCACGTCGCCATTGATAAGTCAGATTCGAACCGGAAGCGACAACAGTAAAGCTGGCCGTTGTACCGGCACAAACGGTTTGATCTACAGGTTCAGTAATCGTGAGCGGCGCACATGTTGTAGGTGCAGTTACCGTAGCGGCGCTGGTCGTTAAAGCTCCCGACCCGGTCAGTGCGCGGCCGTTAAGCATGGCTCCTGCAAACAGGTTAATATCGTCTTGCGTAACAATTGTTCCGCTGAAAACGGCGTTGTTGCTGATATTGGTTACACCGTCGATTTTCCAGTAAACATTTTCAGCCTGGGCGCCGTTCTGCAAAACCACATTCGAATTGGTAATGGCCCCGAAAGATCCGTTTACCTGGAACACGAAAACCGCATTCGGATTTCCCTGTGCGTCTAAGTAAAGCGTATCCGTAAGTGTTGTCGCGCCGTTTAGCTGGTAAACATGCGGCGTCAGGACCAGGTTGTTCCCCAGCTGCGCCGGAAACGGTAAATCAATGTCGTAAGTCAGCGTATTGAGGTAATTGTATACGTTCGTAAAATCACTCGCAACCTGCGCGGTAACTGCATCGGGAACCGTGTGAATGGTACCGATGACCGATAAGGGGTTATAACCCGATGTGGTACCGGTATTGGAACCGATATCACCGGTAACGGTTGTGGAACCGAGGTTGGAGAGCGGATCGCTCGACGAGAACAGGGCAAAGCATTCGGTGGTTCCCAACAGTGGTTCTGCCGGGCCGGTCAGTGCAGGAACGCCGCACCCAAGCGGCAGGTAAGCTCTGACATCGGTTAGAGAGATCGCGCCGTTGGTAGAGATAGCCCTTCCTTCGAGCGTATCGCCGGCGGCCATGGTAATGTTGCCGTTGTTGGCGACAATCGTTCCGCGCATCGTGCTTCCTGCAGCAATGCTTACAAGCCCTTCTGTTTTCCAGAATACGTTACACGCCTGGGCGCCATTGAGCAGGGTTATGGAAGCCCCTGTTCCGGTGGTGAACGAACCGTTGATCTGGAAAATGAACACCGCATTCGGGTCACCCTGCGCATCAAGGTTGAGGTTAAGACTCAACGTTGCCGGCGTTGGAATGGAATAAACACCGGCGTTGAGCGTTTGTCCGTTCCCCAGCGAGGCACCCGGAAAAAAGGTCGGAGTAGCCGAGTTCAGCTGGTTGTAAGCCACGGTAAGGTCGATCGCGCCTTGTAAACTGGTCGCGTTCTGATCGTGTATTACACCGTCAATATTCCCGAACCCGGTACTGGCGCCGAGGTTGGTCCCTGCATTTCCCGTCAGGTGAGTAGTACCGGTATTGGTAACCGCACCTGAGGACGAAAAGAGTACGAAATCTGCCACTGTCCCCAATGTAGGGGCCTGAGCGGTAGATAGTTTGGGTAGCATCAAAAGTATGGTAGCCAAAAAAATGTATAGTAAGTGTTGCTTCATATAACTTTGTAATTCGTTGGTGAATGAAATTTTTCCTTACAAAGTTCCCGCGCCTGCGGCCCGCATTCGTTACACAGGATGATTTACATCTTACATCTATCCCATTTTTTAACAAGAAAGCACTTCCTGTAACAGAAAGTGCTTATTTCAACATGTTATTAAAGTTGTATACCTAAGCTAAGGATTGTTCCTGCCTTGGATTACACCCAGTAAGACCGAAATGATGGCAATGACCAGCAGGATGTGGATCAGGTTGCCCGCACTGTAACCGATAAAACCGATAGCCCAGCCAATGACAATGATGACGGCCAGGATGTACAATAAATTTCTCATGATTTCCAGTTTTTGATGTTTCGTTAATAAATAAGGAGGATCGGTTTGGGAAAAAATCGTATTCCGGTTTTAATTTAGCATTGCCCATATCAGCGAAATTGCCACGGAGAGTCCAATAAAAATAAAGACGAGGAGAAAGATGGTGAAGAACTTGCTGGCACCGATTTCCCTGTTGATTACACGAACGGGATACGTGAGCATGTTATACACGAGCGAGCCTACTTTTTTCTCGGCCTTTTCTCCTTTTATGACATAGTCGGAAGCCCCGTTCCTGAATGCATGAATGGCTGTTTTAACGTCCTCGTTGGAAGTGAGCATGATTACTTCGGCATTCGGATTGAGCCGTTTGATGGATTTCAGGATCTCATTCCCGTTTTCGCCCGGAAGGTCATGGTCCAGGATCACTATATTGGTTTCATGATCTACGTGTTTCAGTGCGCTTTCACCCGAATGAAAAGTGAAAATCGTCAGTGATTCACCGAATGCCTGTTCCAGGTATTGGCGTAATTCGTCTACCAGTCGCGGATTGTCGTCAATAATAAACAACTTGTGATGTTGTGTGTTCATGATCGTAAGTATTTAATGACGGTATCCGGACCGGGTGCAGCGAGATTGCTAAATCCTGTCCATATACCAGTTTAATTGCTTTTCCATTTTCTTGAATTGAAAAATGGAAGTAATGATTTTTTGAAGTCGTAAAAATGCCGTTTCACTTTTGACCACATAGTCAAATGCCTTGTGGTGCATGCATTCGACGGCGACTTCAATTTTATCCTGTGATGAAAGCATCACTACCGGGATATCAGGGTTGTGTTTTTTGATTGCGTCGAGTGTCGCCAGGCCGTTCATGGCATTTTTATCAATTCCATCCAGGTGAAAATCAAGGATAATCACATCCGGGGCGTGAGAGATATTTTCCATGCATAGCTCGCCGGTAGGATATGTTTCAATAGCGAAATCTGCATGCAGTAAGAATTCTACTTCCAATGCCTTTAAAAAAACAGGGTCATCGTCTACCAAGAATAATTTGACAGGTGGTTTCGGTTGAATTGATTGAATTGTTTTCATGAGTACTTGTTGTTTAAATTGTTATAGTTTTTGCGGTTCATGGAATAAAGCGGCGCACGTTCTGACCGATGACAATGCGGTCGCAGGTCTTTTCGGTTTCCTCCTGCATTTTCGCATATTCCTGAATTTTTTTAGCCGGGTTTTTATAACGGTCGCTGATTCTGCGGACAGAGAACGACCGGGCGTTGCTGCGGGTAATTGAGTGGCGTAAATTGTGGCCGCTGTCAGTGGCCATTTCACGCATCTTCCGGACTTCGTCCAATTCCGGAAAATCAGTTTCGTAAATCTTCTCATCATTCATCCTGTCAGCAACACCGAATGCCGTCGGCGGATGCGTGTCTGTCGTGGCCAAACGTTGTTTTGATCGTGGATTTTCGTTCATAGCTATTCCCATAATGTCAGGTATTTGTGGATGGAGAATCAAATTTTTTGTCGTTGTGTTCCATGGTTGTATCCCAGCGCTTGTCTTTCAACTGCTTGAAATGCGTAGGAGTAAGCCCGGTCACTTTTTTAAACTGGTTGGATAAATGGGCTACGCTGCTGTAGTTCATTTTCCAGGTAATTTCCGTGATGCTCATTTCACTGTACATGATCAGTTCCTTGATTCGTTCCACTTTTTGGAAGATGATGAATTGCTGGATCGTGGTTCCCTGTGCCTCCAGGAACAGGTTCGCCAGGTAAGGGTAATCATGGCCGGTATGTTTGCTCAGGTATGCTGTAAAACTCATTTTTCGTTCTTCTTCCGGATGGTAAATCATGTCGAGGATCAGGTTCTTCACTTTCTGGACCAGTTCCGATTTTTTATCGTCCATCAATTCCAGGCCCGATTGAAGCAACGTTTCTTTTAGTTGCTGCCGCTCCTCGATCGTCAGGTCATCCATTGTTTCCACTACACCCAATTCAACGAACACAAAATGAATTCCCATACTTTGCAGAGCCTCTTTCACTGCCATCTTGCAGCGAGCGCTCACCATATTCTTAATGTATAACTTCAAACTGGCGGGTTTTAGAGATGTGTTAGAACAAATATGCGTGTTACCGGTTTTTTGAATGTTACACGGAAAGGGCAAGAAGTTACACAATTCCTATATTTTGAATATTTTATGAATGTAGTTGGCCGGTTGGATGGCAGGTGGTAGCAGCTTCGGCAAAAAGCCAAAGGAATCGTTCACGGAAGAGACATTGCCTTTCGTGCAGAGATTATGAATGCTTGAACACGGTTCGCATCATCAGCGAAATTGCTTTCGGTTTTGATGGGGTTCCTTCCACTGATTTTTGCGCCTGTTATTGTTTGTACGGCGCTTGAGGCCTACGGTACGCGCCTGGAGGTAACCCTTGGAATTGTTGGTATTCCAATCATGTAGTAGCAAGCTGTAAGTGAAGATCAGATCCTGTCCATATACCAGTTCAATTGTTTTTCCATTTTTTTGAACCTGAAAATGGAAGTGATGATTTTCTGAAGCCTTAAAAATGCCGTTTCGCTTTTTACCACGTAATCAAATGCTTTATGATGCATGCACTCGACAGCGACTTCAATTTTATCCTGTGATGAAAGCATCACTACCGGGATTTCCGGGTTGTGTTTTTTGATTTCATCAAGCGTTGCAAGGCCGTTCATGGCATTTTTATCCACTCCATCCAGGTGAAAGTCCAGGATAACCACATCGGGGGTGTCGGAAATCTTTTCCATGCATGATTCACCGGTAGGGAATGTTTCAATGGTGAAATCGCCGTGCTGCAGGAATTCTATTTCCAACGCCTTCAGAAAGAGGGGATCATCGTCAACTAAGAATAATTTGATCGGCGCTTTGGGCTTAAGTGATTGATCGTTTTTCATGGATTTTTATTCTTTAAAGTGTTTGCTGTTTCTGTGAGTTCCAGGTACACGCCATCGCACATTTTTTCCAATTGCAGCACCAGGTCGGAAAGTTCATCTGTGTGCTGCCGCGATTTTGCGTATTCCTGAATTTTTTTTGCGAGGTTTTCATAATACGGATCGATCCCCATAATGGAGAAAGAGGGGACCATCTTGTGGGCTGCCGAATAGAGCCTTTCCCAATCGTCGTCTGCCAAACTTTTCCTCATGATACCGATCAGCGGAGGTATCTGCTCCAAATAAAGTGTAATCACTTCAAGCATAAGAGCAGGATTCGATTTGGTGCGCTGCATCAAACCCTCCAAGTCAATGTATGTATTCTTTTTCAATTCTTTTTTAGCCATGTTACCACAAACTGATTTATCCGGCATCGTTACCAAATGTACGATTTTACGGCCTGCCAAACGCCCATTGGCGAGCCACACTGTATGATCGTTCCTGTTCATTGTTGCCTGCTCAGCTCTTTCCATTTAGTCGGGCATTTGAGGCTTCCGCTGTGGAGCCATTCAGTTGCATTGTATCCCGTTTCTCTTTCAATTGCTTGAAATGCGTTGGGGTCAATCCGGTTACTTTTTTAAACTGGTTGGATAAATGGGCTACGCTGCTGTAGTTCATTTTCCATGTAATTTCCGTAATGCTCATTTCACTGTACATGATCAGTTCCTTGATCCGTTCCACCTTGTGCAGGATGATAAATTGCTGGATCGTCGTTCCCTGCGCTTCCAGGAAAAGACTTGCCAGGTAAGGGTAATCATGACCGGTGTGTTTACTCAAATACGCGGTAAAGCTCATTTTTCTATCCTCTTCCGACTGGTAAATCATGTCGAGGATCAGGTTCTTCACTTTCTGGACAAGTTCCGATTTTTTGTCGTCCATCAATTCCAGGCCCGATTGGAGCAATGTTTCCTTCAACTGCCGTCGTTCTTCAGCCGTCAGGTCATCCATTGTTTCCACTACACCCAATTCAACGAACACAAAATGAACTCCCATGCTTTGCAGAGCTTCTTTCACTGCCATTTTGCAGCGCGCGCTCACCATATTCTTAATGTATAACTTCAAACTGGCGGGTTTTAGAGATGTCGGGAACAAATATTCAATATACCGTTTTTTCGAATGTTACACAGAAATCGGAAGATGTTACATAAATCCCAGATTTTGGAAAGTTTTAAGGCAGGAAGCTTACTCCCTTGAATACGTATAGGTGATAATCGAACTAACTTTCCCGGTTTCGTCGAAGTTTTTTACTTCCAGCAAGCGCTTTTGGCGGTCGTAAACGAGAAGTTGGTCCAATAGGCAGTCTGCTGCTTTGAAACTGTTGAAACGCTGTGCAGGATCTTCGATGCGCCTGCCCGAGCTTCTGACCTTGATCGTTTCGGGCGTGCGGATCGTATCATGGCGTGTGTAGGATAACCCGTTGTAACCGCGATCATCCTCGTAGTCCTGCGACATCCAGAATTCGGTAATGCTCGGCGAACATTTCCAACGGTATTCATGATGATCTTCCCGGCTGGAATCGGCATGATAGGTATTGTTTTCGATCATGTGTCCGGTGGCATCAAACTGCGAAGTTCCCGACTTGTAAAAAACACCGTTTTGAAACCACTTGTAAGCGATTTGATTGAACCGGTCATCGTAGACGCGTTCGAATAAATTGAAATGCAGGCTGTCATCGCCTCTGAAAGACTTCCGGTAAGTCTCATACGGTTTTTCGCCATCATAGATGTGATGCGTTTCCGTAGAGGTGATACTGCCCCGGTCATTGATCAATGTAAACGTTTTCACCGGCCGGCCCTGATCGTCGTAAACATAACGGTACTCTTTTGTATAGTTTAATTTCCCTTCGGCATACCGGCGTTCTTCTTTGACCTGGTGATTCGGGTAATAATAAATGGTATCGTTCGAACAGTTCGTGAAATCGTCGCCGTGATAGATCGAATTCTTCACTTCCATCAGGTCATAAAACACGGTTGTGTCATAGTAGTAGGTATTGTAGACAAGGTATTCCTCATATTCCGGACTTGAATCTTCCGAAAACTCCGGAAGCACCCAGGGACTCTTTTGAACGGGATTCTCCCGGTAGTCAGGCGACACTATCCTGGTTGTCCTGAGAACCGGTTTGCCGTTGGGATCATAGGTGGTAGACACGACCGTACTGTCTCCATAATCGATAACGATGTTTGTGATCTCTTTACCATCCCGGTACCGGATGATGCTGGTATACGTTGATTGAATGGCTCCGCCTTCATAGTCGGTTGAGTACCGGGTAACAACACTGTCTTTCTGCGCATGCAGCTGCAGACAAAACAACGACAGGAAACCGGCTATGAAAAGTTGAGCGCGCGACATGATGGATGTTTGAGGTTACATGCTAAAGACGCAGGGATTGGGGAAAGGTTTCGTTGAAATAAAAACCAAGGTTTAATTAAGCCACCTCCCTTTATTCTTAAAGCTTTCGCACTAACGTTTGTCGCTGTTGCGTCTTCATCAGCTGTCGCTGATTCTTCTCCTCAAGGAGGGAGGCAGAATCCGCTTCCTCCCTTGAGGGAGGACTGAGGAGGGTGGCCAAGTGTGATTACTCACCTTTCCTCCACCGCCTTGCACAAATCATTCAACGGTTTGAGTGAAATTTCGGTACCACCTTCGCCGTTCGAGGCATAATCAAACGGATCGTCGATGTCTTTGATCAGCAGCAGCATGTACACCACCAGGAATGTTACCAGCAAGGTGAAGAACAGCGAGGCATAAAACGGCTCGATCTTGATGCTGACCAATCCGAGGGCAATCACGATCGCCATGATCTCCACAATCGCGTAAGCCGAGCCCACAAATCCCGTATCGCGGATCGTATCGATGCGCAGCACCATTTTACGCAGGCTGTTCTGCTCGTTTTTCATCTTGATGATGTAGTTGGCCTGTACGCCCTGGAGATCGAATTCGGCGAAGTAATCGTTCATGCCGCTGATTTTTTCCAGCAACGTTTTGGTGCGTTCACGCTTGTAAAACCAACCCATGAGTATGTTCAGCAGCTCTTTCTGGTACTCCATGAACTCCAGCGCCTTCTCCGAATTTTTGGTCTTGTAAACCGTGTAGGTATCGTCCATCAGCGTTTTGAGACTGGCCGCCAGCTCGCTGGGCAATTTCTCACTTTCCTTGTAATCCGAAAGCACCCCGGTGATCAGGAACCCGATCAAAAAGATCGTTCCGGCCACCAAACTCGTAAACAGCGCATTGAGTTCCATCACTTCCCATTTGTACCAATGGGCCAGGAATTTCAACAAGGTTACCGTCAGCAATACCGGGATGATCTTCAGTGTAATAGACCATTTGTGCCCAAATATTTTGGTCGACTGGTGGAGTAGTTCCGGAGTTTTCATGTAGTCAGTTTAACGAATTGTAAATATAAAATTAACAATTCCTTTATATGACAGGCGGGGAACATTTTTTCAACCGGTTCCTCACTGAAACCCTAGTTCGAACGGGATCCTTTGTTACCTTAGCGAAAAAAACGATGAGACACAGCCTTCTTATTCTGCTATTGTTTTGCGTTCAGCAAGCAGTGGCGCAAGACCCACCTGAAAAATACAGTGCTATCTGGGATAAAGTCAACTCGATGGACCCCGGCTCGCCTGCGATCCAGAAAGAGCTTAAAAAACTGCGTAAGGAAAATCCTTCCGATCCCTGGATTTTCTGGATCTCGGGACTTACCTGTAACCCGGTGAACGGCCAGGAGGAAGCGGCAGCCTTTTACCAACAGGCGATTGCCGCAGATTCTACCTTTCCGCATGCGTATTATAATCTTGCTCAAACGTTCGGCGAAGAAAGTGAAAGTGATCTGAAAGAACGCGTAAAGCTCTTTACCAAAGCGGTTACCTACGATCAAAGCCTTGGCTTTGCATTCCTGGGCAGGGGACAGGCGTACCTGCAATTAGGGAATTATGATGCCGCCCTGGCCGATTGCGACAATGCGCGCAGCTGCGAGGATTTCGACTTGCTCCAGGCCGACGCGCTTCAGCTCGAGGTACTCTGGAAACAGGGCAAAAAAGAAGAGGCGTTTTATTTGCTGGGGAAATCCGACTTCAGTGGCGGCGGTATGTGGGGAACCGATTTTGAGCTCCTGCTGGCGGCCATCTACACCGAATCGGGCGACCTGGAAAATGCCTGCGGCTGTTACCGTCGCGCGGCTGAACCGTATGAAATGATGGGAGAAGAACTCCCGGCCGAGATTCAAAAAGGGTTGGAGAAATGTAAGTGATTACCGCATTCCATAAAAAGTAAAAAGTCTTCCCGTTCGGAAGACTTTTTTGTTGGTTTCATGTTACGATTTTTCCTTCTTCTCCGGCACCTTTCCGCCTTCTTTCCGCGCTTCAGACAATCCGATCGCGACGGCTTGTTTTTTACTCGTCACCTTCTTGCCGGAACCGCTTTTCAGCGTTCCTTCCTTCATCTCGTGCATGGCTTTTTCCACCTTCTCGCCAGCCTTCTTCCCATATTTTGCCATCGTGTGTGTTTTAGGGATAGAAGGTAGGGGATTCAGGCGAGGTGCGGGGTTATTTTTTGTTAAAGGGTGTAGATTGAGGTAGTTAAGAATGAATAAAATGCTTTGCAGTTTGCTAAGTATTGTTGTATATTTGTCAAAAGCAGATTTAATAGAATGAAGGCGAGGGTAATTACTGAAGTGTCAATATGGGAGTATTGTCAGAAAAACGCCAGAGCATTGCCAAGTTTTCAGCTCTTTTTAGAAAAGCTTAAAAATTGTGATTGGGGTGATTTAAATGATATGAAGGCCGATTTTCCCGGCGTCAGTATTATTGGTAATTGCGAGAATAATAGGATTGTATTTGATATTGGAGGAAATAATTTTCGAATGATCTGCGATTACAATTTTTATAGGAATTGTTGTTTGTACGTGGCTTTTATTGGAACGCATGCAGAATATGACAAAGTCAATGCCTGTACTGTTCAAATGTTTTAAATGAATAATTATGAAATACTCGGAAATTCTGACGAAGAAACAGTACGATGAATACTGTAAACTGCACCTCGAATTAGGGAAAACCTTAGGTTCCGGGAAGGGAAATGCTGATGCGGAAAGTGATTATTATGTTCTTCAATTAATCATTGATGATTATACCCGAAAGCAGAAAAATCCATTTGATAAATTAACTCCTGTTGACTTATTGAAAGCAGCAATGGAAGAATATGGTTATTCCGGCTATAAACTTTCAAAGGAATTGGGTATTCCTCAATCAACTATTTCAGATATTCTCAATTATAGAAGAGGCTTTAGTAAAGATTCAATCCGAAAGATTGCTAATAAATTTGGTTTGAGTCAAGAGTCTTTTTTGAAGGAATATGAGTTGATTAATAAGGAACCGAGAGTGGCTTAGGTGATTTATTCTCCAGGCACTCAATGCGATTTTTTGTTATTAACTCCCTTTGCCTTTTACAAATGAACTTTAAGGAAAAGGTTGCTTTTAGTACAGGTGACAATAGATGAAAACCGCTATAGCTGCCGCAAAAATCAAAATCTGTAGAAAGATCACCGTAAGTACTTCTTTTTTAGAATTTAGTATGCATAGTTTGGGATTATCCCGATCTACCAGAAGCATGTATTTTTTTCCTATTTGTCGAGGAGAGACAGACAAATAGGAGAAAACAATACGTTCCCTGAATCGCTGACCATTGTATTCATATCTCATTACAGGAATACGGTTTCCGGAAGCTGGATTTATCATAATTCTAAAAACCATTTCTCCTTCAAGTAAAGTCCCGTTTTTCTTTAAATATGAATAGGTTTTAAGATACTTCCTTGTAGAATAAAAAGTAGGAGCTAATATGATGATGATAAATAACAGGAGGCCTACTGAATATAGAGTGGGGAATTCCGTGTTCATTGTTTATTGGTAATGTAATAGAATTAGTAATCTCCCTAAAAAACAAAAAAAACTGAGATAATTGATACTCCCAAGGTTTTCTAAGTCTACAGCCATATAGACTATGTTTTTAACTTTTAATCCCCAAAGCATTTGGGGACGGTCTGGACGGGACTCGAACCCGTCCCCAAGAAACTTGGGGATGCCAGGCATGTATTCTTAACCAAAGTTAGATATGATGTTTTTGGATGATTTAATCAAGTCCTGGATTTGTGATTTAGAGTACTTTTTTAATCCTTTTTCACGGATCAGCGCTTCACGTTTTGTTTCAAAGC
>DATGWM010000010.1:0-476928 GCA_035299485.1 Fluviicola sp.
CGGCTACACCAACGATTACACCAAGTGGTTCTACGACGTTCTGCGCCGGTGGAAGTGTGGTGTTAACTTCGTCTTCCGCTACCGGAAATCTTTGGTCTAACGGAGCAACTACACAATCCATTACGGTGACCACATCCGGAACGTATACGGTTACGGTGAATAATGGAACCTGTACATCATTGCCATCAGCGGGAACAACGGTTACCGTGAATCCACTTCCGGCAACACCTACGATCACAGCAAGTGGTCCGACGACTTTCTGTGCCGGCGGCAGCGTTACTTTGACATCTTCATCCGCTACCGGAAATACCTGGTCGACCGGAGAAACAACACAGTCTATTGTTGTTTCAACTTCCGGAACCTATACGGTCAGTGTGAACGACGGAACCTGTACTTCGGCATTATCTTCACCTACAACCGTCACAGTGAATCCGCTTCCTGCAACACCAACAGTTACAGCCAGCGGCCCGACGACTTTCTGTGCCGGCGGCAGCGTTACTTTGACATCTTCATCAGCGACCGGAAATGTTTGGTCTACAGGTGAAACGACACAATCAATTACCGTTTCAACTTCAGGAACCTATACTGTTACTGTTGACAATGGTACCTGCGTTTCACTGGCTTCGGCTCCTGAAACAGTAACCGTGAACGCTGTTCCGTCAGCTCCTGCGATTACGGCCGGTAGTTCAACAACCTTCTGTTCAGGCGGAAGTGTGACCCTGATTTCATCGGCTATCAACGGAAACCTTTGGTCTACAGGTGAAACGACACAATCAATTACCGTTTCAACAGCCGGAACATACACGGTTACAGAGACGAGCGCGGGTTGTACTTCAGCTCCATCTACCGGAGTAACCGTTACGGTAAACCCGGCTCCTGCGGCCCCAACCGTAACTGCAAGCGGCCCGACGACCTTCTGTGCAGGCGATGAGGTAACATTGACTTCATCATCCGCTGCCGGAAATGTTTGGTCGACCGGTGAAACAACGCAATCCATTGTGGTAACGACTTCGGGAGTTTACACAGTGACCGAGGATAACGGAACCTGTGTTTCTCCGGCATCTGCAGCCACAACTGTTACGGTGAATGCTTTGCCGACCGTTACATTCGGGCCGTTGGCTGATATGTGCGATTACAACCCGATGCTGACGCTGACGCAAGGTAGCCCGGCTGGTGGTACGTACAGCGGAACAGGTGTTACTGCCGGACAATTCGATCCTTCGGTGCCAGGATTGGGAACAACAACGCTGATCTATACTTATATCGATGGAAACGGTTGTATGGGAAGCGCTACTTCGGATGTGCTGATCGACGACTGTTTGAGTATTTCGGAAGCAGAAGCTACGTTGATTAAACTCTTCCCGAACCCTTCAGCGGGTGTGTTTACGGTTGATGCCGGTAATTCGGTGATTGAACGCATCGTGGTTTATGACAATGCCGGAAGATTGGTAGAGGTATTGGAGAGTATCCAGGCTTCAACCCTTACAATGGACTTGTCGAAACACAGCCGTGGAATGTATACATTGGCCGTGAAAACCAGTCACGTAACAGACAGGTTGCCGTTTGTATTGGATAAGTAAAAATGATATAAACTAAAATATAAAAATCCCCGCTTTCAAACGAAAGCGGGGATTTCTTTTAAGGTAGAACTGATAGTAGAAGCAGCTTGAGTTTTAAGCAAACCTGCTCGCGTCAATGTTCAGCCATTCAAGCGTGGCATTGGCGAAAATATCTTCTTTTACGGTTTGTGAGAGGTTGCTCTCTTCGATGAATTTTCCGATTTCGAGATCACCCAATGGGAATGGGTAATCAGAACCAAGGCAAATACGCTTACTACCCTGCATTTTCAGCACGTATTCCAGCATATCGATGTCGTGGGTAATGGAATCGATCCAAAATTTGCCCAGGTACTCGCGCGGATTACGTTTGTTGTCGATAGCCACCAGGTCGGGACGGCAGTTAAAACCGTGTTCGATGCGCCCGAGTGTAGGGAGGAAAGAACCGCCGGCATGCGAAAAGCAAACGCGGAGATTCGGTAAGCGTTCCAATACGCCTCCGAAGATCATCGAGCAGGCCGCACGCGATGTTTCGGCAGGCATTCCAACCAGCCACGGAAGCCAGTATTTTTTCATGTCGTTTTCGCCCATCATTTCCCATGGGTGAACCATGACAGCCATTCCCAGATCGGCGCAGGCTTCGAAAATCGGGAAAAGTTCTGCTTCGCTCAGGTTTTTTCCATTGATGTTGGAACCGATCTGAATACCCAGATGCCCGGTGTTTTTAGCGCGTTCCAGTTCCTGTATCGCCAGTTTGGTATCCTGCATCGGCAGTGTTGCCAATCCGAGGTAGTTTTTCGGAAAACGTGCTACCAAATCGGCAATATGATCGTTGAGGAACTGTGCCACTTTCAATCCGTGATCTGCTTTCGCCCAGTAGGCAAACAATACGGGAATCGTACACACTACCTGGACCTGTGTGTTGAATTGTTCGTATTCTTTGATCCGCATTTCTTCACCCCAGCAATTTTCTTCGATGCGTCTGAAAAACTGGCCGCCCTGCATCATGTCGGCGGTCCCGTTGTCGTTGTGCTCGAGATGAATGAAGTTACCATATCCGAATTCCGTTGCCCATCTCGGCAGGTTTTTCGGAATGATGTGCGTGTGCATGTCAATTTTTAGCATTATTCGAAATTTTGCAGTCTGCGAAGGTACGTTTTCGGGATAAAAGCACCGTTGGTTTGTGAAATTATTCACAGATTCCCGACTAATTTCGATTACCTGCTTAGTTCGTACGCTGCTTCACATCTTCAATACCCGTATTTCGGCGACGTGCCTGGGCCACGGTATTCTTCCCGAAGCGCTGCACGAATGAGAAGGTTACCACACGCGAATCCCAGGTCCTGTTGGTTCTGAAATCCTGGTTCAAGTAGTTGACAAGCACCGCAATCCGGTTGGTGTAGAAGATGTCGCTTACCGAAAGTTTGAAAATGGTCGTTTTGTTTTTCAGTACTTTTTGTGCGCCTATGGTAATCTGGCACAAATCTTTGATCACAAATTGTCCCCACGCCTGTTGCCCCTGGTAGTAACCATTGATTTCGGCCGACCAGCCATTGGTACCGAAAACAAAACTGTTGGTCATGTTGAGATCCCAGGAAACATTTTGATTGATCAACTGGCCGCCCAGCAGCGCACTTTCGTATTTATTCCAGTAAGCATTCACCGTCAGGTTTGAGTTCAACCATTTTTTCACGCTGAACGGAACATTCACCGAAACGTAGACCTGCTGGTAATCCTGCATATTGGTCGGAATCTGGTAAGATACTTTGGTCGAATCGTTCTGCACAAAAACGTCGGTAATCGATTCTTTACTTTGGGAATAACCAACAGAAGCGATGTATCGGCCTTTGATCGTATGCGATACATCAAACGAATGGGTAATAACCGGTTTCAGTTTCGGATCGCCTACCACATACGTGTAAGGATCTGCGAAGAATGTCAGCGGGTTCAGCTGGCTGTAATTCGGACGGTCGATGCGTTTGCTGTAGGAAAGTGAAAGCGTGTAGTTATCCGAAAAGTTGTAGTTGAAGAAAGTGCTTGGAAACAAATAGAGGTAATTGCGTTCGAAAACTTCGCCTGATGTTACCTGTTCCCCGTTGGTGCGGGTATGTTCTGCCCGCAATCCGAGCTGAAAGCTGAATTTTTTGATCTCTTTGGAGTAATTCACGTACCCGGCGTTGATGTTTTCATCGTAAATGAAATGATTGGACCGTGTCGAATCGTAGGCCTCAATTCCATTAATGATTGTATACAACAGGATGTCATTGTCGGTTTTCACGAAACTGCTTTTCAATCCCGCTTCGAAATTGGCATTGTTTTTCAGCGGATGAACATAATCGGCTTTGAAAGAAAGCACCGTGATCAACCCGGATTGTGTGGTGCGCAACGCGTTCGTGTACGTTGGATTTTTGATCGAATCATAGTAGTTGGACAGGAAGCTTTGAAGGCTCGACGACTGCAATCTTCCGTAATCAAGATCGACGGTGATTTCTTTTCCGGTTGAATCGAACGTGTGTTTGAAGTTGATGTTCCCGAACCCGTTAAACCGGTTTTCATCCAGCGTATTGTTGGTTTCAGACGTATAACGCAATTGATTGAAAGCATCGGTAATTTCCGCACGGGTAAAACCATCGCGCTCGGTTTGCGACCAGTTCCCGGTAAATACCGCACCGATAATGGTTTTTTCGGAGGCATAAAGGTCGACCCCGATCTTGGTATTATGCGCTTCCAGGGGTTGTTTGATATATGTGTTCTGGTCAAAAATCGATGAAACGGTATGTGTACTGTCGAAGAATTTGCGGTTGATGTAAAAACGCGTAAATCCGTCCGGCTTGGCGAATGAATACGAACCGAACAGGTTCACTTTCTTTTTTCTGAAATTGAGATTGGTGGCGGCTGTCGGCTTGAAGTAAACTCCCTGCCCGGCACTTAAGGAAACGCTTCCGTTGAAACCCTGGCGCTGGTCTTTTTTAAACTTAATGTTGATGATTCCGGCATTTCCTTCGGCATCGTATTTCGCCGATGGGTGCGTAATGATCTCGATCTTGTCGACATTGGCTGACGGGATCGTTCGCAGGTAATTGATCAGATCTTGTCCGCCCAATGGCGAAGGTTTGCCGTCAAACATAATGCGAACGCCCTGTTTGCCACGCAGCACAATCGCGTTGTCGTTACTCACGGTTACTCCGGGTGCCCGCGACAATACATCCAGCACAGAGCTTCCCATCGAAACGATGCTGTTGTCCACATTCAGCACGATTTTGTCGAGATGGCGCTCGATAAACTGTTTTTTATACACAACCTCGGCTTCTCCCAATTCTGTCTCTTCCTTTAAGGAAATTACCGGAAACGTAATCGCCGGTTGGCCAGCCATAATAGCGAATGTATCGGAAATGTAGGTGGTGTAGCCGATTGCGCTTGCCGTGAAGAAATAATTTCCCGGCTGCACACCTTCAAATAACGCGATTCCGCTGCTGTCTGCAATTTCAAGTTTCACCAATGAAGAATCCAGTTTGTTAAAAAGACTGACCGAAATATCCGCAGGCACCTTGTTTTGGGTGTTGGTAAATTTCAACGACAGGGAAATCCCGGAATCCTGGGCATGAACCTGTAAACCAATGAAAACGAATATCATGGCACAGAAACATCCGTTCAGGAATGGAGGCCGAAGAATGGGGAACAAAGCAAGTAAACGATTCATAAGCCAAAGCTACCGGCATTCCTTAAGACCGATTTGTCAAAAACTGCTTTTCAGAAGAAAAGAACTGTCAATCAATTATCGGTGGCGCCCTGATAATTGATAATTTTGTCCTATCTAATTAAAAAGGGTGGCAGTTAAAAAAGCGTGGTTGTTTTGTGCACTGATTTGCATGGTTTTTCTGAAGGTTTCAGGGCAATCAGCTTCATCAACCGCTGCTCCCGTGATATTTTTCGAAGCGCATCCCAACCAGCAATTCGGGTTTGATGCTTTTGCTTTCAAGGAATGGTCCACAGAATACGAAACCTGGGAAAAAGCCTCCCAAAAGCCGTATAAAATCCCGTTTAAATCTGTCGGGTTCGGCCAGACCGACCTGGTAAATGCGCGCCTCCTCAATGGTGATACGCTGACGATGGACAGTCTGTCATTTCGTATTTATGAAACCGGCCAACTCCTTTCATTTGTAAAGACGGAACAAGGGCTGTTGACGCTGGAATTGCCGCCGATGGGAATGAATTACCTGGTATCAGCCATTTACCGCGGACGGGAAATCGGTCAGCTGAAAGTAATCCCGTACAAGTTGCGGATGGAAAAAGTGTACCTGGTACCGCTGGCAGCTTCCAAAGTCAACATCGATTCACTGGAGGCGAAAGTCAACCGTATTTACCGCCAGGCAAATGTACAGGTAGACCTGGAAGTATTGCCGGTATTTCAGCATCCGGAATGGGACGCGGCTACATTGCTGGACAACCCGAGCGTGATCCACGAACGCTACAGCAATCAAATGCACGATTTACGTGATTTGTATGTGGAAACGCATCCAGATATGGATAAAAAAGCGTACTACCTGTTCCTGGTTCCGGGTTTTACCGATCCGGGCACGCGGGGCTATATGGTGCGCAATAAGGCATTGGGATTTGTGAAGGTGGACAAATCGCCGAAACTGGCTCAAACCATTGCCCGTCAGTTGGGCTACGGAATGGGATTTTTCAAGGATTCCTGGATGGACGATGGTCCCGAAAAAGGAAGCACACACAACCTGATGGACATTCCTTCGGGCAGGGAAATGCGTCACAAGCAATGGGGGCAATTGCGTTTTTCGGCACATAGTTATTCGTTGTTTGACAATTACGAAGATGTGCGTACCAACAACGGTTTTGTGGCTTATTATTTCTGGAAGGAAAAAAAGAATGGCGAGCTCGACCTGGGGAACGGCAATTTCCTGGCGGCGATCAAGCATCCCTATAAAAAGAACTACCTGTCATACCACCTGAATATTGATAACGTATTGTTTCAGCCATTGTTTACCTGGGGCGGAAAGTTCATCAACACGCTTCACCTGTTCGTATCGACAGCTGTTCTCTTACTCGGTATTTATTTCGGCAGGAAGGTGGGGAAATGGATCAAAAACAAGTACAGGCGTCCCCGCTTGCGCCGTTTTATCTGGCGCTTGATCCAGTTGGGGGCTATCCCGTATGCCATTTACCTGATGATCCTGTTTGTGAACCTTGGTTACAGCTGGTTTGAAGTGCGTTCGGGAAAACTCGACGAAATGAACGGCCTGTCGGTCAACCGTGCGATCAGCTACATTGCCGTCAATGACAACGTAAAACACCCGAGTGAAATGGATTTGAGCTCGGAGCTTGTCATTCAGCGCGGGAAAACCTGGCGCAAGGAAGAACGCATGCCGGTGTTATATTTTGCGGTTCGGCAAGACAAAAAAGGCGAGTGGACGAAAGTGCGTTTGCAGGCACATTCGGATAGCCTGGTGCTTTCTACCCGACATTACGCTGAAAAAGCGGAAAGCCACTACCTGGTGTTTAATTACATTACCCCAAAAGGTGGTTTTCAGCAGCAGCGTGTCTTCAATTATGCCGGAAATGAAATTACCGACAAACTCGATATTCCCGATCCGGCGAAACGCATCCTGCTGTTTGTGAATGGTTACCGGCCCACATCAATCGGGCATACGTTTGAGGAAAACTTTGCCGATATCAAGCAAAAAGGCCTGGAATTCCCGGATTCGCGCAACCTGGTATATACCTTCGACCGCTATGAATACTGGCGGCCATGGAATGCCATTGACCAGAAATTTGAGAAGCGCATCAACCCGAGCGAAACGTATTATGCCGACGGACATTTTTCGGTGAGTACTTCCAATCACCGCAGTTTGATCAATTTTACGACTGTTTCGGCTGCTTACCCCAAACGTTGTTCGCACAACAAAAAACACCATTGCTACACCAGCAAGTCGGCCAAAAATTTTCTTGGAAGCCGTACCGTGCGCACCATCAACATGCACCGCACGCGACCCAACAAAAGCGGGTTCCGCAAGCGCCTGAAAAACGGCCACATTGCCGGGCGAAACATTTACCAGATGCTCAACGAAGTGCCCAACCGTTCCGAAAACGATACGCTATACATTGTGGCGCACAGCATGGGCTACGCCTACGCGCTGGGAATCATTGAAGAGCTGCGCGGCAAGATCCAATTCGGGTCATTTTACATCATTGCCCCGGAAAATGCCTCTGCCGGAACAGTACATCTTTCCGAATGGCAGGATGTATGGCAATACGGAAGCCGTTTCCAAAAAGGCAGCGGCGATGCTCCGTGTCTGCTTGATGGAGTGGCGCCACAGGTAAAAGCCAACGGCCTGAAACATTCAAACCGCATCTATATACCGGAAAAGCTGTACAAAAAGAAAGGATTCTTCGACTCGCATTTTATCGGTTATTATACCTGGATCCTGGATATCGAAAAAGGCCGGAAAGGACATATCAAAGCACATTAACCAGGCTCACGGTTTTTACCACATAGTCACATAGGAAAAGGGCAGGTTTTACTTGCCAGAAGACACATAGCAGATTCTCATAGAACATAAAACCACTTATGAAAAAGTTGGTTTTGCTTCAAAGAACTTGATTCTTAAAGCCACGAAAGTGGCTACGGGAATTATCTATGTGTCTTCTAACACGCCTATCCTTCAAAAAAATCTATGTGGCTATGTGTTTAATTTATGGTACAGCATTTGCATTAATCGACACCGAAAACTTGGTTTAGTTTAAAAAAAAGAAGACATTCGAATAAAAATTAAGAATTATGTTAAAGTCAACCATACTATTTATCGGGCTTGCGCTAACCGGGGTGGTTTCCGCTCAAACCTTTACAGACGCTGTTTCCTACAACGATCACATTGTTGGATTGCAAAACGAGATCGGCTACAAAATGATCGCCTTCAACGATGAAGTAGGTGCGGAAGATGCTACGGCTGAATCGGTACAGCCCTACTACGACGATTTATTGAAAACCACCAGAACGGTGATTTCAAAGCTCGAAAAAGTGAAGCCGTATGAGAAAAATGTGGCACTGAAAAATGCTGCCCTTGAGTTGTTTCGTTTTTATGAAACCACTATCAAAGTGGAATATAAGGAAATGATGGATTTGATTTTCAGCGATGCCGGACTGGATGATGCTGGTATGCTGCGTGTACAGGAGTTATTGACCAAAGTCACCGAAGAAGAGGCGGTTGTGGACCAGAAATTTAAGGAAGCGCAGGAAGCTTACGCCCGAAAATACAACATCGAGCTGGAAGAAAACGAGCTACAGGAAGAAATAGATGCCATTGATGAAGAGGAGTAACAGACCTATTCAGAACAATTGAAAAAAGCGCTTTAAACGGCGCTTTTTTTGTTTTTTCATTATTTCTCAAACTTTAGCGAATCACGAGTATCCTTCAAAATCCCTACCTTTGCCCCCAAATTTTGTACAATGGCTCAGAAACCGGCTATACCGAAAGGAACACGTGATTTTTTACCGCAGGATGTGGCGCGCAGGACGTACCTGTTCGATACCATCCGTTCGGTGTTTAAGTCTTACGGATTTGTTCCGATCGAAACGCCATCGTTTGAATTGTCTTCTACGTTGCTCGGCAAATATGGTGAAGAAGGTGATCGTTTGATCTTCCGCATTCTGAATTCGGGCGAGAAAATGAAAAAGGCCGACATCGAAGCATTGAACGCCGATAACCTGCCGCGTTTCGCGAATTCATTGGCTGAAAAAGCCCTGCGCTACGATCTTACTGTGCCGTTTGCAAGATTCGTGGTACAACACCAGAATGAATTGTCGTTTCCGTTCAAGCGTTACCAGATTCAGCCGGTTTGGCGCGCAGATCGTCCGCAGAATGGCCGTTACCAGGAGTTTTACCAGTGCGATGCCGATGTGGTGGGAAGCGATTCGCTGTTGTACGAGGTCGATTTTGTACAGATCTTCGACCAGGTACTGACAAAACTGAACATTCCCGGTTTTACGATTCTCATCAACAACCGCAAAATCCTCTCCGGAATTGCCGAAGTTTCAGGCGAAGCGGACAAGCTGATCGATATAACAGTCGCCATTGATAAGCTCGATAAAATAGGGCAGGAAGGTGTTGAAAAGGAACTGCGCGAAAAAGGCATTTCCGAAAAAGCGATCGCCATTATTTCGCCATTGTTTGCATTGTCCGGAAGTAATGAAGAGCGTTTGGCAACCATGCGTTCGTTCCTGAAAGATTCCGAAACCGGCCTGAAAGGCATCGAAGAGCTGGAATTTGTATTGGAACAAACAAAAATCCTGGGCGTTGAGCGCGCAATCGTGGAATTCGACGTGACGCTGGCCCGCGGACTGAACTACTATACCGGCGCTATTTTCGAAGTGAAAGCGCACGATTCAGGTATCGGAAGCATTTGCGGTGGTGGTCGTTACGATGATTTGACCGGCGTTTTCGGACTGAAAGACGTTTCGGGAGTCGGAATCTCATTCGGTGCCGATCGGATCTATTTGGTCATGGAAAAATTCGACTTGTTCCCGAAAGATACCAATGCCAGCCTGACGCTGATGTTTGCCAATTTCGGCGACGAAGATGCAGCCTATTGCATGAAGCTTTCTAAACAACTGCGTGCAAATGGTGTTGATTGCGAAGTGTATCCGAGCAGTGCCAAAATGCAGAAACAGTTCAAATACGCCGACAACCGAAACGTACAGTTTGTAGCGTTAATTGGTGAAAATGAGCGCAATTCGGGCCAATTACAGCTGAAGAACATGACAACAGGCGAACAGCAGGCATTGACCGAAGACCAATTGATGACCTTTTTCCAACAGTGACATGAGTACTTTTACGATAGATAATACTTGGGTTTCACTCGAAACAATCGATGGAATCCTGGAAAACAACCAGCAGATTGCTTTATCCGAAAACGCGAAAAACGCCATTTTGGCTTGTCGTTCCTATTTGGATGAAGCCGTTGCCAAAAGCGATCGGTTGATTTATGGCATCAACACCGGTTTCGGAAGTTTGTGCGATACGGCGATCAATAACGACGACCTGGAAAAACTGCAGCGCAACCTCGTGCTTTCACATGCGTGCGGCGCCGGTGAACGCGTTCCGGATCATATCGTGCGTCGTATGCTGCTGCTAAAAGTCCTGGGATTGTCTCACGGTCATTCAGGTGTGCAATTGGAAACCGTAGAACGTCTGATCTTCTTTTTCAATAACCATATTTTCCCGGTTGTGTTCCAGCAGGGAAGCCTGGGCGCTTCGGGCGATTTGGCCCCGCTGGCGCATTTGGTATTGCCGCTGTTGAACGAAGGAACGGCGATGGTGGATGGTGTTGAACTAACGGCCGCTGAATTAAACAAGCGTTTCGGGTTGGAGCCGATTGTCCTGCGTTCGAAAGAAGGACTGGCTTTGCTCAACGGAACGCAATTCATGAGCGCCTATGCCTCATATGCCATTCAGCAGGGAAATCGTTTGCTGAACCAGTTCAACCACATCGGTGCGATTTCACTGGAAGCGTACGATGGTCGCATGGAGCCCTTCGGCGTGCAGGTGAATGCCATCCGCAACCAGGCAGGCCAAATCTCGGTAGCTGAAACCTTCCGCAATTTATTGGCAGGAAGTGAGATCGCTGTCCGCGAAAAAGCACACGTGCAGGATCCGTATTCGTTCCGTTGCATTCCGCAGGTGCATGGTGCTTCACATGATACACTGGCTTATTGCGCAACAATCGTAGAGCGCGAAGTGAACGCCGTTACCGATAACCCGACGGTTTTCCCGGACGATGATATCGTGGTTTCTGCCGGGAATTTCCACGGTCAGCCCTTGGCATTGGCAATGGACTTCCTGGCAATCGCGTTGGCTGAACTCGGAAGCATCAGCGAGCGCCGCGTTTATAAATCCATTTCCGGAACACGCGGGTTACCAGCCTTTTTGGTGGCCAACCCGGGACTGAACTCCGGATTCATGATCACGCAATATACCTGTGCTTCGATTGTAAGCCAGAACAAACAATTGTGCTCACCTGCCAGCGTCGATACCATCGATTCGAGTAACGGGCAGGAAGATCATGTGTCGATGGGCGCTAACGCAGCGACCAAGCTTTATCGCGTGATCGAGAATTGTTTCACCATCCAGGGAATCGAATTGTTGCATGCCTGCCAGGGACTGGAATTCCGCCGTCCGTTGAAAAGCAGCCCGAAACTGGAAGGTATCGTGAGTGCATTCCGTCAAACAGTTCCGTTTGTGGAAGAAGATCGTTACCTTCACCCGCTTATCAGCGCAAGTACCCAATTTGCAAAAAATCAGTTATGGAAACATTTGGACAAGTAGAACCACAAAGAAAACGTCCGGTATTTTTGACCGTTTTGGGAATTCTGACCTTTATCAACTCCGGGTTCGGGTTGCTGGGGGCTTTGCTGAATTACCTGTCGGGACCGGCCAGCAGCGACGAAATTGAAGATTACCTGGCGATGAACGCGCAGAACATCGAACAGATTCGCAGCGAAGGAATGGACGGTTTTGCTGATACGATGGAAAAAATGGTCAATTCGATCCAGTACAGCAACGATGCGCATTTGCTTTCCACAACGCTGAACTTTATCATTTCTGCTCTCGCAATTATTGGGGTAATCATGATGTTCCGCGGCCAGAAAATAGGTTTTCATTTGTACATCATCGGCTGTTTGCTGCGGATTTCCTCGTTTTACTTTTACACACCTGCGGCAGAAGTTTCGGGTTTGATGGTCGGGTATTTTACGTTTACGTCATTGCTGTTTATCTTCATGTACTCCCGGAATTTTAAGTGGTTGAAATAGTCTTATACTGGCTGAGGCGTGGAATGCCAAATCAGGCGAAATCCCAGATTTTATAAGGGCTCTTCGTAATTTTACGAAATTGCGATATTACATTTTTTCGAAATCGCGAAATCATTCGAATCACCTGATTGAATGCCTGATTTTTCAACCCAGCCGTCAATTCTATCCCCCCTTTGCATCTATCTGGATTAAACACCCTATCTTTGCACCAAATTTCGAAGTATCTCTCATGATTTCAGTTAATAATCTTTCTCTCCAGTTTGGAAAACGTGTCCTTTTCGACGACGTAAACCTTAAGTTCGGTTCCGGAAACTGCTACGGCGTAATCGGGGCCAATGGCGCTGGAAAATCAACATTTCTTAAAATTCTTACGGGCGACCAGGACCCGACACGTGGTCGTGTGGAACTCGAGCCGGGGAAACGTATGGCGGTGTTGAAGCAAAACCATTTTGAATTCGATGAATTCGAAGTGCTGCAAACGGTGATCATGGGCCACAAGCGCTTGTACGAGATCATGCAGGAGAAAGATGCCCTGTACGCGAAAGCCGATTTTACGGATGCTGACGGAATGCGCGCTTCGGAACTGGAAGGCGAATTTGCTGATATGGAAGGCTGGAATGCCGAAACGGATGCTGCTGCATTGCTGAGTAACCTCGGAATCGACGAGAGCAAGCATTACATGAAAATGCAGGATATTTCTTCGGAATACAAAGTACGCATCTTGTTGGCACAGGCCCTGTTCGGCAACCCGGATGTACTTATCCTCGATGAGCCTACCAACGACCTTGACCTGAAAACCATCACATGGTTGGAGGACTTCCTGCTTGATTTTAAAAACACGGTGATCGTTGTATCACACGACCGTCACTTTTTGGATACCGTTTGTACGCACATTTGCGACATCGATTTCAGCAAAATCAACCTCTTTACCGGTAACTATACCTTCTGGTATCAGTCTTCGCAATTAGCGGCGCGTCAGCGGGCGGATAAGAACAAAAAAGCGGAAGACAAGAAAAAGGAATTACAGGACTTCATCTCGCGTTTCTCGGCCAACGCTTCCAAATCAAAGCAGGCAACAAGCCGTAGAAAATTGATTGAAAAACTGGATTTGGAAGAAATTCAGCCTTCAAGTCGCCGTTACCCGGGAATTACGTTCCACCAGGAGCGCGATGCCGGAAACCAGATCCTGACCGTAAGTGGTCTTACCAAAATGCACGAAGGCGAGCCGTTGTTCAAGGATTTGTCGTTCACGCTTAACAAAGGCGATAAAGTGGCGATCATTTCCAAAAACTCACTGGCAATCACCATGTTCTTCGAAATCCTGAATGGAAACGCACAACCGGATAGCGGCGAATTTACGTACGGAACTACGATTACGACAGCTTATTTGCCAAACGACAACTCCGATTTTTTCACCGGGAAAGAATCCCTGATCGACTGGCTGCGTCAATACGCACAGACCGATGAGGAACGTGAAGAAGTAAGTTTACGTGGTTTTCTTGGTCGTATGCTGTTCTCGGGCGAAGAAGCGTTGAAAAGTGCTTCGGTGCTTTCAGGAGGTGAAAAAGTACGTTGTATGTTGTCGCGTATGATGTTGGCGAAAGCGAACCTGTTGATGATGGACGAGCCGACGAATCACCTGGATTTGGAATCGATTACCGCATTAAATAACGGGATGTCGGCTTTCGAGGGAACAATGTTGTTCACATCGCATGACCACGAGCTGGTATCAACGGTAGCGAATCGTATCATTGAGATCACACCGAACGGTTTCATCGACAAAATGATGCCGTACGATGATTACCTGACCGATGAGAAAATCGCGAACCAGCAAGTAGAACTTTACGCTTAAAAACAAAAAGGGGTGTTGATACAAATGTCCTCCCCCTTAATCCCCCTCCAAAGGGGGAAACAGGCTCCGCAATGAGTGTCCCAAACCGTTCATTCCTGCTCCGTCACAAGCTCATCTCTATGCTGCGTGACATTGACGTGCGCGGATTTCGCCGCTTGTCAGTCGTGCTTCCGAAATTGTTGTTGCCCAATCCTGGAAAGGCCGGAAAACACGTTCTGAAAACCATACACGGTGTTCAGCTACTCATCGATCCGTCGGTGGACAAAGGTGTGGAATTGTCGTTGTTTGAAACCGGTACGTATGAAAAAGGCACGATTCAGCTTTTGGGTGATTTCCTGAAACCGGGTTCTACTTTCATGGATGTCGGCGCAAATATCGGTTTGATGTCGGCCATTGCGTCGAAGCTGGTAGGCGAACGAGGCCGGGTTCTAGCCGTGGAAGCCAATCCGAAAACAGTGGAAATCCTGCAGCACAACCTGTCGCTCAATCACTGCGGAAATGTGGATGTGTATCCCGTTGCACTCGGCTCCGAAAACGGTACAGCAACGCTCTATGAAAACTGGGAAGTCAACCGCGGTGGCGCTTCGCTGCTTTCGCAAGACAATTCCGAAGGAACGGAAGTCCCGCTGTGGCAGCTCGATGAATTGTTTGGAGATTTGTCTGTCGATCTCATTAAAATGGACGTGGAAGGTTTCGAGCTCGAAGTGCTCAAAGGCGGGATTAACTTACTGAAAACCAGTCTTCCGGTACTGATCATCGAAGTTTCCGAACAGCGTGAACAGGAAAAAGGCGTGAGTCCCAAAGAAATCGCCGACTTCGTAAAAGCCATTGGAAACTATCAACTTTTCAAACAGAAAGGCACCAAGGAACGCCGCTCGAAGCTGGTTCCGATTCTTACGGATGCCGATCTGCCGACACACGATAACCTCATTTGCGTGCCTCTGAAACGACAGTCTTGATTGAAGCCCCCTAGTTCCCTGCTCTAGCTCCCTAATTCCCCAGCTCCCCGATTCCCCAGGCAAACTCCGGGCTGACATTCTGTCATAAAAACCCCTTTGGCACAAACCTTGACCATCCACTACCAAATTTCAAAAAGTATGAAAACAGGACAAATTCATGTTTCAACGGAAAACATTTTTCCGATTATTAAAAAATTCTTGTATTCCGACCATGAGATTTTCTTGCGCGAGCTGGTTTCCAATGCCGTAGACGCATCCCAAAAACTGAAAGTGCTTTCTTCTCAGGGAGAATACAAAGGTGAATTGGGCGATCTGAAAGTGGAAGTTTTGCTCGACAAAGAAGCCAAAACCCTCACTATTCGCGACAATGGAATCGGTATGACCGCCGAGGAAATCGACAAGTACATCAACCAGATCGCATTCTCAGGCGCCGAAGAATTCGTGAAACAATACGAAGGAAAAGAAGGTGCCGAAAGCATCATCGGGCACTTTGGGCTTGGGTTCTATTCTGCGTTCATGGTAGCCGAAAAAGTACAGATCCGCACGCTTTCACGTCACGAAGGAGCGCAGGCTGTTCAATGGGAAAGTAACGGTTCGCCGGAGTTTACAATCGAAGAGATCGAAAAAGAAACCCGCGGTACGGATATCGTGCTGTACATCAATGAAGAATCGGCTGAGTTCCTTGAAAAAGGGCGCATCCAGGGAATCCTTGACAAATACTGTAAATTCCTGCCGATCCCGGTATTCTTCGGAACAAAAGTAGAATACATCGACTCGCCGGAAGGAGAGAAAGACGAAGATGGCAAAGTAAAACGTGTTTCGATCGATGTGCCAAACCAGGTAAACAACCCGACGCCGGCTTGGACAAAAGCGCCGGTTGACCTGAAAGACGAAGACTACAACGCGTTCTACCGCGAATTGTACCCGATGTCGTTTGAAGAGCCGTTGTTCCACATCCATTTGAACGTCGATTATCCGTTCAACCTGACAGGAATTCTGTATTTCCCGCGCATCAAGGAAAATGTGGAGGTGCAGCGAAATAAGATCAATCTTTACTCCAACCAGGTATTTATCACCGACAGTGTTGCAGAGATCGTTCCCGAGTTTTTGACCTTGTTGCACGGCGTACTGGATTCGCCTGATATTCCGTTGAATGTATCGCGTTCTTACCTGCAAAGCGATGGCAACGTGAAGAAAATTTCGGCGCACATCACCAAAAAAGTAGCCGATAAGCTGGCGGATATGTTTAAGAAAGACCGTGCCGATTTCGAGTCGAAGTGGGATGATTTGAAGATTTTCGTGGAATATGGAATGTTGTCGGATGACAAATTTGCAGAAAAGGCAAAATCATTCGCGCTGATCAAAAATTCGGAAGGAAAATACCTGACGATCGAAGAATTCAAAGATCAGATCGCGCCGCTTCAAACCGACAAGAACAACAGGGTAGTTGCGTTGTACACGCACAACCTCGAAGAGCATTTCTCGTTCGTAAAGCAAGCCAAAGACCGCGGTTACCAGGTCGCAATCATCGATGGCCCGCTGGCGCCGCACTGGATTTCGAAAATTGAGCAAACGTTTGAGAATTTCAGCTTCGCGCGTGTGGATGCCGATACATTGGACCAGTTGATCCAGAAAGAAGGCGAATTGCCATCCAAGCTGACCGAAGAGCAGGAAGCTACGCTGAAACCCTTGTTTGAAACAGCGATTGATGCGAAGAAATTCAAGGTTGAATTCAAATCGATGTCTGAAACAGATGCTCCGATCATCGTAACACAGCCCGAGTTTATCCGTCGTATGATGGAGCAGCAGAAAATGGGTGGCGGCGGTTTCTTCGGTGCGTTCCCTGAATCGTACAACCTGGTAGTCAACGCCAATCATTCCAAAGTTGGTATGTTGCTCGAAACCAGCGATACCGAAGAGCAACAGACCAAGGTGAAACAGCTTACCGACCTGGCGCTGTTGTCGCAGGGAATGCTCAAAGGAGAAGAATTGAGCAACTTTATTGAGCGCAGCATCGCGTTTATTTAATAATTTCGAAGTCCCGCAGTGGTTGTAAATCTACTGCGGGACAACTTTAAATCGCAGCGTGTACAGTATCATTTTCGCAGTTTTGGCAATGTTGATCACCCGGGGAAGCATCCTGGCGGGGATCATCGGGTTGATTGTTGGTGGCGCCATTGACCAAAGCGTGCGGATGCGTCGCGCCGGTGGACAAGGCCAGCGCCAGGCAAACGGGCAGTCGTTTGAAGACATTTTTTCCTATTACCGACAACAAACCCAACGCTACGATTTCCCCACGCAATTGCTTGTGCTTTCTGCCTATATCATGAAAAGCGACGGCAAGGTTGTTCGCGCCGAGCTGGATTTTGTGAAAGCTTTCCTGGCGCAGCAATTCGGGCCGCAATTCAACGTCAATCACCTGCAAACCCTCAAGCGTTTCCTGGATTCGCCATCACTCCCGATTGAAGAGATTTGCAACGACATTCGTATGCGTTCGCAGGTGGAAATGCGCATTCAGCTGCTCCACTACCTCTTCGGGATCGCACAGGCCGATGGCCAGGTTTCGGATGCGGAAGTTAATACTTTGCAACGGATTGCCCATTTATTACAGGTGCCGCCGATGGATTTCCGTTCCGTGAAGGGCATGTTCAAGAAAAACCTCGAAGGTGACTACGAAGTGCTGGGAATCGACAAAACCGCGACCGATGATGAGGTCAAAAAAGCCTATCGCCAGATGGCTGTTCGCTACCATCCTGACAAAGTTGCATCGCTGGGTGAAGAATACCAGAAAGGGGCAAAAGAGAAGTTCCAGAAGATCCAGGAAGCATACGACAATATCAAAAAATCACGTGGAATTTAACCGGCTGATTGATAAAAAAAGACAGGGCATACTCAACTGATTTTAAGTTTTTTGGATTCCCTTTTCGTGTGATTTTTACACCCTTTTAATGTTCAATTCTGAACAAATAATAATCCGCTTGTTGAATTCAATCGATGAGGGGCGTTTTTTGTTCGATGGCTTTTCGTATTTGATCATTACTAAATCGTTCTTACTCATTCCGGTAGACGGAGTCACTTTTTTTTCGTCATTTTATTAGGTTATTATACTACTCAGGCTTAGGTCTGCTACAAAATGAAACTGCGATGAAACGTTTCTCATCTACTGCAACAATCTCTGCGATTGCTTCCCGGGCGTCGTTACTGATATTTTTTGTTTTCGTATTGATTTTCAATTCCTTGTCTCAATCGGGGGATAATCAGATGAAAGCGAAAGAATACAACTTTACCTCCCTTTCGGTTCCGCAGCAAGGCAACCTGGAGGAATGGAAAAAGTATAACGCCCCTGCGGATTATGACCATCCCGAATTTGGTTATCTGCCGCCGGATGCTCCATGCGTGAATTGTGTTGAAGTAATTTCCAAACGCGATTTTGACAAACGCCATTTCATCAATATCGACGATCCGACTCAATTCTTCGAACAAACAGCCATGGGCGAATTGCATGCGCGGGTGGGCGAGGATTGGATCAGAGTAGAACATACCCTCGACAAAAAAGCCGACAACATTTACGAATCAACCCATACGCTTGAAACAGCAGGGTTTAACGTCACTGAAAACCGATCATACATTCAAACGGCAATCGGGAATATCTACTTCAATAATTGGTCGTTGTTCACGAAAACGGGTGACATATTGGAAAATAAAGGCACAGCCAATTGGTCGAACTATTCCGTTGGGGAAGACGGTGTGTTGATCCACAATGTGTTTCCCGGAATTGACGCCGAAATGGTGGTATTCCGTGGAGCGATCAAGACAAGTTTTATCATTCGCGAGAACCTGATCGGAACGTTTGACGAGCTGATCTTCCGCGACCAGTTTGATACGCCGCTGAATCCTGCGGTGGAGTTTACCAACGGGACCATGACTGAAGGAGTAGGGGAATTGACCATTTATTCAGGTTCTACCGATGTATTGCACATGTACGAAGCGGCCTTGTACGCAAAAGATGGCCCGAAAGAGCTCATGGAATCTGGGATTTACCGCATTCACGGAAACCAGGTGGATATCGTGGTGCGTTATGACTGGATCAATGACAACATCGGTCAATACCAATTGGTGGTCGACCCGACGGTTACCGGCACCAACACACTGGCGCAGGCCTCTATTCTCGGATCACAGTACAACGCGACCTGCAACTTCACGAATTCCTGTAATGCCACACTTTCGGTAAACCGGCCTGCAAATGCTACGGTCACCGATGTGCAATGGTCATTCAATTACCTGGCTCAGGGTGCCTGCTGGCGCGAAGACGGAGCAACCCGCTTTTCCGTCGGTGCGTGTGTGAGCCCTAACCTTGCAGGGTATTACTGGTTCTGTAACCTGCCGAGTGCCGGAACCTGTACCGGGACCAACATTTCCATTTTCAGCGATGTAGGTACGTGTCTTCCTGCCCCGGGTTGCGTGGCGGTACCGGTCAACTTTACAATGCAGTTTTTCCGCTCATGCTGGGGAACAGCAGGTTGCAACAATACTTGTATCGGGGCTGCTTCACCGTGGACCATGACCATCATCGGGAATACGATCCAGTACAATAACGTCGCTACGCCTTTCAGCCTTTCGGCCACAACGGTTTGCGCCGGCGGGTCGATTACCGCTTCAACAACCGGATTGTACGGTGTGCCGGGGTATACGTACAACTGGAGCTTCAATGCTTCGGGAACACCTTCGGTAGGTTCGGGATCTTCCGCAACGATTGTTTTCCCTACATCCGGAAGCATCACCCTTTACTCCATCGTGACCGATGCCTGCGGAAACCAGGTGACGTATTCACGCGTGGTCACGGTTACTCCGGGCCCAACCATCAATGTCAATTCACCGACCATTTGCGCAGGAGCATCAGCTACCTTAACCGCAACGGGCGGAACAACCTACACATGGTCGCCTGCGGGTGGTTTATCCGCTACAACAGGATCGTCTGTAACAGCCAGTCCGGCAGTAACAACAACTTACACGGTTGTCGGAACCACATCCGGCTGCACCGGAAGTACCACTTCAACAGTTACCGTTAATCCGAATCCGGTGATCAATGTGAACTCAGAAACGATTTGCCTCGGCGGTTCGGCAACACTTACCGCATCCGGGGGAACAACCTATACCTGGTCACCACCCGGCGGCTTATCAGCTACGACGGGTTCATCTGTCACGGCCAGTCCGGTTGTTACCACCACCTATACGGTAACGGGAACTACGGCCGGTTGCAACGGAACGGCAACGGCCACTGTGACGATTGGTCCGAACCCGGTGGTCAATGTCAATTCACCGACCATTTGCGCCGGATCATCGGCAACGTTGACGGCATCCGGAGCAACAACCTATACCTGGTCGCCTCCCGGTGGATTATCGGCTACCACAGGATCGTCTGTGACCGCCAACCCGGCAGTAACAACTACTTATACCGTCACGGGTACGATCGGTGGTTGCACGGGAACAGCGACTTCGACTGTTACCGTTGAGCCGAACCCGGTTGTGAATGTCAATTCACCGACCATTTGCGCCGGGTCAAGCGCTACCTTAACGGCAACCGGAGCCACAAGTTATACCTGGTCACCTCCGGGCGGACTTTCCGCTACAACCGGCGCTTCTGTGACAGCGAATCCTGCAGCGACAACGGTTTATACTGTAACAGGAACTACCGGAAGCTGTACCGGAACCGCCACTGCAACGGTTACTGTCAACCCGATTCCTGTCGTCGTGGTCAACGGAGCTACGATCTGTGAAGGCGCTTCCACGACTTTGACAGCAAACGGTGCCACAACTTATACTTGGTCGCCTGCATCCGGGTTGTCATCAACGACCGGCTCGTCCATTACAGCGAACCCTGTTACGACAACAACTTATACAATTGATGGAACCACAAATGGCTGTACGGGTACAACCACCGCAACTGTGACGGTGAACCCGAATCCGGTGGTGAATGTCAACTCACCAACTATTTGTGAAGGAGCAAGCGCAACATTAACAGCTAATGGCGCTGCAAGCTATACCTGGTCGCCAGCCGGCGGACTTTCCGCAACGAGCGGAGCTTCCGTAACAGCGAATCCTGCTGTTACAACTGTTTACACAGTAACGGGAACGACCCTCGGTTGCACCGGTACTGCCACTTCAACCGTAACGGTGACGCCAAACCCTGTGGTAAATGTTAACTCACCGACCATTTGTGCCGGATCATCCACCACACTTACAGCAAACGGGGCAACAACTTATACCTGGTCGCCTCCGGGCGGACTTTCTGCAACAAGCGGCGCTTCCGTAACGGCCAATCCTGCAGCAACAACTGTTTACACGGTAACCGGAACCACCGGGAACTGTTCCGGAACCGCAACGGCTACCGTTACAGTAAACCCGATGCCGGTAGCAGTAGCAGGAAACAACGGACCGCTCTGTCCGGGAGATCAGTTGAACCTTACTGCCGGTAATGTTGCCGGGGCTACGTATAGCTGGACCGGACCTAATGCGTTTGCGTCGAACCTTCAGAATCCGTCAACTGCCAGTATTGTGGCTGCCGATGCGGGCGTTTATACGGTGGATGTAACCCTCAATGGCTGCACATCTACAGCTACAACTACGCTTGCACTGAATCCGGGATTGTCAACAGTTATCAATCCTGTAGGTCCATTCTGTTCGAATGGTAACCAGGTTACGTTAACCGCTGCAAGTCCTGGCGGAACATGGACAGGAAACGGTATTGTCAATGCGAATACAGGTTTGTTTGATCCTTCTGTGGCGCAGCTTGGAAACAATACGATTACGTATGATGTTCCAAACGGCTGTGGCGGACCTTCGAGCACTACGATTGTTATCCTGGATATTCCAACTGTCGATTTCAGCGCGAGTGTGACCTCCGGTTGCGCGCCGTTACCGGTGACGTTTACCAACTTGTCGAATCCGCAGGGAGCGAGTGCCACCTGGAATTTCGGGAACGGCGGCTCGGCTTCAACGGTCGCTTCTGCAAGTACCCAGTATACCAGCGACGGTTGCTATGATGTGACTTTGACCGTGACCGATAACCAGGGATGTACGAATTCTGAGACAATCAATGACATTGTTTGTGTGATCCCGGCGCCGATTGCCTCGTTTACAACCGCGGAGCCGATCGCTACGATTACCGATCCTTCGTTCCAGTTTATCAACGGAAGTGCGAATGCCGTGTCTTACGTGTGGGAATTCGGTGACGGCGGTACCTCCACCGAAACCAACCCGAATCACACGTATCCGGGCGAAGGTGGGTATGAGGTCATCCTGATCGCGACGAATGCTGCAGGTTGCATCGATTCGGCTTTCCTCACCGTAAAAGTAATCGAGGAGTTGATTTATTACATTCCGAATACCTTTACACCGGACGGGAACGAATTCAACAATACCTTCCAGCCTGTATTTACTTCAGGGTTCGATCCGTATACCTTCAATATGAAGATATTCAACCGCTGGGGCGAAACGATTTTCGAAACGAAGAACCACGAGATCGGCTGGGATGGAACGTACGATGGTAAACTGGTTCCGCAAGGAACATATACCTGGAAAGTCTATTTCCGCGATGCTGAAACAGATAAGAAATACGAAGACTTCGGACACATTTTATTGATCCGTTAAGTTGATCCGTAATTATCCTTCCGAAACTTATTGATTCGGAAGGATAATTATTTTTTCGGTGGCAGAGCTGCCATTGTTGTAATCAACGCTGATAAAGTACAATCCCGGAGATAACGAACGTGCGTCAACCGTTATCTGCTGATTCAATTTTCCCTGTAAAACACAGTTTCCCTGCTGGTCAATCATCCTGAATGACTGAGCATCTGCTGTTGTTGCCTGTAGCGAAAAAGATCCGTTCGCAGGGTTCGGGAAAAGGATGAATTCTGCGCCATTGTTCAAATCTGCCAGGCCACTGATTTCAGTAGTTCCGGTTTTCATTCCGTTTCCAAAGCTGGTCACCCAAACCTGGTTGGCATTTTGCGGATGGAAAAATACGCGCATCGGGTGCTGGAAATCGTAATTCATCAATTGCGTAAAAGTAGGATTGGCCTCAGTCGCATTTTCGGAATACCACAAGCCGTCGGATTCGGTCGTTGCGTAAACAATGGCCGGATTTTGCGGATGAATACCTGCCGATTCAACCCGGTAACTGTCAAAAACCAGGGTCCAGTTTTGCCCGCGGTCGGTTGTTTTATATAAACCTCCCTTATCATTGGCTGCGCCGCCCCAGCCACTGTGAACAGCGGCATACCAGGTGTTTTGCGAAGCGTCGTTCGGGTCGATGACCACATCTTTGGTCCAGTAGTACATTTCGTCATCCATGGAAACATCGTTCCAGCTGTCACCTTCGTTTGTGGAAACAAAAACGCCAGAGCTGGCCGTGAAATTACTGGCTCTACGCCCCGACCAGCTTGAAACCAACGTGCCGTCGTTCAAGACATGGACGGTGTAAGGATGGCCTTCTGTTCGTGCAGGAGAAGCGGTCATGGACCAGGTTGATGCATTTCCGTTGCCTAAGTTCGCAGTCCGGTAAATACCACCGCTTACGCTATTGACCACGCTTGCGTAGAGTTCTTCCGGATTGTTCGGATCGAGGGCGAGCCAGATCACCGGCATTGAGAAATCATGCAACATTTGCCAGTTGGCCCCGTTGTCTGTTGAATAAAGAATGGCCCCTTCACCGGCATCAATGCGGTTATCGGTAAGATAGGTGCTCTGGTACAAGTCATGAACGCTTGAAACTGCTGCATAAAGTGTTCCGTTCGGAGCTTTCACTACGTGATAAACGGTATTGTAATCGATGCCGTTGTAATCGATTTTCCATTTTGCTCCGCCATCGGCACTGCGGATTCCGGTGATATCGGTATAGCTCGCGAAAATAGACAGGCTGTCGATCCAGAGCATGTTCCAGCACGAGGTGTTTTCCAGGCCGTTTCCTGCGTAAGCAAGATCAACAGGTGTCGGCGATCCTGAAGGATTCTGGTCCTGGATTTCCACATACGCTTGTTTCCAGCTTGTTCCGCCGTTTGAAGTGACATGTGCAAAACCAAAATCAGTGATAATGGCTGTATTGGGATCGTTTGGCGCTACATCCAGTCCAAAAACAATTTCTCCGTACCACCAGTTTTCATCACCCTGGTAACCGCTCCAACCTGTTGCGATATTCTGATTGTTATTGGTAAGGAACACTTCCGACCAGCTCGTTCCGCCATCGCTCGTTTTGTAAACGACCGGAAAACTGTTGTTGGTGTTGGTGCCTGCGGTATAAAAGACGTCGATATCGATCATCGAAGAGGAAATCAAAAATACTTCGTGGTCGCCGTTGATGCCATTGGTGGCATTTTGCCAGCTGGTGAGGCCAACATCCATTTTCATGATCCCGGTGCAGATCCCGATGTCGAGCGCATTGATCCCGGGGTAAAGATCACCTTCGTCGGCAATGGTTCCCATCAGACGCACCTGGCCGCCTGATCGGCTTCCGGTAAAGGAAATGAACCCACTGTTGGATGGTATTCCCTGGGTATTGTCCAGGCTGAATGAGTCACCATTGTTGGTGGATACCAGCAATCCTTCACGGGTTCCTACATAAATCGAGTTGCCGTCCCAAAAAACACCGGCGATATGAAAGTCAGGGGCCGTATAGACACTTGTAAAGCTGTTACCCCCATCGCCGGAATAAAACAATTCATCGTAAGAAGCGATCAGCAGGCGAATGGTCGAGTTGGGGTCGGCGGAAATATACCAAACATCTCCGTTGGTGGGATCATTACCCGTAGGCTCCCAGTGAATGCCAAAATCGGAACTCTTTACCGGGTAACGCTCATCGGTGATGTAATCCATGTTCACACTGTAAAGGATACTCGGATTGGAGGTGTATTCCACTGTATGCTGGCCACCGGTGGAAATGAGCTCTGTAAAATGAACAGTATTCCACACTCCACCCATATTGTTGGTGTGAAAAACCTCTGACATGTCACATTGAAGGTACATATTGGAGGCGTCATTGGGACTAATGGTGGGCGCAAATAAAGCACCGCCGCCGCCAATGCCGCGACTCGACCATTGAGCAGGCTGAGCGGCCAATAAACAAGGCAAAATCGATCCGAAAACGATGAATAGTTTTTTCATACCAGTCAATTTGGGGTGCGTAATAAGCCGAAAAATACGGCTGTTTCAGTTAGAAAAAAAATAGAACCCGGTTATTATGAACGGTTTTACAAGAAAAAACAATAACGTTCTGTTTTATCACAGGTTCCGGTACTTTAACGTAAAAGTACATCGAAATGATGCATCCGATTCCAAGAGGTTGGATTGGAAACTATTGTTTTTTACCCAATGCAAACATGGTTGGGTTTTTCGCCAGGTCATACGCGTGCTCGCGCCAGTCGACGATGGTTCGTGTATGGATTTGCTCGTCGGGCAACGTGAGGTTCGAAGCGATGCACAGGTAAGTATCATCGCTCAGTTCATTCAGTAAATCTTCCAGCACGTGCATATTGCGGAAAGGAGTATCCATGAACAATTGTGTTTCACCGGTGCGGCGTACGCGGGCTTCCAGGTCTTTTAACCGGCGTACACGTTCTTTTTTGTCTTTCGGCAGGTAACCATGGAAGGCAAACTGCTGGCCGTTGAACCCGCTTCCGATCAGGGTAAGCAGGATAGAGCTGGGGCCGACCATCGGACTTACACGTATGCCGTGTTCGTGGGCCAGGGCCGTTAGAACAGCTCCCGGATCGGCTATTCCCGGACAACCGGCTTCGCTCAGGATCCCGACATGCTCGCCGCTTTTCAGCAAACGGATCAATCCCATCAATTCCGGCGCAGCAGTATTTTTGTTCATGATGGTAAACTCTGAATCGTCGATGGGGAACTGTCGGTCGATCTTGCGGAGAAATCTCCTGGCAGATTTGATCTCTTCAACAGCGAAGTGCCGCAATTGAATAGCTGTTTCAGCTACTGCCGGTGGAATAATGGTGTCTAATTGTTCGCTGCCAAGTGTATTGGGAATTAAAAACAGAGTTCCTGTTGCCATAGATGTGTTTCTCCTAACTGTTAAAGATTGTATCCTGCGTTGCGCAGAAAAGCGTTGGTGGTGTTGTCAAGCAATTCGATTACATGTTTAAAATCGTGGTCGTCGCCGTAATAAGGATCGGGAACTTCGCGGTCTTCACCGGGAAACAGTTCGTTGAGGTAAAGGGCGACTTTTGCTTTGTCTGCTTCGTTCCTGGCCAGGCGGATCACATTGTTGTAATTGCTTTTATCCATAACAAAAATGCGGTCGAACCGGTCAAAGTCGTCAACCACGAATTGCCTGGCGCGCAGGTCGTCGATCGAAACGCCGGTTTCCCTGGCAAACTTTCGCATACGTGAATCGGGCTGTTTTCCGATATGATAATTGGCCGTTCCTGCCGAATCCACTTCGATCGGAAGCCCTTTTTCCAGTATTCGGTGACGCAACCATCCGTCGGCCATCGGTGACCGGCAAATATTGCCCAGGCAAACCATTAAAATGCGCATTGTGTTACCTTATTGAGAACTTGTACTTATAGCTGCAAAGATAACATCTTTTTATGACCGTAAAATCTTCACCCAATCTTGCCATTCGTCCGCTTAAACAGGAAAAATATTCATTTAACATATTTTAAATCCAACCATGTAAACCTTATGTATCATATAGTCGTTATATTTAGTATAAACCGCAACACACAACAGCCATGAGACAATTAAAGATCGTCAAGCAAGTCACCAACCGCGAAACCGCCTCGCTGGATAAGTATTTGCAGGAAATCGGCCGTGTAGAATTAATTTCTGCGGAAGAGGAAGTCGAACTGGCACGACGTATCCGTGCAGGCGACAAGCGCGCATTGGAACGCCTTACAAAAGCAAATCTTCGTTTTGTTGTTTCTGTGTCAAAGCAGTATCAAAACCAAGGGTTGTCTTTGCCCGACCTGATCAACGAAGGTAACCTCGGGTTGATCAAAGCCGCCGAGCGTTTCGATGAAACAAGAGGGTTTAAGTTCATCTCCTACGCCGTTTGGTGGATTCGCCAGTCGATTCTCCAGGCATTGGCAGAACAGGCCCGTATTGTGCGTTTGCCGTTGAATAAGATCGGTACGATCAATAAGATCAACCGCGCTTACAGTGAACTGGAGCAATTGTATGAACGTCCGCCGTCAGCTGACGAGCTGGCCGAGCACCTGGAATGTTCAACCGAAGAAGTGCGCCAGTCGCTGGCCAACACAGGCCGCCATGTTTCGATGGATGCTCCGCTGATCGACGGCGATGAGTCGTCATCAAGCATGTATGATGTGTTACCGAATGATTCGCTGCCGGGGCCTGAACTGGACCTGAACAAGGAATCGCTCCGAAAAGATATCGAACGTTCTCTTGCAACGTTAACAGGCAGAGAAGGAGATGTAGTGCGCTTGTACTACGGTTTGAACGGGAAACACCCGTTAACGTTAGAAGAAATAGGCGATTTGTTTGATCTGACCCGCGAACGTGTTCGTCAGATCAAAGAAAAAGCAATTCGACGCTTGAAACACACGTCCCGAAGCCGGATGCTCAAAACATACCTAGGTTAAGCGGGATCGACATCGGTTATCAGTCGAACAGGTTTGAAACGAGGAACGCTAAAGAATTGATCCGTTAATTCGAAAAGGCGTTCCTTTACTTTTTGCTGAGGGGCCGATACTTCAATTTTCAGCATGATCTCTTTTAAGTAGTAATTCTGAATTCGCTTGATGGCCGGAAATTCAGGTCCGATTACGCGTTCGTGAAAGACGCCTTTCAGTAATTTCCCGAAATGGTCTGCAGCTTCGTTGACCAAATCCAGGTCTTTGTGCTTTATGGTAAAGACAACCAGCTTGTAAAACGGCGGATAGTGGAAATTACGACGTTCGATCAACTCATTGGCGGCAAAATCGGTGTAATTGTGCTCGATCACTTTTTGGATCACCCAATGGTCAGGATTTCCGGCCTGGATGATCACTTTTCCACGTTTATTACGTCTTCCGGCACGACCGGCAACCTGGCTCATGAGCTGGAACGAACGCTCGAAAGCCCGGAAATCGGTTTTGCTGAGCAGTGAATCGGCATCGAGAATTCCTACCAGACCGACATGATCAAAATCAAGTCCTTTTGCCACCATCTGGGTGCCGATCAGGATGTCGATCTTTCGCTGTTCAAAATCAGTGATGAGCTGTTGGTAACTGTTTTTGCTGCGGGTCGAATCAAAATCCATGCGGGCAATCTTCACATCGGGAAGCAGAAGTGCGAGATCATCTTCGATCTTTTCCGTTCCGAATCCGAGCATTTTCAGCCTGTTGCTACCACACGCCGGGCACGTTCCGATGGGAGCGGTATGATAACTGCAATGATGGCATTTAAGCAGGTTGGTTTGCTTGTGATAGGTAAGCGTCGTATCACAGTTTTTGCAATTTGGATTGTAACCACACATTTCGCACGCCCAGATAGGCGTATAACCACGACGATTCTGGAATAAAATGATCTGTTCCCTGCGTTCGAGTGCTGCATGCATTTCTTCCAGCAAAAAACGCGAAAAATGGCCCTGGACCGTTTTGTTGATACGCTCCGTTTTCATATCCGCACAGCAGATTTCGGGTAGTTTTACCGCCGAAAAACGTTCCGTCAGTTCCACGTAGCCGTATTTCTCTTCCTTGACATTCTGATACGATTCAATGGCCGGAGTGGCAGAACCCAAAACCGTTTTTGCTTTAAACAGGCCGGCAAGCACGATGGCGGCGTCTCTTCCGTTATAGCGTGGCGACGGATCGTGCTGCTTGAAGGAGTTTTCGTGTTCTTCGTCTACAATCACCAGTCCCAGCTCGCGGAACGGAAGGAAAACCGATGAGCGCGCACCGATTACAATCCGGAATTGCTGCAGGTTGTTTTCCAGGACTTTTTGCCAGATTTCCACCCGTTCGTTGGCATTGAACCGCGAGTGGTAGACGCCGATCTGATCACCGAAATAAGCCGCCAGCCGTTGAATCAATTGTGTTGTAAGAGCGATTTCGGGTACCAGGTACAAAACTTGTTTACCCTGCCTTAAAGCTTCGCGGATGAGGTGAATGTAAATTTCGGTTTTTCCCGAGCCGGTAATCCCGTGCAATAAAACGGTATTCTTATGCTCAAACTGATCGTAAATGTTGTCTAGCGCCTTGGTTTGAGGTCCGGAAAGCTCAGGGAAGGCAAATGCAGACGCATCAGCTGTTCCAAGACGGGAAATCTCGCGTCGTTCAACCCGCAAAACCCCCCTTTTTTCCAGGGTGTTGATGGCGGAAAGGGAACAGCCCTTTTCTTCCAGGTCGCGGCGTAGTACCGGAACGGCCCGGTTATCTTCAAAACCGCCCGATTGGAGCAAAGTCAAAATTACCTGCTCCTGTTTGGCATTTGATTTTTTCGCACCGATTTCAGTTAGCAGGAAATTGAGCTGCTCCTCGTCGGCATAAGGATCTTCCAAAACCACAAACAACCCGGTTTTCGGGGTGAATTTATCATTGACTTCTTCCTTCGATAAAACAATCCTGCGTTCGATCATACGTTTGATGATCGGTTGGATGGTCTTGATGCCAACGATTTCCGAGATTTCTTTCAGGTCGAGCGTATCCTGTACGGTCAGCGCTTCTACGATCAGGAATTCGCGGTCGTCGAGCGTGGTCATTTTTTCATCGAAGTCAGGATGAAGAACGATTTTCGTTTCGCTGGCCAGCTTAAAATTGGCAGGTAAGGCCGCGTTCATCACATCACCGATAGGCGCCATGTAGTACGATGCAATCCATTTCCAGAAACGGTATTGTACAGGCGTGATCAGCGGCGAATCATCCAGGATGTGCTCAATGTATTTTGCCTGGTAAACGGTCGGGACTTCTTCGTGAATGCGGGTTACCAGAGCGGTATACAATTTTCCTTTGCCAAAAGGAACGATTACGCGCACAAAAGGCTGAAGGCTGTCGTTGAGTTCGAACGGAATACGGTAGGTGAATTCCTGGCTCAGTGCTATCGGAATGATGACATCAACAAAAAGCGTTCGGCGTTCACTCATGATGTAAAATTAGCATATTCCTTGCGAAATGGTACAGGGATTTTCCCACGAATTCATCAGTAGCAGAAACAACCCCCTTGTAAATATGTCAGTGGGAATATTGCAAAACAAAAAAGCCATCCCGGGAATCGAGACGGCTTCTATTGAAAGTTTTTGTATGCTTAGTTGCACATGTAGCTCACGGCTGCCGCAACATCAGATGGATGGTCGCTGCAGAACAGGTAAGTACCCGTAATGGAACCGGTGCACAATTCCTTGGTAGAGTTGTTGTCGATGGCGCGGTAATACGGCAATGCATTCACCCATTCCGGTTTTTCCTGGATGCGTGTACTTCTGGCCGAGAATAATCCGATAGCGCGCCGTCCGTCGCTGGTTGTAAGGTTGGTAAACGTCGGCTTGTTTTGGGCAAGGCTCGATGACGGTTTGTTTAGCAGGATGTATTTGTTCAAATCTTCCGATCCGCCAGTTGCAATGATCTGGACACGCGAAAGCTGACGATCATCGATGGTAGGATCATTCGTGCAGTTATCACGGATCAATTCATAGAAGATTTGCCCGTTGGCGTAGAATGGGGTGTTACCGTCATTGATCTGGGAACCGTTCAACTCACCCAGTTTCCAGGTAAACGATTTTTCGGTCGCAACGCCGGCGCGGTATTCGTCGAAAAAGATCTTGAGCCGTACATCCAAAACTTCGGAAGTACCTCCGTTGATATTAATCGAAGCCGTTGAATAACCGTTTTGAGAAACATTGGATGTGGCAAATGCCAGTGCGGCATTCTGGTTCGGGCTCACAATGGAAAGGTCTTTTACCAGGCTGGTTTCACCGTACACGATAAATTCACCGTTGTTTACGGTAGCGCGCAGCTTGTACGTGGCGTTGGTTACCAACGGGTTTGACGTAGAGGTTTTGAAAAAGTAGACTTTCTGCTCAGGGCTATAAAAAACGCCCGGTGCTTTGTTTTCAAGAATGGTGTCATCCAGCGTCCAGGAACGTGTTACTGCCCCGCCGATCACTTCATCAACAACTACATCGATGTTCTGGAAATAACTTGAATCCGCAATCTGGGCAACGGTCAGCGAGTTGTTTCCGCCACCGAAAGCACGCGTGATTTTGATGTAATGAATTGTGTCTGCCTGGTCCAGCAAACCGAATACAACAGCCGTTTCCTTGAAATCACCATCGTATTCAATGTCTTCTTTACAAGAAGTCAAACCCAAAGTAAGCAGTCCGACAACAAGCGGAAACAAGCGGAGAATTTTCATTATTTATAGTATTTGGTCAAAGATAGCCATTAATTGCTTGCGAAATCAGTACCCGAAATCAAAGAAAACTACTGGTGAATCAATAATTATCGGTTAAATCAGTCTTTTACGCGGTTAAAGCGCATCGCCCTGAGCATCCAGTTGGGCAGGAAAGCTCCCGGTTTTTTATTCCGAAGGTGGATGTACCAACCCAGCTTTTTCATGACCGGTACTTTGTGTGTTTCCACGAATTCGATCCATGTTCCGTCTGGATCTTCAATGTAGCTGAAACGTCCGCCGGCTTCACCCATATCGAATGTTTTACCGGAATCTACCGTAAACGGAAAGCCTTTCGACTCGCATTCTGCCTGTAGATCGTCCATTCCCTGGACATCGAAACACAGGTGAATAAAGCCCCAGTCGCCCCAGAAACGGTTCTCGAAAATGGAACGTGCATCGGTTCTGTCGGGTGTTTGCACCAACTCGATTTGTGTAGGGCCCAGCAATTTGGCAAATGGGCCTTTGCGCGATTCGGGATGAGAAAGCAAGACTCTTCGAACGGTATTTTCGCCGCCCGGAACTTTTGCAAATGCAGGTGATACTTCGGTGAAATCATATTCAACGGTCGAATAGCCCAGGATGTCAGCGTAAAGCGTCATCGCCTTTTCAATGTTGCTTACACCAATCATTGCACCGGCTACACCGCCTGTCTTCCCGGCAAATTTGGTGTCCATGAACCAGCCGCTTCCTTCTACAATGTCAAACAGGTTGCCGTTCGGGTCACGAAGTAAAAAGTGGTATTGTCCGTTGGGTAATTGCTGCGGTTCGCTCAGCAGATCGGAGCCTTTCGCTTTGAGAAATTCGTAAGTTGCTTTTACGTCTTTTGATTTGATGCGGCAGGCAAACAACCCGTAATCGCCCAATTGTATCGTAAAGTTTGCTTTTTCGGTTGGACGTGAGGTAAACTGCCAGATCTCGAAGCCGCCACCGCCTTCCATGGAAAGGGCCAGCGTAGCTGTTCGTGCGTGGACTGTTTCGCCGGTATAACGCGTCATTAAAGGCGCTTCGGCTGCCTCTTCAAAGATGCGAACGTCTACACCGAAATGTTCACGATACCATTTCCAGATCGAAGGTACGTTGGGGACCCCGATTCCCATTTGCTGAATTCCACAGATGATTTTTGACATGCTACTGAGCGTAAATTTGAGGTCAAAAATAGAAAATCAAAGGGATTTATCAACTATCGGGTAGCACGCTCGTTGAAGAGCACATAACCGTAACTCGCCTGGAAACTGAGCGGGATTTTCTGCAGCGGGAAGTAGTTCAACGTCAGTCGCAAAGGGCCTACACGCGAGTGGTAAATGGCCGAAAGCGAAGCTGCCTGGGTTTCGCCCTTAAACAGTTTCGAGTAACCGAAAGTGCCGTCGTCGTAGATCACGAGCTGTACAAACGGCTGGTACAGGTAACCGTCGAAACGGATGTCGATGTTTTTTAAGATCGTGAAAATAACGTTTACACCTGCACCTATGTGCTGCGGTGAACGGTATTCGGGCAGGAAATAGGTTTGCATGTCAGGGATCGGCTGGAAGCTGTTCATGCTGAGAATGCTGGCCGTGTAATTCTTGAACAACGACTGGCTGGTGACATTCGCCACGGCATGGATCCCGAATTTGAAGTTGGGAAATGCAAACGGGAACGTTTTGAATTCACCGTTGAAATTGATCCAGCTATGGACTTTGCGGTAATCGTATTGCTCGGCAGAAGTTGATCCTGAAACACTGTTCTCAATTCCCTGGACATAGCGTAAACGCAACATAAACAGCGTTCCTTCGGAAGCGAATTGTTTGCGGTTGAGTGAGTTTTGCTCCAATGTCCAGCTCAGCACATTTCCCCTGAAATTGGTGACATCTGCCGTGTCTTTATTGGTAAACGCTTCGGTTTGGTAATACTTATCTTCAAGCTGTACATGCCTGAAATCCAGTGTGCTTTTGGAATTGTTAAAGATTGGCTGACGGAACTGAAGGCCGTAATACTGTTCGTTTTGTACGAGGAAAGAAGGTTTCACATCTTCAAAAAACGTGGCGAAGCTTTTGAAGTAATCCCAGCGGTTCAAAACACCGTAGGCTGAGAATGACAGGGGGTAATACGACGGTAAGTGAATGTCGAGCGCCGCTTTACCCGAGCCGTAAAACTTCCCGAAATACGAATTGACGTGCACATCCATCGCTGCTTTTCCCAGGTGGAAATAATTCAGTTGTACAAAGCCGGTATTGACAGCGCGTGAACACACCAAACCACCGATGTCAAGCCGGAAATCCTTCGACTTCTTCACGTAAAGGTCCAGCGAATAAGTGGTATCCGAATTCTTGTTAAGCGTAGGGTAGAGGTATTGAATTTGAGGCGTAGCGTAGGTGCGGAAATAACGGCGTTCGAATCGTTTCGGGCCGATCATTTGCATTTTGGCATTTTTCAGGATTGACTTTCGCACATAGCTTTGGTCGAGGCCATTGGTGAAATGCGTATTCACTTCTGAGATTTGCAGTGCGGGGATTTTTTTTCGGAAAGCGGCTCTTTTTGCGTTCAGTTCTTCAACGGTTATCCGTTTATCGATCGCCATCTTGATCGAGTCCATCTTCAGGATTGTTGCCATATAGCCGTCGTCGATGGCTTGCTTCACCTCGCTGAAATCAAAGGTCTTCACGTTTGTTTCCGGCAGAATCATCACTCCTTCTTCGCACGGCAGGGTAAAGTTGGAATAACTTACCAGCATGTTCGTGATTTGGCTGATCAGGTCGTCTTCGGTTGGCGGCTCGGCGTTGTACGAAACGTTACTCCCGATGATGAAGTCGGGAACGAAACTGGAGTACATGACATCCGCCGGGAAGTTATTATAAAGGCCACCGTCAAAATAGAGCACGCCGTTTACCCGGATCGGGTTGATGAAAAACGGGAAGGTCATTGATGCACGAACAGCCTGGTTGAGGTGAACGTGGTTGAAAACAGTCGATTTTTTAGCGGCAATATCCGAGGCCACGCAGCGGAAAGGGATAAAAAGACTGTCGAAATCATTCCCCACAGCCGCACTGGTCATTCCCAGCAAACGCAGCATTTCGAAATCCATTAACTCGGATTCAACAAAGTTTGTCGGGAGCGATTTTTTGAAAATACTGTCTTTTGAAAACGAGAAACTCAGCATTTCGGAATTGGGTTCCGGTTCGCGCAGCAGGAATTCCTGGCTGGGTTCAACCTGGCCTGAAGTCATGAGCTGAAACTTCTCACTCAGCACAAAAGCTTCTATTTCTGATGGCGAAAAACCACAGGCGTACATCGATCCGACCAACGCTCCGGCTGATGTTCCGGTAATGTAATCGACAGGAATATTGTTTTCTTCGAGGGCCTTCAAAACGCCGATATGCGCAAACCCCGAGGCGCCACCACCACTGAGCACCAAACCGACACGTTGAGCACTGAGCCACATTGGTGTAATGGTCAGAATGACGATCGTCAGAAGTCGGTTAAATGGTGTCAATTTTTTTTGTTCAAAAGTACGAAAAAGGAAAGAAACTTGCTGCAATGCCTTGATTACAGGTAAAACGCCGTTTAAAAATCCTTGTTCTAAAACGAAAATGAAGCCGTTTTCGTATCGCATTTCTTCAAGACAACACGGCTTCGGTACTTTTGCACCGATTCATTGCTACCTTTGCAGCCAATCAGAAGAACAGAAATGAATATTGTTGTTAAGACCTTTTTCGGGTTAGAGGAAGTATTGCAGGAAGAATTGGCGGAATTGGGCTATCCTGACAGTGAAAAGCTGAACAGGGCCGTTCGCCTGAAGGGGGAGTGGAAGGATGTTTATTTCCTGAACCTTCACCTGCGCTGTGCACTGACCGTTTTGGTGGAACTGCATACATTCCGGATCAGCGAAGAAAAAGATCTGTACAAGGAGGCGATGAAAGTCGATTGGACTTCGCTGTTTGATGTGAACAAGACATTCGCGGTGAAAGGAGCAGTCAACTCAACGATTTTTAAGCATTCACAATTTCCGTTCCTGCTGGTAAAAGATGCCATTGTCGATTCATTTCGCAAAAAGGGCAACGATCGTCCGGATGTAAATGTAAAGACACCGCAAATCGTGATCGATCTTTATGTTCGTGAAAAAGAAGGAGTGTTGTCCTTAAACACCAGCGGCTTGCCGTTGTTTCACCGCGGTTATCGCCAATCGACCGGGGATGCGCCTTTGAACGAAGTAGTGGCAGCCGGTTTGATTCGTTTATCAGGCTGGGACCGCAAATCGAATTTCATCGATCCGTTCTGTGGCTCCGGAACGTTGCTGATCGAAGCGGCATTGCTGGCTGCGGGTATTCCGTCTTCCATTGAGCGTACCCACTATGCGTTCAAAAACCTGAAAACCTTTGATTCCGAGATCTGGAACGACCTGTTCGACAATGTCAAACGCTCGGTGAAAGAATTGCCATGTACCATCAGCGGTTCGGATATTGATCCCGACATGGTGCTGAAAGCCCGAAGAAACCTGCGTGGTTTTTCATTCGGAAGGTTCATCGAGATTACCGTCGATTCGTTCGAAAACATGAAAGTTCCTGGAGGTGGCGGAACACTGGTGACCAATCCGCCTTACGGCGAGCGTTTGGAAACGGATGTGGAAACGTTGTATAAAGGAATGGGCGATTGGTTCAAGCAGTCGCTGCAAGGCTATGATTGCTGGGTAATCTCATCGAGCGAACACGGGTTCAAATCGCTTGGTTTGCGTCCTGATCGCAGAATCCGCTTGTACAATGGCGATTTGGAATGTTCTTTCCGGAAATATGCGATCTATGACGGGTCGAAGAAAGGCAAGTATCTTAATGCTTAATGTTGAATGCCTAATGGTGAATTAGGTTTAGGACTCAATTAAACACTCAACATTAAGCATTCAACATTATTTGGAAACAACAATCCTTTCCGTTACTAATTCCCTGTTACTTTCATACACCAGGAAGTAAATTCCTTCTGCCAGGTCTGTAAACCGCAAAATCGTTTCTTCTTCCAGCTCGTTGATTTGCGTCGGGATTACCTGCTGACCAAATAAGTTTCGAACGGAAAGCGTTGACCAATCTACATGCTTGCCGACCACGCTGAAGGTTCCGTTCGAAGGGTTCGGGATCACTGTTACATTGGGTGAAGCAGAAAAGTTGATCGATCTTATTTCCGAATAGTTAACCGTTCCGTCGAAATCGTACTGGGCAAGGCGGTAATACGAAACGCCGTCGGTGATCGGACTTGAATCGTACAACGTGTAGGTGTGCACTTGCGTACTCGTCCCTGCGCCATCCAGCTGACCGTAAGGCTCAAAATTCATTCCGTCGGAACTACGCTCCAGGATGAAATAATCGCAGTTGAGTTCCGAGGCGGTTTCCCAGTTGCAGATGACGTGGTTGTCTGCTTTTGTGACGTTGAAACGCAGCAATTCGACCGGTAAACTGGAAGTGCAATTGACACAGCCGGTGGATGAAGAAGTATAGGTAATGATCTCATCAGCACGGTTGGCAACTCCGGAAATGCGAATGGTTCCCGGGCCTGCGAGTACATAACTATCAGTCACGGTGGCATTGGATGATCCTGTTAGAAGCGGTTTTGGGCCACCCGGAATATCCACTTTCAATCCATCCGTTCCGCCATCGGCACCTGAGGCGGTGCAACCACCTGCACGGTTCGCCATAGTAGCGTTTACCGTAATTGTGCAGCCACTGGGTACGGTAATATCGAAGGTCATGGAAACATTTCCGGCAGAACAATTGCCAGCTACGGCCGGAGAACAGTTGGGTCCGCCCAATGATGTTAAGTTACAACCCGAAAGACAACCGCAACCTGCTCCGGAAACACCGATAGCGCCGCTCGGACATTGTGCCTGCAAATTGGTAATAACAAGCAGGAGAAAAGGAAGAATTATAAGTAGCGTAGCGAATTTCGTTTTCATAGCAAAGGTTTTTAAACAGTTGCTACCGAATTACTTAACCCGGTAAAACAACAGATCAAAGTTACCGGCTAAACACTACTAACTATTTAGCAAAGAATTAAGTTTCGGCGAAGTTTGGTGCTTGTTATCAAGGCGTTTTCCAGCCGAATTAACAAATTTGTAAAAGCTGTGTGAAGGAGAGTTGAAGCGAAGGCGACTACATGGTTTTAGCTGTGAAAAGTCTCACAAATCGACTTCCTTAAAGAGATGCATTCGTGGAAAAGGAATAGATCTAATGTACCGGCTAGCCGATACATTTCACGCGTTATAGGAATTTTGTGTGGTGTATTACCGCACCATTAGTTTGATGTGGGAAACCTTTCCTGCCGGCTCCTGTAGCTCGATGAGCCAGATTCCTGCCGCTAAAGGAAGGGAAACAGCCGATGTGGTTTCGTCAGCAGTGACCGACGTCACTTTGGATCCGTTCGTTTGGTAAACGGTTACCTTTGTTCCGGCTTTCAGCGATTTCGAAAAGACCAGTTGCTGCAATGTTTCCAGGTAATAAACAGCAAGCTCATCGCGTTCGTAATTGATGGCAATCGTTGTGCTGTAGCCGATTTCGCCGTTTACATCCACTTGCTTCAAACGGTAATAATTAAGTCCTGCAACCGGATTTCTGTCGGTGAAGGTGTAATCAATCGGTGCGGTGCTTTTTCCAAAGCAGTCTGCTGTTCCTATTGCCTGGAAATCGCCTGTGTAATCGGCGTGCTGTATGTTGAAATAATCTGCATCCTTTTCGCTGATTGTTTGCCAGTCGAGGCGAATGCCGTCGGTGACAGCCGTTGCTTCAAAAGCTCCCCATTCCACGCCAAGCGGGTAGATGCAGTTCAACTCCTGGCGGTAAGTCGGATTTCCCGGAAGGTCGAAATCCACAAACGATCCGTCGCCCAGCAAGCTTGCCGGAGTATAAGTGACTGCATCAGTGGCAGCGCCGAAAACGGCATCCAGCGTTCGGGTCCCGACACCGCTGTTGGCAAATCGGCCTGCTGTAGAAGCGTTGTTGCAGAAGATCGCATAATATGCAGTAGCGCTCGGGCATTGCGACGAGTAATCGAATACATAAGAAGGTGTCAGCCCGGTAAAGACAACGATGATGGCTCCGGCCGGAATCGGATCGGCGTATTGGAACAGGGAACAGCCTGCCTGCGTATTCAATTGGGTAATGTAAGCGGCATTGTTCAGCAGGGTGTTGGCACCGCAGCCACTATTGCAATAACTGCCGCCCGAAGGGAAATTCAGCGTAATATCATTGATTGCAAGCGGTGTCACCCCGTTTTCAATGATCACCAGTTCGTCCAGGCCTTCCTGCGAACTGCAAGCGTCCGCAAGGATCGACCGGATCTGTGGTGTGGAGCAGTTGTTCTGTGTGGTGAATGAAAAGCTCGTGACGCCCGCCGTCAGGTAAGATTCATCGCAATTGGCAGTAGTACCGTTGTATTCGAACACCTTGGCGTAATACGTAGTGTTGGCCGTTAGTCCGTTGATGGTTACCGAATTTCCTGTTCCGTTCAATACCACAAAGTTTCCGGCTCCTACCGTTGATCCGCTTCCGAAAGTGGTGTTGGCCGTGTAGGCTGTACCATTAACCGGCGTATTGGAGAAATTGGTGGTGGATACCACAACGATGCGATTGGCGCCGTTCCCGGCAGTAAATGACAATTGAGCAGATGTACAAAACGTGGTGGCACCGAAAGCGCTTGCGAGTGTCGTAGGAGCTGCTCCGGGGGTACAGGTCACACAGGTCATGGTGTGTGAGCCCAAACCGGATACAATATCAACGTTTGATTGGGTCCATTCCGTTGCCAGGGTAGGGAATGGGCAGGTGGTTGCCGGGTCAACCGTAACGCCGGAACACACCGAAGCATTGCGGACGAGTGTTTTATCGACTGTTGTAAATGCACCGGATGTCCAGGATGCTCCCGGGTCGCACCCGATATTTCCTACTATATCTACATAAGTGGAAGTCGAAACCTTGAACAACGCAATAGCATCATTACCATTAAAGGCACAGGCGGTACTATTGGTCGCTGCTCCGGCATAAATTGTTGCGGCTGAATTTTTGTACACGATGGTTGTACCATTTGCGAGTGTACCTGACAATAACACATTATTTGTGGGTGTTGCTGCGCCATTGGCAAATAATTGCAGTCGGTAATTGGCGAGATTGACTGTGGCACCCGTACCGTTATAAAGCTCAATGTACTTATTATTAGAACTTCCTTCAACGTATTCGGAAATGATCAGGTCTGTAGCCTGGGAGAAACCGAACGAACAAACGAATAACGCAATAACGGGTATTAAATGTCTCATAAAGATGTCATTAACCAACTGTGAATCAATGACAAAATTAGAAGTAATGAAAGGCTTTTCGTATTACGGAATGGTTAAGTTTTGAGCGCTTTCAACGGTACTTTTAGTGGTTTGCCTTTTAAACCGATTTAGTTGAAGTTGAAAAACGATTTAGTAGTAGATGAATGCTATTTTGAGTGTTAATAAAAAAACAACTGTATACGAAAAAAGGACTCATTTTCACGAGTCCTTTCTATGATGGAGTTAATATTAACTTAATTAACGGTTGGCGATGTCCACGTAATCACGCGTAACAGCACCTGTATAAATCTGGCGCGGACGTCCGATCGGTTCGCCTGCTTCGATCATTTCTTTCCATTGTGCAATCCATCCCGGAAGACGTCCTAAAGCGAACATTACCGTAAACATTTCGGTTGGAATACCGAGGGCGCGGTAAATGATTCCGGAGTAGAAATCCACGTTCGGGTACAATGAACGCGATTTGAAGTACTCGTCTTCCAATGCTACCTGCTCCAGTTTTTTGGCAATCGACAATAGCGGGTCGTTGATCTGCAGTTTTTCCAGTACGTCGTCGCATGCTTTTTTGATGATCGTAGCGCGTGGGTCGAAGTTCTTGTAAACGCGGTGTCCGAAGCCCATCAAACGGAACGGGTCGTCTTTGTCTTTTGCTTTCAATACCCATTTGTCAACGTCACCGCCATCATTATGGATTTTCTCGAGCATTTCGATCACTGCCTGGTTGGCCCCACCGTGAAGTGGTCCCCACAAAGCAGAAATTCCAGCTGAAATCGTTGCATAGAGGTTTGCCTGTGAAGATCCTACGATACGCACAGTCGACGTAGAGCAGTTTTGCTCGTGGTCGGCATGAAGGATCAAAAGTTTGTTCAATGCGTCAACAACAACCGGATCCACATCGTAGTCTTCGGTTGGCATCGCGAACATCATGTGCATGAAATTCTTGCAGTAATCGTAACCGTTTTTCGGGTACATGAACGGGTGGCGCATTGAGTTTTTGTATGCCCATGCAGCCAAAGTCGGCAATTTGGCAAGCAAACGCAGCATTGTAAGGTTTTTTGCCTCGGCGCTGCGGTTCGGATCAAGTGATTCCGGGTAGAATGTTGATAATGAACAAATCATCGATGAAAGTACGCCCATCGGGTGCGCTTTTGCCGGGTACGCTTCGAAGAACTGTTTCATGTCTTCGTGTACCAGCGTATGCTTGGTGATATTCGTTTTAAAATCGTCGAGCTGCGCTTGGGTAGGCAGTGAACCGTAAATCAGCAAATAAGCCACTTCAATAAACGATGCTTTTTCAGCCAATTGCTCGATCGGGTAACCACGGTAACGTAAAATTCCCTCTTCACCGTCGAGGAAAGTAATGGCACTTAACGTAGCACCTGTGTTCTTGTAACCCGAATCAAGGGTAATGTAACCTGTCTCCTGACGCAACTTGGTGATGTCGATGGCTTTTTCGTTTTCTGTGCCCTCAATAACCGGAAATTCGTAGATTTTTCCGTTCAATTCGATTTTCGCTGTTTCGCTCATTTTGCCTGCTGATTAATCTTTTTTTTGATAGTTGGCTAAAATTACTAATAGAAAACTAAATCACAAATAAGTTCCGGCAAATCTTTTTGAATAAAAAAAATCGTGCTGTTGGATTGCTGTAAACAAGCTGTTTTTGGTCGAAAATCAGTCGCGGTTAATTGGTCATGGAGCCTGAAAGCTGGTGAAGTGAATTCCAGGTAAAAAGGAAATAACTGAAATTCAGGAGAGTGATCACCGCCAGGAGGAGGGTTTTCCAATAGAATCTTCGAAGTGCATTCAAACCGTAAATTAAAGCCGCGCAATTGACCAGTCCAACCGGAATCATAATGCAGGCAAGCAGGGTTTCGGAAAGGATGAAATGGTGGTCGAAATACTGTACCAGGCTTATACAGAGAATATTAAACCCCGACCAGAAAAGCATTCCGGCCAGGGTTTTCAGTAAATTTTTCTGCGTGAAATCGTGCTTGAAGTCCACTTACAGGTTTTCCAGCGTGTAATTCAGCATCATCGTAAACAGGTGGTTCCTTGTGTTGCCACCATAGATTCCGTGATTTTTATTCGGGTAAACAAACAGGTCGAATTGCTTGTTGGCGTTTACCATAGCTGTGATGAATTCCATAGAGTTCTGGAAATGCACGTTATCATCAGCAGAACCGTGCACGAGCAATAATTTCCCTTTCAACTTGCTCACATGATTTACCGGTGAATTGTCATCGTAACCCGATGCGTTTTCAGACGGCGTACGCATGAAACGTTCCGTATAGATATTATCGTAGTTGCGCCAGTTGGTAACCGGTGCTACCGAAATTCCCATTTTGAAGACGTCTGCGCCTTTCGTCATGGCCAAAGCAGTCATGAAACCACCGTAGCTCCAGCCCTGGATCCCGATGCGGTTGGCGTCCACATACGATTGTTTCTGCATGTATTTTCCGACGGCGATTATGTCTTCCACTTCCAGCTTGCCCAGTTGCAGGTAGGTCATTTTTTTGAACGCCTCACCTCTGTACATCGTTCCTCGCGGGTCAACACTCATCACGATGTAGCCTTTTTGCGTCAATAGCTGGTGATACATATAATCGTGTCCGCCAAAGGCATTGGTTACCGTATTGTGTCCCGGGCCGCAGTAAACCGTAAAGTAAACCGGGTATTTTTTGTTCGGGTTAAAATCGGCCGGTTTCATGATCCAGGCATTTAGGCTGTCTTCCAGTCCCGGAACTTTGATGAATTCCTTTTTTGCCAGGTTCATGCCGTTGAGTTTTTGCTGTAAGGCTTCGTTTTTCTCCAGCACCATCAACTCTTTGCCGCTTTGGTCGCACAAGGTATAAGTGGTTACCGTATTGGCAGTAGAACTGCTTCGGATGAAGTACAGGAATCCTTCGGAGAACTCGGCGTTGTGCGTACCGTTTGTAGCGCTGATGGCTGTTTTTTTCTTTCCATCAAGCGAAATGCAATACAGTGTTTGATTGATCGCGCCGTTTTCAGCCGATTTGTAATAGATCAGTCCTTTTTTCTCGTTGATGCCGTACAATTCGATTACATCCCAGTTTCCGGTAGTGATCTGGCGCTGTTTCCCATCGAAATGCAGCTGGTAAAGGTGGTTGTAACCGTCTTTCTCGCTGCTGCGCAGGATCGATTTCCCGTCTTTCAAAACGATGAGGTTGTTGTCGATGTCAATGTACGTTTTCGATGTTTCGGTATAAAACACTTTGTCTACCGGTGCATCCGGATTGGTAACGAGATGGTATTTCAGCTCGTTTTGGTGACGGTTCATGGTTTGTACGATCAGTTCATTGGCAACCGGCGACCATTTAAAGCGTGGAATGTATTCGTAGTTCCCCAGGTTCACACCGGCACTTTCAGTCGATTTGGAACCCGCAGCTGGAATGATGTGCAAGCTCACTTTTGAATTGTCTTCGCCCGCTTTCGGGTATTTGAAGCGATACTCATCCGGGTAAAGCGAACCGTAGATCGCCATATCAAATTCCTTTACATTCGACTCATCGAAACGCAGGTATGCAATGTATTTCGAGTCAGGCGACCATAAAAAGCCTTGCGTTATGGCAAATTCTTCTTCGTAAACCCAATCCGTGGTTCCGTTGATGATGCTGTTCTGTTTCCCGTCGAATGTTAACTGCGTAATCGCATTTGTTTTGATGTCTTTTACAAAGAGGTTGTTGGCTGCCACAAATCCTACTTTGGTACCATCGGGCGAAAATGTGGCAAGCGTTTGCGGAACATCGGTTTTGTACAGCAACGTCGCTTTTTTCGCAGCGATGTCATATATATAGTAGACCGTTGAATAACTGTAGCGGTAAATGGCGGCCGTATTTGTTTGCAGCAGCAACATGGTTCCTGCTTTGTTCAATGTGGCTTCGTCTATCTGCAGAACGGCACCGTCGGCTGTAATCGAGGAAAGATTGGCTATTTCCGTACCGGTGCCGTTAAAATCCTTAAAACTGTACTTCTTTAATAAGAGCGATCCTTTTTCTTCTACCTGTTTTGTAAAGTGTTCACCATCTGCCAGGGAACTAAATCCGGCAACACCTTTTTGCGAGAACTCGCCGAATTTCCAGATGCGTTCAACAGTGAGATTGTTTTGAGCGTGAGCAGCGCCCATTAATCCGATGAAGAGAAGTAAACTTAAACGTTTCATGTATGGTTTGTTTTGGAACAAAAATAACCAAATACCTTTCTGGTGATTTGTGTTTTATTATATAAATAGTTGACCTGTTGGAATCGCAAATGCAGAAATTGTTCCGAAAATCACGCGCAATGTTTCAACTTTCCAAATTTGCCAAATGGCAAATTTGGAAAGTGACCATTTTAGATGTTAAAAATCGGTCGTTTTGTCAATAAAAATATACACATCAACTATTTTAAACGACTTGTATTTACTAAATCCATTTACCAGATTTATCAATACAAATAACCGTGTATAACGTTTGCTCATTGTTAACAATTCAATAATGCTCGTCCACTGAAAATGTCCTATCTTTGTCGCAAGTTTTTGCATGTTCTCCTTGATGCTACGTGAGTTAAGTAGACTGAAACCATGTGAAAACAAACAATTGGAACGATGAAGTAGAAAAATGTTTACCCATACGAATAGAGCGGTTGTCTCCCAAAAGACGGCGTGTCATTCTTCCACAGGTGTGGGTAACGAATCGTTTTATATTCCAGTCACATATCTTCAATTCAAATAAACTGTTCAATTATGAAAAAAACGTTACTTTTTTTCGGACTTCTAGCATCAACCGCCTACGCGCAGGACTGTGCTAAGATCTTCATTTCCGAGTATGCTGAAGGTTGGTCAAACAACAAAGCATTGGAAATTTACAACCCTACAAACCAGGCTGTTGACTTGAGCGAGTACTTCGTTGCACGTTACTCAAACGGTTCTGCTTCTGCAACTGTTGCAAACGCGGTCCAATTGTCAGGAATTGTACAGCCACATGATGTATTCGTTGCTGCTTTGGATAAGCAAGATCCTGCTGGTGTGGGCCAGGAAGCTCCGCTTTGGGATTCTTTGATCGCTCGCGCTGATGGTTTCTTCAGCCCTGTTTACAATACATCCAATGCATTTTACTGGAACGGAAACGACGCGGTAATGCTGGCGAAAGGAACACTTCCGGCGAACGCAACGGATAACGTTACAACTGCTGCAGGATTCGTGATTATCGATATCTTCGGTAAAATCGGTGAAGATCCGGGAACTGCGTGGACAACTACCGCTCCTTACAACACAGGTTTGGGAGTAGGTGTAACGGCTGACCACTCATTGATCCGTAAACCAACCGTTTTGAAAGGTGTAACCACTCCGGTTACCATGTTCAACGCATTGGCTGAATATGATTCCATTCCTGCCGTAACGTATATGATGGACGGAAACGGTGATACAATCGTTTCAGGTAATGGTAACCCGATTCTTTTCGGAAACTGGTTCTCTTTGGGTACGCACGATTGCAACTGCAACGGATTGTCTACCGAGTCTAAAATCCAGGCTGAGATTACCGTATATCCGAACCCTTCGTTGGATGGAATCGTTTACATCAAAGGCGCTGCAGATATCCGCGAAGTGCAGGTAATGAACGCTTTGGGTCAATTGGTAGGCCGTACAATGAATCCTGCCAATGCACAAATGGCCATTAAGCTCGGGACCGACCGCGGCGTTTACATCGTTCGACTGATCGACCAGAACGGAGCGGTGACCACTAAGCGTGTTGTTCTTAAATAATTTCGATACTCAACTGAGGTCTTCGTTTACGAAGGCCTCTTTTTTTTGAATGTATGCTGAGAATACTGGTACTATTCGTTTTTTTAATCCCCGTTTTGACATTTGCGCAAACGGCTACCGTAAGAGGTGTGGTAAAAGATGCCGGGAATGCAGAAACCATCCCCGGAGCTTATGTTACCATCAATAATGAACACCGCGCGATAACCGATATCGATGGACGTTTTGAAATCGCGGGGGTTCCTTATGGAACTTACATCGTGACCATTGCAGTGGTGGACGTGGATACGCTTACGCAAAACCTGGTTGTTGACCGCGCCGAAATGGAGCTTGTCTACGAAGTGGGAAATACCACGGAGCTGGAAGAGTTCAAGGTAATCGCCCCGATTGCAGGCCGCCGCACACCGGTTGCTTCAACAACAATCGGTTCTGAAAAAATTGTCGAAGAACTCGCTTCCCGTGATATCCCGATGCTGTTAAACGCCACACCGGGAGTGTATGCCACGCAAACAGGCGGTGGTGACGGAGATTCGCGTATTACAGTCCGTGGTTTCGATCAGCGAAATGTGGGGGTACTTATCGATGGTGTGCCGGTAAACGATATGGAAAATGGTTGGGTATATTGGTCAAACTGGTTTGGTTTGGACGCGATTACCAATACCATCCAGATCCAGCGTGGATTGGGTGCTACCAAACTGGCGATGCCTTCCGTAGGTGGAACATTGAACATCATCACCGCCGGGATCGGTAACCGAAAAGGAATTTCCTTCAAACAGGAATTCGGAACAGGAACGTTCTTGCGTTCAAGCCTTTCCTACAATTCAGGTTTGACGAAAAAAGGATGGGGAGTGGTTGTTTCCGGTTCCTATAAACAAGGAAATGGCTGGGTAGAAGGTACGAACACCCAAGGTGGTTTCTACTACGCAAAAATTCAGAAAAAATGGGATAAGCACTTGTTATCCTTATCCGGTTTCGGTGCTCCGCAAAAACACGGTCAGCGTTCATTTAACCAGCGTATCCAGTATTGGGATGCGCAGACTGCCCGCGATATGGGATTGGCCATTGACTCTTCACAGGCATTCGACCGCGGGATTCGTTTCAACCAGCATTGGGGATACAGGACCGTCGACGGGAAACAGGAAGTGATGAACGAACGCTTGAATTACTACCACAAACCTCAGGTAACGCTGAAGGATTTCTGGACAGTAAACAACAAGTTGTCGATCTCGAATATTGCTTATTTGTCTATCGGTAGAGGAGGAGGAACGCGTTTGTCCAACTCGGGAGGAATCCTTTACACAAAAGAAGGCCTTATTGACTGGGATGCCATCGTGAAAACCAACCAGGTCGATCAGTTGTTTGGCGGCCCGAACGTGGATCCACTCTACAGCGATACCGAATTAAAATCGACGCAGGTACTTGTTTCCAGCGTCAACAATCACTTCTGGCTGGGTTACTTAGGGCAGTTTACCTACGAGCACAATGAAAGATGGCAAACTTCCGGTGGTATCGACTACCGTTATTACAAAGGCACCCACTACCAGGAAATCGTTGATTTGCTGGGTGGTGATTATTACATAAACGATGCCAACCAGAATGCATCCACACCGATGATGCGCGAAGGCGATAAAATTTCACTCAACACCTACAACAACCACCGCGATGGTCTTGTGCAATGGGGCGGAGCTTTCGGTCAGGTGGAATACAAAGACACGCGCTGGACGGCTTTCCTGAACCTTTCAGGAGTGAGTAATTCCTACAAGGGAATTGACTATTTCCAGAAAAAAGTACTGGAAGTGGGCGATACCACTTTGCGCATCGGCTATAATGATACAATTACTTACCAGGGACAGACCTACACGGCATCGTCGGATGGTTTGGAGTACTTTGAAACGGCCTGGAAAACACTGTTCGGCGGAACGGTAAAAGCAGGAGCAAGTCTTGCCTTGTCGGAATACGCGACGGTTTTTGTTAACCTCGGTTATTTGTCACGAACACCGCAGTTCAGCAACGTGATTGACAACAACACCAATGCTTTCTTTTACGAAATTCTGAACGAAAAAGTACTGGCGGCTGAAGCAGGTTATGGTTTTGCCAACAGCCGTTTCGGGGTGAATGTAAACGGTTACGTAACCAACTGGCAGAACAAGCCGTTCCCATTCGGGGTTTCCATTCCTGACCCGAACGACCCGAGCTCCAGCATCTATGTAAACATCAATGGAATGGATGCATTGCATATCGGTGGAGAAGTGGATTTAGCCTACAAGATCACGAAAAAGATCTCAGGAGAAGTCATGTTCTCTTACGGTGACTGGACCTGGAATTCAAGCGAAACAATCACGATTCCCGACCTGAACAATTATACCTTTGAGTTCGACGCAAAAGGCGTTCACGTAGGTGATGCAGCGCAGACAATGGCGAATGCTGGAATCCGTTACGAACCGATCAAGGATTTGTTTTTTAAGGTTCAATACCAGTGGTTCGACCGTTATTACGCTAACTTTACACCGTTCTCCCTGCAAGGGGCAAATGGCGGCCGTGAGTCATACAAATTGCCTTCTTACGGCTTGCTGAACTTATTTGTAGGCTATAAATACCGTTTCGGTAAGGTGAATACCTTCTTCAACGGGTCTATTACCAACGTGCTCAACACCATGTACATGGCCGATGCAACGAATAATTTTTACGGAACAGGCTTCGATGCTGCTTCGGCGTCGGTGATGTTCGGACAAGGATTCCGTTTTAACCTGACACTCGGGGTCCAATTTTAATTTGCAAACAATAAACAACATGAAAAGAATCATTTACACAACGTTCATTGCTGTCTTGTTCAGTTTGAATGCCGTTGCACAGGCAGTGCTTCCTACGACCTGGAGCTTTACAACTCCCACACTTCCAGTGGGCTGGACGGAATCAGGAACCGGCTTATACACGGCTTCCGGTAATACACCACCTACCATGAAGTTCGACAATACAGGCGATTACCTGGTTATCAACTTTGCAAGTAATCCGGGAAACCTGACATACTACCTTGCGGGTAACAGTTTCTCAGGCGGAACGTTTACCGTACAGGAATCTGATTTGGGTTCTGTTTGGACAACCCTTCATACCTTTACATCACCACCTGCTGCTTATACGCAGTTTACAGACGTTCCTTTGGCAACATCGCGTTACATCCGCTTTATCTACACGCAAAAAGTGGCAGGTAATATCGGTTTGGACGATGTAAATATTGCTGTCGGAGCTGCAGGTCCGGAACAGGAAATCAACGTAAAACAAGGAGCGACAACCATCGTTAGCGGTGGAAGCTACACCTGGAGCTCGCCGGTTAGTACTATGACTCCGACTACATTTACGATCGAAAACCTCGGAACTGCAAATACCTTGAATATTTCAAGTGCTACGCTTTCCGGTGCGAATGCTGGTGACTTTTCTGTTTCTTCTTCACCTTCGTCAGTGAATGCTGCATCAACAGCTTCGTTGACAGTTGATTTTACACCATCTGTTGCCGGAACACGCAACGCTGTTTTGACGATTGCCAGCAATGATGCAGATGAGCCTTCTTACGTTGTAAACCTTGTGGGTATCGGTGGTAACTATGCTACGGAACCTGCTGCACAGGCAACAGCGATGAACTTTACCAACGTAAAAACATACCGTTTCAATGCGGCGTTTACTGCTTCGGCTTCAGCTGAAGAATACCTGGTGTTGCGTAAAACCGGTTCTGTCGTAACCGGCGTTCCTGTTGACGGAACTGTTTACCAGCGCGGTGATTTGGTGGGTGATGGACAGGTTGTTTACAGTGGTCCCGCAACTTCTTTCACGCCGAATTACATTGCTGCCAACACAACTTACCATTTCGCAGTATTTGCTTACAACGGCGATGGTACTTACAGGAACTATTTGACTACAAGCCCGCTTACCGGTTCTACAACCACTCCTGCTACGATGATGCCTGCAGGCGAATATGCAGGAATCAGCACGGCAAGCGCAACATTTGTAGCCGATTTGCACGCGTTGATCAATCCTCACCAAATGCAGTTCTACAACAACTACGGACCTTACATGGTGAAGAACTTCTACACACGTGATACAACGCTTGACCGTCGCGTGATCACTTGCGTATACAGCGGTGAAAACAAAATCTACAGCGAACCTTTCGATTTTACAGCAACAGGATTCAGCCGTGAGCATACGTATTGTGCGAGCTGGATGCCAACTGTCAACGATCCGAATGCTGATGATCTTCCTGAATACAACGATTACCATCATTTGTTCCCAACCAACCAAAACCAGGCGAATGCCGTGCGCAGTAACTACCCGTTAGGAGAAGTTGTAACCGTATCATCAACTTACCTGGGAGCTAAATTCGGGTTGGATGTCAATGGGAACCTCGTTTATGAGCCACGCGATGAACAAAAAGGTGATGCGGCACGTGCGATGATGTACGAAGCTGTTTGTTATACAACCGTGAGCGGGAATAACTGGGGACTTCCGGATCCGATCAGCGGTTCGATCAACTACGGACAAGACCAGTCGTTGCTGAAGCAATGGCACTTCAACGATTTGCCGGATAACCGCGAGATTTCCCGCAACGACTACGTGGATTCACTGCAAGGAAACCGTAACCCGTTCATCGATAGCATCGATTTCGCTTGCTTCGTCAACTTCACGAACATGACCTACGAAGCTATGGGGTGTTTGGCTGACATCGAAGAAGCATTGAACGCAGGATTTATCGCTTACCCGAACCCGGCTAAGAACGAATTGTCTTTGCACGTAAATGCAACTACGATCTCTTCGTATGAAATCCTTGACATGCAAGGCCGATCAGTTTTGAAAGCCGATGTAGCTGATCTGAAACTGGTGAAATTAAATGTAGCTTCACTGAAAGCAGGATCATACATTGTGAAAGCCGTGACGCCTTATGGTGTCGCACAGAAATCACTCGTTATTGAATAGTACGATGATTCGTTTCATTGGAATTTTATTGATAGGAGCAGGTCTTTCGGCCTGCTCTTCTTATTACCACAAGTCTTTTGTTGCGCAGCGCATTGATGTAAAGGCCGTTGAGAAAGATCCGGAGATGGATTCGCTCGTAGCACCATACCGTCGCGAGCTGGCCGTGGAAATGGACCGTGTGATTGGTGAAGCATTGGTCGATATGCAGGTCGGGCGTCCCAATTCCGTACTCGGACAATGGGTAGCTGATTTTGTGTTGCAGTTCGGAAAAGACAGCCTGCTGGTCGGCAGAACAGACAAAATTCCGGTTATAGCCATGCTGAATACTGGCGGAATTCGCGCTTCCTTGTCGAAAGGGCCGATTGTGGTGGGAGATATCTACAAGCTCATGCCATTCGATAATCAACTGGTGGCGCTGAAATTGCCTGTAACCCAGCTTCCGGAAATAGAAGCATACCTGCAAAAGTCAGGAGGTGAACCGATTGCAGGATTTACGGTGGTCGACGGGAAAATTGTTATTGACAATCTGAATGAATCGCCCTACCTTTGGGTAATCACTTCCGATTTCCTGGCCAATGGAGGAGATAAAATGCTCTTTTTCCAGGCGGCAACCGAGAAGAAACTAAGCCCGGTCTTATTGCGCGATCTCTTGCTGCGCGAAGTAGAACGTGCGAAAACAATCGAGGAAGTACTGGAAGAGCGAATTCGGTTTTAACATCATCGACATGAACAGAAGAACGTTTATTCACCGTACGGGAATTGTGGCAGCAGGGGCGGCAATAGCTCCGTCGTTGATCAGTGCATCCGGTAAAAAGGACCTGAAACTGGTGATCCTGCATACCAATGATACGCATTCCAATATCGATCCGTTTCCCGACAATCATGGCAAGTATCCCGGAATGGGCGGCGTTTCCCGCAGGGCTGCATTGATTGAACAGATCAGGGCCGAAGAAGAAAACGTGCTTTTGCTCGATTGCGGCGATATCTTCCAGGGAACGCCGTATTTCAACAAATTCAAAGGCGTGCTCGAAATGAAGGTGCTTTCCGAAATGGGCTATGATGTCGCTACCTTGGGCAACCACGATTTTGATATCGGTATAGATGGTTTCTTACAGGCGAAAAAACATGCCAGATTCCCGTTCGTGAATGCCAACTACGACCTTTCCAAAACAACCTTGCGCGATGAAGTAAAACAGCACGTTGTGATCCGTAAAGGAAAGCTTAACATCGGCATTTTTGGAGTGGGAGTGGACCTGAACGGCCTGGTGCCGGCTGAAAATACCGGAGCGTTGGTTTACATGGACCCGATTGCCAAAGCACAGGAACAAGTGACTTTGCTTCGTGAGAAAAAATGTGACCTGATTATTTGCCTGTCGCATTTGGGCTACGAATACCCGGTGGATCCTGAAAAAGTCTGCGACAAGCACCTGGCAGCAAAAACCGAAGGTATTGACCTGATCCTGGGCGGACATACGCACACATTCCTCGAAAAGCCGGAAATCGTCAAAAACAAATTTGGCAATGATGTCGTAATCAACCAGGTTGGCTATGCAGGTTTATACCTCGGAAGAATTGATATTTACTGCTCCGGCGATAATCAATTTGAAGTGGCAGGAACGCCGTTGCAGGTGAAAACAGCTTCCAATCAATAAAGCTGGAGAAGGATTTTTTGCCACAGATGGCACATATTTACACAGATGTGCTAAGCCGGATGTGTCTAAATTAAATGGTAAATGAGTCGTGGTATTCTATCTGTGAACATCTGAGAAATCTGTGGCTGATCATATTCTTACTGTTCGAAGAGTTTGTGGCAAAAAAAAGAGGTTTCCGTTTCCGAAAACCTCTTCCATTCATTATGTATTTTATAAGTGAATCACTTCACCGTAAGCCGCTGCTGCTGCTTCCATCACCGCTTCAGACATCGTAGGGTGTGGGTGAACCGTTTTGATCAGTTCCTCACCTGTAACTTCCAGTTTGCGGATAGCCACGATCTCGGCAATCATCTCGGTAACGTTCGCACCGATCATGTGAGCACCCAGCAATTCGCCGTATTTCGAATCGAAAATCAGTTTCACGAATCCGTCTTTCGCTCCCGCAGCACTTGCTTTTCCTGATGCCGAGAACGGGAATTTACCGATCTTGATATCCAAACCTGCTTCTTTCGCAGCTTTTTCGGTCATACCAACCGAAGCAACCTCAGGTGAACAATATGTGCAGCCCGGGATATTTCCGTAATCCAACGGTTCAGGATGATGGCCTGCAATTTTCTCTACACAGATGATTCCTTCAGCCGAAGCAACGTGTGCCAAAGCAGCGGTAGGAATAACATCACCGATCGCGTAATAGCCCGGGATGTTGGTTTGGTAATAATCGTTTACAATGATACGGCCTTTGTCAACCACAATTCCCAGTTCTTCCAAACCGATGTTCTCGATATTCGCCTGGATTCCGACTGCAGAAAGCACCACATCGCATTCGATTTTCTCTTCGCCTTTCGCTGTTTTTACTGTCACAACGCATCCTTTACCGGAAGTGTCAACCGATTCCACCGAAGCGTTCGTCATGATGTTCACACCCGATTTCTTGAACGATTTCTCGAGTTGTTTGGATACTTCCTCGTCCTCGATCGGAACCACATTTGGCAGGTATTCCACCACGGTTACTTCCGTACCGATCGCGTTGTAGAAATAAGCAAATTCCACACCGATTGCACCGGAACCTACAACAACCATTTTCTTCGGTTGCTTCTTCATGCTCATGGCTTCGCGGTAACCGATGATCTTTTCACCGTCCTGGGGCAGGTTTGGCAATTGACGCGAACGTGCTCCCGTTGCGATGATCACTCCTTTATCGGCTGTATATTCGGAAACCGTTCCGTCTTCAGCGGTAACAGCTACTTTTTTTCCTGCTTTGATAACACCCGTTCCTTTGATGACGTCGATTTTATTTTTCTTCATCAGGAACTGGATTCCGTTGCTCATCCCGCTCGCAACACCACGACTTCTGCTGATCATTCCATCGAAGTCAACTTTGGCATCTTTTACAGTGATTCCGTAATCGGAAGCGTGTGTCAGGTATTCAAATACATTTGCGCTTTTCAGCAACGCTTTCGTCGGGATACATCCCCAGTTCAAGCAAATCCCACCCAGCGCATCACGCTCTACAACGGCGGTTTTTAATCCCAATTGGGAAGCACGGATAGCAGTCACATAACCACCGGGTCCACTTCCAACAACGATAATATCGTAATTCATATACTATTCAATAAAATGGATACGGTGCGAAAGTAATCAATTCCGTTTAAATGATGCGTCGAAATGACCTTTCAATAATGCTGGTTTTAACGGTAGACAAAACGTTTGTCAAACGGAAAATCGCTCTGATCCAGGATCCTGATCTGTTGGAAATCGAGGTGCATCGGGTTGATCAAAATGTTGAAGTCACCCTTAACCACCGCCGATGGTACTTTGAGAGCGCAAAATTCTGCGGCCTGGATAAAACGGTCGCCTATTTGCTGGGTCAGCATATCATGCGGAAAGGCATGCCAGTTGGGATGTAAATCTTTCGGTAAAATGGTCGGGGCAAATGCAACCGTATCCGGGATTTCGATTTCCATCATCATAAAATCCAATGGAAGGTTATCCAGGGACAAGTGAACGGCCACTTCCGCCATTGCCAGGGCTCTGCTTTCAGATGTATAAATGACATGTGTTCCTTTCGAATTCCAACGAGCACCGCACAGGGCAGCACCTTTTCCATTGAAATTGTAGACAAATTTCTGTCGTGACAGGCGATAAACTTTCATTTATACAAAAATACCCTGGTCAATGCGTGTGAGCTCGTTTACGACGAGTTCCTTTCCGTATGAGTCTTTGAGCATTTCGAGTGGCGTCATGTTTCCGAGTGCCTGGTTGGGGCGCTTGAGCCAATCGTAGAATTGTTCCTGGGTATCAAAAATGGATTCGCCTAATTGAGTGACTTCGGCCAGCTCGATGATCTTTTCGGAATGGATCGGTTTGAAAACAAAATCTTTTTCTGCTTTGTAGCGCTGCAGTGACTTGGTTGAAATGTTTAAAAAGTTGGCCCAGTCAATGTCTGAAAACGGGGTGTGTAAACGAATCGCAGAGAATAAAAAATGGGGAATTCCCTCGCGGATGGAGAGCACCAACAGCAATTTGTTTCGGAAAAAATCATTATAGGTAAGATTGACATCAGAAACCATCATGTTGTTTTCGTGCTGCACATAATTGACAAACCGTTGAATGGAGCTGTCTATCGGGGGATTACTGTTTCTGGCCATTTTTTAATACAAGACATTTGTCCACTAATATACGACATTTTTCCCGGGTTTTGCCACGCCACCCAAATTTTAACATTTCATTACAAGGAATAGAAAAATTGAAAAAGAAGGTGCACTGTCTACATTTTCAATTCTCCATTCCGCTATATTTCTAATTTTGGGGAAAATTGAACGCATGACACAATATTTCCTTTCTACGGAATCGCCCAACCAGCAATATGTCCAATTTCGGGTACAGTTTACCAATGTTCCTGAAAATACAACGATCATTTTGCCGCGCTGGCGTCCGGGGAGATATGAATTGGGGAATTTCGCGAAAAACGTGCGCAATTTCAGGGTGTTCGATGGCCAGGGAAAGCCTTGTGTTGTTCAAAAGACCGATACTTCGACCTGGCAGGTGACCAATGAAAACGGCGCTGATCTGCGGGTGGAATATGGTTATTACGCCGCCGATCTGAATGCCGGCTCCACTTACCTGTCGAAAGAACAGCTATACGTAAACCCGGTCAATTGCTTCGTTTATTTACCCGAACGAATCAGTGATGCCTGTGAAGTCAATCTTTCCATTCCGGATAGCTGGAACATTGCCACATCGCTCAAACGCGAGGGCAAAAAGCTCACGGCTGCTGATTTTCACGAATTGGCCGATGCGCCGTTTATTTGCTCGGATATGCTGCAATACAACCAGTACGAGGTAAACGGAACTATTTTTCACCTGTGGTTCAACGGAAGTATCATCATCGACTGGAAACGCGTCATTTATGACTTTAAAGCATTTACCGAAAAGCAGATCGAGAAATTCATTGAGTTTCCGGTTCCGCATTATCATTTCCTGATCCATGTTTTGCCTTACAAGGCGTATCACGGTGTGGAACACCAGCATTCGACTGTTATTACGCTCGGACCGACATACGATGTATTCGGTGAAGCTTATTCCGAATTATTGGGAGTAAGTTCACATGAGCTTTATCATACCTGGAACGTGAAAGCGATCCGTCCGATTGAAATGTATCCGTACGATTACCAGCGTGAAAATTTCTCGCGTTTGGGGTATCTCTGCGAGGGTGTCACAACCTATATGGGCGACCTGATGTTGTACAAAAGCGGTGTGTTCCAGCTCAAAGACTATTTCCGCGAAATGCAGGCGCAATTGCAAAAACACTTTGATAATTTTGGCCGTTTCAATCACTCGGTGGCCGATTCTTCCTGGGATACCTGGCTGGATGGTTACGTGCCCGGAGCGCCCGGAAGAAAAGTCTCGATTTATACCGAAGGTTGCCTTCTGGCTTTCGTAACCGATGTGATGATCCGGCAAAATACGGGCAATAAGTTTGGATTGGATGAAGCAATGAAACGGCTGTATTTCAACTTTGCGCTGCAAGGTAAAGGTGTGAGCGAGGAAGATTACCGCACGTTGATTTGCGAACTCGCAGGTGAGCAGATGCAGACCATTTTCGATGATTATTTCTACGGAACGCGTCCGTTTGAAGCGATCCTGACAGAAGCTTTTGAGGCAATCGGGATTGAAATGCTGCACCAGCCGTCGAAACGTTACAGTTATGGACGTTTGGGCTTCAAAACGCTTCCCGAAGGTGTTCACCACGTCGTAAAAGCCATTTACCCGGGAAGTCCGGCAGACCTGGCTGGAATGATGATGGACGATGTGATTATCGCCGTAAACGGTCATCCCCTGTATGGTGAACTGGATAAATGGCTCGCGTACTTCGACGATCAGCAAAAGCAGGTGACGATTCTTCGCGCGGGAAAACTGCTGGAGCTGACTTTCCCCGAAGTACAGCGCAATTTTTACCTGGAATATACGCTAAAGCAACTCGAAAACCCGACGGGCGCACAGAAGAAAGCATTCGAGCACTGGAGCAAGTAAAAAAGGCCAGATGTTGGTCTGACCTTTTTTACCTTAGCAGTAGTATAGCGGTTATTTCTTTATTTGATCAACGATACGTGGCCTGAATAGACCAATTTCTTATCGTTGTCGACATCTTTGAATTTGATTGTCCAGGTATAAATGCCTTCTTTGGCCAATTCACCATGGTAGGTACCGTCCCAGCCGAATTCAACGTCGTGTGACTCGAAAAGAATCTCGCCCCAGCGGTTATACATGGTAAGCGTGTAGCTGTACGGATCGAATCCGGAATAGAACACAGGCTTGAAGGTATTGTTGAATTCATCACCATCCGGCGTAAACGCGTTCGGAATGTGGAAGATCAGTTCATCTTTGATGCTGACATTAATCTCTGCCGAATCGATGCATCCACCCGCGTTGGTCGCATACAATACAATTGTATAGTTGCCCGGAACAGCAGGGTAGGTATGCGAAGGGTGGATCAGCGTGCTTCCTGTTCCGTCACCGAATTCCCACGAGTAGCTTGTTGCATTGGTGGAAGTATTGAGGCAGTTGAACGTCGGATCCGAAATGGTTTGCGACGCGTCATCTACGTAAAACGAAGCATCGGCTTGCGGAATCACACAAATGTAATTGGCTACGGTAGCAGTATTGCTGCATCCGTTGCTGGTTGCGTTCAGCGTGATATCATAACAGCCAGGTGAAACAAATGTATGGGTTACCGATCCCAATTGACTTGAAGTAGAGCCATCACCGAAGTTCCAGGTAACCGCGCTGCTGGCAGGCGTACTTAAATCGGTTAATTCAACCTCCAGAGGTGCACAACCTGTAAGTACATCGCTTACGAACTGAATCGTCGGAATGGCATTGACAACAACAGTCATCGTAGCCGGGTTCGTACAGCCGTTTGATGGCGTATAAGTAATCAGGTTATTCCCGATGGTTGCTGCTGACGGATCGAAAAGACCGGTTGCTGCATTGGTAATACCGGTTCCAGACCATGTTCCGCCGGCTACCGAAGCAGTAAGATTCACTGCAGGACTGTTTGCGCAATACGGTCCGACCTGCGTAATCGTCGGTTGAGTGCCCGGGTTCATAACAACCGTTGTGGTTGCCGAATTGGAACAACCTGCGGCAGTTACGTTAACAGTGTAGGTCCCGAAATCGGCAGCAACGCTGTTCGTAATAGTGGGGTTTTGCGCGTTACTGTTGTAACCGTTTGGCCCCGACCAGGTGTAATTTCCACCTGCAACGTTCGAAGCTGTCAGGTTGATATCTGCACCTTCGCAAAGAGGTCCGTTGTTGCCGGCAGTCACAGTAGGCTGTGGGTTCACCGTAATATCAAATGACATTGGCGTACCGACGCATGCTCCGATGCTTGGTGTAACGGTAATTGTGCTGGTAATGGCAGCTGCCCCGGCATTCGTGGCCGTAAACGTTGGCCAGGTATCGACACCGCTTGCGGGAGCACCAATCCCGGTATTGGAATTCGTCCAGTCATAAACCGTTCCCGCAGGTCCGCCGCTGAATACAGCAGAAGGAACTGTGGCCCCGGCGCAATACGTTTGGTCAGCAACCGGATTGACCGATGGGTTTCCGCCTACCGTTACGGTAACAGTAGCAGTGCTCGTACATCCGGCAGTGGTTCCGGTAACCGTATAGGTGGTGGTTGTAACCGGATCAGCTGTAACCGTAGCGCCTGTTGTGGCAGACAATCCTGTCCCCGGCGACCATGAATAAGTTGTGGCTCCAGCGGCATTCAACACCGTGCTTTCTCCGGCACAGATAGTAACGTTTGGAGAAACAGTGGTATTGGAGCCGTTCACAGTAATGGTAAACGTAATTGGTGTTCCGGTACAAGCGCCCAATGTTGGTGTCACGGTAATTGTACCTGAAATCGGCGAACCCGATGAATTGGTTGCTGTAAATGCAGGTAAAGGTCCTGAACCGCTGGCACCAAGTCCGATTGCTGTATTGGAGTTCGTCCAGTTGTAAACCGTCCCGGCTGCACCACCCGAAAATGGTATAGATGCCACGTTGGTTCCTGCACAGACCGATTGGTTCGCGACGGCGTTAACCGACGGGTTGCCGCTTACGGTAACGGTGACGTTGGCCGTGCTCGTACAACCGGCCGTGGTTCCTGTAACGGTATATGTTGTTGTGGAAGCGGGCGTTGCGGTAACGGTAGCGCCGCTACTCGAAGACAAACTACTCGCCGGCGACCAGGAATAGGTCGAAGCGCCGTTGGCAGTCAAGGTTGCAGAGCCTCCCGGACAAATAGTCACATTCGGAGAAACGCCAACTGTGGCGCTGTTTACCGTGATCGTCGTTGAAGACGATGCATTGCAAGGTGCAGTTCCAATAGAATAGTTAATGGTATGGGTACCAATGCCAGCTGTTGCCGGGTTAAACAATCCGCTTGAAGAAACACCTGGTCCTGACCAGGTTCCACCCATGTCGGCAGCTATAAGCTGTACAGATCCTGAAGTCACGCAAAACGGTCCTACAGGCGTAATTGCAGGGTTTGGCGGCCCTGTTTGTGCACCCGGAGGTGGACCCAGTTGAAGGGTAAAATTGCTGGAAGAACCACTCCAGTTTTCGACAACGATCATCAATTCCTGTCCCGCAACAACATTTGGTGCCGGAACACTGCTGGCACACGGGAAGGAGTTACCGAATTGATTACAGCCACTCATTGCCGAAGCATAGTTGCAGCCAATCTCATTGGCGCTGTTTTGAATGGCCGTACATGGCGACTGGCCCGGGGGAATATTAAACACAGCGACATCCAGGAATCCGGTAGATGAATTTCCATCTATGAGCATATTCAATGGTCCCGAAGACGTAATGTGCAGGATGATATAACCCGTGTTTGGTCCGAACCAGTCCAGGCAGGAACTTACCCAAGGGCCCGGAGTAACAAAATTGAAAGGACCTGCCGTACCCGGAGTACAGATAGAAGTATTGGTGTTGCATTGACCATATCCATTCAAGGATATCATAAGCGGTAATGCGATGATTGCGAAGTAACGTAGTAGTCTATTCATGTCCAGCGTATCCGAAATGATCAAAAATGGAGTCTAATTCTTCTGTCGAGGTATTAGGTGAAAGAATCAGTGTCACCTGCTTTAATTCCGTATCTACAGAAATATGTGACATATAGGAATAGTGCTGTGACAAGCGTTCCTCGATACGAATTTTTTTATCTGCCGAAATACTCAGGTATGTTGGGAATACGACGCGTAAATTACCGTTTTCCAACGTTTCAGTTGTGATGACTGCTTTGGGACGATAACCTAGTTCGAACAGGCGATAATCCAAGTCACGCGTGCTTTCAGACTGCGTAATCCTTGAAGATCTTTCAGCTAACAATTGATCGATAGCTGCTGTGTTTTCTGTTTGGCTAAGTGCCGTCTGGCCGGTTAACCCGATGAAAAACACCAGATATAAAGCATATCTTTTCGTTTTTTCCTTGTTTAACCATTTGCCAAATCGCTGAATGTAGTAGAACTGCATGGGCATTATTAGTTTAGTAGTGCAACATTTTTTAGACGGGCTAATTTTCAGTTGGTTGGCTAAGAAAATAGAAAAGATATTAAAAATGGCAATTTTTAATGAGTATCGGAAGTATTCAGGGCTGAGCGGAAACGAATTGTTTTTTTTGTTTCTTTTTTCCCGGGAAAACGATCTGTTTTTAACGCGAATTCCGGGGAAACAAAAAAGGGCCCTATAACGAGCCCTATTCTATATGTTTAATCAGGATTTTTAGAATTTATAACTGATTCCCATACTCGGAAGGAACGGGAACTGGTATACCGTTTTGTTGGTCACACGGTTCACGTAGAAAATGTTCTTACGGTCATATCCGTTGGTAACTCCGGCTACAAGCTCCAGCTCCGTTGTGTTTTTAAACTTGAATTGTTTTTTCACCGTAATATCCAAACGGTGGTAGTATGGCAAACGCTTGCTGTTGTAATCGCCCAGTAACAAGCCAACTTCGCTGACATTGCTGGAGGTGTAATCGGTGGTAACACCGCCACTCATGTTTTCGTTCTGGTAGAAACCTGCTGTTGGTGTAAACGGAAGTCCCGAAGCGAGGTTCCAGCGCACATTTAATTCCAGTGTTCTTTTCTTGCCAAAAATATACGATCCTACAAGGTTGATGTTGTGACGGCGGTCGAAAACCGGTGCATATACCGAGAAACCATCCCAACGGGTTGATTTTCCGTAGGAATAGACTCCCCAGAGGAACAAGCGGTCTTTTGAGTATTTCAATAAGATGTCCAAACCGTAAGATTGGCCCGATTCGATCAGGAAGTCTTTTTTGTAAACGTCGTCTACATCGTCAAATTCTTTCGTATCGTCGAAAATTTTGTTCACGTTGATGTTGCTGAGCTGTGGAAAGTATTTGTAGTAAGCTTCGATGTTGAGCGACAAGGCTTTTGTCAGGTCAACCTCGCTACCCAAAATCGCATGCCATGAATACTGGAGCCCGTTTTTAGGATTTTTCACCTTGTTGAATTCCGTGATGAATGTCTCCTGTACGTTGGTCGGGGCGGAAAGCAACCCGTTGAACAGGTTTACCACATCGCGGTCGGATGAAGCCGAAGTAAAGTTTTGTGAGTAACGTCCTCCCGAGAATTTCAAACGGAACCGCTCAGTAGCATTGAATTTCACACCCAAACGAGGCTCAAGGGAAATAGTTGCTAAAGATGCGTAAGCCTGAACTCTGAGTCCCGGTTGTACTACAAAACGTGTAGTAACCAGCTTGTAGTTAACGTAAGCACCAATTTCTGTGGTGTTGGAAACAGACTGGATTTTGGAAGCCGCTTCGTTGTAAGTTACATAATCCGTTTTGAAAAGGTTCATGTTGATCCCATAGTCGATTTGTCCTTCATTTTTCAGGAAATAGGTAAAATCGAATCCAAGGTCGGCACCGAAAATAGAACTGTTTCGTCCCTGGTCATTGGCTCCTTCCTCCAGGAATGTTGTTTTATAGTTGGAACCGTTGAGGTGCCCGCGGATAAACGTAGGTGAACCGGAAGGAACCAGTACGAAGGACATTCCCCCGCCTGATTGCGAAAAGCTCAGCTCGGCGATGTCGGAATAGTTGACCTTATCATTGTTGTTGAACCCGAAAAACGAGAACTTGGAACCTCCGCTGGCGGCAAATGTCAGTTTACCGTACAAATCCGTAAAGTTATAAGGAAGTCCGTTTCCGTCATTGACATTTCGGTAAAGCGATTTCGCCGTATAATCCAATAGCGAGTGTTTCGCTGAAAACACGTAGGAAGCCGCGCCCGAACCTTTTTCTTTTGCTTTATACAGCGGGCCTTCCAATACCAGTTTTCCCATGAAGGGCGATACGGAAACTTTTCCGCCGAATTCTTTTTTGTTACCGTCGCGGTAGGTAATGTCCATGATCGACGAAATACGCCCGCCGTAACGGGAATCAAAACCTCCGGTGTAAATATCAACGTTCTTAATAAGCTCCGTTTCGAAAATCGAGAAGAAACCGATGGAGTGGAACGGATTGTAGATCGTCATACCGTCCAGCAATACCTTGTTTTGGATAGGCGTACCTCCACGCACATACAATTGTCCGCCCTGGTCACCCGTTGTTACAACTCCGGGAGTCACGGAAAATGCACCCACAATGTCGTTCTCTGTTCCAGCCCCCGGGATACGTTCCAAATCTTTTTTCGTCAGGTTGTTTACCGAAATCAATACTTCGGTTGTTTTGCGTTTCGTTTCGGCAGAAACCACAAATTCCTCCAAATCGGTCCCGTCGGGTTTCAATAAATCGACACGAATATCGGTAATACCGTCTTTTTTAGTGACGTTGATTTCGCGTTCATAAAGCGCAAACTCGGTGTTTTGGATTTTCATCAAATAAACGCCGATGTCTACTTTCGGAATAGAGAAAAACCCATTGACATCAGTTGTTGCACCAAGAATATCACGCCCTACTTCGGTGGGAATAAGTACGACTTGCTGGTGTGGAATCACCTCGCCGTTAACATTATTGTGTACAAATCCACGTACAATGTGATCCTGCGCAAAAGACGTCGCAGAAACGAATAAAAAGGCAATTAAGGAGAGAACTAGCTTCATAAGTTATATTCGTATGTATTGTGCTTTTCAGCGGGTTCGAAGGTACATATTTAACCTTTATTGGCGATTTTCAGACGAAAAAATGACAAAACGTAAGGATTATTGAGTCACCGGTGTTGCATTAGGATTCTTTGCGAAGCACTTTTTTGGCCTGCTCCCAATACACGTCCATTTCCTCCAGTTGCATCCCCGAAATATCTTTACCGGCTTCGGTGATGTACGTTTCCATGAGCATGAAGCGCTCGCGGAATTTACGATTGGTTCGCTCCAAAGCATCTTCGGGATTGACATGTAAGAAGCGGGCATAATTGACCAGCGAGAAGAGCACGTCGCCAAATTCATCTTCGATCGCCTGTTGTTCTTTCCCGGCAATGGCTTCATCCAGTTCCGACAACTCTTCGTGTACTTTGGCTTTCACGTCGGCGATATCGTCCCAGTCAAAACCAACGCCCTTTACCTTGTCCTGGATGCGGATGGCTTTTACCAGCGCCGGAAGCGAAACCGGAACACCCTGCAACACTGATTTTTTGCCTTCTTTCAGCTTGAGTTTTTCCCAGTTTGCCTTTACTTCATCTTCCGATTCGGCCACCGTATCGCCATAAATATGCGGATGACGGTAGATAAGCTTTTCGCAGATGGTGTTCAACACGTCCGTAACATCGAACGCGCCTTGTTCGGCAGCAATTTTGCTGTAAAATACCATGTGAAGGAACAGGTCGCCCAATTCACCTTTCAGGCCTTCCATGTCGTTGCTGATGATTGCATCCGTCAGCTCATACGTTTCTTCAATGGTCAGATGACGAAGGCTGTCGAGCGTTTGTTTACGGTCCCACGGACATTTTTCGCGCAAATCGTCCATTACGTTCAATAAACGCTGGAAGGCAATTAGCCTTGGGTCGTTCGGATTGACTTTATCGGGTGAAATTTCCATGCTGCAAATGTAACATAAACAAAAGCAGCGTATCGGAATATGTCGGATGATTTTCGTGAAACAGCCGGTAAAAAAGAAATAGCCACCATTCATAAAATCAACTAAATGCTTGCGCAGATCAAACGAAAAAAACGTGTAATTTTGACACATGTTCAAATGGCTCTTCTTGTTGGTTTTAATTCCTTCGGCGTTAAAAGCTCAGTTGAATGACGTTGCCTCGATCTACCCTTCTACAGCATCAAGGCGTCTTATTCATTCTGAAATTGTTCATGCCGATGCGTCACTGTATTTTTCAGTGAAGCCTAAAATCGGTTTCCTGGCGGCACATCGCGGTGTGATGAGCCATTTGCCCAAAGAAACGATTCTCGGAACGGAGATTTCCCTGGCAAAGCGTTTGGGGGCTGAAAAAGAATGGCACGCACGCTACGCACATCCGTATATTGGTGTAACACTTTATGGTTCTACCGTCGGGAACAATGCTATCCTGGGACAGGCATTCGGGTCGTATGCATTCATTGAATTTCCGTTTAACAAAGGCAAAAGACACCAGGTTACCGGGAAGCTCGGATGCGGGCTGGGCTATGTCACAAAGGTGTTTGACCAGGAAAAGAATGTGAAAAATGTGGCGATCAGCACACATCTGAATGCGTTGATTTGCCTGGCAGTACAAGGGCATATTGACCTGACGGAGCGTCATCAGCTGATTTACAGTATTGACCTTACCCATTTGTCGAACGGTTCTTCAAAAGTGCCGAACCTTGGATTGAATATGCCCAATTTCGGTTTGGGATATGCTTACAGGATCAAAAATGAACCTTCCTCGGTGAAGTTAATAGAACCGTTGCGTCAACCGTTTTTCAGTGGCTGGAAATTTCATTTGCTTGGGGTCTTATCGGCGAAAGAGATTTTCCCGACTTCAGGACAGAAATACCCGATTTATGCTGTTTCCATTATGGGAAGAAAGCTCTTCAGACCGAAGGTAGGAATGGAAATTTCCTATGATTTGATGTCGAAACAATCGGTGTTTGATTATAAAGGTTATGTACCGAAAACGCAGTGGTCGATTTTCCAGATGGGGGTGTATGCCGGATATGTATTGCCGTTGGATCATTTGCAGATTGTTCTCGGAATGGGGGCTTACGTAAAAGACCGTTATGAACCCGACGGGCCATTGTACCATCGCGTTGGAATGCGTTACCAGTTTGACAACGGCATCACTGCCAACCTGGTGCTGAAATCGCATTGGGCAAAAGCGGACTATATTGAGTACGGAATCGGTTACACGTTTAACTACCAGAAGAAATGAAGTATTGTTTGATTGCATGCATAGTGGTACTTGGATTTACGGCGTGTAAAAAGCCCGAAAACCGCAAGTGTTTTAAGTCCACCGGTGAAGATACGGAACTGGAAATTCCGTTGAATGAGTTTGATCGCCTGAAGCTGCATCCGCATCTGGCGTATGTATTGATCCAGGATTCTACCGACAAGGTGGTCATTAAAGGTGGTAAAAATGTGGTTAACCTTGTAGAATGTAATGTGGCCGACAAATTGCTCGAGATAACGAATAAGAATAAGTGCAATTTCCTGCGAAACGCGAAACGCGAGCTCTTGGTGGAAATTCACTTTACCAATATCATTAATATTCATTACGAAGGGTCGGAATACCTGAAATCGGTTGGAACACTCAAACTGGATTATTTTACCCTGATGGTGCGCGATGGTGCCGGGCCGGTTGATCTCACGTTGAACTCAAAAGTAATCGACGCCGATATTTCACATGGTTGGGGTGATTACACCTTTCATGGAACGGTGGAGAAGGCGCGCATCAGTGCCCGAAGCAATGGTTTCTGCGATGTTTATGATCTGAACATTACGGATTCGGTGTATGTGGCTTCGGAAACCCCGGGACATATACGTGTTCGTGCGGAAGGCATTCCTTTGTACGGATACATTAAAACCAGCGGAAATATCTACTACAAAGGCAATCCTTCGGTGATCCATGTGGTTGAAACAGGGTCCGGAAAGTTGATTAAAGCCGATTAAAGTAATTTTAAATGTTGAATTGAGCTTGTGGTAAAGCGCCAATTTGAGTTTGATTCCCCTAATTTCAATAGGGTAGCCTAATTCAGCATTCAAAATTCAACATTTATAAAAACAAAAAGCCGCGATTGATTCCCAATCGCGGCTTTTTGTTTTTATAATGGATTATTTTCCTCGTTTCAATTGCATCAAAACCTTGAATGCTTTGTCCACGTGATCTTGTTTCACGATAATGGTAAATTCATTGGCAGTTGACACTACTTCTACAATGTTCAAACCTTCCCAGGCCAAATGCTTCAGGATGTAATAGTATACCCCGTATACTTCCGAGTTAACAGCCGGTAATTTCACTGTAATCGAAGCCAAATCTGTGGTGTGTGATTTCAGGCGCTCGTTGATCAGCAGGTTGCTGATCTTGTTTGAAATGCTGGATGAAGCAATAATGGTGGTTTCGGTTACACCCCGGCAAATGGTATAGAAAACATCTGAATCGGAGTTGACCAGCTGTACAAGGTCCGCTTGTTTCTGGCGCAATGATTCGGTGTTTTCAAAGGTGTAGTCTTCTAAGTTACTACGTACAAGGAAATCTCCTAATTCACCGATAATGTTGGTGATTTTCAGGTTCAAACGGTGGTAAAGTCCCGGCGACATGCGCTTAATGGCCATCACGATTGCGCCTTCTTTTACTTCCTTGCCCAGTGTTTCTTCAATTTCTGGTTTAATTTTTCGTGCCAGTGAGGAGATGTTGATTAGATCGTCGGTCATTGCCTCCCGTAAAAAAGGGCTTCGGCCGATAATTTCTTCAGTAATTTTTCCAATTGATAACATACTACGGTAAGATTTAAACAGGTGTGCAAATTTACACATTATAGTTAGCTTTTGGTGTAAAGAGTTCAGGGAAGTATCAACTAGATGAATAGATCACAGGTCTCGTTGAAGGAAAACAAGCTTCCAATGATTATTCACACAAAGGAGTTTGGAATCACTCAAAAAACAGGAAAAACCGGTCGGGAAGAATGTAGCAGATCAGGCTGGCTGCTGTTGGATAATTTCGTTTACCAATCCAAGCGCATGTTGCAGTTGTCCGTCGGGGGTTAAGTTGCTGTTATCAATCACGATAGCATCTTCTGCCTGTCGCAGCGGACTTTCTTCGCGGGTGCTGTCGATGCGGTCGCGCTCCAGCAAATTGTGTTTCACCGTCTCAAAAGCCACTTCCTGGCCTTTATTGAACATCTCATCAAAACGACGTTGGGTACGCACTTCAATCGAGGCGGTGAGGAATAATTTCAGTTCGGCATGGGGAAAGACCACAGTCCCGATGTCGCGGCCATCCATAACAATACCGCCTTTCCTGCCAAGCAATTGCTGCTGGTGAACGAGTTTTTGCCGAACTTCTTTGATGGTGGCAACCTGACTTACAAATTGAGAAACATCAAACGAGCGAATGAGTACCGAAACATCTTCGTTGTTCAGTAAAATGGCCTGATCGCCCGTTTCCGGGTCTTTGTGAAAAGAGAGGTTGATTTCAGGCAGCCGGTCAATCAGGGCTTGCTGATCAACCATCCCGTCATGAACAAGCCCGTTTTGAAGAGCGAATAAACAAACGCTGCGATACATGGCCCCGGAGTCGACAAAAACGTAGTGAAGTTTATTGGCCAGCGCTTTGGCAAGGGTGCTTTTTCCGCACGATGAATAACCGTCAATAGCAATGGTGAGCTTCTTTTTTTGTTCCGACATGCGCCTTTTTACAACTATGTTACTGTAAAGATAGTGAATAGAACCGGTAGGACATAAAAAAAAGGGAGCTAAAAAGCTCCCCTTCAAAATTTCCAAAGGAAATATTAGAATCTCCATCCAAGACGGAAAGTACCTGTAGCACCAGTGTCAATTCCTGACCATTTAGACTCAGGAGTAACAGTTTTAGTAGTTGTACCACCGAAACCTGTAGTTGCTTCACCTTCTTTCCAAGTCATAGAAGACCATCCAAGACCCAATTCAAGACCAAGGTAGAAGTTCTCAGCGAAGTAGAAGTCAGTACCTGCTACCAAAGCAACACCGAACATGCTGGTTTTAGCCTCAGAAGTCTCTGTGTAAGTGTCGATGAAAGTAAGACCGTCAGAGTTAGTACCATCAGTCGTAGCTTTACCTGAACCCAACATGATGTCCAAACCTGCGTATGGAGACAAACGATCAGTTCCTGCAAAGTGGTACTCACCACCGATTGAGAAGTCCATTCCGTTGTCTTTTACTTCGTATGTACCTGTACCACCAGTTCCATCAGCAAACTCATAGAAGTTGTCTGTTGTAGTTGAATTGTGAACGCCCAAAGTAACACGCACAGCGATGTTATCCTGAACGAAGTAACGGTAACGAATAGAAGGAGAAGTGAAAGACAATGAAGATGTTTCCCAATTGATCAAACCTTCCAATGTGTTATGCACACTTGCATCTGGTTTTTGAGCCATTACAGCGGTTGACAAGATCAAACCACCAACTAATAAACTTAACTTTTTCATACTTTTTTAAATATTGGTTTGAGCGAATGTAAATAAAACTTTTTAGCCGACAAGGCTTAGTTATAAACAAAATTAGGTGAATAACCTCTAAAGAGCTGTTTTCTACTGACTATGGTGTCGCCTGCAGAAGACTTAAAGAATGTTAAAATAACAGATTTTTAACGTTGTCTTACCGCTATTTTGACCCTCCGAGCGGTATTGAAATGCTCAGGGCGTGTTGCATTCCGGCAGCAGAATAACTCATAAATCCGTAGTCGACCGAAAAGCGCTTGAAGTACATTCCGGCACCAAAACTGAAACCCGAAATGCCCGGACGCTGCGTTAATTTCAATTCCTGTCTTCGGTTATAATCAAACCCGACGCGTAAATGGAGCTTTTTCCCGAACAGAATTTCGGTCTGGGCCACAAAATGGCGGGCAAGTTTCTCTACAAATCCTGCTTTATTAACAGGAATCACCTCCCCGGTGAGTGCATCGATGGTTTCTTTGGCGTTCGGATCGTTATAGGTCAGGTCCCATTTCTGCAAATGTTGTCCCAACAGCGAAAAGCGGAATGGTGCATGCTTCAGCTTGTGGGAAACGCCCATTTGGATTTCCAGCGGCAGGTTGTTTCGGGTGCCATTGTAACCTTTCCATTGGATGCCAAGATTTTTTACAACGCCGGACAGCACAAGCTGTTTTTCATCATTGGTATAACAGCCGCCGATGTCGATCGAATTCCCGAAAGCAATGTATTGGTCCAGTTGTGAATAGATAATATTAAAGGTAGCGCCGATGTGCATGCGCTCGTTGATGCTCTTGCCTGCGCTGGCGCCCAGCACAAAATCGCCGGGACTGAACGTTCCAAGGTCGGTACCGTTAATATCGGTGCGTTTCATTTTTCCGTAAGAAACGTACCGGAAATGAGCGGCGCCTGTAATCTTGTTGGCAAAAGAATAAGCATAATTGAGCTGGCCGCTGTTGACTCCTCCGGCCAGGAGTGTTTGACTGATGCTTCCGCGTTTGTGCATTTCGGAATTGAGAAGCGCCGGGTTTTGGATTCCCAGGTTCACGTCCAGGTCGCGGGCTGTTATAAAAGAACCGCCCAATCCGGTCACACGGGCATTAAACGGAAGGTTGAGAAAATTGAATCCGGTAGTTCCGCCCGTCTGGGCAAGGCTTGTACCGGTGATCACAGTAAAAAACAAGAGGATTTTAAAGTTCATGGAAACCATAACGCAATTTTTTACAGTGAATTGTCTAAGCTGCTTCTTTTTCCGATTTCGATTGCTTCCATATTGATGATCCGCTTTCCGTCGATCGCAAACCGAAGCAACGTTTTTACCTGGTGAAATCCTTTATTGCCGCAAGCTCCAGGATTCAACCAGAGCATATTAAAGCGCGGATCTTGTTTGACCAATAATATATGTGAATGCCCGCACACCAAAACCTGGGGTGCTTCACGTTTTAGTTCGGCCAATAAAGGTGTGCTGTATTTTCCGGGTTTCCCGGCAATGTGCGTCATCAAAACGGGAACTTCTTCCACCATAAACCGGTTGAATTCAGGGAACTCGCTGCGCATCGCCGTATCATCGATATTGCCGTATACAGCACGCAAGGGCTTAAACGCACGTAACCGTTCCACCACAGAAAAGTCGCCGATGTCGCCGGCATGCCAGATTTCATCAACGTCGCTGAAGTAGTGATAGATCTTCTCCGGGAAATCACTGTGGGTATCGGATAATAAGCCGATTTTCGTCATACGGATCACATTTTTACGGCTAAAAAGCTGGCCCTGATCAGGTTCGCTTCCTGCTGTTTTTACTCGCGGAACAGGCTGTTGTTTTGTTCCGTTTTCAAATTTGTCGAAAATGTTTTACACTTCGTGAAAGTTCTTTCAAAACGGATAAAAATCGGTTCTTCTTACTATATTTGGCGGTTCAACTTTCAAATAAACGATGTATGGCAACTAAAGCAGCTGCAAAACCATCAACTACAACGAATAAGAGCGCTCTGAAAGATGCGCCGAAGTTCCCGAAAGAGACGTATGTCAAGTGGTATACGGATATGCTACTGATGCGTCGTTTCGAAGAAAAAGCAGGACAATTGTACATCCAGCAGAAATTCGGTGGATTCTGTCACTTATATATAGGTCAGGAAGCCGTGGTTGCCGGAACTGTAAGTGCTTCACGTCCTACCGATAGCCACATGACAGCTTACCGTGATCACGCTCACCCGATTGGTTTGGGAACAGATGTGCGTGTATTGATGGCAGAGCTGTATGGCCGTACAACAGGTTGTTCGAAAGGAAAAGGTGGTTCCATGCACTTCTTTGACAAGAGCCGCAACTTCATGGGCGGACACGGAATCGTAGGGGCGCAAATTCCTATGGGAACCGGTGTTGCGTTTGCCGAGCAATACAAAGGAACAGATAATGTTGTTTTTGTTTCGATGGGAGACGGAGCAGTTCGCCAGGGAGCATTGCACGAAACGTTCAACATGGCAATGAACTGGAAATTGCCGGTGATCTATATTATTGAGAATAACAATTACGCAATGGGAACTTCCGTTGAGCGTACAACCAACGTAACGGACCTGTCGAAAATCGGGCTTTCGTATGAAATGCCATCGAAGTCGGTAAACGGGATGTCGCCGGAAGCTGTTCATGAAGCGATCGAAGAAGCAGTAGCACGTGCCCGCAGAGGTGACGGCCCTACATTGCTCGATATCCGCACGTACCGTTATAAGGGACACTCAATGTCTGATCCGCAGAAATACCGCACGAAAGAAGAAGTAGCGGAGTGGATGGAGCAGGACCCGATTGAGCACTGCTTAAACGTGATCAAAAAGAACAAATGGCTTTCTGAGAAAGAAATTGGCGAGATTGATGCCTGGGTGAAAAAAGAAGTGGAAGAAGCAGTAGAGTTTGCTGAAAATTCGCCTTACCCGGATGCTGATGAGCTGTACGAAGACATCTACCAGGAACCGAATTACCCGTACATTATTGAATATTAATAACCGAATTTAGAGAGTTAGCTGAGTATGGCAGAGATCATTTATATGCCGAAGTTGAGCGATACCATGACGGAAGGTGTGGTAGCTGAATGGCATAAAAAAGTAGGAGACACCGTAAAATCGGGCGAATTGTTGGCCGAGATCGAAACGGATAAAGCAACCATGGAATTTGAATCGTTTTACGATGGCGTGTTGTTGCACATTGGTATTGAAAAGGGAAAAGCAACCCCGGTAAATGCTTTGCTGGCGGTGATCGGCGAAAAGGGCGAGGATATTTCTTCGATTCTTGCAAACGCCGGCGCTCCTGCGGCTGAGGCGGCTCCTGAGAAAAAAGCGGAAGAAGCTCCAGCACCGAATCCAAGCCCGGCACCCGCTCCTGCAGCGGAAGTTGAAAAACCTGTGGCCGCGGCTCCTGCAGCACCAAAAGCAGCTCCGGTTGTTTCGAATGCGAATGGTGGGCGTATTCTTGCTTCGCCGCTTGCCAAAAAACTGGCCGAAGAAAAAGGCGTTGATCTTGGATTTATTACCGGAACAGGTGAGGGCGGACGTATCACCAAACGTGATGTGGACCATTATGTACCTTATGATGCGCCTCAGCGTCCGGCAGCAGCTTCAGGCGGCGGCCAAACAGAATCGTTTACAGACGAGACCATTTCGCAAATGCGAAAGACAATCGCACGTCGTTTGGCGGAATCCAAATTTACCGCTCCGCATTTCTACCTGACTATTTCACTGGACATGGACAATGCGATTGAAGCCCGTAAAACGATGAATGCTTCCGAAGGTGTGAAAATCTCGTTCAACGATATGGTGATCAAATCAGTGGCAATGGCATTGAGAAAACACCCGAATGTAAACAGTTCATGGCTGGGGGATGTCATCCGTCGCAATCACCACGTACACATTGGCGTAGCTGTTGCCGTTGACGAAGGTTTGCTGGTTCCGGTAGTTCGTTTTGCCGATACGAAAGGATTGGCAGAGCTGGGCGAAGAAGTACGTGTGCTGGCCAAGAAAGCAAAAGAGAAGAAATTGCAGCCTGCCGAGTGGGAAGGAAACACCTTTACGATTTCCAACCTGGGTATGTTCGGCATTGAGCAATTTACGGCGATTGTGAATCCTCCGGACAGCTGTATCCTTGCTGTCGGCGGAATCAGCCAGGAGCCGGTTGTGAAAAACGGCCAGATTGTAGTAGGAAATGTGATGAAAGTAACGCTTTCTTGTGACCACCGCGTAGTGGACGGCGCTACGGGAGCAGCATTCCTGCAAACGTTCAAGCAATACATGGAAAATCCGGTTACAATGCTGGTTTGACCAATATAATAAACTGAAAGTAAAGAGGTTGCTCGGAAAGAGCAGCCTCTTTTTTTGTTGTAAAAACGCACTTTTTCACTGATTAACAAGCTTTTTCAGAAGAAATATGACTTATTATGGTATTTAACCGGTTTATTATCGCACCTTTGCGGCAACATCATAAGAAAAGTATATGAATAAAGGAACAATCAAATTCTTTAACGAAACAAAAGGATTTGGATTTATCAAAGAAGAAGAGACAGGAAAAGAGTATTTCGTGCACGTATCCGGATTGATTGACCAGGTAAATGAAAACGACGAGGTTTCGTTTGAATTGCAGGATGGTAGAAAAGGATTGAATGCCGTTAATGTGAAATTAGCATAAGGAAATCATAGTCACTTTTTAAAAGGCTTCGTAGGATTTCTTACGGAGCCTTTTTTAATTTTAGACCGGCCTCCAATTAAATCCATCCTCTTATTAAGCGTGCGCGTTTCTGCGTGATTATCAGATATTTTTTCAAACAAGCATCTTTTAACGGGTTTTTTTGCATATTTGTTTGATTATAATTACAAAAGCATGGGTAAAGGAACTGTCAAGTTCTTTAATGAAACAAAAGGTTTTGGCTTCATTAAGGAAGATGAATCAAACAAAGAGTACTTCGTACACGTATCTGGATTGGTTGATCAAGTAAAAGAAAACGACGAAGTGACGTTTGAATTGGAAGAAGGAAGGAAAGGCTTGATGGCGGTAGGCGTTAAGAAAGCATAATCATAACTAATTCTGTCAAAGCTCCGAGGTAACTTGGAGCTTTTTTGTTTTGTGAAATTTTGTTTCCGGTTGTGCTGCCCTCTTCGATCCTTACAACTTCCGCACTAACGTTTGTTGTTGTGGCGTCTTCATCCGCTCCGGCGGATTCTTCTCGAGCGAGGCCAGAATTTGCTTTCCTCCTTGAGGAGGGATTGAGGGAGGTGGCCTTTTACAATAGTGTAATTTCTACGTGAGTTTACCCCGTTCCTTCACCAACCTCAACCGCCGCGTCCCGGTAATCACCACCACTTTCACAGTTGGTACTTTTTCCCGGAAAAAGGTCTTTTTATTGGGAACCACCGCATAGCCAACACAACTGACCAGCCCGCTTTGCAATTCGCGCAAACACCCCGAACGACGCAGTTTCTGTTCCAGCTGTGCAAACAATTCTGCTTCCGTGACCAGTTTCAAGGCTTCTGTTTCCGGTTCGGGATTTTCTTTGGTTGCTTTGGGCTTGCGTTTTCCTTTGTATAGGTTAAAACCGCCGTCAGCGCCGTTTTTGTCGTAATAGAAATAGGTCGGAGTGTTTACCAGCTCCAGGTCGAAGGAATAAACATTGATCAACCCGAACGAACTGCGCGCCGAACGGAAGACCCGGAACAATTTACGCCTGATTTGCTGCATCCGTTCCGGCTTGGCGCCATTGATACCATTGATGCGTCGCACGGCAATCTGTGAAAGATGGTTGAGCACCAGGCTTTGCTGCAGCGTATCGACATTCGATTTGTATTTCTGCTGAAAGCAATACTGCATCAGTTCCTCGATCGCGTTGACCGAATCCGAAAGCACATTCACTTCCGAAGCACTTGCCGATCTGCCTTCCAGCGCATAACACGAATCAAAATCTTCGAGGTGATAGCGCGCTTCCTGCACAAAAGTCGGGATCTGTGCCACCATGGTAAATGGAAGCAGACAAATAATGGCCGACTTCAGCAGCAGTTTCATTGAATATTGAAAATGAATTGTCGCAGTTCTTCAGCCGATTTTCCGGTTTTATCAATGGTGTGAATTTCAGACGCATCGGCTTCTTTTTCACTGCCCAAAACAATTACTCCCAGTTTCGATTCAGGCAATTCTATCAGTACAATAGACTTATCACTTTCATAAATCGGGATATTTGTAGACGCAGCTGCGATATAACCGAAATTTCCAGGGAATGCTACCCGTACATTTTCCGGGGTATTGTATTTCACTTTGTTCTGGTCTGTGAGTTTGGCATTGAGCGCAAAAACCTGCGGCTGCGGTTCCTGTATAAAACGATCACAATTGATCAACCCGAAAGTCGGCAATGCAAACTGGATGCGCTCACGGATCTCCGGCGTTCCTTGTGCTTCGGCAAAAACCTGTCGCAGCAGCATGGCCCGGTTTTGTTCAACATAATTGTTCAGGATTACTTCTTTGCGTCGCTTCATGCGCTTCTCTTCTTTTTTGTCCGCTTTTTGAGCGCGTTCGAGCTGTTGCTGGAATTGCTTGTGTTTTTGCAGTGTTCGTCGGTGCGAAGTGCTGTTCAGGTAGACCGGGAGATTGATCAATGTGTCGCGGTAGTTGAAGGTCAGGCGGTAGTGATCACGCGTAAAATCGGGTTGGATGTGCACATCCGTAATGATGCGCGGCTCCGTTTTGAAGTTGAACCGGTTGCTGTTAATATGGCCTTTACTCAGCGAGTAGCTCGAATCGATGGAATGCAGTAAGCGGTTCAGCTTCGGGGTCATAATGGTATCGAGGTACCACGATTGTTTCGCTATGATTTTTCCTTCGTTCAATTTCCGCGTCAGGCACAAATCGCGCTTGTTCATAATGACCGAATTGGAAGGAAGGAACGTGCGTAAATGAAATTCCGATGCATCCACCCGTTTTTTCGAGAAATCAATGGCAAACAAACGGTCGACCGATTGCAGGTTCACGTATTTTTTCAGGTCCACGTTGTTCAGCGAATCCATCAGGTCGCCTATAATAGAATCAGAATTTTGCTTGCGGGCGCCCTCATCAATCTCGAACCAGGCGTTGGTCAGCGGATCGAATGCATAGAGTTTGGTTTCTTTATTAGGCTGAAGATCGGGCATGTCTACCATGATCGGCTGCTGCGGATTTGCCATAAGCGGTTCACCGTCGATAGTGGTGGCGCTTACATCAATCATTCCGCTCGATGAGAAAATTTCCTGACGCCCGTTGTCATTGTAAGCCATCGGAGCACCTTCCAATGCCATGGATACAGCATCGTTGTAGACTTTCACCGTAAAATCCACAGGACCGCTGTAAGGAGTTCCGTCTTCGCGCAAAAACGCGTTTTGAGGGATGTCGAACGCCACATCCTGAACCGTAACCGTAGTCGGTTTGTCGGCCGCGATGGCTGTTGTAACCGCTGTCAGGTCTGAAATGCCTGGCAAGGTATTGTCGATCATTTCCTTAACAGGCGTCTGGTAGCCCGAGACAACCGCGGTGTTGGGCAAAAGCGCGCTTAATTGTTCGAGTACAGCAGCTTCCATCGACGATTCGGAAACATCCAGTTCCCGCAGGAATTTCCACTTGCTGATTGCGCTCACGTTGGCTGTTTGGGTGTTTTTCAGGCTCAGCTGGCGCAATTGGCTTGCTTTTTCCAGGTTGGCAGGCACAGGCGAAGCATCCAGCGTCAATTGGGTTAGTTGGTCCATTTCCTTTAAACCGTCGGCTACCTGGTCGGTATTGGTGGCATTGGCGATCGTGAGGCTGCGAATGGTCTTGCTTGAGCTGATCCCGCTCGGTAGTTTTCCGTCTGTTCCGTCGATGATGACCGATTCGAGTGTTAATTCGGCCAGTGCGCGGTCTACATTGGATTTCCATTCCCTGTCGGTAATTTCCAGTTCAGACAGGTTTTTGGAAGCCTTGAGCGAATTGAACATTCCGAGATGGTTCAATCGCGGGTTGCGCGCTATGTGGAGGGAAGTCAGCTTCCACAGTGCGCCGAGCGTAGTGTAGGTTTCCTTGATATCGTTGTCGTTCAGGTTAAGCTCGCGCAGTTCTTTCAGTGTTTCTACATCTTCCGGCAGATAGAGTAATCCGTTGGCTGATAAATCGAGCGTTCTTAATTTGGGAAAGCGAAACGATTCGGGCGGAATGGTTGCCAGGTGGCAGTTGCTCAGATCAAGATCGGTCAGCTTGGGGTAGCTTTCCGCCAATTGCGCAATCACCTGCGGTTCGGGAACATTTCCGCTGATATCCAGCTTTTCAAGATCATAAAGCGGTTTGTCGAGCGTGAAATCGGAAATGTTGTTTTCTGATAAATCGAGCGAGCGCAGGTTACGGAATTGCTCAATTCCTACAGGCAATACCGACAATCCCTGGTTGCTAAGTGTCAGGCTCTGCACGCGCATCGGATCTTTCAACGCTTCTTCGAGCGAAGTACAATCGGTGCATTGCGCTTGTGCCGTGACGGCCAAAAAGAGAAACGAAAGCGATAACAGGCGATCCATAAGCAGATGATTTTAAGTTGAATGTTGAAATCGACAAAAAGTCACCGCTTAAACGCAGAAAAATCTAAAATGGTACATGTTGAATTATAAATTATCAATTGAAAAATTATCAAGCTGTTTCTGGAAAAGAAAGTAGGTCAGTCTTGATAATTCATAATTCAACAATTGATAATTTGCTTCTGGAGCATTCAGAATTATTTGTTTTTAATCGACTCCCATGTTCGGAACAGCTGCTCCTGCGATGGCCTGTCGGGCTCGATTTCCCGCAATGGCTCACATTCGACGAGCGTCGCATAACATTCAGCCGGAAGCGCCTGGTACAAAGCTGTTCCTTTCGTTTTCCAGGCAATCATTTCATCGGAAACTTCCTTGATGATTTTTGCCGGATTGCCAACCACTAAACTTCTGCGGGGGATGTGCATATTCGCCGGAACAAAGCACAAAGCGCCGATGATGCATTCGTCTTCCATTACCACGTCATCCATGATTACGCTGTTCATTCCAACCAGGCAGTTTTCGCCGATCGTTCCGCCGTGGATAATCGCTCCGTGACCGATATGCGCTCCTTTTTTCAACGTCACCGTTGTTCCCGGGAACATGTGGATCGTACAGTTTTCCTGCACATTGCAGCCATCTTCGATGATGATTTGTCCCCAGTCACCACGGATGGCAGCTCCCGGACCGATGTAAACATTTTCGCCAATGATCACATTTCCGGTGACGCAAGCTTGCGGATGCACAAAACTTGATGCTTTGATAACAGGTTTGAAACCGTTGAATGCGTATATTGCCATACGAATACCGAACTTTAATGAGTGAGGAACAAATGTAACGAAACACAACCAAGGAAAGATGCATTACTGTGAATTCGCAAGCAGCCGGCCTGAATCAGATGTACACCGCGTTTACCATGACTTTCATTACGGTACGCCGATCCATGACGACAATGAGCTCTTTGGGCGGCTGATCCTGGAAATCAACCAGGCAGGACTTTCCTGGGAACTGATCCTGAAGCGCGAACCGTATTTCCGGGAAGCATTCGATCAGTTTGACATCGAAAAAATTGCGTTGTACGATGACGAAAAAATTAGTATCTTGTTGCAGAATGCAGGCATCATCCGCAACCGATTAAAGGTGAAAGCCGTCATTACAAATGCACAACGGATTGTACAGATAAAACAGGAATTTGGCTCTTTCAAGCAATGGTTGGACGAACATTCGCCAAAAAGTTTGCCTGAATGGACGAAACTCTTCAAAAAGACGTTTACATTTGTTGGTAGTGAGATTGTGAATGAATTCCTGATGAGTACCGGTTATTTGCCGGGCGCGCACCAGGAAAACTGCTTTCGGTATTTAGAATTGGTACATACAAAATAGTCGTACGATGAAACAAATAGTATTAATAGGAAGTTTACTCATATCTGTTCTTGGACTGGCGCAAACAGGCGTTTCAGGTGGTATTACAATGATCAAGGGGTTCGGTGTTCCTAAGGCTTATCCGGGTATTCATATCGGTATTGAGATCCCGCGCGATGATGAAGTTTCATACTTCGGGCGCATTACAAGCACGCTTTCCAACCCGAGTGATGAGCCGGGAGTAGCCAACGCTGAAGCCCGTGATGTAATGACTTCTCCGCAAGTAAAACAGGTGAATTACGATGTGAAAATGAACTATACCAATATCGAAGGCGGAACTCGCTATTACCTCGGGAACGGCTACGATTACGGTTGGTCGGCTTACGGTGGCTCCATGTTCATGCTGTCGATCAATTCAATGAAAGCGAAGTATTATGATTTTGATGAATCGCTGTACAAGTTGCAGGATGGCTTGACGGAAAAAGGCCGCATCATCGCGCTGAATTTGGGTGTAAATGCGGGTGTAAAGAATCATTTCAGCTTCGGAATGTTGTACTTCGATATGTCCCTTGCCTATGCGTTGTTTGCCATTCCAAGCAACACGCTTGCCAGCCAGGGAAGCCAGAACCTTTACACACCGTTGACGTTCAGTTTTAATTTGGGCTTTAGGAAGGATTTGTATTAAGAAATATACCTTTTTAGAAGGGGAATCATACTTCCTCCCTTGAGGGAGGACCGAGGAGGGTGGCAATTTGTCCACCTTTTTTGTTTCCTCAAAACCCAAACCACCCTTTTTTCTCCATTGCCTTCCTCCAATCTGCAATTACTTCGTAGAGGTTGTTGTAACGCTGCTCCATTGCTTCTTTCAGGTGTAAATCCATCGTTTCCGGCGGAAGCTGGTTAGGTGGTACACCAAACGAATGTTTCGCACACAAACGCTTTAAAATCGCCAAATAACGTTTTGGGATATCGTCGTGATCAGGCAACGGATGTGTGAGCTGCAGGTTGGTCGTAATGCTCGGATTGGGATGGAGGAGCGGCAATTTCCCGGTAAATGACTGCCAGAGCACAATGCCGAGTGCAAAGAGGTCGGTGCGCTGATCAACCAGGTGAAGCCGGTTCAGCAATAATTCGGGAGCAGCATATCCCAAGGGGAACAATGTGTTCCGGCGATCCGCATCTTTGGTGCGCATGGCCATTCCGAAATCGATGAGGTAAACGGTAAAGTTTCCAGGTGTTCCGTCCAGGATGAGATTCGAAGGCTTGATGTCCAGGTGAACAACACGGAGGCGGTTCAACTCTTCAAAAACAGGTTTCAGTTGTTCCAGTAAATGGAGTAAAACAGCAGGTTTTTGTTTTGATTTGACCGTTTTCAGGAAACCATCCAGCGGAACGCCCGGGAAGTAGCTCCGGACCACCACCAACTCGGTTTCCGTTTCAAATGTGTAGGCTGTTTTTGGCAACTGCGGGTGTTCGAATTCAAAACCGGCTTCGGCTTTCAGTCGTTTTTCAAGGAGTTCATTCCCCGATTTGGCGACCACTTTCATCGTGCCTTGCTCGCCGGTGATTTTGTCTTCTACCAAAAACACATCGCCGAATTTGCGTTTTTGCTGATTGCCCAGTCGCTTTATGATGCGGTATTTCTCTTCAGGATTCACTTTCCTTCGCCCAGTTTGAACTGCAAGGTAGTGTAAAAATTGATGCCGTCGGATGGGAGGATGCCCGGGCCGGGGTACGCCGTAGCGCGACGTGTGTAATACGAGCTGTTGAGCATGTTGTTGACGCCGAATTCCAGCTGGAAGAACTTTCGGAATGCATAACGTGCTGAAAAATCCAGGACAAAATAAGCCGGAATTTCCCCGATTACTGCGTCACCGCTTGGTTCAATCGCATTGGAAGCATCGGCAAACTGGCTCGAATTGTAAGATCCCTGCAGCTGCGCGCTCCAGCGGTCGTGCCGGATTTTGAAACCACCTCTCAGCAAAACCGGGCTGACGTACTCCACCTGCTTTCCTACGTAATTGCTCTCTTTCGAACGCAGGTATTTCGCATCGATGTAAGAGAAGTTGACAAACACCGACGAACTCACTTTGGCACTGTCGCGGAAGGCCTTGATGAAGTCAAATTCCACCAGCAGCTCAACACCTGTGTTTACAGCATCGCCGATATTGGTGCGCACTTTTTTCACGCCGTTGGTTTCCGGTGCCAATCCTATCTTATCACCGTAAAAGAGGTAAAAGGCGGCGACATCTACATACAAGTAAGGGACCACAAATCCGCGCCAGCCCAGCTCGGTAGTGGAACCATATTCATCGCGAATCATCGTGTCCACAATAATATTCGGGTTGTTGATCCGGATATCGGTGAAATTCACCGCGCGGTAATTCATACAGAAATTAGCGTACAGGCTCGAGAGTTTTCCGGTTTTGAACGATGTACCGATTCCTGCCAGCGGAACAGTTCGCGTCAGCTGGTTTTCGTCTTCGATCTTATACACCGCCAGCGTATCGAAATTGAGCGGGTGAATGGAATATTGTTTGTAAAAACCTTCAGAGGCGCTGGTAATGTATTCCAATCGCGCACCGGCATTGACCGTCCAGCGTTTTTTGATGAACCAGATGTTTTCAACGAAAGCGGCGGCGTTTTGCGACGGAAAGGAATAAGAAGAGTTTTCCGGATCATCCGGGTTCAGCATGGTAAAATCTGCATCTCTGCCTGCCGTTGCAGTTCCCTGGATGCTCGTCGTTTGTCCTTGATAATAACGAACTCCGAAGAGGGCCACGCCGAGAATAGAAGATTTTTTCGACACGGAATAACGATGCAGCAATCGAGCTTCAACTCCTGCATTTTTGAAATCGCCCCGGATCACTTCACGGTTTCCGCCCGGATCGGCCTGGCTGATTTTTCCAAGAAATCCAAGTGAAAGCCGCTGCGAGAGCATTCCGAAAGCACGTACGTTGAAACGCGTTGCTTTGCTGATCTCCCAGTCGTAGTGCAATGCCAGTACGTTCCAGTTGACCTTGAACCAGTTGCGGTCGCGAACGCTTTGCAGCGGATCTTCCTCAAATTGTTTATCTGTAAGTCCGCCGGCTTGCTGCGCCAGGTACGACATGCGTGTGTATTCCACGCGAATGCGTTGGTATTCGTTGATGTAATAACCAACCTGGGCAAATCCCTGGTGTTGGGTAAAATCACTGTTGATACGATAACCATCGCCGGTTTTCAGCTGGTAATAAGCCTGGTATTCAAAACGATTGATCCGGCCACTGATGCGATTGAACGTTCCGATGTAGCCATAGCTTCCGACGGTATTGCGCGTGGTAAACTCAATCGGCGAATGCTGGTTCGGCTCTTTCATCACGAAATTCATCAATCCGCCGAATTGCGTTCCGTATTGCAGGGAGGCCGATCCGCGAATGATTTCAATCGCGCTCAATGCTTCCAGCGGAGGTGTGTAATAGCTCTCCGGATAACCTAAGGCATCGGCGCTGATATCGTAGCCGTTTTGGCGCATGTTAAAGTTTGCTGCACGATTCGGGCTTAATCCGCGTCCGCCAACGCCCATCTGGATACCGGCGCCATCGCTTTCCCAGATGTTCAATCCCGGTACTTTGGCAAACAATTCACGGGGATTTCCGGTCGATTTGGCGCCGCTTTGACCTTCCGTCTGGATGATGGAGCTGGTACCGGTGGCAATCTGAACGCCTTTAATCGGCGGCAGGTAACCGATGTCGAAAAACAACAGGCGGCTTTTGATTTCCACCTCCTGCAGATCGGTAGCCGATTGCTTTAACTCCAGTTTGGAGCCTTGCTTTTCAAATGCTTCGATCGTTATAAAAATGGTGTCTAACTCTTCGGAAAAGAACGCCAGTTTAGGCCCGGAACACGGTAATGAGAATTTTCCGTCAATATCCGTTTGACCGATGACGTTTCCGCATGCCACCGAAAGTCCGAACACGGGTTGTTTGTCGCTCCCGACCACCGTTCCTGAAACGGTTTGGCCCCAGCCGTCAACAGCCAGCAGCAACGCAGTGAGAGCGCCTAAAAGTTGTCCGTATCGTGAAATGTTTCGAGCCATGTTCGATGTTTCAAAGAGTAATCCTCGCTGAGAAGGTTTGTTTTCCGGCTGATAAACTGCTGGTGCGGCCTGCCGTTGAGCGATACAAATACGTCAGCTTCTACCTTTGGATGCTGCAAATGTACTGCCTGCGTTCCGTAATGCAGCACGGTATCGTTGAATTCCTTACCCAAATAGTGCGCAAATTGCAGAATCATGTCGGGTTGTGTGGACATTTGGTCTTCCTGTGTAGCCGTAAGGTAGCGGCTGTTGACGATCTGGATGCTGTTGTTCGTCTTCGGGTCCACGACATAAAAGGTGGCATGGCCTTCCTTGTGCATCAGCATTACCCGCCACGAAAAGCGAAATCCTTCTTCGGTCCAGAAAAGATCACCCGGATACAATACAAAACGAAAGGGAACGAGCAACTGGATCGCCAAATAAAGCCCGATTACCCAGCTTAGCATGCGTGTCGATTTCGGAATAACATAGCTGCTTTCGGTCACCGGGATTGGCCGTTTCCCGAAAAGGCGCTTCAATCCGTTCAACCAGCGGTTGTGGAAAGTAGCCGGGAAGAAAATCAGTGTGCTGAAGATCATTACCCAGGGAAATACACCGATCGGGAACAGCAGCCAGGTAACGATGTGAAAAATGATCACGAAAACGTAGGCAACTGGGCGCGTTTTGCGGTAACTGAGGAAAAAAGGGATGGTGAGGTCATAGATACAGCCAAACCAGCTGAACGCAAATGCAAGCCAGGCAGTGGCAAAAAAGGAGCCCAGGTAGGGCATGTCCCGGTAAGCCTGCAGCCAGATTTTCAGCGGTTGGGCATGAAAGAGCCAGTCGGAATTCAGTTTGGCAACTCCAGCGAAAAAATAAACCACGCCCAATTGCAGCTGAATGATCATTATTGTCCATGCCGGCACCAATTCGCTGCGCAACGAAGGGTTTCTCCGGGCATCCAGCGAAAATGAAGCGTTTGCAGGTACCCAGCACAGCAGGAACGCGACAAGGCTTACGAAGTAATAATGATTGAGATAATTACTTTTGTCGATGAGCTCAATGTAGGTGAAGCACAGGAAGAACAACACCGCTGAAAAGCGATACCACAAACCCAGCAGAATACCGGTTGCGGCGAAGATCATTAATACAAACGGAAGGTACATCCAGTCGCCAGGAAGCGGTTTTACCCATTCGAATCCTAAGTATGGGAAATAAAACTTCGGCGTAATGTACAAGTCCTGCACCCATCCTTTGCTGATAAACCGCAGTGTTCCAAATAGCATTAAAGCACCGAAGATGATCCTGAATGCGACAAGAGGGGCAATAGAAACCCCTCTGAATAAATAGTGATGTACCCGACGGTTAATCGCCGTCGCCATCCTGGTAGGTAATCAACACGCCAAAAGCAGCTGCCATGTCCGTTTTCAGGTACACAACTGTTCCCTGCATGTAATTATAATAATCCATGAGAACAGAAGGCGAAGTCGTCATCATCTCTTCCAACGTTCCGCTCCAGCCCGATTGTTGTGCTTCCATTGAAGCAAAACGCGCGTCGATGGTAGCGGACAGGTCGCCCTTATCCAAAGCGTTCAGGTAATCATCAAATCCTTGTCCGTTGCTGCTGCCGCTCAATGATTTTCCATCGAAAACGGCATGGACCGCTTCGATATTGGCCAGCAATAGCGCTTTTCCGAAGCCCGAACGGCGCGCTTCCAGGTAAGCAGGCTGCTGAATGCCTAAACTTTGTGTGCCAATGGGAATGCCCAGCTTGGCCGATTTTGCCAGTTCATAATCTTTGCAAAACGCGTTTACCAGCAAGGAAAACGGGCTGGTAGATGAAGTGCCTGTTCCGGCAATAAAGCTGCTGCGGTAAGTTGACCATTCTGCAACTACCTGGTTGACTTCATTGCGCATTTTGTTAATCACGTCTGTTACGTAAGTCCTGCGTGCAGAAGACAGTGTAAGCTTATTGAGGCAATCGGAGCCATAAAGCAGGAAGTCGAGCGACTCAAACCCGATTGCATCAATGTTTTCCATCGTTGTCAGGTTGTACGTTCCTGCCGTGATGTTATTTTCTATCTGAACGGTATCAGCCGGAAAAGTGCCCAATGCACCACCAAGGCCTACAGTCATGGCAGGGCCAACTTCAACCAACTTCACCCGGTGAAAGCTCACATTGGCGGCTTGCCAGTCGGCACGAACGGCATCCAATGCAGCCTGTGATGGTGAATTCACAAAGTTGTTCCACGAATCCGAAAGCGAATTGAGCCGCGTTTGCAGATCAGCATATCCCGGAATGATGTAATTGTCGGCCAGGTTTGTAAGGATTTCCTCCTTTTTGAATTCTTCCTTGGTATCGTCATCTTTTTTGTCTTTGCAGCTGTTGGCAAAAACCATAAGGGATAACAACACCAGTGACCAATAACCCGTTTTCTTCATGATGTTAGTATTTAGCGTCGATACTGGCTTTGATGGCATTCAAATCCTGGATGCTCAGTTCCCAGAAATTATCTCCGAAAGCAGCTATTACGTCAGCAACTTCCTGTGTGGTCATGTTGCGCGTTTCAACCGGTGCGTAACGCAGGCAATAGATGAACGCGTAAGCTTCTGAAGTTACATGCAGGAACTTGGCGTTGTCGGTGCCGAAATTGGCAATTGCCTGGTCGAGGTAAGCCATCGCCTGGTAAGCGGCGATTTTCTCCCACATTTCGCGAATGTTCGCAATCGCTTCATCACGGTCGGAAGTATTCAGATGATCAATGGCAGCACGTCCTTTCAGGAAGTTGTCCATCATGACAGCATTACTGGAAAGTGCAGCGTTTTGACTGTTACAGTATTTTCCCCAAAAATCGGTAGCGGGAGTAGTAGGGAAATCAACCGGTACACCAAAGTAACCGAAAGCCTCATCCCAATGATGCTGCATGGTTGTGTAGTATAACCCGTTTGCCGGGTCAACCGCTGTGGTGTTATCCACGTTCATTTTCGCATCACCGAAATACACGTTCAATGCCTGGTACTCAAAAACGGCACCCATGATCACCTTTTCGATCAATTGCGCATATTCAACACCATTGGCTGAAAACAGGTAAGTGGAAGCGCCTGTAGTAAGCGTTCCGGCCTGGCCGTTGGAAGCAGTGCTTGCAAATGAAACACTTGCCAGTGCCACCGAATCAAAGTAATTTTCAATCAATGCCTGGTCCAGGGAAAAACACTTGTCTTTTAATTGCTTGGTGGAAGTGAATGAAAAATTTCCACCACCGTTTCCACCTGTGTTGGCAAACATGTCGTCCATGTTTTGAGCATTAATCACACCATCTTTACCGGATTTAACGTAAACCATTAATTCTCGCAGCTGATTGAGACGTTCCGTTTGACCGGAGTAATTAACAGTAGAGTTTCCGGCACCGTTGGTAAAATTGTACGTGGATGGAACTTCGTATGTATTGCAATAGCTGCATGAACCGTCATCTTTGTCGGCAGATTCGGAATAGTTGCAGGCGTTCGGATCGGTACAGCCCTTTTTCTTACAGGCGGTTGCTAAAACCAAGGCGATAGACGCAATAATATAGATAGAAAACTTCATTATTTAGACTTATTTTAAATTGGTTCAAAAGTAGGGTGGGAGACATGCGTCCGCAATACCCGAAAAAAGGTATTTTTGGTCATGGCAAGTTGGAAACACATCATTGCAGATTCTGGCGGAAGTACTACTTCATGGGCTTTTTGCGGAGCAGATGAAACAGTTAAACGTTTATATACCAGGAGTATGCATCCGAAGTTCCTTAACTCCTGGACTGAAGAAGACTGGCAATCGCTTAAGCATGCGTTGGGCGATGACGTTAAAGGCCCATTGTTTTTTTATGGCGCCGGTTGTTCACAGCCATCCGTTCAGGCAACGATGGTTGAGCGGTTGGAACGACTCGGATTTGAGTCGCCGGTGATTTACCCGGATACACTGGCAGCCTGCAGGGCAACTTGCGGACAAACAAGCGGTTTGGTTGCCATACTCGGCACCGGATCCGTCCTGTTGGAATATGACGGGGAACAAATTGCCGGAAGAATAGGTGGTTTCGGAAGCCTGGTTGGTGATGAAGGAAGCGGATTTTATTTTGCCCGCCTGGTGATTCGTGATTACCTGACACCTTCGTCGGGAATGAACCCGCTTGTGAGAAACCAGCTGCTGGAAATCATCGGGTCTTCGTCTGAAGTATTGGCACGCCTGGCCAGCGCCGACGCACAGGTTTGGCTGAACGAGCTGGGTGCGCGGTTCAAAGGGATCGATTTGTCTGATTATCATTACCGCAACCTGGACGAGTGGTTGAACACATCTTTGCCTTCCGTCAGGAATAAAAATCGCTCATTATCAGTAATTGGCAGCTACGGGTTTTCCCAACACGAACTCCTGGAACAACTGGCAAAAGAACGCGCCATTACGTTAGGTGCCATTTTCAAAGATCCGATGGAAGGGTTGATCCGATTCCATTCAAATGCTTGAAAACCTATGTTCTAAAAGTACCTCTTTTACCTGATAAAGAGTGGGTTGGTCGAAAAATGTGTCGGATTCGTAGAAAAAAGAACAATTGTTTCAGAAATAATTCACAACTTGCGCTAGAGAAAGTGAAGAATGGACGGGTTACGTATTGAAGCGACTGCACACACTCCGATGGTGAGTTTAAATCACATTACCGGAGTTATGGAGATCAGAGGAAGATCTATTCCGGATGATCCTGAAGCATTTTGGGGGGGAATTCTAAATTGGTTTGACGAATATATGCGTCAGCCCACACCGCTTACGCTTGTAAAAATTGATTTGGAATATTTCAACATTACGTCTTCCAAGCGTATTCTTTTTCTATTGTACAAACTCAACGAGCTGGTTGATAACGGCCTGAAAGCTCAGGTTGAGTGGTACTACCGCAAATCAGACGAAGATATGTACGAAGTAGGGCAGGACTATGCTTTTATGGTACGTGTACCTTTTGATTTCAAGGAATATTCCGATTCAGACTACGTTGTAGCTTAATTCAACAGGATATTGATTCAGGAACCGGTTCGTTTAAGGGCCGGTTTTTTTGTGCCGGCCTCAGGCTGATCGGTTGGGATACCATTGGAGAGCATGATATCCCGTCGATCAGGCAAAAACTACTTGTACGAAAACTTACCAAACCAATATCAGTGTTCTACATTCATAATATTCCCTCTAAAACGAAACGTTGTCTGAGGGGGCGATTTTTTTTGACTTCGCTTCCAGGAATGGCGAAAAAGCATTTTTGTTCCACTTTTTTTGCTTCGGAAAAAAGTGGAAGATAATCCTTTCGGAGAATTAGTTATTTTTGCTGGAAACGATAAATGTGCGAGTTGTAGCAGACATTCCTCATCCGAGGTACAAGATCCAGGTGTTTTTATACAACGCCAAATACATGGTCAAAATTGAATTGGGCCAGTTTGAGCAGGTCTATAAAATTGCCGAGGCAGATGTAAACGGATTGGAAGACGTGAAACGCATGGTTACCGACGAATTATTAAAAAATGCACTTGATCGCTTTCTGACCATGCGTTCGGATTGGGAATCAGCCTTTAAACAAAAATAATTTACAGATGAAATTGATCTATATCGCCCTGATCGGCCTGACTTTTACAGCAGTTTTTACCGCTTGTTCCGATGACACCAAGAAAGAAAAAGAAGTTGAAGCGCCTTCGGTTCCAACCGTTGATCCGCAAGGATTGAAAATTGCATTCTATGAGTCGGATAGCCTGAATGAAGGATTTACATTCCTCAAAACACAGGATTCGATCCTGAAGAAAAAGCAGGAGAAATTTCAAAAGGACCTTGAGTCAAGACAGCGCAACCTCGAGGCGATGTACAACCGTTTGGTGGAAGGCGAGCAAAAAATGCTTTACACCGCTGCCGAATTGCAGAACAAGAAAATGGAATTCGAGCGCCAGTCTAACAGTTTGCAGGCATTCCAGCAAAATGAAGGAACGAAATTGCAGGAAGAAGCCATGGAAATGCAGAAAGTGCTGCAAAACAAGGTGGACGAATTCTCGAAAAGATATTGTGAGAAATACAAGATCGACATGCTGATCATGCATGGTGAAGGCGGACAGTTTTCGTACTACAATCCGAAAATGGACGTGACACGATCGTTCATCGACTTCGTAAATGCCGAGCAGAAAAAACTTTAAGCAATCGGGAGTATAACCCATGTTGATTTCCAATCAAAAGAAAGACGAAAACATTGCCGAATACCTGCTGTATATGTACCAGGTAGAAGATGTGATCCGTGCCTATAACCTCGACCTGGACCGTCTTGTTGACGAGTTTGTTCGTCCGCAATTGCCCGATGCCTCTTTTTTAGACCAATACCGCCAATGGTACGCCGGCCTGATCAGTGAAATGCAATCGGAACGCATTACCGAAACCGGTCATTTGATGCGCTTGCAGGAAGTTGTGGTAGAATTGTCTTATTTGCACAACTCGCTGCTCAACATCGTCAACGACGAGAAATACAAAATGCTGTACGAAGCAGCCACCGAACACATTGAAGCGTTTCGCGAGCATTCCAACCTGAAAGACCGCAATCACGTGGAAATTTGCCTGCATGCCTTGTACATGAAGCTTTTGCTTCGATTACAGAAAAAAGAGATCAGCCAGGAAACCGAAGATTCGTTCGATGCTATGCGCATTTTGCTGGCTTATCTTTCGCGGGCTTATCATCAAATGAAAAACGGAGACGGGCAGTATTGGAATAATTAGCAGTTGTTCCTTTTTGGACAGACATCCTGCTTCGTTCGATTACCAATGAATTGGAAATGGTAAGTATCAATCCGCGGTAAATATGTTTTGCTGCCAATCGCATTGTTTGAAATAAAAATCGAGTTTTCATAGTCGATGAATAGTCAAAATCTTCCTCTTCCCGTATAAACAGAAGAAGAGGAAGTTTCGAGGTGTATAGATTTAAAACGTAGCTTCATCAGCGGTGGGACCGAAACTCTTTGGAACCGGAATTCCCAGTAAACGAAAGTAAACGCCCAATTGCGCGCGGTGATGCACTACCTGGTTCATCGCCATACGGATCACTTCGGCTTTGGTACTTACGGAATGGATCACTTCACCGCTGCGCAAGGTCCATTGATCTTCCAACGCTGCTTCAGTCATGCCTTCCAATGCTGCTCTTCCTTCCTGGTAACAGCGGTCAGCGTAAGCCACCAAATCTTCCGTCGATTCGATTTTCTCCGGCGTATACGGCGCACTTGCAAAATCCAGTTCCGACGTATTCGCCACCATCGCGTGCCAGCTTGGTAATTCGGCTACGTGTGTTGCCAATGCAATCAGTTTCATGCTTTTTTCGTGCGGCTGCCAGTTTGCATCGGCCATACGAACGCGTTTCATAAACTCACGGGTGATGGGTGCCTGCTCATCCAGTTCTTTCAAAAAAGTTTCAATGTGTGTCATCTTTCAATGTGTTTTAATGAATATGACACAAAGAAAGAGGCCGCGACTGACAACCCTATGGCAGTGTGTTTTCGGAGCAGGAAAAAAAATAGCGTTAATTGAAAATACTACTCAATCAACAACCAGGTCCACATAGATTAAATAGCATAGCAGGTCTGCGGGAAATCAACCGTCTGCGTCTTTCAACGGATTCAGCGGGAAACTGGAAATCAACTATCTGCGTCTTTCTGCGGGTTCCGCGGGAAACTGGAATTCAATCCTCTGCGTTCATCTGCGAGTTCTGCGGGAAACTGGAAATCAATGGTCTGCGTCTTTCTGCGGGTTCTGCGGGAGATTAATAATTCACCGGCAACTGGTATTCCCCCAACGGAATATGATCTGTCTTCTCAAAAGCCTTCCCCGTTAATCTTAATTTATTGATCCGCGAAAGTTTAAAATCCCGGTAGGCCTGTCGCAAATGACACCAGCCGATCACGTGCCAGCTAAAAGCATAAAACACCAATCCGATGGGCTCGATCCTACGGTTGGTGGATTCGTCTTTAAAATCCAGGTATCCGAGTTCCAGTTGTACGGAAGCGGTAATTGCTTCCTGGATCACCGGCAGGAAATCAAATTCAGGCGATAAACGTTGCGGAACCTGTAACCGGATTGAAGAACTCAAATGGTCGGCGCGTTCTTTTTGTACGGTTTTTAAAACGGTTTTCACCTTTGTCAATGCCATTCCGAAATGTGCTTGCGTACTTTTATCCGTAAAACCACTTACAAGCGATTCGGTCAGGATCAGTGCGTTGGCCTCCTCCGTGGTAAATGCAATGGGCGAGAGGAAATAACCCTGCACGACGAAATATCCTTTATTCGGTTCGAAGCTGATCGGAATACCCGATTCTCCCAACGCTTTAATATCGCGGTAAACGGTGCGGACACTGATCTCAAAACGATCGGAAAGTTGTTCTGCCGTCACAAATTTCTTCGATTGCAGCAAGGTTAGAATGCCGAATAAGCGGTCGATGCGATTCATCTCAGGACTTTTTATCAGGAAATACCTTCCCGGGATTCAGTAATCCTTTCGGGTCGAAAACCTGCTTGATGGAACGCATCAGGTCCAATTGAATTTCCGAAAATGCGATATCCATGAACGGACGCTGTACCAGACCAATTCCATGTTCACCGGAGATCGTTCCACCCAAAGCCACCACTTCGGTAAACAATTCGCGAATGGCTTTCGGAAGTTCATTTTGCCACGCTTCATCGGATAAAGTGCCTTTGAGAATATTCACATGCAGGTTCCCGTCACCGGCGTGACCATAACAAACTGCCTGGAAACCGTAAGCTTTTCCAATGCGCTTCACGGCAGCCAACAACCGGGGTAATTCATAACGCGGTACTACGGTGTCTTCCTCTTTGTAGACAGAATGGCTTTTCACGGCTTCGCCTACTTTGCGGCGCAATTTCCAGAGGCTTTCTTTCTGCGCCTCGCTTTCGGCAAACAGGATTTCGTCAATATCAAATTGTTCCATCAGAACCATGATTTTCTCACAATCCTGCATCATCACATCCAGGTTAAAACCATCCAGTTCGATGAGCAAATGGGCGTCGTGGTCGTCTTTCAGAATTTCAGGAGCATCTTCCACATGCAACAGTGTATACAAAATAGCATCGCGGTCCATGTATTCCAGGCCACTTGGAATAATTCCCGCCATGAAGATTTTGCTTACGGCTTCGCAGGCCTGCGTACCTTGACGGAAAGGCACCAGCATCAACAATGTTTGCGTTGGATGGGGAATGAGCCGCAATACAATTTTGGTAACCACCGCAAGCGTCCCTTCACTTCCGATGATCAGTTGTGTCAGATTGTACCCTGTGGCATTTTTGATCACGTTGGCACCTGTCCACATCACTTCACCGTTGGGCAACACGATTTCCAGGTTCAGCACCCAATCTTTCGTGACGCCATATTTCACGGCTTTCGGACCGCCCGAGTTTTCGGCGATATTTCCTCCGATGAAGCATGAGCCTTTACTGGCGGGATCCGGTGGATAGAATAACCCTTTTTCACGGACTGCCTGTTGCAAAACTTCCGTAATTACGCCCGGTTCGGTAGTTACCTGGTGATTCTGTTCATCAATTTCCAGGATCCGGTTCATGCGTTCCATGCTCAGCAATACGCCGCCACGATTGGCCAGTGCACCACCGCTTAAACCTGTTCGTGCTCCGGATGGCGTAACGATGAGGTCATTTTTATAACAATAACGCAGAATGGCCGAAACTTCTTCCGTCGATTCGGGTTTTACGACAACAGCAGGATAAAACACAAAATCTTCCGTGTGATCGGAGGCATAATGTTCGGTTATCGCTTCACCCGAAATAACACGGTCCTCCAGCAATTGCTGAAAATAAAGAAGGTGTTCGCCTGAAACGGTTGTTTGCTTATTGTCCATGATTCAAAAATAATGGTATTAGCGGATAAACAAAAAACCATCCGCACAGGGCAGATGGTTTTTGTATAATGATGGAAAAAATTAATTCCCTGTGATTTCAAATTCCGTGCGTCGGTTTTGCTGACGTCCGTCATCCGTATTGTTTGTGGCAACCGGTCGTGAAGCTCCGTAACCTTTAGCCTTCATACGGCTGGCAGAAATGCCTTTATTGGTCAGGTACATCACTACGGCTTCGGCGCGCTGCTGCGAAAGTGTTTCATTCACTGTTGCCGATCCGGTATTGTCGGTATGGCCTGAAATTTCGATTTTCAGGTTGGGAACGTCTTTCATCAGTTTTACCAATCGCTCCAACTCGGCATTTGATTCCGGGCGCAATGTCGCTTTTGCAACATCGAAGAAGATGTTACGCAGGGCGATTTTGCTGCCAATGGCAATGTTTTTCAGCTCAATGGTCTTGTTTACCAGGTTGTCTGCCGATCCCATCGGGATATCGAAATTCTCGGAATGGAACAAGTAACCGGTTGCTTTTACGGCAATACCGTAGTTTTTACCGGAATTCAGCGTGATGATGAATTTCCCGGTCGCGCTGTTGGTGGTAAATGTCTCAATTACCTGGCCTGTAGCGTTGTCGGTGATTTCAATCTGTGCTTCCACCGGCTTGCGCGAAATCGCATCAATGGTGGTTCCTTTGAATACCGTCAACGATTTCTTTTTTACGTCAACCGTGCTTTCGATATTGTGATCTTTCACCGGTTGCGCAATGGATCCCAGCAGGTAATCTTCTGTTTCAACAACCGGTTTTTTCTCCTCTCCGAAGAACGTAACGCGGTAAATGTCGAAACCGCCTTTTCCGCCACCCCTGTTTGATGAAATGTAAGCGAACTTCCCATTGGCAGAAGCTGCGAAGAAGAAATCATCGTACGGTGTATTGATCGGTGAACCCATGTTTACCGGGGTCGACCATTGGCCTTGTTTCTTTTCCGAAATGAAAATATCGTAACCGCCCATTGTCTCGTGTCCCTGGGAAGCCATATACATGATATCACCGCTAATGTGAATGTAGACAGGGCCTTCGTTGAATTTCGAGTTGACCTGCACCACCTGCGAAGCGAGCTGGAAATCCTGCTTCATTTTGTTTTGAACAGCCGAAAACATGATTTCCGTTCCGTTCAAGCCGTTGATGTTGTCGCGTGTAAAGTAGATCTTGAAACCATCCGGATCATACGAGGCGTATTTGTCATTCGCGCGGTCGGAGCTGATCATCGGTGATGTACGCTCAGGAGTTGACCACGTATTTCCCACCAGCTTCGATTCGTAAATATCCGTTTGACCGGCATTTTCACGATGCAACAACATTTTCGTTCCGTTGTAGGACAAACAGTTACTAACGTCATCCGTAGAACCATTGATGGTACCGGCCAGAGGTTTCGGAGCGCTCCAGGTGCCATCCGTTAATGATGAAGAATAGATGTCGTAATCGTAACCGCCCACTTCGTCGGTGCTATGGTTGTTTTTGCGATTTGAAGAAAGGATCATTTCAGCGCCGTCTACCGAAATAGAAGGAGCAATTTCGTCCTGTACCGAATTTAACGGCTCTATATTATCGACCCATGCACGTACCGGTTTTGCCTCCAGAGCACGGGCAGTCTGACATTCTTTTTTGTGCTGAACCACGAATTTGGTGAAGTTATCTGCCTTTTTGTATTCCGATTCAAACGCGAGGTATGCCTTGGTGGCATCGTCGTATTTTCCTTCCAGTTGATAAGAATACCCCAGGTAATAGTTCAGGAACGGGTCACATGCCGGATCGAGTTTCTGAGCTGTTTTGAAGAAAGGAATTCCTTTCGCAGGGTCAGAAGAGTTGGCGTGGCAAACCCCGATTTTGAAGTTCAGCGTAGCGCTGTTCGGGTTGAATTGCTGCGCCTGCTCGTATTGCGCCAGGGCTTTTTTGAAATTGAGCCCGAACGGTTGTACATCAAACAAAGCATCGTTTGCCAGTTTGAAAAATTCATCTCCTTTTTCGATGGCCATTTCAGCCTTTTTAAAGCCTTCCTTGTCGTTCTTGAAGTTAGCGGCTTTAAATTCCACGTTTTGAGCAAAAGCTTGTGCGCTAAAGGCCAGGATTGCTGCGAGTAATATCTTTTTCATGTCTCTTTCGGCTTTTAGTTGCTGCAATTTCCTGAATAATATGTTTTTCCTTCGGCTGAACCGAGTTCATTGGCTTTGTGCCAGTCTTCACAGGCACCAACGATGTCGCGCTGCATTTCTTTCGCCATGCCGCGGTTCACATAAGCTGCCGCATAGTTCGGGTCGATTGCCAATGCTTTGTCCGCCCATTCTTCGGCTTTTTTGTAGTCCTTTTTCTTGAAATAAGCCGCCGAAAGATTCGAAGCCGCCGGGGCATATTTAGGATTCAGTTGCAAAGCCTTTTCGAAATCTTTCAATGCCTCGTCTGTACTTCCTTTATCCATCAGGGTAGCACCACGATTGTTGTAAGCCATATAGTAATTCGCATCGATTGAAATGGCACGGTTAAATGCTGCCAGCGCGCCTACATAGTCTTTTGTTTTTTTCTTAGTGGTACCGATGTTGTTGAGTACAAAAGCCAGGTTTGGGTTTTTGCGCTGCGCTTCTTCGTAATCGGCCAGTGCTTTGGGGTAGTTGGCCTGCATGCGGTAACAGCTTCCGCGGTCGTTGTAAGCATAGGCATTGTTAGCATCCAGCTCGATTGTTTTACTGAAATACTTGATGGCCGTATTGTAGTCCTGCTGCAAAAATTTCAGCGTTCCGTAATTGTAATACGCCTTTGGGTTCTTGGCATCCAGCTGGATAGACTTCTCGTAATCCTTCTCCGAGCTCAAATAATCATTCAGGCCCTGGTAAGCTCTTCCGCGCTGGAAATAGGCTTTCGAATAATTCGGGTCCTTCTGTATCAGCAGGCTAAACGTCGCCACTGCATCTTTGAACTGCTCAGCTTCATTTTCAGCCACCCCTTTATTGTAGTGTGCGGCAGTAAAATTGGGGTCTGAAGCCACCGATTTTTTAAACTCTGCAATCGCACCCGTGAAGTTTTTCTGGTTGAATAACTCGATTCCTTTATTGTAAGCCTCTTGACTGGCTGCAACGGCGGCGTTTTGCTGATTCAATTTGGTAATCGAATCCCGATACCGTGTTTCTTGTGGCGTCAGTTGTTCGATCTGTGCATTTCCGTTATGCGAAATACAAATCAAACCGAAAAGAAGCCCAATAGTCGTTCGTTTCATACTGTTTTATTAGTTCTATTATTGGTTTAGCGGTCTGAATTTAGCAATATTCGTACCAGCAGATTCGGAAATTTATTAACAAGCGCGTTTCGATGTGGAAAAGCAGTTGTAAATCAACCGAAATAGCTATTTTTATCCGCCGTTGTTTTGACTCGAATTGTCGCGTCTGGCAAGCAAATCAAGTAACGGCAACGTATTTTATAAGGACTGTTGAAAAATGAGTAAAGAAGCATATTTGGTGGCGGGAGTTCGCACCGCTATCGGGAATTTTGGAGGAACATTGGCGCCGGTAAGAACAGATGATCTGGCGGCCATTGCGATTGAAGGGTTGTTGAAGAAGGTTCCTTCGCTGGATGCAAACGCGATCGAGGATGTGATCCTGGGCTGCGCCAACCAGGCAGGTGAGGATAACCGTAACGTGGCGCGAATGGCCGGATTATTGGCCGGGTTGCCTGTTTCGGTTGCGGGCGAAACCGTGAACCGTTTATGCGCTTCGGGAATGGCGGCTGCTGTAAATGCTGCACGCGCCATTAAAGACGGAGCCGGCGACCTGTACATTGCCGGTGGTGTGGAAAACATGACGCGCGGGCCATGGGTGCTTTCCAAATCGGCAACACCGTTCGGACGCGACCAGGAGTTGTTTGATTCTTCTTTTGGCTGGCGATTCATCAACCCCAAAATGGAAGAACTTTACGGAACAGACAGTATGGGAAATACCGCAGAGAACCTGGCTGAAATGTATTCCATCAACCGCGAAGACCAGGACCGTTTTGCACTTTGGTCGCAGCAGAAGGCAACCAAAGCGCAGGAAGCTGGTATTTTAGGAAACGAAATCGTTCCGGTGATGATCCCCCGCAAGAAACAAGATCCGCTCGCATTCGATAAAGACGAATTCATGCGCCCGCAAACAACGATGGAAGCATTGGCAGGACTGCGCACTGCTTTCAAAAAAGACGGTACGGTAACAGCTGGAAATGCTTCCGGTCTGAATGACGGTGCTGCTGCGTTATTGCTTGCTTCGGATAACGGGTTGAAGGATCATAATTTACAGCCGATCGCACGAATCGTAAGTGCTGCGGTTGCCGGTGTGGAACCACGTATCATGGGAATTGGGCCTGTGGAAGCATCCAACAAAGCACTAAAACGTGCCGGCCTTACGTTAAAGGATATGGATGTCATTGAGCTGAACGAAGCCTTTGCGGCACAGGTGCTTGCATGTACGAGAAATTTAGGATTGGCGGATAACGATCCGCGCATCAACCCGAATGGTGGAGCGATTGCTCTGGGACACCCGCTTGGAATGTCGGGTTCCCGTATCTTACTTGCAGCGGCTAATGAATTGAAACGAACGAATGGAAAATATGCACTGGTAACCATGTGTATCGGTGTGGGACAGGGATATGCTGCAATAATTGAACGCACTTAAATTCCAACCTATTGAATGATTTAACGTCATCTGAATACTATGAAACAACTCTTTCTTATTTTGCCGCTGGTGGCCCTGCTTACGGTGGCGTGTAAGCGGGAACAGGCCGTTTGGGAATCAGACTGGCAGGTTCCGCTGCTCGATGACACGCTCAACCTCGATAAACTGGTCGAAGATTCCTTTATTACGGTCAATGGCGGCTATTACGAGTTGGCGATCAACCGGACAATTTATGAACTCAAATTGTCGGACATCGTAGATATTCCGGATACGACGATCAAGAACGATTATGCCATTCCAATCGCCGGACTCAACGTGGCGCCGGGAACGTCCTTCGTTAACAATGTGGAAGAACACGTGATTGATATGGGCGATATTCAGCTCAAAAAAATCCGGGTAAAATCAGGTGGCGTCTCCATCCAGGTGAAAAGTCCGGTTGAAACAACCTGCCTCTTTACCGTTCAGCTTCCGGGAGTTACGAAAAACGGGGTAACGCTTTCGCAGAATTTTACAGTGCCTCCCGGAACGGATAACGACTTGAGTGTGGTAAACGGTTTTGTAGATCTTACGGGCTATGAGCTTGATTTACGTGGTGCCAGCCAGGGATCTTTTAACCGGATTCAGTCAAAAATGATCGTGAAATCAGATCCTGCAGGGCAGGCAGTGTATGTTTCCAACCAGGATACGCTGCGGTTTGTCTTCGAAATGAATGACCTTGAAATCGATTATGCACGGGGTTATTTTGGCTCGCAATTGTTTACCGATACTATTTCAGAGAATATTGACGCATTGGAGAATATCTCCAGCGGAATTATCGATCTGCCGGCGTCGAGCGTGGAGCTGGAGCTGGTAAACGGACTGAAGATGAGTGCGAAAGCCAAATTGACCGAATTGAAGAATACAAACAACCAGCAGACGACTGTGAGCATGTCACATCCGACGCTGGATTCCTGGATCACGATCAATAGTGCTGCCGGAACTGAAAATTCATTGCAACCATCAACAACGACCTTGCTTTTCGATGCCTCCAACAGCAATTTGGAGCAATACCTCGAGAACCATGGTGCCCAAAACGATATCGGTTTCGAATTGCAGTTGAACCCCTGGGGGAATGTTTCCGGCGGATGGGATGAAATTTTTCCGCAAAGCTCACTCAAGGTGAATCTGAATGCCAATATGCCTTTGGCAATAGGACTTTCGGATGTGGTGTTATTGGATACGTTCGACTTTTCATTCAACCAGGATTTCACCAAAACCCATGTTACCTCCGGGAATATTTGGGTAAAAGCAACCAACGCATTCCCGTTGTCGGGAGCAGTGACGTTGTGCCTGCTGGATGCTTCAGGCAATACAATCACCACGATCAACGGAACTTCGACATTCGCTTCGAGTGTGTTTGGTTCGGTTGTCAACGGGATCCTTCAAAAACAATCATACGTTGAATTCCCGATCTCGGAAAGTGTACTGGAAGACCTTTCACTGGTGAAAAAGTTGTCGATCAAAGTGACCATGAACACGCCAAACCCGGCGACCAACATCAGTGAGCAAATGCAAATTCCGGCTGATGCGTTCTTTGGTGTGAAAGTGGGAGCTAAACTTAAAGTGGAAGCGAGAGTATGATGAAGCGAGGTAAAGTGTTAATACTCGCCAGCTGCTTCAGCAGCGCGATAAGTTCAGCCCAAATGATATACCCGTCTTACAGCGATTCGGCCATTCATCATGCAATTATCGAAACCGACGGGATTTTTGACTTGCAGGGTTCAGCCATCCGGCGCGAATTTTCCGGCACGTTGTTGTTCGGCGGTTTCATCGATGAAGACATGAAAGGCCGTTCCTTTGAAAAGCACAGTGCTGTCAACCGGTTCGGGATCAATGCCAATGCCGAAATGCGCTATATCAATGGTGCCGGAGGCTTTATGAAGCGCGATTCAGTTGCCTGGATGGTTAAAGGCGGTTATTTCGCAATAGGGAACCTGATTTACGGGCAGGATGCATTCGGATTGCTGTTTTACGGAAATGAATCGTACCTGAATGGTATGGCCGATTTCAGCAATACACGGCTTGATTTCGCCCAATTCCAAAAGGTTGGTTTTGGGATCGTGAACAAGAAAAACAAATCTTCGGTTACGCTGAACGTGGTCAATGTGGAGAATTACGTCGACGGAACGATCCGTAAAGGTGAACTGGTTCAAAACGAAGATGGCTCCCAGATCAACCTGGATATCCAGGGCAGTATGCTGGCAACGAAAGGGGCGAATTTCAACAAAGGACTTGGACTTTCGGTAGATGTCGATTACCGTATCCTGGTTCCATGGGGGAAAGGCTCGACGACTTTCCAGGTATTGGCGCAAAACATGGGTGCGGCTTATATCTATGGAGGGATGCAGCGAATCGCGGTCGACTCGAATTATTCATACAGCGGTTTTGATTTTGAAACATTGACCAGTGATTCCAATCCGTTTGGCGATGATTTTTCAATCCTTGATTCGTTAGGCGTTGAACGACGCGATGTGAAACGATTTGTGCCGTTGCCGGGTTACCTGCAGGTGGCAAAGCTGGTGGATGTCAATTCGACCAAAAAGGTCCAGTCATTCTTCGGAATTCGCATGTACCCGACCTTTAGCTCGATTCCGCAATTATTTGCCGGTGCTTACTGGAAACCGACGACGTTGTTTCATGTAGCCGGATCGGTTACTTACGGCGGTTTCGGTAATTTCAGAGGCGGCTTGTTCCTGACGCTGAATTTGAAACAGGTTAACTGGATGCTGGGAACTGAAGATGTATTCGGCGACGTTTCCAAAAAAGGATATGGTCAATCACTTGTAACACGGCTGGTATGGAAAATCAATTCGTAAAACAGTTCGCGACGTTGGCTGTCGGGGTGTTTCTATCGGCCGTTTCGGTTGGACAGACAGCTTTCTATAAAGTCTACTCCGGGAACGGTTACGACAAAGGCGAAGGAATTGCACAGTTGCCTGATTCGGGCTTTTTGGTGACAGGTTCTTCTTCCAGTTTCGAAGATGCACCGTCGCAGGTGTTTTTAATGCGTTTGGACAGCACTGGCGCTTTTAAGTGGTCGAAGGCTTACGGCGGTATTGAATTCGAGGAAGGAAAACGTGTCATGCCTGTTCCAGGTTTCGGGTATTACCTGGCAGGAACATCGTCGAGCGGACCTTCGGCGAATTTTGATGCTTACCTGCTGTTTACCAACGAAACGGGAGACCAGCAGTGGGAAGTAAGAACCGATCAGGGTGCCTGGGAACGCGTTCACGACGCTATTCTGATGGCAGATACGTCAGTTATGATCATCGGTGAAACCGATTCTACGGAAAACGGGAATATCGACCTGTTTGCAGCGCGTTATGACAAGCTCGGCGGTTTGATCTGGAAACAGCAATGGGGAACAGACCACGATGATTTTGGAAAGGCAATTGTCAGTATTTCAGACACAACTGTCTTGATAGCAGGAACGTATTATGTTGCTGATTCGGCCCAGAACAAAGGTTACGTGGCTAAAATGCACATTGACGGAAGCATTATCTGGGAAGAAACCTACGGCAGCCAGGGTGATTACTGGCTCAACGATATTTGTACGGTCGGCCCGAATATCAAAGTAATCGGCGAACGGATCAAAACGGGAAAAACCGACCAGGATGGCTTTTTTGCCCACATTCAGTCGGATGGAACGCTTTCTTACGCCGAAGAATACTATTCGGAAGCCAATATCCGGAATATGGCATTTACACCTTACACGGCTGGCGTCGATAAGTTTTTTATGGCTGAGCAGGCCATTAACCCGAATATTCCAACCTTTGAAGATGGCGAAGATGCCTATGTGTCGCGCTTTAATTCCGGTCTGTTCTGGGATAATTATGGGGTTGGATACAATGGAGTAGGACAGGACCAGATCAATGATATCAGGCCTACGTCGGATGGTTATGCGGTGCTGGTAGGTTTTCATACGACTTACGGTCCGGGGGGGAACAGCGTGTTTGTCGTGAAACTGGGTAATGATTATGCATTTCCGGCATCTTCTTCCAATCCGCCGATTATCAATATTGTATTCCTTGAAGACCTTGTGGCGTTGAAAGCATTACAGGTTTATCCGAACCCGGTAACCGATCAGCTCACTATTTCGATTGAAGAAACGGCTTTTGATTATGCGTTGCTGGATGCTTCAGGAAAACAGCTTCTGTCAGGTCATTCGTGGTCGGCGCAGCAGCTTGATTTCTCTCAGCAGGCCGCAGGAGTTTATTTCCTGAGGATAAGTCATGATTCGGGCGAAACGGCGGTAGTTAAATTAGTTAAGTAGTTTTTTAGCTTGACAGTTGACAGTTTGGTTCTTACAAGAAACCGTAAACTAACAAACTACCAATGATAAGCATCCGCGTTCATCCATTTCCCATGGAGTCGCATCACTTGTTCGATGACATCGCGTACGCAAGCCCTTCCACCGTTTAAAGGCGATTGATAATGGCAGATCGCTTTTACTTCAACTGCCGCATCCTGCGGACAGGTACTAACACCCACGAGTTTCATTACCGGGATGTCGGGAATATCGTCACCCATATACAGCACCTGTTCATTCGTAAATCCGAACTCCTGCTTGAGTTGTTCATAAACGATGAGCTTATCCGCTGAACGAAGTACCACTTTCTGAGCTCCCAATCCTTCCAAACGGTCTTTTACATCCTGCGAATTTCCGCCGGTAATCACTAAGATGCGGTATCCTTTCTTTACAGCATACTGGATTGCATAGCCGTCTTTGGAATTGAGCGTTCGGATCACGCCGCCGTTCATCAGCATGACCTCACCGGTAGTGAGCACGCCGTCTACGTCAAATACGAATGTGGTGATCGGGGAGAGTCGTTCTTTATAACTAATCATGATGGTTGTATCGTTGTTGAATACTGGATGAAAGGAGTTGATAAATAGCAGCCTGTTCAGGCGATAACATTGCGATATGACGTTCCATTGTTTTGAAGTCCGCTCTTCGTGCAGGGCCGGTTTGGGCATCATATGCGGTTTGGTCGTTGAGTTTCTGTACTGTCTCCAGCAAAAGCGGCCTCAGCCAGTCAAACGACAAGTCAGCTTCCGTCAATTGCTGCTGCGCAAGATCGATGAGGTGATTGGTGAAATTGTTGACGAAAACGGCGGCTAAATGCAGTTGAACGCGTTTTTCCCAGGGCAGTTCGTTCACCGTGCTGCTGATTCTTCTGCCGAGTTCCAGGAGTGCGTGGGTGAGTAGCGGTGCGCTGCTTTCAACAAAGATTGGGACACCAGCAAGGTCAACCGTTCGATTGCGGGAAAAGGTTTGCAGCGGATAAAAAACACCAACGGGAAAGCCGGTTGAAAATCCTGAAACATCAACAGTTCCCGACGTAGCAACTACCGGAGCAACCGATGAAAGCTGTGGGATCAATTCGGAAAGTGCATCGTCTGAAACCGCACAAAGGATGAGGTCGCAGCCAGCCAGTTCTTCCGTTTTTAGAGCGGCACGACATCCAAGTAGCGCTACCATTTCGGCTGTTTTCTCCGGTCTCCTGTTCCAGCACGAATCAATGCGAATACCTGCATTCATCAGTCCTGTTGCCAGGTGAACGGCTACATTACCGGCGCCAACTACAGAAACAGATGAAATGGTACGCATCCTGTAAAATTACTTTTTTTGCCTGAAAGTTCCGGGCAAAAAAAACGGCGGTCATTGTGACCACCGCTCCTGTTTATGAGTAACTGCTATTTTTTGATAACTAATCGTTGTGATTGTGCTACGCCATTGTTAATTACGGTAAGGGTGTATACACCTGCAGCGTAGTTATTGCAATCAATTTCCAATCCGCCGGGCGCAGAGGTATAAGCCACGTCAAATGATTTACCCACCATATCTGTCAGCACAACACGTTCCGTGTTTTTACTTTTCGTGAAAATGCTGAAGCTTCCGGAAGCAGGATTCGGGTATACCGTAAACGGCTCGATATCACTTGAGTTAACAGATAAGACCGTGTTGTATTCGATCCCACCATCGGCATCTACCTGCATCAAACGGTAGTAGCTGATCCCGGTATACGGGTCTTCGTCTGTATATTGATAGTTTTGCTCATCGTTGGTGGTATTGTTTCCGGCAACGGCACCGATTGTTTCCCACACCAAACCATCTGCTGAGCGTTGTACCACAAAATCACGGTTGTTTTCTTCAAATTCCGTTCCCCAAATCAGGTCAACTTGTCCATCGTTATAGGTTGCATTCCAGTAGGTATAGCCAACAGGTAAAGGAACGATCGCACAGTTGGTTGTTGCCGTATTTGCTGCCGCCTGATTGATATTAATGGTTTGGACTACATTGGCAAAGTTCGTCACCAGCAAGACATACACTTGTCCGGCCACCACACCATTTACAATAGCCTGTTCAATTGGCGAAGGGGAATAACTACAATCTTGCGGTAAAGCATACGTATTGCAATTAGCAATAGCATTTGCCAGACTCGGGAATGGTCCCCAAATAGAGTAGTCCACATCAGCGCCAGCTGTAATATCAATCACCAGGTTTCCTGAAGTGGCAATTTCCAGGTAGTACCAGCTTGGATTCGGAGAGGTAAACAGACAAGTATAGTTGTTTCCGGGATTAATCACAGATGCGCTTGATCCTCCCGCGTTAGCAATGAAATTGATCGGAGAACCGGAGCAAATCGGACTAGGTACCGCACAGGTTGTATTTCCGGCAGGAGCCGCCGCCGCTGTTATGCAAATGTTAAAGGTTCCCGTTCCGCCACCGTATTGCCAGATACGAATCAGGTAAGTGACTCCCGGGGTTAACCCTCCGGCCGCAATCTGAGGCATGAAACCGGGACCGGAATCATCGTCGCAGGTAATTTGAGTGAACGAACCGCAAGTTCCGGAGTAAATCGACATTACGGCGTCGGTAATACTTCCAGCAGTAGTATTGATTTGGATAGCCCCACTTGCAGGAGCAGTAAACGAATACCAAACGTCTTCACCCATGGAGCCACAAGTTGGCGTTCCGCCATTGGCAGCGTTGGTGTTTTGTGCGGCACCTACTGTGGTCCCGGCTGTATAGGTACAAGAAGCATTAACCGGCAAGGCCGGTGCAATTATGCTACCCGCGGCGCAAGGGGTATTTGATTGAGCCGAAACCTGGTACATGGACAGGAATAGCAATATTGTAATGAGTAGAGTAATTTTCATAGCAATAGATTTTTAAAATAAATCAGTCGTAGGTTGATCTAGTGTTGCTGTTCAAACAACTCAATATCTTTTACCGTAAGCCATTCCCCTTCAAGGATCAAACAATTCGGATCCTCCAGGTAAAATTGCTGACGCTCCGGTTCGATCGTATCAAACATTGATCTTGGAACAATTTTAACCCCGGGATTGTTTGCCGACCAGTTTTTGATAATTGCCTGGTCTTCCGTTTTCCCTGGTTTGTAGGACTGGTCATTGGTACTTTTGGTGTGCGCTTCATGCTGTTCGATAAGCGCCATCGAAATTTTGTCCTGGTAAATGATCAGGTCAGAACCCAATAATTGCTGCTCTTGCGTTGAAAGTGAATTGTAACGTTCAGCTGAAATAAAGAGGGTCGTCGGGTGTGCGCTTTGCCATTGCTGGATGGACTGTTGCTCCGTTTGTGCAAACACTGCCGAAGCGTTAAGCGCACCGAAGAGTAGTAAGTAGATGCATTTCATATTCTGTTGCTTTTAACTAATTGACGAATCTTTTTTCAATCGACGGAACAAAAATGAGTAAGCGACTGTTTTGATCGATTAATTATTTAGTGCGAATGAATATCACATTAAATGCGTTATGTGTTAAAAAATGGTGAAAAAATTCATAATCAGGTGATTTACAGTTGATTTGTGAGGCTTCGATGATTTGGTGAATGAAAAAAGCGGGTCACCGTTTCCGATAACCCGCTCGTATTTGAATGAAAATTTTAAGGTCTATTTACCGTGACACTGTTTGTATTTTTTTCCGCTGCCGCAAGGACAAGGATCATTTCGCCCGATTTTTGGCTCTACCACTACCGGTTGTTGTTTTTCACGAACCGGGGCGGAATTGCGAATCGCTTCATCGTAGCCCTCGCTTCCCTGGAAACGTGGCGGCGGAGTGCTTGAAGTGGTGTCGGAAGATGAAATCTGCGCTTTTTCATAGTGGTTTTCAGCCACCTCGCGGTTCGTGCTTTTCACTTCCTGTTCGTGCATCAAATCGGCTTTGACCAGGTATTCGATTGTTTCACCGCTCAAACGGGCCATCATGCTCTTGAACAGTTCAAATGACTCGAGCTTGTAAATCAACAGAGGATCTTTCTGTTCGTAAACTGCCTGCTGAACAGAAGTACGCAAGTCGTCCATTTCACGCAGGTGTTCTTTCCACTCGTTGTCAATCATTCCGAGTACAATATTGCGCTCGAGTTGTTTGCTGATGGATTTTCCTCCTGAGTTGTATGCTTCTTCAAGGCTGACCACAATTTGCGTATGCTTGCGTCCGTCACTCAACGGCAATAGAATATTGCTGTATTTGTCAGACATTGTTTCGTAAACGTGCTTGATCTGCGGATAAGCGCGTGCTCCGATCATTTCATTTTTGCGGTTGTAATGGTCCTGAACACCATTGTAAAGTTCATACACCAAATCGTTAACCGGCAGTTTTTTGAAATCTTCTTCCGATACCGGGGATTGCATTCCAAGAACACGCATCATTTCGAGGTCGAATTCGGCATAGCTTCCTTCCTTGTGGTTGGCTACCAGCGATTCGATTACATCGTAGAACATGTTCGATACATCCAGGTCGAGACGATCCCCGAATAAGGCATTGTGGCGTTTTTTATAAATAGCCTTACGCTGGGCATTCATCACGTCATCGTATTCCAGGAGTCGCTTACGGATTCCGAAGTTGTTTTCTTCCACTTTTTTCTGCGCACGTTCGATTGATTTCGATACCATGCTGTGCTGGATCACTTCACCTTCTTTCAAACCGAGGCGGTCCATCAGCTTCGCAATACGCTCCGAACCGAATTTACGCATGAGGTCATCTTCCAATGAAACAAAGAATTGAGAAGATCCCGGATCTCCCTGTCGACCCGAACGACCACGCAACTGTCGGTCCACACGTCTTGAATCGTGGCGCTCAGTACCAACGATGGCCAAACCTCCGGCTTCTTTTACACTTGGTGCAAGCTTGATATCCGTACCACGACCAGCCATGTTGGTAGCGATCGTAACGGCTCCCGGTTTACCGGCATCGGCAACAATCTCTGCTTCACGCTGGTGGTACTTGGCGTTCAATACCTGGTGAGGGATGTTCTTCATTTTGAGCATGCGGCTCAGTAATTCAGAGATCTCAACCGTAGTTGTACCTACGAGTACTGCACGGCCTTGTCCTACCAAACGCTCAGTTTCCTCGATCACGGCTGCGTATTTCTCGCGGGCTGTTTTGAATACCAGGTCGTGCGCATCTTTACGTGAAATCGGACGGTTGGTAGGAATGACAACCACATCCAGTTTGTAAATATCCCAGAATTCTTTTGCTTCCGTTTCCGCTGTTCCGGTCATACCGGCCAGTTTGTGGTACATGCGGAAGTAGTTTTGCAATGTAATTGTCGCGTAGGTTTGCGTCGCTGCTTCTACAGTGACATTTTCCTTGGCTTCTATTGCCTGGTGCAAACCGTCGGAGTAACGGCGGCCTTCCATGATACGTCCGGTAGACTCATCAACGATCTTGATCTTGCCGTCCATGATCACATATTCCACTTCTTTTTCAAAAAGTGTGTATGCTTTCAACAGCTGTGTTACTGAGTGGATACGTTCCGATTTCACACTGTAATCGCGGATCAAAGCGTCTTTGTGCGCAGCAAATGCTTCCGGCGCAAGGCCTTGTTTCTGTAATTGGGTAATTTCCGTACTGATATCCGGCATTACAAAGAAGCGGCGATCATCGTTACCGGAGATCAGGTCAATTCCTTTTTCGGTCAGTTCGACCGTATTGTTTTTCTCATCGATCACAAAGTAAAGCTCCACATCAATTTTCTTCATGTGTTTACCTTGCTCCGCCATGTACTGGTTTTCTGTTTTTTGAAGTAATGCTTTGATTCCCGGCTCGGAAAGGAACTTGATCAATGCTTTGTTCTTCGGCAAACCGCGGTGCGCACGAAGCAGGGCAATAGAACCTTCTTCCACCATGGATTTCATGTCAACCGCTCCGTCAGTCGGGTTGTTGATCACGGCCAGCAAACGTTTCGCATCGGCCAACGCCTGGTTGACATATTTACGCTGCGCTTCAACCACCACTTCAACGCGTGGTTTCAACTCGTAGAATTCATGCTGATCACCTTTCGGTGTAGGCCCTGAAATAATCAATGGTGTTCGGGCATCGTCGATCAAAACCGAATCGACCTCATCGACAATTGCGAAATGGTGTTTGCGCTGTACCAGGTCTTCCACGGCGCTTGCCATGTTGTCACGCAGGTAGTCGAAACCGAATTCGTTGTTTGTCCCGAAGGTAATGTCAGCTTCGTATGCTCTTCTGCGGGCAGGTGAGTTTGGCTGGTGTTTGTCGATGCAATCCACTCGAAGTCCGTGAAACTGGTAAAGCGGCCCCATCCACTCGGAGTCACGTTTTGCCAGGTAGTCGTTTACCGTTACGAGGTGAACGCCTTTTCCGGAAAGTGCGTTGAGGTAAACCGGAAGCGTTGCCACCAATGTTTTACCTTCACCCGTTTGCATTTCGGCGATATTTCCTCGGTGCAATACGGCTCCACCCATCAACTGTACATCATAGTGTACCATTACCCATTCCACATCGGCGCCGGCAGCAGTCCACTTATTATGCCAGATAGCTTTGTCACCATCAATGGTAATCCCGTCTTTTTTCACAGCAAGGTCACGGTCCATATCGGTAGCGGTTACCGTCAGTTGTCCGTTCTCTGCCCAGCGGCGCGAAGTTTCCTTCACCACTGCAAATGCTTCGGGAAGAATGGTTTCCAGTACTTTTTCAATTTCCTGGTTGATATCTTTTTCCAAACGGTCGATCTCTTCGTAGAGGTCTTCTTTGTCGTGGATCGAAAGTTCGGGATTGTTGGCTTGTTGTTTCAGGTCTGCAACACGGGCTTCCAGTTCAGCTGTTGCGTCTTTTACCTGCTGACGAAAAACCGTGGTGCGGTTTCTCAGTTCGTCGTCGCTAACGTTGCGTAAGTTATTATAGAATACAGCTACCTGGTCGATAACTGGTTGATATTGTTTACGATCGGTGGCGGATTTATCACCTAACAATTTTTTTAATAGTCCTCCTAACATGATGTACTTAAAAATGCGAAGCCCAAAAATAATGAAATTCCCGCGCTTTCCGGTTATTTTGTGTGTTCCGCCCGTCATAAATTATTCCAAAGCAACCGAATCTGCCAAATTGACACTTTTCGATGGGTTGCGTTGTCAGTAAACAACTGAAAACTATTCGGGATTGATGCCGCAAGTTTCCGTGCAAGCTATTATCTTTGCGGTCATGCAAGAAATGATCTTAATTCTCGATTTTGGTTCGCAATACACCCAGTTAATTGCCCGTCGCGTTCGTGAAATGAACGTTTACTGTGAAATTCATCCCTGGAACAAACTACCTGAACTCGGTGCTCATATCAAAGGTGTTGTGCTGTCAGGCAGCCCGTTCTCAACCCGCGACCCGGAAGCTCCGAAGCCCGATTTATCGGCGATTAAAGGACACATTCCATTGTTGGGCGTTTGTTTCGGTGCACAGTACATGGCGCAGCGATTCGGTGGAGAGGTGTTGCCTTCTACCATTCGGGAATATGGTCGCGCCAATCTGTCTTTTGTAGATCAGTCGAATAAACTGATGAAGAACATGACGGATGGTTCGCAGGTCTGGATGAGCCATGGCGATACCATTAAAAAAATTCCTGAAAATTATAAAATCATTGCCAGTACCTCCGATGTGGAAGTAGCAGGTTATATGGTTGAAGGCGAAACGACTTTTGGAATCCAGTTTCACCCGGAAGTATACCATACACTGGAAGGAGCGGTCTTGTTACGCAATTTTATCGTGGATATTTGCGGTTGCACGCAGAACTGGACACCGGATTCTTTTGTAGAAACAACCGTTGATCAGCTCAAAAAACAACTGGGTGACGATAAAGTGATCCTCGGTCTGTCGGGTGGGGTAGATTCTTCCGTTGCAGCGATGTTATTACACCGCGCTATCGGTGACCGTTTGCGTTGCATTTTCGTAGACAATGGTTTGCTCCGGAAAGATGAATTCTCATCCGTACTGGAATCCTATAAAGGTTTGGGATTGAATGTGAAAGGAGTAGATGCTTCTCAACAGTTTTATGCAGCGCTAAGCGGCGTAACTGATCCGGAATTGAAACGAAAGGCTATTGGGAAAGTATTCATCGACGTATTTGATGCTGAATCGAAACTGGTAACCGATGCCAAATGGCTGGGACAGGGAACGATTTACCCGGATGTGATCGAATCTGTGTCGGTAAACGGCGGACCTTCTCAAACCATTAAATCACACCACAACGTAGGTGGATTGCCGGACTATATGAAGCTGCAGGTGGTGGAACCATTGCGTTTGCTGTTTAAAGACGAAGTAAGACGGGTTGGCCGTTCGCTGGAATTGCCGGAAAATATCCTGAACCGTCATCCTTTCCCGGGGCCGGGACTCGGAATTCGCATCCTGGGCGAAGTGACGGCTGAAAAAGTGCGCATTTTGCAGGAAGTAGACGCGATCTTTATCAACGGTTTAAAGGAACATGGTTTGTACAACGACGTTTGGCAGGCCGGTGCTATTTTCCTTCCGATCCAATCGGTTGGCGTGATGGGGGATGAGCGTACTTACGAAAATGCAGTTGCATTGCGAGCAGTGACTTCTACCGATGGTATGACTGCCGACTGGTGTCATTTGCCTTATGAATTCCTGGCTCTTATTTCCAATAAAATCATCAATCACGTGAAAGGAATTAACCGCGTGACATACGATATTAGTTCCAAACCGCCCGCAACCATTGAGTGGGAATAGGATGGCATACGAATTGTAAAACAAGCCTAAAAATAACCCGATGAAGTACCTGATTTTACTAGCGGCGATTGTTTTCGGAAGCTGGGCAAATGCCCAAACGGAAGATGTAGTCTATGAATACCAGAAGGGCAAGAAGTACATTGTGCATTTTGTGCAGAATGGCAACACCTTATGGCGTATCCAGGAAACGTATAAAGTTCCCGCAAAAGATATCATTGCAGCCAATCCCGGTGTGGAAAAGGGCATTGTCGAAGGTCAGAAGCTGCTCATTCCTGCAGGTGCCGCTGAAGCAAAATATCCCGATGGTACGCTGATCAAGGAGCATACGGTTGTGAAAGGTGAAACACTTTTCGGCCTGGCGAAAAAAGAAGGAGCCAGCGTTGAAGAAATCACGAAACTGAACCCGGGTATTGAGTCCGGCCTGAAGCTGGGGCAGGTATTGCGCATTCCGCTGAAATCGGTTACCGAACAGGTAAAGCCGGTCGAAACGCAGCCGGTGAAGGAAGTAGAAACGACAGTCGATTTTTCGGACACCGTAATCGCGCATACCGTTCTGGATCATGAAACCTTGTATTCGATTTCAAAGCGCTTTATGGTGCCGGTGGAAGAACTGCAGAAATTCAACAAGCTGAAAAATACGAATATCAAGCCCGGACAGGTGCTGAATATTCCATTGAAAAAAGAAAAGGTCAAGCAGGTGGAAATTCGTCAGGTGACGCCAGTAGAAACGAATCCGGTGAAGGAAGTGGACAAGGAATTGTTGTTCAAAAAGAAAGAAGAATACAATATTGCATTGATGCTCCCTTTCTACCTCGAAGGCGGTGAGGCCGGATTTAAAGATGTGGCTACCGAATTTTACATGGGTGTCGAACTGGCGATTGATTCACTGGAAAAAATGGGCTTTAAGGCGAAGCTGTATGTTTACGATGCCAAAAACGACAGTGCTGCGATTATGAATCTGTTGAAGAAGCCGGAGATGAAACAAATGGACCTGGTGTTCGGGCCGTTGATTCCGCAGGGAGCCGACCAGGTAGCAGCATGGTGCAAAACGAATGGTATCCGCATGGTGTGCCCTTCGGCAAGTAACAGCACCATTCTTCAGAACAATCCGTATGTATATGCTGCCGTTCCTACGGATATTACACTTCAACGCATTTTGGCGCGCTATACAGTCGAAAATCACGCAAAAGACCAAATTGTGCTGGTGAATTCTGGCGTAGCGAAAGACAAAGAACTATACGATGCTTACCGTGAGCGTTTCATCGAGCTATCCAAAGCAAAAGGAAATATCAAGCTGATCGAAATCAAAACGGACGATCTTGCGGCCTATATCCGTAAAAACGGCAACACGGTATTCGTGGTTCCGACACGCGATAAGGGAGCAGCCATGAAATTTATGGGCGCTTTGCAAAAGTCAGGCTCAAAAGCCGGTAGCGGTACCATTTCTGTTTTCGGAACAAAAGACTGGGGCAACTTTGAGGATATCCGGGGTGTCACGAAAAACAAATTCAACCTTCACTGGGCATCTGCCAACGATTTGAACTACAACCTTCCCGAAACCAAGAAATTACTGCGCCAGTTCCGTAGAAAGTTCAAGTGCGATATGTCGAAATACAGCGCACACGGTTTTGATGTGATGTACCATTTTACCACAACCTTGTTAATGGATAAGCCGAATGCTCCGGGTGTCATCAATAATTTTGATTTGCAACAGGTCGGTGAAGGCAATGGGTTTGAGAACAACCAGGCTTATATCCTGAAGCACGTGGAGTTTGAGTTGGAGCGAGTTGGAACACTGCATGAATAAAGAAACGATTTCCCGTCAAATGCGTGATTTGCAGCTTCTGATCTGTTCCGGCCTGGAGCAGGTAGATGGTGGCGCGGTTTTTTCGGAAGACGCATGGGACAGGGCCGAGGGCGGAGGCGGATTTACCCGCACCATCAAAAACGGGAACATACTCGAAAAAGGAGGCGTTGCCTTTTCAGCTGTGCATGGTCCTGTAAGTGAAATCATGCGCAAGCAGCTACAGCTCGAGGGCGATACTTTTTTTGCAACGGGAGTTTCGATCGTTCTGCATCCGCACAATCCACATGTTCCGATCATTCACATGAATGTGCGTTATTTTGAATTGAATACAGGTGTTTACTGGTTTGGTGGCGGCATCGATCTTACACCACATTACATTATTCCGGCACAGGCCAAATTATTTCATCAGCGGCTTAAAGCTATCTGCGATAAATACGATCCTGCATTCTACACCAAATTCAAAACCTGGGCCGATGAATATTTTCATATTCCGCATCGCAACGAAAGCCGCGGGGTCGGAGGTGTGTTCTTCGATCATTTGAACAATCATCCGACACTTTCCAAAGAGCAGCTGCTGGCGTTTTGCCTGGAGCTGGGCAGAAATTTCCCTTCTATCTATAATGAACAGGTGGCCCTTGGGAAAGATAAGCCTGCCAGTGAGCGGGAAATCCAATGGCGCAACCTTCGCCGTGGAAGATACGTGGAATTTAACCTGGTAAACGACCGCGGTACAAAATTCGGATTATTAAGCGGTGGACGAACGGAATCAATCCTGATGAGTTTACCGGCTGTTGCGAATTGGGAATATTGCTTCGAGCCAGAAACCGGTTCGCGAGAAGCTGAAACATTGGCGTTCCTCGCTGCGCCACAAAACTGGCTGGAAGAAAACTAACATTCTTGTTGGTTTTTAATACAGAAACCGGCTGATTCTTTTTCCGTTCAATGAGTATTTTGCGCCTCTCATCGAGAATTGCTTCTGTTCTTGTTAAAATTTACATATTTTAGGCAACCAATTTTAACATTGCTCGTTTAGAAGCTAACTCTTATGAAACTACTAATGAAAAACTACTTCTTAGTCATGGCAATTGCGGGAATCTCTACTACTGCTTTTGCGCAACAGACAGAAAATAAGCCCGCTAGAGAACTGAAGCCTCTCAAGTCAGAAGCTACGGGTGCGAAGCCATTGGTTGCTCCGGCAGCAGATTCCCTCGAAGGAGAAACATTAGAACATTTGGATGCCTGGATTAAAGCCATCGATAATAAAGTGGAGTATGTAAATAGTGATCAAACCATGCGCGAAAAAGCATTGGCTAATGGCTGGTTTGACCAGATGGCAAGGCATCGTGAGAGAGCAGTTGCACGAAGAGAGGCATTGATTGCCCGCGGTGCAACCAAATAATCCAAAACTACTACAATGAAAACTACTCATATACTCTTTTTAATCGCTTTACTAACCTGCTTTACACAACTGACTTTCGGTCAGGGAGCTTCCTGTGCAACTGCTGAAGGATTTTGTACTGAAAACAACATTGCATTTCCTGCCTCAACAAATACCGTTTCGGAGGTTGGGCCGGATTATGGTTGCTTATTGGACCAACCAAACCCTGCCTGGTACTTTTTGCAAATCGATCAGTCAGGTAATATTGATATTGCCTTGACCAACTCTCAGAATGAAGATATTGACTTCATCTGCTGGGGACCATTCAATACACTTGCCTCAGCCTGTTCTAACTTAACCGGGGGTGGTGCGTTTGATTTGTGTACTATTTTAGGAACATATCCTTGCGGAAACATTGTGGATTGCAGTTTTGATATTGCCTCATCAGAGGAAGTGAATATTCCGAACGCCGTGAGTGGGCAGTTTTATATGTTACTGGTAACTAATTATTCAGGTGTTGCAACAGATATCTATGGCACGACGATGGGGTCCAGTACTGGTACTACCGATTGTGATGTTGTTGTTCCCAACAACTGTCTGATGGATTATTTCTCCGCCAACATCAGTGCATGTGACCCGAATAATACGTTCGGAATTTCCGGAACATTCAGTTATCAGGGCAATCCGGGATCGGGAACTGTTATTGTGGAGGTAGATAACGGAACAAATACCTATACACAAACATTCAATCCGCCTTTCGTTGACGGACAATTGTACAATTACAACATCACCGGCATTCCTGCTGATGGTGCGGCTTCAACGATTACGGTTTACTTTTCTGCTGATCCGGGCTGTTCACAAACAATTAATTACACGGCCGTTGCTGATTGCAGCTGTCCGGCCAATATCGGTACGTTCTCTGAAACGGTTTCCGGTCAAAGTACCATCGACTACGTTTTGTGTTTCGGCGACGGACTGGATGTAAACTCGAACAATGATTATACCGCTCCGGACGAACAGTTCAACCCTCCTGGTCCTGCTTATGATCCGGGAATCGGATGGTTGGTCTATTCTTGTCCTCCGACTGTTGGTCTGGTGCCAAGTGCCAACGAAGACGTCATTGATGATCCATGCCTGTTGGGCGTCTGGGGTTACGGTGATTTGGCTGAGATCAATGACCAGTACTGGATTGATGCTTATCCGGGCGTTTTTACCGACAACATCGTTTACTTCGTTCCGATTACCATGTACAGCGTGGCTGAAGGGTATTACAGCTATACGAATACTTCTATCGGCTGCTATGATTTGGGAACGCCGTATGCGGTTCAGTATCTTCCGGAAATGACCATGACGCAATCGGAAGATTGTGCTACCGGTGAAGTGACCGCAACCTTCAACGGAGGTTTGCCGCAGATCGATGGTTCTCAGTTTAATGTTGTTCCCGGTTCAATGACTCCGGCAACAGCTGCTTTCGTCAATACTTCCTGTGGAGATGGTGGTAATATCGTTTTGGGCGGATTGAATGTAGGTGACAACTACTCATTTGTGGTGGAAGACGCCAATGGATGTGGTTTGACTGTTTCAGGGACCATGGATGGTTCCGGAAACGCAACTCTGACATACCCGCAGACTGATTACTGTATTACCGACCCGAATACTTCACCGAACCTTGTGGGAGCAGGTGGCGGAACATATACTGCAACTCCTGCCGGGCTTTCAATCAATGCCGCAACAGGTGTAATCAATATTGCTGCGTCGACTGCCGGACAGTACGACGTAACCTATACAGGTCCCGGGGCGACTTGTCCGCCATCCAGTACGTTTACCCTGGAAATTCACCCTTTGCCTGCGGTAAATGCCGGTCCTGACCAGTTGGTTTGCGAGGGCAACCAGGTAACATTGTCAGGTTCAGGTGATCCGGCAAACTATACCTGGAACAATGGTGTTACAAACGGTGTCCCTTTTACACCTGCATCAACACAAACGTATACAGTTGCAGCTACTACAGCTTTCGGTTGTGTGAATACTGACCAGGTTACCGTAACGGTTGAAGCGGCCCCTGTTCCGTCTTTCGCTGCGGATAATTTATCGGGCTGTTCACCGTTGGATGTAACATTTACCAATCTCGGGCCTGGCGTGAATTGCGTTTGGGATTTCGGCAACGGCCAGGTTTTCAATGGTTGTGGTCCGGTAAACATGCAATTTATTAACGTAGGCTGTTACGATATTACATTAACGACCTCGTTTGGTGCCGGTTGTTCGGGTACGACCACATTGGCCAATTACATTTGTGTAACGCCGGATCCAATCGCAAGTTTCAGTCCGGTGCCATCTGTTTTATCGGAGCTTGACCCGACAACGCAAATGCTGAACAGCTCACAGAATGCCAGCAGTTATGAATGGTATTTCGGTGATGGAACCACCTCAACAGCTACTAATCCTTCACATACGTATGCAGGAACTCCGGCCAATTACCAGATTATGCTGATTGCCATTTCACCTTCCGGTTGCAGGGATACGGCATACGCAACGGTGGTTGTTGAAGAAGAACTCATCTTCTACGTACCGAATACCTTTACCCCGGATGATGACGAATTTAACCAGACGTTCAACCCGGTATTTAGTTCAGGTTTTGATCCTTACGATTTCAATATGTTAATTTTCAACCGTTGGGGCGAAGTTATTTTTGAAACAAACAATGCCGAAATCGGGTGGGACGGAACCTACCACGGAAAACTGGTCCAGGAAGGTACCTATACCTGGAAAATCGAATTTAAAACTTCCAAGAACGACGCCCGCAAGATAGCTGTCGGGCATACCAACGTTCTTCGCTGATATTACTGTAAATACCTGTAATTAAATCGGTTACTTTCCCTTAAAGAAGTAACCGATTTATTTTTTGGTGTTAGTTATTTCACTTAATTTCAGTCTTTTAGAGTAGTTTGTTAAGATACTATTTTGTATTTTTACAGTGCTTTACTACAAAGCCTACTGATATGACTTATTACTACAAACAACTGCTTTCAGCGGTACTATTTGCGCTATTCTATCAATTCTCGTTTGGTCAGGGTTGTCCGAATGCCAACTTCTCCCAGAATAACTTCACTGGCTGGTCGGGTTTCACCGGCAACTATAACAATCCCGGACAAACACCCGGAATTGTAAACGGCCGCCATACCATTATTACCACCCAGGCGGTTGATCCGTACTCGTGCGGTGGACTGAACATGATTCCTCCGGGAGCTACGAGTTCCTGCCGGTTGGGTAATGACGGTACCGGCGCTCAGGGAGAACAATTGCGTTATCAAATGACGGTTGACGCCAGTAATGCGCTGTTCGTTTATAAATATGCCGTAGTATTGGAAGATCCGGGGCACACGCCGGCGGAACAACCTGAATTCCGGATGCGAATTCTGAACCAGGCCGGTGGACAAATCGGGGGCTCCTGTGGTATTTATACGGTTTATGGTGGTCAGCCCGGACAAAACTTCCAGACATGTGGTGGTGTAACCTGGCTTCCATGGACCATTGTAGGGGTAGACCTTACAGCTTATATAGGTCAAAACATCCAGGTTGAATTCAGTACAAAAGATTGTTCACAGTCAGGTCACTTTGGATATGCTTATATTTCAGCAGAATGTATGCCGTTGATCCTCGACGTAGCGTATTGTGAAGGCTCCAATGCCGTTGATATTTCAGCGCCTCCGGGATTCCAGAGCTATAGCTGGTCGCCAGGCGGACAAACCACTCAAAGCATTTCTGTTGTAAACCCGGTGATCGGTTCTACTTATACCTGTACAATGACCACGTTCAGTAACCAGGGTAACTGTACAGTATCACTGGGCGCCCAGGTTTTTCCAACAGCTGTTCATGCCGGGTTTGATTTCGGGACGGCTTGCGTGAACGCACCGTTACAATTTACGGATACTTCGACCATTGCAAACGGGACAATCAGTGGCTGGGAATGGGATTTCGGCGACGGACAAACGTCTGCCTTGCAAAATCCGACCAATAATTACAGTGCACCGGGTGCGTACAACGTCCGGTTGGTTGTACATTCGGAAGAAGGCTGTACGGATACCGTTACACAAACCATTAACGTAGATGCCTTGCCGAACCCGCAGTTTGCCTTTACCAATGAATGTATCAACGATGCGGTGGCATTTGATAACCAGACGCCGGATGCGCCGCCATTGATCTTTACCTGGGATTTTGGTGACGGAAGTGCGTTTTCTGCCATCGAAGATCCCTCGCATACCTATACCGTTGCCGGAAACTATACGGTGGAATTATTAGTGGAAAACAGCAATGGCTGCAAGGATAGCTTGTCTCAACCGATAACAATATATGCTTTACCGGTTATCGGGGCCGGGCCTGACGTACAGATTTGCCCGGGTACAGCTGTTACCTTAAACGGTACCGGCGGTGCTTCTTATGCGTGGGACAACTCAGTGACAGATGGTGTTGCGTTTAACCCGGCAGGTCCGGGCACCTATACCGTTACAGGAACGGATGCCAACGGCTGTGTGAATACAGACCAAATGCAGGTCACGATGTTCCCTGATCCGGTGGTAAGTGCAGGCCCTGATGTGGAAGTGTGTACCGGAACTGCGGTGACGTTTTCAGGTTCGGGAGCGGCCAATTATGTGTGGGATGGCGGTGTGATCGATGGTCAGTCATTTGTTCCTGCAGTAGGATCGTATACATTTACGGTTACCGGCACCGATGCCAACGGTTGCGTTGATACGGATGCCGCTGATCTGGTTGTTAACCCGAACCCGGTGGTGAATGCCGGTCCGGATCAATTGATTTGTCCGGGAGCTACAACTGCTTTGTCCGGCTCGGGCGCTGCGACTTATCAATGGGATAATGGCGTGGTGAACAACCAGCTGTTCTCGCCTGCGAATACGGCTACTTATACGGTTACCGGGACTTCTTCCGATGGCTGCGTTGGAACCGACCAGGTGCAAATTGCGATCGAACCACCAACATTCCCGTCGTTTAATGCGCCGGTGCGGGATGGTTGCGAGCCTGTTGATGTGAACTTTACCAATACTTCCACCGGTACGGTTGGTGCTTCCTGCTACTGGGAATTTGGCGACGGAACCAATTCATCCAGCTGCGGATCGGTGTATCACCAGTATCCGAACCCGGGTTGTTATGATGTAACGCTGACCGTTACAACAGCTCTGGGTTGCGTATGGACCGCTTCGGTAGCCGATTATATCTGTGTCTATCCGAATCCAGTTGCTGCGTTTACGCCAACTCCCGGGATTATTGATGAATTGAACCCGTTTTCGGTGATGGATAATTCGTCGATCGGAGCTATCAATTATATCTGGAATTTCGGCGACGGAAGTCCACAGTCAACCGAAGAAGAACCGGAACACATGTTCCCTACTGATCCGATTTCGAATTACCTGATTCATCTTACAGCTATTACCGATCATGGTTGTATCGATACGGTTACCCATGTTATTGTAATGAACCCGGTATTGATCTATTATGTTCCGAATACATTTACACCGGATGACGACGAGTTCAACCAGACCTTTCAGCCTGTGTTTACCTCCGGTTTCGACCCGTACGATTTTAACATGCTTATATATAATCGTTGGGGAGAAGTTATCTTCGAAACGAACGATGCGGCTATTGGCTGGGATGGAACGTACCATGGAGAAATTGTGAAAGAAGGTGCCTACACCTGGAAAATTGAATTCAAAACAACCGCTAATGACGAGCGTAAGTTTACTCTTGGACATGTAAACGTATTGCGATAAGGTGAATTGTTTGGAATCCAAGAAAGAGGGGTTTTTGTATTCATTATTTTTTTAGCCTCAGACAACCTATCAGGAGTTTGTGCGTATTAAATATGTTAAACCCTGAACTAGGAATAAGATGATAAAAAAGGCTTGTTGTTTAGCGTTACTGCTATTCACCATTACAAGTGTTTCCGCGCAGGAGACAATTGACAAACGCTTAGTAAAAAACCGAGGAAAACAAGCGGAGGAAGCGTTTATACACAACAAAAACAGCTACAACTACTACCTTTTTGAATTGGATAAAAGTCACTGGGTGACGGCTCTTTCCGAGCTAAATGACACCGAAAAAGGGCTGCTTCGGCCTGCTGCTGATTTTAAAAATGAGCAAGGCGAGACACTAACGCTCGACCAGGCAACTTCAGAGACATTTAATTTTTACGAGTATGGCATTCGTTTAACCAAAGAACAACGCCAGTACATCAAGTTGGATGCGGAGCACGTACTTGTTTTCCATTCTATTCCTGAAATGTCCAAACTGTTCTCGAACAGTGAATTCAACACCAAGAAATAATGAGAATAGTTTTAGCCATAATCGCATTTTTAGCAATCGGTTTCACGAGCTTCGGCCAGCAAACCAATATTGTTTTCGGTCCTGCAGTCAGTGGCCAGACATTCAATACCTGTAACGGTTTCATCATCGATTCAGGTGGTCAGGGTGGGCCCGGTTATTCCAATGGAGAAACAAGTATCATTACCATTTGTCCGGGGAATCCGGGAGATATCGTTTCGGTGGTGTTCAATTTGTTTGCTTTGAGCACGGTTGATGATAACCCGCTTCCGAATGTCACCAACGTCGATTATATGGACGTTTACGATGGTAACTCAGTAGGAGCACCAACATTGGGAACCTATTCAGGAAATGAATTACAGGGAGTCGTTATTATCGCTACGGCTTTGAATACATCCGGTTGTTTGACCTTCCGTTTCCGTTCCAATTCTACCGGTACAGGTATGTTCAGCGCCAGTGCCAGCTGTGAAACGCCTTGTGCTACACCTACAGCTGCAGGTGCAATAGTTGGTGGTATTACCCCCGACAGTATCCGCGTTTGCGTAGGAGATCCCGTTAGCTTCAATAGCAACGGTTCATTCGCCGCACCTGGTTTCAACCTGGTGGATTACAACTGGAATTTTATGGATGGAAACGAAGCTTCGGGGGCTGCAGTTACACATGCATTTGATGTTCCGGGACAGTACCTGGTGCAGTTATTCGTTACCGATGACAACGGCTGTTCCAATACCAACCTGGTCGATTTACAGGTCTTTGTAGCTACGATACCCGACTTTACAGGATTCCCCGCCGATACAACGCTCTGTATTGGCGAAAGTATAACCTATACGGCCGATCCCGAATCATACGAGGTGTTGTGGGATGGATTCCCGAACTCCAACTCCATTGAAGATGGTTGCTTACCGGATACCTTGCTTGGGGTTTCACAGGATGTAACGATCCTTCAGACAAACTTTAACCCGGGAGCCACACTTACGGATATCAATGACTTGCAAAGTATTTGCCTTGAGCTGGAACACTCATTCATGGGTGACCTGGTGATCATCGTAGAATGTCCGAACGGGCAATCAGAAATTTTACATCAGCAAGGCGGGGGAGGAACCCAAATCGGGATCCCGAATCAATTGGATAATGTGGACTGCAGTGATCCTTCTACGCAGGGAACGCCGTTCAACTATTGTTTCTCGCCGACAGCTACCGAAACCTGGGTAGAATGGGTGGATAACAACGGTTGGGGTGGAACCTTGCCTGCCGGAACATACGAGCCGGTACAACCGATGACCAACCTGCTTGGCTGTCCACTGAATGGTGTTTGGACTTTGACTGTAATCGATAACTGGGCTGCGGATGACGGTACCCTGTTTAGCTTTGCGTTGAACATCGATCCTTCACTGATCCCGCCGGTAACTACTTTCGAACCTCAGATCGGCTGGGGTGCCGATTCTTCTTACTGGGAAGCAGGAGGCGCATTCGTGACTTCACTTTCAGCCAATGCCGATGTGATTTCCATTACACCTACGGCTGCCGGAACATATACCTACGTCTATCACGTGATCGACGATTTCGGTTGTGAGCATGATACTTCTGTGACGATTACTGTAAACGCCAACCTGATCCCGAATGCAGGTCCGGACATCGTGGTTTGTGACGGTGATCCTGTTCAGCTTAACGGTTCGATCAACGGATTGGCAGGAAGCTCGCCGTGTAACTACGACCTGATGCTGGATGATTTGTTCGGTGACGGTTGGGGCGGAAACAATGTTACCGTGACGATCAATGGTGTGCCTACAGTTTATACGATTAACCCCAACGTATTCAACCAGGTGTTCCCGATATCCATACCGAACGGGGCTACAGTGACTGTAACGTTCTTTGATGATAATACTTTCAACTCGTGGGATTGTTCCTATACATTGACGGACCCGTATGGTAACCAATTGTTGCTCAACGGTGAAAACTTCAATCCGCCGAATACAAACCCATTCAACTTTACGGCTGACTGTTTCAACGGCTATGTCTTTAACTGGACAACAGCAGTAGGTTCGTTTGATGATCCGAATATTGCGGGGCCTATCGGAACGTTTACAGGTCCGGGTGTGGTAACATTGACTACCTACCCGAACGGGCACCCGCTGTGCGCAACAACCGACCAGTTGAACGTAACGATGTCAGCTTCTGCTGATCCAGGCAATGACAACGTGCTTTCGATTTGCTCGCAGGGAGCTCCACAGGATTTGTTCCCATTGCTGGGGCCAACTGCTTCTCCGAACGGTGCCTGGGAAGGTCCTAACGGTGCTGCGGTAACAATGCCATATGACCCGGTGACGATGAACCCGGGAGCATATACATACTGGATCGATTCGAACGGATGCGTTTCGGAAGCAGTGATTACTGTAACGGAAATCGTGACAACCGTAAACGTTGCCGTAACAAACGTATCCTGCTTCGGTGCGAACAATGGTTCCATCCTGGCGACAACGACCAACGGCAGTTCCTACTCACTGGATGGCGGTCCCGCACAGGCGTATGCCGGAAACACGTTTACCATTAACAACCTTGCTCCGGGAACCTACATTTTGGATGTAACCGGCAACAACGGTTGTGCCGACCAGGAGACATTTACCATTACGCAGCCTCCACAACTTTCAATACCGACAATTTCACCGGATATAACTATTTGTCCGGGAGCTACTACGGCTTTAACGGCCACGGGAGCAGGTGGAAGTTCACCGTATACATTTACCTGGTATGATGGCAACACGATGCTGGGTACCGGAAGCCCGTTCAACGTCACACCGGCGAATACAACACAATATTGCGTGGTGTTGACGGAAGCCTGCGGATCGATCCCGGATACGGCTTGTATGACGGTTTCAACGCCGAACCCGATCATACCGTTGGTTGCCCCTGATGTTACGTCGGGCTGTTTCCCTGTTCCGGTAAACTTTACCAATATGAGTACAGGTGGAACGGTTACTTCGATGACCATTGATTACGGTGACGGAACTTCCGAAACCATCCAAGGAATGAATGCAGCCAGTCATCTTTACGAGAATCCAGGGGTTTATACGGTAAGCATTACGGTGATATCGAATGTCGGTTGTGTTTACACGGCTACTTTCCCGAATATGATCACGGTATTCAACAAGCCGATCGCGAATTTCAACATTCAGCCGAATATGATCTCTATGTTCAACCCGTACACCTTCCTGGATGACGGAAGTACGCAGGATGTTGTTTCCTGGGATTGGCAGATTGAAGACGGAACCCCATCCTCGGCCACTACCGAAAATGTGAATGTACAATTCCCGGACGGTGTTCCAGGTAATTATGAAGTAATCCTGTATGTGACCAATGCCGATGGTTGCGTGGATTCTGTGAAGCACGTGGTGCAGGTGGTAAGTGAGGTCATTATTTACGCGCCGAATGCCTTTACGCCTGACGATGATGAGTTTAACCAAACATGGTTTGTTTACATCGATGGTATCGATATCAGCAATTTTGAATTGTTGATTTACAACCGATGGGGAGAAATTGTGTTTGAGAGTCATGATCCTTCTGCCGCATGGGATGGAACGTACAATGGCAGGATCGTACCGCAGGGAACCTATACCTGGACGATTGAGACCAAAGACATGAACAACGATAAGAAATATACGTTTGACGGACACTTTACCGTAATAAGGTAAGTAGATGAAAATCGATTCGTGAAAAAAGCCGATCCACCTAAGGCGGATCGGCTTTTTTGTGGGGAAATTTTTAAGAGGCATAATCCCACGTAATATTGCAAATTTACGTGGGATTATGCGCCACGTAAATTTGCAATATTACGTGTGTAGTCTTGATGCATTAAATCACCGGAAATCAATAAAATCTAGTCGTGAATATCCCTTAAAGCTTGCGACGCGCCTTCTCCTGGCGAATGAGGCTTAGTTCGCGGCCTGTTTGTCCCTTAACCGAAGTATTTTCATCAGCACGACGGAACAGGTACGGAATCACTTCTTTTACCGGCCCATAGGGAACATACTTCGCTACGTTGTAACCGGCGTGCGCCAGGTTGTAAGAAATATGGTCACTCATGCCAAGCAATTGGGCAAAGTAGATGCGCGTGTCGGTTTTATCGATTCCTTTTTTGTCCAGCAAATCGGCTAAAAAAGCACTCGAATCTTCATTGTGGGTACCGGCACACAGTGCAATGTGTTGAATGTGATCTATCAAAAACACCAATGCATCGTTGTAATCCTTATCACAAGCGGCTTTGTTAGGCTGGATCGGATCTTCGTACCCTTTTTCAACCGCACGCTTGCGTTCTTTTTCCATATAGGCCCCGCGAACCAGCTTTACACCGTAATGCAGTTTTTTGTCTGTCGCCCATGCAACGGAATCTTTCAGGAATGCCAGCCGGTCGTGACGGTACATTTGCACCGTATTGAAAACAATGGCTTTTTCCTTGTTGTACAGTTCCATCATTTGGTGACAAATGCGGTCGATTGTATCCTGGATCCAGGTTTCTTCGGCATCGATGAAAACGGGAACATTGCTTTCGTAAGCAGCTTTGCAAATACGGTTTACGCGTTCGACCACTAAATTGTAGGCAGCATGTTCCGCCGGGCTTAAATCGGCATTCGGATCATTGGCTCTTTCGAGGATAGCAAATTCGGCAATTCCGGTGACTTTGAAAACAGCGAACGGAATCCCTTCATTATTTTTTGCTTTATTAATTGTGGCAATAATTTCGTTGGTAGTGGCTTCAAAATCTTCCGGTGATTCTTTTCCTTCTACCGAGTAATCCAAAATGGTACCTACATGATTTTTCCACATGGAATTGATCACGGGTGTGCATTCTTCAATGGTTTCGCCCCCGCAGAATTGCTTGAAAATAGTTGCTTTGATCATTCCCTGGATCGGTAAACCGATGTTAAGGGAAAAATTGGTGACGCCTTTCCCGGCTTTTACCAATCCCGGACTCGCCATTACCGAAAACAGGAAATTGGCACGACGCAAATCAGCGTTTGACTTATGCTTAAAAGCTATCTCTGTATTATTGAACGAAATCATGCCGTAAAATTAACCTGTTTCGTCTATTTTTGTGCTTTGAATGAGTCTAAATTCACTTTTTACCCAATCGTTAGGCTTACAATTTTACAACAGACAACTCGTGAAGCAATTACAAATAGGAACCTGTAATATTGAAATCGGAAGCATCGTTTCTTCTTCGTTCGAACGGCTATTGACCGAAAAATACGCCCATTCGCGAAAGATCATCCTGGTCGACGAAAACACGCACGATAATTGCCTTGAGTACCTGATTACTTCCTTCCCGGTTTTGGAAGAGGCCGAAGTGATGTTGTTACCGGTCGGAGAAGAGAATAAGGTAATGGAAGTATGTTTCCAGGTTTGGGAAGCGCTTTCGGAATATGGTATGGTACGCTCGGATGTGGTGATCAATCTTGGCGGCGGCGTGGTAACCGATATGGGCGGATTCATTGCTTCGGTATTTAAACGCGGACTTGATTTCATCAACGTGCCTACCAGCTTATTGGGAATGGTGGATGCTGCCATCGGCGGAAAGAACGGAATTGACCTGGGATCGTATAAAAATCAACTCGGGGTATTCCAGCATCCGGTAGCGATTTATGTAGACCCGATTTTCCTGCAAACATTGCCTGTAGAAGAATTGGTTTCCGGATATGCCGAAATGATCAAGCACACGTTGATCGCGGATAAGGAACAATGGAAACTCCTGCATCAGCTCGACCCGATCAAGCTGCTGAAAACACAACATTACGAAACATTGATCATCCGGTCGATTGAAATAAAAACAACGGTCGTAAACGCTGATCCGAAAGAAGCAGGTATGCGCAAAGTACTCAATTTCGGACATACTATCGGGCATGCCATCGAAGGATTCTGCCTGCAAACCGAACCGGTTGCTCACGGACACGCGGTGGCGCTCGGAATGATCGCCGAAAGCTATATTTCATTCAAGCGTGAAAAGATCAGTCAGCGTGAATTGCTGGAGATCACCAATTACCTGACGCAGATCTATCCGCACATTCCGCTGGATGAATCGGATAAGAACGATGTACTCGAGTTATTGAAGCACGACAAGAAAAACGAAAAAGACACCGTGATGTGCGTGTTGCTCGACGGAATCGGTAATTGCATCTATAACCAGGCGATCACCGAAAAAGAAGCGTATGAGGCGTTGTTGTATGTGGATTCGGTGTATACGTTGAACTAACGAAACTCCTCTTTATTCCTGGGTTTTGTTACGGAACATCCTTGAAAATCAATAGCATGTGTGGTAAAAAACAAACATTACCACAATCTTGTGAATCAACCCTCTTCTTTCCCGTCTTTTTTCAGTGAAAGCAGTTTTGATTTGATTTCTTCGAGGCGATGGATAATCTGCTCGTTGGAAAAATTGCTCTGTAAATCAGCTGAATCCTTTGATTTTAGTGCTTTTTTGGCACCATCGAGGGTGTAACCTTCCATTTTGACAAGTTGATAAATCTTGTTAAAATGTTCGATGTCTTTTACCGTAAACAGGCGATTTCCCTTCTTGTTTTTCTTCGGTTGAATGATGGTGAATTCTTTTTCCCAAAACCTTATAAGTGAGGTGTTTACATCGAAAATGGCCGCAACTTCTCCAATGGAGTAATACAACTTCGTTAATTGAATGTCTGCTAGTTTGCTCAAAATGAAGGGCTTTGATTCTGTGAAAATAATGATAATTTTGCATCCGTGAAATCAATTACGAAAGCATATCGGCTCTTTTTATTACTGGCAGTAGTTGTTTTACCTGCATTTTCGTTTGCGCAGGTTGAAGAAGATTCACTGGACGTTGAAATTTCAGATACAGCTACGTTATCCGGTGCAGAATTGTTAATGCCTGTGTTTGATTCGGTTCGCCCGAAAAACAGTGAGCAGGTAGACGAGATCCTGAACTTTGCCAAACGTTTCCTCGGCACGCCTTATCACTATGCTGGCTCTACACCTTCAGGTTTCGATTGCTCCGGTTTCATTTATTACGTAATGGGCAATTTCGGACTGGAACTGACGCGCTCAAGCTACGGATTGGCTGAATTCGGTGAAACGGTAAAGCTGGCTGATATCCGTCCGGGTGACCTGATGTTCTTCAAAGGCCGTAATGTCAATTCCACCAGGGTAGGTCACGTGGCATTGGTAGTGGAAGTAACACCTGATGCCATTCGTTTCATTCATGCTTCTACTTCGCGCGGTGTCGTGATTGACAACTTCAAATCAAGCAAGTATTACATTCCGCGATTCATCAAAGCCAAGCGCCTCGATTACGGGGTAACGGAATAATCAGAACCGCGATTTCCGGTTCAGCATGTGCCAGATAAGGTACACGACGCACAGGAATGCCATCACAGCGCCAACCAAAAAGATGTACAGCACCGAGTTCAGCTTGTTGTTGTAAAGCACGTTGGTCATTATAGACCCGAAGAAAACTCCTGCTTCCAATGCGATAAACATTGTTCCTGCCCCGATTCCACGACGATGCTCCGGAGACAGATCGGCTGTCCAGGCAAAAATGGTCGGTGAGCTGATTCCCGTTGCAACGCCAAACAGTATTGCAGAAAGCGTAAACCACAGCGTGCTGTGCGAAAAACCGATGATCACCATACTGATCGCCAGGATGATCATCCCGACCAGCAAGGTTTCACGCCGTCCGAATTTATCCGATACTTTTCCGGCAAACAAGCGAATTCCGATGGTCGATAAGACGTACCAGAAGAAAAACCAGCCTTTGGCAGGGATGTGCAGGAAATCCGACATTTCAGGCGAAAGGACAATGATGATTCCCGAGCAAATGGCCGACAGGAACATGATGATCGCCACCGGTGTTACGTTTCGCTCAATGATTTCATCCGATTTGATCAATAGTTGTTTGGATTGAAACCGCTCTACCGGAACCAGTGTTTCTTCCACTTTCACTAACAGTAAGATTGATCCCACACTGAGCAGGGAAGCGGTAAAAAACAAACCGTTCATCCCGAACTGGCTGGCGGTGATACTGCTCAACCCCTGTCCGAAACCGATGCCCAAGGAAATAAAAGTTCCCCAAAGTCCCATGCCTGTTCCACGTGTTTCTTCCGGTAAAATGTCCGTCACAAGCGCCGTTGCTCCGGTTGGAAAGAATCCCGCGCTGAAACCATGCAAAAACCGTAAGAGCAGGAAAAACCAAATGGAAAAGGAAATCGGGTAGAGCAGGCTTACCAAAATGCAAACAAAACCACCGATGAACATGACTTTCTTGCGTCCGATGTGATCGGAGAGTTTTCCGGAGAAAGGCCGTGAAAGCCCGGCGGAAACGGTAAACAAACCGATGATCAACCCTTTCAGGTGCGCACCGTCCAGCTGTGTGATGAACCCGTTGAGCTCAGGGATAATGAGGTTGAAGCTTGCCGTGAAAAAGAACATTGACAAGCACATTCGCCAGAAATTTACACTATAGGAAAACAAAGTGCGTCAAAAGTAAGCAATTTCAGTCTTTCCGTTCGTAGAACTTCACACGATAGGAAGAAATCAACAAGTTGTACTTCTTCGGATTCCAGATATAAGAGTTGAAATTGTCTTTTACCGTTCGCGCCTCCGGAGTCAGGAAAAGGTATTTTGCAATGAATTTTCCATCGATTGTATCGGTTACGGTGGTGAGTGCGGGAGCCCTGTAACCGTAAGCCTGGTCTTTGTAGAGGCTCGTTGCTACCAGGAAAGGCCCGTCGGCGAATACCGAATCGGTTGTCTGGTATTCCACTTCCAGTTCAATCCAAGCATGATCTTTTCCGGTGATCTTCTCAAACGGAATGCGTAATTGCGGCTGCGTAAACTCTTCGGTGGTCCATTCGGGTTTGCCCTTCACGAGGTTCATGGTCCTGGTAAGGCGATAGCGTTCACGGTCGTTCCAGGGCTGTTCGGCCTCAAACGAACGATTTACCAGTTTCAGGTATTCCGCGTTTTTGGGAGGTTCCGTTTTCAGGAAAATGGCCCAGTAGTACTCTTTGGTGGTCCGGTACGGATCGTAAATTCCTGCCATGAACTGCCACCATTGGAACAGGTTCATGCTGGTACAAAGTACAACAAAACCTCCCACAGCGGCCTTTACCCAGGCCTTCGACAAACGGGTAAGCACCGTTGCGATGCCAATGGCAAGGATCGGGTAAGCCGTGATCACCGGTCGGCAGGAATAAGCACCTCCGTACCACCATTCCGTCCAGCTGCAGATGATGTAAAAGCTGATCAGGAAATAAATGCCGAAGCTCCAGCCTAGGGTTTTGTTCTTTCGGAAAAGCAAAATTAACCCGATAAGCCCCAGGATCATCACCGGCGTATAGATCAGCCAGCCTTTGCGGTAGCTGAACACCACATCCAAGATATGCGGACTGAAAATATCCAAACCAACTCCCGGGTTTTTATAGGAATCATAAATGAAATGCCCGGTCTTGAGGTACCAGTAACTGTACTGTGGAGAAGCAATTACCAAACAAACCAGGAAAGCATAGACCAAGTGTTTCCGCTTCGACCACAACAGCCTGATTTTCTCTTTCAGCGTGGCAAATGAAGAAACCGACCAGAACAGCGGGATGAACACCGCCATCACTTCGCTTGGTTTCACGAGCGCCATCAGGGTAATGGCCGCGCCGATCTGCCATAGATGTTTGAAACGGTATTCTTCGTGCCAGCGAATGGTCGACCAGATTAGCCAGCACATCAGCATGAACAAAATATTGACCGTTTCGAGGTTTTTATAGCTGAGATGGTGACTGTAATTGGTGGCGAGCACGAGAATTAGAATCGTAATCGATGTAACTCCCTGGCTGAAGTAATGACTCAGTATTTTTCGGAGCAGCAACAGCCCTATAAAAGTGTAAACCAACCCGCCGATGACGAGTGTGTATTGGTAAGGCGGACTGAATCCATCCATGGGGACGCCCGTCATTCCGGCAATTCCATGTCCCAGCAAAAAGAACGGCAGGTAAAAAAACGACATTCCGAAGAGGAAAAAATACATCGGTTCGCCTTCGTCGTTAGTGGTTACCTGGTACAAGGTGCCCGAAAGCCGTTTTTCGTTGTTGATTTTTTCGATCCAGGCGCGGTCATTCATCATCGGATCGTCGTAGATAAACGTAGCCGGCAGCGGCAGGTAGTAGCCCAATACATCCCATGATGTTTCGTTCATGTTAATGCTGTTCAGGCGAATGGAAGCCATAAAGGTCATGGCGATGATCACTGCGTAAGCTGAGAGCGATAATCCGAACGTTCGATTTTTCAAGGCTTTTTTTACAAATGTAGTTTTTTAGTTATTCAGTTTATAAGTTACCGGTTTAACAGTTTGTTTTTTATTTTGAACCGGATGATTACAACTTATAAACTGTCCAACTTGCCGTTGATAAACTAAAAAAACTCCATAACTTCACACTATGACAAAAGAAGCGACATTAGGCGCAGGATGTTTCTGGTGCATCGAAGCGTGTTATAAAGAATTGACCGGTGTAATTCATGTGGAACCGGGTTATTCGGGTGGGAAAACGACCGATCCGACATATAAGGAAGTGTGTTCGGGAACAACCGGCCATGCAGAAGTAGCGAGGGTGGTCTATGACGATGCGCAGATCTCGTTTGATGAATTGCTTGAAGTTTTTTGGTTTGTGCACGACCCAACGCAGCTCAACCGCCAGGGAAATGACATCGGTACGCAATACCGCTCGGTGATTTTCTTCCACGATGAGGAACAACGGGCTATTGCCGAAGGTTACAAACAGCGTTTGACGGAAGAAGGCGTTTGGAGCAAGCCGATCGTAACCGAGATTTCACCGCTGACGAACTATTACCCGGCCGAGGATTACCACCGCGATTATTATGAGCTCAATCCGGGGAACGCCTACTGCCAGGCGGTTGTAAGACCAAAGGTGGAGAAGTTTAAGCAGGTTTTTTCAGCGCGGTTGAAATAGGAGAAAATCCACACGTAATAGTGCAAATTCACCAGGGTTTAGTTGATAGGCCAATTTGCAATACTACGTGTGTTTTGAAAACCGGGTTATTTCAGGTCTGTACGTGCCGCCCGCAGGAAATCACTCACATTCTTCGCAGCCAAATAATGCTCCATCAGCTCATCGGCCAGCTGCGGTGACGTAATCAGCGACGCAGGCAATGTTGCTGAAAAATAAAACTGCTTGTTGCTGATCAACGGTTCCTCCAATACTGCGTCTTTGAATTCCGGTGGCATGCGTTTGCTTTGTTCTCCCTGAATCGTACCGTATTTTGTCGCGAACAACGGATCCGAATAAGCTTTTTTAAACGCTTCCCTATTGGAAGCAATGTATGTGCGAATGGCTTGAATCACCGGATTTTCAGCGGCATACACACCTCCGTAAATGTTAATGTTTTCGGGAGATAACCGAAAAAAGAAACCCGGATAGGACTTGTCCTTTTTTCCGTATACGGAAATATTGGCGGCAACGTGTGTATTGTACGGCGTTTTGTCTTTGGAGAAACGAATGTCTTTGTTGATGCGGGCAATGGCATCCGACGGCTTGATCTGTAAATCAGGTTCGTGTTCACGGATGCGACGGATCATTTCTTCCACAAAATCCGAAAAAGGTTTCTTAACTTCTTTTTCGTAGGTTTTGCGGTTTTGATTGAACCATTCGGTGGTGTTATTGGTTGAAAGGTCCTGTAGAAAAGTCAAAAAAGACGTGTTGAAATAGCTCATGTTTTTATTGATTTTAAATGACATCGGGTAATCTTTTTTCGCAATAATGCGTTGTCTCTTGCAGCAACAGCCAGTTCCATCGCCTCCACATAAGCAGCGATTGCCTCCCGGAATTGACCGTTTCGCTGGTAAATATCACCCTTAGCTGCGGGAATCAAAAAGTGATTCTTCAATTGCGGGTCGTTGGCAAGCTGTTCGATCGATCGGATGCTGTCGGATGCTGGCCTGATATAACTCTCGGCGATGATTTTATTCAGCGTAATGAACGGTGATGTAGGCGTGAGCAGTTCAAGCTGCACGTACAACGCCACAATTTGCTGCCAGTTTGTTTCTTCGAAAGTCGGTGCGGCACAATGAATCGATGAAATGATTGCTTCCAGGTGAAAACGGCTCAGCTGGTCTGACCGCGTGGCCCGGTCCAGGTAATAATAACCTTCCTCGATGAACACTTTGTTCCATTTGCTGCGGTCTTGTTCTTCCAGCGTCAGCCATTCCCCCGAAGTATTGACCCGTGCTGCAAACCTTGAAAGATTAAAGAACATCAGGGCCAGCAATGCTTCAGTCTCGTGCTGCTGCTCTTCGCGATGATCGTTTGTCAGAAGCTTCGCCAGCCGGATGGCTTCGTAACACAGATCATGGTTGATGGCTTCTTTACTGCGCGTGGTCTTATAGCCTTCGTTGAAAATCAGGTAAATGATGGTTTGAACAATATGTGTCTGCCGGTTTGCCAGGGAAAGGTATTCGCTGTTCAGCAGATCGCCTGATTCGCGGAGGAAGGATTTGCACCGGTGGAGCGCCTTTTTCACCGCTTCATCACTCATCAGCAACGCATTTGCAATTTCAGGCACGCCGAATCCGCATAAAATGTGCAGTGTAATGATGATCTGGTTTTTGGACGAAAATTCCGGGTGACAGCATAAAAAGAGCAGTTTCAGCTGACTATCTTTTATTTCCTGTTCGGAAAGCAGGAAGTCGACTGATTGTCCATTTTCGGGAAGGGATAAATCAACCACGGATAACCCTGTACTTTTTGCGTCGCGTTTTATGGCATTGATCGCTTTGTTTTTCGCAACCTGCATCAGCCAGGCCGAAGGATTGTCCGGAATTCCCGAAAACCGCCATTTGGAAAGCGCCGCTTCAAACGTATCCTGCACGACATCCATTACCAGGTCCAATTGGTCGAGACCGTAACGGGCCGACAAAAAAGCAACCATCTTTCCCGAGTCTTCCCGGAAAAGATGGGCTGTGAGCTGGTGAACCGGATCCTGCTTCTGCAATTAGTGCTGGTTACCGGTTTGAATTACCTCGCGGATTTCGATCATTCCGCCGGAAGCAAGTGACGGGCAGCCTTTACCAATTTCCGTGGCTTCTTCCAGCGAATTGGCCAGCAGGAAATAATAACCGCTCACGCCTTCTTTTGTTTCAATGAACGGGCCGTCGGTAACAATAGTACCTTTGATGGATGTTCCCATCGGCATCAGCGGATTTCCATCCTTGAAATGACCGTTCTGTACCAGTTTTTCTACCCATTTCACATGGCGCTCAATGTCTTCCTGCATTTCCTGCGGCGTCATTTTGCCATAGGCTTCAAGGTTCTCGCGGATTAATAATAAATACTCATTCATGGTTTTTACAATTAGTTAAACATACGTGTTTTTGGAATGACAGTCAAGGATCCCGTTTGGGGACAAGTTGGAGTTTTTTTCTCCAAAGAATATGCGAATGGCGTACTATTTGGCCCGTATGTCAATAACCACGGGGGCTCTTCGTAATTTTACGAAATTGCGAAATTGTGATTTTGCAAAATTACGCCGGAAAATGACCCCTGGTTGAATCTATCAGAAAAAGTGGTTCGGTTTAACCCGTATTTTTTCTTAAACCCGCGGTCAATAGATACAAACAAAAAAGCCCTGACAAATGCCAGAGCTTCCTTATTGAACCTAAGTTCGAATCTTATAATTCTGCTTCAATCGCTTCAGCTTGTGTGTACTGGGCAGGCGTCAAAACACCTTTGTACATCTCCAAACGGGCAGCATTGTTCGAAATCAAAATTTCCTGTTTCTGTTCAGCCGAAATATTCGTAGCTGTACGGATTCCTTCATTTTTTTGTGCGATTCCCATGTTGATATCAGAGATCTTCGTAGCCTGATCGCCATCCAATGCCAGTTCTGTAACCATTCGGGTGGTCAAATTATACGCTCTTTCTTCAGGAGTTTCTTGTCCAAAAGCAATGCTTCCCACCAACAAAGCGATTGCCAATACTGCTGTTTTCATCATGGTATTCTTTTTTTAGTTCACTGTTTTTGACAACAAATATGCCAAACGTTACTCTTAAGACAGCTAATTTAACGAATAGTTGCGTCATTTCTTTATGTATTTTTACTTCTAATGGTAAAAAGTAGCATTTTCGCACTGTTTGGGGCTTGTTTTCTGCTCGTTTCCGGATGTACAATTTTTACTTCCCGGTTGGCGACAGGCCGCAAAGGAGTGAATTTTGACCGGAAAGGCGTGGCCGAATTCCCCATGGAAGTGCTTGCAGACACCAACCTGACCTCTTTATCACTGTTTGGTAACAAATTGAGTGCATTACCCGATGAAATTTCACAATTAAGACATCTCGAAGTATTGTATTTGGGGAAAAATGCATTCGATGAATTCCCAGAACAGATTTGTCAGCTGAAATCACTGCGGATTCTGAGCCTGGCTTACAACAATATCGACAGCTTGCCCGATTGTCTCTGTGAACTCAGTAACCTGGAATGGTTGTACCTCAACAACAACCAATTGGTGCATTTGCCCGATTCGATCGGAAAACTGAAAAAACTGGAACAGCTGAACCTCAAACGCAATGTGCTGAAAACCCTGCCAAAACAGTTGTTCGAAGCGAAAAGCCTGCAGGTGCTCGATCTGGGCTACAATGAGTTGCAGGAAATTGATTCGTCATTAAATCAGCTGCACGCCCTGCGCGAATTACGCATTTACCGCTCGGGATTTTTGATCCAGGTGCCCGAATCGATTTGCCAGCTGCGGTTTTTGGAGCGACTGGTAATTGATCCTTCTGTGGTGTTGCCCACTTGTATTTTTGCCCTGAAAACGAATCGGCTGGTGATTCAGTCGACTGACCTGTGACGGCTCCAGTGAAAAAACAGTAAAAAGTCGTAGGCAGCGTGTGCAGCAATGCAAAACCACAATCCCTGTTCGTAGACCGCGAAACTCAAAGCGAGAATAAACCCCAGTACCAGCAGCCCGTATTTCGTTACCGACCAGTCTTTCGGATGAATGTAGCCATGGATTGCAACGAACAAAACGGCATTCAATACCGGTGGCACCCATTCCTGCAAAGCGATCCGGAACAGGAATTCTTCACCGATCCCGGCACACAGCGACAGAAAGATGCAATCGACGAGCGAAAGCCGGAACGATTTGATCAATAGAATTTGATGGCGAAAACTGATTTTGGCACTTTCGGTACTGGTAGCCACCAGCATGATTGCGCCATAGAACAGACCGAATTCGATCCCGATCAGCGTCCATGCCGAATTCAGCTCATCGAAGCGGAAGAATTCGAGCCAGGGAGGCATGCCTTGCAGCAGCCAGGCTAATGGAACCATCAGTAAGGTGAGGAGTCCCATGAGATAAACACGTATCTTGCTCAAATTCTCAGTAATTTTGACAAAAATAGCAAAGCGTGAAGGAATTTATCATTGATTGGATCCGTAATTTCTACATTCACAAGAATGTGGCAGGCGAATGGTACCTCGATAAGGCGACCTTTAAAGAACAAGCGCCTTACTGGGCGTTGGGGCTGTTTGTTGCTACATTCCTGCTTTCATTTATTATGTGGTGGGTGGCACGCCAGGTCCTTCTGCGCGGCCTGAACCTGATTGCCGACCGTTCTTCCACGACATGGGATGATCACCTGATCAACAACAAGGTGTTCCGCGCGATCGCTTTTTTACTCCCCCTGACCTTCATGGAGCACTTTTTTTCCATTGTTTTTTACCAGTACCCAACCTGGAATACAGTGGCCAACCGTGCGCTCGACGTGATGATTATTTTGGTGATTCTCGTTTCAATCAACCGTACCCTGAACGCTTTCCGGGATATTTTACAGGAAAAGGAAACCTATAGAGACAAACCGATCCAATCGTATTTCCAGATTACCAAAATTGCTATTACCGGTATTTTTGTAATCCTGATCCTGGCACGTGTCACCAACCAGTCACCGTTGTTTTTCCTGACCTCGCTCGGAGCCATGACCGCCATTTTGGTACTGGTGTTCAAAGACACGATCCTGGGGTTTGTAGGAAGCATTCAGCTGGCGGCTAACGACATGATCCGCATCGGTGATTGGGTGACGATGGATAAATATGGCGCCGACGGAACGGTACAGGAAATCAACCTGGCAACGGTGAAAGTGCAGAATTTCGATAAAACAATCACCACCATTCCGACCTACGCTTTCATCAGCGATTCGTTCATCAACTGGCGTGGTATGCAGGAATCGGACGGTCGACGGATCAAACGCTCGATCTTCATCCAAATCGATACGATCCACTTCGCTTCGGATGAACTCCTGAAAAAACTAAGCTCGATCAAGGTGTTGGAAGAATACATCAAAACCACACAGGAACGAATCGAAGCTTATAACAAAGAGCACGGATTTGATGTGGATGAATCGATCAATGCGAGGAGGCAAACAAATATCGGTTTGTTCCGCATGTACGTGGAAAAATACCTGGCCAATCACCCGGAAGTGAACCAGGATATGCCGTTGATTTCCCGTCAATTGGCACCGACGCCCAATGGTGTCCCACTGGAAGTCTATTGTTTTACGAAAGACAAGGAATGGAACGGCTACGAACGAGTAATGGGCGATATTTTCGATCACTTATTCGCCACGGTAGAAGCTTTTGAGCTGGAACTCTTCGAAAATCCAAGTGGCCGTGATGTTCGCCAATTGGTAGGTAAAATGACGAATTGAACCACAGGATTTAGATAGCCGATTTTTAGCCACAGATGGCACAGATTTCCTCAGATATATTATAAGCTATGCGCCAGCGCATAGTATGTTATGCTGGATATCAACATTGTCTATCTGTTATCTGTGAAAATCTGTGCCATCTGTGGCAAAAGAAAAAGTAATTAATTATTCTCCGTGGAAGTCATCTTTCGGATAATCGCCTCGTGCTGTGGTAATTGCCCAAGCAGCGTTTCCGTATCAAACAACTCGAAATCGCGGAAATCAAATCCCGGTGCAACCGCACACGAAACCAGCGCGTAGCCGTCGTCACCCAGCATCGACGACCCGAAAATGGTGCCGCCTTTTACGAGGTAATAGGGGAGTTGACCTTTGGAAACATCATTTCCTAAAATGAATTCGTGGTGCCCTTTTTCATCGAGTGTATGCACGATGATCGGTGTTCCGGCATGGAAATACCAGCATTCATCGGCCGTGATGCGGTGAAAACGTGAAATATTCGTATCGGTGAGCAGGAAGTAAATCGAGGTCATCAGTGAACGGTCCTGCTGCTCCAGTTGGTGTTCCGAACGATACGTTTCGCGGTAAAATCCACCTTCGGGATGCGGCAGCAACCCCAGTTTTTCAATCAGCAACTGTGCTTCGGGATGTCTCATTGTTCTACTGGCCCGGGTTGGAACTGTTCGCCTTTCTGTTTGAAGGTTGGCAGGTAATAACGCGCTTCAAGTGTGAAATAGGAGCCGTTTACTCTACCCACAGAAATGATATCGTTGCTCGACCCGCTCTTTTTCACAAAACCGACGCCAAGGAAAATGGGACGGAACGGAATTTTGGCCGATCCGCCGAAATAGAATGTTCCGGCTTTTTTGGTACGGAATTCAAACCCGATTCCCGCGCCTGAGGCAAAATGCGTTCGTTCCACGCGCCGGCCTTCCATTTGCAGCAGGTATTTTCCGCCGGGAAGGATCGAATCGCGCACATCACTCGGGTAATGTACGATTGAAAAGCCCAAAGCGGCGTTCATGTACCAACGTTCCGAAAGCTGCACATAAAAAAGCGCGTTCATCGGAAGGTCGTAATTCACAAAGCTCAGTCGCTTATTCCCGTAAACATTCGAATCGGGGTAGGCCATGCTGACATCAAAGTTGCGACGGACCTGGTACAATCCGGTTTCAAAGCTGATCAGTTTGGTAATGCCGATCCGTACCGAAGCGCCGAAGGTAAATCCCGTTTTTTGTGTAAACGATGTTGTGCTTAAAAGTGCCGTATCCTGGAAAGAAGTGCTTTTGGAACCGATAAAGTTGCTCCCGAAAACAGGGGCGGCCGTTAACCCGAAATAAGAGGGAAAACGGTCTTTTTTCTTTTTCGTTTCCTGCGAAAAGACGGTTTGCGAAACCAGCGCAACCAACAGGGAAAGCATCAGCCAACGTTGCATCATACTACCGAAAGATTTTGGGCAATTAAGTCTTATAGTATAGAACGAAGTTTGTTGCATAATCGTTGAATCAACGGGTATTTAATCGGATTATTGTTTCCAGGTGGTTACGTATTCGATTGGTTTGCGTTGTCCTTTTGGCCATTCAACTGCCGGGTAGCCCACATAAAACAACCCGACGCATTTGTCGTTTTCACCCAGGTCGAGCAATTGGTTCATTGCAGGCGCATGGATGACGGACGCAGTTGACCAGAATCCGCCCAAACCATAAGCTGTGCAGGTGAGGTGCATATTGTGAACGGCGCAGGCCACCGCCAGTAATTCGTCCTGTTCCGAAATGCGCAGTGTTTCATCCCGTTTCATGGAAACAGCGATCACGGCAGAAGCCATTCTTGGCCGGTTAATCAGCTTTGCCAGTTTGGCATCGTTTTGTTTTTCGGCAGGAACGGTATCCAGGTAAATGCGGCCCAGCTGCTCGCTCAGGTCAAGCAATGCATCGTCAGTGAAAACAGTAAATCTCCAAGGCTGCGTCATACCGTGAGTAGGCGCCCAAATGGCATTATTCAGCAGGAGCTCAATCTGCTCTCGGTGTACTTTACGGGTGCTGAATTGTTCCGGGAAAATAGTCCGCCGATTACGGATGACTGCTGAGATTTCACTTAAATTGTACTGCATTTTACGCTATTTCAGTACAAAAATACCGCATTTTTCGGAAGAACATCAACGTCCGTCACCGGTTCCTTCTTCAATTGCCTTTTTGATGTAGAAAAACAACTTGTCGATGGTTTCATACTGTCCGTTGGGCGTTGGCCCCATGGCAGGTGCAGCCACCACGTACCCGATCGGATCGATGACGACGTAATACGGAATGTTGATCACCTGGTAGGTTTTCAGAATGGTATTGTCAGGAGCCACCACTACGCTTTCCCAGGGAAGGCCTGTGCGGAATTTTTCCAATGCCGCGGCGTCTGTTTTACCATCGTCCTTCACGACCATCAGGAACTGCACTTCTTTCTGGTAGCGCTGGTAAATCGGTACCAAAAGTTCCATTTGTTTCTGGCATTCCACGTTGGACGGAGAAACAAAGAACACGTAGAGGTGCTTTCCGCTGTACTTTTTCAGGTCGTAGACTGTTCCCGATCCTGTCACAGTAAAATCCGGTGCTTTTGATCCCGGGGTAAGCTCCATCAAACGGGTAATGATATTTGCAGCGATCACGCGGTTTTCCTTGAACAATCCGTGACTGGAAATGCTGTCGAGCACCGTCAGGATATTGGTTTGCGGAAAATCCTTTTCATAAAACGCTTCCGACAATGTCTTGATCATCACCAGCTCGCGCAAACGAACGTTGCTCTTGAGTGTGTACTCGGCTCCGAGTGAATGCATGATCAGGGAAGGACTTGATTTCAGCAAAGCCAGGTAAAATTTATTGTTGATCGCCGGATCAATGCTTGTCAGCAGCTTTTCGTAATACAATTTCACATAATCCATGTACGTGTCGCTTTGATAGTACACAGGCGTTGAGCGCAGGTAGAAATCGTATTTTTCGTATTTGTTGCGGTTCCCCAAAAAGGTCATGTTGTCGATACGGCCCATCGTAAACTTGATGTGCGTGCGGAAAAACAGGTCGGTGGTATCGTTTTTATAGTAATTCTCGACATCGGTCTTGAATTTGTCGATGCGCTGGCAGAAATACACCGATTCCGCATTGTTTTTGGTGTAATAGGTCGCCAGGATCTCGTCCGTCCAGCGGTTAAACGTCAGGATTTTGTAATTGATATCGGTGGAATCGAGTCCGTATAACGTCAGTTCGATCTTATTCCCCAGCGGACGGTAAGGATCGTACTCGTTGCGGTCGGGCATGTACAAATCGTATATAGCGCCGGGCTGCGCATAAATGAATCCGCTGTTGTTATTGGAAGCAATGACGAGCTTGCGGGTTTCGTTGAGGTAAAAACTGCAGGAAAATGTGCTGTCTGCCTGAACGGTGGTCGACGCGATGCGTTCCTGCTTCATGGAAAGGTAATCCACGACTTCGAAAATATCGATTTGCTTCCCAACATAGGCTGGCGCAAAACCGGTAATCTTCGTTATTTCATCTGCGAGTGCCGTCAGTGAAAGACCTAGGCATCCGACTAAAATCACTAATTGCTTCATACCTTATTTAACGAGTTGCTGTGCATTTGTTACAAAGGCATCAATTTTCCCGCCATTTTTGTAAATCTCGCGAACAATGGTCGCATTGATCTCCATCAGCGAAGGATCGGGGAGGAGGAAAACTGTTTCAATGCCACTCATGGTGCGGTTCATCAGTGCAATCGGTTGTTCGTAGTTGAAATCCTTGTTATCGCGCAATCCGCGCAGCAAATGCGTGCATTGACGTTCGGTGCAGAAATCGATGGTAAGTCCTGTAAACGTTGCTACTTCCACCCGCGGTTCATTGGCAAACAAAGAACGGATGTGCGCCAGGCGACTTTCCAGTGAAAAAAAAGGTTGTTTGGAATGGTTGTGTCCAACCGCGATCACGATGCCGTCAAAGAGTGTCAATCCTCTGCGTACAACATCTTCGTGTCCTTTCGTAAAAGGGTCAAATGAACCGGGAAAACAAGCTCTTTTCATACGGATTCCAACTTGAAAAAACTAAAGTACACATTTCCGAATTGCCGTACATCTAAAAAATGGGGCAAGGCCGAAAGATCGGTTTGTCGTCCGTGTTCGATGATCATCCAGCCGTTCGGGTTCAGAATGTTTCGCTCAAACACCGATTGCACCAGCTGCGCGTGAAATTTTACATCATAAGGCGGATCGGAAAAAATAAGGTCGTAGGTCGCTGGTGTTTTTTCCAGGAATTGCAGGACATCGTTTTTGGCAATCTGCCATTCGTTTTCGATCCCAAGCTCCTGCTTCAGCTTATACATGTAGCGAATGCACACCGGGTGTTTGTCTACCGTAGTCACCAAACCGGCTTCACGCGACAGAAATTCAATCGAAATATTGCCCGTTCCGCCACAAAGGTCCAGTATATCAAGGTCCACCAAATCGATGCGGTGTTCCAGTACATTGAACAAGCCCTCCTTGGCATAGTCGGTTGTTGGACGGGAGGGGAAACTTTTTGGCGGAGAAAACCGGCGCGCCTTATACAATCCTCGAATTATACGCACAGCGACTGGAATTTAAGGTGTTCATTCAGCGATGCAGTGATCGTGATTGCGTCGAATTGAGCGATTCTCTTCGCCAGTTTTGCGACATCTTCGGCAATTGCATGCAGTGCTTCCGTGCCCGATTGCAGGAACAATTCGCCTTTCGCAGAAATATCCAGCTGCTGGTACGTGTACAGCAGGTGGTACAGCACATCTTCCGCCGATTGATAAACCTGGTAGCTGGCGTGTACAATCTGTCCGTCTTTGCGCACCACCAGGCAAAAATGTTCTTCCTGCAGGATCAGCTGCGAACGTTGCGGAATGGTAGAACCCGTATTCAAAAAGCGCAGCACGTGCGACAACTCATGCTGAATGACGATGCGCGGCAGTTTGATGATCAGGGCCGATTTTACCCACATCGGCATGCGGTACACATTCACCATGTTCCATTCCGGTAAGCGGTTGTAATCGATTTCATCTTTTGAAACGTGCTGGTGAGAAGTGAGGTTAAGAATGTTCTCCGGCGTTGACTCACCAAATAACAGCATCGGTACCAACGTGGATTGCACCTGGGAATAGGAGCACGAGAAATGCTCGAACCGGTCAGTATTACCGCAATCGGCAATGAGTTCCTGCAGGGTTTCTTTATAACCTGCATCCGTTTTACTGGTACAAACGCGTGTAGCCACCAATGTTGTACGCTCGCCTTTGACTTCGAACGCCGACATCCGCTGCGGATTGATCTCTATTGCCAGTTGGTTTTTATCCATGGAATTTGCTTAACGGGGCAAAGGTATGAAAAGAGTTCGTACCTCACTCTTTTGCAGTGTGAGTGTGAGTAAGGAGTGTGAGTGTGAGTGTGAGTGTGAGTGTGAGTGTGAGTGTGAGGATGTACTTCAGAAGAGTGGACTATTTTCCTTCATTCTGCTTCATTCTCACTTTTTATGTCCTTCTTTTCAGCGGAGTGTTCACACTCACACTCCAACTCACACTTTTTGATTTTACTTTTCATCTCACCGCCTCTGGATAATACATTATCTGACAAGTCTATCCTTCAAAAAAGCTATGTGCTTTTGCCCCGATGTGTCTGTGTAGTAAAAAAGCACCGATCTCAAACAGACCGATGCTTTCCTTTGCTTATATATTCACACCTGAATACACCTAATATTTTGACCTGTTCCGGTCATCGTTCGGGATTAATTCGCCGGTTTTCAGTTCACGGGTTTTTACCCCCGTTTCAGAAGTGTTAATCAGCAACAAATCACCAATTACGTCCGGGTTGAAAATAACCGGTGTTTCGTTGTTCTCGTACGAGATCACAATTTCGACTTTCGTTCCGGGTTTTAACCCCAACCGGGTAAAATCAATCTCCGCTTCCGAAAGGTCAAACTTCAATGGGACGATCTTTCCGTTCACAACAATTTTAACCGTTGAAAACCCGAAACCATCCTCACTGACCGGGTTGCTGATGCGAAGGTTTTGCCCTTGGTAAACCCCGGAAATGATAATGTTTCCAAATGCGTTGGTGGTGAAAAACAGGAAAAACAGTAAGGATGTGGAAATAAGGTATGCTTTTTTGCTCATGTTTAATTTAGCTTTGTTACCAGTACGCAGACCGGATTGCAAATGTTGCCTGAAGATCTGTTTTTTATTGCGCTATTGTGTGAAGCATGCCTTTTGTTGATTCAACGAAACCTGTAGTGAATGCGTTATCGCAATCCGCGCTTCAAATCGTATCTTTGAGCTCATGACCGTGGAAGAAGTACAGCAGCAGTGCCTGGCCGATTGTTTGGCCTTCTTTCCGCATACGCCCAATTCCGGGCAAAATGAATTGATTCACGAGCTGATCGGTTTTACCTTTTCGGCTGAAAATCCGGGCTGCTTTATTCTGAAAGGTTACGCCGGAACAGGAAAAACCTCCGTTTTGGGAGCTTACATCAAAGCACTGAAAAAGAACAGGCGTCGTACCGTATTGATGGCGCCAACGGGTCGGGCAGCGAAAGTTTTGGCGTTAAGGTCGGGCGAATTGGCCACCACGATCCACAAGCGCATTTATTTCACGAATGCAGGCGTGGACGGTTCTACCCGGGTTGACCTGGCTCCCAACAAAGCAAAGAACGTCGTTTTTATAGTAGACGAAGCATCGATGATCGGTGATTTTTCGCTCCAGCCTGATGGTTCGGTTTCACGAAACCTGCTTGAGGATGTGATTCAGTATGTTTTTTCGGGTGAAAACTGCAAGCTGATTTTCCTGGGGGATGAAGGCCAGCTTCCGCCGGTGGGCACGAATGAAAGCCCGGCGTTGAGCAGTGATTACCTGTCGCATTACTTTTCGGCGGTACATTTTTCGGTATACGGTCTCACGCAGGTCGTTCGGCAGGAACAGGAATCGGGAATTTTAGAAAATGCCACCCGAATCCGGACATCACAGCGCAATCAAACGCTGCCGCAGCTTGATCTGAAGCATTACAAAGACGTGAAACCGGTTCCGGGGGATGAATTGGTGCAGCTGATCGAAGAGGCGTATGATCGTTATGGGTCGGAGGAAGTCATGATCGTGACGCGCTCGAACAAACGTGCTAACCTGTATAACCAGCATGTGCGGAATCGTATTCTGTACATGGAAGAAGAATTGTCGGGCGGCGACCTGGTGATGGCGGTCAAAAACAATTATTTCTGGCTCGATCCGATGAGTCCTGCCGGTTTTATCGCCAATGGCGAGCTACTACGCATTCACCGGGTGAAAAGGGTTGAAACACTTTACAACGTTCGTTTTGCCCACCTCGAAGTGTCACTGATTGATTACCCGGAAATGGACCGTTTTGAAACCATTGCGTTTATGGAAACGCTTTCGGTGGAAACGCCCAACCTGAGCCGGGGTTTCCTGAAAGACCTGTTTTTTGAGATTGAAAAAGATTTTCCGCATGAACGCAACAAGCAGAAGCGCTACCAGCAGATCATGAAATCACCGTACTTCAATGCGCTGCAACTGAAATTCGCGTATGCAGTAACCTGTCACAAATCGCAGGGAGGACAGTGGAGTGCCGTTTTCGTAGATCATGGCTACATCGAAGAACCACAACTGGATGAATCATTCCTTAGATGGCTGTATACAGCCGTCACGCGTGCCACGGAACAATTGTATTTTGTGAACCTGCATGAATCACTGGTGGAAGGATCATGAATGCAAATTAAATTAACCACATAGGGCACATAGAGAACATAGGAAGAGCTATGTATATCTCACCACAAAGACAAAGAAAGAAAAAGCAAAGCTTTTGATGAAGCAAACGTTAGTGCAGCTGAGAGGAGTGAGCAGAAGTACACAAAGGAGACGCTATGGAACACTTTGTGTTCCGTAAAGTTCCAGGGAAAACTTAAAAAAGAAGTCGGATCGCCTTTGTGAACTTAACACATCTATCCTTCAAAAAAAAACTTTGTGCCTTTGTGGTGAAAAATATAGCCAGCACTTAAAAAGCCTATATGATCTATGTGTACTATGTGGTTAAATAAAAAATGTGGTTTACTGCCCCAGCAGCTCCTGCCATTTCCACGAAGTAGCCCCAACGCTAACCCGCAAACCATCCAGCGATTTGTTGAGCCGGTCGATGACAATTTTCGCTTCTTCGCGGGTCATATAGGTACCTGCCAACACATTCAGCTCGCTTTTCATTTTTTGAATGATGGTAGCTGTTCGCAAAGCACTCAGGTAATCGTTGCCCGTGAGTTTGTAGCGGCTCATTCCGTCTGCAACCGAAGAGTTGGTTGCTTTCAGGTTGGTTTTCACCGGGTCGGTAAACGTATTGATTTCGATAAAAATACCACGGTTCAGGGTCACGTTGACCTGTGAGCAGCGCAAGCGGGCCCACTCCGGGTTCATGCGGTTGATTTGCTGCTCTTCGGCAGTTGCTCCCGGGTAAGCGCTCATTTCACCGCGATCGGCTGAGCGAACGGTCTGGAATCCATTCCATGAACCGACTCCCTGACCGCGTGATACAGCTGTGATCGGTGTTTTTTTGTCGAGCAGGCCTTCAAACAACTGACGTACTGCTACGCTGTCATTTTGGGTAAACAACGGCTGATTCAACGTCCAGCTGTTGGGTGCAAACGCATCGAGTAATTCCAGCTGCAAGCGGGCATCGAAACCGGGTTCGGCATCGATCATGTTAACGTGGAGCATTACTTCGTCTGCTTCGTCGGAAAGTGAACCGTAAGGAATGGCGAGCAGGCGCACTTCGAAAGGTGTTTTCAGGCTGTCGGCGCGGAACGTGAATTCCTGCGTATAGCTGTCGAAAGTCGATGAATCCTGGAATGTATACAAACCATCCTCTTCGGTATAGGTGGCCCAGTGAAAGCCCATCATTTCCTTGTACTGGTCCAGTCGGCGCTGGTAAATCGCCATCAAATCAATGGCCTCCTGTTTTTCGCGCTCCAGGTCTTTTATCTTTTTGGCGTAAAAATCAAATTCGTTGTACAGATCCACGATTTCCGACTGGCCTTTACCGCGTTTCGGTTTCCCGGAATCGGTTTTTGGCTGGTGCTTCTGGTCGGTAACAGTACCGTTCTTAATGGCTTTTTTGCGGGCTTTTTTCACGTCCCTTGGCGCTTTCGAACTGGTAGTGATCGTGGAACGCGTCATATCGGAATATTCCTTCTCGTTTTTTTCGATTTTCAATTCCGTTTCGTCCTTTTTCTTTTTTGCGGTCTCGATCTGGTAATCAAATCCTTTTTTGCCGTAGATCTTTTCCTTCAGGTCGCCGATCTTGTTGAATTCCAAATCGTTGATGACTGCCTGGAAGGTTTTTCCCTTCGTAAAGGCAGAATCGGGTGTCAGGAAGCGGGTCTCATCCGAACCGAATAAGTGATACGAAAGCCCGTTGCGCTCGATCACGACCGTTGTTTGTTTTTCGCTGTTGTAGCCCCAAACGTCGAAATGCAGTTGCGTCAGTTTTCCGTCGCCGGCTGTTGTGAAATCGGTTGTAGCGAAACGCAGGGTTTCCAGGGCGGTTTTCTTGCGTTTTTCAGGCACGATAAGTTTTACCTGGTAGGGAAACAAACCGACAGCTTTCGGCAAGCCTTTGTTCCAGCGGCCGTTTTCGTCCTTTTCGCGTTCGTTGAGCAGTCCCGATGTTTCGGAACCGTCGCCGGCTGCCACCAATACATTGTGAAACTGATCGGCGGTACCGCCCAACGCCTGGAAAATCTCGAAGCTGCGTTCTTCCACGTAAGCGTTTACAGTGGCGTTGAGTGCTTCGATGGTGACCAGCTGATCTTCGGTCGACAGGAAATTAAACGACGCCAGCATTGCCGATTTGTCTTCGAAGCTCAGGCTTGGATTCAGGACATTCAGCAGTTTTTTATTGATCTTTTCTTCGCCGGGGTTACTTCCTTTGAAGGCGGCCGGCGGTAGTTTGGGATTCAGGATTGCTTCAAAGCGCTCGTATTGCGGTGCGAAACGCTCGAGCTCCTTATCGGATTGACGTGAAGCCAGCAATACCTTGTTCAGTTCCCACAAAGCCATTTTATTGGCGGCTTCGGCAATGATCCCTTTCGGCGATTTCCCGATTTCGGATGTACGGATAAACAACTGCTCGGGATTGTTGATGATGATCGTTTCGATCGAGTCGAAATTAATCTCTTTATTCATAAACCGCACCATCGGTCCTTTGTATTCAAAGTAACGGCCGATATTCTGATCCAGGATCGGGCTTTTCTTCACGATGTGGTACAAATAAGCACGTTCTTCCGGGTTGAGCTCGATGGTTCCCTGGGCCAAAAGCCGGGTGGAAAAGCAACAAATAAAGAGAATCAGGTAACAGTATTTCATGCAGTTGTTTTATGCTATCCAAATATCAGTAAAAATGCAGAATAGATGTTTGGTTACAGAAAGGTTTTGTTAACAATAAGCATAGTGATATTAGATGTTAATCATTGTAGTTGCTAGATTAATCGCGCAGTTGCCTAATAAAAAAGGCCCGGAGTTTCCAGGCCTTTCTATCAATATCAAAATAGAATTATTTAACGATTACTCGCTCAACAGTCATTTGGTCATTTGAAGCAATGTGCAGGAAGTAAACTCCGGCAGTCAACGCATCGATATCCATAGAAGCGAAACCTGCTTCAACTGCTTTGCTGGCAACTGTTTTACCTTGAGCATCTACCAATGTCAATTGTGCATCAGCAGTCAAACCGTTCACAGAAATCGTTTCTGTAGCAGGGTTCGGGTAAACAGTGATGTTAGCCAGCTCTTCTGTGTTTACACCCAGGTATCCGTCAGGAGCAACGCTGCTCAAAACAACAACAGTTTCAGTTGGAACACCTCCACCGATGCTGATTCCCAAAGTTGAGTGGACGAATAAAGGCATGTTGCTGTTGCTGCCAAGTGCGTAATACTCATATTGATTTCTTACCAAAAGAACATCACCGAATGGTGTTGTTGCATTGGCCGTATCAATCAAATGATAACGCAATACGTTGTTGATCGTAGTAGATGAATTCAGGGTCAATGTTCCTGATCCGTCAACCGAAGCAACGTTATTTCCTGTGCAAGTCAATGGAAGTGGGGCTAATGTGGTATTCACGCTACCGCCGTAAGTATCTACCAGGTTGTCGCTCAACGCCATCGGGTAGTTCATCAGCAACTCTGTATTGGAGCTCAGGTCAACAACTGTAGTGTCGGTACCGTCAACAAACGCAAACCCTTGGGAAACACGGGTGTTGGCATCAGAGCTGATGAACGTTGTAAGGAACCCTTCAATTGAAATGGCCTTCGTAGAAGAAGTAAATGTAGCTGCGTGCGGTGTTGTTGCTGGATCAACAATGCTGAATGTACGCGGGCTGTTGTCGATACCGAAGTAGCTGCTGTAGTCCCATGTTTGTCCGGCACCGGTCAATCCTGCATACGGATCAGCCGTTTCTTCCAGTTCATACATAGCCTGGTTCGCTCCGATAGCCGGTTCGTTACCCTGATCGAATTGAGCAGATGCTGCTCCGCTTAGTAAAAGTGAGGCAATAAGTAGATTTTTCTTCATGTTCATTTTTTTAAGTGTTTCCAAACTTACAAAAAAAACAGAAATCGCTCGTTCAAATCGGATGTACGGCAAATCCTGTTTGTGAATGCATATTTTGCTTTAGTAATGCAGGAAAGTGCGAAAGGTTGGAAAAAATCGAAAAATGACAATCCAACACTGTTGAGTGTAAATGGTAGTTATTTTGATAATTCACACTTTTGGCAATAAAAAAACAGAAAATAACAGGGGCCTGTTGAATGAGCCGTTTCTAAATAGCAAGTCTGATGATACGCTTAAATTCCCTGACTTACCGAACGAACTTCAACTGCTTTTTTACAGCGTCTTCCGAAGAAACAACAGCAACATAACAACCTCTCGATAGTTGGGAAACATCCACATCCTGCGAACCTGTCTGGCGGCTTGTTTGAATCACTTGTCCGGACAGCGAGTAGAGACAAAAATCCCATTTAACATCGTTGTTTGCCCCCACAGAAAGCGTGTTTTCGGTACTTAACCACACAGAAAGATCTGTAACGGCCAATTCGTCAGGAATTCCGGCCCCAACCGGCGGATCGATGAATACTATCCGCACAAAATGAATTTTCGGGGTTGGGCCACTCATGTTGAGCGGTGCTTTTAATCCAAGCAAACAAGAACTTCGGATTACGGCATCCTGGCTGATCGAATAATCCCAATCGGGGCTATTAGATGTTGATTTAACAGCCGTAACCGGAAACGGTTCGCCTTCTACAATCGTTATGACGGAGGTAACGTCATCTACTTCCAGATCCGGAGAAATACAGGGCCCCCAATCAATCCAGCCTCCATGATAAACCAATGAATCTCCCGTCAGCAAAGTAATTACAGCAATGCTTGAATCGGTAGAATCTGCCTGGAACAGGCCATTGAACTCATGATGGTTCCATCCATTGCCACTAAGTCCGTAAAAATCGTCGGGAAGTGTTTCATTTAAATGCTTCAGATAGCAAACTTTTGAACAAACGGGTCCTTTTTCCTGCGAAAATACCGTGGAAGAGGTGATGATTAAGGTGATAAAGAGTAGTCGTTTCATGCGCTAAAAACGCACAAAAGTTGAATTCCGTATTAATCCATAAATAATTGTTCTTTTCCGATCTTATACGAATAACAAAGTAAGCGGTCAATTCTATCCGCGTCGTTTATTTTTTACTTTTGTTTCCACTACAATGATCGAAAACCATGGCAAACAACTCCTTATTCAGAAAAAAAACAGTTCAGGACATTCTCAAAGCGGTAGAAAAACGCGAGAGTGACGGACATGGAGCCATGGGCCGGCACTTGCGGGTGCGCGACCTTGCGGCTTTCGGTATCGCTGCCATTATCGGGGCCGGAATTTTCAGTACGATCGGTACGGCCAGTGCAGATGGTGGCCCGGCGGTGATCTTCCTGTTTTTGTTTACGGCCATTGCCTGCGGTTTTGCGGCGTTTGCTTATGCTGAATTTGCCTCCATGGTGCCGGTTGCCGGAAGTGCGTATACCTATTCGTATGTGGCTTTCGGCGAGATCATTGCCTGGATCATCGGTTGGGCGCTCATCATGGAATACGGGATCGGGAATATAACCGTCGCCATTTCGTGGAGTGATTATTTTACCGGGATGCTCGACGGGCTTGGTATGCACCTGCCCCAATGGATCCAGACCGATTACCTGACAGCTTCCAACGGTTATACGGAAGCCATCGGACTAATGCAAGGCGGGAAATCGTTTGAAAACCTGAGCTCATCGCTGCAGGCTGCGCATACTGCCTGGACCACCGCTCCGTCGTTATTCGGCTTGCGCATCATCCTGGATATCCCGGCGTTGATGATCATCATTATCATTACCTGGCTGGTTTACCGTGGAATGAAAGAATCGCGCAACGCCAGCAACCTGATGGTGGTGATCAAATTATCGATTATTTTGCTGGTGATAGCCGTCGGAATTTTCTACGTGGATTCAGGTAACTGGTCGCCGTTTGCACCGAACGGTGTTTCCGGAATACTCAAAGGCGTATCGGCTGTATTCTTTGCCTACATTGGTTTTGATGCCATTTCCACTACCGCCGAAGAGTGCGAAAATCCGCAGCGGGATTTGCCTCGTGGAATGATGTGGGCCATTATCATTTGTACGATCTTGTACATCATTATTTCCCTGATCCTCACCGGGATGGTTTCCTATAAAACCCTGGCTGTGGGCGACCCGCTGGCATTTGTGTTCCGTGAGCTCGACCTGAAATGGATGTCGGGGATCATCGCCGTGAGCGCCGTCGTAGCGATGGCTTCGGTGTTATTGGTGTTCCAGATGGGACAACCGCGCATCTGGATGAGTATGAGTCGCGACGGTTTGCTGCCGAAACGTTTTTCGAAAGTGCACCCGCGCTTTAAAACGCCTTCGTTTGCAACCGTTGTGGTGGGATTTGTCGTAGCAGTTCCGGCCTTGTTCATGAACCTCACGATGGTGACGGACCTGTGCAGTATTGGTACGCTGTTTGCCTTTGTTTTGGTCTGCGGTGGTGTATTGATGCTGCAAAACCGAACGGATATCCCGCGCGGAAAATTCAAAACGCCTTATGTGAACGGAAAATACATCATGCCGGTATTGGTGATCGGGATTGCGGTACTGTTGTTCACCGAGTTTAAGCAACCAACGATGGATTTCCTTACCAACAAGGAAACGCTGAAAGAGAAAAGCGACATGATCACCGATTTGACGGCGCACGAAGCCGGGCAGCTCAAAGCGAACATCGTGGCCATCGATAGTTTGGGCGTCAATCGACTGGGGTCGGATATGGTGGCGTATTTCGAGCAGGAACCCAAAATCGATTCAACGACCGCGCTGGAAACGATCAAAGTGAAAAGCAAAGGTGTGGCGCTTGCCGACCTGGACGAAAATACCCGTAAACGCCTGGGCGAGTTCCTGGTCGGTTACGACGAACCGGGCTTTAAGCTGTACGAAAAAAACCTGGAAGCCTATTTCCGCCAGGCGCCGAAAGTGGAGCTGCAGGATGCTTTGAAAGAAATTGGTGTCTCTAAAAAACGCTTGTACAATTCGGGTTTTACGCATTTCGCCCACAAAATCCCAACCTGGATTTTTATCCTGTTTACCTTGTTCATTACCGTGGCAACGGTTCGTAAGAATTTTTCGATGATCCCGCTTCTGGGCTTGTTGTCGTGCCTGTACATGATGAGCCAGGTGGAGCTGAAAAACTGGATCGCGTTTACGATCTGGCTGGCGGCCGGTTTGCTGATTTATTTCCTGTATAGCAGAAGGCGGAGTAAATTGAATCCGGCGAACAGTAGTCCTACAGAATAAAAACACGACAGGAGGTCGGAATGGGGTAATTTTCAGGTTTCGTTAAAAACATTGATTCAGCGCGCGTTATTATTGACTCAGTGGAATTAATTTAAGCGGTGCGTCTTGTCACGTTTCTTAACTTTGGAAGATGAAAGCTCTACATCTCATCGCATTGGTATTGTTTACTCCGGTTGTCATGGCACAATCACAAGGATGGAAACAATTGGTTTACGCCAACAAAACGGCTACTTTTCAGGAATTGTGCACGCAAATAGAAGCGCACTTTAAGGAAACAGCCGATTCAACCGAACTTGTCAATGCTTCCGAAAAGGAAGAAGAAGGTTCTGAATACAACAAATACCAGCAATGGAAATACTTCATGCAGTTTCGCCTCACCGAAGATGGTTATCTGCCTTCTCCGGAAGTGGTGCTGGAAGCTTTCGCGAATGAAAAAGCCAAACAAAAAGTAGCAAAAAGCGCCTTGTGCGATTGGACGTTTATTGACCAGGTTGATAACGACGGCGGTTATTGGGGAATAGGAAGAACAACCTGTGTCGCCTTTCACCCGTCAAACGACCAATTGTTTTACGTCTGTTCACCCGGTGGCGGAATCTGGAAAACAACCAATGGCGGACAAACCTACGCTTCTGCCGACGACGGATTGCCTTACGGAGCAGCGAGTAACCTCTTAATCGACCCGAGTAATACGAATACCTTATATGTGTCCAACGGAGATAATTCCGGTTGGTGGACAACCACAACCGGTGTTTACAAATCAACGGATGGTGGTGCTACCTGGTTACCAACCGATTTGGTGTTTACGCTCAACGCAACGGCTATTTATGAACTGAAGATGAGTCCTACGAACCCGAACGTGATCGTGGCAGCAACAACCAATGGATTGTTCAGAACGGTAGACGGTGGTGTGAACTGGACGAACATTCGGGCAGGAGCTTACAGCTCTGTCAGCTTTAAACCGGGCAATGGAAATGTGATTTATGCTGCGCTCAATGATTATTGGGGAGTAAGCCAGGTATATAAATCGACTGACGCCGGTACTACCTGGAATGCAATCACAGCGTTTACATGGAATTATAATTTCATTACGCTGGCAACCACGAACCTGGATCCCGATCGTTTACTTGTAAGCTGCGATTTTAGCGGGATTCGTCCGTTGTTTCAAAGCCTCGATGGCGGCAACACATTCAATCAATTAGCCGATACGCCTGAAAATACAATGATCGGTTATTCTCCGAATGACGTGAATACACTTTACTGCGGGTATGTGGTGGCTTATCGTTCCACGAACGGTGGCAATAGCTGGACCCAGATCACCGACTGGTGGGGAAGCGGCCAGTTTACCGAGATTCATGCAGACTTTCATTACATCGCTTATTCCAACAATGCTTCGCACGTTTATTTCTGTAATGATGGTGGTGTTTACCGACTCAATGAAACCAACAATCAGTGGACCGATCTTTCCAACGGGTTAAAAATAGGCCAGTTTTACCGCATTGCGAATGCAGGAAATCACCCAGTGGTAATGATTGGTGGTACACAGGACAATGGTGGAAGAAAACGGTTACCGAACGGAAGCTGGATCAATGCTAATGGCGGCGATGGGATGGAAGTAGCCATGCGGCCGGATAATATCCAGGAATATTATACCTGTTACATCAACGGGACCGGTTTGGAGCGCACGCTCAACGGCGGCTCCACCACAACCAATATTTCGGATAATCTGCCGGGCGACCAGGTAGGTCAATGGGTGACACCTTACGAACTGGACCCTAACAACAGCGATGAATTGGTTGCGGGCTACAATCGCATTTTCAGATCACCGAACAAAGGCAGTACGTGGTTTGAAATTGGCACCAATACCGTCAATCCGTCGGAAGGTGTTATGGACATTGAAATTTCGGCCACCGACCAGGATGTGATTTTTGCATCTTACCTGGATCAGCTGCTCAAAACAATGGATGGCGGTGGTTCCTGGACAACCTACAATTTACCCGGCAATGCCCCGATTACACGTATTGCGCTTGATCCTGCAAATCATGACCATATTTACGTGAGCCGCGGCGGATATACCAACAATGCCAAGGTGTATGTGAGCAAAAACGGTGGTAATACCTGGGTGAATTATTCGACCGGTTTACCAAATGTTCCATGCAATGTTATTATCACCGAACCCAACAGTCCGGGACGCGTGTACGTAGGGAATGATTATGGTGTCTACTACCGCGATTCGGTGATGACTTCGTGGGAACCGTATGGAGAGAATCTGCCGATTACCTTTGTCAATGATTTGGAAATTGCTCCGGCTGCCAACAAATTACGTGCAGGAACTTTCGGGCGTGGTATCTGGGAAGCGGATTTGTGCGCGACTTCCATTGCGGAAGTGAGTGAGGAGGGGATTTCGGGTACGTATGCGCTTATTTACCCGAATCCGGTAAAAAACAGTTTCTCCATCGTTCAGAAAACGGTACATCCGATCGAGCAGGTACAGCTGGTTGATCTGAACGGAAAGAAAGTCGCGTTTCAAACGGAATTCAAACAGGGAATGGTGGTTGTAAATGTTGATTTGCCCGCCGGTTTTTACCTGTTGAATTATACGGCAAACGGAGAAGTATTCAGCACCAAAATTGCGGTGGAGTAAACGGCGCTGTTTTAAGACGAGATCAGGATCTTTTTGGGTGATGAAAAGCGTTTGGAAAAGACGTGGTATTTCGTGTGTCCCAGTATTTACAATCACATAAACGTTTCTAACGGTTATGAAACGGCTATTTTCAGCTTCCCAAAAACCGACATTTTCTTCCAACTAAAACCAACTCATAAAAATCCCGAAAATCACGCGTTTACCCCGCAACATTTCCGCTGTAATGACTATCTTCGCAATCCAAAATTGAAACACCATGTTTGAAAATCTTACCGACAAGTTTGAGCGCGCGTTTAAAGTACTCAAAGGACAAGGACAGATTACCGAAATCAACGTAGCTGAAACACTGAAAGAAGTGCGTCGCGCCTTATTGGATGCCGACGTTAACTTTAAGACAGCTAAGGATTTCACCGTTCGCGTGAAGGATAAGGCGATGGGGCAAAACGTATTGACCGCGATTTCTCCAAGTCAGTTGATGGTAAAACTCTGCCACGAAGAGTTGGTAGAGCTCATGGGTGGAAACGAGGTCGAGATCAATACGCAGGGAAATCCCGGGATTGTCTTGATGTCGGGTTTGCAGGGTTCGGGTAAAACGACTTTCTCCGGAAAACTCGCCAACTACCTCAAAACCAAAAAGAACAAAAAACCGTTGCTGGTTGCCTGCGACGTTTACCGTCCGGCGGCGATTGACCAGCTGCACGTGCTCGGTGAACAGCTCGGCATCGAGGTTTACTCCAATAAAGAAGAAAAAGATCCGGTAAAAATTGCTACGGCTGCGGTAATTCATGCGCGCAGCAACGGGTTCAATGTCGTGATCGTGGATACTGCCGGACGTTTGGCTGTCGACGAAGCAATGATGGATGAAATCGCCCGTGTAAAGCAGGCGTTGAATCCTTCTGAGACCTTGTTCGTGGTCGATTCGATGACCGGGCAGGATGCCGTGAACACCGCCAAAGCCTTCAACGACCGCATCAATTTTGATGGCGTTGTATTAACGAAGCTGGATGGTGATACCCGAGGTGGTGCCGCGCTTTCGATCAAAGCGATTGTTGACAAGCCGATCAAGTTTGTAGGTACGGGTGAGAAGATGGACGCATTGGATGTGTTCTACCCGAAACGTATGGCTGATCGTATCCTCGGGATGGGTGACGTGGTTTCACTCGTAGAGCGTGCGCAGGAGCAGTTCGACGAAGAAGAAGCCAAGAAATTACAGCGTCGTATCCAGAAAGACCAGTTCGATTTCAACGACTTCCTTGGCCAGATCCAGCAGATCAAGAAAATGGGTAACGTAAAGGACCTCATGGGTATGATCCCGGGAATGGGGAAAGCCGTGAAAGATGTCGATATCCAGGACGATGCCTTCAAGCACATCGAAGCCATTATTTTCTCCATGACACCGCAGGAACGCGCGAACCCGGGATTGATGAACGGACAGCGCAAAAACCGTATCGCCAAAGGAAGCGGAACGAATATCCAGGAAGTGAACAAGCTCTTGAAGCAGTTCGAGGACACGAAGAAAATGATGAAAATGATGTCCAATCCAAAAAACATGATGGGCATGATGAAGCAGATGAAGAACATGCGTGGCGGAATGCCTGGAATGTAGGATGCTTGATGTTGAATGTTTGATGAAGATTCCTGTAATAACTACAATCGTGGTACGGAAACCGAAACGTAAGGCTTAGTACGATCCAATCAAACATCAAAAATCAAGCATCAAACATTGATTATGATAAAAGCTCCGCTTTCTCCGGATTTTCCTTATTCAAAACAGTTTCTCGAACTGGGAATTACCAATTTCGAAGCAGCCTGTTTGTATGTTCAATCCTTGCCGTATGGCAGAAACGCTGATCGTTCCGATTTCTCACTGGTACTTTCCGAAGGAAAAGGTTCCTGCTCCGGTAAACATGGTTTGCTGGCCGCACTGGCCGAAGAAAACGGTTTCCAGGAAGTGGAATTGATCGCCGGGATTTTCCTCATGTCAGGTGAAACACACCCAAAACTTGCTTCCTTTTTCGCCGATAAAACCTACGCCAACCTTCCCGAATGTCATTGTTATTTACGTTATAAAGGCGAGCGTTTTGATTATACCGATACTTCCAATGCCATGGCGCGCATTTCACCGAAAATCGTACGCGAGCAGCGCATCGAGCCGCACCAGGTGGTGGAATGGAAACCGAAAATTCACCGGGAATACCTGAAAGGCTGGCTCAGGCGCAATCCGCAAATTACATTGACGTTTGAAGAAATCTGGGAAGACCGCGAAGCCTGTATTCGTTTACTGGGCTGAGACCGGTTTTGGGGCTGGTTTTTTCTTTGCCTTGGCCTCTGCTTCCAGTTTCTTGGCCAGCTTCGCCCGTTTTTTGGCTAAATCTTCTTCAAATAATTTCAGTTTTCCGCTGTAAGCAATTCCCGTTTGCTCTTTTATATAGGAAGTAAGTTCCCTGGCCCGCAGCAGCGCCTCATCGTATTGTTCCAGTGTAGGCTGCTTGTACTTCGCGATTTTCTGTACCGGCAAAGAAAGCTCGTATTCGTAGTTATAGCCCATACCCGCTTCTTTCGAATAAGCCATACAACCTTTGTAGTAGGTTTTTGAGAACATCGGGAACTTTGCGGCGTAAATGAGGTCGATGGTGTCGTTGAAATGATAATCCGTACAATAGAATTTCTGGCGCGCTTCTTTCTTTCTGGCGGTCTTGAAGGTCGGCAGGCTGTCTGAAATCAGTAAAAAAGCCGGGTGTACAGGTGCATGCGTTTCCATCATAAACACCGGATCGGGATTGTAATAGGTACGCGCCGGAACTTTTACCTGGACAGTATAATACACCTTCTTTTTAGCGTCGTAATGTTTGATCTTATGCGTGGTCAGCACAGAGCTCCAGGTCGGGTCCATGTGCACCCAGGTACCGTTTAGTTTCACTACATTCCACCGGTGGGTCACGGTACTGCTGATGCGGTGAAGCCAGTTCCCGATCACTTCCCAAACCGAAATAGGTGTTCTTCCCGTCACTTCCAGGCAGGGAATCCCGCTTTTATCGCACAATACCTGGAACACTTTCGAAAAATCGCGGCACACGCCCGAACGCCGCTGCGCGGTGTATTCCGGGCTGAAAAAGGGTGCGTCTTTCTCGCCTTTGCGTTTGTAATCGTACTTAAAATGCGTAGCGATGTACCCGTAAAACAGCCAAATGCGTTCTTCGTCGTTGTGGCCGTTTTGGTGCAGGAAGGCATGGACTTCGTCGAGGTTTTGTTTGCTTTCTTTCGGAATATTGGTGCTGATGCTGTCGAGCTGGAATTGCCGCTTTTCGTCAATCTCCGCGTGCAGGTTTCCCGCAAAAGCGAGGAATAACAGGAGTATTGGGCTGATTGAGGGTTTCAAGCAAAGCATGTTTCAATAATACGGTTATTCGGTTGAAGTTACAATCCTGCCGCAAAAAATGACAAGGCGAATGTGTGAAAAAAGGCTATCTTCATCAGCGAAAAATCACAATTATGACAAGGCTCAAACACATTACCGCCATTACCGCGTTCGCCGGGTTATTTGCTGCGAATGCAGTTGCCCAGGAAGGATTGAACTACCAGGTGCCGCCACAGGAAATTTTGGAACTGGTGAAAGTGGACCGCACTCCTTCGGTGATCATGGACAGCAAAAAACAGGTGCTCGTTTTCCTGTACAGCAACATGTACAAAACCATCGAAGAAGTTTCCGAGCAGGAGCTGAAACTGGCAGGATTGCGCATCAATCCGAAAACGAACAACACCAGCGGCGCGCGTTATTATACCAAATTGAGCATCCAGCTTTCGCGCAGCGGTGAGCCGGTTTTTGTGAAAGGTTTGCCTGCAAATCCGAAGCTGACCAATATTTCGTGGTCGCCGGATGAGCAGTACATTGCTGCTACTAATATTGTTGCCAATGGTTTGGAATTGTGGGTGATTGACGTTAAAACGCAGACTGCGAAAAAGATCACAGACGCCAACCTGAATGGGAACATGGGCTCGCCGTTCAAATGGTTTGCCGACAGTCAATCGTTGCTGGTGCGCATGCTTCCGGCCAACAGAAAACCATTTATCGACGCTGCTGTGACGGTTCCGAGCGGGCCTTCCATTTCGGTGAGTGATGGTTCGATTGCGCAAAACAGAACTTACCAGGACTTGCTGAAAAACAAAATCGATGAAGAGAATTTTGAATTGCTGGCCGGTTCCGAATTGCACAAAGTAAAGCTCGACGGTACATCTTCACTCTGGAAATCGGTGGATATGCACTCACGCGAAAGTTTTTCTCCGGATGGAAAATACGTGCTGATCACCACGATCAAACGTCCGTTTTCCTACATCGTTACCTATTCGAGCTTCCCGACAACCACGGGCATTTATGATCAAAGCGGGAAACTTGTTCGCGTGATCGATGAAAAACCATTGATCGATAACCTGCCGAAAGGATTCATGGCCGTACAAAAAGGAAAACGCCAGATTGGCTGGAGAGACGACCACCCGGCAACATTGTATTGGGCCGAAGCATTGGATGGCGGTGATCCGGCAGTGGAGGTGAAAGAACGCGACGAGGTATTTACCTGGGAAGCGCCGTTTGCAGAAAACGGGTGGAAATCGCTGTTGAAAACACCTCAGCGCTATGCCGGTATTTCCTGGGGAAGGGCAGATATGGCGATCGTTTACGACAGCTGGTACAACACCCGCAATGAGAAAACGTATTTGTTCAATCCGTCAGACCCGGCGAAAGGATTGACTGTTCTCTTCGATCGCAATTCGCAGGATGAATATGCCAATCCGGGTAATTTTCAAACCGACCGCAACAGCTTCGGGAGATATGTATTGAAGCTGGATGGTTCAACTGCGTATTTGATCGGTGAAGGATTTACCGAAAAAGGCCAGTTTCCGTTCGTGAACCAGATCGACCTGAAAACAAAAGCCACCAAAACGCTTTATCGTTCTGCACTGACCACCAAAATGGAAACCATCATCGACATCATCGACCTGAAAAAAGGGGAGCTGCTGGTGAGCATTCAATCACCAAGCGAGTACCCGAATTATTACATCCGGAAAATGTCTGGGAAAGCTGCGCCGATAGCGATTACCCGTTTCGCAAATCCGTTCAGTAAGATAGCAGGTGTACACAAGGAAGTAATCACTTACAAACGCGACGACGGGCTGGAGCTGACGGCTACGCTTTACCTTCCGGTTGGTTACGATATGAAAAAGAAAGAGAAACTGCCGATGGTGATGTGGGCCTATCCGCAGGAGTTCAAAGACAAGAACAGTGCTTCACAAAACACCACCAACCCGAATGAATTTATTTTCCCGTACTACGGTTCGCCGATCTATTGGGTGACACGTGGTTACGCAGTTTTAGACAACGCTGCGTTCCCGATCGTAGGTGAAGGAACGGCTGAACCGAACGATTCATTCATCCAGCAATTGGTGGCAAATGCCAAAGCCGCCATCGATGCGGTAGACAGTTTGGGGTATATCGACCGCAGAAAAGTAGCGGTGGGCGGACATTCCTACGGAGCTTTTATGACAGCCAACCTGCTCACGCATTCCGACTTGTTTGCAGCGGGAATTGCACGCAGTGGTGCTTACAACCGTACATTGACGCCATTCGGATTCCAGGGCGAGGAACGCAATTACTGGGACGCGCAGAAAACCTACAACGAAATGTCGCCGTTCAACTACGCCGATAAAATGAAAACGCCAATGCTGATTGTTCATGGCGAAAACGACAACAACCCTGGAACATTCCCGATTCAAAGTGAGCGCTATTTTGCCGCGTTGAAAGGTTTCGGAGCACCGGTTCGCCTGGTGATTCTTCCGAAAGAAAGCCACGGTTATTCGGCGCTGGAGTCAATCTTGCATTTGCTGTGGGAACAAGATCAGTGGCTGGAAAAATATGTAAAGAACAGGCAGTAAGGCAGGATTTTAAAATGGAAAGAACAGGGTTGATTTGCATATCGATCCTGTTTTTTTGTGATTCATTTTGTTATCTTAGAAGCAAAATAACCGTTATGGACTACAGCCACTATTTAGTTAAAGTAAAAGTGAAGGATGTTAAAAGCGCCGGAACAGATGACCCGATGTACATTGTAATTTTCGGCCCGAACGGATCAACCGGCAGGTTGAAAATGAATACCAAAGCCGACGATTTTGCAACAGGAAAAACCAGCACGTTTAAATTTGAAGTCAAGAACGCTGATGTGACCGATGTTGGTTTTCCTTACGCGATTGGTTTGAGTAAGACCGGGGGAGACGGTGTTTTTCTCGAAAAGGTTGACATTGAGTGTTATCAAACCGACGGAGCGATGAAAGTTGCAAAGTTCCCCACAGAAATCAAATTGGGGGAGAAAGGCGATTTTGATTTGCCCAAGGAACGTTATTTCAGTACATCCTATGCTGATGGACTCAGGAGACAAATCAAGGGTGAATTCAATGAGAAAATCAAGGACCTCTGGGTTGTAGTGGACAACCGTGGAGGAACGTTTCCTTACCAGGAACCTGCCTATGCTGTTAAGGTATCCCTTTCTTCAGATATGATTCACCATGATTCCGACTCCGAAAAAACACAGGTAAAGGCTTTTTATACACTGGAATCCAGAATAGTGGGGAATGGTGCCAGGTACGAGCTGGAAAGCGCTTTTTCCAAAGAATATGTGTTCACTGACGCAAAAGACTATAAGCAGAACCTGGAAGCAGCGCTTTCAATCGCGATCAATTGTCCGGCCGGTAGTTTGTTGTTTCAACGGTTTGAGATCAAAGGATCATACTTGTTTGATGCTGTCGAAATGGGGAGCTGCCTGCTCAATATCCGGGTAAAAGACCCGAAGCCGGAGGTGAGTGCCGTCAGTGTGGAAAAGGCGGAGTACTTTTTTCAACAGGATCTCAGCGCCGGTCACAAAACGATTTATAACGCCCTGTTTGAATCCCCGTTTAGTCCAACCCAGGTTGGCGGGCGCGTCGTTCGCAATACGTAAGAAATCGTTAGCGGCTGGAGCCGTCCGGATCAATGCTTCAAATAATCGATTCGCCGTTGGTGTTGGTTGTGAGGACCTCGCTCATGTAATCGAAGAAAGGCCGGAATTGCTGAATGGTTTCGTCCAGTTTCACGGCAAAATCCGCTGAAAGCACTTCTTTGTCGGTAAATGCGTGCGAAAGAATGAACTGCTTGTAGCGCAGGAAATCAATCCCTGGATGGTCTTTTGAAAAACCTTTCGGGGCTGTTTTTACCTGTTCGCCTCTCAGATTGCCAAATGTATTTTTGATGCGCGGATCGGCAAACAAAGCGTTCCAATCTTCGTAATTGAGCTCGATGTCCTGTCGGATCCGGTACAGGTCATCGGCATTCGGGCTAAAAAAGCCACCTCCCACAAAACTATTCCCCGGCTCGATGTGAACATACATGCCGCCTCTCAGGAAATCGGTCGCACGGCCAAAACGAAGTCCCCAATGGGTTTTATAGGGCGCTTTGTCCTTTGAAAAACGCGTGTCGGCATAAATACGGAACAAGCTGGCCTTTCCGGAAGCAGTCGAAATGTTGTCGTGCAGGACCAATTTTTCCAGCAGGCTATCGGCAAACGCAATGACATTCTGATGGGCCTTTTCATAGCGCGATTTGTTCGCCGCAAACCATTCACGGTTGTTGTTGGCTTTTAAGTCTGTCAGAAAGGCAAGGGTTGAGGGTTGAACCACGGAATTTTTCATACCACGAAATTACAGCCTACGGCTGAATTATCAATGGATTAATTATGAAGAGGGAACCACCTTGATAATTCCCTCATTTATAATTGTGAATTACTTCGAAACAGCCGTTCCCTCAAATTCTACGCGTTCATCCGTCACTAACACCAACTCTCCCAGCTCGTAGACATTTTTAAATCCGTAGCCGTACAGGTTAATGTAGGCAGGGATGTTGAGCGCCATGGTTCGTTTGTAGCGGAGCAGATTGCTTGTAGGATAAGACAGGCCTTTGGTTTGCATAGGCGGGTCCATCGTCAATGTTTCAAGCTCTTTCACAAAGTTGTTGTTGCAATAAATGAGGATCGTCGTATTGCGGTCAGGAATCAGCTCATCGAGGCGTTGTTGGGTAAACTCGGTAAAATCCAAATGGATGGAACCCTTTATATGTTTGGCATCGTATTGTGCTTTGGAGCGGAAATCGAGAATAATGGTGTTATCCTGCGATTTCAGTTCATTGAATTGATCCATGCTTACCAGGTGTGCTTCACGGTAAGGTTCCACTTCGTTCATCAACTCGCTGTAATCGTCAAAATTCACCAATACGGAAGGAATCAGCGGTTGTTCTGCCGTAGTTTGTCTTGCAAGCTCGAGTGCCAGCTGCTCTTTCAGCTTGTTTTCGTCTGTGGGTACTGAAGTACCTTCAAACAGGATGTTCGGGTCGGATGTATTGATGAGCTCACCCAGCTCGTAGACGTTATTATAGCCATACCCGAAGAGAGTGATGAACGTAGGAATATTGAGTGCCAATGTATACTGGCGGATTTCGGGAGTAGTTCTGGCCGGTTGGACCGGTTTGTTGTTTTCCACCGGTTCGGACCTGTATCCGCTGCGGCTGCGTGTATTCGGATTAATCTCAAACTGCTGAATTTCAGGATTGGGAAGAAGCATGCTGTCAGGTAATTCAAAATAAACATCGGACCTCGATATCTTGCTGGGGAAATACGCATCTTCCATCGAAAGCTGGATATCCTGCATGAAGTTATTGTTGCAGTAAATGAGGATGCGTGTTGTGCGGTCCGGTATGAGCTTTCGCAGATTAGCTTCGTTAAAATCCGAGAAATTGAGGTGAATTGCACCCTTGATGTGCTTTGCATTGTACATCTCGTCGGAGCGGGTATCCAGGATTACGGTGTTCGGCTGAGCTGCGTACGTGTTAAATGTTTTCAAATTTACCAGGCGGTTTTTCCTGATTTCCTTCACGTCTTCAGCCAGGTAAGCGTAATCGCTGAAACTGACCAGTTCGGAGCGGAGAAATGGTGAAGGTTGCGCAAAAAGGTTCGCGCTGGCAACAAGTGCGACAAGGAACAGGTATTTTTTCATAACCGGTGTTTTTTATCTGTTTTGCCACCGTACAACCGTCTTCCGGTTTGGTTCAAATAAAACCGTTCAATCAACAAAAGATGCATATAACTATAAAAATAACGATATATTTATAAATATAGTTGTATGATTAGAAAACTAATTATATGTTTGTTGCATGAAAAAGGAATTAACACGGGCAGAAGAGCAGATCATGCAAGCCATCTGGGCAATCGGGAAGGGATTTGCCAAAGACATTCACGAGCAACTGGAAGAACCGCGACCGGCTTACAATACGGTACTTACGGTGATTCGCGTACTGGTGCAGAAAGGTTTTGTGGAATTCAAAACTTACGGAAAATCGAATGAGTATGCACCTGCAATTACGAAAGAAGCGTATTCGGCGCAGCGTTTTCAGTCGCTGAAGGAAAACTATTTTGAGAATTCGAACGCCAAGCTTTTGTCGTTTTTCATGAAGGAAAACAACCTGGACCTGGCTGATTTGAACGCCATTTTGGAAATCATTAAAAAAGAGCAACATGACTAATTTCTGGTGGAATTTGCTGGAAGTCAATGTAACCATGGTGTTACTCTGGCTTGTATTCCGGATGATTCGCAGTCGGCTTTCGTTTGGCCAGCAGCGTTTGACCCTTTTGCTGATCCCGGTGCTTTCCGTAGCAACATTGTGGGTGAAAAACGGTTTGACAAACAGTGGATGGAATTATTCGTTCCCGGTGGTGCAGCTTGACAGCACAGTGGTAAGGCCCGGAATAACTTTAGCAGGCAATGTGCCCGAAGAAACCTGGCCGGTCGAATCGGCTTACTGGGTGATCGCTGCGCTTTTCGCCTGCTGGATGCTGTGGCGCATCGGTCGTACCGTTTCACTGTTCCTCACCAACAAACGTTATTCTGCGAATGGTTATTCATGGGTCGAAATCCCGGAGAAAGATTCATTTTCCTTCTTTCGCTGGATCCAGGTCCGTTCCGGTCTGTCGGCCGATGATCGCGAAATTGTGTTGCAGCACGAACTGCTCCACGCGCGCAAAGGCCACACTTTCGACGTATTATACTTCGAGCTGGTACATTGTGTTTGCTGGCTCAACCCGTTCATGCCCTTCCTCAAAAAAGACCTGGTCCACGTCCATGAATTCGAAGTGGACCAGCTCATGTACAATAAATACAATGTGCATTACATGCAGTTTTTGTTGTCGTATTCCCTCGGAACTAGTTCATCATCATATCTATTAACCAATCAGTTCCTGACAAAGCTCACACTGATTAAACGTATCAACATTATGAAACACACAGCTAAAAAAAGATGGGCGCTCGTGCTTGCATTGCCGTTGCTGGCAGGTGCACTGGCCCTTGTTTCGTGGACTTCGCAAGGACAGGAGACTCCCCGTAAAAATGCAAACACATCGCTTCCTGTAAAAGGAGAAGTCGAAAAACCAGCCGAATTCAAAGGCGGGATGGAGGCTTTGGTCGGCTACATGACCACCAATATCAAGTACCCTGAATCGGCAGTGAAAAATAAAATTTCAGGAAATGTGATCACTTCTTTTGTAATCACTGAAACGGGGAAAGTGACCGATGTGAAAATTAAGAAAAGCGTAAATGCTGACCTGGATGCCGAAGCAAAGCGTGTAGTGGAGGCTATGCCGGATTGGATTCCGGCGGAAAAAGAGGGCAAAAAAGTTAAATCTGAGATGATTCTGCCTGTGACTTTCCAACTATAAAAGTAGCTAAGTAAGTGCGGTTGCCGGCGGCCGCACTTTTTTAATTCTCCTATGCGCTCATATATTTAATTAGAAAAATGGCGCTTATTTTCGCCTGCATGAAAATTCGACTACTGCTACTTTGCACCACTTTGTTGCAGACTGCTGCACAGGCCCAATTTTTTGAACTGAAGAAAACGTACACCGGTTCTCATTATGCGTTCTCGCGTTATGATCCTTCGGGACTCAACCGTTTTGTGGTTGGTTTCAACGAAACCTGGAAAAGCGATTTAAAAGAAGGATTTGCCCAGTACAAGGGCGGCGAGCTTGGTCTCACGTTTACAACCAGCGGCTTCCGTGTAATCTTCGGCAATCGTGAAGATTTTAAATGGACGGCCAGTACCGATTACGCTTTTGGTTTCGGAAAAGATAAGAACAGGGCGGAGTTCAATAACGGCGTGGAACAGCTAATGGAAATCCGGTGCAGCAAAAACCAGATCAATACCACGTTCGGCGTCGCCTTAAAAGAAAGCAAAGTATGGCTGGAGGGTTATCTCAGCACCAATCTTGCAAAAGTACTGATCCAGTACACCACCATCTACCCGAATGGCAACGAAAGTTACGGTTCCGAATACAAGCTCAACGGACTGTACCGCGGTACAATGAAAACCACCGAATTCGGACTCCAGGTGAGTTACAAACGCAAAAAATACGTGTTCTACACACGTGCGATGTACCCGATCATCGTTTTGGGCCCGAACAAAGAGGAACGCAATTTTGTCGACAAGCAAAACGGGCACGAAGATCCGACCGACTTCCCGTCGAATTATGGTTATTACCTCAACAATCCGTCGGCCTACGTAAGTGAGAACGGCCAGCTGAAATCTTCTGATTTCAAAGGGCTCTCATTCGGATTCGGGCTATTGTATTTATTCGGAAAAGCGAAATAGAAAGACATGAAAGCGAAACTGGCTATAGTGGGATTATGCGTTGCAGCATTGCTGGCGTGTAACAAGGAAAAGAGAAAAATGAAAGGTTTGGTGGGCAACTGGACCATCGAGCAATCGGAACGCGCGATTATTTATTCGGACGGATCGGAAGATATTTACGACGATATTTCGGATGCAGGAACAGTGGTAATCTCTGAAAACCCGGACGACGAATCGGGCGAAACGAACCTGTTTACGTTCGATTACCGCGGTTACGGCAACGATACGATGAGCATTAAGGGCATTTTGTCGACCGACGAGAAAAAGCGCCGGCTGGTATTTGAAAACGCACTTTGTGATTCGGGCAATTACTGCAATGTGATCTGGACGGTGGATAAATCGAAAAAGAACAAGCAGGTGTGGTCTGCCTATGGCGTTGATTCCACGTTTTTCTACCCGAGCAACAAGTTTAATCCCGGTTCGGCGGATAACTGGCTGATGTGGAGGATTACGCTGAAGCGGCAGAGGTAGGGGCAGAGTCCGGTACCGTTTTTTTTGTTAACACATAGCCACATAGAAAAAGATATGTTTGGTGTATTAAAAGGCACATAGCTTTTTAAAAGGCTGGTACGATTTTTAGCCTGCAGCCACATTAACAATAAACTATATGGCTATGCCACCTATACGTGTTTCAGATTCTTCATTTTTTTCCTAAAATTTCATCGCACCGAACAAAAAACGAGTAACTTAGTCTAAACTTAATTTAGAAAAAGATGTTAATTGGATTATTAATTGGTGGTGGTGTTTTATTGATTCTGATTATTTGGATGATTTCGATCAACAACCGCCTGGTTTCACTGAAAAACAACCGCGAAAGTGCATTTGCTGACATTGATGTTCAGCTGAAACAGCGATACGATTTGATCCCGCAGCTATTGGGTGCCGTAAAAGGTTATATGGACCATGAAAGCTCGGTGTTGACGCGCGTTACGGAGGCTCGTTCACGCTGCATGCAGGCCGGTACGATCTCCGAAAAGATCGCTGCCGAAGCAAACCTCGGTGCTGCGATGAACGGTTTCAACCTGCAGATTGAAGCGTACCCGGATTTGAAAGCGAATGCCAATTTCATGAATCTTCAGTCAGAAATCGGCGATATCGAAAACAAACTGGCTGCCGTACGTCGTTTCTTCAACTCCGCAACGAAAGAGTACAACAACGGTATCGAGCAATTCCCGAGCAACATTATTGCCGGGTTTAAGAAATACAAGACAGAACCGATGTTTGACCTGGGTGTTGAACAGCGTCAAACGCTTGACAAAGCTCCGGAAGTAAAATTCTAAAAGTCTCAAAACCTATTCTACATGGCGTATATCGGACTCCAGGCGCAAATTCGCCGGAACAATGCCCGTTCTACAGTTATATTAATGTGTTTTCCCCTGCTGATCCTGGCAGGGGTTTACGCTTTTTTCTTTTTCACGGCAGGCGGGAAAGAACACATTGATGTTGTCAACCGGATGTTTATCCGAACCATTCCGTTTGTAATCGGTGGTGTACTCGTTTGGTTCCTGATCGCCTATTTCGGGAATACGGCTATGATCCGCCTTGCTACACAGGCACACACCCTCGAGCGAAAAGACAATATGCGGATTTATAACCTTACGGAGAATCTCTGTATGACGGTCGGGATGCCGATGCCGAAACTCTACATCATCGATTCACCGGCGCTGAATGCGTTTGCCAGTGGAATTGACAAAAATTCCTACGCCGTAACACTGACTTCCGGAATCATCGAAGCATTGAATGACGAAGAACTGGAAGCTGTTATCGCCCACGAATTGACCCATATTCGCAACCGCGACGTCCGCTTGCTGATCATCAGTATCGTCTTTGTGGGAATCCTTTCATTCACCGTCCAGGTATTGTTCCGCTCGCTGCTTTATGGCGGTGGCCGTCGAAAAGACAAAGACAACGACAAACTGGTGTTGATCGCTCTTGCCATTGCAGCCGTTGCGTTCCTGTTGTCGATCCTGTTCAAATTCGCTTTATCCCGCAAAAGGGAATACCTTGCTGATGCCGGAGCAGTCGAAATGACCCGTAACACAAAAGCCATGGCGAATGCCCTGCGCAAAATCTCCGGTAACTCAGAAGTGGAATCTGTGAAAAGCGACGATGTGAAACAGATGTTCATCGAGCACAAATCACTCAGCGGATTGTTTGCGACCCATCCTCCGATTGAGAAACGGATTGCGGTTCTCGAACAAATGTAACTCTTTTGGATGTTTGATTTTGGATGCCTGATGCTTGATTAGGATTCCGTTAAAATCTTTAGACTGTACTTTTTAATTGAAAATGTAAAAGTGAAAATTGAAAAGGGGGCCTTCTTTTCAATTTTACATTTTCAATTGATAATTTTCAAAGGTTTTCGGAATTGATGTTCCTACCTCCAAGCCCCATCCAACATCAAAAATCAAGCATCAAACATCCCTTCTAGATTCTGACGATGATCTTGAGGTTAAACCTTCGCTGTGTCAGGTAATTCGGGATCGCATAATAACCACCGCTCACGTCCTGGATCCATTGTTTGGAAAGCACGTTGTTGATGCCGAGCAGGTTGAACACTTCAAATGAGACGAGTGCGTCACTGAATTTTCCGTACCATTTATCCTGGATTTTACTGCGGTCCTTTTTCAGCAGGTCGAATGATAAACCAATATCCACGCGGAAATACGATTTCATGCTCAGCGTATCTTTATAACGCGTGAAATCCGGTGGACCGTAAGGCAGGCGCGAACCGAAATTCAAGCCCATTTGTACCATGAAACGCTCCAAGCCCGGCATGTGGTCCTGGAACAAAATTCCCATGTTCAAACGCTGGTCTGAAGGCCGGCGAACATAACCCGGAAAAACTTCCACCGAATCAACCGCTTCCTGGTCTTCACTAATACTCGTAATACGTTCGCCGGCTGCGTTGTAGAAATTCCAGTACGAATCGTTTTCGATGTCTTCCTTGGTCGACATTACCCCGATTTTGAAAAACGACTCCAGTCCTTTTACAAATTCACCGTGCATGTTGGCGTCGAATCCAACTGCATAGCCTTTGGCGATATTGTCGGCATAATAGCGCGTACGCACGTTCTCGATCTCGTACGGGTTGATGTCCCAAAGGTATTTGTAGTACGTTTCAGCCGATACTTTGAACGGTTTTTCGCGGCCCCACATGTAGAAATTGTAATCGCCTCCCAATACGAAGTGCAACGATTTCTGGGCCACTACGTTCGGGTTCAAACCACCTGTAAATGTCCGGAATTCCCGGTAAAACGGCGGTTGGTAATACGCTCCGGCTGCAAAACGCAATTTCATGGAACGGCGCTCGAAATGGCCATTATGATACACGTATTTCACCGGGATGAAATTAACGCTGACACGTGGCGTCACCATAAAATCGGTATTGAACGACGTATACAACGCACGAACACCGGCATCCAGCTCCCATTTGGCCGTACCGCCTTTCATCGTATCGGAGTAGGTTTTCAGCTCTTTCAGGCCGGTCGAATTGTTTTTGATCTTCACCGTTTTCGTCACAAAGCGGTCTTTCTTCTTACCCGACCATTGCTGATTTTGCTGCACATACGCATGGATACGGTCATTTTGCAGGCTCAACCGGCCCTTGATCACTTCATACAAATCAACACCGGCCGTATTCTGCGGCACCGAATAACCGGCAGAATCGATCATGCGCCATTCGCTGAGTACGTCCGAAAAATCGTCGTGCTGAATCCCGAAACCATAGCGAAAAGCACTGTTTTCATTGAAGGAATACGTCGCGTCGTGGTAAGCACTCAAAATAAAGGCTGTGAGGCGGTTGCGCGCGTGGTTCATAAATGTTCCTACACCCAGCACGGCAATCGAGTCGCCATATTCTTCTTTCGAAGGATCCGTTTCCAGCTCGTTGATGTAATACTGTCCCTGGATATCGAAATATTCGCGTTCGTTGCTGCGGAATGCTGTGAAATACGTATTTGCCTGGAGTTTTTTGCCGGTGTATTTAAATGCCGTTCCGCCCGTCATGGTCAAAAAGCGCGTGTCTTCCTGTCCGTCGAAGTAAATATTGAACGAATAGGCTTCGTTGGCTGTTCCGAAATCGGTTTGCTGCGATACCGGTGAGAACTGGTAATTGTTCGAAGAAATATGCCCGAGCACCATCCATTGCCATTTTTCGTTCAGGTCGAACTCGGTCACGAATTGCCCGTCCCAGAATACCGGGTTGTAATTTCCTTTCGTCGGCAGGGAATTCAATAGGTAGCCATTGGAGCGGTAACGGCCACCAACCAGGTACCGGAAACGCGAACCGATTCCCTGTTCCACATGACCTTCTACTCCCAGCAGCGAAGCCATCACGGAAGCATGCAAGGTGTCCGGCTTTTTGTACTGAATGTCGAGCACCGAGCTTAGTTTATCACCATAAGCAGCCTGGAACCCGCCCGCACTGAAACGCACTTCTTTTACAAGGGCAGTATTGATAAAACTCATTCCTTCCTGCTGGCCCGAGCGTGTCAAAAACGGTCGATTAATCAGGAATCCGTTGACGTAAACGAGGTTTTCATCGTAGTTCCCGCCACGAACATTGTAGTTGTTTGTCAGCTCATTGCTCGAAGTGGCCGCCGTAGTATAGGTAATGTATTTCTCCACCGAACTCAATGGGTTGCGCTGGTAATCGTACGGCGGCAGCGACGGCATACCATTAATGATGTCGCGTTCTTTGTTAATGTCAATGATATCCAGGTTTTCGAAATTGAACCGGATCGTTTCCAACTCATAAATGGCCTGGTTGGGCACAAGCACTTCCATTTCGACCTTGTTGGTGTTGTCGTATTGAAACAGGAACAGCGTTTTGCCGCTTGGAATAACCACCTGGAAATTTCCGTCGAAGTCGGTTCGGGTGAAATAAGGCATCCCGTTTTGGTCGGCCTTTACAGTGATGAGTTCCAGCGGGTTTCCTTTCTTGTCGACACATTTACCAGTCACCTTCACTTGCGCGAAAACGCTCGAAAAGCAGGCAGTTATGAGAGCAATAAGAAGTTGATATCGCAAAAATGTCATGTAGCTGAAACGTATGAGCGGTGAAAATAGTGTAAATGAATCTTAATTTTTCAATTCTACCACAATTAGATCGCTTTCGAACGGAGCAATGGCTGTTTCAATTGTCGCAAGCAACCCCGAATAATCACCCGAAGGTGCAAAATTGAGCCAGTGCAAAGCGCGTTCCTGTAACTCATTTCCGGGAAGAAAACGGTCGCACACACCATCGATGGCTTTCAGAGCTTGTTCGTGCTGCTGTTTTACCTGTTTCAACAGTCGCTGCTCATATACTTCCAGTTGTTTCGACATCCGCACGGTTTCGGCTTCTGCGAACGATTCCAGGCTCACATCGATTTCTTTGGCTTTGGAAATCATCGACAAACGCAGGGTTTGGAATTGCTGCTGGATCGCTTCCATGTTTAATTGATCGGCATCGTGCTCCAGCAAATAAGCTTTGCGCAGCTGTTCTTTCGGTTCGAAAAAGCGTGTGAGTTCCCAGCCTGTTTTTTCAATACGCTTTGCGGTTCCGCCGTCTACCAGCAACAATGAATTTCGCTGCTGAATCAGCGGATAAACCGTGTTATGCGCCTCAAAAACGCCTTTCAGCTGAATCCAGTAGGCTATTTCGCCGCCACCGCCAATGTAAGCGAGATTCGGAAGGATAGTTTCCTGGTAAACAGGGCGCAGGATTACGTTCGGCGAAAACGATTCCGGTTGCTGTTCGGCCATTTGCAGCAGTGCTTCTTTCGTATAAACGTTTCCATCGATCGAAAAACCGGTAGTGGATGGATCGATGCGGTGCCTGCCGGTTGCGTCGAGCAAAAACAGGTTACATGCCCTCGCCTGCGCCTGTGGCTGCCACCCCGATTTTTGCAGGGCTGCGTTGGTTTCCTGAACAGCATTCAAGGAAGGTTGCTCACTGATTTCACGCTGTAAAACGGGAATGAACAGTTGTTTCAAATCCAGGTCATCCGGTTGCACGACTAACACGCCGAAATCGGCAAAAAGCCGGTTCATCAATTGCTGGTAGTACACGGCGTAATTCGTTTCCGGAAGGTTTTTCACCAATTCCAACAACTCACAAGCTTCTTTGGTCGTGAAAAAGGCTTTTAATTCGTCTGAAACCAGCTGGTAATTGTCCATGGAAAATCGTCCGACCGGGCCTTTTTGCTCCGTTTCCCAGGTCAGGTTCCTGTTAAACAGCTGCGCCGATTGAATTTCCTCGAAATCGTGGTCCTCGCTGGCCAGCCAGAATACCGGAACGGCTTTGAATTCGGTTTGGGATTCGTTAAACTGCTTGGAGAGCTTTACGACATGTAATACTTTGTAGAGCAAGAAAAGCGGCCCGCCGAATAAGGTAAGCTGGTGCCCGGTTGTAATGGTAACTGTTGTGTCTTGGCGGAGTAAATCAAGGTTTTTAGCCTGCGATTCGGAAAGCGTGTTTTCCAGCTGTCGTGCGATGGTATCGATCAGTACTTTGCGCGATGCGGAAGAAAAGGTTGGTAATTTACGCTTTGCCTGGTCTGTTAGGTCGCTTATCGAACCGAATGGCTGTTGAATAAAAGCGCTGAAGGGTGTTTGGTCTTGTCCGAAGGCATTCGAGAAGGATGAAAATGATGAGATTGCCTTTCTTGAAATTGTTGTTGTCATGATGCAAAAATACGTATGTTCCATTAATTGAAAATGTAAAATGCAAAATTGAAAAGGGAGGCAGCTTTTCAATTTTACATTTTAAATTTTACATTCTTAAATGGTATTTTTGTCCCAAAATTTATACAGAATGGAAGCCATTATTAAAACCGCCAAGGGCGATATGAAAGTGACCTTTTACGAAGCAGATGCACCAAACACAGTAGCCAACTTCGTGAAACTCTCGAAAGAAGGATTTTACGACGGATTGACGTTTCACCGCGTTTTACCTGATTTCGTGATCCAGGGCGGATGTCCGAATACCCGCGAGGGCGCAACAGGAATGCCGGGTACCGGCGGACCGGGTTACAAAATCGACTGTGAATTGACAGGCGACAATCAATACCACGACCGTGGTGTGTTGTCGATGGCGCATGCCGGAAGAAATACCGGTGGTTCGCAGTTTTTCGTTTGCCACAGCCGCAACAACACTTCGCACCTTGACAGAAACCATACTTGCTTCGGTAAAGTCATCGAAGGTGTGGAAGTAATTGACGAAATCCGCCAGGGCGACCGTATTGAGTCGATCACAATTATTGATTAATTCCAACGAACAAACAACAAAAAAGGCGATCCGTGGATCGCCTTTTTCTGTACTATACTATTCTTAGTGATTGTGACCTTCGTGTCCTTTTTCGCCTGTTTTTTCAACCGGTGTTCCTGTAGGAGCAGTTGCATTTGGATCAGCAGGCAATACATTTCCTTTGATCGTCAAAATGATCGGCTCAGTAGAAACGTTTGTTGTAACCGTGATTGTTTTCGTGAAGTTACCCACACGCTTTGTATCGTAGTTCACCGCAATTTCACCTGTTTTTTTCTTCGCTACCGGCTCTTCAGGCTGCTTTGCCTTCGTACAGCCACAGCTTGTCTGAACGTTGGTGATGATTACCGGCGTTGAACCGTTGTTCTTGAATTCGAAAACGAATTGCTCTTTTGAATCGTAAGGAATATCAGCACGCTCAATGGTCATTGTTTTGAATTCCACAATCGGCTTTGCAGGCTTTTTCGGAGTTTTCTTTGCAGGAGCTTCTGCCGGCGGCGTTGCAGGTTTGGCATCTTGTTGTGCGAATGCTCCCAACGTGAACAAACAAACACCTATTGTTACAATAATTTTCATGTTTACACAGTTTTTATATACAAGAATACGAACTCTTTTGGTAAATGGTTGCTCGTTAACAAAAAATTAAGTTGCTGATTTTTGACTTTATTTCACACAATTATCCCTTCTTCGTCAAATCCAGTACTTCCCGGATCGAAGCGTAGGTATTTTCCCGCACCACATCCCACTCTTTTTTCGACAGCCAAACGGCCTTTGTGATGTCTTCTTCCGACTGCGGGGCGGTTGTTTTAGGTCCGTCGTAATCCAGTGAATACCACCAGTTTTTCTTCAGCGTCGGCTTACCTTTATAGTCATAGGTATGGAAGGTAATGCCGATGAGCTTTTTGATTTTCGGTACCCGGATGCCGCATTCTTCTTCGATTTCGCGAACGGCGGTTACCTCGGGTAATTCATTCTTTTCCATTTTACCCTTTGGAATGTCCCACAAACCATGTCGCTCGATAAAGAGGTATTTGTTTTTTCGTTTAACGAGACCGCCTGCCGCCTCCACGAAATCATAATCGCAAAACACCGATCGGATCGTTTCTTCGGGACTGTCGGTAAGCACAATCAGCAGGCAACCGATTGGTAAATCATCCCTGCATTTTACGAAGTCAAAACCGCCGGAGTCAAGGGTGTTAAATAATACAAAATCCTGTGTTTTCAGGGATTTTTTCCATTCTTTGGTGAAAAGTATGACCTTGTTATCTATAAAAACTTTGTACATTTGTCGCCATGATTTTAAATAAGGACAGAGCGTTAAAGGTAGCAGAATTTTTGCTCCAGATAAAAGCAGTAAAGTTACAGCCGACACAACCGTTTACCTGGGCGTCGGGCTGGTCTTCCCCAATTTATTGTGACAATCGCAAGACGCTTTCATTTCCTGCCATCCGCACGCACATTCGCCAGGGGTATGCAGAAGCTATCCTGGAGAAATTCGGAAAACCTGACGTTATCGCAGGTGTTGCAACGGGCGGAATCGCGCAGGGAGCATTGGTTGCCCAGGAATTGGGCGTCCCGTTCATTTACGTTCGCAGTACGGCAAAAGGCCATGGTTTGGGCAACCAGATCGAAGGACATTTTGAAAAAGGCCAGAAAGTGATTGTGATTGAAGACCTTATTTCTACCGGCGGAAGCAGCCTCGTTGCTGTGGAAGCGCTGCGTGAAGCGGGCTGTGAAGTAAAAGGCCTTGTTGCCATCTTTACTTATGGATTTGACGTCGCTGCCGAAAACTTCAAAGCAGCTGACTGCCCGTATATTACTTTAACAGATTACGATCATTTGATCGACCAGGCCCTGAAATTGGATTACATCAACGAAACGGATGTTGAATCGCTGAAAAAGTGGCGCAATTCACCGGGTACCTGGTCTGCTAACTAAGAGCCCATGAAAATTATCAGTGAAACAGCTTCTATACAAGCACCGATTGTGGTTGTCTTCGAATTTCTTTCGCAGGCACACAACATCGAGCCTTTGCTGCCCGAAGATAAAATCTCTGATTTTCATGCGCACCAGGATGGCTGTACCTTCAAGGTACAAGGCGGATTTTTAATCTCGTTACTCTACGTTCATAAGGAATTCCCAACCCGGATTGAAATGAAATCGGGTGAAAAAGCGCCGTTCAAGTATTCGCTGACCGTTCACCTCGAAGAAGACGGAGACAAAACCAACGGACATCTTGAATTCATCGGCGATGTGAACATGTTCCTGAAAATGATGGTCGAAAAACCACTGATCGGCTTGTTTAATCACATGTCGAATAAATTGCAGGAGCAGTTTTATATCGGTAAGACTTAAGGGATTTTTGATGTTGGATTAAGCTTCCACCTGAATTATTACGGGAAAAACCAATCAAAAAAGTTGCAAAAGTAAATTCCCGATTTGTTTATTTAGATTGACTTATAGTTAAATTTAGTTCATGAGCAATTGTTTTTGATGGAATAACAAAAGCAACCCCTTCAATACCTTGCCCTATTAATTTTGAAACAACGACCCCAACCAACTTACCATTTTCTTCCACAACAGCCCCACCACTGTTTCCACCGTTCACACTCGCATCAATTTCATAAAAATTTGATTTTTGCAATGTTCTATTTCCAGATATGATCCCTTTTGATATTGATTTAACCAACTCTTTTGATGTTGGTGTTCCAACGCAAAACACTTCTGTCCCCAATTCAGCAGTTGACATTGTGCTCAGACCAACAACTATTTCAGGAGTATAAATCATCACTTTAAGAAGTGCTAAATCTCTATCCTTATCATATCGAATCACTTTTGCTGCTAATTCTTTATTATCATTAGTAGTTACATAAACAAATTCATTACCGGCAACTACGTGATAATTGGTTATGATTTCTCCATTAGCCCCTATAAAAAAGCCACTTCCATGCCCTTCTCCCGTTTTAACTGTTACACTCGCACTTGTAACATCTTTTAGTGATTTTGCGACATTATGCTGAACTATCACATAATTTTCCAGAATAGTCGAATCTGCTTTTGATGGTTCTTTCAAAAAAGAAACAATGCCGGGCAACATGAAAAATTCTTTCATTGATTTATGTATCATGCTAACAGTACCGTCAGTAAGTGGTGCTGATGAATAGTCCAATGCAAATTGATCGGAACTAACTGATAAAGTAGTATCAAGAATCGACTGCCCAAATGCATCTTTTATAGACCAATTTATTTTTGAATAAAAGGTTTGATATCCATAATCATAAATATTATGCCTAATCAGAGTCCTCATTGTCTCTATTTGTATTATCTCCGCATCTAATTGAAAAATCGTACTATTTTCCTGGAAAAAAGTAGTTGTTGAATCGCTAAATCCAAAATCAACTATGTACTGGTCAAATCTGTTTTTTACATATTCTTCCGCCTGATAGCTATAATTGAATGTATTGGTAGTACCTGTGCTTTCATCCAACCAACTTCCGGGAGGGATATTGTAAGTTACGTTACCAGGTATAATGTATTTAGCGTGCTCATATTTTTTAAACAGGCTATCTCCCGGATACAATTCTGTTGATTCAGCAAAATTGTATGCTTTAGGAAAATCATCTAAAAACGGAGGAAAAAACAGAACTCCAAAAGGGATACAGGAGACCCAATACAGCCTCGATTTCTTTTCAGGAATCAGCGCATGATATTTGGTATCAAAAACCTTGGATTCTACCTTGATTTGTTTGGCTGATTTGTCTCTTTGAACAACTATTTCACAGTCTTCACCAGTACCTACGATAGTGTTATTCAAATAAACCGTTGCTGTTGGATCAAATGTAAATAATTTTATTTTTTGAGTTTTCTTGTTTAAAATTGTAGCACACCCCGAGAGCAGGAATGCAAAAATTACTGCATAAAAAATACGATTACTCATTAAACGATAGATTTAGTAGTTTGTAGATCGTATTGGTAGACATTCCAAAACTTAACCCTTCAATACCTTGGCCATTTATTTTTACACCTAACATTCCAAGCAGTTTGTATTCTGAAGATATAATCGGAGAACCGACCATTTCATTCGTAACACTCGCATCTATTTGTATAAAACTTCTATCCTCAACAACCCTTATTGCAGAAACAACACCCTTTTTGATTGATTGAGATAATTCAATCATTTTAGTTGTGCCAATAACATAAATATCATCCCCATAATCAGGTACAACGTCTGAATGCCCAATTACTTTAAGGTTTTCTATGGGACTGGTTTTTATAATAGCTAAATTATTGGATCTATCAATTCGTAGAGGAACTCCCTTTAGAACAGCTCCACTGTTAACAATTACTTCTACTGAATCAAAATTTTGAATCGCATCGTATGATGTCATTATCTCACCATTATTCCCACAATAAAACCCACTAAAAATACCAGAGCTGTTCTTTATAGTGACACAAGCCATCACAACCTCCTTTAAATTTGTTACAACAGCCTGTTGGTTAAGAACAAGTTGCTCAACCTCTCCTTCTTGTTCAGATACCAATTGGGAATCCTTCAGAGTTAGCTGAAGAGTATCAACGTAAAGCAGGCTATCTACAGTTGAATTTGATAACAACTTCAAGAAACTATTTTTAATAACGCTATTTGGCAATTCCGTAGTAGAGTGAATTCTTTTTAGACTTTGAAAATTGGTTGACAAATCAATTGGTGTTGAATGAAATGCGACCGAATTTCCAGGTAAAAGATCCGAATAGGAAGTATCAATCAATTGATAAAGTACATTGTTATACTTATCTGAAAACACCCATTTTACGATCCCATTTGCAGAAAAAAAACTACTATGACCCATATTTGTAAATGGACGTACAACATTCAATTCATTCATTTCAAGTATTGTACCCCTAACGAATATTTTTTCTGTTTGTTCAAAAAGCCCAACACTGCCAAATCCCCTCGAATTCAAAAAATCATTATACCAAGCTACATCAAAATTCATTGTAGTATTTACAGCTTTATTCACATAAAATGAATCCGCGACAAATTTCTTGTATTTGATCGACTCAGATCCTAAGTACCCTGAAAGATCAAGGGAAACCAACTCAAGCTTTTTGTTCTTAGGCTTAGCGTATGATTTGACAACTTGTTTACTTGAAATTTCTTTAGGGTAATTATAAGCTTTTATACCATTATCACAGAAAGGCGCATAAATGCTAACAAAAAAAGGTATTATGGAAAAAAAGTACTTGCCCGATTTTTTTATCGGAGTAAGTGTATGATAAAAGGTTTCCAAACTATCCGATTCTACGCGCAAAAGATGGCTATTAAAATCTCTTCGCACTTTTATCCTGGCCAATTCTCCAGTACCAACAATACTGTCATCAACAAAAACTCTGGCACTGGAATGCCCTGTTTTTACTCTAATATGCTGATATTTTGAATTAAGTATCGTTGCACACGAGCCTACTAACAAGACCGGCAAAATCAACAATCCTAAACTAAAGATTCTGAGGTTAATTTTCATACGTCAAAAGTAAATCATGATTCAAAAAAAAGCAATCTCTTTCAATCCAAACGACCGCTCTTCGCCATTCACTTCAAACAACAGGTTTCCGTTCCCATCGATCCCACGAATGTAGCCTTGCAGCTGATTAGTTTCGATCCGCGCATTCATCAGCTCATCTTTTTTCCAGAGAAGCGCATGATAATCCTGTAAAAGGCCATTCCAGTTACCGGCGCGTAAACGTTCAAACTGTACTTCGAGTTTTAAAGCCAGTTTCTGTGCCATTTCCAGTATTTCGGGAACAGGTGAGGTAAAATCGCTGAGACTGCAGCTGGAAGGGAGGTCCGATTCGCGTTGCAGGTTAATCCCTACACCGATGATCGCGCCGTTGATTTTTCCTGAATTCCATTGCGTTTCGATGAGAATGCCACCGATCTTTTTGTCATTTACCAGCACATCATTGGGCCATTTGATCTTTGTTTCTTCTGAAATGAAAGCATCAACCGTTTCCCAAACAGCCAGCGCGACCGCCAGGTTCAGGTACCAGTAACGTTCAACTGACAAAAAAGCAGTTGCGGCGTAAACCGAGCAGGTAAACTGCTTTCCCGAGGAAGAATGCCACAAATTGCCCCGCTGCCCCCTTCCGGCGGTTTGTTTTTCTGCCAAAATAACAGTGCCATGCGCCATTTTACCCTCGTTCAACAACTTGGCAGTATAATTGTTCGTAGAGTCTACCTCGTCAAGAAGGATGAATTTCTGTCCTATCATGGCAAATTAACAATGATTAGCAAATAACACTCAAACATTTCAAGCCGATAATTGCTTAGATTTGTGAACTCAAAATTACGAATGTATAAATTAAAACAAGATACTGATTCCCAAATACTGTGCAACGCAATAGTAGAAGGAATGCAGGAAAACAAGGCAAAGGACATTGTTGTCCTCGACCTGCGAAACATCGCCAATGCAGTAACCGATTTCTTCGTGATCTGTTCCGGAGAATCGTCTACCCAGGTTGATGGTATCAGCACAACCGTAACGCGGCATACCCGCAAGGAATTGCAGGAAAAGCCCTGGCACCAGGAAGGTAAAACCAATTCAGAGTGGATTTTGCTGGATTATGTGAGCGTAGTTGCTCATATTTTCTACAAAGATGCCCGCCATTTCTACGAACTGGAAGACCTGTGGTCGGATGCGATCCGCACGAACATTCCGAACTTAAATTAAAAAAACAGACTTATGTCAGAAAACAATAATTCGAACAAGCCGAAGAGAAACCCATACGCCATCTATTGGGTGTATGCCGCTATCGGTGTTGCCGTTATCGCGTTCCAGCTCTTTCTCGGCGGGTCGAATGACGTGGAAATCAAAAGCCCCAAGACCTTTTTCAGCCTGGCTGATTCGAGCTACGTGAAAGATGTGCGTATCGTAAACCGCGTACGGGTTGATTTCCGGCTTACTCCCGAAGGAAAAAAATTCGTGAAAGAAAACCAGCAGGGCGAATTCAAGAAAATGAAAAAATCCCTGGAGCCGAAAGGCAACACGGTGGGCAACAAAAAAGACCCTGAATTTTCATTGAACATTTCCGACGCCGGACGCTTTGAAGAAAAAGTTGATGACCTGAACAAAGTGCTGAAAGCCAAGGGTAAACGCCAGATTGACTGCCAGTACGAAGAAGAAGTGAATTACCTCGGGAACATCATGGGGTACCTCTTCCCGATCATCATCATCATCGTAATCTGGATCATCATCATGCGACGTATGTCGGGTGGAAGCGGTGGCGGACCGGGCGGACAGATCTTCAACATCGGGAAATCACGTGCTCAGGTCTACGAAAAAGGCAAATCGACCAACGTTACATTCAAGGATGTAGCCGGTTTGGAAGGCGCGAAAGAAGAAATCCAGGAAATCGTTGAGTTCCTGAAAAATCCGAAGAAGTTTACCGAACTCGGAGCGAAAATTCCGAAAGGAGCTTTGCTGGTAGGACCTCCGGGAACGGGTAAGACCTTATTGGCAAAAGCCGTAGCCGGTGAAGCAAAAGTGCCGTTCTTCTCGCTTTCAGGTTCTGATTTCGTGGAAATGTTCGTAGGTGTGGGGGCGTCGCGTGTACGTGACTTGTTCCGCCAGGCGAAGGAAAAAGCTCCGGCTATCATCTTCATCGACGAGATTGATGCCATCGGTAGGGCGCGTGGTAAAAATGCAGGATTCAGCTCCAACGACGAGCGCGAAAACACCCTCAACCAGTTGTTGACGGAAATGGATGGTTTCGGTACAAACTCAGGAGTAATCATCCTGGCAGCCACCAACCGTGCCGATGTATTGGACAGCGCCCTGATGCGCGCAGGCCGTTTCGACCGCCAGATTTATGTGGACATGCCGGATTTGAACGAGCGCAAGGAGATTTTCCAGGTGCATTTGAAACCGTTGAAACTGGCTCCGAACCTGGATATTGAATTCTTATCGAAACAAACACCTGGATTCTCGGGTGCAGATATCGCGAACCTGTGCAACGAAGCGGCTTTGATCGCTGCACGTAAGGAAAAACAATTCGTTGAAAAACAAGACTTCCTCGACGCCGTTGACCGTATCATCGGTGGTTTGGAAAAGAAAAACAAGATCATAACGAAAGAGGAAAAACGGGCGATCGCTTTCCACGAAGCCGGTCACGCTACCACTTCCTGGTTGCTGGAACACGCACATCCGCTGGTAAAAGTAACGATCGTTCCGCGCGGACGCTCATTGGGAGCAGCCTGGTACCTTCCGGAAGAACGAAGCATCACCACGACCGAACAAATCCTGGACGAAATGTGTTCAGCATTGGGCGGACGCGCTGCCGAGCAGCTGATCTTCGGTAAAATTTCCACCGGAGCGCTGAGCGATCTGGAAAAAGTGACCAAGCAGGCGTATGCTGTGGTTTCGATCTACGGACTCAACGATCGTTTGGGGAATGTTTCCTTCTACGATTCGCAGGGCCGTGAAATGTTTACAAAACCTTACTCGGAAGATACGGCGCGTATCATCGACGAGGAAGTGAGCAAAATGATCGAAGTTCAATACCAGCGAGCGCTTAGAATTTTGAGTGAAAACAAGGATAAGCTCACCAGGCTGGCAGATAAGCTGTTGGAAAAAGAAGTCATCTTCAAGGAAGACCTCGAAGAAATCTTCGGGAAACGTGCCTGGGGAGATGATCTGGACAGCCCACCGGCTCCGGAAACTCCGGGACCTGAGCACAATATGGTGTCGGATGAAGCGGTTATCGAAGAGAGCGAAGCCGCCCCATTGGATAGCGAGGCAACCGATGAGCCAACAGAAGAACAAACGACAGAATAACAAAAGTACCCCCAATAAATACCTCCCGGTCAGGAAACTTTCCGGGAGTTTTTAGTTTTGCAGCATGAAAGAATTGTTGATTCGCAGCTTATTCGGAATTGTATTTCTGGCAATCGTATTTGTGCCCTTCGGAATTGATCTCCGTTATCGTTCCAACGCCTTCAACCTGGTACTCGTGCTGTTCTCACTGATCGGAACGGCCGAGCTGTACAACATGCGCAAGGCTGCTTATCAAAAGTCAGGGATGCTCTTCGTTAGCCTGTTAATTGTTGTGCTGGCCTTTCTTCCGTTTCTACTTACTACGTTGCACGATTTTATACCGCAAATTCCGGAAGGCATTTCAGCTGATGAATTTACACCGCAACAGCTTTCGTGGCTGTTAGGTTTTTGGGGCATTTTGCTGTTGGCCATTGCCGGATTCATCGCACTTATTTTCAGGAAAAACGAAATCGTTTCAATTTTCAAAGGCACATTCCTCCTCGGCCTGGTTTACCCCTTATTGCCACTGCTCACACTGAGCTTTGCCCTGACGGTTTCCGAACCGAATACAAAAATCTACCTGTTCGTGGCACTGATCCCGATCTACCTCAACGATACGCTGGCTTATGTGACCGGCCGTTTTCTGGGGAAAACAAAATTGTTCCCTTCCGTTTCACCCAAGAAGACCTGGGAAGGTTTTTTCGGCGGAATAATCGGCGCATTGGTTGTCATGCACGTCCTGGTTTTCACCGCGGGGGAATACAGTATTGATAATGCCTTTATCATCAGTTTCGTGAGCATTGCCGCATCTGTACTGGCTACTTTCGGCGACTTGTTCGAAAGCAAGCTCAAACGCGCTGCCGGGGTGAAAGATTCGGGGAAAATACTTCCCGGGCACGGCGGAATCCTCGACCGAATCGACGCCATGCTGTTCGTAGCTCCCGTTTTATACGTATTTTTAGCCTTCATTCTCTAAAAACCAATACGCATGACATTACACCGCGAAGGCTACGCTACGATCATTCTCGCTTCCCTTGTTCTGAGCATCATGCAATGGGGAAACTTCCTGCTTTGGCAGCTTACGGGCTGGTTATGGCTATTCCTGCTGCTCACGCTGGGCATCCTGGTATTGGCGTACCTGATCGTTCAGTTTTTCCGCATTCCGAAACGCAGCTTTACGTTCGGGCCGAATGATGTGTTGTGTCCGGCTGACGGGAAAGTCGTAGTGATCGAAGAAGTGGAAGAAACGGAATATTTCCGCGATAAACGCATCCAGGTTTCGATTTTCATGTCGCCATTGAATGTACACGCCAACTACTTCCCGATCAGCGGAAAAGTGACCTTTGCCCGTTACCACAAAGGATTGTTTTTAGTAGCCTGGCATCCGAAAAGCAGTACCGATAACGAACGCACCACGTTTGTGGTGGAGCATCCTTCCGGACAATCAGTGTTGTTTCGCCAGATCGCCGGAGCCGTAGCACGCAGAATCTGCTACTATGCCCAGGAAGGCCAGCAGGCTACGACCGGTGAAGAATTCGGTTTTATCAAATTCGGCTCACGCGTAGATGTTTTCCTGCCGCTTGGTACGGACCTGAAAGTTAAAATCGGCGATGATGTTAAAGGAAAGTTAACAACGCTTGGCGTGTTGAAATAAAAGATGTAATTTTAAGACGTTATAACATTCTAAAAGATTAATCATGAAAAAAGTATTTGTTGCTTTGTCGTTGATGTTGTTCGTAGGTTCTATGACTGCTACAGTTTACGCAGCTACTAACAGCACTTCAACTGAAGTTGTTAAGAAAGACGACGACAAGAAGAAAAAAACGAAGAAATCTAAAAAAGCTTGTGCTTCTAAAAGCGCTTGTGGTTCTGAGAAATCAGGATCTTGCTGCGCTGGTAAAAAAGCAGCTTAATTAGCTCTTTAAAGAATACGGAAAATCCGGTTTCCGCCTCAGGCGGTTGCCGGATTTTTTGTTGATTGTTTACTAAAGCTGAAATATTATCAGTCCCGTATGGACGAAATATTTTAGCACATGAATTCCATGTTTTTCGTCCGCCCCGTAGGGTCGGGATATAAACCAAACGATATGCCGGTCTCACCCCTACGGGGTGATGGTTATTGATTCTATTTATTCTAAAATATTTCGTCCCTACGGGACTGCCCTTATTCGTTTACCGGGCATTAAAATTATATTAGAAGACTAAAACAAACCACGATGGCAGAAACAACCTTCACAAGCTCGGTTTCAGGAAACACTTTCGACATTTCCGAAATGGTACAGGCAAAGGCCATTCGTCCGCCGGTGATGAAACTCATTCAGTCGGAACACCCCGATTTTAACTATTCAAGCCTGATCTCGGCGAGCGAGTTGCGTGCTTACCGTGAAAAACATATCACCGACGTATTACTGGCCGAGCTGGGTGAATTGACACAAGTGGAGAAAACAGTGATCCAGTCGATTATCGATCGAACGATCGTTTCGGGAAACCTCGACGACGATGACACTGAAGGAACGAGCTTCGGACAGCGGGTAGCCGACAAGGTTGCTTCATTCGGTGGCAGCTGGACGTTCATTATTTCCTTCGGGTTATTCCTGGTTCTCTGGATCGCATCCAATATTGTACTGCTGAGCAACAAAGGTTTCGACCCATACCCGTTTATCCTGCTGAACCTCATTTTATCGTGTATCGCGGCATTGCAGGCACCCGTGATTATGATGAGCCAAAACCGTCGCGAAGAAAAAGACCGTGAACGCGCACGGAACGATTATATGATCAACCTGAAATCAGAGTTGGAAATCCGGATGCTGCACGAGAAGATCGACCATCTGACCGTACACCAGCACGAGCAAATCATGGAAATGCAGGAGCAACAAACGAAGATGATGGAAGAGTTGTTAAACACGCTCAATGCAAAGAAGTAATTTTAACACAGAATCTATGTGGCTATGTGTTTAAAACTCTACCTCACTCACGTTCAAATCCACTTTGTTATCAATCCCCGGCAACCTTCCGCTTTCTGAAAACTGCCAGTGGATCACATCCTGGTCGCTCATGTACTGCGGTTCGCGGCTGTAGGCGGCCAACCAGAATTTGTAACCGGGAAATTTGTTTCGGAACTTGGTTTCATAGAAACTGAGCGAGGTATAAATGATCGGCCTTCTTCCGGAAGCGCTCTCCACTTCAGTGAGCCAGATTTTCATTTTCGCAATCAGATCTTCGTCTGAAATGCCTTCTTCTTCCACATCGAGTACGGGCGGGAGGTCAATTTCGCGCTCGTCCCAGTGATTGAGGAAATGCTGTGCCTGTGGTCGTGGCGGTGTTTTGGTCTGGAAATAATGGTAAGCGCCGTTCAGGATGCCCATTTCGTTCAATACTTCACGGTTGCGTTCCCATTGGGTGTCCACATGATCGGAACCTTCGGTGGCTTTGCAATACACGAAATCAATCAGTGTATCAAAGCCTTTTTCCACGAACAGCTCTTCCCAGTCGATGGTTCCCTGGTGGTGCGAAACATCAATCCCGACACTGGCATAACCCGGTGGAACGAGCGTACGGAAATGCTGCGGGGTTTCTTCCTCCTTATCCGCAATGTACCAGAAAAACACAAACGCTATGATCCCGACCGGAATCAGGCCCCAGATCACCAATCGGCTGTTGTTGGATTTCTTTTTACGCGATTTGGTCGACGATGCTTTTTTGCGACGCTTTGCCATGGGCAGCTGAGGTTATCAGAAAAACAAACTCCCCGAAAAATCCAGGGAGCTGTTGTTTATTTTTTAAAGTTTGAAGCAACAATCAGGTCTTTTGTTCCGTGGGTCCACGAGTAGAATCCTTCGCCCGATTTCACGCCTTTTTTACCGGCCGTTACCATGTTTACCAGCAACGGACAAGGAGCATATTTCGGGTTTCCGAAACCATCGTGCAATACTTCCAGGATCGCCAGGCAAACATCCAAACCAATGAAATCGGCCAGTTGCAGCGGCCCCATCGGGTGCGCCATTCCCAGTTTCATCACGGTATCGATTTCCTCAACACCCGCTACACCTTCGAATAACGTATAGATCGCTTCGTTGATCATCGGCATCAAAATACGATTGGCGACAAATCCAGGGTAATCGTTTACTTCAACCGGTACTTTGTTGAGCTTGCGCGATGTTTCCATGATCAGGTTGGTCACCTCGTCGGAAGTGGAATACCCACGAATGATCTCGACCAGTTTCATTACCGGCACAGGATTCATGAAGTGCATCCCGATTACTTTATCCGGACGTGAAGTCACCGCCGCGATTTTCGTAATGGAAATGGATGAAGTGTTACTTGCTAAAATCACTTCCGGACCGGTTGCAGCGTCGAGTTGCTTGAAAATATTGAGTTTCAGGTCTACATTCTCAGTTGCAGCTTCTACCACCAATTCAGCATTCTTTACGCCTTCTTCGATGGAAGTAAAGGTGGTGAGATTCGCTAACGTAGCTGTTTTATCAGCTTCCGTAATGGCCTCTTTTGCCACCTGGCGATCAAGGTTCTTGGTAATCGTTGCGATTCCTTTATCCAAAGAAGCCTGCGAAATATCAATAAGCGAAACGGTATATCCGAATTGAGCAAAGGTATGAGCGATGCCATTTCCCATTGTTCCGGCACCAATTACTGCTACGTTTTTCATCTGTGATTCAATTTTGAATACAAAGATAGTTTTCCGTTGGAAATAGGGAAGATGAGTGACATTTATCGTCAATAAATCTTGTTGAGAAAAGGAAAACCCCAATGTTGCAGGGAACGAACTGTTTCCAAGGTCGAAAAGGCCGATAGCGTTTCGGCGGTCAATAACCTTTCTACAGCAATGAACACGCTTTTTCTTGCCCGGTAAATTTATGTTTGTTGAAGTTGCTTTTAACGGAAAATAGTTTATATTTGGTTCAACCTTATACTATTCATGATGAAAGCACTCGCTGTCCCGGATTTTTATCCCTGAAAAACGTTGTTGATAATTAACGATAGGTTATTTTGATGCCGATTAGTTGTTAGTTGAATCAACCTGGCCCGCACCACCAAGATCAAAACCAATTATTCACTAATAAACTCGAATACAATTATGAAACCAGGTATTTCTTTTGATTGCCCGTTAATTCCGAGCGATCCGGCAAACTGGCTGCCAGCTTATCCAAACCCTGCTGATTTCAGGTTTGATTATTTTAAACTGATGCAAAACTCACCTCTTGGGCTGGCAGAGTTTCCTACGGACTCCCCACGGAGAAGAGTTGCCATTATAGGCGGTGGAGCTGCCGGAATGACAGTAGCACGCGAACTATATCGTTGTGGCTGCGACATCACTATTTTTGAAGCTTCCGACCGTATAGGCGGACGTTTGTACACACACAACAACCCCAACGGACTCAACCAGGCGGGTATGGAAATGGGAGCCATGCGCATGCCGTTTTTTACCGACCTGAATAGTGAAAACTCCTTGCTGGGTTATTACTTGAATTACGAAGTGGCCGGAACGCATCCGTTAAAATACGCCAGTTTCCCGAATCCCGGAGCGGCCAAAGGCGGCACGGGTATTTACATCAACCGGGGTCACGGTCCGCGAATGGTCTACCCGAAACCAAGGCTAATCAACTGGCCGTACGGAGGGGTTCCCGAGAACCCGGACCTGGCCTTGCTGACAAAGAAAGTAACGGAATTCGGCAACAATTTTAACCTTGCCAGCACGAAATATTACAGCGTTTATGGTCCTGACTGGGACAAATGCTGGGGAAAAATGGTGGCCTTTTATGATGATTACACCTTTGGTGATTTAGTGGTTTTAAAGGCGCTGAGTACAGCGGAAATTGAGAAAAAACTCGAAAACCTGGATACGTTCGACGGCGATCTCGGGGGAATGGGGATGACACAGGAGCAATCCGATTTGCTGGCCACCATTGGTACTGGCGACGGAAGCTGGGGAGCATTTTTCACGATTGCCGCCCTGTGGTTTATTCGTTGCACCTACTTCGGATTCAGTACCAACCTGCAAACCATTGAAGGACTGTCGAACCCGGAAAAGTTCCCGAATCTGCATCCGCCGTTTAAAGACAGCGCAGGCCAGCCGTTGGCCCCACCACGCTTCGAAGGTATTCAGTCGCTGGCCGAGTACCTGTTCTACGCACCGGCACCCGGCACCGGAAAATCCTTGTACGAAACTGCAAAGTTGTTCGTTTCCTGCCCGGTTTCACTGGTTACAAAGAGGGAAGATGTGATTGAGCTGACCGTTGGTGCTGACCACCGAAAACTGGAGTTTGATGAGGTAGTCATTACCACCACCCAATGGGCGGCCGAGATGTCAATGGAGTTTATCGGTTTCCAACAGGACCAGCTGCCGCAAGCCAAGATCACCACCCAAAACACACAGCATAATATTTCCAGCTGTAAGCTGTTTTTCCCGTTGAAGGAAAAATATTGGGAAAAGGCAGACAACAGAATTCCGCAAATCATTGTCACGGATACCATTGTACAAGACTTATACGGACTCACCTGGGGAACAAAAGAAGCGGATAATGGTGTTGTGCTCGCCAGTTATACCTGGGAAGATGATTCATTGAAGTTACTTCCGTTCGATGAAAAGGAATTATCGCGTATCGTGATGAGCAAGCTTCGCCAAATTACGATGGAAACGGTGGGGCAGGATATTACCGAACACTTTGACCATTCCAAACCGGTAACTATTCAATGGATCGAGCAACCGACTTACGTAGGATGTGCCAAGCTGTATCGTACACGTAACCAGGACAGCAATATGCTCGACCTTTCGTATAACCAGAATTACAGCGCCGAATCGAAACTGTATTTTGCCGGTGAAAACTACAGCGTTGAGGGTGGATGGACAGAACCGGCCCTGCGTTCGGGACTCGATTGCGTGATGCAGTACCTTCACCATAACAAGGCCATATTCAAAACGAAAGACTTTAATTTCGGGCTTGATTACCCTAAATGGCCACCGAAAATTTAATTCGTTTCGTAAATCGGTTCCCGGGTTTTTTAAGCAATTGAAAAGCCCGGGGACTTAAACGACTAACGCAGCTTCGAAAGAAAATCAACCAGGTCGTCAAAGTTCTTAAACCAGGTGGCACCGTTTATTTCGACCATCTTGCCGACACTGATCAGTGATGTTTTCTGAGCATCCGTAAAATGCTGTCCGTTATCGTCATCCAGGAAACAAAAAAGGGTTTTTTCAGGTCGCTTGTTCGAATCGTCGATGATTTCGGCAATGGAATAAAAACCGGTCATTAAAGGAGTGATGACATACAGGCAATAATCGCAGTTTTCACGAGCTTCCAACTCGCGTTCATAATCTTCCAACGTCCATTCTTCCACAACAGGGTTGAAATAATCCGTTTTTAAGTGAGGAATCAGCCTATCTCTCCAGGTAGATTCATTGCACGTACCTCCGAGGAATAATTTCATAGAAAGCGAATTATTGGTTAAATAACGGACAAATGTGCGTATTGTTCACCTAATATGGAAAGAATTTTTTTCTGTACGTCTGAAAATTGCTGTTTGCCGGGTTCTGCATAAAGCACAATTTTCCCCCTTTCATTTTTGTTAATTACTTGTACCCAGGCTGTTGAATGGACACTACTGCCATTTCCTTCTGTAATGGAGAAGCCGTCCTGCTCAGCGGTGATGGTCATTGCCCTGCGGAGGATTTCAGGATTAAACGCTTCTGTCGAAATTGCATTCATCGTGCCTTTTTCAAACCCGGCGACTACCGTGAATTTCTGATCGCCGTTGGTTTGCAGCAACGCAATTTTTGGCGATTTACACAGTTCGGCAATCAGTTCCAGCGTCTTTTCCGCGAGCAAGTCCCTGTTTTCGCAGCGCGCGAGGCTCAGCATCGCTTTAATAATGGCATTTTCGTTGACTTTTTTAAGTCCTTTCGAATAACTCACCGGCTGATCGATGGAAGCAGAATCGGTGATCCATACTTCAAGCTGTTTGGCTTTTCCCAGCGCCCCACAACCGGCATACATCCTAATAGCTTCTTCTGCGTGCGTCAGGGCTACGGCGTAACCTTTCTGACTGCTATACCTGGCCAGGCCTTCAAATGCCATTGCCCTAAGCAACGGGTAGTCAAACTCGCGTTTGTGGAGTGCAACTTTCAGGTAGAGCGGAATAGCATGTTCTTCTTCGTCTTTAACCGAAGCCCATTCGGCTTTGGCAAGCAGGTAATAGGGTTCAAAATTATCCGGGTTGTATTCGGCCCAGGTTTTTAATTTTTCCAGTAGCTCCATGCCTTTGGTTTCATACTGATGGGCCATCAGTTCCTGGCCGTTTACCATCCTGTCTTTATAGATATGCGCGCAGGCGCAGGCATATACGTGCTGGAACAACAGGTTGAGCAGTAAACTCCCTGCGGCGCCGCTGTTGATCATCGGTTCTGCCCGCTTGGAATACATCATTGCGTCTTCATACTGGTTAAAGATCAGTGAAATTCGCGCCATTTCCAGCAACGATTCACAGACGTCGGTATGGTTGTTGGCCGCTTCATATTCGGCTATGATTTTTTCCGGATCTACCTGCTCGCTCTGTTCGATGCCCATTAATTCCTGGAGCTTTGCAACGCGAATCTTTGCCTGGCCCAGTTCCAGCGGTGCAAAGTGCTCGCAGTGGTCGCGCCAGTTTATACAGCTTTTCAACAGTTTCGGAAGATCGCCGGCCTGCATGAGCTGGGAGATATAACTCACGATCAGCACGTAGCTGGCATATTGCGGATCGCCGTTGTTCTGGCAGGAATGAAAGGCTTTTTTGAGGGTTTCTTCGGTCTTTGAAAAAGGATATTTCCAGCTCAGGCTCATTCCCCAGGCAATCATGGCCGTTTGTCCTTTTGCGAGCATGGAGTCGGTATTTTTGGCAGATTGGTCGGTTGCCAGCTGCGCATATTGAAAAGAGAGCTCACGGTTTCCGAGCATCAACAGGATCATGGAAAACCATGCCATCGATTGGCGCATTCCCTGGCTGTGTCCGTTGGTAAGGGCATGTTGCAGGTTGCGGCAGCAGATCCAGGTCAGGTGGTGCGATTCGACAAAATAGATACTGATCACGGTTGCCCTGTAAAGCTCACCGATCAACAGGTTCTTTTCTTCGGCCGGCGCGATGTTTTCAAGCTGCTTCAACGTTTCTTCGCAAGCAAGCAATTCGATCATTTCCGTTGTTTCCTGCGTATAGGCTTCTTCCGTTTCGGGGAAAGTCACCCCTAAAAGCTGCAGGCCCTCTTTGGCATACGAAAGGCTTTCCTTTGCCTTTCCGTTGCTCTGCAATGCGTTGCAGCAGGCGATGTAGCAGGCGGCTTTGTCCTTTAAGCTGTTGGCTTTGGTGATGAGTAATTCCATCTCATTGGAGGCTGTTTCAAAATTACCGCAGAAGAAATTAGCTTTTGCCTGCAGGATGTGGAGGTTGAAACTCAAGTCGTATTCCTTTTCCCAAAAATTCTCGAAGCTGCGGAGGTATTCCAGGCCTTTGGTAAAATAATACAATGCCGTTTGGTGAGCGCTCGACTGCAAAGCCAATTCGCCTGCCATCAGGTTGCACCGGGCTGCTGCCAGTCGGATTTTACTTCCTCTCAGTAAATCGCCCGCTTCGTTGATATAGGTCGCTGCGTTGTAGACCATTTCCCCTGTGAGCGAATCTTTCAGTTTCCGCAAAAACTGCCGCCCGATGTGAATGCGAATCACTTTCAGGTTGTCAGGGTTGGAGCTGTCGATCACCGCTTTTCGCAAATGATTGGAAGCAAAGCGGAATTGCAGTTGCGATTCTTCGTTGAAGTCCACATTGATCGAGGAAGGATATAACTGCAAGGCACCCGTGTTGGGAATGAGCATGCGTTCCTGTACCAGTTCGATGAGATCGGTGATGGGTTGTGAAAACGTTTTTTTGAAAATAGTGCTGAGCAAATAATGCGGGAACTGCATGCCGAGACAAGCGGCTACTGAAAGAATCTGGTTTTGCTCAGGGCTTAATTTCTCAATGGTAATCCGTGCGCGTTCTTCCACATCCTTGATGATATGGAAATTCTCAACCGCGCTCATGTTCCAGTTCCAGCTGCGCTTATCCGGGTTCCAGAACAACTCTTTACGGAGGTACATTTCCTTGAGCAGTTCCTGTACCAGCGCCGGGTTGCCGTCTGTTTTTTCATGGATGATGTCGATCAGTCCGGCAGAGGAAAATGTGCTAATCTGGAAAAGCTCCGAAAAGCTGGTATGTAATTCCTGCTTTGACAGGTTGTGGATGTTTAGTTTCGTAATGGCCGACTGCGCCCGGAATCCCTGGATGATTCCATTGATTTGCGGCATGCTCGAAAGGCAGGAACCCACAAAGAAAAAACGATTGATTCCCGAACCTGACGACAGCAGGAAGCTAAACAGGTCCTGCAGGCTTTCATTGACAAAATGAAGGCCTTTTACGAGGAAGAAAACAGGCTGGTCGCTGCTGATTTGATTCATGAATGCGGCAAAAGTGTATTTCAGGCGCTGGCGTGCCCTTACAGGGTCCAGGTCCGTTACCTCCGGTTGTTTACCCAGGATCAATTCCAGGTGCGGCATGATATCGGTGAGGACGTATCCGTTGCCATTCAGCGCAAGTTCCAGGCGTTGTTTCAGTTCGCGCAGCTCCACATCGTTGCGTAGTAAATCGGCGGCCAGCTCGGCGGCCATGCGCGCCAGTGGAGCAAACGGTGCCGATTCAACTTCCTGAATCGAACATTCCAGGCACATGAAGCCGTTGGACCGCAGCTGATGCTTTACCCGGTCGAGCACGATGGAAGCCATGCAGCCCTCGTCTTCTTCGATCACCACGCAACTGGTATCGTTTTGCTCTGCCGCCTTGCTGTGATGGATCAGTTCATGGAATGTTTCGTTGCGCAAAAACAGCTCGGAAATCTCGGGCAACAAAACCGGTGCATTCTGATTTTCGGTCAGGCTTTCCACCAGGCCGATTTGTTCTTCCGATTGCTTTAAATTCTGATTTTCAAGCTCCAGTTCCTTCAGGTAGAATTCCCGTTTTTGTTCCAGCTCCAGTTCTTCCTGTTCAACCACCTGCGATTTCAGGATAAAATCCTTTTGCAGGGGAGTGGGAGACGGCTGTGTGTTTTCGGACTCGGCATTTTTCAGCCAAAGCAGCGCCTCTGAAAGCGCTTTTCCGCGTAGCAACAAGTCGTTGCTTTGCTGTTCGCTGATCCACAATTCGGCGGCATTCAGCCAGCGGGTGTGACTCACAATATAAGCCCGGTCGAAGCTCAGTAAATTCAACAGTTCGCCCAGAACAATCTGGAAGTCATCGTTGTTTTCGGAAAACGTAACCGAGAGACAATGCTTCAGTTCATCGGGAATTTTGGAGCGTTCCAGCTTGCTGTCGATGGCCAGGATAATGCGTTTGCCGTGTTTTTTTGCTTCCTCCAGGTAAAAATGGCAACTTTCGGATGCCAGCGAGGCATCGCTCAGAAGGAAAAGGAAATTGTCGCAACGGGTCAGCTCCTTCGGATCAAGCTCAGACGTTTTTTCACTGCCGATATAGGCCGAGCGGTTGTTGAGCGAGAGTTCCAGGCACAGTTTCCGGGCAAAATCAAGGTCTTCAGCGCAGGTTACAAGAAAAAGCTCACAAGAAAAAGCGGCATTTACGGAGGCGCTTTCCCGGATGAATGCAACGGTGGAAGCCGGCGCATTGTTGTTCTTTTTCGTGGTGGCAGAGGCAAGCCAGGCTTGAGCGGTACTTAGTTGTTCTCCGCGCAGCAAGAGGCTTTCCTGGCGATTGTTGCGTTCCCAGCGAAGCGCTTGTACCAATAAGTTGCGGTGTGTTGCGTGGTAATTCTTTTCACTGTTCAGTTCGTTGAGCAGTTTTGAAAAACCGGTGTCATTTTGCTGGTAAAAGGGAACGAAACGTGCGTCGGAAGTATCGATCCCATCGGGCTGTTTACTGTTTTTGTCCCTGACCAGGAAGATAATGCGTTTGTTGAGCTGGTCTGCATGGGTGTACAGCTTTTTGAATTCATCGGATTGCAACAGATCGCCGCAGGCTATAAAAACAATCTTTTCAGCTGATTCGATGCCTTCCAGCAACGCTTCAGTGGCTACATGCAGTTCATCGTCGGATTCATTTTCCCAGCAATTGATTCCCTTACTGATGAGTTTGCTGCGAATTTCATGGTACAATTCCTTTTCGGCCGGATGGTAGCTGATAAAAACATCCGTTGCGCCGTTGGCGGCCTTTTTGCGGCTTTCACAAATGTAATGACACAGGAAACCGGTTGGCTGACTGATTTCCATGGTCGTGTCTTTCAATGCTTTTTCCAGCCATTTTTCGGCATTTCGCCTTAAGCTGCCCGTAAGTAAAAAGCGATCACTGTAAAAATTCGTTTTCCATTCTATGCTTTTGCAGATCAGTTCGGTGTGCAACCTGGAATGCTCGTGGCTTGATTGCAGCAACTGGCATAGTTTGTCGAGGATCTCCGTGTAATTATCGTCGGTGGAATTGGTGAAATTGATCCAGTTGAGACGGGCAATGATCGACTGCAGGTCCTGCATTTCGGCTTCCTGTGTCGGCACGCAGTGCAGCGGCACGATCCGTTTTCCGTATTCCAGCGCAAAGTCGATTTCTTTCATGCAATACACGGAACCGGCCGAATCGGGTGAGAGCAGGAACAAAAAGTAGTGTGACTGCCTGATCCCGCGTTCGATTTCATTGAGAAAATCGACCGCCAGCGGAATGTCATTCTGGTCGAACCAAACGTTGTAACCCCTGTTGCTCAGATGCTGGTAAAGCTTACTGGCAAAAAGCAGCTGTTTCCGGGAATAGGAAATGAAAATATCTTTGCGTTTATCGCTTTGTTGAGTCGGCATGGCGTGTGTTTTTGGTGAATAGCAGTGGAAAAAGAAGAAAGCGAACGTGCAGGATCAGGAGGTTATTCGGGTAAGTTGACCGGCTCTTCTTGTTTTTCACTGGTGTTCTGGGCCGACCATTTGGCATTTTCTTTCGAGAGGATGCCTTCTATCCGTTCCACAAAATCAGGAAATGTCCCCGAATTCTTGTAAATACCGGCTTTGGTGAGGTACAGGAACTTCTCGTATTTGAGTGCTTCCGACAAGGTGCGGTATTCGATCCAGTTTTCCTGGAATTTGTAAAGCGTCAGGATACTGGCAATGCCGGCAACCAGGATGCTCGACAAGCCAATGACCAGTGTGATGGGCTCGTTGAACATGGGGACATAACCTGCAAGAAAGGGAATGGTAAGCGCCAGCCCGATTTCTGTGGCCCGGAGGCGCATAAACATTTTTTTGTTGGCGCTGCTTTTTCGGTCAAACCAGTCAATCTGGTCCGTGAGCCGTTGCTCGAAATATTCGTTTTCAGTCATAATAATGGTGTATAAATAGTGGTTGCCAAGAACTAAAGACAATCGTTGCTTTCGTGTTAAGGAAAGGGGGATTGTAAGTAGGCTTAAGCTAAACAAATATTAAACAAACGACTGAATTTTGCAAGAAATAAGTCACCTTTTTTAGTAACGAAAAACGGTGAGTGATTTTCACGCAGAACAAACGTTCATTTCGACCCGAAAAAGGGGGCATTGGCTACCAGATATGAACGCCACCGTTGTGCCCGTGCTTGGCGTGTACCAGCATATTCACCAGCACCATGTGATACTTAGGTGTTAAATGGTGCCAAGTCCAGGTACCGGCGCGATTTGGTTTCTTTCCGGTGTTAATATAAAAGAGCATATCTGATATCGCAAAATGCTGGTCGCGGTCTGCTTTGTCAAATGTGGCACCTGCACGATTCATTTTTACGGTTTTCTTTTTGTGCGGATCATAAATGGTTGACACAACTTTTCCGCCTTTTATTACAGTCGACATATCAACAAATGAACCGGGCATGTTGTTTTGCGGGGAACTGGATTTACCAAGACCGGCATCAAAATCAATTGTTGCATCGGGAGTTGTTTTCATGAACAGCATGTTTTTGAACTTGCCATAGCTTTTAGGTCCGGAAAGTCCAGGTTTACGTGCTTGCTGTATAACTTCTTCACTGCTGCTTCCATCAAATTCGCCGGGGTCATTGGTTACATCGTATCCATGGTCGTCATAGCCTGCGTCAGCGAAACTCTCTTCAAATTCTGACATTGTTTGAACGTTATTACCTAAATGTTCAAGATACTTTTCATAGACCAGGTCGGAAGATATTAGGTTCATGTCCCAATATTCTTTTACACAATCCACAAAGGCAACAAATGAATTCAGCCGGTCACCGTCGAGGTTGTAGGTTTTGTAAGGATTTTCATAGTATTCTTTGAAAAACCGCTGGTAAAGTTGTCCAGCCTGTCCCATTTTTTTCTGATCACCAATGATAACACGTTGCACAGGTATGTTGGCTGATTGACCGGTTTGTGCTTCTGTGAGAATACCTTGTTCAATGGGCTTCATTTGCATCGCTTTGGCACCCATCATATCGGCCTCGTGTTCCAGTCCGGCGTCATCATTGATGGCAATTTTCCCTTTCAGCTGCATGGTTGGTTTCACGCGCCCCTGTTTTTGCTGTACCACATGCCAGGCTTCGTGCGGCAAATGTTTTTCCTGCCCGGAAGCGAGGTGAATATCCGTTCCCTGGGCATAAGCATACGCATTGAGTTGCGCCGGTTTGTCGGAATTGTAATGCACTTTCACGTCGCTCATCGAATAACCCGAAAGGCTTTCAATGCCCGATTTCAGGTTGTCGGGCATACCGGTCGTGTTTGCCTGTCGCTGAACAACCGATTGGTCGGCCATGGTTTGGTATGCCTGCAGTTGTTTTACCTGTGCACTGCCAATGGCCGAATGTTGCAGGTTTTTCATGTTCCGCGCTTCCGGGCGGTCATTCACCAACGAAGCACGCGAAGTATTATCAGCAATTGTTTTTGGTTGCTCCGATGCTTTTTCGGCATATACAATCATCCGGTTCAATTTTTGGGATTAGTTGTTGCGGTAAAACTTATATCTGTTTGATCCACCAGGCACCGGCACCGTCTTTTTTCACACCATTATGAAAATCGTCTTCCATTGCACGCCAGGCCGGACGGGTTTCTTCCGAATCCACGTTAAACATGTTTTTGCTGTTTCCCTGGTTGAAAGCAGGATTTTGAGGGAATACCCAATCATTATCATTGCCCAATCCGCCGTTTTGTCGCCCAAGTTTATGTCCGGCATCCCAGTAGATCCCGGATTTATACGATTTGTCGGCTAGCGGATTTTCTACACTGTATGCTTTTTTGTTTCCTTTCACTGTAGCAGTTGCTTTTGCACTGGTATTAGCTGTGACGTAATCAAATAAAATTTCATCCGGTTTAAACGTGTTAACGTCATTCACGTAAGCACGCGTCCCTTTTGATGTGCCTGTACCGGTATTCAAATCGGATTTCAGTACTACGAAAAGATCTCCACCTTGTGTAAACGATTTTTTGACTCGTTGAACAAGGCTGCCGGCCTGGTTAATAACCGGCTTTTTCATTTCTCCTTTTTTGAAGGAGTCTTCCATGTGTTGATAAGCCTGGTCATCAGACAGTTCATTGATATCAACTTCTCTTGTGCCGTCATCTGCCTTTTGGACCGGCATATTGTTTCCAACCGGTAAGTTATTGGCCAACGGTTTTGATAAATCTTGCTTGAATTGCATCGCTTTTGCACCCATCACATCGGCCTCGTGTTCCAGTCCGGCGTCATCATTGATAGCTACTTTCCCTTTCAGCTGCATGGTTGGTTTCACGCGCCCCTGTTTTTGCTGTACCACGTGCCAGGCTTCGTGCGGCAAATGTTTTTCCTGCCCGGATGCCAGGTGAATCTGGTTTCCCTGCGCGTAAGCATGGGCATTGAGCTGCGCCGGTTTGTCGGAATTGTAATGCACTTTTACGTCACTCATCGAATAACCCGAAAGGCTTTCAATGCCCGTTTTCAGGTTGTCGGGCATACCGGTGGTATTTTCCTGTCGTTGAACAACTGCCCGGTCGGCCATGGTTTGGTAAGCCTGCAGTTGTTTTACCTGTGAGCTTCCGCTCGCTGCATGCTGTAAGTTTTGTATAGTCTGCGCTTCCGGACGGGTATTCACAAACGAAGACTTCGATGCGTTATCGGCAATCGTCGCAGACTGTTGTTCACTTATTTTCGCGTCGAATGAATTCATCCTATTCAGCTTTCGGGTTAATCGGCCGCGGCCGATGGTGAAGTAAATGTAGTAATTTTTGTTAATGCAATAACGCACGATCAACCTTGCTCAAAAAATAATTGGCCGTAAAACGTATCGTGTAGTTATGAAATGTCAGTTTTTGGGGAGAATATCCTTCCCAAAGATTCTGAACAGCTTCTGCGTTCCCGAAAAACCATATCTATTTATATAGTGATGAATGGCATATTTAACATTATCTTCTATGTCGGTCGAAATTGTCTTTATCCAATAATTTAAGTATGGTTCTAACTCAACTTCAGTTATCAAACCTGCTTCAATGAATTGATAAAATCGCTCAAAGTAGGCTAAAAAGTGATCAAAAGTATCGCGAATGGCCACCTCGATTTCTGTAAAGCGATCTTTATTGTGTTCTTTTATTCGGAGTTCATGTGGTTGTAAGGCTAACATTAGTACGTTTCGGTCAACTTTAGCAAAACGTTCACTGTAACTTTCCTTGTTTGGAAATAGTTCTATATAGCGTTCCCCCCAATCCAGCATAAACATGGCATTTCTAACTATTTTATCAGAAGTGAATTCTCTGATTTCCTTAGCTACAAATTCATTTTTTTTCCAGGTTTGATCTTTTTTGTAGCGTCTGAAGCCTATAAAGAAAAGATAAAATGCTCCCAACCCTCCAAATAGTTTCAGAAGAAAAGTCAGGGTGTTTAAGAAATTATCATCATTTGGATTTAGAGTAAACATTTTGAGAAGTTTAAGATTGGTAGCTTTAGATAATTACCATTCAAACTTATTAGTTCAGATCAATTAAATCAACCGTATAAATACGGTATTTCGTCTTCGGAAAACCACATTTCAATTACCTTTAGTCAACCAAAAACTTCCGCATGAAGCACACACCCGAAATCCAGCAATTCCTCGCAGGAAAATCAGACCATACCTTACAGCTATTCGATCATTTCATGGAACGCTTTGGGATGATAGGCGAGATCACGGTTGAGCCGACCAAAACCATGATCGGGATTTCGAACAGTCGCAAGCGTATTGCGTGGGTGACGCAGCTCGGGAAGAACTTTATCCATGTGGTATTTCCGTTCGACCAGCCTTACGAAGACAACCTGTGTTTCCAGAAAATCGGACAAGTGCCGGGAAGCAACCAGTTCAATCATCACCTCCGCATTTTGCAAACGGATGATGTGAATGAAGAGGTGATGGGGTTTATGCGGAAAGCGTATTTGTTGGGTGAGTAAATCGTAGTTTAGGCTAAATTCTCTTGCAGGAAGCATCCATTTCCTCCCTTTAGAAGAGCCAGCGTTAGCGCAGTTGATTAAGAGGGGGCAATTAGCTGCCAAATACACTTTTGGCCACCTCCCTCAATCCCTCCTCAAGGAGGGAAGTAGATGCCGGAAGCTATTTAAGAATGTTTTTTCAGACTACCATCCCAAATAATCACACATATTCAGCTCAAACGACTGCTCTGATCCGTCATCGTAATAAATCGTCACAATCACGTTCTGCAAACAGCCCCAGCCAACGTATTCAGCCCGGAAATCATGGTCTGCGTCCACTGATGTCATTTCGGGCTGTTTAAAGCTGCTGTGGTTGCGGTCGTAGACCACTTTCGTTACGTGTTCACTGATTTGGTCGATGCCGCGCAATTCGATGCGGAACCGGTATTTGTCGGCCTTGTCGGTTGAGTAAGCGGTGACTACCGGCTCGATGACCACTTCGGAAAAGTCATATTCATACTCGTCTTCGTATTCCAGCGTTTGTGCGATCAGCTCACAGCCGTCGAAGGAATACAGCAATGAGGACCCGTCGGTGAAAAAGACTTCGGCTTCCATGTCCTCGATACAGCCCCAGCCTTCATAGGAACTCTGGAAATACGGCCCTTCGGTGACGGAAACATACTGTGTTTGGAAAGACGGATGGTTGTAGAAATAAACCACCTCGGTAATCGACGGCAGGAGTTCGTCGCTCACCACAAACCCGAACGAGTAATAATTACGTCCTTCGCGGATTTCTTCGCTGTAACCGTACATTCCCAGGCCTTCTTCGGCATAGTTGGCGATGGCATTTTCAGGATCATAATAAGGATCGGGTTCGGGCTCCGGTTCGGGTTCAGGCGTGTCTTCCATCGAGTAGTTTTTCTCTACCACGTACCCTTCGTTGACCATGGTACGGAAAGAGGTGTAATCGATCCAGACGAAACCGCCGGTTCCCCAGCTCGGTCCCCAGGAATTCATCACCTTCACCGCGCCTTTCAGGTCGTCGTAACCAACTGCAAGCATCGCGTGGTAACCGCCTTTGTAGTTGCCGCTTTTCCAGGTAAACACATCGTCTTCCGATTTGCTTTTGTAATTCTGGAACGCTTTGTCGGTATAGGCAGCGATCACGATCGGAATGCCCTGTGAAAGGTAGGTTTTGATTTCGGTGAGGTTGTTGATGTCTTCAACGCGGAACCAGTTTTTAATGGTGTAAGAAGCAGCGTAAGGTTTCAGATCCGCCGAGGGTTTCTCACAACTTTTATCATCGTAACCAAAATAACTGAGGGGTACGTTACCGGAACTTTTCATGAAATCCAGTGCGTGCGTGATATAGGTACCGTTCGTACAATCGCCCTGGCGGATATTCTGGTAAACGTAGGAAGGACTAAACGTGGTGTTTTCTTCCGACAGGCTCCATCCGTTGACACGCGCCTGGTAAAACGACATCAGCGCATAACCGGTTGCCCAGGCTGTACAAGATGGCTGGCTTCCCTGGTTGCCCGGAGTGGGGAAGTACGATTCCGGGATCACATACGATGCGGGCAGACTGCTGCGTTCGGAAGCTCCCGTTGCTCCAGCAAGCATTGGTGGTGCGGGAAGTTTTTCGTATTGATCTTTGGGAAGCGGGATCAACCCCTGTCCGAAAGCAGTGATGCTAAAAAGCAGGACCCCGATAAAGAGCAGTTGTTTCATGATTCGTGCATATTGAGAAGTGAAAAGGAAGGTAACAGGCCCCACAATGCGATCGTTGCAAAACCGCGAACAAACAGGCTTTTGACCCCGGAAGATAACGTAGCAAGTGTTGATCGTTTCATGTTGTGTTCTCCTAGACAATGTTAGCTCAAATTCTTTCACAAATGATGCCATGAATGAAATTTGTTGAGGCAATAGTTCCTCTTAGGGAAAAGCATTGATGTATTGATAGGTTACATCCGATAGTTTCACTGCCAGTGGTTTATCCAAAAAATCATCCGAACGGATCGTGATGTACCAATCAACCCGGACCTTGAAACAGGAATACCACATACGGTACATTTTTGGACGTTTGACACCGGGCATATCAATGGGAATGTAGTCGCCTGTTGTTTCAATTTTGTATTCGCCGATGCTCCCGATAATTTCCGGATTGGCCGGAACGATGCGATACTTCACTTCATTTCCGCCTACATGGGCTTTAAAAGTTGAATTTCGCAGGTGGAACAGTTTTCCTTCTACCGGCTGACTCTTTTTGATGTCTTCCGTCTTAAAATAGCTTTCAGCGTCTTCCAGCCCCATCAGGTCAGTGGTATCGATGACAAAAGTCCCTTTCATCGTTTTTGATTCCCCGATAAAAACCCAATCGCGCAGCCAGGCTGTAACATCTTTGTTTAATGCGTCTACAAGAGCTTTATCCTTGAAAATGCGTTCGTTACAGTGAATGATAGTATCGGTTAGTACATTGCGATCCACCTGTTCCATGCGGAAATAATCATAATCACTGCTGGCAGCCAGATGAGCAGCTTTTTTATATTCCAGGTAATGGTGCTGCAGGTCCTTTACCTTCGATAAATCTGCTGAGGGTTCACATGCACTTACCAGTGAAATCAAAGCAACTATGAGCAGTGTTTCTTTCATTTCTGTCTCAAAAAATCATCAGTATAATGATAGGTCGCATCTGAAAGTTTGATTGCCAGCTGTCCGTCAAAAAAATCATCGGAACGAATCGTGATAAACCAATCAACCTGAAGTTGGTCGCAGAAATAACGCATATCCGATTTGGTCGGATCGCCATTAACTAAATGACCGGGAAGATAATCGCCCGTTGTTTCAATACGATATTGACCTGTTTCCTTTACCCATTTGGCATTAGCAGGAACAATATCGTAATAGATCGCTTTTCCGTCTATCCAGGCTGTGTGCATCGAGTTTTGGGTATGAAACAACGTGCCTGCCACCGGTTGACTTTCCCTGATCGGTTCCTCCATGTAATAGTTCAATGGATCCTGCAACAGCTGCAGGTTGGTTGTATCCAGAATAAACGTGCCTTTCATGGTTTTCGATTTCCCGATAAACACCGAATCGCGCAGCCACGCGGTAATGTCTTCATTCAGGGTTTTTAAAAGTTTTTTGTCGGTGAAAATTCGCGCATGGCAATGCTCCAGCGTATCCGTGAGTGCTTCCAGGTCAAAATGCTCCAATCGGAAATACTGATCGCCCGTTCCAAACGAATAATCGGCTTTTTCAAATTCATCATGATTGTGCTGAAGGTCTTTCAACGTTTCCAAATCCGCTGTCTGGCTTTCGCAGGCAACCAACAGCGGGATCAAAGCGATTACAAGTAGTCTTGTGGTCATTGTTGGGTGTATTGATGATCGTAAACTTAGTAATCCGGTTTGGATTTGCAATAAGACGAAAGAAGAAACGGGATTTAACTTCTCCCCTTGAGGAAGAAAAAGCGTAGCTTTTGATGGAAACAAGCGTTAGCGCAGTTTATGAGGAGTGGCCGTTCGGGATTATGCTTATTGATTCCCCACCAACCCATAAACCGCATAACCAATCATCAGCAACAGCATCAACACCGCCACAATGCTGATCACGGGGATATTTCGGATGTTCCCCGGAATTTTGAATGGCCGTTTCAAATCCGGTTGTTTTACCCGAAGGTAAATCACCGTCAGGTTGATAATGATGAACGTGATGAACACAAAGAAATTAGTGATCAGCGCCACCTTTTCTACCTCGCCAATCAGTGAAAAACCGGCTGCAACCAACGCGGCTGCGATCAATGCATAAACGGGTGTTTTTCTATTGGGCAATACCGTTCCAAGGAAACGAAGCTTGTTTTTTTCCTTGCCGATGCTATAGAGCACCCGCGAAGCACCAAGCATGTTCGAAAGCAGGGAGTTGGAAGTGGAAAACAGCGCCACCACCGCAATGATCAAAGCGCCGTTGTGCCCGAACCGCTTTTCAACAACCGTGGCCAGCGGACTGTCGGATTCGGCCAGTTCTGCAAACGGGATCATACTGACCACCAGGATCGCAATGCAGACGTAAATCACCATCACCACGTTGGCCGAAATGAACAGTGCTTTCGGGATCGTTTTCTCCGGCTTTTTGGTTTCCTCGGCAAGCTTGACCACATCCTCGAATCCGGTGAATGCAAAGAAACAAAGAGCAGCCCCGGCAATTAATCCATTCACGCCATTTTCCGGGAGCTCCGTGTAACGGACTTCGCCCAGCGCCGGAGCGGCGGCCCAGATCACGAACAGCAACCCGGCCGTTTCCAGGAGCGTAAAAACAATATTTACGATAGATGACTGACGGATGCCGAGCACATTGATTCCCCAAATTAGTGCAATGATGAGCAGCGCCGCGATATGCTGCGGAAAGTCGGTAAGCTGGGACAAATATCCTGCAAAACCAATGGAAATGGTTGCCGTGGAAACAATGCTGCTCAGCGCCACCAACGTTCCTACCACATACGCCCATTTCAGGTTGATGCTTTCCCTAACGTAGGAGTATTCACCACCCGCGCTCGGAAAAACCGATACCAGCTCGGCATAGGCAAACAGCGAGAACAAAGCGGTAAATGCGGCGATCAGGAACGAGATCCACAAGGTATTGCCGCCAACCCCTGCAGCTTTCCCGATCACAGTATAAATCCCGGCGCCGAGGATCACTCCTGAAGCGAAGAAAATCACTTCCGCCAGGTTAAGAGTACGTTTTAGTTCCGCCATAGAATGATTTTTTTCAAAATGAGCTTGTGTTGGTTTGTTGCGTCTGCGACACAGACAAACTTGTACAATTTAGCTGCAAAAAACTCAACGCAAAGGCGCAAAGTTCGCAGAGAAATGAGCAATATCCACCTGCGGTGGACATTGGATAATATGAATTTTGAAGTGCTAACCAGCATGTGCTGTTAACATCATGTTTATTGAATTTATCCTTTGCGGCCTTTGCGTCTTTGCGTTGAAATTAAAATCGTTGCGTTGCAATAGCAACTGATCATGGATGTCCGTGCCCACCGCTGGCGCCATAGATCTGTCCGTTTGAAAAGCTGGCGTTGTCCGAAGCAAGCTGCACATAAATAAATGCCAGTTCTGCCGGTTGTCCAGGTCGACCCAATGGTGTATCGCCACCGAACTCTTTCAGATGTTCCATCGTTGCACCGCCCGAAACCTGGAGCGGTGTCCAGATTGGGCCTGGAGCCACGCCATTGACACGAATTCCTTTCGGGCCAAGCTGTTTTGCCAGTGATTTCACATAGTTGGTCGTAGCGGCCTTGGTTTGCGCATAATCGTACAAATCTTCCGATGGATCGGTTGCCTGCACGGAAGTAGTCCCGATGATTACAGCACCTGGCTTCAGGTAGGGAAGAGCGGCTTTGATGAGCCAGAATGGCGCGTAAATGTTGGTTTTCATCGTCGCGTCGAAATCTTCCGTTGAGATATCCAAAATAGAAGGGAAAGTTTGCTGCCGTGCGGCATTGTTGACCAGGATGTCGAGTCCGCCCAGCTCCGCAACAGCGTCTGAAACGAGCTTCTTACAGAATTCCTCTTCGCGCAAATCTCCCGGAAGAGCAATTCCTTTTCGTCCTTCTGCGCGGATCAGCTCAATGACCTGGCGCGCATCTTCTTCCTCGGCCGGCAGGTAATTGATTGCCACATCGGCGCCTTCCCGTGCATAGGCGATTGCAGCTGCGCGTCCCATGCCCGAATCACCGCCAGTAATCAATGCTTTGCGACCGGTCAGCAACCCCGAGCCTTTGTAGCTTTTCTCACCGTGATCGGGAACCGGGTCCATTTTGCTTGCCAATCCGGGCCATGGCTGCGATTGTTTTTTAAACGGAGGCTTCGGGTGTTTTTTGGTTGGATCCTCCAACGCTTTCGACGTTTGTTTTTTACCGGCGGATTCTTCTGCCATCACCGGCGATATAGCGGCTGTTGCCAACACGGCGCCGATGCTTCCCATAGCTGTTCGCCGACTCATTGTTTTTTCCTTGCTCATCTTGTTTGGTTTTAAGTTTGTTTCATGATTGTTCCATCAGCTTTTCCAGCTTTGTCAGCGCTTTGCCGATATCGGCGCCTTTTCCCAAAACACCTTTCCAGAGATCACCGGTTTTTTCCAGGCGTTCGTGGATGGTATGGATTGTAAAGTTTTTCGGATCGAGTTGTTTGTTAACCTCGTACCATTCGAGCGGAGTGGAGACGGTAGCTCCGGCTTTTGGCCGCACGCTGTAAGCGGCTGCGATGGTCTGGCCTTTTCGGTTCTGTAAAAAATCGACGTAGATTTTGTCTTTTCGTTTGGAAACCGTGCGTTCGATACTTGTTGTTTCGGGCAGTTGCTGATGAACGGCCGTTGCCAGCAATTCGCCGAAAAGCTTGATTTCGTCGTAGGTATAGCGCTTTTTCAACGGAATGTAAACGTGAAGCCCGGTAGCGCCGCTGGTCTTGCAAAAAGTCTCTATCCCGATTTCGGTGCAGATTTCCCTGATCTTCAGGGCAACTGTTACCACTTCCCCGAAACCGATATTGCCGGGGTCGAGGTCCATGATCATGTAATCGGGATAATCGGGTTTGTCATAGGTGCTGTGCCAGGGATTGATCTCGATGCAGCCAAGATTTACCATGTAGATCAGCGTCGCTTCGTTGTCGCAGATGAGGTAATCCAGGTACTCATCGTTCGATTTGGAATATTGTTTTTCCGTGTGCAGCCATTCCGGGATCTGGTCGGTGTTCATGTCCTTTTGGTAGAACCCTGGTTTGGCAATGCCGTTCGGATGCCGGTTGAGCGATTCGGGCCGTTTTTGCAGGTAGGGAAGGATGTATGGACTGATCTTGCGGTAATAATCGATGAGATCGCCTTTCGTAATGCCGCTTTCAGGGAAATAGACTTTGTTGCGGTTGGTGATCTTGAGCAGCTTGCGGTTGATACGGATTTCCTGGTCGTTATCAGTGGCTCCCGGGCTTTTTCGGGTGCTTTTCCCTGCCTTGATATCTGGTTTCGTATCGTTGTTTTTCATGGCTTCCGATGCTGTTTTATCCTCACGCAATCCCATGAAAACAGGCACGCGCAGGTGTTTGTCGTTTGTCCAGTTCGCAAAGGCGATATTGCATACCAGCTGTGGCTTAACCCATGTTGGCTTGCCTTTCTGGCCGGTCATTTTGGGTGTTGTGCCAAACGGACTTCTGGTCGTTTTCAACTGCTCGAATTGTGCGTGCAGCTCTTTCAGCGAAGCATCGGTAAACCCCGATCCACAATTGCCGATGTAAACGAGCTTCCCTTTTTCGCGAATGCCCAGGATCAGCGACCCGAAGAATTTCCGGCTGTTTTGCGGAGCGGTATAGCCGCAGATGATCGCTTCGAGTGATTGACGGTTCTTGAGCTTGAGCCACGAATCCGACCGCGCTCCCGGGAAATAACTGCTGTTGCTTTGTTTGGCGATCACGCCTTCGTACCCCATTTTCGTGAGACGCTCCATCAGTTCGCTGCCTTTTTCCTGCACAATGGGCGAAGGCTGGATGTGTTCCAGCTTAACTTTCGTGAAAAGGGCTTCCAGCAATTCGCGGCGCTGGACAAACGGCAGTTGGGTGATCGCATGTCCGTTGAGGTACAGCAGGTCGAACACATAATAGCGCAAAACGCCCTTACGCGTGGTGGTATAATTCTGCAACAGCTGGAAGTTGCTGATGCCGTTGCGGTCTTCGATCACTATTTCCCCGTCAAGGATCACATCGTCTTCAAAGCGCCTGAGCTCGGGAATCAGAGAGGCATATTGCCGGTTGAAGGAATTCCCGTTCCGAGAAACCATTTCCACTTTCCCGCGGCTGATCTTCGTAACGGCCCGGTATCCATCGTATTTCGGTTCGTACAGCCAGTCGGGATGATCGTTGTGAGCAGTTGCCAACGTTGCGAGCATCGGCTTTTTCAGTTTACTCCACGCGCTTTCGATGCCCGTTTCAGGACTTTCCGGTTCCGGGCCGATATCCTGCTCGGGGATTGATTCTACAACGGTTTTCTTTTTTTCGGAGGCTTTTGGCTTTTCGCCGGGCGATTTTAACGAATCGATGTCAGCAATGTCGTAGTTTTTCACTGAATGCTCATCGCTTTTTTTGATCAGCAGCCAGTTTTTGTCGGTGCCGTCGTTCATACGCACCAAGGCAAAAGCGCCGTTGAGATGGGTTCCTTTGAGAATGAATTTGAGGTTGCCTTTGGCGTATTCTTTCAGGAGCAGTTTTTCGTCGGAAACTCCCTGCTGCGGTTCAAGCGGGGCATACGTGCCGTTGTCCCAGATTTCTACGATACCCGCGCCGTAATTGCCTTCGGGAATTTCACCGTAAAACCGGCCGTACGCCAGCGGATGATCTTCCACATGTACCGCGAGCCGGCGTTCTCCGGCTTTCATCGAAGGGCCTTTCGGAACAGCCCAGCTTTTGAGCACGCCGTCCATTTCGAGGCGAAAATCGTAGTGTAAATGCGAAGCATGGTGCCGCTGGACCACAAACGTGAGCCTGTCCGACGATTTTTCTTTCCCGGTCGACGGTTCGGGTGTTTGCCCGAAATTGCGTTTTTTGCGATACAGTCTGAGTGCCATGTCATGAAGCTTTTGGTTTACTTTTTTCAAGGCTGGCCCTGAGCTGTTCCATGAGGTCTTTCGACTTGCTGTGCACCACTTTCAGTTTCGGAACCACCGATTTTTTGCCCTTAGCTTTCGCTTTGATGATCTTCAGCAGCGAGGCCGCATATTCGTCTTTGAATTGCCCGATGTTGAACGGTGTCGTATATTGTTTGATCAGCGCAATCGCCATTTTCAGCTCGGCCGGTTTTACCTCCGAAGCAGCCGGCAGGTTCAGGTCGGCCGTATCGCGGATTTCCTGCTCGAAGCGGATTTTACTCAGTACCAGTACATTTCCCCGGGGTTTCAGGACGGTCAGCGTTTCGGTGTTGCGAAGCACAAATTGTGCAATGCCCACCTTTTTGGTTTTTGCCAGTGCTTCCCGCATGAGCGCGTAGGCTTTTACCCCTGATTTTTCAGGTTCCACGTAATAGGAATTCTCGAAAAAGATCGTGTCGATATCGGTTTCGTTCACGAAATGATCAACCTGTATGATCTTGGTTTTTTCCGGTGCGGCACTCTCGAAATCTTCCGGTGAAAGCAGGACATAGCGCTCCTTCCACCAATAGGCTTTGGCAATGTGCTCCCACGTGACTTCTTTACCGGTGTCTTCATTTACCCGCTTGAACTTAATGGGACTCATATCGCGCGGATCAACCATGTCGAGGTCGAGCGAGCTTTGCTGCGTGGCGCTGTAGAGTTTTATGGGGATGTTGACGAGCCCGAAGCTGATGGCACCTTTCCAGATCGCTTTCATATACGGATATCATTAATCATAAATACCAACCGTTAATTTTCCCGTCTGATCGATGCTGGCGCGGTGCATGCGGTCACAATTGAAAGAGAAGGCAACATCCCCGCTTTTGGTCACGCTGATGATGCCAACGTCGCCCTCAAGCGGCAGGTCGGCATTGGCAACTGTCTGGTCACAGGCCGCCTGGAGCGTCAAGCCTTTTAACTCCATCAGCATGGCTACTTTGTGCGCTACAACGTGCTTAATGATCACTTCGCCGTCGCCGGTACAGGAAGATGCGCACCAGGAATTGGCATAACACCCGGCGCCGATCATACAGCTGTCGCCCACACGTCCGGGCATACTGTTGCTGATCCCGCCGGTGGAAGTAGCTGCGGCAAGATGGCCGTTTACATCCAACGCCACACAACCCACCGTTCCGTGACTATTGGCTTTTTCATCGCGCAAATCGCTAAGCTGGCGTTCCACCACAAAATAGTCGTCGGGCATAAGCTCAAGGCCTTTTTCCTCTGCCAGTTTTAATGCCCCGTATCCGCCCAGGTGCACATGCTTTGCGGTATTCATGACGCAGCGAGCGAGCGAGATCGGGTTCTTTACTTTCCGAACGATCGACACAGCACCGGCGCTAAACAGGTGGCCATCCATGATCGCGGCATCCATTTCAACTTCCGCCTCCGAATTCAGCGCCGAACCTTTTCCGGCATTGAACAAAGGGTTGTCTTCGAGGATGCGTACCGTAGCTTCCGCCACATCAACAGCCGAAGCGCCGCTGGATAGCAGTTGGTGTCCGTATTGTACAGCCTCTTTCAGCCCCTCGAGATAAGCGTCGTAATGGGTCTCGATAAACGTACTGTTTGATCCGGCACCACCGTGAATGGCAATGGCAATTTTATTCATGTTTCGTCTGAATTTCAGTGTTCGTATAAATTAATTCGCAGGTATCAATGTTGAACTCGCAGTTCCTCACCAGTAAATGCACGCGGAGGTTGTCCACGTAGATCGGCGTCCCTTTTCCTACAAGGCTCATGTTGGTCTGTTCGATGTAGCGGCCGTCTATGATGACCACCATTCCTGAACCCAGGCACTGGGCCTTGTTTCCTTTGCGGATGAGCAGGGCAGTGTCTTCACCCAACCCGATGCCAAGGTAGCCGGAGTTGGAAACCACTGCATAGGCCAGTCTCCCGAAACGCCCGCGCCGGATAAAGTGGGTATCGATGATACAATCTTTGATCAAGCCCAAACCGGTACTGATCTTAAGATCGGCGTCGATCAGCGCTTCCTGTTTGCCGCCGCTCTGGATCATGATCTTCGACATGACCATGGCGCCTGCACTGGTGCCTGCAACCGTAAACTCCGGGTTCTTGTTGTATTTCTTACAAATAGCCTCAACAATGGGCGATCCGCCGAGAATGGTCGTGATCTTGAACTGGTCACCACCCGAAAACAAGACCGTATCCGCTTGTTGGATGCGTTCGATATAGCTTTCGTTTTTGGCCTCTGGTATGCTATGGATATCCATGAACCCGACATTGGTGTAACCGACCTTGCCGAACGCTTTTTCATATATAGTCCGTACTTCAACCGGGTAGCTGCTGGCAGTGGTAATCACTTCGATACGGGAATCCATCGATTTGGAAGAAACCAGCTTTTTCAGGATCTCCAGGTGCACGAACTGCGAATGGTGCGCGGTGATCGGAACCTTGTTTTCTCCTTTGTCTTCTGCTCCGCCAATCAGTAAAAGCCTGCCTTTTGGTCCCATAACACGAAGTTTTTAATCAGGAAACCCTGGAAATAGGATATACCAGTTTTTCCTGCAGTTTTTTCACGAATTCTATTGAATGTTTGACATGGTCGGCACATACAAATACAAATCCTCCCTGCGGTGCATTCGTAACCGCTGCTTCAATAGCGGCAGCTTCATCGGGGATGACCTCAACGCGTGCAGCCGGATTTACAGAGCCGATCCCTTCCATCAGCAGGCGCGTCATTTCTTCGTAAGCTCGCCCGCGGTTGTTTTTATCGTACCGGATAATGATGCGGTCGAAACTACCGGCCGAATAACGACCCAGGTTGCGGATGTCTTCATCGCGCCGGTCGCCGGTGGCACCGATTACGCAGATCTTGGCCGGCGATTCCACTGTCGACATGTATTGCTTCATGGCCTCGAACCCGGAAGCGTTGTGTGCGTAATCAAGTATGAGCTTGCAATGCCCGAAATCAAAGAGATTCATTCTCCCCGGTGTCATTTCAGGCGATAATACAAACGATGTCAGTGCAACCCTGATTTGTTCCAATGTAAAACCAGAGACGATTCCCGCAGCAATGGCGGGAAGCACATTCGACACCATGAATCCAACTCTTCCGTTGTGGGTGCAGGGCACCTGGCTGATCAGCAGGATGCGCGTAATGAGATCACCGTTTTTTACCACAAAAAAGTCTTCTTCCACCAGTACGGCCATTCCGCCGTTCCGGCAATGATCGGTGATGCGATTGTTGGTGCTGTTGGTACTGAACAGGATCACACTTCCCGAAACGGCATCCTGCATATCGTAAACAAGATCGTCGTCTGCATTCAAAACGGCATAGCCATTTCCGGAAGTACTTCTCGGAACCACTTCTTTCACCTGCGCATAGTCTTCGAGCGTGTGAATGTCTTCGAGTCCGAGGTGATCTTCACTTACGTTGGTTACAATGCTGATATCGCATTCGTCAAATGCCAGCCCGGAACGCAGAATACCACCGCGCGCACATTCCAGTACGGCGTAATCGACCGATGGGTCCGAAAGGACCATGTTGGCGCTGTGCGGCCCGCTGCAATCACCCTCGGCTACCTGGTGTTGATCGATGTAAATGCCTTCTGTAGTTGTAAAACCGACATTCTTCCCGGCAACGGTAGCCATGTGTGCGATCAGTCGGGTAGTGGTGGTCTTGCCGTTTGTTCCGGTTACCGCTACAATCGGGATTCGCCCGTCGGAATAGCCCGGAAACAGCATATTGAGCACCGGTTTTGCCACGTCGCGCGGCATGCCTTTCGAAGGATGTATGTGCATGCGGAATCCCGGTCCGGCGTTCACTTCAAGCACAGCACCATTTTCGGGATGCAGTGGCTGTGATATGTCTTTCGCCATGATGTCGATGCCACAGACGTCGAGCTCGAATAAGCGTGCAATTCGTTCTGCCAGGAACACATTGTACGGATGAACGGAATCCGTTACGTCCGTCGAGGTTCCGCCGGTCGACAGATTCGCTGTTCGCTTCAGCACGACTTCTTTCCCGGCAGGCACCACGTCATCCGGGTGCAATCCCTGTTCTTTCAGCAGGCTTTTGGTATGCGAATCTATTTTAATAGTCGTGAGGATCTTTTCGTGCCCTTCTCCGCGGTCGGGGTGGTTATTGGTGATGGTTACGAGCTCACGCACCGTGCAGATACCGTTACCGGTTACACAGGCCGGGGTGCGCCTGGCTGCAGCCACCAGTTTGTAATTGATCACCAGGAAACGGTAATCATCGCCTTCGGCAAATTGTTCCACAATGATTTTATCGGATATTTTCCAGGCCTGTTTGGCAGCTTTCGCTACGGCCTCACGGTCGCGGATATTGGCCGTGATCCCTCGCCCGTGGTTTCCGTCGGATGGTTTGATCACGAGTGGAAAAGGAATGGTTTCCAAGGCTTCTTCCAGTTCTTCCTTATCCCGGATGATCATCCCTTTCGGTACCGAGACACCGGCTTTTTCGAGTACATTTTTGGTAAACCATTTACAACCAACTGATTCAACAGCCAGGTTGTTGGTGGTACCCATGATCGTGGCCCGGAACAGTTGCCTGTTTTTTCCGTACCCGAGCATGTAGAGTGAATCTTTGTCGAGGCGCATAACAGGGATGTTTCGCCGGGCTGCCTCATCCAGGATGGCTTGTGTGCTTGGTCCCGGAGCTTCATCGGCCCGAATCTCGCGCAGCTTGCGGATGACTTCTTTCAGGTTGAAGGTCCTTTTTTCTGCGATGGCACAAACAAAGTCCACAGCGGCTTTGGCAGCATAAATTCCGGCCTTTTCAGAGATGTACGAAAAAACCACTTTGTAGACACCGTATTCCCCTGTAGAACGGGTACGTCCGTACCCGCAATCCATTCCGGCAAGTACCTGCATTTCGAGTGCCACATGCTCGATTACGTGACCGAGCCACGTTCCTTCCTGCATACGCTCACACAAACCTCCTTTTTTTTCTTCGGAACAGCGATGCTCGTACAGTGATGGCATGGCGCGCATGATCCGGTCGTAAAACTTGGGTATTTTGTTGGTGGGCAGTTCTTCATACCTACCGATGTCCAGTTTCATTACGATGAGTTTTTTCCGATAGTTCGACCAGTAATTCGGTCCACGCATCACCTGGATTTTCTTGATTTCCATGATCTTTCTTTTTAGTAAGTGTGTTGTCTGTTGTATGTATGAAATACAGTGAAAAGTAAAAATAGTGCGGCCCTGGTACGGAAAACTTACACAATTCAGCTGTCGATTTGCATAAATCTTAGAATTACGAAAATTTAAGATTCCGCACCGGCAGGACTTTCTGTGGTTTTTTTAATGAACTCAGGTCTTCTTTTTGGATCGCGGGAACTTCCGCTGATAGGATTGCAGGTCAAACCGGCAATCGCGTATCAGCAGGTGCACCCGCAGGTTGTCTACGTAAATGGCATCGTTTTCTTCGACTTCGTTGATGTTGGTTTGCTCTATTTCGTTGCCGTCGATGATCACGACCATTCCCGAACCCAGGCATTCTGCTTCGTGTCCTTTGTGGATGATGAGCGCCGTATCTTCTCCCAACCCGATTCCGATTTGCCCGGGGTTTCGGATGATGGCATGCGCCAGCCGACCGAATCGTCCGCGTTTGATGAAGTGCGTGTCCACAATGCAACCTTCCAACAGGCCGATCCCTCCCCCGATTTTCAGGTCCTTTCCAAAGAGGGCTTCAAAGGTGCCGCCTTCCTGGATCATCACTTTTGAGATGACAGCCGCTCCGGCGCTGGTTCCCGCAACGGTGAAATGCTTGTCGGTATAATACTGCTCACGCACAACCTCGGCAAAAGGTGTTCCGCCGATGATGGTGGCAATCTTCAGCTGGTCGCCGCCGGCAAACAAAACCGTTTTCGCTTTTTTGACCTGTTTGCAGTATTTTTCGTCCCGTGCATCGTTCTTACTTTGGATGTCAATAAATCCTACGTTGGTATACCCGACCTTTTCGAATGCGGCTTTGTACATTTTCTTTTCCTCGTCAGGTTCGTTGCTGGCAGTGGTCACCACTTCAATCCGCGGGTTAGCAGACGGGCCCGAAGAGATGCGCTTGAGTATTTCCATTTCCACAAACCTCGAATTATGATTGGCTATGGGGAGCTTTTCCTCTCCTTTGTCTTCAGCTCCTCCGATAATGAGCAGCCGGCCTTTGGGGATGATCTGATTCATAAAATGATGTTTTAGTGTTAGTGTATTTTCCTTGTTCCAAAACCAAACCAGGGCGATTTCTCTTCCTTTTTCTCTTTTTCAGATGATTTCATGAAAAACGTCCGGGTCGGGAAGGCAAAAGCTATAGACCGTTCTTTGAAAGCCTGAACGATTCCCAGGTAAATGGCGTGTTGAATATTCATATAGAGGTCATAGTCGGGATCGAGAACGTTGTACACGAATTCGAAATCAAGGCTTGACTCGCCCAATGCCGCCAGGTGGCCACGCTCATACTGGATATGTTCCTGCTGTTCCACAATTGTTTTCACGATACCCGGGATTTCCTGCAACACTTCCGGAGGCGTATCATAGACCACGCGCAGGTTAAAGACAATCCGGCGGTTTTCGAGGCGCTTGTAATTGTTCACGCGCGAGTTGGTGAGATCGGTATTGGCGCAAACCAATTGATCGCCGCTCAGGGTACGGATGCGGGTTGTTTTGATCCCGATCTTTTCTACCGTCCCCGACTGATCACCGATGGTAATGAAGTCCCCGATCTCGAAAGGCCGGTCGAAAAAGATGGCAAAATAGCTGAACAGGTCGCCCAGGATTGTCTGAGCGGCAAGCGCTACGGCAATTCCACCGATTCCCAGGCCGGTGAGCAGCGTCGTGACGTTGTAACCCAGGTTGTCGATCAGGAATATTCCCCCGATAATCCAGATCACGATGTTCAGGATGATCATCAACCCGGAGGCCGGTTGCGCTCCCGATTCGCCGGTTCCCCTGCGGACGGCCACCACTGTCAGCAATCGCCGGAATACCGCGCTTAACAATCGCAGGATACAAAAGGTGAAGGCCACCAGGTAGGCCACGTGCGCAATTTTTTCCGCCTGTGGTGACAGTCGCAGTGTTTTGACCGCAAAATAGAGAAAGCTCACATAAAGTATGGGCACCACGAAGCGTTCAACACCCAGGATCAGCAAATCGTCCCAGGTGGCGGAAGTAGAGGCCGACCAGTTTTTCAGTCGTTTGAGTACGATGTACCGGAACACCAGGATCCCGGCCACGGAAACCAGCACAATTCCCAACGCAAAAAGCCAGGAGTAAACGGTGTTTCCCCAGAAAGTGTATTGTAAAAATCGTTCCATAAGTGTTTTATTACCGGCTAAAAATAGGGCAGGGCGGGTGGTGGAATTTTATACAATTCTGTATGCTTTTTGTATAATTCTCAGGATCAAAGCGGGGAGTGTTTCCGGGATATTTCCACTGTTTTGGTTGTCAACTGCCTGCGACGCATGTTTTGTTGCCACAGAATACACGGATTCTCACAGATAAATACAGCTGTCAGAGGCTATTTCTATTTCTCATGCGCGCAGCGGATAAGGACCTTGGAAACACCACCTGTGAATAGTGCAAGTTTTCAATCGTAAAGTGTAATACGATTTCTGGTGAATCGCTGCAATTTTACCCAAATACAACAGATTCATAACAAAAACTGATGAACATGAAAAGTGTGAAAACAACTTCAAAACGCTTTGTTTACGTAGCGTTCTTAAGCTTAAGTACAAGTATATTCCTGGCTACGGCCTGCGAGGGGAATGCAGCGGAAGACCCGAAAGAGATCGCCGATGACCGCAATGACGAGCGTTTCGACGACCGTAAATCGGAAAAAGACGCCGAGTTTTTGGTCGAAGCCGCCGAGATCAATATGAAAGAGATCGAGCTGGGCGAGCTGGCGCAACAAAAAGGCACGATGCAGGACGTGAAGGACCTTGGTAAAATGATGGTCGACGAGCACAGTGCGGCGTTGGATGAGCTGCAGCAACTGGCCGATCGCAAATCCATCGACCTTCCGGCTTCACTGACCAAAGACGGACAGGATGCCTACGATAAGCTCAACGAAAAATCAGGCAAGGATTTTAATAAAGAATATTGTGACATGATGGTGAAAGGCCACAAAAAGGCAATCGACCTCTTCGAAAAATATGCTTCCGATGCCGAGGATTCCGACATCCGCAATTGGGCTTCATCCATGCTTCCTTCCTTACGCGTGCACCTGGAACATTCCGTGCAGTGCGAGGAGAAGTACAAAGCGATGAAATAGTAGTTGGTTTCTTATAAGTAGCAGAATCAGCTTCCTCCCTTGAGGGAGGATTGAGGAGGGTGGCAGTAGTGCTATCTGAAAAACAAGTATGAAATTCTTATTAAAACAAACATCATGGAAACAAATCGAAAAGAAATGGTTGACAGCCTGAACAACCTTGTTGAGATCAACAACGACCGCATCCAGGGCTACCTCACTGCCTCGAAAGAAACCGATGAGCAGGATTTGAAAGAACTGTTCGTTGACCTGATGCAGGTGAGCCAGGAATGCCGGCGCGAGCTGGTAGAGCAAATCACCAGTTTGGGCGGAACACCCACAGAAGGCACAACCGTCTCCGGCAAAATCTACCGCGCCTGGATGGATGTGAAAGCGGCATTGACAAGCAAAGACCGCAAAGCCATCCTGAATTCGTGTGAGTTCGGAGAAGACGTGGCGGTCAAAACATACGAAACCGAAATGAAATCAGTCGCGCTCAACGATACGGCATGCATTCCAATGGTGCGGGATCAATACGAAAAGATCAAGGCCGGACATGACAAAATCAAACGACTGCGCGACGAAGCGAAGGTGGAAAAGTGAGTTAATTGGTTGAGTATAAAAAGAAAGTCCCCGTCAGGTTTTGGCGGGGATTTTTTTGTGCTTTTAAGACAAAAGAAAAATGACTTTGCTATTTTTAACCAACAAATTTCACCCCATGCCCAACTTCCAACAACTCTACCAATCCTACACCGACACCGAACTCATGTCCGCCTTCAGCAACCGCCATCAATACACCGAAGAAGCGCGAACGGCTATGCTTGCGGTGATCAAAGAGCGCGGTTTGTGGGAAGTGGCTGAAAAAGAAATCCAACGGCAGGAAGCAGAACAGGCGGCAGCGAAACGGGCGCAGCAAAAGAAATTCGAGGAAAAAATGCTGGGCGGGCACGTTTCTTCCGATAAGGAATACGCCCGGGAAAGCCTCTTCAACGGTGAGTACATGAGCGGCCCCCTGGTGGGCAATAATTTCCGGTTTGCCCGCATTTTCCTGGTTTCGTTGGCAATTGCAAGCACGATAATGGCGGTGCTTTCCGTGACTGATCGACCGTTTTTTCCGTATTCGTTTGAGTTGTCGGCAGGAGCCACAATCGCAATGCTGGCCATCGTTGTGGTTTCGTTCCGGAAATCAAAAGGGCAGTACCGGCTTTTTCGCCCCGACAGCGGAGTGGTGCTGGAAGTAAAGAAGGGCGCTTATACGTACAGGGCACGCATGCCGTTCAGCTATTTTATTTGCTGGCATACGGTTGATCACCGGAAGGGAGCACTCAAGATCACGCACACGATCGCAACCCTGTGCATTACCAATAAGGAAAACGAATCGGTTGCATTTGTGGCCAACCTCGGAAATCAATCCGCACCTGCCGACTGGCCGCATCTCCGCGAAGTCACGATCCCAAAAGGGACCCGGTTTTTCCATGAAACCATCACGCACCCGCTGAACGTGGTGAAGCTCAAGAAGATCCTGGACGGACTACATAATTGAATTATCAATGGCTGAATTATCAATTATCAAGTACCCTAACTTGATAATTGATCCGTTTATAATTGATGATTCTAGTGTCAGATTAACGCTTTTTCCAAGTAGAATTAGCCTTTGTTCTTATCAGTATAGTTCTGATTATTTTTAATAATTGATTGGCTTCATTATATAATTCCTGCATATCATTTTGTTCTCTTTTTAATAATGCCATCAATAATTCCAACCAATAAATGCTCTCGTCACATTCTTTTTGACAAATACTGAGCTTATGAATGAAATCAGCTTTGCTTTCGGCGTTCCTTGCTTCTCGCATATTCGCTCCGACTGACGTCGCAGATCGTATTAACTGTCCCGTCAGAATATATTCTTTATGTTCTTCTTTAATTCGTACACAATTGGTTACTTAGCTAATGCAAATTGAAATGTTCTTTCGCGAATGTCTTGTTGTTTTTGAAATGTCATTTTTTGATCTTTCCATTTAAATTAGTAAGAATTATCATTTTAAAAAACACCGATTTCAAAATTTTTGCAGGTACTAACTTGATAATTCATAATTCTGCCATTGATAATTGTTATCAATTTCACCTGTCATTTATGTAACCTTCCAACTTTAAGATATAACACAAATCCTCTGCGGTTCGGCCACTTTTGTTTTACAACAAATATTAACCGACAAAACATGAAAAGGATACTAAGTATGACTGCCGCAGTGATGATATGCACTGCCGCTTTTTCACAGGGAGAGCCGGCCGGAGGGGCGAGGGTGTTATCAATCGGACCATCCGTAGGCTTCGGACATGCAGGTGTACGTAATACTGCCGGAACAGATGTGTTTAACCCGTGGTGGACAGCCGGAGTGATTATCAATTACAGTACGAGCGAACACATCGGCTTTGCAGCAGATGTCCTGTGGTCGATGGAGGGCGCACGCATTGAAGACGGAGAGGGCATTGAAACCGATCTTGCCTTGCAATATGTGCGAGTGCCGTTGAAATTTGCCTATTTCATGGGTGATTTCGAAGATGGTTTTCGTCCGAAGGTAACCATCGGTCCGTCAATGGGTTTCCTGGTCGACGCGGATGCAGATAATGAAAGCACCGGAACAACCGATGTGAAATCAACGTTCGAATCGTTTGATCTTGGTGCCAATGCTTCTATTGGTTTCAACTGGAAAATGGGCGACAATATGTGGCTCAATACCGATTTCAATTATTACCATGGTTTCCTGGAAATCAGTCCCAACCAATACAACTCGAATTTCGGGCTGAAAGTCGGGCTGGCCTTTGGTCTCTGATACCTGTAACGAAAACGGGGCATCAGCCCCGAAAAAGAGAATGATTTTTTAGATTTTACTTCCGATAGGAACGGGGGATATGGTTTTGATACCAGTCTCCCGTTTTTTTATACTCATTCCCGCTCTCTCAGCCGCGGCTGACTCATACTGACAAAATAAAGATCAATAAACAGAATGATTATTCATCATTCCTCTTCGCATACCGCATAATCTTATTGTACAGCAACCGGTCATCAATCGGCTTGGACAAATAGTCGTTCATCCCGCTCAATTTCGATTTTTTCAGGTCCGGAGAAGTAACATCAGCCGTAAGGGCAATAATCGGAATCGATGACTTCAGTTCGTTGCGGATATATTTGGTTGTTTCAAAACCATTCATTTCCGGCATTTGGATATCCATCAGTACAATATCGTATTGATTTTCCCTAAGCTTTTCAATGGCAACTTTCCCATTGGGAGCAATATCACATTCAAAACCAAAATCTTTCAACTGTATTTTTATCAATAGCTGGTTCAGTCCATTGTCTTCGGCAACCAATACTCTTATATTTTTTGTACCCGAATCTCTGTGAAATGTGACCTCCGTTTCAACGGCCGTTTCACTGTTCGCTTTCCCGAAATCCATCACTATGCTGAAGGAAGAACCTTCGCCTTCTTTGGTTATCAGCTCGATCGTTCCGCCCTGGAGCTCTACCAGTTTCTTCACGATGGCCAGCCCGAGTCCCGTTCCGCCGTATTTCCTGCTGGTTTCATTGGATGCCTGTTCAAAACTCTCGAAAATATGCTCCAGCTTATCTTCCGGAATTCCGATTCCCGTATCCGATACGGTCAGTTTCAGGGTGACGGTTTCAGCATCCTCCTTCAGTTTTTTGACACCCACCGTTATTTTTCCGACCTCAGTAAACTTCACGGCGTTGCTCAGCAGGTTTAAAATGATCTGGCGCAGACGCGTCGGGTCGCCAATAATGATAGGGGGGATGGTCTTGTCGAATTCTTTCACCAATTCGAGGTTCTGTTCCTTGATCTTTCCTTCCAGCATCAGGATAGACGTGGAAACGGAATTACACAAGTTGAACGGAATTTTTTCAAAGGTCATTTTCCCCGCATCTACTTTTGCAATATCAAGGATGTCATTAATAATGACCAGCAAAGCATCGCCCGATTCTTTAATGGCAGTGATGTATTCCCGCTGGTCTGCTGTCAGGTCGGTCCTTAAAAGCACGTTGGCAAACCCGATGATCGAGTTCATCGGTGTTCTGATCTCGTGGCTCATATTGGCCAGGAACTGTTGCTTTGCCTTGGTAATTTTTTCGGTTTCGTGCAGCTTGTCGATTATTTGAACGCGTTCGGTCACATCCTGGCTGGTTCCGGTCAGTTTAATGGCATTGCCAAACTCGTCTACTACCACTTCCCCGAACGTGTTTAGTACCTTTATTTCCTGGTTCGGCGTAATGATGCTGTAATCAAAATTAAAAGGCTGTTTGTCTTTAATTGCGTTAGCTAATATTTTGCGGATTTTCTCCCGGTCGGCAATGTGGTTGTATTTCGCTAATTCATCATTGGTCAGCATGATTTCTCCGGGCTCCAGCCCGTAAATACGATAGAGCTCTTCCGACCAGGTAATTTCATTTGTTTTCACATCGATTTCCCAGTTGCCGATGCGTGCTATCCGTTGTGCCTGCAGCAGCTGCCTGGTTGTTTGGATGATTTTTTCTTCCGCCATTTTGCGTTCGGTGATATCCTGGTACGACGTGATAGCATAAGAGTGAGCACCTCGTTCAATGATCTCAAAATACACCATGGCAAAAAAAGTTTCACCGTCTTTTCGGGTATATTTTACTTCAAAACCATTCCGGAACATTTCTTCCCGTAACTTGATCAACAGTTTTTGGGTTTCTTCAAGCGGCAATTTCTTCAATTCTTCGATCGAGCGCCCGTCATCGATATAGCTCATAATGATAGGAATCAATCGCGCGTTTTCTTCATCGGAGGTCAGCTTCAGCTCTTCGGAAGTACGGCCGATGACTTCTTCTTCGGAGTAGCCAAACGTAGAACAGAAACGCTTGTTGACAGATACGATCCTATTGCTTCCAATCTCGCCCACGGAAATGGCGACAGGATTGTTATCGAATATCGTCAACAGCTGCTCCTCACTTTTGTTCAGCAATTCGTTTTTTTCCTGGAGCATCCTGTTGATTTCTTCCCTTTCTGCTTCCATTGCAACGGCTATTTTCAAATCGTTCATGATCCTGTAATAAGCCGCGAAAACAATGACAATGGCGCTGAGCAGCAGCAGGAATATGAGCAGCGGACTAATGAGGGTTTCTTTATTCAGCAGTGCAGTCCGCTCCCTTAATAAACGATCTTCTTCGCTGTCCATTTTTAGTATGTGGTTACGGATTTCGCCCATCATCTGTTTACCGCCTGCATAACTTTGTATAGACGTTTTGGCATGTGGCAGGTCTTCCACGATAACCTTCATCGATTGCACACGATCGTAAATTAATTTTCTCAGGATCGCCGCATTTTGTTTTTGATGGCTATTGTCTTTGATCAACGAATCTATTGTGTTCAGATTTCGGCCAAGGCTGCGGATGTTGTCATAAAAATCATGGTAAAACGCTGAATCTCCCGTTATAATAAAACCCCGTTTATTGGATTGGGCATCTTTAACAGTAGAAAAGGTGGTCTCCAATTCCAGTTTTACCCGGTAGCTGTGATTTTGCCACTCCGATGTATCGACGATACTCTCCATACGCCAGTAAGAAAAGGTGGAAAGCCCAATCAAAAGCGATATGGAAAGCAGGAAAATAAAACGGATATTGAAATGATTATTTCGTTTCATCAGAATCGGGTTTTTCAATGGTGTAGGCTAATATTACGCAATAATCCCGATACGCAGCGAATGAATCCCCGAATTAAGGAGATTCTTGAAGAAAGCTTAACAACTGGTGACTGATCTTAACAAAATTATTCTCATTCTCTCAGCCGCGGCTGACTGATTCTCATTCTGTTTTTCTTTCTGCTTCTACTCAAAATCAAAAGGGCATGATTCTTCGATCAACCGATGTTTTTGGAAAGTTGAAAAGGAGTTTAACAACGAAATGGTTTCCGTTCGGCTGAATTTTGTATTCTTGCAACACCAATCAAGGTCTCGTAGTTCAACGGATAGAATAGAAGTTTCCTAAACTTTAGATATGGGTTCGATTCCCGTCGAGACCACAAAAAGAAAGAGCATGAGAGCGCAAGCATTCATGCTCTTTCTTTTTGTTCTTCATTCTCGCTCTCATTCTCTTTCTTTTCAGAGCGAGAAACAGAACGAGAATGAGGAAAATCCCGATTGGAAGCTGAAATCTAGTTTCCTCCCTTGAGGGAGGATCAAGGAGGGTGGCTATCTCAAATCTTTCATAAGCACTGATTTCATTCGCTTCCCTTCTGCCAGGAAGGTGTTGTATTTCAGATTATAGATCAAGTAGAGAAAATTCTAGTAACAGAGGATAGATACTTATTGGCAATCGAAAAAGAACTTTTTGAAATGTGTGATTTGATACTAAAGGATGAATCAGCGAGTAATCTGTATTGCATAGAAAAAAACATTCCAATAAATTCAGAGGAATAATTCCTAATGATTCCGGTTCCATTTACGTCCGCTCTTCTTCACCATAAGAAAAGCGGATTATACAGATGATTTGCTCTTTCTTTTTGTACTTCATTCCCGCTCTGATTCTCATTCTACTGAATTCCGTTAACTAAAAAATCCCTCATTTAAGTTTCTTTAAGAAAAAAGCCGCTCACCTTCTGTAATGCACTGATTATCAGTAGTCGAATATCCTCTTTCTTTACCTTCTTCCAAAGGAGGAAATAGACTTGTCTTATTTTATGTTTGATTATCAGTAAATTATGGCTTTTTCGAGCTTTGAATTGAAAATCAGCGAACCGCAAAATCATTTTACTGTTTTCGGATTGTAAATACTAAATTTGTGTCTCTAAAAGAAACCGACGTATGATTCAATTGTCTGATCGCGTAGAAGCGATGGAAGAATCCGCAACCCTGGCGATGTCCAAAAAAAGCCGCGAGCTCAAGGCACAGGGAAAAGATGTGATCTCACTGAGTTTGGGCGAACCCGATTTCTTCACTCCACAGTTCATCAAAGATGCTGCAGTAGAAGCGATGGACCAAAACTTTACGATGTATACGCCAGTGCCCGGGTACGAAGACCTGCGCCAGGCGATTTCCAATAAATTCAAGCGCGACAACGGTATTTCATATACCAAAGACCAGATCGTGGTGTCAACCGGCGCCAAGCAGACCATTGCCAATGTGGTGATGAGTTTGGTCAACGAGGGCGATGAGGTAATCATTCCGGCGCCTTACTGGGTGTCGTACGGCGAAATCGTGAAAGTTGTAGGCGGAATTCCTGTGATTGTGCCGACGACCATCGAAAGTGATTTTAAATTCACGCCGAAACAATTTGAAGAATCGATCACACCGAAAACCAAGCTGATGATCTTTTCATCGCCGTGCAACCCCACCGGAACGGTTTACTCCAAAGAGGAGCTGCGCGCACTGGCCGATGTATTGGTGAAACACCCCGATTTAGTGGTGCTTTCCGATGAAATCTATGAACATATCAATTTCTCCGGCGGACACGCTTCGCTGGCGCAGTTCGACGATGTATACGAGCAGGTTGTTACCGTAAACGGTGTTTCCAAAGCCTGGGCCATGACCGGCTGGCGCGTTGGTTACATGGGCGCTCCGAAGAAGATCGCTGATGCCTGCGAGAAAGTACAGGGGCAGTTTACTTCTGCCACCTGTTCCATCGCCCAGCGCGCTACGATTGCCGCCGTTAATGCCGATCCAGCCATTCTGAAAGACATGATTGCTGCCTTTGCCAAACGCCGAGAATTGGTGCTGAACGCATTGGCACAGATGCCGGGAGTGAAATCCAACAAGCCCGGAGGAGCGTTCTACGTATTCCCGGATGTTTCGTCGTTCTTCGGTAAAAAATACGATGGACAAACCATTGAAAACGCCAGCGACCTGTGCATGTACCTGCTCAATGTAGGTTTGGTGGCTTTGGTGACCGGCGATGCGTTCGGTGATCCGAATTGTTTGCGTATTTCCTACGCAGCATCCGAAGAAACACTCACCGAAGCCATGCGTCGTATGGCAGAAGCATTGAAAAACCTGGCATAAATGACGATTCACGAACTGTTAGCGGGTTTTGCGTCCAAGCGCATTTTGGTGGTCGGAGATGTGATGATCGATGCTTACACGTTGGGAAAAGTAAACCGCGTAAGTCCTGAAGCTCCTGTTCCCATCGTGAGCCTGGAAAAACAGGAAGAACGCCTGGGCGGAGCGGCAAATGTGGCGTTGAACCTGCAGGCTTTGGGCGCAACGCCGCTTCTGTGCTCGGTAGTTGGAAACGACCGCCATGGCAAGCGATTGTGCGAACTCATGGCCGAACAGAATATGTCGGTAAACGGCATTGTGAAAAGCGATGACCGAGTAACAACCGTTAAGACCCGTGTGATCGGCAACAACCAGCATTTGCTGCGCATCGATGCCGAAGATACGCATCCGTTGACCCTGCAGGAAGAAGCAGCGTTTATCGCAGCAGTAAAACAAATGCTGCAAACCGAGCAGATTGACGCGCTCATTTTTGAGGATTACAACAAAGGTGTCCTTTCTGTAAAGGTCATTGAATCGTTGATCGCCGAAGCCAAAGCAAAAGGAATCCCGACAACTGTTGATCCGAAGAAAACAAACTTTCTTGCCTACAAAGGCGTGACATTGTTCAAACCGAATTTAAAGGAGTTGAAAGAAGGGGTAGGTGTATCGTGCAGTTTTGCCAACCGTCCCGACTTCGACCGCGCAATAGCCATTTTGGAACAGGAATTGCAGAACGATATTACGTTTGTGACACTTTCCGAAAACGGCGTTTATATCAAAAAAGAAAGTGCCGAAAAGCATGTACCCGCCCACATTCGTTCGATCCTGGATGTAAGCGGCGCCGGTGATACCGTGATCAGTGTGGCAACGCTTTGCCTGGCGGCTGGCTGCTCCATCGAAACGATTGCCGAGCTGTCGAACCTGGCAGGCGGACTGGTGTGCGAGAAAAGCGGAGTAGTTTCCATCTCGCCCGACGAATTGATCGAAGAATGTGCAGGCAAGGCCTGGAATTAAGAGTAGAAAGTAGTTCCCTTTGGGAAAACGAGCATACGCAAGATGAAAAAAGAAGTGAAGCCATACGGCAGGGAAGATCAGTCGAAGAAAGAAGAAGTGGCCGAAATGTTCAACAATATTTCCGGTAAATACGACTTTCTCAACCATTTTTTGTCGGTAGGAATAGACAGGCTGTGGCGCAAGAAAGCGGTAAACATGCTGCGCGACATCCAGCCGAAACGCATTCTGGACCTTGCCACCGGCACCGGCGATTTTGCTATTGAAAGCCTCAAGCTGAATCCCGAAGAGATCATCGGTATCGATATTTCGGAAGGAATGCTCGAAGTAGGCCGTAAGAAAATGCAAAAGCGCAAAGTAGACCACATCATTTCAATGCGCCTAGGTGATTCGGAGGACCTGCCGTTTGAAGACAACTATTTCGATGCGTTTACCGTAGGGTTCGGGGTCCGCAATTACCAGCACCTTGAAAAGGGATTGTCGGAAATGCTGCGCGTGCTGCGTCCTGAAGGAATGGGAATTGTACTTGAGTTCTCAAAACCGAAGAAATTCCCGGTGAAACAATACTATGCATTCCACTCGAAGTACATCATCCCGTTTTTTGGAAAGCGTATTTCCAACGACGAGCGCGCGTATGCCTATTTGCCCGAATCAGTGGCGGCATTCCCGGAAGGGAAGGATTTTGAGGACATTCTCACTAAAGTTGGTTACCGCAATGTCAAGTCGCGCTTGGTGGGCGGTGGCATCGCAACCATTTATTCCGGTATAAAATAACTTTGAGCTGGTAACGTTAGTGTTGAATATGAAGTTCCCGGTTTCCATACTGTTTTGCCTGTTTGCGATTGGTGCGTTTGCACAGCCCGAAAAAACCAAGAATTACCGTCGTTTCGATGAAAAACTGCTGCACTTCGGTTTTATGCTCGGGGGAAATACCGCCAACTTCAACCTCATTCCTGTTCCGGATGCCTATGAAAAGTACGGTATTAAATCGCTTGAAAACAAAAGCCAGCCCGGCGGACAGGTAGGAATCGTAACCACATTGAAATTATTCCATCCGGTTGCGCGCCTGCGCTTCATCCCGACATTATCGTTCCAGGAGCGCGTAATCCAGTACTATTACCAGGATCCCGATCCACTGGCGAAAAAAGATATTTATGCCGAGGAGCGCGTGAATTCCACGAACCTCGATTTCCCGCTGATGCTGCAGTTCCGTACACTGCGCCTCAATAACTTTGCGAGCTATGTATTAGTGGGCGGCCAGTATTCATACGACTTGCAATCGCAGGAAAAAGCCTCGCAATCGTTCATTGATCCGTTCATCAAGATCAAAGCCAACGATTTCCAGGGACAGGTAGGAGCGGGGCTCGAGTTTTTTGCGCCGTACTTCAAATTCGGTTTCGAGATCAAGTACTCACAAGGATTCTCCAACTCCTTCATCCAGGACGGAACGCCTTCTTCCAAACCGATTGATCAGCTGTTCAATAAGGTGTGGTGGTTTTCGTTAATCTTCGAGGGGTAGCCACAGATGTAAAGGGGGAAATTTGATCACTCCCGCGTCTCAGGATTGTTTTTTTTAACCGGCTCGCCCAGGATCACGGGCTGCGGGATGGACGGCTTTGGCTTCTGTGGAGCAGGAACAGTCGCTTCCTTGGATACGTTGTAAGTGTCTTCCGTTTCTTCTTTCCACAAATAATGAACCACCAGGTCGTTTATGATCGTTTGCGTCAGCACTTCTTTTCCCCAGCTAAACTTCATCCCTAATCCGCCGGCAAGCTTCGCCGTTTGACGGAAGGGTAAAAGACTATCCCCTTTGCTCAGGTCGATGTAATGCAGGTAATTATGCTTCGTACGGAAAACGGTGTTCAAATTGACCATTTCTTGTTTTGGAGAGTTAAAGTCGGCAGTTCTCCCGAGATAAATGTAAATAATAGGATCGGGGTCCAATGTGGAAAAAACCGGATGGGTGAAGCTACCGTCACGCCGCTCTACTGTTTTCCATATATGCCTGGCTGCATCGGCATGAAGAATCTCTCCGGCAGCTTTTCGGGGAATCCATGCCGGATCGTTGCCCATAACAGGAATCCTGTTATGGACGAATGTATAATAAAAGACATTGTCTTTATCAATGTAGGTAACCTGCACCTCTTCGTTCGGGTGCTGGTGCTCGGAGAAATACTTCAGGAAGGCTTGGCAGCTGTCTTGTTCTGCCTGTGTCATGTTGCGCAGGTCTACGAAAAAACAAAACTGGTTTCGAATCTCTTTCGTTGTCACAGGTACCATTTCCGAAGGGTCAATCTCGCGACGGATAATGCGGGGAGGGTCACGGTGGTACAGGTCAATCACGTCTTGGCTGGCATAGCGGTTGGACAACGAATCTTCGAACGGCCGATCAACCAGGTATGGATAATAATAAATGGTCCGTTCTTTCTGATCCCAGCTGGTACCGTATATCCGATCTTGTTGATCGTAAAGCGTTAATACCAGCCCTTTGCCCCTGCCATGTTCCTGTGCGCGGACTATTAAAAGTGTGCCGAAAAAGAAAAGAGTAATGAGTGTTTTCATAGCGACTTATTTGACGCTGCTGATCAACAATAAAAGTGCCAAACTAATTCCAAAATCAAGTATCTTTACGGCCTAAATGCTGAGTATAGAAGATGAATGCAACATATTTTGGAAAGCCCAATTCAACATTAAGCATTCAACATTCATAATTTGCGATGCAGGAATCAAAACAACTTCAACTCCAGGTATCTCCCGAGCTGGCCGCAGATTCGGGGAAAATGCAGTTGCTCATTGCCCGGGAATTGAAACTGTCACCCGATTCCTTTGAATTTGCCTGGCACAAACGCTCAATTGATGCCCGCAAGCGCGATATCAAGATTAATGCAACCGTTCTTATTTACCCGAAAGGGAAAGTTCCGGAAAGGCCGGTTGCTTTTCATCCGAAGAATGTCTCACAGGCAGAACCGGTGTATATTATAGGAGCCGGTCCGGCCGGTTTGTATGCCGCCCTCAGAGCGTTGGAACTTGGGCTGAAACCCATCGTAATCGAACGCGGAAAAGACGTTCGCGCCCGAAGAAGAGATCTGGCAAAGCTCAACAAAGAACAAATCGTTAACCCGGAATCCAATTACTGTTTTGGCGAAGGCGGAGCCGGGACCTATTCCGACGGCAAACTCTACACCCGTTCCAAAAAACGCGGTGATGTACTGAAAACACTCGAATGGCTCGTTCATTTTGGTGCGCCGCAGGATATTTTGGTCGATGCGCACCCGCATATCGGGACCAACAAATTGCCGCAGCTCATTGTTGCTATGCGCGAATGCATTATTGAATATGGTGGGGAAGTGCGCTTTGAATCGAAACTGACCGATCTGTTCATCGAAAACCGCCAGGTGATTGGTATTGAAGTCAATAATGGCCAGCGAATCGATTGTTCGAACGTGATTTTGGCAACCGGCCACAGTGCCCGGGATGTTTTTCACCTGCTGCACGATCGTGGTGTGAAACTATTGGCAAAACCTTTCGCGTTGGGTGTTCGCATCGAGCATACACAGGAATTGATCGACACCATCCAGTATCACGGACGGTTGAACGATGATTTCCTTCCTCCGGCTTCTTACGCACTTGTAACGCAGGTGGAAGACAAAGGCGTTTATTCGTTTTGCATGTGTCCGGGTGGAATCATTGCACCTTGCGCCACTGCCGAAGGCGAAGTGGTAACGAACGGCTGGTCGCCTTCCAAACGCAACAACGTCACATCCAATTCGGGAATTGTGGTCAGCGTGGAACCGGAAGAATTACCGGATTTCACCCCTGACAATCCGTTTGTTTGCCTCGAATTCCAGCAGCAGGTAGAGCAAGCTTGTTGGGAAGCAGCCGGGAAAACGCAACGTGTTCCGGCGCAGCGGTTGACCGATTTCATCAACCGGAAAAAGTCCAAAGACTTCCCGCGGACCTCTTACCAGCCGGGCATCGTGAGTGTTGACCTGAATACCGTTTTACCGGATTTTATCGCCCGCAGGCTGCGCAAGGCTTTTGTTGACTTTGATCGTAAAATGCGCGGTTACCTCACCAGCGATGCGGTACTGCATGCCCCGGAATCGCGCACGTCATCGCCGGTTTCCATTCCGAGGAACCCGGAGACTTGTGAACACGTTGAAATCGCTGGTTTGTACCCATGTGCAGAAGGGGCCGGTTATGCGGGTGGAATTGTTTCGGCTGCGATTGATGGCATGAAATGCATGGACGCGATTGCTGCAAAGTTAGATCCCACAGATTAGTCTCCCACGAATGAACAAATAGAGATACACTATATCAACTATTTGCCACAGATGTCTCAGATGCGCACAGATTTTAACTATGCGCTAGCGCATAGAAATGACTATGTGTAATAATATCTGTGAAAATCTGAGTCATCTGTGGCGAAAAACACACAGTACGTCAAAAAATCAGCTGTTTCTACGAGCCTCAGCCAATAAAATGGCCGTTGCTGTGGCGACATTCAGCGATTCTGCCGCTCCAAACCGTGGAATCGTCACCGCTTGTGTAATCAGTGGAATGAGCTGCTCAGAAATCCCGTTCCCTTCATTACCCATCAACAAAATCCCGTCGGGTTTATAAGAAACGGAGCTGTAATTTTCGCCATTCAGCAACGCGCCGTAAACCGGTCGTTTCGATTTGGATAAATACTTGTGGAGGTCGGTATAAACTACCTGTATTCGGAAAATAGCACCCATCGATGCCTGTACCACTTTCGGATTGTAGCAATCCACCGTTTCGCGTGAGCATACGATGCGATCAATCCCAAACCAATCGGCCAGGCGCAGGATTGTACCCATGTTGCCCGGGTCCTGGATGCTGTCGAGTGCCAGTTCAAAACTGCCATTCGCTGTTGAAACAGGTTGTCGTTTGAAAACGGCCACCAGTTTATTCGGTGTTTTGAGTCCCGAAAGCTGCTCCATTTCAGTCGTATCGGCGCTCAAAGCAATTGCCCTGAATGGTTCAGGAATCAGCGAAAGTTCGTTTTTGTGAGCTACCAGCGCAATGACAGGAAGTTGGCAGGCTAAACCTTCCAACACCATTTTCTCACCTTCCACTACAAAAACATCCTCCTGTTCGCGGACCTTTTTTTGCTGCAGGCTCCGAATCCATTTAATGCGCGCCTTTGAGATTTTTTCCATGTTGTAATCAGAGGCCCAAACTTACGGCTTTTTCCGGAAGTGCTTATTGGACGAGCTTCGGCATGTCATTAGAATCCTTACAGCTAAAAGCTCATCGAGAACCAAATTTTATGATCTTGCTTTCTCGAACGTTCGCACTTCTTTCCGGTATTTTATCTGCACATAATCCCGGGTGACTTTCTGAATATAAATGTTGTCCAGTACCTGCTCACCTTGTTTAACTTTGAACATGTAACCATCAATGGCAATAAGAGTGCGCGGGTCCTTGGAAGTGGTTTTGCGTACCAGTCCGTAATATTTGATGGATGGCCACTGAATAATAACCGGTTCGGGTTTAGGCTTGGGAGGTTTCACTGTTGTCGCAACGGGAGCCTGGTTTGGACCGGCCGGTGCCATTTCCGCCGAAGCGAGCTTTCCGGTAAACGGATCACGGTAGTTGGCCTGCAAACGAAACGGGTCAGGCTTTACGATCCTGCGTTTCAAGACATTTGATGCAGGATTGGCAGGTACAACATCATTTGCTTCGAAATTGGATTTTACACGTATAAAAACCTGGTACCAGACAATCCCGACAACAATCAATAGGCCATATGTTAATCCCTTGTTTTTCAATTCGTAACAACTAATGAATTATAGCCTGTAGGTGTGTCACCGATATTTCCGGCTTCATCCAAAACAATGATCCGCCAGTAATACATCCCCGCGCTCAAGCCGATTGTATTGAGATTTTCAGTAGCCGAAGTCTGCTCCGGATTGTAGTCTCGCGTAAACGCTAGGTTGGAAAAGTTTGTAGTGGTTGATAGCTGAATACGTGCTGAAAAGGGAGACTGGACAGTTCCTGAGTTGGCAGGGAAAGCCCAGGAAAAGGCAACACTTGGATTGAATGACAGGCTGACGGTCGTGTTAGCTACCGGCGCGACCAATGTGGATGTTCCCGGATCGGTGGTGTCAACATAAAACACACGTTTGCTGTAGATTGTTTCACCGCCATTGCTAAGATAAGCCTTTACTCCCCAACAGTACGTTCCTTCATTGAGCTGAGCGCCGGTAAAGCTGAAAATGGAAACGGAGCCAAGCTGATCGGCGATGTCGAGAAGTTGCCCCGAAAAGGCATTGGTTTTGTGCAATTCAAAGGTATAAGTGGTTGTTCCCGGCAGGTTGATCCAATTGAACTCACCATTGAAACTTTCATTCAAATAAGCGTTCTGAGCAGGCTCATCCAGTACCACGCCACCATTGTTCGATCCTCCGGCTGAGGTACCGACCCAAAAGGTAAAGGGAGTGCTTGTCTTGGATTCGTAACCGGCGTTCAGTGCCGTAATGCGGAATTGGTATTCTGCTGAATCAAGCCCGATGAAGAAATTGGTACCGGTCACGATAGAGTCAAGGGCATATACTTGCAGGTCAGCAAAACTAGGACTTACAACTTCCAGGTGGTATTTTGTGGCGCCGCTCATAGCTTCCCATTTGAAATGGACAGGATTTGCATCAACCGTGTCATTTACCTGTGGTAAGATCACTACAGGCGTGTCGCCCGAAATATCTTTTTCGATGATATCCTTGCAGCTTCCCAGGAATAGCAATGTTCCCAGTAACGTGATAAGACTAGCTTTTTTCATTTTGGACATAATTTTGAAGTAACAATGTGGAGATCAGGTCATTTTTGCCTGATACGAGGTCTTTTTTTAGTTCGAAATGCGTATGTATGAGCCGTGCGTCTTCAAAGTCTTTTTCCAAAACGTGAATGAAGCGCAATTGCTCCAGATAATTCCCTTTGATGTCGATACGGAAGGTGTTGATACTGAAATCGGGATGATCGAAAGTATAGACTTCCTCTATTTGCTGTACCGAAAGTCCGCTGCTCTTGCGGGCAAAGAAATTCAGAAAACCTTGCTGGACCTGTTCAATGGAAACATTTTCACGCCCCAGGAGCTTGTTGATGGTTGAAATTTCAAGTTGAAGGTTACGAATAGCTGTCTGAGATGATTTGGCTTCGGCTTTCTTGAGTTCCAGTTCACCGATATACGTATTAGTCTCAATCGTGATACTGAACGAACGTTTATACGCAACGGCAAACAGTAGTACACCGATCACTAAAAGCGCCAGGTTTTTCTGCTTATAGCTATATTTGTCAAACAAAGTCATTCACTGATTTTTACAAGTAATTGAAAGGTTGCTTTCTGATCATTGATGCGTACGTAATTGATCAATTCGACGCCTGAAATCCATTCTTTGCGTTCCAGCGCTTCCATCCAGTCGTCAAGAACCTTACTGCTGCCACTGAAACCGGAAATGGTCAGGTGTTTGGAATTGAGTTCCACTTTTCGTTTGGGTTTCAAGGGCTCCAGCAGGGGAAAGGTCTCTAAACTGGAAAGCTGAATAGCCGCAGGCACTGAAGCACCGACTTCATCCAGGTAAAAGGATATGTATTTTGCCGATTGTATGCCAGAGTTTTCAACCAGTACCAGTTTACGTTGTTTTTCCTGCTGCAGTCGATCGGATAGCGCCAGGTTGTCACCGTATCCGGCTATATCTGATTCCAGTTGTGCTGCTACATTGTTAAGATGATTGACATAGAAATAATTGGCCACCAAAGCCAACAGGAAAAAAGCAAGGATGCCAATACCCAGTTTGACAAAGCGCACAAATTCCTTGTAATTGGCCTTGGTTTGCGCAAAACGTTCGTCGTCGAGTCCTTGCCGGTAATGTTCGTTTGGCGTATTGGTGAGTTTTTGCAATGCTCTCACGTAAGCCGCATCTGTATCCAAAAAACCGGAATTGGTTGCCAGCCGTTTTATGTCTTCGGTGTTGCGTTCCAGTTTTTTCAGGTCTCCGTTGGTCAGCTCTATTACAAAATCAAGCTGGAGGCGACCATTTTCAGTTAGCAGGCAAATGAGGGGTGCCGGCCCGGTATGTACACCCCAAACGAACACTTTTTGTATTGTCAACGCTTCCAGCAATCGTTCAACCAACGATCTCCGGATGAAGGAAACGCCAACAGTACTTTTGAGTTCATAGCTGCTGAAGTAAAAATCATCTTCACCACCGGATACCAATAAACTTTCACGATAATTGGAAACGTTTTCCGTAATGCGGCTCAAAACACCAAACCCGGAAAAATGGATCACGTAGGGAAGGTTTTTTCCGGCTTTTTTAATCAGTTCTTCGGTGTTTTCAACCATAGTCCATAGTACAGAATCTGCTTCAGCCGGTTGTTTGTTTACTACAACATAACGCAGGTGCTGCTCCTGCTGTTCCAGTTGGACCTGGACCAACACCCATTTGCGCGGTGCCTGATATGTTGTTTTAAAAAGCATTAATACGTAATCGTTGGACGGATGATAATGTGCATTTTGTTCTTTTCACTCGTACGCTCACGCGAGCTGAAAAACCACTTTAATACCGGAACTCTTGAAATAAACGGAACACCTTCGCCGGTATTCGATTTGCGTTTTTTCTCCAAACCGCCCAACAGGACCACTTCGCCGTTTTTCACCCGAACTACCGACTCAAATGTTTGTTTGGTGGTTCCCGGAGGAGCCGTAATATCGGTTCGTGCTTCAAAATCGTCGTTGGTGACGGTAATGGCGAGCGTTACATACTCATCAGCAGAAACAAAGGGTTTGATTTTTACCGTCAGGTTGGCATCGATTGATTTCCAGATCTTGGAAGTCAAAACACCTTGATTCACAACCGAATTTTGCACATCAACCTGCGTTTCCTGGTAGTAGGTTGTCTGGCCGATGGAAATGTTGGCGCTATGACCGCTCAGGGTGGCAATCTTTGGTGTGCTTTCGATTTCGACCGTTCCATTGGATTCCAGCAGGCTCATAGATAGGTAGAAATTCTCTGTCACATTTCCGAGATTAAATACACCGAAGCCGTTGATTCCATCAAGAATGGCATTGATCGTTTGCGCACCCAACGTAACATCAACTGCCGGAAAGACACTTCCGGTAGTGGTTGCGGGTTTGTCTCCTAAACCTGCCTTCAATCCGCTGGAAACCGTATTATTGCGGTTGGACGTAATGAACATAACATCAATTTGCACCATCGGAACAACGACATCAATACTGGAAAGAAAAGCCTTTAACTCAGAAATTTTTCGGCTTGACCCTGTAACTACCAGACCGTTAAGTTCCAGAAATTCATTCACATCCAGATCGGCGATCAGGTCTTTGGGAATGGAAGCTTTTACGTTTTCGATTGTACGGTTTTCCATGCGGATCAATTCCGTAACCCGTATTCCTTCGATCTTGTTTTCACCAACCAGGAATACATTATTTTCGGTATCCTCGCGGTAAGCGTACTTTGTACCGTTAAAGAGAAATTCAAGCAGCTGTGGAAACGTGGTGTTGTATACCTCGAAACTGCTTTTCCCTTCGGGTTTGTTGTAAAGAAAGTAGTGCGCTCCGCATTCCTGTGCACTGAGTCGAATAATATCCATCAATTCGGCGTTATTGGCAACAATGTCAAGCGTTCCGAATCCATTCTTGGTGATTTGAACACCGGTTTTCTCAAAACTACTGACTGACGGGTTGAAGGTGTTACCATTGTTTCCCGCCGATTTCGGAGCCGTAAACAGGTAATAAAACCCATTTTCATCTTTCTTCGATTCCAGCCCGTTAGCTTTGGCAATCATGTCAAATACCTGATCGAACGGACGATTGAGAAAATAAGCACTGACCGGCTTGTCGTGTACTTCAGGCGCCAGCACGATGTTTTTCCCGCTGAGCGTTGTAATGGCCTGAACCACTTTGTACAAGCTGTCATTTTTCAAGTCAACGGACAGGAATTCATTGGAAGGATTGTACGTCACGTCCATTTTCTTCTCCACCTTCGGTAATGGTACTTCTTTCTTTACCATTGGTTTTTTGATGGCCAGGATGCTTCCGACAAATTGGTATTCCACATCGAAGTTCTCATATAGAAAAACAAGTACGTCCTTTACCTGCGCATCGAAAAAGTTATACGAAATCGCCTGGTTGAATGAGGGATCAATGCTGATATTGAGGTTGTTTTCCAATGCCAGTGAATTCACCAGTTCAGCCAGTGGTAAACCGGATACATTTAACTGCACGGCATTGTTATAGCCAGGGTATTTTACACTAAGGCTGTCGAGTTTAGGTCGAAGGGTAAACTCCGTGTACTGCTTCTGGGCCATCGCCGGAAGCGATAGTGAAATGAGCAATGTGATACACAGTAATTGTTTCATTGGATTTCGGTTAATAACGGATAGGCTTCTTCCAAAGAAGTTGTTCCATCGTGGATGAGTGAAAGTGCTTGTTTACTAAGGCTTACGATGCCGCGTTCATCCAGCAATGATTGTACGCGCATTTCCGCCTGTTTGATTGATTCTGCCAGTTCCAGGTCGATCGGGATAACTTCATAGACGGCTGTCCTTCCTTTGTATCCGGTATAATGGCAGGCATCGCAGCCGACAGCTACGAATTGGGTTTCAGGGGCCAGTGATAAATCGACCGTTCGCGGCCAGTCTTTCAAAACGGTTTTTTGTTCTGTTTTGCAGTTTGGACATAGTTTCCGGATCAATCGCTGGGCAACTGATGTATTAATGGTATTGGCCAACAAGAATGGCGGAACACCCATGTCAATGAGCCGGGAAATAGTCCCCCAGGCCGAGTTGGTATGAATGGTTGATAATACAAGGTGACCAGTTAATGCCGCACGAATAGCCATCTGGGCCGTTTCGCCGTCGCGAATTTCACCGAGCATGATCACATCGGGATCCTGACGCAAAAACGAGCGTAAGGTACTTGAGAATGTCAAACCGATTGATTCCTTGAGTTGCACTTGGTTGATGCCTTCCAGTGTGTATTCAATCGGATCTTCAACGGTAACAATGTTGCGTTTTTCGTTGTTGAGCAATTTCAGCGTTGCGTAAAGTGTGGTTGTTTTCCCCGAACCTGTTGGGCCACTAATCAGCACAATGCCGTTCGGTTTTTTGATGCCTTCGCGGTAATTTTCCAGGTCACGTTCTGTAAGTCCCAATTGGTCGATCTGGATAAACGATGCATCTTTTCCTAAAATTCTAAGTACAATTTTTTCACCGTGCAGGGTGGGCAGGATCGACACGCGAATGTCGAAATCCTGGTATTGGATGCGGCCATCCTGTGGCAGACGCTTTTCGGAAATATCAAGGTTGGATCGAATTTTGATCTTGTTGACCAGCTCGGCATAATCGGCTTTGTCAACCGCAAACCGTTCAATCAGATGCCCGTCAATGCGAATACGCACACGGGCCCGTTCTTCGTACGTTTCAATATGAATATCACTGCTTCCGAGGTGATTGGCGTCCTGGATAATACGGTCTACGAAATCAATTTTTGAATCAAAAACCAACTGTTGTTCCTGATTGGCTTTACGGAAATGCCTTCCCAGGTTGCGTTGTATGGCAATGCTGTCAATGGGCTCTAATTCTACATTACAACCAAACAAAGCCGAAAGTTCTTCCTCAGCCAAGGCAATATTTTGCCGCTCATCGATGTAAAACTGCACTAATTCCGGCGAAAGTGTTTTCGGGATCACGCGGTAGTGCCAGGCGAGATCTGATCGGACCGCCTGTTGCAATTCTGCAGAAACTTGTATGTTGTCCCAATCCGGCATTGTTATACTTGTATGAAGTGAAACACATCTGTTCCGCTTTGAAGCAGGAGCAGGTAGGCGAGGGTTACCAATGAAAAATAACCGGCATATGGAATGGTAGCCTGTTTTTTAAAGAGGAGGATGATTCCGTGAATCAGCAAAGTAGAAAAGGTTCCGATGGTAAAAAACAAAATAAAATGCTGAAATGACAGCAAAGGCGTAAGTGCAAGAATGAATAACAAATCACCCAATCCGAAATACTGTTTAAAAAACAATTCGGGGTTTCCGAAACGAAAACGGATGTAAACAAATAAAAAGGCCATCAGCAACGCAATAAACGCGATGTTGAAACCAAGTGTCATCCAGGAAAAATCAGTCCATCGGTAAACAATAAACGTACCGAACAGCAGTGGAGGTAGGAACCACCAGATACTTCTGGAAGTAATGTCTTGCAGGAAGATTGTTCCGAGCAATAAACACGCTATTATGAGTGCAATGATCATTAGTCGGGCTGTACTTCTTTCGGTTGTCCTTCCTGGTCTATTTCCCAGATATTCATTTTGCCGTCGCCGTTAAAATCGACCACCGATTCGGCGCGCCCTTTAAATCCTGCCGGACTCGCTTCTGTAATTGAAATCCGGTAATTGGCTGTGCCGCCTTCGGTGTTCAATTTATGAGGTAGGTAATTGATCTCCTTCAGATCCTGTGAGTATTTTGAAAACTGGAGAAAGTAGGCGTACTGAAGGTTGTGAAGCATTCGAAGTTCCTGTTGTGCCTCCATACTTTTCGTGCGTGTGGCGATCCCTGTTTGGTTCGGTACGACCAACATGATGAGGATTCCCATAATCGCTAATACGATCAATACTTCTGCCAGTGAAAAGGCCTTCAGACGGGTGATCTTCGCTCTGTGCTTGATTCGTTTCATTTTATTTAATGACATTACTCAGGTTAAACATCGGTAAGTACATCGCGACCATGATAACACCCACAACGACCCCGATAATTACAATGATTGCGGGTTCAATGATGGTTCCCATCAGCTTGGTACGATATTCAATTTCGTCGTTGTATTGCTTGGTAAGGCGGTTGAAAGTCTGATCGAGCTGGTTGATCTCTTCAGCGATCTTGATGAATGAAATAAGTCGTTTATCCATAATGCTGAATTGTGCCAGGCCCGAATGAAGCTGATTGCCTGCAAGGATTTCTTTTTTGGCATGTTGAATGGCTTTTTCCAAGGGATAAAAACCGATCATTTCCTCAACTAGGTCTAACGCTTTTACCAGCGGTGTTTTTGATTCCATGAGCAATCCCATACTTTGACAAAAACGGGCGATGTATACTTTCCTGATCAGGACGCCGAACACCGGAATGCGCAACATCACCCGGCTCGATGATCTGCGGAACCATTCCTCTCTACGCTGCGTGTAACAGTAAACGCCAATTGTAATGCCAGCCAGTAAAAACCAGAGCATGAACGGCCCGAAATGGTTGGAAAGCCACACAATTTTTTTCGTGAGCCATGGCAATTCCTGCCCGAACTGTTTGAAAACGTCCTCGAACATCGGGACTACCGAGTTGAGCATGAAATACAATACTCCGAAGGTGATGGCCATTACAAAGGCAGGATAGGTAAAAACGCTTATGAGTTGTCGCTTTAGTTTTACTTTATCGCCAAAATAAACGGCCATGGATGCCAGTACGTTTTTCAATCGACCTGTTTCTTCACCAATGCGAATGCTTTGAAATTCGTAAGCCGAAAAATGACCGGATTGTTCCATGGCTTCGGAAAGTGATGCTCCCAGTACAATTTTAGCCTGCAAGGCTTCCAGGATCGCTTTTATGCGGGGTTTTTCCTGCTCATCGATAATCAGTTGCATGGAACGGCGCATATCAATACCACTTTCGATCAGGGAGCAAAATTCGTTGTAAAACTGCTCCTTGACCCTATCGCCAAAAGGTTTGCCCAGCGAAATCTCACGCTGAAAAATACTTTTTGATGCCTGTACTGCTACTGCCATAATCGTTGAGCGAAATAGTGGTTGATGGTATTGGCAACTGTTGAACGAATGGGATAACGCAGCACCATTTCAGATTCTTTCCAGTTTATTTTGAAAGCGATGTAATGCCGGCCTTTAATTTCTTCCTGCTGTATGGCATTCATTTCCAGTCTCAGGTCTGTTTCAGTTTCATTCACTAAGCGAAACAGATGATCATCTATGATCTTGTAAACCGTTTTGTTGTTTCCGAAAAAAATGCTGGCCTGGTTGTCTGTTACCTGAATGGAATCGGCTTCATCCAGTTCTCGCCACAGATTAGCCCTTACGACATACCAATCGTTTAGTTCATTTTTAATGCGGGTTTCGTTTTGGATTTGTTCGCCAAAGCGGTTGAGTGCACCGAAAAATAAAGCGGAAAGCAAGGCCATCAGTGCAATGACTATCGTTACTTCCAATACCGAAAACGCAGTGAATCGAGTGATATGTAGCAGGTTATTTTGCACTGAAAAAGGTCTGTTGCCAGAGGATTTTGTGAATACTGATAAGGTTTATTTCTGTGAAAGCTACGGAATCTTTTTGAGTTATGGAAACTTCCATTGTAGCGAGCTCACCTTTCCAATCGGAAATAGCGGGTAACGTATCATGAACCAGCGCATCCATAAGGAGTGATTGAAACTCGGTTTGTTCTTCTACTTCCCTGAATTGGATGGTGGAACGGTTTGTTTGCATGAATACCTGGGAAGCCACAGTAAAGCAAATGGCGATGATTGTCATAGCAATCACGAACTCAGTGATGGTAGATGCGTTCATTCGTATCATAGCCATGTAATGAGTTTAGACTGAACTTTTTCCTGTGCTTCCAGCCATCCGGGTAACAGGAAATAGTCCGGCAAGCGGTTCTGACTCACAATAGCATCCACAAGATGGTTTCCATAAGTACCACCACCGGTGCGTACCGATAATTGAAAAGTGTACAGGCTTCCGATGATTGTTCCTTTTGCTTCGGTTTCTCCGCAATTGTAGACCAGCCCGCCGATTACTGACTTTTCATGTAATTCAAGGAAAGGGAGCCTGCGAAATTCCGGCTGCTGGGAAGTGATAAGGATGCCGCCCAGCACCTCTGCTTCTTCTTCAATGATAACTATTCGTCTGGTTAGCTCGTTGTGAATAGGTTGTTCATTCAGTGTAATGATGCTCGGGTAAAGCAGTTTCACGCCTTTTTCACACACCACCCGCTCGGAAGCAATAACCTGTACAGAGCCCTTAAAGCCTGTTTCGAAGCGAACAATGGGGGCTATCAGGATCACATTTGCCAGTTGTGCTTTTGAAGTGACGAAAATGGAGTCGAACGAATGAATAATTACATTTCCGCATATAGCGTGTTGGATCGCAATTGGCTCTAACTGTTGAAAATAGGTAATGCCATTATGAAAACTGTAACTGCTGTCTTTTGCAATGAAGGGTTGCGGTGATGTTTTGCGCGTCAAATCGGTTGGAAGCAGGTTTTGCCATTCTTTTTTCAGCGGAGGAAGGCCGAGTTCCGCAACTTCAATACTTCCGAATACCAATTGGTCGAACGAGTAGTTTTTTCCGGCAATATAGGCGCGTTCCACCTTTCCTCTGGGAACAAAGATTTTTCCTTCAATTTTGGTTTCACCGGTAATTTTTAACTCGCCTGAATTGCCCGGAAGATAGAGGCACGGAAGCTGGGGAGATTGTAGTATTCCGATCAGTGCCGTTCGGTGCTTATTCAATTGACCTTTATGCGTTTTGGTGCAAATCATGGAAAAAGCTCCCCATTGCCTGTGCGTTATTTCGCTCGTATCACCCGAAGAATGAATATAACGGGTGGAGTCACCAGGCGGAACCATGAAAATGCCATAACGAACGGCTGCATAACTGTCAAACAGCAGATGTTCCTTATTGGTCTGAAGTACCTCAATTTTTTTCTGTGTAGTAGCAATAAAAATCACTCCCGAACAGATGAGCCCGACCAGCAGTGAAAACACAATGGCGTATGATAAGGCGGCTGCGCGGATCATTCACCTTTCTTTTTAGAGGTTCCTGAAGTTTTTCTTGACCCTGTTTCTGCTTGTTTTTCCTTCGCTGTTACAGGCTTCGGTTTCTTTTCCTTTTTCGGTTTTTTATCCTCACGTATTTTTTTATCCGTTTTATCCTTCTTGGAAAAGCGTTGTTTCAATCGTTTAAAGAACCTTTGTTTTTCATCAACGGACGTGCTTCCTTCATCCATTTTACCTGCTTTGTTCTTTTTTTCTTTCGGGACCACCAGTTCTCCGTTTTTGTAGGCTACAACCGATTTAGTGCCGTCAGAAGCAAAGACTTCCTGCTTTCCGTGCAAGAGATGGTTTTTGTAGCGGGCAACTGATTTTATCCGCCCGATCGAATCCATCAACGTTATGGTTTTGGATGATCTGCTTATTTCGATCAGTGTATCGCCGCTTTGCTCGGTTGACTTATTTCCATGAATGACAATGCGCTTTTGTACTTCTCCCGTTTTGGAATAATAAACCTGTTCGCCTGACGGGCGGCCGTTGTTCCAGTGCTCGGTCCTGGCCAGCTTGCCGTTTTTTTGCCAGTAATTCCATTCACCGGTTTTCAGCCCCTTTTCATAGCAGCCTTTTTCACACAATTGCTTATTGTCGTAAAACGATTCGAAAGCACCATGGAGCAGTTGTCCGGCACTTCCGCCTTGTGTACCAAGTACTTTTTGAGATTTATACCAGTAATACGTTTTTTGATTATCGTAATGTTTAATGCCTTTTTCGTCCGGATCGAGTACTGTAAAGGTCAATGCCAATCCATCCTGCTTCATGGAATGCTTCAGGGAATAATCTTCGATTTTCTGCGAATAAGAACAGAATGGGACAATGAATAGGGTAAAGCAGATAATGTGTCGCATAGTGAAAAGAGTCAAGCGTAACAAATGTAATAAAAAGAGTCTGCTAAAAACAGGGGCGGGTGAAAGAGGACCAATTTTGCGTCCTGTTAATAAAATTATTTTGCCAGTAAAATCGGTGAGTTCAACTAAAAAACACCATTGGTAAAAAAAAATATTTTTTTATTTTTTGATAATCAATTGTTTGGTAAAAATACTTTCCGTTATATTTGATAACAAATTCAGGTGGCAAATTGCCATTTTTTAGTTAACCCACTTTCACATGAATAGGAACCACTTTTTACTGCCGGGCATGCTTTCCGTGCTTTTCTGCTGGTTGTTTTCCGGCCCTTCTTTTGCCCAGTTAGATTCAACCACGGCAACCATTTCAGTTATAGAAGATTATTACCTTCCCAACGACTCACTTGATGACAGAGACATGGTGGTTCTGGAACTCGCTTTTGACGATATTGCTGATTTTGGGTATGTTAACATTGTAGTTGTCAATGAGGAAACAGAGCAGACAGTAATGGAGTTCTTTGGTGCCCGGTCCGACCTTCAGGCTACCGGCATATTGTTATCTGATCGATTGGAAATGGCGCTTTTTGAACCATTACAAGGTATTGAATACAGGATAGAAGTAGCACCACTTAACCTGTTCGGCGCCTACACCAAAATGTGCTTTATCAACTTAACGATTTAACCTAACCAACGAATTTTACATTATGAAACCACTATCTTTTGCACTGTTGCATTGTGTTCCATTTGTTCTGATTACATTTTTAGGCGTAACGACTTTTGGTCAGACAACTACAACAATCAGTATCACCGAAGATGCACACGTCTATTCAGCGTCGACCGGTACCAATTATGAAACGGCTACCACGATCCCGATCTGGACAGTCAATACAACCGATTTCTACCGGTATTACCTGAAACCGGACTTGTCTTCCATTCCGTTCGGTTCGCACATTGTGTCTGCCTCCCTGAGGATAAAACGAATTAGTGAATCGGGAGCGGGGTCTTCCTCCTTTTATTTGCGCGGAGTTGCCGCGGACTGGAACGAATCCACGATTACGTATGCCAATTCAAATCCGCCTACCACTACAGGTAGTACTGTTACTTCCAGTACCGTTAATCTTACAACCGGCAGGCGAAGCTTCAATGTAGCAACACTTGTGCAAAGCATGGTGGGCGGAACGATTTTAAACTATGGCTTTTTGATTACCCGAAACCCTGAAACCACTGCAAACTCTTCGTGTACGTATTATTCCGGTGAAGATGCCAGCAGTGCCAATTGGCCGGATATCGTCATCAGTTATTATCCACCGATTGCGATTACGGGGGCAACAATTACACCTGCATCAACTGCGATAGCAACTGACGGTTCTATTACACCGACCTTTTCAGGTGGTTCGGGATCCTATAGCTACAAATGGTTTGACTTGTCAACAACAAGTGGTTACGCATCGGCGCTTGTCGGTGAAACAGCGCTGAGTATTTCAAGTCGCCCGCCGGGTATTTATGGACTGGAAATAAAGGATGTGACGCTCAACAAGTTTTATTACATGGCATTTATTGTAGGGGTTTCCTGTGAACAGGTGGACCTGGATTTTTATCCGGGGACCAAATTTATGGATGATGCGCTTGTTTCGGCTGCCAGTCCGGGTGGAACGGGAGTTCCGGTGACAGAAATACAGGCGAGCGGCAATACAGGAACAGACTTTCGTACGTTCATGCGTTTCAGGATTTGGTTTGAGCCGGGAGCGAGTCCCTATGATGCCGATTTACACTTATATGGAAAAAGCCATATTAATCCCGGTGGCGGTACTACCAACGATGCTGAGTTCCAGTGTGTCAATTCACTAGGTTACTGGGACGAGATTACGGTTAATTACAACACTCAGCCACCGTTCTCCAATTCAATTGTGGTAAATGCCCCGCCTACTTCCTCTTCAACAGAGAGCAGGGATTATGACATTACTGCTTTCTGCAATTACTGGAAGCAAAACAATACGAACAACAATTTCGGAATGGCCTTTAAGCTGGATGCTTTTACAGCTTCAACCGCCCGACAGCAGTACCATTCATCCGATACTTCGTCTGATGCACACAAGCCTTATATCCAATTCAAGGTTGATAATACAAGCTGTGACAGGACCTCATACGCTGTTTTCAAACGCGAGCCGGATGCCGGATACGTTTCTACGTTCCAGGGGAAGCTCAAGGTGCAGTTTACAGAAGAGTATGAGCAAACTGCCGGCAAAAAAATGCCGCTGAATTTGTATGACCAAAACAAAACGCTGGTAGCTTCGATCAGCTATGATGGTACTTCCGGCGGAACCATACTGCCCGCTTTAACTTACCAGTTTGATCATAACCAGTACTTGCTTGACCTTTCAACCTACAGTTTAACGGCAGGCAATTATTACATTCTTGAACTAATCAAAAGCACCGGTGAAAAAGAATACATCCGGTTCGTTTATGCCAATTAATCTCACCACTATGAAAACGTTTAAAAAAGATTCGAACCTGTTTAAGGTGTTGCACGTGAGTGCTCTATATGCTATTGTTTTGCAGAGCTTCTTCCCGATGGGAAACCTCTTTGCTGCAACGGCTTCTGATTTACCGGATCGTCCGGTTACAGCACGTTTTGTGACTACTTTAGCTCCTGGCAAAGAACAATTAACACCAGCTGAATTACCAGAAGTGTCGACCGCTGCTTCTGTAATAAAACCAAAAAAACCGGAAACCCAGGTTGCAACGGTGGTTCTGGGAGGCCCCGGGCAAACAGAGTCCGGCGGGTTCTCGCTTAACTCCATGGATGGCATGGTGGATCAGTTTACGGGTGATTTTTCGTATTCCATCCCGTTGATGGACGTAGAAGGTTATCCACTGGTGCTTTCCTACAATTCCAACGTAGGCATGATGGATGAAGCGTCATGGGTGGGACTTGGCTGGAACCTCAATGTAGGAAGTGTTGCACGTGAAATGCGCGGCATCCCGGATGATTTTAACGGAACACAGGAAATTTCGAGAGTTTATAAAACATTAGAAGATGAAGTCTGGGATGGATTCAAATACGGTGTCACCTTAGGGTTTATGCGAAAAGGCCTTGTAATGAGCAGAAAATCGAAAATCGGGACTGATCTGACTTTGTTATTTGGCGCTTATACCAATACGTATACGGGCAGATCGCGGACATTTGATTTTAATATTGGTGCAAGTTTATCAACTCCTGTAAGTGTATGGCATGATCAGGCCTTTTTTGGATTAAAAGGCGGGCTTGGCTATAGCAGCGACAGCAAGAACGGGATTGGCCGAAGCAGTTCGGTTGGGCTAATTGGTTCTTTCGGAGAAAATGATAATGCAACTGAGTTCGGGAATTTCGGTTTGTCATACGGCTCTAATTATCACTCCCGCATGGGACTTACGCAGCGAAGTATCAACGGGAATGCTTCTTTTAGCGGAGGAGCAAAGATTAAAAATTATGCATTTGGTGCTGCCAGTTTACCAGCTTCTTTAGGTTCGACGTTTACCTGCGGTTCCATTACTTCCGTCCCACAGATGCAGATGAGCAGCCGGAGCGAAAGCAAGCAGTTTATCCAGGATTTCTCGTATTCAATATCCGCAAATCCAACTGCAAAATGGAAATACACCGTTGGGATAGAAACTCAGAATTACACATCCAACCAGGATTTTGAATACAGCAACCCCGATACGTACACAATCGTTAATCCTGCCTTCGGTTATTTTCATTCCAATGCCCGCAAGTTTTACAATGGCTGGCACAAACCGGTGATGGATTTTAACCGTGAGCGCGATGCCGAGTTTTCGGAAGATATGACCAACCTGCCTTTTTCTGTTCCAACTTACGATGTTTTTTATGTAAATGGAATGGGTATGTCAGCTACGTTCAGAGGGCAGCGTAATGACCTGGGAACGTATTATGATGCTACTTTAAAGAACGACAGTGAAGGAGATATGAACAACGTATCCGTTGGTTTGGCAAGTGTAGGTCCAAAACTCTCAGTTACCATCGGTTATACAAACGGCGGCGATGTGGGAGAAGCCAAATCGGGTAAATGGAGCTATTCAGGCCAGGAGTATTTTCGTTTTGGATCGGATGATGAAGTTTATTTTAAAGCCATTGGTGAGCCGACTGCGAAAACCTGGAAACTCATTACCGAGGTGGGGGGAACAAAACCTGCTTACCAAAAACTCGAAGGTGTGGATGGCAGTTTGGTGGCTATTCAAAAAACCGACCAGTTGATTCACACTGGCGGCCCGACTACGTTGAATGCTTCTACACTTGCTACGTCTATGGGAGCAAAAGAAGTAAGGGCCAATGTATATAAGCCTGTTCTGGCAGATGAATTGGGTACCACAGACTCCAGGCACAAGCTGTATCCGGAGAATGTTTTTGTGACGCCGACCACCAGCAACTTTACACGTATCGACGGAAGCGTGCATTACGGACACCATGTTTCGGCTGTAGAAGTGCTAGCCACCAATGGCATGCATTATTCGTATGCACTGCCGGTATATTCGGTCAATCAATCGGATATTACCTTTTCAACAGACGGAACAGCCGGCGACGCCCAGGGATTGATCAATTGCGGCGGTGAAAATGTGGTTGGTAATACCAGTGGGCGCATGCACCTGTATGACAGAACGACGGTCCCTTCCTATGCTACGGCATTTTTGCTGACAGGAGTTACCTCGGGTGATTACGTCGATTTGGGTAATGATGGCTATACGCTGGATGATATCGGTGATTATTACAAAATCAACTATACACGTGTTTACGACCAATCCGACCCTTACAAATGGCGTTTCCCGATGGGTGGTGACAAAGCCTTTTTTCATGAAGGATTGCTGGCTACCGAATTGGATAACACAGCGACTTATACCTATGGCGAAAAAGAGATCTGGTATACCCACAGTTTGGAATCAAAAAACCTGGTGGCCGAGTTTACGCTGGAAGACCGTGATGATGCCGTCAGTGTGACGGAAGCCGGTGTTTTTGAAAGCTCAAAGCCATTGAAGCTGCTAAAAAAGATCACCTTGTACAATCGCAGCGAGCGATTGAGCAAAGGCGCCAGTGCCAAACCAATGCAGATCGTAGAGTTTATTTACGATTACCACTTGTGTAAAAATAACCCCGCGAATGTGAACACCGTTTCGAACCCGGGTGGTGATAATACAGGAAAACTGACTTTGCTGGAAATCCGTGTCTATTCAGGACCGCAATCGGAGGAAACAGCCTTGCAGCCGTACCGTTTTACCTACGACACCGGAAATCCTGATTTTCATTATAAGAATACTGACCGCTGGGGCAATTACAAACCGGACAATGTGACAAAACCGCTTGAATTGTTTCCATATGCTGAGCAGGACGAAACAACTGCCGCTGTGAATGTTGCTTCCTGGAAAATGACGAAAATTATCATGCCGAGCGGTTCGGAAATGGATGTAACCTATGAAGCAGACAGCTACCGTTATGTGCAGAACAAGCGCGCGATGACGCATGATGATATTGTAGGCTATACCAATCAACTGGAATTGGCCGATCTATTGGACCAAAGTACCTGGGATGGTACGGATGGAGTAGATGAGAAACTACATGATGCACTTTCGGTTTCCGAGATTACTTCGATGACTGGATTGAGCACAGGCACTGTTAACGCACTCATTTCGGAAATTGCTGAGGGTATGGTAACCAACACCATTCCCACTAACGGCACACTCGCACCGTTTTTTAAATTGTCGCAAGTGCCTAGAAATGTAGTTGTATTTAAGCTGGACCATGCGATCAGCGCCGCAACCAAAGAAGATGCCGAGGTGCTTTTCAGGGAAAGACACTTGAAAACAGATACGCTGGCACCGATCGGACAAGGTTATATTGATGAGGTGTACCTGCGAGATTTTGTGCAAATCAAAAAAGGAGGTGCTTTTGAGCTGGTACCTACGTTTGCAAAAATCTACAAGGGAGATTTGGACTACAGCGCCTTTGGTTACGGAACGATCAAATCGACTGGCCTGATGCCCGCAGATGCCGGCTCTCCCGGATCGTATGAATATGGTTACATCGTTTTGGAGAATGTCCTTTCTTCTGACGACAGCAAGTTTGCCGTTGCGATGAGCCCGGTCCAAAAGACAGCCCTGGAATTTGCCAAACTCAACCTGACAGACGTCGTTTATGGTTCCTGCGTAGATTGTGATGCAGAGCTGAATATCGATAAAAAAGCATTCTGGACAGGTGATATTTATAAGGAAATGGCGAAAACAAGCTACTGCCAGGAAATCAGTACGGATCTTCCTTCCCAAATCCGCCTGTTTGATGATGACAACAAAAAACTGGGTGGTAACGCCCGCGTTGGACGGATTACGATCAATGATAAATGGAGTACCATCTCTGACGAAGCAAACAACGCCGTTTATTACTGGGATTACGAGTATGACCGTACCAGTTATGGCGTCGCGGCTTATGAGCCTATGAGCGGGAATGATGAAAATCCCTACTACAGATGGGACCGTTATACCAACAAATCGGTTTCATTTCCTGATCAGTCTAGGTATACGGTAGCTCCTATCAGCGAAATGCTGTATCCTTCACCGGTTGTCGGGTACAAAACGGTTACTGTCTCAATCAGCGGAGCTTCGGTTGGTGCCTACAATGGGCTTGGGATCAGTAAAGGTACCTTCATGACGGCACGTGAGCATCCTACAATTTCATCTTCTACCGAGCTGCAAAAAGTAGATGCGAAGAAAAAAACACCATTGGGTGTAGACATCAGCCTGTTCGGTTTCTCACAGGGACACAGCATTATTACGAATGATTTTCACGGTAAACCTTATGATTACCGCGTTTACAGTGCCCAGGGAGATTTGCAGGCCAGGACGACCTATTATTACAAAGGTTTCGCAGAACCGGTGAAGATGCTGGAAAAAGATGGTGACATGAGTAGTGAAATCGTAGCTACCGAGTATGACCTGTATGCCGATTCGCGTTTGGTCACCAGCCGGAACGGTTCTTACCAGCTAGGGTTAACACTGTCGTTTCCACTGTTTCCTGTGCCAAGTCCCATTCCGGATGGTATTTACCCGGTGATCGGAGGAAGCGAGCGTGAAGTTGGCTTCTATGCCCAGACATTCAACAAGCACATCAACTACTCGGCAATTGTCGACCGCGTGGAAACAGAAACACTCGGTTCTGTAAATACAGCCAAAGATTTGGTTTATGACCGTGAATCGGGGGTAGCACTGCTTACCAGCCTGACAGACGAATACAACGAACCGCTTTATTCATTCAGCTATCCGGCGCACTGGTATTACACCTTGTTCCGCAACCCGCTGGAGCAGCCCACAGCAAGTATCTCCGGTACATTATCAAGCGGATTGTTTACAGCATCATCTTCGTTGGTTGACAAGCTCACGGTAGGTGATGTGGTTAATCTTACCGGGACCAGTACGGTTTCAGCTTACGTGTTGAAGGTTTCAGGCAGTACTGCACAGCTGATCAAAACCACGGCACCGTTTACATCCACTGCGATTACCAATGGCAGCTATACACTTACACTGGCCAAAAGCGGCAGAAAGAATACACTGGCGATTATGATGCAGAATGTTGTAACGAAACGCAACCCGGTTACAGGGCCAACGGCGTTCACATTTCCGACTGCTGATATTATCGATGCTTCGGCTATTACATTCAGACCGAGGCTGAACCTGAGATGTCATGTCTCGGACGAGCAGGCACCACCAATCTCTGTTCCTGTCGGAGCTGTTATTAATCCGTTCAGCCGTGGTGTGTTGAATAATTTAATCAAAGAACACGCGTATGTGCCGCAATTGGAGCGCAGCTCTGCAGAGGTTCAGGGAATTCGCTACAATGGTACGTACACCGGATATTACCCGTTCTACGCGCAGAAAGTAAACGATGAATGGGCGCGTGTTGACGAAACCGGCCACCCGAACCTGGATGCGACCGATCTGCGCAACTGGCGTCCAATGGGCGAAATTACCGAGCTCGACGAATACGGAAAATCGCTGGAAAGCGTCGATCAGATAAAGGTTCCTTCCGCCGTTTTGTATGGTTATAACCGTATGAACAAGTTGATGCCTGTTGCACAGGCAGTGAACGCCCAGCAGCGTGAAATAGCATACGATTCATTTGATGACTACAGCTACCACGCGGCAGAGATTCCAGCCTATCTGGAAGGCCATTTTGATTTCGCACAGGCAATAGCCGATGATCCTACGAATGTTTCATTGAGCTCAACAGTCCGTCATAGCGGCGTCAGAAGCTTATCGGTCAATATGGGCGTTACAGCGTCTGTACGTCGTGATGCCAGTGGTATTGATTGCCGGTCGGTTGATTCCTTCACAGAAGACGAGTTTGAGGTGGAAGAATGTATGTGTATCAAAGACTTCAAGCCAACTTCGGGTAGCGAGTACGTGATCAGCCTGTGGGTAAAAGGCAGCGCTGTTGATTCTACGAATTCCTATACGGATTGCTCGGTAACGATTACCTATGATGGTTCCGGCACCACTGAAACCTTGAATCCTGCAGGACAAATGCTCGACGGCTGGCAGCGTATGGAAAAAACGTTTACAGTCCCTGTAGGAGCATCGGGTATTTATGTTAACCTGAACAATTTATCAGCCATCAGCAATACCAAGGTCTATTTTGATGATATCCGCATCCATCCTGTGCTGGCAGGCATGACCACTACCGTTTATGACCCTGAAACGCTGCTGCCAATGGCCACGCATGACGGTTACAACTTCACTACGTTTTACGGTTACGATGAAAACCTGATGCCGGTAAGGACACGCGTGGAGACCATCAATGGTATTCAGACCATCAGTGAATCGGAAGGAAGCACTATTAAAGACGACAAACAATAACCACTATGAAATCAATTATCATCCTGCTTTTAGCGCTATTGCTGCTTCCTTTGCAATCAAAGGCAGCGGTAGAAACGGCTGTCAATCGCATTGAGGCTGCCCAGATCACCACATCCGGTGCACCGCAACTGACGGTTTTCGACAACAAGTACGTCACCATGGCTACCAACGTGAGCTGGCCCAGCCTTTTTACCAACTACCGGATCATCAATAAAATCCGGTTGGGGATCAACCCGGAAGTGCTGCAGACCAACAACCTGTCGGGTGGCGTTACCATCTCCATCAAGTACTGGAAATGGGATGTCGGCACCAGCGCGTTTGTAACCAGTACCGAATCGAAAACACTGTCGATCGATTACAGTACGACGGGCACCAACATTATCAATGATATCTCGACTTACGTGGCGTCAGACGCCTTGCGAATGGAAATTTCCATTACGTCCATTAACGGAGGGCTCGATGTAGACGACGCTTACCTGGAAGCTGAAATAGAAACAGAACGCTATTATGCGTTTGCCGGAACGGCCCCGGCCTCGTATTCGGTTGCAAAAACAAGCGATTATGTCAACTTTGAGTGGACACCTGTAGTGGGCGCCGAATATTATGAGCTGGAATGGGTGCATGTAAATGATTACAAGGCCGATGACCTGACCAATACCTTTGCAACAAGCGATCTGACGTATAATTTTTACCGCAACTCGACCCGCGTGATCATTAAAACGCCTTATTACACCATCCCAAGGGTTTTTGATCGCGGCTATTTGGTCTATCGCGTAAGGGCGATTGGTATGGCGGGAACGGAATTCAACCTGCGAAAGGAAGGCAGCTGGAGTTTGGGCGAAACAGGACTGATCTCGGCCGCTACGGTGAATGTCAACTACGTCTATATTGACACGGAATTTGATACCCAAATGAACTGGGGACACCAGGTAAAGTATGCCGAAGACGGAAAACGCTTTGAAGGCGTTTCGTATGCCGACGGGATCGGGCGAATGCGCCAAAGCGTGGGAAGCAATCCCGAAACCGGACAGGCCATTGTTTCCAATATTTACTACGATGCCTTCGGAAGGCCTACGCTAACCGATCTGCCCACACCGGATGATGATGGCCGGATGATTCACCGTCCCGACTTTAACAAGGCGCCGGGTGATACCTATTACGGTGCAGCTCATTTTGAGCAGGTGTTTATCGAAGATGATCCGTCGTGCTCGTTCCAAACCACTCCGTTTAGTACCAGTTTCGGTGCGGGAAAGTATTATTCACCCAACAATCCCGACCAGGATGGTGAAAATGTACGTATTCCCGATGCGGAGCAATATCCGTTTGCTCGTGTGGAATACATGGACGACCACACCGGACGGATCAGGAGAGCGGGTGGAATAGGCCCCGATTTCCAGATAGGGTCGGGGCATGAAACCGAGTTCTTTTACGGAACGCCTTCGCAGGAAGAGATCGACCGTTTATTTGGTTCCGAAGTGGGCTACGCACCACATTACCAGCGACGCATCACCGTGGATGCCAATGAACAGATCTACATCGAGTATTTCGATATGGCCGGAAGAGTTGTGGCCAGCGGATTGGCGGGAGGAACGCCGGCAAACCTGGATGCGCTGGATAATAACGCCACTTTTACACTCACGCAAACCATTACCGAAGGCGTAAACGGCGATGTAACGCCAACTTCCATGACGCTGACCAAGCCGCTGACCATTTTTGAAGACGAGGATTATACGTTTTCCTATAGCCTGGACCCGGAAGAGTTTACCGACGAAACCTGTACACCGGAGCTGTGCCTGGATTGCATGTATAAGCTCACGGTCGAAATTACCAAAGAAGAATGTGATGACCTGCCGGTATTTTCCCATACGCTGTATATCAATGGCGGCGAGTATGATGCGATGTGTAACGAAGATTCGCCGTTTGCATTCGATACTACCGTGACTTTGCTCCAAAACAATTACATTCTTACCAAAACACTGACCGTAGACCAGGATGCCATCAATGGTTATTGGTGTACATACCTTGAAAGCAATACCTGTGTACCGACCTTCCAGGAATTGTACAATGAAGCGTATGCCAATGCCGATTTCAGCAGCTGTGATGTTGAAGATGTATTTGATGAAGACGACTACTCCTGCGATGTCATGCGGGCCATCATGCTCAACGATGTATCACCGGGCGGACAATATGCCGAATACACAGTTTCAGGAAGCACCTATTCTGCGGCCAACACCATTTCGGTACTGTACACCGGCGGTTCACCTGATTTGTCGGGCGACTGGCGCAACCCTTCGGGCGGTATGTACGAAGATGAGCTGGGCAGCCAGGCCTGGGTAGAAGTGCAGCTGGTTGGCGTGGGCGTTTATGCGCCGCCGGTGGTCATTTCGGCTACTCCTGTTCTTGTGGATGCTGACAACAATATTTACAAAGTAAAACCCGAAGAACTGGCAAACCTGGCCGATTTTGTGGTCGGGTTCCAGGATAGTTGGGCTGAGGCTTTATTGCCATACCATCCGGAATATTGTTACCTGGAATATTGTGAAGATAATGAAGCTTCGCATGCTTATGATGCCGCAATGGGCAGCATCACTTCTTTTTCAGAAGCCTGCTCTGGCGGTTACTTTGCGCCGTTGGGCTATGTTGATTTGACAGTCAATTATGCGACTCCTGAAATCTATTCGGGTTGTGCCACTACCGGCGCCATTGACCCGTTTTTTGAGCCATTGAATATTTCCAATCCATTATACGTGGAAATGAAAGACCGCATGGATAACTACATCACGATCAGTGGTGTATCGGTTTCGATGTGGGAGTATGCGGCTATGCTGGTGCATTGCGAAGAGCCCTATATTACGTTTTCGGGTACTACACCCATTTCCTGCCTGCGGGATTACCAGCCGGGTGAATGTGAGCTGGACATGATCTGGATTACCTTCCGCGATTTGTACCTGGCCGAAAAAGCACGCATTTATGCAGAAGCCGAATCGGAACATATAGCGGGTGAAGCGTGTGCGACGCTTACGGCTACGATTGGCGATGAAGATCCGGGCAACCCATTCGGTGAGGCCATTCCGCACTGGGGCTTTTATGACGATCTTACTGCTGAATACAGCAATACAACCGATATCCAAAATGCGTTCGATGCACAAAGCGAAGCCGCTTGCGAAACAGTCTGTACAGCTTACGCCAGGGACTGGATGCTGCTGCTTTCGGGATGCGATATTGATACTGCAGATACTTTGGGAATCTTTCTTGATTTGAAAGCCTTGTGTGAATTTGGCTGCGGTGATGATCATCCTGCCGGGGCCACTACCTTGCCGGCTTCTATCCCGGGTGGTACGTATGCGCTGCCAAGTGGCATCGGAAGTATTGGTGACGGGGCAACGATTAATGATATATTAGCACTACATGGTTATTCGGAAAGTGACCTGTGCACCGAATTGCTTATCAGTGACCCTGGCCCGTACCAGGAATCGCTGACAGAAGATGTTTACCTGGACGAATGCGGCTGTGAGCTCCTGCTCACCACCAAAGACCAGTTTGAGAACGGTGAAGTGCCCGAAGGAATTGAGACCGTGGAACAATTGCTGGAGTACAATACCGGCCTTTCGATGGAAGACATAGACCAGTTGATTTGTAAATGTGATGATGCATCTGCCAACGAATGGATACCGGGCGGATATGAATGGACTTCCGGCCAAATTGAAACCATATTAGGCTGGGAAGAAGCCGTACCGCAAGAGCTCACTTGTGACGGCTGTGTGCAATGCGAGGATGTAACCACCGGGGTTGCTGACCTGGAAACCCGCTTCGGCTCTGAAATTTCCGAATCGCCAAACTATGAAGTGATCCTGACCAACTACCTCAACGGCCTGTTTGATTTTGACCTCACGTATAGCCATTATGCCGAGTTTATGCTCAAATGCAATTCAAGCAATCTTAACCCGATCTGCGAGCCGAGCCCTGAATTGCTTGCATGGCGCGATGTGATGAATCTGCTGGCTCATAGAGGGCAGCTCACAGAAGATGAGGAGATTGATTTGCTTGCCGAAAACATTGTGTACAAAGAAAGTGAGCTGTATGAATACCTGCTTGCAACCGGTTATTATTCGACATTAACCGCTGGAGGTATAGGTGTTGATCCGAATACCTTGTCCCAGCATTTTGTGAAAGAAGGAGGAAATTTAAAGTGCAGTACTTCCGTAACCCTTCCGTATGAAGCAGATTTTACCTTTGACGATATTGTGGCTTTCGGACACATTGTGCCTGAGAACACGGGTTGTTCGCCGGTCTCTACACACTTTACCGTGGAGGTGAGTTACTATGATTGCGGGATTTTGAAAACAGCCATTTTGGATGGACTAACAGAATGTTTCCCTATCCAAATCTGCTACTGTGGCGGTGACCTGATGCTCTGCAACGAATCGGTGAATGAGCAGCTGGCAGATGAAACGCCTTGTTATGAGCCAATACTGTCACAGCTGTACCAGGACGTCACCGAAGTGTATGATGCAGCCATTGCAGCTGCCAAACTGGAATTTGCTGCGGCTTACAATGCCAAATGCGACGATGCATTCGAAACAGAGCTGCTGCAGTATACCGGGCCGTTCAACCAGTACCAGTATACTCTGTTTTACTACGACCAGGCAGGAAACCTTGTGAAAACCGTAGCTCCGAAGGGCGTCACGCCGCTTGTTTCCACCTCAGCTGTGGTTACCAGCCGCGATGCGACAACGGATATCGATAACCAGGACCCGGCAGCAGTGCCAACGCATGGTTTCGAGACGGAATATACCTACAACTCCTACAGCCAGCTGGTAGAGACCGCGAACCCTGACCAGGTTGGCTCCACGGTGTTTTTCTACGACCGCTACGGCCGTATGGTGGCTTCGCAAAATCCGGTGCAGGCCGATGAAAACAAGTACAGCTATGTGTTGTACGATGCGCAGGGCAGGCCGGTTGAAACGGGACAGATCGACAGGGACGTATCACCGACGCCTATTGCCGCGCTTTCCGAAAGCACGCACCTGAAGGTCAATGACCTCGGTGTGGCCTTTAAAGCCTGGGTCTACAGCGGCCTGCGTACCGAGGTGACGTTTACGGTCTACGACAAAACGATGTCGGGGACCGTGGATGCCCTGTTTGCAGCCGGAAGCCAGCAAAATCTGCGCCTGCGTGTAGCCAGCGTGGTGTATTTTGACGCAGTAAGCGCCGGTACCATGCCAACAACCGGTTATGTTTCGGCGACGCATTATTCCTATGACCTGCACGGCAACGTGATCGAAAGCCTGCAGGATGTGCCTGCACTGACACCGGCGCAGCAGGATGTGAAATCGACCCAATACCAGTTTGAATTGCTGAGCGGCAACGTGAAAAAAGTAGAATACCAGAAAGGACAACGCGACCGCATGACGCATGAATACCTCTATGACAAGCTCAACCGCCTCACCGAAGTGTTTACGTCGGTGGATGACGGCGTGCACAAAAGCCGCGATGCCCACTACCGCTACTTCGATTACGGCCCGCTGTCGCGTGTAGAGATCGGCCAGCACAAGGTGCAGGGCAATGATTTCACGTATACCATTCATGGATGGCTCAAGGGCATGAACAGCACTGTGCTTGATCGCAGACACGATGCGGGCAGGGATGGCGGTACCGGTTACCTGGCCTCTAACCCCGAAGCCAATGCCTGGTTTGCCCGCGATGTGAGCGGCTACATGATGGGCTATTACGACGGTGATTACCAAAGTATCGGTACCACCACGTTTGAAGCGGCAATAGGAACGAGCAACCCGCTGAGCAGCGCCATCAAATCGCTGTACAACGGCAATATCGCCTACACAACCACCGCTATTGATGGCTTCGACGTACAGGCCGGCGTGTATACCTATGACCAGCTGAACCGCCTCAAGGCCATGAATGTCTACCGTTCAAGTACGATCGGTGCTGACAACGACTGGTCCAACTCGGCCAATACCACCGAATACGAATCGGCGTATACCTACGATGCCAACGGCAACCTGCAGACACTCGTGAGGAACGGGATCCCGGGCTCGGGAATGGGCATTAGTATGGACGATTTTACGTACAACTATACCTCGGGCACCAACCGCCTGCACCAGGTAAGTGATGCCGTAACAGCTGCCAGTACGCTCAGTTACCTCGAAGATATCAACGACGGGCAAGGCACCAATAATTACGTCTACGACAAGCTGGGGCAGCTCATTGAAGATAATACCTCATCGGAAGAACAGGAATATGAGTGGCGATTTGGCGATAAAAAGCTTAACTTGCAGCAAAGTTCAACACAACAACTCGAATTCGTGTACAATCCAATGGGGCAACGGGTATTAAAAATACTGAAACCGGTATCGGGCGGGGTGCCTGTGCACCAGGATGATTTAGTAACCTGGGCCTATACGTATTACTCGTACGATGCGAACGGAAAACTGATGGCGATTTACGACGTGGTGATGAACGATTACGATATCGACAACCCGGTGTATGAGGCCACCAACGCCGAGCAGCTCATTTACGGGGCCGGCAGAATCGGCGTGATCAAACCCGATAAAGTGACCTATACCAACCAGCGAAGTTTGGCGCCCGACGGGCCGATCTGGAAAAACCAGCTGGGCAAAAAGAACTACGAGCTCACAAACCATTTGGGCAACGTGAATGCGGTGATTACCGATCGCAAGACCGTCAATGCCTCTTATACCGGTTTCTCGTTTGCGAGCAGTGTGGAAGGCTGGGCGGCAGGCGCCGATGCTTCGGTGAGCCAAAGCGGCGGTTTGTTGAATGTAACTACGACGCCGGGCTCTAACAACAGCGCGTTCAAGCTCATGACCACGGTGGTAGGTGAAAGCTACATTGTGACCGTGAAAGCGAACAAGGGTACAACCACCGGCTTAAAGCTCTTCCTGTTTGGGATCAGTACCACGAACCTGGCAGACGGCGAAACGAGCACGATCTCGTTTACAGCCACGTCTACCAGCACGGCTTTGATCATACAGCCATTGCTGACCTCGGGTTCCTACAGCTTCAGTATTGATACCGTTGGTTTTGCACCGAAATCAGTTTATGAAGCCGTTGTAATCCTGAAGAGCGATTATTACCCGTTTGGGATGCGCATGCCGGCGAAGCTCAATGGCTTAGGCGATGTGATTGGCGGCCATTGGCAGCTCGACTACTACCGTTTCGGCTACAACGGTATGGAGAAAGACCCTGAAATGAAAGGTGACGGGAATTCCTATACAACCGAGTTTAGACAGTATGACCCAAGGTTGGGTAGATGGGCTAGTCTTGATCCGTTGATGAAGCAGTTCCCATGGCAAAGTCCATATTGTGCGTTTGATGATAATCCTGTATTTTTTACTGATCCGTATGGGTTGAGTGCGACGAATCCTGGTGATGGTGGTAAAAAGGGTAAAGATGGAGGGGTTACTATTGGAAGTCTGATGAAACGAACTCCGGCGCAGAAAGCCATGGATAAAGCCATGGAAAAATATTGGGACAAAAAAGCAAGTATAGAGGCAGTAGTTATTACTCCTAAAAGAGACCCTATGAAAGATGGCCCTAAGGTTTTAGCTAAAACTTCGAAATCACTTGCAAAATCTGTGAAAAATGCAGCAAGTGGCTTAACTGGTGCTGGTTGGAGTAAATATGATGAAAACTGGCATAAAGGTTCTTCTAAATTTGTTGATGGGAAATGGCATGGTAATTCAACGTATCAAACGGAAGGTGGTCTTGATATACGTAATGGAGATGACGAATATTCTGATGATGATTTTAAACCCGGTTCTTCTGCGCACGCGGTATACACATTTATGCCAATTCTGCCTGGTTCGATTGCAGGTGATGCTGATGCTGGTGGTCAGGGACAAAAATTGAAATATAAACAAAAAGATGTGCCAGGAACAGATTTTCAGAAGAAGGTAAGGAATGTTTTAGAAACAAAAGATAGTGGTAGTGATACCTGGTTTACTAGGTCCGCAGACATGGTTGATGAATTATCGTCTATGCCTAAACCGGCTACGGCTGAAGAAATAATGGTGAATGTGGTTGAACGATCATCTTTTGGTTCTTTGTCAATGGAAAGGGGGCCATTTATTAATATTGAGGAGGCTAAAAAAAAGTATCCAAGTGATAAATATAGTTTGACTCGAAAAGATGGAATCTATATATTTACGAGTAAATGATTAAAAAATGAGGATTAGTAAATTTCAAATAGTTGTATTACTTAGTTTAGTACTCTTTTCTTGTGAGAACGATAAGTTGTTGAAGAAAGCAATTTATTACCCTGATGGAAAACTTAAAAGAGTTTTTTTTGAAGACGAAAAGGGGGTGAAACAAGGGAAGGATTTAACATTTTTCCCAAATGGGAATGTAAAAGAATTAATTTACTATAGTAATGGTAAATCGAATGGTTATACGAATAGATATTACGAAAGTGGGGAATTAAAGGATAAAGGTAAATTTAGGGATGGTGTTTTCGTAGATACCATGTTCTCTTACAGAAAAAATGGAAGCCTTGAGGTGTATTCGATATTTGATGATAAATCTCAGGAATTAAAAAATGTATTTTTTTATCCGAATGGTAATGTATTTAAAGTTAGAACATACTTTGTAGGATCGGGGGAGATGAACGCTATTGTTGAGTTTACTGAGGATGGGAAGCTAAAGGATGGGTATTTAGAGTCTAAATTTGTGCGCATGCATGCATCTCCAACTGATGGGATGATAGATTTAGATTTTGTGGGTGAAAGCCAGCCCAATGATTCGATAGTTTTTAAAGTATTAAAAGATCCAAAAGATACCTTTGAAGTAACTAACGTAATGAGAAGGGAGAAATTAGTAAAGACTAACCCTAAAATGAAGATTCTTGATTCGGATTACATTAATGGGAAAGCCAATATTTTGTTAGAGGTTTATAATGTGAAATCTGGCATGGTGAATATACTACCTTATCAAGTACAGTTGGACAAATCGAAAGGTATTCCAAAGAATAATGTCAATCCAATTTGGTAGGTAGTGCTTCAAATGATTGATACACCCTTTTCGTAGATTTATTCGGTAATGTTCGAGCTGTGTTGATAGCCGATTGATTTTTATTTAATCAACACAAAGACAACGAATTAACAAAACGAACAATGATTCGTACAAGGGGATGTTAACCATCCCCTTTGTTGTTGAAGTGGTTTTAAACGATCTGAAATGAGCCCAAAACCAACCACGTGTTCGAGGTGTGTTGATGAATCGGTCAAAAATGGCAAGACCCGTTCAGGAAAACAGCGTTATTTGTGTCGGTCATGTGGTAAATGTTACGTGTTGAATCCTTCTCAATTGAATTATGGAAACAGGTTTGATCAATCAATCGTTAATCTTATTCGGGAAGGTTGCGGAATAAGAAGCATAGCAAGACTTTTGTGCATTGCACCTTCAACAGTAATCAAATTATTGATTCGAATTTCGGAAACCATCATTCCACCAACAATACCTTTGAATTTGGAACGTATTCAAGTAGATGAACTACATACTTTCGTCGCGACTAAATCGAAGGGAGTTTATGTTATTTATTCATGGAGTAATGAGTTAAAGCGGGTTTTAACGATAGCGGTTGGCAGACGTTCAAAATCTAATTTACGATTGGTTGTCAATCCATTGTTAGAGGCGGATGTTCAATCGATAAATACGGATAAGTATTCGGGTTATAAAGGAGTTGTTCCGATTAAGCGGCACACAACTTTCAAGCGAAGAAATAATGGGATTGAGCGACATAATCTCACATTGAGAACACATCTCAAACGCTTGAACAGACGAACAATTTGTTTTTCAAAATCATTGGCAGTTTTAGTAGCGGTGGTTAAGATTTATTGCTGGTATTGAAATGATTAGTTGCGGTAAACCACATAGTTTTAGTTGATTTAAATCAAGGATATTTAAAAAACTTAAATTGCAGAGTGGTTTAACAACCAGAGTTGGTGATTAGGTTAGATTTAAAACAACAGAATCTAAATCGTTATTACATTTAATCCAGCTAAATATGGAGGATAAAAAAGAGGAATTATCAGAATCAGTTCTTATAAGAATGAATTCTTTTATAGGACAAACATTGCAGGGGTGTTTCCGTAGGTACTATGATGATCACGATGACTTTGATTATGATGATAATTTAGATCAAGAATTGGATGGTGATACTTTTCTCATTTTTTCCAATAGTGAGGCAATAGGTTTTTATGCCGACACAGAGGCTTTTTCTCTTAAAGTTGGATTTAATGTGCAATTGGAAAATACCGAATCGGTTGAAGTTTCAAAAAATTTGTTTTGGAAGAATAAAATTGGTAATAGTCTTGTAGATGTTCAATTACTTCATTCAAAACATCGGCCAAATCCTTACGGTATTAAGTTTATATTGTCTGATGGGCCCTCCTTTGAAATTGTTTATATTTCGGAAAGTGATTATACAGATGATGCTGTCATAATCAAAGGTGGTTTATATAAAGTCTAGGGGTAGTGTTCCAAATATATTGTTTTACAAACTTCATTTACACATTCTGTTGAAATGAGTGATTAATTCTTTTTGATAAAGAAATAACAATAGGGGTAGATGTTGGTCTCCCCTTTTTTCATTCTTAAAAAGGCTCTATCGCAATAAACCCAAACCACGTGTATCAACTATATTGATTGAAGAAATCACGGAAAAATTGAAGTTTTATTTTTAAAGAAGCAGAACCCCCGCGCCAGGGATTGGAGCAAGCTACCCTGCCTGTTCGGCAGACAGGCATGTAGCGCGGAAAGCCCGGCCCCGGAAATGCATGAAGCATGAATGGATTTTCCGGGGAGGCGCCCAAAATAAAATCGTCATCACACCCCTGGCACGATAAATGCTCCCAACCGCGCCAATAGTTAACAAAACCAAATGAATCCCTTTTCCCGAAAGAAGTGTTTAAACACTAACCTGCTTTTGTTATTTTTGTTGCGATGAGTTCACATACCCGGTCATATCGTCTTTTCGGGCGACTTCTAACATATTCCGCGCTTTTACTCGTGGTTATGTTGTTGGTGCAATGCCGGGCCACCAAGTATGTGCCGGAAGGAAAATACCTGCTCAAAGACAACAAGCTGAAAGTAGAAGGCGACGAAGTCAATGAAGACGAAGCCCTCGAAGTCATTCGCCAGCAGCCCAACCTGAGTTCGCTCGGGATCAAGTTCCGCCTGATCGCTTATAACATGGTGCGGCCGGCAAAAGCGGAAAAATCACGCCTGAGAAGGCTCAACAACTGGAAACAGAAGAATGCCCGGCGTAAAATCCGCGAAGACCGGATCAATGCCCGAAAAATCAGGCGTGCGGTGGAAAAGGGCGATAGCACCTATTATAAACGAACGATCCAGCTCAAAGATACCGCCAATCCCCGGTTGACCATTCGTGAGCGGATCAAGTACAAGTTCGGGGAAGCACCCGTGATCGTCGACTCTTTCCTGTTCGAAAAATCGCAGGAGCAGCTCAAGATCTATTTCAACAAAAAAGGCTATTTCTACAACTCGGTTTCCGGGGTGCTCGACACGTTGGGTGATGGCCGGAAGCAAAAGATCAAAGCGCGTTATGCCGTTACGACCGGTGAACGTTATTACATCGATTCGCTGGTGGTGGTTACCACTAATTCGGAAGTCAGGAACTCTTACACCAAACGGTTTTTGCGGAAAACCAATGATAAATTCGGCTTCAACGAAAAGTTCTATGCCTTTTTGGAGAAAAAGGAACCGTTCCGCATTCCGTTTGATGAAGACCAGCTGGATGCTTACCGGACAATCATTGCCAAAGCGATGAAAGACGACGCGTTTTACGGTTTCAGTCCGCAGCATATCCGCTACCGGGCCGACACGGTGCGCGAGACCATGAGCATTACGCTCAAGATCATTTTCACCGATCGGACCGTGAAATCGCCGATTTACAAAGACAGCCTGATCCAGGTGAAGCACCGGTCAACCATCGTGTCGAACGTGTACTTTCACATTAGTGATACCACGATGTTCGAAGCCAATTTTAAACAGTACTACGAAAACAAATTCGGTGAGGTACTCAACGCGAAAGACGGCTTCCTGCCAACCGTTGATACCATGCGTTATGCGGTGATTTACCGTCCTGTTGAAAACCGCGACGATGGAAACGAGAAAGAAGCGACTTTTTATAAAAGCGCGGTCCACAAAAACCTGTTCGGAAAACCGAAAGATTCACTGGAGCTGAATCCGCTGCGCATGGCCACCTTTTACTACAACGGCGAGCTGTTCGTAAAACCCGGTCTGATCGAGGCACAAAACTACCTGGAATACACCAACCCCTACAAGGATTATTACTACGACCGAACGTATAACCGTTTGCTTCAGCTCGGATTGTTCTCCGTAATCAAACCCGAGATTATAGAAGAAGTGCCGGGAAGCGGTGAAATTGAAGTACATTATTACCTCGTTCCGGCCAAAAAACAAAGTTACAGCTTCGAGCCGCGTGCCACCAACTCCAACGGATTCCTCGGGGTTTCGGCCACGGTTAATTACACGAACAAAAACCTGTTCCGATCCGGATGGTTAACCACCGTCAGCCTCAGCGGCGGTTTCGAATCGCAGCCTCCGGTATTCGACGAAACGATTGACGGTCAGAAAGTGCAGAAATCAGGACGAAGCTTTAACACCTTTGAGATCGGTCCGGCCCTCAAGTTCGATTTACCCGGTTTCTTCCCGATCAATGTCACCAAATTACCGAAGCGCGCACGGCCGAGAACGGTACTTTCAACGGCTTACAATTACCAGAGAAGGCCCGATTTTACACGAGGAGTGTTCCAGATGAACTTCCTGTGGAAATTATACGTGGGGAAAACACAGATCATTTCAGCCGGAGTTCCGCTAGTGTCCGTAATCAAATACGTTGGCCTCACCAAAAGTGCAGCCTTTGAAGAGCGCATCACCAAGCTCAATGACTTGTTCCTGCGCAATGCTTATAGCGATCAGCTCATCTGGGAGGATTTTAAATTGGTGTTTGATTACGATAACCGCGATAAGGACGATAAGAAAACCGACAAGCTGCGTTTGACCGGTAACGCTACCTTTAACCTGGCTGGAAACACCCTTTCTATGGGAAAAAGTTCGCAGGATGTAGACACCACCGGACGCCGGATGGCTTTTGGGGTTGTCTATTCGCAGTTTTTCCTGTTTGATTCTAAACTGATCACTTATTACAATTTTTCCCGCCAACGTATCCTGGCCTTTAGAGGAATGGTTGGAATCGGGATTCCATACGGTAATACACCGACTTCACTACCGTACGATTATTCGTTCTTTGCCGGTGGGGCCAACGATAACCGCGGATTCGTGGCGCGTGCCTTGGGCCCGGGTTCCTACAAGTATTATATGGACACGAACCGCACGGCTACCCAGATTGGCGATATCCGTTACGGTGCCTCGCTTGAATTGCGTTTAGGGTCAGGATTCCTTAAAAGTGCATTTTTCATGGATGTCGGGAATATCTGGACACTCAATGAAGACGTCAACCGGCCGGGAAGTAAAATTTCGAACTCCTGGTACAGGGAATTAGGACTGGCGCTCGGTTATGGCCTTCGACTCGATTTCGAATTCTTTATCGTACGTTGCGACCTCGGTATTCCGTTTACCAATCCGGCCTTGCCCCAGGGCGCCAGGTGGATCTTCCAGTCGCGGCAACCGTACATAGATGAGATCAATACGCTTACGGAAGAACAACGCAAGAAAATCAGCGCACCGTTTAGCCCAAGGCTGAACATCGGTATCGGATTTCCTTTCTAGGATCAATTTGATGCGGGTAGGGGACTATTTGTTTCCATTTCGATTTGTGAGACCCGCATAAGGCGGATCATTCGTAATGAATTTTAACCGGCACTTCATTAATGTATTCGTGGCGGAAAATACGCAGTACGTCAAATTCCATAATTAAATATTCAATTGCCTCATGGAGAAACCACCGGTGAAAATGAAGCATGCCCAACCTGTTTTCTGAACAGATTTCACTACATTTACAGCCCGAAACAGAAAAAAAGAAACATGGCACACAATATCAAAGCAGGAGTAGCAACCGGCGACGAAGTTCAGGCAATCTTTCAATATGCAAAAGAAAAAGGTTTTGCTCTCCCTGCGGTAAACGTTACAGGTTCCAACACGGTTAATGCTGTTATGGAAACGGCAGCTAAAGTAAATGCTCCTGTAATCATCCAGTTTTCGAATGGAGGTGCTCATTTCTTTGCCGGGAAAGGTTTGTCGAACGACAACCAGCAAGCGGCTATTTTGGGCGGAATTTCCGGTGCCAAACACATTCACACGCTTGCCGAAGCTTACGGGGCTACCGTGATCCTGCACACCGACCACTGTGCCAAGAATTTATTGCCTTGGATCGATGGTTTGCTCGAAGCAGGCGAGAAGCATTTCGCTGAAACCGGGAAACCGCTTTACAGTTCGCACATGATCGATTTGTCGGAAGAACCGATTGAAGAGAACATCGAAATCTGCAAAGAATACCTGGCCCGCATGAGCAAGATCGGGATGACCCTAGAAATCGAATTGGGAATTACCGGCGGCGAGGAAGACGGTGTTGACAATACGGATGTAGACAGCTCAAAATTGTACACACAGCCTGAAGAAGTGGCTTACGCTTACGAGGAATTGATGAAAATCAGCCCGCGTTTTACAATTGCAGCGGCATTTGGGAACGTTCACGGGGTTTACAAGCCTGGGAACGTCAAGCTCACACCGAAAATCCTGAAGAATTCACAGGATTTCGTGCAGCAGAAATTCGGAACAGGCCACAACCCGGTTGATTTCGTATTCCATGGCGGTTCAGGTTCCACGCTCGAAGAAATCCGCGAGGCAATTGGTTATGGTGTGATTAAGATGAACATCGATACCGATTTGCAGTTTGCATTCACCGAAGGAATCCGTGACTACGTGGAAACGAAAATCGAATACCTGCGCACACAGATCGGAAGTCCCGACGGCCCGGATTCTCCGAATAAAAAACATTACGATCCCCGCAAGTGGATCCGCGAAGGCGAGCTCACGTTTATCAAACGTCTTGAGCAGGCATTCGCCGATTTGAATAACATCAACACATTATAAAACTGCATTAACGAATTAAAGCATGAGTTGGTTTAAACGCGCTAAGGAAGGTATTACCACTTCCACAAAAGACAAGAAAGAAACGCCTGAAGGCCTTTGGAATAAATGTTCCCGTTGTAAAACATTGTTCACTGCCGAAGACCTGGCGAAGAACTCGTGGGTTTGTGATCGCTGTTCGAATCATGAACGCGTGGGCTCAAAACAATATTTTAGCATTTTGTTCGATGACGGTGCTTACACCGAGTTGGATGCAAAGCTGACTTCCGGTGACCCGTTGGAATTTGTCGATACAAAAAAATATACTGATCGTATCAAGGCTACACAGAAAGCAACCGGTTTGACCGACGCTATCCGTACCGCTCACGGAATGCTTGACGGACATCCGTTTGTGGTGGCTGCGATGGACTTCTCTTTCGTTGGTGGATCAATGGGTTCGGTAATGGGAGAGAAAATTGCCCGCGCTATCGACAAAGCGATCGAATTGAACGCTCCGTTTATGATCATTTCCAAATCGGGAGGTGCGCGTATGATGGAAGCCGGGTTCTCACTGATGCAAATGGCGAAAGTATCCGGGAAGCTGAGCTTGCTTGCTGAAAAACAATTGCCGTATATCTCGTTCCTGACAGATCCTACAACAGGTGGGGTGACCGCTTCGTTTGCGATGCTCGGTGATCTGAACATTGCAGAGCCGGAAGCACTGATCGGTTTTGCCGGTCCGCGCGTTGTGAAAGAAACCATTGGCCGTGATCTGCCAGACGGTTTCCAGACTTCGGAGTTTGTACTGGAACACGGGTTTCTCGATTACATCGTGGATCGCCGTGAGCTGAAAGAGAAAGTAGGCTTGTCGCTGAAACTGTTTAGAAACTAAATACAGGAAGGATGTCTCGGAAGGCATCCTTTTTTCGTTATGATCATCCGTAAAAGCGAATTGACACCCGGCAAATGGAGCGGGGGAACAACCACAGAGCTGTTCATTTATCCTGAAGGTTCGGATTATGCAACGCGTGATTTTGATTTCAGGATCAGCACAGCTACCGTAGAAACCGATCGTTCCGAATTTACGCACCTGCCGGGTTACCTGCGAATCTTGTGTGTTTTGTCCGGCGAATTAAAGATGGAATACCTCACAGATGCAGGTAAAACGGTGACGATGGAGCTGGAATCTCTGGAGCAGGCTTCCTTCCCGGGATCGTTGAGCATCACCGGCTTCGGACAAGTTACTGACTTCAATATCATCTACAAACCCGAATACCATGCTTCCGCTACCATCTTTCACTACGAGGCAAATGAAGAAGTGGAGTGGATCATAAAAGACGAACATTGTTTTGTTTGGGTGGTTGAAGGTGAGGTTGTTACGTCATCAGGAATTGGTAAGCCGGAAGACTTATGGGTAATCGGGAAGAACCGTTCGGAAGTAATTCGCGCTACGGTTAATACAACAATTATTCACATTCACCTTTCACACGACATTTTAAGGGGAAAAATATAACGTAGTTGTAAATTGTTCGTCAAAAGCACTTAAATATTCATTTTTCGGTGCTGTTTATTTTTAACGAATAGGTGTTTTGGGAAGAAGTAGTATTTTCACCTTAACATTATTACCCATGACTAGACTCTTACTTCTTACCCTGTTGTTATTCTCAGTCGGATTCGTTCATGCAGGCGATCTGAAAGCGAAGTCTTCGCGAAACCAGGTCAATGCAGCGGGCGAGCGCGAAGGTTACTGGGTGGTTTCAAAAGACAACGACCCGCTTACAGATGGCACGGGAATAAAATACAAGGAAGGTTCTTATAAAAACGGCCGCAAGGAAGGAGTTTGGATTACCTATTACGAAGATGGCGTTACGCCGCGTTTGATCGGTGAGTATGCTGACAACCGTCCAGCGGGAACTTATTTTAAATTTGACAAAAAAGGCGAATTGGTGCAGGCAAGCTCTGTTCCGAAACGCATTTCCATCAAACAATCCGTTCAAAGCAGCAACTCCGTTTACTCCTGCAAAATGATGTTCAACCAGCGCGAAATGATTGCCGGCCAGGTATTCTTTACGCACCGTTTGTTCAAAAAAGACTTGTCTTTGCAATTCTGGGTGGGTGAATCATTGGAGCATGTGAAATCGGAAACCAAGCTCGTTGATTATTCCTGGTTGAATGCCAACTACACGAAGGTTTTGATGACTTACACGGAAATTCGTACACCGAAGAAAATGCGTGTAGAGCCATTGTCAACTTCCGTTTCACCGGTGAAAGAAAAAGCACGTCAAAAATCACCGAATACGGGATTGGCCTATTACCACCCGCCAGTATTGAAAGATCCGCGCGTTTCCAAAGGAATGGTCTTTATGCCAAACGGTTTGAATAAAGTCTACACCGAAAGCGCTGAGATTTGGATGGACGGACATTTCGTCAACGGACAACTCTATACCGGGAAAGTATTCGTGTACGACCACGACGGTGTTTTGCTGAAAGTGCGCCTGTACAAAAACGGCATCTACGAATCTGACGGAGTCTTATAATTCCAGGTTATTTAAAGACTATCCGAAATTCTTATTACGCATCTGCGAACGTAAATTTGGGTGAACCCTTGGGCTTAATGCCCAATATTTCCACACTTCCTTTGTATTCATAGTACAACAGGCAGATTTCGCCTTCCGGTGCAGGACACGATTCGACTTGACGGGTCTTTACCTTTAGTTTTTGGTTAGATGCGAAAGTACCGAGTTTGTCGCTGTTACATACCATGTAGCTCTTTTTACCAAACCGGAGATAGGTTCCCGTGCAATTGCGAATGATTGTCGCTTTTCGATAACGCGATTGGGATTCGGCAAAATGACTGCTGAAACAAATGGCCGATAATAAAACTGCGTTTCTTATGAGAATTCGGAACTGCATAATCGTGTGTGTTTCGTTAGGTTAAATTGCAAAATATTCGCGGTCGTACTTAGAAATCAACAAACTTTAACTATATTTGCACCGTCATATCCGAAAAGTTCGGGTTGGCTACATAAAAATCATTCAAGTAATATTGGCATGTATTTAAACACAGAAAAGAAAAAAGAGATTTTCGCAAAGCACGGTGGTGCTGAAACGAACACAGGTTCAACAGAAGGTCAGGTAGCATTGTTTACTTACCGTATCGCTCACTTGACAGAGCACTTGAAAAAGAACCGCAAAGACTACGGAACACAGCGCGCATTGCAGCTTTTGGTTGGTAAGCGTCGTAGTTTGCTTGATTACCTGAAGCGTAAGGATATTGAGAAATACCGTGCTTTGGTAAAAGAATTAGGTTTACGTCGTTAATCATTAACGATCGACATATTAAAAGAGGGGGCTTGTTCGGATTTTTTCCGGTTGTCCCCTTTTTTTGTGTCAGTTCTCGATACTTTCGATTTTGCAAATCGAAAACTCGAACTGACAGCAAAAAAAAGACTGTATACGAAAGACCTTTAACCAGGACAGCCATTGTCTTAAGTCGTGGGTCTGAAAGTGTTCAGTCTTCATTAAAAAGTAAAATATAAATATGAACATAGGAATCAAAAAGTCCATCGTTACTGGCGGGAAAGAAATTTCCATCGAGACCGGGAAATTGGCAAAACAAGCCGACGGGTCAGTAGTGTTACAAATGGGCAACACGGTGTTATTGGCAACAGTGGTTGCAGCACCGGAGGCAAAAGAAGGAGTGGATTTCCTTCCGTTAACAGTTGACTACAAAGAGAAATTTGCGTCAGCAGGTCGTATCCCGGGCGGATTTTTCCGTCGTGAGGCACGTCCTTCCGAGGCGGAGATCCTGATCATGCGTTTGGTGGACCGCGCGTTGCGTCCGCTATTCCCGGATGATTACCATGCAGAAGTGCAATTGATGATCCAGTTGCTGGCATTCGACGGTGAAAACAACCCGGATGCATTGTGTGGCTTGGCTGCTTCAGCTGCGATCGCGGTTTCAAACATCCCGTTCAACGGACCAATGTCTGAAGTGCGCGTAGGTCGCGTAAACGGTGAATACATCATCAACCCGACGATTTCTCAAATGAAAGAATCGGATATCGATATCATGATTGCCGGTACGGCGAAAGATATCGTGATGCTCGAAGGTGAAATGAAAGAAATTTCCGAATTGGAAATGGTGGAAGTCATCAAGCTGGCACACGAATCGATCAAACTACAGTGCCAGTTCCAATTGGATTTGGCTGCAGAAGTCGCTACTTCTTCTCCGAAACGTGAGTATTCACACGAAACACACAACGAAGAGATCAAAGCGAAAGTGTACGAATTTGCAATGGAAAAATGCAAGGACGTAGCACGCCAGGGATTGGCAAATAAAGCAAAGCGTACGGAGTTGTTCGACGCGATCAAATCAGAATTCAAAGCACAATATACCGAAGAAGAACTGGCTGAAGTAGGCGGATTTATCTCTGTTTATTTCTCGGAAGTAAAGAAAAAAGCGGTTCGCTGGGTAATGCTTCACGAAGGGAAACGTTTGGATGGCCGTCGTTTTGACGAAATCCGTCCGATCTGGGCCGAGGTGGATTACCTGCCGATGGTACACGGTTCAGCTGTATTTACACGTGGTGAAACCCAGGCTTTGATGACATTGACATTGGGTGGAAAACTGGATGAGCAGCTGATCGATAACGCGACTTTCCGCGGAACAGAAAGCTTCATGCTTCACTACAACTTCCCGCCATTCTCAACCGGAGAAGCGAAACCTATTCGTGGAACTTCCCGTCGTGAGATCGGTCACGGAAACCTGGCACTTCGTGCGTTGAAGCCTGTACTTCCTGAAGACAATGCCTACACGATCCGTCTCGTTTCCGAGATTTTGGAATCAAACGGTTCATCTTCGATGGCAACTGTTTGTGCAGGTACATTGGCATTGATGGACGGTGGTGTACAGATCAAGGCACCGGTTTCAGGTATCGCCATGGGATTGGTAGCCGACGATGGTAAATTCGCTGTATTGTCTGATATCTTAGGTGATGAAGATCACCTGGGTGATATGGACTTTAAAGTAACCGGAACGGCAAAAGGAATCACAGCCTGCCAGATGGATATCAAAGTAGACGGTTTGCCATACGAAGTATTGATCCAGGCATTGGAGCAGGCAAAAGCAGGTCGTTTGCATATCCTGAACAAGCTGATTGAAACCATCGCTCAGCCGAACCCTGATTTCAAACCGCAGGCACCACGTATCGAAGCATTCAACGTACCGAACGATATGATCGGAGCGATCATCGGGCCTGGTGGTAAGATCATCCAGGGAATTCAGAAGGATACCAATACGACGATCACGATCGAAGAATTGGAAAACGGAGAAGGCCGCGTACAGGTGATGTCGAACAACGGAGACGATATGAAAGCAGCTATTCAGCGCATTCGCATGATCGCGTTCCCACCACAAGTGGACGAAGGCGGCGAGTACGAAGGAAAAGTGAAAGCAGTGAAAGACTTCGGTTGCTTCGTAGAGATCTTGCCTGGAACAGACGGTTTGATCCACATTTCGGAATTCTCCTGGGAGAAAGTTGCCAAAATGGAAGACGTTTGTAAAGAAGGCGACGTATTGAAATTCAAGGTTGTAGGAAAAGACCCGAAAACCAAAAAATGGAAATTGTCACGTCGTGTTCTGTTGCCGAAACCAGAGCGCAAAGAAGCTGCGCCTGAGGCAAAAGCAGAATAAGAAATACACAAGTATAAAAGAAATCGGCTCGTAGAAATGCGGGCCGATTTTTTGTTTTAAGGAGTTGGGGATAATGCCATTGATGATATACTCGTATTTTGCTGCAGTTCCGAAAGCTTTCGAAACACATTTTCACAGATAATTTGTGTTAGAATGTTGTCCCGTAGGGACGAAATATCGTAGCACGAAATCATTATCAAAACCATTACCCCGTAGGGGTAAAACCTTATTTTCAATGTCTCACCCCTACGGGGTGAAAAATCATTTGGAAATCCTGGTGCTACGATATTTCGTCCCTATGGGACGGGAAATTATCTGAGACAGCCTGTGGCTAAGCTATTTGTGTTAGCTCCAAAGTACAGTATGTTTATATCAGAATGTAAACTCTATGATTTAATCACCTTCGCGCTCAACACCTTGTCCTCGTTCTCAAAGTAAATCTTTAAGATATAAACTCCGTTTGACAGCTTATTAATATCAAGGTTCTTCTGGTTGAAGCCCGACTTGATTGGCACGTCATTTTCCGAAATCACCGCCTTCCCGGCAATGTTGTAAAGTACAAACTTAGCCGATGATTTTTTCTTCGAGCTCACTTTCACCTGCAATACTTCGTTTTCCACGGAATTGGAAATGAGCGTAAACGTATTCGGGTTATCCGTTGATTCTTCCAGGCTGATGATCGAAGAATAGGAATACTCGCCGTTCTCGTCAATCATTTTCAAACGGTAATAAACGGTTTTTGTGTGATTGATGTCTTTGTAGGTATACGTACACTGGTTCTCACCGGTGCAATTTCCGTTAACCGTATGAATTTTTGTAAATGAGAAGTCGTCACCTTCATACGAACGTTCCAGTTCGTAACGCGAAAAGCTGCGTTCGTTTTCCACATTCCAAGTCACGTTCGTGCCCGATGTTCCGCTTTTTTCAGCCGAGAAGCTTAGCAAATCAACCGAAAGAGCAACAGGTGTAGTAACCCGGATATCATCAATTGCTGCAGATGGATCGGTTCCTGATCCGTTTCCGTTGTTTCGCCAGTTGAAAGCGACTTTTATATTGGTATTATTGAATGCAACCGGAAGTGCCATGGTATAGGTTGTCCATTGTCCCTGGCTGTAACCATTGCACGCCCCGCAGCAAACGCTTGTCAAACAATATTGGTAGCTGAGCGGCCAGGTGAAGCCACCGTCTGAGCTTAAACGGAGCTGAAGGCGGTCGTCTGAACAGCCGGCGCTTCCAAAAGCAATAAAATCGAATGAAAGCGTAATCGGGTCCATGAAACCCAATGTGCTGATCACAGGCGAGATGGCTGTTCTGAAAGTAGCATTGGTAGCACCGGTCTCATTGAAACTTGCTCCCATATCACCTCCTGCACCCGGGTTTGCACCGATATGAAGGCTTGCATCACCCACACAGCTTGAGCCGCATCCCGGAGGTGTGACACCTTCTTCGGCGCAGCTCACAAACCAGTTGTTGGGCGCTCCGCCGGTTGTTCCGCCGTCATTGTCCTGTACAGTCCAGCCATTCCAGGTAGTTGCCAGGCAGTTGGATGCACAGCCGTTATTGAAGTCATCAGACCAGATAACAGTCTGGCCAAAGGAGTGGATCAGGCAGGAAAATAAAAACAGTGTGAATAGCGAACCTTTGAATGAAGTAGTTTTCATAAGCTTCGTAGTGAGTTACTTTTTGTAAATATATTGATTAATATAAAATATTCCCAAATAGATTGAAAATGAAATGATTAGTGTGAAAAATATAACGCCGCTATTCAGGGCAATCATCGGAGCGCCAAACGACATAAAACCGATCAGCAGGTAGCCAAACATTAGTCCTGCCTGGAATAGAGGTGATAACCAGGGAATATTGGTAAACCGCAGCGGTTTTTCATACAGGAAAAAATACATGCCCCAGGTAAATAATGTGGCAAACAGGGTGTGAAAAGAAATACACGAACCAATGCAAATCAGTACCAATATTGAACCGTTTTGAACGGTAAAATTGGTCGATTCATTGTTCAATTGCTGTTTTCCGTAAAATTCACAGCACAGGAGCACCAATAACAAAATTGCCAGCAAAGGAAAAGTATAGATCGTGGTCGGGTCGAGTGTCCAATAGGCCGGATTGGCCATTCGCGCCAGGCAAGCCCCAAAAATGACCATTCCCGTTGCACCGATGATCCGAAGAATGTTGGCGAAATCGAATTGAAAAGGGATCATTTTCCGGTTGTGCCGATAAACCAGGAACAGGAACAGCAGGATATCCAGCGTAAAAAGCAGGGAACTCGAAGATTGGTCGTTCGGTCCGTAGGTGAGGTTGAAGGTTGCATTGATCTTTCCCAGGAAATACGGAATGGCACCCGAAAGAAAAAGCACGGTATAAATAGAAAAGGCACCTGCCATCGCCCGCCAGATACTGCCTGTTTTGATGTAAACATAGTTGAAGCTTGCGATCACCAGCAGCACAATTTCGATACGGATTCCCAGCGTCGCTCCACGGGTCAGACTGGCGCCGCCAATGGTCATGTACGACCATGCGATGTCGGAAAACGAGTTCACCGAAAGGTAATTCATCCGCGCAAATTTACCTTGTGAAACAAGCAGGTCGATCATCGGGGCGGTCAGCGCAATCGAAAAACAGCAAACCACCAGCTTCACGATCTGTTCCACCTTCACTTTCGAAAATAAATGCAGCTGTACCATGAATGCCTGCACGATAAAGACAAACCACAAACCGATGTGGATCACGTCGCCTGCCTTGAACAAGCGCTGGTTGGCATAAAATTCCAGGCAAAGACGCAGGCTTAAAATAGCCAGGAACAGCAGCAAATACCGCTTCAATGGAAGTGGATAGTCTTCTATTTTCGCAACGGTTTGCTTAAAAAAGGCTTGAATTTTCTGCATGAGTCGGTCACAAGATATAGAGAATTCCGGTTCCGGTCAAACGGTCATCAATCAGAACGTCAACTGCCCGAACCGAAAACATGTTTTTAGTTAGCTCCTGCCTTTGCTCACAGGGAGCCAAACGGATAGTGACATTGTCAAAACCGTTTTCGGTAACAAACTTCATTGTAAAAATGCCTGCCTCGTAACTTTCGGGTGATTTCAGCGACCCAAAAATCGAATCAGGTTCAATGGAGTGTGGGGCGCCTTCCGGAAACGTAGAATAAACAGGCGTTATTTTTCCCAACGAATCGTACCGGAAGAAAAGACTGTAGCCGCTTCCGTTGATGTTGCAATCGAGCCAGCAATAGTTTCCCGCAGGTCGCGATCCAAAAAGGTCCTCGCTATTATCGAGCGTATGGATAAACAGGTCACTCGATTGATTGACCGCTGAATTATTCCATTTAGTCAGTGTGCCCGACACCGGACTGATTGCCGATAACTTGAATTTGGTGCCGCGCATGGAGGTTTTGAATGGTTTTTGTTGCGGAAATTCAAGTATATGTTCCATGCTTTGTTCGTCGGGAGCATCAACTGCCAGTTCCATGGAATTGCGGTCCAATGAGAATGTAACGGAGGGTTTTGCCGAATCGGTGCTTACCGGTTTCAATAGCAGGGGAAAGCGCGTTGCGTCGAGCGGAAGCAGTGAATCGGTGAAGAACGGAATGGTTTGCAGTTGCCGGCTTGAACGATCATAAGTGGTCACAAACGTAACGAGCTGCCGGTTGCTACCATCATTGTTCTTTACCAAAAGTGCACTCAGGAAAAGTCCCGTGCTATCCGCTTTTTTGGGAAAAGCAGAGATAATATAGACTTTGTCGCTCGCCGAATCGGGCGAAAGAAATGATTCCCCCGGTTTTAATTTCCCGGCCGCGCAGCCGAAAAGCGTTAAAGCAAGCAGGCAATACCAGGGTGATTTACTCATTCCATATCGTTTTGTACCGCAATCAACAGTTGGTAGATCAATGCAGTGGCAAAGAGGTATTCACGCTTTTGGAATTCTTTTTTTGGAATCGGGAAAAGCCCGCCCTCCCAGGCCCCGCTGGGCAATTGTTTACTCAGCAAAAACGAAATGCCTTTTTCGACCGCTTTTTTCGAGGCTTCATCTGTTTCCGGCTGGAGGCAGCTGAGCATAAATGCCGTTTGCAATTCGGCAGAAATGTGATTTTCTGATTCATTCACAGGTGTATACCAGCTTCCATCGGCCAGTTGCTGCGAAAGAATGAACGCCTTTGCTTTTTCAAAAGCCGCTTTCCCGTACGGGCAGCGTTTCATAGCCGGGAGACATTGCCAGAGCGCATATCCCGGGCAACCATAATATTCCCATGCCTGGCCCCAGGAGCCGTCTTCCAGTTGGCTATTGATCAAAAACCGGTACGCCGAATCAATTCCGGGACTTTTGTAATCCAGCGCATCAAATAAATTCAGCACAAAACCTGTGACGGAAGGAAAACCGGGGTTGTAATAGACATCCGGGTTCCCCACTTCCCAGGAACCGTTTTTCTCCTGGAGACTGTTGATTTTTTTAAGCTTTTCCTGCTGTTCAGCCGCAGAAGACAACCTGGAAAGCAATTGCAGGTACAACGCCGATGTTTCAATACAGAAATTTTGCCTGCATTGCGCATTGTGACAAATCAGCCGGTCTTCATTTTCCATCGACTCCAGCCATTTTACAGCACGCTTTACGGTGGTGTCTGAAAGCGGAAAATGATCGAGCAGGGCATCGGCCACAATGATCGTTTCCCATACGTTGAACAATGCATTCGTTGAATCTTCGATGGAACCGGATGCTGTTTGTGACTGTTTCAGGAAAAAGGCCGTTCTGTTGGACGCCAGGATCAGCGCTCTCCTCGAAAGCTGGCCATAGGCCGCCATGGAAAGGTTCAAAAAAAGCAGGAGCAGGAAGAGGAGTTGTTTTTTCACAGGCGCCAATGTTGCATGTACGGTTCGATCAATAGTAACAGGATGAGCCCCAAAAACAGGCTGTTATGCAATAAAAATAAAAGTTTTTCCTGATACGGCTCGCGAAAGATCAGGAAGATGTGTACCGAAACGGTCAATAGCAGCACAGCAGCAATGAGCCAGGAATCGAAGTAAAAAAACACATATACATAAGCCGAAAGCGTAAAAAGCGCAATCAAGCGTTTGGCGGTTTGGTCTCCCCAGATGACCGGAAGGGTTTTGATGCCAGCCAAGCGGTCACCGGCTGTGTCTTTGAGGTCGATGAAATTGGCCATCAGCGAAACGGGAACCAGGATGAACAGGAGCCAGAAAACCGGGAATTCGGTCCATTTTCCGCCGGCTGTGAGAAAACCGCAATAGGCAGAAATCAGGGTGTTGATCCCGATCAGGAATTTTGCCAGGAAGACAAACCGTTTGATCTTAAATGGTTTACAGGAATAAATGTAATAGATCAGTGAAATCCCGAAAATAGCCGCAAAAAACACCCAATCCGCCAGCGCGGCCGTAATGAGTGAAACAAGTAAGCTCAACGAAGCGACAATGATGTATTTCCGGGGATTGACGGCGTTGCGCACCAGCGGACGATTCATATTCGTGATTTTATCGATTTCCAGGTCTTCCCTGTTGTTGGTGGCAATGGCGAAAACGGCGGCATAAGCCAAAACGATAAAGTACAGCGGGAATTTGATCCAGGCATCCGGTGAAACTTCTTCCAGCAGTGAAACAGTACTGTTTTGTAACACAAATCCGAATGCGAACACCAAGAAATAATGAAAAATGCGTCCTAAGCGGATGTCGAGCGCTATTTCGCGAAAAAAAGCAGGATTGATCAACGCAAGCACGGCTGCCGGCACCAGGGAAACGATCAATAGTAACAGTTGGAAGACCATAAATACTCTTTAAACGCGCATTTTGAGAAGTTTGGTAAATGTAATGAAGTTAGGCGAATGAAGGTTGCCGGTCATTTTCGGGGATTTTTTCTTTTCTTCGTACCAACTAAACGTAAATGATGGTTTCCTGTTCACACTGCGGTCATTCAACTATTCCGGGCTCCAACTTCTGCACGAATTGCGGACAATTGCTGAAAGACACCCCCGCCAAGCCGAAAAAGACGTTCTTTGGGCGCATGCCTTCATGGCTTCTGGCCCTTATTGCCATTGCAACCGTATTGGGATTTATGGCATTCATCGTGTTACTGATTGCCGGTATTTCGACCTTTGAAGGTGTGGCGAGCCTTATTTTCCTGGCTGTGGGAGTGTTGTTGTTTATCGTGTATCCCTTAAAAACTAAGGCAAAAGAGAAAGCAAGCTCCGGGAAATCGATCCTCGGGGCAGTTGTCGTCTTTTATGCCTTTATGGGCGGTGTCATCGACCAAACCGGGAACAAGGTTTATAACAAACCGGTCGAATGGTGCAATTGCCCGGCAGGAACGTCGCTTGACCGCAAAACGGATGTCACTCATCCATACGGTGGAAAAACCATCTATTCCCAGGATTTTACCTGTTACGACGAGAAGAATGAAGTAGTAAAGCAGGTTAGTATGGTGTGGGTAATCCTCATCCGGTTCGGTGAATACATTCTCGTGGCGCTCCTGCTGGTTGCTTTGCAGCGACTTATTTGGAGCTGGAAAATGCAAAGGGCAACCTGAGGAAAACAGGATTGGCGCTTACCCGTTTAATTTTTTGGTGAAACGTCACGGCCCTGGGTTGATTGTTACAGCTCAATTTAAAAACGTACTTTTGATAGACATGGAATCAACAAAAGAATTAAAATTAGCCGTACTCATTGATGCCGATAACGTTCCCTACGCGAATGTGAAGGAAATGTTTGAGGAGATTGCCAAATACGGAACTCCGACTTTCAAGCGTATTTATGCTGATTGGACAAAACCCACGGTTTCAGGATGGAAGAAGGTACTGCTCGAAAATGCCATCACACCGATCCAGCAATACAGTTACAGCAAAGGCAAAAATGCATCCGACAGCGCCCTGATTATTGACGCGATGGATATCCTGTATACCGGAAAGGTCGACGGATTCTGCATTGTGTCGAGCGACAGCGATTTTACCCGCCTGGCAACCCGCCTGCGTGAAGCCGGAATGAAAGTCATCGGGATAGGGGAAAAGAAAACGCTGAATCCGTTCATTACGGCTTGTGATAAGTTCATTTACCTGGAAATCCTCAAACCGCAGGCTCCTGTAGCGGTCGAAAGCGATCCGAAGAAAGTAACGGTCAATACGCCACCGCCTGTCCGGGAACCGCTTAGCAAAATCGACCCGGAAATCATCAAACTGCTCAATGATAGTATTGTTGACCTCGCAGATGAAGATGGCTGGACGTTCCTGGGCGAACTCGGCAGCCTCCTGCTGAAGAAGAAACCTGATTTCGATCCGCGGAACTACGGTTTCCCGAAAATGCTCCCGTTGATTAAACGCATGAACACTTTCGAGATCGATGAACGCACCACCAGCAAAAGTCATGTGAAACACATTTACATCCGGAAGAAGTAAGCCGTAGAAATGAAAACTAACCTTATTTACAGAACCGCAACCCTGGCCGATAAACCGCAGCTGATCGAACTCGGACTTTTGGCCTACGGTCAGTTCAAAGATCGGCTCGGCCCCGAAAGCTGGGAAGAAATGCGCGAAAGCATAAAAAATGAAGCCAATTGGTACTGGATGTTTGCCAAATCCATTCCATTGGTGGCCGTGGATGGTGACCGCATTGCCGGAATGGCTTTTTTGTTCCTGAGCGGCAATCCGTGGCAGGTGTACCCGGCCGACTGGAGCTACATTCGCTTTGTGGGTGTCCACCCGGATTATGAAGGACAGGGAATCGGCAGAAAACTGACTGCCTGGTGTGTTGAAAAAGCCCGCGAATCCGGCGAAAAAACAGTGGCACTGCATACCTCCGAATTAATGCTCGCCGCCCAGCATATCTACAAAAGCCTGGGATTTAAGCAACTGGAGCGACTGCCCGACCGCTATGGGATCAGCTACTGGTTGTACAGGCTGGATTTGTAACCGTTGACTTTTTCAGGCAAAGTGTTTATTTTTAGTCGATGAAAAAAGCCATCCTATTGTTCTTCCTATGCTGCGTTTCGTTGCTTCGTGCGCAGACCAGCGATAGCATCCCACCGAAAAACCAGCAGATCATCGATACGGTACTTCGTTATGGTAAAAGCATTTCACCGACTTACCAGGAAGCTGTTTGCACTGAATTTGTGATCGGCGTATTGAAGCATTTTATCCCGCTCAGCAAGCAGGATATCGTGAATATCAACATCAACCAACCGCGGAAAAGCATTGAAGACGTGTACCAGCAAATGGAAAATGGTTCGCCATACCCGAAAGGTGTCGTCCACGCATTGACCAGCAACGGAAAAGGGGAGGCGATCACCAACCTTGCCGATGTCAGGCCCGGCGATTTTGTCCAGTTTTGGTATTACCGCTCGTGGGGACATTGCGGAATTGTGGAGCACATCGACATCGAAAACAAGGTACTTTACCTGTATTCATCCTTTCCAAGCACCGATGGTTATGGCATTCAGCCGTTTGATATGCCAGAATACTGTTATTTTGTGAGGTTGAAATAAATATGGTTAGTCTCAAATTGAAAATGTAAAATTGAAAAGAACAGAAAGCAAAGCTTTAATGTGAACAAGCGTCAGCGCAGTTCCCTTTTAAATTTTACATTTTACATTTTCAATTCATTATTCCGCTAATTGATTTAATTTTGCCGCGTTAAGTACCTAAAATAACAGTTCAGTGAGACGATTTTTCCGCAGTAAATGGTTCAAGATTCCCCTATATACCTTTACGATCCTGTTCGCTTTGATCGGTTTTTTCCTGACCGGATCATTCATTGCGATCAAAATGGGGTGGACCAATGAAGCCGGCGCCGTAGATGCCAACAGCCGCTATTTCCAGGAAATTCACGATAAATACAACCAGGGATTTGAAGTAGACAGCACGCAGATGGTTGCTTACCGTTACGAGGCGCTGAACCGCATTATCGTCTTGAATGATTTTCATCCGAAAAATGCCCAGTACATCCTGGAAGTACTGAACCAAAACGGTGATGAGCGCGAAGTCTTGCGTATGCTTGATGCTGTTGATATGCAGCTGAAAGAAAACAAGCCGTATCAAAAAGCGATTGCTGAGCTGAAAGCAAAACAGAAGCTTTCGAAAAGACAAAAAGTGAGCGGACTCAGTGTGTTTGACTGGATGAACATCCACGAATGGCAGGATTTCAAGATCGCCGTTGCCAAAGATAAAGCGCTGATTGACTCCGCTGCGCGTGAAACGGGCGTGGAAGCGCGTTTGATTGTTGCATGCCTGGTGGGTGAACAGATCCGTTTGTTCAATTCCAATCGCGAGGCTTACAAGAAATGGATCGGGCCGCTGAAAGTGCTTTCCGTTGAATCACAGTTTTCGTTTGGTGTTACCGGGATCAAGGAGCATACCGCCAAAAACATCGAAGGCCATTTGAAAAACCCGAACAGCATTTATTACATCGGGCCGGAATACGAACATCTGCTTGATTTCGTGGCAACTGATACGGCAACAATCGCCGTTGAGCGCATCGAACGCTTGACGAGCTACCGCAATCACTATTATTCGTACCTGTACGCAGCCATTTTCCTGAAACAGGTGAAAGTACAATGGGAAAAAGCCGGTTACCCGATCGATGGCCGGCCTGAAATCCTGGCCACGCTCTTCAACGTCGGTTACCCGCAATCGGTGCCGAAAGCCAACCCGAAAGTGGGCGGATCAACGATCAAGATCTACGAAAAACCGTATTCATTCGGAGCCATTGCCTTCCAATTCTACTATTCCGGCGAATTGTACGACCTTTTTCCGTTTGAAAAGCGTAAATTCGATTGGGATGAAGTGTAATTCCTGATTTGATTAAATTCAGGTGTTTTTATGAAATCCGAGGGGGTACGTCATTTCCTTCAATACAATAAATTACCGGGCTCTTGAATTGTTCACCAAACAGGGTGTTTGATCATGAAAAACAGTCAATTATACATTTAGTTGACGCGATTACTAATTTAAAAGTAGTTTTAACGGGTGTTGCGGTAATAATTTTATGAAACACTTAAAATAGTAACTACTATTACTAATCTCAAAGCCTGGAATGAATAAACGTTTACTTCTTTTACTCGCTGTTTTTATCAGTTCTTTAGGCTTTTCACAATTACCGGAAGTTGACTGGTTGTTTCCTTATGGCGATGTTAGTGCGCGTCAGCTTGCACTTGATAGTGACAGAAATATTTATATGTCGGGAGCGTTTTCGGGAACTGTTGATGTTGATCCCGGGCCTGCCGTTGTTCCACTGATATCAAATGGATCACAAGATGGGTTTTTGACGAAGTTTGACTCTCTGGGAAATTTTATCTGGGCGAAACAATTTGGGGGAACAGCTTCCGATAACCTGAATTCTGTTGTGATCAATGAATCGGATGAAATTTTCCTCTTCGGAGGCTTTTCAGGAACAGTAGATTTAGACCCCGGTGCGGGGCAATACCTCCTTTCACCCACAGATGATGGCTCTTATTCCACCGGATTTATTGTAAAACTAACGCCAAACGGAGATTTTGTGGCGGCCCGAAAACTGGCCACCGGTGCAAGAATAGTATTGGATCAGCAAAAAAATGTCATATTATACGGGGTTTTTAACGGAACAATTGATTTTGATCCGGCACCTGCTGGTATTCATAATATTACAGCAGTTCCATCGTATAATAACATCTACAACCATTATATTGTAAAATTAGATTCCATTCTTGATTTTAAATGGGCCCGTAGTTTTCAGTCAAAAAGGTATGATAACCTTGACAGACTTCGGGTAGATAGTGTAGGCAATATTTATGTGGTGGGTAACTTTCATGAATCGCTTGATTTTGATCTCGGGCCTGGTTCTTATAATTTACAGTCATCTTATTTGCCACCTACTATAGCAAATTTTGCAGATGTTTTTATGGCAAAATATGATCCCGATGCTAACTTAATCTGGGCAAAAAGAATAGGAAACGAATTTCACGATTATCCGTCTGATTTTATCTTGGACGAGCAGGCAAATCTTTACATTTCAGGAACATTTGCCGATGCTGTTGCAGGCCCGGTGGATTTTGATCCCAATTCGGGAACCTATCTGCTATCTTCGAACGCGGGCAATGGGCAGCATTTTCATGCGAAATATACTTCCAATGGTGAAATTGTATGGGCGAATAACACCTATGCCAATCCGGATCTTTTGTCAATGGATAATAAAGGCAATTTATTTGTAGCCGGCAGAATAGGCTCCCTCTCACTGCCATCCGATTCAGTTGATATGGACCCGGGGGTTGACATTTTTAAATTAAAGTCTTCTGGTGGTTTTGATGCATACCTGGCTTTGTTTGATAAGTTCGGAGATTTTAAATACGCAAAAAAGATTGGAGGTGCCGCCGAAGAAAACGTTCAATGTCTCATCAATGATGATCTCGGAAGTATTTATTTAACGGGGGCTTTTACATCCGGACAAACAAATTTGGGTGATGAGCAAAATCCCATTAATTATACCTCACAGGCGGGACTTAACAGGTACTTTTTTAAACTAAATCCACTCACAGGAATTATGGGGAAGGTTTTCCGGGATACGAATCAAAATTGCATTGCAGATTTTAATGAATCCGGAATGGGGAATGTAACCCTCACGATTCAGCCCGGAAATATTCAGGTAACAACCAATTCGATTGGTAATTGGTTTGTAGATTCCCTGCCGTTAGGGAATTACTCAATATCCATAACACCACCAAACAATTATAACTCCAATTGTTTTATTACCCAGAATTTTACAATTCAAGACACAACGATACTGCAAAATGGCCCTGATTTTGGTCTGACTGCAGATTATGGTTTTATCGAGGGAATCGTTTTCAACGACCTGAATGGTGATTGTGTCAAAAATGTCAATGAACCTGTTCTGGCGAATCGTTCTGTTGTCATACAGCCGGGGAATCAAACAATGCAAACCAATGCTGCCGGATATTACAAGTCGGATACATTAGCACTTGGGAACTATACCATAGCCGTAGATACAAACGCTAATTGGTCGGCTACCTGTGTGAATCCATTAACTGTTAATCCTCTACCCGAGGGCTCAACTATTGTACCCGTAAATCTTGGATTAAGAGCTAAATTCGGGTTCATTGAAGGCTATATTTTCAATGACCTGAATGGTAATTGTATTAAAAATGCCGGTGAATCAGGACTGCCGAACCGTTTGGCTGTTATTCAGCCGGGTAATCAGATCGTCCAAACAACCGCAACAGGATTTTACCGGTCAGATACCCTGCCTGTGGGTAATTATACGATTACAGCCGATACCAGTAATTATTGGGAGTCAAGCTGCTTGAACCCTATACAGACCGTCTGTTTGCCCTGGGGTTCACCAATCATACCTTCAAACATCGGACTGGCCAGTTTAATACTCTGTAATGTTCCGGAAGTTTCTGTTTTTGCACCAACATTAAGGCCATGCACAACGGATAATCAAATCCTGGTAAGGGCCAAAAACCTGGCATCTGCCAATAGTCCGTTAACAAATGCTTACGTGATACTTGAAATCAATAGTTTGATAACGATTACGTCAGCCAACATGCCCTATACGTATATAGGGAATAACGAGTACCAGGTAAACCTCGGAACATTGGATCCTGCTGAAGAAGTGGATATTTACTTTAATGCAAGCGTCAGTTGCCAGGCAATTATCGGAACGACCGTTTGTTTTAATGCAACCCTTTACCCGATTGACAGCTGCACTTATGATACACTCCCAGCCCCAACACCACCCGATTTTGATCCATGCAATATGGAGTGGGATCATTCCAGTTTATCGGTTGAAACCTGGTGCCAGAATGATAGTATTTATTTTTCGATCACCAATAACGGAATCCCGGGACAAGGAGATATGGCCTGTTTTTCTCCAGTCAGAATTTATGTAGATGGAGCTTACCTGTTTCTGGACTCTGTTCAATTGGAAGGGGGCGAGACGCATATCATTGCTTTTTCAGCTGATGGCAGGACCTGGCGGCTCGAAGTGGACCAGCATCCGCTTCATCCCGGAAATTCAAATCCGAATGCAACCATTGAAGCGTGTGGAGACCCTGGCAACTGGACACCTGATTTGGTAAATGAACTGCCTCATGATGATGAAGACCACTTCGTGGATATAGACTGTCGCGTAATTAGCGGGCCTTTCGATCCGAATGAAAAAATCGGTTATCCGACCGGAGTTGGTGTGGACAATGTAATTTCCCCTAACGGAGCGATCGATTATGTAATCAATTTTCAAAATATAGGAATCGATACGGCATTTACGGTTGTCATTCGCGATACACTGGATCTGGATCTGGATATTTTCAGTGTTCAATCAGGTGTTTCAAGTCACCCGTATACGTTTGTAATGCACGGACCGAGAGTATTGGAATGGACATTTGCTAATATTTCATTGCCCGACAGCATTATCAACGAACCTGCAAGTCATGGTTTCGTTACCTTTACCGTGAATCAAAACCAGGGCCTTGTAAATGGAACAACAATCCATAATACAGCCGAAATTTATTTTGATTTTAACCAAGGTATCGTTACAAACACTGCTACCCATGTCATTCAGGAAAATGTACAACTACAGGCCTGGACCGAACAAAAAACAATGGATGTGAATGTTTGCGGGAATGTACCATTTACCTTTAATGATATCGTTTATTCCAATAGTGGTACCTATTACCAGTTATTACAAGGAAATCCTGATACATTACTGAAAATTAATTTCCATCAAAACCAGTCAAGCAATGCTGCTATAGCACCTTCTGTCTGTTCAAGTTACACCGCTCCCGATAACCAGGTGTATACGACCTCCGGCTCATATATAGCAATTATTCCAAATGCACATGGTTGTGACAGTGTTATTTCTATCGATCTGACGGTTTTACAACCAAGCTCGGCAACCGTTACGGAAACAGCCTGTTCAAGCTACACCGCTCCCGACAACCAGGTGTATACTTCATCGGGAACTTATTCGGCCGTTGTACCGAATGCGGAAGGCTGTGATAGTACGATAACGATCCATTTAACAGTTGTATCGTTGAATAATGCGGTAACCGACAATAGTCCGGTTTTGCATGCCAATGAAGATAATGTACAATACCAATGGCTGGATTGCAGCAATGCATACGCAATGATTGCAGGAGAAACGGCCCAGGATTTTACAGCAGCCATGAATGGTCTGTATGCGGTCGAAATAAGTGCTAACTCTTGTGTTGATACTTCAGATTGTATTTTAATAAGCGGGTTGGAAACGAGCCAGTTATCGGAACATTTTATGAAACTTTATCCGAATCCGGCTAACGGCTACTTTACGGTTGAGTTTGGCCTTTTTGTGGTGAATGCAAACCTTTTTGTAGAAGATAATGCAGGAAGAATTGTATACAGCCAAACAACTATTACCGGAGATAAAGTGAACATAAAACTGCAAGAGGCCACCGGGATGTATTATGTTGTTTTAAAACTGGCTTCGGGTGAAATACAAAGGCACAAGTTAATGCTCGAATAGAGACGGTCGGCACAATTCTGAATTCAAAGGAAGAATGGTGTTAACGATTGGGTTATATGCTGACTGTTTGGATTATTAAGGCCAATTGTGTGGGCTTTTTCCGTTTGAAAAGCGTAAATTAGGCCGGATGAATAAATGTAGCAAATGGATTGTGGGTGGCATGTTGGCACTTGTAAGCATGACTTCATGTGCACAGCCGGCGCCCGTTGTTAATGATACTGTTTCCGCGAAAGACAGCACCGTTGTCATCAGCTGGAAACCGCTGGCAGAAGGAGTTGATTTCTGTGAAACCGATGCGCCGTTCAAATCAATTATCAACGATTCCAAACTGACGATCCTGCGGATCAACCCGGAGAAAGTCAGGTTTGAATTGTACTGTGCTTCCGGGCTGGACAAAAAAGCGCGTACCGTAAAGGAATGGGCCGATACGTTTAAGCTGGACATCGTTTTTAATGCCGGAATGTACGATTTGGCGAATAAGCTCGTCAGTCGCGGCTACCTGAAAAGCGGCAAGCACGTAAACCAGGGCGCTATTCATCCGACATTTAATTCCATGCTGGCGTTTCATCCTGTTGATAGCGTTAAAGGAAAAACCTACGATATCATCGACCTCGAATGCACACCCTGGCAAACCGTAAATACTGATTACCAGACCTATGCACAGGGATTACGTATGCTCGATTGCGCCGGGAAACCGATGAACTGGAAAAAACGCAAGCAATCGTGCAGTATGCTCGTGGCGGCCAAAGATGACGAAGGAAACCTGTTCTTGGTATTTACCCGTTCACCCTACCTGCACAACGATATGATCCGGATTTTGCAGCTGTTTCCGATGAAACTGACCAATGCAATCTACATGGAAGGCGGCCCGGAAACAAGTTTGTACGCAAATATAAACGGTACCGTGATCGAAAAAGTGGGCAGCTACGTTTCGGAAACCTATGAAACCGACGCCAACGACCATTTCTGGAAATTGCCCAATATCATCGGGATTCGGTTGAAATAACCGTTCAAACGGCTTTACTGAGCTACTTATCACTACTTTTGTGCCCATGTTTAAAAACAGCCTTCGGGACATCTTTAAAACGGATCACAATGCATCGAACCGGATCTTCGGATTGGATTTTCTGCGTTTTGTGGCCATCACGATGGTTGTTTTGGGACATAGCACCGTGGTGATGCCTGCAGAGCTTAAACCGGCCATTCAGCGTTATATGCTCGACGGTGTTTCCATTTTCTTTGTACTCAGTGGCTTCCTGATTGGTGGAATCCTCATTCGTCAGCTCGAAAAAGGCAAAAGCGGCTGGGCCGATCTGGTGTATTTCTGGAAACGCCGCTGGTTGCGCACTATTCCTGCTTATTTTTTCGTGCTGACAGGTATTTTGATTTATACACTGATCGTACAACCGCATCGTTTTCCGGCTGAATGGTACCAGTTTTACTTTTTCTGCCAAAACCTGCTGCACCCGCGGCCCGAGTTTTACGGTGAAGCCTGGAGCCTGAGTGTTGAAGAATGGTTCTACCTGATCGTACCGTCGCTTATTTTCGGGGGAATGGCCTTGTTCAGGACCAACCCGAAGCGCATGGTGCTCGCAGTGATCGTGATTGTAACGGCCGCGGCGATTGCGTATCGTTATTTGCTTTTTCAGCACCTGGTGCACCACCCGGCAATTGATTCGTTCAAGGAACTGAAAAAACTCGGAGACGGCTTGATCACTTACCGTATTTTACCGCGTTTGGATGCCCTGATGTTTGGTGTGTTAGGCGCGTACCTGATGCATTATTTCCCTGCTGTTTGGCGCTTGTGGAAAATGCCGGTGCGCTTCCTGCTGTTTGCTGGCGGCTGGGTGATTCTTTATGCCGTAAAGCGCGATAATGCGGTCGATTTTGTACTCTACGATGCCGTTTGGTCGCATGTATTGAAAGCTGTATCGGTATTGATCATGCTGCCGTTTTTATCAACGCTGGTTTTCCGCCCCAACTGGTTTACGCGCTTCATTACGTTCATCAGCCTGATCTCGTATTCGATGTACCTCGTCAACTGGAAGGTCGTTTTGATCATGATCATGAAGAACGGCATTTACCGGCAATTCCAGGGACCTTGGACAGTCACCGCTCACTGGCAATGGGATTATTGCATCTTTTGGGGAATCACGATCGCGTTATCGTACCTCATTTACCGATTGGTGGAAGTGCCGTTTATGAATATGCGTAAATGATCCACTAATTGACTTCTGAAGAGCCAGGTAAATTTGGCCACTGATGACAGATTTCCACAGATAATTTGGCTGTTAAATCATTCTTCATACACGTCCCCCCGTAGGGACGAAATATTGTAGCATATAATTACGATTTATAACATCCGTCCCGTAGGGTCGGGACAATTACACAATGGTCTTACCCCTACGGGGTAATGTGGTTTTATAATGATTTCGTGCTACGATATTGCGTCCCTACGGGACTATTTTGAATTCCGCTATCTAATCATTATCCGTGAAAATCTGAGAAATCTGTGGCAAAAAATAAGCCTATCGCGTTCTTCAATTGTGGCTTGGCTCAATTATCTTTCACCCATTCCACCAGTAAGTTCATCACCGTCGCCAGCTTTTTAGCATCGGCATTTACCTGTTCAAGACTTTTATAGGAAATCGATTTCCGGGTGTCGGTAAACTTTCCGCCCAGCAAACCCGTTGGGTCGACAATTTTCGCTCCATTGGGAAAGATCAGCAGCACTTCCTCTTTTCGGCGAAGGTGAAACACCACCAAATCACCTTTATAAGTTTTGGGATCGGCATTCTTCAATTCGCCCGTGTAATAAAATGCAGGAGAATTCCATTTGATCTGCTCGCCGACAGAAGAGTGAGAGGCAAGAAGCAAATCGCGCAACCGTTCCGCCACGTTTTTCAACGGGTGGTCCAATTGCGCGAAATAAGCTGTTATGGGAGATTCGGACAAAATTACTTCGTATACAGGTGGAAGAATCCGTGAGCAGTATACAAGTTGTCTTTCACATCGTCGTATTCGTATTTCTCACTGGTAGGTGTTACGAGGTAAAAGTAAACACCTTCCGAAAGTTGTTTTCCGCTTTGGTCAATACCGGTCCAGTCGTTTTTGTAATCGCTGTTTTCATAAATGATATGTCCCCAGCGGTTAAATACGGTCAATGAAACTTTATCGTAGTCTTCCCAGTTGGTAATGATGAGCGCATCGTTTGTTCCATCACCGTTGGCTGTCATGACATTCGGCACCACCAGCGGACATTGGTTGTAGACATTGATCGGTGTTATATCGACCGATTTATTACATGCATCCGATATGATAATGTTGAATTGATTGAGGTTCGGCCCAACCATATTCGGATAAACCAAAACAGTATCGTTGTTCGGGAAAAAGCCCGGACCCCAGATATAGTTATACGGTGGGTTACCATTTTGCACATTGCACCACAACTGTGCAATTTCTCCCTGGTCGGCACAGAAATTCACCGAGTCAATATAAGTGACTTCCATTGGAATGTAATCAATGATTTGCAATGAAATAGAAGTCGTGTCAAAGGTTCCGTCGCATGGATGCTCAATGATGATGTTAAATTCGACCGTTTCATTTCCTTCAATCAAATCATCAAGGAAAGCAGAGATTCCGATGGTGTCTGAGAAAACACCGGTAGGAATAGTCAATGTATCCGGGATATAACTGTAATCGGTTCCGTTGATCGCGGTTCCGCTCAAAAGTACCTGGACATCCAATGTTGTACTGGTATCGGTCCGTGAAACGATGAAACCTGCAAAACCACAGTCTTCAATCAGGTTGGTGGTTCCGGTAACGTCTACTTCCACAGGGATCTCGACCTCACAAGCCACTACGCGGTAACCGAATGTTCGGGTTTTGGTATTGATCAATACACCGTTTTTGTATTCTTTTACCGCTACTCCGGCCACGTAAGTACCAATGAGGTTAGGTGAGAAAGTCATGATCCCGGTCATCGGGTCAATCGTAATATTCGACCCGGGTCCAAAAGGTACAAGGGCTGAATAACCCGGCTCCCAGCCTGCATCCGAATACGGTGGTGCGGTTTCTACCGGGTTGGCATCCAGTGAACTACCTCCGGCGTAAGGCGCAACAATTTCATAGGCCAGCGAATCGCCGTCGGGATCGAAAGCCGAGTGGTCGAACGTCAGCGTGTTATTGTTGCACAAAACCAATGGCGGATAATTGATAAAACGCGCTCCCTGGTTGTGAATATCTGTCAACGCACTTCCCGGAACGAAGGTCGTCAGGGTAATCCCGTTATCTCCCGGGTTCGTGATGTTATCGATGTTGTTGGCCCAGCAGCAGCGCTGATAAGTGATGAAATAGCCTGTTACGTCGAACGGCAGTGTTACGGTATCAATGTAAATCGCACGTTCGATGCAGATATCGTCCGGAGGCGTTACGCATGGGTCGTCATAAACAACCGGCAAAATATCACGACTGAAAATATCGACGGAAAAATCACCCCAAAGCGCGCCGTTCCCGTAGAAAATACGGTATTGCAGCGGGTTGTCGAAATCAGAGTTTCCCGGACCGCAGTCACGGTAAATCTCGAACGTGATTTTGTATTGGTTGTTACCTAAGGAATCGTAGTAGATTTCTCCTCCTACAATGTGTGTCGCTTTTGCGCTCAGTGAAAACATCGTAGCGCTCAGGGCGACAAGGAGGATTTTAAAGCAGTTTTTCATATGACTATTTTGGCTTTCGTGCAACTAAAATACGTCTTTTAGCAGGTAATAGTTGCGTGGGGTGTTGTTTTTATTTCGGAATTGTTGTTTTTCGTATCCATTTTAAAATCAGGATGGAAGGAACCCAGCTTAAGATTGCAGCCGTATTGTAAGCGGTATCGCCCATAAAATGAAGTTGGTAGAAAAGTACGAGCAGCAATCGAAGAATAATCGCCGAAACCAGCAGCATCAACAGTTCGCGCATCCAGTGTTTGTGCGCGAAAACATCTTTTTTCCGGATAGCAAAGTAGCCCTGCATAGCGGCGAATGCCGTGTATCCGGCCAGTAAAAAAAAGATGAGCTTTCCGAAAGTTCCGCCCATGGCAAAATAACTCAGAATCCAACCAGAAGGAACTACAAGTACCGTCACCACCAGGAGACCTGTTTTTCCCAGCAACCGATGAATACGAGGCATTTTTTCGATCCGGAAGATTACCAGCAGGCTGATCAGCAATAAAGCAATAGGGGCGGAAGCAGCGTGCACAGCCAAACCCGTCGGGAACCAGTATGAATCGAACAATGTTTCTTTTCCCTGAAGATATCCTCTTGAGAAATCTGGATTCAGGTACGAAACACCAACCAACGCAATGAAGACATTGAAGGAATTCAGGAACAGGAAAAACAGCAGCTTAACCGGCAACAACCATGTAGCGCTGTTCTTCATGAATATAAGCTTCCGGGTTTGACTTCAATTCTTTCTCCAGCTGCTGGATCAATTGGAGGTTTTTCTTTTCGATCGGGGTGAGCAGACTGTTGACATTTGTTCGCTTCGGCTTGTACCATTTGAACGATTTGAAAACGGCTGTCAACGCAGGATCGGTGAATTTCATGCCATGCCGGGCATAGATTTCGTTTTTCAGGTAAGCCAAATCTGTGGCGGTCAGATGATCCGTATAAATATTGATTGGAATACCGGCCATGTCTTCGTCGTAAATTTCCGAGGTAATGGCTTCTTCGTCATCCATTCCGCGTGAAAAACAGCCTTTGAAATGTTCTTTGGTCAATACGATTGCCGCTGTCATCGGGAACAAGCCGTTCCCAAGGGAAGTGACACTTCCGTCGGCCGCAATGCTGTAATATTCATATTTGGTATACCAGCGATAAGGAACGCCGCCGATCTCGTTCTCCACAAAATTTCGCACCTCGACAACACTGTCGTTGAGGAACTTCACTTTCGGAGTAGACAAGCCATTCTCACAGGTGTTCATCATCGTGTAATTGTCGTAGTTAAAGAGTTCTTTGGAAGCCTTTACCGTATTTTTGGTATCGAAGGTTGTTAAGTATCGGCGTTGGATTTCATTACCACGCGCTTCCGACACGTAGGTGTAAAACGAGCTGATCATCGAGTAGGCATTTTCATTTCTTTTGCGCGTATCCACAACCGATACGTCGATGGAATCCCGCCCGAATTCCGACCATTTCAAACCACCCGTAAAGGATATATCCGGTATGAATTTCAGGCGTTGAAGGTAGGATGGCGAAATGACCATCGCGTAGGCATACGAAAGGAAATAATCTTCGTTGAAATAATCAAACGGTTCGGTGGAAACCCACATACCGAATTGTTCGCTGTCGAGGTTGTAACGGTAGGTTTTCAGCAAACGGGCATAGTTCGGTGCCGGTTGGTCTTCAGCAAATGCCTTTGACTTGCCGTCGGCGTACAGTTTATAAAATGTGCTCCCTTTTTGACCGATGGCGATGTATTCCATGATCCGGCTCGGGTAAATGACATCGTATTCCGGCTTGATGGTGATTTGCTTCTTTTCGTAATTGTACAAACCGTACTTGCCGTTTTGCTTGATTTCCATGTAATCATCCACGATGAACCCTGGATTGCCGATGCGCTCATAATCCTGCGGCAGCAATTCATTTCCTTTCGAATCAAGCAATCCAAAGCGCAGTTTGGTTGAAATTTTGCTCTCTTCAGCGTAAACTTCCTGCCTGTTTTGACTTAAAAAGAACGTACCCCTGTAAGTATTGACGAAATAGGAAACGCGTTTGTGTTTCTTTTTGGCCAGTTTGTAGCTGTTCAAGACCTGGTTGCTGAACGGGTGTTTATCGCTCAGCTCAAAGAAACCGATCTCGCGTGTGGTGGTGTCTTCGCCCGGTTCGGCAACCACATCGGCCGTCTCCGGTTTTGTTTCTGTTTCTTCGCCTGAACAGGCAACGATAATTCCGGCGATCAGTAGTACAATAAAGTAAAGCAGGCTCAAACGCTTATTCATGGTTTGTCGATTTTTGAGACCAAAATAAGCACAATTTTGATGCGTAAGAGCGGGTGTTAATTACTGGTGAAAACAATTTGAAAAAGAAGCAAAGTGCCAGTTTTTTCTCTTCATTCCCATTCTCTTTCTCATTCTATTGTACTATTTCAGAATGAGGAACAAAATGAGAATGATGAAGGAAACAAATACTGCCAGCAGTAGGATTTCGGAAAAAACTACCTGATCACCGTCACAAACCCATGCACCGTTTCGCGGATCTTATTTGTAGGTGTGTAAAACAGGACATAGGTATAAACACCATCCTGCACTGGCTCACCGTTTTCGGTCGTGCCGTCCCATTCACGGTTGTCGTTGTCGAAACGCTTGATCTCGTTGCCCCAGCGATTGTAGATGTAGCCTTCGTTTAGAACAGCCCCAATTAATTCTACTTTGAAGGTGTCATTAACCAAATCGCCATCGGGAGTAAACGCATTCGGAACAAAGAGTGAAAGTTCTTCATTTTCGCAATACATCGGGTCTTCAACATACACAATGTGGTGGAACGTATAACTACAGCCTTGGGGAGTTTGTTGCTGCTGGGTATAGTCTCCGGCTTCCGTTACCCATTGACCGAATACGAGCACCGAATCGCCGTAGCACAATCCGCTCACAGTCTGGTTGTTGAAAATAGGAATCACCAGTAAAACAATAGAATGTGTACTGTCGCAGCCGTTGACGTCCGTAAATGTTTGGGAATAGGTGTCCGGTGTGTTTTCCCAATTACCGAATACAAGAACAGAGTCTTCGGCGCAGAAAGTGATGATCTCTTCGGTTTCCTGTGGGGTACAGCCTTGGGTTACGGTAATGTCGATGCAGTCATTTGCGGCACAGTTTCCGCTTCCGACGGTATAACAAACCTGGAATGTTCCTTCTCCTGAAACGGCCGGATCAAACAGTCCGTTGGCACTCAGGCAACCGGCGCAATCAGCTGTGAGCCATGTTCCGCCCGCTGTAGCTGCTTGCAATTGAACGGCCGGATCGGTGGTTGTAAATGGTCCTGCTGCCTGTATCGTAGCATCACCAACGGCTGCTCCGGCAGCAATCGTTGCCGATCCGGTGGCAGTACAGCCATTTTGATCGATCACGCCGACCGTATATGTTCCCGGGCATAAGTTCGGGTTCACTGCTGTCATCGGTCCGTTCGACCAGGCATACTGATACGGAGCCTGGCCGCCGCTTGCACTGGCAGTGGAAGAACCGTCGCATGATCCGGCGCAGCTTTCATTGAGGTTCGTAAAACTGACCTGGAGGTTATTGGCAGCCGTTTGTACGGTTCCCTGTGCAGTTGTGCTGCATCCGCCGGCGTCGGTTACAGTTACGGTGTAAGTTCCCGCACACAATCCGGAAATAGTCGCTGTTGTTTGTCCGTTCGACCACGAATACGTATAAGGAGCCGTTCCGCCGTTAGCCTGTGCGGTAGCCGTTCCGTTGCAGTTTCCGCCGCAGGTTACGTTGGTTGCTGAAACAGTTGCCTGTAATCCTGCTGCAATGCCACATTGCGGGTTCATCGAAGCGATCCATGCGTCGTTGGCCGCGTTGTTCGGGTCGCCCGGAGTTTCATCTGAACCAACATTTCCGCTCGACCAGTTGGCCTGCAGGTTCCAATCGTTGGATGTATTGTTGGTAAACGAAAATACTTTACCGCTGGCGGCTCCGGAGAAGTAAATAATGGCTCCGCTGGTATTGTTTCCCCAGCTTACCGAATGCAAAGGCGTACCGTTTACACCCAGGTTCGGGATCTGGAATGAATCGTTGGTATTGCTCATAGCAACCTGGTTCCAGGAACCTCCGCCCAATGTCCAGCCGGCAGCAGGGTAGGTGGAAACGCTTGTATTCGGACTGGTACTGGTTCCTTCCAGTAAAGAAGAGTTGGCCGGAATGATCAGTCGGCAATTTCCGTCGTTGAGATTGCTGTCGTCGGGTGGAAGCGCCGGGTTGACATCGTTTTCGTTATAGACCACAATGTATGTTCCCTGCGGAACGCAGCTCCAGAAACTGATATTGGCAAAACGGATGGCGCCGGTAGCAATTCCTGTTCCGCCGCCCGGTGCAAAATAGCCGTTATTGTCGTCGATGATCACGCCGCGTAAATCGATACAGGGAACCGGGGTCTGGCAGGTTGGATTTCCGATCACCACAAATTCAACGTATTCCTTGGCGTTGGCACCTTGTGAAACTTCGTTGATGATGAGTTGTTGTGCTTGAGAAGATAAGCAAAGCAGTGAAGCGATACCTAAAACGATGCGGGATTTCCACATGACGAGTTGTAATAACGAACCTCAATCAGAACTGGTTTCAGCTACGGTTTTTACAGTTTAAACCGGCGTCAAGGATGTCAATTCCAATTGTTGCGGCAAAGATACGGAGAGTGTGTTTAACAATTCAAGATTGAAATGTTAAGATTTGATTATTTCATTAACCACATCCTCCTCATGGACGAGACGTCATTTCACCACAAAGGCACAAAGAAAGAAAAAGCATAGCTTTTGATTAAGCAAACGTTAGTGCAGCTAAGACTTGTATGACGTGTTACAAAGAACACAAAGGGAATTATCCAGATCACATTCGTGATCTTCTATTTTCAAAAATCTTATAGAAATAACAGGCTGAAGGAGAATCTACACTAAGTGTTTTATAAAGCACATAAGACGATTCATACAGAAGTAAGATCCCTTTGTGAACTTAACACGTCTATCCTTCCAAAAAAACTTTGTGCCTTTGTGGTGAAAAATGTTCAATTCTAACCAAGGTTGCCCTGAAGCTCTACCAGTCCTGCGTAAGCTCCGTCAATCTTTCCGATCAGTTCCTGGTGCGTTCCCTGCTCTACTATTTCTCCGTTTTGGATCACGAGGATTTTATCCGCATTGCGAATGGTGCTCAGACGGTGCGCAATCACAATAGAAGTACGGCCTTGCATCAGTTTGTCGAGTGCTTCCTGTACCACCTTTTCAGATTCGGAATCGAGTGCAGAGGTCGCTTCGTCGAGGATCAGGATCGTTGGGTTTTTAAGGATAGCCCGCGCAATAGCAATGCGTTGTTTCTGTCCGCCGCTTAGCTGAATACCGCGATCACCGACCTGCGTACTGTAGCCTTCCGGGAAACCGATAATGAACTCATGTGCGTTGGCTTGTTTGGCGGCCTCGATGACCTCTTCGTCGGTGGCATCCGGCCGGCCAAAAGCGATGTTTTCACGTACCGTTCCTGCAAACAGGATTACGTCTTGTGGTACAACGGCAATGTGTTCGCGCAGGTGTTTCAAATCGATTTCCGAGCTGAGGTTGCCATTGAATTCAATACTTCCTTCTGCCAATTGGTAATAATTCAATACCAGTGAAGCTATCGTTGATTTACCCCCGCCGGAAGTACCGACCAATGCCAGCGTCTGGTTCGATTCGATATCGAATGAAATGTTCTTGAGTACGGTAATATCGGCGCGCTGAGGGTAATAAAACGAGACATTTTTGAAAGAAATGGCACCGTTAATAACCGGTTTTTGTTTTCCGGTAAACAATTCCTGCTCACTTGTTTCGGCGATGAGGTCCATCAGTTTTTCCGTGGCCCCAACCGATTTTTGAATACCGGAGTAAAAATCTGGAAGTGAACCGATACTGGCGGCAATGATCATGGTCATCATCAAGAATGAATACAAATCGCCTTGAACGAGTGTGGGTTTGGGACCCTGCGTCATCAGCAAGCCTTGCCATACGATGAACACAATGGCGCCGAACATGCAGAAAACAATGAACGAAATGAACAATCCGCGCCACAAACCGCTTTTAATGTTCAGCCGGCGAATTTCATCGATTGCTTTTCGGAAACGCCCGATCAAAAAGGTTTCGTTCGTAAACGCCTTGATATTCCCGATGCCCATCATAGCTTCTTCGGCAATGGCATTCGATTGTGCGGTCTGGTCCTGTGCTTCTTTGGATAAACGTTTGATAAACCGACCGAAAAAAACCGCGATCAATGCAATGACCGGAACGGTTGCCAACATGATCAACGCCAGTTTCCAGGAGATGAACCCAAGAATGAAAATACCGCCCACAATCATTACCAACTGCCTGAAAAACTCGGCAATCGTCGTGCGTAGTGTTTCCTGGATCTGCGTGATGTCGGCCGACAAACGGCTGGTCAATTCTCCAACAGTATTCCGGTTGTAAAAATCCATCGGCAGGTGAAGCAGTCGGTTGAATACATCCGTTCTTAGATCACGCAAGGCATTCTCGGTAACATTTGTAAACAAAACCACCCTGAAATAGCTGAAGACCGATTGCGCTCCGAAGAGGATGAACAACGCCAGTGCAACGGTGTTTACATTCGATAAGTCGATGGCCTGAATGGCTTCCGACATGGAGGTTTTTACGCCGCTTCCCGTTCCGAGTAATTGTCCGAGCAATACCGGGAAAATCAACCCGGCGGAAGTGGATAGAATAAGAAAGATCCAACCGATGAAAAAACTGGTCCTGTAGGGCTTAAGGTAAGAGAAGATGCGTCGTGCCTTTCTGTAACTGTCGCGGGTAAGTTGTACTTTTTCTTTTTTGGCCTTTTTTGGACGCAACATACATTTCGTAAATTTGAGCTACAAAAATAATCGACGCTGGAGCTTTGCGCGCATTTTTTTGTAATATTTTGACTCAACTGTTGAATATTTAGAAAATGTGGCTATCTTTGCACTCCGCAATTGAGAAATAGAAATTCGTTTAAAGATATAGAATCATGAAAAGAACGTTTCAACCGTCCGTAAGAAAAAGAAAAAACAAACACGGATTCCGTAGCCGTATGGCAACGAAGAACGGTCGCAAAGTATTGGCTGCACGTCGCCGTAAAGGTCGTAAGAGATTGACTGTTTCTGACGAGCCAGGACACAAGCGTTAATCGGGAAGTTCTTTCTTCGAGATATTGGACCATCTTTCTTCGGGAAGATGGTTTTTTGTTTTCCAAAGATTTTGGTTCAGCTGCTTTCAAGACAGGTTTGTTAGCTGACATAATGAGGTAGTCGCGCTGCAGGCCAGTGTTTCCGGACTTCTTTGAAAAATGTAAAATTGTAAAATTTGCCAATTTTAAACGTTTACACTTTTTCTTCGGGAAGACGGTTTTTTGTTTTTGGGACCTTTTTAATTCGGCATTCTGCATTCAACATTCATAATTAGTATGTTTGTTCAAAACAATTCCTTCATGAAACTTCCTGTAGACCTTCGTTCAGACACCATTACTCAACCTACTGCTGCCATGCGTGACGCGATGTTCAGTGCCCGGCTTGGCGATGATGTATTCCAGGAAGATCCTACTGTAAACGAATTACAGCAGTTTGCCGCCGATTATTTCGGCAAGGAAGCGGCATTGTTTTGCGCTTCCGGTACGCAAACGAACCAAATTGCGATCAATGTACACGTGCAGCCGGGTGGCGAGGTCATTTGTCATGAAGACAGTCATATCTACAAATATGAAGGTGGTGGTATTGCGAAGAATTCCGGGGCTTCTGTACGTTTGCTTACCGGAAACCGCGGCCGCATCACTGCAAGCGATATCGAACAATGGATCATGCCGGATGATGTGCATTTCCCGGTAACACAGCTAATTTCGCTGGAAGATACGTTCAACCGTGGTGGAGGTTCTGTATATGATTTTGCAGAAATAGAACGGATTTCAGCACTGGCAAAAAGAATGAGCCTGCCGCTGCACCTGGATGGCGCCCGTTTGTTCAATGCCTTGGCTGTGAATAACATCGATCCGAAACGTTATGCGGCAGCGTTTGATTCCCTTTCCATTTGTTTGTCGAAAGGGTTGGGAGCGCCGATCGGTTCACTTTTATTAGGAAATGCCGGGTTCATTCACCGCGCGCGACGAGTGCGTAAGGTATACGGCGGCGGCATGCGGCAAGCCGGATTTTTGGCAGCGGCGGGATTGTATGCCTTGAAAAACAATACCGAACGCCTGAAAACGGATCACGAACACGCCCGCATCCTCGAAAAAGCATTGCTGGAATGCAATTGGGTGAAAACCGTCATTCCCGTTGAAACGAATATCGTGGTGATCGTGCTCGAACAACCGGATCAACGCGATGCCTACATCCAGCGCTTGGCCGATCAGCAGATCAAGACCGTGTCTTTCGGGCCTGGAATGATCCGTATGGTGACCCACCTGGATATCGATTCCGCACAGATCGGTTACGTGGCGGAGACCGTCAAAAAGCTCTGAGTATGCGCTGGTTGCTGTTGTTGATCGCTTTTGCAGGTATCCGAACCTTTGCACAGCAACCCGACACGGTAAAGTGGTCGGAAAATGCCATGCTGACTTCCGAATGGCCGCAACCGGGCGGTAGTTTCCGATCGGCACAGTTTGTTGCTTTTTTGGATGTAAAACTGACGAAAGAAGAAACCGGGCAGACCAAATACATCTATTACACCGTCAATGCACAATGGCTCCGCAATGAAAGCTTCCTGGCCGATTCCTTGAAACCGCGTTATGTGCCGCTCGCTCAATTATTTTTCGATTGTTATGAACTCGAAGCGCGTAAACTGCAGGATCGCTTAAATGGGCCCTTTGCTTACGCGGATGAAGAAGTGCCGCTATCCAATAAACGCGTGAATGAGCAGTTGGACGCGTTAAGACAGATTACAGATGATGGCTTCGATACACTGGAAATGAATTACTGGCGGCTGTGGATGGATAGTGCACTACAGGCAACACCCAGGCATTTTGCATCGGATGTGGTGCCGGGTCATTGGGAGTTTGGGGTCGATATTGGAGCTGGTGCAGCAGCCCTGAATGGTACTTTATCCGATTATTTTCAGCTGCTTCCGGGGTTTAGTTTTGGAGCAGGTGTGAGTTATAACCGTATCCAGTTTGATTATTATGCCTTGCGCAGTTTTGCCAAATCAGATGTGGCGTTTACGTCAGGAGATTTTAAGTTCTCGGATAGCAGCCGATTGCAGTTAAAGCTGTCAAGCTGGACAATAGGTGTTAAATGCCTCAATGGTTATAAGTGGACCGTAACTCCTTACGGAGGTCTAAGTGCTTTTAGAATCACCAACCGAGATGAACCCGAAGGCTCGCTTTTTGAAAAAGGGCCGGTCTCGGTCAATTGGGAAGCAGGCGTTACTACCGAATGGCGTTTCAACCATTATTTTCAGAGTAACGCTGTGCAGGTGTTCTGGAAATTGCGGCTGAAAACAGGATATGCTCCGGTTAATTACGTGTATAAGATTCCCGGCGGAGCGATCAAGGTTCAGCTCGGGGTTGGTTTTACCCTAAAATCGGTAAGAAACCTGCCTTCCGAATCGTAGTTTTTGTACCTTTGGTTCATGTGGAAATATGTTCTTCCTTGTTTATTCCTTCTGGCGGTTGCCTGTACCAATGAGGCGTCAGAAACAGTTGGCTACGATCAGCTGGCTCCCGGTTCCGAAAAGTATGACGATAACCAATCCGATAAAGCGATTGATTCTTCTGTGGTGAATGAACGCCCGGAAAAAAGCCTGTTTTTGTCCATTGTCGATACCATGATGCTGGATTCTCGCTGGGTGAAATGGGACACTTTGTTGTTTCCCGACCGTTTTGGGCCCAATGCCCAGGAAAAGTGGATGACGATTGGCGCGAAAGACAGTTTGGTTCTGTTGCGCTACCAGTTTAAAGACAGCCTGCGCACTAAAAATGCCTTTTTCAATTGGATTGATTGTTTCGGTCCCAAATGCAAATCGTATACCGTAGGGGCAAATATCCGCATTCCCAAACGTACTGCCTTGTGGCTGGTGGGAAGTAAAGAAATGGTAATAATCGAAGGAAATAAGGCGATCGATGAAAAACTGGTGCGCGAAATTCTCAATAAAGACCCGAAAAAAGAGAATTGGCTGTACCTGGTCAATATCCCGAAATCGGGCAAAACAACATGGAAACGCATTGATAAAGGCGAAGAAAAACCAATCGTAAAAACAGATGAAAACAGTTAACAGAGGCTATATTTTGGTTGAACCGCTTCAACCGTTTTGCGACTGGGCAAAAGAACTCGACGAAGATTTCGATTTCAACGAAGACGACGACATCGAAGGAACGGTTTACCTGATCGACGAAGATTTTTTCGAGATCGAGCCGGTCATTGAACAACATTTCAAGAAGATTTTCCAAAATGAGTGTGCTGCTGTAACGGATGATGAAGCACATTGGCCCAAACCTTCCCTGGAATTGTTCCTGGCGTGGTTTACCGTTCGCATCGGCGGTACTGTATTCGATACACAAAAAACAGATTTGATAGCTGATTAATCAGAAATTGAGGGAACTAGGAATTAGGGAACTAGGGAGCTAGGATGTTCAGGATCCCTAGTTCCCTAATTCCCTATAAGTGTTTAATTTTTAGCGGATTTCCGGTTTTTCGAAAAGATAAGTCAAAGCAGTAAGCCTAATTATAAAAAGATGTATCTTGTGGTCGGCTTAATGCATTATTCATGAAAATAAACAAGAAAAACGCCTACGCACTGTCTCTCGGAGTTCCTGTTTTTGGTCTCATCTGTATTGGGTTTTATTCGTGCACAGCACAATTTTTCGGACATATAGCACACGCATTCGGGTTATTTGTGCTTACCGCCGGAGCGACCTTTTTGCTTGGAGCATTGCTCGGCTTCTTATTCGCCATTCCGAAAACGTCAGAGGTCAGGATGAATGATAACGGAAAACAGGTTTATCGGGCCAATACCAACCTGGAGCAAATTTCAGATTGGCTGACCAAAATCCTTTTGGGTGTCGGGCTTACGCAAATGGATGCTATTTCCAACAAAATCGGAGATATTTCTCAAAGCATGGCAAAGGAAATGAACCTGATGGGCCATGAAGCGATGTTTATTTCCTCGCTGATCGTCTTTTATACCGTTTGCGGGTTTCTCAACGGCTATCTGCTCACACGGATCGTTCTTCCGGGAATTTTTGCAAAAACCGATTCAATTACAGCGGAAGTGAATGCTTTGCGAGACGAACCGCTGACAACGGAAACGCTGATTGTTGAAAATCCTTCACCCGAAAATTCCGATTCAGCGGCTTAAAGAACCGTTGATCAGGTTGACGTTGTAATACCGTTCATCGTCACTCACTTCTGTCGACAGCCATTCCGGACGTTCGAACGATTGTGCTTCGTGTTCCAGCTCGATTTCTGCCACGATCAGTCCCTCAAGTTTGCCGTGAAATACATCCACATCCCAGGTCATTCCGCCAAAATGAATGGCATAGCGGTCTTTGATGAGGGTTTTCTCACAGAATTGTTCCAGTAAGATCACGGCCTCTTCATGAGGAATTTCATACTCGAATTCTGTTCGCGTAATGCCCGCGCTTTTTCCTTTGATCGTCAGGTAACCTTTGGTTCCTTTTGTGCGAACGCGGACCGTTTTTCCATCAGCCCCATCGTAAATGTAACCCTGGCAAATGGCAAGTGGCGTGTGTATTTTCAATACATCCCGGATCCGATCATTGACCAGAAATTTTCGTTCGATTTCCTGCATGACACAAATATAAAACTACCTTCGCATTATGCATGTTTTGTTTACGTTTGACTATGAGTTGTTTTTCGGCACCGATACCGGTTCGGTCGAAAAATGCATGATCGAACCGACAAACGCTTTGTTGCGGCTGGGAAAAACCTATAACGTAGGAATGACCTTTTTTGTGGACGTTGGCTACCTGCTTAAACTGGAGGAGTATGCTCCCGATCATCCGAAATTACAGGCAGATTTGGTGAAAGTGAAAAACCAGGTGGACGAAATGATCTCGTTGGGTTGTTCCGTTCAGCTGCACATTCATCCGCATTGGGAAAAATCGTCGTATGACGGACAGAAATGGCAAATTGTTACCGATAATTGCTACAAGCTCGACGATTTTTCCGACGCTGAAATCGAGCAGATCGTAAAGCGTTACTATCTATACCTGCGACAGTTGACCAATCAACCGATTCATTCCTACAGGGCGGGAGGATGGTGTATTCAGCCGTTTTTGCGTTTACACAAGGTGTTTTCCGAGCTGAATTTACGTATCGATAGCAGTGTTTTCCCTGGCGGGAAATTCCAGTCGCCGCACTATGATTTTGATTTTACCTCCGTTCCGGTGTATTCTCAAGCTTATCGTTTTGAAACGGATGTCTGTGTGGCCGAACCGAATGGGAAATTCACCGAATACCCGATCGCTTCGTGGAAGTATTCGCCGGTGTTTTACTGGAAATTGTATATCCTGGGACGCTTGCAGCCTGCGAAACACAAAATGATCGGCGATGGCAGCTTTTTGGCACAGCCCGGACGGAAAAAATCGGTGTTAACCAGCGCTACCTGGAACCACGTAAGTACCGATGGTTATTACGCCGGAATGCTGAACCGACAAGCCACAGCTTATCAATTGCGGGGTGTGGAGCATTTTGTGGTGATCGGCCATCCGAAAGGATTGACCGTTTACGCATTGGAACAACTGGAGCGTTTCCTGGAGACAACACGAAATAAGTACACGTTTTCAACGTTTTCCGATCTGTTATGCAATTGATCTCGGCGGATGCGGTAAACAAAACGGAATGGGACGAGCTTGTGCGTACAAGTGGCGGCACCGTTTTTTCACTTTCGACATACCTCGACGCCACTGCCGACAATTGGGCCGTTCTCTTTACCGATGATCGTTCGGGTGGAATAGCGTGTCCGTTTGCCGTAAAAGGCGGCGTAAAAATCCTGTATGCGCCTTTTTTTCACCGTTATACCGAATGGATAGGAGCAAACCGGCCATCGGATGAAGCATTGCTGAAAAAAATGCAGGAATTGTTTCCTGTCGCGGATATCAATTGCCGGGAAATGGCCGGTGGAACGGAAAAAGTACACCAGGAATTGACACAAAGCCATTACAGTGCGAATCAGCAGGCAAAGCGAATGCTCAAAAAAGCGCAGGCTTTTCAAATAACGGAAGAATGGCTCCCCGGAAAGTTGATGCAGTTGCTGGAAACCGAACTGGCGCCGCGTGTTGCAGGAATAGATACTCACTCGCTTTCCAGGTTACAGCGGTTGGTCACTGATTTTGAGCACAAGGGGATGGTGCAGCTTAATCTTTGGCACGAAGATCAATGGCAGGGCGGATTGTGGCTCATCGGTTTCGAAGATCGGCTATTGTACCTCAAAGGAACCGTAACCGCCGAAGCAAAAGATTCCGGTGGGATGTATCGTTTGATGGAACATGCAATCCAAAAAGCACTTTCGGAAAATAAAGTGTTTGATTTCGGTGGATCCAACGCAGCCGGAGTTCGCCGCTTTAACCTGAATTGGGGCGCAGTAGACCGATCCTATCAACATCTTCGTTGGAATAATGCACCTTTGTGGTGGAAAACAGTAAAATCTCTTCGCGATAAATGGAACAGCAAGTCATTTTGATAACCGGGGCAACGGGTGGTTTGGGTACCGCAATGGTAAAGCATTTCGAGACAAAAAATGTGCGTTTGGCACTGCACGCCTATCAGCATGAAACCTATTCGGTGGCTTGCGAGCATGAATGGTTCCAGGCAGATTTACGCGATCAGGAGGCGATTCCGCAGTTGGTGAGTGAAGTAATCAAACGCTTTGGAAGAATTGATGTACTGATCAACAATGCCGGGATTTCCCGAAATGGTTTGTCGTGGAAACTTGCCAACGAAGACTGGAACGATGTAATGGCGATCAACCTGACAGCTCCGTTTTTATTGACCAAAGCCGTTTTGCCGGGCATGCGTATACAGCAATACGGGCGGATTATTTCCATTTCGTCGGTCGTGGCACAAACGGGAGTTGCAGGAACAGCGGCTTACGCGGCAAGTAAAGCCGGTTTGCTGGGATTGACCAAAACAGTCGCCAAAGAAACAGCCACCGGCGGAATTACGGTCAACGCACTGGCGCTCGGTTATTTCGATACCGGGATGATTACCGAAGTTTCACCCGAATTGCAGGAACAAATCCGTTTGCAAATCCCCAAACAGCGCCTTGGTTCCGTAGATACGATTTTAGCCACCATCGACTGGCTCTTGCTGCCGGCAGCCGATTATGTTACCGGGCAAACGATTTCGCTCAACGGAGGATTACACAGCTAGTATACACTTAGCAGAATTTGTGAGAAAATAACGTATTGACCGGCCCGTGTACATGGTCGATTATTGACAGATTCCGTTATTTTTGTAGGATGTTCCCTAAAACCAATACACCGCGTTGGATTATCATACTGCTCGACCTTGGTTTGTCGGCAGTCTCGCTGTTTATTGCGTACATGATTCGTTTCGACCTCAAGGCCGACAAGCAATTGTGGGGCAGTGAGTGGGAAATCCTTTCCAAATCCATTCTCGTGTTTTTCGTGGTTCGCTTTGCCACATTCTACTTTCTCAAGATTCACAAGGGAATTGTCCGGCATACTTCAACCATGGATTTCAGAAGGCTGTTTGTTGCCGTATCCATTAGTTCAGCTATATTTTTAGTTCTTGGAATCCTCCGTTATTTCTTCTATGACGGTTATTTCCTGTTTCCGTCCTCCGTTTTGATCATGGAATACCTGATTTGCTTTTTCCTGATGACAGTAGCGCGTTTTGCTGTGAAACTCTGGTATTTGGAATCGGTGAAGAACAAGGAAGAGCATGTACGCATATTGCTCTATGGTGCAGGTATTTCCGGATTGATAGCTAAACGGACAATTGAACGCGATATTCGCCTGAATTACAAAATCATCGGTTTTATCGACGATAATAAAAAGATAGTTGGAACACGTTTGGAAGGCATTCCGGTGTATCATACTTCGGCTCTGGAGAAACTGTTGCGCGACGAAAAGATCAACCAGGTAATCATCGCGATCCAGGATCCGGAAGAAGAAAACCGTGGCAATGTTGTGCGGACCTGTTTGGAAGCAGGCGTTGAAATCCGCAAGGTACCAAGCGTCAAAAGCTGGATCAACGGTGAGTTTTCCACCAAACAGATCAGCAAAGTGCGCATCGAAGACCTGTTGGGCAGAAAACCGATTGTGCTTAACCAGGATAAGCTGGCCGCCGAATTAGCCGGACAGGTTGTTCTGGTCACCGGCGCTGCAGGTTCGATCGGCGGCGGATTGGTTCGGCAAATTGCTGAATACAAACCTAAGTTATTAGTTCTTTTAGACCAGGCAGAATCGCCCTTGTACGAATTGCAGTTCGAAATGCGCCAGTTGTTTCCCGATTGCCCGATTGAAATGGTAATCGGCGATATCCGTAACCAGGAGCGGATGACGAAATTGTTTGAAACGTTTCGTCCTTCCTGGGTGTTCCATGCCGCAGCTTACAAACACGTACCGATGATGGAAGACAATCCGTCGGAAGCAGTGCTGACAAATGTCAAGGGGACGAAGCATTTAGTTGATTTAGCGCAGCAATACAGCGTGTTTAAGTTTGTAATGATTTCAACGGATAAAGCAGTTAATCCGACAAACGTGATGGGCGCATCCAAACGCATCGCCGAAATCATTGCCCAGGATTCCAATCAACATGGGAAAACACAATTCATTACCACGCGATTCGGAAACGTGCTGGGTTCCAACGGTTCGGTAATCCCGCTGTTCAAACGCCAGATAGAGCAGGGCGGCCCCATCACTGTAACCGATGAACGGGTTACGCGTTTCTTTATGACCATTCCCGAAGCTTGTCAGCTGGTGCTCGAAGCAGGCGTGATGGGAAATGGCGGTGAAATTTTTGTGTTTGATATGGGCGAATCGGTGAAAATAATTGACCTGGCGAAGAATATGATCCGTTTGAGCGGTCTGGAGCTGGGCAAAGACATCGAAATTCAGTTTACAGGATTGAGGCCGGGAGAGAAACTATACGAAGAATTGCTCAATGAGGCAGAAAATACGCTTCCGACGCATCATCCGAAGATCCTGAAAGCCAAAGTTCGCGAAAGCGATGCGGGCCAGATCGAGCAGATCGAGGCGCTTGTCCGTGACGTGTCGGCAACACCGAATATGGAAGTGGTACAGGCCATGAAACGTATCGTTCCCGAATTTATCTCCAATAATTCCGAATTTTCAGTACTCGATAATAATAATAACCCGTCATGATTGAACCGTTAAGACTCAAAGTGCGTTTTTCCGACTGCGATATGATGCAGCATGTCAACAATGCCGTTTATCTCAACTATTTTGAGGAAGCGCGAATCCATTATTTCCGTCAGCTTCTTGGCAAAGATTGGGATTGGAAACGCGAAGGAATTTTATTGCGCAAAAATGAACTGGAATACCTGAAGCCCGTTTTTTTGCATGAGCCTGTAGAAATTACCGTGTTTTTGAAACATATCGGCGAAAAAAGCTTCACCCTTTCGTATGAAGTGCGGGTAAACGGAGATTTGCGAACAACCGGAACTTCGGTTTTGGTTTGCTTCGACAGCAGTGTGATGCGCTCCATCCCGATCCCGCTGAAAATGCGTGAAGGACTCGATCGCATTCCGCTGTTGCTGGAACAATAATTGATGACGATTAAAAAATAACGTTTATGAAATGGTTTACATTTTTGTTGCTTTTTGCAGCAGCACCCGTTTTTGCTCAGCCTGGCGGAATTCCGGTAATCAAAAAAGACAGCTGCTACAAAATCGCCGATGCCCGTAAAGGAAAACGTTTTACGGAATGGGATTGCGGTAAACTGGCCGGTGTGGTGGATTGCAATGAAAAGTTGGAACTCGATGAAGGTTCCAATACGGTCATCACTGCTTCTGCCAAGAAACCATTTTCGGGACAATGTGAAACCTGTCACATGAACGGCATCCTGGAACGTCGTGTGACTTTTGTGAACGGAAAGACCAACGGAACCGATACGACGTATTATGCTTCCGGCTGCCCGATGGTGATCCGCACACACGTGCAAGGCGTTGAAAACGGGAAATGGACCTATTTCTACGATTCATTGGGAACGGTGGCCTGGGAAATGAACTATTCGGTGGGACAAAAACACGGCCCGCAGATTTTCTATTCCCGTAAACCGAAAGCTTCTTCCGGCGATACCACAAAGTATGAAAATTACATCAACGGTGTTTTGCAGGGACCGAAAGTGACTTACGACAGCAAAGGAAAGCGTACGAAGCAGAGTAACTATGTAAACGGTTTGCTGGAAGGTCCTTTTCTGATTTACAATGCCGAAGGAAAAATCATTGAAGAAATCAACTACAAGGAGGGGAAACGCGACGGCATCAGCAAGTATTATTACGACGATGGTGTTTTGCTGCGCACCGAAAGCTGGTCGATGGACACGAAAAACGGCGAGTTTAAGACGTTTTATTACAACGGAACGATCCAAAGCCTGGAAAACTACAAAAAGTCGTCAGGAAAGCCCGAAGAACGCATGGACATAGAGGTGTATGAAGTTCCGACAAAGCAGCAGGCGGAAATCGTTTACGAAATGCTGGGCAAGCGCCAGAAAGAAGAAAAAATCCGTGAACAGGTAGGCGAAGGATTGACTGTCACCAAGACACAGGCTGCCGATCCGTCACAAACGCCGTTGATTAAAGGTGAAAAGCTGGCGCGTGGCGTGAACAAACCGTACGAAAAAGATAAAAAATACTATGTTGTGCTGGTGCACCAGGTTGTTTCCATTCCACAGAAAGAAGTAAAGGAAGGCTGGTTTGAAGAGTATTTCCCGGATGCGAAAAAGAAAAGACGGGCACTTTACAAGAAAGATGTGTTGGTTGAAGAATACGTTTGGGACGAATCGGGCCGCCTGATCAAGTCGATGGGTGGTAATGAAGGCGGTTCAGGTGCTGAAGATGATGCTGTTCCAACTGCCGGTAAGAAGAAAAAAGAGAAAAAGCCGAAAGCCAAAAAACCGAAGAAACCGAAAAAAGGGGAGGAGCCGAAGCCGGAGGGCGGGGAACCAACCACAACAGAGTAGTTTTAAACACATAGTTACATAGTTTCAGAGCATAGGCACATAGCTTTTTTTGAAGTGCCGGTGTGATTTTACCACATAGAGCACATAAGAAAACATAGGACAAGGGTACATTATTGTACAGAAGCTTGTTCTTAAAGTGTACATCTAACACATAAAACTATGTGTCTATGTTATCTAAGTGACTATGCGTTTAATTTCTCCCAAGTCGTTTCAGGAACCTGTAATGTGACCTCACCGCTTCTCCAATTCCTGAAAACTCCACATACGGATAATTGAACTCTTCCGCTGTTTGTCGCACGATCGGAGCGAGGTTTTCGTAATGCGCTGCATTGATGTACTGGAACAGATGGTGCTCGATTTGCAGGTTTACGCCCGCGATGTACCAATTCAGCAGCGGGTTTTTAATGGCGAAATTTGCCGTTCCGACCAGTTGGTTCTCTGCCCAGCTCATTTCCTGCTTTTCTTTTGGCTGGTAAGGGATCATGATCGTTTTTTCGTTCAGGTGTTCGACCTGCAAAGCATGCGTTACGATGGTTCCTGCCACTGCGTGCATGACCAGGTGCCCGATCAGTACCTGCCACCATTCATAACCAATCACCAGCGGCAGGTAAACGAATACCGCAACGTAATAGATCTTGGTGGTCCAGAAGATAAGGTGTTCGGCGAGTGAATGATGCCTCTCCTTTCCAATCCCGTTCCTGCGGTAACGGAACAGTTTTTCAAAATCGAGGATGAAAATCCAGAAAATGGTAAAGACCCCATAGATCAAAACGGCGTAAACGTGCTGGAAGCGGTGCATTTTTTTCAGCGGTGCATCGGTCGAAAAACGCAGTATGTCACCTTCTTTCAAAGCTTCATCGTATGCATAAATGTTGGTGTAGGCATGGTGAAATACATCGTGTTTGATATGCCAGATATAGTCGCTTACGCCAACGAGATTAAACGAAAGGCTCCACAAGCGGTTCACCCACTGCTTTTCCGAAATCGTATTGTGTGACGCCTGGTGACTGATTGCCAACCCGATTCCCGCCATGAGCAATCCCGCCAGGAAACAGAGCGCCAGGTTTACGTAATTGTTAAACCATTGCAGGTAAATCGCAACAACGGTAGCGCAAAACAAGCTGACCATGAGCACTGCGCGAACATACCATGCAGTGGTTGCGTATTTGGAAATTCCTTTATCCGTGAAATATGCATTCACACGTTCGGTAAGCGTCGCGTAAAAGCGCTGTTCGTCTGATTTATAGAGAGGTAGATCCTGCATGGTTGTTCAAATTTACAACAAGATTGACGCAAAACCGGCAAATGAACAATTAAAAATACAGTTCACCACCTGCTTGGCTACCATTCACCGATCAATCTGCCTTGGCTGTCAACCGAAACGACCGTATTTTCAGGTTTACCATTCGTCCCAGATGCGTGCACAACGTACCATTCGCCGATTTTTATGATTCGAATTGGAATCTTACATCTACATTTGTAGCGTAAAAATGCAAACAATGACAAAACGAGTTACCAAAACCCTGTTCTCATTCATTTCTCTACTGTTGCTGACGTTGGTATCTGCAACATCATTTGCGCAAAGCACCATCAAAGGCGAAGTAAAAAACCAAAAAGGAGAACCGGTTGGTTTTGCAAGCGTTTTTATTCAAAATACGGTGGATGGAACAACAACGGGCGTCGATGGTAAGTTCAGTTTTACCACCAATCTGAAAGGACCGCAAACATTGGTCGTGAACCTGATAGGATTCAATAAGTCAACGCAGTCGCTGAACCTCACAGATTCGGTATACACGGTTACCGTTCAGTTGCAGGAATCGGCCAAACACCTCGAAGAAGTAACAATTACTGCCGGAACGATCGAAGCGAATAACGACCGCTCGGTTGCTGTTTTGAAACCGTTGGACATCGTCACAACAGCCGGCGCACAGGCAGATGTCATTGGTGCTATCCAGACCCTGCCGGGCGTGCAGCGCAATGGTGGCGACCAGACAGGACTCATGGTACGTGGTGGGGATGTGAATGAAAGCAGCGTCATCGTTGATGGTACGGTGACTCAAAACGCCTTCAACAGCTCCGTACCGGGAGTGGCCCAGCGCAGTCGGTTAAACCCGTTTGCGTTTAAAGGAACGGCATTCAGCAGTGGAGGATATACCGTTCGTTACGGGCAGGCGCTTTCGGCTGTACTTGATTTACAAACAACCGACCTTCCGGAAAAGAACAACATGAATATTGGCGCGCATTTTGCCGGTGCGTACATCTCCGGTTCAAAATTAATGGGGAAAAATGCCGTGGAATACGCTGCCAACTATACGAATATCGCTCCGTACCTGCTCGTGGCCGATGCCAATGTGGATTTCTACGATGTGCCGCAGGGTGGTGGTATTTCAACACGTTTTGTTTCCCGAACGGAGAACAATGGAATTTTCAAAATGAACCTCACACATTCGTTCAACAAGTCGGGAATTACCATTCCGGACCCGTCTACGGCCGGTGCGACGTTCGACTTCGGCATCCGAAACGAAAACACCTTGTTGACCACGTCTTACAAATACTTCATCAACGAACACACAAAACTGTTTTCAGCCTTTTCGTTCAGCAACAACGCCGATAAGATTTCCTGGGGAGCTGCGCCTGTTTACCGCAACGATGGCCGTTTGCAGGGAAGGGTAGAGTTGTGGTGGGAAACCAAAGAGCGCAAATTCAACCTGCTTGTAGGGTCGGATGTGCAGCGCTTTGATTATACACAGCGTTTTGATACACTGATCGGGCAGTTTGACGAATTGCTGAGCGCCGGTTACGTGGAGGCCGAATGGAAACCGATACTGTGGTTTGCGATCAAACCGGGCGTGCGTGGCGAATATTCACAATTGCTTGCTAAAGGGAATATTGTTCCGCGTGCGGCATTTGCTTTCAGAACAGGTGAAGCAAGCCAGGTTTCGGCTGCAACGGGTGTGTTTTACCAAACAGCACCGATTAATTACCTGATGCAGGGATACCGCCCGGATTTCCAGCAATCGATCCATTACATGCTCAATTACCAGTGGATGAAAAAAGACCGTACACTGCGCGTGGAGGCTTATTACAAAAGCTATGATCAGCTGGTGCGCGAAAACGGAACGGCTTACACGCCGAATCAATTCCGTTTTGATCTGGGAATGGTCGATAATTCCGGATCGGGATATGCACAGGGAATCGACTTCTTCTGGCGCGACCGCAAGTCGATCAAAAACTTCGATTACTGGATCTCATACAGCTATGTCGATACCAAGCGTTTGTACCAGAACTATCTTGACAAAGTGACGCCTGATTATGTTTCGGACCACAACCTGAATGTGATCGCCAAGTACTTCATCATGAAATGGCAGACCAATATTTCCGCCAGCTACAACTACGCAAGTGGCCGACCGTTCTACAACCCGAATTCGACAGCGTTTTTGAGCGAAAAGTCGCCTGATTTTCATAACTTTTCGGTCACAATCAGTTATTTGACAACAATTCGCAGGATGTTCACGGTCTTTTACCTGAGCCTCGACAACGTGACCAACCAGAAAAACGTACTGGGCTATCGCTACAGTGCCGACGGAACACAGCGTTTCCCGATACTTCCGCCGATGTACCGATCTGTTTTCCTGGGCGTGAACTTCTCGCTGACAGAGTTTAATAAAGACGAACTATAATTTTAACCAATAATAAACCGATGAAAACAATTATTACATCATTTGCTTTACTTGTGCTAAGCGTTACCGCGGTACGTGCACAGGAGCCTACTATGGAAGACAACCTCAAGGAGGCAGTTGCGATCGTGGATACGGCGAAAGGAATGCCGGGTTTGATGACCGCTTCCGCCAAATTCGATTTGATCGCCAACAAATACCAGGGTGAATGGCTGGCGCAATACTATGGTGCTTACACGAAAGCGATCCTCTCTTACTTTGAGCCCGACGTTGCAAAAAAGGACCTGTATGTGGATGAAGCCGATGCATATTTGGATAAGATCACAGGGCTGGGGACCGAAAATGATCATGTATATGTGTTGAAAGCACTGGTTGCCAATGCGCGCATGGCCGTTGACGGTGAACACCGCTGGCAGGAATACGGGCCGATTTTCGAGGAAAACCTGAAAAAAGCAAAAGAGCTTAACGAAAACAACCCGCAGATCTATTACCTGAAAGCAGTTTCAGTTTTCTACACGCCGAAAATGTTTGGCGGTGGCGCTAAAAAGGCAAAACCGTACTTCGAAAAAGCGAAGGAAAAATATGCCTTGATGACAGAACGCACGGTCATGGTCCCTTACTGGGGCGAGCCTCAAAATGAGGAGTACCTGAAGCAGGTGAACGCAGATTAAACGTAATTATGAATGAAAGAATTATCAATTATCAAGCAACCAACTTGATAATTGATAATTTCGCCATTTATCATTCAATTACAAAACATCCTGGTACTCCGGTACCTTGTCAAAAACACTCTTCGCAAACGGACAAAGCGGAACGATCTTAATTCCCCGTTCCCGTGCGAATTCAACTGCTTTTGCTACCAATTGCTTTCCGGCGTTTTTTCCGCGCAATACCGGGTCTACTTCTGTATGATCAATAATGATGCGATCGTTACCACTCCAGACATACGTCATCATAGCAACGCGCCTGCCTTCCTGTTCGATGTAAAAACGGCCTTTCGGCGGTTGTTCCGTGTGTAGTATTTCCATAAACTGATGACTAAGAATGGATCTCTAGTTTTTTCATTAATTCGTCGGCTACAGGATCACTGTAAATGCCATAGCTGTTTACCAAAACGCCTTTTATCTGCCGGTCGTTTGAAGCAATGGCGTATAAAATTTCCGAATCATCCGGGTTGGAGTGTCCTTCAAACCGGAAGAACTTATCTACCTGGAAATCATTTGGACAAAGCTCCAGCTTATTTTCGCCATAACGAATGCATTCGGTACTGAGGTTAAAATCTTCGGTATAGCCCTGCTTGCGCAAAGCATCCATGGCTTCTGTCAATGTGGCATAACTTTCCATAGCGCAGTAATTGTGTGTTTTCACCTGTTAAGGTGCCAAAAAATATCATACAAATGATCAATTTTTGGTTAAATTAACCAATCGGAAACACGACTGATCAATTGTCAAATTTTTCCAGTCTCAGTTCTTGTCCATCGAATACCGCGTAAGTGTTGTAGTGGAGCCATTCACCAAGGTTGATGTAGCGCGAACGCTCGTTCAGGCGAATGTCCATCGGCAGGTGGCGGTGGCCGAAAATAAAGTAATCGCGGTGTTTTTCCTGTAATTGTTCCTTGGAATAGATAACAAGCCATTCGTTTTCCTCGCCCAGGAATTTGCTGTCGCTATCACCGGTCGCAGCGCGGCTTTTGCGCGACCAGAAGTTAGCCATTCCAATCCCGAAGTTAGGATGGAGACGGGCAAAGCACCAGCGTGTCCAGCGGGCCTCAAAACAGCGCTTCATGAATTTGTACCACCTGTCGCCAGGGCCCAATCCGTCGCCGTGACCGATGAAAAACATTTTGCCGTTCCATTCGCGTTCGATGTTGGACCGGTTGACAGTAACGCCCAGTTCTTTGGGGAAATAATCAAACATCCACATGTCATGGTTACCAGTAAAAAAGTGAACGGGAATCCCACGGTCGGTCAGCCCGGCAATTTTACCCTGCAGGCGCACAAAACCTTTCGGTATGGCATTTTTGTATTCGAACCAGAAGTCAAACAGGTCGCCGACAAGGAAAATCTCGTGTGCATCGTTTTCAATAGACGAGAGCCAGCGTACCACTCTTTTTTCACGCTCCAAACTGCTCTCAGCGTTGGGAACACCCAGGTGAAAATCAGATGCGAAGTATATTTTTTTTCCTTCAGGGAGCGTCATCAGGTTGGGCTTAGAATCCGAAAATGGTTTTCAACGCCTGTTCGAGCTCGATTCCGCGCAATTTGGTATCAATGATGTTACCTTCCTTGTCTACAAGCACGGTAAACGGAATGCCGCTTACCTGGTAAATACGCGCCACTTCATTTGCCCATTTTTTGAGGTCGGAAACGTGATAAGGCCAAACCAGTTTGTCTTTTTCAATCGCTGCAAGCCAGTTGGCTTTGTTATCATCAAGCGAAACACTCAATACCGTGAAACCGGCATCTTTGTATTTGTTATAAAGTTTAACCACGTTCGGGTTTTCTTTTCGGCAAGGACCGCACCAGGATGCCCAGAAATCGATTAAAACAACTTTACCTTTCAGATCGGATAATGAAACCGGTTTATCGTTGACGTCGTTCTGGGTAAAATTCGGAGCCGGTTTTCCGGAAGCCAGCAAGGCGCTGGCGTCTTTTTGTTTTTTCAACTGTAAGTATTGCGCATACGTTGCATCAATCGTGGGGCAGCCTTTGAATACGAGGTTAAGTTGTTTTACCACCGATTCGTAGGTTGCAAACTCCTTGTCTAAGTCAAAGGTGCTCACCGCTGGCAAAAGTGCCGGAGAATTAGGATTTTGTGCAATAAAACGCTGTCGGAAGGAAGTAAACTTCATGTATTCCTGCTGCAGAGATTGGTTGATAGACACCTCCTGATCGGGGTAGCGTTTCAGGTAAGCAGCTGCCGAATCCCGCTGTGCATTGTAAAGCGTCATTTGTGTAACAAACTCATTCAGCGCCACCGATTCATCGGATCCCATGATGTTATTGAATGCTGCCAGGTTTTTTCCGTCGGCATTGATCTTAAGTTTGGAGCTGTCGCGCAAAATGATGTTGATATGCTGTGTGCCAACCCGAAACACATAGTAGTCTTTCGATGGCAAAGTTCCTTTCAGTACATAATTGCCTTTTTTGTCGATCTTCGTTCCAAAAAAGTTCTTGTAACCGCCTTGTGTCAGCGACTGACCAATAAACACCGAATCCGCTTTGTTGGTATTGAAGACATTGCCTGATATTTCCACCGTGATGGGTTTCTGTGCCAGAACTCCCCAGCAGGCAAAAAGCGTCACTACAAATGTTGTCAATTTCATACTCGTTCGTTTTTAGTTGAGAACTTCTTTCAATTTTTGTTCCAATTCTTCGCCCCGTAGGTTCACGCCAACGATATTGCCTTCTTCGTTGACCAAAACCGTATAAGGAATGGCGTTGAAGCCATACAATTGTGTCATCGGCGTTTGCCACCCCAACAGGTCGCTGACGTGATTCGGCCAGATGAGCCCGTCCTGGGTGATCGCTTTGTTCCAGGCATTTGCGTCCTGGTCCAGCGAAACGGAAAACACTTCAAATCCTTTGGATTTATACTTTTTGTACAACTTCACGACGTTCGGGTTTTCCTTTCGGCAAGGCCCGCACCAGGATGCCCAGAAATCGATCAGGACCACTTTTCCTTTCAGGGAAGACAAACGCAGTTCGGTGCCTTTCGGGTTTTTCATCGCGATTTCAGGTGCTGCGAGCGTTCCCGAGTTAAATTGTTCGTAATTATTGTATTGCGCTTCAATCTGCGCCAGTTGCTGGGTCAATGTAGCTGTAAATGGCGAGTCGCTGTGTTCTTTCAGGTAAGCACTTTCCATTTTTTTCAGCACGTCCAGGTTCTCCGGGTCCCAATGCTGGATGCCCAGCTCCTGTGTGGGTACGAGCAGGCTGGCCAGAATGAGGTTCACGCTGTTTCCCGGATCTGCCGTAACCTGTTTTTTCAGGAAAGCGTCCAATGGTTTACGCAGTTCCAGGTATTTGGCAATGCGTTCTTCGTCGTCTTCGATTTTCGGCAGTTGCTCCATTTGTGCTTCTGAAAACTCTTTGAAGAGCTTCATGTACTTCATTAGCGGTTTGGCCCATTTGGCACCGCTCATTTTCGGGGAAACGGCAAAATCTTTCAACGAACCACTGATCACCGCCCTGTCGTTGATATCCAGTGGCAATACAATTGCATTTGCAGGATCGTTGCCAATGGTCATGGAATAAACACCCAAGCCGGGAATGTTGCCGTCGAGGACGTATTTCCCATCGGAATTGGTCATGGTTTCCGCTACGGCGATTGTTCCGTTGGGCGACGAGGCTTCGATCTTCACTTTTTGCAGAGAAGCCCCGGTAATGGTGCCTTCGAGGTGAAAATTGTTTTCCAGCGTTTCTTCGGAGCTCTCGGTTTCAGAAGACCCGCAGGCAGTTAGTCCCAGTAACAGTAACAAAAAGGCGCAGTACTTTACCATGTTATATTTCTTGTATTAATTGACGCAACAACTGGTTGGCAACTTTCGGATCGGCTTTTCCACCCGAAACGCGCATCAATTGTCCCATAAAAAATCCGGTTAATTGATTTTCACCACCTTTAAAACGTGCAACTTCGTCGGGATGTTGCTCGAAAACAGTCAGAATGAACTGTTTCAGGCTGTCGGTATCCGATTCCTGGATCAGGTTCAGTGATTCGGCCAGTTTCGAAACATCCGCGTCGGGTTGTTCGATCAACGCAGGGAATAATTTCTGCGAAGCTGCCGAATGGGATACTTTTCCGCTGTCGATGAGGTTGACCAACGCACCGATCTGTGCTGCCGGAACCGGGAATTGCTCCATTTCCAGCCCGTTTTGGTTCAGGTACGATTTTACATCGCCCATGACCCAGTTGGCCGCTGATTTGTAATTGCTGGTTGCCACGATCACACCTTCAAAATAGAGGGCGATGGCTTTTGAATCGGTCAGGATTCCGGCATCGTATTCCGATAGGTGCAGCTGGCGGGTATATTTTTCAAACAACTCGCGTGGCAGTGCCGGCATCAGCGCTTTTTGCTGCGCTACGTACACTTCATCTACCACAATTGGCTGCAAATCCGGCTCCGGGAAATAACGATAATCATTCGCTGCTTCTTTCGAGCGCATGGAAAGCGTAGTGCCTTTCAATGCATCAAAGCTACGGGTTTCCTGGACGATCGTTTCGCCGTTTTCAAGCGCCGCGATCTGGCGTTCGACCTCAAAATCGATGGCGCGCTGCACGTTGCGCATGGAGTTCATGTTTTTCACTTCCACTTTCGTCCCGAATTCCATCGCTCCTTTCAAACGAACGGAAATATTGGCATCGCAGCGCAGGGAACCTTCTTCCATATTTCCGTCACAGATATCCAGGTAGCGCACCAGGCGTCGCACTTCGGTCACGTAATTGTAGGCTTCGGTGCTCGATCGCAGGTCCGGTTCCGAAACAATTTCCAATAGCGGTGTTCCGGCACGGTTCAAATCCACAAGTGTGTCATATACATCCACATCGTGAATGGATTTACCGGCATCTTCTTCCATGTGGATGCGTGTAAGCCCGATGCGCTTTTCAACGCCGTTTTCGTCTTTGATATACAACTGTCCGCCTGTACAGATAGGAGTGGTGTCCTGTGTAATCTGGTAACCTTTCGGAAGGTCGGGGTAGAAGTAGTTCTTGCGGGCGAAATGCTGTTCTTTCGCAATGTTCGAACCGCACGCCAACCCTAGTTTCACGGCATATTCGATGGTTTTTTTGTTCATCACCGGTAACGTTCCCGGGTGCCCGAGCGTTACCACGCTTACGTTGGTATTCGGGTGAGAACCGTATTCATTGATGTCGGAAGAATAAGCTTTTGTTTTGGTCAATAGCTGTGCGTGGACTTCAAGCCCGATCACTACTTCGTATTTATCTCTTAAGGACATGTCGCATTTTAACTGAGCCACAAATTTCGAGTTTTTTTGCCGATTACCGGCCTCAAACCGGTTCTTTTTTGCATTATACGGTAATTTGAAGATGGGGCCATGGTTTTACAGGGAGAACGACTTATTTTTTCAGGGCAATACCACCGGTTTTCCTGTAATCAGTGATTTCCCGTTCGAGCTGATGTCGGTCATCACAAAATCGCCATCCAGTATTTTTACGTGCACATAATTCCGCGTTGTGTTCCTCGCCAGTTTGGATTCGACCAGTTTTGCCTTGTTTTCTTCCAGAAAGAAGCGTTTAAACGGAAGCCTGATCCGCATTTTCTTTCGCGGTTTTCCGTATAATTTCAGCTTTAAGGAATGCTTCGTTTTTTCGTGTGACAACCGGGTGATTTGGGCACCGCTGCTGTCTTGTTCAAATTCGGCATAGACAATATCGTAGCGCTTAAAATCGTCCGGATTCTCCAAAGAGCAGGACAAAGGCCGCATATTCAGCTCCACATACCTTCCCTGGAAAAAATCCCATGGATCAACGGGTTCTATGCTGAACTGGTATTCTTTCCCGGTTTCGATTACCTGTTCTTTTGCGGCAATAAAAAAGAGCGGAAAAGTCAACTGAACAAGTGATACTGCGATCAATCCGATCAACACTTTAATGGTTGTTTTCATGCTTTCTGCTTTTTAGAATAAGGTAATTCGCGAAAAAGAAACTGCTTCCGATCAGGATGAATAAAATGCCTTTTACGGTAAGCGACATTTTCAGGTCAAAGAAACGGCAAACCATTACCAGTCCGATCAGGCCAAGCGAAAGGTTTGCAACTGTCAGGTTGGATTTTTTTGCACTGAAAACAAGGGTGATGATCCCGAGAATCAGCAGCAGAATGGAGTAAACGTGTTCGATTCCGACGGATGAAACGCACCCAATCCAAATCATAACCGGGACCAGCAAGCTGAAAAGTGCCGGAAATCCATTCAAATGTTCCATCAGCTGCTTGCGGACCTTTATGGTATTCACGATCAATCCAAGGCAGATCAGGCCAATCAGGATCAGCTGAAACTGTGTCGCCGGTTGATTAGCGGTTTTAACGGCCATCCAGAATCCTCCGAAGCTGGCAATGAGCAGGAATAAAAACTGGAAGCAGAGAATAATGATGTAATCGGAACCCAGGCTATGTTTATTTTTTTCCTGCTGCAGTGTGATTGTTACCAAATAGTAGATACTTGGAATCAGGGAGAGCAGGAAAAAGCTCATAGGATTGCTCACTTCATAAGCCAGGCTTAAGATAATCATGGAGATGATCCCCAAAGCAGGGTAAATTTGCCATTGATCTTTTCGGTTTTGGGCCAGGTGGACCACCAAACAGCTGATAAGCAATAACGTAACGTGGTAAGCCGGATGGGCGTTTATTCCCCAGTAGTCCATCAAAATAAACGGCACCGGGAAAAGGATGATCCACTTGTAGAGATTGTCTGTCGAAATTTTCTCTTTGGAAAAATAACGGAACAGCTGAAAGAACCCCAGGACAAAGAGTAATGGGATGAAAATGAGTCGGTAGTCGTGTGTTTCAACTTCCAGGATCTTCTCGAATCCCCAGTTATCATGGAACATGAGGTAACTTAAGCTTAAGCTGATTCCCACATAACCGATGATACTGATGATGGTGGGGTGCCTGTCCTGCCGGCGAAGGAATACGCTCGATCCGAACAAATGAAAATTGGCCAGTACCAAAAATAAAATAAGCCAGATAGATGCGTGCGGGCCGGCGATGCTTGTGATGGCACTCAGGCAAACCACGATAGGCACAAAGATCTGGTGCACCGTGTACAATGAATCGGGTTGGCGCAGTGTAAACAAACGCTTGAAATAAGGGATCAATGTTGAGAACATGACCAGGCTGCCGAACCACGGGATTTTATACAATGCGCTTTGGTCCATTGGGTTGCTGGTGAGGTTCAGCAACATCAGAGCCATGGCGCAAAATACGGCATAGTGGGACCTGAGCAGGTAAACAACCGGTAAGCAGAGGAGACACCAATAGGTGAAAAAGTAGTTTTCAATGCCCGGCAGCTGGTAGACCTGAAGGATCAGTGCCAGCATGCTTCCGATGGCCAAAAAACTGAAGATTGCCGCTGATTCCTGCCAAATAACATTGTCCTTGCGTCTTAATACGGTGAAGGCATTCACCAAAACGGAAATGAAAACGGGCAGAAGGCTGAGCAGGGTTTTTGTGGAACGGGAAAGATTGTCCCAATTGTGAGCAAACAGGTAAATGATCCCGAATCCGATCAACAGCACTCCAATAATACTCACAGTGATGATCAAACCGTTGCTTTGCTTGTTTTGAGCAGGCTGAGATGACTGTTGGGAAATGACCGGCTGTTGTTTGCCACGCAACAGAAAATGGTCATACATCCGATCCATTGTGGCCTGGTCGATGATGTTTTCTTTCCTGCAATCCTCGAGAAAGTCTTTGAGGTTCATGGTGTTTTTTTTTATTGAAATTAGAAAAGAATTCAATTCCAATTCAAAAAATGTAGAGATGCTGATGACTTTAAAACGAAAAACCCCGGAAATTCCGGGGCTTTACAATGTGTTTTTATCCAAATCAGATGCTCGAAATCAGCTCGCGCATGATTAAAGTCATCTTAGGTTCCTGGCGACTAGCAACGTCGATCACATCCTGCAGGCTCACTTTCTGGATTTTGCCCGGAACGCCCAAATCGGTGATGATCGAAATCGCGAAGCACGGAATTTCCATGTGGCGTGCCACGATCACCTCAGGAATCGTCGACATTCCTACAGCATCCGCGCCGATTGCGCGCACATAACCGTATTCTGCCGGTGTTTCTAAAGTCGGGCCGGTCAATGCGGCATACGTTCCTACCGAAACACGGATATCGTTTTTCGCAGCGATCTCTTTCGCCATTTTGATCATGTTATGGTCGTACGGCTCGCTCATATCCGGGAAACGCGGGCCCAGTTCATCGATGTTCTTACCAATCAACGGATGAGCAGGGAAGAGGTTGATGTGGTCGTCCAGGATCATGATCTCACCGACCACGAAATCAGGATTCACACCACCCGAAGCATTGCTCACGAACAACTGCTGGATGCCCAGTAATTTCATTACGCGAACCGGAAAAGTCACCTGCTGCATGTTGTAGCCTTCATAATAATGAAAGCGCCCCTGCATCGCAACCACCTGTTTTCCACCAAGGTTCCCGAAAATCAATTTCCCGGAATGGCTCTCAACCGTTGAAACCGGGAAATGAGGGATTTTCTCATAAGGAATCTCGTTGATGATCTCAATCTCCTTTACCAATCCGCCCAAACCGGTACCAAGAATGATACCTACCGTTGGTTTTACATTTGTGTTTGCGCTGATAAAGTCAGCGGCTTCTTTCATTTGTTCCAGTAACATATTTCAGTAATAAATTATTAAATGCTTCTTTTCGATCAATTTCCAGCGACATCTGTTGGTAAAACCACGGAAGCGACTGAATAGACTCGGTTTCAGCTAAACCAAGCAATCGCACCGCATCTTTTTCCGTTGTCACAAGGGCCAATCGACGGCTTGCAAAAGTAGCAACTTTTTGGTGAATACTTTGCAGGTCTTTTGCCGTAAAGGCGTGGTGGTCAGGAAACGCCATCAATTCTACCGTGTAACGCTTTTCGAGGTGCTGTTTCAGTGGCTGCGGATTGGCAATGCCTGTCACGAGCAAAACGATTTCGGGTTCTTCCCATACGGCTGAAAAAACAGGCTTTAATTCGCCGTAAACGACCCTGGTGAAAAATACTTTTTCCGCCGGAAAGGAGAGTTTTCGGGCAAAATGCGCTTTGGTTGCTTCGTCAACACGATCCGGGCATTTGGTTACGACCACAAGGTCAGCGCGCTTCAGACCGCGTCTTGGTTCTCGCAGGTTTCCGGCCGGGAACGGATGATCCTTAAAGATCGGCCGGTCGAAGGTCATGAGTACCAGGTTGAAGCCTGCGGTGACTTTCCGGTGCTGAAAAGCATCGTCGAGAATAATAGTTGAATCTGGAAACGACCGATTCAGGAGTTCAACCCCCAATTTACGCTCTTCTGCCACCACGACCGGCACTTCGCTTCCGAAACGTTGCCGGTACATATAGGGTTCATCGCCGATGGTAGCCGCGGTTTCGTAGTCTCCGGCTAAGATCGGTCCTTTAGTAGCACGACCATAACCGCGACTGAGAATGGCGGGCTTGAAATCGCGCAGCAGCTCGGTGATGTAAATTGTCATCGGTGATTTCCCGGTTCCGCCAACAGTAATGTTCCCGATGCAAATGGATTTATTGGGAATGATGTATGATTCCCGGATTCCTCTGTCGAACAACCAATTACGGACACTTACGATGAACCCGTAAACTACCGAAAGCGGCCACAAGAGGAGTCGCAAGTGTTGCATGACGGTAAAAATAGCAATTTGGAGGGAACTGTGTTTTAGGAAACAGGAAACAGGAAACAGGATATAGGGAACTAGGAACCAGGGAACTAGGGAACTAGGGTTGAAAGACCATAGTTCCCTGTCCTCCAAAAATTGATTGCTTTATAGCGTCACATCCACTTGGCCGAGAACGTATTGAATTCCTTGCGGATGTTGTTGAAGTTTTTCTCGAATGAATCAACCAGGTCCTGTTCCTGCGCATGATACTCCATTTTTCGGCGGTCTACCGCTACCGGATTGCTGTTGATTTCATCGATCAGAGCCGCTTCATTGGCCCTTACCTGGTGACTTATTTCATCGATGTTGTTGCGTTGAATGATCCATTGATTCTGGAAATATTCTACTTGCATGAGCACCTCCTTCGCGTTATTTTTGCTGGTGATCTCTTCCAAACGTCCTTTCAGGATTTCAATTTCATCCTTGTAGAAATTCAACTTGCTGATCCATTCGGTGTTTTCTTCGTGCTGCTTGTAAATCGATTCTTTTTGGTTCATATCATTTGTTTTTCAAGTGTTGTTGTAAGCCCTCTGCCTACATTCAAACTTAAGGAGAATAAAACCCGAAAAACATGACGAAAATCAGGGGTGGAGCAGACTTATGTCGTCTGCCGGAATCCGTTACATTCAACAACGATCTATTCCCGGATGAGTGTCAAAAATCCCGACCGTACAATCGTCATTCCATCCTCAAATTCCCCTTCAAACTTCCAGAAATAGACGCCTTCCGAAGCCGGGTTGACGTGTACCGTTCCGTCCCAGCCTAAGGTGGCATTGTCGGTCGAGAATACCTGCTCGCCCCAACGGTTTACGACCGTCCATTCAAAAGACTGAATGCAATCCGGGATGTCGGGTATGAGCGTTTCATTGATCCCGTCATCGTCAGGAGTAAAGACATTCGGGAATGTGATCTGTTCCATGCAAACCGCAGCTGAATTATCCTGCGGAAGCTCATTCACTGCACACGTTTCATCACTTACGTAAAAATACTGCCTGAACGTTTCCCTGCCGCAGCTGTCCGTTCCGTGTACTTCATAAACGCCGTTTTCGGTTACGGTGATGCTGGCGGTTGTTTCTCCGGTCGACCACAGAAGTGCTTCGCTTGAATCGGGTGCATGTAAGGTAAGCGAGCCGTTGATCAGGGTTTGAGCGTACAATCCACATGGATCGCTGTCGGACACAATGGTGTCGATTCCCAGGTACGAAACCCGCGAGCCAGCCACGACATTTCCGTAAGTAATCGCCTGGAAAGTAACGCCGTCGCCTTCCAGTTCATGGTTGTCCTCCGTTATTGGAATATAAGCCCAGCTGTAATCTTCGTAGGATTGAAACAGCGCGAAGTCGTCCGGAGACAACGGCTGTCCGTCAAAATAAATGAACGGAATATCTTCCGTTTTAGCGATCACATTCAACCAGAAAAGGCTTCCCGGGTCGTAAATCATGCTGTAGGAGTTAAACCGGCCCTTTTGCGTTTGGTATTGAATGGGAAGAATACACGTTATTTCCGGATCAGTAATCTGGAATTGATTGAAGGCCGGGTTGCTTTGCGTGGAAAGCAGGTATTTGCTGATAAATGATTGTTTTCCGGTATTAATGTAAACAGCATTGAACAGCAGTGTGTCCAGTGTTTCATTTGCGTTGAGCGTTGCTACCTGCGTGCCGTTGATTGAAATCGTGTTGTGATCGAATTTTGAGAAAATCTTTACCAGGTTTCCGTGCGCCACGTGCTGTTCCGGGACCACATAAAATTCCGTTCCCCAGTAATTATCCGGTAAATAATTCAGCAACATCATTTCCGAGCAGCAACCTCCGGGAGTATAGCCGAACGAAATATAGCCGCCGGTATACAGCTGCACTGAAATGGGGTTGCAAGAGCCCCGAACAGAGATGGTGCTTCCCGAAAAATCATTGGTAATGGAATCTCCTGCCGACGTTATACAACTTGTCCCGGGGTTTCCCTGTATGTCATCCAGGAAGCAGAATGGTGAGCGGATGGGAATGACTTCGCCCTGGTCGAGCGTGATACTAAACGGTGTGTTTACAGGGAATCCGTTTTCCGTAATATGCGTTAAATAAAGATCGATTACCGTATTGTCTTCTGTTGCCGTAACCAGGAAAACAGCCGTATTATGCGAAAAATAAGTAGCATAATAATCTTCGATATGATGCGTGGAAAGTGTATAAGACGTTCCGAGCACCGGTGTTGGATACACAGAGACAAAACCACCGTCTACATGCGTTCCGTAAGCGTAACGAAGATAAACCGGTACATCCGACGTAATATGAATAGCATCTTGTACATTCTGGTTGAAATAGGCATCGATGATCGGGTACGGCCCCTGGTTGGTGAGGTCGATGTATTGAAGGGTGTTCGCGGCGTAACTGATAGTGGTGACAGGTCCCGGAGTTGGGTCATCGATCGTAATGACCGCTGCCTGTCGTGTTTCAACGGAAAGATAACCGCCTACATTCGGCAGCCAAAAATCGGTTCCCCATGTAGTGAATTCCTGCGCGCAAAATTGGAGGCAGATAAAACAAAAGGCGGGTAGCAAGGACCATTTCATAGAGCAAAGTTAAGCAAACGCCGCACAGAAAGTTGCCGAAATCCGAGGCGTTTACTGAACAGTCGGTTTGGGCGTTTTTTCGGACAGGATTTGCTGGGTGAATTTAGTAAAAGCTTGTATTTTTGTGCTAATTCATCTACTTTTAAAAAATGAAATCGGGAGGTCGTAAAAAAGGATTTAACAGGGACGAGGAGCATACGGCAATGCTTATTCGGATTGGCAAAACGGCAGCTGAAAACGCTATTCGTTCATCAAAAGCCTTAGGTTTATCTATTACGTATCTTAGAAAGGGAGAGGTTGTTGAAGAGCTTCCAGACGGAACAATTAAGGTGCTAAAACCTAAAAGTGTCGCTAAAACTTCCCGCCCCAAATTGAAAAAAGGAATGATTTTGTATGCCAAGAAGTAAGCGGATGCGCATTTTTGCCGGTCCGAATGGTTCTGGTAAATCAACTCTTTTTCAGCAATTTTCAAAGAATTATAATGCGGGTTATTTTGTAAATGCGGATCTGTTGGAAAGTCAGCTTCGTGAAACGGGGCTAATCGATTTAAAGGCAATTGGCTTGATTGTAAATCAAACAGACCTGGATGAATTTGAACAAAGTAATTTAGCCAAATCGATCCTGAAAAAAGCGATTTCTGAAAATTGCTTAATATCTGATAAAACCTTGGGTAATTTATATCCGGCGCTTCAAATAGCAAACAGAGCTTATTTATTTGATAATTCAGGAGATAGGCTAGTCTTGATAGCAGAATTATCGGAAGGAGAATTGGAGCTGAAAGTAAGTTCTCTTCCTGATTGGTTCTATGAATATGTTTTGCCAAATTATACACAGCCATCTTCATAATTGGCAATAATCAATTCATAATTCAGCATTCAACATTCAAAATTCCCACTCGATATGACAACAATCGCACACATCATCAGTTATCTCCACCAGGTTGCTCCATTCAGCTACCAGGAATCATACGACAATTCCGGTTTGTTGGTCGGCGATGCTTCGGAGGAAGTGACGGGCGTGGTCGTCGCGCTCGATTGCACCGAAGCAGTGATCGATGAAGCCATTGCTGCCGGGGCGAATGTGGTATTGACGCATCACCCGATTGTATTTAAAGGACTGAAACGCCTGACAGGGAGCAATTATGTGGAACGTACGGTCATCAAAGCCATCCGGAACAACATTGCACTGATTGCCATTCATACCAACCTCGATAATGTGTATTTTGGCGTCAATCACATTATAGCTTCCAGGTTAAACCTGACGAATCAGCGCATTTTAGTACCAAAAGCGGCTACGTTGTTTAAGTTGGCGGTGTTTGTGCCGCACGATTCGGAAGACGCGGTGCGCAGTGCCATGGCCGAAGCAGGCGCGGGACGCATTGGTGACTATGACAACTGCAGCTTTTCAGTGGAAGGAATGGGGCGTTTTCGTCCGACCGGCGATGCTGATCCGTATATCGGTGAGCCCGGTAAGCTGGTAACGGTTTCGGAAACCTGCATCGAGGTGGTAGTGAACCAGCATGGGCTGAAAGCAGTTGAACAGGCCATGAAAAAAGCACATCCGTATGAAGAAGTGGCTTACAATATCATTCCTATGCTGAATACGAATCAATACATCGGCAGCGGAATGGTAGGCGACCTGGAAGCACCTGTGAAAACGATGGATTTCCTGGAATTCGTCAAAGAAACATTCCAATGCGGGGTAGTTCGTTACACGAATGCTGTTTCGGAAACCGTTCAACGCATTGCGGTCTGTGGCGGTTCGGGTGGGTTTTTATTACCCGATGCAATAGGGGCGAAAGCCGATGTGTTCATTACCGCCGATTACAAATACCATGAATTTTTTGATGCAGACGGTAAAATTGTCATTGCAGACATCGGCCATTTCGAAAGTGAACAATACACTTCTGATTGGTTAGTGCAACTACTCACGAAAAAATTTACTACCTTCGCGGTTCGTTTAGCGAACGTAAATACGAATCCGATAAATTATCTCTAATAGTATGGCTGCAAAAGCAAGTACAAAAGAAACAACAGTTGCTGAAAAGTTGGACGCATTGTATGCGTTGCAAAAAATTGATTCTCAGATCGATAAGATCAGAACCGTACGCGGTGAATTGCCTTTGGAGGTACAGGATCTGGAGGACGAAATAGAAGGCCTCGACACGCGCATCAAGAAAATGCAGGAAGAAGCGAAAGAATTGGATTTGGAAGTTTCTGACCGTAAAGGTGCGATGAAAGATGCCGAAATCGCGATTCAAAAGTTCAAGGAACAACAAAATAACGTGCGTAACAACCGTGAATTCGAATCACTGGCAAAAGAGATCGAATACCAGGAGTTGGAAATCAAATTGCACGATAAGCGCATCAAGGAAGCTAAAATCAAGATCGCTTCTAAAAAAGAAGTTCTCGACGAAGCGAAAGAGCGTTTGGAACTGCGTCGCGAAGACCTGAAAGTAAAGCAAAACGAATTGAATGAAATCGTTGGCGAAACGCAAAAAGAAGAGCAGGCATTGGTGGAAGCGTCCAACAGCGCGAAAGCAAGCATCGACGAGCGTTTGATCGCTGCCTACGACCGTTTGCGTTCCAATGCGAAAAACGGTTTGGCTGTTGTGTCGGTTGACCGTGATTCATGCGGAGGTTGCTTCAACAAAATTCCGCCTCAACGTCAGCTGGACATCGATTCCAAGAAAAAGGTAATCGTTTGCGAACACTGTGGCCGTATCCTTGTGCCTGCAACGGTAGAAGAATTAGTGTAATAATTTTAGAATATACTGTGGGCCCGCGATTTATCGCGGGCTTTTTTTATGCACTGCGGTTTGTACCACATTTATTTCATTTCCTGCGTCCCAACACCCCGCAATTGCGTATTTTTGTGATCAAAATTTTGAAACCATTTTCAATGGAAAAATTTCTCAATGCCTTGTTTTCTATGCGTGCCATGGCAATGGCGATGGTCCTGTTTTTCGCAGCGATCGGATGCGCAACCTTTATCGAATCATATCACGGTGTACAGGCCTCCAAATTCTGGGTTTACAATGCCACCTGGTTTGAAATTCTGCTGGGATATTTGTGCGTGAATCTCATTGCCAATATTGTGCGTTACAAAATGTGGCGCCGTGAGAAAATTGCAATCCTGACATTCCACCTTTCGTTTATCATCATCATCATCGGCGCGGGAATTACACGTATGTTCGGCTACGAAGGCTTGATGCTGATCCGCGAAGGCGCCACCGTAAATACCATTTATTCGGCCGATCCTTATCTGTGGCTGAAAATCGACGATGGTAAATTGCAGCTGACTTATGATAAACAGTTGTACCTGTCGGACGTAAACTGGAATGATTTTTCCATCCCATTGAATTTCCCGAACCACAAGAATGAAATCAACATTGAATACGTCGATTTTTTATCCAAGCACGTTGATTCACTGGTCAAGGACCCTTCCTTCAAAGAATCCGTATTGGAAATCGTAACCGACGGCAAAAAGTCGAACTACGTTCCCGAAAACGATGTTTTGATCCTGGGTGCTACACAAATCGCCTTTGGTCCGCAGAAAGTAAACGGCGTGAACGTCTACAAAAAGAACGGCGTGCTGATGATGCGCCCGAGCCTTGACTTGCAATACCTGCCGATGGCGATGATGCAGCAGGTGCGTCAAACCGGTGGTGAAGTTCCCGATTCGGCGATTGTGAAAGTTGCCGCAGGACAGGAAATTCCACTGCTCACAACAACGCTTTATACCATTGGAGGCGAACAGTTTGTGTTCAAAGGCGAGATCAAACACGCAAAGAAAATGAAATTGCCGAGCGGACGCAAGGATGTCGGTTCCGATTACCTGGTCGTGCGCGTTACCGATGGAAAAGAATCGAAAGTGGTGACGCTGGAAGGCGGTATGGGCATGATCCCGACAGCAGAATTTTTCATCCTGGGCGGTTTGCGCTACCAACTGGAATACGGTTCCAAAAAGATCACACTGCCGTTTAGTATTAAGTGCAACGATTTTATCATGGAACGCTATCCCGGGTCAAATGTGGCTTCTTCGTATGCCAGCGATTTGGAAATCATCGATGATGCCAACAATTACCGCAAAAAGAAACGCGTTTTCATGAACCACGTGCTGGATTACAACGGCTTCCGCTTTTTCCAGTCGGGCTACGACGAAGATGAGAAGGGAACGCGCCTGAGCGTCAACCACGATTACTGGGGAACAAACGTTACTTATCTGGGCTACCTGCTGATGGCCATTGGTATGCTGCTGAGCCTGGTTGCACCGGCCGGACGTTTCCGTGAGCTGATCGATAAACTGATCAAAACGATGAACAAATCCAAAGGAACGGCGATTCTGCTGGCATTATTTACCTTGGCAGGCACCGCTTCGTTTGCACAGGATACATTGCACGATCATGAACACGATCACGAACATGCACAACCGGCACAGGCTCCACCCGCCAACCCGATTTTCCGCATTATGTCGAAAGAACACAGTAACGAGCTGGCACGCTTGCTTGTACAGGATTTCGACGGTCGTATCGTGCCGATGCACACGGTGTGCGATCAGTTGCTGCGCAAATTGTACCGAAGCAATAAATACGAAGATTACAATGCGGTGCAGGCTGTGATGAGCATGCACATGTATCCGGATTACTGGATGGAGCAGAAGGTGATTCAGGTGCCGACTGCCGTGCGCGACAAATACGGGTTGGAAGCCTATGCATCATTCGTTGAATTGTCTCAGAGCTTCCCCGATGGAAGCCTCCAGTTTAAGTGGATCAAGGATTACGAAAGTGCAATGCGCAAGCGTGAATCCGAGCGAAGCGAAACCGAAAAGAAACTGATCAAACTTGTCGAAAAGCACCAGGTGTTTTTGGGAATTCTGCAATGGAATTACATCAAAGTGATCCCGGTTGCGAATGATAAAACAAATACCTGGTATGTGCCGCTGAGCCAGGAATTGATGGCGAGAGATACGGTGAATTCCAGCCTGGTGCTGAAATATTTGACACAGGTGGATAAGGGAAGCCGTGACGGAAACTACCGCGAAGCCATCAAATTACTGGGCGATCTGAAAGCGTTCCAGCGCGAAACAGCACCCGCTTCGATCCTTCCGAGTGAAACACACGTGAGTGTCGAGATTTCCTACAACAAAATGGGAATCTTTAAGAATGCCGAATATTCCTACTTTACCATTGCGATGGTCCTGCTGATTTTCTATTTCGTCAGCATCTTCCGTCGTTCGGAAAAAGGCCCGGGCAAGGCGTTTAAATTTACCCGTAAGTTCTTTGTAGGGTTGCTGGTGATCATTTTCCTGTACCATGGCGCCGGTTTGGTGATGCGTTGGTACATCAGCGGCCATGCACCGTGGAGTAACGGTTATGAAGCGGTGGTCTTTATTGCCTGGATGACAATGATCGCAGGATTTTTGTTTACGCGCTTCAGCCCGGTTATTCTCGCAGCAGCGGCCTTGCTGGCGTTCTTCATGATCTTCGTGACGGAAATGAACCTGCTCGACCCGGAAATCACGCCGTTGCAGCCTGTATTAAAAAGCTACTGGCTCATGATTCACGTGGCGGTGATCACCGGAAGCTATGGTTTCCTTGGTTTGGCAGCCATTTTGGGAATTGTGAACCTGATCCTGTATACGACGCGCAACCAGCGAAACGCATCCGTGGTGACCGATAACATCAATATCATTACGTACGTTTCGGAGATGACCATGACAATCGGTTTGTTCATGCTGACCATCGGAACATTCCTGGGCGGAATCTGGGCCAATGAATCGTGGGGGCGTTATTGGGGCTGGGACCCGAAAGAAACCTGGGCGCTGGTATCGGTGCTTGTTTACGCGGTCATCCTGCACTTGCGCTACATTCCTGCACTCCGTGGGAAATTCCTGTTCAACGTGCTGAGCCTTTGGGGCTATTCGGCGATTATGTTCACGTTCTTCGGGGTGAATTTTATCCTCGTGGGCTTACACTCGTATGCACAGGGAGATGGTTCTGTAAGCCTGCCGCCATGGGTGGTGGTGACGATCCTTGGATTTGTGGCGTTCACGATTTTCGCGATCTTCAAAAATGCACAGTTTAAGAAACGACAACGAATTGAGTTATGAAATTCTACGATTTTACCATCGCGCGATTGAACGGTGAAGCCTTTGATCTGTCGCAGTTTAAAGGAAAAAAAGTGTTGGCCGTAAACGTGGCCTCCGAATGCGGGTTGACACCGCAGTATACCGAACTGGAATACCTTTCGGAAGAATATGCCGGTAAGAACGTGGCTGTTGTCGGATTTCCGTGCAATGATTTCGGCGGACAGGAACCCGGCACAGCAGAAGAAATTCAGACCTTCTGTTCCCGTACGTATGGCGTTACGTTTCCGTTGACCGAGAAAATCCATACCGTTGGCGAGCAGATCCATCCGCTCTATCAATGGCTGACGGAAACAACCGGCGCGGAAGTAACCTGGAATTTTCAGAAGTTTCTTATCGATGAAAACGGGAACGTGGTAAAATCAATAGCACCTTCCGTTTTGCCAACTGACCCTGAAATCGTAAATTGGTTAAACGATGGAAACACAAACAATTGACATTCTTGCCTTTGGTGCGCATCCAGATGATGTGGAGTTGTCCGCTGCCGGTACATTGCTGAAGCACAAAGCAGCCGGGTATTCCATTGGAATTGTCGACCTGACGCAGGGTGAACTTGGCTCGCGCGGCGATATCCATACCCGTTATGAAGAAGCTGCCGCCGCCGCAGAAATACTGGGACTTACGACACGTGTGAACCTCAAAATGCCCGACGGATTTTTCACCCATTCGGAAGAAAACCTGCGCCTGGTGATCGAGCAGATTCGCCGTTTCCGGCCTAAAATTGTATTGGCCAATGCGTTTTCCGACCGCCATCCCGATCATGGAAAAGGAAGCAAGCTGGTTTCCGAAGCCTGTTTTTTAGCCGGTTTGGTAAAGGTGAAAACGTTCTGGGAAGCACATCCACAGGAAGCGTATCGTCCGCAGGTGGTGTACCATTATATCCAGGACAGGCACATTGAACCGGATTTTGTAGTGGACGTAACGCCTTACGTTGATCGGAAGTTTGATGCTATTAAAGCTTATAAAACCCAGTTTTGGGACCCGAATTCTACGGAGCCGCAAACACCGATTTCGGGCGAAGAGTTCTTCGATTTCCTGAGAGGCCGGATGTCAGGGCTCGGAAGAGCCATTGGCGCCGATTATGCCGAAGGTTTTTGCGTAGAACGAACGCCGGGAGCAGACAGTCTGTTCGACCTGAAATAATCACTTCGGGAACGGATGAATTAGTGGAAAATTATCATGTCTATTTGTTATCTGCCGCAGGCGGAAGGATACTAACGCACGAATTACTGCCTCTTCAGCGCTTTTTCATACCATTCGATCCACATGTCAGGCGTCACTTTTGAAACCAGCTCAGCGATCAGCTCAACGGGAATATCATTCATCTTCTTGAAACGGATGCAACTTTTGCCCATATCCAGCTTGGTTTTGCAATGCTTCGGGTATTCATCGGTAAACCATTGCAGCAGCTCGGGATTGCTGTAAATGCCCATGTGGTACAACGCGATGAAGTTCTTCTGAGAAGCCAGGTTCAGGAACGGCAACGGTAGTTTCGGGTCGCAATGATACCCGGCCGGATATGTACTGTGCGGGATCACCCAGCCAATCATTCCATAGCCCATGCGTTCTTCGAATCCTGCGGGAAGATGTCCGTTGATGGCATCGCGGAGTTGCAGCATCACTGCTTTTCGGTCTTCTGGCAGCGAATCCATGTATGCTGTTACTGTTGTGGCTTTTGATTGCATGATTTTTAATTGAAAATGTAAAATTGAAAAGATCTCCAGGAGATCTCCTTGCGTCGATCCTTGCGGATTTGAAGATTAAATTTTTGATTTTACGGATTCGATTTTGTCCAAGAGTTCGTTGCGGAGTGTTTCGTCTTTGATCCCGGTTTCACGGTCAAAATTGTCGTTGAAGGAAGGAAGTGAAAACGTCTCCAGGATGTCGGCTCCATGTTTCGGGAAGCGCGCAATAGCTGCATTCAGGGAGTTTTTTCCACCATAACCGCCCGGAGAAGTACTCAGGAGAAAAAGCTTCTTGTTTTCGAAGATTTTGGCTTCAATCCGCGATGTCCAGTCGAAGAGGTTTTTGAAAGCAGCAGTGTAATTGCCATTGTGTTCGGACATGGAAATAATCACAAGATCGGCAGGAGCAAGATCAGCGATAAAACGGTGTGCTGCTTCAGGATAGCCGTCTTCTTTTTCGCGGTCAACCGAAAAAAGCGGCATTTCATAATCGTTCAGATCAAGCAGGGTAGTGCTGTGTCCGGAAAAATGGGTTAAGGTATGTGCGACTAATTGTTTGTTGATAGAGTGTTTACTGGTACTGGCTGCAAATGCGATGATGTTCATAATATGTCTGTTTCGTTTCCTACAAAAATAAGCGTTTCATTTTGGGTAATTGGTAGTTGAGTGATATAAGTGCTGCGATTTCAACTGCCGGAAAATAGCCGGGTGAAAAGCGAACTCCTACAAAAAAAGCAACAATCCTGATTAAAAATCCCATAAACAGAAGGTAATAGCCGATTTTCAGCTTGAATAATATGGCAATCCAGCACAGCGAAATAATCGCCGGAAAAAACACCCAATAGCTTGGTTCTAGTGGTAATTCCATACTCCTTGATAAATACCAGGGGTAAGCAAGTGAAGCCAGTTCCATGAGGCAAAACAACAGCCCCATCGTTCCGACAAGATAGATCACCCAAGCTGTTTCCTTAGGCTTCAGATTGCTGTCTAATAGTTCATCGTCGCTCATAGTACTGCTGCTGATCAAATATACGACTTCTGCATAGAAAGCCCATGGCGTATTTTCATCACTATGGGGTATAAAAAAACTCCGCAGCAGATGTCCTGATGTCCATCGCTGCGGAGTTAAACCTAACAAGAAAGTGTTTGCCTTATTTCACAACACTCAATTTGATTGTTTGTGTTGCTTCGTTTGAACGAATGACAGTGTAGTACAATCCCTGTGCAAACGTGCTTGCATCGATTGTAAGGGTGTGCTTACCTGCTTCGAATTCACCTGCAGCTACTGTTTGAACAACCTGGCCGCTTGCGTTCATGACTACTACATCCAATACTGTTTGTTCTGTCAGTTCGATCGCCAGTGTAGCGTTGTCAGAAGCCGGGTTCGGGTAGATTACTGCGCTGTTCAAAGCTGTCAGTTCATCCAATCCAACCACGATGTTCACTGTAAACGTTGTATCATCTTCACAGTCGCCGTTGATGGCAGTCAATGTTACCGTGTAAGCACCGCTTGCAGCAAATGCGTGTGTAGGGTTCTGAGCAGAAGAAGAGGTGAAATCACCGAAATCCCATGAGTAAGAAGTAGCATCGGTAGAAGCGTTGGTAAAGTTCACAACGAAACCGTTGATGCTTGAGATCGCTCCGTCAGCAAATGGCTGAGGATTTACTGTGACCACGACGTCAGCAGATTGTCCCACACCGTCGCAAGCGTCAGTGTTGGTAGTTGTAACATGGTAAGTACCTGATGCATCTACTACGATCGACTGCGTCGTTTCGTTGTTTGACCACAAATAGGTATCAGCCGTTGAAGCAGTCAATGTAACGGTTTCTCCTTCGCACAATTCGGTAGAACCATTGATGGCAACTGTTGGAACCGGAGCATTGGAAACGTTTACGGTAACCGCCGCTGAAGTAGCCTCACATCCGTTGGCATCTTCGATTGTTACGGTGTAGCTTCCTGAAGTTGAAACCGTAATCGTAGCCGTTGTTTCGTTGGTCGACCAATCGTAAGCAGATGCGGCAGATGAAGTCAAATCAACGCTTCCGCCTGTACAGAACGTAGTGGAACCGTTTGCCGTAATGGTTGGAGCAGCCGGAGTAGCGTTTACAGTAATGGTGATCATTGTACGCGGACTTTCATTTCCTTCTGCATTCACTTGCGCTACGTAGAAGTTGAATGTACCGGCGGTAGCCGTAGAAGGAGTAGGAGCAGTTGCAGAAGCAACGCCTCCCTGAGCTACAGTATACCAGTTAAGGGTGTTACCTGCCGTAGCTGTAGCCGACAATTGGGTGGCAACATCGTTCTGGCAGTAAGACTGTGTAGCTGCACCAACAGCAGGCGCTGTCAATACATAAGGAAGAATGTGCGCATCAGCGAAATCGATGTTGTTTAATGCCGGTGAAGCACCTGCAGGACGGTAATCCGGCGCCAGGTAATCGTAAGGAGTTACAAGAATACCGGTTGTTGCAGCGATAGAATCGTTGTTGTTGGTTGCGAAGAACGTCGTTATTGGGAATGTACTGGAAGCGATTCTTTCCGTCACTTTCCCCGGTGTGTTACCGGCAATGATATTGCTTCTGAAACGCAATGCACCACTTGTGGCGTTTGCCTCAACACCAGGGTTGGCATTGTCAAGGAACAAACCGTTTTTGAAATCCATGAAGATACTGTTGTAAACACTGATTGAAGAGTTACGACGGATGCGCAATGCACGACGGTATCCAGTTGCAACTACAGCAGCGATATTTCCACGGAATGGACCGATGGCTGTAATGTTTGAGAAAATGGCATTTGTAATTGGAGTGGCACCTGATCCCGTTGCGTTGTTATCCGACTCGAAACCTTCTGATGTTGAAACAGACGGGTTGTCAGCAATGTTAGGGTCACGAACGATCAAACCGAACTGTACTTTACCGCTGTAACCGAAGTCAGTGTCGAAATCATCATCAAGGTTACGGTAAGAAACAAGGTGGTGTGCATTCACGGTACCTCCGAACCATTCGAAAGCGTCGTCGTTACTGAATGAAACCTGGATGTGGTCCAACTGCGTTTGAGAACCTACAGAACCCAATGTCAAACCGTTGATCTCTTTATCAGTCTGGTAAACGAATCCCGGGAACTCGATACGCACATAGCTCAGGATCCCTGAGTTGTCAGTATCGTCCGGACTTGCACCACCACCGAATTGTGTGTCGGCGCTCGGCGCGATACCTTCGATGTTGGCAATTCCACCCGGCTGGTTGTTGGCGGCACGTCCCATTAAAATGATTCCACCCCAGTCACCGGCAGCACGTCCGCCCGGAGCCTGGTTAGAAGTAAATACAATTGGCTGGGCGGCTGTTCCTTCCGCCATCAGTTTGGAACCTTGGGTAATGAACAAGCCTGATCCCGGAGTTGCTTTGTCACCCAAAATCACCGTTCCCGGCTCAATAGTAAGCGTAGCACCGTTTTTCACATAGATCTGTCCCTGTAACAGGTACACGTTGTTGGAAGTCCAGGTCGTGTTGTTGGTAATGTTCGCAGTAACATTAACGGTAGCAGAACCGTAAGCAGTGTTTTGCGGATCCCAGTTAGCCCAGCTGTCTGTCCACATTGCTGTTGGTGCAGGTGCGAATGCCCCGCGGTAGTCCGTTTGGACAAAGAATGATTGACTTACGGCTACTGTACTCAATAGTGCAAATAAAGCCGATGTGTAGATTTTTTTCATTTTCGAACTTGTTTTTAAGTGATACAAAGGTCAGTTCGCAACCTTGCCTTGGAATTAGATTAAAATTAAAGTTGAAAGAAATCTGTATGAAGTCAATATGAATAAAAACGATTTAGTTTATTTTGAGGTAACATACGGATTCACAGACTGCTGTGTTTGTTAAATTGATGATTTTTTCCCACGGAGATACATCTGTTGTGTTAAGGTTTGAACTCCTTGAATTAGCTTATCCTGCGGTGAATGCTGTGAAAACCTTTTTAGTTCTCCTTTTGCCCATGCGGACGAGAATGAGAGGGGAAATGAAGTCGGTTAAAAGACGAAAACCACCCCGGAGGATGGTTTTCAGAAAGTTAGCAAAGTGCACTACTAACTAACATTGGGTTTATGTTGGGTAGATGTTTAGAAACGAATGCTCAGTGAAGCCGAGAAGGTTCTTCCGAAAACGGTCGACCAAACCACGTCATCGTTTTCACTGTCAAGCCCGGTGCGGTTGTTCTTATCGCCTACAAAAATCGTGTTGAACAAACCGCTTACGCCGCTCGTTGTTTCCGAGCCAATCGTGTTTTGGTAAAACTCCTGTTTCTGAGCCAGCAGGTTGGAAGCGTTCAGTTTGAATTCGGCCTTGTTTTTCCAGAACGTTTTGCTCACCTGGAAATCAAGGAACGTACGGCTGTTTTCCCAAAGGTCCGGCTCGTTGATGTTACCTACGATTGCGATGCGCGGACCGACCTTGTTGAGACTCAGTGTCATGCCCCAGTTGTGGCGCACGTTGTTATAGTAAATACCGGCGTTGAACACGTAAGGCGATTGCCCCTGAAGCGGACGCGTATCATCGGCTGAACCCAATACATTTGAAACATCCACCATCGAACGGATGATGGAAAGGTTGGTGTAAACCGTCAGTTGTTCGAAGAATGAGCTCGTATCCGCATTGATCAATGATGAAACCAAAGAACGTGCTTCAATCTCCAAACCGTAGTTCTGAGCTGTCGGTACGTTTTTATACGATACCTCGTTGGTTACGTCAGCACGTGAAATCTGCTCGATCGGGTTCGTAAAGTGCTTGTAGAAAACGGTTCCAGAAAGGATCTGTCCGCGGCCCGGGAAGAACTCGTAACGCAGGTCGAGGTTCTGGATGCTTGCGCGAAGCAACGAGTCGTTTCCTGAAACCACGAAGTTGGTATTGAAATCAAAGAAAGCAAATGGTGCCAGCTCACGGTATTCAGGGCGATTCAAGGTCTGTGAGTAGCTGAAACGCAGGTTTTGCTTTTTGGTAATCGACCAGATGTAGTTCAGCGACGGAAGGATGTCCAGCTTTTTCGTGTTCAGCTTGAGTTCCGATTTGTCATCGCGCAAAGCAGTCAATTGTTGGTTGAAGAATTCCGTTCGAACGCCCCATACCAAACGCATGTCGTTTTTGAAGCGGTTGTCGAGCATCAGGTAGCCTGCGTAAAGATCAGATCGTGCATCGTAGGCATCGGAGTTTTTGGTACCATCGTAAAGTTTGAAACCGCCTACGCCATTCGATCCGCCGGAAGGAGCCTGGAGCAAGCCCATGTTTTCCGGGGCAAAGATCTCGTCTTCCGGTAAATACAGTAAGTCTTGCTTAAAATCGATGTTTCCACCCACCACGCCGTATTTCGTATACCCCAGCTGACGCGCAGTAAACTCACGGTTTCGGATCTGGCCCATTCCACCTGCTTTGAAATCGCTTTTGATCTTCCCGAACAGGTTGGTCGGGTAGGTGACATCCAAACGGGCGCTGACGGAATTCTCATTGTTTTCCGAGAAGAACATGCCACCGCCGTAACTTGGGCCTACGTTTGATGAGGCAATGTTGGCTGTCCAGATCGTATCGTATGGATTCGGGTTGCTCGGGTCGGTCAGATACTTGTAGCGCGTGTAAATCGAACGCTGGAGGCTCGGAATCGTTCTTTTTACATTGCTGAACGAAACCAGCCAGTCGATGCGGAGCTTGGACGTTTTTAATAAGTGCTCACCATTGAGCTGTCCCGAATAAATATTGTTGGAGGTAAACCAGCGTGCGTTGGAACGTATCAAAACGGGATCGGCTTCCATCGGACCGATTTCTCCTGTTCGGTTGATCAGGCGGTCGTCGGAATTGATGCTGTAGATGTTCTTAAACCCGATGCTGTTGTTTTCGTTGATTTTGAACGACAGGTTTACGAGTGCGCCGGCCAATACCTGCTCCGAGTTGTTCTTGTCCAGGTAATCGGTTTCGCGCTGGGAAGGAACGCCCGGAGTAATGGAGTTGGCGTAGCTTCGACGGGTGGTTTCATTGTAATTGAACGTCCTGTTGTATGTGATTGAAGAAATGATTCCCAGCTCACGGCCCTTGATCTTCGGGTTGAATCCCATGGCAAACTGCAGGTTGTAGTTTGGCGAGAATTTTTTGTCGACCAATGACCAGTTCGTTGAAAAACGCTGCGCCAAAGCGGCCTGTTCTGAAATGGCTAACGGGAAATCAGCTGCGGAAGGAATCTCCGGTGATAATTTGCGGGTACCGTCGTCCAAACCGAGCCAATCCGTTTTTCCACCCTTGTAGGTTTGCTGGTCTTTGAAGGTCGTAATGGTATTGTAGCCGGTTCCCATGCTCACGGAATAGAATTTTTTGTCGGGAATGCTTTTTGTATTGATCGAAATGATACCACCGGCAAATTCGGCAGGCTGGTCGGGTGTTGCAGTTTTGGAGATCACGATGTTGTCGAGCATATTCGCCGGGAAAATGTCGAACGAGAACGCTTTCCTGTCCGATTCCGAGCTAGGCAGCGGACCGCCATTCAGGTAAGCGGCATTGTAACGGTCGTTCAACCCGCGGATGATCGCAAATTTATTATCCTGGATACTGGCACCGCTAATGCGTTTTAGAGCGTCCCCGGCTGTTTTGTCAGGCGAACGTTTAATCACCTCAGCAGGAATTCCGTCGGAGAAGTTGGGCGCCTGCTTCTGCTTTAAGTACAAATCGTTGACCGATTCACGGTTTCTGCGGGCTGTTATCACTACTTCGCCGTCAATCGCAGATGCCACTGTATCATTGAGTGAAATATCGATAATCGTAACTGTATTATTGACAACATCAATATCCGTCACCGTGATACTTGGGTATTCCGTGTACACAACTTTCACACTGTATTTTCCTTGCGGAAGTTTCCCGAATTTATAAACACCTTCAAGGTCTGATTGTACTTTGGAGCCGTTTTGGAGTAATTCTACATCTGCAAACGGGATGGTTTCGCCCGTTTTTCCGTCGGTGATTTTTCCCTGGATAGCCCCCGAATTTTTGTCCTGTGAAAAGGCCGGAATGGTTAAACTAATAAGGAATAAGGTGATAATTGCCTTCATGTATCAAATTTTGCACAAAGGAACTACCGGCAGGTTACTTCATCCTTAGTTGAAAACTAATGGATTGTAAGACTATTATTACGGTTGAATGAAAAATGTAAAACTCTGGTGATTTTAGTGTTAAATCGGTATTAATAAACACCAAGCACTTCAAACCGGTTTGCGTTAAGCACCACCTTCGCACCCGTATTTTTCCCGATCAATTGCTGGGCAAGCGGAGCAGAAGCCCCGATACAAAACACTGTTCCTTCGTCTGTCTGTAACGACCCCAAAGGCAAACCGATGAAAAAGAAACCCTTATTGGTCTCTACAATCGAACCGTTTTGAATGGTTCCTGGGCCGGTAACTGTTTCCAAATGCGGAATCAAGGCCAATTGCCTTGAAATTTCCTGTAATTGTGTAGTGATCTTATCCAGTTCCTGCTGGCTCATAGCGCGGGATGTTTCATACTTATCACCGGCCGAGCTTTTGGTTTCATTCGCCAGACCTTCCTGCAAATCGGCAATCATCGACTGAAAATCCTGTTGTTTGTTTGACAGTAACGTGCGTGCTGCTGCCAAAAGTGCCGCTTTAGTCATGATCGGCCAGGTGATGTTCAAAGATGGGTTTTAACTGCGCGATCACTTTATCTTCGCTGTATTCCAACCCTTTTTCACGGATCACGGAACGGTCGAATGCAACAGCCTGGTCAATTAATCGCTGCAAGGCATCAGCCAGCGCCTGCGGATCCCCGATTGGAATTTGCAGGCCGAGTGATTCATCTAAATCTTTCCCGATGCCTACAGGTGTTGTGATCGTTGGCAAACCGGTCAGCCAGGCTTCTGCAAGCACTATGCTGAATGTTTCGTAGGATGAAGTAAGCAGCAGGGCATCGTGACTGCGCATTTGCGCTGCAATTTCACTCCATTCCATCGGCCCGGCAAAAGAAACGTTACCGCCAATTCCCAGGGAAGCGGCCATTTCCTGCCACTTTTCGTAGGGTTGATCGGAGATGATCGTTAATCGGATGTCGGGATTTCCTGCTTTCACCGCCAACGCAAAACCATTGAGTAATGTTTCCGGGTCTTTCACCGATTCGTCGAGCGTGGAAACATGGATAAACCTGGTATAGCCGGCCGGCTTTTCTTCGCTGGGATAAAACAGCTCGGTATCCACGAAGTTGGGAAGAACCGTGCTTTTAGTTGTCGGGAAAATAGCCTTCATGTCTTCCTGCAAAAACGCCGAACAGGCCAGGAGCTCGTTGATGTGAAGGCTCGTTCGCTTGATGATCCTGCGCTGTAACCGCCCGAATTTCTCCCGGATTTCCTTGCGGTAATACGAAGCATGCTCCATCACGATCAGCGGGCAGTGATAAAAACGTTTGGCACGCACGAATTGTAATCCGCGGTTAAGGATTACATGCGCAAACAACAAATCCACTTCTTCTACTTCGTCCAATGCTTTGCTGAGTGCTTTTCGCTGCCAGTACCAGTGTATCAGCTTGTTCTTGCTGACCGGGTGGTAAATACGCACTGTAAATACGCCATCTGATTCGTCGATTTCCTTCTCAATGCGCGAACAAGCCGGATCGCCGTGTGTATGGATGACCGAAACCTGGTATTCTGCCGTAAGCAGCTGGGCAAAGCGCTGCACAAAGTTCCCTACAAAAGCATCCAAACGGTTTGGAAACCAGGAACTCATAACTAAGATATGCTTGCGCTGAGTTGGAGACATGGGTTTTATTTGTGAACGAAGTTACTTAATTCACCAGCAAGCGAATTGTTTTTTGTTCTCCGAATCTGTTAATAGATATTAAATAAATGCCCGCGGCCAGTTGCGGTAATGTCAATTCATTGCCATTAATCATAGTGTTTAAAGGCTTTCCGCTGATGGTCGTAAGTGAAATACGATCATTGGGAGTGATGCCCTCTAAATGCACTATTCCATTCGAAACCGGGTTGGGCGAGACGCTAATGGCTGACAATGATGACTCGGGAACTGCCGAAACACATGAAAGACGATTGATTCGTGCCCAAAGGCTATCGTTGTATTGAACCGGCACCAGCGAAACGCCGTCGGCTTCGCCCATACGCACAACCACCAATCCGTCGGAGGGCGCGATATTGATAATTTGTCCGTTTTTACCCAATGCCGAATAGACATCTGACGGAGCTTGTGAAAGCGGGCTGCCCGGAAACGAGAACTGTAACTGCGGCAGCATGAACGAGCTTTGCCCGTTGAGCCATGTGAGGTAACCGTACGAAGGATTAATAGCCTGTGATGATGTCGTCATTTCCTGGAAATAGGCCGGATCGTCGAGCACCGGGTTGCCGTTCCAGATTCCCTGGCTATGCATGAGCAAACCGAAACGTGCCATGCTGCGGGCGTTGGAAACAAAGACGTTGTTGTAGTCAATTGGAATGAACAGGCCTGTCATTCCGGTAGGTGCTTTGATTTTTTGGGTGATCCATTGGTTGAGGGTGAGGCCTGTTGCCGCTTCAATCACTCCGTCGAGCAGGGTGTAAGGCCCGTTATGATACGCCCAGCGCGTTCCGGGATCAGCCATGTAATTCAGGCAGACAGGATCGGTGCAATAAACATCACCGGTATCGGCCAGGCCGCTGGTCATGGTCAGCTGGTGACGAATGGTGATTTTCTCTTCCTGTGCGGGTGTCATGTTGGTCCAGCCAACGCCCAGGTAATCCGAGGTGGTGTCGCTGATCGACAGGTAACCTTCTTCCTGTGCAATGCCAACTGCCATAGCGGTGAGCGTTTTTCCTGCCGAATTCCAAACCCACAGGCTGTCGGCGGTAAAGGTCCCAAAGTATCTTTCCAGTACGATGCGTCCGTCTTTGAGCACAATAAACGCCTTGGAATTGGTCGCTTCAAGAAAATCGTATAGTGAATTGATGGAGTCCTGGCACCAGCCTAAAGATGCCGGATCGGTGGTTTCCCAGTTCGAACCGACCAGCGGCGGATAATATAGTTGTGCTTTGGCTGTTTGGAAAATGCACGTAAAGATTACCAGGAAGAAGAGCTGTTTCATAGACGGGAGATGTTTCGTCCTTGAAGTTACGATAATTTCAGGAATATCAAAATTACCTTGAAGCCCTAAAGAGAGGCGTTTTTAATATTATTAACCACATAGCCCCACATAGTTCAGTACATATAGGAAATTGTCTGCAATCAGTCAATTTATCTTAGTAGAGAGACTTTTTCAACGCAAAGGCGCAAAGAATTGCATGCATGCAATTTTGTTATAACAAAAGCAGGGCTTGCTTCGAAAAAAACTAGAAGCCGAATTATTTCGAGTAAATCGAAACGAGTTGTTCCAACGCAAAATCGATTTCAGCTTTGGTGGTATAACGCGAAAACGAGAAACGCGCATTCGGACGGCTGTTGTCGGCCCCGATTCCTTCCAGTACGTGCGAACCTTTATTCGACCCGGAAGAACAGGCGCTTCCGCCACTGCAGGCCACACCTTTCAGGTCAAGCGTAAAAAGCAGCATTCCCGATTTTTCAGTTGCCGGTAAACAGACGTTGAGTACGGTATACAAGCTTTTTGCCGGATCAATTTCGCCGTGAAAGGCCACACCGGGCAGCTTTTCCTGCAATTGCGCGATCATATACGATTTCAGCTCCTGGACATGGTGCTGGTGTTCTTCGATATCGGTATTGGCCAGTTCCAGCGCTTTGGCGAGTCCCACAATTCCATACAGGTTTTCGGTACCGCCACGCAAACCGCGTTCCTGCGCACCGCCGTGGATAAAGGCCTCTGCTTTTACATTTTTGTTGACATACAGAAATCCAACCCCTTTCGGGCCGTGGAATTTATGTGCTGCGCAGGTGATGAAATCAATGTCGAGTTCCTGCAGGTTAAATGCATAATGCGCCATCGTTTGCACCGTATCGGAATGGAACCAGGCCCCATACTGACGACACAATGCGCTTACCTGTTGAATCGGCAGAAGTGTTCCGATCTCGTTGTTGGCATGCATCAGTGATACCAACGTCGGAATCGGCTCTTTCAGGTAGCTTTCAAGCTGTTTCAGATCAATATTTCCCTTGCCGTCCGTATCAAGCCAAACGATTTGAACGCCGTGGTCACGCACGAGTGCTTCAATAGTATGGCCAACCGCATGGTGTTCGATCGGGCTGGAAATGATGCGCTTTGCACCCAGTGAAAGAATGGCTGTCGTTAATGCCATGTTATCTGCCTCGGTTCCACCGGAAGTGAAGATGATTTCGGATGGAGAGCAGTGAAGCAGTTTTGCAACGGTACGTCTCGACGTTTCAATCACTCCCTTTGCCTGTCTTCCGTAGAAGTGTGTTGAAGACGGGTTGCCGAATTCATTCATGAGGTAAGGGATCATCGCTTCAGCAACCTCAGGTGCTACGGGAGTTGTGGCTGCATTGTCAAGGTAAACGCGCATTGCTTTTTTTTCGCAAAGTTAGAATTTTGTCGGCTTGTAGTTTCCAAATCTGGAATTCATCCTTGAAAAGCTACGACTTGCCCAGCAGCTCGCGGAACGTCTCTTTCCCTTCGGTGGAACGAAGCAGGTTTCGCATCAGCAGGAGGGTTCGTTCCATGCGCTTATCCGGGTTTTTTACCGCGGTGACGTAATTGAGGATGTATCGCTGCATGCTGGGAGTGAGCTGGCTGAACCTGCGGAATGCTTCGGGGTCCTGGGCCCAGTATTCGGCGATTTCTTCGGCTACTTCAACACCATAAGTGGACTCGTCTTTGAAAAAACGCACTTCCACATCATCGCCAATGGCCTTTTTCAGTTCCTTCAAACGTTTGCTTTGCACCGTCACGCAGGCGCTTCCTTCGCCCATGGCCAGCAAGCCGCATTGCCACTGGATCGTATCGTCTAACCGGATGATCAGGCGCTGGTTGTAATCTCCTTTTTCAAATTTGCCTGGAAGCTGGTCCAGGATTGTAGGCGGTACTTCCACCACAACGTAATTGAGGTAATGCAGCTTTATGACCGGAGTTATATAGGTAACGAGCGGTTGTTCCATGGTCAAAACTACAAAAAAGCCAGCTAAAGCTCAGTGTAAGAATGTCAGCATACCAACAAATCTATTCTTTATACCAAAGGATCGTATGTATGCTTCCCGAACTAAATATTCGCAATAAATAAATACCGCAGGAAAGTAATGATACATTCATTTTATTTCCTTGTTGTAAAATCAATGCTTTTCCGTTAAGGTCGAGAAGTTGCATACTCTCAATCGTTTTAGCGCCTTTGGTGGTTAAATATTGTTGATCATACTCGATTTCAAAATCGTTTTCAAGTAAGTCATTAATTTCAAGCGTTGCATTAAATGTTGAATCAAACATGCTCCAAAGCGTATCAGCAATGTTCGGATTGGTATCATTTTCAACAATAATTCCGGTAGAAACATTGATGTAGTGGATTCCGGCATCATTGATTGTCCTGGTCATCGTATCTAATCTGTTACAACCAAAGGCCGATAATGGAAAGCGGGTTTCAAACACCAGTTTCAAAAAGAGGGTGTCATTACTGATGCTTTCAGTACGTGTTTGATAAGGGAAACAAGAACCTGACCCGGAATGAAATTCAGAATAGATCTTAAACTCATCAGCGTTTAGTCGGGTAAAGGAACTAAATATGAGCACCTCTTCAGCTTGAACGGGTTTTAATAGAAATAAAAAGCAACTTACTATAAATACTCTCATAACCGGTTAATGGGCGACAGAAATGGTTTGTGATTCCAAAATAAGGCCATCGTTTATCAAAAAATCTTGTGTTAAAGGTAGAGTTATGTTTTTGAATTATTCGTGGGATCATTAACAAAAAAGCCCGTTAATCCTTTCGTATCGGACCAACGAGCTCTTCTGAACGGATGTAGTAAGTTATTTTCCGGTAGTGTATCCTTGTTTTTCAGCGGATGCGTTCATGGATTTGATGATGGATGTTCCCAGGTCTTCCTGGCCGCTTTCCAATGCACGTTTTTCTTTTTCCGCCTGGATGAATTCGCTGCGTTTTTTGGCCAGCTCATTGATATTGTCCTGGTAGTAGGTACGCTTGGCTGCTTTTTCGGCAATGATCTTTTCCTGCTCTTCACGGGTTTTTCCTTTCAACTCCTCCGGAAGCTCGTCTTCCTTCAAATCATCGAGCTTGAAGTCCTTGCGTTTCTGTGCATCGACTATATCCCAGCTTCCGTTGTCGTAATTGGCACTCGATTTTGAAATGGCACGTTCCGATACATTCGATGCGCCTTTCGAGCCGGCATTATTATCTTCTTCGGCTTGTTTTTCCAGGCGGTAACGGCCGTTCGACCCGTAGCCCATGTAGGTACCGTTCAATGAATCGTTGTAGGTATTGATATCCTTGTCGTAAGGCGTTTCAATACTGAATGCCTCGCGGTTGGAATCGATGTTAAAGTAGTTTCCCTGGCTCAGCAAAGCGCCGTCGTACCAAAACTCGCGTACGCCCTGATCGTAAGGGCCGCAATAAATCGTGTTGACAATAATGCCTTTGGCAGCAGCATCTTTGAGGATTACTTTGTAGTCTGCCGGACCTTGATTGAACGGTTCATTACCGGCAATGTAAATGATCTTCAAATCTTGTGGATCGGTGCTCCAGTTGAGCTCTTTCATAGCATCTTCGATCACAGCGGCGCAATATTCATCCCCGCCATTCGTAAACAAACCAAACAATTTTCCCGAGATGGAATCCAAATCACTGATCAGGTCGACCTGCTTGCGCACATAACGCTGGTTGGAAATCGTGGTATTCCCGTAATCGTACAGCGCAATTTCCAGTTTCGGTGTCGCACCATCTACGCGCAATTGCGAAGCGGCGTTCACGATTTGCCAGATCGTGGTTTTGGCCTGTTCGATTAAGCCATCCATACTTCCCGAAGTGTCAAACAAAATGGCGATCTGTATTTTTTTGGCCGTGGTTGGGGGCGGGGCAGAAACTCCCGGGTTAATCACTGCCGGCTGCTGAACTTGCGCATAGCCCAAAACGGCAAAACAACAAGCTATAAGAGAAACGACTATTTTCATAATGATGGGTTTTAAGTGGTTTACAACCAAGGTTTAAAAAGGTTCAAACAGGGGTAATTTAAAGGAAAATAAGTGTTTATCTTTTAACAAGATGTTAATAAAAGAATTATTAGTTGAAAAAATATTCAACGGAACAGGTGTTATATTCAATAGGAATAAACCTACGTTCATTCATCTTCCGTACTGAATATTAAGGTTTTATTATTGCGTTGTTAATTATAAGTCCTCTACAATGACTAAAATTAGGCTACTATTACTATTCCTTATCGGATCCGGTGCATCTTTTGCACAGGGAGGCCCGCAGCAGGAAATCGGTTATGTTCGCATTTTGCTGAATGATCTGACGACCTGGGAGCAGGTTGCGTCCATCGATGATTTCATTCGTTCGAAACAAGGTGTGGTAATGACCCGCACTGACCGTAACAGCGATACTTTTTTGGCGCAATACGACCTGAATGCCGGGATTACGGAACAGGATTTTGCCACGTGGATCAACTCGCTCGGTTTTGATGCCAAATGCACGGTATCGGGACTCATTGGTGAACCGATGAAAAACTTCCCGAAGGAATGTTATTTAAAGAACACGGAATCGATTGAACAAAACCGTTAAAAGGCAAGCCATGAAACAGTGTATTACATCTTTTTTAATGAGTTTGTTTGTTGTAACGATTACAAACTCCATATCGGCACAGTCCCAAAACTGTGATGATTTAGCTGGTGCTCAATTGGCAGTAGGTGCCAGCTGTACGCCGGTGACCTTTAACTCCAACGCCAACTCCGATTACTGGAATGATGCTTGGATATGGGGCTTTTGCAGCGAAGACGATCTTGATGATTTCTGGATGTGGTTTGATGCCACTTCAACCACAACGACGGTTACCTATACACCTTCTAACGGTGATCCGATCCTGACAATTTTCAACGGACCGTGTTCACCCGCGATGAACTCAAACATTGCCTGTGCTGATGCCAATGGCACACTGGGGCCGGAGACTGTTACTTTTTCTACTGTTCCGGGAACCCGTTACCGCATTCGGATCCAGAACTGGTCGAGCAATGCCACGATGAACGGAACTATTTGTGCTGTCAGCGCCGGCGGTGGCGGAACTACAACTGCCTCCGATTGTTCCAATGCGGTAAACGTTTGTACCGATCTGAGCTTTTCCATCGACCCGAATGGTTATGGTGCCATTGATGAAATCCCGGATCCCGGAATGTTTGGTAACCCATCTACCAACCCGGCCAGCGCCAACATGGGTTGTCTGCTGATAGGAGAATATAACAGTACCTGGATGGTCGTAAACGTCTCCACGTCAGGAAACCTGGAATTTGTTTTTGGCGGTTTGGGCGCTCAATCGGGTTATTATGACTGGATCATGTACCCGTATTCGGGCCCGTCGACCTGTACAGCGATTGTCTCCAATACCATTGCACCGATACGCTGTAACTGGAACCTGACCGATTATGGCGGGACAGGTGTTTCAGATGTAGTGCCAGCAGGCGGCAGCGCAGGAAATTTCGAACCACCGCTTGCTGTAACAGCCGGACAACGGTATATTATTTGTTTTTCCAATTACAGCAACGCGCTCACAACGGTTCCGCTGCAGTTCCTCACTGATGCCGGAAATGCAGGGGTAAGCTGTACTCCGCTTGGCTTTTCGATGGAAGGTTTAGCCGTGGAATGCATGGAAGATCACCGTGTTATTCAATGGTCTTCGCCGCTGTTGAATCAAAATGAAGCAGCACAGTTTATCGTGGAAAAAAGCCGCAATGGCGCTGATTGGGAAACCGTGGGATCAACCTACAACGGCTCGGTATCCGAAGGCCGGATTCATTTTTCGGTGATCGATCCTTCAAGCCCGAATTCATTGGAGTATTACCGCGTGAAACAGGTACTGCCCGATGGAGAGCTATTGGTTTCCACAACAATTTCTGCCGATTGTGATGAAATGCAGGATTTGTTTACGGTGTATCCGAATCCGTCGACCGGTTGGATGAACCTGCAGTATAAAAGCGCTACGAATGCTACATTGGAATTCTACGATGTGTATGGCAAGCGCGTTTTCTCACAGGGTCTGGAAGCGAGCATGAAACCGAAAACGGTGCAGATCCGCGCCGAGAACATTCCGGCCGGTGTTTACAGTTACCGCGTGGTGATGGACAACGAAGTGAAATCGGGATCGGTGGTTATCGTGAAATAACCCTGTTATTCGCCTTTGCCCTTGTTTTGTGATTCGCGTTCAAAGATGCGGCGTTTTTCACGAATGGTTTTCAGGATATTTTCGAGTCCTTCGGGCGTGGAATGCGCATCGTAAAGCACCTTTCGTGTTCCTTTTCCGGTCGTGATGATGAGGTATTCCGATCCGCGGTCAGAACAATCAGGGCAGCCGATCACGCTATCCAAAGCTTCCCATTTTTTCCAGTCGAGCTGTGCAGCCAGTTCATCCAATTGGTTTTGAGCGTATTGTTCGCTGGTTTCCTTCATCGGGAAATTAGCTGTATCGCGGCTCATTTCCTTGTAAACAACGGCAGAACTGCTGTAATGGATCTCTTTGATGCAATAACCTCTGCAATGCCCGAAACTGGTTCCGTGAACAATGGAAACCACCGAATTGGCTGATGCCGCTTCTTTGGCGGTGTGACAACCGGCTGCAACGGCGATGACTGCGATGAAAAGGAAAAGAGTGCGCATGACTTGTTATTTGCAACCGAAAGTACAATTATTCTGCCAAACGTTATTTCAACATATAGGCACATAGTTTTTTTGAAGGATAGACGTGCTAAGTTCTCAGGGAGAGAAACTTTCTTGGCTGCACTTTCTTATTTTACCACATACGCCTGAGGAGTATGCGGTAAAAAACAACAACAGCTCTTCAAAAAAACTATGTGACTAAGTTATCTGTTGCTATGCGTTTAAACTCTCAGATCAGGCTTTTATTCCGGGTAAGCTTTGTCTCTGTACATAACTTGTCTTCCGTGTACTTCGCGTGTTTGTTTCTGGCGCACACGAATCATCGAACGCAGCTTGAAATGGTCGTAGCAAATAATGAACAACAGGATGGCGCTCACGATGTAGAACACCACGAAGCTCAGGTAAAGGTAAACGCTTCCGGCAATGATACCTCCGGCGAGATAAGAGCACGTGATGGCCAACAGCAGCTTTGCTTTGTTGTGCAACTCGCGGTTTTTGCGGTATTCGGCGCGTGTGAACATGGAAAAAAGGATTCCAAGGTCGGTGATCGTTCCTGTGAGGTGAGTCGTTTTCACCGTAAAGTTTGAAATACTCGCCGTCAGGCCGTTTTGAAGCCCCATGGCAAAAAGCATGACCGCCAGCAACCATTCGGTTTCAGTGAGTGTTTCGCCGTACCAGAGCTGGCCGTAGAGGCCCACACCGGTCAGACACAGGATTTCGATGGCCAGCGGCAATGCGTGTGCCAGCTGACGCCGTTTGTTCCCCAGCCCCGTTACAATGAAGTTCGCCGTGAAGCTGCCTGTAAAGAACAACAGGATCCAGCCGAATACGATGGCGACCTGGTACCAGTTGCCTTTTGAAATTTCCTCGGCAAGCACGGCAAAATGGCCCGTGATATTCGAGGTGAAGGCAAAGAAGATCATCACCGATGCAACGTTGACCATGCCGGCCACGAAAGCAGTCAGTGAGCCGAGCTTGATATTGTCGGCAAGTGTTCTGTTGGTGTTGAATTTACGTAACATACTAAGTGATTTTCTCAAATGTCATCCTGACAATGCCTTTTGCCTGGATTTCTACGTCGAAGTAAAGTGTCATGCCTTCCTGCCAAAGCTTATTGAGATCGTAATACTCTGTTTTTTCGTCCGCATAGTTCAGCTTCAGAATGTGTCCGCGGCCTTTGAGCTTCCAGTCGAGGCGAACCGTGCTGCCGTCGTCCTTGTGAAGCAGGAGCTTTCCATTCGGCAGGAATTCCCAGGTTTCAGCCCTGTGAATGATGAGGTCCTGCGCCAGCTCGTTGCGCACATGCTCGTGGATTTTCCGGTCGGGCAGAAGTTGGTTGTTTTCCCGGTTTACTTTTTCGTATTCCCAGGAAACTTCACGCCACTTGCCGACGATTTTCCGGTCGGGGCTTTTGTCCTGCGAAATCAGCAGGATGAACAGCGCCAGGCACACCGGGAAAAATGCCACGTAAAGAACAGGTCTGCTAAATTTCTTCAAAGCGGTCATGGCCTTTGGATTTTAAAGTGCGAAGATTTCGGCAAGCTTGTCTTTTTCAGGAATCACCGGTCGGGCCTCCCAGTCGGTATAGATCTTGGCAGTGCGTGCTTTATGAATAAAGGGCAGCAAATCCATACTCGTTTTTAAGGTGCTTTTCAGCAGGTGATTATTCGGAGAAATGATGACGTCTATCTTGTTTGCCGAAAGGAAATTGTGAAATGCCGACTGATTTTTCCCGGTAAAAAGTTCTGTCACAATCGAAACGATCTGGGAGCTGAACTTGTTCTGGAGTACAGCACAAGCTTCGGTAAAATCAGCGTTTTCGAGCTGCGCCAGGGTTTTACTCCGCGAGAAGAACATCAGTTCCTGGATAGAATCGGGGAGATAAATACCGTGTACGAACACGATCTTCAGTTCTTCGTTCGGATATTCCTGCAAGGCTACTTTCAACAGGCTGATGGATTCAATGGTGAAATCCGTTGGGATGAGAATGGTCGTTTGCATACGCTTCTATTTGAATACAATGCAAAACTATACCCGGGTAATTAAGATGGTTTTAGAACGAAATTAGAATGTGATTAGAAAATGTTAGAAGGCGTTAAAATAGCTTTAGAAAGACGATTTCCTGTGAAGTCATATACGCCTTTCTCCCACGAATAAACGAATAAAGTGCTGTGTACAATTTATTGCGAATAAACGGCTTTAGCGGCCTTTACTATTCTAAGGAAACTGGTTTCCATATTCGCTTTAAATTCTGGTGTAATCGTTTCGCGGCGGATTTATTCATGGCGGGAAAATACGTGGCACGTCAAATTATACAAGAGTTGTGCGTTTAAATAGTCAATTACTGAGAATAAGTCTCGTTGTCCTTGTATCACACGCTACGCAGGTTTGGTGAAAAGCCCCGTAAACTGGCCGATCGGAAGTTTGATCTGAACCGTTGTTCCATGTCCCTCAATCGACGTTACCAGCAATTCGCCCTTGTGCATATTGATGATGTTGCGCGTAAGCGGCAGCCCGATCCCGTAACCTTCATACGGTTTTGTGTTCGATGCCCGGAAGAACGGATCGTAAATGTATTGTATCTCGTTGGCCGGAATGCCAATCCCTTCGTCCTTGATGACGAGCAGGATGTTCGTGTCCGATGCGCCGATCGAAATCTTTACCGGGGCATTCCCTGAATACTTGCAGGCGTTGGTGATGACGTTCGATAGCGCCAGGTGCAGCAGCTGCTCGTTCCCGTTCACTTTCAGTTTTTCCGGCCGTTCAGGGAGCAGGTCGAGGTCGAGGGCGATCTTTGCCGCGGGATAAATCCGTTTCACGGTCGTGATCGCATCCAGTACAAGCTGATCGGTGCGAACCGGTCCGAATGCCTGTACTTTTCCGTTGAAGCCTGTTTGGGCCAGGAACAGCAGTGCTTTTGTTTTACGGTCGAGCTTTTCGGCTTCCTCGCTGATTACCCGAAGCGATTCGATGTATTCTTCCTGTGAACGCGGTTTGGAGAGCGTTACGTCTGCCACTCCGATGATCGATGTCAGCGGTGTTCCAAGCTCGTGCGATGCGTTGCTGATAAAATTGTTCTGCGTTTCGAACGAGGTTTCCAGGCGGTCGAGCATGTTGTTGAAAGTCATTGCCAGTCTGCCCAACTCGTCGTCCTTGTTCTTGATGTCGACACGCATGTGCAGGTTTTCCGTACTAATCGCGTTCACACTGCGGGTAATGCGTACAATCGGCACGAAAATGTAGCGGGAGAACAGTACCGAAAACAGAAAAGTGAACAGGAAGACCACGATCACCGAAATGAAGAGAATGCCGCGTAGGTGGTTCATGTACTGCGTGTTGTATTCGTTGGTCGCCGAAACAATCACGATTGACTCTTCGTCGCCGTGTTTGTAGCGGATACCGGTGATAAACGTATTCCCGCGACGCAAATTGGCGCTTTTTTTGCGCAGAACACTTTGCAGAAAGGATTCGGGGACACCTGCTTCGGCTGCCGCGTGGCCAAGGCCCTTATCGCTGATTCGGAAAATGTAGTGATGCTCGTTGCTCAGCCGTTCGAGGTACTTGCGGCGAAGATCTTCGATTGCGGCCCTGTTTTCCTCGTCGAGATAAATCTTTGCGGTTGTAATGGCTCTGATTTCCAGTCGTTTGTAAAAATCCTTGTACGAATACTGTTCGGCAGAATAGTAGATAACCGCGCTGTAAGCCACGATGATGACAATAAAGAACCCGAACAGGAGCAATATGAGCTTAAGTTGTACTTTCATGCTCGGCCTTTAAAACATATCCCATGCCGATGACGGTGTGGATCAGCTTCTGTCCGCCGGCCGCATCGAGTTTTTTTCGCAGGTAGTTCACGTAGACGTCCACGACATTCGTCCCCATGTTGTAATCAATGCCCCAGACGGTTTCGAGAATGTCCGGGCGCGAAAGCACACGGTTCCGGTTGCGCAGAAACAGCAGCAACAGACGGTATTCGGTCGAAGTCAGCATCAGCTGTTTTCCGTTGCGTATGACCTGTTTCGTGTAGTCGTTCAGTACGAGGTCTTCGAAAACGTAAACGTCATCACCGGAATGTTCGGTCTGTTCCTGCAATTCCACCCGGCGAAGCAGCGATTTGATACGCGCCATCAGCTCGATGAATTTGAAAGGCTTCACGAGATAATCGTCGGCGCCGGATTCGAGTCCAAGAACGACGTTTTCCGCTGTACCCAGCGCTGTGAGGAAAAGAATCGGAACAAGTGCGTCGGTTTTTCGGATTTCTGCGCAGACCTCGATTCCGCTCATACCCGGAAGCATGATATCGAGAATGATCAGGTCGAAAGTGGCCGACTGCGTCATTTTCAATCCGGAAATGCCGTCGGGAGCGACACTGACTTCGAAGCCTTCTTCCGTAAGCCCCTTGCGGATGAACGATACAACGTGGAATTCGTCTTCGACGAGCAATATTTTCTTTGTGTTTAACATCGGGTTTGCCGAAAATACGGTTTCTTTTAAACAAAGACCGCACTTTTTTCACCTCAAAGGCACAAAGTTTTTTGAAGGATAGACTTGTTAAGATCACAAAGTAATTAACCGCATAGGCCACATAGTTCACAAAGGGAAGGTGTTTTCTATGTTACCTATGTGCTATGTGGTTAAAATGAATGATGTACGTTAAATATCCTTTGTGTTCTTTTTAACAGGTCAAACTGATTCTTTTCCTTTGTGCCTTTGTGGTGAAACTTGCCGAATTGGCTACCTTTGTGGTATGTACATCCAGTCGCTGTCATTAATCAATTTCAAAAATCACGAAGAGGCCGATTTTCAGTTGGTCGATGGTGTGAATTGCATTGTTGGCAGAAACGGTGCGGGAAAGACCAATGTACTCGATGCAGTTCATTACCTGAGCATGTGCCGTTCGTACCTGAACCCGATTGATCGTCAGAACATTCGCTTCGACCAGCAGTTTTTTGTGATCCAGGGCGAATGGGTGAAAGAGGAAGCCGTGCATGCGCTTTACTGCGGCGTGAAAGCCGGGGCGAAAAAAGTCTTCAAAAAGAACAAAAAGGAATACGATAAGCTGGCCGACCACATCGGGTTGTTCCCTGTGGTGATGATCTCGCCCTACGATGCCGACCTGATTTCGGAAGGAAGCGAAGTGCGCCGTAAATGGATCGATGGTATTATCAGCCAGTTTGACCGCGCTTATCTCGACGATCTGCAACGCTACAATAAGGTGCTTGAACAACGTAATGCTTTGTTGAAACAGCAATATGAAAACGGGTTCTTCGACCGTGAATCAATGGAAATATGGGACCTGCAGCTGGTGCGTTACGGAAACGCGATCTACGCTAAACGGGTCGATTTCATTGAAGCATTTATTCCGTTGTTCCAGCGTTATTACCAATGGATTTCGGGCGGTGAAGAGCAGGTTTCGATGGAATACCAATCAGCGTTGCATTCCGGCCCGTTTGAAGACTTACTGCAGCAGGCACAGCCGAAAGACAGCCGCGTGCAATACACTACAGTGGGCATTCACAAAGACGATGTGCTGTTCAAGATCGCAGAGCATCCGATCAAGCGCTTCGGGTCGCAGGGCCAGCAGAAAAGCTACCTGATTGCGATGCGCCTGGCACAGTTTGAATGGTTGAAAGAGCACCTGAACGTTGTCCCGGTATTGCTGCTCGACGATATTTTCGACAAGCTCGACAATCACCGAGTGGCGCAATTGATGTCGCTGGTATCGCAGCATATTTTCGGACAGGTACTGGTTACCGATACCGATGAGATTCGCGTTTCGGGAATCTTCCAGGCAATCGGTGTGACACCCAATATGGTCATTTTTAGAGAGGAGGAACTGGCATGAGCGAATGGAATGAAAATAAACGAACAGGCGAGTTCCAACCCATGAAAGATGTGGTGGACAAACTCATGCGGGCTTACCAGCTAAAGGGAAAAATGACCGAGCTGGAAGTCCTGGACAAATGGGAGGAAATGATGGGGAAGGCGGTCGCTTTCCGAACCACGAAGCTGTACATCAAAAACCGGGTTTTATACATCGAGCTCAACTCATCGGTGATGCGCGACGAATTGCTGCACGGAAAGCAGATCATTATTGAACGCGTCAATCAGCAAGCGGGTTTCCGGATCATTGAAGATGTGTGGTTCGGGTGAATCACCAAAACAAACCTTAGTGCTTTGTGTCGAATCACATACAAGGTAAGAATAGGTTTATTTATCCTCAATCGTAATCACCGGTTTTTTGCGTTCGGCTTCTTCCGGCTTTGTAAATTTGATAGGTTCACCGACCCATTCGGTTGAATTTCCGGCTACATCCAACAGTGCAAACGTAACTTCATAATCATCATTTCCCTTGAATACAAAAGCCCCGGAACACATATTATGGCCAATGGATACGGTGCTGTCACCATGACCAATATAATAAGGGGTAGACACACCGGTAACCAGGTTTTTTACCGTTGCTTTTACAAGGAACTCCGAGCTGTCGCTTACAAGGCAGCTGAAATTGACAGACATGGCCGGCCCACAGCCAAAATAGGCGATTGATTTACTGATTTCCTGGGGCCTGGATAGAAATAACGGTTTTTCAGTGTCTTCGCCTTCAATTACTTCGAATATAAAGGGTTCATATTCACGGATCGTTGAATTCCAGCGTTCAAAATGCTCATGTTCCGGCAGATTGTCGATGATCAATTCGTATTTAAGCCCGGTTTTTAAACCTGATTCGGGTTCCAGGATAGCTTGCGTAAGATCAAATTGGCCCATCAATGTTTCTTTTACCACCAGGTTTACTTTGGTGTCGCCGCTTTTCAGATACACAGGATAGGCTTTGCCAAGTTTTGTGACAATCCATTGGCTCGACGCATAACCTTGAATCATGATGATGGTGTTTTGACGAATAGTTTTCCCACCGGGGAATACAGAAAGTCCATTGTCTGAACAATCGGCATTAGCCCGGATCACAACCATGAATAGCAGAGCGAAAGACAACAGGGTTTTCATGTGAGGCAAGTTTGCAATTTCTATAAAAGTAAGTGTTTTGTGCTTAAAAAAACAGGGTAGTTAGATATCGACCGGCCAATGCAATGCTTTGCTTCTCATCCGCCTGAGACTGATGGGAGATAAAATGTCTTTATTTGTTTCATACCTTTGTGAACTGCGGTATCGGTATCAATCCACAATTTGTAACTTCGCAGTCCAAAATTTGAAAGCATGTCTGTTCACAAAAATGTAAAACGCGTTACCACGCACGTATTGCAGGAGATGAAAAATTCCGGCCAGAAGATCTCAATGCTTACCGGCTACGATTTTTCCATGGCGCGGATTATTGATTCTGCGGGAATAGACGTGATTTTGGTGGGCGATTCGGCCTCCAATGTCATGGCAGGACACGAAACAACATTGCCGATTACGCTCGACCAGATGATCTACCACGCCTCATCGGTGGTGCGTGCTGTTGAACGAGCACTGGTGGTAGTAGACATGCCGTTCGGTTCCTACCAGGGAAATTCCAAGGAAGCGCTTTCGAACGCAATCCGTATCATGAAAGAATCGGGTGGACACGCCGTGAAACTGGAAGGCGGGATCGAGATCATCGAATCGATCAAACGCATTCTCACTGCCGGAATCCCCGTGATGGGTCACCTTGGGCTTACGCCGCAATCGATCTATAAGTTCGGGACCTACGTGGTGCGCGCGAAGGAAGAAGACGAAGCGCAGCGACTGATGGAAGATGCGATCGCCTTGCAGGAAGCCGGTTGTTTTGCCATCGTTTTGGAGAAAATTCCGGCCGAACTGGCGCGTAAGGTTGCTGAAACGGTTTCCATTCCGATTATCGGGATCGGTGCCGGAAATGGCGTAGACGGTCAGGTATTGGTGGTGCACGATATGCTGGGCATCAACAACGAGTTCAGTCCGCGCTTCCTGCGCAAGTACGCCAACCTGTACGACCAGATGATGGGTGCTTTCCAGCAGTATATTTCCGATGTCAGGACAGGCGATTTCCCGAATCAAAGCGAACAATACTAAACGGTGCCTGATTTCAGCGATTTAGAGGTTTTATACGAAGATAACCACCTGGTTGTCATCAATAAACGTGCGTCTGAAATTGTTCAGGGCGATAAAACCGGCGATGAGCCGCTGGTAGAAAAAGTGCGTGAGTACATCCGCAGGAAATACGACAAGCCGGGCAATGTCTTTTGTGGTTTGGTGCATCGCTTAGACCGGCCTACGAGTGGCGTCCTGGTTTTTGCCCGCACGAGCAAGGCGCTGGAGCGTATGAACAAGCTGTTTGCCGACCAGCATCCGAATAAAACCTATTGGGCGGTCGTGGAAAAAGCACCGAAACAACCCAATGCAGCGTTGAAGCATTACCTCACGCGCAACGAAAAGCAAAACAAGTCGTACGCTTCCGACGTTCCGAAAACAGGTAGCAAAGAAGCGCGGCTTTCCTATAAGCAATTACTGCAATCCGACCGTTACACCTTGCTGGAAATCGCACTGGAAACCGGCCGTCATCACCAGATCAGGGCGCAATTGGCTGCGATAGGCTGTGTGATCAAAGGCGATCTGAAGTACGGTGCGAAACGTTCCAACCCCGATGGTTCCATTCACTTGCATGCACGCTCCCTACGCTTCAAACACCCCACCCGTGAAGAAGAAATCACCGTGGTTGCTCCCGTTCCCGATGAGCCGTTGTGGCAATGGTTTGAACGAATGTTGAATGCTTAATTTTTAATGTTGAAGGATGGTCTGGGGTGAAAACTCCATTCCGGAAACGAAGAAGACGCCCTTTTTCAATTCAACATTAATGAAAAAAGCGCGACAAATTTCTTCGCCACGCTTTCTCAAATTGGGTTTTGGGTTATTCGGCATTCATATTTTTCCAATACGAAGGATTGATAACCATTGCCATTTGCAGGCCTACCGTATTAATCGTCGATGGATTAAAGGTATTCTGCGGCATGTTGTTCTGGTTGTTGATCACAGCAGCGGAAGCGGTCGATGTAGACGAGGATGAACCTGATGGAATCATCGCCCCGACACCTGCTTTCACGCCGGCTGCGATACCGGATGTAAGCGTTGGCAAACTGAATTTCGAATAAATAAAGCTTTGAACGCCTACAGACGGGATTTTACCAAGGAATCCCGGAAGCGGTACAACAGCCATTGAACCGAACGAGTTGTAGGCCTCAATGATTTGTGTAGCACGACTTGCATTTCCGGCCGCATTCTGGTACCAGCCCGATGCTCCGGTAATCTGCTGGAAGCGCGCCGCCTGTTGCACGGCAATTGCTCCGCCTGCACCTGCAACTCCGCCGGCAATCGCACCACCAATGGCCCCCGTAATGGTTCCTTTCAGCAGTGAATTTTGCCAGCTTCCGGCATTTGCCACACCGAATGCATCGTTAACGAAATGCTGGCTCACACCTTGCGCTGCTCCAACGCCTGCACCTACCACAGCTCCTACTGCTGCACCGGCAGCAACTCCTGCAGCAATTCCGCCCGCTGTGGTTGTAGCACCCGCTGCTGCGGCTGTTCCCGCTGCAAAAGCACCCACACCGCCAGCTGCCGACAAGGCACCTGCAACCGCTCCGATTCCGGCTCCGGCAAAGATATAACCCGCCAGCGCGCCGCCTCTGAGTCCGGCCTGGTAACCCGTATACGCTGCGATACCGCCGCCTACGGCTGCCCCAATGGCCGCCCCGATGAGCAAGACGATCAGGAAGCTCAAACCGAAGTCTTCTCCGTTGACATCCATAAGGTTGAGCGGGTTGTTGATACAATACACAAACGGGCTTCCGTACTGGAACTTAGGGTCGATGGAATAGAAGCGGCCCAGTTCAGGATCGTAGAAACGTGCACGGTAGTTATACAAACCGGTGTCGTTGTCAAGCTCCTGGCCGGTAAATTTGTAATCGATGAATTGCGAATCACCGATTCCGTTAGGGATCAACTGCCCGAACGGCATGTAGTCGAGCATGGTTTGAATGGCACCGTTTTCTCCGACCACAACCCGGGTAGAACCCTGCTGATCTTTCAGTACAAAGAAGACTTCCCCGCTTTTCGCCATGGCCATTAAGCCACCGATTCCATAAATGTATTGCACATAATCGTCGGTGATTTCCAGCAACGGGTATTCACTCAGTCCGTGTACGTAGATTTTTTCACCGGCAGATTGCTGTTTGACCACACGCTGATTTTGCGCATTGTAGCTGTAATTTACAGTATTATTCGGCATGCTGAGCGTCATCGGAAGGTTGTTCAGCGGGTTGTATGTGATGTTGCTGATGTTGCGAAGGGTAGAGGATTCAATATTTCCTCCCGCATCGTAACCATACGATTGTGCCACCGCGTCACCGATCGAAACCGTGTTGACCATGTTGGTGTTTTCTTCGTAAGCATACGTTTTTACATCGTCACCCTGCGACATGGTTTGGATGTTGCCGTTGTGATCAAATTCCGTTGCGGCCGCAAGCCCGATGCTGTAGCGGTTATCTTTGCTGTGCTGCGCTACCACAAGCTGGCCGCGCTGGTCGTATTTGTATTTGTAATCGAACGAGCTGCTTTCCTGCACATTGTTGGCGGTGGTGATCCGGGCAATATTTCCGTTGAAATAACCGGCGCCTTCATATCCGCCTGTCGTATAATCGAAGGTTTGTCCCATGATCGGCTGGCCGTCGGCATAACCGTTTTCAATGGACTTGATCCAGCCCGGTGAATTGTAAGACAAAACGCGTTTGATCGCTTTTCTGCCCGAATGATTCATGTGCTCATCTGCAAGGCTTCCGTTGGCATTGTAAGTGTAGACAGCATATTTGGAAGGATCTTCCGGTGTTCCGATCGCTGAATTCTGACCGAGAACGTTGAACGTATAGCTCACTTTCGGAACAGCGCTGCCGGCCGGATAGGTAATCTCCGTGATATTCCCCAGGTTGTCGTAAACGTAGCCGGTTTCCTGCACCGGTTTTCCGGGAACAGCCAGGCTGCATTTGTTCGTATTGCCGTAAGCATCGTAACCGTATTCGTTTTCAATGATCCCGGATGGATTAGAGTTTTGTGTTTTCCAGATCCGTCCGAGCAGGGATACATTGTTTCCATCGCCGTCATAGTCGTTTTTCACATTCCAAAGGTCGCTCTGCGGGTAGCTCGGATCGGTATCTGCAATGACCTGCAATGCTTTTCCGTCGCCCCAGTCACCGGTAAATCTTCCTTCTTCGGTGATTCGGCCCAGGATATCGTACTTTTTATACAGGATGACGCCATTTTGTTTGCTCAGCTCATTTTGTGCAAAACGAATGCGCCCGGCCTGGTCGTATATGAACTTTTGCTCACCAGAATCGGTGGTTTGCTGCGAGCTCATTTCGTGCAGGAAGTTGAAGGTTTGTTTGGTAACGAATGCCGGGTTGGTGCCGGTCGGTGTAAAGTAATTCGGCGTGCGGATTTCCGTAATGTTGCCCGCGCTGTCATATACCTGTTGCGCTGACTGCAATACCGTATTCGAACCGCTTGCGTTGGTTTGTTTCCCCAAAGCAGTTCCCGAACGGTCGTACATACTGTAAACGCTGTTGCCGTTTGCGTCGGTGGTTGCCATGACGATAAATGCGCCTTTGATGAATGGAATTCCGGCCACGCTGGATTGTGTTTCAACGCCGTATTGCTGCGATGTAACGTGCGTATTGGAATCGGTAATGGCAAATTCCTTGCCCGCAAGCCCTTTTTTGATCATCCGTCCTAGCGAAGACTGCTCGTACATCGTTCCCGAATACGGGTAGCCCTGGTCGTCAGGGTAATAATCGCTGACATAACCGGCCAATACGCCGGTTTGCTGGTTGAAGGCCGTGATGAAGCCCGGACGGTAAGCGAAGAGTTCGCCGTCGTAAGCCGCAATTTTTGTTTCCACGGTGGTTTGCCCGAGCGCATTGTAAAGGTAGGCTTTCACGAGGCAGGCCGTTTCCGACAATACCTGCGACTGCATATTCACACCGCTGCCATTGGTAAACTGCATGGAAACCTGCGGTGAATTGTAGGTCGAAACATTGGTGAAAGAAATCGTTCCTTTGGCAGTCAATGCAAGCTGGCCTGAAACAACGGCATCCGTTTTTTGAGAGAACACCTGTCGGCCGTCGGCGTAGAACAATACAGCACCTGAAATGGGCACAAACAGCATGTTTACCGGAACCTTGCCGTTCACGGCAGTATTTGTGTAAGTTGTACCGTTTACGGTCATGCTCCATCCGCTTTGCGGGTTCCATGCCGCCGTGATGACACTGCCGATCTTAAACCCGAATTCGATCCCGGTAACATCCGGTGAAGTCACCGAAAAGCTGCAGCCGTAGTGGGCAGCATCGGTTGTCTCGGTCCAGTTGACCTGGTCGTTGGAGGCGCCGGTATGTTTCAATGAACTGTTTTCGGTTGCCCAGGCTGCAGAAGCTTCGGTCTGCCATGTTTTCCAGATCTGGTTTCCTTTTGTAAAGGTTTCGAACAAACCGCCTTTTCCGGCCAGTACTTCGGTCGAATTGTTCGGTGTGTCTTGCGGGAAAGTGTAGCCTACTATCGGCTGCCAAGATCGCGTAGCGAAGGAGAATGCACCTTTTTTGGTGTTTTCTTTCGGACCGGCTTCAACACATTGCTGACGGAAAGGATCGTAAGAATAACGGACCGTATTGCCGTTTTTGCCCAATTGAGCGATTTCGTCTTTGTAGGTGGTGTCGTAAAACTTGGCGGTAACTTCCCCGACAAGCGGTGAGAAACAAATGTCGTTGATCAGCAGGTATTTGCTCGATTTATCGCTTTTCACGGAGAGAGAAACCGGTCTGCCGGCTGTTCCGGAAAATTCCACCACACCTTGCCAGTATTCCCAGACTTCTTCCGCCTGAGGACGCATAGCCAGGGTAGAGACAGGTGTACTGCCTGACTTTACCATGAACGAAACAGCACCGGAATCGGTAAGGAATCCTTTTTCTGCTTTGATCCATGCCGAAACGATGGCGGTTTGTGATTGTTGCAACGGTGCATTTTTCTGAAGCAAGGTGCCGGCCGTGAGCTTAAAGCTGCTGTTGCCCGCGTGCGCATCGCCGTTGATAATATAACTTTCGATAGGATTCGGAGTTGTCCATTCCGCAGCGTATTTTTCGTACGATTCGAACCCTGAAAAATAAGCTTCATCCACACCTTTGTTGGCGAAAGAAGCAACCTGCATGCTGTCGCTGATATCCCAGGTAATGCGTTCTACTTTACCGGTGTTGTCCATTTGCTGGTCAATGGCACCTTTGTCGGTACGCTTGAGAACGGTATTGATCAGGCGCCATTCCGCGCCGGGAGTACCATGTGTCAGCTGTTGAATGTCGAGGCTGTTGACCGGTATTTCCTGCTGCAACAGGTAGGACTTGCTGGTACACCACACCGCTGTTCCCGAAGGCAGGATGAATTCTTCATAAGCCTGGAAATTGGCACCCGTACAAAGCTGTTTATTGTCCTGGGTGGTAATCGTGGTGTAATTCATTTCCGTAAGCGGCACATCGATCACATTGTTGCTGAGGAACCATGGATAGGCTTCAAACGCATAAGTATAGGCTTTGTGGATGATTTCCGTTTTTCCTTCGGCCGTTACATTGTCAAACGATTCAAGTTGCAGTTTCCCGAACCCGGCTTCGTAGACGTAATCGGTGTTTTTGTACAAACCGTCTTCCACTTTGCTGTTTTTCACACAGCGGGTGTACCCGCCAAACAGGTTATAGGTTGTTCCGTCAACGGTAACCGAAGTGAAACTTTCCATGTCCATGTTTTCACTTACGAGCAATGCGCCGGCGCTGTTGTAAATCTTTCGTTCGATCAGCTGCCCGTCGAGCAGGGCGCTGGCTTTTTTGTTTTGCTGTCCTTCGGTACTTTTCAAACCGTTGAAGTAGCTGTTTTCGGTATGGCCGAATGGTTTCGTCGCCACGTTGTCTGTTCCCGGGTACATGCGGCTTTTGTAGTACTTGAATACCGATCCGCTTGGGTCGCAGGTAGCAGAGCTGATGTCAAACTCATACTTGGTTTTGTTCAGCGTGTAGCCGTTGTTGAAAACCGTGTAATCAACGCAGTAATCCACCAGTTTGCCTTCCATTGATCCTTCGAGGTAACGGTGCAGCGTAATGGAAGTGGCCTGGTCGAAATCTTCATTCAGCGGCAGTGATGTCACGAGTGAAGAAGGTCCGGCCGGGTATTGCCCGTTGGTAAATTGTTTGGGCATTCCGTTTTTGTCGATGGTGGTAAAATAGCGTTGCGGAATGAGCTCTTCTGTGGTCAGTTGCTGGTTCAGCAAAGGCAAAACACTGCAGTTCACCGGCGTGTCGTTCTTCATGTTGAGGAACGACAGGAAGCGCGGTCCCTGGTTGATCATTGTGGTGCTGTTGATGTCGGCTGAGAGTGATTCGTAAGTTCCGACCGCATTGGCCCAGTTGGTTTGTGTTTTTCGGCTGTAAACGCGGTTGCCCATCGTCGCAATGTCGATGCCGGCTGTTGGAAAGTAATGCGTTTTGCGGTTGGGAGTCTGGTTGCTGGTACTGAACAGGCTCACCGGCTGGTTGTTCCAGCTACTGCTGTTGATGGTCGCGTCGAAGCTGAGGAGTTTCGAATCGGCAGCATTCTCGCGATTGCTTGTAAAAATGGCATAATTGGCGCCGTAGGCAAACCAGCTGATGTCCTGGTCGGTGAGTGCATTGCGGAACCACAGGTTTTTGTTTTGGAGCCATTGCTCGCCGTTGTAACGCATCAGGTAAGGCCCCGAACCGATCATGCTGTTGCTCACGAAACCGGCAATGAATGGAATGGTAATGGTCTTCGACGGGTTGCTTTTCGGTAGCTGGTAAGCAAAGTCAACGGTGGTGATGTTGTTGTATTGATCGTCCCAGCCTACAATTTTTACGGTGTAGTTAAAGCTCAGCGATACTTCCTGCGTAATGTAGGTGAGCGCTATAAACGAAGAGCTGGTGGCAAAACCAAATGAGCTATCAGGCTTGTAGCCGCCAATCGTAAACGGAATGATCTTCTCGCCGCCTTTGTTCCACTGGTAATCGCCGCTTTGGTAATACAATGTTAGCTTGTTCGGGTGCTCACCGCTTACCTGCGGCATGTAATCGAGGATGGCGTAATGCTTGTTGATGGCAGTGATGTACGGCACTGCATTCGGGTTACTGCTCAGGGCAGATGACTGGTCGGAGAAAATCCATTCCTTGGCAAATTCATTCCAGGTGTAGCGATACAGGAGGCGGTTGGACTGGTCGCAAGCGAGGAAGAAATTGTCGCCTGCCTCCACATTGATCTTGGTGGCATTGAAGCGTACCGGTGCCATTTCGAGCCAGTCACCGAAAACAAGATTGTTCTTGTGATAAGTATAAATCACCGATTTCTGGTCCTGGATGTCCTTGAACGAGAAGGTGACAAAATCACCGGAAGGCACAGCATTGGCCGTACTGATATCGAATGGTGTTTTGATGATGGCGGTAGCCGGTGTCCATTCCTGCCAGCGACCTATCCAGGTGTAAAGATTGATTTTGATTTCTCCGGTCGATTCGTTCATCCATGCGGTGAAAACGTAATCACCGCCGAACCAGATACGAGGCTTGGCGACGCCCGGCCATGGGTTTTGGATCTGCATCTGGCGGTCGCACAGCGGAATGTCCTGCTGTTTGTAGTGATAATCGATCGTCGCTCCTTCCGGGGTAATTGCGCTGTTGAGCGCTCCTGCATTGATGCTGCCCGCAGCCCAGTATGAAAACACCAAACCCGGCTGGGTGCAATTGTCTTTGAACACGCGTCTGATCCCGGTGAGTGTCCGTTTAACGGTATCGCCGTAAAGGTTGTCGGTTGTAGGGTAGGAGGTGAAGTTGGAGGTTTTGTCGTAATCCAGTTCTACGTTGTACAACAGCTGATTCTGGCCGTTCTTTACCGTAAGGCTCTTCAGAAAACGGGTTTCGTAGCGGTCCTGGTACGGGCTTGGATTGTTGTTCGGTTTCTCGGTATATGGGGTGTTCCAGTTAGGTGACATGTATTCGCGGGCACCGGAAGGCGAATTCACTACGTAATCTTTTTCCTCGTAGTTGAAGGTGATGGTGCGTTTGAACATGTCGGTGATCTTCGACAGGTAACACGCTTTGGTAAATGATACGCCGTTGGTGCCCACTTGTTGTTCCACCACTTCATACGCAAACGAAATGGTGTCTTCCCAGATGTTTTTGACGGTTGCCAGGTTCCAGGCAATCGGGAAGCGTGCCTGTCCGGCAGTGCGGTCACTTTGCCCGGTCCAGTTGCCCCATTTCACTTTCCACTGAATGGTGTTGGCGGTATTGGGTTCCGGGGTCAGGCCGCCGAAATAATTGATGGTACCGTCGTCCTTGATCAGTTCCCAGCGCTCAAATTCGGGATAATAGCGAATCTGGCTGAAATTGTACTGGTAACATTCGTAGCTTTCGCCGCCGGCCATTACAGCCAGTTCGTTCCCTTTTTTTTCGACTGTGTAAAGGGTTTGATTGGTGTTGTCGGTCAGTGACCATTTTTTATCTTTTTCGATGATTTCAACGGCTGTTTCATGACAGAGTTGAATCCCATGTTTTTTCAAAGCGTTTAAGAGCTGTTGGTCAACTGTTTTTCGGTTGAGTCCAGTTGCGGCAGTTTGTTCCAGTGATGCCCGCTGCCAGTCGCGGTTGTTGCGCACCAGCTCGTTGGAACTGTTGTTGGCATAAAGAAAGTAACGGTTGTCGTTCGTTGTGCCGCTGTCGCGCTGGTCAACTTCAATGCGCTCAAAACCAATGTTCCAGCCAAGGCCTAAAATTCCTGTCGGATTGGAAACATTCGACTCATCGATGTCGTTTTTGATATTGCTGTTATAGGAAGCATTTACCTTGATGTCCAAACCGTTCCTTCCGGTAAGGGAAACTAGGTCAAGTGACAGGTTTACATCGCCTCTGAACAGGTTCACACTGTCTTTGAATAGGTCGGCCGACCCGCCGCCGAACTGGGTGGGGCGAATAGCCGGAATTTGCGCGTTGTTGTTACGATTACTCATGATCCGTTTTCTTTATTAGTAAATAGTGGTGTTTAGGAGCTTGTGGAAAGGTTGATGGGTTCCGATGTAGCGGTAAGAATCTTACATGAACAAACAAGCATTACAGCCAACGGACTGCCGGCTGTAATGCTGCTGAAATGCGTGTATTATGTGTTGCATTCTGCCAGCACTAAAATCGTGCACTGGCCATTGGCAACGTGATTGGAATCATCTTCCATGGTAGAAACGGCTGAAATACCGACCGTAGAACCGCTGATATTGGTAATGCCGGTTGACATTGTCATTCCCTTTACGTGGTGGTCAACCGAAGCGCCGAAGGATACTTCAAATCCCTGTAAAGCCGTAGAAGCATTGATTACGGTTGATCCGAAGTTAATATGATCATATTGTTCCGACTTAACCGTTCTGCTTTCGAGTTTTGTAATAGACATACTTTTCTGTTTTTAATGGGTAAATAAAAATGGATCGATTTCCATTCTGCCAGATGTGGTAAAGCTTAATCGCAGACAGCTACTACCAATACGTTTACCGTACCGTTGGCCTTGTGGCTGGAGTTATCTTCCATGGTGCAGGTCGCACCTACTGTTACCGCACTGCCGCTGGTACTTGAAATGGAAGTGTTTACCTTAATTGCCTTTACGTGATGGTCAACGTTCGTACCGAAAGAAACGCTGTAACCTTGCACCGCAACAGATGCGTTAAGAATAGTGGAACCGAAATCAACGGTTGCCGTTTTGCCTGACTCTACAGAAGTCACCAGAAATTTGGTAATTGCCATAATTTAAATTTTTAAGTGTTTATAAAAATGAATACTACGCAAATCACTCTTTGGAATAGTTTAAAGTGAAGTGGTTTTACTTGAAGTCAAAAGTAGGTGGCAATGAAGCCTCCGGTTAGATCATTTATACCTGATTTGCCCGATCGGGTAGAATTACCCACGTAAAATTACGCAGGGGATTAAGTGTCCGTTCTTGCAGAAATTGCGGGAAGAGTTGTCGCCGAATCGCCCGAAAATAATACCTTCGTAGTATGAGAATTGCTGCACTGTTCCTGTTGTTTACCTTTGGCCTCTTTCGGTTGAATGCCCAGGTAACGCCTTATCATTACACCATCCGGGCCGAGCTTTCGGCACAGTTGATCTATTGCCTGGCGCAGGATAGTTACGGACGCCTGCTGATCGGCACCGATGAAGGATTGTACCGCTACAACGGGTTCAAATCAAAGCACCTGATCCCTTCGGGAAGCTCATCCAAAGAGATCATACAGCTGATGCCTTACGAAGACAGTTTCCTGGCAGCCAATGGTTCCGGCCAGTTGTTTCAGCTGAAAGGTGACAAACTCAAAGTGATCAATCTTTCTGGGTTTCGCGGTGATATTCGCCAGCTGGCCATCGTTGAAAAGGAGCTGATCATTACCGGCTCCAAATACATCACCGTCTTTTCCCTGCCCGATTTCAAATGGGTAAGCCAGGATATTATCCCGTATACCGAACCCGAATCAACGGTCGCCAACCACGTATTGCGTTACGGAAAATCGCGCATGGCGGTACTCAATTCAGGCGAACTGGTAAACATCGATAAAGGCGAATCGCGCAACATTCCGAATGCAACCGGGAAAATGCTCGTTGCTTTCGGAAAGCAGCTGGTGATCGTTCCGTCGTTCCTGTCCGAAGATCCGGTATACACTTATGGCGATGGTTTGTTCCGCAGCTGGGGAACATTGCTCAGCAAAGGGAACAGGAACCTGCGCGTCAATAACGCTAAAGCAATTGGAAATCAACTGTTTGTGCTGTCTGAAAACGGGGTTTTTGTTTATTCGAACAAGATCTCGAAAAAGCCGTTACATTGGTTCCAGGGCATCGCTACGACCGATATCTTCAAGGATAAAACAGGTAATATGTGGATCGCTACGAAAGGGAAAGGGCTGCTGTTCATTCCTTCCGGGCAGCACGAAATTATTTACGGCGGAACCCTGCTGAGTATTGTGGCCGGACCGAACGGTTCGTTTTTCGGCGGAACGCTGGATGGATCGATCGTGCAGTTCGACCGTCGCGGACATGAATTGAACACCTATGCCAGCAGCATCAATAACCAGGAAGCTGTGTTTATGGCGTATGATCGCTTTTCCAACCAGCTTTTTTCAAATATCGGGCTGTTTTCCGTTGGAAATTCCCGCGCGGTGAACAAGACCAATGAAGCGCTCAAAGGTGTGGCGCGCCTGTCCGACGGATCGGTTTACCTGGCGAAATCCACCGGGGTGGTCTATATTCCAAAGCCGGGCAAAAAAATCCCGCTGTTCGGGCTCACTGATTCGACAAAATTGCAGTTGCTGCGGTCGGAACCTGCAAAAGGACTGGCATTAAACGAGCAAAGCCAGGAAGTGGCCTTCAGTACGGTTAAAGGCGTTTTCAGAAGGACCGGGAATGAGCCGTACCAGGAAATAACACTCAACGGAAAATCGATCGACGCGCAGGCAATAACCTGGTTTAAAAACGATCTGATCATCGCGACCGCCCAGCACGAGTTGCTGCTGGTGCACAACGGTAGGGTGACCAAACGTAAAGACTTGTCACTGAATTCAGGCGAATTGTTCGTGCTGAAAATGATTGCAACCGAAAATTTTGTGTACATCCTCACCGAAAAAGGAATGTACCGTTTCAATAACCTCGATCAAAGCATTGAAGGTCTGAAGGAATTAACCGGCCTCGACGGTTTGGTGATGCGCGATTTTGCCGTGGTGAAAGATCAGTTGTTTATCGTGACCCAGCGAGGCGTCTTGTTTTTGACCTGGAAACAATCGGAAACGATGAATTACTCTCTGGTATTGAGCGAAATGACCGGTCGCAAATACGACCATTACAACTATAAAAACGACCGTATCCAGTTCCCGTTCGATGAAAAACTGATCGTGATCCCGTTTGAATGTGTGGATTTGTCCGGAAACCGCCAGTTTATCATTCGTTACGCGATCCACACCAAACGGGAACGAGGTTACTGGAATGCACTTCCGGCAAGCGCCGAGCAACTCAACCTTTCGCACCTCAACCCGGGCGATTATACGGTTGAATTCTACCTCTACGATCCGGTTTCACAAACCAAAAGCCCGATACAACGTAAACAGTTTACGGTCTTGTACGAATGGCACAACCGTCCATACCTGTGGTGGTTCATCGGAATCCTGGTTGCTTTTTTTATCGGACTTACCTGGCGCTGGAGTTTGCAAAGGGAAAGGAAGAAATGTGCTGCAATGAATGTGAAGTAGCTTACGGATGGTTTTGCCTGTTTTAATTGATAATTATTCAGCTGATGACATTTGACAATTTTACGATCAGGCTCTTAACTACAGACGACCTTGATGCTTATTTTCAACTGATAGAAAATAACAGGCAACGTCTTGAAGACTTTTTTACAGGAACTGTTTCAAGAACAAAAACACTGGAAGATACAAGACAGTTTTTAGCGGATATAGCTCAACGCATTCACGAAAAGTCCTATTTTCCCTACATTATCGTTGATAACTCCAATCAGAAAATTGCGGGCTTTGTTGATTTGAAAAACATTGATTGGAACATTCCAAAATCGGAAATGGGACTTTACATTGACAGAGATTATTCCAACCGGGGAATTTCAACAAAGGCATTTAAACTGTTTTGTGATTTTTGTTTTGACGAATACGGTTTTCAAAAATTGTTTTTAAGAACGCACCAGCGTAATAAATCTGCAAGACGGGTTGCCGAAAAATGTGGTTTTGAAGTAGAAGGCACTATTAGACGCGATTATAAGACGACGTCCGGAGAAATTGTGGATCTGATTTACTATGGAAAAATAAATTAAGACACAACCTGTATGAAAGAAGTTATTTACGACAGAATTGGAACGGGGTATAATTCGACAAGACAGGCCGATCCTTATTTAGTGGAAAGACTGTTGCATCATCTGGAGCCCAAAGTCAATAAAACGTATCTCGACATTGGTTGTGGAACGGGAAATTACACCGTCGCTTTAGCAGAGAAAGGTTTTCAATGGGTTGGCATAGAACCTTCAGAAAAAATGCTCGATGAAGCAAGGTCTCGAACGCATAAAGTGAAGTGGCTTCATGGAACGGCAGAACAAATACCGGCAGATGATAAGGTATTTGAAGGCATTATAGCTACTTTGACGATCCACCACTGGGCGGATCTGAAAAGAGCATTTACTGAAATCAACCGTGTCTTGTCAGACAACGGAAAGCTTGTAATGTTCACTTCAACACCCGAACAAATGAAGGGATACTGGCTCAATGAATATTTTCCCGAAATGCTCCATTCCTCTATTCTTCAAATGCCTTCGATGGAAGCTATTCAAGAAGCCATTTCGCAAACGGAACTTGAAATTAAGGACATTGAAAAGTACTTCATAAAAGACGACCTGAAGGATGGTTTTTTGTATGTTGGGAAAAACTGCCCGGATCGCTACTTTGATGAAACGATTCGGCGCGGAATATCCTCTTTCTCGTCATTGTCAAATAGTGACGAAGTGAAACAAGGATTATCAAAACTCAAAAGGGATATAGAGAACAAAGAATTTGATCGCATTAAAAACCACTATGAAAACGAATTGGGTGACTATTGTTTCATTACCCTGGTGAAGAAGGGTGGTTCGTACCCCGGGCCAATATGATTTATGCCGTCGGTAAGAGTGTTTTCATCCCGGTTGGCGCACAAAAACACTGATGAATTGGAAGATCTGTGATGAATCAGTTGTTGCTAATTCTCTAATCTTCATTACTTTCGTAATCCATGAAACTACGCACGCTACATACACTGCTTTTCTGCTGCATTTTTGCCTTGCAGGGCCTTTCGCAGGCCGACACCAACAAGGTGAATAAATGGAACCAGGAGGCACTTGATTTGGCTTATTCGGATCCGAAACGCGCCATGGAACTCGCTGAAAAAGCCCTGGAACTTTCTAAAAAACTGTCCTTTTCAAGAGGTGAAGTACGCGCCTTGATCAGAAAGGGAATTGTCTACGACGTCCAGTCAAAAAACGACCTGGCAATTGATATGTACAAGCAATCATTGAAGCTGGCCCGAAAGACCAACGATCAAAAAGCCATTGCTTCCAACCTCAATAACCTGGGACTGATTTACTGGAAAAAAAGCGAGCTTACCGAAGCGTTGACTTACCTCAACCGCGCTTATGCGATGTTCGGTGAACTGGAAGATGAATACAATATGGCTTCTGCTGCCAATAACCTCGGATTGATTTACGAAGAAATGGAACTGCACCGGAAAGCGATTACCTGGGCACGAAAGGGGTTGCATCACGCCAAGCTTTCGCAGGATGAGGCCATCCAATACGATATCTACAGCAACCTCGGAAATGCTTTCCAAAGTGCGAATAAACAGGATTCAGCTTGCTTTTACAGTCGGAAAGCCATCGAAGGTTACCGCAAAACCGGCAATAAATACGGCCTGGGAATGTCGTTGTGCAACCTGGGGATTTCGCTCAAAAACGGCAAAGCTCCTACCGAATCAATCCCGCTTTTCTTGGAGTCAATGGAAATTGCCAAAGAGATCGGCAACGAACATTCGTTTGTGAGTTCGGGAATCAACCTTTCGCAAAGCTATTACGCGTTGAATCAATTTGATAAAGAACGCGAGATCCTGTTGATGGTCTACCCGGTAATGCTCCGCCTGAATTCGAATGAGCTGGCCTATAAGGTGTGTTATGGCCTTGGAAAAAACAGTGTCCACTTTGGCGACCAGGAGGGGGCGCGTCGTTATTTTGAGCAATATGAAAAGTACCATGCGGCTTATTTCCGGGGAATCATTACCAAAAACCTGGCAGAAGCCGAAAAGAAATTCCAGGTGCGTGCCGAACGCCAGCAGGCTGCCTTAAAACTGAAAGAAGAGGAGCAGGGCCGGTTTTTGGATAACCTGATCTGGCTCGCGAGTTTTGTGGTGCTGGTATTTGCCGGGGCATTGATCTTTTTTGTGATCCGCAAGCGAAACCTGCAGAAAGAACTCATCAATCAGCGCTCGGTGTTTGAAGCCACGATCGAAGAACGAAAACGCATTTCCTATGATCTGCACGATCACGTGGGATCACAACTGAGCTATGTAGTCAACAACCTCGAGCTCATCCAGCATGCCGACAGCGGAAACGAACGCGTCAAGCGCACCTTCACAATGAGCCAGGCTGCCATGAATTCGCTTCGTGATACCGTCTGGGCACTGCATTCCGAAGAGCTGACTATGGGGGCTTTGAGTGAGCGTATGGAAAACCTGGCCAAAAAAATGCTGGAAAACACAACGGAAACAGCGTTGGTGTTTACTTCCGAAGTTCCTGCCGACCTGGTGATTCCGCAGCATTATACCATGCACATCATGCGTGTTTTCCAGGAAGCAATCCACAATGTTTACAAACACGCTGAAGCAAGCTCCCTGACGATTACGGTGCGGGAAACCGCAGCTGAAATCAGCGTTTCCGTCGCAGATAACGGGGTAGGTATCGGCAATGATCCTGAAAAGCCGTTCCATTATGGCTTGCAAAGCATGAAGGAACGGGCCGCCAAAATCAACGGGAAGCTGACCATCGAACCAGGCGCTGAAGGCGGAACGTTAGTCGTGCTTTCCTGGACGAAAACCGCATCTCATTAGGAAATTATCACTTGAGAAATTATAAATATCAAGCCCTTGATAATTCATAATTGATCATTTATAATTAAAAGTTTCTGCGTCAAAAAATAATTCAAATGCGTAATTGCTTTGTACGCGTTTTTGGTCGACATTTGATTCATGGAAAAGTGTAGAATTGCCTTGGTAGACGACAAACCTTACAATGTGCAGGTTTTAGCCGAAAAATTGGGCTCACGTCCGGATTACGAAATTGTAAGTACCACCTACGGCGGTTTGGCTTTTTTGGAAGCACTCAAAAATATGACGCACGCTCCCGATGTGGTGTTCATGGACATCGATATGCCTGACCTGAACGGCATTGAAACCGTGCAACGGGCAAAAAGCACGCATCCGGAAATCCATTTCCTGATGATCACGGTGTTCGACGACGAAGAACGCGTTTTCCAGGCCATCCAGGCAGGAGCGAGCGGTTACCTGCTCAAAGACGAATCCATTTCCGGGCTTCACAAAGCAGTTGACGATGTACTGAATTATGGCGGAGCGCCGATGTCGCCTTCCATTGCACGTAAAGCGTTTCAATACATCCAGCGCATGCAGTCGGCAGCGGCCACTGCGCCAATCGCCGACCAATCACCGCTAAGCTCCCGCGAAATGGACATCCTGGCCGGCCTTGCCGAAGGAAAAAGTTACATGATCATTGCCGAAAAGTTGTTTATCAGTCCGCATACCGTGCGCAAGCACATGACCAATATCTACGAAAAACTGCACGTTAATTCGAAGGTAGAGGCGGTACGCATGGCCCTCGAAAAAAAATGGGTGTAAATGTGTGTAAGCGCTGAACGCTTCCGCGCCTTGGATCACACCAAGCGGGACGTTCCCGCGCTACTACTACACCCCATAAAACATAACATCAGGTTTTGCCACTGGCAAATCCTCACTACCTAAGGCGTAAGCGCGGGCTCGTCCCGCGCTGTCGCGCCTTGACCGACAATCTTCGTAAAACTCAAAACATTTCTCCAGTTCCTTCGTTAACACCTGCATGACAAAACACCTGTTGTTGTTACTGTTTGCCGGTTTGTTGTTTCCGGCTTTAGCCCAGACCTGGGACATCAAAACACCTGTTCCTTCCGCCGGCAGAGACGATGCCGTTGCGTTTTCAATTCTTGGAAAAGGCTACCTGGTCACAGGAAACCAGGGTGGTTTTACTGAAAGCAACCGCCTGTGGTGTTACGATCCAACAACCGATTCCTGGACAGAAAAAACAGCGTTCCCCGGCACCCCGCGACAATACGCAGGCTCTTTTGTCATGAACAACGAAGCGTATGTAATCATGGGCATTGCCGAAAACGGAACACCGCTCAGCGATTGCTGGAAATACGCACCCGAAACCGATTCCTGGGCACAGGTATCAGACTTTCCCGGCCAGGCACGCTGGTCGATGTTTTCCTTTTCTACGTTACAATATGGATATATCGGTACCGGTGCTATGCCCGGAGCTTTGCTGAGCGATTGCTGGCGCTACGATCCTGTTTCGGATACCTGGATGCAATTAGACGACTTTCCCGGCGGGACCGTTCGCGAAACAGTTTCGTTTTCCATCGCCGAAAGCGGTTTCGTCGGTTTGGGATTTAAGGCTGTCAATGGAACCGATTTTACAGCTTCTTTTTACCGTTGGAATGATCTCACAAACACCTGGACTTCTATGACGGACTTTCCCGGAGGCCCGCGATCATACGCGACAGCTGTTTCCAATAGCCACCTCGGATTTGTAGCCACCGGACAAGATGCCGCGAACAATTTTTACAACGACTGTTTTACAGTTGATCCCAAAACAGTTTCTTGGACTTCAATCGACCCGTTACCTGGCTTCGGAATGCGTGGTATGAGCGCTTTTACGTTAGATGAGCAACCGTATTTTCTCACCGGCCTGGATGAGAATTTCGTGCGCACTTCAAGTGTTTTTCACTACGATGCCGAACCTGCTTACGAAGATGTTTCCGTTTATCCCAATCCTTCTTCCGGAGAAGCTGTTGTAAAAGCCGATCAGTTACAAATGATCCAACTATATACAACCGATGGCCGTTTGCTGCGCGAAGTAATTCCGGCAGAAACCCCGGTTTGGTTAAGTGATCTTCCGACAGGCTTATTATTGCTTAAGATCAATACCGGAGATAACTGGACCTGCAAAAGACTGCTTGTATACTGATTCTGCCCACACTCCACACTCACACTCCGCACTCACACTCCGCACCTAAGCATAAAGTAATCGCAGTGAAACGGAGATTTACTTTATGCCACACTGTCACTGGTATCCTTTAAAATCACTCGGACACTGGTACATCCTTCTGGTAGAGCGGTTTTTCAGGTACTTCCCAAACAAAATCTTATCCCCGAAATCGATCACCAAACTCAGCTCGTGCGTTCCGTAAGAGGAGGTTTTCAGGCGCGAGATTGTCATGTCAAAACCATACATCACCCGCCAGCTGTTGGCCGTTTGAGAAGGAAGGTTCATCCCGACCGTAAAGATGAACGAATCGTAGCTTTTTACACTCAGTGCCGCATTGCGGTTACGGAACCAGATCCCAAACGTAAACGGACGGTTCACAAGGTTCATCCCCACAGTGAAGGTCTGGAACTCGTTCTGTGTTTCAAACACGAACCCCGGCGAGTAAATAAGCTCGTTGAACAACAGGTTCGCATTGGCGTGAATGACAGTGCGGGTAGGGAGGAGCTGATCATCGCCCAAAAAGGCATCTCTTGGCTGCGATAAATGATGCAGGCTGGCCCCGATTGTCATCGAATACTGTTTGAAAGCACCGCTCGATTTGCGCGTTCTTCCGTTGAAACGGGCCACAAGGCCGGTATTGAAATCGGCGTAGGAAACCCGGTAATAATCCGGGCGGTTAAATGCAGTAGGATTTACATCACCCAGGGTCTCATCGAGCTGATCTGAAAACGTTAGCTTCGACCAGTCAATGCTTTTCGAAACGAATCCACCACCCACACCGGCTTGGATGCTTAAGTTTTTGGTATCAACCGGACGGTACGAATAGGTCAGATAACCGCCCGTGGTACGGAGCATCGCTTCCCCGGCTACATCGGTGTACACATTGCCGCCGATCCCCATTTTAAAAATGGATTGCGCCTCAAATGAACCTGAAAACGTGTTGAATCGCCCCGGAATCGGTCCCCAAAGGTTCCGCGCATTCGCCCGGAATGTAAGTCCGTTGTTGATGGCCGTCATGGCCGGGTTGTAATAGATCGGGTTGTTGTAAAACTGCGAATAGTTGGGGTCCTGCGACCATCCGGTAACGCTAAGCGCACTGCAGCCGATCATCAAAAGGAGGAGTTTCTTCATAGCTTAACGAATAACAGTTACGGTTCCTGAGCGTTTCTTTTTCCCGTTCGGGTATTCCTTGCCTTCCCACACACGCTCGTTGAGGAAGGTCGCTGTTGCTTTCCATACATAGGCATCCTGTTGCACCGGCTCGCCGTTAAACGTTCCGTCCCAGTATTCGGTCGGTCGGCCATCTTCGTCCAAAGCAGTGGTTTGCCAGATCAGGTTGCCCCAATCGTCGTAAATCAATAATTCAAAGGACTTCAAACCAACCCCTTTCGGAATGAAATTGGAAACCTCGAAATTGCCGCTTCCTGGGCTGATCGCATTCGGAATGAACAAGCCGTAAAAGAAATCCACTCCCACCAGCTGATTCACCGTATCCGCGCAGCCAAACTGATTCATCGCAATCAGTGTCACATCAAATTCACCGAAGGTATTGTAACGCTCTATTGGATTTTCCAGGTCTGACGTATCGCCGTTTCCGAAGTCCCAGTACCAGGCCGTCGATCCGACCGAAGTATTGGTGAATTCAACCGTTCCGCTCAACGGATCAGGGTTCTGGATATTCACGAAGTCAAATCCTGCGGTTGGAGTAGGGTGAACCACAATCGGTGTATTGACCGTAACGGTATCCGTACAGCCACCGGCTCCGTAAGCGATGATCGTAACAGGGAAAATTCCGGAGTTGCCAAACGAATAGTTGACACTGTTGCCGTTGTACGTGTTTCCGTCGCCAAAATCCCAGATCACCGAATCGGCAAAGCTGCTGGTAGAGTTAAATACAACGGGTTCGCCCACGCAAACAGTGTCTTGCGGAAGCGAGAAATTGGCAATCGGAACCTGGTAAACGTTCAGCTCCTGCGAAGTCGTATCCGCACAGCCATAGATGTTTGTAGCGATGAGCTGAATGGTGTAAGTACCCGGAGTTGCATACGTACCGGTCGGACTGTTGAGTGTGGATGTATTCCCGTTCCCCAAATCCCAGGCGTAGTCAATCGCTCCCGAACTGGTATTCGTAAACGTTGCGGTCACCGGCGGGTAGCAGGAGTTGCTGTTGGTCATTGTAAACGCAGCTACCGGAAGCGGGTAAACCGTAATGACCTGTTCCGTGGAATCGGCACAGCCATTGGCATTCTCCACGTACAATTTCACCGTGTAATTGCCCGCAGCTGCAAAGGTATGTGCCGGGCTGAATTGGCCGGAAGTATTTCCGTCACCGAAATCCCACGACTGGAAGCTGGTATTGGTGCTTGTATTGTTGAAATTGACTTCCAAAGGCATGCAACCGGCTACAGGATTCGGGGTGAAGGCCGCAACCGGGTTCGTGCTGACAACTACCGGGTGTGTTACCGAAGCAGCACAACCGTTCGTTTGACTGATTCCCGTTAGCGTAACCTGGTACGTCCCGCTGGCAGTATAGGTATGCGTCGGATCGTAAAGCGGTGAAGTGGTTCCGTCGCCGAAATCCCAGCTCACACTCGCCAAACCGGAAGAAAGGTTGGTAAATGTAAACAGCTGGTCGATGCAAACAGAATCCGGCTCCGAGCTAAACGCCACATTCGGAGAAGGGAAGACCGTAATGACCGCAGTGGTAGTATCATAACCGCAACCATCATTGGCAAACAGCGAAACCGTATAGGTACCGGCCTGTGTAAAGGTATGTGTCGGACTGTAAACACCCGAAACGTTGCCATCACCGAAGTCCCAGCTCGAGAAGGTGGCACCGCTCGAGAATTGCGTGAAATTAACCGTATGCGGTACACAGCCCGAAGGTGCGTCAACGTTGAAGAACGCAGTCACCTGGTTCGGCAAGACCGTGATGGAATGATAAGCTGTATCCACACCGCATTCGTTGGCTACTGCCAGCATGATTGTGTAGGTCGTGTCGTTCGGGCCGGTAGTATAGGTGTGCTGGAATTGGCCGATGCCATTTGTACCGGTGGTCCCGTCGCCGAAATCCCACGAATAACTGTCAGGCAGGCCGATACTGTTGTTGGTAATGTCTAAGATCAATGGCGAACAGCCTATATTGGTATTGGTCCCGAAAATCGCCTGTGGGCTTGGCATCGCAATGACCTGTTCACTGTGCGTGTCCGTTCCGCAGAAATTGGTTGCGGAAAGCACAATCGTATAGGTTGAGTCGGCAATGATGCCGGCCGTAAACGTGATGGCAGGAGGAGTAGCAAGATTGGACGATTGTCCGTTGCCAAAGTCCCAGCTGTAGGTCACAGACGGCCCGGTAGAGTTGTTCACAAAGTTAACCGTTACAGGCCCGCATGCGGAATCCGGGGCGAACGCAAAATCAGCTACCGGCGGTTCGCGCACTTCGATCTGCTGCGTCAGAGAATCCATACAGCCGAATGCTGTCGTTACAATGAGCTCAATATCGAAGAAACCAATGGCGTTGTAAGCATGCGAAGGGTTCTGGTTCACAGATGTAACGCCGTCACCGAAATCCCAATCGTAGGTAACGCCAAGCGTACTTGTATTGGTGAATACTTCGGAAGTTCCCAAACAGGTTATAGGGTTGTAAGTAAAGCCGACGGTAGGATTCGGATGCACGATAGCAGATATTTGGTCACTGTTTACACAACCCGTTACCGGATCGGTATAGGTGTATGTCAACGTGTGAGAACCTGTTCCGGCAGTTGCAGGATCAAAGGTTCCGGCTGCGGCATTTGTGATTCCCGTTCCCGACCACGTTCCGCCAACCGGTGTTCCAACGATGTTTACCGCTGCATCGCTCGGACAAAAGTCCATATCAGGCCCTGCGTTGACGATTGGCAGCGGATTCACCGTGAAATACATTGTATCGCGTATGAGACAGTTCCCGGCCCCGTTTGAAATGATCAGTTCGAATGTTCCGGCAACAGTCGGGTCGAAAATACCGCCCGGCGTTACTCCGGGACCTGTCCACGTTCCCGAGGCAGGAGTTCCGTTCAAAAGCACATTCGCTGCATCAACACAAGCTTCCAGGTCAGGGCCTGCGTTGGATGCTACCGGAGCTACAACGGTGATTGTTCGTGTATCGGAATTGGTACAACCGTTGGCGTTCGTAAAGGTATAAGTCACAACCGTCGAACCGACCCCGGCAGGAGTGAAGATGCCGCCTGCCGTGATATTCGCTCCCGACCAGGTTCCGCCTGCCGGCGTTCCGTTCACCTGTACCGGGAAAGGCTGATCGCAAAGCGTCGTATCGATTCCGGCATTGACAACCGGTAAGGCATAGATGGTTGCCGTGAGCTGATCACTGGCCACACATCCTGTAACCGGGTCTGTATACGTGTAAGTTAATGTATGCGTTCCTGCACCTGCGGTGGCCGGGTTAAACGTTCCCGAAGCGGCGTTCGTGATTCCTGCTCCGGACCATGTTCCGCCAACCGGTGTTCCGCTCAGGTTGAAGCCGGGATCGTTGACGCAATTCGCAAAATCGGTTCCTGCATTCACAATCGGCAATGGATTCACGGTAAATTCCATCGTATCGCGTACGAGACAGTTTCCGGCACCGTTGGAAAGTACCAGTTCAAATGTTCCGGCAACAGTCGGGTCGAAAATACCGCCGGATGTCACTCCCGGACCTGTCCAGGTTCCCGATGCAGGACTTCCGTTCAGCACCACATTCGGTGCATCGATACAAGCTTCCAGGTCCGGCCCGGCATTCGATGGAGTAGGAGCGATGATGTTGATTGTCCGCGTATCGGAATTGGTACAGCCGTTTGCGTTTGTAAAAGTGTACGTAACAACCGTAGAACCGACTCCCGAAGGCGTGAAAACACCCGTTGCCGTGATATTTGCTCCCGACCAGGTTCCACCCGCAGGTGTTCCGCTTAGCTGGAATGGGAATGGCTGGTTACAGGCTGTAGTGTCAATTCCGGCATTCACCACCGGCAACGCAAAAATGGTAGCAGTAAGCTGATCACTGCCCACACAGCCTGTCACCGGGTCGGTGTAGGTATAAGTCAACGTATGAACTCCGGCTCCGGCAGCGGATGGGCTAAATGTTCCCAAAGCAGCATTCGTGACTCCCGTTCCCGACCATGTTCCGCCAATCGGTGTTCCGCTTAGGTTAAAGCCCGGGTCGTTGACGCAATTGGAGAAATCCAGTCCCGCGTTTACGGTAGGCAATGGGTTTACGGTAAATTCCATCGTATCGCGAACAAGGCAGTTTCCGGCCCCGTTGGAAAGTACCAATTCAAACGTTCCGGCTGTCGTCGGGTCGAAAATGCCGGCTGAGGTCACGCCCGGACCGGTCCAGGTACCACCCGCCGGACTTCCGTTCAAAACCACATTCGGGGCATCAATACAGGCTTCCAGGTCCGGTCCCGCATTGGATGGAACCGGCGCAACAACGTTCACGGTCCGTGTGTCGGAGTTGGTACAGCCATTGGCATTGGTGAATGTATACGTAACTACGGTGGAACCTACTCCCGCCGGCGTGAATTGTCCGCCGACCGTAATGTTGGCTCCTGTCCATGTCCCGCCCGCAGGTGTTCCGTTCAACTGGACCGCGAAGGGCTGGTCACACAATGAAGTGTCGATTCCGGCATTTACCACCGGAAGCGCAAAAACGGTGGCGGTTAACTGATCGGTTCCGGTACAGCCCGTCACAGGATCTGTATACGAATAAGTAAGCGTATGAATGCCGGCTCCTGCTGTGGCAGGATTGAAGGTTCCCAATGCAGCATTGGTGATTCCGGTTCCTGACCATGTTCCGCCAGCCGGTAAACCATTCAGGTCAAAAGGCGCAGCATCGATACAGCGGGAAAAATCACTTCCGGCATTGGCAACCGGCAATGGATTCACCGTTACCATCATGGTGTCACGGGTCAGACAGCTTCCTGAACCGAACGTGTAGACCAGATCAAACGTGCCGGCAACAGTCGGGTCGAAAACACCCCCTGAAGTTACGCCCGGGCCAGTCCAGGTTCCGCCAGCCGGAGCTCCGGTAATGACCGTATTCGGAGCGTCGATGCACAAATCAAGATCACTGCCCGCATTGGCTGGTGTAGGGGCGGTTACGGTGACCGTTCTTGAATCGGTGTTGGTACAGCCGTTAGCATCGGTATACGTGTAAGTCAGTACAAACGATCCTGCCCCGTTGGGCGTAAAGATTCCGCCTGTAGTGGTATTTGGCCCGCTCCAGGTTCCGCCCGCCGGAGTGGCAGTAAATTGAACAGGAACAGGTTGATCGCACAAAATAGTGTCAACTCCTGCATTTACAACTGGAAGCGGATTTACGGTTGCTGTCAAAACATCCGAAGCACTACAGCCGGTTAATGGGTCTGTGTAAGCATAGGTAAGCAGGTGATTACCAGCTCCCGCGGTTGTCGGTGTAAACTCTCCGGAAGGATTCGTAATTCCGGTCCCTGACCAGGTTCCGCCCGCCGGGGTTCCTGAAAGAGTTACCATCGGAGCGTCGATACACAACGTAAAATTGGCTCCTGCATCAACTACTGGCAATGGATTCACAGTTGCGATCAGCGTATCGGTTGTAAGACAGGTTCCCGTTCCGTAAGTGTAAACCAATGTAAACGTTCCGACAGTATTCGGCGTAAATGTGCCTCCGGAAGTGACAGAAGTACCCGACCATGTTCCGCCAACCGGAGTTCCGTTCAAGACAATCGGGGCCGCATTCACACAACTGGCAAAATCAGGTCCTGCATTGGCTAAGGTTGGCGCAATAACTGTAATATCAACCACATCGGTATTGGTACAGCCGTTTCCGTCGGTAAACGAATAAGTAAGCGAGTTGACACCCGCACCGTTTGGCGTGAACAGCCCCGATGGAGAAACGTTGGGTCCGGACCAGGTTCCGCCCGCAGGTGTTCCGTTTAGCTGAACCGAGATCGGCTGGTCACAAAGTGTTTGGTCCAAACCGGCATTGACTACCGGTAGCGGGTTCACCGTAACAGTCACGTTGGCACTGGCCGAACAGCCTGCCGTGGTTCCTGTTACCGTATAAGTAGTTGTGGTGGTCGGCGAAGCAGTTACCGGGCTTCCAACGGTGGTGTTGAGGCTTGGACTGGCGTTCCAAACATAGCTCGTGGCGCCATTGGCCGTCAGGACTACAGAACTTCCGTTACAAATAGTCGCGCTTGGTGGCGTCACGCTCACAACAGGAAGTGGATTCACTACGAGGTTAACGGTGCTAGCCGGGCCCGGACAACCGCCAATCGACCCGATCAGCTGGTAAGTTCCTCCATTGGCAACAGTCACATTCGGAATACTGAAATTCTGTGAGGTCGATGAAAATGCTCCCGGACCGGTCCAGTTGTAGGTGACTCCGGGAACGGCGTCCGACGTGAAATTGGCTGTTTGTCCCACGCAAAGCGGAGAGTTGACAGCCGGGTTCAATGCCGGTGGTATCGGGTTCACAACCAACGGCGTGGAAGCAGTCTGCGATCCGCAAAGGTTGGTCGCTGTCAGTGAAATCGTATACGAGCCGTTGGTCGGATAAGTAACAGCACCCGGTACCAATGTCGAGGCACTTGCCGGACTTCCGCCAGGGAAGCTCCAGGCATACGTATCAACACCTTCGTAGCAGTTGTTGATCACTGCCGTTGGGTTGACAGCTGTTCCGGCACAGATCGGGGCCAATGGATTAACCGTTAATTGCGGCGGTGCCTGCACCGTTACCGGTTGGTCGTAAAAGAAGGAACCGCAGGAATTCACCAATGTAAGCCGGACGGTATATGTTCCCGGCTGTAAAAAGGTGATTTGCGGGTTTAAGGAGTTTGCGTTCGTTGAATTAGTAAACTGGTATTGTCCGGTTGAAGGCAGACAGGTACTTCCGTTGAAAATAACGCTCCACGTTCGGGTGACATTACAGGTATTGGTCAGTGTAGACAAGTTGGTCGTCTGTGTCACCAGTGGCATACAGCCTGTCTGAGGGGTGATTGTAAAATTGGGTACCGGCGGAATTTCAACGCAGACGGTTCGCGTAATAGTAGTCGATCCGCAGCCGTTCGTGGTCGTCAGCGTAACGGTATACGTTCCCGGAGCAGCGTAGGTATGCTGAGGGCTTGTTAGCGTTACGGTTGTCAATGTTTGGCCGTCACCGAAATCCCAGTTGAAAATAGTGGATGAATTACAGGCGCTGTTGAAACCGGCAACACTGGTATTGATCATTGTAACCGGAGAACCCACACAAACATTCGGTTGAGAAACATTGAAATTGGCTTGTGGTCCCGAATAAACCCGGATCGGGGAAATAGAGGCCTCACTGCTGTCGCAGCGGTTGATGGCTTTTATTCGGAAAACAAAGGCATTTCCGGCTTGCCCGCAGGAAGAAGTACTGTACGTGTGACAAACCGTTGCCGGTGGCGGATGCGGTAATGTGGTCAATGGCGTTCCGTCTCCAAAATCGACAACATAATAAGTAGTCGGGTGGTTTGAAGCAAAGTTGTTCAGCGGAAAACAAAGTGTAATCGGTCCGCATCCTGTTGTTCCCCCAGGGTTGGCCGCTCCGATGGCCGGGTTGGTAATATTGGCGATATTGTAAATGGCTGTATCGACACAACCGTTGTTACCCGTTACAATGAATAAGAGGTCGAAAATGTCGGCAGTCGTATACGTATGTGTTAATCCGGCTCCGGGGAACGTTCCGCTCGAAAAATCTGGGGTTCCGTCGCCCCATTGGATCGTGTAATTCGAGTTGGAACCGCTGGACGTCGTATTATATACGGTCATGGCGAAATTGGTCCCGTCGCAGTTTTTCATATCCGCAATCGGATCAAGCAGGCCGGGGCCGGGAGTTCGCAGGATGGTGACTGTCTGATTCACACTGGCCGAACAGCCGTTGGCATTGGTGACAACCAATGTTACAGTAAAGTTTTGTGAACCGGTCCCGACAGCGTTGTACATATGCGTCGGATTTTGCTGGGTCGAAGTATTTCCGTCGCCGAAATTCCATTGATAAGTTAATCCACTGCCGGTAGAAGTGTTGGTGAAAACCACAGGAACGTTAGCGCATCCGCTGTTTGGTGCGAACGTAAATCCTGCCGTAGGGACGCTCAAAGCAGTAACGGTTACATCATCGGTAGCGGTACAGCCCAGGCCGTCGGTAACAGTCAGGGTATAGGTTTGTGTGGTAACAGGCGACGCAACCGGATGTTCGCAGTTGGTGCAGGAAAGTCCCGTTGCCGGACTCCAGCTGTAAGTGATTACCGGTGAACCTGATCCTGCATTCGGAAGCGCACCGATCTGCACACCCGCGCCAATGCAAACAGACGTATCAGGCCCTGCATTTGCAGAGCATTGTGCGTTGGCTTGCACTACAGAAACGGTTATTGTGGTAAGAAGAAGTAGTAATTTTTTAGCTAGATGCATCGTTTTCATGTAGTTGTACGCGCAAATATCGCTAAAATTCTCAGCCCTCACAATACGCAAATGCGGTATTCTGTTTACCGGTAAAACTTAAGACAGAACTATTTCCTCCCTCGAGGGAGGATAAAGGAGGGTGGCCTGATAGAAGGTTTTTCAAGGTGTAGGAAGTCTGCATCATCCACCCCCATTCCTCTTCACCGCCTCCCATCCAATCATCACCGCTTTTCGGGAAGGCCCCCAGCGGTAACCACCCAATTTACCGGATGTCTGCAACACACGGTGGCAGGGGATGAGGTAAGCAACCGGGTTGTCACCAATGGCCGTTCCAACCGCCCGTGAAGCGTTGGGCTGATCGATACTTGCAGCCAGCTTTCCGTATGAAGTTACTTCTCCGCTCGGAATCTGAAGCAAAGCCTGCCATACTTTCAGCTGGAAATCCGTTCCCTTCAAATGCAAACGTATCGGTGAGTCGGGCTTGATCTCAAGGCCGTTCAGGAATTGGATCGTTTGCTCATGAAACAAATGTGAACCCTCGGAAAATTGCGCTTTCGGAAACCTGCTTTTGAGCTCGGTCAATGCGCTGTGCTCGTTGGTGATGAACGTCAGATGACAAAGCCCCTTTTGTGTAGCAGCAATCAGTATTGTTCCGAAAAGAGTATCGGCAAATTGGTAGGTGATGTTCAGTAATTCTCCGCCGTTTTTATACTCACCCGGCGTCATTCCTTCCAGGTTGACGAACAGATCGTGCAAACGTCCGGTACCGGATAATCCGGTTTCCCATGCTGCGTCAAGCAAGGTCGCCCGTTCGCTCAATAACTGCTTGGCATATTCAACGCTGGTGTATTGAAGAAATTTCTTTGGACTCACACCCGCCCAGTTGCTAAACAACCGTTGGAAGTGAAATGGACTCAGGTTTACATGCGCTGCCACTTCGTCCAGGTCCGGCTGCTCGCGAAAATGTTCCCGGATATAAGAAATAGCAGCTGCTATCCGGTCAAAATCATGTTGTTTCATACAGTCAAAATTACGGATTGTGAAAAGCGCCGCAACCCGAAACTTGCTTTCGTTAAAAAACGCAGTCATTTCAACTCATCAAGAGAAAATGTTATCGTTTTTCCCTCTAAAATCTGTTGTTTTAAGCTTTAATCAGAACGCTTTTGGTGAAAAAAGGCAACCAAGTGTGTATTTTATCCGTTTTAATTAATAATGCAGCGATTTTTTTTGAGTCGTTCCAACTAATTAGGAAATAGCAGCGCAAATTTGCCGGGAAAACTGGCGCTAAACGCGTTGTGCTTTCTGAAAGAGTTAGTTAGCTTAACTTTTTAGTAGAAGCTGGAAAAAATGATTCTTGAATAAATTGATCACTGTGTGTTCAAATACAAAACTTAAATGTTAAGTTTGTGTGGGTTATAAGTCTTTCGAAAGAATGACGGCAATTTAATGGTGATACTCCAATGAGGCGCGACAAGAGGATGTTTCCACAGGCACTACTACTGCAATTTGTAACAATCTTGCTCGTAAGCGCCTGCTTTCAAATTACGGCTTTCAGCCAGGACGTATGGCTTCAAAATCACTCATCACCCGTTTCCGGTTGCAGCTTATCAAATGCCGAACAGGTGAATGTATTGATCAACAACAACTCAGGTGTTGTGATGGCTTCCAATACCATCAACGTAAGTTATACAATTGATGGCGGATCATTGACCCAGCAATTGCTCAATTCCAATCTGTTCCCCGGCGCTTCCTGGAACTTTACGTTTGCGGTGGATGCAGACCTTTCGGCCTGTGGCACTCATATAATGAAAGTTTGGGTGAGCCGGGCAGGAGACGTCAATCAACTCAATGATACCTTGCAGTGGACGGTGCAAAATGATTGCCCCATCGTTCCCGGGACGATTTCCGGCGGTACAACTGTTTGTGCATCTGGAAACTCAGGATCGTTGACGCTGGGCGGCTGGAGTTACGGTACTATTACAGACTGGCAAACCTCTATTGATGCCGGTACTACATGGTTGCCGACAGGGACCACAACCACAACGTACAATTACAGCGGACTCACACAGGATACCCGTTACCAGGTAGTAATCGATGGTGGCCTTTGCCCGGATGATACAGCCGGGTTTGCCGACATTCTCGTGCAACAACCTGTCATTCCGGGAACCATCTCCGGCTCCGATTCATTGTGTATCACCGCCGCTTCGGGAATGCTGAACCTTTCCGGAAATACCGGGGCTGTTGTCAGCTGGGAATCATCGGATGATGCCGGAGCTTCCTGGACAACGATCGTCAATAATACCACAAGCCATAACTATGTCGGATTGACCGCCACAACCTGGTTTCGCGCTTTGGTTGAAGGCAGCGCCTGTCCGGATGTGTATACCGATACGGCCATTATTTACGTGGAGCCGTTGACCGATCCCGGAGATTTGACCGGGACCGATTCCCTGTGTATCACGAACGCTTCAGGTGTGATCACCGTTGGCGGGAATATCGGCAGCGTTAGCTTCTGGGAATCATCCGATGATAATGGCGCCACGTGGACGACGATCAGCAATCAAACAACGACTTTAAATTACAGCGGGTTAACCCTGACAACCTTGTTCCGAGTATATACCGATGGTGGTTTCTGTCCGAGCTATTACTCTGATACGGCTGAGATCTTTGTACAGCCTGTGCCGGTTCCGCCAACAATAGCAGGCTCCGATTCACTGTGTATTACAAGTGCCAGCGGTGTCTTGAACCTTGTGGGGGCAACAACGAATGTCCTCGATTGGGAAAGCTCTTCCAACAATGGTGTCACCTGGTCACCGATCGGGAATACCACCACTACGCTGAATTACAATTCACTAACCCAAACCACGCTTTACAGGGTGCTGTTAGATGGAAAATTCTGTTCGGATTATTATTCCGATACGGCTGAAATATATGTGGAGCAGTTGACTTTTCCGGGTGTATTGACTGGCAGTGATTCATTGTGTATTTCCAATGCTTCGGGCGTTATCAACGTGACCGGCAGTATTGGAAACGTGACTTACTGGCAATCATCTGATGATGCCGGCGTTACCTGGGATTCGATTCCTAATACAACAACAGGCCTCACCTTTACGAACCTGACCCAGACAACCTGGTACCAGGTATACACCGATGGTGGTTTTTGCCCGGGCTATTTCTCCGATACGGCAATCGTTTACGTGGAACCACTTGTCATCCCGGGAACGTTATCCGGTTCCGACTCGGTGTGTGGTATTTCAGGAAACGGTGTTATTACGCTCAACGGCGGAACGGGAACCGTAGATCATTGGGAATATTCAACCGATGGCGGCCTCACCTGGACAACCGATCCGAGTACGGCAGGTACCTATAATTATAATGGAGTGGCCACAACAACGCTATATCGTGTATTCACTGTCGGACAGTTTTGCGCAGGTGTGTACTCCGATACAGCCATGTTATATGTGGAATTGCCAACCAATGCCGGAACTTTGCAAAGCAGCGGGGGTGTTTGTCCCGGCGGAAACTACAACCTGACACTCACAGGACAGGTGGCTAACAATTATTCCTGGGAAAGCTCCGTGGATGGAATTGCATGGACTCCGGTTCCGAATGCAGCATCATCGACTCATTTGGTTACCAATGTTCAGTCTGACTCCTTGTTCCGGGTGATTGTTCAGAATGGTATTTGCGGACTGGATACATCAAACGCCGTAACAATTACCGTTTTCCCTGCACCGGTTGCGAATGCCGGAATTGATACGGCCTTGTACCTGGGCGATTCGGTACAATTACTGGGAAGCGGGGGAGTGCTGGGTGTTTGGACACCGGGAGCCTTCCTGTCAGATTCGTTGATTACCAATCCGTTTGCGTTCCCTGTTGTGACCACCACCTACATTTACACAATTATCGATGCCAATGGCTGTATAGATGATGATACAATGGTGTTGACAGTCTACCCTCCGAATGAACTGATCATCCGCAATGTGATCACGGCCAATGAAGATGGTTACAACGATACCTGGATTATTTCAGGAATCCAGTATTATCCGTCAACCTCCGTGATTGTATTCAATATTTATGGTGAAGAAGTGTTCAAAGACACCGACTATCAAAACGATTGGAAAGGCACCTATAAAGGCAATCGCTTGCCGAACGGTACCTACTATTATACCGTCATACCGGGCGGATCGGAAGAAAAACTGAAAGGAACCTTAACGATTTTGGGCGATGAATAAAGGAATACTCATATTCATTAGCGCTTTTTGTGCGATGCAGTTGCAGGCACAGCAGGTCCCGCTGTACAATCACGTGGTCATCAATCCGTTTGTATACAATCCGGCAATGGCTGGAGCTTCCGGCGATGTAAATGCATTTTTGGTGCGAAACCAGCGTTATGCTTCATTCGCTACGGCATCGGTCAACAATTACCTGACAATCGACGGGGCTTTTGCCAAACAAAGGGCCGGTTTCGGGGTGCAGGTTTCGAATCAGACAGCCGGAATTCAGCAGCAGTTTGCCGCTTCGCTTACTTACGCTTACCGTTTGAAGATTAATGACGACCAGGACATTCGCTTTGGTCTGAATGCCGGTTTGCTCGACAATCGGTTGGATGTAAACGCCATTAACGTAGAACAGGTCGATGATCCTTATTTGATTTCAATGCGTCCGGCTGTGACCTCGTTTGATATGAATGCTGGAGCGGCTTACAGGTGGAAAAGCCTCAACCTTGGTTTGGCTGTTCCGCAACTGATCGGCAATAAAGTAGCATTTGATAAGGAAAACTCACGCGGTTATTACCGGTTGTCGCGTCACATCATGTTCTCGGCTTCTTATGACTTCCCGCTGACAAAATCAGGAACATGGTCGTTAAAACCGGTCGGATTCCTGCGGTACGTTCCGGGCGGGGCGCCGATCCAGTACGATGTATTGGTACAGGTCGACCATCGTAAGTTCGGGTGGTTTGCAGCTGGTTACAAATCCGGATATTCGGTACAATTCAACATTGGATTTAACTTCCTCAAACAATTCAAGGTTGGCTACAGCTACGAATATTTGGTCGGAAGCATTAAAAACTATTCTTCGGGTGCTCATCACGAACTGATGCTTGGATTCCGCTTCGGAAACAGGCAGGAAACTGTTCCGGTACCTGATAATTCTATCGTGACACAGGAACGCGATACGCTGAAAGAACAGCTCATCGAGCGCAACAGGGAACTTGAAGAATTGTTGATGAAGACCCTTGCTGAAAAAGAACTCATCAAGGAGCAGCAGAACGAATTGATCCGTCAGAATGAAGAATTGCAGCGCGAGAAAGAAGCTATGCACAATCAGCCTGAGAAACAACCGGCAAATCCTGGTGATACCAACGCTGTAGCTCCGCCGAAAGACCCGGTAACGAAACCTCCGCTCGAGAAAATACCTTATGCAAAAGGGTACCGTTTCATAGATCTTGATCTCGCGGATTCTCCCGATGGATTTTATGTCATCACCGGGGTGTTCTCCAGCCGAAAAAATGCCGATGCTGCTCTGACGAAGAGCCTGCAGGATTACGCGAACTCTTATCTGGTTATAAATAAGAAGAATGGCTTTTATTACGTGGTCATTCTGTATTCATTAGACCAGGAAGAAGCGACCAAAGTGTTTAAAAAATACAAGCGTACGACGAAAAAGGATGCTTGGATACTCAATTATCACTTAGAAAGTTGATATTTTAACACTTTGTTTAATTTGAAGAATGAAGTATAGATAGTAACATTTTTTATAAGTACATAACGGAATTTCAAAAGTTTACTAAAACGTTTTATCTTTTGTGTGCTTTTGTGTAGTGTTACACTGAAATTTATTAGATATTTTAGTACATCGCTTTGCGCTGCGATTGGGTTAGGTAAGGAATCAATGGTCGAAAAGGCTACGTCTTTCTTCGATTGATTCGTAAAAATATACTACGTGAAAATTAATGCTCTACAATTATGAAAATGGCTTTTCTCAGAAAAATGCTCACTGGCTTGCTGTTGCTTATAACACATTCAGCAGTGGCCCAGTTTCCGGGCTGTCCGGACATCAACGCAGGAGCAGACCAGGTACTTCCCTGTTCGACACCATGTACAAACCTTACGGCCACACCTTTTCATACAGGTGCGCCCACTACCTACGCAGTCAGCAGTATCCCGCATGCGCCCCCGGTGGCTTACAATGCAGCCGGTGGTACAGCCGTTTCGGTAAACACCGATGACGTTTGGAGTCCGATCGTAAACCTTCCGTTCAACTTCTGTTTCTACGGAGTGAACTACACAACAGTAAACATCGGATCCAATGGTGCCATCCAGTTCGGTCCTGCGGCCGGCGGTGGCTTCCATCCATGGTCATTCAGCGCTTCGTGTCCTTCGGCAGCCCTTTCTCCGGCAGGAGATGTGTTCGGGGTTTACCACGACACCGACCCTGCTTACGGGGGAACCATCAAATGGTACCTGCTTGGAACGGCACCTTGCCGCATCTTTGTGGTATCTTACAACAACCTTCCGCACTTCTCGTCGGCGTGTAATACCAACAAGTTTACCACATCGATGATCGTTTTGTATGAAACGACCAACGTAATCGATGTGTATGTACAGCAGAAACAAACGTGTACCACCTGGAACAGCGGAAATGCTGTGATCGGGATCCAGCGTCCGGATGGAGCTGTAGGTGTGGCCGCTCCGGGCCGTAACACCGGTCCCTGGACCGTCAATACTCCGGAAGCATGGCGCTTTACCCCGAACGGTACCCCTAACTATACAGTTGCATGGTTCAACGGCGCTACCCAGATCGGTACCGGTAATACCATCAACGTCTGTCCGGGAGGAACAACCACTTACACTGCCCAGGTAACCTATACAATGTGTAACGGTACTACGGTTGTCGACAACGACCAGGTTACGGTCAGCTTTACAACACTTTCCGCACCAACTGTTACACCGGTCAATGAAACATGTGCCAACCTCAATAACGGGTCGGTCACGATTAACAACCCTGTAGGAGCAGGGCCTTATACGGTCAACATAAACGGCCCCACCAGCGGGTCGGTCGTCGAACCCAACACGGCCGCCGGGGTCGCCAACTTTACCAATCTCCCCGACGGCAATTATACTTATACGGTAACAGGGGCCAACGGCTGTACCTATAACGGCAACTTTACGATCGGTGCCGGGCCGGTATGCTGTAGTGTTACCGCTTCCTCAACAAACCTGCTCTGTAACGGTACCAATAACGGTACTGCAACAGCAAACCCGGTTGGAAATGCACCGTTCAGCTATACCTGGACAGGTGGACAGACCAGTCAAACAGCGACCAATCTTTCTCCGGGATCATACACTGTTACCTTGACCGATAATATCGGTTGTACCGCAACAGCCAATGTGACCATTACAGCTCCGCCGGTTTTGAGCGGAACAGCAGCTCCTACCAATGCAACCTGTAACGGTGTTTGCAACGGTTCAATCACCGTGACACCATCCGGTGGTGTATCGCCTTATCAATACAGTCTGAACGGTGGCGCTTACCAGGCGAGCCCTACATTTACCGGACTTTGTGCCGGAGCATACAACATTACGATCCGCGATGCCAACAACTGTACGGTCGTTGTTAACAGTACGATTACCCAGCCAACGGCTTTGGCGCTGAGCGTTTCTTCCACAACACCGGCAACCTGTGGGTTGAACAACGGTGCTGTTACGGTATCAGGAAGCGGGGGTACACCGGCTTATCAATACAACATTGGCGGCCCTAACCAGGCTAGTCCCACATTTACAGGCTTGGCTCCGGGTTCTTATACGGTAACCATGACCGATGCGAACGGTTGTACAAGAACGGTACCGGTTACCATTGTTGCGACCAACGTACCAACAGTTTCGATTCTGAACCAGCAAAACGTTAGCTGTTTTGGTGGAGGAAACGGTTCATTATTGATCGGGGCCACAGGTGTAGCACCAATTCAGTACTCGCTAAACGGAGGTGCCTACCAGGCATCCAACAGTTTCGGATCACTGGCTGCAGGTAACTATACCGTGACGGTAAGAGATGCCAACAACTGTACGGCAACGATCAACGTGACAATCACTTCGCCGCCTCAGCTGACATTTACAAGAACGGCAATTCCGGTAACCTGCAACGGTTTGTGTGACGGACAGGTACAAATCACGCCAAGTGGCGGAACAGCCCCTTACCAGTTCTCAGGTAACAACGGTGCAACATTCTCAGCGGCGAACCCGGTTACCGGATTGTGTGCAGGAATAGTGAATATTGTGGTACAGGATGCCAACGGCTGTCTTGCCAACTCAAGTGTTACAATTACACAGCCGGCTGTTTTATCTGCAACTTTTGCCGGCGTCAACCCGATCTGTAACGGATCGTGTGATGGTTCGGTAACAATTACACCTTCCGGAGGTACTGCCGGTTATCAATATTCGGCCAACGGCGGCGCGCTGCAGGCAGGCAATACCATAACAGGTTTGTGCGGTGGTGCCAATACAATTCTGGTGCAGGATGCCAACGGTTGCCAGTTTACAGGCAACCAGGCACTAGTTGATCCGCCTGCTTACGGGATTGATCCGGTAACGTTGGTGGAATCGAACTGTGGATTCAACAACGGTTCCATTACCATTGCAGCCAACGGTTTGAACGGTCCTTTCCAGTATTCGATGGAAGGCGGTCCTTTCCAGGCAAGCGGAACATTCCCTAACTTATTTGGTGGAGGATACAGTTTTGAAGCAATCGACCAGCTGGGATGTACCGCACAGGTATTCCTCGGAATTAATGACGTTGAAATGGACGGTGTCGTAATCTTACAGACCGATCCGCTTTGTTTCGGTGGAAACGACGGTTACATGGAAGTAACGAACGTGAGTGGTGCAGCTCCGATTACCTTTGAATTAGACAATAGCGGTGTAACTCAAACAAGCGGTATTTTCCCGAATGTGCCGGAAGGAAGCCATATTGTAACGATTTATGACGGTGGAAACTGTGTGTTCACCCTTCCGTTTATCGCCAGCCAACCGGACCAGATTACATTTAGTACATCGATAGTCGATGTGCTTTGCAGTGGCGGAAGTACAGGACAGATCACCTTTACAGGGATGGCCGGAGGAACCGGGGCCCTGCAATACAGTATTGACAATGGTGGAACGTATTCGGCAAGCACCAACTTTACAGGCCTGGCTGCCGGAACGTATAACCTGGCGGTTCGCGATGCCAACAACTGCGTCGTCTACGGAACAGCTACGATTAACCAGGCACCACCACTTGCGTTTACTTCAAGTGTATTTGACCTGACATGTAACGGTAACAACTCCGGGTTTATTCAACTCGCTGCCACAGGAGGTAGCGGTAGCGGATACCAGTTTAGTATTGATAATGGGGCTACAATCAGCCCGGTGGATAACTTCGCCGGATTAGCAGCCGGAACGTACCAGGTAGTGATCCAGGATAATGCATTGTGCCAGGTGACGGGTACGGTGACTGTTGCGGAACCACCAATGCTTACGGCAACTTATGCAACCACTCCGACACTTTGTAATGCATCCTGCGATGGTGAGATAGCAGTAACGGCAAACGGTGGTACTGCGCCTTACTTCTATAGTAGCGACAATGGTTCTTCATTCTCCGTTTCATCTACCTTGACCAACCTGTGCGCAGGAACGTACCAGGTGATTGTAAAAGATGACAATGATTGTTTGATCGCAGCAACTCAAACCATTACCGAGCCGGCGGCGATTACATTGAATGTGGTTTCTACTTCTTCAACCTGTGCACTTCCCAACGGTGAATTACTGCTCAATGCAGGCGGAGGTATGGGTGGATTTAACTACAGTATCGATGGCGGGGCCACAAATGTGGCAACCAACAACTTCACAGGACTGATGGCCGGAACGTACGATGTAGTAGTAACCGATGCCAATAACTGTATGGTAACTTCTCAGGAAGTCCTGCTCAATGAGGCTTCACCGATCATTACCGGAACTTACATAACGGATGTAAACTGCAACGCTGCCTGCGACGGAACAATCGACGTAACAGCAATTGGTGGAACAGGAGCTTTGGGGTATGACATCGGTGGTGCATCACAGGCAAGTCCGCTCATTACCGGGATTTGTGCAGGAAACTATACCGTTACGGTGACCGACCAAAACGGATGTACCGATACGGAAACATTTACGATAACCGAACCGGCGCCGCTCGCGTTGACAGCAACTCTTACAAACCTCTTGTGCTACCAGGACAACAGCGGGGAAATTGCCTTCAATGCCTCAGGTGGTACGCCGGCGTATTTCTACAGTACCGATAACGGTGCAACGTTCTCCAATCAAAGTACCAGCCAGTTTATGGCAGCAGGTACGTATGACCTGGTGGTAAAAGACCAAAATGACTGTACGGTGCCATTACAGGTGATCATCACCGAACCGGCGGAACTGGTGGTACAAAACCAGGTTTCGAATGACGCTATTTGTCACGGGTCATGCGATGGTGATGCGACCGTAACGGCAGCAGGAGGAACAGGAGGTTATAGTTATACCTGGGCCAACGGCGTCGCAGGTACCAATACGGCTACGGGATTGTGCGCGGGATCGTATGATGTGACCATTGAAGATGCGAATGGTTGTCAGACAAATGCCACATTCCTGATCAACGAACCGGCAATGCTGACCATTGTAAGTTACAGCACAACGGATGTATTGTGTAATTCGGCCTGCGACGGAACAATTACCATCAATGCTCCGCTTGCTACTGAATTCAGTGTCGACGGAGGTGTTACTTTCCAGGCTTCCAATACCTTTACCGGACTTTGTGTAGGTGTATACGACATCGTTGTAAGAAATGCTGCGGGATGTACGCAAACTGCCTCAACCGAGATTTTCGAGCCGGCGCCGTTGTATCTGAATGCCATTCCTGAAGACGGAATCACGATTTGTTACGATGGTTACGGAACGCTTTCTGGGGATGCAGTAGGTGGAGTAGGTCCTTACTACTATGTTTGGAACACCGGTGATACCACACAATTCCTGAATGTGAACCTCACGCTTCCGGCTACATTCACATTAACCGTGTACGATCAGAATGGCTGTGTGTCGAACACCGAATCGGCAGATGTGTTGATTCGTCCGCCGTTCGTGGCGTCTGTTACCACGCCGATCACGATCTGTCCGGGACAGCTGGCAACAGCCACCGGTTCGGGAGTTGACGGATTGCCGAATTACAACTACCAGTGGCTGTCAACAAGTTTGGATACGCTGGGATCGGGTCCTACTTACAGCTACACGCCAACTGCTTCAGAAACCATCTTATTGGTGGCCAACGATGCCTGTGCCCGCTACGATACACTGCAGGTGGATATTCAGCTGTTTAACATTCCGGCACCTGATTTTACCGTCAATCCTGCAATCGGCTGTTCACCGCTCAATGCAACATTTACCAACCAGATGGATCCTGCTGTCGTAGCTTCCGCAACATGGACTTTTGGTGACGGAAGCACAGGAAACGGTAATACGACAGTCGCACACCAGTATGTAAATGTGGGCTGCTACGATGTGACGCTCCAGGTAACAACCGTCGATGGCTGTTCCGCGGATACGACCTTGCAGAATGTAGTCTGCGTGGCGCCTGATCCGATAGCCGACTTTACGTTCTCACCGAATACACCGACAACTGTCAATTCAACGATCACGTTCTTCGATCAGTCGATCAATGCGGTTTCTTACAACTGGGATTTCGGCGGATTGGGAGGTTCAACACTGCAAAATCCGGTGTTTAGCTTTGGCGAGCTTGATCCGGGAGAACAAATTGTGTGTCTGGAAGTGACCTCGCAGGAAGGATGTGTGAACGAAATCTGTAAACCGATTCCGTTTATCGAAGAATTCCTGGTGTATGTTCCGAACTCGTTTACGCCAGACGATGACGAGTTCAACCAGACATTCCGTCCTGTATTCCCTGACGGACTGATCATCGATGATTACTCATTCATGATCTGGGACAGATGGGGTGAAATCATTTTCGAATCGAAAGACTACTCGATCGGTTGGGATGGAACCTATCACGGGTATGTGGCCAAAGAAGGTGTGTATACCTGGACTATTCGCCTCATCGGCGGACCTGACCAAAAACGCTTTGAATACGAAGGCCACGTGAACCTTCTGAAATAAGAAATAAAACAAGTTGAAAAGTGGCTGTCGTTTCGGTAGCCACTTTTTTTGTGCTTTGATCTTTACGCTGAATATGATTGTTTCTCTAGTGAAAAGAGTCTCGTAGGGGTATCTTACCACTATCATCAACCTTATGTTTCCGTTTCTAACCGTTAGAAATACAGTTTTGTTGTAAACCGAATTTTAATTAATTATAGTCCCGAAGGGACTTAATATTGTAGAAAAGTAGATTGTTATGGAACCATTACCCCGTAGGGGTAAAACATCTATATTGCATTCGTTTAGCAATAAATCAGAGTTCTATGAACAAGTAATCATTGTACAAAATGAACGCGATTTGAATTATTCGTTCCTAAACAGCCTGGGCTGATCCATTCGTAAAGAATTATACATATTAAATGGTCAATCGCCCTGTGAGGGAAGACATTTGTAATATTTTGCCCATTTGATTTTAAGAATAGTAGCTTCTTAAATCCGGCTATAGTTTTTTGAGTCTTTCTTCGGGTTCGATATGAAATCCCCGGAGTTTGTATTCTATGGTCAGTAATTCCTTTTTTTGTTCATGCCTTTGCAGTTGCAAAGCTTGCTCATGATCCCGTTGAGCATTTTCACGCTGTAAGCGCATTTCATTGTAATTACGACTTTTGATCGTTGAATAGTAAGCAATCAACCAAATTCTGCCGAGCGATATAAGTGCAAAAAGAATTGTTAAAGAATAACAGCAATCGAGGAATAAACATCTGAAGAGTTACCCATGATTTGATAATTTTTAGTGATGATAGTGACTAGAGTATTCATGTTAAATAACATTACTACCAGCTAAAGATAAAAATTTAGCCATGCGTTCAAAAACAATGAAACCCTAATTTCGACAAATCAACACCGTGAGCATTTTGGCGCGATCAAAATCCAACATCAAAAATCAAGCATCAATTACCTGTTCACCACCAGCTGCTTCCTTACAAACAAAGTCCCTTCCGACAAAATCGTTGCCTGGTAAACACCATTGGCGAAATGCGTCAGATCGAGTTGTACCGAATAGGGTTGGTCATACGCCGCTTCAAATACCAGTCTTCCGGCAGCATCATAAATCAAGACCGCACGAATGACAGCCGTTTCCGAAGAAAGCGTGAACATCCCGGATGAAGGATTCGGGTACACCTCAAAACCATTGGCCGACAATTCATCCACTTTCGCGCAATCATCTACTACCAGCACCTCCTCGTCACTGTTGACACAGCCATTCGTGTCAGTATAGGTGTAAGTGATGATCGTACCGCTGATTCCTACGATGGCAGGATCGAAAACACCGTTCGAAACACCTGTTCCGGAATAAACACCATCCAACGGACTTCCGTTCGTCAACGTAAATGCAGGGGTGTAATCACAAACCGGTTCAAACGGATCCAGCTCTACCACCGGCAATGCATGAACAACCACTTCTACCGCTGCAGAAGTCGCTGCACAGCCAAAGCCATTTTCCGTACTTACGGTATATAAGCCGCTCTCTTCAACAGAAATGACCTGGTCGGTTTCTCCGTTCGACCAGCTATTGTCCGGAACACTTGACGAGAACAGGAAGACCGATTCGCCTTCGCAGAAAGTTGTCGGGCCGCTCGCGGTGATCGTCGGAGCTTGAGGCAGCGGGTTTACAACAATCGTAGTTGCTGCCGAACTGCCTGAAGGACAACCTGCCTGTGTTGCTGCCACCGTAAAGCTGCCGGCTTCATCCACAGTAATCGATTGCGTTGTTTCCCCGTTCGACCAAACGTTCCCTGAAGCAATAGACGATGTCAGCACAACCGATTCGCCATCGCAGAAAGTGGTAGGTCCTGAAGCACTGATGGTTGGTGTAACCGGAGTGGTAACTGTAACCGCAATCGGCGCGCTGGTCGATGAACAACCTGCTCCATTGGTATGTGTTACCGTGTAATTGCCCGATGCTGAAACGGTAGTGGATACGGCTAATCCGCCATTTGACCAGCTGTTGCCGGAAGGAGTGGATGATGTCAGCGTAACACTGCCGCCGTTACAGAAAGTCGTAGGGCCGTTCGCTGTAATCACCGGAACAGCCGGCAAGGCATTGACGATAACCACGGTCGGTAAAGATACCAGCGACTGACAACCGTTAACACCCTGGTAGGAAACGGTATAATTTCCGCTGCCAGATACGGTGATGGATTGCGTTGTCGCTCCGGTAGACCAGGTGTTTCCGGTTGGCGAAGAGGAAGTCAATGTAACACTGCCTCCGGCGCAAAATGAAATCGCTCCGCTGGCCGAGATAGTTGGCGCGGCTGGTGTCGTTTCAATCGTCACCGAAACAGGTAGAGAACTCAACGAGAAACAACCGTTGACATTGCTGTAGGAAACCGTATAGTTGCCCGGAGTGGAAACGGTGATCGATTGAGAGGTTGCTCCGTTCGACCACAGGTTGTTGACCGGCGATGAGGACGTCAGTACCACACTTCCGCCCGGACAGAAGTTCGTCGGTCCGTTTGCGGTGATGGTTGGTGTTGCCGGTAGAGCGATCACACTGATCGTGGCACTCGCCGATGAAGCAGAATGACAGCCATTTGCTCCCACAGCCTGCACAAAGTATGTTCCGGGTGCAGATACGGTAATGGATTGTGTTGTCGCTCCGGTAGACCACAAATAACCGCTGGAAGCGGAAGCCGTAAGTACAGTGCTGCCACCCGCACAGAATGTCCCGGTATTGCCGGAAAGCATCGTTGGAGTAGGAGGCAATGCGTTTATCGTAACCGTTTGCCCGGCGGATGGCCCGGAAGTACAGCCATTCGTAATTACCTGGACCGTATAAGTTCCGGCAGCCGAAACAGTGATCGATTGTGTCGTCGCTCCGGTTGACCAAAGGTTGTTTGCCGGTGAAGAAGAAGTCAGCACAACCGATCCGCCGGCGCAGAACGTCGTGGGTCCGCCGGCAGTGATGGATGGAACCGTAGGCAAAGGATTTACGATGACACTGGTAACATCGGAAGAGGACAGGCAGGTTCCCGTGCCGACTGTTACGTTGTAGTTCCCGGAAGAAGTAACGGTAATGGATGGGGTGGTAGCTCCGTTCGACCACAGATTGTCGGTGGCGGAAGAAGAGGTCAATACAACTGATCCGCCTGCGCAGAACGTCAAAGGTCCGCTCGCTGAAATCGTTGGTGTTTCCGGCATTGGGTTCACGGTTACCGTTTCAGCAATGGAACTTCCGGAAGAACAACCGTTGGTAATCACTTCAACAGCGTAGGTTCCGGAAGTTGAAACAGTGATCGATTGTGTCGTTGCTCCGTTCGACCAGAGGTTGTTTGCCGGTGAAGAAGAAGTCAGGACGACCCATTCACCCGCACAGAACGTTGTTGGTCCGCTGGCAGTGACAGTTGGAACCGAAGGCAAAGGATTCACGGTAACGCTGGTAATTGTCGATGTCGACAGACAGGTTCCGGTGCCGACCGTTACATTGTAGTTCCCGGAAGAAGTAACGGTAATGGATGGGGTGGTAGCTCCGTTCGACCACAGATTGTCGGTTGCGGAAGAAGAAGTCAATACAACTGATCCGCCTGCGCAGAATGTCAAAGGTCCGCTCGCTGAAATGGTCGGCGTTGCCGGCATTGGATTCACGGTCACTGTTTCAACCGTCGAGCTTCCGGAAGTACAGCCGTTGGTAATCATTTCAACCGAGTAAGTTCCCGAAGTAGAAACGGTAATACTTTGTGTTGTCTCACCGGTCGACCATAAGTTGTCCGTCGCTGATGAAGAAGTCAGAATAACCGAATCCCCGTCACAGAACGTTGTTGGTCCGTTGGCGGTAATGGTCGGAACCGAAGGAATGGCATTGACCGTTACGGTTGTTGCAGCTGAAGTAGCTGAACAGAAGCCGTTGTCGACTGTCACAGAGTAACTACCGCTTGCCAGGATAGTGATAGACTGTGTCGTTTCCCCGGTCGACCAGAAGTTATCCGAAACGGATGAAGATGTCAATATAACCGAATCACCGGCACAGAACGTCAAAGGTCCATTGGCAGAAATCGTTGGTGTTGCCGGCATTGGATTCACAGTAACTGTTTCAGCGATGGAACTTCCGGAAGTACAACCGTTGGCAATCACTTCAACAGAGTAGCTCCCTGAAGTAGAGACCGTAATGCTTTGCGTCGTCTCACCGGTCGACCATAAGTTATCGGTCGCTGATGAAGAAGTCAGAATAACCGAATCCCCGTCGCAGAACGTTGTTGGTCCGTTGGCAGTAATGGTCGGAACCGAAGGAATCGCATTGACCGTTACGGTTGTTGCAGCTGAAGTAGCTGAACAAAAGCCATTGTCCACCGTCACGGAGTAATTTCCGCTTGACAGGACAGTGATAGACTGCGTTGTTTCCCCGGTCGACCAGAAGTTATCCGAAACGGATGAAGATGTCAGGATAACCGAATCACCTGCACAGAACGTCGTTGGTCCATTTTCAGAAATGGTCGGCGTTGCCGGCATTGGATTCACGGTCACTGTTTCAACCGTCGAGCTTCCGGAAGTACAACCGTTGGTAATCACTTCGACTGAATAAGCACCGGAAATGAAAACCGTGATGCTTAGCGTCGTCTCACCGGTCGACCATAAGTTATCGGTCGCTGATGAAGAAGTCAATACAACCGAATCCCCGTCGCAGAACGTTGTTGGTCCGTTGGCAGTGATGGTCGGAACCGAAGGAATCGCATTGACCGTTACGGTTGTTGCAGCTGAAGTAGCTGAACAGAAGCCGTTGTCCACCGTTACGGAGTAATTTCCGTTTGCCAGAACGGTAATGGACTGTGTCGTTTCCCCGGTCGACCAGAAGTTATCCGAAACGGATGAAGATGTCAATATAACCGAATCACCGGCACAGAATGTCGTTGGTCCATTTGCAGAAATCGTTGGTGTTGCAGGAACAGGATTCACAGTAACTGTTTCAGCGATGGAACTTCCGGAAGTACAACCGTTGGTAATCACTTCGACTGAATAAGCACCGGAAATGGAAACCGTGATACTTTGTGTCGTCTCACCGTTCGACCACAAGTTATTGGTCGCTGATGAAGCAGTCAAAATAACCGAATCTCCGTCGCAGAAGGTTGTTTGTCCGTTGGCAGTGATGGTTGGAACCGAAGGAATCGCATTGACCGTTACGGTTGTTGTAGCTGAAGTGGCTGAACAGAAGCCGTTGTCGACTGTCACGGAGTAATTGCCGCTTGCCAGGACAGAGATAGACTGCGTTGTTTCCCCGGTCGACCATACGTTATCCGAAACGGATGAAGATGTCAATATAACCGAATCACCTGCACAGAACGTCAAAGGTCCATTTGCAGAAATCGTTGGCGTTGCCGGCATCGGATTCACGGTCAACGTTTCAGCCGTCGAGCTTCCGGAAGTACAACCGTTGGCAATCACTTCCACGGAATAAGCTCCTGTAGTAGAAACCGTAATGCTTTGCGTCGTTTCACCGGTCGACCATAAGTTGTCCGTCGCTGATGAAGAAGTCAGTACAACCGAATCTCCGTCACAGAAGGTTGTTGGTCCATTGGCAGTAATGGTCGGAACCAAAGGAATCGCATTGATAGTCACAGTTGTTGTAGCTGAAGTGGCTGAACAGAAGCCGTTGTCGACTGTCACAGAGTAACTACCGCTTGCCAGGACAGTGATAGACTGCGTCGTTTCCCCGGTCGACCACACGTTATCCGCTGCTGATGAAGACGTCAGGATAACCGAATCACCTGCACAGAACGTCAAAGGTCCATTGGCAGAAATCGTTGGTGTTGCCGGAACAGGATTCACGGTAACTGTTTCAACCGTCGAGCTTCCGGATGTACAACCGTTGGTAATCACTTCAACAGCGTAGCTCCCTGAAGTAGAGACCGTAATGCTTTGTGTTGACTCACCGGTCGACCACAAGTTGTCCGTCGCTGATGAAGAAGTCAGTACAACCGAATCCCCGTCGCAGAACGTTGTTGGCCCATTAGCGGTGATGGTCGGAACCGAAGGAATCGCATTGACCGTTACGGTTGTTACAGCTGAAGTAGCTGAACAGAAGCCATTGTCGACGGTCACGGTATAATTTCCGCTTGCCAGGACGGTAATGGACTGCGTTGTTTCCCCGGTAGACCATACGTTATCCGCTGCTGATGAAGACGTCAGGATAACCGAATCACCGGCGCAGAACGTCGTTGGTCCATTTTCAGAAATGTTCGGCGTTGCCGGAACCGGATTCACCGTTACCGTTTCAACGATGGAGCTTCCGGAAGTACAACCGTTGGTAATTACTTCAACCGAGTATGTTCCCGAAGCAAAAACGGTAACACTTTGAGTTGTTTCACCAGTCGACCATAAGTTGTCCGTCGCTGATGAAGAAGTCAGTACAACCGAATCCCCGTCGCAGAAGGTTGTTGGTCCGTTGGCGGTGATGGTCGGAACAGCCGGTGTTGTAGTTACCGTTACGCCGATAGGTGATGAGCTGGCAGAGCAGAAACCATTACTGACTGTTACACTGTAGTTCCCGGAGGTGGAAACCGTGATGCTTTGTGTCGTTTCTCCGGTAGACCACACATTGTCGGTGGCAGAAGAAGAGGTCAGTACAACAGATCCGCCCGAACAAAAAGTGGTTGGCCCGCTGGCTGAAATAGTCGGCGTTGGGATCGTGGACCCAATGGATACAACTACCGGAGCGGATGTTTGTGAAGGGCAACCGCCTACAGTTGTGGTAACTGTATAGGTTCCGGCTGTGTTCACCGTAATAGCCTGTGTAGTGGCCCCGTTCGACCAGAGATTATTGGAAGGTTCTGATGAAGTAAGAATGACATGATCGCCAGTACAGAATGTCGTTGGTCCGCTGGCAGTGATCACCGGCACAGCACCATTGACAACCACCGAAATCGCATTCGACGGGGCAGAAGTACACCCTCCCGTGGTATAGGTAACCGTGTAGGTTCCGGAGGCCGAAACGGTAATGGATTGCGTCGTGGCTCCGTTCGACCAGGTATTCCCGGTTGCTTCCGATGAAGTCAATGTAACGCTTCCACCCGAACAAAAGGTCGTTGGCCCGCCCGCAGTAATGGTTGGTGCTGCCGGACCCGGAGTAACAGAAACCGTCAAAGCATTGGAAGTACTGCTGCACCAGTTGCTTAGACCGGTCGTGGTGGTGACCGAATAGGTCCCGGATGTAGTTGCTGAAATGGTTGGTGTAGAAGCTCCGTTCGACCAGGCATAACCGGCACCGGCCGTCGACGTCAGCAGAACACTGTTCCCGGAACAAAAACTAAGCGGGCCACCGGCAGTAACTTGCGCAGTGGTATTCAGTAAAACCGAAAAGGTTTCGTTGATTTCATTGATCACAGCAGCGTCAGTACGGGTATCGTTGTTGGCATCCAGCGAAATGATCCCGAGTGGAGTAGTCCCCACGGCGAAACGTTTGTAAAGCGTAAAAACACCCGTTCCGTTTCCGAGCGACAACGCCGCTAACCCGGTTGATCCGGCAGAAGTATTGTACAAGGTCATGACATCCTGGAAACCGTCGTTGTTGTAATCGGTTAGTACAACGCCTTTGGTGCCCACATCAGAGGACGAATAACTGACTGCTGCAGCAAAAACACCGCTTCCATTGTTCGTCAGGCGGGAAAAGTTGTTTGAACCGAAATTGCCGACCACCAGATCCATGTCGGTATCATTGTCGATATCAGCGGCATCAATGGAATTGGGTGTAGTACCTACCGCGTAATTTACAGGTGCGGCAAAGGTTCCTGAACCTGAATTGATGAAAACGCCGATCGAAGCGGCTCCGCTGTTGGTTACGGCGATGTCGTTGAATCCGTCACCGCTCAGGTCTTTGATCACCAGGCTCAAAGGTGTTGTTCCTGTCGTGTACACAGTAGGCGCACCGAACGATCCGGTTCCTGTTCCGAATAAAACGGAGAGCTGATCTGCCGTATTGATGACTGCCAAATCAGGAAAAGCATCGCCGTTCAACAGGCCAATGCGCACGAAAATAGGGGAAGTACCGGCAGGGAAATTGTTGGCAGCCGAAAAACCGCCTGAACCGTTTCCGAGAAAAACCGAAACGTTGTTGGAAGTGCTGTTGGCCGTTACCACATCTATGAATCCGTCATTGTTCAGGTCAGCACTGTAGATCGAAACAGGAAGTGTTCCTGTTGAAAATGTTCCCGAAAGCGTAAATTGTCCGGTGCCTGCGCCGTTGTAAAGCGTGAAATTGTTATCCGCTGAATTGGCAACCACGACGTCCTTTTTTCCATCGCCGTTAAAATCGTTGCTGTGGAGCGACTTCGGGTTGTTTCCTGTCTTGATGGAAATTCCGGCAGTGTAGGTTCCGGAGGCATTTCCCAGATAGACCGGCATTTGCTGGCCTACGAATGTGGAAACGGCAATATCCGGGTACGAATCTGCATTGAAAGCGCCCGTCACCAGGTCGCGCGGCGTTCCCACCGAAGGCGTTTCCTTTGGAGCAAGAAACGTTCCGTTTCCGACACCGAAATACGTGAAAAGCGTACTTTCCTGGTTGTTGACTACCAGGATATCCCTGAAGCTGTCACCATTGACATCTTTTGTGATGATACCATTCGGACCGTCTCCGGCTGCATAATGGACCGCCGCTGAAAAAACACCTGCACCCGAATTGATCAACACAGAAATGTTGTCGGCGGTTTCGTTGCTCGTGGTGATGTCCAGCAGGTTGTCGCCATTGAAATCGCCGGTGGCAATACCATAACAACCCGCTGCGGTGGAGTAATTGGTAACCGCTGAAAACCCAGCGGCACCGTCGCCGAAGCGGACGGAAACGTTGGCAGTGGTTTGGTTCACTGTGGCAACATCCAAATGATTGTCGTTGTTAAAGTCACCGACTGCAATCGATTTCGAGCCGGTAGCCATTGTAAAGGAGGTAGGCGTTCCGAAAGTTCCGGGTGTAACCGAACTTCCCAGGAAAAGATTAAAGCTGCCGCTGCCCACCGCTACTACCAGGTCAGGGAAAGAGTCTTCATTGAAATCACCGACCTCGATATCATTCGGGCCTGTGCTGGGTATATAGTTAACAGCTGTTTGAAAAGTACCGTCTCCATTTCCCATTACAACGGAAATATTCGCCGGACTGTAATTCACAACGGCAAGGTCCAGCTTTCCATCGCCGTTAAAATCTCCGGCTTTAAGCGAAATCGGACGTGTACCCGCGCTGAAAACAACAGGCGCCTGGAAGGTACCATTGCCATTGCCCTTAATGAAATTCAGCTTATTGGTGACGCCAATCGTAAAGTTGGCGATGACCAGGTCCAGTTTTCCGTCATTGTCAAAATCACCCTTTTCGATGGCTTGTCCGTTGGTCGGGCCTTGAAAGGTAATGTCGTTTGGAGAAGAGAAACAGGCGGATTGAGCATAAAACCCATGAATGGATAATGTTAGGAAAAGGAGACTAACGATACATTTCATAAACTAACTTTAAACTAAAAGCTTTTGAGGTGTAACTATTTGATTCTTTTGGAGAGTTAAGTACCTTAAAGCGACCCAAATATAGGGATTAAATTCAAGTAATAAAGTGGCTAAAACGATTAAGTAAATCGATTCCTGTTGTTTATCTCCGGAATTGCTCCGGGTTTTTTAGAATTGATGGTAACTTGCCGAATGGAAACGTTATATCCAATGGTGGTTTTTAGTCGAGAAAACCTGATTTGACGTGGGTTCCGTCGCAATACGGTTTGTTGGCCGACTGTCCGCAGCGGCAGAAAGCTGTTACATTGCTTTTAGAGGCCTGGTTGCCGTCTTTGTCTTTCACCGTAATGTTACCGTAAACGAGCAGCGGACCGTTTTTCAATACCTCCACAATGTGTGATTCGGTGATTTCCGGTGAGGATTCACCTTTGTCGTTGTGATAGTAGCTTAAAGCCCCGGAAGGACATTTTTTAATCTGCTCAATGATCGCTGACGAACCGGCTCCTTCAGGTTTGATCCACGGGCGTTCACGCGGATTAAAAACAGCTGCCAAACCTTCTTCGCCCTTCCAGCATTTCGTTGAATGAATGCACATACCCGGCTTCCAGACAATCGTGATTTCTCCGTTCGTGTATTTTTTGGTGACTTCGCTCATGGAGTAAATGTAAGTGTTTAAGAGGAAACAATAATGGGAATTCAATTTTTCACCACAAAGGCACAAAGAAATAAGATAAGTTTGACGTGCTAAAAGAACACAAAGGATTTGGGGCCAATTAATAACGTCTGTGAAGAGATTTTACCACAAGTGCTAAAATAAGAACGTTAAGTTAAACATAGAAGACCTGCCCCTTTGTGATCTTAACAGGTCTATCCATCAAAAAAGCTTTGTGCCTTTGTGGTGAATATTTTTACTTTTAGAACCTAAACCCATTGCGATGCAGGATAAAATCACGTTTCAGTTTGTCAGCGAGCCGTCTGACGTTAATTTCGGTGGAAAAGTACACGGAGGGTCGGTAATGAAATGGATCGACCAGGCTGCCTATGCCTGTGCTTCGACCTGGTCTGAAGGGTACTGCGTAACGGTTTACGTGGGAGGAATCCGCTTTTTCAAACCGATTCACATCGGCAGTTTGGTGAAAATCCAGGCGCGCGTGATGTACACCGGTAAATCGAGTATCCATATTGCCGTTGATGTTTATTCCCGGAAAATGACCGCTTCGAAATTCGAGAAAACCACCCATTGTGTGATCGTTTTTGTGGCGGTTGATGAAAACGGCAACCCGAAACCAACCCGTCAGTGGGTGCCGGATACCGAGCGTGAACGCCATTTGGAACAATATGCGATCAAACTCATGCAACTCCGCAAGGACATCGAAGCGGAAATGGAACCTTACCTGAAAGATTACCTCAGTTAATACACGTTTAATTCTATTCACAAACAGCCACAATTTATGAGTACTACTACTAATTCCACTATCTCTACGTTCGTTATCAAAATTAACGGAACTGCCGTTCCTGGTGACGTGAGTGTTTTGTCGGTCAGTGTGACCAAGAAGGTCAATGGCATGGCAAAAGCAGTGTTTACGGTCCTCGACGGTTCAGCCGATACAGGAACATTTGAGGCCAGTTCATCCACCCTGTTTGTTCCGGGGAACCTGGTTACAATTGAAGCGGGTTACAACATGCAGAACGCACTGCTGTTCAGCGGAATGATTACCGGACAGAACCTGGCAATCGATCAGTCGGTGGGTTCAGCCCTCGTGGTTGAATGCTATGACCTTGCCATTAAAATGACCGTAGCGCGGAACTGTAAAACCTGGTTCAATACCAATGACAGTACGATTATTCAATCCATTACACAGAGTTATACCGGGATCAGTGCAGCCGTCACTTCCACAGCTTTCGCGGTTCCGCAGCAAATCCAGGCATCGGTGACCGATTGGGATTTCATTCAATCGCTCGCAGCTGCAAACGGAATGACTGCTACGGCAGTCAATAACAAACTGACCGTTGCTCCGCCTGATGCTCAGACCGCAACGGTTGCCGTGATTACTTACGGTAACAACCTGATGGAGTTCAAAGCCGAACTGAATGCCATTCACCAGCTTTCGTCGGTGAAAGTGAGTTCCTGGGATTACCCGACACAGACCGTGCAGTCAACCGAACAAGGCAATCCGTACGCTGGCCCGGGAAATTTGTCTTCCCAAACACTGTCACAGGTGGTCGGGCTGAAAGAATACCCGATGGAAACCACGGCCTCGCTTGATGCGCAGGAACGTTCCATACAAGCGAAAGCGGAACTGACGAAGTCGAATTATGCCAAAATCACCGGTAAGGCGAAGATTCAGGGCACGACACTCATAGAGCCGGCTTCGTATATCGAACTGGCCGGGCTGGGAACACGGTTCAACGGGCATCATTTTGTTTCGGGAATCGAGCACACGCTGAGCGATGGCAACTGGATTAGCGAAGTTGCGCTCGGAATGGCGCCGGAGAAGGAAATCAAGCCGCAAGCGATCAGCGAATTGCCGGGAATCAAAGGCCTATACAACGCAACGGTGAAACAGATGAGCCAGGACCCGAACAATCAATACCTGATCCTGGTGACAATTCCTGTATTGGATCCTGCGGGTACCGGAATGTGGGCGAGACTATCGCAATTTTATGCTTCCAGCGGGGCAGGGGCGTTCTTTTTGCCGGAAGTGGGAGATGAAGTGATTGTGGGGTTTTTAGACGATCATTCGGGAAGTCCGGTAATTCTTGGAAGCCTGTACAGCAATTCTAAGAACAAGCCTTATAAAACACTGCAGCCGCAGGAGAAAAATCCGCTCAAAGCCATTGTGTCAAAATCGGGGATTGCGCTCATGTTTGACGATGAAAACAAAATCCTGAGCCTGCAAACACCGGCCAACAATACAATTGTACTCAGCGATAACGATAAGAGCCTGGCGATTAAGGACCAAAACGGGAATACGTTCACCCTTTCCGAAAGTGGAATTGTAATGAAAAGCCCGAATAATATCACGATCCAATCCGATCAAACCCTTAAGCTGTCGGGGAGCCAGGGCGTTCAGATAGAAACTTCTGCCGGCGATCTGTCATTGCAGGGAATGAACATTAGCCAGACTGCCAGCCAGGTTTACAGTGCGAATGGCGCTGAAATGATGGATCTCAAGTCAGGAACGGAGATGACGTTACGAAGTGCAATGATTTTAATTAACTGATGATATGCCAGCAGCAGCAAGATTGACCGATTTTCATGAATGTCCGATGATGAGTCCGGATGTTCCACCGATTCCGCACGTTGGCGGACCTGTTGTAGGACCGGGTGAACCAAGTGTACTGATAGGCAAATTACCCGCAGCGAGGGTAGGAGATATGCTTGTATGTGTGGGCCCGCCCGATTCTATTGTGAAAGGCTCTTCGTCGGTGATGATCGGTGGAATGCCCGCAGCGCGTATGGGAGACCAAACGGCCCATGGCGGAGAGATCATGGTGGGAGCGTTGAATGTAATGATTGGTGGGTAGGACCTCAGGCCGAGTAAAAAAGCCGCATATAGATCGTCGCTAAAATGGAAAGTGCGACGAACAATGACAGCCAGGATTTGTTTTTGCTGGTCTGATCGTACATTTTACTTTTTTGAGCGATGATAAACGACCAGGTCAGTCCGCCCGAGAGCACGATGCCCGTTGACAGAATGACTACCGGGTGATCGGAAAGAATGAAAGCTCCGAACAGGATGAGCATGGATGCAACGATCGGCAAACCGAGCTTTTCAAGCAGGGTGTATTTTTCGGTAATCGTCACCGACGGAATGCCTTTCAGAATTTCTTCCACGCGTTCGATGTTTTCGATCTGCGCCGGGATAAAAAGCGTATTGAGTCGTGACGAACCTACCACGGCAAACCCGCCCATGGGTGTTTTTTTAACCTGTTTGATGTCGTCGTACGGAATGGTGAGCGCTTGCATGCCGGGAGCCGTTCGGGTAATGGCATTGTTTTCAAAAACCAGCCGGTAATCGCGGTAGATGTTTTCCAGCCGCTTTTTTGTCCGGAGAATGGCAATCGTCACAAACACGGCAACAATCCCTACAGGGATTAAATCGAACAGGTTCAGGCTGTCTTTTTGGCCATCCTTTACCTCACGCATGATCGGGATCGTTATTCCACCCAACGCTGCTACCAGGATCAGTGGAAATACCCGGTTGAATGTTTTTCGTAAAATGTCGCGGATGCCGGCTCTTGTAAGTCCAAATTCTTCTTGCATGAATCGTTAGTTTTTGAGTTGGTTAAAGTGGGAAATCAGTTCGTTTTTGATCCTGGAAATAATCACGTTTTTAATAGTGAGGCCAATTAACATAGGAATAAGCGGAAGAATAAACAGGATGGCAATTGGGGTGAGGAGCAGCGCGAAACAGAACCCGCACACAATCAGGAAACCTAGGAAAACCTCTACTATAATTTCTGTTTTTAAGGTGAACAAAATACGATGCTTATCAACGTCTATGGTTATTTCGAACGTTCTCAGTATGTCGGCCCGATTCAGTGATCTGTAAAATGGTTGCCGGTAAAAAAGTGAGTTTCCATTCATTCGATCAAAAGGCATGTTCCGGTAACTCAATGCTTCCTCAATTTGATTCAATAAATAGCCTTCCGAAGTAATGTAGTAATCACTTTGGTTCAACGTAAACTTGGAGGTCATGAAGAATGGTCGAAGCATCGTACTCAAAAGTACAATTATTCTGTTTTCCCGATCAAACGGTAATACATTGGGCCATCGATTTCCATCCAGCTGTTTTGGTAGGAATTGTAAACACTAACCCCGGATATGGTTCCATCATCTTTGAAGTGAACAGACCATAAAGCTTCAGATTTACCTGCTTTGGGTGGTGAAAAAAAGATAGCGTGTTTTAGGGTAATTACTTTTCGCAATCGAACTCTGGTGGTGTCATATTTGTACCATAAACCTGTTTTTAAACCTTCTGGTGTAAATTGATTGTGTGATTTGATATTGTTGAATTCTTCTTCCAGTGGAAAAATAAATTTATTAGGTTGTTCTGTTAAAACTTCATTCAGTAAACTGTCTTTCTCTTCACCAGTATTTCTATCAAAAAACCAGTATTTATGTGGGTAAACAAGAACAAAATCCTTATTCGGAACATCAACGACTGTTAATTCCAATTCGTAACAACAATCACACATTGCGCGCATATCAGAAATATTGGTTAGTGCCAGGAATAATGTATCGTTCGATGCTGTTAGTGTTGGCCTTAAACTCATGGAGCAATTACCAGTAAACCCGACAGTCAGGTAAAGTGTGTCATTCGATAATTGTTTGTCTGTGATTCGGTTTTTCAGGTAATCAGGAATGGCGTTTTTATCACAGCTTGAAAGGTGTTTTTTGACAATGGTTTGCGAAAGACCGTTGAGTGAAAAGCAGAATAAGAGAAGTAATAAAGAAGTATGTTTCATTACTGATAGAAATAAACAACTGTAAAATAACAGAAGTTTTATCTTGATCATAAATAAGCTGATGAGCTGTTTGTATAATTGACTGAACGGGTTCCATTGGAAAGCCACGTAATATTGCGAATTTACGGGTGTCTTTAATCCACTAGATTTTGCAATATTACGTGTGAGTGATTCGAGGTGAAACAACAACTTAGTTCGATTTTTGAGATGGAACATTTCATTCAATTTCCCCCTCCGCCACCAACCGGTACCTTCCCGCATTTACTTCCCCGAAAGACACAATCACCAATAGCTGACCTGATTTCAGCCAATACAGCTCAACTCCCTGTTGATTGCAGTAATTCCCACTGATGCCTTCACCTTTTTGAGCGTTTAAACCGGTAACGAGTCCTTTGAAATCCGTTTCTGAAAAATGCTGTTCCAATAAGCTCAGTGGCTGTTCCATAATACGGTTTACGGAAACAGGGATTTCCTCACCCGAATAACTTTTGTACAGCCATTCGTTTTCCAGCGCGCTTTCGCCGCCGTCGAAGAGAAGATGATCAGTTTTTCGCAGGGAGAACACTATCGGTTACAATTAAATACTTGTTGGTGATCAGCGTATTGATTTTGTCCTTAAACTGGTACTGCATGCCCATTCCCGGCTCGCCAAACCACGGAATCGCTTTCCCGGCTTTTACATTTTCGATGGGTTTGAGCACCTTGAACTGGTAATAAATAGCGTTTTTACTGCTGGCAGGCAGGGCGCGTGAACCGAACGAAGCTCCCTGTGGCGCTACGAATGTTCCCCACAAGCTGCCGTAGCGGTCGAGTTTGGTATCGGCCTTCAACGTAACGACCTTCACGCTGACAAACCCTGAAGCCGGTGGATAGCCGCCATTGAGTTTATTGTCGTTGACCATGGTTTCCAAAGCGCTCCAATTCTTGTTTTTCCACAAGTCCCACATGGCCGGCTGGAATTTTGCCTGCACGGAATCCAGAGGCGTCAGTGCTACAAATCCGGCGTAGTCGAGCCCGCGGACAACCTTGTCTTTCCCGGAAACGTGCGACCATGAAAGCGGGGTAGAAGAGGTACTGGTCTGTTGTCCGGTTTCAACAAACGAAAAAGTGGTTGCAAGCAACAACAAAGCAGCAAACGCAGCGGTGAATTTCAGTTTCATAGTGGTATTATTTTGTTATTAATCCAGGCTTTTCTTGAAACAATCGGCAATTTTCGTGATCCTGTTTTGATAGCCTCTCGGAATTGAAAATACAATTTTTTCTTCAGGTTGAACCGTTCCGTATGGATTTTCAATGATGACCTGCTCGATGGCCAGCACCGCCAGCCTGGCCAGCACATCCTCGGGAAGCGGTACCGTGTTAAACGGATATAAATGATCTTCCAGCGACCGTGCTTTTGCTTCGGGCTGCGTCATTTTGAACGTGTAATCGGAACTGTCGATGAACACAAACCGGATACTGATGACCGAATCCAGGACAATACGTCTGATAATGCCTTTGGAATTACACTCCACTTCCAGGAACAGCGAACCTTCCCTTTGTACAAAAGACATGTTCAATATGTTCGGGCTGCGGTCGAGGAACAGTGTTGTTTTACTGTGGATCGTAGAACCATCCGTTGGTTGGGGCAAGTATTTCCCGCAGTCATCTTTCTGTGCAAATACGGTGGAAGAAATGAGGGTGAAAAGAATCAGCAGAGATCTCATTGACGTGTTTTTAGGATCGTAAAGCTACGAAAATTAACGCCGAACAATGATCTTTTGTTGTTCGGTCTCCCCGATGTGTAAAATATAAACCCCATCGCTTAGCTCTGAAACATCCACCTCATTCATTCCTTTTTGGAGTTCGCCCGTGCGAAGCGTTGCCCCCGTCAGATCTGAAATCCGGTAAATTCCGTCATTGGCTTGCACACTGACGCGCTTGAAAGCAGGATTGGGAAACAGCACCGGAAACGCATTTCCGTTACTTACGGCGATTGTTTCATGAAGTGTGTTGGCGCCGTCGGAATCGGTTTGTCGCAACCGGTAATACGTCAGCTTGCCGGGAGTTTTGTCTGTAACCACGTAATCACTTTTCTCTGAAGTGCTGCCCGAGCCGTCGACTCGTTCCAGTTCCGAGAAATGAATGCCGTCTGCAGAGCTTTCTACGGTAAAATAGTCGTTGTTCAGCTCACTCGATGTGGTCCAGGAGATCCGGTTCCCGCTTTCCAGCGCTTCCCCCGTAAACGAAAGCAATTCAACCGGAAGTGCGCAAACAATGGTTTGTGTACCGCCCACGGTAATCGTAGCGGCGGTTTCCGTTCCGGTAATCGTGGTCATGGCAATCGTGAGCGGGTCTACGATGATTGTGTGTCCGTTTACCGCCGATCCGGCGATGTCGACCGTGATCCAGAAATACCGCGCCACCGGTGAAGGAGAAACGGTATAGGAAAAAGCCGGGAAAGTATGGGATCCCGGGCCGAGGCCGGTAGAAATGGTTGCCAGCAGGTTACTGGTATTGAAAACTGAGAAGTTGGTCTGGTAAAGCTTGAAATTCAGGATGTCGCCCGCCACGTAAGTTCCGCTGGTGGTAAACCCCGCAAGTCCCGTAAAAACAGGATTGGTAAAGGTGGTTGAATTAAAGGCGAACCCGTAAGCAGGGACGTTGGTTGTGCCACAGGCAGGATTGGCGGCGGCCACCTGGTTGGGTGTATAAAGCTGTTCTGTTTGTGCCCGGAGCATCCCTGAAGTCAGCCAAAAGCAGCAGGAAACGCAACCAAAAGCGCGTAAAAAAAATCGGTCCATCCCGGTTTCAGTTTGTTAGTGCAGTTCAATTTAGGAAACCCTGCGGATTCCCGCAATTCCTTTTTTTCATTAGTTAATAAAAAGAGAATCAAATGGTTATAAAACGGTATCTATGCACAGATTTGCCTGCAGTTGAACCATTTCTTCACACTTAAAGCCGTTACGTCAAACACTGATTTGACCTTTTATGCCTATTTTTCGATCAGGTTAACATCATGAAATTCGAAAAGTACTTTCCGGGAACAGCATTACAGCCCTACATCAAATACTTTGTAGTGTCGGAAAATGCATTGGAAAATGAGTACAAGGTGTTTCCGTCTTCCGGACTGGTGATCGGCTTTCAATACAAGGGAAAGCTGTCGATGGTAAAAGGAGATGCTGAAAATGCGCTGTCATCGGCGGGAATTACCGGCATTTCGGATAGTTTCAGGACCTTCAGGAATTCAGCCGGTATCGGTACTATCTTGGTGTATTTTACCGAAACGGGTTTTGCCCATTTTGCTGCACATCCGGCCAATGAACTCTTCAATCTCAGCCTTTCACTCGAAGAAGTGTTCGATAAAAACAAAGTCAGTGAGCTGGAAGAAAAACTGGCCATTGCCACCACCGATCAGCAGCGGATTAAGCTCGTGGAGCAGTTTTTTCTGTCACAGCTCAAAGACATCCACACCGACAAACTGATCGTTGAAGCCGTAAAAATGATCTATCAAAGCAATGGAACGATTCGCATCAGGGAACTCAACGAAAAACTGTTCATCAGTCAAAGCCCGTTTGAAAAGCGCTTCCGAAAAGTGGTAGGGACCACCCCCAAGAAATTTGCGAACATCGTTCGTTTTCACAATGTGCTCAGCAGCCTGGAGAATACCAAATCACTTACCGAGATCTGTTACGAAAATAACTTTTTCGACCAGGCGCATTTCATCAGGGATTTCAAACAATTTACGGGTGATACACCCGAGAATTTCAAGCGTAAATTGTAGAAAAACGATTTTTTACAATCACACGAATTTTAGCACCTGCACCTTTGTATTGTAATCTTAGATGCATCGCAAATGGTAATGAAATCAATTCTAAAATCAGCAGTCATTTTGACAACAGGAGGCATGCTGATTGCGTGTCATTCAACGAATCGTTTAACAATGAAACAAGAAGAAAAAATGTTTACAGTAGAACAAATCAATGAACAGCTCTCAAAAGTGAGAACAGGTGCCGATTTCCCGGTTTTGGCCAAAAACCTGAAAGATCTCGGGGTAACTTATTATGAAACCCGGATGGAAGACGGCTGCAGTATCTATCATGGCGAAAACGGCTTCGAACTGCGCACCGGCCCCAGTTACGGATCGATCCCAGTAGCCGAACAAGTGAATACCGAACAGCTGAAAACAGATATCGGCGATCACCAGCAGGGAAAATCGGACTATTTTGAGATAAGCCGTCAATGTGCAAATAACGGAATTGAAAAATGGGCTGTTTGCCTGGTTAGCATGACTTGTACCTATATCGATAAAGCGGGCAATGAAGTTTGGGTAGAGCACATTCCCGATACATCCGGAAAGGATACCCCTTTTACAGTAGAACAAATCAAAGTTGCCCACAGCAAAGTAAAATCAGGTGCCGATTTCCCGGCATACATTCGTGAGATCAAAGCCATGGGGGTGACGTCGTACGAAACGTTTGTCACCGACGGACATACGGTTTTTTCAGGAGAAAATGGCTATCAGACAACTTCTCCGGCAAAATACGAAGCGTTGGTAATCTCGGGCAAATGCGACGAAGAACAATTCAAAGTTGAGTTGAAGGCACATCAGCAGGGTAAAACGGATTACATTACGTTCATCGCAATGTGCGCCAGGTTCGGCGTCGAAAAATGGGCGGTTTCCATGGAAAAAATGACCTGCACATATTTCGATAAAGCCGGTAATGAAATCCTGGTCGAAGAGATTCCAGGGTAATTGGCAATTACTTTTGGTGATGATCTTTTCTTATGAAACAAAAAACGCTATCCGACATCCCGGATAGCGTTTCAATATGTCAACACGGTCAGTTATCGTTGTACAAAAATCCTTTCCGTCATTTTTACACCGTTCGAAAATACGGTTAGCATATAGCTGCCCGAAGCGTAGTTATCACAGTTCACAACCACACGGTTTTCCTCCATTGTGTAATCCACCGAATAGGTTTTCCCTACAAGGTCCGTAAGAACGATTGCGTCGATCTTTGATCCGTTGTTTTTGATGGTAAAGCTGCCCACCGCAGGATTCGGATAAATTTTCAGCGTATTTTCACTGCTTCCGGCCACGGAAAGAATGGACGTATAGCTTGCATCGCCGTTAAAGTCTACCTGCATCAGCCTGTAATAACCCATGGTTTCCAGCGGCTGCTTATCGGTAAAGGAATAATCGTTCTGCTGATCGGCATCTCCCTTACCGTTCACAACACCGATGGTTTCCCAAACCGATCCGGTTTCGGAGCGCTGAACGTAGAATTTCGCATTGTTTTCTTCGAATTCGGTAGACCAGTTCAGCTGGACCTGGCTGTCAATTCGCACAGCGTCCCAGCTGGAATAACCAACAGGAAGCGGAACAATCGCACAGTTCGTACTCGCCGTATTCGTCCCTGCTTCATTGATATTGATCGTCTGGACCGTGTTTGCGTAGTTGGTAACCAGCAAAACATACACTTCTCCGTTGAGTACCCCGTTTACAACCACCTGCTCAATAGCCGAAGGAGAATAACTGCAATCCTCCGGAACGCCGTAGCTGTTGCATTGTGCCTGGGCAGTTGCCAGGTTGGCAAAAGGCCCCCAAATCTCGTAATCCACATCGGAACCAGCTGTAACGTCGATAATCAGGTTGCCCGGCTGATCGATTTCCAGGTAATACCAGCTCGGGTTCGGTGAGGTAAAAAGGCAGTCGTAATCATTCCCCGGGTTGATCGTACTCGCATCAGCCCCTCCTTCATTTGCGATAAAAGAGATCGGCGAGCCCGAACATATAGGATCCGGAGCTACACAGGTTGTATTGGAACCAGGTGGCAGTGGAACGGTGTTGTAAACACAAATATCCCCCAGCCAATCGCTGTTATTCGAGCCCTGCACGCGAATGCGGTATTGTGTACCCACCGTAGTTGGTAAAACAATGGTCTCGTTTCCGTTAGCACCGGCGGCATTGACACAGGCTAAATAACCCATATTCGTAGCACATGCACCTGAAAAAATAGTAATGATCGGATCAAATCCTGCAGTTAAAGGATCATAAGTAATTGTGGTTGAGGTGGTGGTTGCAGTAAACCAGCCCCAGGTGGCATCCACATCAGTGGCACCGCAACCGGTGGCACCGTCCCAGTAATCGTTGTTGTGGTCAATATCGAAAAAGTCATAGGTACAGCTGTTATTCACCGGAATCTGACCTCCGGCGTTGTTGTTACATTGGTTGGTCTGTCCGAATGCGGAAACAGAACAGCCCACAACTAATAACAGCATCAGTTGATTGGTCCTGTGAACAAAAACCTTCACAGGCGCAGCAATGATATGTTGAAAAGAAAACATGGTTTAGCAGTATATGATAAAATAAAAAATGACGTCGGGCCTTTGAGTGAATCAATTACCGTAACCTTCAATGTCCTTTAGTGTGATGGATTCACCTTCCAGGATAAGAATTTCCAACGGCCGTTCCAGGCAGTATTGCTGGCGCTCAGGCGAAAATGCCGCGAAGGCCGACTGACGAATGATCTTAACTTCCCGGTGGGTGCCCATCCAGTCCTTGATTAGCTGCTGGTCTTCCTCCTTAACCGGCTTTTTTGCCGACATTCCAACGCTTTTGGATTGTTCGGATTGCTCCAGGAGCTCCAGTGTTACTTTATCGTCGAACAGGATGTAATCTGTTCCGATAAGGGCTTTTTCTTCCTCACTAAAGCTCGCATAACGCGCCTTGGAAATGAGTAAAGTTGTCGGGTGGGCTGATTGCCATTGACGAATGGCAGCATCTTCCTGGGAAAAAACACTCATGGAACACAAGAGTGTAGTTAGTAGTACAGTTATTTTTCTCATAATTCGAATTACCTCAATATATAAGACGCTGTTTTCTTTAAATGGTGACACATTTTTCCTGCCAATGAGCAATTAAGGCATCGCAATGACTAAACCGATAGTTTGAATCAATATTTTAAAGTAGATGGTGGTCTCTTGCTTCGGGTCTGGAAAAGTAAGCGATGAGAATAGGTTTGTAATGGAATGTTTTGTTAGTACAAATGGAAAATCACGGGTTGGCAACGATTTCCTCGAATAACCTTAACTTTGGTTCACATAAAATCCTCCTTTAAAATGGCCTTCGAAAACCTCTTGCAGCAAATCAATTTTATCAAGGAAATTGATAAGGTCAAGTACATCCGGCGAAAGACAAAGCTATTCAATAGCGACAGGAATGAAAACGACGCGGAGCACAGCTGGCACCTGGCGCTAATGGCCATTGTACTGGCGGAACATTCCAACCAGCCCGTCGACCTGCTGAAAGTGCTCAAAATGGTACTGATTCACGACATCGTTGAAATCGACGCCGGCGATACCTTTATCTACGACACCGAAAAAGACCATTCCAATACCATCGAGGAACGCCTGGCAGCCAACCGTATTTTCGGGATGCTTCCGCAGGAACAGGCAGAAGAGCTGATCGCCGTCTGGGAAGAGTTCGAGTCCGGCGAAACCCATGAAGCCAGGTTTGCACGCGCCATGGACCGCCTGGAACCCTTGCTGCAAAACACTTCTAACAACGGCGGTACCTGGCAGGAGTTCGACGTGAACTATGAAAAAGTATACCACAAAAAGAGCATCATAAAAGAAGGCTCAGCCACCCTTTGGGATTTTGCGGAGCAGCTGATCAACGAAAGCGTGGAGAAGGGAATTCTAAGGAAGGGGTAGGGGCCGTTTGACCGTTTGGAATGCTACTTTTTAACCAGTTTGCGGGTTGTACTTCCATTCCTGGAATTGATCATCAGATAGTAGATACCACTTTCGTAGGATTTCACAGAGAATTGGTTCTTTTTAATCACCGCTATTTGTTCACCGATACTATTAAAAACCACTATTGAAATCAGGTCCTGGTCCGCTATAGTTACCTGTACAACATCATCCGTTGGATTCGGGTAGATTTCCGGTTGCCCAATACCCGGTAACACTTCAACAGAAACCACGATTTCAGGAATGTACAACTCCAATAGTGCAACACCATTTGCAGCTAAGTGGAAATTGAAAGCCGAGTCTGCCATCGTCATATTCCCGGAGTCGAAGGTATCGTTCGGGTAGAGGTAGTTAACGGCATTTGTTCGCGTATAACCGGCATTGATCAATGAATCATACGCATAGACCACATTGTTGCGTGCAGAATCAATGAACGTGATTTTACCTGCATGATTACCGGTAATGCCCGGAAACGTTAAAGTGATGTCCCTGCCATTTTGAAAGTAACCTTCGGCGGCTTGATAAGTTGGGATCTCTGAGTTGATGGCCAACGAGAGCGGGTCGGAGCCCGATAGCACAATGAGGCCCTGGAAAATGGAATCAATTGTGCCTGGTAAATAACCATTGTTCAGGAGACTGTCAGAATTGATCTGATGATTAAAGAACAGACTCAACCCCGCTTCAACAGATCCGGGCAGGGAATAGTTGGAAACCAATACGCGCAGGGTATCGTTCCCGTAAGTCGCAATGGTGTTCAAATTCCGGTAGTCCGTGACATTCACATTCAGTTGCTGACCGGTCATTTTATTCAAAAGTTGCAACGCTTTCCAGGATGGTTTATGAAGTGCACCCCAGCTTAATAATCCATAGTCTCCATGAAATTCCCCGGTGCCCTGTTCGAAATCCTGCCAGGCAGCAACCATGTGCCCGGTAATACCGTGTTCGGCACAACTTTGGGTATAATTGATCATGTACGCCGGATCCAGGGCAGTCTCACGAAATCCGGAACCCAGGTTCCATTCGGAAACAACCATTGGCACCAGGCCATGTCCGGAGTTAACAAGCTTCTGATTTAAATAATCCAGTTGATTGTCTTCAGCATATAAATTGATACCGAACTTGTGCCAGGATACAAAATCGAGTGGATTTCCCCAGGCTACGCAACTGTCGATCACCCGGCCAATAATGGTCGCATCCAATTGCGCAGTTGACAGGTATCCATTGGGGAATGAGGCCGAGAATGAACTGACAAAGTTCGAGACAACGGGGCCACCGACTTTAGCGGAAGGATGATTTGATTTTATCGCTTGCAGCGTATTTTTGAAAAAGGTGAAATATTCCTGTTCCGTCCCTTGCCAATAAGCTCCATCCGGTTCGTTCCAGATCTCGTAGCAGACATCAAGTCCCCATTGATTATTGATCTTATCAACGATGCTGTCCATCAGTATATTCCAGGTTGTATAGCTGGCCGGTGGCACGGCATTGTAATAATGAAACCCCGGAGCGACTTCCGCAGAATCAGAGGAAGAGCTGAGCCACAGAGGCATTTTAAGTATGGGAATAACCAACATATCGCAGCGACTGTTGGCCAGTAAAATGTTGGGCTTTTGTACTTCAAGTCTTGCCATTACGCCTGAAATGTCAGATACCGTCCAGTGGTTAATGGCTTCTTCAATATCAATGGTCCTTATGGCGTTGAAATGAATGCCGTTGTTGAGAAGGTCATTTACGCCATTGGCAGTTTTAGGAACGGAAAAGATGCCGGGTTGATATTGCGGAAACGCAGGAGTTGCCGGAAGCTGATGATCGATAGTGATCGTCTGAGCAATTAACTGCCGACAAGCAACTACTAATAGCACTATTAAACATGAATTTTTCATAGCAGGCAATGACCCATAACGTTTCGCCGGTAAGCGAACTGAGTTCTCTCTGCCAAGATAAGCTTTTCTGCGTAAAAATAACGCTTCAATCTTACAGATTGTCAGCGACTTCGTCTTGCCGGCTGTTAGTGGTAAGTCCTCATTCTCCGATTCGCGTTGATGAAAGGGCAGGTGCGTTCAGTGGCTGGTGTTTTTCGGTCTTATTGGAATCCAAATCTCTTCTTCGGAATCCGGGTCGTTGTTTTTGTAGTTGTCTATTTTCTCCCTGTCGCTTGTTGTATTTGTGCAGGATAGCGTTCACCAACGATTTTGATGGTGGCCAATGCTGAATTTATTTTACTTAATTCATCATTCGTCAATGAAACATTTGCCGCACCGATATTTTCTTGTAAGCGATGTAGTTTTGATGTCCCCGGAATTGGAACAATAAACGGTTTTTGAGCCAACAACCAACCCAATGCAATTTGTGCAGGTGTAGCGTTTTTACCTGTCGCAATGGAGACAACTAAATCAACTAATGATTGGTTAGCTGTTCTGTTTTCTTTGCTGAAACGTGGAAGTATATTTCTTGTATCTGATTTGTCCAATTCCACGTTTGCATTTATTGTACCTGTCAAAAAACCTTTGCCCAATGGACTGAACGGAACAAAGCCAATTCCTAATTCTTCCAATGTAGAAATAATGTCGGTTTCAGGTTCACGGTAAAACATTGAATACTCACTTTGTAAAGCCGTTACAGGTAAAACAGCGTGAGCCTTGCGAATGATTTCGGCAGGTGCTTCCGACAAACCAAAGTGTTTTACTTTACCTTGCTGAATTAAATCTTTTACCGTTCCCGCAACGTCTTCAATCGGCACATTCGGGTCAAAACGATGTTGGTAAAACAAATCAATTACGTCAGTTCGTAACCGTTTCAATGATGCTTCGGCAACGGCTTTTATTGTTTCGGGACGACTGTCTAACCCCAATCTTAAATTTCCGTCTTTGAAACCGAATTTAGTTGCAATAACCACTTTGTTTTTGAATGGTTCAAGTGCTTCGCCAACCAACAATTCATTTTCGCCATTGGCATAGCCTTGTGCTGTGTCAAAAAAAGTAATTCCATGCTCAACTGCCGAACGAATTAATTTTATACTTTCTTCTTTTGTCGGGGTGTTTGGAAAGCTCAAACCCATTGCACCAAAACCCAATGCAGATACTTCTAATCCGTTGTTTCCTAATTTTCTTGATTTCATTTTTCTTGATTTTAAAATGATACGCAAAGGTTGTTCAATAAAAAATGAAACCATTTGCCATTTGGCAAAAAGTGAATCAGCGAATTTTTTTTCTTATTCTGCTTAATGAAGATTTTGTAATACCTAAGTAAGAAGCAATATAAGATAAGGGAACACGGTTAGCTAAGGTTGGGAATTTGTCAATGAATTCATTGTAACGGGTAGCAGCATCTTGTGAAACTAATATGCTTCTTCTTTCTATTTTTTCGGTGTGCTGTTTGTTATTTATTTTTTGGACAATGTTTTCCCAACCGATAATTGTGTCAGAAATTCCTTTCCAATCTTTTTTAGAAAACACGGTGAGTTTGCAATCGGTAACTGCTTGCAAATATTCCGAAGGCGTATAGTTCCCCTCTGAATTTGGACCATCTAAAATCAAGCGGTTTTCGTCAATAAAGTATCGCGTATATTCTTCGCCTTTGCTGTCGTAATAATAAACACGAAGAACACCGTCAGTTATAAAACCAATCTGCCTAACTGTTTTCCCTGCCTCCCAATAAAATTCGTCTTTGCGAAGATCTATTTCTGTCGCTTTACTTTTAATAAGATCAATTTGCTGTTTGTTCAAATTGCCAAACTGTAAAACGTAGTCAATAAATTTTTCCATTCAGCAAAGTTAGGTGTTGTTATATGTCGGTCATTTGTCATTTGGCAAAAAAATGTCGGATTGTGCGGTCGTCTAACATTACCTGTAACGGTTTGGCGCTTGGCGTAGGTGGCGGATTTCGAAGCACAAAACTGTCAACCGGGCATAAATGTTTATTAGATGCACTATTGTTTCTAATACCACTTTCGCCCGCCTGACGCAAAACCGCTGTTACGGGGCAGTGTTTTTTATTCGTCCTTGTTTTGTTCTATCAAGTTTACCATTGTCAGGTTGAATGACGACAGTTTGTTTCCAATAGCCGAAAAGAAATCAATGTCAGCATTTTCAATAGCTGTTAATGCTTTTTGCAGGACTTTTGCACCTTCGTCAGTCAATTTAATAACTTTGGCTCTTGTGTCAGTTTGGTGTCCTTGTCTGCTGATAAAATTCTTTTCTTCCAATGTCCGCAGAACTTTGGAAACCATCATTCTGTCCGAATTACTTTGATTGGCAATGTCCACTTGTGTTACGTTGTCGTTTTCTTTTGAAAGCCAACCCAACGCAGTCAAAAGAACAAACTGCGTTTGGGTTAAATTCAAAGGGTCTAAAACTTTTTTGTGTTTTCGTTGCCAAAGCATGGTTACTTGTCCAAGCAAATAACCCGGACTTTCGTTCGGTGCTTTGAACTTAAATTCTATCTTTTCAGCCATACCGATTTTATGCGTTTGGTTGTAAGAAAGTCAAAACATAGCCGTCTGGGTCTTTCACAATTATTGTTTTTCCAAATGGTGTGTTGTTGATTGTCCCTAAAATCGCAATTCCTTTTGCGGTTAAGTCTGTCTGCAAATCTTCAATAGTGCCGTCAATAGCAAACCAAAGTGAAGCACCAACACCAAGTTCTTTGCCGTCTATGTTTGTCATTGGCGTTCTAATAGCAAAACTTGCTTCGCCTTTGTTGAACTTAAAAACGTAGGCATAAGGATTTGACAGTTCGGATACTTCAAATCCTAATTTTGTTGTGTAGAAGTCCTTTGAAACTTCTAAATCTCTTACTTGAAGAGATGCAAATTCTAATCGTCTCATTTTTTATATTTTGTTGTCGCAAATATAATATACACGACAACAATATGCGAATAATTTTGCGTTTTTTTTGTTTTGATGATTGTCTAACCGTTACTGTCGGGCTGTGTGGTCGTCTAATATTGCCTGTAACGGTTTGGCGCTTGGCGTAGGTGGCGGATTTCGGAGCTCAAAACTGTCAATACACCACAAAAGTTGATGCGAGGTAGAATGTTCAATTAACCACGTCACCCGCCATAACGCAAAACCGCTGTTACGGGCAGCCGTTCTTGTCTGTCGTGTTGTTCCAACATCATAAATTTCTTTTGTTGCTCTCAATCGTTATGAACTCTGGTAAATAGTCAGGCGTACAACCTTTTGAAACCATTTGTCCTCTGTAAAGCCCTGTTTTTTCGCCAAGTGCCACGCAACGTTTACGATTCTTCTTATCATAAACTCCAATCCAGCCCGCTAAAAAGTTCATCGCCCATTGAACTTCCGGCTCTTCTTTTTCTATTTGCTTTTCTATTTTAGATAACAATTCATCATTACTTGTCGGTGGTTCTTGTCCCATCCATCTTAATCGAGCTTGATAATACCAAAAAATCCTTCTTTGGAGAGATGATGAACTATTTTCCCAGGAATCCATCAAAGCAATAGTCTTTTTGTCCTTCGAAAGTTGATTTGCCATTAACCAGTCAATCAATTGACTTCTTTCGTCTTCTTTTTGCCCTTTAATGTCATCGGTTAATTTGTCTATGAACTCTTGAGACAGATGCTTTTTGTCCATAATAAGAACAGCCAAAAGCCTGGCAAAATGTTTCCCCGTAGACCACAGTTCCAGCGCTAATTCGTGGTCTTTTTTTATTGCAGCTGCAAGTTTCTTTATGTCGCCAAGCTTAGACTTGTCGTTTAACTGGCTTAATATGTTTTCTGCTTTTGACGAATGCTTCATTTCAATTTAGTTATTTGTTTAACGGCCGTCTAACGGTTGCTTACAAACGTTTTGCAAGTAGCTGGCTGGCGTTTATAGTTTCGGTTGTATTGGTATCCAAATCTCTTCTTCGGAATCCGGGTCGTTGTTTTTGTAGTTATCGCCCAGTACTTCAAAGTGAGGCCGGTCGTCTAAAACATAGGCTGAACCCGGTAACCAGGTCCCAAAAATGTATTGAAAAACGCTCGGGTCGTTACTGGAACCTTTATAGTCAAAAACTGCATAAAGTCCGCCTACTAATGTAACTGTTTCCATATCTGTCGGCACATTTTCAAAATCTGTCACTTCAACGGTTGCCCATTTTTCAAATTCATTGGTTGGTTGGAAGTCCGCAAAATGCGTTGGTTTATAGACTTGCATTGAAATCAAATCGGTGGTGATACTATTTAGTATTTCTTTACGCCTGGGCATAAAATGCTGCCAGAGTTCGCCTGTCTTGTTGTCGGCCAAACTCATCGTAAGTCGTTTGCCAATTAGTTTTTTTTCGGGTAAATTTTCAATTCTTGGTGTCATGTTTTCTTCCTATAGAATGTGCAGTTTCAGTATCGTATTTCTCTAAAAGACCTGCGACGCCCGCAATTGAAAACTACACAATAATTGTGAAAGGGCAATGGTGTTGGAATCCAATTTGGGAAGGAAATTTAGACTGAAACCCAATAGGATTCGAACGACTTTGATTAGATAGAAAAACACACTAGAATCAATGGTTTGCGAGAGATTTAGGATCGCCACCCTCCTTCATCCTCCTTACAACTTCCGCACTAACGTTTGTCGTTGTTGCGTCTTCATCCGCCGCAGCGGATTCTTCTCAAGGGAGGAAACAGAATCTCAACTTCGAACACGAATCCGCACTCAGCCCTCACACTCCGCACTGCAAAAAGAGTGAGTGTGAGTGCGAGAGTGAAGAACAACAAAAAAGCGAGCAATTGCTTTCGCACTCACTCGCTCTTTTTGTTGTGATCCTAATTAGAGAAAGTGCGAACTATTTGGTGGGGGATTTAAGGCTTTTGGACTAACGCTTCCACACTCAATTCTCACACTCTTCCCTGAAAAGAAAAAGCATCAATTCAGTGTGAGTGTGGAGTGTGAGTGAAGAGGGACAAAAAGAAAAAGCATCACTTTCGCGATGCTTTTTCTTTTTGTGATCCCGCTGGGATTCGAACCCAGGACCCATACATTAAAAGTGTATTGCTCTACCAGCTGAGCTACGGAATCTAAACCACAATGCCCGATCTTGTTCAACACTCAATCGTGATTGCGGGTGCAAAGATAGGTATCTTTTATTCTTTTACAAGAAATCACCGGAAATTTCTCAAAAAAAATGCCGCCCCATCAGCTAACTGCCTGATTTCAACGGATGAGCTGAAACCGTATTTTTCCCAAAATCTGTCACCAATTCACAGCGAACTATGGAAATCATTCCGTTTTGAGTTGCACGATCGCATGGCAAAGCATTAATTTTGCAGCAATGAAACGAAAAAAACGGTCGACCCTTCCTTTATTGAAACGTATCGGATTGACGCTAACGGTGTTGTGGGCATCAGCACTGATCGTTTTTTTCTCCAATCCCGCATGGGCCAAATCGCAGTGGAATGTGGCCTATAACTGGCTCACCAACCGCACATTCCCGCCAAAACCGAAACCGGTTTCCTGCAAAGAACGCGAAACACACGCCTGGCAAATGGTCGACAGCGTGGAGCAATATTGGGTTCACTCGTGCGAAATGGGAATTGCTCCGCTGAAGTTTATCCGCGACATCCAGCCGGTGGTCGACAGTGGAAAACTGGTGCCGATCCTGCCGAATGAATTGTACAATGTCGACACCATGCGCTATTCTTTCCCGTTTGCGATTCCAGAAACGCGTGCGCTCATCGATACCATCGCTGCCCGTTTCCAGTACAAGCTCACCAATACAAAACTAGCCGGCGTACGCATTACCGTAACCTCTGTTTTGCGTACGAAAAGCTCGGTAGCACGACTGGTGCGCCACAACCGCAACGCAATTCGCAACAGCGCACATTTGCACGGAACGACCTTCGATTTGTCCTACGCGACCTATGATTTCCATCGTCCGGTCACCACAGAAGAAGCCGATTACCTGAAGGAAATCCTGGCACAGACGCTGTTTGAGCTGCGCCGCGAGAAAAAATGCTGGGTTACTTACGAACTCTTCCAAACCTGTTTTCACATTGTGACCCGATAAGGCCACTATTTTTTGTAACTTTACGTCTATCAGAAAGTCAACGTAACGATCAGGCGTTTTTTGGCTATATTATTGTAAGAGCATTGCACAAACAACAGAATATGAAACAATACATCGCGATACTGGGCTTAACCATGCTGACCGCTTTCGGAGCTTCGGCGCAGATCAAGTTCGAACACATCACCCTCGATGAAGCAAAAGCAAAAGCAAAAGTGGAAAAAAAGCCCATTTTTGTGGATGTCTATGCAACCTGGTGCGGACCGTGTAAGCAAATGGCTGCAACAGCCTTTGTTGATCCCGCCTTGTCGGCGTATTACAACGAGCATTTCATCAACGTAAAAATCGACGGTGAAAAAGAAGCCGAAGGCGGACCGAAGACCATGATGGAATACGGAATTACGGCTTACCCGACTTTGCTTTACATCAATGCAGACGGAACACTTTTCAGGAAACTGATTGGCGGCCAGACAGCTTCCACGCTGATGAAACGCGGAAAAGAAGTGGTCGACCCGAACAACTCGGATCTGTTGAATGCCCGAAAAACGTATTATTCCTCCAAGAAAGAAATTGCCGACCTCAAAGCGTTTTTGACCGTGATGATCGCCGACCAGGCCGATTCAACCGACATGTTTGCAGCGACGTACTACAATACCGCTCCGACCGTTAACCTGGCCGACCAGGTAGATTTGTATGCCTTTTTTAAGTCCGAGAAAAGCTCAACAAGCCCTAACGGGTTATTTTTCCTTGAACACGCCGATGCCATTGACAAAAAAGTAGTTGCTGACAAGATCAAGGAATGGATCAACCAGGCGTTTAACACGGCGCTCGAGCAATCGAATTATTCGGTAGTTGAAACAGTGGTGAACCAATTGTACCCGTACTGGCAGAAAGTGGAAACCATTCAGCCGCATGAATCCTATATGGTTTACCTGAAAAAACAATTTGACCGGTATAATTCCGGGCAGCGACAATAACTCATTTCTTTTTGAAATCCATGTGGGGTCGCGATGAATCGCGACCCCACTTTGTTTTGAAGACTGTTACTCGGTCAACACCACAAAAACCCCATCGATCACCTGTGCCATCCGGGCGTAATCCAGGCGGTCCATCGTATCGCCTTTCTGGTGGTATTGTTTGTTGCGGTAAAAGGCCGTATCGGTGATCATCAGGGCGCTGATACCGACCTGCCAGTAGTTGAGGTGGTCCGAAAAATCAATTCCCGGCAATGATTTCGGCCCTTTGAATTGTTTGGCTTTCACGGTGCTTTTGCGTTTGAACCGTTTCGTGAACTTCCGGGCGAATTTCCCCGGTCCGAACTGGTTGACTAGGGTGATGTAATTGCCGCGGCTGCCGTAAAACAGCTTCAAAATCCCCAACGGGTAATCCTGTGTTTTCCGTGCATCGGCAAAATACCCGATCATTTCGAGACAAATCATGCCTTTCACGTCGACAGAATCTTTCACCAGCGATTGCGCATGAATGTAGCTTCCCATGTATTCCGAACGAAAAAACGGCGGTTCTTCGAGTGTATAGGCCACGAGATCGATGCGTTGCGCCGTTTTTACGGTATCCAGCTGTCGTGCGAGTTCCAGCAGGCCGACGGTTCCACTGGCATTGTCATCGGCACCTTCCTGCTCGCCGCACACATCGTAATGCGCCCCGACCACAATGCGTTCGTTGTATTTCGTACCGAAAGAAGCGATGACGTTTTTGTATTCCTGTTTCCCGATAAAATAAGACTGGAAATAAACTGTGTCGGCGTATTTCGAGAACTCAGTATGGATGTAGTCGGCTATTTCGTTGAGCTGCCCGATGTTTTCGTAGTTGCGATGGACCGCAGTTTTGGTCAGCACCGTCATGTGGCTTTTGATCAGGTTCGTATCCGATTGCGACCACGATGTTGCTGAAAGGCTGATCAGGGGGAGAAGGAGGATGTATTTCATCTAGCTTTTGAGTAAACCGTAATAACACAAATCTACCAATTCTCCGGCAGTTGTGCGGTGGTCTTTCCGCAATTTCCCCTCGAGGATGAACCCGCATTTCTCAGCGAGTTTTCGCGCGGGCAGGTTTGTTTCATGCGTTCGCAGGTAGATCTTTTCGAATCCCAATTCCTTAAACAAGTGATCGATGACGGCTTTCGTGGCTTTCGTCAGGATTCCTTTTCCGGCATACTGCTTATCGATGAAAAAGCCCAGCTCACCTTTCGGGATGCCCCAATCGATATTCTTGACATGGATATAGCCGATGATCTTACCCGAATGGGTGTCAATCACCACAAAAGGATAGTTTTCCCGCTGATCGATCCGAAGCAGCCTGTCTTCAATATACGTCGCAAACGACTCCATACTTTCCGCATTGGCTACCGTTACCGGGAAGAAAGCCTCCAGGCGTGGTTTGTTGGAAGTAACCAGGGAAAAGAAATCGGCTGTATCACTTTGCCGGATCAGCCGGACGGTGTAGTGGTCGAAAGTCATGCTCCCGGAATTAAGCGTTTAACCTTGCTTTGACCACGGCGTGTTCCATCGTGATCTGTTTGCCGTTCAGCTCAAAAGGAGGTTCGGTGTTTTCATCGATGGAAAGAATGTGAAAGCCGTTGGCCGTAAGTAAGCCGGTCACGTCTTCCGCTGAAACGAGGTTGAAACCAAATTGGGTAAACGGGATATTTTCCATCAGCCGTTTCGGACGAAAACCGATAATCAGCAGCCCGTTTGGTTTCAAAACCCGCCTGAATTCGGCTAAAACAGCCTGCCGGTCTTCCCAGAAGTAAATGGTATTGACCGTGAAAATTTTGTCGAAGGCAGCATCGGCGAAGGGCAATGAAGTTCCATCCGTATGAATGAATTCGGCCTGTTGTTTGGCAACCCATTCCCGGTTATTTTTTTCCGATTCTCGCACCATCAGTTCCGAAAAATCACAGCCACTATAGGAAATACCGGTGTCTTTGGACACAATCTCCGGAACAAAATGACCGTTTCCCATCCCGATTTCCAGGATGCGGTCTCCGGCTTGGGCATCCAATACGCTAAGTGTTTCGAGGATCATGAACCGGTTGCCGTCGCTCATCCATTCGCCGGTTTTGATTCCGTCATCGCCGTTTGGCTGCCGCAGTTGGGAAGCCATCGCCCGGGCTTGCTGTTCGTCCATAGAGTTGAGTTTACCTGTTAAAGATAATCAACCTGTCCGTAAGCGGATAAGGGGAACAATAATTAACTACATAGAAACTTAAACACATAGGAGTTACATAGTTTATTGTTAATCTAACTATATGCTGGAAATCATACCAGCCCTTCAAAAGAAGCTATGTGCCTCTATGACAAAACTAGGTAACTATGTGGTTAAAGCGGGATTTCATGGTATTTTTGCACCTAAACACAAAACCGCTCATGGAACCGCTCAAAGAACTCTTTAACCGTGCTTTTTACGAACATTTTGCCGCTGCTTTCGAGCGTGCGCATCCTGATTTCAATAGTACACAATTCGTCAAAGACGTTACAAAAAACTTTGAGCCGCTTTCGCTGAACGAACGCATGCGCAATACGTCAGTGGTCTTGCAGCAACACCTTCCGGGTGATTACGAAAAGGCACTGGAAATCATGTACAAAGTCATTCCAGCGCTGAGAGGCGGCTATACCAATCTCGTTTTTCCTGATTTCGTAAGCCAGTTTGGCTTGCAGCAACAGCAGCTGTCGCTCGAAGCACTGAAGCATTTCACAAAATTCGGTTCTTCGGAGTTTGCAATCCGCGTTTTCCTGAAAAACGATTTTGAGAACACCCTGAACACGATGGTCGAATGGGCAGGCGATGGTAATCACCACGTACGCCGACTGGCTTCGGAAGGCTCGCGCCCGCGTTTGCCCTGGTCGTTTAAGCTGCCGCAGGTGATCGAAAATCCTCGCGTGACACAACCTATCCTGGAACAGTTGAAAGCAGACCCTGAGTTGTACGTGCGCAAATCGGTAGCCAATCATCTGAACGATTTCTCGAAAGACAACCCGGATTACATGCTCGGCCTGGTTGGCTCGTGGGACCATTCGCACCCGCATACGGCCTGGATCGTGAAGCATGGTACGCGCACGCTGATCAAAAAAGGAAATGCCGGATCAATGGCGGTTTTCGGGTTTGAAAAAGACGTGAAGCTGCGCGTGGAAAACTTCAAGCTCGCTGCTTCGGACCTGCGACTGGGCGAAGTACTCGATTTTTCCTTCGACCTGGTTTCCGAAAAACAAACATCTCAGAAACTGGTGGTCGATTACATCATTCATTACCGTAAAAGCGCAGGAGATCTTTCTCCCAAAGTGTTTAAGCTAAAGGAACTGAACCTGGAACCGAACCAGCGCGTTACCCTTTCCAAAAAACAGCGTTTGCAGGATTTTACTACCCGCAAGCATTATGCAGGTGAACATGTACTGGAAATCCAGGTAAATGGTGCCGTGATGGCGAAGCAGGTTTTTCAGTTGTCAGTTTGATCTTATTTTTTGCTGCTTTGGGCAAAAAGTAAGATTCATTTGAGTTTAAAATCCACATGATAATGGTCATCGTGCAGCGCATTGATCAGTGGCGTCAGGTTCGTTGTAATATACACGCCCGACTGCTGCAGCTTTTTCCCCGATTCGGTGGCAAATAATTCATCCCGCAATTCCGTTTTCCAGATTATCTTTTCGATGGACAGTCCGTTGTTTTTGGCGGTTTCAATCAGCGTGAGCAGGTGCTGTGCCATGAGCTCAAAATCAATGCTGACAGCCGGATCGTCTTCATAGCGGCCATTGGCGTCAAAGTTCATCAGGTAATGCTGTGCACCTACGAAATCGAGGTCGGTATACGGCTTTCCGTCTTTGATCAACGGTGTCATGAAATCCACGCTCAACCCGTTTTGATGCGTGCGGTGCGGCGCAATTTTGCCGCCGTGCTCGTTGGAACATTCCATGATGCCAAACAACCGGCCGGGAGCTGTTTTCTCCAGCTTTTTATACGTTTCCAGTACACAGGCTTTCACGTTTGAATGCACAAAACAACGGCTGGCAAGGTAACTGCTGGTATCGAAATAATGGTAATTGTTTCCTGAAAACGGGAAGATCTGTCCGTGTTCCAGCGATCCGTTGCTGACCGTTCCTTTTGAAGTACTTTTCACCGAATCGGTAGTGAATTTGCGGTAATGTTCTTCAACAACCGAAAGCGAATCTACCGGCGCCGTGACAGCAGTTTGTGTTTGACTGATCGAGGTTTCGGGTTCCGAGCAAGCCGTTACCACCAGCAGGAAAAGAAACGGAAATGTGTGCTTCATACAGAAAAGTTCAATTGTTTTCGGGCGCCAATGGCTCAATCATCATGCCAGTTATTGCGGTGATAACTTCTTCATATTTCTGACCGTTCGGGATGACCGGAACAAAACTTCCTGCTAATTTTACTGCCATCACGCGATTTCAAAAAAATAACAGATACAATGAAACATGCACCTCATTCCGTTGAAGAACGTTTCGTGCGCTATGCACAGATAGATACTACTGCCGACCCTGCATCCACCAGTTTTCCTTCTTCCGAAAAACAAAAGGACCTCTCACGGTTGCTGGTGAACGAATTACTTGAGTTGGGGATTACCGATGCCGAATGCGACCAGTGGGGCTATGTGTATGCGACCATTCCGGCTACAAGCGGTAAAGATGGTATCCCGACCGTTTGTTTTTGCTCGCACATCGATACGGCGCCCGATTGTTCGGGAACGAACGTGAAACCGATTGTGCACCGAAAGTACGACGGCAGCCCGATCACGTTACCGGACGATCCTTCGCAGGTGATCACAACCGCCAAACATCCTTACCTGGCCGAAAAGATCGGAGACGATATCATTACCGCTTCGGGGACCACTTTGCTGGGCGCAGATGACAAGGCCGGCGTGGCGATCATCATGGATTTGGCAGCGCACCTGATGGCGAATAAGCACATTCCGCACGGAAAAATCCGCATTTTGTTTACCCCCGACGAAGAAGTGGGAAGAGGCGTGGAGCAGATCGACATGGAAAAACTGAATGCTGATTACGGTTATACACTCGATAGCGGTGAGTTGGGAGCAATCGAAGACGAATCGTTTTCAGCCGATGCGATGAGCTTTCACATTACGGGAATCAGTGCGCACCCGGGCTACGCGAAAGGAAAGATGGTACATGCCGCGAAAGTGGCGAGCGCGTTTGTAAGTGCATTGCCGCTCAATGAATGGTGTCCGGAAGCGACCGCAGACCGCGAGGGTTTTGTGCATCCTACGGCTATTTCCGGCGGATTGGAGGAGGCTACCGTTTCGTTTATTGTGCGCGATCACGATACGGCGAAACTGGCACAGCACGAAGCACGTTTGACGCAGATAATGGAAAGTGTTATTGCGAAGTTCCCGGGAGCGACCTATACGTCGAAAGTAACCGAGCAGTACCGCAACATGAAGGAAATCATCAAAGACGTGCCGTTTGTGACCGATTTTGCAATCGAAGCGATGGAAAGGGCAGGAGTGACGCCACGTCCAACGATCATTCGCGGTGGAACGGACGGTTCGCGCCTGTCGTTCATGGGCTTGCCGTGCCCGAACCTGTTTACCGGTGAAATGGGAATTCACTCACGCCAGGAATATGTTTCGATCCAGGACATGCAAAAGGCGGTGGATATGCTGATTGAGTTGGTACAGATCTGGGAAGAGAAAGGTAAATAGAATTATCAATGAAAAAATTATCAATTATGAAGACCTTGATAATTGATAATTTTCCAATTCATAATTGAATTAATGGAAAATCTACGTTCACAATTTTTATTGAACCCTGAAATTACGTTTTTGAATTTCGGGTCATTTGGTGCCTGTCCGAAACCTGTTTTCGAGGAGTACCAACGTTTTCAGCTCGAAATGGAACGCGATCCGGTATATTTTATCGCTTCGAAAGGGATCGAGTACATTCGCGAATCGCGTGAAGCGCTGGCCGGTTATATCGGCTGTGAGGCGGACGACCTGGTGTACACGCCCAACCCGACATTTGCCGTGAACATCGTTGCGCGAAACCTCGATTTGAAACCGGGCGATGAGGTGCTTTCAACCGATTTGGAATACGGCGCTTTGGACCGAACGTGGAAGTTTTACTGTGCCGAAAAAGGAGCGAAATACGTGCGTCAGCACATTTCCTTGCCGCTGGTGTCGAAAGAACAGTTCATTGCCGATTTCTGGAAAGGGTATTCCGACAGAACCAAAGTCATTTTCATCAGCCAGATCACCAGTACAACAGGACTGATTTTCCCGGTAAAGGAAATTTGCGCCGAAGCCAAAAAGCGCGGTTTGCTGACGATTGTCGATGGTGCTCACGTTCCGGGACACATTCCTCTTGACCTCAGGGAACTGGAAGCCGACATCTACACAGGGGCCTGTCATAAATGGATGATGACACCGAAAGGCTCGTCGTTCCTATATGTGAAAAAGGCGTTCCAGGAATGGATGAATCCATTGGTGGTGAGCTGGGGCTACGATGCAGCATTTCCCTCGTCATCGCAGTTCCTGGATTATCACCAGTTCAACGGTACGCGCGATTTTTCGGCCTACCTGACCATTCCGAAAGCGCTTGCGTTTATGAAAGAACACGATTGGTGGTCGGTTGCCGCTGCCTGCAGAAAGCTCTCGCAATCCAACATTCAGCGTTTCTGCGACTTGATGGAAACGGCTCCGTTGGCACCGGTCACGGATGAGTTCTTTGGACAGATGGGAAGCATTCCGATCAAAACCGATGATCCCGTTGCCTTGAAAAATTCACTGTTCCACGATTACCAGGTTGAAATTCCGGTGATGCCGCACAATGATGCCGTTTACTTGCGCTATTCGATCAACGCGTTCAATTCCCAGGCCGATTTGGATAAGCTTTACGATGTGATGACGAAACTGAAACACCGGAATAAACTGGGTTAAACAAAAGATTCGTTTTTCATTGAACCAGATAGATCATAGTCGGTTTATGAATAAATTGATTACAAAATCTTTCACCACAAAGGCACAAAGTTTTTTTGGAAGGATAGATGTTAAAGTACACAAAGGCGATTTGTCTTCTACACTAACTTTTTCTATTAATCTGGGGGAACACAAGGTGTTCCCGATAATCCCTTTGTGCTCTTTCTAACACATCGCATTCATCTTTTTCTTTGTGCCTTTGTGGTGAAAAACACGTCTCACATTTACATTCCCTACCGTGTCCGTCTGAGGTTGATGTGGGTTAAAAATTACTGTGGTTTAAACGTAAACGTCGCCAGGTCCAATTCCTGTTTCTCGACATCCAATCTTCGTGTGACCGATTTCATGCGCTGTGATTTCCGACCGTAATTGGTAAACATTTGTACCTGAACGGTAGCAATTCCCATTGTTGTTTGGGCGCTCGATCCATAATAGTGGCACTGGATCCGGTAATTGCCCGGAATGGCTTTTTTGATCAGGAATTCCTCAGGTCCGTAACCACCTGTAAAATCGCTTGAAATGCGCCCGCCTGCTTCTGTGAGGTTGTTGCTGTAGAAGCATTTTTCGCCGCGCGGATCGGTAACCCAGAGATCGATGTCGCAATTGTCGGCGTCCCACGTGATCAGTACGCGCATATCAACCGGCATGTGGGCGATTAATCGTTTGTCGATATTGGTAATGTTGAGTGGCTGTGCCGAATTGGCAATGATCGTGTTCATTTCGTACGCTACCAGCGATTCCACATCATTGAACCGCGAATCCCATTCGTGCGTCACAACATAGTACAACTCATTGATTGCTTTCTGGTCTTCGTGATTCATGTGATAGGCGAGCCCGAGATCGCGGTACGATTGCGGTTCTTCTTCCTTCAGTTTTTTTACTTCTTCAAACACTGAAATCGCCAGCTTGTAATAGCTCAATTGTTCCAAACGATGGCCAAGTATGCGAAGCATTTGCGGGTTTTCCAGTTCCATTTCAGCGATATTCGACAAGATGCGCAACGCTGTTTTTGAGTCCTTGTTTTTGATGAAAAAGTCAGCAACATCCACGTAAAAACCGGGCTGGTTGGCGTATGCTTCTTTCAGGCCAAGGTAAGTTGCGTACCATTGTGTTTTTTCTACGGCTTTTAGTTGTTGGATGTAAGGCGTGTTCGGGTCCCAGTCGGCAAGCTTGATGTTGCCTTTTGCTTTGTCGTTGGCCCCATCATTTCCTTTGGGACTGCGCAAGCGTTCCCGCGTTCCGTCGTCCGGTGCTTCCGACAAAAGGAAATGAGGTGATTCCATCGCATAGGTTCCCATCGCATCTGCATGAACTTCGTCTCCGACCAACTTCCGGGAATAGTTGCCGGGCGCCGGCTTAAAAACAGTTTTCCACCAGGTTTTTCGTTCGTTGAAACTTTCAATCACCTCATCCAGGTGTTTATCGTATTTGTTTTTATCATCCTCCCGTATGCCTGCGATCCGCCGGTCATATTCTGCGCGCAACTCTTCAGGAGGTGTGATTCGGTGCGTTACATAATCTTCCAAACGGTCCAAAACAATCAGCGAGGTATTGCGGGTAACAACACCGTATTTTTTTCCAAGACGGTTGATTTCATCCTTGTTGCGTTCGTACCGCAAATCGAGCTCGGCGATGCGTTTTTGCGCCCAAAGCGTTTTAACAATGCCTTGGTAGTCGCGCAACATTTCAGGTTTGAGTTCAACTATTATTGTTTGTGTGACTTCGCCGTCGTATCCGAATTGAAGGTGCATTTTTGCGGAAGTGTTTTTGCTGATTCCGGCGACACCGCAATAGGAAGTAAAACCGGTGGCACGGTCGGAAGTTAATGTAACATTCGGGTTATCCGCGATTCCCAGGAAGCGCAATTGCTGCATTGTCATTTTGTCGAACGCTTGTTCCTGGCTTAAAATGGTCAGGTCGATGAACTGCCCGTGCGTTTTGTCGGCGATGTATTGAGCATTGCTGGGGTCTGCAATTACGTTAGAGTTCCAGACATAGACCGGTTGTTTTGTTTCGCCCAGGTCTGCTTCGCCAAAATTCCCGAGACAATCCGACAAAAGCAGGATTTCTTCGCCTTTCAATTGGCTGAAATCGATGCTGCCGAGTTGTGTGGCACCGTCATAAACCAGCGCTTTCAACCGGTCGATCAAGGCTTGCGCATCGTGGTCTTTCAGTTCGATCATTTCATTGGAATGCACATCGTTACTGAAGGTTACCAACTGCACCGATTCAACGCCCGTTGCCTGGAGGTAACGCCGAAGCAGCAGGCTTTCCTTCTCAAAATCGCGGTTTTTGGCCGAACCGGAGACATCGTAGACAATAGTTAGCGATTTCGGCAGTTTTTTCAGGCGTTCGCCTTTGGCGGGATGTACAACCGTGTAGAAATAATGCGTGCTGTCTGGTTGCTGTTCGAACAGGATCTTCTCCTTCGAGGGAAAAGGAATCACAAAACTCAGCGGTTGATTGGCCATAATACGCTCAAGGTGCATTTCAGCGCTGTAGTTTTCGTTCCATTGGTCGAACCGGAAGCAGTGCAGGTCATTTTCGCGAAGCACAGGCCGTTCTGTTTGCTGTAAAACCGTGATGTTCACATCAAAGGTTTCGAGCATGTCTTTGAACTTCATCGGCAGGTAATATTCGATTTCGCCCGATTTTTCCAGCAATTCCTGTGTATAGGCGACCACGATACGTTTGCTTCCGTAGGCGGGAATAGGGTAGATGCGTGCCTTGAAATTGTTGCCCTTCGTCCATTCGATCAATCCCGGATCGACGTTCTGGCGGATGGTGGATTCGAAGGCAACGCGCCCTTGTGTTTTATCAACCACTACGCCTTCGCGGAGTTTGCCGTTGACCTCCATTGCGAAGCGGGAAACTGTTTGCCCGGCAGCAAGCGGAAAATACAATTCGCCTTCCAGCACCCGGGCTTCTTCACTGAAAAAAGTCATGTCGAGCGTGGTCACGGCAATGTTTCCGATCACCTGTATATCTACCTTCAGGCGGTTCATGCCTAAAGGAACGGAGATCTGCCGGGCGTTGTCGACCATGATGGTTGGAAACGCTTTGGTAGAATCAGTTGCTGCCGGAATTTCCTGCTGAGCCGTAGTAAAAAAAGCAGTTCCGGTAATGGTGCCTGTCAGCAGCAAAGCGATCGGTGAGATTCGTTTCATCATTTGTAGTTGCAGTTGAAAGTTGGTGTTCTAACGCGCAAAAAAAGGAGTTAGTGCGGTTGTTTTCGTTTCAACGCCTGAAAGGTAGCAATGATGAATTGAATGGTACCTATTTTCAATCAGGAATGAAAATAGATGTAGTCACGGAATGCTAACACTGTTAATGCGAAACCGGAAATGCGAAGGTTAATCGTTCCCTTTCACGGAAATCACCGAATAATGGGCGGTTGTGAAGAAGTCCCGCAAAAAAGGCAGGTTAAATACCGGCCAAAGCTTGCGCGTTTTCAATTTGAACTTCACTTCGTAATTCGGGTTGATGAAATACAGTGTTTCACGGTCAAATTGGTAATTGTTACCGGAAACGATCCTGCGGAAACGGGCAATAGAAATCCCGGTTTCCTTTATTTCCAGCAGGCTTTCAATGGTCGCTTCGTTTTCCCCGAAAAGCTTCAGGATTCCGCGGTACATAAATACGGGCAGAATGTGAAAATAGGGAAGTTTGGTGAGGAATTTACTGCGACAGATCTGCTGGTGTCCGCCAAACGGCATACGCCACGGAGGAAAGGCCAGGAACACTTTTCCACCCGGATTGAGAAACTGTTTCAGGTAGTCCATGAACTTGTCCTGGTTGTGGATATGCTCGATGGTGTCGCGCATGATTACCAGGTCAAAACGGTGAAACGTATCCGGGCTTACCTCATAAATGTCCTGCGCCACCAGCGTTAAATTCTCTTTCAGCGGATGTTCGGCAAAGAAAGCTTCTCCGTTGGCAATTTTGCTTTCCGACAAGTCAATTCCGATCACTTTGCAGCCCAGGTCGAGAAACGGTTTCAGGTTCCCGCCTTCACCACAGCCTATTTCGGCAACTACCATGTCAGGCGTTATAGGCATGACTTCCCGGATATAAGGAATCACGTGCTTTTCAGTAGTAAATACCTGCTCGCGGAAATAACGTTCTCTGTTGGTATGTCTTTCGTACATTGTTGTAAATCGCTTTATGGCTTTTGCGCAAAGTGGCCCAAAGCTACAATTTAGTTTGCAGATACGGGAATCGGTCTCAAAAAGAGTTCGGTCCGGATGAACAAAATGCCGGTTTGATTGTAATTGGCTTTGTTGTAATTTTAGAAGCATGTTAACCCGGTTGATCCTTTATTGCTGCTGCCTGATTCCTCTTTTTACCAAAGGACAGGAGCTGCGCATTGCCAAAGACAATTTACTGTGTGCTTACGGTTTGAAAAATGACCAGCAAAAATGGGTCGTTGAGCCTTCATTCGTAACACTGGAACCAATCGGGGACGGCGCATACAAAACCTTCGACGGACAGCATTACGGGTTGCTCAATGCGCAGGGCAAGGAAATAACTCCGCCCGTGTATGACAACATCACTCCGTATGAATGGATAGGGTTCCAGGTAAAGAAAGATGAAAAGGTGGGACTCGTGAACCTTAAAGGCCAGTTAAAGATAAAACCAGAGTACTACAAGATAACGGCTGCCAGAAATGGGAAATTATTGCTTTACAGGACCATTCGTGATACGTTTTATACAACGTATGCCGATACATCAGGGAAGGTTTTGCTGGCTGAAAGACAAGGAATCATTCTTCCTTTTTCCGCGCATATGCAAAGGTATGAAGAGGAACGTTCAGTAAAAGCACGGGCATTTATCGGAAACGGTTTTTACGGTTTTGACAACGTGATGCAAAACGTCGGGGTGATTGACGAAGATGGAAAGGAAATCATTCCGCGTATTTACGACCGGATAGATTACCGGGATGAACAGTCTTATTGGGTTTGGAAAAACGGGAAATTCGGCGCCATCAGCCGATCCGGCCAAACGATCATAGAACCGAAGTATTTTGTTTCTGAAATCGGGGCTTATAGCAATGGACAGGATATTAGAGGGAATACAGATCGTTTATTACAGATTACGGGCGATGGCGGTAAAATCGGCCTGATGCACACTTCCGGTAAAATTCCATTGGAACCGAAGTATGACAAAATTGAACGGATGTTCCCGGATATGAGGACTGACCGGGCGACTTACCTGGTATATGCCGGAACGAAAACAGGTGTTGCAGGAAAAGATGGATTTTTGTCATTCGATGTGATTTATGATACGCTGATTCCAATTGCAGTCCGGGATGAAAAAACGCCTTACGGCCAGCAGCAGAAAATCCTGGCCAATTATTTTTTCTTTCGCCAGGATGGAAAATACGGCCTGATGAAGTACGACGGAACGGTGCTGGTGAAACCCTGCTACGATTTGTTTGCACGGGTATATGATCGTTACAGCCGGCAGTCGATGTATTGCCTGTCTGACCAGGCCGCCGCGTTGATGATTTATTTGCCCCGCGATTCGGTTGTGCTGGACGAAATGAAGCAGGTGTCTTCTTTTGACCACATCAAATTCTTTCAATCCACAGATGGTTTGCTTTACCCGTTTAAACAGGCAAGCGCGGAAGCTCCGCTTCAATTCATCGAATCGTATGAACGCAATAAGTACCTGATCGCTGTCCGTGAGTTTCCGCGTGACTACAAAACCTTGCTTTTTGATACCAAAGGAAAGCCCGCAGGCGGGAAAAATATCCGTTTCGTTGAAAACTTTGAGGAACGGTATGCAGTCGTTCGCTGTGAGCAAAATAAGGTAGGCTTACTGGATATCACTTCCCGAAAATGGGTCTTGGATACCATTTACCTCGATGTAAAACAATCACACAACGGCAAAGGCGTTTATTATTTTTGGGGACAATTGTACCCACCAAAGGGTGATTACATCTCGCCCGGATGGCAGGTGTTTGATACTTTGGGAAGATTAAAAAGCAAAACCATTTTCGCCAATGTTGTTACCGGCGGTGATACGGTTGTGGTGGAATCGAAAGGAAAGAGAGGCGTGATGAACGGGCAGCTGGAATGGATTATCGATCCCAATTACCAGCACCTGCACCGCGTGAGCACGAATCATTTTGTGGTGTATACGCCGGGAAGACATTTCGGATTGATCAACACTTCTGGGAAACTGGTTGTGGATACGGTCTATACCGAATTTGAGCAGGTATACAGCTTTGAAGATCGGTATGGCACAAACGGAGAATCGATTGAAAAGCCAAGTCAGTGGTGGTTGTTTAGCAACGAAAAGCAACGTAGGCTGTACAACAATTACGGTGATTCGTGGTCCTCGACCGGTCCTGTTTACGAGCAGCAGCAACTGAACGAACACCTGGATGATTTTGTCTTAAAAGGAAACCGGAACTATTCGCATAATGCGCTAAGGCTTTACATGGACCTGGCCATGGAAAACGAGGTGCGAAAAGCGGCCTTCAGGCATGATTTGGTTGAACGCGTTCGCTCCGAATACGACAAAAAGCAGCATTGCAATGACTTTTACAGGATTATTTACAACCACAACGATTTGGATTCGCCTTGCAGGTCAGCGGATGATATCTATCGCCTGGTTGATTTCGGTTCGCGTTTTTATACCTTGAAAACAAGTTATTACGTAACCCATTATTCCATGGAAATGCCGATGGAATCGGAAGAGATCTTTCATTTCGACAATGTGATACAGGTTGGGAATACGTTCCGGAAAGTTGAGCTGAAAGATATTTTCGGTAACGGGAATCTCTTGCAGGAAGAATTGCTGCGCGCAATCAAAGAGCGCGATGACCTGAACCTGGACTGTTCAGCGTCGGAAAATATGGTCGGGCGGCTGGAAGGACGCTTCAGCCTTTCGAATGAAGGTGTAACGCTTTATTACGGTACCAACACCATCGGAACGGTGTCGTTCCTTATCCCGAATGCGAGATTGGGCTTACATGCCGAAAGTAAGTGGCTGGTATCTTATTTACAAGGGAATTGATTCCATTGGAGCGTTGAAAGTTTACGTTACTGTTCGCAGTATTTTACCAGCTGATTTCCTTCCCATGTAAAATCAAGTACCTTCGAGGTTTCCGTCCAACTGCAATCTTCTTCATACATACCATTGTATTCAACCAGCAAAATGTGTTGCGGCTGTGGTTGGAAACGATAATCTTCCGAAGTCGCCTCCGATGGAAAAATATAGGTCAGCGATGTACTGAGTATACCCGAATCGCCCATGGAATAACCCGATCCCACGAAATGCAGTCCTGATCCGGAATACACTAAATAATGCATCGATGCGTATACGCCACAGGCCTCGGCAAGTGTTTTGAATACGATCACATTCTTTGCATCTCCCAGCTCGGTTGCAGGAAAAATTTCCAGGTAACCGTTCGCCGGCTGATCTCCATACACTACTTCGAAATCATGTTTCAGGATGATTACCCCCTTTTCAAAAATGCGGACTGAGGCAAAAACGGTATCAAGTTGGTTTTCGTCTTCACTTTTGCGTATTTCGGTTAACCCCCAAAGCACCAGTTTCCCGTCTTTCAGTTTCAGGGTGCCTTTGGTGACAGTTCCACCCCAGATGTAGCCTGTCAGCGATCCGGAACTGATCCTGATCCATGGAGATTCTATGCCATTTTGAGTGAGTTTTGAATTCGTTATTTCCAGCAGTTTCAACTTGGTTCCTATGGAAAGCTTTCCCAGCAGTTTACCGTTCTGGTCAGGAGTAGCGCGAACGTTGCATACATCTGCGAAAACAACCGCATTTTTATCTTGCGACCAATCCCATTCCAGGAATTCCCCAAAAGAAACAGGCTGCGTTTCAACGGATGATTGGGCATCAACGAAGTGTGCAGTTAACGCAAAAAGTACGAGTATTTTAAGATGTTTCATGAATTTCTGATCTGATAACCATTAGATTTTATAATCTACTTGTTTCCCCTGCATCATTTTGCGGTAAGAACCCAATTGCACTTCATTGCCGTTATACAGCTTGTTCAGCATCGTTTTAATGTCCTGGCTCATCAGTGTAAGATATTCCATTTTGCGTTCAGCCATTCCGTAGGTTAGCACGTCCAGTTTTTGTGCGTCGGGCAGGTTCTGGGAGTCGGCCAGGTGCATGAAAATTTCCGTTACATAGTTCGGTGATTTCTGGCGCAATGCGTTCAATTGTTCGATCATCCAGGAAATGGCCTGTGTGCTCGGCTGTCCGTACCAATGCCCGGAAGTACTGTTGGCCATTCCTCCGGTGCGTGTGTCAGCATTGGTTTTCGCACGCAGTTCTTCCATTGTTTTTTTCTCGATCGCGTTTTTGAGAATAGCCACCGTTTTCAGGTTCTTGTTTTTGGTGGTTTGCAGGATGGTGTCAATTCCCGATTTGGCAATAGGCATTGGGTTTTTGCCGAATTTATAGGTCTTGTTGCTGCCGTCTGCTTCCCAGCGTACAGAGCTTCTGAACGGAATTTTGCTTTTTGCCGAGAAGTCGACCAGGACGTTTAAAAAGTCGGGTGAAAAGAAGTGAATATTGTGATGCGACGAAATGCAATCGATGCGCTCAGCCCCGATGATGTCGGCCAGTTTCTGGAACTGCACATTTACTTCCTTGCGAACAATGGCGGCTTGCGAAGGATCGTAATTAAAATCGGTGATATCCCGGAAATGGTAGCGCTGGTTCAGGTTATTCCATTTGGTCAGCGGGTTTTCTTCCTGGAATGCCGATGGCCCGGCCGTGGTGTTTACGTGTAGCCCGATCCCACATTTGTTGCCGGCATCGTTGATGGCTGTTACCAATTGTTTGATGGCGAATTCGTCGGCATAGTTTGCCAGGACGTGAACCGAGGTTACCAAACCGGCAGAGACAGCTCCCAGGATCGCTTTATTAACGCTTGAGTTATACCCGTAGTCGTCTGCCGTAATAATCAATTTACTCATAGTGAATGTTTATAGTGATCAGGCGAATATACTAAAAACCTGTTCCCGATTTTAATTTTAGTTCAGAAGTACCGGCCCGAAGAATGATCAGTCAACTTTTCCATCCACAAAATACCAGTTACCGTTTTCTTGCTTAAAGGTCGAATGCTCGCGGTGAACAGCCGGAATGCGGTTTTCATCAAGGAAATGCGCACTGAACCGCACGGTTGTGGGAGTAGTATCGTGCACCTCCAGTTTCAGCCATGTGCACAGCTCCGCCCATTCCCTGATCGCCTTTTTTGAGTAATATTTCCGGGTTGAGGGATGCGTTGTGTCCAATAAATACTCGACGGCAATGGTGCAATAGGCACTGTAACGCGAACGCATGAGTTGTTCAGCGGTTTCGGCTTTTCGAACGCCGTTGATCAGCGGTTCACAGCACCCGGAAAATGGCAGGAGCGAACCGCAGTAACATGGATCGTTTTGTTCCAATTGCCGGTTTTGGATTAGAATCCGCTCTTGGTATATACTCCCGAAAGCGTTTTGCAGCTGCCACGGTCCATAGAAGAACATTTTTTCTCAGTAACAGTCACCGAATTTTCACTGACAACTACGGTAACATATTTACAACCATCGGCTTCGGCATACCACTCATTGGCAGATGATCCGGGCTTCAAAATTCCTTCAAGTATATTATTCCCGCCGCAATCCTCATAATCGGCCGCTACGATGGCAAAGAATGAAGTTCCGGTGCCGTCTTCGGCAGGCAGGATGGAAATAGCAGATCCGTCGGCCCGGGAATAAGTATCCGGCATGGTAAATTCATCATCGCTGAATTCAACTTCCTCACCGTCGGTGTACTCCTCGTCATCGTAGTAATCTTCGTCATCGTAATAAGGATCTTCCTCCGGAGTGTGTTCAACATACCACGCCTCAAGAGCGTTCGCATCCATTGTCATGGTATACACCTGGTCGGGAGCGCCCTCCTTGCGCACTTTGATTGCCGGTTTCTTTTGTTTGTCAAGGAAAAAGTCAACCATGTAAGTCCCGCGGTCTGTTTCTACCATGTTTACGGTGAACGACTTACCTGTTTTTTGGCAAGAGCCGTAACCTATGTAGCTAAAAGTGACCTCTCCGGATTCATCGTAGGTGTTTTGTAAGGCAATAAAGCAGGAACCGTCTGTGTTTTCGATAGAAGCAAAATCAAACCCGGATAGTCCGGTCTCATTCATGTAACGTCCGTAATAAGAAGCATCCGGTTGCGCAAAGGTGGCAAAGGAAAAGATCAGGGCAGTAAAGGTAAGAAGTGATTTCATGCGTGTTTTTTTGGGTAAAAGTAGGTAAAAAGAAGATTGCAAATCATACTTTTTTGTCCTCTTCCTGAATCTCAACGAAGTCTGTTGAATCGCATTTCCTGTTACAAGGTAGTAGCACGAAAGCACATCAGAAATCAGTAATTGCTGTTGTTCTGCAATCGCTTTTGGACAGTCGTTTTCGGCTTGAAATAACTTTCTCCGTCTTCGGTTTGAAAACGCTGCTGGTAAATTTCGGGATCCGAATACCTGTCTGCCGAATTGGATACCAACAGGAAAAACACCAGCGCACCGATGGCCAGGCCGACAAGGATCAATGCAATCACCAGTACAATGCCTTTGCCGGATGATTCTTTAGCGATTGAATGTGCTGTTCCGGTGTTCATTTTGGAAGCCACAGGTGATTCTTTTACTGGGTGTTGAGCGTTTTCTGCGGTTACTGTTGGAGTGAAACGCCGGGTAATGGATGTGAGCATTTCCAGGTTCAGGGTCTCGGTGGCATTAGCATCCAATTCTTCGAGGGTGAAAAAGATGGTTCCGTTGCTCAATTTTACCACGTACTGAAAAGCGTCGTTGATCGTAAAGCGCTCATAAGAACCAATCTGGTGGTTGAAAATCTTGACTTTTGTTAGGAGCGATTGGATGTCGCTTTCTTTGAACGTGGCCTGCATGTGGTAGTCAATTAAAGAAGCAAAAACTTCGGTCGTGTAGCTTAAAATAATTCGTTTTTGAACACCGAATTACGGAAATTACCGGGATCACTTTTCGGGTCTTCAATAATACAAGCAATAATTAGACTATTTTACCGTATTTACCACATAAATTCCCTGTGGTTTTCCGCAATCATCGCACAGAAAAATCTTCCTTCACTAAAAATGATTCAGCCTTGAAAATCGTAACTTCGTGACATGAAATTAATCCTCATCGGCTTCATGGGTTCGGGCAAAAGTACTGTCGGTAAACAGCTGGCTGCCGAGCTTCGGTGGACTTTTACGGATAGCGATGCCTGGATAGAAGATCGGGCGAAAGCTTCGGTTTCCCGCATTTTTGAAACAGGCGGTGAATCGGAATTCCGCAAGTGGGAACTGCAATTTGCGGAGCAGCTCGACGGAAAAGAAGAGGTGATCGCCTGTGGCGGTGGTTTGCCTTGTCATAATGACCTGATAACGGTGCTGAAAGAAAAAGGAACGGTTGTTTACCTGAAAGCATCTGCCGAAACGCTCATCGGCCGGTTGAAAGAAGAGCGCGAAGAACGTCCGTTGCTGGCATCACTTTCGGATGACCTGTTTGCAAAAGAAATCACCAGCCGGTTGGAAGCCCGCAAGTCCATTTACCAGCAAGCTGATTTAGTTGTAGAGACGGACGGGAAAACCATTCAAGAAATCATTGATGTGATTTTATTTTCACCACATAGGCCACGTAGAAAACACAGAATTTAAACGTAAAGGTGTAAAGTGCGTAAAGGGAAAAAGCTCTTCATTGATCTATGCTTAAATTTTCACGTGGTTTCGTCCTCATCCACCCCGAAGAAATTCAAGCGTTCACCGGTCTTTTCCCGTTTCAGGAAATAAGCATACACGGCCGTATGCAAGACCATAATCCAAAAAACGATCTTATCGAAAAACGTTGTGTCGCCGCGATAATAGCCGAATCCGAGCATCACCCACATGAACAGGAGATAAAGTCCGCAGCCGGTGAAGAAGAAATAAACGAACCGCTCATTTTTTCGCCACAGGAGCACCAATCCGATAAAAACAACGATCCAGAAACCAATAGACAAGGCGTGAAAAGCTTCCAGTCGGCCGATGAATGCATTGGGTTCGAATCCCAGCTCGATTCCGCGGGCCTCGATCATTTCCGTGACGTTGATTTCCTTCTGGTCTACAATCATTTCCCGCATGCGAATGGCAATGGAACCCAATACCGACCAGGTGAGGAAGATCAGCCAGATGGACAGTGCCAAAAAGAAGCTGAATTTGGTGTAAGTGTCGGGCGATTCTTTGCCGAAGATAAAGTTACGGATACGGATCAGGATGGGCAGCGGACTGTTTAAGTGTGCCTCAAATTCTTCCCGAAAATTGACTTTTTTTTCTTCTTCCTCCGACATACAGCGAAAGTACAAAAATGGTGGTAAAAACATGGTCGGGCGTTCGGGATATTCCGAACATCCGAATTCCTGAATTCGGGAAATTCATTTTTGAGAACAGAAACAATGACCAATTCGTAATTTTACACCATGACAATCGATCAAACGGATTTACAAGCTCCGACCTTCCTGGAAGAAACACCCTTTTTGGACCATTCCCACCCGAAAGTGCAGGAGTATGTAGCCGAATTCCGTCAGCTGTCCGATCCGAAAGAACAGGCCAAGCAGCTTTACCTGAAAGTCCGCGACGGATTTTTGTACGATCCGTATCACCTGGATTTACGTCCGCAGTCGCTGGCAGCAAGCGCGATCATCGGGAAACCCCGCGCCTGGTGCGTCGAAAAGGCAATCGTCTGTTGTTCGGGACTCAGAGCACTGGACATTCCTGCCCGTTTGGGATTCGGGATTGTGAAAAACCATGTGGGCGTTGATAAACTCGTGAGCTACCTTCGCAAGGACGAAATTGTTTTTCATGGTTTTGTGGAAGTATTGCTAAACAACAACTGGACGAAATGTACGCCGGCGTTTGATCGCAGGATTTGCCGCATCAACAGGGTAGAGCCGTTGGAGTGGGACGGTACTGCCGACTCACTGTTCCAGGCGTTTCGCGGCGATGAACAATACATGGAATACCTTCATTTTTACGGTTCGTTTGCCGATGTTCCGGTCGGGTTGATGCACCGTGAAATGCAGGCCCACTATCCTCATTTGTTTGAAACGCCGATTGATACAACGGCTTTCTCTTTCCGGTTCGACAGTACTTTGGTGATCGAGTGAACACTTACCGCTGCCGTCAGGAATGATTGTTCGGAAACGCCCGGTTCCAGGATGATGAATGTGCAATCATCCGTTTGTTCGGTATTTCCCTTCCAGCTTTCAAACTGTTGGATGAGCTTCGAATAGATGGTCGCTGTTGGCTCATCGGCATGACGGATCAGCCATTCGCGCAGGAATTTCCGGCCCATCTTCTTTGATTTTAAACCACCGAACTGGTCTACCATTCCATCCGAGAACAATAACAGGCGGTCTTTCGGCCGGAGTTGGATTTCGTATTCTTCAAACGAATTCACTTCAAAGTAGGTGTAACCGATCGGCATCCGCTGGCCCACGATCTCCACCAATTCACCTTCCCGCAATATCCATAGTGGCAATTGGGCGCCGGCAAAAGTGATCGTGTTTTGTTCACGGTTCCATCTGAACAGCGCCAAATCCATACCATCGTAACGTTTGTCTTCCTGCGTGTTCAGCCTGCGGCTTACGAGTGATCGCAACGCATCCAGCATGAGCGAAGGCTGGCGGATTCCCGAACCGATCAGCTCATCAAGCGCGTTCATACCCATCACGCTCAGCAACGCGCCCGGAACGCCATGCCCGGTGCAATCGGCCAGGGCAAAATACAACGCTGTTTGCCCGTGTTCCTGTACTTCTTTCATCCAGTAAAAGTCGCCGCCAACCATGTTCTTGGGTTTGTAGTATACCCATGCTTCACGGAATGACCGCAGTAATTTGGCGCGCGAAACCAGCAGGCTTTGTTGCAAATCCTGTGCATAACGCAGGCTTTCCATCATTTCAAGGTGTTGCAGCTCGAGCTGGTGATTTTTGAATTGCAGCGATTTGGTCCTGCGTTCCACGCGGTCTTCCAGCAATTGCATATCAGAGCGGATTTTGCGTGTCAGTTTCAGGAAGTGCAGGGTTATTTTCCCGAAATCATTCCGTGGAATGCGCAGCGATGTTTCCTGGTGAAACTGGTAATTGGTGGCAATGTAATTCGCCATGGTTTGTTGCAGGTTCTTTACCTGGAGTGAAAATTTCCGGGTAAAGTAAATGGTACACCCAATCGCGAAAAGCACCATTAACCCGTTCATGAACAAGATGGTGTTCTCGGCAGTGGAAGAAGCGTCAAGACTTGCTTTCAGCAATCCTGACCGCTGTTTTCGGACGCAATCCTGCAATGCCTCAAAATGATCCAGCCAATGATGGTAAAAGCCCGTCCTGCCGGGATGCAGCAATTGCAGGTAATCGGTAGATAAGCTGTCGAAATAAATGGCATAATTGTACAAGGCATCCGGTAAATGGACCTGCTTTTTCCAGAGCGTCATTTCCGTTTTAAACCGGTCGGAATAGGCTGGGTCGACCCGCATCAGGAAATCTTTTTCATGCCGGCGCAAACTCAGTAATCCTTCATTGTACTGCGGATAGTCGTTTTCCATTTGGTGGGCCAGGGTTCGCATTTTGCCAATCAATCCCTGGTCCTTGAAACCGATGCGGCCAACTTTTTTCAGTAACTGCTGTTCCAGCTTCAGCAACTGGCTAAAGGTTGAAACTTCAATTCCTTCATGGAAACCGGCCAAACCGTTCCTGCGCAACGATGCATTGTTGGCCATCGATTCTTTCAGGGTTTTTCGCCAGAATTGCTTGTTGAGCTGCAATTGCCGCTGCAGATCGGTTGCCACCGAATCAAAATGCGGATGATGCTGCGCAAATGACCGGAATTGCTCTTTGTGCTGCTGTAAAACCTGGGCTAAGTGATCGGATTTAGCCACTTCGTGCTGCATGGTATGGATGGTACCTATATGATAGAAATTAATGACACCGATGCAGATCAATACTACACAAAATCCCCCAAAAACCCCTAAAAACAATCGTTTCATCTACGCAAGTAATACTTTGCAAAGGTGTGTACCTCGTATTGTTTCAGCTTGAACTCCCTGTGAAAACTATGTTAATACGCTGTTTTTTAAAATATACTCACCCAGGTATTAGTTGACGCTAAAGAGTGTATATTTGAACAAAATAATGGAAATGAGATTATTATTTATCCTGGCGTTCTGTTTGCCGACTTTGGCTTTTTCACAGTCAATCAAGTATGCACTAAAAATGCCGAAGCCTCAGAATCATTACTTCGAGGTTGAAATGGAACTGAAAGGTTTTAAAGCGAGTGAATTAACGGTGAAAATGCCGGTTTGGGCGCCGGGTTCGTACCTGGTTCGTGAGTTTTCGCGACACGTCAACTATGTAAAGGCGGTCGATGAAAACAACAAAGAGCTGAAAGTGACCAAAACGGCCAAAAACGAATGGAAAATCGCTAAAGGGAAAGCAAAGTCGGTGAAAGTAAATTACGATGTCTATGCTTTCGAATTATCGGTACGCACCAGCTTCCTTGACCTGTCGCACGGTTTTGTTTCGGGAAGCAGCGTTTTCTTTTACGTGGATGGTTTTCAGCAATTGCCCGGAACGCTGGATGTGTATCCTTACAGTTCCTTCAAAACGATCACCACACCATTGGTAAAATCGAGCGAAAGTGTCCAGGGCGATGCGGCCGCAGAACGTTTTACGTTTACCAACTACGATGAATTGGTCGATTCACCGATCGAGATCGGAAACCACGAGCTGTTTTACTTTCAGTCGGGGGGAACACATCACCAGGTAGCTTTGTACGGCCTTGCAAATTACGACATGGAACAGCTAAAGGTGGACATGGAAAAGATCACCGCAGCTGCTACCAATGTTTTCGGACAGAATCCGTGCAAGGAATACACCTTCATTATCCACAATGTAATTAATGGGCAAGGAGGACTCGAGCACGCCAATTCCTGTGTGTTGAGCGTGAACCGCTGGACTTATGCGCCGGGTGAGTACAACAACTTCCTTTCGCTGGTAGCGCATGAGTATTTTCACCTGTGGAATGTAAAGCGCATTCGCCCGATCGAACTGGGGCCGTTTGATTATGACGAAGAAAACTATACCACGCTTTTGTGGGTCATGGAAGGATTTACTTCTTATTACGATGAATTGCTGATGGTTCGCGCCGGCTATTACTCCAAGGAAGATTACCTGCGCAAATTGCAGGGCACGATCAATTACGTGGAAGGTTCTCCGGGATCGCGCGTGCAATCGGTGGCGCATGCCAGCTTCGATGCTTGGATCAAGGCTTACCGTCCGAATGAAAACAGTGGCAACACTACCATGACGTATTATTCGCGTGGTGCCATGCTGGCTTCTTTACTGGACGCCATGATCATTGACAAGTTCAACGCCACGAAATGCCTGGATCATTTTATGCGTTACCTGTACGACGAATTTTATGTGAAGAAAAAGCGCGGTTTCACCGAAGCGGAATTCCAGCAGGCTTTGGAAACGTTCATGGGCGAAGACATGGATGCCTTTTTCAATGATCACGTTTACGGAACCAAAATCCCTGATTTCAAAACCGTTTTCAGCAAAGTGGCGGTGAATGTGGTTTATACCGGGAAACCTGCTGCTTCGTTCGGTGCTTCGGTAGCACAGGAGGGCGGAAAAACAATCGTGAAGTCAATTCGTTCAGGTTCTGCTGCCGAGGAAGCAGGAATCAGCGTTGGTGACGAGATCATTGCCTGCAACGGCATTCGCGTCGACCAAACCACGTTCGATAACTTTATCTCGAGCCTGGTTGCCGGTGAATACATTGAGCTGATTGTTGCCCGCGAGGAAATCGTATTGAACCTGCAAAGTAAAATGACCGCTTATGAGCGCCCGTCGTTCCGTTTCGAGACGATGAGCCCGTCCAATGAAAAATTCTATTACTGGCTGCGTTCGCTGGAATAAAGAATACCAAAACGGATAAACAAAAACGGCGCGGAATTTACCCGCGCCATTTTTGTTTTTAATGTTGTCGTTCGGTTATTTAATTGCCCCCACACACAGCTTCATACGCAGAATACGTTTCGCAGCGGCATCTACCTGTGCTTTGAACGCACTGTCGGTACGGTACTTTTTCAGGATTGCCGAATGTGCTTTTGCTGCATCCAATGGCATCAATACAATGTCGCAACCAGCTTCTACCGCTTTTACGTTGCAATTCGGAATGGCCGTAACGCCGCCCATGTTCATGGCATCGGTCACGATGAGGCCTTTAAAGCCCATTTCGTTACGAAGCAAGTCGGTCACAATCACTTTGGAAGTGGTTGAAGGAAGTCCGTTGGTATTGTATTTCGGGTTATTGGCAACAGCCAGGTGGCCGATCATGATCGACAAAACACCATCGGCGATCAGTTGCGGGTAGTTCCCGATTTCTTTCAGCTCACCGTCGATTACCTGCAGTGATTTGTGCGTATCACCCGAAACAAGGCCGTGTCCCGGGAAATGCTTCGCCGTAGCAATGATTCCCTGCCTTTGTGTTGCCTGGATAAACGCGTTCGACCAGGGAATGATATTGGCCGGAACCGCTCCGAAGCTTCTGAAACCAACCGTTTTGTTGGGTGACATATCCACGACAGGTGAGAAGTTGTAGTTGATCCCGATATCTTTCAAATCAAACGCAATCGTATCCGCATAAGCGCTTACTTCAAATGCGGTTTCCATTTCATTGGCTTTTTTCACCGGGTGTGATCCTTTGATCTTACGGTTTACCAAACTTGGCTCCGCATCGGCGCTGTAAAGGAACCCTGGGTTGCCGAGCTTCACGTTCATCGCGTTGAAATCCCTGATCCACTTCGTGAACTCATCTTTGGTGCCGTTCAGCATCAAAACGCCGCCAATCTGGCGCTTGTTGATATGCTTCTTAATCGTGGCCAGTGTTTGCCCGTATTCGCCTACAGCCGGCATGATCAATTGCGCTACGATTGCCGTATCATCCAGCGATGCGAAGATCGAATCCACATCTTTGTTCAGCTGTTCGTCTTCAGACAGGTAATCGGCCAGCGCGTAAGTCCGTTCAATTTTTGGCAATTGAGGAACCTCGCGCAAGTGCGAATTATCGTCGCTGCTCCCGGTTTGTATACTTTGTCCGCAAGCCAATAATAGCAGTACTGCTCCGGATGTGATGGCGATGAGTTGTTTCATTTCCCAAATACTTTATCGATATAATACGCAAAATTAACGGCTTTAAAGGCATTTCCACGCGGCAGGCGGAAAGACTTTTGCACAACCTGCCTGTCAACAATCATTCCATAACCCATGAGCGGTTGTGTGCGTGTGCCGCCTGTCAGTTGTTTCATGGTGCCGAAACGGAGGTCATAACACCAAATGGTATCGCCCGTTTGTTCCAACGCACAATAACCATTGGTGATGTAGCGCAATTGTTCATTACGGTCTTTGTCCTTCCACCTCATTTGCCTGAACAGCTTATGATTCTTCGGGATCACCTGGATCTCATCCGGGTTGAAATCAGCAAAAATGGATTTATAACCCACGTAGTAATTTTTCGAATCTTCACTGACCATTTGCCAGTAAAACGACGTTAGCGGCATGGGAGTGACCATCGCATTGTTTACCTGGTGACCGCCTTCCCGGAAATAACCGTTTGAATTGCTGAGGAGGATCAATTTCACGATGACACCCCAGAGTAAATAACCGCTCGACCAGATGATTCCGGCCCAGTTCCATTTCGACCTGCGTGGATTGGTCCGTTTCGTAAACAATGCGATGATAAGCAATACCATAAACGGCACTGTATAGAGCGGATCAATCACGAAAACCGTATTGAAGGTAATCCGCGGATCGAAGGGCCAGAGGAACTGCGTCCCGTAATTCGTGAAGATATCCAGCATCGGGTGAGTCACGATCGCAAGCGTCCACAACCAAATCCAGGTTTTTCGCTCATAGCGCTGTTTGTACCATTTTGTAAACAACCAGCCGAGCGCAGGTCCGGCAAGCATTGCAAACAACAGGGAATGTGAAAACCCACGGTGTACAAGCGCAGCGTCGAACGGATGAAAGAACGACATGAAAATCACGTCCAGGTCGGGCAACGTGCCGCCAACAGCGCCCCAAAGCGCTGCTTTAGCACCCATTTTTCTTCCGGCAACCGCTTCACCCACAGCAGCGCCAAGTACAATTTGCGTTAGAGAATCCATTTGAAATAACAAGGTATTTGAACAGGACTTTTACCTATAATAAGCCGACTGAATTGAAAGTGGAAAAGTAGTTTATTTTTGGGTGAAAAAATGTTTTTTGGGTGGTGAAAGACCTTAACTTTTTTAGTATCTTAAGGTTGGAAAACCAAAAATATGTTGAAGGAATCAGTCGCCATAACCAGCTGGGCCGAGGAAGACCGCCCTCGCGAAAAAATGATGTCAAAAGGAAAGAATGCCTTATCCGATGCCGAATTGCTTGCTATTCTCATTGGTACCGGGTCGGGGAAAAACACCGCAGTTGATCTTGGCAGGAGCCTGCTGCAATTGTGCAACGGCGATCTCTACGAACTGGGCAGGTTGCGTTTATCACAGCTCTGTTCCGTGAAAGGAATCGGGCGCACAAAAGCCATTAAACTCATGGCAGCCCTGGAATTGGGCAGAAGAAGAAAAGACCAGCAGGCGACCAAGAAACAGGTCATTGCTTCGGCCCAGGATGGCTATAACCTGATCAAATCCTACTTTTCAGACCTCGAACACGAAGAATTCCACATTATCCTGCTCAACCGCTCCAATGGCCTGTTGGGCGTGCAGCAGATTTCAAAAGGCGGTTTGGCCGGTACCTATGTTGATCCGAAGATCATTTTCAAAATAGCCATCGATATGGGAGCATCAGGTATCATGCTGGCGCACAACCATCCCAGTGGCAACAATAGTCCCAGCTTAAGCGATCATCAGCTCACACGAAAGCTCGTTCAATTCGGGAAGCTCATCGAAATGCCCGTGGTGGATCACCTCATTATTAGCGATAATGGTTACTTTAGCTTCTCAGATAACGGACTATTGTGATGAAAAAAATAATGACGATCATTGGTGCTCGTCCTCAAATCATTAAAGCAGCAGCGATTAGCAGGGCTTTGGAAACATTATACGCACATGAAATCGAAGAGCTGATCGTTCATACCGGCCAGCACTATGACGAAAATATGTCCGCTGTTTTTTTTGAAGAATTGGGCATCCCGAAACCATTTGCACAATTGAGTATCGGCAGCAGCTCACACGGCGACCAGACAGGAGCGATGATGCGAGAGCTGGAAAGCCTGATGGTCAAGCATTCACCTGACGCCGTCATCGTTTATGGAGATACCAATTCAACACTTGCCGGCTCACTGGCCGCATCGAAAATTCATATTCCGGTGGTCCACATCGAAGCCGGACTGCGCAGCTTCAACAAAGCCATGCCGGAAGAGATCAACCGCATCATGACCGACCACGTGTCGACCTTGCTGTTTTCGCCGACAAAGCAGGGGATCAGCAACCTGCAGCGCGAGGGTTTTTCCATGAACCTGGACGGCAACGCGACGATCGATTCTCCGAAAACCTGGCATTGCGGCGATATCATGTACGATAACAGCCTGCATTTCTCGAAAGTAGCCGAGCAGAAATCGACGTTGCTGGAGCAAATCGGGTGCAAGGGAAAACCGTTTATCCTGGCTACCGTTCACCGGAATACCAATACAGATGATCCGCAGCGTTTGCAGGCCATTTTCAGGGGATTGGTAACCATCGCCCGGGCGCATCAACTGGACCTTGTTTTACCACTTCACCCGCGTACCCGCAAGTACCTGCAGCAAATAGCCGATCCGGCATTCCTGGAACAGCTCTCAGCGGCGTCCGGGATTCATTTGATCGATCCCGTTGGATTTTTGGATATGATCGCCCTGGAACAGCAGGCATCACTGGTGGTCACCGATAGCGGCGGCGTGCAGAAAGAAGCCTATTTTTTCCGTAAGCCTTGCATCGTTTTACGCGAGGAAACGGAGTGGGTGGAGCTGATCGAAACCGGGGCTGCCGTGCTGACCGGAGCGGACGAAGCAAAACTTATCGCAGCAGCGAATCGTTTCCTGGCACAACCGCCGTCAACCTTCCCGGAAATATTCGGCGACGGGTCGGCCTCAGCGTTTATTTGTAAGACCATTTCCGAAGAATTGTTTCAATGATCGTTTTCGTAGACCAGGTTACCGAACGTTTGCAATACACTTTTGACTTTGTGTTCAAACAACACGGCCTGCGCTTCGAGCTTACCAACGATTTGTCGGTGTTTACCACATCAACCGACAGTAAATTCAGCTATTCGGATTATCCCTTTGATGGAATCGCGAGCCTGGAACCTTCTTCCTTGTTGTTTGACGAGGTGATCAACCCGCATTTGGCCCTTACAAAAGGCGAATGGCAGGGAACCGAATGCCTCACGATCAATGGAAAAACCGATCCGCTCGCAGCCATTTTTTACGTGATTAGCCGCTACGAAGAATACATTACCCTGAAACGCGATAAACACGACCGTTTCCAGGCATCCGACAGCGTGCTTTTTCAATTCGGATGGTTGCAGCGACAGATCGCAGAGCAATGGGTGGAAGCGATCGTGAAGCACTTTTTCCCGGAGAAATTGGCGGAACTGAAGTCAGGAAGAACTGTGACAGCGATGCCATCGTTTGATATCGATAACACTTTTGCTTTCAAATGGAAAGATGGCTGGCGGAAGTGGGTATCGATGGCGAAAGACAGGTTTAAAGGCAATAAAGAGCGCGACGAATTGCGTAGAAAAGTGCTTTCCGGCGAAATTCCAGATCCGTACGATACGTTTGACAAGATCCGGAAATGCGCCGAACGTTTCGACCAGGCACGCGTTTTTTGGCTGTTGAGTGATATCGGCGAGTTCGACCGGAATATTACCTGGAGGGATCCGCGTCACCAGCGATTGATCCGAAATATTGGGACCGTAGCCCGCGTTGGACTTCATCCAAGCTATGCCAGCAACGTTTCCGACAAACGACTGATGGAAGAAAAACAACGGCTGGCGCAGATCCTGTCAAAGGATGTTACGGAAAGCCGACAGCATTTTTTGAAACTGAAATTACCGCAAACCTACCGCCGGCTGATCAATGAAGGGTTTAAAAAGGATTATACAATGGGGTTTGCCGACCAGCCCGGTTTTCGGCTGGGAACGGCGCACCCTGTTTATTTCTTCGACCTGGAGTCTAACCAGGCAACCGATTACAAGCTCATTCCTTTTGTATACATGGACGGCACATTCAACGAATACCTGTTTTATTCCGTGGAAGAAAGCAAAACGGTTGTGAAGCAGTTGCTCGACGAAGTGACGGCTTATGGCGGCATCTTTTGCTTTATCTGGCACAATGAAACCATCGGAGAGTCAGGGAAATGGCAGGGGTGGTCGGAATTATTTGATTACACACTCGATTTACTGGATGGAAGCGAACGTACACTTTCCGCGGCCGATTGACGGTTTGACGATCGATCACCGGCAGGAAGCGGTATTCATCGGTTCCTGTTTTTCGACCAACCTACACCAGCGGTTGAAACGCGCCGGATTCCGATCCGTTTCCAACCCGTTCGGGGTGGTTTTTCACCCGATTATGCTGGCAAAATGTATCAATGACAGCCTGAATCCGGGACCTGAACGTTTGCTTTGTACGGATGATGTGTGGCTTTCCTGGGATGCCGGCAGTGAAGTTTATGCGATGTCGGAAGCAGGGCTGCAAGATCGTCTGAAAGTCATTCGTACTGAATTGAAGCAGGCACTCGGGCGTTCGGGAGTTTTGGTTATTACACTCGGTTCTGCGCATGGTTATCGCCTGAAAACGACAGGCAAATTGGTGGCGAACTGTCACAAACAACCCGGATCCGCTTTTGAAAAAGAGTTGACGGAAACCAGTGAAATGCTAGCCGCCTGGCAACATACGCTGGAACAATTAAAGCATCGTTTTCCCAACCTGCACATCGTTTTCACGGTGAGTCCGGTTCGCTATTCCCGCGACGGCTGGGTGGAAAATAACCGTTCCAAGGCACGTTTGTTTGAATTGGTGCAGCAATTGCAAAACGAGTTCCAGGCTGTGTATTTCCCGGCTTACGAGCTGATCAACGATCTTTTACGCGATTACCGTTATTTCGAGCAGGATGGCGTGCATCCGAACAACCTGGCAGTCGATGAGGTTTGGAAATTGTTCCGGCACTGGTATTTCAGCGAAGAAACAACGGCTTTGACCAATGAATTGGAAGCATTGCGCAGGATGGAAGAACATCGCTTGCTGTTTCCGGAATCACAGAAGGCCCGGCAATTTCAGCAGGCATTCCACGAAAAAAGGGAAAGTTTCCTTTCCCTTTATCCATTTATTAGTTGGTGAAGTAAACTTATTTTCCTCTGCTTGTAATCAACCCTTTGTATTCGGTTGGTTCGCCCTGAAGCGGTTTTTTCATCACTACTTTCCACAACCATGTTGATCCGGCAGGGACCAATTGGCCGGTGCGTGAGTCAATACCGTTCCAGCCTTGGGAAGCATCGGAAGTTTTATAAAGTACCGTCATATTGTTCGGATCCATGATCACCATTTCAAACGGTGTGTCGCGCATGGTCAGAGCATACGGTATGAATTGATTTGTACGTGAATCGCCACCGGAAGGATTGAATCCGGTTGGGGCCATCAGGTTGTAAACTTCGTTTAATGTTACGGTTTTACTTTCCTTAACGGTGCATCCGTTGGCATCTGAAGAAATGGCTGTAACGTTCACTTCGCGATCGGTATACGGGTGAACAACCAGGTGATTTTTATCGCTTGTTCTTGAACCGATGTTTGATTCCCAGGTAACAGGCTGGTCCGTTCCGGAAACATCGAATTTCAAAGTCGGGATACCGTTTTCGTACAGCAATGAAGCATCTACGTCAATGTAAAGCTGGGCAGAAGTTTCATGTACCGTAATCGATTCGGTTGAACGGCCTGTTTCCACCTGGATAGTTCCTGAATTGGATGATTTGATCTCAGCCGATTGTTTCGGTGAAATCACTTTCGAACGTCCGTTCGGTAACGTAACCGTTACAGCTACATCGTTCGGATTTTCAATCGTAAAGCTTTCGTTCAGGCAAACTGCAGCAGGAAGTACCAGTTTCTGGAAGCGCATTGGCGGATTTACCGGCTCAACAATCAGCGGTTCCGGGTTAGGGAAAACTTCCGGTACAAAGTAGCGCGGATAAACCGGTGTCGGAACATTGCTAACCGGCTGCGACGGTGTCGAAACCGTTTCCGGCGGTAAATTACCGGCAGTTACCGTTGAAGCAGTTGAATTGCTGTTGTTCTGGCTGTTTTTCACATCAGCAGCATGAGTTGTTTCCTGTGTCGAAACGATTTGTTCCGTTTTAGGGGCCGGTCTGTCATCCGTTGATTCGGTGGAAGTCAAAGCAAAATACGTGGCAGAGCTCACCAGCACCGTACCGATAGAAGCGGCGAACCACCACTTGCGGTAGAATGGCGTGGAAGGAGTTCCGTCCAAACGCTTGGAGAATTGTTCCCACGCGCCAGCCTCATACGGCAGCTCGTAGTTCTCCAATTGTTGCTTGATGATGCGTTCAAGGTTTTCTTTCATGACGCGATATGTATAAATTTTTGTTTCAAATAATTCTGCAGGTTCATTTTAGCCTTTGCAAGGTTCGACTTGGAGGTTCCTTCACTGATTCCCAGCGCTTCGGCGATCTCCTTGTGTGTGTAATCCTCCAATACATAGAGGTTAAACACCATTCGGTAAGCCGGTGAAAGATTCTGGATGGCTTCCATGGCGACTTCCGCTTTGAGCGTTGTGATGTCCCAGTCTTCCCCCTCGTCTTCATCGGGAATGTACTTGAAGTCGTTCACGTTATCGGAAAGCTGTGTGTCCTTTCGGACTTTCCGGATCGCATCGATGGCGCAATTGGCCATTATCCGACGAACCCAACCTTCAAACGAGCCCTTACTGTCGTACCCTTTAATATTATCAAAGACCTTTATAAACCCTTCCTGTAAAACCTCCTGGGCGGAATCTCTATCTTGAATGTAGCGTAAGCAAACAGCCAACATTTTACCGTAGAAATGACGAAATAACTGTTCTTGCGCCCGTCTGTCGGACTTCTTGCACAGCTCAATTAGTTCTTCCACACTCCAATGTTGTTTCACAGTTGTATTATTTGATAAACGGTCACCTCTTTCAATGGTTGCCTGTTTTCAGAAATCTATTCACAAATAACGAGAATTATGAACAGTTTAGCGCACGGCAACTAACAATTATTGTTATTTTCGCGTCGCAAATCAGAATGAATTTCAATTAAATAAAAGAAAATGAAAGTAACTGTAGTTGGAGCCGGGAATGTAGGGGCAACGTGTGCTGATGTTTTGGCCCATAGAGAAATTGCCAATGAAATTGTATTGTTGGACATCAAGGAAGGATTCGCTGAAGGAAAAGCTCTTGATATCTGGCAAACTTCTCCGATCAACCTGTACGATTCACGTACCGTAGGTTCTACAAATGATTATTCCAAAACGGCTGATTCGGATGTGGTGGTTATCACTTCGGGGCTTCCGCGCAAACCGGGAATGTCGCGCGATGATTTGATCGCTACCAACGCCGGGATCGTAAAAACAGTTACTGAAAATGTTATCAAGTATTCACCGAACGCAGTGATCATCGTAGTTTCCAACCCGTTGGACGTAATGACTTACTGTGCTTACCTGAATGCAAAAACAGATTCGAAGAAAGTATTCGGTATGGCCGGAATCCTTGATACTGCCCGTTACCGTGCTTTCCTTGCCGAAGAATTGAACGTTTCACCGAAAGATATCCAGGCGGTATTGATGGGTGGACACGGAGATACAATGGTTCCGCTTCCGCGTTACACAACAGTAGGAGGTATCCCGGTTACTGAAATGATTGGTGAAGAGAAATTGAATGAGATCATCGAGCGCACAAAATTCGGTGGTGGTGAGATCGTGAAATTGCTGGGAACATCTGCATGGTACGCTCCGGGAGCTGCTGCAGCGCAAATGGTGGAGGCGATTGTTCGCGACCAGCGTCGTGTATTCCCTGTGTGCGCCTGGTTGCAAGGTGAATACAACATGAAAGATATTTACCTTGGAGTTCCTGTAATTCTTGGTAAAAACGGAATCGAAAAAATCATCGAACTGGATTTGAATGCCGATGAGCGCAAATTGTTGGAAGAATCAGCTGTTGCCGTGAAAGGGGTGATGGATGTATTGGACAACATGACTGCCAACGCATAATCAGATCTTTATAATCTTTGGAAAATCCACCGGTTTTGGCCGGTGGATTTTTTATTTTTTGAAGTTTGCAGCAATCAAATTCACAGAATACAGTGAGTTAATATCTCATTATAAGTGGTTAGGGATGAGTTGATAAATAATGGTTGATTTGTTTAAATCAATTTATTACATCATGAAAACACTTGTTCATAAGATGCTAATTATAATAGCATTTTTTCTTTGTATTGAAAAGGTATATACTCAAAATGGATGGTCTGTAGGAAATTATTACTACAATCAAGGAGGGAGTGACAGAAGTTGTGGCCCAATCAGGTCAGTTTGGAAAACTGATGGCTGGAGTTCTTGGTACGAGGGTTGGCAAACTTGTCGCGATAGGAATTGGTATCAAGAGTATTATTCCGGATACATTTATTTTTGGGGAAACAATGGGTGGTATACAGAATGGCGAGAAGGGTATTTCTGGACATTTAATTGGTACGATTTTGAATACAGAGCTTGGTAGTTTCGAAACGACTCGCGGGCTTCATAATGATTAATTAGCTGGTCTTCACCAATCTCAATTGCTCCACCAGGTCATTTCCATCCAAAATCCGGATTACATACACCGCCGAAGGATAGTTGTGCAGATCGATCACTGTTTCATTGCTGTTTTGGTTCAGCGGTTTGGTTTCCAGAACTCTTCCCGTTACATCAATCAGCTGGTAGCTTTGGTTTGTATGATCAGCTTCTTTCGCCAGTAAATAAGCCGTTTGTTTTGTTGGATTCGGGTAAACAGAGAACAACGAAATCTCATCCTCTGTGATTTCTGTAAAATCCTGCACGAAATACGCGTCAAACTGGATGGAGTTCACATCCAGTGTATCCAGGAAAACGGCATTGAGCTGATCGGTGATCAGGCCGTTGTTTCCCCAGTTGGAGAAGATGTAATTGTCATTGGCAATCGCTTCAATCCTGATCGGAACACCATTGAAATAAACGCCATTCCATGGGTAATCAGTGGGCTCGATGGTGCTGATGTGAATTTTCCCCGCGCCTGCCGGGTGAACATCCAATACCAGGTCAACCTGGTTCGGAAGGTTGAAATTGTACTCAATATGGTCGCGTACATTATCGGTACGCAGCTCAAACTGGTCCTGTATGACGAGGTGGCGGTTGTAATAATCCGTCATTTGTTGCGGAATATTCCACGGATCGCCCCAGCGCGCGTATTCGTTCTGCATTTCCACCACCGTTTGGTCAAAGAAACTGTCTTCAACAGCCGTCAACCGTTCCGGCAGGTAGGAAGTGTTCATCAGGTCGGCAAAACGATTGATGAAATAGTCGTGAAATTTGTTGTTCTGAATGCTTTGCAGCCACACGTTGATAAACGGGTTTCCGGGGTCCTGGTTTTGCAGGTAGTCGATGTGATCGTAATAACTGTCGTTCCAGCCCACTGGCGGCAGTCCTGATTCCAAATCGATGGTACAAAAGCGGTAGCGGAAATCAGTTGCGTCGGAACGGTAGATCTTGATGTTATTTTGCGGCCAGTCCACGTTTGCCATCCACGATTCGCTGATGATGTAATCGGTGTAATACTCCAGGTCGAAATAACGGTCGGCATCATCCCAATACGTTGCAGACGCAGGGTTCAGCGCATTAAAGGCATTGTAGTTGACATAAAAAGTATCTACCGGAGCGCCTTTTACCGAACGCAGGATGCTTCCGTACCAAAAGCTCAGTGACAGGATATCGGTGGAGTCTTCATCGGCGCCGTCCTGTTCCTCAAAATATTCGGTATTGAATTTTTCGCGCAGCTCGTACAAACCGAAATATTCCCCGTTGATGTAAACCGTTACCGGTCTCCATGCGGAGTAATAGGTATGCGTTTCCGCACACATGGCTTCTACCTGGAACGCATCTTTATACGGGTAATCGAGGTAGGTATTGCTGCCGTTTCGCAGGTAAAAATCACTGTATTTGGTACGTTCAGAGCGATTGGGAATCAGAGGGTAGTTGACGGGGCCATCGCCCAATGTTCCGTTTGCCAGCTCCACCCGCATGGAGTGCTGGGGTTGCGAGCGGCTTCCACCGGCTCCGCCATCGATCTGGATTCCGGTGTTCTGAGAGAAAATGAGCTGGTTGTCTTCACTGAAATAATCGATGTAGGCATTGCGCTGCCAGTCCTGGTCCCAATGATCGAAAATTCCATCTGGGCCATACAGGTTGTTTTCATCGGTGACGAGCGAAATGATCGGTGTCACGTGATCAATTCCCAGTAAAAAGGATGCAACTGTGGTGGTGCTCGGCAGAAAACCATTGGCAAAGGCGCGTGCTTTCAAAACACCTGAAAAGAAGACAGGTACAGGTGTTCCATCGTACAGCGTTGATGCAGTAGTCGGCTCGCTGCCGTCGAGCGTGTAATAAACGCTGCTTCCGGCACCGTTCGGGTTGTTGATGGTCACGTTTACCGAAGTCGCATAAATGCCGGATTGCTCAGAGAATGTCGGTGCGACCAGGTAATAGGAGTAAGGAGTGGAAGCGTTGTTGGTGGCTCCCGGAGTTGGGGTATCGAACAAATAAGGCGAAGCAGACGCATCGGGCAGCAATCCGCGGCTGTTGTCGAGATTCTGACAGTTGACATACAAACTGCTGATCTCTGTTTGCGCAGGGTTGTACAAACGCACCGTTTCGCCGGATTGTGAGATAGAAAAATTAGTATGCTGATAATTGTTGACATTCACGCTTTCAAACGAGCTGGAAACTTCGTCGTAAGGTACCATCATGATATCAAACTCGATGTACGTGTATATCATTGCGGGATCGGTTGAAACTACGTCAAACGCCAGGCTGCTGATATCGCCGGCGGTGACTCCTGCTGCAATCAATTCCGAAGCCCTGATGAGCATTTGGTGCTTGGCACCCCAGTACCAGTTTCCGTAAGGTGCCGGATAGTCTGTCGGTGAATTCTGGATAACGCCTGTTCCGATCGTATAACCGTTGATCTGCAGGTTGGGTCGCTGGCTGACGGTATTTCCCATGCTGTAGCTGCAGGCCACGTCACTGCCATCCTGGAAAGCGAAAACCGTGGAAGGGAAAGATGTAGCCGTTTGGTTGAAAATCGAGTTGAGGGTGTAGCCGTCGTCTTTGTAGGAGCAGGTATTGATCAGAATGTTTGAAACGCCATCCCAGTAAAAAGGCGTGGTAAAGTTATGCGTGTTCCAGCCGGTTGTCGGGTTGTAGTCGGTTGCGGTGAGCACATTTACAAACCCGCTGATAGGCTTGCGGTTTTTTCCGCTGCAAAAAACGGTCTTGTATTCCCCGGGAAGCATGAAAATGCTCGGGAAAACCCATTTTGTTGGCTCGCTGGCGTTATCGGAAAGCGAATAGTTGAACAGCGAAAGCGTATCCGAAGTTGGATTGTAGATCTCGATCCAGTCGGGATGATCGCCGTCTTCGTCTTCAATGGTCGTGTAATTGCGGTTGCTGCCTTCGTTGATGTAAAACTGCGCGTTCGCCCGGATAGAAATAAAAGCCAGGAAAACAATTAAGTAGAAACGTGTAGCCATAGTTTTGCGCATTGGAGCTACACAATACTACGAAAAAGGGTTTAAACTAAAACTCGTGTATGGGAGACAGATCTATTTGCTACGGCTGAAGTCTGGCTGAACTCTGGCTGAACTCAATTTAAAGTTTTGTGAATTTATGTTCGCTGAAAAGCTTTTAGCGCTGTGCCGGACTTTGCTTATCTTATGCTTAAGATACGATAAAATTGCGAAATGTCCTTTTCAGGGTTGATACTCGTAAACTCCGATATCGGGATTGGGATCGCGCGCATTTTCAATAAGGTCAAGAGCGATACTAAACAACGGGTTTCCTGCATCTCTCAGCGCCGAAGTACTCCACAGCTCAAAATCGTCGGCCCCAGTGTCTTTAAACGCCGGGCTTTGGTTGAAGAGGCAGTTGTTGAACATCGGGTTGTTGCTTGAAGGCAGGCGAATGTCGCAATTGCGGTAGAGAAAACTGATGTTGACACCGCCCTGATCAATGGTATCCATCACCAATTCTTCGTCGCCGGCACCGTAAATCACGCAGTTATTGAATTCACCGACGATATCCGTCAGCGTGGTGACACCGTTAGTCGTGTAATAATTCCGCATTCCGACAGCCGGGTAGGAGCCATCGCCGCCGCCATAGCCGAGCAGGTTGCAATGGGTGAATTTCATATCGGCGCCCTGCAGCACAATCATCGCGTGAATGGCGTTGCTGTGGATGAGCACGTTTTCGGCTACGATCTTCGGATCATCGAACAACAGCATTCCGTAGCTGGCGTTGTTCCAGATCTCGGTATTCCTGAGTGTAAGCGTTGTATTGGAAGAGCCACCCAGTTTTGATTCCACGTGGATTCCGGTGATTCCGTTCTTGATTTGCGCATGATTGATCACGCATTGGTCGGCGCTGTCGAGGTAAACGCCATAGTACTGCCCGGGCACATTGTCGTAATCCTGTTCGAGCCGGTCGCCCTGGAATGTCACTTTTTCGCTGGCGGTCCCATTAACAATCAGTGTACTACGATTGATATACAAGGCGCTGAGCTTGTGCAGGTAAATATCTGTTCCGGCCGGAATTGTCAAAACATCACCGTTGAGTACTTTGGAAACGCCATAAATCACGTGGGGTTTGTCGTTTTGCCAGGTTTCGGTGCCATTGGTGTCGTTGTAATGAAAATAGGCATCCTGTCCCCAGACGGCCAGTTTCACGTACTGATCTTTCCCATTGGTGCGGAAACGGATCGAATCTTCCACAATCAGCGGAAGCACGCCACCGTTCACGTTCAGTGTTACTTCCACGAAACAATAGAGGCTGTCGTTTTTTTCGATTTCGATGTTGCTGAATGATGTTCCCTGCAAACCGTCGAAGTTCATTCTGAACGGCGAGGAAGAACCGCCCATCAGCTCAATTTCGTCGATCGTCAGCGTCTTGTTATCGCGGTTGTAAACTTTAAAATGCTGTGTAGTAGAGCCTACCGTGGTAAAAACGGTATCGAACACCACAGTATCTTTCGAAAATTCAAGATTGCCTTTCGAAGCAAAATTCTTCTTTTTGCACGATTGGGTCGTGAGGGTAAGTGTCAAAAGCAGCAGTGTCGAAAGTATGGAAACAGTATATTTCATCATGACAAAAATAACGAAAGAGTGATTGGTTTATTTTTTTGAGGCTGTTTAAAGTTGTTGGATGAAATAAATTAGCCAATGAAATTGCAACAAATTTAAACAGACTCTTTGCTAATTAAAAAGTTTGCTTATCTTTGCAATCCGATTTTTGGAGTAAGAAATAAAGATAAAACGCAATATGAAAGCAGGTATTCACCCGGAAGATTACAAATTGGTAGTATTTAAAGATATGACGAACGACTATGCGTTCCTTTGTCATTCTTCAGCAAATTCTTCTGAAATGATTAAATGGGAAGATGGAAATGAGTATCCGTTGATCAAATTGGATATCTCTCACAAGTCGCACCCTTTCTACACAGGTATTAACACATTGGTAGATACAGCAGGGCGTATTGACAAATTCAACACGCGTTACGCGAAGTACAAAAAGTAATTACGATCCTCATTATACAGAATCCCGTTGGCCACAAACTGACGGGATTTTTTTTGCCACTTCACTGCGTGGGCCTATTTTTCTCATAACTTTTTGTAATTTGGAAATGGGAACACAGCCAGACTTGTATCTTTGTGATTATGATGTTCACCAGACAACGACTCATACTGTTAGTTAGCTTGTTTTTGTTGCCGAATGCATTAAATGCCGGAACAATTGACAAAGCTTTCAAAGCATTGCAGCAATACAATTATTTTGAGGCGAAAGCCCTGTTTGAAAAAGCGCAGAAAAAAGAACGTTCTGCTGCCAATTACGGGCTTGCGGTGATTTATTCACGTACCGATAACCCGTTTCATAACCTTGATTCAGCCTTCTCGAAAATCCAGGTCAGTGAGGCAACTTATGCGGCTATAAAGGAAAAAACCAAAGAAAAGTATAAAGCATACCAGTTTGATTATTTAGCGATTGTGAGTCTCCGGGCAGCTATTTCAACGGTTTACTTCCAGAAGGCTTTGACGAACATCTCGGAAGCTACGATGGACCAGTATCAGCGGACACATCCGTGGGCGCAGGAGCGTTTTACGGCCATTCACCTGCGCGATTCCATTGCGTTTAAAGGAGCGGCTGCTAAATCGACCTCGGCGGCGTACAATACTTTTCTCAAAACATACCCGGAATCGGAATATGCCTCGCGGGCACAAAAAGAGTTTTACCGTTTGCAATACCTGGAACAAACGAGCTCGGGAACGATCTCGACATATATGTCGTTTGAAAAGGCGTTTCCCGGAAATCCCTATGTAGCCGATGCCCAGGATCAGATCTACCGCCTGGCGACCGTTCAGAATTCCGTTGAAGCTTTCGCCGCATTTATCAAAGCTTATCCTTCGAACCGAAACGTAGACCAGGCCTGGCGACGTTTGTACCAGCTGTACATGTACGATTATTCGCCGAGCAGGGTGGAAGCATTCCAGAAAGAATACCCGAATTACCCGTTTAAGCAGGAATTGGTGCGCGACAAGGAACTTGCCGGCTCTGTCTTGATTCCCTACAAACAGGAATCGCTGTTTGGCTGGATGTCGCTCAATGGTACCGTTGTGATTCCTGCGGCTTATGAGTCGGTTGGTTTTTTCAAAGACGGGCTGGCATGGGTGGAAAAAAACGGCAAATACGGCTACGTCAACAAAGCCAACGAGCTGGTGATCGATTTCAAATACACAGGTGCCAACGATTTCGAGAAAGGCCGCGCTATTGTGGAGCTCGACGAGAAATTCGGAATCATCGACCGCAGCGGAGCTATGATTTTCCTTACGGAGTTCAACGATTTGGGACAGTTTTCCGAAGATCTGATCTACGCGCAAAAAGATTCGCTGTACGGTTATTTCGACCAGTACGGTTTCCAGCGCATTCAACCGGAATACAGTGAAGCCTATTCGTTTTCGGGCGGGAAAGCACGCGTGAAAGTGGGCGAATTGGATGCGTTCATAGATCCGTACGGTGCCTTTATCGTGCCGCCGCTTTACGAAGAAGTGGAATTTTTCAATGACTCGTTGTTTACGTTTGTCGATGGCGAATTCATGGGTCTCATGGACCGAAAAGGCAAAATTGTGGCCCAGCCGGTCTACGAAGCGATCGGCAGTGCGTCCAACGAGCGTGGCTTGTTCATCAAAGATGAAATGGTCGGTTATTTCTCCGGGAAAGGAACGGAAGTCATTCCACCGATTTACGATTTGTTCCCGAATATCCAGCAACAGGGCGCCTTCGTGGGCAATTATGCCAAGGTGCTGAAGGGCGATAAATTCGGTTTGATCGATCGTGCCGGCAAAGTGATTATTCCTTTCCAGTATACCGATATGGGCAATGTAGGAACGTTGATTGCGGTTGAAAAAGGCGGTAAGTGGGGGTATGTGGATTTGACAAACAAACTGCTGATTCCCGCCACTTATGAATATGCCGAAACCTTTGCCGACGGCCTGGGAATTGTGGAATTGCTGACACTCCAAGGGGCGATCAATGCCAAAGGACAAGTCATCATTCCATTGCAACATACAGAGGTCAAGCGCCTGGACAAAGGCCACTACCTGGTTTCCCGCGGTTCGAAATACGGTGTTTATTCCGACAAGGGCGAATTACTTGTTCCGCTGGAATACGGGCAAATCCGTAAGGTGCAGGACGACTTCCTATTACTGTCGAAAGGCGCTGAAATTCATTACCTGTACTTGCCGGAAAACCGCCTGATCCAACCTAAGCTTCAATAAACGATGAGTTCTTTCCGCGACCTGCTGCGTTCGATCACACCTCAATTCCTGCTGGATCGTTACCGCGAACAGAAAAAGGAAGCCGTACGCAGCTCAATTGCTGCCCAGCGTGAAGCTGGCGAAGGCCTGACAAAAGAAGCACTGTTGGAACAGTTACGCGGAATCGGGATCGTGGAAGGCGATACGTTGCTGGTACATTCCAGCCTGTCGAAAATCGGTTTTGTGGAAGGCGGCCCTCAGACGGTCATTGATGCATTGCTGTCTTCTGTCGGTGATTCCGGCCATGTGCTGATGCCCAATTCACCCAATGCAGGTTATCAACTCGAATACATTCGTCAGCTGGAAGTGTTTGACGTGGCAAATGCGCCATCGGCTTTGGGAATTATTACCGAGCTGTTCCGCAAACATCCCCAAGCGATTCGTTCCGTTTCGGCAACTGAACCGGTTTCTTGTATCGGCCCGAATGCGATTGATTTTGTGGGCGAACATTTGGGCGAAGAAACGCCCTATACGTCGAAAAGCCCTTTTTACAAAGTGGCAGCCGCCGGCGGAAAGATCCTGTACATTGGTGTAACGTTGGCCAATGCCGGAACCAGCCTGCATGTGCTCGAAGACGCGGTTGAATCGTTTAAGTTCCCGGTTTATTATCCGGAGCTGTTTACCGTGAACGTAAAACTGGAAACCGGCGAAGAAAAAACCGTCAAAACCAAGGTTCACAACCCCGAATGGTCGGCCAAACGCCGCTGTGACGAGTTGATTCCGTTGTTTGAAAAAACGGGTGCTTTTCAAAAAGTCACGATCGGCAACGCCCCGACATTATTGGTAGATGCCAAAAAGATGCTCGAGGTAATGATCAGCGAATACGAGCAACGTGGTGTAACGATGTATACGCCAAACGGATCGAATTAATCCATTCTGTCAGAGGTTTTTGCCTCTTATATGTTGTTCCTTCAAAAACGTAACAATTTTCATTGTTTAGATTATATTTGATCAAAAAAACGATGAAATACCTTTTCCTGCTGCCCCTTCTTTTCGTTGCCCAACTGGCGCTTGCCCAGCAAACCTGTGAAATGAAGTTCCAGATGGTTACACGCGATTCTGTAGGATTAAGTGATACCATCTTCTTCGATGTGGCCCAAACCACCAAAAAGATAGTGGTTGAATATCGTGAAGGGATTGTTTACGAACGCTTTGTAGTAGATTCAATTGCCGCAAAAGTCCTGGAGCTCACCAGTGAATCGGACCAAAAGCTGGCGTATGAATATGATATGCAAAATGATGAGTTTTACGGATCCACATTGGCTTTTGCGATTGTTAACCAGGATTTTCTTGAACCGGAACGCTATCGTTTGTTAAGCGATAAAAAGGTTGTCCAGGGCTGGAATTGCCAAAAAATAGAATTTTTGCAGGATGGTGTAGCTTATGCTTCGGGCTGGCTGGCACTGGGACTTAGTATAGGTTATAAGTCAAACACCGGTTTTTTCAGGGCCAAAGAAGGTTCGGTAATTGAATATACTGTTCCGGATAACGGGAGCGGGAAATCCATTACGATGAAACTGGTCAAGTCGTCAAAAACCATTGCGAATCCTGCCAAAGTGTTTTCATTGGAAATTCCGGAAGGTTATACACTGGGCACGATGGATGATTATTATGATTATTATTACGACTATTACGATGACGAAGAAGAGGATTGAGTTCCTTAATTTTAGTTTGGTTTAATTCAAAAACGATGAAATACCTTTTCCTGCTGGCTATCCTTTCTCTTGTAAATACTGTTTCTGCGCAGCAAACCGGAACATTTCGGTTCTATGAAATCGATACGTATGGTGAAGACAGTGATACATTGATTGTGGATATTGCCCAAACGAAAGGAAAGTTCAAAATCAACATTGAGTGGGGGAACGGATCAAAAGAGTACTTTATCCTTGATTCATCAACGCAGAAAGTGTTGGAATTACTGGATCTACAGGCGGGCAAAACAGCACATTTCACGGCGTTGGATGGAAAAACAAGCATCATTTATGCTGCTACAACGGCCGGTAATATGGCTACTATGTATCAGCAATTCTGGATTAAGTACAACCTGCTGGAAGAATACAAAACCATCAATGAGTTCAAATGTCAGAAAATAGAAGTTCTTGACAGGGGTAATGTGGTTGGATACGGCTGGGTTGCATTGGACCTGCATATCGGTTATGCCAACGATTGTGGTTTTTATTATTTAAAAGAAGGCACACTTCTCGAGTATTCGAAACTGGATGCACATTCCGGAGCCAATTATGAACTGCGATTAATCAGTTCATCCAATACGCTTTCAAAACCCGAAACAGTATTCTCGCAAACTGTTCCGGCAGGTTATAAGGTCGAAGAGTATAACTGGGAAGAGCATTATTCTTCCGGAGAATCGGCGCCGGAGTCGGAGTAACCAGATTATTTTTACATTTAGTATCTATTTTAATTTATCAACATGAAATACCTCTTACTTCTTGCAATCCTTTCCCTGGTGAACCTTGCCATAGCACAGAAAACCGGTGAATTTAAATTCCAGATAATTGCTGATGACGGTGAATCGCCTACAGCCGACACTTTGGTGGTTGAGATTGCCCAAACCAAGAAAAAGTTCGCGATCAATTATTATGTAGAGGATGTGTATGAGCGCCTCGTGGTGGATTCCATTGCTCAAAAGGTGGTTGAGCTGACCAATGAGGATGGTGAAAAAACAGCCTTCGTTGCCGACCTGAGCCTGGATGAAGGTTACGGGTTTACCACGGCTTATGATATTGTCGAGCAGGAAATGCTGGAAGAAGGGGAATATCGCCTGCTGACTGAGAAAAAGACCATTCAAGGTTGGGAATGCAAGAAAATAGAATTCCTGGATGAGGGAAAAGTATTTGGTTCGGGCTGGCTTGCTCCCGGCCTACATATCGGTTACAGTGCCGACGGCGGCTTTTTTCACACCAAAGAGGGTACCGTTCTCGAGTACACAATCAAGGATGATGAAGAAGGCGGTTCGCTTACGATGAAGCTAATAAAGTCGTCAAAAACCATTACCGATCCGGCGAAGGCGTTTTCCCTCGAAGTGCCTGCCGGTTATACCATTGATACGATGGAAGACGATTACTATGACGGCGAAGACTATTACGACGAAGAAGGGGAGTGATTTCCCGTCTGTTTCGCACGTTTTAACCTGATCAATGATTATTTTTGTGCTAAATAATTTCAATCATGGCACAACGTACTTGGACATCGATCAAAACCTATACAGACATCAAATTCGAATTCTTTGAAGGGATTGCAAAAATCACCATCAATCGCCCGAAAGTTTACAATGCTTTTCGTCCTGAAACCAACATGGAAATGCTGGACGCACTGGAAATTTGCCGCGAGCGCCAGGATGTTGGCGTGATCGTTTTGACAGGTGAAGGTGATAAAGCGTTTTGTTCGGGTGGAGACCAGAATGTAAAAGGTGTTGGCGGTTATATCGGTACCGACGGTGTTCCGAGATTAAACGTACTGGACGTTCACAAATCCATTCGCGCCATGCCGAAACCGGTGATTGCGATGGTAAACGGCTATGCGATCGGTGGCGGACACGTATTACATGTAGTGTGCGACCTGACGATTGCTTCCGATAACGCACGTTTTGGTCAGACAGGCCCGAAAGTAGGAAGTTTTGATGCCGGGTTCGGTTCATCGTTCCTTGCAAGCCATGTAGGACAGAAAAAAGCCCGTGAAATCTGGTTCCTGTGCAATCAATATACAGCCGAAGAAGCTGAAAAAATGGGAATGGTCAACAAAGTTGTTCCGCTTTCCGAACTGGAAGATACAACCGTTGAATGGTGCCAGACAATCATGAAGCGCAGTCCGTTGGCGATTCGTATGCTCAAGCGTGGTTTGAACGCCGAACTGGATGGCCAGCGCGGTTTGATGGAATTTGCCGGCGACGCCACATTGATGTATTACCTCATGGAGGAAGCGCAGGAAGGTAAACGTGCATTTTTGGAGAAAAGAGAACCGAATTTCCAGCAATTCCCTAAATTTCCGTAAGGCATGTTATTGGTTGCGAAAGCAGAAAACGCTGCGAAAAACGCCGATGAGATTTTTGGGTTTTCCTGGTCGGAAGCCAAACAATTTATTGTACACACCGGTTACAACCTTCTCCTGGCGGTTATCATTCTTGTTGCCGGTTGGTGGCTGGCCAGCTGGTCGGGGAAAGCGATCCGCAAGATCCTCACCAAAAGCAAGACCGATGCCGGTTTGGTAACGTTTCTGTCGAGCCTTGCTACGATCTCGCTGAAAATCCTGGTAATCATCACCGCCGTTACGCAGCTGGGGGTACAGATGACCTCTTTCGTTGCCATACTTGGTGCAGCAGGATTGGCCGTGGGTATGGCTTTTTCCGGAACACTTTCCAACTTTGCCGGAGGTGTGATGATTCTCTTGTTCAAGCCCTTTAAGGTCGGTGATACGATCCTGACCCAAACGCACCAGGGGAAAGTCGTTGAAATCCAGATCTTTTACACTTACCTGCATACCGGTGATAACAAAGTGGTCATTTTGCCCAACGGATCGGTTGCCAACACGAGCATGATCAATTTCACGAAAGAAAAAAAGCGCCGCGTAGACTGGACGGTTTCACTGGCGCATGGTGAAGATTATGTGAAAGCACATTCGGTATTGATTCAATTCCTGAAAGAAGACAAGCGCGTTTTGAAAGACCCGGAACCATTCATTGCCCTGGCCGCGATCACACCCGATTCGATTGATATTACGGTGCGTGCGTGGGCCAAGACCGATGACTTCTGGAAAGTGTATTTCGACCTGAACAAACGGATCTACGAAGAATTTGAACAGGCAGGCCTGCAGCTGGCAAAAGCAGATGAAACAAAGGAAAGCCCTAAGATAACGTCTAAAGCAGCCAAGTGAGCGACCTGAAACTACATCCGATCGTTCAGCGATACATTGAATGGAACGCCTTTGGCCGGTTATTGGGGATGGATTTTGAAATTCCCGAAAGCGGGAAAGTGATCTATCGCATGACTGTTACCGAAAATCACCTTGCTACGCCGATTGCCTCGCATGGCGGAGCGATTGCAGCATTGCTGGATGCCGCATTGGGTGTGGCTTGTTTGTCGAAGGTTTGTGAACAGGAGAAAATCGTCTCTACGGTTGCGATGAACATTCAATTCATGGCTCCCGCGTTGCTGAACGATGAATTGATTACGACGGCCGAAGTCACGAAAGCAGGTAACCGCATCCTGTTTGCGGAGGCCGTTGTGAAGAATGCTTCCGGGGATAAAATTGCAGCGGCAACGGCCACTATGAATGCCTACCCGGTTGAAAAAGCGCAGCGTTAAAGCGGTTTTCTCCTAAAACTGGTCTGCTTTTTGCTTACATTTGATTCCATGAAGAATTTTCTTTTGCTCATAGCCTTTTTTCCGTTTGTGGCAGCTGCCCAAGGACTTTTCCCGTATATGGATTTCAATAATTTTTTCAAAGTGTTTGATGACGGTGTTTTCACCCAAATCGAGCACCAGCCTACCACCGATGTGTTTTTCGGTGACGAGTTGGTGGCCTATAACAACTCACAGCGCGATTTTAAGGTATATCATAATGGTCAAACCCGTTTGCTGACCAATCAAAATGTTTCCTACAAAGCTTCCGACCATTTACTCGTTTGGAATATCGGCCCGATCATCAATTATTTTGAAGACGGTCAAACCAAAGTGATCACTTCGTTTGGCGGTGACTATGCCGTTGGTGATTCGGTTATCGTTTACCAGGACACGCGCTACAACACCGTCAATGCGGTTTACCAGGGAAAAGTCATTCAATTGTACCAGCTTACCGGTGATTTATATATGCCGGATGTGGTCGGCGATAATATTGTGGCGTTCCGTGATAACGGGAACCTCTACAAAGTCTTTTGGCGGGGGCAGATCTATGAATTAGGTGTTTACAGCGGTGTTCAGCAGCTCGAGTTTTTCGCGGGTACCGATATGCTGGCGTTCAACGATCCGAATACACGGACATTTGCGGTGTTTGAAAACGGCGAGTTCCTCGATGTGGAAGATCTCTATGTATCGAAAATAAAGGCTTGCCGTGGTTTTGTGGTGTACGAGGATGTACAGGGAAACCTGAACTATTACGGCAAAGGCAAGCAGGTGGAGCTGGCTTCGTTTTTCCAGTTCTGGGATGCGAAAGACGATGTACTCCTGTGGGGAGAAGCCAATTCTACCTATACGCTGGTGGACGGTGAACGCAAAATGGTCTGTAACTACGCTGCGAAAGATGTGGTCCTCAAAAACGATGTGATGGCGTTTCGCAACAACCTGGGCGGTGTTTCGGGTTATGTCAACGGAAAGTTGAAAGACATTACCAACCTGACAAAAACAGAATTTACGATCAGCGGCCATGCAGTTTGCATTCAGCAGTCGAACCGTTCGGTGATGGTGTGGTACAACGACCGTCTTTACCAGGATTAAACCACTTCACACTCAACCCCAAACTCACACTGTAAAAGCTTTGTGAGCTCTTTGTTCAGTAGAAGTGTGAGTTTCACGCCATTCTCTCAGCCGCGGCTGACTGTTTCCCATTCTGTATAAGTTGAGTGTGAGTGTGAGTTGGAGTGTGAGTTGGAGTGTGAGTGTGAGTGTGAGTGTGAGTGTGAGTGTGAGTGTGAGTGTGAGTGTGAGTGTGAGTGTGAGTGTGAGTGTGAGTG
>DATGWM010000011.1:0-34302 GCA_035299485.1 Fluviicola sp.
GATTCGCTTTTTTCTTTTTGCCTCGAGACTCACTCTCAAACTCACACTATTTCCGAAGGCTTTTTTCTTTTCAGTGTGACATAAAGCAAATCTCCGTTTCACTGCGATTACTTTATGTTTTAGCGTGAGGATTGAGTGTGGGATTCCACTTCAAACCGGGATTTTCTGGGATCTTCTCTTACCCTACGGGGTAAAAAGTCAGTGACAGGTTTCCTGTTACGATAGTGCGTCTCGACGGGACTGCAAACAGAGCGAAATTATTTGCTAGGGAACCGGAATCAGAAACAGTCAGCCGCGGCTGAGAGAATGAGAATGAGAATAAAAACGCCCTCATCCTCCTTAGCCGGACAAGAGCGTTTTTCGCTGTAACTTATGTTAGTGTAAATTCTTTATCGGGAACAATTCGCTGTGATCGCCATCATGACCTTACGGGCGACTTCGATTTCCTGCGGGTCGATGCCTTCCAGAGCGTAAGCGCGGTTGCGGATAACGAGCTGGTCTACAGCTTCGATGGTCTGGAAACCAAGATCGGTAACGGTAAGCTCGAAACGGCGGCGGTCGGTTTTGCTGACGCGCCGCTTGACGTATTTGGCTTTTACCAGTAATCCGAGGATGCGGGTAACGGAAGCATTGTCTTTGAAAACGCGTTCGGAAAGTTCGACCTGGGTAACGTCCGGGTTTTCGATGAGGCATTTAATGACCAGCCATTGATCGATCGTGATGGCAAAATCGTTTTTCTTGAGTTGCTGCTGCGCGTACTGCCGGTAGCTCCTGATGGCACGGTCCATCGAATAGAAAACGATATTTTCCAGTTTTTCCATAATGCGAGTAGTTTGAACCAAATGTACAAACAGAAAGCCGAAAACAGCGTATTTCCAATTAATTTAAGGTGCGAAGGAGTTGGGCGTTGTTCCTGTAATCTTTTTAAATGCTTTACTGAACGAAGGAAGATCGGCATATCCGACGATGTGGCTCACTTCCGTCCAGCTCCTGATTCCCTGCTGGTACAATTCCATTGCCTTCTGAATGCGCAAACGACGGAAGTATGCCCCCGGCCCTACTCCCACATAAAGCTTGAATACTTTATTGAGTTTCGACTCCGAGAAAAAAATCATACTCGCATGTTTTTTCGCATCAAACGGCTCGGTGCAATGTTCGTGCATATAGCACAACAAACGCTCGATCGCATGTCTGTCACGGTCATTTTCCATTTTATTCATAGCCGCAATTTTTAAGAATAATACTTATTACAAATATAATTGCTTTATCAGTATTTGATATATCAATCAGATTTTTTTCATCAAATAATACAACCACTCACCACTGTTATAACACCATTCAGTAACGCCTGAAAAAAAAGACAACGATTTATCTTTCGTCCTGATCAACCTTTGCTCAAAAATATTCCCATGAAGCACTTCCTCGTTTGTATAATCCTGCTTTTTTGCTCCGCCCCCTTGTTTGCGCAAGTAACATTATCGGGATCGGTGACAGGAAAAGACAACAAGCCTGCATTTGAATCACTGATCCTGCTTTACTCGAGCGATACGGTACTGATCAAAACCGAGGTGATCGACGAGGCCGGATTGTTCCGGTTTGAGGTGACAGACGGCGCACGTTATTTCCTCCAGGTTACAACCGATGAGTACCAACCTTACTCTTCAGAACTCATTACCGTAAATGGCTCCACAACACTTCCGGTGATCAGCCTTCAACCGAAAGAAAGCAATCTTGGCGAGGTGGAAGTCGTGGCCAAAAAACCGTACCTGGAACGTCAACCGGGGAAACTGATCCTGAACGTAGAGAATTCGATCAATTCGACCGGATCATCTGCCTTTGAATTGCTGGAAAAAGCACCTGCTGTGCGTATCAATAACAACGATGTCATCACCCTGAGCGGGAAAAGCGGCATTATTGTTCAGATCGACGGGAAATCGCTGCCGATGTCGGGCACGGAACTGGGGAATTACCTGCGCGGCATTCCGTCCAGTTCTATTGAAAAGATCGAGCTCATCAGCAATCCTTCTTCGAAATACGATGCGGCGGGAAGTGCGATCATCAACATCAAGCTGAAAAAAGACACACGCCTGGGAACGAATGGGACCATTGCCGCCGGTTACGGCCAGGGCGTTTACCCGAAAACCAACGCCGGGATCAGCCTGAATCACCGTTCAAAACGGATTAATGTTTACGGTTCTTACAATTACGCCTACCGCAAAGCATTCAATCACCTGGTGCTGGAACGCCGTTTTTTCCAGAATGATACATTCCAGGGAGCTTACATCCAGGACAATTACCTGAAATTCCCGTTCAACAACCATATTGTCCGCACCGGAGTTGATTTCAACATCAACAACAAGAACTCAATCAGTTTCGTGGTAAACGGTATTACGAACCAATTCAAACAGCAGGGGTTCAATTCGTCGGACGTCCAGGGACCAAGCGGCACCAATGTTTCAGCCTTCGAAACGACCAATGATTCCAAAGATATCTGGTATAGCGGAAGCGCCAACCTGAATTACAAGCGCGTGCTGGACACGCTGGGTTCGGAATGGACAGTCGACCTCGATTACGCGGCTTACGGCAACAATACCCAGCAGTTGTTTACCACACGCTATTATAACCTCGATCATGTCGAATACCAGCCCGCGTACCTGCTGGCCGGTGATATCATCGGGAATCTGTCGATTTATTCGGCGAAAACCGACTTTCACAAAGAACTGGGTAAAGACCGCAGTTTTGATGCCGGTTTGAAATCGAGCTACGTGATCGCCGACAATAACCTGAAGTTTTTCGACCGAAGCTCGGGTACTTCCATTTATGATTCGACCAAAAGCAATCATTTTATTTACAAGGAAAACATCAACGCCGGTTATGTGAGTTACACTCAAAAAATCGGCAAATGGATGCTGCAACTCGGGTTACGTGCCGAATATACGGGAGTCAGCGGCCAACAGCTGGTGTACAATGTGACCAACGACACGTCTTACCTGCAATTGTTCCCGACAGCATACCTGACGTACGAACTCAACGAGAAAAACTCGTTCGAGATTTCTTATGCTCGTCGTATTGACCGGCCTGGCTACGATCAGCTGAATCCGTTTAAGTTTTACCTCGACCCATCGACGTATAAGGAAGGAAATCCTTACCTGCGCCCGCAAACCACGCATATCATCGAAATTGCACATTTGTGGAACAATTCGGTCTACACGCAATTGGGAATTGGACGTACCCTGGACAATATTACCGAGGTCATTGCCCCTTCGCTGACACAGCAAAACATTACGGTACAAACGAATACGAACCTGAAAAGCGCTGAAATCATTTACTTCAACATGTCGGTTCCGCTACCGGTAACGAAGTGGTGGACAACCACCAATAACCTAAACTCGTATGTAGCGCTTTACTCCGGAAGTGTTGCCAATACCACGATCAATCGCCAGGGAAGCTTCGCATTCAACGTACAGACTTCGAACTCGTTTACGATTGGTAAAACCTGGACGCTGGAAGTTAATGCCGACTACCGTTCGAAAGAATTGTATGCATTTGACCGCATCGACGATATCTGGTCGTTCGGAATAGGTGCCCAGAAAAAGATCCTGGAAAACAGGGGCACGATCCGCCTGAACATTACAGACTTGTTCTATACCAATTTCACTACGGCGAATGTGAAGTTCACCGATTATACCGAATACTTTGATGTGAAACGCGAAACGCGGGTAGCGACGCTTTCCATGACTTATAAATTTGGCAAGGCGAGTGTGCCTGCAAGCCGGCGCCGGGCTGGTGGTGCCGACGACCTGAAGAGCCGGGTCAATAACTCGGGAGTAGGTTAAAGACCAAGGTCCCCCGGTCATGTTCTAGCGGCCGGGGGATTTTTGACTTTACGAATGGATGACGCAGAAGAGTAAAAATAACCTGGCCGCTCATTCACGACAAGGAAGCACACTTTTCCACTTAGAAACAATACAATCAGGCTGTTAATGCTTACATTCGGGCATGAAACGATTCCGGATTTACGCATTGCTGTTGCTGACGAGCTGTTTGTCGTCGTGTTCCTGGCAGGAATATTTTGCGATTGTCAATACATCGGGCTCTTCTGTTTCCGTGGCATATACTATTGGTCCTTCAGGAGATGGCTTCCCGATCTTTTCAACAGATTTCAGGGCCTATAAAACCACGGCGACCAATGGCATCAACTGGGACCTTCCGGTAAACCTCACCGATACAGACACATCGAAAAACACAGTCCTTGTTTCGCTGCCCGACGATGTAATCCTGGTAATCGGCGAGCTAAGCAACGATCATTATTCGCATTATGACCAGCAATTCATCAACGACCGGGTTTTTAACCTTCAATCGGTTGATGTGCCGATCAATGCAACAGGCATCATCCCCAAAACATTTGACCGGTTCTTCAGGAAGAAAAGCGGGATTATTACCTATGAGATCAAGTGATTTGGCAGGTTTAGCGGTTCGGCGGTGGTGAAGATTTGTACCTGAATGATTAAATCTGTAGTCAGAAATCCGATTGAACAAATTATTGACTATTTTCGTTTAACGGATTTTAAGCCTCGAAAAAATCCGATTTATAAACCATACTTAATGAAAATACTCTACCTCCTGTTGTTCCTGCCTGTTATTTGCTGGGGACAAAAAAAACTTAACCTCGAAAATTCCGGTACATCTATCGGTAAAGGATTTCAGTATTACAACGACGGAAAGTTTGAACGCGCCATCGAAGAATATGAGAAGGTGACGATCAACGACACCAACTATCCGACGGCCCAATACGAGATTGCCCGCAGCTATTATAAAATGGAAGCTTACGAAGATGCCCAGCGTGTTCTGACCGATCTCATCGATTTCGACCTGCGTTTCGATTTCAAGCACCTGATCTATTCATTGCTCGGATCCTGCTACGACCATAACAACCGCCTGGAAGATGCCCTCAAGACCTACGAAGAAGGAATCCGGCTCTTCCCCATGCAGCATCAGCTGTATCACAACCGCGGCCTTACGTACGAGCGGAACAAGATGTATGACAAAGCCCTGAAGGATTTCCAGCAGGCGATCCAGTGCAACTTTTACAATGCTGCCAGTCACTACAAAGCCGGGATGCTGGCGGCCAATGAAGGTATGTACGTACAAGCCACTCTCTCTTTGTCGACCTACCTTGTGCTGGAAGATGACAAGGACAATGTCGCTTATGTAATCGGTGTCCTGGAAACCATTGCCGACGGCACTTACGAAGAAGAACCGACAGGACTTGTGATTACGGAAGGTGGTGACAATTTCGAGGAGCTGAACCTCATTTACAAAAACAAAATCGCCCTTCAGAAGAATTACAAGGTAAAGATGACCATTCCGTCAAACTATGGCCGTCAATTGCACATGATCCTGAAAAACGTGAACTATGAAAAGTCAAGTTTCGAATTCTGGAACCACCACTACCTTCCGTTCCTGAAAAAAGTATGGGACGAAAAATACTTTGACGCATTCCTGATGCTCAACTGCCTGAATTTTGACAATGAATACATACAGGCGAAACTAAAACCTAAAAAAGCGAAGATCGACGCGTTCATTGCGTGGGCAACCCCGGTGCTGCGCCAGACGATCACCCGCCAGTTCATGGAATTCGAAGGTAAGGAACAAGAAGTGTACGTAGAATACGACCCGAAGCATTTTGACGGTTACGGAAAAGTACTTGCGGATGGCGTTACTCCGTCGGGGAATTTTTATTATTTCCATCCCAACGGCTCCAAACGATTGATCGCTCATTTTGATGAAACGGGGAAACCTTCGGGCACCTGGCAGTTCTTCAACATGTACAACGGGAATATCGAGGTCAAGGTCGATTTCGATGAATCGATGCAAAAACTCACACGCAGTGAATATTATTTCTCGGGAGAGCTCTACGAAGTGCGTACGATTGTGAACGACCTGGCTGAAGGAAATGTGAAAGCGTACTATCGCGACGGCACGTTGAAAGAAGATTATGTTTTAAGCAAAGGCCTGAAAGAAGGAAATTACAAATCCTATTATCCGAACGGTGCATTGGAATATGACCTTAATTACGTGCACGATGTTCCAAACGGAAGCTTCAAATCCTACCACCTCAACGGGCAGCTGGCCCAGGAATTTGTATTCAAGGACAATAAAATTACCGGAGAGCTGAAAGCCTATCACTCGAACGGGCAATTAAACGCCAATTACATCTACAATAACGACGGCCTTTACGACGGCCCTTATACGGAGTATTATTCTACCGGTACCATCAGTGAACAAGGTACGTACAAAAATGGTAAGCGCATCAATGAAATGACCGAGTACAACACCAATGGCACCAAAAGTAACTTCGTGACACTGGATGAAAACGGTAAGGAAAACGGGCTCAGCGTTTTCTATGACCAAAACGGAACGAAATACCATGAATTCTACTTTTCAAAAGGTGGTTTGACGAAAATTGTCTATTTCGATCCAAAGGGTACAGCCACCGAATTGTCTGCAAAAAAAGGAAAACAGATTGATTACATTCTGAATTATCCGAATGGGCGATTGAATGCAAAAGGCCTCATCAAGGATGATGTGCGTGAGGGTAAATGGAATTACTTCGACCAGTATGGCAACCCTGCGTCGAGTATGACTTACAAGAACGGACTGGTTACCGACACACTTACGCGGTATTTTTCGAACGGACAGGTTCAGAGTATCTGCCTTTACGAAAATGATGTTCCCAACGGCTTGTATCTTGAGTACAACGAGTCCGGGATCCTTATCAAGGAAGGGTTTTATAACAACGGCAATTTCGACAAAGAGTGGTTCAACTATTACCAGGACGGTTCTATTCAATCGGAAAGTTATTATGTAAACGGCAGCAAAAACGGTATTCAAAAAGATTATGCAGTAAATGGCAAGCTGGTTTTCTGGGAGGAATGGGATCTTGGCAGGATTGTCCGTAATGTATTCCTGGATACCAATGAAAATGTGATTCATGAGTTTGGTGAATACAACGGCATAACGGAATACAAAGACCCGTTAAATAATTACGTGCTCTCTTCGGGGATTTACAAAAACGGAAATGCTGACGGTGATTACAACTGGTATTATCCCGATGGAAAACCTGAAACGACAGGACATTTTGTGAATTCGCAGCGCTCGGGTGAATGGAAATGGTACCATCTCAACGGCAAATTGATGAGGGTTGTCAATTATGTTAACGGGAACCGTGAAGGCGTGCAAAAAGAGTATTACAGCAGCGGAAAGCTCCAAAGCGAAGTGAATTATGTAAACGACGAATCCCAGGGCCCTTACAAGCACTATTTCGAAAACGGTAAAGTAAAAGTTTCCGGAACGTACCTGAACGGAAACCGTGAAGGAAAAATCACCTATTACTCGCCTGAAGGAGAAATTCTGATGATCCGGTATTACGACCAGGATGTTATCACGAAATACACCTACCTTGATAAATCCGGCAATGAAGTGGCTCCCATCACCATCGACAATCAAAAACATACATTTACTTCCTACTTCAAAAACGGCAAAAAGTCGAACGAGCATACCCGCGTGAACGGACTGATTGAAGGTACTTACCTGTCCTTCCATGAAAACGGTACGAAGTGGGAAGAAGAGGATTACAAAAACGGCAATGCACACGGAAAGCACTTTGAGTATAATGCAAGCGGGGTTAAAATCAACGAAAGTGATTATCTGTATGGCATCCTGCACGGGAAAGACATCAGCTATTATGACTCGGGGAAAATCAAATCCGAAAAAACGTACCTGATGGGAAAACTGCATGGAAAATCAATGGAATATGCCCCAGACGGAAAAGTGACTTCCATTATAACTTATTACAATGATGCCATTATCTCGGTTGAACGTTTTTAACCTGCTGCTTCTCTTTGCGCTTTACCCCGGTTGCATCGCCGCACAGACAAAGGAGATCCTCGAAGCCTCCAGGCAAAAGTATCCGGGCGAATCCGTGTTGTTTGCAAAAGACAACCTAAAGATCCGGATAAAACTGGTGAAAGACGAACCCGTTGTAACTCACCAGGTAGAAGTGGAGCACCTGGTACTGGATAAAAGCGGCATTCTGCCGCTGAGTGAAGGAAGCCTGCAATTCGGGAGTTTTGAGAAAGTAGACAACCTGGTTGCCTATTCGATGGTGCCGACTGAAAAAGGCTCAAAAAAAATTCCCGCAACCGGTTTCGCCACGCGCGACGTCGGTGCCGAGGGCAGTGTATTTCACGACGACACGAAAGAAACCACCTTTTTGTTCCCGTCTGTTTGTGAAGGCGCTCTCAGGGTAATGAACTACGAAATCACCAATACCAACTTCCGGTTTCCGTTTGGTTTTACGTTCAACAGCTCTATCCCCAGCGAAAACACAACTTTCATTATCGAGGCGGACAGCGCCATACATATCAGCTACAAACTATTCAATGTATCCGAATCGGAATTGGAGTATACCGAAAAAATGGTAAAAGGCGTGCGCATTCAAACATGGGTAATGAAAAATCCTCCCTTGCGCAAAATAGAAGATTACGCTCCCACCAACCGCTATTATTCACCGCATATCCTGGCACAAATCGATTATTATTACAGCAAACAGCAGAAGATCGAAGTACTGGGAACTCCCAAGGAACTGCACGACATTTACAGTAAAAATGTCGCTGAAGTGGTCAACGAAAAACCTTCGGAAGAGTTGAAGACGATTGCAGATTCCATCACCCGCGGTTTGACTTCAGATATCGAAAAGGTAAAAGCAGTCTATTACTGGGTCCAAAACAACATTAAGTACATTGCTTTTGAAGAAGGAATGGGTGGCTTTGTTCCCCGGCAACCGTCGAAAGTAATCGGAAAGCGCTACGGCGATTGCAAGGATATGGCCTCGCTCATCTACAGCATGCTGAAATCCATCAACATCACCAGTTATCTTACCTGGATCGGCTCGCGGGCGCTCCCTTACAAATACACTGATTTTCCCAGTTCTTATTGCGACGACCACATGATCGCCGTTTATAAAGAAAACGACCGTTATTACTTCCTGGATGCGACTAATTCCTTCCAGAAATACAGCATGCCTACCGGTTTTATCCAGGGAAAACAGGCTATGCTGCACATCGATGAATCAACTTTTGAACTGGTTGATGTCCCGGTTCCGCCGGCTGAAGCCACCACTTATGCAGATACGACCTTCATCACAATAGACGGAAAAAACATCAATGCTCATTCGCGGGGAGTGCTCACAGGTTATTACCAGGTCGAAATCGGACAGTTCCTGAAAAACGTTCCGGAAAAGGAGCTTGCCAAGGCCGTTCAGTCGATCAGTAAACGCGGCAATAATTCATACCTGGTAAAAAGTGCAAAGCTCGAACACCTTTCCGACCGCGACTCTTCGCTGATCATCGAACAGGAGTTTACGGTCAATAATTATGTGACCAGCCTCCAGGATGAGATTTACTTCAACATGGTGCTGGAAAAAGGACTGGTTGAATTCGGTGAAATAAAACCGGAGCGAACCGTTCCGTTGGAGCTGCACAATAAATCACTGGATTCCTATACGACAGTATTACAGATCCCGGAAGGCTACAGCGTGAAATCCTTACCAAAAAACGTTTCGTTCCACTCCGATTTCCTGCATTTCGATGTTACTTATACGACCAGGGAAAAACAGGTCTTGATGACGTTGACCGTCAAACTAGATTTCCTGTTACTAACCCCCGATAAATTCAGCGACTGGAACCGTTTCTTTGCGCTTAAAAAAGCTGCTACAAACGAATCGGTGGTGTTGCAAAAAAATACACGTTTATGAAACTGACGCTACTCATCGTTTTACTGCTTACAGCGGGCAATTGTTTTTCACAAGGGTTTTACGAAAACTACGATTGGGAAAAAAGTCCCAAAAAATATGCGTTCAGCGAAGATGAATTGCTGGAGGACGAGATCATTGTTTACGAAAAACGCAGTGTCGAATTAGTCGGTGAAACGGAAATGGTCCAGTTCAACCTTCTTCACACGATTACACTGTTGAATACCGATGCCGCTATTGAGAACAACAACAAAATGTATGTGCCTTCAGGCTCCGAAGCCAATATTAAAACACTGAAAGCGCGGGTGATCAAACCTGATGGAAAAATTATCGAGCTGGACCGGGAAGACATCCAGGAATCGAAAGATGAAGAAGGTTATGTGCAATATCGCTACTTCGCATTCGACGGTATCGAAAAAGGCAGTTACATCGAGTACATTCACTACATCGAACGCGGACCGGTTTTTAGCGGCAGTGTGATGACATTGGAAAGCGGTACTTTAAAAAAAGAGGTTGACCTGGACATTATTTGTCCGAAAAGCCTGGAATACCAGATTCATCCAATAAACGGAATGCCCCGCTTTGTGAGTGACTCCACAGCCCGTGTGCGACGGATGTTTTTACATGTTACGGATGTGGCGGGTGTAAAAGATGAAGACTGGTCTCCGTACGAAGCCAGCCTTAAAAAGGCCTATTTTAAAGTTGACCGCAACACCGAAACAGGCGCTTCAGACTTTTATACGTATGAAAACATCACTAAAATTATTCACCGGAACATGTATGAACAGCCTTCTAAAAAAGCGCAGAAGGCCATGGCAAAATTTATTTCATCGACCGGTGTACCAGAAGATGCCCCGTTGGAAGACCGCATTCGGGCATTGGAAAACAAACTAAAATCAGAAATCGGGATAATCGAAGGGGAATTTGAAGGTTCATTCGACATTGAGCTGATGCTGTCCAAAAAACTGACCAATGAAGAGGGCATGACCAAGCTCATGCTGCAATTGCTGCGCGAGATGAATGTAAAGCACGAATTTGTGCTGACCAGTGATAAAACCGAAAATCCCTTCTTATCTGATTACGAAGCCTATAATTTCCTGGAAGAATACCTGATTTACATCAACGAACTGGACCTTTTCATGTCTCCCGACCTGGTTTCACGCCTTGGATTTCCGCCGTTTTATCTCACCAACACCAAAGGGCTCTTTATCAAGGAAATCAAGTTAAACGACCTTGTTACGGCAGTGGGCAAAATCAAAGACATTCATGGTACCAAAAGTGAACAATCAATGGACCAGATTACTATCGGTGTGCAATTCAACGAAGATCTTTCCGATTGTTCCATCAGCCTGGAGCGAAAAGTAACCGGGTACAAAGCCCAGTTTCCCCAAGCCATTCTCAACCTCATGGACCAGGAGGCAAAGAAAAAGGAGTGCACGGATTTCTTGCTTTACTTTGATGAAGATGCCAAACTGCAAAACGAAGTGTATGAGAATGACAACAGCGATTTGATGGGTGTGAAACCCTTCATCGGAAGGGCAACCATGAACGGCGCTTCGTTTATGGAGAAAGGCGGTGACAAGACACTCCTTAAAGTCGGACTGTTAATCGGCCCACAGGCAGAGTTGTATAACCAGGAGGAACGAAAACTGCCGGTAGAATCGGGATATCAGCGTGAATACAACCGTACCATTACCATTACGATTCCTGATGGTCAAACCGTTAAAAACCCGGAAGAATTAGCCATCAGTGTAACACCTGACGCTGCGGGAAATTCCTGTGGATTCATTTCGACTTATGAGCTAAAAGGCAATCAACTGATTGTTACCGTAAGGGAATATTACAAGAGGACCAGCTATACGGTAGAAGAATACCCGCTTTACGAAAAAGTGATGAATGCGGCCGCAGATTTCAATAAAATCGTGCTCGTATTCGATAAGTTGCCTCAATAAGTTTAAGCCTGCTGTTGATTTGCCAATGCTTCCTGGTCGAGCAGTTCTTCCTGTGCGATTAACTCGCCTTTTTTCCCGGTTCGCTGCCTGAATGCCCATCGCATGAGGAAAAACGCCACCAGTACAATTACCGCGGAGACATAAAATGCCGTACCGTAGAAAATTGGGTTGGAATCGCCCAGCTTGAGGGTTTTCCCATAAATCCAAAGCATCAATAACGGCCCGATGATTTCAGCGAAACTCATCATGCTCGTAAAAATCCCCTGTAATTCGCCTTGTTCGTTGCTTTCGGTTTGGGCAGAAACAATCGAGCGGATACTCGGATCGATGATCCCGGAAAGCGCATACGGAATAATGATCGCGTACATCATCCAGCCGTAAGGAATCAACCCGATGCCGGCTGTAACCAACATCAGAACGATCATCCCCATAGTTGCAGCACCTTTTTCACCCATTTTTTTCACGATCTTCCCGGCGAAACCGGCTTGCACTATCCCCACACATACACCGACTACGGCAAGGGAAATTCCCACATCGAGCTTATCCCAGCCAAACTTTTTATCGGTGTAATAATTCCACAATGCGTGTACGGCCATGTTGGAAAACAGCACCAGGAACATCACCAGGAATAGGTATTTATTGGCGGCATAACGTCCGATTTGCTTCACGGCACCCAGCGGGTTGGCACGTTTCCAATCGAATGGTCGGCGCTGGTCGGCGGGTAAAGACTCTTTCAAAACCAGTAATCCATAGAGGAAGTTGACAAGCGAAAGTCCGGCTGCAATGGCAAATGGCGCCCTCAATCCCCAGGTTGCTACCAAACCACCGATAGCCGGCCCCACGATGAACCCGACCCCGAAAGCCGCTCCGATCATCCCGAAATTCTGTGCACGGTTTTCATCGGTCGAAATATCGGCAATATACGCCGCAGCTGTTGTAAAACTGGCGCCAAACATTCCGGCAAGGCCTCGTCCTACTACCAGCCACCAGATATCCGGGGCAAAACACATGAAAATGTAATCGATTCCGAGGCCCAGAACAGACATCAGCAAAATCGGCCGCCTCCCGAAACGGTCGCTCAGGTTCCCCACCAGCGGTGAAAACAGGAATTGCATGAACGCATACATGATCAGGATCAAGCTGTAATAATTGGTGGAATCGTCTTTGCTCACGTGTGCCGTTTCAGCTACAAGATCAGGCAGAGAAGGAATAATAATTCCTAAACCGATGGCATCAAGCGTGATGGTAATCAGGACGAAAATAAGTGCGTTTTTGGAAAATTGCTGTGTAGTCATGGGGCAAAAATAGTGATTTCATGAAATTTGGTTTTGTGGTTTTCGGCGAATGGTGGCAGACGAGCGGTGAAATGAGGCTGAAGAGAAGTGTTTAAAGACGGAGGGGATAGACGTATTAGTCAGCTTCTAATACACAAATCATCTCTCTAAGCACATTGTTTCTTACTTTTTGTCTGAAGCAAAAAACAGTAAGCAAAAGTGCTTTTTTATCGTGGCAAAACCAACACGACAGGTTTCCCTACTCCTGAACTTAAGGTACAGGTCCAAAATACAAAATGCTTCCGTAACTTTGGAAAGTGGAACGACAAATCATCACAACGGCCGACGGTTCAAAAACCATCTATCTTCCGGAGCTGAATGAACATTATCATTCATCTCACGGAGCATTACAGGAGGCGCAACACGTGTTTATCCGTCATGGATTGCATTTACTCACAGCGGATTACATTACCGTTTTGGAAATGGGGTTCGGAACGGGGTTGAACGCCCTTCTGACCTATTTTTCGTCGGAAAAACGCAACCAGTATGTGCATTACATCGGAATTGAAGCTTTCCCGCCGAGCGAAGAAGAAATTGCAGCGATGGATTACGCCTCGTTCGCTTCGGACCCGACATCAGCCGAGATTTACCAGCAAATGCATATTGCCCCGTGGAATACGCCCGCTCCGCTTTCAGAACATTTTGTGCTGGAGAAGCAGCTGTGCGATCTTCACAACGCAACCATTTCGCCGGAAACAGTCGACGTTGTTTATTTCGACGCTTTCGGTCCGCGGGTACAACCCGAATTGTGGACCCCTGTGGTTTTTCAGCGCATTTACGACTGGCTTATTCCGGGAGGAATACTGGTTACATATTGTGCGAAAGGCCAGGTGAAACGCGATTTAAAATCGGTCGGATTTTTGGTGGAATCATTGCCTGGTCCACCGGGAAAGCGTGAAATGACCCGTGCTTTAAAACCCTGATCGCATGAAACAGCTTCTCCGTTACTGCCTCCTTTTTGTACTGATCCAACTGAGCCATCCGCTTCGTGCGCAACATGTTTTTTTCGGGGAACGCAGCCTCGACAGCTCAGCGATGGCGATCCATTTTGACAAAGACGGCCTGCCCTACCCGCATTGTTTCATTGCCGACAGCGCGCTTCAGAACTCACTCGGCTCGCTGTTTACCTGGTACCAGCGGCATGGCGACGCATTCATTTCGATCTGTGCGGATTACAATTATTTTCCTGAAGCAATTAACAAGCAGACCATTGATCAGCTGAGCGATTCGATCATCGGGCGTTGGATGGAACGGATCAACCGCGAATCAGCGAAATTTCCGGCTGTCGCTTATTATGTGCATGGTTTCCGAAAATTGTTCACTTCCACCGAAAGCGGCGTGACTTCCGTAGCCGAGTTCCAGCTGTTCAAAGACAACATGAAAACCTATTCCCATCCGGATGCTTACGAGGTAGAAGTGTACTGGGACGGAACGTACGATTGCTGTTTCTCGACCAACCGTAAAAAGAACAAGCAGCTGTTTGAGTTGTTCGAGGAAGCCCAGGAAAATGCCGGGAAAGTGGCGATCAGTTTACGAAAAGTCCTTTACTTGACCAGGATGACACAGTTACAGGTGGTAGGTCACAGTCTCGGAGCGCAGGTAATCGCTTATGCGTTGTTTGATCCACAAGGAACATCGAATATTGTACCGACGCCCAACCAACCCGAACATAAGCTTTCTATCTGCCTGATTGCTCCGGCGATTGATGCGAAGGTTTTCCACGATTATTACAATCGAACGACACCGGTAAATGTGAACGAACCGGACAACTACAGGCTCATGATCCTCTACAACGAGGCTGATTTCGTGCTGAAGAAAAAGGATCCCAAAACGGGTGTTTTTGGTCCGGGAGCCAACAGCTACGGTCGAACAGGCCTGGGCTGTAATCATCGTGGACAGGCAGAGAAGCTACAGGCTTACTTTAAAAAGAATTTCCCGAAATCGCAGCTGGTACTGAAAGACAAAACCGCGTTGGGGAAATGCCATTCATGGCGGTGTTATTCGCAAGGTAAGGAATTGGAAGAAGTGAGTGCTTTTTTGTGGATATGGTTGGTGAATGCGGATTTTTGAAGGCTAAAAATCTTCTGAAATCCAGTGAAATCAAGGGCTCTTCGTAATATTGCGAAATCGCAAAATCGCAGATTTGCGATATCCCGAAATCAATCAATTTTGTCGAAATTTCATTGTTGATTTTGTTATTCCCAGATAAGGAGTTGCGAGAAGTATACGACTTTTGTGGATGGGAATTGTTTGGATACTTTGAGTACTAAAACCCTCTGCAAGCTAGTAAAATCAAGGGCTCTTCGTAATATTGCGAAATTGCAAAATCGCGAATTTTCGATCACAAAATCATCCAACTTTGGGTAAATTCCATCAGAACGGTTGCTCTCTCTCACCAAAAAACAGAAAAGTCCCCCGATGAATTTCAGAGGACTATTCACGCGTTAAATTGCGGTTATGACCACGGACCAAGGACAATCGTCACATCCTGCCCCGACCCAACACCATAAGCGGTTTTGGAAGGAACATTATCGGTAGTAGACCAGTTGTTGCTGACATTCGGACTCTCATCAAGGCTAAAGCCATAAGCCATACCGAAGGTTCCGCCTGCATTTACTCCAAAGATATTTTCCTGGCTTCCCCCAACTGTGATTGTTCCGTAATGGAAGAATTTAGCATATACATCATAAACGCTCGGTAGATTGTTGTAAGCATTGTTGTGGTTCGTGAACCAGTTGGTAATATCTGTCCAGGCGTCCGAAGTGTAGTTCGTGGTGATCGACTTGCCTGCCGGCATAACGCCATCCAGTGCCACGCCACGCGACAAGGCTTCAAAGATGGCGGCCTCAATCTGGCTAAATGCAGCATATTCGGTTGTCGATTCGCCACTGTTAATTCCCCTGACAGCCTGTATGAATCCCTGGTTTGCAGCTGTGAAATCCGATGCAGGAATCTTTACTTTGAGTCCTCCGGGACCTGTGAGTTTAAAGTTTGTCCCGTCACTGCTACCTGAATAAGTGCCTACCGTAGCGGCGTTCAGGTACAAACTCAACTGGTTGCCCGCAGCGAAAAACGAATCAATCGTAGCATCCCAATACCCGGCCAAACCTTCTGCAGTAGGATTAATCGCGAGCCAGTCTTTCGGAGCCACGATTGCAGAAAACTGTCCGTCAATTTGTGCCGGATAACCTTTTCCCGTCGGGCTTGTATATAAGAGCTGAGCAAATCCCGAACCCAACGGATCATTCTGCACAAATGAACTAAATGCCTGCCCGATCTGTTGTCTTGAAAAGGAAGGTACTGCTCCGTAAGTCAGTGCATCTCCGGTTACCGTGAATGAAAGGTTGATCCCGAAGGAATCTACTGCAGACACGTCATACTGGGCATTCGGGCCAAACTCAAAAATGTCGTACGGACCCTGCGGCGAAACGCCCGGAACTCCCGGGAACGGATAAGCTGTATAACCCGTTACCGGAGAAAGAGCAGTAGGTGTATTTCCTGGTGTTACGGTAAATACCAGGCGGTTATTGCCATAATTGGTTACATCCGGTACATTTATCGAAAAACCATCGTTTACATTGATAAATGCAGCAGCTTGTGTTCCGGTTTGTGAACTGAACGAACCGTCTGACTGCAGAAAAAGATAAACCGGCTGATTTTTGGCATTCATTTGTTGAATGAATCCCGCAACCCAAATGGTGTAGGTACTTGAATCGAGTCCCGAATTGTTCGTTACTGCAATTGTGTTTAATGTACTCATTGTGAGATAGTGTATTAAGTGTTGCTTCAATGGCAACTGTTTTTCTGTTGAAATGCCTGAACAGAAACAAGCCGTTTTTTCAAGTGGGTTCTGCTCCACATCATTTCTGACAACGCACAAAACAACCTTGCTTACAGCTGGCTGTTAACACTCATGTATTACTCGATTTTCAGTTGGAATAATTCGTCTTATCCGCGAATTTGTCACACGCTGCAGCGTGGACTGTTTTGTAGTTGTGACTTCAATAATAGGAAATATAGTTGAAACTCATTACACATAACGCCTTTTTTTTACGATCCTCTCCCCTTATTTCAAGGGTTGGCAGAAGTCAGGTAATCGCGCTTCAGACCAGTAAAACCAAGACTTTTTCCTCAGAATGATCTGAAATCGTAACGTTTAAAATCTTTCAATTTTACCACTTTCTGTACCAAACAAAAAGCCCTCCGACCAATGTCAGAGAGCTTTTTATCAACTGCACGGGGCGCTCAAAATTCGAGGCGATAACTCACAATCGGGATCAGCGGCGACTGGTAATAATACTTCACCTCACCAGTGTTTTCATCAAAATACTGCCCACCAACGTTTTTGCGGTTAGTCGTATTCTGGATGTCGATAGCAAATGTCGAAGTCAGGTTTTTGTAATTACGTTTCAGGCTGAAGCGAATATCCAAACGGTAATAATCGGGAACGCGTTTGCCATATGTTTCCGCATCCACGAACTTCGTTTCTCCGGCCGTGATCGACGCAGTGAGGTCAATTGGTGTATATCGGAACCCGCCGACATAAACAGACTTGATATTGAAGCCGAGTGTCCGGTTTTTGCCTTTCCGGTCGAGCGGCCATTCCTTGCCCAGCGTAAGCGTTACCGCGTAATTGGTATTAAAACGCGTGTTGTACCAATTGCCGTCAGCGGCTTTGTATTTCGATTCGTAAAGCGACGATGAGAGCAGGTAATAAAAGTTCTTGAACAGGAAGCGCTCATAGGTTAATTCCAAGCCGTAATTTCTCCCCAAACCTTTATTGGTCAGCTGCTCTTCCGGAAAACCGTCTGTGGAATTGAGAATGGAATACGTACTCTTCGGATCGGCGCTGATCGGCACATTGAACAAATGCTGGTAATACACCTCGGTTTTTACATGCGCGTGCTCGTTCATCACCCAGTCATAACCGATGACCAGGTGATGTGCTTTGCTGAGTTGGAGTTTTTTGTTCGGCTGTGAGATCACGCCATTTTCCTCCTGCTCGGTGAAATAAATCCCAATAGGCTGCAATTGGCTGTGTAAGCCATAGCCTAGTGTAGCATGGTGTTTCGGGGTGAAATCGTATTTCAGCGAGGCGCGCGGTTCGAAAGCGGTTGAATTGTTGAGCAATAATTGCAGGTAATGCATTCCGATGTTGGTGGTTAGTTTCTCCGTCAGGTGGTAATTCCACTGGAAAAAAGCCTGGATGGTTTGCGTATTGCCACTTTCGGCAATTTGCGTAACCAGCACATTGGTATCGTACATCGAGCGTTGCTCCAGCTCATAGCCCAGTTGATTGAGAATAAATCCTGTCCGAATGTTGCTTTTAGCATTGATTTTCCAGGTATATACCGATGAAAGCGTGATCTTGTTTTGCTGGAATCGCTGCTCGTAATCGCGTTTCAGGGTCGTGAGATCATATTGCAATTCGTCCTGCTCATACCCGTTTTGGGTTCCCGAAAACACCAATGCGGTTTTTAGGTAAGACTGGTTTTTGAACAGCTTCATATTCGTGATACCAACCGCCCCGGTATTAGCGTAGAAATTCGTATTCATACGGTAAAACGGATCTTCTTTCCAGCGCAAAGAATCCTGCGACGACTCGGTTGTTTGGTAACTTAAACCGCCAAAACCGAAAGCCGTAAATTTCCCGAAACGCTTCGTTGGCAGGGAAAGGTTGAATGACAAATCCTGGAAATTGGTAATCGCATCTCCGAGCGGAACGCCGAGTTTTCCCAGCAAGCTTAGTGTGGAATAACGGTAATTAATGAGATAAGAACCGTCGTAGCCTTTTTTGAACGGGCCTTCGGCAGCGACGTCCATTCCCAGCAAGCCAAGTTGTACCGTGTATTCGCGCTTTTCGTTGTTTCCTTTACGCAAACGCAGATCAAACACCCCGGACAATGCATTCCCGTATTCGGAAGCAAACGCACCCGTTGAAAAATCGGAGTTGCTCAGCAATTGTGAACTGAGAATGGAAATTCCCCCGCCGGACGTTCCCACATTGGAGAAGTGATTGGGATTGGGAATTTCCACACCTTCCATGCGCCAAAGCAAACCGTTGGGTGAATTACCGCGAATCGAAATATGGTTGTTGCCATCACCAGCTGTTACAACGCCTGCAAACGAAGAAGCCATTCGGGCCGGATCATTGACTGCAGCGGCAAAACGCTGGGTTTCTTCTACCGAAAAGGTACGTGTACTGACGGTTGAAAGCTCGTTGAGCGGTTTGTTTTTTTCCACTTTAGCCGTTACCACCACCTCATCCAGGTCATCGATCTCTTCTTCCATGTTCACGGTAAGTACCAGCTCTTTCCCGGCATTTACGGAAATATTCTGCAACACGACCTCCTTATATCCGGAATAGGTAATCAAAAAAGACTGATTGCCTACCGGAACATTCTGCAGGTTGAATTTCCCTTCTTCATCGCTTTGTGAATGAATGACCGGATCAAGGTTTAATACCACAACGGTGGCACCGGGAATGGGCGATTGCGCAATTTTGTCGACCACAACACCACGCACTGTTTGCGTTTGTGCCGAAAGATTCATTTTGAGAAGGCATAGCAGTGCCATTACGATAAAAGTCGTTTTCATTTTTCTTCAGATTTTATTGGGGTGGAGTGCCATTTCTTCTCCACTAAGTTTCGCTCAAAGGCGGGGGAATGGAAAGTGGTTAAGGTAGAATAATGATCGGGCAATAGTCGCCAGGCTTCTAAAGCCCGATCACCAACATTGAAATTAAATGTGTGTTACCGATCCTGAACCGGAAATGGTCGCATTCACCGCTGCCGAACCGGCATAAATAATGTCGCCGCTACCGGAAATCATTGCATCCAGCAATTGGGTCACACGAATCGAAATATCGCCGGAACCGCTGATCTTCGCATTGGCATTGGCGGAAGTGAGATTGAGGGTTTCGATATTACCCGAACCACTGATTGTCGCACGCTGGTTGTTCACGGTTCCGTTTACGACAGAAATATTTCCCGAACCACTGATCGTTGCGTCAAACTCGCCCGATTGCAGCGAATAAAGCGAGATATTTCCCGACCCGCTGATTTTTAAGTCCATGGAACCGGTTGTAATCGCTCCATTGGCATTGATGTTACCGCTTCCGCTCACCGTCATCCCTACAATGGTTGGTGAATGAATGATAAAAGTAATCGGGTTGTGTTTGCGGATCCATTTCGTGTTTTCAATCCTCAATTCACCGGCGCTTACCGTAGTTTTGATCACGCTCATTAAGTTTGACTGCGCCGAAATCTCGACGTAAAAGATTGAATCCTGTACGTAGGTTACATCGGCATCCATATCCAGTTTGATCTTATTGAAATTGGTAACGGAACGGATCTCGGTAACGTTGTTTCCTTTTCCTTTAATTGTACCAAAATGTTTCTGGCAGGAAGTTGCCACTAAGAATAGCAGGCCAATCGGCAGGATCATTTTCATTGATTTCATTATCGTTCTTATTTGTGTTATATACTGAAGACAATCATCAAAGCAATTACCCCTATTCGATGGCTGATTTTTTTCATTTAACAAATGGAAATTTAATCCGATATAGAATCCTGGCTTGTTCAGCGACGGCTGTTGTTTTATCGTTCGGGAAGGCAAGCGAAGGTCATACCAGAGATTCTTTCAGCGAAAAAAATGTGATTTTGCAACATCGAAAATTTGCAATTTTGCGATTTCGCAATATTACGAAGAGCCCCCGTAGTTGCTGACGATCAGCAGAATTCAACTATCCAATCAAACAACATTCCCAGTCTTTTCCGAACAACTCGCCCCCTTCACCCCAGATGTATCCTGGAAACCTACAAAAACCGGATCGCCACCTTTCCGCCGACCCACAACTGGTTTACGAATGAATTGCCTTCGTGGCGGTAAAAAGATGGAACGGTTAATTGCTCTTCGATCAGCTGAAAATCGTCGCCGTCGATGTCTGAATTCAGCCAGTTTAACGTTGGTCCGGCAGCAAGACTGACTTTCGGGGCAAATTGCCATTCAACACCCAGGTAGAATTTACCGAGCAGGTTGTAATCGAAGCTGTTGTTACCGGCTACCTGTAATTGCTGCCCGGTAGCGTCGATGTCGAAGTTCAGCCGATTGGACAGTCTGAACGTAGTTCCGATACCGTAACCCGCAGACCAGATCCGGTTGGTCGGTGTAAACTGCGTGCTTGCCGTGAAAATGTTGTGGAAACGATTGACACCGGTCCTGAAACTGAAAGTATTCAGCAGGTTTTCGTCGGTTGAAAGCTCGATCTTGTGATAACCTTTGCGCACAAAACTGAGGAAACCAACCGGAACGCCTGAAACGGTATCGGCAACGTTAATTAAGCCAATCTGGCTCCCGTCTACCCGCTTGGCCACGTTGATGATGCCTGAAAGCTGAACACCTTTTACATAGCGCGCCACGTTGGTAATTCCAGCGATTTGCATTCCCGACAGCGAATCGGCACCATTGATGATTCCCGCAACCTGTACACCTTCCGACTTTTTCAAAACGGTATTGATAATTCCAGCTGCCTGGACGCCATAAAACGAACGTGTGTAATTGGCAATTCCGGCAAACTGGGCGCCGTCGGTGTGTTTCCAGGTGAAATTGTAAATGCCCGCACCCTGCACACCGTATACATTTCCAAGCACGGTATTCCCGATTCCGGCACCCTGCAATTTAAACACATCCCCGCCAACAAGGTTCACAATTCCTGCCAACTGCACGCCATCGGTATTCCGGCCCACGGTGTTGAGAATCCCGGCTGACTGGAAACCTTTGACATTTCCGGAGACCACGTTCGCGATCCCGGCCAGCTGGATGTACTGCACGTTACCGTAATCGAGGTTCACAATTCCACCGATTTCCATTACATCCACTCCGTGAGAGAACCCGGCAAGAACATTAAACGAATAACGGTTGACCGTATTGATTGCCAGCAAATGATTGGTGCTGAGCGGCGGAATGAACGAGAACGAATAGTTGGTAAAGAACGTATCGTTGATGTTCCGCAGGTTTGATTGACGATTGCGAAAACGCTCCCAAAAGCTGAACGGTTGTTCGGGCAGGGTATCGGTGCTGACTGTTGGCATTGTATCCACAGGGTGATGTTCTACAACAATCGAATCATCAATCGTAATTTTCAACGGCGGCGCTTTCGGCTGAAGGTAAATCACTACCGTATTGCGTTTCTTGGAAAGAATCACCACGGTTGTATCTTCAAAATTTTCCTTCGCTACCGAGATCGACAATACATCCGATGATTTCGGGAAACTCAATGAAAAATAACCATATTCGTTCGTGATTGCCGACTGCCGGTATTGTTTCAGGTAAACACTCGTTTGGGGCATCAAGGTTGAATCAGCAGCACTGTATACATAGCCGTTCACAATCACATCATTGCTCTCCACCGCTTTTTTCGGCGCAGGCTTACAGGTCAGGATCACGTATTTACCCTTCATTTTGTAGGTGCAATTGCCTTCATTGAGCGTTTCGTTGAGTACCACGCGCAAAGGTTTGCGATTGTAGTGAACCGGGATTTTCCGGCTGTCGTCGAAGTTGGTATACGAGAATACCACCCCGGTTTGAGCGGAAAGTTGTTTGAACAGTTCTGCGTACGAAAGTGTTGACTGACGTACGGTAACCGTTTTTTCCAAATAAGGTGTTTGTTGTCCGAAAGCACGCAAAGCCAGAAAAGAACAACAAATCACCGTCGCGGCAATTTGAGTGACTATTCGCATGACGTTCCTTTTAACCAGTAAACAGATCCTTGTTTTTCAACGGTCAGACCGAGGGTTTCGGCAATCACCGACAGCACCATATCGAGTTCTTCGTCGGTGAATTGCGTCGTTATGAGGCAATTTTTCACGGTCGGCGTTTCGATGCGGATATCGGTTTGGTAGACCTGGTTCAAACGTGCCACAACGGTTTCCAGTCGTTGGTTGTCGAACACAAAGGTTTTCCCTTGTCCGTTGGGCGTATTGGTTTCGATCTCAAATTCCATTTCGCCGGTGGAAACCACATAGTAAGCACTTTGCGTAGCTTTCAGCGTGATTTTCATCCCGGAATTATCGTAGATCATCACCACACCTTCATCCACACGCACAAAAATCGTATCGCCCGTAGCATTCACATCGAACTTCGTTCCGAGGTCTTTGATGTGCAGAGGACCTGCATCGATAACGAAAGGCATTTTGTCACTGTGTTTCACCGAGAAATAACCTGATCCTTTCAGTTTCAAATGACGGTGGTTTGTTCCGTAACCTTCCTGCAGTTCGATGGAGGAGTTTTTCGCGATTGTCACCTGCGTACCGTCTTTCAGGATCACTTTGCTGGAAACATCTTTGGCTGCGTATAACTGCTGATCGGCAGTTTGGTTCAGGAAATAAGCCGCAAATGCTCCCACGCCTATCACTACCGCAACAGCAGCAGCAACCTGGTAGAAACGCCGTGTATTGAGTTTTCGGATCGGTGCTTCTTTTTGCGCAAGCTGTGGCCGTACTTTCTGCCAGGCCGTTTCAGCAGAAATAACTTGTTCCACCAAACCGAGTGCTGAAAGGCTTTGCTGATAATAGCGTTCGTTTTCAGGCGATTCTGCTTTCCAGTCTTCGAGCAGCATGGCTTCTTCCGGCGAGGCTTCTCCCAGTATATATTTGCCGATCAGGGCATCTATGTCGTGAGTTGTTTTCATAGCTGCTGCAACAAAAAGAGAATGAATAAAGGCAAATAATCTTTGAGCGCCTCGCGAATGATCTTCAGGGCTTTTCCCATCTGGTTTTCAACGGTTTTCACCGAAAGTCCCAGCTGATCGGCAATTTCCTGGTATTTCAACTGCTCAAAACGACTCATTTTGAAGATGCGTGCGCATTGTTCGGGCATTGTTTCGATTGCACGATTGATACGTACCTGTAGTTCTGCTGCCTCAAGGGCATCGGTTTGTTCGGAATCGGATTGGGTATTTTTCCAATCACCGGCATAATCACGGCGCACTTTCTGATGTTTCAACCGGTTCAGGCAGGCATTGTGCACTGCTCTGTACAGCACGGCCCGAACCGAAGTATGAATGTCCAGCTGGGCACGTTTTTCCCACATCGACACAAAAACCTGCTGCACCACGTCTTCGGTTTCGTCGGTGTCTTTCAGGAACGTATTCCCATATCGGACAAGGGGTGTGTAATAGTCACGAAATACCATCTCAAATGTTGTTAAATCACCTGCCACAAATAGCGTTATCAGTTGTTGTTCGTCCACCCGGGTACTGTATTTCGTCGGGTAAAGTTATCATCTTTCTTCCATATGACAGCTGAGATGCATTTCCCCCCTATTGCCTCAACTATTTTTTAAGGAAACTGGCAATGCTAATCGGAAACCGTTAACTTTATAAGGATTACCGGATGCAAATTTCGCACGTATGTACAGATGGATCGTTTTCGTGATGATGTTGTTGGGCTTCATGCCCGTTGCCGTTTCACAGGCCGACACTTCCATTTTACTGCCCAACCGTTTGGTGATTTCGTCGGTGGAAAATCCAAAAAAATATCATGTCCTGGATTCAACCGGAAATATTTCCATCGTCTGCGTGAACAAGACCGATTCTGTAATACGCATACAATACCGGGAGCTGACGGGCAAGCTGGTCTATTTCACCGATAGCTCGCTGGTGCTGCATGTGAAGAATGAGAGCATTTTAACTTACAATCACAACGGCACTTACAGCGACTATTATTATTACCAGAAACGTGATTCGATCAAACAACATTTCGATACGCTGCAGTTTTCGGAGGTTTATTCGATCCGACACGACAAGGGGAAACACCGCAAAACAATCGGTATGATGCAATCTTCGGCCTATATGTTTATGACTGCCTGTTTTGGGGTTATCATAACATCGCTGGCATTGCCCAAATCTACCAATATCGTCCACGCTAAAAATGCGGTTATTATCTCGTCCACATGCATGGCTGCCGGGGCAGGGAGTTACCTTTTTTATCCGAAGATATATAAAGTGAACAACCAATTGGACAAGAAGAAACGCGTTAAATGGAAAATTGAAGTACTGTAGTATGTCGAAACGGGTTTTATTGCTGATCATGGGATTATTCTTCGGTACGATGGTATTTGCTCAGTCGGGTGATACGTCGATCCTGCTTCCCAACCGGTTAGCGATCCGTTCCCTCTCCAAGGCAAAGAACCACCTCATCCTGGATACCGGAAATGTGCTAACGATCCATTTCATGGACTTCCGCGATTCGCTCATCCGCCAGCAACAACGCAATGGCATGGGAAAACTGGTCGGCTATTCGGACAGTACGCTTGTGCTGGAAATGTACCAGGAACACGTTCTTACCTATTGGTACAATGGTACAATCGATGATTCACATTACTGGAAATCGGAAGACAGCCTCGCAAAACCGCGACTCATTACCGTCCCCTTTTCGGAAATTCATTCGATACAGCTCAACCGGGAAACATACCGCCAGGTGGTGGGAATTCTGCAATCGACCGCCTACATTAATATGATCGGTAATATGGTGGTGCTCGCGGCAGCGTTCATCATTCCGAAGAAAAACAAAAGCCTGGTTTCGGGAAAAAACCTGGTGATCTCAACCGGAATTGCCCTCGGAGCCGGTGGAGCGAGTTTTTTCTTCTATCCGAAATCGTATCGTTTGAAAAACCAGCCTTACAAGCGGCGCAGCATCAAATGGAAATTAGAGGTTGTTTAATGCTTTTTTGGCTGACCCATCCGGGCTTTCCTGCCAATTGATTATTACTTTTACGGTACGAAAACACAAATTATATGGCATCATTAACATTACGCGGCAACCCGCTTCACACAAACGGCGATTTACCAACAGCTGGCTCAACAGCTCCTGATTTTCAATTGGTAAAAACAGATCTGAGCATTGTTTCGTTAAACGATTTTCAAGGCTCGCGATTGATCCTGAATATTTTCCCCAGCATCGATACCAGCACCTGCGCAGCTTCGGTGAGACAATTCAATCAACTGGCTTCAAACCTTGAAAACACAAAGGTTTTGTGCATTTCACGTGATTTACCTTTCGCCCAGAAACGTTTTTGCGGTGCCGAAGGCCTGGAGAACGTGCTGACACTTTCCGACTTCAACACGGGCAGTTTCGGAAAAGATTACGGGTTAGAGCTGATCGACGGTTCGATGAAAGGACTCCATGCCCGGGCAGTGATCGTATTGGATGCTCAACACAAGATCACACACCTGGAACTGGTACCGGATATGAAAGACGAACCGAATTACGATGCGGCATTGGCAGCGCTGTAATGCCTATTTTACTTTCTGACTACTTAGACTAAACAGATGAAACAAGAGTATTTCATACGTTACAACACAACCTCCACCGGAAATCATGACCGATGGCGCATTATTGCCAACGAAGAAGAAATCCTGGTTTCGGAAATCCGGATCAATGTTCCTTCTTACACTTCGCAAAATGAAATGCCTGAGGTGGGGTTGAAGTTTCATATTGCATGTGAAGGCGTTTTGACCATTGAAGAGAACAAAGCGGAGATCAATTGAGTATTTTCAACCTATCCGGTACTTTTTCCGAGAATTTATTTTTGCTTAAACCTTGATATTTTAAAAATCATTTCTTAGGTTTTATGAAATACATAAAATCTTGTTATGAAATTAAAAAGTAAAGAAGAGAAATTTTACGAGGAATTGCATCGAATAGAAAATGAAAATTGGTTCGAAAGTGGTGATAACAGTGATAATGGCTGTGGTCACACCGCAAAATACTACACAAGTCCTGATGAAAAAGTGCTGAAAATTGTCTGTTCTGAATGCTTAACAATTGAGGAGAGGGATAATTGACCCTATTCAGATGTTATAAAATTCCAAAGGATTATTTGATTGACGACAATTTAATTTTTAATCATCGATTGATCAATTATTAATCAGATCACTTGCTTCAAATCATCTTTCTGCATATCTTAAAGTAAAAAACACGAAAAGATATGCTTGTTAAAACTTACGGAAGTGCCGTTTTTGGCATTGATGCGACCACTATCACCATCGAAGTCAACATTGCCAACGGCGTGAATTTTATACTGGTCGGATTGCCCGATAATGCGGTGCGCGAAAGCCACCAGCGAATCAAAGCCGCACTCAAAAACAACGATTTCAGTTACCCGGGGAAGGAAATCACCGTCAACATGGCACCGGCCGATATCCGCAAGGAAGGCTCAACGTTCGACCTGGCCATTGCAATGGGAATCCTTGCTGCCAGCGGACAAATGCAGCTTGAACGTTTGGAAGAATATATTCTGCTGGGCGAATTATCATTGGATGGCGGATTGCAACCCATCAAGGGAGTACTTCCGATTGCCATGCAAGCCAAAAAAGAAGGCTTCAAAGGCATCATTTTACCGGAAGCCAATGCAGAAGAAGCCGCCATTGTCGATGGAATTGATGTCTATGGTTTGAAAACGATGCAGGAAGTCGTGCAACTGCTCAACGGCGAGTCTGAAATCACACCTGTCCGCTTCAATATCCAGGCAGAATTTGAGCGCCAGCTCATCCACGCGGACGTTGATTTTAAAGATGTGAAAGGACAAACCACGATCAAACGCGCGTTTGAAATTGCCGCCGCCGGAGGTCATAATGTGATCCTGATCGGTCCGCCGGGAGCAGGAAAATCAATGCTCGCCAAACGCTTACCGACCATTCTGCCTCCAATGAGCCTGGAAGAATCACTCGAAACAACCAAAATTCATTCGGTTGCCGGGAAAATCGGTAAACGGGTCGGGTTGATCACACAGCGTCCTTTTCGGAAACCACATCATACGATCAGTGATGTTGCGTTGGTAGGTGGCGGCACTTATCCGCAGCCCGGTGAAATTTCGCTGGCGCACAACGGAGTTCTGTTCCTGGACGAGCTTCCGGAATACAAACGACAGGTACTGGAAGTCATGCGGCAGCCGCTGGAAGACAGAACCGTAACCATTTCGCGCGCGCGTTTCACCGTTGATTACCCGGCCGGAATTATGCTGGTCGCCGCGATGAATCCCTGCCCGTGCGGTTACCACAACCACCCGGAAAAAGAATGCGTTTGCGGTCCCGGAATCGTGCAGAAATACCTGAACCGAATATCAGGCCCTTTGCTCGACCGCATTGACCTGCATGTAGAAGTGACTCCCGTTTCGTTTGACGACCTGGCTTATGACATTCCTTCGGAAGGAAGCAGTGAAATCCGCAACCGGGTAATGCAAACACGCTTACTCCAGTTGAATCGTTTTAAGGAGCATACCGGGATTCACTGTAACGCTCAAATGGAAAGAGTTGATTTGGAGCGTTTCTGCGTCATCGATGATTCATGCCGCCAGTTACTGAAACACGCCATGGACCGTCTGGGACTTTCTGCACGTGCTTACGACCGGATTCTGAAGGTTGCACGAACGATTGCCGACCTGGAACAATCCCAAAACATACAAACCGTCCATATTTCGGAAGCTATTCAATTACGCAGTCTCGACCGCGAAACATGGGCAGGATAAATTCACTCAATCACGCTTTGACAATGAATACACTCATACCAAACGAAACCATTTTGCAGAAAATCCTATTGGTCCGCAATCAAAAAGTACTGCTCGATAGCGATTTAGCGCAATTGTATCGCGTAGAAACCAAGAACCTGAAACGCCAGGTCAAACGAAACATTGATCGTTTTCCGGACGATTTCATGTTCGAACTCACACCCGAAGAAGTCGAAATCTTGAGGTGCCAAATTGGCACCTCAAGTTGGGGAGGCGCTCGTTACGCACCAATGGCTTTCACAGAACAGGGTGTAGCCATGCTTTCCAGCGTCCTGAGCAGCGATATTGCCATCCAGGTCAATATCCAGATCATCCGTATTTTTACAGGTATGCGCGAATTGGTTTCGAACCAGCAGGAATTATTGCAAAAAGTAAGCGAGCTCGAAGATCGCATGGCTGATCATGATGAAAAAATCATGACGGTGTTTGAATGCATGAAAGGTTTACTGCGTGATGCGATTGTTGAACGGCCGCTGATTGGGTTTAAGCAGCAGAAAGAAAGATCAAAAGAAAGATCAAAAGAAAGATCAAAAGAAACAAAAGCTAAAGTGTAAATCAATGAACATGTCTTACAAAAACACCTTCTTCGGCAAGCAGATAATGCCCTCCTCCTTTCCAGATCCGGAAATAAAACTCAGGATTAAAATCGGTTTTGATCAAAGGAGCAGCTAAAAACCAAACCAGGGCATAATCGGTTACTAAGCCATAGAAAGCCTCAAAAATGGCAACAGTTTTTGGTTCCCAATCTAATCGTTGATCAATAAAATGATCTCCGATCAACTCATCTATCCAGTAATGCGGAATGTCGTCGGGATTATCCTTAAAAACATCTGCATCATCCACATATTGAATTTTAGCTGAATCGATCAGTGCTATAAACTCCGTATTACCAAGCTTTTCACAGAGTCTTTTCTTTTCTGAAAGGTCTTTTTTCACCAGGTCAACCAGTTCATCTTGAGAAATTCGATTCGATTCAAGCGGATAATCACCTAGAAATTTTTCAGTAGAAAGCGGTTCGAAAAGTTGCTGCATTTTTGAAATAAGTGCATTCCCCTGATCAAAATAACTGAATATTTTTTCCAGTTCATTCGCTGTTGTACCTCCATGAAAAAGTGTATAGAAATGTGACTCATCCACATTTTTTTTGCCTTCGCAAAAGGCAATCCAGTCTGCAACCAATTCTTCTTTTTCCATCATTATTGATCTTCCATTTTTTTTTGGGGAACAACTAAAGTCAGTCCCCAAAGGCTTTTGTAATCAATTCACTAATCGGTAATCCCGTTACCGGATATTGTTCCAGCTCGCGGGTTTCCGGGTTAATCACCAGGCATTCGTCACAATAATCAAGGCAGAGCTCCAAATCGTGCGAAGCGAGTAAAATGATTTTCTGCTGCTCGTGCGCGATCGTTTTCAGTAGCTTCATGATCGCGCGCTTGTTGGGATAATCAAGGAACGAGGTCGGTTCGTCGAGCAGGATTAAGGCGGTTTCCTGGATCAGTGCCCGTGCGATGCTTGCCCGCTGACGTTCACCATCACTTAGCGTAAAAGTGGATTGCCGGAGCAAATGTTCGAGATGCAATTGAGCGGCCACCCGCGCCACCACCTCTTTATCGGAATCTTTGAGCACTCCCTGGAAACCCGTATGCGGAAAACGGCCCAAATCCAGGTATTCCTGTGTCGACAGGTATTCAGAACCGTGAAAACGGCTTTCAACCAAAGCTACTTTCAATGCCCGTTCACGCAGCGAAAGGTCGGCAATTACAGCATTGTCTAAACGGATTTCCCCTCCGGTATGTTCTCCGAGTGCGATTGCATCGAGCAAGGTCGACTTACCGGCTCCATTGGCCCCGATCAATGCATACAATTTCCCGGGAAGCAGTGTTACTTCATCAATGGCATACAGCGTTTTAGCTCGGCCGATATGTGCGTGACGTATCTCAAGCATGGCGAACCTTTTTCAGTAAAATTGCAACCGCTACGGGTGCACCGATCAGCGAAGTAAGGCTGTTGATCGGCAACACGATATAAGGCTCCAGGATCACAATCACCAAATCACAAAGCAGCATAAAACCCGCGCCAATAATGATCGTTCCGATCAGGAGTACCCGGTGATTGGCTGTTTTGTAGAGTATTTTTACAATGTTGGGAACGATCAATCCCACAAAAGCGATCGGTCCGCAAAAAGCGGTTACCAAGCCGGTTAAAACTGAAACGACGGCCAGGATTTGCCATTGTGAACGACGCAAATGAACACCGAGCACCGTTGCCTGGCGTTCGCCGAGCACCAACCCGTTGAGTGGTTTTACCAAAAAGAAGGTTGCGCCGATTCCCAAAAAACCGATGATCGTTACTATAGGCAACTGGTCCAGATTCACTTGCTGCAGTGATCCGAAACTCCACAATGTAAATGCTTTCAGCGCCTCCGGATCTGACTTTGAGAGCAGGATCCCGGTTACAGCCGAAACGAAGGTTCCCAACATCATACCGATCAGCAATAATGAAACCTGTGATTTCACACGACTGGCCATCAATAAGATGATCAAGCCGAACAACAAAGAACCTGCGGCGGAGGCTACCGTAATGCTCAAATCGAGTAATGTGCCCGAAAGATAGCCGGCTGCCAAAATGGTCAGCGCCACAAACAAATGCGCTCCTGAGGTAAGGCCGAGGATAGAAGGTCCGGCCAACGGATTGTTGAGCAACGTTTGTAACAACAATCCACACACTGAAAGCGAGGCGCCGGCTACCAATGCAATTACAAGGCGCGGAATCCGGAATTCGGTCAATAAAATGTACTGGAACTTCTCTTTCCCGGCCGCAGGAAAAAACGACTCAAACCAATATTCCTCCTGGTGCGGAAAGCCCAGCGTAAGCACAACCAACGCAGCTAAAAACAACAAAAGGAAAACATGGATTCGCTTCATCTGGATTATTGTTTGAGTTGCTTGTAAAAATGCAGTTTAGAACCCTTTTGCTGCCCGCAGATTGTTGCCAGGTCACTCAAAATCCAGTGTGGATTGACGGCGCCCATTTCCCAGAAATAATTGCTGTTGTGTGTATAACAATACACTTTGCCTTCTTTGAATGAAGTAAACAAACCGTATTTCTGCTGTTGCCGCAATAAGTCAGGGAGTGAGGTCGCACCGGCATTGATCCATAACCTGGTTTCCTGCTGGTCCTTGAACACCTGTTCCAGGGTCCGCTCGCAGCTGCCTGTGCCTTTGATATCCTTATATAAATAATCGGCACCGGCATCGCGCAGCAATTGTGCCATGTAGCTCTCGCCAGCCGGGGCAAACCAGCTTTCGCCAATGAGTGATCCGACCAGAACTTCAGGGCGCTCCTTCACATTTTGAAGTTTCTTTTTTGTGTCGTTATAGGTTTTTTCAACTGTCGAAAAATAAGCGATCGCTTCTTTCTCTTTCCCGGTCAGAAACCCGAATACCTTGATCCACTCTGCTTTCCCAAGCGGATGCTCTTCACGCCAGTCGTAATCAGCCAAAGCAAGCACATCAAGCTGTTTCAGTTTTTCTTCGTTCGGAAAGCCCTTTCCAAATCCGCTGTAAACTACCAACGAGATCTCGTTTCCAAGCAATTGCTCAGGTGTAATGCTTGTTTCATCGGAAAAAGCTGAAATTTTACCGGCAGCTATTCCTTTCAGAATTGTTTTGTTGGCAATGAAATTCTTATCAGTAGCGCCCTTTACGCAATCCAGCGCATCAATGGCATCCAGCATTCCGATGTGAGTGGTTGAAAGGGCTGCCATGCGTTTCACCGGGACTTCGATCTGGTCCATATCCTCCGGTACGAAGGCCTTATCGGCTTTTTTCACCAGCGCATATTCGTGCTCCACCTTTCCCGTTTCGGGCTGCATGATACTTAATATCACATAATGTTCGTGCTGTTTGATCTTAAAATGCTTCGCATAGCTGACCTCAACCTCTCCCCCGATTTGTGTGCCCTTTTCCGAAGGCTGTGTACATTTCAACAGGAAAAAACACAGCAACAGCAATCCAACTATTTTCATATCCAACAAATATAATGGTCTCGCGTCAATCTAAGCTGCAAACCCGAAAAACCCTACCTTTGTTAAAAATACTGACATGCGCTTTGAAGAATACCCGATACATGAACTGATCAGGCAGCAATTGGCTCATCTGGGCTTCAAACGTCCAACCGACATTCAATACAAGGCCATTCAGCCGATTATGAAAGGTGAAGATGTGTTTGCGATTGCCCAAACGGGGACTGGAAAAACGGCGGCTTTTGTGATTCCGATCCTGGATGACCTGATGAAGCACAAGCCAAAATCAAAAGCTCCGCGCTGCCTTGTGCTTGCTCCGACACGTGAATTGGCCCACCAGATCACAGAAGTATTTAAGGAAATCGGGAAAAAGACCGATGTGTGTATTGCTTCGGTAATGGGCGGCGTTGAACAGGAGAATCAAATCCAACAATTGCGAAAGGGTGTCGATGTGATTGTGGCAACTCCGGGACGGGTTTTCGACTTGCGTTCGCAGGGCTTCCTGGTATTGGACGAGCTGCGTTACCTGGTACTGGATGAGGCCGACCGGATGCTTGATCTTGGTTTCGCCGAAGATATCAAAGCCATTCACAAGCTCTCACCGAAGAAAAACCGGCAAACGCTCTTTTTCTCGGCAACCATCACGAAAAAGATCAAATCATTGGCCTACGATATTGTACGTGACGCCATCCGCATCCAGATTTCACCGAAAGACCTGATCACCAAAAATGTGGATCATGCCTACATTAAGGTCGAAATGGACGACAAACGCTTCTTCCTGGAGAACATGATCCAGGAATATCCCGATTATAAATTCGTGGTCTTTGTGCGCACAAAGGTCCGCTCTGAACGCGTTGTTGCTGCCATGGAACGTGTCGGTATCAAAAGTGAGGCCCTACATGGCGGAAAAGAGCAGCAGGACCGCTTTGAAATCCTGAACCGGTTCCGAACAGGCGAAAACAAGATCCTCATTACCACCGATGTCGCCGCTCGTGGGATCGATATTCCGGGAGTGGATTATGTAATCAATTACGACCTTCCGGATGTGGAAGAGCAATACGTCCACCGCGTTGGTAGAACCGGAAGGGGTACCAGTAAAGGACAAGCATTATCGTTCTGCAGCCCTGAGGAACTTCCGCTGCTGGAAGCCATTCAAGCCTACATCGAAACGGAAATCGAAGAGCTGGAAATCAATAAACATGATTACAAGGCAATCCTGGAAGACAGCGAGGACATTACCTACAACTGGCAAAAACTGATCGACCAGGCAAACGAGGAAGACGGGACTGCAGATAAGTGGTGATTTGCCGATAGTTGATGTTGGTCGCAAACCCAAGCTTTTCTCAAAATAGTATAATATTGCGAAATTGCAATTTCGCAATATTACGAAGAGCCCTTGATTTTACTGGCAAAGCCGGCTAATCAGACCGATCAGGAAACAACCATACCTTTTGCAAAAACCTGTCAAAAATCCGATTTCCAAAAACCTCTTCTACTTGTTATTGTGTTTTCGCAAAATTGCAATTTCGCAATATTACGAAGAGCCCTTGATTTTACTGGCAAAGCCGGCTAATCAGACCGATCAGGAAACAACCATACCTTTTGCAAAAA
>DATGWM010000012.1:0-22475 GCA_035299485.1 Fluviicola sp.
AAAATCCGATTTCCAAAAGCCTCTTCCACTTGTTATTGTGTTTTCGCAAAATTGCAATTTCGCAATATTACGAAGAGCCCTTGATTTTACTGGTAAAGCCGGCTAATCAGACCGATCAGGAAACAACCATACCTTTGCAAAAACCCGTCAAAAATCCGATTTCCAAAAACCTCTTCCACTTGTTATTGTGTTTTCGCAAAATTGCAATTTCGCAATATTACGAAGAGCCCTTGATTTTACTGGTAAAACCGGCTAATCAGACCGATCAGGAAACCAACCATACCTTTTAGAATACCCGTCAAAATCCGATTTCCCAAAGCCTCTTCCACTTGTTTTCGCGTTTTCGCAAAATTGCAATTTCGCAATATTACGTGGGATTATCTACCTGGAAATCTGGCCGTAAACCCCAAAACAAAAAAGCCGCTTCAATGGAAACGGCTTGAAAAACAGTGTAGTAGTAACGTACTTGTTTTTATTTCATAAATGCTTTTCTGCAAACAGTTGATTCACCATTCACCACCAGTAAATAAGAACCTTGCTTCAAGGCATCTACGTTCACTTGGAATGAGTTGGAACCCTCCTGGGCAGTTACTTCAGCCGACGAAAGCACTTTGCCCGACATATCTACGACCGAAAGCGTGTAAGTAGCTTTTCTGCTGGCATTCAAACCTACGTTTAACAGGTCTTTTGCCGGATTCGGAGAAAGTGCTACATCCGAAAAATCATATTCCGACTGGATGGAAATGATTCCCAGATCCGTCACATCGCCATCGATGTCTACTTGTTTCAAACGGTAATAATTCGTCGCCATACGATCAAAGTCTGCATCATAGACTACATAATCGTTTACATTGGTTCCGGATTTACTGATTTCCGTGGCAATGACAACCCATTCCTGCCCGACTTTTCGCTCCAAAATGTAGCGATCGCTGTTGATTTCTTCTTCGGTAGACCAGCTGATTTTGTTGACACCATTTTCCTGGATACCATTCAGGCTAAGCAAGGTAACCGGCAAGGATGTCGGAACACAGCTCAATCCTACATTTCCGGTAAAGTCCATGGTAAACGGCGAAGTGGTCGAAGAGAAGTTATCGATCAGCATCACAATAACATCACCTACCGCACAATTGATTCCCTGCACCCAGTTGTCGCCCGAAGCATCTTCACTGGCATCAACAGCTCCCGATCCCAGACCTGTATTGTAGCTTCCGCCCAAACCCGAACCTGCCGCGAATGAACATCTTGTCGGTGCCGCACTTGGCGGACACGTCTGTCCCACTCCACCAGGATATCTCCAGACCGCAAAGTCATAGTCATCCGATCCGTTGTTTGGGGAAAGGCTAAATTCCAATAATCCGGCAGTTGTAACCACCATAAAATACCAGTTGGCCTCGTTTTCACCGTATAAGCAACCTTGGTTGGAAGCGCTCAAATCGGTTATTGTTCCCGCCCCATCACTTGCACCATTGAGCGTCGCATCCGAACACAATTGATTGGCTGTATTACAATCCTGGTTGGAATCGGAAGGCAACGGCTCGCTGAAACACATTGTAAATGTTCCTGAAACATCGTTTCCGTATTCCCAAACACGCACCCAAAGGGTCGCTCCCGGAGTTAATCCGCTCAATTGCAAACTGGCCATCAAACCGTTTCCACTGTCGTCATCACACCCAATTTGGGTCAATGAACTGCATGTCCCCGAGTAGACCGCCAATCCGTTATCCGTAATGGTTGAAGGAGAAGCGTAATCCGTTGCAAAAGTGATGACACCCGATGCCGGAACAGTCACTGAATACCAAACGTCACCTCCGGTATAATTGGAACAACTTGGTACCGCAACGCCTGAAGTTGCTGTAGCTCCCACGTTGGACGCGGTTGCCGGTGTACATACCCCGTTTGCTCCAACAGCAACCGGAATTGCACCACATGGGTTGTCGTTTGCCGGTGGTGGAGCTAAAAGCGTAAAACACAAATCAAAAGGTACGTCCTGCGTTTGGTAGGATAACACGCGTATATAATACGTTCCTGCAGCCAGGCCGGCAGTTGTGAACGTCTCGTTACCTCCGTTGCCTGTAGCATTCTGGCAAGTAACCATCGTACCTACAAACGCAGTTGTTGAACATGTAGTTGACCCAGAAAGCAGTTGAAAACCAATGTTTCTGTTTGCGGTCCCATTGTTCAAATCGATTTGATAAATTGGTGTACCCGCACCGACAGTGAAACTCCACCAGTATTCTTCAACAACAGTACCGCATCCACCGGAAGTTGTACCGTTTACTGTACTTAGCGTACCATCACTTGTAGTAGCACTCACACAGCCTTGATTACCGACAACCGTTGGAAGTCCTGTAATATTGACAGCTCCACTACACGAATTTTGAGCATGAGAAAACAACGAAACACTAAGGCCTAAAAGCAAAATAATTTTTTTCATGGACTTAGTGTTTGGTGGTTGCGTTACCTGTTTCAACAGATTGCTCGTACAGCTCTACATTCAAACCTTTGGCGGTCATGCGCTCTGCAAACTGTTCCTTGCTGATCAAAACATGTGAGGTCACTTTAAACTCATCGGTTTCGTCATTAAAAACCGGGGCTTTATCAAAGTAGTCTTTGATTTCGATGTTTAGGTTTTTAGCATTGGTTTCATTGGTGATCCCCGCTATTTTAAAGGTATAATGAACTGGTTTTTCGCTCATTTGCCCGTAAAGTGAAGACGTACCAAATAAAGTTATGAATAAAATCAATCCCTTCATTTTTGTTAGTTTTAGCGTTTCAAATTTAACACTTAGACGTATGTATTCTAACAAAGTATGCACGCATGAGTGTTAAAAAATGCTCACAGCGAACACTTTAACCGCAAATAAGAAAACTCCATTCAATCAATGTTCGACAAGAAAACAGTTTTGATCATCACAAAAACGATTTAGGGTAAATCCAGGCCGGATTTACCCTTCGCAAAGAATCATTCATCCATTTGTTGTTATATTAACAAATGGATGAATTGTTGTTTTTTAAACAACCTTTCGTTTAAATTTATACAATTATTTGCTGCTGACCAATCGGTAAGATGCTTTGATGTCACTTAATGCCGTTTCCATTTCATTCCAGGAATAAAGAATCACAGTCAAACCGGAATGATCATCGTAAACGGTTACACGCTGATCTACCCGACGCAGATGCTTGTAGGCTTCAATATTGAATAATGCTTTTTGTGATCGTAAAATAGTCTGGCCCTTTTCAAATTCATACGACTGCGCGCAGATGTAATTTAAGCATGCCAGTTCTTCAGGAGAGTTTTCAAGCTCCAATTGGCGCTCGACAGAGAACGTTTGTTCCATAATGCGTTGCGTGACGGCTGCACAGTCCGATTTTTGCTGAATCAATGTTTGTGCTAATTGTCCAAATGTGAGGTGTGCGCTTGCTAAAAGACACACGATCAAAGTAACCTTTTTCATAACACCTGAATTTAAATGAACGCCTCTTCTGACTACCACTGTCAGAGTACCTAGAAGTTACGCCAAACGGGTGTTATTACCAAAAATGTTAAGATTTCCAACATCCTGGCCCCAGGACTGGAAAGAGGGATAAATCATAAGAAAATCAACGCGTTAAGACTAATGCGAACCATTCTGCATGCATAACAATATATTCACCAAAAAACCTGATTTATTCAGCACGCATAATAAAACAGTCGGCCGGAAGGGCCATTTATTCATTTGGAGGGCAAAACTGTTAAAAAGTGTTGCAGAAAATAGGCCGGAACCAAAAAGCGGATCTTTTTAACTAAAACGATTTGGTATAAAATGATGAGAGGTGGTTTCGAAGATGGAACAAAACGCGTCGATCCCAACAAAAAAACTGTGTTCAAACGCACCAGGAACGAACCTGTTTTTTCTCCTAAAGAATGTTTACCTCCCGCTCAAGAAGAACGCCGAACTGCTGCTGAACATCGTCTAAGACAGCTTGCGACAGCGCATAAATTTCATCACCGGTAGCTCCGCCGTAATTAACGAGTACCAGGGCCTGGCGCGCATGTACCCCACAATTGCCGATACGCCTTCCCTTCCAGCCTGCTTGTTCGATGAGCCAGCCCGCAGCCAGTTTTACCGTTCCATCCGGTTGCGGATAATGGGGAACTTCCGGAAAACGTTCCTTCAACGCATCAACGACACTTGCTTCCACAACAGGATTCTTGAAAAAGCTTCCCGCATTGCCCAGTTCCTTCGGGTTGGGTAGTTTGCTGTTGCGAATATTCATCACTGCCTGGCTGATCGCTGCTACAGACAACTCCGTCACGTTCATCGACTCCAGTTCCGACTGAATTGCACCGTAAGCAGTGTTGAACTTCGGATGTTTTTGCAAGCGGTACGTTACCGAAGCGATGATATATTGCCCTTTCAACCCACGTTTGAAAACACTTTCGCGGTAACCGAACGCACAATCTGCTGCGGAAAACGTATGCAGTTCACGCTTTTCGATGTGGAAAGCCGTCAATTCAACAAAACAATCCTTGATTTCAGCACCGTAAGCACCAATGTTCTGCATCGGGCTTGCACCAACACTTCCCGGGATCAGGCTCAGGTTTTCAACGCCTCCCCATCCTCTTTCTACACAATACCGCACAAAGGTATGCCATTCTTCACCGGCTCCTACACGAATATCGATCGTATCTTCCGTTTCATGAAGATGCTCGAAACCTTTCAGTTCGTTTTTCAGCACCAGCGCATTGACCGGTTTGGTGAACAGAATATTGCTCCCTCCACCCAAAATAAACAACGGTAGTTTTCCATTGTTTTCCTGTAAAACGGCCTCTAACTCCGCAATCGTTGAAAAGTGCGCAAAAGCAGCTGCCGAAACATCAATTCCAAAAGTATTGTAAGGCTGGAGCGAAACGTTGTACTGGATCATGCGGCAAAATTACATTTTTCGGGGTAACAGTATTCTCCCCCACCAAAATTGCTACTAACAATCTTCACCTCAGTTGCCTTAATGCGAAGAATCTAAAAGGGGGCTGCCACGAATTCATCAGCTACGGCTGACGCGCCTAACGGACGCGAACTCGTGAAAAAAAACGAGACGCTTCTAACCTATGTGGAAACAAAAAAAAGCATCCGCCCAAGGTGGATGCTTTCTTAAATACTTTAGCAGGATTTACCCTTAACGGATCTCAAGTTCAAACGGCAGACGCATCTGGATGCCTGTCATCTGGTCCAGCTGACGCAGTTTTTCGTAAGAATCGGTCACTATTTCAGGAAGCTGCGCTTGTTTCAGGTTCGCACGAACACTTTCTTCTTCGCTCAATTGTTCCAGCAATTCAGCCACCGGATCTTCCTTCACTTCCGGCCAGTATTTGATCTTCGCATCCGAAATGCCGGCTTTTTTCTGAGCATAGGCAATTGCATCCGAAAGTCCGCCGATCTTATCCACCAAACCGTGTTTCAAAGCATCTGTCCCGGTCCAAACACGGCCACGGGCCAACACTTCAACTTGTTTTTGGGTCAATCCACGTCCATCGGCCACACGTTTCTTAAACTGTGCGTAGATCTGGTCAATTTCGCCCTGGATGGTTTTCATTTCCTCTTCGGTCAGCTTGCGATTGGTCGACAAAACGGCATGCGAGTTGGTTTGCGCACGGTCGAACGTAATTCCGAAGCTTTCCTCGAAGAGCTTGCCTGTAAACGGAATCACTCCGAACACCCCGATCGATCCGGTAATGGTGGTCGGTTCAGCGAAAATGGTACTCGCCGGCGTGGCGATGTAATAACCACCGGAAGCAGCCACATCGCCCATGGAAACCACTACTTTTTTCTTTTTGGCAGTCAGCATCACTTCGCGCCAGATCTCTTCCGATGCGAGCGCGCTTCCACCCGGACTGTTTATGCGAAACACCACTGTCTTGATCGATTTCATTTCACGCGCTTCACGGAAATACCTGCAGATATTTTGCGACGTCATTTCATCGCCATCAACCGTAATACCACCTTCAGCCACAATCACCGCAATATTGGCATTGCCTTTTTTCCCGCCACGAATCAACTGATCGTTCTTGAACTTGTTTTTTGCGTATTTTTCAAACGCCATGAGGTTGGTCATTTCTGCCTTTCCCCCGGCTTTTTTCCGAACAATCTCGATCACTTCGTCTCGGTACTTAATGCCATCAATGAGTTTATACTGCAATGCATCCTCCACACGCTTGATTTTGAGATTTTCGGCAATCTCATTCAGCTTTTCAACGGAAACCTTCCGGTCTTTGGCAATTTTCACGCGGATATCCTTCCAGATTGAGCCCAACAGGCGCTCTGTCTGCAAACGGCTTGAATCACTCATGTTCTCGCGGAAAAATGGCTCAACAGCACTTTTGAAATCGTTATTCGATCCGCGGACAACCTGCATTTCAACACCCATTTTATCGAACGTGCGCTTGAAATAAGTCATCTCGGTACCCAAGCCCATGAATTCCATTGCCGAGGTCGGGAAACCATACACTTTATCGGCTGCAGAGCTGATATAGTATTGCTTTTGCGTCACCGCCTCACCACTCAGGTAGGCAATCACAAATTTGCCTGATTTCCGGAAACGATGAATCGCATCGCGCAATTCCTGGGCGGTCGCATAACCGCATTGCACCGATTGCAGGTCGATGAAAATTCCTTTCACATCATCGTCTTCAGCCGCCTTTTCGAAGCCGAGCAGCAAGTCGCTCAGTCCTGTTACTTTGTTGATGCTGAAAGACGGTCCGTTGAGCGAAGCATCGGAAGATTCCCCGATTTCGCCCGAAAGGGTCAGGTGAAGCACTGTTTTATCTTTTGTTTCGGGCGCATCCCCAAACATACCGCCGATTACCGAAAAGGTGATGATCCACCCGATGAGTGAAACAACCAGTACGGCCACAAGTGAGGGCCAGAAAATGCGCCAGAAAGAAACTTTTTTCTCTGTCATAATGATTCAGTTTTACACAGCAAATATAATCCGAATACTGCGGGACTTCACCGAACTACGTACAGAACAACCATGCGACTGAAAAAAGGCAGGATTTCAGTATGAGTGGTAAGTGCTTTTCAACCGGTGCGACATCCGCTACAATCGCAGCTTTTCGATTAAATTTGTTGCATGGATATGGAAACAGAAGCCTGGATAGGCATTGGCAGCAATACGGGCGACCGCCTGGCGTATCTGCAGGCAGCGGTGGACGCACTTTTGGCGCACCCGGGCATCCGTCCTGTTGCCGTTTCAAGTGTGGTTGAAACCGAGCCCTGGGGGTTCGACTCACCCGACCTGTTCCTTAACGCGGTAATCGGCATTAAATGGACCGGGAAAGCGGCAGATTTACTGGCAGTTTTATTATCGGTAGAAACGCAATTGGGAAGGGTAAGAACGGAAACGGAGCGTTATGCTTCACGCACGATTGACCTCGATTTATTGCTGTTCGGACAAGAAGTTATCAACAGTGAGCAATTAGAAGTTCCCCACCCGCGAATGCACGAAAGAAGGTTTGTACTGGAGCCGCTGAATGAATTGATTCCAAGCCACATCCACCCGGTTAAGCATTTGCGGCTTTCCGAACTTTTAAACAACTGCATCGATGAAAGCAAGGTGTTTATCCACGCTAAACCGTTATCCATCAATCATTAATTGTAATTAAACGATTTGGAGTAACAAAAAATTGTTTAATATTGCACGTAATTTATTTTAAGGTAGAAACTAACAATTGAATAATGAAAAAGCAAAGTATCAAAGGTTTGGCTTTTATAGCGGTAGCTGGTTCGCTTGTTACTAGTTGTGACCTCTTGAAGGATTTGGAGTACAAAGTGACTCCTTCCCCGCTTGAGATGCACGCTGACAGTGTACGTGTAAAAGTTGAAGTGAAGTTCCCTGAAAAAGGTATCAAGAAGAAGGCATCTGCTGAAATCACACCTATGTTGGGAAGCACAGCCCTGAAAACAGTAACTGTTCAGGGAGAAAAAGCAACTGGAAACGGAACCGTTATCCAATACAAGCCAGGTGGAACAATGGTCTACACAGACGTTGTAGCTTACAAACCTGAGTACGAATACACAGAACTTAAAGTAACCGGTAAGGTTTACAAAGGTGGTAAAGAGAAAAAAGACAAGTTCCAGGATATGGAAATTGCCAAAGGAACAATTATCACTCCGTACTGGGTAAACAAAGACTTTAAAGTAATTTTCGCAAAAGACGAGTTCAAGCGTGTTACTGAGCAAGGATACACCGCTCAATTCAATTACGATAAAGGTAAATCAATCGTGAAACCAATTGAGTTCAAAGATAAAGACATCGTGGATTTCGGTGCATGGTTGACTGCTGCTCAGTCAAACCCTAAAATCGCGATCAAATCAATCAACATTACAGGTTTTGCATCTCCTGAAGGTGAGGAAGACAAAAACAACACATTGTCTAACGATCGTTCAACTTCTGCAAAAGCAGCTTCTATCGAAGTAGCGAAAAAAGCGAAAAACGATAAAGCACAAACGGAAGTTTACAACCTTGCAGGTAAAGGAGAAGACTTCGCTGGTTTCGAAGCTGAATTGGCTAAGAATACAACTATGAAACAAGAGGACAAAGATTTGATCCTTCGCGTTTTGAAAATGTATCCTGACCCTGCAACACGTGAAACCGAAATGCGTAACCTTGGTAAATCATTTACTGAGTTAGACAAAACTATCTTCCCTAAATTGCGTCGTGCTGAGATCAAAGTTGTTTACGATCTGACAGGTTACTCTGATGAAGAATTGAAAACAATCTCTAAAGCTGAGCCACAAAAACTGACATTGGAAGAATTGTTGTTCACTGCTACCTTGACAGATGACCTGAACGAAAAACTGCGTCTTTACAAAGAAGCTGAAATCAAGGATCCATCTGACTGGAGAGCTGCTAACAACGTTGGTGTTGCTTTGTACAAACAAGGTAAATTCAACGAAGCAAAAGCTCAGTTTGAGAAAGCTAACGGTAAGAAAGACAACCCTATCTCTAAAAACAACCTTGGTGCTGTTGCAGGAGTAAACGGTGACCGTGCGAAAGCTGCTCAATTGTTCGGACAGGCAAACGGTGCTGGTCAGGAAGTTAGCTACAACAAAGGAATCATCGCGATCCAAAACGCTAAGTATGCTGATGCAGTATCTAACTTCGGTTCTGATGCTTCATTCAACAAAGCGCTTGCTCAATTATTGAACGGAAGTGCTGATGCAGCTACTAAAACAATCGATGCTTCTGCAGACAAAGAAAGCGCTCAAGGTTACTACCTGAAAGCGGTTGCTGCTGCACGTGAAGATAAATTGGATGCAGTGGTTAGCAACCTGAAGAGCGCTATCGCTAAAGATGGTTCTTTGAAAGCAAAAGCTGCTAAAGACCGTGAGTTCTTGAAGTACGAAGATAACGCTGCGTTGTCTTTCATCAAGTAATTCGCTTATAATATTCAGAATCCCTCGTTCGCATCGGCTTACGGGGGATTTTTCATTTCAGGACTTTTTTTACCCCTACACTATGACACCAAAAATTCTGAAAATGCCGCACTGGAAACTGTTTATCCTCGTTTTCGGGATTCCGTTCGCAGGCATGATGATCGCGATGATCGGTACGATTTTCATGGCCGTTAGCCAACGCGAACCGGAACCGGCAACCTTTATTCCCATCATGATTGTTTTCCCGTTAATCGGATTGTTTGGAGCTGTGGTCCAGCTCTACTGGATGTGGTCGATGGCTACAGGATTACAATCTTATATGCATCCCGACATGCGAAAACTGCGCGTGAAGCGCTTTAAGGTTTTCTTTTTTATACCATGGATTTACTTCGCCGTATTTATGTCGACGATTATTATCATCACCACACAAATCGAACCGTCTGATAACGGCGATCCATCCGACATTCTCTGGGCAATTCCGTTGTTCATCCTCGCATTCCTGATGCACTTCTTCTCGATGTTCTGCATTTTTTACACGCTTTATTTCATTGCCAAAACACTGGTAAGCGCAGAGTTGCAGCGGGAAGCACATTTTTCGGATTACATCGGTGATTTTTTCCTGATCTGGTTTTTCCCGGTGGGTGTCTGGTTTATTCAACCACGAGTCAACAAAATTGTCAGTGAAGGCCAATTCAGCAATTACGAAGTCATCGACTAACTTCAGATAAAGGAAAAATCAACGCGGCGATTGAGCTGCTTGCCTTCGTTGGTTGAGTTGTCGCCAACCGGGTCTGCCTCGCCTTTGAAGTCAATTTCAATGCGATCGCGCGACAATCCCAGGGCAACGAAAAAATCAATGATCGCCTGGGCACGTCGTTTGGAAAGATCAATATTGTAGGCATCCGAACCATCAGAATCGGTATAACCGACAACCTTGATACGAAGATCAGAATGACCGTTGACAACCTTGAGCAGCGAGATCAGGAAATTTTTGTATTCAGCTTTGATCTCCGCTTTGTCATAATCGAAGTAAATCGGCTGGAATTTAAAATTCTTTCGTTCCAGGTCACGGATCTCGGGCGCTTTTCTCCCCTTTTTCAGATCATCCACAAAGATCGGACGCCAAGACTGTACTTCTTTGACAGTTGGCTCCATTGACAGCGGCAAACTTGATCTAAAGCAAATGATCTTCCCGGTATAACCGCGGCACTCACTGCTTTTGTAAGTTCCCTGCAAATAACCGGTCGAATCGATGAACGTAAGGGTTGTTTCGAAATTGCACCACTTCACTCCCGATGCGTCTTTCTTCTTATCGACCACAAACTGCTTCAGCTGTACGCTTCCCGCCTTTTTTTCACCTTTGAGCTTTTTCACTACGAAGGCGTCTTTGCCCGTTACTTCCTCGCGGCTTTTCCCGATAAATTCTCCCGCATCGTTAAAATCGAAGTAAATGATCGACGCTTGATCGTAGGTTTGTCCGTCGCGGATCATCAACCCCTGCCACGTTCCTTTCAACGTTGTTTGGGCAACGCTAAGCTGCGTCGTCAACAACCCGATCCATACGAATATCCACTTCATATCCTACTATTCGTAATTGCGCACAAAAAGTTGCTTTTCTCTTCAACTTTTTACATCCGCAACTGTTTATACTCCGTATCTTTAACTGGAAATTTACTCATTCGTCACATGGTTCACGCACAACTTATGAAACATCTGCCTGCTTTTGTTTTATTTACACTTCTGGCTGTAGGCTGCACGCTTACTTCAAAATCTACCGAAACCGATTCAGCAACTGCTTCTGCCGAAGTAGTTGAAGCCCCCTCCGCTGCTTCCGACGCACAACCTGCAGTTAAAACGATTTTCGAATTCAAGGTTACAGACATCAACAACGGGGAGTTTGACTTTGCTTCGCTGAAAGGAAAGAAAATAATGGTCGTAAACACGGCTTCCGAATGCGGCCTGACACCGCAATATGAACAACTGCAAGCGGTTTACGAAAAGTACAAAGACCAGGATTTTGTAATCATCGGTTTTCCGGCCAATAATTTTTTGGGACAGGAGCCGGGTAACAATGAAGAGATCGCTTCGTTCTGTAAAAAAAACTACGGTGTTACGTTCCCGATGATGAGCAAAATCTCCGTAAAAGGGAAAGACATGGCGCCGGTTTATAAGTTTTTGACCCAAAAAAGCCAGAACGGGTTGGAGGACAGCGAGGTGCAGTGGAACTTCCAGAAATACCTCATTGGGACCGACGGAAAACTGGTGCGTGTTGTGCCTCCGAAAACCCTCCCTGGCGATGCAAGCATCATTTCATGGATCGAATCAAAAGATTAGTGAAACGTTGATATTTTGTTAATAAATACAGGCGCTTCAGCTTTTATTTCTAACCGATAAACCTTGGCTTTTGGCTATATTTGTTCTGCCTGCTAAAGCGGGCCTAAAATTCTATTGAACTTTATGAGCGAAGACAAAAAAGTACAGGATTATTCAGCAGATAACATACAGGTCCTTGAAGGATTGGAAGCGGTTCGTAAACGTCCGGCGATGTATATCGGAGACGTTGGAATCAAAGGTTTACACCACCTGGTTTACGAGGTCGTTGACAACTCGATCGATGAGGCCTTGGCCGGCTACTGTGACACGATTTCGGTTACGATCAATACCGATAATTCAATCAAGGTAGTAGATAACGGTCGTGGTATTCCTACGGGAATCAACACAAAAGAAGGTAAATCGGCACTTGAAATTGTAATGACGGTGCTTCATGCCGGTGGTAAATTCGATAAAGACACCTACAAGGTTTCCGGAGGTTTGCACGGTGTGGGTGTTTCGTGTGTGAATGCCCTTTCAACACATTTGAGTGCAGTTGTACACCGCGAAGGGAAAATTTTCCAGCAGGAATACAACATCGGGAAACCGTTATATGATGTAAAAGAAATCGGGGTTTCCGACCGAACCGGGACAGAAGTTACCTTCAAGCCTGACGGAACGATCTTCGAAAATACCGAATACAACTACGATACTTTAGCCGCACGTATGCGTGAATTGGCTTTCCTCAACAAGGGAATTACCATCACCCTGTTTGATTTGCGCGATTTGGATGAAAACGGTAACGCACGCCAGGATATCTTCTTCTCGGAAGGTGGTTTGCGTGAATTCGCCCAGTACCTTGACCGCAACCGTGAACCATTGATCCCGGACGTGATCTATTTCGAAGGTGAACGCGAAGGCATTCCGGTGGAAGTGGCATTGACGTACAATACTTCGTATACCGAAAACATCCAGGCTTACGTCAACAATATCAATACACACGAAGGAGGTACACACCTTTCGGGTTTCCGTCGTGGTTTGACGAATACCCTGAAAAAATACGCTACCGATAGCGGGATCCTTGCAAAAGAAAAAATCGAAATCGATGGTGATGACTTCCGTGAAGGATTGACAGCAGTGGTTTCGGTAAAAGTGCAGGAGCCACAGTTCGAGGGCCAGACCAAAACGAAATTAGGTAACCGCGAGGTAACAGCTCCTGTTTCGCAGGGCGTTTCGGAAATGCTTGCCATTTACCTGGAAGAGCATCCTGCCGAAGCCCGTTTGATCGTGGAGAAAGTTGTGTTGGCTGCGCGTGCCCGTCACGCTGCCCGCAAGGCGCGTGAAATGGTTCAGCGTAAAAACGTGATGTCTGGTTCGGGCTTGCCGGGTAAACTGGCCGACTGCTCGGAGAAAGATCCTGCCTTGTGTGAGATTTACTTCGTCGAGGGAGATTCGGCGGGTGGAACAGCGAAACAGGGCCGTGACCGTCACTTCCAGGCGATCATGCCATTGCGTGGTAAGATCCTGAACGTGGAAAAAGCAATGCAACACAAGATCTTTGAAAACGAAGAGATTAAGAATATGTACACCGCTTTGGGTGTGCGCGTTGGAACCGAGGACGATTCGAAAGCCCTGAACCTGGAAAAACTGCGTTACCACAAGATCATCATCATGTGTGATGCCGACGTCGACGGTTCGCACATCGAAACACTGATCCTGACGTTCTTCTTCCGCTACATGAAAGAGCTGATCGAAAACGGTTACATCTACATCGCAACTCCACCGCTTTACCAGGTGAAAAAAGGCCAGAAAGCCGAGTATGCCTGGAATGAAGATCAGCGCGATCGTTTGATCCAGGAATTGAAAGGCAGTGGTGCCGAATCATCCGTCAACGTTCAGCGTTACAAAGGTTTGGGTGAGATGAACGCAGAACAGCTCTGGGACACAACCATGAACCCTGAGCACCGTACATTGCGCCAGGTAACGATTGAAAACGCTGCAGAGTGTGACCAGATCTTCTCGATGCTGATGGGAGATGAAGTTCCGCCACGCCGCGAGTTTATTGAGAAAAACGCGAAATACGCAAACATCGATATTTAAGATTCGATTGAATCAACGAAAAGCTGTCTTCCTTTGGTTGGCAGCTTTTTTTGTGCTTTTCACTTCCGATAGGCGTTCCGTTTTAAATTTTACTTGTAAATTGGCACTATGAAGCGTCTAATCGTCATGATCATCCTTCTGCCTTTGCTGACGGCTTGTCCGGCGGATAATGAAGAAGCAGAAGATACCCTGAAGGCCTTTCGCGAAAACGATTACAATTTCAGCGAATTCAAAAAACAAGGGTATAAAAACATCCGGTTCAAAATGCCTAAATCGTTTGATATCGATTACGGAAACCGCCATTGTTACAAATCTTCGGCGCTGAACAGACGTGATTATGCATTGGGCATTATTTTCACTGTTGAACGTTTTACGGAAGACGACCTGGAATCGGAGCTCATGGAAGATTATTACCTGGTTGATGACGATTTACTGAACAGCTTTCACGATGCCTATGCCGATCGTCGCTATGAATCACTGACCAACGCCAGCATTTCATTTAAAAAGGACACGAAGAAAAACATCAAATTCAAAGGAGTTACGCAAACACTCTCGGGGAGGAATTCTTCTTATTCGGATGATGTGTATTATGCGATGGCCACGTTGAAAGTGCGAAAGGAATATTACATTTTCCAGTTCATTTCAAAGCGCGAGATGATGGATTATGTTTATGATGATTTTGAACGCCTCCTGGCATCTGTCCGCCACAAATGACCCCAACGATTGATTTATTGTCTAAACGTCTCCAGGAACCGCTTCCCGGGGCTGCAGCGCATGCTCTAATGTATCCGCGCAAGGGTGCGAAAGTCAATGACCAATACGACACTTCGGATGCGCGCATGTCTTCCGTGGCTATTTTACTTTTTGAAACCGACGGTACGCTTCAGTTCATTGCGATCCGTCGCGCGGAATACGATGGCACACACAGCGGCCAGGTTGCCTTTCCGGGCGGGAAATGGGAGCAAACGGATGAATCGCTTATTGCTACGGCTTTGCGTGAATGTGAGGAAGAAATCGGCGTCACAAAAGCAGAACTGGATTATATCGGCAAACTGAGCGATGTGTTTACGGTGGTTAGCTCGTTTATCATCGAACCACATATTTTCTATTGGAAGACGCCACACAATCAATTTGCCGTTTCGGAACGCGAAGTAGCAGCCGTTTATGCACTTGCCATCGATGATCTGTTGAACGAAAGTGCGATCGAATACCATTCCATTCCGCTCAAAAACGGAATAACCCTCAAGGATGTGCCGCACTTTGCGCTGGGTGAAGTCAAAATCTGGGGTGCAACGGCATTAATCCTGAGCGAATTGAAGCTGGTGTTTCAGTCTTTGGAGAACTAAATTCCACAGAATAATTTTTTGAAAATATTATTCATCCACTAGTCGACGACAGGTTTTGTTTCCCCACAGATGGAAGGATTTTAGCTCACCTAACGGACTCGCCATAAACATCAAACAACAGAATGCTATAACCCGGAAAACAGGTTAAACTGTGAGAACTTTGCGCCTTTGCTTTTGCTTAGAAACGGAAGCGTGCGAAACCGAATGCCGTAGAAACGCTGTTGGATTTCTTGGTAAAGAATGTCAACGCATCACGTGAAGCAATTCCGCATTCGTAAGCACCTTCTTTCAGGATAAAAGTAACCCCCACAGGAATGTTGCTTTTGTAAATTCCGCCGCCATAGTAACCAGCGCTCAGTTGCAGCCATTTCACCGGACGGATATCACCGCCAAGAGAGAAAATAGCGTTTTGTAAAGACCCAGGATTTTCTTTATTGAACGGCGCTACCATGTCGAACCCGACACGCAGAAGCTTCATCGGCTCAAAGCTTGCTCCGAAGCGGAAGTCGGCAGCATTCGTCATTTTGTATTTCTCTTCGCCCCTCAGCGTCAAGATTCCGTTTTCACGCAGCATTTGATTCACCGAACTGGTAATATTTGCCTGGTCCAAACCGTTCAGGCTAAAGTTTCCGAACAAGGTATCTTTCACCGAATACACGTTGCTCTTGTATGTCACTGATCCGATGTTGTTGATGGCCGCAGCGATTTTCAGTTTACCGAACAGCATGGCGCTCAAACCGAAATCGAGTCCGTAGCCATTACCAACTGCCTTTGGAATACCACCGCTGCCAGTCAGGACATTCGCTCCTGAAACATTCCCGTAATCGACATCAAACGCAGGTGTAAGCGAAGAATGCAATACCAACCCGTTTTCATCCGATGAAAGGTCGAACATCGCCATTGACTGTATAAAGCGCCCGCCTATTCCGGCGTAAAGAGCAAAGGTTGAATCGGTTCCGAACAACTTTCTACCATAACCGAAATTATAGGAGCGGTTCCATACCATGCGAATGTTGGAGCCGTTGGTAATCTCGCTCAATTTCAACGGAATCCCGATGCTTCCGCTGATCGCTGCATCCAGTGTATCGCTCGATAAGCTCGGATCATTGGCAATCGTTGTGGTATCTGTTCCGAAAACAACGGTCAAAGAATCAAAGTATGAAGACAACTTCCCCCTGAACAGAATGTCGGTCGTTTGTTCGTTTAGTTTCGAGTACCATTGGTAGTTTTCACGAACATTGAACGCTATTCCCCCGAATTTTTCATCCTGGTAAGAAAAACCAGCCCAGTTAAAATCAAGGAAAATTGAAATCCCTGCCTGAGCGTAGTCACCTGCTGCTTCCAATTGCTTTTGGTAATCAATCGGCTCTTTTTCCTTATTTGTAGCTTGAGAATACAGGAGTTTTGTCAGGTTTTTCAACTTATCGGAAGTCAGTGAATCGCTGTAGATCCCGAATCCGAATTCACTCGACCCCATTGTAAATCGTTTGCCGGTGTAACCCGTTCCCCAGCCTAGTCCGGAAACATTGATTCCCAAGGAATGGTAATCAGTCACAAAAGGAGTGGCAACACCTTTACCTACAGTTGGAAATGCAACACTTTGTGTTTGAGCCTGGATAGAGCCGGCCGTTAAAAGTGCCAAAACGAGAATGGAGTAGTATTTCTTCATCGATCAAAAGTTGTTTGCCAAATAAACGGAAAAAAAGCAATATAAAAAGCATAGATTGCAAATTCGGTTGCGATTGATGAACAAATAAATTGATTCACCGGGTTGGTGTGTATTTATTGTGTGTACCGTTTTGTCAAACAGGATATGTTTTTCGGATCATATTCGAAATTGTTGCTGCGGGCCGAACAAAAACAACCGCAACCCAGCAACCACGGGCGCTCTTCGTAATTTTACGAAATTGCTAAATGGCAAATTCGTGATATTGCAAAATTACGGGTAGAGATTACTTTAAGCTGATTCATGGAATTTGAAGGTCTGCAGCAAATTAGCTAAAAAACAAAAAGAGGAGTAAATTCTGTGTAACTCACTCCTCTTTTTGCTAAACCATGCTAAAACTATAAAACCCAAAAACAACAACTATGAATTGTGTTTTGTCTTACAAAGGTAAGACGGATTTCAGGAAACGCAAGTGTTTTCGTGTTAAAAAAATGCAATAAAATTGAAAGGAATTGGGTTCCTAATTGTTAACTGAACCGGTACTGAGTGTTTTCCGTTCCTTTCTCAACCATTGGATAAACCAGGTCATCGTGAAGAATAGTCCGCAGATCGAAACAATTGTAGGGGCAATCGAAACATTTAACCAAAGTGCAACGAAAAATCCAGCAATGCATCCTAGTATTCCTATGCTTGCAGAAAGTATCAAAACAAATGGTAATTTATTCGAAATTAAATACGCCGCCGCCGCAGGGAGGACCAACATGCCCACCACCATGATCGCTCCAACGCTTTCAAAACTGAAAACGGCATGGATACTTACCAGCGACATGACCAGTAATTGCCACCTCCCGGTTTTCATTCCAAGCAGTTGGCCAAAGTCGCTGTTAAATGCCCATACAGTCAACGGACGTAACGCAACGATTATAACGATCAATACAAGCAGGTTGAGCGGCAATAATTGGAAGATCGCCCCCGTTCCTACCAAATAGCCGTTCCAGATTCGCTGGTCAAGGAAGGAAGTTTCCAGATCACCATAAAGTACACATTCCTGGTCGAGATCGGTATTGGTTCCGGCAAAAAATGCAATGAGCAATACACCTAACGCGAATAAAAAAGTAAATGCCGTTCCAATGGCTGCATCTTGCTGAATGCGGATTCTACGGTTGAGAAAATCGATGAAAACGGTTGTCAAAACACCCATCACGGCAGCACCAAGCAACATCGGGAACGAATCGCGGCTATCTGTCAACAGGTAAGCTACCACGATTCCCGGCAAAACGGCATGTGAAATGGCATCACCGACCATGACCATTTTCCGCATCATGAGAAAAACACCCAGTAACGAAGCCGGTAACGCTACCAGTATTGCGGTCATTATAATCAGCCAGTTACCCATCATGGCGCTGCGTTTTAGAAATGGTCGTTCGTTTTGTTCTCTCGGAAAAATAGCGAATCACAAAACACACCACCACGATAAAAAATAAAACAACAATTATCCATGGCCCCGTTGGCATATTGGGCGCCAAAGTCGAGCTGAATGCTCCACCGACTGCTCCCACAACACCAAACAAGACCGATATTGCCAACAGCGGTAAAATGCGAAACGTAAGCATTCGTGCACCGGCAACCGGGATGATCAGCAATGCCGACATCAACACGACCCCCACCGCCTGGATCCCCATAGCGATCGCCAGGATAGAAGCCGTTGAGATCAGCAAATCGTTCCAGCGGATCGAAAAACCGCGTACTTTCAAATACTCGGCATTAAACGCCAGGAAATAAAAAGTCTTGTATTTCCAGAAAAGGAGTAAAAGCAGGAATACAGCCAACACAGCGAAAGCGTAAATGTCCTGTGTGGAAATCGCAGCAATTTTCCCGAAAAGAAAATCACTGAGCCCTGCCTGCGCATCTTTTCCCGTTCCCTGGATCCATGAAATCAGCACCAATCCAACAGCAAAAAAAATGCTGAGCACGATTGCTACAACCGAATCGGCTTTGAGTTTCGTGGTTCGGGAAAGCGTATCCATGAATTGGGTTGCGAGCCAACCGGCAATCACTGCTCCCAGCATCAATACCCATGTTTCACGTGTTTCAGTAGCCAAATACGCCACTGCCACTCCGGGAAGGATCGCATGCGAAATGGCATCACCCACCAGTGCTTTTTTACGCAGGAAAGCAAAGACGCCAACTGCAGAAGCCGTTACACCAATGACGATTGTTCCGAGGAACATGCGCTGAATGGTCGGATCGGCAAAGTAATTCATGACTCCGAAGAAGTTGATTGAAACAGCAACGAATGCCCGTATGCTTTTGCCAGTGTTTCGGGTTTCAGCAATTCTTTGGTTTCACCGGCGGCCACCAGCTTATTGTTTAGCAGAATCACATAATCAAAATAAGTAGCCACTGTAGAAAGGTCGTGGTGTACGATCACGATCGATTTTCCTTCGTCACGCAGGTTTTGTAATACTTTCAGGATCGCGTCCTGCGAAGCAATGTCAACGCCCACAAACGGCTCATCCATGACGATAAGTGATGCCTGTTGTGCCAAAGCCCGCGCCAGGAAAACACGTTGTTGTTGACCGCCTGACAGCTGACCGATCTGTCGGTGCTGTAATTCTGTGAGATTCACCTGTGCCAGCGCATCCTTGATAATCCGAAGGTCTTCTGTACCAACGCGCTGCCACCATTTTTTCGGATTCAGTCGCCCCATTGAAACCACATCGTAAACTGAAATCGGGAAATCCCAGTCGACCGATTCACGTTGCGGCACATAAGCCACTTTTTCCCTGACTTGGTCGAGCGACTGACCAAAAAAACGAATGGTTCCGGTAGTCGGAGTCACAATTCCCAAAATTGCTTTCAAAAAGGTTGTTTTCCCGGAACCGTTTGGCCCGATGACACCGGTGATTTTTCCCGCAGGCAATTCTACCGAAAGTGATTCCAATGCCACTTGCTGGTGGTAATTGACCCTGAGGTTTTCAACCGATATACAGTGCTTTTCCATTACTTCAAACCCTTAATAATTGTGTGCACATTGTGCCGAAGCATATTCAAATAAGTATTTCCTTTGCTCTGGCTGTCACCCAACGCATCCGAATAAAGCGTTCCGCCTACACGTACATGATGGCCTTTTCGCTGGCATGATTCCATGACGGTATTGATCGCTTTCGGGCTCACGGAATGTTCTACAAACAATGCTTTTACGCGTCGGTTCACAATGAAATTCACCAGGTTCACGACATCCTGAACGCCTGGCTCCTGCGTTGTGGAAATTCCCTGGAGCGCACTAACTTCGATATCAAAACAACGGCTGAAATAATGAAACGCATCGTGGGAAGTAATCAATACACGTTGTTTTCGTGGAACAGTTTGCATTTCAGCTTTTAATTCCACTGTGAGCTGTTCTGTTTCTTCCCGGAAACGTTTAAAATTCGCTCTGAATCCCGTGCTGTATTTCGGATAAGCTTTGCACAGGTCTTCGGTAACCTGCTCCAGGCCCTGCAGCCAGCTTTCGGTATCAAACCAAATGTGCGGATCAATCGCTCCGGAAGACGGATCGGTAGAGATCAAACGGTTCTTGCTGATTCCATCGGCCACGCAGAAAACGGTTTTTCGTTCGCCCAAATCGTGGAACAGCTGGGCCATTTTTCCTTCGAGATGGAGCCCATTATAGATAACCACTGTCGCATCGTTCAGAAGTGAAACATCCGATGGACGAGGGTTGTAAGAATGCGGATCGATTCCGGGCCCCATGAGCGATTTCACTTCGCAGACGTCGCCCACAATTTCCTGAACGCAATCCCTGGTAATCGAGGTTGAACAAACGATATGCAATTCCTGCTGCTTTTTCTCATCGATTTTACAACCGCTGAAAAGCGTCACGATACAACCAACGATTACCAACTGTTTCATGCGTAAAGTTGAATGAATATTCGGGTTGCTACCACGTGTGAAAACTGGATAGTCCGTTTTTCCATTGCGATGAGCAGCGAACCGTCGAACGACAATTTTTCCAGGATTTCAATTTCTGAACCCAGTTTCAGGTCGATCTTATTGAGGTATTGCAGGAATTCCGGGGAACCGTCTTCCACTCCCATCACGATTCCCTTCGCCCCAGTCTCGCAGGAAGCCAGGTTAACACGCACGGCTGGTGTATCAAAAACACCTTCATCATTCGGGATCGGGTCACCGTGCGGATCGACTTTCGGGTAACCTAAAAAAGCCTCGAGACGATTGGTGAGCTGTGAGGATTGGATGTGCTCGAGCTGTTCGGCAATTTCGTGCACTTCATCCCAGCCGAACTGCAGTTTGTCTACCAGGAAAACTTCCCATAAACGGTGTTTTCGCACAATAGATAGCGCAATAGCACGCCCTTTCGGCGTTAGCGCACACCCTTGGTATTTTTGATAGGTAAGGAGCTCTTTATCCGTCAGTTTTTTCAGCATATCCGTTACAGACGACGCCTTTGTTGACATTCGCTCTGCCAGTAAGTTGGTCGAAATCGTATCCTCACACGTTTCTGACAATGCGTAAATTGCTTTGATGTAATTTTCTTCGCTTTGAGATAATTGTCGCTTTTCTGATTGCATGCGCCTAATTTTCAGGACAAATATAACTATTTTTTAGACTTGTCTAAAATTTAGATGGTAATTTTATTTCTGATCTATAAAATCTTTAACGGAAATTTGATTTTATAGCCCTTCGGATCGTTTTAAATTGAGTACTTTTGCGGTGAAATTCAACTAAAAAAAGAACAATGTCAGGTAACAGAACATTCACCATGTTAAAGCCGGATGCGATCGAAAACGGTCACATGGGCAAAATCATCGATATGATCATTCAAGCTGGTTTTTCGATTAAGGCGATGAAGTATACGCGTCTATCAGAAGATCAGGCAAAAAAATTCTACGAAGTTCATTCTGAGCGCCCGTTTTATGGCGAATTGGTGGAGTACATGACTTCTGGCCCTATCGTTGCGGCTATTTTGGAAAAAGACAACGCTGTTGCAGATTTCAGAGCATTGATCGGAGCAACTGACCCGGCAGAAGCTGCTGAAGGAACAATCCGTAAGTATTATGCTGAATCGAAAGGCCGCAATGCGGTTCACGGTTCTGATTCAGATGAGAACGCTGCTATTGAAGGTAAATTTCACTTTGCTGATTCAGAAATATTCTAATCAGGAAATTTAAACTGATTTAAGAAGCCTTACTTTTTCAAGTAGGGCTTTTTTGTGCGGTTTTGTTTCCTGGGGAAAGAATAAGTTCTTTTTCTCTAAACCAAAATCTTCTTCTGGAATTGTTGTTGAGTTTGTTAGGGAGCTGGAAATTTCACAATAAAAATCCCTGCTAGAATTCTGGCAGGGTTTGTATAAAGTGGCATCTGCCGATTCTTGTCGACGTGCTCTCATCCGCCTAAGGGGGACGCGTACCCTCAGCGCTAGCGGGCTTTGTTCGCTGTTCAGATTGTTGGTTATAGAAATTGAAACTTTTACACAACAAAAAAAGCCGTTCCTTTTGTGGAACGGCTTTTCTAAAAGTGGCATCGACTTACTCTCCCACCCTCAAAAGGGCAGTACCATCAGCGCTAGCGGGCTTAACTTCTCTGTTCGGAATGGGAAGAGGTGGACCTCGCTGCTAT
>DATGWM010000013.1:0-31140 GCA_035299485.1 Fluviicola sp.
GCCTGTGCCCTGAAGTTTGCCGCTCCTCACTAGCTGGTTAAACAACGCGGTGGTGGTAAAGAACGTGTCGATCTTGTGCTCTGACATATACCCGCACAGCTCTTCGGGGTTCAGCAGCAGCTCTTTGTCTGCAAGGTAAACAGCCCCGCCGCTCAAAAGCGGGTAGAACGTATCGAATACAAATCCGTCAAACGAGTAAGGCGACAGACTCACCACCCTTTGCGCCTGTTCACGGAGGTAGTCATTCTTGTAAGCAAACGATACAACCGCTCCATGCTCAACAAGTACTCCCTTGGGTTGGCCCGTGGTTCCCGAAGTGTAGATCACATACGCAAAGTCGTTGGATGTGTTGATGTTCTGGAGGTTGCTCGTGTCCGTATCGGAAATTTCTGCCGAAAGTGATAACACGACAGGTACGTTATCAAGACCGCTCACCAATTCGCTGATATCTTTCTGCGCAATCAGTACACCGGCTTTCGTGTCATTGAGCATAAAATGCACACGCTCCGACGGGTAATCCGGTGAGATCGGTACATAAGCGCCCCCTGCCTTTAAAACAGCAAGCATGCTCACTACCGTATCGATGCCGCGGCCAAGGTAAAGTGCAACAAAAGTTCCGGTGGCAAGTTCTTCGCCGCAGTGGTTTTTATACGCAGAGCGGATCGTACGCGCAAGGCGGTTCGCTTTCGCGTTCAACTCACCGTACGTAAGCGAACTATTCCCGTGAACAACCCCTACCTTATCTTTATTCGCAATGACTTGTTGTTCAAACAGCTCCTGGAGCGTGCTTTCATAAGGGTAAACAACATCCGTTTGGTTCCAGTTAACAAGCTGAAGTTGTTTTTCCTGCTCCGAAACCAGCTCTAAATCACCGACCAATAAATCCGGATTGGTAGCAAATGCGCGAAGAATGTCCAGGTATAGTTGCGTCATGCGCATAACACTGTCCGCTGCATACAGCTCCGAAGCATAACTGAATGTACAGATGGTTCTCTGTCCATCGTGTGTCACGGCGAGGCCAAGATCATAAAAAATCGTATCGCCCGGACTTTCAGCAACGGGTTCGTCATCCTGAAAATCGAATGTCGCACCGAACAACGACTGGTGCGAACCCGGCATGGCAACAAGGTCTGAAAGCTGCTCAAAAGGCAGCTCGCGGTGGGCTTGCGCCTGCCTGATCACCTCATCTGTCTCAGCAACCAGATTTTTTATCGCAGTACCCGGTAACACTTCCATTCGCAGTGGCAAAAGCGCAGTGGTGCCAATCAGTAGGTCCGACTGTCCAGAAAGCACCTTCAGCAACACGTAATAACCACTCAACAAAACACTATAAAGTCCCGTTTCCGTCGATTTTGAAAGTGCACCGAGTGTTTCAGGAAGTACTTCTTCCAAGATAAAGGAATGTGTTGACTTCCGGTACCCGGAACGGTGCAGGCGCGGGTAATCTGTTGGTAAATTCAACGTCTCAAACCCAGCGAGTTTCCCTTTCCAGTAGTTCAGCAGTTTTTCCAGTGTTTCACTCTGAAGACCGTTGTCTTTCACAACTTGTTCTTCAAAAATCTTGTGTGGCATTTTTAAAAAATTACGTGGTTGGGCGTTCTTTTCAGCCTACTTAATCAATCTTCATTCTACATGAAGCATGTACTTCACTGTCAAAATAGTTTAAGCATCAAGACAGATGATCAGGAGCTCAGGAAGTTTATCAAAAGTTCCATCTTTCTGCATGATACCGGTCGGATTCAATTTCAATTGCCTTTTTTAGCACGATCGGTTTCTTCCTTACCCAGTTCGTTTACTTTGTAAGTCACATTTTTAAGCCTTCCGAAATTGTATTTCAAAGCAAGTCGAACAAAACGGGTATCCGAGACCACTTTAAATCCTGCCTGTGCCGTTTGCGAGTATTGGGTACCATTGTAAATCGTTGTTCTGAAAAGGTCGCCACCGTATAGCTCTACGGATAATTTCTCTTTCAGGAAGTCGCGGCTTACGGAGACATCCACATTACCGAAAGATTTTAATGTTGAAATACCGTTACTGCTCGCAGATACATACTGCCCGATCAGCTGGAGCTTAAACAGCTTGCCGACATTAAACGCGCCGTAGGCATACACATAGAATTGTGGTTTGGCCTTAACGCCGCTGTCTTTGAATCGGGAATCCTGCGAAATGAGGTAGTTACATCCCGAAACGAGATAACTGACAAATTTTTTGGATGGCACCGGGATTGTCAGAGAAGCCGTAAACCGGTCCATTGACCTGACGTTGTCGAACGTTATCAGTGTACGATTGCCCAAACTGTCCTGGATAAAAAACTGCTGCACTTCATTCTTAACCTTCGCATACCCCACATTTACCAGGTTGGCAAAATTGAGGTCGACCGAGTTATAGAAAGTAGGTTGCAGCAGAGGGTTCCCCTGGCTTACAGAGAATGAATCCACGTATACATTCACTGCATTCAGATAATCAAACGGTACACGGTTAATTTTCCGGCTGTAATTCAACGTCAGGTTACCTCTGCTGATTGAAAGACTCGGAAAGAAGTTCAGGTATGTGGTATCGAACAGCACGACTCCATTGCCATTTTGAACATGAGCATCGGTATATTCCGACCTGACACCGGCATTTATATGTACCTTTTTAATGGTTCGGTCGTATTCAACATATCCGGCCGCAATTTGCTCGTCGTAGGTAATTTTTGATACAAAATCCGGGTAGGAAGTCCAATTGCTGTTATCGTTTTCCCGCAGTGCAAAATCAGAACGGTTTTCGTTTCCAACAGAAGAAAACTTACCGCCGATTCTGAAGCTGCCTCTTTTTGCGGTTTTCAGCTCATAGTCGGCATTCCCTGTAAAAATGTCTACATCACCGGTATAATCTATTTGCTTTTGCCACAGCGGTACGGAACCTCCACCCTGCTCGAACGATTCTTTCAACACATTCAGGTAGGTACTTTTCTGGTTGGAATACTGCGCACCAACCAACAGGTTGCTTCCCAGCGTATCCAGCTTCAGTTCGTAATTCAAGCTGTAACGGTTGAGAAGAAAGTTATTCGGGGCAATGTCGGCAACAGACAACAGTTTGTAGGCATTCCCACCCGGCAAAGAAACATCGTTATTGGTTTCAAGACTAAACTCGCTGTCCTCGTACCTGCCATTGTACTGTAGTGAAATGGTGCTTTTTTTGGTAAGGTCGTAATCAAATCCGACCAGGTAAGAGGACTTATTCCGGTGAGTGATATCGCTGGTGGTTTTTGCTCTCGAATCAAATAAACCGTTGTTGTAGCTCGCGGTTCTTGTATAATCATCAATCTTTTTGGTGGTACCAAGCTCCAGGTTGTAATTTGCCAGCATGCTGAATTTCCCCGTTCGGTAGTTAATCCCCGCTTCCGAAAAAGAAAGCACTCCGAATCCTTTTCTGACATTTTGCTTCAGGTTCACCTGGAAACCTTCGTTATTGAATTCCTTGGTTACCAGTCGGATTACCGCCGAAGCACCAGCCTCGTAGCGTGCAGACGGATTGGTAATAACCTCAACCGATTTGATCTGGCTCACCGGAACGGCTTTGAGTACATCCAACGTGACCCGTTGATTATCGAGGTAAAACAACGGCGCTCCTTTCCCAAATACTGTAACATCACCATTGATGACGAGTACGTTCGGCGTATGCGATAACAGTTCCAAAATAGAATTGCTCGAACTGAGCATGGTAGCCTCCACATCCACTGTCAGCTTTTCAGGTGATCGTATAATCCTGCTTCTGAAAACGCTGATCGTCACCTCATCCAGGTCGTGTACGACCAGTTTGATAGTTCCGGCATCATAATTCGCGGTACCGTCAGTTTCCACTAACATGTAAAAGTTCGAAAAACCAAACGATGAAACTTCGAGCAGAAAACGCTTTTCACTAACGCCTTCGATGCTGAATACACCGTCCATAAAACTGGTACCGGTAATCACCGAAGAGTCTGCAATATTCCTGATAATGGCATTGCCGAAAGGAATCTCAACACCCAAACTATCGATCACTTTTCCGGATACAGAAAATGTTTGACTATACGAGTAGTTGCTCAATGAAAAGAAAAGCAACAATAATGTGCATAGCCTTTTTGGCTGCCAACGGAATTTCATAAAAGAAACAGTGGAAAGTGTAACGGAAAAGTGTTTAGATAACATAAAAAATAGTTTACGGAATTGACCGTTGGTCAACAGCCAATAAAAAACAGTCTTTACAATTTAAAAATGGGGCCGGAGTAAAATTTGCCTGGTGTAGAAGTCAGGCAACAGTCTTATTCAATTCTGGAATAGTAAAATGGTCTTGATGTTTGCATAATGGTCAAAGGTGTTTGCATTTTCATAATGGTTAAAGGCATTTTTCTGCTTTAATTAAAATGATTTAGTGTCTTTCAGTATCAATGATTGAACAAGGTTTACTTGTCAAAAATTGCGAGCGCTAATGTAATGATAAAATTTAACATCGTTACGGCTAATGTTGTTTTATTGAACAAAATCGAGTGTTTAAACAACAATTAATGCAAAATTCCCGGGAAATGTGTGATTGATCACAACGCCTTCCTAAACAACCGTTTAGGTTAAGGTCATTCTGCTTTAAAAAACCGGGCTAACCGGTTTGATCCCATCACACTGATAGTTTCCGGAAACGAAGCATTGTCCAGGCAAACCGCCACCTTGTATCCATCAGCGGGTATATATTGCCGAAGATAGTAGCCATCAAGCAGTGACCCGTCCCGGACAATCCGAATGTCATCACCCGTAAACACCACCCCAAACGAATTTATTCCCAGTGACAATCCATTACCGGTTTGTTTTATGAAACTTTCCTTCAGTGTCCAGTAATCAAAAAAGCGGTCGTTCGGATCAGTAGCACTGCAAATATCGAGGTCTTCTGCTTCAGTGAAAAAAGAACGGGAAATAGCCAGGTTGGCGGGTTTGATTTGTTCGATATCCACTCCAACCGGCTGGCTGTCAAACGCACACACGACCCAATCGCCGGCATGCGCCACATTGAAATGCAGGTTTTCAGCACCGGCTAGCAGCGGTTTTCCGTTTTCCGTATAAACAAAGCTGATTGCTTCGTTGTTCATACCGCAGCGCCGGATCAAAATCATGCGCACCAGCAATTCTCCGACCAGGCTTCGCAATTTGTCTTCTTCGCGGTGGTACTTACGAATCGCTGCCTTTTTTTCAGTCGAAATACAATTCAATAAGGTTTCAAACTCCAACACATCGGGTTTCCGATCTAAACGAACGGCAATCAACTCCGGCTCTAGAATCCAATTCAACTGAAAATACTTTTTATCGTCATTCTGCCTGCAAGTTAGTCAGTAAAACCAATCTGCCGGGTGTAAGAACACTTAAAATGTCTGAATAATACAATTATGTGCAACCTTTGAATAACGACAGCAAAACCTTCTCCCGTAACTTTGTCGAAACACACCGTGATCGTTTATCAATTCATAATTGATAACGCTTACACCACCACTGTTCACAAAGTAAGCAGCCCTTCGGAACTATTCCGGGGGGCTTTTATTCACCGGATTGACCAACGAAGGAAGGCTACCTGAAATCTCACTCCTTATTGAACAAATCGAAGTGGATTCGAACTGCCAAAAGGAAACGGATCGCAGTTAAAAAACGTTAAGCTACCCAAGCTTTTAGTACTTTTCGCCTACATTCGTTCACGACCCGGATTATGATAAAAATTAGGATTAACCTCGTTATAACAGCCGTTTGGATTGCCATGCTGGCTCTGCTCCTGATCCAGGTGTACCAGACCATTCAGTTATACGACCGCAAATCAGACGACTTCAAAAGCAAGGTCAACACTGCCATTGAGCGCATCTCGCTGCGACACGAAAAAGCAGAGGACCTGCGTCGCTACATGGCGCTCATGAACAAGGATTTTACCGGGCAATACCAGGACGTACTCCGTGAAGAATTCCAGAACCTGTTCGAGGTCAAAGAGTCCATTTCCATTCGCGATACCACATTGCTCATCAACGGGGAACTGCAGAATTACCTCGTCGTAGTCGGAACGACATACGATTCCATTACCGGCCTGACCGCCCGACAGGAAGTCCTCGCCCGCGACGTGCGCCAGGTGCGCCAGCTGTTCGACCAGGATTCGCAAAGCCTCTTTGGCGAAGATTCCATCAAGGCGGCTTATCACCTCGATCAGCGCGTAATGCACAAGATCGTGAAGAAAGCCAAGTACATCAATGAATTGATGGTGGAAACCTTCCGCGACAACATTTACATGGAGCCGTCCAAGCGCATCAACCCGGTTTTCCTGGATTCCATCATTCGCAATGAGCTGAAAAAAGACAAGCTGGCGACCGATTATGAATTCGTGATCACCGAAGAAAACAACAAGCCGGTGACGTTTGTACAGCATGTGGAACACTACAATACGGAGCTGGACACCAACAAGGCTTTCGGTGTGACGCTCTTCCCCAACAGCATTCTCGAAGACAAGCTGGTGCTGCATGTATCCTTCCCCAATAAACGTTCGTTCGTTTTGAAAGCCATGGGAAGCCCGCTGATCATCAGCCTGGCACTGGTCGTATTGATCATCATAACGATCACCTACATGTTCCGCACCATTTTGACCCAGAAAAAGCTTTCGGAGATCAAAAACGACTTCATATCCAACATGACGCACGAATTCAAAACACCGATTTCGACCATTTCACTCGCCTGTGAAGCCATGTCGGATCCGGGAATGATGGGTGGAAATGTGCAGCATTCGGCGCCGTTTGTGAAAATGATCAGCGAAGAAAATAAACGACTCGAAAACTTAGTTGAAGCCATTCTTCAAAGTGCCGTGATTGACCGCGGCGAACTCAGAATTCAAAGCGAAGCCGTACCGCTGGTGGAAGTGATCCGGGAAGTAGCCAAGGCTGCATCGTTTCGCATTGCAGGCAACGACGGCGAGCTGGTGCTGGATGTTCCGAAAGAGGAAGTTTACGTGGTGGCCGACCGTATGCACGTCACCAACATGATTTCCAACCTTATCGATAACGCCATTAAATATAGCCCCAATAAGATCCACGTTACGGTTAAACTGGAAGTGAAGTCCGACAAAATTGTTTTTTCGGTAAGCGACAAAGGAATTGGCATTAAACGCGAGCACATTCAAAAAATATTTGATAAATTGTACCGCGTCCCTACGGGAAATGTGCACAATGTAAAAGGATTCGGATTGGGGTTGAGCTACGTCAGTGCACTGGTTGACTTATTCGGATGGAGCATCCAGGTAAGCAGCCAATACGGCGAAGGTTCTGTTTTTACTGTTAACATTAAAAAGTAGTTATGAGCAAACAAAAATCAATTTTATTAGCCGAAGACGATGAGAACCTCGGCCAATTGCTGCAAACATTTTTAAAATCCAAAGGATATAATGTTGAACTGGCACGCAATGGTAAACAAGCCTATGAGCGTTTCGCAGAAGGACATTTCGATTTTTGCATTTTTGATGTTATGATGCCTGAAATGGATGGCTTTACGCTGGCAAAGGAAGTCCGCCAGATTGATCCGAAAACGCCGATCCTTTTCCTCACGGCCAAGTCCATGAAGGAAGACAAGCTGGAAGGATTCAATCGCGGAGCTGACGATTACATGACCAAACCGTTCATGATGGAAGAACTCGTGGCGCGTGTGCAGGCGATCATGCGGCGCGTAAACGGCGGCGAAGAAAACGAAGACGATGAAATGCAGATGATCGGTCATATCCGGTATGAACCCGTTTCGCGCATTCTTCACCTGAAAGAAGAAGATAAAAAACTCACGACCAAAGAAGGTCAGCTGCTGAACCTGTTGTGCAAAACCCGTCACGATGTGCTCGACCGCCAGGCGGCCCTGCGCGCCATTTGGGGCGATGACAATTACTTCAACGGACGTTCAATGGACGTTTACATCGCCAAGCTGCGCAAGCTGTTGAAAGAAGATGAGCGCATCGAGATTCTGAACGTACACGGGAAAGGATTTAAACTGATCGTTCACGGAGAGTAAACAACTTTATGATCTATAGAATAAGGCCTTGAATTCAGGGCCTTATTTTTTTACAGCTTGATTTTTGAGCATCCGCTTAATCACCCAACGGCATTTCATCCTCCCTGTTTCCCCTGGTTTCATCGGGAATTACTTCCTCGGATTTTGAATCCTGCGCTGAAACGAGCTTCATCCAGTCGTCATTCTCACGGATGAGAATGAGCTCAACGCGCTTGACAAAAGAATGAAAAGAACTGTTGCGCTCATAAACGCCCGAACTGGTCAGGAACATGAATTTTTCATGTTTGAGCTGCTCGGAAACCGAACGAAACTGCAGCCATTTTTCCTGGAGTTTAAACGCTCCGAGAAAAGCAGCCAGCACTGCTATCAGGATGCTCATAACGGCCGCAATGACATGCAACGGACCGCCATCCACATTACTATGGGCGATCAGGAAAGGAGTAACGGCAGCCACAATGATCTCTCCGACTTTAAATACCTGGAACGCTCTTTTGTTTTTCCTCGCGGCATTGTCGTACCACGCGATCTGTTCTTCAAGACGATTGGTGAAATATTCTTCCTGGGTCATAGCAGAATAGTTGTTACTAATAGTGATGAACAAATATGGGGTTTTTATTTGGGTAACGGATAGGACTTAGTATCACAAAGTAAATTATTGAAAATCATTGGTGAATTGGCTTGCTCGTTGGGGACAAAAGTGATTAGATGAGATATTATTGAGTCAACTTGCTGATTATCAATATCATAGTAATATTGCAATATTAATCGAAAATTATAATTAATTGAAATTCAATAATTTATATCATTGCTGGTGGATTTTTTTAAAAAAACATAGTTGAAATCCATCTGTTTTTTGGGCGGAAAAAGTCCTTATAAAAATTTCAATTATTTGATTTACAACAACATAGTAATATTGCGATATTACTCAAAAACACTAAACACCTGGAATTCAGTGATTTAATCTATTTCAGTTTGATTTTTTAAAGAATACACTGGAGAAATCCACTCGTTTTTACGTGGAAAAATCGTTAAAAGAACAACTCAATATACTGATTTACAAAAACATAGTAATATTGCGATATTACTCAAAAAACCAACTGTTTGAAACTTATCCCGATCCGTAGTTGCTAGCACAACGCAGTGAGCTGGTAGCTCTTCACAACCCCTTTTTTCCAATCACAAACAAATCACCCGCAATGGCATCGGCAAGCAAACGGCCGGCTGGAGTCAGCAAGATGTGTGTATTCGTTTCCGAAACCGATCCGGATTGCTTCCAGCTTTCCAGTTTCCTCCGCCAGCTTGCATCAAGCGGAATGAGTGTTTCCAATTCGGCTTTTACAACACCCCATTTGGTGCGCAAACCGACCAGCAGCAGTTCATTGAAACGATCATAATCCGTTAATTCCTCTATGGTTTCCGGGAGGATTCCTTTTTCGATCTGCCGGATGTACTGCTTGTTATTCGGCACATTCCAATAGCGGTTCTTTCCGTCAAAACCATGCGCCGAAGGACCGATCGCCACGTATTTTTTCCCTTGCCAGTAAGCCGTATTGTGTTGCGAATACTTCCCGTTTTTGGCAAAATTGGAAATTTCATACTGCTCAAAACCGGCCGCAGCGAGCGTTGAAACCAGCAATTCAAACTGTTCCGATTGTTGATCTGCATTCGAAGGATGGATCTTGCCTTGCTTTACCCACGAAGCCAGCACCGTTTTTTCCTCGACCGTGAGGCAATAAGCCGAAATGTGGTTCACCTCCAGACGGGTTACGCGATCCAGCTGTTCCTGCCAGGCTTGTTGTGAAAGATCGGGAAGTCCATAAATAAGGTCGACCGTCAGTTGGTCGAAACCCACGGCGATGGCACGTTCCACGGCTTTGATTCCTTCATCGGCCGTATGCGTACGGTTCATCCAGGCCAGCTGTTCATCCGTAAATGATTGGATACCAATGCTCAAACGATTGACACCGGCCATTTTCCAGGCGGTTAACTGTTCGTCCGAACAATCGTCAGGGTTGCATTCCAACGTGATTTCCTTCACCACCGAAGCATCGTAATAGGTATAGACCGTTGAAAGCAGGGTTTGAATCTCGGTCCCCGATAATAAACTCGGAGTCCCGCCGCCAAAGTAAATAGTTTCGATCGGATCGTTTTGCCACGCATCGGCGCGCAGCTGCAATTCGCTCGCCAATGCGGTAAGAAGTTGATCGCGGTAGGATTCAAACGTAGTCGAAAAGTGAAAATCACAGTATGTACATTGTTTCGCACAAAAAGGAATATGAATGTAAATACCTGCCATCAGCGCGAAATTAGTGTAAATGTTACGAATGCATTCCTGACCGTGTTTTTTTGTCATCCCGCGGTGCTTTTCTGCCATTCTTCAAACAAACGAAAAGGTAAACATCCGTTTTACCAAACCGCCCAACCGGCCAGATCCGCCGCACTTAAGAATGTAAGCATTCATTCCGTTAGTGCTCATCCAACAGAAAACCACTGATAAATAACACTTTACGCTATAGGTCGTTTCAAGCAGTTGAAATGAAATGTTAAAAAAACCTATCGGCTTTGCTTATTCAGCAGAATAGTTTACTTTTCTTTCGTCATGGGATTCAAAGAACAACAAGCAGCCATTCAACGCGAACTCGACCGGTTCATCGACCTGTTGGGCATCATGCTGCCGCGTTATTCGCGCATGCTGAAGCGTGACGACCTCAACGAAGAAGAACTTCATGAGCTCGGTGAAATGGAACATTTCCTCATCGGCGTCAACGGCCGCATTTCCGAAATCAAACAATTGCTGGAAGAAGATGTTTTCGGCCATTCCATCGATTATTATTACAAGCTGAAGCACAAGGCCCAAAAAGGCGATGAAAATGCTCTGCGCAAAATGAACAAGCTCCGCGATTCCTTCAACGAATCGCTGCAGGCCGGCACGATGATACACTGGAATTAATCTATATCCCGCATGTAAGCGCGGGATGCTCCCACGCCATATCATATATATCATACAAAACGCCCGACGGATAAATCCATCGGGCGTTTCCATTATCATCCTAAAAATCATGGATTGTAACGGCGCGGAATGCTTCCGCGCCTACAACGATTATTTTTTCTCTGGCATCTCACGCGTGAACGCCGGAATTCCCGTAACATCCAAACCGGTAATCAGCAAATGGATATCGTGCGTTCCTTCGTAGGTCAACACCGATTCCAGGTTTGCCATGTGGCGCATCATCGAATATTCGCTGGTGATTCCCATTCCTCCATGAATCTGGCGGGCTTCGCGGGCAATGTTCAACGCGATTTCCACGTTGTTACGCTTGATCATCGAAATGTGTGCTGAAGTCGCTTTGCCTTCATTGCGCAATTGTCCTACGCGCAGTGTAATAAACTGTGCTTTGGTAATCTCGGTGATCATCTCGGCCAGTTTCTTTTGCGTCAGCTGGAAAGCCGCGATCGGAACACCGAACTGAGAACGTTGTTTTGCATAACGCAACGCCTGGTCGTAGCAATCCATTGCAGCACCAAGAGCACCCCATGCGATCCCGAAACGGGCAGAATCAAGGCAGCTCAACGGAGCGCCCAAACCACTGCGGCCCGGTAACAGGTTTTCTTTCGGAACTTTTACGTTAACAAAGATCAATTCACCGGTTGCAGAAGCACGCAATGATAGTTTCCCGTGCATTTCAGGTGTCGAAAAACCTTCCATACCGCGTTCCACCACCAAACCGTGAATACGGCCCGATTCATCCTTCGCCCAAACAATGGCGATATCCGCGAACGGTGCATTGGAGATCCACATCTTGGCACCATTCAGCAGGTAATGGTCGCCCATGTCTTTGAAATTGGTAATCATGCTTCCGGGATCGGAACCGTAGTCTGGTTCTGTCAAACCAAAGCAACCCATCATTTCACCGGTAGCCAGTTTCGGCAAATATTTTTGCTTTTGTTCCTCGGTACCATATTTCCAGATCGGGTACATAACCAATGAACTTTGAACAGAAGCCGTAGAACGCAAACCGGAATCACAACGCTCCAATTCCTGCATGATCAGACCGTAAGAAATCTGGTCCAACCCCGGTCCGCCGTATTCTTCAGGGATATAAGGGCCGAAAGCACCGATTTCTCCCAGACCTTTCAACAAATGCATCGGGAAAGTCGCCTTCTCATAATGCTCGTCGATAATCGGTGAAACCTCTTTTTTCACCCAGGCGCGCGCTGCATCGCGTACCAGTTTTTGCTCATCCGTAAGCAATTCGTCCATGTTCAGGTAATCCGGATGTGTGTATAAATCAGTTGCCATCAGCCATTTGTTTACATTTTAACACTGCAAAAGTAAGCATAAACCCCGAATGCAAGAAAAATCGGTGGTCTTTCCCGCAGATGGATGAGAAAGTTGCTCCCGGTATCGGCCACCGACACCTATTTGTCCCGCGAATTCATCTATGTTTTTCTATGTGGACTATGTGGTTATATATAAAAGCGATGTTCTGCTGTGCCGCAAGAAACGTTACTTTTGCAGTTATATAAGCACGAAACCAAACGCATGTCAGCACTGTTAACACTGCAAAACGAATTGCCGCAGCACCTCACTCCGAGAACAACCTCGGAATCAGGTGTCATCTTGGCGCTGTTCGTTACCTGTGTTTTATTGACTGCAATTGCACGATTACGTGAAAAACAAGTGTTCCTGTACCTTTTCCAGGCTGTTTTCTTCTTACGCCCGCTCGACGATATGGCCAAAAACGAATACAAGGTGCAATCCACGACCTCGGTTTTGTTCATCCTGCAGTTCCTGGTAATCACTGCCGGTTCCATCTATTGGATGTTTTTCCGGTTCGAGCCGCTTAGCAACTGGAACCAGCTGCTCATTCCGCTCTTTGTGCCCGGCATTTATTTCATCTACCAGCTCATCGTAAGCAACCTCGCCGCCCGTTTCAGCGGAAATGCCGGTATCCTGCAGGAATTCAACTACTTTACCCTAGTGTTAACACAACTCTTCGGTTTGTTATTATTACTTGAATTATTCGTTAGCTACTTCCAGCCCGCTTTCGTCTTTAAAAGCGCATGGATGATGGCTATTACCTATTTGGCCTATTTGCTTTTAAGGCTCTTGAGGGGTTTTTGGATCGTGAGCAAACAAGGAGTGCCATGGTATTACATTATTTTGTACTTTTGGACCCTTGAAATTCTACCGCTGCTGATAGCTGTAAAACTACTGTACAACGATGAGTTTCAGGCTTGGATTGGCTGATTGTTTAACTATTAAAAACTACATAAAACCTTGAGCATCAAGACGATTTTGGTTTCTCAACCAAAACCTGAGGGGGAGAAATCGCCATATTACGATTTGGCGGACAAGTACAAGCTGAAAATCGATTTCAGGCCTTTTATTCATGTTGAGGGGATCGCTGCACAGGAATTTCGTCAGCAAAAAGTTAATATTCCTGAATACACAGCCATTATACTTACCTCGAAAACGGCAGTGGATCACTTTTTCCGCATCGCGGAAGAAATTCGCTTTGAAGTGCCCGATTCCATGAAGTATTTCTGTATCTCCGAGGCAGTTGCACTTTATTTGCAGAAATACGTTACCTACCGTAAACGCAAGATTTTCTTTGGTAAACAAACCATTGAAGACCTGATCGATCCGATCAAAAAGCATAAAACAGAGAAATTCCTGTTGCCGTGTACAGATATCCTGCGCGATAAAATCCCGGAAACACTCGAAGCGGCTAAAATTCCGTTTACCAAAGCAATGCTCTACCGCACAGTAGCTTCCGATTTGAGCGACCTGGAAGATGTGTACTACGACATGCTGGTGTTCTTTAGCCCGGGCGGAATTGAATCATTGATGAAAAACTTCCCCGATTTCAAGCAAAACTCTACGGTTATTGCCGCTTTCGGACCTACAACAGCCAATGCAGTGATCAAAAACAACCTGCGCCTGGATGTTCACGCTCCGATGCCGAATGCGCCGAGTATGACAGCCGCAATCGAGCAATTCATCAAAGAATACAACAAAAAGAAATAAGCACTCCGGTGTTGAGAAAAGCGTCTTGTAACTACAGGGCGCTTTTGTTGTTTTATGCAAATTTGTAAGACGGAAACGATCACCGAAATTTTTATAGTTTGTTAGCAACCGAACTTCGATAGTTTCTCGTTATTTTTACCGATCATAAAGTGTCTTATGGCAAAAGAAAAAAAGCCTGTTGGTCCTGTATTTACTGAGAAACAGCATAAACGCGCAACAATCATCTACTGGCTCGGAGCTACCTTTCCGCTCTACTTTATTGCATGCCTGCTCCTTTTTCAGTCGGAAGATGACCTTCCGCCGGTGGCAATGCTCGATAATCCGCCTGAATTATTGGCTTCCGTGATCTATGCCGACGATGGCGAAACCGAGTTGGGCCGTTACTGGAAAATCAACCGCACCAGTGTGGAATACAACCAGATCTCCCCTTTCGTGACCGACGCGCTGATAGCCACCGAAGACGAACGTTTCCACAAACACTCGGGCGTTGACGCCTGGGCCCTGATGCGTGCGATCGGTAATGCAGGTGGTTCCGGTGGAGCTTCCACCATTACCCAGCAGCTGGCCAAACAATTGTTTACCATCCAGATCCGTGAACGTGAGGAAATGGCACGTGCCCAGGGAATTGAGATCAACGAAGCACCAAGCGGACGCATGGGACGCATCTGGGGACGTTTGAACGAAAAAGCCCGCGAAAACATCATTGCTACCCGTCTCGAAAAACGCTTTACGAAAGAAGAAATCATTACCATGTACCTGAATCAGTTTGATTTCCTGTACAATGCCGTCGGAATTGCCAACGCATCAAAGGTGTATTTCAATAAAAAACCGAAAGACCTGAACAAGGAAGAAGCGGCCATGCTCGTGGGAATGTGTAAAAACCCTACGCTGTACAATCCGTACACCTTCAAGATCAGGAATTATCGCCAGATTATCGCCAACAAAAAAGGTGTTAGCCCAAATGCCGTGACCAACCAGGAAATTGCCGAAGCCCGCGCTGCTGACAGTCTTCGTGCTTTGAACAGAAGAAACACCGTATTGGGCCAGTGGCTGAAGAATTCCGATAACGATGCCATTCGCATAAAATTAACGCAGGCAGAATACGACAAGCTAAGCAAACTGCCGCTGAAAACCGATTACCAGGTCGTAGACCATAAACGCGGTATCGCTCCTTATTTCCGCGAATCACTGCGAAACGAGGTAACAGAACTGCTCAGCCAGAAAAAAGCCGATGGTTCCCTGCGCTACAAACGCGCCGACGGAATGCCGTATGATATCTACCGCGACGGTTTGCGCATTTACACCACCATCAACGCCGACATGCAACAATATGCCGAGGCAGCAGTGGATGAACATTTGAGAAAAACACTTCAACCGCAGTTCGACCGCAACAACAAAGGCCTGAAAAACTGGCCATTCTCCAACAAGCTCAACGACACCGAGGTAAAAAATATCTTGCGCAGCTCCATGAAGCGTTCCGACCGCTACATCAACATGAAAGCAGCCGGCTACAGCGAGCAGGAAATCACCAATACGTTCAACGCACCGACACAAATGCGCATTTTCTCCTGGTCGGGTGACCGCGATACGATCATGTCGCCGATGGACTCCATTCGTTACTACAAATCGTTCCTGCAGGCTGGTTTGATCTCCATTGAGCCGAGCACCGGGTTCGTTAAAGCATGGGTGGGCGGTACCAACATCGATTATTTTGCTTACGATCACGTCCGTTTGGGCCGCCGGCAGGTAGGTTCCACGATCAAACCGTTTGTTTACGGTGCCGGAATTACCATGAATGTGGTGAAACCGGGGATGGTGATCCCGGATATCCGTTACTGTGTTGACCTGTTCGACCCGAGCGGAAATCCTGACGGGCAATGGTGTCCGGCCAACTCCGACGGAAGCGGCGGCGGCGGAACGATCTCCATCAAAAAAGGACTCGCTTTATCGAAAAACAACGTTGCCGTTTATATCATGTCGAAAATGGGTGCCCAGGCTGGTCCGCAAACCGTAGCCAAACTGATGCGCAGCCTCGATATCGATCTTGCCGATGCCGATGTGGTTCCGGCGATGTGTTTGGGTTCGATGGACTTATCCCTGTATGAGTTGGTAGGAGCGCAGGCTTCGTTTGTCAATAAGGGAATCTTCAACAAGCCTACTTCCATCCTGCGCATCGAAGACCGTTCAGGAAACGTGATCTACAGTGCCAAATCGGTTTCGCGCGAAGCCATGAATGAAAATGTGGCCTACGCCGTGTTGAAAATGATGAAAGGTGTGGTAGAAGGCGGAACCGGAAGCCGTTTGCGCTACGCAACTGATTGGGGAGGAATCACCTACCCTACGGCCGGAAAAACCGGAACAACACAGAACAACTCCGACGGTTGGTTTATCGGGTTGACGCCTGACCTGGCTACCGGAGTCTGGGTAGGTGCCGAAGACCGCGGTGTGCGCTTCAAATCAACCGACCAGGGACAAGGAGCACGCGTCGCCATGCCGATTTACGGTTATTACATGAATAAAGTGTACAAAGACCCGAAAATTGCACTTTCGACTACTGATTTTGACAAACCGCCTGGTTTTGACGACAGCATTTTCGATCTCACCGGAGAAGAGTGGCAGCCTGCCGCCGATGAAGTAGAACCAGAGGTCCCTGAAATACAGATTTAGAACACATGAACAAAGTAGTTAGCGGCGTAGAAGAAGCCCTTGTAGGAATTGAAGACGGAATGACCCTCATGCTGGGTGGATTCGGATTGTGCGGAATTCCCGAAAATTCAATCAGTCAGCTGGTGAAGCTGGGAGTAAAGGACCTTACCTGTATCTCCAACAACGCCGGGGTCGATGATTTCGGATTGGGACTGTTGCTGCAAAACAAGCAGATCCGCAAAATGATCTCTTCTTACGTGGGTGAAAACGACGAATTCGAGCGCCAGATGTTATCGGGCGAGCTGGAAGTAGACCTCATCCCGCAAGGATCGCTCGCAGAGCGCTGTCGTGCCGGTGGTGCCGGAATTCCCGCCTTCTTTACGCCTGCCGGTTACGGTACCGAAGTAGCCGAAGGAAAAGAAGTGCGTGTATTCAATGGCAAACCACACATCCTGGAAACCGCACTCACGGCCGATTTTGCCATCGTGAAAGCCTGGAAAGGCGATACAGAAGGAAACCTGGTGTTCAAAGCTACCGCCCGCAACTTTAACCCGATGATGGCCATGGCCGGGAAAATCACCATTGCTGAGGTCGAAGAGCTCGTTCCGGCAGGTGAACTGGACCCGAACTTCATCCACACGCCGGGAATCTTTGTACAGCGCATTTTCAAAGGCGAAAAGTTTGAAAAGCGCATCGAACAACGCACCGTTCAACCGCGCAGCTAATATGTCTTTCGCGCGGAAACTGTTCACGTCACAATCCTTCTGGTTGTGGTTGGCAGCTTGCGCGCTTACGGTTTATGCCATCCTGCGTGCCTGGCTCGTAGCTCCGCTCCACGACGAAAACGCAACGTTTTTCCATTATATTGAAACCGGTGCCATCTGGGGCAAAGGCTCACTACTCGACGCCAATAACCACCTCCTCAACAGCTATCTCGGAAGGTTTTTCTACAGGCTGTTCGGTGAAAATTACTTCCTGTTCCGCTTGCCCACCGCGCTCAGCACAATGCTCTATTTCTGGGTGGTATGGAAGCTTACTTCGTCTTTTGTAGCCAACTGGCAGCGCTATGTGGTCACGCTGGCCATTGTTTGCATTCCATTTGTCTTCGATTATTTTTCCTACACCCGCGGCTACGGACTGGCACTATGCTTCTTCTGCTGTGCACTTTATTTCCTGCAACGCTGGCTCATTACTTCCGATTACCGCTTACTGGTGCTTTTAGCGCTTTGCCTGTTGCTTTCCATTTCTGCGAACCTCACATTTTTGGTCAGCGCATTGTTGGTGGTGATTTACGCAATCGGCGTTTCCATTCTTCGTTTCAAAGAGCTTGATCGCCGGAAAATCGGTTGGTCGCTGATTGCTGCAATAATCTTTGGATTGGGTTTAAAACCCTTGCTTTTGTTCAGTTTCCAGTTACGCAACGTGGGGGCGTTGTATTACGGCAGCCTGGATGGTTTCTGGCCCGTTACAGGAAAAACCTTATGCCGTTACGTACTTTTTTACGACGCCGATTGGCTCAAACCGGCTATCGGAATTATAGCTATCATCATCGGTGTTTTGATCTTTGTGCTGTGGCGGCGACACCGGTTCCAACCGTTCCTGCAGCGCCCGGAAGCATGGGGAAGCTACCTCCTGGCCGGAAACGTGGTGAGCATTTTGTTCCTGGCGAAGGTCATGCACATCAATTACCCGGAAGACCGTGCGGCTATGTATTTTATCCCGTTGACATTATTGGTTTTCGGGGCGGTTGTGGGACAATTCAACAAGCTCAAATGGATATTGCTCGTTTTGCTGTTTTTCCCGGTGACGTTCCTGTGGCAACTCAACTTGCGAACATCTGTTTTTACCCCCGATCAGCGAATGTGCGTAGCTTTCTACAAAGAAGTACGTAACCACTTACGAACTGATGATCGTTTGTGTATCGACCCGATACAGCAGCTTAATTGGGCACATTTTGAACGCAAATACCAAACTAATCCGCATTTCGGTGTGGCAGATCGAACCTTCGAAGGTAATTATGACGTGATCATTTCCAATACTGCTTTTCCGATAACCGAAAGCTTTAAACACGACTATAAAACCGTTGCCTTCGATCCCGACAACGGCGTGATTGCTTATCGGAAACGCGAAAGGGCCGCCATCATCCGAAAAATGATTCCGGTTGCCGGTTACATCCAACCTTACAAGGGACGTGATGAATTCATCGAACTGATGAAAACCGAACCGGGTGATGAACGTTTTAAAAAACAGTTTTCGCTGACAATATCCGGCGACCTGGTTATCGATACCTGCTACCGCGACTTGCAATTGATAGTCGCAACGGCCGACACTACAGGTCAAACGATAAGATCCCACAGCTTTAACCTTCGCTGGTACCTGGGCGAAAAAAAGCTTCGGTTCCACTATGATTTTCCTTACACCCGAATTCCGTTAACAGCAGCAGAAACGGAATTGAAAGTGTATATTTGGAATCCTGAAAGACGGTTGGTCAGAAACCACAACTGTTCTGTTAAATTGAATAAATAAAATAGCTATGGCACTCGATAAAAACGGAATTGCGAAACGCATTGCACAGGAATTGAGAGACGGATGGTACGTCAACCTCGGAATCGGTATCCCGACACTGGTAGCCAACTTTATTCCCGAAGGAATAGAAGTGGAATTCCAGTCGGAAAACGGTATTCTGGGAATGGGGCCGTTCCCGGTTGAAGGCGAAGAAGACGCCGACCTCATCAATGCGGGAAAACAAACCATTACAGCCCGCAAAGGCGCCGCGTTCTTTGATTCCGCCACCTCGTTTGCCATGATTCGCGGACAACACGTACAGCTTACCGTACTGGGTGCCATGGAAGTCTCACAAAACGGTGACATCGCCAACTGGAAAATTCCGGGAAAAATGGTGAAAGGAATGGGTGGCGCCATGGATTTGGTAGCTTCTGCCGAAAACATCATCGTTGCCATGATGCACTCCAACAAAGCCGGTGAATCGAAAATTTTGAAGGAATGTACCTTGCCGCTTACCGGCGTAGGCTGTGTGAAAAAAGTGGTCACCGAACTGGCCGTGCTTGAGATTAAAGACAACAAATTCCACCTGTTGGAACGCGCACCGGGCGTCAGCGTCGAAGAGATCATTTCCAAGACCGAAGGCGACCTGGTAGTGCCGGATGTTGTACCCGAAATGCAATTGTAAGCGCATTTTAGCGTTATAGGGTACATTCGACTACAACTTATGATTAAAACAACAGCTTCCGTCCTGTTTAAATATGCCGGTTTGATTGGTGCTTTGGTTTACCTCATCGCCATGAATCTCCTGAATCAACTGCCAATTGATGCGGGTGACGGAGTGGTGCATTATTCCATAGCCAAAGCTTCCTGGAGCGAGCCGACCTATTTGCTGGACCATTGGGGCAAGCCGTTGTTTACCCTGCTTTCTTCCGGTTTCGCCCAAATCAGTTTCAAGTGGCACATTGGTTTTAACATTATCGTATACGCGTTAACCTGTTTAGCCGCATTTCGTTTGTTCAAACAATTGGAGGTCGCAAAAGGTTATTATTTTTTCTTCCCGATCCTGTTGATCTGCGTACCGGACTATGCCAATTGTGTGCTCGCCGGCATGACCGAAACATTGTTTGGCTTGCTGATCATGTGCGCAATTTTACTGGCGTTCCTGCAACGCTGGATGCTGTTTGCAATTGTAGTTTCCCTTGCACCGTTTGCCCGCAGTGAAGGAATGATGGTGGTGGTTGCCGGATTGTTTTTACTGGCCATCGCGCGTCAATGGAAGAGCATTCCATTTCTTTTTACCGGGTTTATCGTATACGGAATTGCCGGATTAGCACTCCTCGACTCGTTTTGGTGGTATTTTGAAAACAATCCGTATCCCCCGGAAAGTATTTACGGTTCCGGTCCGTGGTACCATTACCTGGATACCTGGGAAAATCATTTCGGGCTGATCAGTATGGTCTTACTGCCGGTTGGTTTGTTCGGATCGCTGGTACTGCGCTCGCGGAAGATTGTTCCGCACTTTACCTGGATTTTCCTGTTCGGAATGGGAATCTGGCTGGGCATTATCGTCATTCACAGCTATTTCTGGGCTTACGGTTTGCGCGGTTCTGCCGGGTTGACCCGTATTGCAACACTTGGCCTGCCGGTAGCGATGGTATTGATTACCATTGGTTGTCATTTTGTGACCAAAGAACTGAATACCATTCCGCACATTCTCGGCGGGCTGATCGTTTCGCTGTTGTGCGTCAAGGAAATCCGCGAATTGCCCTACCCGCTGCATGCCAATGCGTTTGAGAAAATCCTCATCCAATCCGCCGATTACATCGGAAAAGAGCATCCTAACGGCGACATTTATTATTATCATCCGCTCATTGCATGGCGATTGAATGTCGGTATCAAAGACAATCCTTCCCGCTTCAAACAGATGTGTTTTTCAAATGATCCGCATACAATTGACGACCTGAAACCGGGAACAATCATCGTGCGCGATCCGCAGTTCGGGCCGGTGGAACATGGCTTGAATCAGCCAACTATGGATTCTTTGAGCAAAACACTAGTACGGATCAAAACATTCCGTGCTACCGAACCTTACGAAGTATACACAGGCGAGCCGGTTGAAGTAGTGATCTACAAAGTTGCACCCTGAAATACACGCTAAACAAATTAAAATCCGCATCTTTGGTGCCCGAATAGCCAATCATTGCGGCAAACACAACGGAACATGATTAGTAAACTCTCCATATTAATTCCCGCTTACAACGAGGGGCCTACGATTCACCTTATCCTCAACAAGATCAATGCCGTAGAATTACCGCACGGTATTGAAAAGGAAATTGTGATCGTCAACGACTGCTCGAAAGACAATACCGTTGAAAAAGTGGAGGAATTCATGGCCGCCAACCCGCAAATGAACATCCGTTTCTTTTCGCAGCCGGTCAATATGGGTAAAGGAGCTGCTATCAACCGCGCTATCCAGGAATGTACCGGCGATTATCTGATCGTGCAGGATGCCGACCTGGAATACGATCCCGAAGAATACAACCTGCTGTTGAAGCCGGTGTTTGTAGACAATGCCGATGTGGTATACGGCTCCCGTTTTATGGGGCATCATCCGCACCGCATCCTGTTTTTCTGGCACTCGATCGGGAATAAATTCCTGACACGCCTGTCGAACATGATGACCAACCTGAACCTGACGGACATGGAAACGTGCTACAAGCTCATTCGTTCCGATATTGCCAAGAAAATTAATATCAAAGAGCGCCGTTTCGGTATCGAGCCGGAGATTACGGCCAAACTTTCACGCATGAAGCCGATCCGCATTTACGAGGTAGGGATTTCCTACTACGGAAGAACCTACGAAGAAGGCAAGAAAATTGGCTGGAAAGACGGTTTCAGAGCCATTTACTGCATTTTCAAATACCGCTTTTTCAACTAAACCGTGCTTTTTGCAAGCGGTTTCTTCCTGGTCTACTTCCTACCGCTGCTGATCGTTGCCTACTGGCTCGTTCCCCATTATTTGCGGAATTCATTGCTGTTGCTGGCCAGCATTGCCTTTTATGCCTGGGGCGAACCCCTGTTTGTATTCCTGATGCTGGGCCTCACGCTCGTCAATTTTGCTGTTGTGAGGAAGATGGATGCCGCGACAAACCGGAAATTCTGGCTGGTTATTTACCTCATTATCAACCTCGGATTTTTAGCTGTTTTCAAATACGGCTATTTCCTGGTCGACAACCTGCAACAGGCTTTTGGTTTTCATCTGCTGGACATCCCGAAGGAAATCAAGCTTCCGTTGGGGATTTCGTTCTACGCTTTTCATGCCATTACGTATGGCGTGGATGTCTACCGCCGAAAATTTACCGCGTTGCGCAACATCGAGACCTTTTCGCTCTACCTGTTTTTGTTCCCGCACCAGGTTGCCGGGCCTATTGTGAATTATCAAAGCATTGCCGCCGAGCTGAAAATGCGCCTGTTCAATGCCGATCAGTTCGTGAAAGGAATGTATCGTTTCACAATTGGTTTAGCGAAAAAAGTACTGCTTTCCAACGGTTTGATTTTACTGCTCGAAGCCATTGCAAGGCAACAGCAGCTACACGATTCAGCGACGTTGGCGTGGCTGGAAGCCATCACTTACGCGTTCCACATTTACTATGATTTCGCCGGTTACTCAGACATGGCGATCGGTTTGGGACAGGTGTACGGCTTTCATTTCCCGGAAAACTTCGACAAACCCTATGCGTCACGCAGTATTACAGAATTCTGGCAGCGGTGGCACAAAAGCCTCGGCTATTTCATGAAACATTACCTCTACATTCCATTGGGCGGCAACAAAAAGGGCAAGCAACGTACATATCTGAACCTGGTCATTGTATTTTTCCTGAGTGGGTTGTGGCACGGCGCAGCATGGAATTTCATTTTCTGGGGATTATTCCATGGCTGCTGGCTGGTGATCGAGCGCTTGTTTTTGGGGAAAATCCTGCAAAAAACTTCCGTTTTCGCGGTTTTCTGGACTTTTTTCGTGGTTGTCAACGGCTGGGTGCTGTTCCATGAGGCCTCACTTTCCGACTCGCTGCACGCTTTTCAAACCATGTGGAGCTTCCAATTCGATGCGCTGCCCGTAATGCGCGATTTCAACTATTTCGCCATCCTGTTGTCCGGCTGTGTCGTCCTGATTTTGCTGGAAAACCTGCATGTTGCCAATCGCCTGGCGCTTTCCTGGAAAACCACCGAAACGCGAACAATTCCTTATGTGCGTTTCGGGTGGATGTGTGTGTTATACGTTTGCTGTTTTGCTTACATTATCGCGGGCAGTTACAGTCCGTTCATCTATTTTAATTTCTGATGAAAAAGAAGCGCTCCACATACTTCGCTGTCATCCTGGTCCTTGGATTGTTGTTCCCGATGGTGCAGCAACTGACCGGTTTGGTGTATGTGCGCCCGTTGAGCGGCAATATCCCGGCCGATTCTACACAGGTCAGCCAATCGTGGTGGAACGGCGGTTTGCAGAAACAACTGGAAAGCTATGCCAGGGATTCTTCGAAGCTGCATCCGGCCTGTGTGCGTTTGCGCAATCAAATCGAGTTTTCACTGTTCGACAAGCTGAACGCGCAGGATATTTATGAGTTCAACGGCATCTTTTACCGCTACGCGAATCCGGCCTACAACGAAAAAAGCGCTTTTGTGGGAATGGAGAAGATCCGCCGGCAAACCCGCCAACTGGCAGTGCTGGAAAAACAATGGCACAGCGAAGGCAGACAATTGTACGTGATCATCACGCCTTCGAAGCTGCATTACTACCGCGATCAATTGCCGGAATGGAATAAATCCAATACGCGCAATACGAATTACATTCAATACAAAAAAGCCTTGTTGAATGCCGGGATCAATGTACTCGATGCTGATGCCTGGTTTTTGGACCGCAAACGGAAAGGTGGAATCCCAACCATGGCCAAAGGTGGTGTGCACTGGACCTTATATGGTGGCGCGATTGCGCTGGATTCGTTGATCAGGCGGCACAACCGCAGCCAGGAAACCGATTTTCAGCGGGTAACTATGGAAATTGACTCCGGCGATAAGATTTACCCCGAAGATGTGGATGCCATAAACCTGTGCAATCTACTCTATCCTCCACAGGAAAACGGGTTGAAACTGATTCATTTTCCGGCTCCGGCGAATCCGAAACAGCGAATCAGGCCTGTGGTCATCAGCGACAGTTATTTCAACGTCATTGCCTGGACGCCGCTGCACGTCCAGGTGCTTGACCCCGAAACGCCGTTTTATTATTATTACCACACCCGTTACACCGTGGCCGATCCCGGCGGTAAAAAATTCACAAAACAACAGGTCGAAACCGATATTTCGAAGGCCAATTGTGTAATTATCATCACGGATATCCAAAACCTGGAACAATTCGGTTTCGGATTCATTGAACAATTTAACTGATCTTTTTTGTGATTGACTTTGGGTCGCGACCCCACAATTTTCCTGAAGAAAAATTGTCATAAAACAAAAAAACCGGTCCTTTTTTCAGAACCGGTTTCTATATCCATTAAAAATTCTTTAATACAATTCCTGTTTCAAAGAAGTTCTGTAATCCTTGATTTCCTCACGGTTGATCTTGTGATCGGCACTTTTCAGAAGGTTTAGCAAATAAAGAAGGTTTTCCTGGTCTTCGATTTCCAACGGGTATTCGTTGCCATCTTCGTCTTCCTCGTATTGTGCCTGTACATCAAACGCCTGGCGCTCCTGCAGGTACTCATAAGACAACCGCAGCACTTTCACCACTAACGGATCTTGTTCTTTCAACGCCTGCTCGCGCAATTCTTTTAAGTCGTCGATGATTCCTTTGTACAAAACACCTTCTTTTTCGACTTTTTCGATGATTGATTCTAACTTCTTGTTGGCAATGCCCGTTTTCATGCTCTCCCGTTTTTCCTATAAGTGTCAGCCAATGCTCATCATTTTGCAGTGCGACATGCAAATGTAATCACTTCCGTTGATATGTGCCCTTTTACCGCCGAAAAAAAGCGCAATCAGCCATAATAAGCCTCGCCGTTGGCAAAAAAGGGGCTCAAAGTCGATCAAATCATTATTTTTGTAAAGCATACAAAATCGCAGCTATTGTTTGATTCCGTCATAAAAGCCATCATTGCAGGATTTGTCTTAAGTGTAATGATAGGCCCCGTATTTTTCCTGTTGCTTGAAACGAGCATCCGGAAAGGCGTACGGGCCGCGTTGGCTTTCGACTGTGGTGTCTTCCTTAGTGACATCATTTACATTTTGCTGGCCTATGTTTTTTACAACGAGGTCGCCAATCTGCTCGACGGTGACAACAATTACCTCATCCAGTTCTTCGGCGGAATCATTTTCCTCGTTTTCGGGCTGGTAACATTGCTCAAAAAACCCGAAGCGATGTCGAAAGAAGATTCCGAAGGCATCAATCAAACCAAAGATTACCTCATGCTGGGCCTCAAAGGGTTTTTACTCAATTTCGCCAACCCGGCAGTGATCGTTTACTGGTTCAGTGTGATCGCTTTCGGTGCCAAGAAACTGGAAAAGGGCGACAGCTCGAGCGACTACATGTGGCTCTACATCACCGTATTGATCATTACGTTCTTTTCCATCGACATTCTTAAGATCCTCGGGGCCAAAAAATTGCGTCCTTTTATCACCGACCGCGTGCTTACGGGGTTGAACCGACTCACAGGCCTCATTATTCTCATTTGCGGCATTGTTTTGTTTGCCCGCGGAATCTCAAAATTCCTGTAACCTTGAGCACGAAGGTGGCTTATAATTGTAAATTCCCTTTTTCCATGAAACTTCTGGTTTTCGTATTGCTGTTGCTTCCTTTCCGGGCTTTCTCTCAAATTGTGGTCGAGGAAAATCTCACGAAGAAAACAACCATGTACTATGATTTTGAGCGGCTTCATCCCGAATCAAGAGGGTCGTATTACAAGGATTTCCTCGGTGAAACCGTCCTCAAGCACGGAAAATGGGTGTATTACGACAAAGCTGGCCTTACCATCGAAGAACGCAATTATTACAAAGGACAGCTTCACGGAGCGGTAAAAGCCTTTTATTCCAACGGGAAACCACGCCAGGAAGGTTATTTCAAACTCGATGAGCAGGACAGTATTTACCGCGAATGGTACGAAAACGGCAAGCTCAGCATCGAAGGATCGTATTTCCGCAACAATCCGAGCGGTACCTGGAAATACTTTTACCCGACCGGCAAGGAAAAGCTGATCGAGGAAGTGATCGATACCGTCAACTATGTTCGCGCGTTCTGGCTGCCCGACAGCCTGCATACACAAACCGTCATCGACGGGAATGGCGAGCTGGCCACGTATTTCACTACCGGTTCCGTGAAAGAATGGTACAATTACAAAAACGGGTTGAAAAACGGGCCGTTTGAGGAATACAGCATTTACGGTTATACGATGATCTCAGGCTCGTTCCGCGAGGGATTGAAAGACAGCCTGTGGTCATTCTGGTACTATACCGGCGACCTGGAAAAAACTTCGACCTACAAAAACGGACTGCTCGACGGCCCTTACAAGTATTATTTCGACAACGATACCCTGAACGTGGAAGGACAGTATTCGGAAGGCAAAAAGACCGGTGTCTGGACCTGGTATACCAACAAGGGAACGAAAGACATGCAGGGATCGTTCAAAGACGATAAGCAGAATGGGAAATGGACCTATTGGTACCCGACGGGTGAAGTTTCCTATTACGCCGAATACAAAGACGACCAGAAATCGGGCTTGTGGACCTATTTGTACAAAGACGGCACACAATTCAAGAAAGGGACCTTCCAGAACGACCAGAAAAACGGCAAATGGGAAACCTGGTATGAAGACGGAACACTCCTCATGACCGGCGATTACAAAAACGGGAAAGAAGATGGCTTGTGGAAAAACTACTGGGAAACCGGTAAGCTGAAAAACGAGGCCACGTTTAGCGAAGGCATCCTGGAAGGTGAATGGAAATCTTACTACCCGAGCGGGAAACCGAAATTGACCGGCGAATACAAAGAAGGTTTCAAGACCGGCGAATGGATCGATTATTTTGAGAATGGCCGTCCGAAAGACATCGGCAGCTACAAAGTGATCAAGGTGAAGCCGAAGATCAATTACGGGCCTACGGAAGACCACGTGATTTACGAAAGCGTGAAAGACGGTCCCTGGGTTTCATTCTCCGACAAGGATTTCAAAAAGATCGAAGAAGGCGAATACAAAGAAGGCGAAAAGCACGGCACCTGGACGGATTATTACCCGGGCGGACGCATTCCTGCCGTGACAACCGAGTACAAAAACGGTAAGCTCGAAGGAACCATGCGCGAATACGATCGCCGCGGCAACCTGATTTCAGAGGTGGAATACAAAGATGGGCTGAAACACGGAAAAATGAAGATCTACGACAAAAAAGGCAAAGTTGCGGTCGAGAAAGAATTCGAATTCGGTCAACAGGTAGTGAAAGGGCCGGCGTTTAATCCAGGGTAATCAATTTTGAATGTTGAATTGGGATCACGGTAGCTGCGCTGTTTAGTTTCCTGTTTCCTGAAGAATTATGAATTGACAAATTATCAATTATCAAGGGGTTGCTCTTCTTGATAATTTTTCAATTCATAATTGATAATTCAAGTCCGTTTGCTGAATTGCCTTCATTTTCAATTTTAAATTCTGGTATAGATCCACGGAGCTGAAAATTCCACGCAAACTTCATTCAACATTAAAAATTAAGCATTCAACATTCTGCTAAAAGATTTCGCGAATGACATCCACCGACTTAAACGGCCTGATTCCCTGTAAATGCGAACGGTAATAAAGCAGCCACGCGTCGAAGCACTGCAAACGGTCTTGTTTGGAAATGGAATGTGAGAGGAACCGCACACGGTCTTCCTGCAGCATCGTCTCGAACCAATGAATAAAATCGCCTTCGATGTATTGCACGTGATTGGGACGAACGGTGGTCAGCTTTCCACCTATCAAATCCAGAACGGTCGGGTGTTCGGCCTCAACCGCCGGAGCGATCCCGCATTCCACGCAAACAACGGCGAGCAGCCAGAGCGGGTAATTCGTCAATTCATCCGAGGCATCCAACCATTCCACTTCGCGCTGAAGCATGTAAAACAACTGGTTTTCGGCGTGGCCCGATTTTACCACCTGCTGGACCAGTTCGGCCATAAAAAAGGCGATTCCTGATTTTATGGGATCAAAAGGGATGCTTTTGGCAACGGAAGTGAGATGCACTTCGGTGATTTTGGCCAGTGAGCTGTCGGTTCGTTTGTAATAGGCAAACTCCACTTGTGCCATCGGGAAAAGAATATTCCCGTGCTTCTTTTTCCCGCCCTGGAACAAAAAGGTCATCAATCCCTGTGTCTTGCACAAGATGGTGATGAGCAGGCTGGTTTCGGAATACGGTGCACGATGAATGAGGATGCCCTCTTCTACCGCTTTCATATCAGCGGATCACGGTTACTTTTCCTACTTTTTTGCCTTTCCCGGTGTTGGTGGCTGTCCAGATCAGGTACACGCCCGAAGCAACATCTTCGCCATTGATCGTTTTCCCGTTCCAGGTGGCCGTTCCACCGTTCGAAGTGGTCTTGTAAACGAGATTTCCGGCCACGTCGGTGATCTTCACATCCGAATCATAACGGATTCCCTGGATAGTGATCGGCCCGAAAAAGTCGGGTTTTACCGGGTTCGGGAACACCGTTGTCGATTCGTAGGTCTCGTCTTCGTAGCTGGCATCCACGCGCAGGGAAACCAGTCCGAGGTCCGTGATAATGAACAATTCGCCCGTTACCTGGTTGAATTCCATGTCCATGATGTTGTTTGAAATCAACGGGCTGTTTTCCTTTGTGTATTCTGCCAGTACTTCCTGTCCGTCGGCTGAAAGCATGAAGATTCCGTTGTTTGCCGTAGCGATCCATTTGCGGTTTCCGCCATCGATCTCGATATCGGTAATAGACGTGCTGCCGAGCAGGTATTCCACGTTGCCTTCGTAAGTGATGAGAATGCGCGAAGCATCAAAGTTGGAATTGGAGAAAATGCCGTCGCTGTTGTACAACACCCCAAATCCGGCTTCGGTGCCGATCCAGATCTCATTGTCGAAATCCACCGCCAGTGCCGTTACGTTTTCCGATGGAAGGTTTCCTGCTCCTTCGCCCGTGGTAAGTGTCCGGTAGGAATCATCGCCGGTAATATCGGGTGTTCCGTTATCATCGTAGCCCACCAGCCCGGTACCGTATATCCCGAACCATTTGTTGCCGTTGTAATCGATCGCCAGCTTGCCGGTAAAGACGTTTTTGGAATCCGTTCCGGTTTCGAACCCTTGCCAGGTACCGTCGGCCATGTGCACTTTAAGCGGCTGTAAACTGTAACCGTTGAGCATCCACAGGTTTCCGTCCTCGTCGTATTCCACGGCCGTGATGCAGGTATTCCCATTGCCCAGGGAAGAAACTTCCAGCGGCGAATTCGTATTCGAAAAGACGTTCGTCACCACGCCATCCTGGACAATACTGAGCGGTTGTTTGCTGTAGCCTGCAAAAGCCATGTTGTTTTCATCCGTCGGGTTAATGGCCGCCGAACCGATATCCCAGATTTCGATGCCTTGCCATGCCGGCTGTACGACATTATCATAAAGTGTCCAGGCTTCATCCTGGAAGGTATACACATTTGGCTGATTGTAGGCCTGCTCTACGCGGCGCACGGTCCCGGCGGTGACCACCATTTTGCCTTTTTCCCCGTTGATGGAAAAGAACTGGTTTTTCGGCGGGCCTTCCTGCTGGATGTAGGTATAATTGTTGGTCGCCTGGTAGCGCACCAGTCCGAGCTTTCGGTCGGCCACCCAGACCACACCGCCTACCCGCTGCACCCTTGCGGGGGTAGCATTGGTGCTGTTGTAGTACTGCACGCCATAGTTAACGGAAAGATCTTCATTAAACGCCACCATCTGGTCGCTGTAATACACATAAAACAGGTCGTCTTCCACCTGGAAACCTTCGATTTCCATATCGAACACATCGCCGATCACCATGTCGAGTCCTGCCGGGGTTAACCGGAAAATAGAATCACTTCCGAAGGCGTCGCTGTGGTACGAAATATGGATCTCATTCTGTTGCAGGCCCATTTCTCCGTAACGGGCGTTCGTCGGAACAGGCACGCGCGAATCGACTGTCCATTGCAGCGGATCGGCCAAAAAAGGATTACTCAACAACCCGCGGTACAGGTTTTTATCCGACAGTGCATAAATCGAATCGTTGAAGAAGGTAATGTCGTTGATTCCTTCCGTGCCATTGGTCGGATAATAGGTGTCTTTTACTTCGTTTTTGGAAGGATTGATCACGACCAGCGCAAACCCGGTGGCGATATAAGCGAGTCCGTTGGCGGCAACGATCTTGTTGATGCGTTTGTTACCGGTAACGCCGGAAAGTTTGATCGCCGGGATGTTGATGACGCCGTTGGGAGTGATCTGGTCGAGGTTCCCGTTTTCGTAACCCACAAAAAACGAGGCCGACTGCGGTTCGTATTCGATGCAGGTCACCTGGATATCCGACAGCGCATTGAGGTTGTTCAGTACGCGGTTTTCAGCTGCGTCGATATCATATTCGAGCACGCCACCCGTAAGTGCCGCCATGACATAGCCATTGCCGACCGCCACATCAATGGCCTGCGAAGCGGGAACGTGCATCCGCCACTGCCCCATCCCGATCTGGGCGGTAGCCGGGGCCGTTAGAACAATAGCAGCGAAAAGACTGAAAAAAATGCGCATGAAGTGTTTTTTATAGTCTCCTAAACGTCGGAGTGACGAAAATATTGAAAATATAGCCCGTCGAAAAATAAATTTAAGGGAAAATATAGTAGTTAGCACAAGCGGGACGCTCGCGCTAACTACTTATTAAACCTTATGGCTGGGGGGGGGGGG
>DATGWM010000014.1:0-956665 GCA_035299485.1 Fluviicola sp.
GGTTTTCCTGGAAGTTGACACGATGACAACTATTACAACGATGCCGGTAGATGTTACAGCTTGCGCTGGCGACTCGATTGCATTCGTTGTGGTGGCAGACGGTTCCAATCTGACCTACCAATGGCAGATCGGTGCAACTCCGCTCGTTGACGGCGGTACGATTTCCGGATCTACAAACGATACGCTGATCATCAACCCGGTGAGTGCGGCAGACGTTTCGGCCAACTATAACGTAGTGGTAACGGGAAGTTGTGTACCAAGTGTGACTTCCACCGATGTGGAATTGACCATCAATACAGCTCCTGTCATTACAACGCAGCCGACAGACCAAACAGTGTGTGAAGGTTCTTCGGTTACATTCACCGCAACAGCGACGGGCTCCGGCCTTACTTACCAGTGGCGAAAAGGAGCACAGGATGTAACAGACGGCGGTTCGATTTCCGGTGCGACAACTTCTACCCTGATGATCAACCCGGCAACATTTGCCGATGAAGCAACCGATTATTATGTAGTGGTTTACGGTGCTTGTCAACCAAATGACACCTCCGATATGGTTTCACTTCAGGTGGATTCGATTACAACGGTTACTACGGCACCGGTCGACATTACAGTCTGCGCCGGCGATTCAGTGGCGTTCGTTGTGGCAGCAACCGGTTCGAACTTAACGTACCAATGGCGCCGCGGATTAACCAACATGACTGATGGAGGCCCTGTTTCAGGTGCTACCAATGATACGCTGATCATCAATCCGGCAACCTCATTGTATGCCGGCAACAACTACAACGTGGTGATTACCGGAGGTTGTTTACCAGCTGTGGTAACTGCTGATGTGGAGCTGACAATAGGCACCGCACCGCAGATCACAACACAGCCGACCGATCAGACCGTTTGCGAAGGAAGTTCAGTAACATTCTCTACGGTAGCTTCAGGGTCCAACCTGATCTATCAATGGCGAAAAGGTGCTACCAACCTTACGAACGGCGGTGCGATCTCAGGAGCTACAACAGCGAACCTGACGATCAACCCGACAGCTTTCAGTGATATTGCTACCGATTACAATGTGGTCATCACGGGTGATTGTCCTTCGGGCGATACTTCCGTCCTGGTTGCATTGCAGGTAGATACCATGTCTGTGATCGTGACGCAACCAACAGACGTTGTTGTCTGTACCGGTGATTCGGTGATCTTTGAAGTAGTAGCCGAAGGATCGAATTTGACGTACCAATGGCGAAGAGGATTGACTGACCTGGCAGATGGCGGGTCCATTTCCGGAGCCACAACTGCTACGCTGATGATCAATCCGGTAGCGCTTTCCGACGCAGCAACCGATTACAATGTGGTCATTACCGGTGGTTGTGTTTCACCAATGATCTCTGATAATGTGGAACTGGATGCTTCGGATTGTTTCAATGATCTCAGTGTTGTGAAGGGTGCCTCTACCATGTCGCCTACAATCGGAGAGAACATGACCTTCGTGATCGTTGCGAGCAACATCGGCGGAAACGCCACGAACGTAACGGTAACCGACATCCTGCAAAGCGGCTATACGTATGTAACGCACAGCACCACTTCGGGCACTTATGACCCGATGACAGGAGTCTGGAACATCGGCTCGATGCTCGATTCCACTTCCGAAACGCTGACCATCGGAGTAACGGTAAATGACACCGGAAACTACGTAAACACGGCAGTCATTACAGGAAACGGCGACAGCAACCCGGATAACAACTCTTCTACAGTAGAGCCGCTACCAGCCAATTACTGGATCCCTGAAGGTTTCTCACCGAACGGCGATGGCGTGAATGATGTCTTTGTGATCCGTGGTATTTTGAATCACCCGAACAACGAGATCAAAATATTCAATCGCTGGGGATCGCTTGTGTATGAAGCAAGCCCTTATCAAAACGAATGGGACGGAAGGTCCAACTCAGGCGCCAATGTGGGAGGCGACGTATTACCGGTGGGCACGTACTTCTATGTGCTTGAACCGGGCGACGGAACCGATCCTCAAAAAGGAACCATTTACCTGAACAAGTAATCATTAGTACGACTTAAAAAAACGGATATGAAAACAACAATTAATATAGTTCTGACCGTATTGTGCATAGGTAGTGGTTCCACATTACAGGCCCAGCAGAACCCGATGTTTACACATTACATGTACAATACACTGTCGGTGAACCCGGCGTATGCCGGGAGCCGTGAAGCGCTTAGCATCACAGCCATTCACCGATCACAATGGGTTGGTTTCAGCGGCGCTCCGATGACGCAGACGCTGACCCTTCACTCCCCGATCTTCAACAAGCATATCGGCTTGGGATTAACGGCTATGAACGACAAAATAGGCCCCGTAAATACCACGGGCGTCTCCGGAGCTTTTGCTTACATCATGCAACTCACCGAGCGGTCGAAACTGGCCCTCGGTGTGAGCGGCGGTGTGAACATCCTGCAGGCCGATCTGACTTCGGTTGCGCTGGATGATCCGGACGACCCGACTTACCTCAACAATACCCGCAACCGCACCACCCCCAATTTCGGGGTGGGTGCGTACTACTCGCGGGACCGTTTTTACGCCGGTATTTCCGTACCGAACCTGGTTGAAAGTGATCTTTCCAGCGTAGAAAATGTGGATGGCGTAGCCCTGGTGGGAAAAGCCACCCGGCATTATTTCTTTATTGCCGGGGCAATGTTCAGGCTTACCGACAACCTGGGATTTTTGCCCACTACGCTCGTAAAGGCAACAGCGGGAGCTCCGCTCCAGGTCGATGTAACGGCATCGTTTGTCATTCACCGAAAGCTGTCACTGGGTGCCATGTACCGCACCGGTGACGCATTCGGAGCATTGATCGGATTTGATATTTCAGAACAATTCCGCATTAGCTACTCTTTCGACTGGTCATACGGTGTCAGAACGGCACAATACAACTCCGGAAGCCATGAGATCATGCTTCGTTACGAGTTTATTTATCCGGGTAAAAAACAAATTCGTTCACCCCGTTATTTCTAACGTCCAAACTTAATACGAGTCTTATGAAACAGTTAATGATACTCACCGTCCTCTTGTTTACACTGGTACCGGGTGCCTTTTCCCAGGAAAAGACAAAACGGGAAATCAAAGGCGACAAGTGCTTTTTTATCTACGATTTCGAATGCGCAATCCGATTTTACAACCGGGTCAAAGATGGTCAGCTGACCACTATGGGCCAGCGGCACCTCGCCGAAAGCCATGCCAACCTGGCTCACGAAGAGGAAGCCGAGGCAGCTTATGCAGCATTGATCGCCCGTTCGGAAGGCGTTGTTGCGGATGATTATTACGATTACGCCATGCTGTTGAAAACCAATGGTAAGTACGACGAATCAAACCGAATGATGGACCGCTTTGTGGCCCAGCAACCGGGAGACCTGCGTGCACAAAGCTATGTCGCCAATAAGGAAAACTATTCCGAATACGAGTCTTCCGATCCGGATTACACGTTGAGTAACCTGACAATGAATACCCAGTCACAGGATTTCGGAGTAGCTTATTATGAGAGCAACAAAATTGTGTATTCATCGAGCGATAACCCGCCGAAGCTCATCCGCCGGAAATACAACTGGAACGGACAGCCGTACCTGAAGCTGTATGTGGCGGAAGTGGACAACGGGCAACTGGAAAAGCGCAAATGCTTCGACAAAAAATTCAATTCAAAGCTGCACGACGGCCCTGCAACTTTCAGCAACAATGGCACATTCATGGCTATGACCATGAACAATCCCAAGGATAAAAGCCCGGATAAAGTCGTGGAGCTGCAGATTTATACAAGCAGCTACGACGGCGAAGACTGGTCTGATCCGGCACCGTTTGTACACAACCAGGCTTCTTATTCGGTAGGCCATCCCTACCTGCTGGCCGACGGCAATACGATGTACTTCGTGAGCGACATGCCCGGTGGTTTCGGTGGTGCAGACCTTTACAAAACCACGCGAACAGCAGGAGGTGCCTGGTCACAGCCTGAAAACCTGGGCAACTTGGTCAATACGGAAGGCGACGAATTGTTCCCCTTTGTTGACGAGACCAACCAGGTTTTGTGGTTTGCTTCTGATGGCCATTACGGGCTGGGAGGCCTGGATATATTCAAGTCTTACGGAAACGGCACATCCTGGGGTCCGGTGGAAAACCCGGGGGCACCACTCAACAGCCGCTACGACGACTTTGCGTATGTTTCCAACGGGGAAGCCAACAAAGGATATCTCTCATCGAACCGCGCTGATGGCAATGGGTCCGACGACATTTATTCCTTTACTTCGACGGCTGTGCAGCAAAAAGAGATCACCGGGATCACCAAAGATATCAACGGAAAAGGGATCGGTGGCTCGTTTGTGACCCTGCGCGACGAAAACGATACCGTACTGGCAACGCAGACGGCAGACGGCGAAGGACGCTTTTCCTTCAAGGTAGCACCCAACAAATCATTTGAGTTGCTTGGGAACAAAAGCGGCTACCAGGAAGGGCAAACCAGTACCAACACGTTTGGGACCGACCGTGTAATCGAAGCAGACATTGTCATGCTGCGCGAAAAACCGACGGTTACCATTACCGATACGAACGCCGTTGCCGACCAGACACGCACCATGTACCTGAACCCGATCTATTTTGACTACGACAAATGGGATATTCGCCCGGATGCCATTCCGGAATTGAACAAGGTGGTCGCCGAAATGAACAAAAACCCCGCTATGGAAATCGAGCTGGTTGCTCACGCCGATTGCCGGGGAACAAACGATTACAATTACGAATTGTCGCGCAAACGTGCCAATGCAACACTAAAATATATTCAATCGCGCATCACCAAACCCGAACGCATCAAAGGGCGTGGACTTGGTGAAACAAAACCGGTGAACGGCTGCGCTTGTGAAGGCAACACAGCTTCGCAATGCTCTGAATCGGAACACCAAAAAAACAGGCGCTCGGAATTTATTGTCAAAAAATAATATCAATGCAGAGCAGCCAGAGGAAGCCGGCGCATTTTTTTCATACTTGGATGCGCCGGTTTTTTTGCGCCGGCAAAGTTCGAACAAAGAATTCCCATTATTTCTTAAAAGTGGGAATCATGTAACGAACCCGAAACACCTTACAACACTTTTTGCTGCCCGGAATTTCATATTTGCAGAAAGCGCACCATTAATTCCAAACAACATGAAACATCTTATTGCGACACTGATATTGGCCGGGATTTGTCACCAACCTTTACAGGCACAGGAAACCGGTCCCGAAGAATACGGCCCCACATTGAACATCGGCCCGGGAATCGGTTACTACGGATACGTCGGGCAATCCATTCCGGCTTTTCATGCAGACCTGGAATTTGACATCGCCCACAATTTCACCCTGGCACCTTTCGTAACGGTACTTACTTACGAAAACCTGTATTACTGGGGCGACCTTGATTCACCGTTCCGCTATTATTCTTACCGGCGTACCATTATTCCGGTGGGATTGAAAGGCATCTACTATTTCGATCAGCTGTTCGGAGCAGGCCCCAAATGGGACTTTTACCTCGGCGCATCGCTGGGATTTGCGTTCCGTACCACGAGCTGGGAAGATGGTTACGAAGGTGAAATAACCGTATCACGCGGAGAGAGCAGTGTTTATTTCGACGGCCACATTGGTACCGAATACCATTTTACCGAAACAATCGGTTTACAGCTCGATTTATCGCCCGGTATTTCAACCCTGTGCCTGGCCGTACATTTTTAACGAACAAATACATCATAAAACAACAAAGAATATGGAAAAAGAACAAAGCTCAAGCAACGGAAAAATCATCGGTGCATTGATAGTCGGCCTGGTTGTCGGCGGTGCACTGGGCGTATTGTTCGCTCCCGACAAAGGAAGCGTCACACGTAAACGTTTATTATCCAAAGGAGAGGAGGTGAAAGATGAAGTTCAAACAAAATTGCAGAATCTTGACCATGAAGCCAAAAAAGAGCATGCACTTGCCAAAGCGTAGTATTCAAATTGATAAAAAACTGACATGGAAGATTCAAACAACACCGGAAAAATAGTTACGGCACTCCTGGTAGGCGTTGCCATCGGAGGAGTCCTGGGCGTACTTTTTGCGCCTGACAAGGGAAGTGTAACCCGCAGAAAGCTGCTTTCAAGAGGCGAAGACCTGAAAGATGCGGTCAATGAAAAACTCGGCGGAATGATGGGCCGCAATGACGAGGATGAAGACGAAGACCGCGACCGAAAAAAGATAGAGAGTAAACACGCTTAGGTTTATTCGGTAAACAAACACGCAGCGGTCAGGGTTACGAAAATCCTGGCCGTTCGCGCAAACCAACTTACGTATGGAAACAGTAGCAAATTCAATGGAGATCCTTATCAAGCGTGTGGAAGACTACGGCAACACCCGCATCGAGCTGGCAAAGCTGGTTGCCATCGATCATACTTCCACGGTAATTTCGTATCTCATTTCCAACATCATTGTCGTATTGGTCATCTTCATTTTCATGCTGATGCTCAGTATTGGCGCTGCCTTTTGGATCGGTGACCTGCTCGGGAAGACTTACTTCGGTTTTTTGATCGTCGCCGGTTTTTACGCCCTGTCGACAGGGGTGCTTTTATTGTTCTTCAAACGGATCAAATGCCGGATCAAGAACACCATCATTGCTCATTTATACAAGCCAAAACAATGAGCGCCCCGTCACAAAACGAACGGCTGCAACAGGCCATTGCCAACCTTCGGGAGAAGCAGGAGCTGCAGGGCGAGCTGGTAGGCGAGCAGTTCCGGGACCTGCGCCGGCAGCTGAAACCTTCCAACCTGGTGAAAGCGATGATGGATGACGTCATCGGCTCACCCGATGTCAGAGAAGGAATGGTCGATATGGCACTCGGCCTTACAACCGGTATGATCGCCAAAAAAGTGGTTACCGGCAACTCCAACAATGTAGTCACACAATTGATCGGCAGTGCTGTGGAAATGATCGTAGCCCGTGAAGTTTCACAACATTCCGAAGGACTCAAAAATCTCGGAAAAAGCCTGTTTCAACGATTGTTCTAAAACCGCCAGACATGGAAACGACCTCACACAGAATCCCGCTCTACGCAAAGACGGCGCTGATCTCTATCAGCATCTTCGCATTTGTATACACAATGTACATCGGCCAGGAAATTATTGTGCCGCTGGTTTACGCCACCATCATTGCTATTTTGCTCAACCCGGTGGTTAATTTTCTTACACGCCACAAATTTAACCGGCTGATCGCCATCATTCTTTCCGTGATCCTTGCCATAGCGGTTGTGGCAGCTATTTTAGCGGTACTGATCTCGCAGGGAGATAATTTTTTGAGTTCGGCCCCGGAAATGCAGAAAAAGCTGGTTTCGCACAGTACGCAGCTGGTGAATTGGGCTTCGGAACAAATGGGCGTTGAACCGGCCAAAATCAACGAATGGATCACCGAAACAAAAGACAAGCAGCTCAACAATTTCGCCATGAAGGAAAGTATTGCCAAATTCGGGCACTTTCTCATGACGGCCGTTCTGTTGCCGGTTTACATGGTGATGCTGCTCTATTACAAGCCGCTGCTGCTTGAATTTGTGCACCGCGTGTTCCGTTCAGAAAACCAGAAGCTCGTAGATGAAGTGCTTTCCAGCACCAAAAAGATCATCCAAAGTTACCTCATCGGACTGTTCATCGAAATGTTCATCGTAGGCGTACTCAATGCTGTAGGTTTGCTGATTATCGGGATCAAATATGCCATCCTGCTCGGACTGATCGGCGCGTTGCTCAACATCATTCCGTACCTGGGGGCCATTATTGCAACAGCACTTTTCATGACCATTGCTTTGCTGACAAAATCGCCCATTTACATGCTCTACGTCTTGCTGATGTACTTATTCATCCAGTTTGTAGACAACAATTTTTTGTTACCGAAAATCGTCGCCTCCCGTGTCAAGCTAAATGCACTTGTTTCGATTGTAGTAGTGTTGCTTGGCGCAGCCATTTGGGGAATCCCGGGAATGTTCCTGGCCATTCCACTTACAGCGATTGTGAAAGTCATTTTTGATCAGGTGGAACCACTGAAACCATGGGGATTCCTGTTAGGTGATACCATGCCGAAGGGGATGATGTGGAAAAAACTCAGTTTCCGGAAGAAAACAGAGGCAAAAGCGGGTAAATAATTCACCACAAAGACACAAAGAAAAGTATGAATTTGATGTGTTATAAAGAACACAAAGGAGATTCACATAGGAGTTAGACTTCCTTTGTGATCTTAACACGCCTATCCTTCCCAAAAACTTTGTGTCTTTGTGGTTAAATGCACGTATCAATCTTCAAATCCGCACAACGTCAATCCGCGCTGGGTTGCCGCCTCTTTGGTCACAAATACGATTTCATGTTTGCAGGCCGACAACCCGCGGCATTTGTCGGTGAGGTGAAATTTCTTCGCGTCTTTGCTGTCGCAGATATAAACGCCCGAGGTTTGCAGGGTACTTCCTATGGAAAGCCAGCCGGCAAGAAGCAGTAGTGATAGTGATTTGTACATAATGCAATGTTTTGGTTGGTGTAAGTAACGAAAAAATCGGGAAACGTGTCCGGATTATTTAGTATGTTAGTGATTATGAAACGATCACACCTGTTAATAGCCCTACTCCTGCTTGTCGGCGTTATCATCACCGTAATGTGCCTGGAAGCTTCAAACGACCCCAATAAATTGCGGAATAAGCAGCTTGAATTCATTGAGAAAACACCGGATGTAGAATTACTGGATGCCATTCACAGTAAGCTGGCGGGAAAAGATGTCCGCAACTTTAATAAATCAGAAACAGCCATTTATTTGGTCTCGCAATTTCAAAGGGAGTCAGATCCCAGTTACAGCAGCATTTATAACTCATTTACGATTACATACCAGGACCTTCCGAGAGCATTCCGCATGATTGGGGCTGATCGTCATGCTAAGCTAGCCGAAAAAGCGAACAGGGTTTATGAAAAAGCAAAGGAAAAAGAAGAGCGTGAGAACGGAAAGAAAGAAGAATTCACCTATACATACTACCCCGAATTGGATGAGTTTGAAGATTCTTTGATTGAGCTTCGAAAAGTGGAAGATTTATGGGATTTACAAACGGCCTATATTCGCAAGCATAAATCAGATTTTGTGGATGCTAAAGTAAAATAGTATCTTCATTGTTGTCAAATCACTCCCTGCTACCTATGAAACAACTCTTCTTCTTTTTACTGTTTTCCGGAACAGCCTTTTCCCAAAACATCGACCTCAACGGTACGAAATGGGTTGGTAAGCACGGTGAATTCCTGCGTTTCGGGGAAAAAACCTTGTCGGTCTCAGAAGCGCCTTTTTTGAGTAAATACAGGATTGACGGCAGCACCATTGCGTTCACGCACGATTTTTCATACATCCATGAGAAAACAATCGGAGATAAAGTAGTACCGCGCTCGGAATACGAAGTGCCCGATTCCCGGTTCAGGATCAACTATTTGCCTGACAGCATAAAGCTTACAGCCCTGAATCCCGGTGCTTTTTACACCGTTGGTATTCTGAACCACCCAAGGAGTCACCCCGACGAAAAACTGTTTATCAACTGGGAAAAAACCGGCGAGTGTCCACAGGAATTAAAATGGCGGAAAATGGATTCGGTGATCACATTTGTCAATTATCAGTCCACCAAAAACGAGCGACACGTTTCGGGGATCAGGCTCACGACCTCCTGTTACAACATGGGCAGCAAGTATTACACCGATTTGGTGGTCGACAGCACCGGGTTTCTGCACGCAAGGACTGTTTCCCAGGGATACGATAAAGGAAGCAGGGCCAATTTCAAGTACTTTGAGGGCCAACTGGATAAATCGGAACTGCAACAGCTCGACAGCCTGTTTTCGTTTTCGGGAATGCCTGACAATAAAACGGTTTCGTATACTGGCTGGGCTTCACACACGATCAACTTCGACCTCGGAATAACGCATTCCAAAGGAACCGTTTACGCAACGGGTACCGAGCACAGCATGGCCGACCTGGAACGAAAATTCTTTGACGCTATCCTGGATCTGGTCGATGAAAAATTAATCGTGAAGCAATCCGCTTTTCCATTCGAAGCATCTAAATTTGACGCCGATCTCAAAGAGAAATGATACAAATCGAAACAAAACGGCTCATCATCAAGACATTGTCCAAACAAGAATTGCTCAGCTATACATTGGATGATGATTCATTGGAAAAATCGCTGGACCTTTCGCGCCGAACGCGTGTTGTTAGCGAGCGCCTGAAAACTATCATCACAACAAAGCAATTGCCACAGCTGACCGGTGATCCGAAGCACGATTTCTATTACACCTTCTGGACCGCCATTGACAAAGAACGGCGTGTGATGGTTGCTGATGCCTGTTTCAAAGGAAAACCCAACGCAAACGGTGAAGTGGAAATCGGATACGCTGCTTACCCCGAATTCCAGGGAAAAGGTTTTATGACTGAAACGGTGGCGGGCCTTGTCAAATGGGTTTTTCAGCAGGAAAATATTACAGCCGTTTTAGCAGATACCGATCCCGGGAACATTGCTTCGCACCGCGTGTTGGAGAAAAACGGGTTCATGGTCGAGCGTCGGACAGAAGCGGATATCTACTGGCGACTGGAGAAACAATTTAACGTATTGAAAACTTAGCCGGTAATTTTCATCTTATCATTTTTTAGTTATCTTCATGCCACACATCTATCATTCAACTGGTTATGAAGTTACCACTCGCTGTTTTCTGGTCTGTAATCCTGGTTATATCCATCCTGGCTTCCTGTACGGTCGAAAAACGTCTTTACCAGCGCGGTTATCATGTAGAATGGCATAAACGAAACCAGGCATCCAACGAAACCAAAGCTATCGCGGAAAAACGGGCGTTTGATCACGAGATCATTCCAGATGCAAAAAAACCGGAAGCTGTTACGGCACCAGGTGAAGACAAAATAATCGTGGCTGAAAGTGAAACACCGCTGCATGTGTCAATTGCTTCTGCTCGCGATCACGCTTCGGGCGCAGCAGAAAATCCGGCGGTAAACGGCACTTCAAGCTCCGATCAGCCAATACAAACGCTTGACCAGGCGCATGAAAAACAACCGCAGCTAAAACAACTGTCTAAACGCGAAGGTGGTCCGAGTGGCGTCACCAAAGGACTGCTGATGATCCTCATGGGATTGCTGCTCATCCTGATGGGCTTTTTGTTCCAGAACATCCTGGGCGTTTTCGGGACCATCCTGCTGATCATTTTCGGGCTTGGTGGCACGATCATGATTGTTGTCGGGATCGTGATCATGATTTTGGGCTAGGCTTTACCCCGGTTAAAGCCGGAAACCAACGCACGTAATATTGCGAATTTACGTGCCAAAAACACCCGCGTAAATTTGCAATATTACGTGGGGTTGTACAACCCGGTTTTTCTTCCAAAATCCGTATTTTTGACCATGCGTCTGATCGGTCGGTTTTTCGGTTTTTTGCTCATCATCCCGGTGAAAATCTACCAGTGGGTGATCAGCCCGATATTACCCAACAGCTGTCGCTACAACCCTACCTGCTCTGCTTACATGATCGAAGCGATCAAAGTACACGGCCCGCTCAAAGGCTTATGGCTGGGAAGCAAACGCATCAGCCGCTGTCACCCGTGGGGCGGACATGGATATGACCCGGTGCCGGAGAAAGGCAAATGCAAGCATAAACACTGACCCGGAAAATGATTGAATCAACCCAAACCAGATGAATGAACTCAAAGAAACAGGTGGAGCAAGGATTGGCTGGGCGAATGCCTCGTGGCCTTTTGCTACCTTGCACGTGACAAACACAACCCTTACACTGAATGCCACGATATTGGGTAAACTCGTATTTTCATCCTCAGACATCCGTTCGATTGAAGTATACAGAAAGTCTGGTATTCTAAGAAACGGCATTCAAATAAACCATTCTGTTCCCAACTATAGTGAAACGGTTGTTTTCTGGACTTCCAAAGACCCGCAGCGGTTGATCAATGAAATCATAAAAACCGGGTTCCTTGAAAATAATTCCCGCCTCAACCCGATTGAAGCAATGGACCTGAGGGAAAATCAACAACAAGGTGGTTTTCCATTGAAGATTCCTTTTGCCATCACAATCATTGTTCTATGGAACCTGTTTTCCTGTATCGATCTCAAACATTTTTTTGACCACGGAAAGCTGCAATTCGGCCTTGGTAAAGGGTTTGTTTTATCAACGGGAATGATGATGCTGGTATGCCTTCTCCTGTTATTCACTGAGCCGTTCCAGCGCCTGGTCCTCAAAGAAGGAAGGCGGATCCAGGACATCCGGCCATTTGTTTATTTACTGTTGTTCATTAGCACCGCCCTGTTTTTGTCACAGCTTTTTCTTCCATGATTACAGTGTACTGCTCCTTAATAAATTAAGTAAATCTTCGCTAAAAATCAATATCCCGACTTCAAAAGGTTTGTTCTAATTTCAATAGGCGAATGAACAAAACCAATGAATAACATCCCTGTTTACGACACCGAGCAACTAATCACCCAAAAAGGTATTCAGTATTTTTTTGAAAGCAATGGTGTAAAATCCATTATTAAAGCTATTGACTATTCTCCCATCGACATCAAAAATGGAAAAACCATCTACAACCTCGGCTTTGGTGATTATGATGAACAAAATGACATCATTATTGATGATGTTAATAGTAATAACGGCGATCACTATATTGTTTTGAATACTGTATTATCCAGCGTTCCGTTATTCTTTCACAAACATCCTGGTGCAGTGCTCTTTGTTGGGGGAAGCGACAGCAGCTCATTATTTTTAGCCAATTGTAAGATAACCTGCATCAAAAAATGCGAGAATGTCTGTAGAAACCACCACCGAAGAATAAAAGTCTATCGTTATTTTATTGATAAACACTTCCACATCCTTTCCAAAGACTACCACATTTTCGGGCGCAACAAGCTCAGGGAGAACACCTTTATGCCTTATATTCCGTATGAAAATTATGACGATTTATTAATTTATTTAAAAAAAACCTTACCTTAGCATGTATAATTTAGTCACAATGAAAAAGCCGAATTCAACTTCAGGGGCAGGTACCATTCCTATGTCAGCAGTGGCAAAACAACGTATTGCCATTGTTGCTGAAAAGTTGCATTCCAAAGAGTTATTCAGCCAGAAGGCCGCCGAAGCTAAACGATCACTCGCTTCCGTTTCATCATTGCCGCTTTAAGCACATCACAAGTCAAAATAAAGATTAGGGTATTTCTCCCTGATCGGTTCCAGGTATTCCAGCGTGATTGCCGTTTCACGAATGTCAATATACTCCAGTGACTTTATAGTAAACAGCTCTTCGGGTAAGTTCGAAAGCGCATTCTGACCGGTATAAAACTCACTCAATTTTGTCAAACGCCCGATTCCCGGAGGCAATTCCATCAATCCGTTTTCCGACAAAAAGAGCTTTTCCAGCTCCGTAAGCTCAAACAAAGCATCCGGAACATGCGAGATCCTGTTATCGGTCAGGTTGAGGCAGAGCATCTTTTTGAGCATAGCAATCGAATCGGGAATTTCCATTATCCCGTTATCCCACAAAAACAGGTATTCCAATTGCGGCATTTGGAAAATAAAATCCGGTATTTTGCCCAGCCTGCATTCGTTCATGCTCAAACAACTCAGTTGTTTCATGGATGCCAGGACAATTGGCGGTTCCCTGAATTCGCACCCTTGCAAATGCAATTTCTGCAATTTCGTCAAACGGGTGATTTCATCCGGGATACCCGTAAAATAGTTGTCGTACAGGATCAACTCTTCCAGCTCCGCCAACTCAAAAATGCCGGCCGGTATTTCTGTGAGGCCGTTGTTGGACAAATCCAGTGTTTTTAAATTCGGAAGCTCTTTCAGCCACTTCGGGATTTGTTTGACCGAACAATCTCTCAAGCTCAGTCTTTCAAGGTTTTTCAGCTTCAGGACCTTCTTCGGAATTTCGGTCAACTGCTTGTCGTTGATGTAAATAGTGTAAACCTCGTCCGGCTTTGCCTTAAAAGCTTCTTCAAACGACGGATAATGAATTTTCCGCGGGTCTGTTTTCTCCTGCGCAGCCAGCTGGGTTGAAATACCAGCCGCCAACAACAATAACATGAGCTTTTTCATAAGTTTCAGTTATAGTTTTTCCTGTTAATGCATCAAAACAGATTTCGTAACTGTTTTATTCCGAAAGCGAAAACAACATTCCCTCCACATCGATTCCCTTTTCAGACGGAGACCATTTCACCGCCTCGAATTTCATCGTGCTTCCGTCTTTAAACACCATTTCAACAATCACCAACCGGTGCTTACTGATGAAACGAAAAATGGAAAACTGAACACCATCATGTACCCGCAGGCCTTTTACATCCTGGTAATTGATCGTATGCTCTACTCTGCCCTTCATAGAAATCAGCTCCATTTTCTGCTGCCCCACTACAATTCTTCCCTGTGGAATGTATCCCCTGAAAAACGCATTCAGCAGCCAGTCGAGCAGGAAAATAAGCGCCATTCCACCTACATTGAACATCCAGTTTTCCAGCGGCGTGAAATTGGGAATCAGACCAAAACCGAAAAAGAGGACGATTGTGCAATAGAAAAAAAATCCTGCCATGTTCATCCACAGCGGAAAAGTAGATCTTGCCCAGGTAAATGTGGCAGTTGAAGGAAACGTTTTGGCCATGTGTGCGATTAAAGAATGTTAAAATTACCTTTTTCCGGTCAAAACAGGATTTCGTTTCAAAATTTCCATTTACTTTGCAATACAAAGTTCTTTTTATGAAAGACCAGCAGTACATCGACCAGCTCAAAGACATCCGCACGATCATGGACCGTTCATCGCGGTTTATTTCTCTTTCCGGACTGTCGGGCGTTCTTGCAGGAATTTACGCCATCCTGGGTGCTTTTTCAGCGCATTACATCATCCATTACCGGAACCATCCTTACATAACACCCGAAAGTGCAGAGTTTAAGCAACTCATCGCCATTGCCGCTGCAGTGATGGTATTATCCATTTCTACGGCAGCCATTCTTTCGGCCCGAAAAGCCAAAAAGAGCGGTGAAAAAGCCTGGAACAAAAGCAGCCGGCGCCTGCTCATCAACCTGTTTATCCCGCTCACTACCGGCGGCATCTTCGGGATTCTGCTGATGAGAGAGGAACTTTACGGCCTGATTGCCCCGGTAACATTGATCTTTTATGGTTTGTCGCTCGTAAACGCCAGCAGGTATACACTCGAAACCTTGCGATCACTTGGAATTCTTTTCATCATACTCGGACTGATCAACACGGCTTTCCCTGCTTACAGCCTGTTTTTCTGGACTTTAGGATTCGGTTTGCTGCATATTCTCTACGGTACGATAATGTATCTTAAATTTGACCGAAAACAAACAGATTGAAACACGTCATTTCACATATCAATAAAGCGTTCGATCACCGGATCCGGCTCGGTATCATGTCGGTGCTGATGGTCAATGAATGGATGGAATTCACCGCCCTCAAGGAACTGCTTGAAGTGACCGACGGCAACCTGGCAAGCCATGTGAAGGCCCTGGAACAGGAAGGATTCATTGTAGTGACCAAACAGTTCATCGGGAAAAAGCCAAATACGCGTTACGCCGCGACAGCAGCCGGCAAACTGGCTTTCGAACAGCACATCAACGCATTGGAACAATTGATCAAACAAAGCAGGTAGTCTATTTTTTTAACCATACACTTTGAAATGCAAAGTTCTTTTAAAAATGAATAACCATGGAAACAGTACAACAACAACCAACACCGCAGCCTCCTTCTTCCTTGCAGCAGTTTATGCGCTCACACACCGCGCGTTTCATCATCGTCGGGTTCATTTCCCTGGTGCTTTTGATTCCGCTCGCACAACTTTGGGGACTGATCGAAGAACGGAAAAACCGCCAAAACGATGTGGTGGATCAGCTGAAAACCGAATGGGGTGGCCCCGTTTCGTATTACGGAATCGTCATGAAAGTGCCGGTAAGCGAAGTCACTTACTGGAAAGAAACCGGGAAGAACAAGGTACAGATTCAACGCTCTGAACGCACGCAGCGAACGGCCTATATTTATCCCGAATGGAGCAGCGAAGAATTGAAAACCGTAGTCACCGAAAAATACCGCGGTATTTTCAGCACACCAACCTTCACCGCCGATATTACCGGAAAAGCACGCTTCAACCTGAAAGATTTCCTGAAGCACAATCCTGATCGCGAAATTGACTGGGGCCGCGTTCAGGTAGGCTTTATCACCGGTTCCGAGACCAATTTCAAGCGCATCGACGTCATCCGTTTCCTGGGAAAATCACTTCCGGTAACCGAGCAACGACGTGTTGGGACAGATGACCTGACGGTCAATTCAACAGCACCATTTTCGCTTGATCCGGCTATCAATACCGTAATCGAAGTCCAGGTAAATACGTCTATCAACGGGAGCCAGTCTGTCCACTACCAGTCGCTCGCCAACGAATCGACCATGAAACTGGCTTCCAACTGGAACGACCCGGCATTCGAAGGCACCTGGCTTCCGCAAAGCGACGCCCTTCATATTTCTGAAAAGGGTTTCAGCGGCACCTGGAATTCCATGAAAATCGGGAGCGGAAAAAGTGAACTGCACATGGATGGCATTACCTGGTTCTCGAAAAACTACTCCGACATCCGTTTCATCAAAATGGTCGACCATTACCAGCTCAACGAGCGCACGATCAAGTACGGATTATTGGTTCTGGTTCTCACGTTTGCTGTATTTTTCCTGATCCAGATCATTGGCAAAGTGTCTGTGCATCCGCTGCACTATTTCATGATCGGACTGGCGCTGATGCTGTTCTATTCGCTGTTACTCGCTTTCTCTGAACAGGTCGGTTTTATTCCGGCATACATCATTGCATCTTCGGCCATTGTGCTGCTGATTGTATGGTACGCAAGGGCAGTATTGAAGTCGCTGAAATTCGCCATCATGAGCGGGACCAGCTTATTGCTTTTGTATGCATTCCTGCTGGTGATCGTAAACCTTGAAATCTATGCCCTGATTGTTGGAAGCATCGGTTTGCTGGTCGTACTGGCCGCGATCATGTCCTTTACCCGAAAGATCAACTTTGAAACCACTTGAGTTACACCACCTGAATCGTAGCTAAGTAAAGAGAAGCCTCCGGAATGACACCTTTTCCGGAGGTTTTTTAGAATCAGCCTTTAATTTGATAAGAGACCATACTAAAGCTTTACAAACTTCACCTTCGAGTTACCGGTTTTTGTTCCAATCGTCGCGTAATAAGATCCTGTAGCCAATCCTTTCACATTCACCGTACCGGTTACCATATCAAAGCTCGAAGTACAAATTCTTCCATCTGCAGTATAAACCACCACGTTTTCGATCACAGCATTTTCAGCGATAACCGTTAGTTCATCTGTCGCCGGGTTAGGGTAAACCGAAACTAAAATCTCTTCTTCAGCAAGCCCGGTCGTTGTTTGATGCGCGGTGCAAGGCCCCGTAGCTGGTTCAGGTGACATGATCTGGTTCCACATGGTTCCATTCCCGATTTGGCCACTGCCATTCAATCCAAGTCCCCAGACAGTTCCGTCATTTTTGAGAACGAGCGTATATTCATCACCGGCGGCAATTTCACTCACGTTGCTCAATCCTGCTAACTGGATTGGACTCAACGCATCGTCAGTAGTTCCGTCACCCATTTCGCCGTAGGCATTGCTGCCCCACGTCCATACTGTTCCATCACTTTTCAAAGCTACGTTGTGGAAACGACCCGACGAGATTGAAAGAATATTGCTCACTCCCATAACCTGGGTAGGTGTTGCAACGTTAAACGACCAGTTTCCCTGTCCGATCTGTCCTAAAACATTGAATCCCCAGGCCCAAACTGTTCCATCGTTTTTCAGCGCGATCGAATGCCCGTCACCGCCGCCAACAGCGATTACACCGGTCAATCCCGGAACCTGGATAGCTGTAAGGCTATTGGCTGTTGTATTGTCGCCCAGCTGTCCGTAAGGATTCCAGCCCCAGACCCACACAGTTCCGTTTGCCCCAATGGCAAGCGAATGATGTCTTCCTGCGGCAATCCCTGTAATTCCGGTGAGTCCGGCCACCTGAACCGGAGCATTGTGGTAAATTGTGTCACCGGTACCGAGCTGCCCGTATGCATTGTATCCCCAAGCCCATACAGTTCCATCGTTCTTCAACGCCAGTGAATGTTCCCAGCCCGCTGAAATGGCAGTAATATTGGAAAGTCCCGGAACGGAAACCGGAACATAGGAATCGTCATTGTTCCCGGTACCGAGCTGTCCACGATCATTCTCGCCCATCGTAATTACCTGGCCGTTTCCTTCCAGCAGGATTGAATGCATTGCACCTCCGCTCACGGCCGAGAGTCCGGAAACACCGTTCACTGAAGCTGGAAGCGGTTCGTTGATTCCTGAATTACCATTACCCAGCTGCCCGTAATAATTAAAGCCCCAGGTTTGCAGTCCACCAAGAGATTGTTTCGACCCCGGACAAATCAGCAACGTATGGCCGGAACCGCCCGCAATTGTTTGAGAAAAGGCCATTGTAGTCAACGACAAAAAAGCTATGGAAAAAGCAATCAAGGATTTCATGGGAGTAGTATTAAGAGTTCCAACCTATGACGCAAGTCGTTACCGAGGGTTGCTCTATTCATGAAATACACACCTCGATTTCTGACCAATAATGTGCACAAAAAACCTCCTGCACCATGACGTACCGGAGGTTTTGATCTAATCCAAAAAAGCGTGGACTAAAGGTGTTCTTTATTGTCTGGTGGAGGTATATTTTCGTGATCGTGTGATGTTGATTCCAAGGGAAATGCCATAAGTTGTTCCGTATTTATTGAAGGAAGCATAGGCATTCAGCGGCACATTCAATGCTCCGGGGCGGAAGGTTTTTCCAATTCCCACTACAAAGTTCGATGAGAAATAAGCAGCGCCGCGTGTATCAGGCCGGTCGGTGTAATTGAACTGGTCGGCATTCATCACGCCCGAATTGGCGAGGTCAGAAAATGTGCGGAAGGTGCCGTCGTATTCTGTCGTTCCCGAAAGCAGTTTTTTCATACTCAACGAAGGCCCCATTGCAATTTCCCAGGCGCCTTTCCCAAAACGGACACCATGCAAAATTGCCAGTGAAGGCACGGGCGTTCCGTGTTCAATTCCTGCAACATTACCAATGAATTCAAACAAAGCACTGAAATTCTCGCTGCCCACATATTGTTTTTCGAGCTGGTAACCGATGTTGAACAAAACCGGTACACCTCCTACTCCACCATCGTCTTCAGAGCGGGTAAAGAAGTCGGAATTTTCTTCCGTTACAATCGCTACTCCCATGCGCGGCCCTGAATTGTTCATTTTGCCCAGGCCGGTAGAAGCCGCCGGATTATCCTTGAAAATCAAGGATTTTGAAGCATACAAATCCGCTTCGATTTTCAGCATACGGTAGATCATGATATCGGTCATGCGGTTCAGCTCACGCGGCTGGTTTTCGAACTGCTCGATTTCGTTTTGAACAATTTCACCGGTGTTAACGTCGACGATTTTCATGGAAATCAGGATGCGGTCGCCCAAACCATCATAACTGGCGCTCATGGCAAAATCGGCTCCGAGCTCCTTCCCCGTTTTGATCAGGCATTCCTTGCCCATACAGGTTTTCACTTTATCGAGCCCGATTTTTTCGGCTACGTCATAGCGGTCGTTGACCACGTATTTCTTTGAATTGACAAGCGATTTGTAAATGATGGAACGCAAAATCTCGTCGTTGAACGAAATACCGCGCACTTCAATTCCGCCGATCACCATGGAAGGAAGCGTCGCTTCGGCTGTTTCCTGTGCCTTCGATCCGGTAATCGCACCGGTGAAAAACACCATCAAAAGCAATAGTCGGGTTGTTTTCATTTCTTTGGGTTTTACGTTTTGCTTCACAAAGTTGGTTCAAACGTATGTACGCATACAAACGGAAAATTGCATTAGCGGATTCGGGAGTTGCGAAAAACCGTACAAGCAAAATGCCCGAATTTCATTCTGCCACATTTTAGCAGTTAAGCCCTTAGTGAAATTTAGCTGCCACAGATGGCCATTATTCGATTTTGAGTGTAGAAAATTTGCTTTAATAAGAACACTGCCATTGATTTCACATTCTTAAGTTTAACTAAAAAGTGTTCGGGATATCCCGAACACCCGAATTCCCGAATTCCCGAAGTTGGAAATTTTTGAATTCCGCTATTTTCGAATTTCATTTCCTGAAATTCCGTTCAAAATTCCACACAGTCCCCGACAAACCAACCTTTTACCGTATCTTGTCGTCTGTACACAACACGCTTGCCCTTTATACATGAAATACCTCTACATCATATTCATCATCACACTGTTCGCTCCGCTTGCAAAAGCACAGGACTGGCTTGCCGGATCAAACGGTAACTTTGCCAGTGAAGCATTAGATGTCGCAGTCGACGGCAACGGGAACTCAGTGGTTATTGGGTATTTCAGCGGACAATTGCAATTTACCGATTCATCGGTGCAGGCAATCAGCGGTTTTTCAGATGTTTTCCTCGCCAAATACAGTGCAACCGGGCAAATGCTCTGGCTCAAGCGATTCGGAGGAAACCAGATCGACCGCGGGCAAAAAGTAGCCATTGACAATAACAACAACATTTACATCACCGGTTATTTTGCAGGTAGCATGCAGATGGGAGCAACCACGCTTACTTCCAATGGCGGATCGCGCGATATTTTTACGGCAAAACTCACTCCCAACGGAGGCGTTACCTGGGCCAGAAGCGATGGCGGCAACGATGAAGAAATACCCTACGGAATTGCGCTTGACGGAAACGCAAATGTGATCATTACCGGGAAATTTACCGGGAGCACAAACATCGGAGGCGTTTCTTACAATTCAGAGATCAACCCGGCAAACGGCGCACCGAGCAGCGATATTTTCATTGCGAAATTCTCCACTTCCGGGGTGCCGGCCTGGACCAAAAAGGGCAGTTCGATTGCCGACGACCAGGGAATCGCCGTCACCTGCGACAATGCCAACAACATTTACGTTACCGGGCAATATTCCGACACGATGGATTTCATCGGGCAAATCATTAATAACCAGGTGATCAATGCCGGGTATGTTTCGCGATTGACGCCCAACGGCGATGTGACGTGGTTCGATAAACTCGGTGCCACCCAGACCTATGCGAGCGCGATCAAGATCAACAGCAACAATGAAATTTATACGACCGGTAATTTCCTGGGAACGATGTTTATCCAGGCGAATGCCGTTACGAGCCAGCTTACAAGCCCGTATGTGAAGAAGATCTTCCTGATCAAACTCGGTACAGCTACCGGGAATTACATCTGGGGACGGGCACAGGGCTCCGAATCGGATTTAACCTCCCGTGGACTAACAATCGACAATGCGCAAAACGTCTTTATCTGCGGTGATTTCCGCTGTAACTTTGACGAATACCGCGATTCAACCGATACCGGCTTATGGAACACGGTCGGTTTCCGCGATATTTTCGTGAGTAAATTCAGTCCGGGTGGCGGTATGATCTGGAACCGGCAATCAGGCGGTAAACGCGAAGATTTCTGCTATGCGCTGGCAAACGGTGGCAATGACAAACCCATTTTCGCCGGAAGTTTTGAAAACGACCTCTTTGTGCCGACCAACGTATACAACCTCACCAACATGTCTCCAAGCCCGAATAACATCGTGTTCAACGGGGCTGGCGGAGCAGCGGTAGGTTACCTTCAATACACGATTTTGGGCGATTTATCGAAAAACGTGTTCGTCGGAAAGGTCATGGACGTCACCAACCCGAATTATTACTATTACCATCCCGGCGGTGGTGCAGGCGCTCCATACGATTCCATTCCGCCTGAATTGTACCCGCAGCAGGATACGGTTGAGTTTTGCAACGCGATGTACCTGTCGTTTGACCAGAATACCGACCTGTATGTCGGCCCTGATTTTGATTTCTACTGGAGTGCAGACAACCTCGACGACAATCCGTACCTGTATGTAGCACATACCAACGAAATGGTGACCATCACTTCCACTTCCATTGACGGTTGTTACACCTTCGCTGATACAATCATTACCATCGCTCACCAAAGTCCGCCGCTGCCGCTAATGACCGATGATCACGGTTACAATACCAATTCACCGGTTTCATATACCAATATTCAGCTTTGTATTCCTGACACGGCAACCGTTTCGTTTTCGAACCTTTGCAACCAGTGCACGCTCCAGATCAACTATTACAACACGCCGTTCCACAGCGGCACGACCCCGTTTGAAGTAACCGAAGCGGGCGATTACGTCGTTCTCGTTACCAACGAATTCGGTTGTACTTCACAAAGCGTTTTTGCCGTAATCCACGATACGGTGGTCGACTACGACAGCATTTACCCGGTCATCGTCATGCTCAACGCGGATAATTTCGACGATTCAATCAGTATCTGCGAAAACGAGGTGGTCCAATACATTGTGATCGATACCATCACCAATCCGAACGGAGACAACACGGTGTATTCCACGCCATTCATTTACGAAATGTTCACTTCCCCGGATGCCCTTCCCAACATGAATGTGGGGATTCACTCCTGCACGATTGTACCCGACAGCACGGGCTGGTATGTGATCAATTACGTTGTCCATGTGGGGTACGACAATGCCTGCGGGATCGATACGATCCAGTACCATATTTCCGACTCGTTTTACATAACGGTCTTTGAGAATCCCGTAACGAACCTCACGCTAACGTCGGACAGTCCTATTTGTCCGGGCGATTCGTGCTACATCAGTGTTTCGCAAACCATGCCGGGCGGTGCCTGGACAGGCAACAATATTGTATGGGAAAGCACCGACGGCGATTCGATTCTCGTTTCACAAATCGGTTATTATTCCTATGCCGGATCAACCACAGACACTGTCACGGGCTGTTCGTCCAATTTCACGGTCGGGACGTTCGTCAGCAACAAAGTCGCTCCGCTGATCCAGATGTACCCGTTCGACGGATTGATCTGTCCGAATGCCACCGTCACACTTTCGGTAATTCCTGCGGGAACATACAACTGGATTGGTCCTGACGGCAGCTCATTGGGTTCCAATTCTTCATTGGAAGTTTCAAGTCCCGGCTTGTATTATTGCATTTACACCGACCCGGAAGGCTGCAGCTTTACCCTGGAACAGGTCGAGATCAGTGAATACATCATTCCGTCGCTCGTATTTTCACCGGTGAATACTTTCTGCGATTCCAGCGATATCGAGCTGATCCCGGTTTACAATGGTGTGGCAAGCGTTACCTGGCTCGCGCCGATTGTTTCCAATGAAAACACGGTTTTTGTGAACCAGCCCGGTACGTATTACTGTTCGATCTACCAATGCGGAACCGCTACGCTTGACAGTGTAACACTCTATGACGGACAATTCACAGCAACCATTTCAGCCACAGACACGCTTATTTGCCCGGGACAAACAACCACCATTACCACCAATCCCGGAATGCTTTCGTATGAATGGAACAACGGCGAATTTTTAGGAAATACGTATACGACCAACCAGGCCGGAACGGTGACGGTAACACTCATCAACGCGCTCGGATGCGAACAAACCGTTTCCATTAACATCGGTCTGGAAGTCATTCCGCCGGCACCGAATCTGGCGGATCAAACCCTTTGCCAGGGCCAGACCGTAGTCCTTACGGATAATTCGGGTTTCACCACAGCCTGGTACACCGACCTGAATGATTCCATTCCCAATTCAGTCGGTTCTACGTATACGATCCCGAATATTTCGGCAACACAAACACTCTATGTTTCGCATCCGCACCCGTCGTGTACCTTCAACCTCGATACCGTTACGCTTTCAGTGATTCCGTATATCACCAGTCCGCTGATTATCGGTGACGGCGTTTTGTGCGAAGGCGAAGACCTGTTCCTGGCAACGGATAGCAACACCGTCAACAACATTGCCTGGATCTTTAACGGCGATACACTTTCGACGTCTCCGACGGTTTCGTTACCTTATAATTCATTTACCCAAAACGGGACCATCTGGCTATCAATGAGCAATGATTGCTTCGCGCAAAATTCGAGCACACCACTGACATTGATTTCCGAATACCCGCTGGAACTGAATGCCTACGAAGCGAGTGCCTGCGATTACCTGACAATCGAGTTGTTCGGCGTCAATGGCTTCAGCGGCGAGATTTACTGGCAAAACGGCGGTGATTCGGTTACCGGAAATCCATTGATTATCGCTGCGGGAATGTTTGAAGATTCGGTATTCACGGCTTACGGCATTGACGACAACGGTTGTGTGACGCTCCCGGCAAGCGTACTTGTGACGTTTGAAGATTGTACGCCTCGTCCGCCAAACGTCATTACTTCCAACGGCGACGGCACCAACGATTATTTCATCATTCCGAACGCTGAGCTGATGAAGGACAACTACCTGGTGATCGTGAACCGCTGGGGACAAACATTGTATGAGGCGGAGAATTACCAAAATGACTTCTCCGGGACCGAATGGAGCGAAGGTGTCTATTTCTACCAGTTTTATCCTGATGGAAAAGACGGTCAGCGTCCGGCAGTACACGGATTCTTCCACCTGTATCATTGAGTTATTAACAATCTCATTCGCAACGGTTAATGCTTTTTTAGTCGAATTGTTCGGTACGGTTATTGTTTATTCGTATCTTTCAACTAAGTAAACTATAGCTCGTTATGAAAACACGTGGTTTCCTGATGGTCCTTTTGTTGTTTGCCGGATTTTCCGCACAGGCGCAAACCGACCAGGATAAAAAAGAAGTAATGCAACTCTGCCTGGATTTACCGGGATTACAACCTTACTTTCATGCTGACCAGGCAGGGCGTTTACCTGTCATTATTAAGAACAACGGGAAAGTGCCCCAGGCTTCACTCACTAAATTCGAGCAGGCGGTTTTGTTTATGACTCCGGAAGACATTGACGCAAAGGGAATACAAACTGCTTTGGAGTTTATGCGGTTTGAAGTAACCGCCGAAAGCGCTACTGTTATGTACCGCTACAACATCGAAGGATTGATGGTGACGGTTTTAATGAAAAAAGTAAAAGGGATTTGGTCGGTTACCGATAGCAAGCTGGTTGAACGTTAACTCTCCATTTTAAGCAACACATCTGTCATTGCTGCCTCTACGGGCAGGTGCTTCATTCATGAATAATACATCCACTACCGAACGGCTCCTGCTTCGGAAAGTAACGGTCAACGACGCCGACTTTCTCCTTGAATTGTTCAATACGCCTTCCTGGCTTCAATACATCGGCGACCGCAATATTCATACGGTAGAAGAAGCCGCCGAATACATTAAGAACGGGCCGCTTCCATTTTATGCAAAGCACGGTTTCGGGTCGTATTGCCTCGAATTGCGCGATTCGGGAACGCGTATCGGGATGTGCGGCTTGTACAAGCGCGACAACCTCAATTATTACGATCTTGGTTTTGCGCTTTTACCACCTTTCGAAGGGAAAGGATATGCGCGTGAAGCCTGCGAATTCATCCTTGAAGAATCGCGTGAGGTATTGAAATTCCAAAGTTTATTGGCCATTACCAACAAAGCCAACAACCGGTCGATTCAACTATTGGAGCGCGTTGGTTTTCAATGGCAGGGCGATTTTTCGTTCGAAGGAAACGATGAAGTTCTGAATTGTTTTCAATTACCGCTTACCAAAAAAACCACTGCGCCGCCGCTTACAATTTCGGTTACCAACGAATTGACCCCGGAACAAAAAGAAAAAGTGCGCGCGATCTGGAACAGCGTTTACCCGGAAAAACTCTTGCTTCAAACGCCCGCCGATTTCGAACGTTACCTGGAACCGCTGGGAAAACAGCAGCATTACCTGATGAAGAATTTATCCGGCGAAGTACTTGGCTGGGGAATTACCTTTGATCGTGAAAACGAGCGTTGGTTTGCCATGGTCCTGGACGATTCGATCCAACGCACGGGCATGGGAACTGTTTTACTCAAACGCATGCAAGACGGACAGCCGAAACTTTCGGGTTGGGTAATTGACCATGATACTACCGTTCGTGCCGATGGAAAACCGTATCTTTCACCTGTGGAATTTTACCTCAAAAACCAATTTACGTTAGAACCGGAAACCCGATTGGAACTTCCGGCGCTTTCGGCCGTTTGCATCCGATACAACCATGAGAACAAGTAGCATTTCAGAAGAAACGTTCCATGCCATCAACCGGCACGTCAACAAATCGTGCGCTGTTTTTTCCAATGAAGAACTGGCGGTCTTTCATTCGCTGCTGGAAGTCCGAAAAGTGAAAAAGAAGACATTTTTGCTGCAGCAGGGGGCAATCTGTGATTTTGAAGCGTATGTCAACAAAGGCTGCATCCGAAGTTACTTTATCAACGAAAACGGTTTCGAGGTGATCCTGCAATTTGCGGTCGAAGACTGGTGGGTAAGCGATATCGCCAGTTTTCATGAGCAGCAGCCCAGCAACCAGTTTATCGAAACGCTCGAAGATTGTGAACTGCTGGTGCTCACACCACAAGCCAAAGAGGAGCTGCTGCGGCAGGTCCCGAAGTTCGAACGCTTTTTCCGGCTGATGGTACAGCGCAACCTCGCCAGTATGCAACACCGGCTGATGAATACGATTTCGATGACCGCCGAAGAGAAATACCTGGATTTCAGCAAGCGCTACCCGATGATTGCGCAGCGCGTGCCGCAGTTGCATATTGCTTCGTTTTTGGGGATTTCGGCGGAATTTCTGAGTAAGATCCGTACGCGATTGGCGAAGAAATAGCCACAAACTATTACTTAAACCGGGAATACAATAGGCTTAAATCTTGCCACAGATGAGTCCCGTAGGGACTATGTTTGAATTCAAGTATTTTGATTTGTTTATCTATGGTTATCTGTGGCCGAAATCATCCTCACAAAAAATTCATCACGGCCCAATTTCTTGTCCCAGTTCAATGCGCAGCACTTTTTTACACCGTTACTTTGTGTCATCAAATAGCAATGATTGCTTTATTATTACAATAACTTATAATTTACACAAACATGGCAACTACAACATGGGCAATTGACCCAACACACTCAGAGATCGGTTTCAAAGTAAAACACATGATGTTTACCAACGTATCCGGACGTTTCGATCAGTTCCACGGTACCGTTGAAACACAAGGAGATGATTTCGCCAATGCAAACGCTACTTTCCAGGCTGAAACGGCTTCTGTGAATACCGGGAATAGCGATCGCGACAATCACCTGAAAAGTGCTGACTTTTTCGATGCGGAGCAATTCCCGAAGATTGATTTCAAAGCAACGGAATTCAAAAAAACAGACGATAACAACTTCAAAATCTCAGGCGATCTGACCGTTCACGGGGTTACCAAACCTATTACCCTGGATGCTGAATACAGCGGTTTGATGACCGATCCATGGGGAAATACCAAAGCCGGACTTTCGGTAAACGGAAAATTCAGTCGCAAAGATTTCGGACTTACCTGGAACGCAGCTCTGGAGACAGGTGGTGTACTTGTAAGCGACGAAGTGCGCTTAAATGTAGAAATGCAATTGGTTAAACAAGCATAATCAGGATTCATCCTAATGCAAAAATCCCCGGACAGTTCGACGTTCCGGGGATTTTTGGTTTATAAAGGGGTGTAATTCTCTAGCTCAATTTGCCCAGCGCCGCTCTCAAATTGCCAATCACCCCCTGCACATCTTCCAGCTTGCAAGTCCCCACAGAAAGTCGGTACCAGCTTGAATCAGCCGAGGCGCCAAAGGCCGAGAACGGAACAATGGCCACTTTGGCTTCATCGAGGATGTATTTTGTCACATCGCCGGTTGTTTCCAACACTTTTCCTTCAGCTGTGGTTTTGCCATGCAGCGAAAACTGAACCGTCAGGTAAATGGCTGCTTCCGGGGCAATCGCGTCTACCGAATGTCCTTCTGCTTTCAATGCCCGGAAACCTTCGTAGAAGCCCACCAAACGATCATTGATTTGTGTTTTGATCGCGTCGAGGAATTGATCGTATTGACCCAAATTGGCCAGGTAAGTTGCGGTTGCCATTTGCTCGGCTTTCGGCGCCCAGGCACCCACGTGCGTCAGGATCGATTTGATCTTGTCAGTAATCACTTTCGGACCCATGGTCCAGCCTACACGAACGCCGGTTGCTGCCAGTGATTTCGAAATCCCGTCAACAAACAAGGTATAATTCCGCATTTCAGGACGCAATGAAACAGGATTGTAATGTTCCACGGTTCCGAACGTCAATGGCCAGTAAATCTGGTCGTACATCACATAAAGCGGTTTTTGGCCGGTGATTTTTCGGTTGGCATTTTCAGCCAGCACCAAATCACAGATAGCTTCCAAATCCGACTTTTTAAACACTGTTCCCGTTGGATTGAGCGGCGAGCACAACGCCAGCAGGTTTGCCTCGGGAATGTATGGTGCAATCTCGGCCGCAGTTGGCATAAAGTTGTTTTCCGGCGACGTTTCAATCAACACCGGCTTGGCATTATTGAGGTAGGTATAATGGTTGTTATTCCAGGATGGAACCGGGAAAACCACCGTATCGCCTTCATCTACCAACGCTTTGAAAATGGTATAAATCGCAGGACGTGCACCACCGGTGATCACAATTTCATCCGCCTTGTAATCCAAATCACCGCGCTCTTTCAGCAAACGCGAAACGCTGGTGCGCAGCTCGAGCATACCGTCGGCAGCCGGGTAATTGGTCTGATCGTTTTCGTATTCGGCAACAATGGCAGCTTTCAGCTCGGCAGGAATCGGGAATACCTTCGGGTTAAAATCGCCGATGGTGAGATTGAAGATATGTTCGCCCTGCTTGATTTTTTCGTTGACTTCGCCCGCTAATTTGATGATTTCGGAACCGATAATGTTTTGTGCCAGTTTTGACACCTGCAAGTCTGACTGATCGATAGTTGTATTGCTCATTGCTTGAATAAAACGATTTTGTAACAAATGTATTTAGAAAAAAGCATCCCGCAATTTGAATTGTTGGGAATGGAATTGAATAAGGATTAAAACACGGATTTTTTGTACTGAAAGCGGTCTGCCTCCGGGTGGAAGAATTCAACCGGGAATAGCACACGTAATATTGCAAATTGGCGTATCAAATAACGGCACGTAAATTCGCAATATTACGTGGAGATTTTTAAACCCTGAAATAGGATTAATGCTCCGCCTTCACCGCATTTAACGTCTCCAAAAACGCTTCCACAGGCTGTGCGCCTGAAATGGCATACTTCCGGTCGAATACAAAAAACGGCACACCTCTCACGCCTATCTGTTGCGCTTCCAGGATATCATGTTGCACATCGGCGAGGAACTGATCTCCGCTGAACAATGTTTCAATTGCTTCTTTCGGGATACCGGCTTCCGTCCCCAAAACGGTTAGTACTGCATGATCGGCGATGTCTTTTCCTTCGGTGAAATAAGCGCGGAACAAACGTTCTTCCAGCTCATTCCCAAGCCCGTGTTGTTTTGCCAAATGAGATAAGCGGTGTGCATCCAGTGAATTGGCCACCACTGCCAGGTCGAACCGATAATCCAAACCAACCGACTTCGCCGCGTTCACCACATTTTCGTGCATGTTCACCGATTCCTGGTAACTGATTCCTTTGCGGTCGGCCAAATATTGATACGGATTTTCTTTGCCGTTGGCGACCAAATCCGGGTCCAACTGAAAGCTCTTCCACTCGATGTCAAACGTTTCTCCCGGAAACTGCTCTAAAGCCTGTTCCAAACGGCGTTTCCCGATATAGCAAAACGGGCACATCACATCCGACCAAATTTCAATTTTCATGACTTGTTTTTAAGGGTCCAAAGGTAACGAACAAACATCTTCCGAAGCAGACATTGGGATTACTTAACAAAACCCTGATCGCGCATCCAATCGAGCATTTTGTCGAGCGCCTGTGGTGAAAACGTCTGCGTAATTTCCTGGTACTCACGAGGTGAACCGGTCTCGCATTCCTGGAATAAGTGGTTCAATCCATCTACTATACATAACTCAAAGTTTGTATTCTTTTTTCCTCGTTCGATCCAACCATCATAGAGTGCTTTCTGTATGGCTTGCAGGTTTTCAACGGCCGGAACCTGTAAATCCTTGCTTCCGTTTAAGGCCAGGACCGGACAACTCACTTTACGCAATGCCGGACGCGGATCATAACGAATAAATTCTTTCATCCAGGGAGTGTTGATTCCCTCCAGTATTTGGGGAATCATTTCTTTCGTGATGCCGTTTTTCAGCGAATCAGGAAGCTTGTCGAGCCGTTCTTCCAGGTAAGCTTTCAGCTCATTCGTTGTTGTTGTATCATCCTGCTCTTTTTGAATGATCTCAAACAGGCCTTTATTCAGAGTTGTGTTTTGCTCAATCTCCGCTTCCGAAACACCATCAGCGCGGGCGATTAAAGCTTGTTGGAGCAGCAGAATTTCTGATCCGGGCAATCCGGGGCCGGCCAGCATGATGATAAAAGCAACATCTTTATTCCGGGCGGCTACCATCGGGGCAATGATTCCTCCTTCACTGTGTCCGGCCAGCCCGATTTTGGACTTATCCACCTCCTTGCGTTTCTTCAGATAATTCAGCGCTGCTTCCGCATCGGTAGAAAAATCGGTGGTTGTTGCCGTCCAGAAATTACCGGTAGACTTACCAACTCCGCGATCATCATAACGCAATACGCCTACTCCGTTTCGGGTCAAATAATCGGCAATCACGGCAAACGGTTCATGGCCCAAAAGTGACTCATTGCGGTCTTGCGGCCCGCTTCCGGAGATCAGGACCACTACCGGGAACTTTCCTTTTTTTGACGGTAAGCTCAAGGTTCCCGCCAAGGTTACACCGGCTGATTTATTCTCAAAGGTTACGTCTTCGGTATAATAAGGAAACGGTGCTTTTGGCTGCTGCGGATGTTCAACCAATTTGGCATTATTGGGGTCATGTGATAATTCAAGTATAAACGATTGCCCGCCCTGTTCAAAAACACCGGTCCATAATTCATCCTGGCTTACTTTTCCTACAAACTTAGCCCCCATATCTTTCATATCGAGCACCAGGTAATCACCCTGGAAATAGGTGTCAGAAACGGGTATACCAAGCACATTCTGACCCGGACTATCCATTGTTGTAACATATTTCTGGTCAACGGTAGTAATATGGAAAACTACCGGCAATTTCATTGAACCGAAATCAAGTGTACCATACCAATCTCCGTTATATTCCTGCGAAAAACCACAAAATGCAAGCAGCATTGAGGTTAAAAACAATCCAATTCTTTCCATCACTTAATGGTATTTGTTCCTAAAAAAATCACCAATTTCGAAACGATTTCAGCGATAAAAACAGCCACAATGAACAGCACGACTGCCTTGGCCCCTTTACCGTTCACCGCTACTTTATAGCCGTTATACAACAGGGAAATCGACCAGACCAATAAGGCCAGCGTGATAACAACGATCACCACTAGTAAAACAATCGTCGATGCCGGAATCGAAGTTTGATACTGCATGGATTTTAAAATCTGGTCTCCGCTGCTAAAAGCCTTGTTGCCGATGTTGCAAAACACCAGCGGGTAAAACGGGATGCGCGCAATGAGTACCGCCGCAAGCAAGTCAACCAGGCGTGTTTTGCGATTGATGATCTTACCTGCCAAAAACAACATCAGCGTAAGCACGATCACATTAACACTGTTGTTAAAAGCGCTTTGCGCCCATGAGACATTATCCGAGAAATGAGTATCCAACACACCGTCAAAATGCGTATTGAACAGCTTGGCAAGTACAATCCCGACAGCAAAAGCCAGGAATCCGATCAGCAGTAATTGTTTTTCCGAATACCGCTCAAAAGGTTTTAAGAGAAGTGTTTTCATGATTATTGTTGTTGTAATTCGTTAATCTTCGAAATAATATCATCCAGCTTATTGCGCACGGTGGGATAACTGTTTCCCATTTTCTGCGCCATTTCTTTCAGGCTGCCGCTTGTCATTACAAACTGGAATACAAACTCCTGCTCATCAGGAGTGAGCTGCAACAAAAAAGGCAATTCATAATTCCCGGAAACACCGGTTTGACAGGTATTGCATGTGAGTTGGCTTACGCTAAGCGAAGATTGGCAACTCGGGCACGAAACAGGAAGCTTTGGTTTCATTTTAATGCTATTTATTTGACAAATATAAATCAAAAAATAAATAATATTAAAATAAAAATGAATATTATTCAATTATTGATTCAGAAATAAGACTTTTACCGTCCAAAACTGCCTCTATCCTGACCACAGAACGGATCCAAACAAAAAACGGATGCCGCTTTCGCAACATCCGTTTCATTGAACATGTTTTTCAATTTAAGAGACCGGCGCATCCAGCACCTCATCCTGGGCGTTCGGGTTGTTTTGCGGACCATCGCTCAAATTCTTAGGCTTGCGTTTCATCATCACCAATGCTGTAATGAGTGAAACCAGTAATCCAACCGGCAAAATTTCCATGTACGTTACCATTGCATTGAAGAACGGATTTTCGTACATCTTTGCAAAATCTGCCATTTCTTTGGTTTGCTGATCAATCACCGCCTGGCTGGCTCCCGATTCGCGCAATTGTTCAATCATGTGGGCACTGTATTGCTCAATGAAATCGGAATCACTTCCGTAATAATAGCACAGCCACACCAGTACATACACGCTCGAAGCCACGAGGGAAATCAAAACGCCCATTTTTAAGGCTTTTCCAAACGAGATATAGCCGCCCAGCTGCTTGTCGCGGTAGTTTTTTACCGATACCACAATCATGGAAAATGCCGCCAGCATGATCAGGTAACCATACAGCATTCCGTTTTCCATATCCATACAATCGGCGCCTACGATCAGCGTTCCCAAAAACCAGGCGACGCTGATAAAACCACCGATCAACCCGAAAATAAGTACATTTTTTCTCATTTCTTTTCTGTTTAAATTTCTCTGCAAATGTGCCGCCAGCCCTTGGAAAACCGGTCATACTTTCGGGTGATTTGCACTAAAAACAACCCATTCATACTAAAGTAGTATTCTTTTCTAAGGAATCAAAAACAAGCGTTTTCCTTTTTCCACGGCTTGTGTCCTGCGGCTCACTTCCAATTTTTCAAACAGTCGCGAGGAATGTGTTTTCACCGTATTTAATGAGACAAACAACCGGTTGGCGATTTCCTGGTTGCTGCAGCCTTGCGCCATCAGTTCCAGCACTTCCAGCTCGCGTTTGCTGATGCCCAATTGGTTGAGTACTGCTTCATTGAGCTGAAAATCCGACGAAGGCGAAACAAGCACCTCGCGCTCTACGATTACTGTTTTGGGATTGACGAGCTTCAGCGCCAGCCAGATGCCAAGACCGGTAAACAGGATCGCAATCGCACCGATGTAAAAGTCCATGGCGTGGTCGAAAATCAAAAAACGCAGCTCCAGCCACCGCAATAATACCAGCATCCCCGCCAGGGAAAGTCCGGTCAGCAAGATCGTGCGGTATCGTAAAAGGAACGCTTTCATGGATGTTTTCAACACAAAAGTATCAAATTCAACGGCAACTAAGGTTTTTTCAATGAGCTGATGTATGTCAGATTTTTAGCCAATTGCGCTTCCTAACTTTGTAAAAAAAGAGGTATGGAAGATTCAACAACTAAGTTACTCGGCAGGATTGAGGAAAAATTCAAGGCAATTGGCCAAAATACGGAAACACACCTGGAAGGCCTGATTTGGGCAAAACCCATCACTTATTGGGATTATATCCATACGGACTCTTTACTGAATCTTCAAATTCAGCGCACCACCTTACCGGATGAAATGGTTTTTATCATGTATCATCAAATCAATGAAATTATTTTCAAAATGATTCTGTGGGAAGTTGACCAGGTAACATCCCAATCGCACGTAAGCGCCCATTTCTTCACGGAAAAACTCAATCGCATCAGTCGCTATTTCGACATGCTTGCTTCTTCTTTCTCCATTATGCAGGACGGAATGGAAACGGAACAATACCTCAAATTCCGCAACACTCTTACCCCGGCAAGCGGTTTCCAGAGTGCACAGTACCGGTTGATTGAATTTGCTTCAACCGAGTTGATAAACCTCATCGATTTTCGTTTCAGAGCGACTATTGACCGCAATACTTCTTACGAATACGCCTATGATCATTTGTACTGGCAAGCGGCCGGGAAAGATCACAAAACCGGTAAGAAAAGTACCCTTATCGAACTCTTTGAGGAAAAATACAAAGAGGAGTTCGTGCGTAAAATCGAACAGTACAACACCTCCAATTTGTACACGAAATACAAATCATTAGAAGTGGAAGAGCGCACCAACCCTGCATTGATTGAAGCTTTACGCCATTATGATTATACGGTGAATGTAACCTGGGTAATGGCACATTATCACGCTGCTGAAAAGTACTTACGTTCGGATGGGAATACCACGGAAGCGACCGGAGGAAGCGATTGGCGGAAATACATGCTGCCAAAATATCAGCGCCGTATTTTCTTTCCAGGCATTTGGAGCGAAGAAGAGCTCGCCAACTGGGGAGTGGCTGAAAGCCCTGATCTATGAGTACAACCGGAGAACAATGATGCTGCGAAACTAGAACCAAACCGTAAGATTGGTAATCAGTAAAACACTTGTATTGGTTTCCTGGTCATCAGGGTCAATAAACATGTTTCTATCCGAATAAAACGATCTTCCTTCGAGTCTGAAAAGTGCGTTGTTGCCAATTTTCACATTCATGCACAATCCGGCACTTACACAGTCAAATCCCTTCACCGTGGTAATCGGCGTAACCAGTACCGAATTCATATCGTTGAAATACTCCAATCTGCCCGACAAGGAAATCGTTTTGGTGAATTTCCAGTTTCCGATCACGTTTGCCTGCCACCAATAAGGTTGTGAACGGATACCCAGCGTATCTTTTTTATCCTGTAAACCGATGTAAGCACAAGACGTAAATGAAAATCGTTTTCCGGGGTCACAGATCACATACACATCCGTGAAATACCGCGTCCTGTAATCCGGAGTTTGAACGGAATATTCGTCACCAATATAGGTATCCCAATTGATGAGCAATTTATCGTTGGGGCGATATTCCAGCTGAGTTCCAACTGAAAGCGGGTTGTTTACATCGTTGATTACCTGCCAGCCATTGAGCAGGTACGCGTATGCTTTTAGTTTTTTCCCAATGGGTGCGCTGAGTTTTACCCCCGCCAGGTAATAGGGTGTATATTCCGGCGATAACGACCGTGTATACATCAGGTGGTCTTTTGAAATAGCCGTTTCATTCGTATAGGGCGATCCGAAAACACCCGCATCTACCCAAACATCCCGTTTTTTCGACAAGCGAACACCAACATTGGCTTCGATCAGGTTCTTAAGCGTTCCCTTTTCGTTGGCATAATTGGAATTGATGTACGTTCCGAAACCGGGCACCAATCTCCCGCGAACACGTTCATTGATGTATTGCACTTCAATATAAGCCAGGTTGATGTTGATTTCATTGTGTCGGGGGGAAGAAACACAATAGGCCCGGTCAGCTGTTGCCGGCTGGTTGAAATCAAAGCCATAATAGGTATCAATCAATCCGCCGATCTTTACTTTTCCGGTTTCAAGAGAATCATAGTGATCGGTCATTCCGGTGTTGACTACCTGAGAGAACACAGCGAAAGGAACCAGGAACAGAAGCAACGATAATTTCATCATCTGCGAAATTAACCAATACCCCGGGCAAAACAAATAATTGGAACTCCGGGAAGGATTGCGTTGCTTCTGTTCGGATTGTGCTCTATATTCTAAACAGGATTGCCACAATGATCCGGTTTTCTGATTTCACCAAATCAGGACGCCAGGCCGGGTCCAACACCGCAGTTGTATAGCCCGTTTGAGAAGTAACACCACCAGCTCCGGCAAAATAAGGTACATTGGCGCTGCGGTGTACAAACTCTACCCGAAATGTAAGACTCTGGTTCGGCATAAAATCGATGTTCGTGGAACAATCCCAGCCTTTGAACACGTCACCCGGATTGGCACTGTAAGGAAACGCTCCTTCGGTTTGGGTCGGGTTGTTGGGATCGGGAAGCGGACTAGCCTCACCTGTCGGGTAAAGCACCAGGTACCTTCCCGGGTTGGTCATCAGGCCGCCTCCGATCGTCCAGGCAATTTTTCCTTTGGCAAACCAAACACGGTTGTAGAACATACAGCTCGCGAAGTACTGCGCCGGGCCTTGAATAGAATCACCGTTTTTGAAACCGTTCACGCCTCCGCCCTTCTCGAAACCGATATCGCCGGTCAATGAAAATGCAGCTTTTGTGATTCCTTTCGAAGCCGGGCGGTTAAAATATCGTACCAACACACTGTTATCACTGTGAAAACGCTTGCGGTCGGGCAAACCTGCCGCATCAGTCCCGTAATAATTATTGGTGACCAGTTTCAGGCTGCTGCCAGGTGTCCAGGTAATGTTTCCACCGATTCCCGGCATCGTATTGAACTTACCGTAACTCTGCCAGCCGTTGATAATCCATGGTTCAATTTTCAGGTGTTTGGTCGGGTGGACCTGTACACGGACGCCGTTGAAAAACCACGGTGTATTGTCTGATGTAAACGAGGCCTGGTATTCCCAGTTTTCGACCTGGTAAAACGAGTTGAGCCCGATGTAGGACATGAACAATCCAGCATCTGCGTTGATCCCGTACCATTTGTTGAAATGATAACCCGCATAGGCTTCACTCAGGTAACGGTACACATTCGCCAACTGGTATTGTCCTTTGTACGGACTCACATCGTTCCGTGGCACCACCACCGACCGTGTACCGAATTGCGTCATGAAGCGCGCGCGGGCATTTTTGTAATTGAAATCACCTCCAAAATGCAATGCCGAAAGTGTCACCTCATTGTTGCGTGTCAAAGCCGTGGAACCAACGACCGTATTGTCATTCGGGTTGTTGAACGAATACGTGTAATTCACGTCGATCATGACACTGGGCGTAAAATACTTCCAATCATCGAAGATCGGGTCCGTGCGTCGGTCGTTTCCATTGGCCCATGTCATATCAATATCCCCGAAAGGAACCTTTTCCACCGAATTCTCCTGGGCGAAAGTGGTCATTCCCGCTACTATGAACGGAAAAAGTGCTTGTAATTTCATCGTATTTGTTTTTAATTAATTCGTGTTAACTCTACCTGTCCGCAGGGTTGAAATACCAGCGGGATTTGTTCAATGATCACATCGTTCTTATCCAGCCCAAACGCCGATTCATCGCTCTGACCAAGGCGTTTCAGGAAGAAATAGGAATTCAGTAAAACACCTTCTTTCAGTGTGAACTCGTTTTCCACCGACAGAAATTTCCGGAACACCACAAACTTGAAGTCGGGACTGGAGTTGTATTTCGTAGAGCCATCCGGACGCAGGTGTAAATTCAATTCCCGGTCGGCCACCAAATCCTGCACAATTTTCTTGAAATACAACTCTGTTTTCGGCTGAATTCGGAACCCGATGTTGATCGTCACCTTGATCACTTTGTCGTCGACCAGCTCAGAAACATCGTATGTGAGCGTGTACGGCTGCTCGGTGCGATTGATGTGCACAAACCAGTAAACATCGGCGCGTTTGGGCTTCTTCGCGAAGATCGACTGGATGATCTTGCCTTCGATCTCGTGGCGGTTATTCGCTTTGGTCAAATACACCAAATGCGTGGCAAATTTGGGAATCTCGTTATCATGCGAAAGTTCGGTAATCTGTGGCGTGTACCTTCCAAAATCTTCAAATTTGGTAAGGCGGTTATTGATTTTCCGCGCAAAATACCAGGTATACATCGTGAGGAAGATGAACAGCTCAAAAAACAGGAACATCCACCGTTCCTTGATCTTGGCCACATTCGCGATGAAAAAAGAGCTTTCAACAGCCGCAAATACCACCAGTAGCATCACTACGAAAATCATGTTCCATTTCAACTTGTAGATGAGGAAATAGCTCAGCAAAATGGTGGTCATCATCATCGCAATCGTGATCGAAAACCCGTAAGCGGCTTCCATGTGGCTCGATTCCTTGAAATAAAGGATCATCAGCACACAACCGAACCAGAGCATCATATTGACGCTTGGAATGTAAATCTGTCCCTTCGATTCCGATGGCTGGCGGATGGCAACACGCGGCCAGAAATTGAGGTTCATGCCTTCACTCACCAGCGTGAAGCTTCCGCTGATCAATGCCTGCGAGGCAATAATGGTCGCAGCAGTTGCGATGAGAATTGCCGGCACCAGGAACCATTCGGGAATCATCTCAAAGAACGGGTTGCGGCCATCCAAAGAAGCCGAGCCCTGGTTCATCACCCACGCAGCCTGTCCCAAATAACAGGTGAGAAGGCTCACTTTCACAAACGCCCAGGTAATACGAATATTCCGGACACCGCAGTGCCCCAAATCGGAATACAACGCTTCCGCACCGGTGGTACACAAAAATACGGCACCAAGCAACCAGAATCCTTTAGGGTATTTGGTAAGCAGGTCGAAGGCATAAGCTGGGTTGAGCGCTTTCAGCACATCCGGGAAAAAGATCATCTGGCTCAAACCCACGATAAAGATCATCCCGAACCAAATGGCCATAATCGGTCCAAACGAACGGCCGATCACATGCGTTCCGTATCGCTGGAAGAAAAATAGCAGCGACAGGATGACAACCACAATGCCGATCGTAAGGGAATTCCCGGGAACGATAGCGTGTTCCAGTCCGTCTACCAGTCCCAAACCTTCCACTGCCGAAGCAACCGAGATAGGTGGTGTAATGATACCGTCGGCAAGCAAGGCCGTAGCTCCCAAAATAGCCGGAATCACCAGCTTTTTACCGTACCTGCGCACCAAGGCATACAAGGAGAAAATGCCGCCTTCTCCCTCGTTATCAGCTTTTAAAGTCAGCCAGATATACTTGATCGTGGTTTGTAAGACCAGTGTCCAGAAAATACACGAAACACCGCCATAAACCAGCGTTTCCGTGATTTCACGTTCACCGATCACGGCGCGCAATGCATACAGCGGGCTTGTCCCGATGTCACCATAAATAATTCCGAGTGCCACCAGCAACGACGCTGCTGTAACTTTACTTTTCACCCCCGGTTTCAACTTGCTCATACTTTTTTGATTTTATGAAGCAAAGTTGGGGGCGATTCTATCTGCAAAAAATAAAGAAGATAGTCACGGGAATAAAGAAATTATAAAGAGTTTCAGACGAAGCGATACCCTACGCCGCTTTCGGTAAGCAGGTGTTTCGGACTGTGGTGATCGTCTTCGATTTTCTTGCGCAAAGTGCCGATGAAAACGCGCAAATACTGCGTTTCCGTTTGATAACCGACGCCCCAGATTTCTTTCAGGATAAAGGTATGTGTCAAAACCCGGCCTTCGTTTTTGAAGAACAATGCCAGCAGGTTAAATTCCGTATTGGTGAGTTTTACCGCCACCTCGTTTTTCGTAACCAACCGGGCAGAAAAATCGATTTTTAAATCACCGCAAGCTGAAACCGAATGGTTCACCGCAGGCTGGTTTCTTCGGATAGCCGAACGAATGCGTGCCATTAACTCTGCCGAGCGAAATGGTTTTGTGAGGTAATCGGTTGCTCCGTTGTCCAATGCGGTAACAATGTCGTTTTCATGATTGATCACCGATAAAATAATGATCGCTTTGTTGTACCAAAAACGGAGCTCTTTCAGCACTTCATGCCCGCTTTTGTCGGGCAGGCCGATATCAAGCAGGATCAGCTCCGGCGGGTGCGACGCTGCCAGCTGAATCCCCAGTTTGGCATTTTCAGCCGTGCGAACGATAAAGTCATTGCTTTCGAGCGTAATCTCGAGCAGTTTACGAATCTGCGGTTCGTCGTCAATGATCAATATCTCGGCTTTATTCATTTTTCAGGCGGTTCATGAATGAAATTTCCGTTTTAAGTTCGATCCTGACCGACAAGCCCGAATCGCCGTTTTTTGACGCCTTAATGGTCCCGCCGTTCATTTCCACGAAGCCTTTTACGATCGAAAGTCCGAGCCCGCTGCCTCCGGTTTTGGAATTCGGAACGCGGTAAAACTTATCAAACACAGCGCGAATGTGCCGTTCCGGGATTCCCGGGCCGTTATCTGAAACGCAGATCCGCCAGCTTTCATTGGCCACTGTCGACTGGATCACGATCGTACTCTTTTCCGGTGTATAGACCATACTGTTGTGCACCAGGTTGTGAAGTACCTGTTCCATCAAACCACGGTCGATTTTCACAAGGGGAAGATCGTCATTGGGTGTAAACAAAATGGTATGGGTGTCTACGGTTTTGAAATCGTCCAGTACCGAAAGGATCAGCTCGTTCGTATCGCACCACCCGGCTGCCGGGCTTAAAATTCCGGATTCAAGGCGACTCATGTTCAAGAGGTTTTCTACCTGGCGGTTCAGGCGCATCCCGGCCGTATCGATTTGCATCAGCAGTTCTTCGGATTGTTCTTTATTGAGCTTGTCGCCCGATTCCCGGAGTACGTCTACCGCACCGATGATCGTAGAAATAGGGGTCCGCAATTCGTGTGAAAGGGAATTCAGAAGCGTGTTGTAAAATGCTATTTGTTCGGCTTTTTGTTGCTGCTCACGTGCTTTTTTCTCCTCTTTCCGGATCTTAAAATTCAATACGGTATTCACGAAAGCAACAATGAAATACATGAGCAGCATCAGTACGTCATCCGTATGTTCGATGTGAAAGGTAAAAGTGGGTGGTATGAAGAAAAAGTTCCAGATCAATGCGCTCAGGAAAGCCGTCAGTAACACCGGGAAAATCTCGAACAGCATCGCAATCACCGAAACCGTCATCAGCAATACCAGCGCTACCACTTTATAACCGACAAAATCGTTGAACGCAAAGGCAATCAGCGCCACCAACAGCACCAAACCAATGCTGATCGCGTATTGCGACAAAGGGCTGTAAGCGCGTGTTTGGTAAAGTTTCAAGTGTTTCTGTTTGCTGGCTTCAAAGGTAAAGCGAAAGGTGTAAAGATTTTATAAAGATTTCCAATATTCGGGTTATGGTGTGAATAGCTGACGTCCTGACCTAAAATCAATCAGCGCTGGCAGTTAGGCAGTTGCGAACCGGACAAGCGCTTATAAGGGGTCTGCTAACAAAAAACCGCATACCCTTTAGCAGGATATGCGGCCTTCTTAAGACAGGTAGCGCAGGAGCCGAAGCTCCAGCGCCACTTTTCACCATGTAGTTTGCTGTCAGTTAATGCGTCGCGCAAACCTAATGCCTTTATTGCTTCATCATTTTCTTCGTCGCGACGATTTTTCCATCGGCAACCAATGTATAAGTATAAGTGCCTTGGCTAAGGTCTGATCCGAATACCGTAAGGCTGCCCAGACCGCGGTCGGCAATATCCACCGACTGGATGATCCTTCCTGTGCCGTCATGAAAATGGATTTGCGCCTTTTGCACGGTGGCGGGAATGGTGAAATTGATCACTGTCTGTTCGGCAAATGGGTTCGGAACGTTTTGATCCAGCACGATACTGTTACGGCTGGAAAGCTGAACACTCAATTGCGCGCGCACGGCTTCCTGTTCCTCCATTGTATTGCTTTCAATGATCGCCTGGCTCATTTCGCAGAGGGTTGGCAGCAGGCCTGCGAGGCAAGTTTCCAGTTGTGTCAGTCGATTGTTAAGATCGTCGATGATTGAATCTTTTTGTTCCAGCTTCGCATCCTGTTCCTGTAACCCTTCGATTAGGATGGGAATCAACTGCTGGTATTCCAGTCCCTTGAATGAAACGGCGGCATGCACCAGGTTTCCGTTTTCATCGTAAATGGCAGGTTGTACGTTTTCGGAAACCAAGTCCGGCAATACAGTTTCCACCTCTTGCGCAATCAAACCGTACTGCAATCCTGAAGAAAGGTTAAGAGACGGATAGCCTGCCTGATCGTAGACAAAGGTTTTGGGTTGCAATTGGTTAATGATCGTCATTCCGTCGTTCATGTCGGCAATACTGTCTTTCAGGTTCTGGTCGGACGGGCCGAAGGTTCCTGAAATATAGACATCACCTGAGAAGAAACCCGCATAGTTTGGCCCTGTCGGCGTTCCGACGCCACCACCGCCTGCCGCACCCGGAACGGAAGCATAAACCGCATAATTGGTCGTGCCTCCTTCTGCGTAGGCGTTTACCCCGAAGTTCTGGCCGGAAGAACCGAATGTATATGCACGTACCGCTTCCTGACGTGTGGCCGTATAAGTTGCGCTTGCGTTACCCGCCCTGTAGATGCCGCCATAGTTTACATTTGCACCATAGGCTATGCCTGCAAAGGCCGTGTTCTCGGAAGTGGCAACAGTACTGTTGTCCATGAATGCATAGCCACGCATGGCGGTATTATTGATGCTCCCGTTTTTCACATCCGCCGTTACGCCGACTGCGTTATCGCCGGCCACTACATCATATGTCACACCGTTATTCAATTGAGCACCACCGCTTACAGCAATGCGCTCTCCATAGTTATTGGTATTGACGCCGCTTACCGTGATGTCTTCGCCGATGGCGGTTGTTCCCGATCCGGTTGCAATATTTGAGATACGAATACCTGCAGTATTAAGTGCGAGAGAGTTTTCTACAATATGGAGTTTGCCGCTCGGTGTTATGGTCCCGATTCCGATACGGTTTCTTCCCGTACTGTTGGCACTTGGGGTCGTGAAATAAATATCGCGATCGTTCATCGGCACTTCGCGGTGGCTCAACAGTTCTCCCGGGTTATTAACCTGGCCGACATCCTGCCCCAAAGCTACTTTAGTCGCATCGAGTGTACTTAAAGAAGTACCGTTATGTGCATCGGCACCCGCGCCTGATGGTCCTGCTGGTCCTACAGGTCCTACAGGTCCTGCCGGCCCTGTTGCTCCTGCCGGTCCCGCCGGTCCGGTTGCTCCCGCTGGCCCCGCTGGCCCGGCAGGCCCTGGTGTTCCAAGTGTGGAGGCATCGACGTAAATTACATCGCCATTGGCGTCAACCGTCAGAATCCCGTTGCCCGGATTGGTTGCTTGCGGCGTGGAGGCAGTCGTTAAATCAGAAAACCTTAAGCCTGAAAAGCCTGTAGCAGCACCCACACCGTTCGGCGTCGTCGCGGTTGTAAACGGGTCAGCGCCCGGCAAGCCGGAGCCATTTGGAATGCTCGTCCCCGGCGTATAGAAATCGGAATTGATTTCGACGCGATTACCCGGGTTGTCCAACCCAACACCCAGAAACCCACTGGCTTCCATCGTCATGAGCAGATCGACGCCGTTGTACCACCCGAACAAGCGGCGGTTCTCGACCACATTGGCACGCAATAAATCCAGATCGGGACCTAAAAATGGTGTCGGGTCATAACCAACGCTGGAGAAAAAGCGCGTGATCGGTTCAGTATTAATAGCCAAATCCTGTCCGACATCAATGCTGCCGATAGTATTGAGGGCTGAGAACTCATTGGCACTTTGCATGCCGAGCAGTGTGGGCAGGAAAAGTGTTGGATCAGCACTGATGTTCACAAAAGAGATCATTGCCGTTGGGTCATCTGCAATTCTTCCCCTGAAGATGAGCGCGCCGTGTGCGCCATCACCCGGGTCCTGGGTATTAATATCCAGATGGAAGGATGGTGTGGGGTTGTTGAACCCAACAAATCCCGACCGATCATAAGGCGTAAAGATATCGTTGCGTATGGTCACTCTGTCAATATCGCGCGTCATGAAATGCAGGCTTCCGTTTTGGACTGTTCCTAAACGCGCTTGGTTGGGTTGGCCAGCGACGGTGGAAATACGAAACCGTTCTGCTGTTACGCCTCCCAAACCGATGGGCGTCCTACTGAACATGGCCCATGAATTGACTTGCGTCGTGGAGCCGTCAGTTCGGAACAGGCGTCCGCCGGGATTTCCGAAGTTGGTGCCGTAATCTACGACGTTAAGAAGCGCCTGTGGGGAGACTGTCCCGATGCCAAGTGCGCCTGTGTAGCTGCCCAAAGGGGAAGCGCCCATAAGGGACATGCGGTTGATGTTATTGGTGCGGAATTGTAATGGGTTTCCTGCATTTGTGGCATTCCATCCGATGAATTTCGTCGCCCCCCAGTTATTTCCTGTGAGGCCTGCATCAGTACTCTGTGCATCCACTTTCAGGATCAGGAAGGTGAATACAATACTTATATACTTATATTTCATTTGATAAGTGTTTTACCTTATCAAGTGAATAAATCCCGTTTTTTTGAAATCGTTTTTTTCTATCGTGTAAAAATAGACGCCTTCTGCACAATCCGCCCCAGATTCTCCCTTGCCGTCCCATGAGTAAGCATGATGGTCTGTTTTTCCGTTATTGACCATTTCACCCCATCGGTTGAAAATCTTCACTTCATGGCCGTTAGGAAGATCAAGCGCCCAAAGGTCATTCAGGTTGTCACCGTTAGGTGAAAAGACGTTAGGAATTTCAGGGGATTGGTATTCCATTAAGCTGACGTCATCGATGTAATAATAAGCGCAGCCCCCCATCAATGAATCACGAACGAAAATATCGGCATCGGCATCGTTTTTGAATTGTCCGATTGTCAGGAACTTCTCACCACCATTTGCGATGAATCTGATGTCAAGCCTTACCCAATTGATTGTGTCGCAAATATAATCGGGGGAAACACTTTCCAAATAAGGCAAAAAAGGGATTGGATCGACATAACTTCCACCGATTGGATTGTTAGTGACGGCAATACCAACGTCTTTCATGCAGAATTTCGAGACTTCCGCAAGGCTGACAAAGCATGAAAACGCGTACTCCTTTCCTGTTTCCAAAGGAAACATCAGTTCTACTTGGAGATATTCCCTTGAATTTTGATTAGGTATTTCAAAACAACTACCAAAACCAGAATATCCGAAACCACTATGCGCCTGTTGATGTCCTGCAAAATTGGAGGGGATGCCCGCATCCGCCAGATTACAACTGTTGAAATAATCGCTTGTTCCCCATGTTGGAAGAACCCAGGCCGCCGCCGTATAATCAGCGATACCGAGCGGGCAACTGGTATAATCCTCGAAGCCTCCATTGGGCACAAGATTTTGTTGTGCAAACGAAAGCAGTGAACCTAAAAGAAAAACAATATATAAAACGGGTTTACTCAATCAATAAGTTTGTTTTTTAAAACTAGTTAATTTCCTCTATAAAGCAAAAGGCAAGCTGCGACTATTCAGCTAGTGGCGGGCTTGTAAATGAACCTTTCATTAAAGACGCAGATACGCGGGAATGGTTGGATTTCTGTTTCTTATTCAATGTGTTTAGTGGGTTGAAATTTTAATGAATCATTATTCAGCTTATCTAATCAAGTGAATAAAACCCGTTTTTAGTACCTCATTATCATTTGAAGAGTAAACTCTATAGAAAAACACTCCTTCGTTAACCGGATCACCTTTTTGATCAGTGCCATTCCAAGGAGTTTTTTTATTCCCTTCGAATATCAAATTTCCCCATCTATTCATAATCAAAAAGTGATCATCATCCGCTAAACCCATAATTTGGAAGGAATCATTAATTCCATCGTCATTGGGTGTAAACATGTTACTCTGTATATTATCTGTAATATCAAAGACCGTACACCCGTCAACATAATAATAAGCCATTGGCCAGGTTCCCAAACCATTAAAGGTCATAGTATCTGTGAAAATACTATCCTTAAAGTTGCCAATGGTAAGATATTTCTCTCCACCTGCTGCAGTATAATTACCTGTTACAAGTACCCATGTAGAAGTATCATCAATAAACACCCCGTTTTCACTTGTTATCTGAGGGGTCAGATCAAGTGGAGCGGAATTACAACTACCCACTGGAACATCAGAAATATGGTAGCCCAATTGATTAATCACCAGGGTTGAATTCTCTGCTAGTGAGACGTAAAAGCCTATTTGGTATGTTCTACCCGATTCTAAGGGATGAACAAATTGACCTTGGATATACTCCCACCAATATTCCCCTGAGTAATTACATCCGCCATGGTCTAAACCATACGCAATGAGACCACAATATGCCTGACCCGAATAAGGAATTTGATATCCAACAAAATTCAATGGTATTCCTACTTCTGCTGCTGGTTCTGTACATGAATGAAAATAATCCGAAGTTGCATAAGTAGGCGTTGACCAGCCAAGGCAGTGCTGTAATTGATACGAACTTGGAATAGCTATGTAAGAAGGACAAGTATCATAGATTTCAAAATCACCATTATAAACCAAATTGGTTTGGGCGACAAAATACTGCAAAGGCAATATTACAAAGGTGAATAACAATAATATGTAGTGAGGTCTGTTCAATTTAACAGTTTTGTCTTTTAAAGCTAGGAAATTCCCTTTTATAAACAAAAATTAAATTTATTAAGTCTCTATTTGATTTATTCAAATGTCAATATTTTGTGTGAAAGATGTTAAATGACCAGAATTGTCCTGATCAATACCTTTAATTAAAAAAACCACTCTAACAACGTAATCTACGTTCGGTAGTTTTTTTTAGGAATCGGAAGCAAAAACCACCTCAAAAGAAAAAATCCCGAAGACCAACACCTTCGGGATTCAATTTCCTGCGGAGAGTGAGGGATTACATATCCCAATTGGGGAGGCGCTTATCAAATTGAATCCCTCGTTTTCTTCGAAAACTTCAGGCTTTTTTCCTTTAGTCTCTTAGCGAAATAAATTTCGCACGATCCCAAAAGAAAAAATCCCGAAGACTAACGCCTTCGGGATTCAATTTCCTGCGGAGAGTGAGGGATTCGAACCCCCGGTACCTCTCGGTACAACGGTTTTCAAGACCGCCGCAATCGACCACTCTGCCAACTCTCCGCGACAAAAGTAGTAATACTTTCATTTCTGGCAAGCCCGACCGAAAAAAAATCCTGGATTAATTACTTGTTACTTGAAAATCAACATAGTTTAATCAATCAGTTTTCAATTCGTTGGCACGATAACCCGATTGATGGCCGATATTCACTACCTTTAACACAGAAATTTACCGTATGAACCGTTTACTTCTAACGTTATGCTGTGCGGCTGCGCTGAGTTGCAGCGTTTTCGGGCAAACCGGAAAGCTAAAAGCATATATTGACCAGAAAACCTACTACTCACCCGAATCGGGTAATTACGCCGAAGTTCAAATTCAATTTGTCGGTTACACTCTCAAATACGAACCCGTTGAAGGCGGACTGCGCTCAAAAGTTGCGATCGACATCGTGGCGGTGAATGCTGCAAACGATACCCTGGCAAGCGATGCGTACGTGCTCGAAAGCCCGGTCATGCGCGATTCCATCATTGAAGACTTTTTTGACATTGTCCGTTTTCCGCTTGCGCCCGGAAAGTATACAGTTCATGTGGCGTTGCTTGACCTGATCGGTAATACCGGTGAAATGCGCGGTGAAATCGAAATGCAGATCCCGACTTACGCCAAAACAGTGAGCGTTTCCGACATCCTCATCGCAGAGTTTGCCAATAAAACAACAGAACCAACCGTCTTTTCGAAAAGCGGATACGATATCATTCCGCGCATTTCCAACTTCTACCCCACCGATTTGACAAGCTTGCCTTATTATACGGAGCTTTACAACACGGATATGTTCCCGGATTCGTTGTTTGCCGTTCGTCAGCGCATCGTATCGACAACCGATTCCAAAGAAATGTCCGAATTTACGCGTTATACAAAAATGGGTACCGCTCCCGTTGTTCCGTTGTTCCGCAACGTCGACATTTCCAAACTGCCTTCGGGTTCTTATCGTTTGGAAGTGGCCATTCTGGATAGAAGCAATACCGAACAAGGCGAAGCTGCTTACTATTATTTTGAACGCATCAACGAATTTGAAGTGCTCACCAACATCGATGACATTGTGCTGAACCCTGATTTCCAGGCGCTGGTAAGTGATGATTCGGTTGGTTATTACCTGAGCAGTCTGATCCCGATCGCTCGTCCGGCCGAGGTTCGGAACATCCTGGAAAACATCAAATCGGGTAACAAGGAAAACTGCCGCAAGCACCTGCAGCAATTCTGGATCCAGACTTCCGGCAACAACGCATTCAGTGCCTGGGTCGATTACAAAAAGCAGGTGATGATGGTAGAAAAATTGTACGGCAACAACTTCCAGGATGGTTTCGAAACAGATCGTGGACGCGTTTACCTTCAATACGGGCCGCCGAATAATATCATTACGCGTGAAACATCACCGTCGGAATATCCTTACGAAATCTGGCATTACTACAAAATCAAGATGTACAGCAACAAACGTTTTGTGTTCTACAATCCTGACCTGGTAAACAAAGGTTACCGCTTATTGCATTCGGACATGGTCGGCGAACAGCAAAATTACCGCTGGCCGCAGGCGCTTGCGAAACGTAATAGCTCCAATATCAACATCGACAACCCGAACGACGGTAACAATTCCCACTACGGTGGTAACGCTCTTCAGGATTACAACCTTACACGCTGATTCGGTTTATGGCGCATCCTGATCTGGCGATTGTCATTCTCAACTGGAACGGACAACGCTTTCTTGAACAATTTTTACCAGCGGTCATCCAACATTCGGCACCGCATCGTGTCGTACTGGCCGACAATGCTTCAACGGACGGTTCCGTCGCGTTTGTCAAAGCGCATTTTCCAACGGTTGAAATTGTAGTGAATGCCGAAAACGGCGGTTTCGCGAAAGGTTATAATGATGCCTTAAAAAAGGTAGATGCCGAATTTTACCTCTTGCTGAACAGCGACGTCGAAGTCACCGAAAACTGGCTTGCCCCGTTGCTGGAAGCAATGAATGATCCGCAGGTGGCCGGTTGTCAGCCAAAAATCAATGCTTTTCACCGCAAAGGACATTTCGAGCACGCCGGCGCTTCGGGCGGTTTCATCGACCGGTTCTTCTTCCCGTTTTGCCGCGGGCGCATTTTCAGCGCCATCGAATCCGATCACGGACAATACGATTACCCTTCCGATATTTTCTGGGCAACGGGTGCCTGCATGTTGATCCGCTCGGAAGTTTACTGGAGCGCTGGTGGCCTCGACGAACGCTTTTTCGCGCACATGGAGGAAATCGACTTGTGCTGGCGCGCCCAGCGAATGGGGCACCGATTTATGGTGATTCCGGCTTCTACTGTATACCATGTCGGCGGCGGAACACTTGATTATCTTTCACCGCGAAAAACCTATCTCAATTTCCGAAACAGCCTGCTGATGATCCACAAGAATTATGACGGCATGCTGTTCTGGATGCTGTTCCGACGTATGTCACTGGATGGCATTGCGGCGACTGTTTTCCTGTTCAAAGGACAATTCCCACACTTCTGGGCGGTTTTTACAGCCCACATGTCTTTCTATAAATTGCTGTCATCATCCCGTGTGGAGCGCAGGAAATACGCACATCTGAAAGGGGAAATTTCAACCGGAAAATACCGCGGAAGCATTTTGTTTGCCCGCTACATCCAGGGCGTAAAAGATTTCAGCAAGCTGAATCAGCGTTTGTTCAGGAACGATTGAAGCGCCAGGCGATAACCTTCTATTCCGAATCCCATAATGGAGCCTTTGCATACAGCCGTGATCAGCGAGTCATGCCGGAAATTTTCACGCTGGGCCAGGTTGCTGATGTGCACTTCCACCACCGGAACCGAAATAGCCGCAATGCAATCGCGAATGGCCACACTGGTATGTGTATAACCGCCGGCGTTCAGGATGATTCCATCGTGACGGGAAGCCTGCAGCGCATTGATGATTTCACCTTCTACATTCGATTGCACATAGTCGATCGTACAATCTTCGGTGGTTCTTAATACCTCCAAATACTCCACGAACGTTTGATTGCCGTAAATTTGTGGCTCACGTGTGCCGAGAAGATTTAAATTAGGACCGTTAACAATTAAGAACTTCATACATGCGCAATTGGGAACGCTATATTAAGCAATTTGTTCATTACTTGAAAATAGAACGCAGTTTGGCTGAAAACTCGATCCTTGCTTATCAGCAGGACATTGAGAAGCTGAAAGATGCTTGTCTGGCGCGCGAATTGCCGGCTGAAACCGTTTCGACCAGCGACCTGAAAACATTTATTGCCGATTTGTATGACCTTGGGTTGAGCGCCCGTTCGCAGGCACGCATCATCAGCGGGTGGAAACAATTCTTTGATTTTCTGCTGCTCGAAGAAATCCGCAAAGACGACCCGAGTGAAGGCCTTGACCTGCCGAAAATAGGCCGTAAATTACCTGAGGTACTGACCATCGAGGAAATCGACCGGATTGTGAGTGTGATTGACCTGGGTAAAGCGGAAGGCCAGCGCAACCGGGCAATCATTGAAACGCTTTACAGCTGTGGCCTGCGGGTAAGCGAATTGGTGAACCTGAAACTCCAGGATTGTTTTTTCGAAGAAGGATTTCTCCGCGTGATCGGGAAAGGGAACAAAGAGCGGTTGGTACCGGTGAGCCCGTCTGTAATCGAGGAAGTAGGCGATTATTTGGTGAACCACCGTTCAGCGTTGCCGATTAAACGTGGACACGAAGCATTCGTTTTTCTCAACCGCAGAGGCGCGCAGCTGACGCGGGTCATGATTTTTACGTTAATCAAAAACTATACGGCCTTGGCAGGCGTTCGGAAAAACATCAGTCCGCATACCTTTCGCCATTCGTTTGCAACGCACCTCATCGAGGGTGGTGCCAACCTGCGCGCGATCCAGGAAATGCTGGGACATGAGAGTATTACGACCACTGAAATTTACACACACTTAGACCAACGCTTCCTGCGAGAAGCCATCATTTCCTATCATCCACGGAATACAAAATCTTAAAAACGGAAGTGGATACCGAGCTGCGGCGAGATGAAATAACGTTTGCGGTCCAATCCTTCGTAAATCACAGCCTGTTTGAGTTCGAAGCCGGTATTGACGCCGGCACTGAACATCCAGTTGTTCCAGGAATAGGTCGCATGGAAACGACCGGATACATTCACACCGAAATCGTTGATGGTTGGCGCTGGCATGCCATTCAGTTCGCCCTGCGACACGTTGTAGAACTGGAATACCGCACCGGCATTGACCAACAAGCCCCATTTGTCTGAAAACGAAAAATGTTTGGTGAAATAGAGTGGGATTCCAAAAGTTTGAATGCGGTTCAATTGCGTTAAATCCGTTGAAATGGTATCATCAACATAATACGTCGTATCATAATAACCCGTGATGGAATCGGGCACGTTCGGATTTCCGTAAATCGGAATACTATCGGTAACCATGTATGCCGAATCCAGGATTTGCAGCGCGGTATACTTAAATGTTTCCTGCCGCTTGCTGAATGAGGCCCCGGTCGTTACACCATACCCGGCTACAAAACTGCGGTTGATCTCGCCTGAGAACTGGAATCCCGGTTTCTCGGAGAGCGAACGGTATTCGTCTCCTTTTACACTATTGCTGAATGAAGGCCCTGCGTAAACAGAAGCCAGCCACTTATCACCGGACTTTTTAGGCTGCGGCATTACTTTTTTCGTTTCTTCCACTTTCGTTGAGTCTGCTTTTTCGGCAACCGGCTCTTTTTTGGGATCGGTTTCAGGGTTTTCGTTGCCTTTCGGATCGGGAGCAGTTGTTTTTCCATCGCCTTGAACCGGCATGTTATCCACAGTATTCAACGTTTTCGACGGATCAGGATCAAACATGGTTAGTTGGAGTGGGGGCGTCAGATCGCTAAAACCAGGAGTTCCAGCATTTTTTCTCGGCTGTTTCCCGGATGATTTTTTTCCCGATGACTTTTTGTCGGAAGTTCCTTTCTGCTTCGAAGTAACGGTTTTTGCAGCATCGTTCTTTTTGCTGCTCCTGCTTGAAGTCATCGAAGGTGTTCTTCTCGCCTTCGACTGCTTTGTATTGTTTGCTTTTGTTGAAGAACCGGCCTGGTTTCCATCGGAATGTCCCTGGTTTTTCGTGCCGGCTGTTCCCTGTGAAGTTGTGTTGTCCCGGCCTTCCTGGTTGGAAGAAGAGGACGAAGTTTGATCGACGGATGAATTCGCTGCGGAATGTCCCGTTGCTGTTGAAACTGAGCTATTGTCGGTTGTTTGATTGGAAGCCAGTTGACCGTTTGATGATCCGGCAGCTTGTTTTGCGGATGACGTATAGAAAAAGAAAACCAATGACGCGGCAATGATCAGTGATAATGACCCAAAAATCCACCAACCGCGTTTGCCGGTAACGGCGCCGAGTTCACGGTCGATCGCTCCTTTCACCGAAGACGGGGGCGCAACTTCGAAATGATCAAACGAAGAGCGGAATAAATCTTCTATGTTGTTGTCTTCTTTCATGCTCTTACTTTTTCAGCGTCCAACAATTGCTGGATCATCCGTTTCGCTTTAAAAAACTGCGATTTGCTTGTGCTTTCACTGATTTCAAGGTGTTCGGCAATTTCTTTATGCGTCAAATTCTCTAATACAAACAAATTGAATACGGTTCTGTAACCATCAGGCAGCTTCGTCAAAACAGACAGGAGTTGCCGGCGAAGCAGCTCCTGATCTTCTGTTTCCAGGTCCATTTCATGCTGCTGATCAAAAAAAGAATCTTCTTCGTGCAGGATGAATTTGTAGTGTTGTTTTATGTAGGTCAATGCACAATTGATGGTGATTGTTTTTATCCAGGCTGCCAGCGGTTTGTCTAATGAATATTGACTACTGTTTCTGTAAATCCGGATAAAAGCTTCCTGCAAAACGTCTTGTGCATCATCCTGGCAACGTGTATAACGAAGGCATACCCCGAACATGGCCGCCGAATAGGCAGCATAAATAGCGTCGAAAGCTTTACGATCACCATTTCTGAACCGTTCCTCTATCTCCTTCGTTATCACACGTTTTAGTTCATTTCCGGATAAAATTAGTTTCCATTTGGCAACGAGTCACCCGGATTTCCTCCGCCGCCGTTCCAGATGATTGTATCACCACCATTATTTCCTCCGCCACCGTTCCAAACAGTAGAATCTCCCGGGTTTCCTCCACCACCATTCCAGATGGTCGAATCGCAGCCATTATTGCCGCCCCCATTGTTTCCTCCGCCGTTCCAGATTGTGGAATCGTTCGGGTCTACGTAAGTCGTGTCATTGTTTGACGGATCTCCGCCGTTCGGCTCGAAGACGTCTTTCTCGCACGACTGCAACAACAATGCTCCTCCAAACATTCCTGTCAACACCACTAAAACTACTCTTTTCATAACCTTAATTTTATGTTCTAACCCAGTTACCCGTGTCGGTATAAAAAGGTTGCCCGGCTATGAAAAAAATTAGTTTTAAAAAGAGACGTAAATGCCTTCACAAAAGTTCGGTGTCTTCCAGGCGATGACGCGCACGGCTAATGAATTGGCTCAGGCTTTCGAAATAACTGTTGCGTTGCCTCGGATTTTCCTGGCTGATACAGATACAGCTTTTGAGCATGGACTGGAATACCGCAAACGATTTGTTGACATAATCCTGGTCGATTGTATAAAGGTAGTTCATCATGTTGTGTGTGATGTACAACATACGGTAGGCATTGGTTTCGGCAATAATGGTATTGTCCTGGATGTAGGTCTGATGCAGGTAAAGCCGGAAGCTGTTTTCGTCGGTGATTACCGGCTGCCCGATGATGAATTTCCGCCCGATCTCAGCCTGTGCCTTGATGTGCTGCAATACTTTTTCGGTTTCATCCAACAGGTAAAGCGCATCTTCCTTCGAAGCGAAATAACCGAGTTCGTAGAACGAAACAATTTCACGCACCAGCCCTTTTCCGGCATCGAAGCCAACTACTTCTGTACTTTTAATGCGAATGTAAAATTGCAGCATTTGTTGCAGCGCTTCGTCGGAAATATCGCCTTTCCAGCCTTTGTAGTATTTCTCATTGTCCAGTTTAGGGATTTTGAGGTAACATTTGGCAAAGTACATCAACTTGAAGCGGATCAATGCGGGTGAATTGAGCAGCTGGAAAATCACCAGGTCAAGGTAAGACATGAACAGTTCCGATGTACGCTGTGCCGCCATGCGTTTGTAACCTTCCATGATTCCGTTGAGGTAATTGTCAAACGAAAACTCGGTACGCTGGATGGGGTTGTACTGGAACGTCACGCTTTGCCCGCTGACGCCGATGATTTTGTCGATGGACAGGTCATATTTCGAACAAAGCAGTTGAATTTCTTCCGGTTTCAAAGCCGTTTCCCCGCGCGCACGACGGTAAGCAGAATCACGCGACAGGTCCAGGTCGTCCATCAGCAAGCGGCCAAGCGATGTGTCGTGTGGTAGTTTTGCCTTGAGTTGTTCGAGCAGTCGGTTTTGAATGTCCATGCCACTAAGATAGTAGTTTTGGTTAAATTAAAAATACCTGTCAATAACAAAACGGCTGTATACATGGTGTACACAGCCGCTTGTCTATGTGTTCTCTTTATTAGTTTTTCACCAGGCGAACCGATACAGGCTCACCATTGGAAAGTGCCTGCAATAAGTAAACGCCATTGGAGGCTTTAGTCAGGTCAATGGAAACTTCCGTTCCCTGAATTGTAAGCCCTGCGTCCATGATTTTTCCTTGCAGGTCAACCACTTTCAAGTCGGTCAGCTGATTTTTTGCGTCCATTGAAACAGTGAACACTCCTTTGCCCGGGTTCGGGTAAGCAACCAAACCTTCCTGCGAAAATTCGTTAATACCCAAGCATTCATCTACTAAAATATTGTCCGTAGCGGAATTTGCACAACCATTTGCATCGGTATAATCATACGTAACCGTTTGATTTCCTAATCCTGCTGATGCCGGATCAAAATTCCCGCCTGAAACACCTGTTCCCGAATACGAACCGCCGGCAGGCGCACCACCCGACAATGTTGTTGCGCTATTGTACACACAAAGCATTGAAACCGGAAGTGTCAGCGTTACCGTCGGCAATGCATTCACGGTAACAGTAGTAGTAGTCGAATTGGAACAAGAGTTTGCATCCGTGTACGTGTATGTAATGGTCTGCGTTCCGGCATTCGGGTCGAAATTTCCACCCGAAACACCTGCACCGGAATAAACACCTCCTGCAGGAGAACCGCCAGCAAGAGCAAACGGAGCTGCATCCGCACAAACAGCCGGAATGGCACTATGCGATACCGAAGGTAATGCATTCACTGTAATGGTTGCGGTTGCACTATTCGAACAGTTGTTTCCATCCGTGTATGAATAGGTAACTGTCTGGGTGCCAAAAGAAGGATTAAAATTATTGGCCACAACACCCGTTCCCGTATAGGTTCCTCCTGCTGGTGAACCGCCGGAAAGCGCCAGGATACCATTGTCTTCACAGATCGCCGCAATCGGACTTTGCGTAACCGAAGGAGCTGCGTTTACCGTAATGGCTGTTGAAGCCGTATTTGAACAGCCGTTTGCATCTGTGTACGTATATGTAACGGTTTGTGAGCCCGAAGCCGGATCAAAATCGGTTCCCGATACACCTGTACCGGAATAAGTTCCACCTGCCGGAGAACCACCTGAAAGTGCCAGCAATCCGCTGTTATCGCACACTGGCGAGAACGGACTTTGTGTTACCGACGGAGCTGTATTTACGGTAATCGGGTTGGATGAAAAATGTGAACATCCATAAGCATCTACGAGGCTATACGTAATAGTTTGCGTTCCTGCCGCAGGATCAAACGTGGCACCAGAAACACCTGTTCCCGAATACGAACCACCGGCAGGCGATCCCTGCGTAAGTGTATAAAGGCCCGCATTATCACACAAAGTCGGTAAACCGTTTAAGGAAGTCGGGTTTGCCGGACAACCGATAAGAATCGAATAAGCTGTTGATCCGCTGCATCCGCTGGCATCTGAAACCGTTACCGTAAAGTTGAAGGTCCCGGTTGCCGTCGGCGTTCCCGAAATAGTACCACTGGCACTTCCAAGTGTCATTCCCGGAGGTAATGCACCAGCTGTAACACTGTATGTAGGAGCTCCCAACGCACCGGTTTGTGTAATTGTAGTGCTGTAGGCCGTTCCGGCAGTACCACTTGCCAACGGTCCGCCCGGGGTCATTGTAAACGCAGGACATACGTATGGTGTGTACACCACATTGTCGATTCCGATAAAGTCAGAATTGGTTCCGAACTCTCCCCCGCTTGTTACGAAATAACGGAAAGCGATACGACCCGAAGTCGGTGCGGGTAATCCTGAAATGGTGACAGTGTAAAGTGTCCACGTAGTTGGGTAAACGCCCAATACCAATGACGGGTTTATACTCATCAGAAGTGTCGTAAAGTCACCTGTGGCAGCCCCTGACCCAACATTGGAACTGGCCCCATTGGTGCTCAATCTCACCTCCAAACGGTCTGCATAGCTATCCGGAGAAGGTTTTCGGGTATAAAACGTAAACACATCTCCGTTTCTAAGTGTACGGGTGGGTGTTACCAGCCAGTTGCTAATCGTACCGGTAGCGCCTGTATTGTTAAAGTTGGCACTGATAAAGGCATTGGTAGCGCCATTGTAGGAATTAAATGGTCCGCCACCTGCTATATCCGGCCCCTGCGACCAGCCTGTAGCACCAACAGGCACACTTACGTTGGATAACGTCCAGCCATTTCCGGCCAATAGGCCGATGTTATCGAAATTTTCGGTATACGCCTGGGCATATGCCTTCGCGAATGGAGTCAACGCCAATAATGATGCGACGATTGCTCCTTTAATTGTAGCTTTTTTCATAGTCGTAAAATTGAACGTTGATTAGAAACCAGGGGTAATTGTTGTTCTTGAAGCAGGCGCTGCTTTCGAAACCGGAGCCAGTTGCTGCTCGATGTAGGTCAATTCTGCCTGTAGTTCTGTACGGGCTTTCTCGTCGGAACAAGCTGCAATCTCTTTGGTCAGCATGTTTTTGTAGTCGTTCTGCAAAACAGTCAATTCCTGCTTGAACTGTGCCTGCTGGCCACGCGAAGAAGCTGCTGCTTTTTCGACACGGATTTCCTGTTCACTGATTTTTTCCGCCTGTGCTTTCAGCGACGGAATGGCGACAACTGCCTGAGGAGCGACATGCCGCCCTTCCGGTTGCTGCTGGCCAAACGAAGTAAACGCTATACACGATACAACAAGACCAACTAGTAGTAATCTTTTCTTCATGGTAATGGGTGAATTAATAGTAATAAGTTATTGCAAAGATATCTCTCTTTCAACTACTTAGAACGTCAATCTACCAAATACGTTGCATCAATGTTAATTTGACAGTGCCCAGCGAAAATAGCCGGAGTTGCTTAGTCCGTAAGCTTTCCGTACAGATCGTAATGGTCTGCTGACGTGATTTGTACGTTGGCAAAATCACCGATTCGAACAAAGCCTTCCGATTTCTTAACAAGTACCTCATTATCAACCTCCGGCGAATCGAATTCGGAACGGCCGATAAAGTAATCACCTTCGGCGCGATCAAATAAAACTTTATACGTGTTCCCGATCTTTTGCTGATTCAGTTCGTAGCTGATCCCCGATTGCAATTCCATGATCTCATCGGCGCGCAGGCGTTTAACCTCTTCCGAAACATCATCGTTGAGCGAAAAAGCGTGGGTGTTTTCTTCGTGTGAATAGGTAAAAATTCCTAACCGGTCGAAGCGTGTGCGCTCCACAAAGCTGTACATTTCTTCAAAATCGGCTTGGGTTTCTCCCGGGTAACCGGCGATCAATGTTGTGCGCATGGCGATTCCCGGAACGCGCTGACGAATCTCTTCGACCAGGTTTTCCGTTTTTTCGCGGGTAATTCCGCGACGCATCGACTGCAGGATCTTGGTGGAACCATGTTGCAGCGGCATATCCAGGTAGTTACAGACGTTGGGACGGTTTTTCATTACATCGAGAACGTCCATCGGGAAACCTGAAGGGAATGCATAATGCAGGCGAATCCAATCGATTCCTTCTACATCGGAAAGGCGGTCGACCAACTCGGCCAGGTTGCGTTTTTTATAAATATCGAGTCCGTAATAAGTCAAATCCTGCGCGATGAGCAATAATTCCTTCACACCTCCGGCAGCCAGATTTTTAGCGGAAGTAATCAACTGGTCCATCGGTGTGGAAACGTGTTTTCCACGCATGAGCGGAATAGCACAGAACGAACATGGACGGTCGCAACCCTCGGCAATTTTGAAATACGCGTAGTGCGCAGGTGTCGTAAGCAGGCGTTCTCCTACCAGCTCGTGCTTGTAATCGGCTTTCAGGGTTTTCAGCAAACGCGGCAGATCGCGTGTTCCGAAAAAAGCATCCACTTCCGGGATTTCGACTTCCAAATCGTCTTTGTAACGTTGGGAAAGACATCCGGTAACGTAGACTTTATCGACCAAACCTTCATTTTTCGCATCCGCGTAGCGTAAAATCGTATCAATGGATTCCTGCTTGGCATTATCGATAAACCCGCAGGTATTGATGATCACGATCGAAGCGTCGTCATGCCGCGATTCGTGCTCTACCTCAAACTTATTGGCTTTCAGCTGTGCCATCATCACTTCCGAATCGAAGGTGTTTTTAGCGCAACCAAGGGTTACTACATTGACTTTGTTTTTACGAAGTGTTTTGGTCTTCATTGCCGGGATGCTTTTCAAATGTGCTTTCTGTTGCTGAAAGCAGCGTGCAAAGTTACGTCAAAAACTTGGTACACATAAATGTTGGTACAAAACTTGCCTTAACGTTCATTGACGAAGATGTTTATATTTGTGTCAAACCAAAACAACGAACATGAAAACAATCCTTCTTTCCATGACTGTGTTGATGCTATTCGCATGTGGAACTAAGAAAATATCCGGCGACGGGACGGGACAAACCATTAAGATGAAAACGGAAAAAGAACTGAAGGCGTCGATCGGCAAATCGGAAATGAATTCGAACGCGACCAAAATTACGGGTGTCAGTATTAATGGCAACAAAATGACCCTGAGCATTTCATATTACGGAGGCTGCAAAGACCATTTGTTTGATTTGGTGGGCGATCAGGCCATTTCGAAATCATTGCCGCCGCAGCGAACTGTCCGGTTGGTACATACCGGCGAACCTGACCATTGCAAAGCGATGCTGATGAAAGATTTGGTATTCGACATCAGCGAACTGGCTTACAAACAGGAAAAAGGCAGTGAAATCATCCTGAACATTGAAGGATGGAAAGATCCGGTGAAATACACATTTGAATAATGCATTTGAAATTCCTGTGGGGTCGCGATTCATCGCGACCTAACATGGAATGAGAATGACTATTGAATAAAAAATCCAGCACGATTAATCGTGCTGGATTTTTTGTTTACAATGATCTATTCATGTTATTGATTGTGTATATGGTCGCAATGAATCGCGACCCCACACACAACAATCATTTTTGTGGATTCTCCGGAAATGCTGTTTCTTTCAGCCGGTCAATTTCCTTTTGGGGAATTTTGCGGATCAGCAAATAAACGCCGATCAACACAAACGGGATACTTAACAGCTGACCGGTGTTGAACAACGGCTGTGTTTCATCGAATGCCGACTGGCCTTCTTTGATGAATTCGATCAGGAAACGCGCCAGCCAGATCAGCACCATAAACGCACCGAAGATACGGCCCGGCATATCTTTCGCCTTCGTTTTCCAATACATGTACATCAGGACAAAGAAGGTGATAATATAGGTAATCGCTTCGTACAACTGGGCCGGGTGGCGGTAAACGTGTTCACCATTCACCAGGTATTCGCGGCCTTCATTCATGAATTTGAATCCCCACGGCAGGTCGGTCGGGACACCAATGATCTCGTGATTTACCAGGTTCCCCAAACGGATACAGCAGCCTGCAATGGCAATCGGCGCTACAATACGGTCGAGAATCCAGAACATCGGACGTTTGACAATCCTGCGTGAAAAATAATAAAGCGTCAGCAGGATCAGAATGGCAGCACCGTGACTCGCCAAACCGCCTTCCCACACTTTAAAAATGCTCATTGGGTTGTCGAAATAACCTTCCTGGAGAATTGTTCCGTCGGGATTATACGTATTCCAATACGGGCCGTAAAACAGGATGTGGCCCAAACGCGCACCGATGATCGTTGCCAGCACGACGTAAATCAGCAATTTGTCGAGGATCATTTCCGGAACGTGCTCGTATTTGAACATGCGTTTGATCACGAAATAACCGATAATCAGTCCCGAAACAAACAGCAAGCCATACAGGTTCGGTGTAGAATATCCTTCAATCAGCTGCGAGGAAACAGTCCAGTCAATGCCAAGGTTCACGTGCTAGAATTTTATTGTTGACCGAAAGATACTTGTTTTTCGCGATTCACCTTAAAGGAAAGCTGACTTCCGCGGCCTTTCTTGAAAATTCGGTTGCTGTTGTCGAGGCCTTTTCGCAGCGCTTTTTGCTCTTCAAGCGGCAGGTGGACGATGTCAATGCATTCCTGCGAGCAGCAATTCTCCATCTTTTCCTTGCAGGAATCGCACTGGATAAACAACAGGTGACAGGCTTCGTTGACGCAATTGGTATGCGTATCGGCCGGCTCGCCACATTGGTGGCATTTCGAAATGATCTCGTCGGTAATGCGCTCGCCGCGACGTTCGTCGAATACGAAGTTTTTTCCAAGAAATTTGTTTTCTAGGCCTTTCTCGCGGCATTCGTTGGCGTATTTAATAATCCCGCCTTCGAGCTGGTGCACATTTTTGAATCCGCGGTGCTTGTACCAAGCCGATGCTTTTTCGCAGCGAATACCCCCGGTACAATACATCACGATGTTTTTATCTTCGTTTCCTTTCAGGTACAAATCTTCAATAATCGGCAGCGATTCACGGAAGGTGTCCACGTCAGGAAGAATAGCCCCTTTGAAATGCCCGACCTCGTGTTCGTAGTGATTACGGAAATCGACCAAAATCGTGTTCGGATCATCGGTCAGCTTGTTGAATTCTTCTGCACTGAGGTGAATCCCTTTGTTCGTCACATCGAAAGTCTCGTCTGTCAATCCGTCGGCGAGGATCTTGTTGCGCACCTTGATTTTCAATTTCAGGAACGGGAACACTTCGCCCGGTTCTTCAACGGCAATATTCAACCGGATTCCATTCAGAAACTCAATCGAATACAAGTCGTTCTGAAAGCGGATGTAGTTATCGGTCGGAACAGAAATCTGTGCGTTGATCCCTTCATGGGCAACATAAATCCGGCCTACTACCTGCAGGTTTTGCAGAAGTTGGTACAGGTAATCTCTAAAAATCCGGGGGTTGGGAATCTGAACATAATGATAGAACGAAATGGTCACAAAATCATGACCTTCGGCTCTGAGACGCTGTTCCAATTCCTCTTTACTAAATGTATTCCACAGTTGCATGCTATGTCGTTTAAATGTAAAAAGTTGCTGCAAAGATAAGAGAGCCTGTTTAAATTTTATCTTTTTAATTTGATACTGCGTTTTTTTGGCTGCAAATTCGTTGTGTTTTTTCATCAGAATCACTCCATTATGACTGCAAAACACGCCTCTCTTCGCACAAAAAAACGCTACCATCACCTCATAATCTAAATTTTAAACAGCCTCAAAATTTGATTAGATTTGAACGACTCAAAACCGATCTCGAATGGCGACCCACAAACAGAAAAAACCGGCGATTAAATCCACACCGAAACCAACAGCGGCTGTTTCTATTCCTGGTTTATCCGAAACGGATTTAGATAAACGAATTTTCTGGGCGCTTTCCATCGTGGCTTTTTTGCTGTTTTTCAACACACTGACACATGGGTTTGTACTGGATGACCAGGCGGTGATCGAACAAAATAAATTCGTGCAGCAGGGATTTTCGGGCATTCCAACCATCCTGACCACTTTTTACTGGGAAGGTTACTGGGATTTGAACGGTGGTTTATACCGGCCATTATCACTGGTGATGTTTGCTGCCGAATGGGGAATTTCTCCCGATAACCCGCTCATCCATCATTTCATGAACGTGCTGTTGTACGCGCTTTCGATCGGTGCTTTGTACAAACTACTGCGACTGATTTTCAAGCAATACACACTTTGGATTCCATGCTGCATTGCGCTGCTGTTCGCTGTTCACCCGATTCATACCGAAGTGGTTGCGAATATCAAAAGTCGCGATGAGATCCTTTGTTTCCTGTTTTTTGTGCTGACGTTCCGTGTAGTCATTACCACCGAATTGAAGTTGTGGAAACACCGTTTCATCGCTTCCGGTTTATTTTTGCTGTGTTTACTGTCGAAAGAAGCGGGAATTCTGTTTTTGCCGGTGATGGGACTGTATTTCCTGCTGTTCCGTCAGCAGAAGGTTTTGAAAACAGCGCAAACATTTCTCCCGCTTGTGCTGATCTCACTTGCCTGGTTGGGTTTGCATCAGTGGATCATTCAATCGTCGGTACACGAGCGCATTACCTATACATATCTTGATAATTCGCTGGTTGCCTGTCCGGATAAAGCATCACAGGTAGCTACGGGAATAGCCATTTTGGGCCGTTACCTGGCAAAATCGTTTGTTCCGATGAATATGAGCTACGATTATTCGTACAATGAAATTCCGTGTGAAACATTCGGTTCCCCGATCGTACTGATCACGCTGGTAATATTGGCCGGAATGGGTTACCTGATCTACCGCAACTGGAAAAAACACCCGGCGATCAGTTTCGGGTTGCTGTACTTCCTGGTCACCATTTCACTGGTGACAAACGTGTTTACGCTGATCGGAACTACGATGGGCGATCGTTTGCTGTTTGCACCGGTGCTGGGAATATGCATCGCCGTGGTATACGGATTGTACCTGTTGTTGAAACAAACCGAAGCCGGAACCAAACGTACGAGTGCTTTTTACGGAGTGGTGCTTATCGCGTTTTTTGCCGGTATCTTTTCGTTTCAGCGCAACAAGGATTGGGCCTCGAATGAATCCCTGTTTGCCGCAGACCGGGCTCACGCTCCCAACAGCGCCCGCGTTCATTATAACTACGGTGCGTTGATGATGGCGTTATTACCTGAAGACATCAACCTGCAGCAATCGCAGCTACCGGAAATTGTGAGTGCCTATGAACGCGCGTTGGCAATCGATCCACAGGATAAAGGCGCGCACATCAACCTGGGCGTTTGTTATTACAGGTTGAAAAAATACCCGGAATCGATTGAGCATTCCCGAAAAGCCATCCAACTGAATCCGTTGGACACATCGATCATTGCCAACCTGGCCGATGCGTTTTTCAAGAACAATCAATTCGACAGCGCCGTTGCCCGTTACCAGTTATTCATTGATTCGAAACAGGCTTCTGCATCCAATTTCAGTTTCATGGGAACCGCCTTTTTTAACATGAAGCAGTACGAAAAAGCAATTCCCGTATTCAATAAAGGACTGAAACGCTTCCCGAAAAACGAAGAATTGATGCTGAACCTGGGCAATTCGTATGGTGCCTCGGGCCAGGTAGAAAAAGCAAAAGACATATTCCTTGAAATCCTGGAAGTGAACCCGAACAACAAGAAGGTTATGCAGTTCCTGGCGTTGGCTTACCAGCAATTGGGGGATTTGCTGAATGCCCAAAAATACGCCACACAGGCGGCCGCCCCTTAACGCGAACCTGAAAAGAAATAATGAATACCGCCGTTCAGGCCAAAAGAAGCGCTGTTATAGAAATCGTTTGCCTTGATTGCCCTGGATATGTTCGCCCGGCCATTGATGCTGGCCCCGATGCTTAATCCGAGACGGTCGGTCACGCGGTAAGTCAGATCAGCGGTGCCATACACGCCAATGAGAAAATCGGCGCGTCTGACGCCCGAAACTTCATTGGTGCTGTAATTCCTGAAATCATTCTTAATGATCATCTGGTTCAGGTTGGTCCCGATTGTGGTACCGATCATCCATTTATTGCCCAGCACAAAATCGTAGCCGGTAAAGAGGTTCAGGCTGATGGAACTGAATGTGATATCGCGCTCACCTGCTTTTACCGTATCAACCACCAAATAAAATCCACCCGCACCATTATCTACATAGTAGTATTCCGTGTAATCGGTAAATGACTTCCAGCCACCTTGCAGATAGCTCAATCCAACACCCAATTGCAGGTTCGACTTAACGCGTTTCTGGTAGCTAAACGAAGCCATGAATTCATTCTTGATGGTCGGACGATCAATAACTTTCTGGTAATACTCGAACAAGAACATGCTATCGATGTAGCTCTCCTGGTTCACCACCAGGTCTGTTTTAAGCGGCGCATAACCCAATCCGGCTTTGATACTGAATCGGCTTCGCGGCCACACAACGGGACGCGAAGCGTAAAAGTTGGATGATGTCAGCACGCTATCGGTTGCTGTTGAAGGAAGTGTGTCGATTTTTGCCAATGTGATCGTGCTATCCAGCGGAGTTGCAGGCGGTTGGATGTTGTCCGGCTGCACCATTGTTTCCTGCTTCGTTGATTCCGCTGGATTTTCAGCCATTTCGTCCGGTTGAAGATCCATTGGTGTTTCATCGGCTGTTTGAACTGTCAAGCTGCGCTCAACCGCCCTTTCAGACCAAACAAACGGTTTCGTTCCATCCGTTGAAACGGTATTTCGGCCCGCCTGTTTACCGGAAGTCGCTGTTTCTTTTTGTTCGCCCGAAAGAAGGGCTTTTAACGATCTTTTTTCGGGATTGGAAGCCTGCTCTGTTTCTTCGGTTTCGTTGGATTCCACTAAGGAAATATGCACTTCAACCGGAGGAAACGCTTCCTGGTTGGGCACTAAAGTATCACCCGCAGGCGACTTCGTAAAGAACTCCAACTTTTCTTTCACTTGTGCCGAAGCGACAACAATCGTTTTGCTGTTCGCTTCAACGGCTACTTGCTCCGGTGCATATACAACTGCCACACCTGTACCGGTTGCCACCGTTGCCAATCCTATATAGAGCGACATTCCCCATTTAGCAAAAAAACCGGTTTTCGCTACAACGGCCGTACCGGCAACTGTTGTCTTTGCAGCAATTGCAGAAGCCAGGGGCGCATAACTCAAATGAGAAGCATCGGGCCTGAAATTCTCCAGGCCGCCTTTAAACAACTCATCTATGTCATCATGCTCTTGCATAGCGAACGCTCATTTTTTGTTCCAAAATTCCTTTTATCATTTTCCGCGCTTTCAGCAATTGCGATCGCGAGGTACTTTCCGTTATTTCCAAATATTCCGCAATTTCCTGGTGTGTCAATCCATCAATTGCATACAGGTTGAACACCATTCGGTAACCGTTAGGCAGTTCATGAAGAATGGCAATCAGATCCTTTTGGGTAAATGCGCCCTCTTCTTTATCCTCCTCCATCGGAGTATGTGTTCCGTCAAGCTCCCGCTCATTTTCAATCAGCTTGAACCGGTAGTTTTTTCGTATGTACATCAGCGCCGAATTGATCGCAATCCGCTTGATCCATGGACCGATCGGTTTGCTTTCATCGTATTGATCGTAGTTTGTGTAGGCACTAATAAAGGTTTCCTGTACCACATCATTCGCATCATCCTTGCAACGAAGATAGCGCAGTGCGATACCATACACCATTGATTTGTGTGTATTGTATAAACGCTCGAAATTTTCCGGGCGTTTTTGCTCTGTTGCTTTTTCTCTGCTATGTCTGTTCGTAAACAAGAAGTCGAAGTTTGTGTCTTGGCAATTTAGTTATTCAAACGTTTGTTTATTCCTTAACAATTGCCTTTTACTCATTAAAATTCGTTTAAATCTTGGAAGCCTTAACTTCTTGTTTTTAACCTGTCTTTAATCGTTTATTTGTCGTTTTGTTCAATATCCGTGTACTCATTTTTCTGAAAAATCAACCTGTAAAACTCCATTCGGTCACATTCAATCAACGCATGACACACATCACACAACTTAATATGCGAGCAATGAGGAAGCGTTGCCTCTGAAAACTTTTTTTTGAAAAAGAGTGTCGATTGGAAACCTGACGAAGAAAAAGAACTAGGTCTTTTGCTTTTTCTTTTTAGCCGCCGGAAAGAGGATATTATTCAGGATCAGACGGTATCCCGGAGAATTCGGGTGAAGACTCAAATCTGTCGGCGGATCGCCCACGCGGTGCTGGTAATCTTCCGGATCGTGACCGCCATAGAACGTCCATGTACCCTGCCCCAGTTCACCGTGAACGTAACGAGCGGTCTTCAATTCCTTGTTCTCGCCCATGATCAGCACATTCGATTTGATCTGGTCTTTTTTGAAATCGGTAGTTTGTCCCATGAAGCCGTTGATCACATCGGTGTGACATTGTGTAAGCATGGTCGGAACAATATCCCATTTGGCGGAAAATTCGAACAGCGTGAATTTATCCTGGCTTTCGGGAATACGATGCAACTCGGTCCCATCGATCGTGGAATATTCGTAGGTCATCGGGTCGCGTACCAGCTGGAATTGCTCAAAGGCGAGCGTATTGTTAAAATCGAGCTTTTCCTGCGCTTTGGGATCGGGTCCGTCGCCGTCGAACATCCGGTCACAGATATCGGTTTCGTGTGCTGCCAACGCGATATCAAAACTATCGGTCCCGCTGCACATCGTGAACAAAAATCCTCCGCCGGCCACGAAATTCTTGATGTTGTTGGCTACCGCCAGCTTCATTTGCGACACCTTCGAGAAACCCAATGTCTGTGCCAGGCTTTCCAAATCAGCGACCTGGTTGCGGTACCAGGCTTCGTTCCGGTTGGCCGCATAGAATTTACCGTATTGTCCCGTAAAATCTTCATGGTGCAAATGCAGCCAGTCGTATTTCGGCAACACTCCCATCACAATGGACGAATCGTAAATTTTATCGTAGGGAATTTCGGCGTATTCAAGTACCATCGTTACGGCATCATCCCAGGGAAGCGCGCTCGGAGGCGTATAAACAGCAATTTTCGGTGCTTTTTCCAATTGCACCACTTCCATGTTGGTTTCCGGGTTGGCGATCTGTGAACGAATGGCATTGGCTTGTCCGTCTGCAATGACTTCATAGCTCACACCACGAATGATCAATTCTTCTTCAATTGCCTGTAAATGCGGGAACAAAAACGAGCCGCCACGATAATTGAGCAGCCATTCCATCACTACATCATTCTCCAACACCCAATAAGAAACCCCATAGGCTTTCAGGTGATTGGTCTGACGTTCATCCATAGGAACCAGGATAGCGCTCGCGAAAGTCGATTTAACACAGATCAGAAATGCGAAAACCAGGAAAATTCTCATTTGTTGATTTTAATTCTTATAAAATTACGAAATAATTTCAGCAAAAATCAGGCCTGAACCGTGTTCTTTAGTGAATGGATGAGACGGTTGGATTTAATGATAACATGTTGCCACTTAAGAAATAATATTGCAATATTACTATATTATTGATTTTCAGCATTTTGAATAATAAAAAGTCGTGAAAATTCCTGGATTAGGTCCTGTAATCATGCTTTAATTTTCAGGAAATTCTGAGCGCCAAAAACATAAAGCCTTGATTATCAAATATATAATCAGGATTCGATTAAAAAATCAATATTGCAATATTACTATGTTTCTGAAAATCAAAGTTTTATCAGAAAGGAGTTGAATCCCCCTGGATGAAATCATCCTCGATATTGTTCATGTTACTTCCCAGCGTAATGGTGCGGGTTGGCATTTCAAAATCGCGGCTTGCGGTCATTCCCGCACTGAGCGATGAAGGATTAAAATCGTGGCCGCTGTCGATCACATCTTCGAAGTTTTCGAAGCGCGCGTATTGTCCCACGAAACGCAGACGCACCGAATCAATGGCTCCGTTACGGTGTTTGGCAATGATTACCTCACCCACTCCCTGATTGGAAGAACCATCTTCATCCTGCATCAAACCATAATACTCCGGGCGGTAAAGGAAACCGACGATATCGGCATCCTGCTCGATCGCTCCCGATTCACGAAGGTCGGAAAGCATCGGACGTTTGTCACCACCACGTGTCTCCACCGAACGGCTCAGCTGCGAAAGTGCGATGATCGGGATGTTGAGCTCTTTGGCAATTTCCTTGATGGAACGCGAGATCGTGGAGATTTCCTGCTCGCGGTTACCGGAACCTTTGCTACCACCGGCCGACATCAGCTGCAGGTAATCGATGATCACCATCTGGATGTCATACTGCATTTTCAAACGACGGCACTTTGCACGAAGGTCGAATACCGACAAACCTGGCGTATCGTCAATGTAAATCGGAGCTGTGGAAAGTTTCGTAACGCGTGTATACAATTGCTGGAACTCGTGCTCTTCGAGCTTTCCTTTTCGAAGTTTTTCGGCACTGATCCGCGATTCACTGGAAATCAAACGTTTCACCAACTGCACCGACGACATCTCCAGCGAGAAGATCGCAACGCCCATATTGAAATCCACGGCAGTGTTGCGCGCCATCGACAATACGAAAGCTGTTTTTCCCATCGCCGGACGGGCTGCGATAACGATCATGTCGGAACGCTGCCATCCTGAAGTCAATTCATCGAGCTTGCGGAACCCGGTAGGAACGCCCGACAGGCCATCGCTGTTTTTGGCCGCCTGTTCGATTTCGTTGATCGCTTCCATCACCACCGATTGCATGGTTGAAATCGCTTTTTTCATGTTGTTTTCAGCGATTCCGAACAATTGTCCTTCGGCTTTGGTCAGCAATTCGAAAACATCGGTTGTTTCGTCGTAGGCATCCCGCAGGGTTTCGGAACACATACGGATGATCTCACGCTGAATGTATTTCTGGGCGATGATCCGCGAATGGTATTCGACGTGCGCAGACGAAGCAACACGTTGGGTAAGCGATGAAATGTAGACGGCACCACCGGCGATTTCCAGTTCGCCTTTATCCCGCAGCTTATGTGTTACCGTAAGCAGGTCGATCGGGTTGGAAGTTCCGAACAGCTCACGGATTGCTCCGTAAATGTACTGGTGCTTGGGATCGTAAAAACTTTCGGTCGACAGCATATCGATGGTGTCTGTTACCGCATTTTTCTCCAACATCATGGCACCCAAAACCGCCTGTTCCAAATCGGTAGCATGCGGCGGAATACGCCCCATATCAGCAGCTAACGGAAGAATGGTGTTTTTGGTTCGCGCGCCGACACGACGCGGGTTGTTGCCTGATTGTTGTTCGTCCATGGTGCAAAGATACGATATCGTTGATCCAACATGGAACGAAATGCTGTTTTTTAGTTACGAAAAGGAAATGAACAGGTTTTTAACATTGTTGGTGTGTAGGCGTGGAATGATTCCGCGCCTGACGCACCATATTTTGAATGAGATGAAAACATCAATGACAAATTGCAGCTGCCATTTGGTCACAATGAATCGTGCCCCAACAAGTCAAACAAATTAAACCGGTTGACCGGATTTCACCAGTTGCATGATTTCACCCACCCGGTTTTCAAAAACCGTTGATTCAACCGGCACTACCACCTGGCTGAACAATTCGAGCAGTTCATCGGAATGCACGGCCGATTTTTGTGTAGCGAATTCGAAATAGGAAAATTTCACCCACAACATGGCTTTCAGATGTGTTTGATCGGTATTCCACATCAGCATTTCGGCAGTCAAAGCGCGTTCAGAATAATCAATCAGCTTGGTTTCAATCACCACTTCCTCAGCCACCATAGCAGGCTTGAAATAACTGACCTGGTTGGAAACCACCACCCAGGCGCAGCCCGTTTTCTTCAAATGACTGAAAATATCAAGGTTGTAGTGTTCGGTCAAATGATCTTCACGAGCGTTGAAAAAATAGTCGAGAAAACGGCCATTGTTGAGATGATTGAACGGATCGCAATCCTGGAAGCGGATCTTTACGCGTGATGTTGGTTTCTTTTCCATGAGTTTGTTTTGTTACATACCAATCGGTATTTGTGTGGATAAAAAAATGCTTATTGCTTTAATTGGGCGATCATCCCGTCGATGATGTCGAGGATGTTCTGCAAATAACCCGGATCGTCATTCAACATGGAAAGATAAACGCCGCCTTCGATCATGGCATAAATATTCCCCGCGAGCAGCGGTGCATCGGTCGCGGGCTTCACCTGACGGTGCTCCTTTCCCTTTTCAATGATGCGGACCAGGTTGCCGATCAGCCGTTCGGCCGTTTCTTTGGCTGCCTGGTATAACTGCGGGTTGACGTGCTGTGCATCGATACCTACATTCAACAACGGACAGCCTCCACGCACCTTGCTCCACTCAAAATAGGTCCGGTAAAACCCGGTGATGGCATACAGTTTATCGATCGCATTATCCGCCGAGCGAATCGCTTCTCCCATCGGTGCGAGCACAAAATCGATGTTCTTGTAAAAGGCTTTCAGCGCCAGGTCTTCCTTGTTTTTGAAATTGCAGTAAATGGCGCCTTTCGTTAGCCGGGTGACTTCAGTGATGTCCGAAAGACTCGTACCCACATAGCCTTTCCGGTTGAAAAGCGGTGCCACGCGGTCCAAAATGTACTCTTCCGTTGTTTGATCGATGTCTTTCACCAAAGCTTGATTTTTGGACAAAGATAGGCTAAATACCGATCGGTATGTGGATTCAGATGGTTTTTATTTAAGAGCTATCAATTAATTTAAAATCATCAATCAGGTCGCGATCAGCCTCAGGCTGACAAGTATTCGCGACCCAACAGAGAGAAATAAAGGTTAAACGGTCAATTCCAATCCCACCGGACAGTGGTCGGAACCATGAATCTCATTATGGATTGTCGACGATTTCACGCGATCAAGGAAGGATTCACTCACCAAAAAATAATCGATTCTCCAGCCGATGTTCTTCTCGCGTGCGCCACCGCGGTAGCTCCACCACGAATATTTCACCTCATCACCGTTGCGCGCCCTGAAGGAATCAATAATTCCTGCAGCGTGATAGTTGTCCATTCCGTCCATTTCTTCCTGCATGTGCCCGGCCGATTTATTGTAATTGGCTTTCGGTCGTGCCAGGTCGATGGATTTATGGGCCACATTCAAATCGCCACAGACAATTACCGGCTTTTTCGCTTCGAGTGACTTGAGGTATTTCAGGAAATCGGCATCCCATGTCTGACGGTAACCCAGGCGCAGCAATTCGCTTCCCGAATTGGGCGTGTAAACTGTTATCAAATAAAAATCGGCATACTCGGCACAAATAACGCGGCCTTCATTGTCGTGCTCGGCGATTCCCATGTCGTAGGTAACGCTCAGGGGCTCGATGTTCGATAAAATGGCCGTTCCGGAATATCCTTTTCGCTCGGCTTCGTTGGCAAACACATAGTTATAACCCAATGGTGCAACTGTTTCCTTGACCTGCTCAACCGTGGCTTTGGTTTCCTGAAGACAGATGATGTCCATTCCAAGTGATTGCATGTCGGTGATAAATGTCTTTCCGGCAATGGCCCGGATGCCGTTTACGTTGAAGGATAGAATTTTCATCGGTTATTGATTTGGAGGTAAATATAAGGGGAATTATCAATTGATAAATGATCAATTATAAAGGCTGTCCTTGACACAGACCTTCCTGATAATTCATAATTTTGCGTGCATAATTGATAAAATGAGTGGTTTTGACCGGCAGACCTTGCGGGACCTGGAATTTGTACAGATCCGTGAATGGTTGACAGCATATAGTATCGGAGAAACGGCACGGCAGCGATTGGCTGACCTCGAACCGTCGAATGACTTTCCATTCGTGGAACAGGCGTTACTTCGCGTAGCTGAATTCAAATCCATTCGCACCAACGGCGAGTCATTTCCCTCGCTGGATTTCGATGAGTTGCTGCCGGAAATCCGGCTCCTTCCGATCAAAAATGCCGTGTTGCAGCAGGAAGGTTTTGTGCGCATTGTGCGCGCTTCGGATTTGGTGAATTCCCTGCTTTACTTCTTCGACAAACGTTCACAGGATTTCCCTGAGCTGACCGCTTTGCTTGGCGATGTCTATCATACCCGCGAGCTGATCGATTCCATTGAACGAGTGTTCGACCGCAAAGGCCAGATCAAGGACGATGCCTCACCCGAGCTGGCCCGAATCCGCCAGCAGATCGGTGTATTGCGCAACCAGATCAACCGCAATTTCGACAAGGAAATGCGCAAATGGCTGAAAGAAGGCATGCTCGGCGAAACGAAAGAAGCATTTGTGAATGACCGCCGCGTACTCACCGTGATGTCGAGCCATAAACGCAAAATCGGCGGATCGGTTGTAGGCTCTTCGAAAACCGGGAGTTTGACGTTCATTGAACCGGCTGTGAACGTCCCGCTCAACAACGAGCTGGAATTGTTACTCGATGACGAACGCAAGGAGATTTTCCGCATTTTGCAGGAACTCACCCGCGAAATCGCCCATCATTTACCACTGATTGAAGCATATCAGAAGCTGCTGACCGAATTGGATTTCATCAATGCCAAAACGAAACTGGCGTTGGAATTGAACGCGGTGCTTCCGGGAATTGTTCGTCATACGCGGATCGAGCTCATCGAAGCCTTCCACCCTATTTTATGGAAAACCAATAAACTGGCCGGGAAACCGACGCTCCCGCAAAGCCTGATCCTCGACCCCAACAGTCGCATGCTGGTGATTTCCGGTCCGAACGCCGGTGGAAAATCGATTACGTTAAAAACAATCGGTTTGCTGCAGGTGATGCTCCAGGCCGGATTGCTGATTCCAGTTCACGAAAACAGCCAGCTGTGCTTTTTCCAGCAGGTACTGACCGACATCGGCGACAATCAATCCATAGAAAACGAACTGAGTACGTATTCCTATCGTTTGAAACGGATGAAACACTTCCTGAAGGTTTCCAACAAACGTACCTTATTGTTGCTCGATGAATTCGGTACAGGGTCTGATCCTGAACTGGGCGGCGCACTGGCAGAAGTCTTTTTCGAAGAATTGTACAAACGCAAAAGCTATGCAGTGATTACCACGCATTACGCCAACATCAAGCTGAAAGCCGATCGTTTGCCCCAGGCTGTGAACGGCTGCATGTTGTTTGATACGGAAACGCTGGAACCACTGTACCGTTTTTCGATGGGACAACCCGGAAGCTCGTTTACATTCGAAGTGGCCCAGATGAATGGAATTCCCATGAACCTGATCGAAGAGGCCAAAGGAAAGCTCGACGACAGCAAGGTGAACATGGACCGTTTACTGCACGAACTGAACCGCGAGAAATCCTACCTCGAACAACTGAACAAAGCGCACATCGAAGCGCAGGAGCTGGCCGAAGCTGCACGTTTGGATTACATCCAGAAAAAACAACGGTTCGAAGAACGCATGCGGGCACAACAGGAAGTCATCGAAAAAAACAACCTGTACCTCAATTCGGGAAAAAAGATGAAACAATTCATCGACCGCTATCAAACCAAATCGCGTAAAAAAGACATCAATAGTCCGCTGCTGGAAGATGTAAAAAAATACCTGTTGGTGGAGAAGTCGAAGATCGAGGAAAGCAAACGCAAGGAGGAATTGGTAAAGCAGGCAGGCATCCCGGTGAAAAAACCGAAAAAGCAGAAACCTGGCGTTCCTGAAAAGGATCCGTACCAGCGCGATAAGATCGTATTGGGCTCAACCGTGAAAATGATCGAAACAAAACAATCCGGAACGGTTGAAGAGATCAAAGGACATTTACTCACGGTGGTTTTTGGATTTATGCGATTGAAGGTCGAACGGGAAAAATTGATGTGGGTGAAGTAGAAAAATGCTCTGTAGGCCAATAAAACCGGGACTCGTTTTAGATGTGTATCCACCTCAGGCGGACTAAAAGTTGTCAATTTTAAAATTTCAAATGTTTAGAATTTTGCACTTTTCTCGTAGAAATTTGCTTCTCAATTTCACTCGGAAATTTCCAAATTGGCTAATTTTCAAATTGCCCATATGGCAAATTTGGAAATTTGGAACATTCCTCTAAAATACAGGTCCAAACCTGTCATTCCACCGTCTCAAACAACCGCTGCCGATGCTTCGTGCCCCAAAGTTCCATTTCATGGATCACGCTTTTCAAAGTCTTCCCATACTCCGTAATCTGGTACTCCACCGTAATCGGTTTCGTATCACAAACCGTTCGTGTAATCAGCTGATTGATCTCCAGCTCCTGTAATTCTTTTGACAGCATTTTCGCCCCGATGCCATCAACAGTGCGCATCAGGTCCATGAATCGTACTTTATCGTTCAACAACAACGCACCGATGATCTGGATCTTCCATTTTCCCGAAAGCAATTCCATGGTATCCCGGATCGCTAGCAGGTGTTTGGAACATCCTTCCGGATTGTGCGCTACTTTTTTCTCCATCATACTTGTTTCATTTGGGTAAAGTTAATTCCCGAACTCCCTGTATTCACTATTAGTTTCTTACAGGAAACCGGTTTCCAAAAGGAAATCAATAGCAAAAATAAACTAACTGGCTTTTAGTTTTGACCAAAAATTCAAACACATGAAAAAAGACAACATTATTTATTGGATCTCCACAGGATTATTTGCAGCCATGATGAGCCTTTCGGCTACGATGTATTTTATTTCGCCGGAAGTAAAAGCCAACTTTGACAAACTCGGTTTCCAGGATGCGTTTCGCATTGAGCTCGGTACTGCCAAACTGCTTGGTGCATTGGTACTGGTGCTTCCTTTCTTCAAAGGAAACATGAAAGAATGGGCGTATGCCGGTTTCGGGATCACCTTGATCTCCGCCTTCATCCTACACTTAAGTGTAGGTGATACGATCGGAAACTCCATTGCTCCACTGGTATTTTTAGCAGTATTGGCACTTTCGCATGTGTATTATCACAAGAGAGTGAAAAACCAACTTGCAGCAGGTAAATAAAAATCAGGATCTCTGAGAAAGAGCGGTTGTTGCTTTCGGTTTTGTACTTTCGAAAAAAATCCGAATGTTAACGACTGCTCAACTTGCTTCTCAGACTACTTTTGCGGCCTTATCCGCTTTCTTTGAGCGCGCCGGATATTATGGCACCCGGACAATCATTTTTCTTTATGTGATTAATAAGGAAGACGCTTCCTTTATGTTCGTTTTTTTCACTGTTGCCTTCTCAATAGCCAGGCCAATTGGTGGCATCATTACGGATCTGATTACCGGTGTAAAATTATCAACCATTATTGGATTATCAGCGATGGCACTGGGTTGCTTCTCGTTAATATTCGATCACTTGATCTCACCTTACGCAGGAATTTGCATTATGGCTTTCGGAAACGGACTGTTCTTACCTGCCAATATGGTCCACATGCTACGCATTTACGAGGGGCGCGAATCCAAAACCGATGGCGGATTGTCGATTCAATATACGATGATTAACCTGGGCTCATTAATAGGTCCGTTATTTATGGCATTGATTGTTGGTATTGATAGTTTTGAGATTGGTTTTGTGTGCCTGGGTATTTTGTTGATTTGCGGATTGATAGTTACACTTCTCTACAAAGAACAACCTGTTCGCAGCTTTCCAAAACGAAAACACAGCTTTTCGAGAGGCTTTCGTTCATTTGCCATTATTGGAATTGTTGTTGGATGCATGGTTTATTGGTTTGCCCATACAGTCAGCTCCAATCATCTTCGAAGCTCACTTCAGCCGGGATTTGATTATTGGGCTACGCTCATTCCTGAGTTAATCGGACTATTCATATGCATTCTTTTCAGCCTCTTATGGTATTTCGTCGACCTGCGTTCGGCCTGGAAATGGACGTTCGGGGCGTTTATAACAGTCATCGGAATTCTGCTATGCTTACTGTTTAATGAAAGCTCCACCCCCGCAATTTCTTTATTCCTGATCGCCTCATCCTTTTTGAGTTTAGGAGAAATATTGTTTGCCACCTATTGGTACTCGATTGTCAAACGCTTTGCTAATCCGAAATACCTGTGTTCAATAATTGGTTGTGTGATGGGAATCAGCTCTTTTGGTTCCTATTTTTTAGCTAGTTCATTCGATGAAAAATACCACAACGAATTTTTAGCCTCCTTTTTGGGAATGGTCGGTTTGATCTTATTGGCTGTGATGAGCCTAATTCTGACGCTTGTGTTCAAAAAACAGGAACCCGACAGCAAATCGGATGAATACACCATCGCTGATAATTCCCTTATTGATCAATAGTCAGAAATCACTCCCCCAAACGTATTTTAAACCCGGCCGAAGAACTGAAAACCATTTTCCGCACATTTGTTGGCGGACGGCTATCGTAGAAAAAGTTGTATTCCATGCGTATGTCCAGGCGTTTGAGGACATGAAAACCAATGGTGTATTGTCCTGCAACACGAATATCATTCAAATCGGACCATAACGGCTGGGCATAAGTAACCGCCGTAAACGAAAAACCGTTTTTGGTTTCGATGAACCAGGAAAGGTAATTGCTCCAACGCAAGCCCTGGTTGATCACATGATCGGTCTGCAATTCTTCGTACTCGTAAAAGGTCGACGTTCCCACAAAACACCGAATGCTGTTGGTATCAAGAAACTTCCACCGAATCCCGGTTCCGGCCAGCGAGCGCACTTTCTGATTCAGCAGCTGGTTGTATTGCACCTGCGCATACGATTCCCATTTCCAGGGACTGTCGAACAAGCGGTACGCGTAGCGGAAATGCGACATTCCCGAATTGGCGTAGACTTCATTCTTCCCACCGGTATAAACCAGGTCCGACAACAACAGGTAATAATGCTTGCGGGTTTTGTACTGCACTTTCGGGCGAAAATTGGCTGAATACAACAGCTTATCGTTTTGAATGGCCGAAAATCCGGCATCAAGACTTCCGCTCCAGCCTGCCGTATCGTCGTAAATGCGTTTGTTTTCAATGTTTACCACCTGGGAATGGCCAATCGTAAAGCCCCCCGACAACAGCAAAAAAAGAAGGAGAAGTGCTTTCATGGAGATTATTTAGGCGCTATTCGGTAGAGGAAATAGGCAATGATGCCAAACATCACATTCGGAATCCAAACAGCGGCTGCTGCCGGAAAACCAACTTTTATCGCCGCAACCGTGGTCACTTTCATGGCAAAGATGTAAACAAAGACAAACAACAACCCGATCGCGATATTGATCCCGATCCCGCCCCGCTTTTTCCGGCTGGAAACCGAAACGCCGATCAGCGTCAATACATACGTCGCAAAAGGATACGATGTGCGCTGATGCAGTTCGATCTCGAATGTAGGCACCATCGGGTTCCCCTTTTTCTTTTCCTTGTCGATAAAAGCCGTCAGTTCGGTATAGGTCATAGCTTCTGCAATGTTTGCGCGCTGCGCCAGGTCATCGATCTTGAAATGAAAGGTCGTGTCTTTGAAATGCCCTTCGATGATGGTGTCGTTCACGAATTTCAGTTCTTTTTCCCCGATTTCATTTACCACTTCGGTTGGCGGCGTCACGATCCGGATGTAATAATCGGTAAGCTGCCAGCGATTGGTCCTGGGAAAACCTTTGGCCGAACGCGCCCTGAAAAAACGAATCTGCTCTCCGTTGTCGTTGAATTTCTGGATTTCGAGATCATTCACCTGCTTGGCTTCATCGATAAACACGGTGAAATGCACGAACTCATTGCCCGGAAACTCTGCCTGGTAATTTTCAACCGCCAAACGGTCGCGGTAATACTGTTCTTCGAAATCCAAACGCACTTTATTGGAACGCGGGATTACGAAATGGTTCAGCGCAAACGACATGATCGTAAGGATTGTCGCTCCGATCATATAAGGCCTTAAAATCCGGATAAATGGCCGGCCGCTGTTGAGCATGGGAATGATCTCTGTTTCCTGTGCCATCTTTGCCGTGAACCAGATCACCGAAATGAACACGATCAGCGAGGAAAAGGTATTGCCGTAATACACCAGGAAGTTGATGTAATAATCGGTTATAATCGCCGACATCGGTGCTTCGTTGTCAATGAACTCCGACAAACGTTCGGCCAGATCAAACACCATGGCAAGCAACATGATCACCCCCATCATGAAGAAGAAGGTCGTGAGAAACTTACGAATGATGTATCGATCTAAAATTTTCAGCATGAGCCGGTTTCCTGGTTTAAATTCTGCGTCCGAGCTTTATTACCTGTTCGTCTTTCCAGGTGCGGAAAGTTCCGTCGAGGATACGGCGCCGGGCCTCTTTTACCAACGCCAAATAAAAGGCTAAATTATGAATCGTGGCAATTTGTATCGCTAAATTCTCCTTGGCTTTCACCAAATGGTGCAAATAGGCCTTCGTATAAACCTGGTCCACATAAGCCGTTCCCGAAGGATCAAGTGGCGAAAAGTCCATCTTCCATTTTTCGTTCTTGATATTGATGGTGCCTTCCCAGGTAAAGAGCATCCCGTGACGGGCATTGCGCGATGGCATCACACAATCAAACATGTCTACGCCCAACGCAATGGCTTCCAGGATGTTTACCGGTGTTCCTACGCCCATCAGGTAACGTGGTTTTTCAAACGGCAAAATGGAACATACCAGGTCGGTCATGCTGTACAGATCTTCATCGGGTTCACCTACCGACAATCCGCCGATCGCGTTGCCTATCGCACCTTGTTCGGCAATGAATTCTGCCGATTGCTTGCGCAAATCCGGGTAAACGCTCCCCTGCACAATCGGGAATAAGGCCTGTTCGTGTCCGTATTTCGGTTCCGTCTTTTCCATTTGGGCAATGCAGCGTTTCAACCAGCGATGGGTCATATGCATGGAGCGCTGCGCGTAGCCGTAATCGCACGGATAAGGTGTACATTCGTCAAACGCCATGATGATATCGGCACCGATCGTACGCTGAATATTGATCGCGTATTCCGGTGTAAAGAAATGGTAACTTCCGTTGATATGCGACTGGAAACGAACACCTTCTTCGGTGATTTTTCGTGAACCGGCCAGAGAATAAACCTGGTAACCACCGCTATCCGTGAGGATCGGGCGTTCCCAGCCTATAAACTGGTGCAATCCGCCGGCCGCTTCCATTACCTCCATTCCGGGACGCATGTACAAATGATACGTATTCCCGAGAATGATCTGGGCATTTACATCTTCGCGCAATTCCTGCTGATGCACACCTTTCACGGTACCCTGCGTACCTACCGGCATAAAAATCGGGGTTTCAATAACGCCGTGATCCGTGTGGAGCATTCCTGCCCGTGCTTTTGATTGCGGATCCGTGTGCTTTAGCTCAAAGTGCATAAATCTGTTGAAAAATAAACGCTGCAAAGATAAGTGGATTTCAGAAAGCACCCCATCTTTGTGGTTTTAGAAGCGCTTTTCATGAAGATTATACCGGAATTACAGGACCCGTTTGCCTTTTATACCTTTTGGATATTCGCCGGTTTGGTATTCCTGCAATTGCTTTACGTGATTTTGTTCTTCGGAAGACTGGCTTATAAGAAAATGGCCGCTCCAAATCCGGATTTACCGCCGCTTTCGGTGGTAATCGCCGCCCGCAATGAATCGGATAATTTGTACGAAAACCTCCCGAAGATCCTCGGGCAGGATTACCCGCAGTTTGAGGTTGTGGTGGTCAATCACCAGTCTATCGACGATTCCCGGCACTTACTAAGCGCGCTTCAACGCGAATACAAGAACCTGGTGGTAATGGAGCTGGAAAAAAGCAAACACATGCTTGCGAGTAAAAAACTGCCGCTCACACTCGGGATCAAAAAGGCACAGCACGAACACCTGGTGCTCACCGATGCAGATTGCAGTCCGGCAAGCGACCAGTGGCTTCGCCGCATGGCAGAGCAATTCTCTGAAAAAAAACAAATCGTGCTGGGTTATGGCCCTTACAAAACCGAGCCAGGGTTCCTGAATAAGGTCATTCGTTTCGACACGACGATGATTGCCGTTCATTATTTCAGCATGGCCCTCATGCGCGCACCATATATGGGCGTAGGTCGGAACATGGCCTATACGAAAAGCGTTTTTAATTCAACGAACGGTTTCAAATCACACTACGCGGTTTCTTCCGGCGACGACGACCTGTTCATCCAGGAAGCAGCCAAAAAACGCAACTACACCATCCAGCTGGCATCGGATAGCTACATGTTTAGCGACGCCAAGACAACGTGGGAAACATTCATAATGCAGAAAGCCCGTCACTACAGCACTTCGCCCCGTTACAAGGTTTTCAAAAAACTATTGTTAGGAATCTATCCGCTCACCATGTTGCTGCTGGTACTTTCCTTTGTTATTTTGATGCTTCAACCGGATTGGAGGCTACATGCAGGAATCGGTTTTGGACTGGTTTTTGTAATTAAATGGTGGCTGCTGGGCAAGTGTTTTCAACGGCTTAAATCGCCGGGATTCATTGCATTGCTGCCGTTTTTAGATTTGTTATATGTGCTCATCAGTCCGTTTTTTTATTATTCAACGCTTCAAAAAAGACCTTCGAAATGGAAGTAGGCGAGCATTTATCCGATAAAGCAAAATACGATCTCGTATTGGTTGATGCCGCCCGCAACGGTGACCAGGCTGCTTTTGCTTCGCTGATGGAACGCTACCGCGAATCGATCTATTTCATGATGATGAAAATGGTACGCAATTCCGACGATGCCGATGACCTCACGATTGAAGCGTTCGGAAAGGCGTTCAGTCGTTTGGACCAATACTCGCCGAGTTTTGCCTTCAGTACCTGGCTGTTCAAGATCGCATCGAACAATTGCATCGATTTTATCCGCAAAAAACGCATCAAGCTCACTTCGATGGATACGGGCTACACCAACGAAGAAGGTGAAAGTATTCGCATCGACGCCAAAGCGCAAACCCGCGACCCGGAAGAAACAATCATCCACAACCAGAAAGTGAAGCACATGCGTCAGCTGGTAAGCAAGCTGAAACCACGCTACCGCGAACTGATCGAGAAACGGTATTTTGAAGAATTAAGCTACGAAGAGATCGCTGATGAATTAAACCTTCCACTTGGAACGGTTAAAGCACAATTGTTCCGTGCACGTGACTTTTTAGCGCAGATGATGGAGCAGACGAAAGATGCCATTTAATTAATGCTGAATTAGTTGATTCGACAAAGCGTTTTTATTCCCTGAACAAATTGAAAATGGAAAAATTGAAAAGGGGACTTCGAGGTAGAAACTACACTTTGACTCCACTTTGGAAATTTAAATAAAACTGGTCCCACAGAAACCTGTTCCGGAACTTCTTTTCAATTTTACCTTTTTAATTTTCCATTCCACCAACCTCAATCCGGCAACAGAAGGCAAGTCTTTCATTTTAGGGAAATCCCCTTCAGCATTAAGCACTGAAAATTCAATATTCCCCGTTCTCACTTCCCAGGTAAAATGCATCCACCAGTGATTGGTATTTCTCGAGGATGATCTTGCGCTTGAGCTTGAGTGTCGGTGTCAGCTCACCTGTTTCGATGGCGAATTCGTTTTCAAGCAAGGCAAATTTCTTGATCTTTTCCCAGCTTCCGTAAAGCTCGTTGTACTTGTCTACTTCCTTTTGCAACAAATCAATCACTTTTGGATCGCGAAGCAGTTCGCCGTAAGGTACCTCACTATTGATACCGCTTGATTTAGCCCAATCGATAACCTGCGTTTTGGCAGGAACGATCAATGCGCCCGGGAATTTCTGGTTTTCCCCCACCACCATCATCTGTTCGATGAAACGCGATTCCTTGAATTTATTTTCCATCGCTTGCGGTACGATGTATTTCCCACCCGACGTTTTAAAAATCTCCTTCTTGCGGTCGGTGATCTTCAGGAATTGTTCATCGACCCATGTGCCGATATCACCGGTATGGAACCAGCCTTGTGAATCGATTACTTCCGCGGTTTTGTCGGGAAGGTTGTAGTAACCCATCATGACGTTCGGGCCTTTCACTAGGATTTCGCCATCTTCGGCCAGTTTTACTTTCACTCCTTCGATCAGCGGACCAACCGTTCCGATGCGAATTCCACGCTTCAGGCAGTTCACCGAAATCACCGGCGATGTTTCCGTCAATCCGTAACCTTCCAACACGTTGATTCCTGCCGCTAAGAAGATTTGTGCCAACCGGGGTTGCAACGCTGCGCTTCCCGACGCGACCGCTTTCACACGGCCACCCAGTGCTTCTTTCCATTTCGAGAAGATCAGCTTGCGGGCAATGGCCAGCTTCAGCTTATACCACGCCGATTTTCCCTTTACATCATATTTTTCGGCAACGCGAATGGCCCAGAAAAACAAGAAGCGCTTGATGCCGCGCAACTCATAACCTTTCGCCATAATACGGTCGAATACTTTTTCCAGCAAACGCGGAACAGCTGTAAACACTTCCGGCTTCACTTCGCGAATGTTCTCTCCGATCGTATCCATCGATTCGGCAAAGTGAATCGACGAACCCTGGTAGATATAAAGATAATGCAGCATGCGCTCGTAAACATGGCACGACGGCAGGAATGTCAACACATTCGAATGCTGATCGGCGGGAATTGTATACGAACAAGCCAATACGTTTGAGATCAGGTTATTGTGCGAAAGCATCACTCCTTTCGGATTGCCTGTTGTTCCGGATGTATAAATGATTGTAGCAAGATCTTCATTACGTACATTGGCTTTTAGCGCCGAAATTTGTGAAGAAGAGATGTTTTGTCCCTGCGGAAGGATCGAGGCGTAATGCGGAATACCTTCCACTTCCTCAAAACAGAAAAGTCCTTCAAGCGAAGGAATCTCATCTTTGATTCCCCAGATTTTATCATAGAGTTCTTTCGACCCTACAAAACCGAACCGGATTCCGGCATCGTTAAAGATATGTTTATAATCTGCAACGGATATATTCGGATAAACCGGAACGACTACTCCACCTATTTGCAAAATGGAAATGTCCATCAGGTTCCACTCTACCCGGTTGGGAGAAACAATCGCCACTTTTTGTCCCGGAGTCACTCCCAGAGCTACCAAACCCCGCGACAAAGCGTTGACTTGCTCGAGAAATGATTGTGTTGACATAGGAATCCATTCACCGTTTTTTTTAGTCACAAACATTCCTTTATTGGGGAAAGCACTTAACTGATGATATGGAATATCGAATAACCGCTTCACTTGATTCATATCCGTCTCTATAGTCCTCACAATATATGTATTAAAAATTAGCCAAAGATGTCGAAATATTCATTGAAAAGCATGGTTTGTTTTTTTCCTGTATAACAATCATCTGCACCGATGTATTTTTATGCTGTGGGAAAATAGTTTTCTAAAATGCGATCAAGCGCAAGTCGGTCAACTAGTTGGAAAGTTATAAACGATTTTGGTTTGCGTTTGATCGTCTAACGATTTTTGGTTTGTTTGAAAAGGTTCGTTTGCCGACGGGCCTTTTTTTATTTCCAATAAACAGCTGGAATATAGTGAGAAAGAAATAGATCATTGAACGAAAACCGTTTTTGCGGAAATCGTCTTTTAATCAGCATATGTAGTTTTTTCAATTTACCTCGTGATTTTGCAACATCGAGAATTCGCGATTTTGCAATTTCGCAATATTACGAAGAGGCCCCGTATTTACTGGGATACAGTTAATTCCCGATCTTTTATTCCAATACCCCTCTTGATTTCACAACATCGAAAATTTGCAATTTCGCAATATTACGAAGAGCCCCGTATTTACTGGAATACAGCCAATTCCCGATCCTTTATTCCAATATCCCCATTGATTTCACAACATCGAAAATTTGCAATTTCGCAATATTACGAAGAGCCCCCGTATTTACTGGAATACAGCCAATTCCCGATCCTTTATTCCAATATCCCTCTTGATTTCACAAAATCGAAAATTTGCAATTTCGCAATATTACGAAGAGCTCCCGTATTTACTGGAATACAGCCAATTCTCGATCCTTTATTCCGAGGTATACCGTTCCCTGCCTCTTATAAACACCTTAAACGCATAATTCGATTCAAACTCGTCGCGGATGCGGAACGGGAAAGCCAAAATCACAAACGTAGCTTCTTTGCCTTTTTCAAGTGTTCCGATACGTGATTCCTGGAAACTGGCATACGCGGGCCAGGTAGTCATTCCACGGAGACATTCCTCTTCCGTAAGCGCTTCTTCCGGTAAAAATCCGCCGATCGGATCACCCTCGGCATTGGTCCGATTGACAGCCGCCTGGATCGTCAGGTAGGGATTCGTCAATTCGACCGGGAAATCCGTTCCCAAGGCCAGCATACCGGTTTGGTTCAGCAAGGACTTATAGGCATAAGCGCCTTTCAGACGCTCGGTTCCCAAACGTTGCGCCGCCCAGCGCTGATCACTTACGGCATGCGTTGGCTGTACGGAAGGAAATGCTCCAGTTGTAGCAAACAATTCAAAATCCTTCGGATCCACCACCTGCGCGTGTTCAATGCGCCAGCGGTGATCGGCATTGCGCTCGCGAATCTGTACCAGCAGATCCAGCACCAAACGGTTGGTCGAGTCGCCGATGGCATGAATATTCACCTGGTAACCAATCGATTCGGCAATCAACGCAATGCGCTGCAGATCTTCCGGTGAAGTGGTCAGCAAACCATGTGAATGCACATCGTCGCTATAAGGCTGTTTCAGCAAAGCACCATGCGAACCAAGCGCACCGTCCCCCATAACCTTGAACGAGCGGACTATGAGGTTTTTGTGCCGGATCTTTCCGCTTTTCTTCGCGAAGGCAATGTTTTCTTCGGTCGCATACAACATGACGTATAAATCCAGGTGCAGCTTATCCTGGTCGACCATTCGTTTCAGTAGCTGGTAGTCTTTTTGGTCAACACCCGCTTCGTGAACGCCTGTGATCCCGAATTGCAGCAATTCCTGCTGAACGGTTTGCAGGCTGGCTGCCAGGTCTTTCTTCGGGAAATCAGGAAAACGCTTCGATACCAACTCGATCGCGTTGTCGAGCAATAACCCGGTGCATCGACCTTCTGCTACTGAAATACTGCCGCCTTCAACTGTTGTTTCAGGAGTAATTCCGGCTAAATCCAATGCTTTTTGGTTCACCAAAGCAGCATGTCCGTCGATCCGATGCAGCAACACAGGAATGTCCGGAAATAATTCGTTTAACCGGTCGTTGGTCGGCAGTACATCGCTTCCCCACAAAGATTGGTCCCAGCCACGGCCAATGATAAAACCTTTCGAATGTGCTTGGCTGTATTTTTCAACGCGCACCACGAGCTCACTGAACGATTTACAGCCTACCAGGTCTACCGAAAGCAATTGACGGGCATAACTCATCATGTGTCCGTGCGAATCGGTCAATCCCGGGAAAACATCTTTCTTTTCGGCATCGATGTATTCTTCGGCGCTGTATTTATTGAGGATTTGCCGCTCCGGGCCCACTTCCACAATAATCCCGTCTTTGATCGCCATCGCCTCCTCGATGGAATTTTCATCGTCCATGGTATGAATGCGGGCATTATGAATCACCAGGTCAACCGATTTTCCTTTCATGCACGAAAACAGGCTCAATGCAAGCAGAATGGGCAAACAATATTTCATATCACAATTTTTTATTGAAAACAGTCGAGCTTGCCTGCGCAGTCGGCATGATGACCAAATCGCTGATCGTTACGTGCGGCGGGCAGTTGCAAACATAAAAGATCGCATCCGCAACGTCTTCCGCCTTTAACGGTTCAAATCCTTTGTAAACGCTGTTTGCGGTTTCTTCGTCACCTTTGAAACGTACGATGGAAAATTCGGTTTCGGCAGCTCCGGGAGCGATATTGCTCACTTTGATCCCGAAATTCACCAAATCCAGCCGCATCGAACGTGAAAGCGCATCTACCGCATGTTTGGTTGCACAATAAACGTTTCCTCCCGCATACACTTCTTTACCGGCGATGCTGGCGAGGTTGACGATGTGTCCGGAACCGTTGGCTTTCAGCAAAGGAATCACGGCCTTTGAAACATACAACAAGCCTTTGATATTGGTGTCGATCATGCGTTCCCAATCGTCGGTCACCGCTTCATCCATCGGGCCGCGCCCGACAGCCAGCCCGGCATTATTGACCAAAACAGCTAAATCCCGAACAATGGCTTTATCCAGTGATTGGATAGCGGCAATAACTTCCGCTTCGCTGCGGACATCAAAATGCAGAATTTCGACCCGGTTGGAAGCCGTTTTTAATTGTTGCTGTAATTTTTCCAATCGGTCCAATCTTCGTCCTGTGAGCACCAAATCCCAGCCTTCTTTTGCGAAACGAATGGCGGTAGCTTCACCGAACCCGGCTGTGGCACCGGTTATGAGGGCAACTTTTCCCATGTGTCTGTTGATTTTGTTTTTCTGTATAGCAATGCTGCCGCCACAAAAATAGCAAGGTAAGCCGGAATACGGTAACGCACCATGGCCCCGAGCACAGGAGTGATCCAGCCTATCAACAGCAGCAGGCAAACAGCGAAAAAGATCAATGTCACAACCCGCAACCGGGTTTCCGTAGTGGCTGATTTCCAGAAACTGAAGGCATACAGCACCCAGCCGAACAGCACAATGGTTTCTACGATAGCGAAGTATTTCAGCCAGCCGCCCGAGTCACCGAAAAATGGTCTGAATGCTGCGTTGGTCAAGGCTTCGGGAATGTTTTTTACCAATTGGGAAGACGACGAGCCGATGGCCGTAACCGGGATATAGCTGGCACAGCCGTCTGAGCGATAGTACATAAACCATGCTTCTTTATTAGGCTTGAGCGTTACATCCTCAAACGGAAGTGCTTTTCCGAGTGCCACTTTTTTGGCATGAAGCGGCCGTTTTAAAAAGACCGAATCGGCTTCGGTGATGCTCAGGTATTTAAACTGGTCGGGGCGAAAGAAATAAAAACAGCTGTCGGAATAAGCATGAATCCCGCCTTTACCGATATTGATGAAATCGAATTGTTTACGGGTAAGGTAAAAAACAGCCTTTTCGCGCGGAACAGGCAGGAATAGCACGACCGCTGTAAAAACGGCCATCAACACGGAAAAAGCAAGCCAAACCCGTTTTTTGAACACCTTTACAGCCAGGATATACAGAATGATCGCTGGAAGCAGGCACATCAATACATAGGGCTTAAAAGCGATGAGCAAAATGAATCCCAGTACCCAGCGCCAAACGCGGCCGGCGTTCCCCAGGTCGCCAAACCAAGCCCTCAGCACAAGACACAATCCCACAATCATCAGTGGTTCCTTGAGCATGCTTCCCGTCCAGAATACCAGGCTCGGGAACAGGATCAGGGCATACCAGAAACGGCGTTTCGGGAAAGAAACCACATTGGAAAAGGTAAGGTAAAGCTCGCGGAATCCCAGTAATGACAAAAAACCGAATACCACCACATGCAGGTATACATTGCCGTTTGAAAGGAAATACAAAAGGCTGTTGACGCGAATCACGTTCTTGGAATCGTTGATCAGGGTCAGGTCGCCGCTGCTCCAATGCGTTGTGGTGCTCAGGTAATGTTCGATCATTTGCGGCGTTTCCATTCCTGCCAGGAATTTCAGGTAATCGGCCACCGACTCATAGGCGACGTGGTTGAGCAATGCGCTCTCCCGCATAAAAGCCGCCGGATCGGCAGTGAGCGTACCAAAACCGTAATATTCGGAATAGACAACCAGGAACAGTCCGCCGGCTGCCAGCTTGATTCCCCACGCGATCAGCAGGTCGTATTTCAACAAACCGTCAGTAGTACGCTTCCAAAGTACCCAGGCGCCGATCAATATCAATAAGAGCAGGGAAATGACCATTGCGCCCGAAATTACGGACTATTTCAGAAACTCACTTCGATTTCGGGAAGTTTAATCCACAGGATTGCTAACAAGACAAATTGCGCCCAATCAGCCTAAATTTCATCAACGCAACAAAAAACGGGAACCCTTTACGGATTCCCGACTTGTCGTACATGAATTACCGATCACTTCAGATCGGCACTTTCAATCAATGTGAGGCTCACCGAGCTGGAACCACTGGCTTTAAACCCGGCCTTGATGATATTCAGGAAATTATCAAAATCGGCTGTCGCTTTGAATACCTGGCAGCCGGCCGACCATTTGTCGACATTCTCGGAATTGGTTCCCGCATGATGAATATTGATTCCGTAGATGCCGGTAGTCGTGGTTGTTTCGTCGTACTTGTTATCCTTGTTCTTATCGCGGTAAACGGTGATGTTTTTCGCCTGGACCAATGCATCGTACTGGCCTTTGTGTTTACCCATTTTGTGAGACCCCCTGTACTGGCCCGGTTTTACACGCGCCACTCCTGCCGAGTTCCCATCCCCGTTGGCGTCTTTTACCCAATAGATCCCCGGATCGGTCGTAATCGGCCACGAATGGAATTTCCAGTTGCCACCTTCTTTGTAAGACAGCGTCATGAAATCATCAAACTTATTGGTCACCGCATCGTTATCTGATGTTCGAACGGCTACCAGGTTAAAATTGAAATCACCATTTTCAAACCATTGGTAACCTTTTGCCTTTACGGCAGCTTCAATCTGTTCTTTCGTCATTGTAATTGAATTTGAGAGTTATTAAATCCTGGCTATGCCACAGTAAATAGTTTCTTGAGTACTAATATATCATTTTTCCTTCGAAAACGTTTTCCGCATTTTAGAAAAACAGGTATTTATACGTGGTCTGCTTTCCACCGTTTTCAATAGGTTTGTCCATAACCGATAATTTACTGCACTGATGAAAAAAAACGCACTCTACTTATTCCTATTCCTGGGAACAACGCTGGCCCTGCTGGCAAATTGCGGTGAAAACGGGGATTCGGCAACGGATGTTACCCCCGGGCAAACCGATAGCATTGCACCCGACACCCATTGTGTTACTGCTCCTGCAAGCTGGTTTAGCGGACCAACAACTGCAGCCCCGAGCGATTACGGGCCTTTCTCGGACACAGCAACAACTACTGATTGCGATTTTCACTTGTGGTCTTGGCAAAAATTCTTATCACTGACCCGTTCTGTCAACGGTCGCGCTCCTTTCGAAGACCTGATACAGGTGGATAACGACCTGAATAAATTAGGAAAGGAACTCAACCTCATCGACAGCAGCCAGGCCGGATCGGCAGGAACCCTGTACGACAAAAACAACCGCGCCGTTCATTATTCCATTTATGTAAACCAGGAAATGTACGCTTTCCAGCAAAAAATGCTTCCGCTGATCAAAAAGAACCTCGACAGTTTGCAGCAAACCGGCCTGGATACCGTGAATTATCCGGTAGGATGCATCGAGATCAAAGCGTCGTGGGTGCTAACATCGGCACTGTCGAAAAAGGAACGCAAAAACTATTACATTACAAAAGGCACTATGTACGGGAAACCGGTAGAAGTAGCGCTGATCGGGATGCACATTGTGGGACGCGTAGACAAACACCCCGAACTGGTGTGGGCAACTTTTGAACACGATAACCTGGCTCCCGATTACGATTGGAAAAACAAAGACACCAACCAGGTGCTGAGCAAAAAGAACTTCCTGTTCTACAAGGCCAACACACCCGCCAATAAATGCCCGATGAACAATGGCAAAACGAGCCCGGTCGGATTCACGAACATCTTCAACTTTTACAGGCTGGGAATGCCGGAGAGCTACGTCAACAGTGCTGTTCCCTCTTCCAGGGATCTCTCCAACAATGCCAATATCGAAGCATTGAATAAAAGCGTCCTTTCACAGCTGGGTAAGATCAAATCGGTGTGGGCGCATTATTTCTACAAAGGATCGGTGTGGCTGAATGATCCGGACGATTCCAATTTCCAGCCGGGTGACGACAATATCGGTTCGTTGACCAACGCATCGCTTCGCGGATCAAGAGCGCTCGGGAATATTACAATGGAAACGTTCGTGCAAAACCAAAGCTCTGCAAGCATCAACAGCGGATCAATGAATTGCTTCGAATGCCATGGCACTTCCGATTTTAAGAATACGGTAAACGGGCAGCCGGCGGCCTACAACCTTGCCCTGAGCCACTTATTTATGAACGCACTTTTCAATTACGGACGTAAAAACCCCGTAAGGGCGGAATAAAAGAGAAACCACTTCACTACTATACGACAGGGAGGCTGTCTGATTCGTCAGGCAGCCTTTTTTATTCAGGAAGGTTCTACATCGTGTTCTCTCAATGTCCAGCCATCGGTATTGATGGTCTCAATCCAATTATTGTTGGCTGTTTTACGAAACACCTGCATGCCAAGCCCAAAGATCTTTTCCATCGCCTGTTCAAACTCGGCGACCGTCATTTCAGGCGTTACTTCCAGTTCTCCTTCCCGGTGAACATCCCGGCATTCGCCGATTCTTTGGGTCGAATAGAGCTTAAACTTCAGCCCTGTTCCTGTTCCGGGCTTGTGGTGTTTCGAGAAAAACTCAATTTTCAGGTACGGAAACTCCGCGCTGAATGCGTCCTGGAGCGATTGCAGTGTATATTCGTCTTTGATGATCAGTTTCATAAGCGCAGTTATTCGTGAATGGTCAGCAGTGGTAATCCTGCATGGAAAGCCATTTGTTTGGTGATTGGGTCACGGAACAAACGCTCCAGCAATGAATGTTCGCGAGGTATCATTACCAGCAGGTCTGCTCTTCGCTCCGCCACAAACAATTTGATTCCTTCTACTACATTTTCATGCTCAATCTGGTAAAAAGTGTGCTCTACACTCGCCAGCGCATGGTCCAGGTGAACGCCCGCAATGGCTTCATCCAGTGAAAGGACGGAATGTTCTTTCGGGGTCACATTCAGGATCATTACATGGGCGTTAAACAACTTAGCCAACCGCACCAATGGCGTCAGCTGATCATGCAGGTATTGTACGCGCGTGTAATCACAGGCCAGTACGATATTCCTGATCGGGTGAAAATGCGTGTTTTTATCCACCACCAAAACCGGGCAATTGGCCAGGAGCATCATCTTGGTTGCCGCACTTCCGAACAACCGCTCATCCAGGTAACCGGCACCCTTCATACCCATCACCACCAGGTCAACCCGGTGTTCCTTCAGGTAACGCTCCGTTTCTTCCACCGGACCGCCCTGCACAACAACCGTTTCTACGGCTATTTCTTCTCCGTAATCGGCATGAATTTCAGCTTTCAGACGCTTCATGGAACTTTTACTGGTGTGTTCCACATCTTCAGCAGACGGAACCAGCATCGTTACATCTGTCACCATTTCAGGAACATAAAATGCATGGAGCAATACCAGCCTGCCCCCGGTTTTTTGGGCCAGGTGAACAGCGTAATGGGTCGCACTTCTGGCACTGTCGGTAAAATCGGTTGGTACAAGGATTGTTTTAAAAAAAGCATTCATAATCGTATGTGTTAGTCATTTTGACGGAGAAAAGCCCAACGTGACAAAAGGGGAAAATCGCACGTCATTCATTTCCCCTTTCGCTTATGTCGGAATAATCAGCATCGGCGCATTTCCTTGAAATGCCATCCGTTTGGTTTCCGACCCTACCATTAAATTGTGTAAAAATGTATGTTCATGCGGCACCATGGTGAGCAAGTCAACACTGTATTTATCGATGAATTCATTCAATCCGTGCACCACGTCACTGTCCTGGTATTGGTGAAACGTCCGGCTGATTCCTTCCAGCGCATGGTCCAGCTTGATTCCCTCGGCCGCCTGTTCCGGGTTCGGTACCTCCACCGGATCTTTGGCAATATGCAGAATGTACACATGGGCGTCCAGCAGTTTCACCAGCGCTCTGAACGGTGAAAACACCTTTTCAGGATGCGGAATGGAACGGTAATCGCACGCCAGCGTAATGTGTTTGATTTCCTTGTAATCGGTTTGCATTCCCACCGCAAGCACCATGCAAGGCGCATGACGCATCACCGAAACCGTGACACTGCCAAACAAATATTCATTCACAAAACCGCTTCCCTGCATCCCCATTACAATCAGGTCGGCAAAGCATTCTTTGGCAAACTCCACGATTTCCTCCTTCGGAAAGCCCGGATTAAACACGTACGAAACTTTGGAGGCATCTCCCAAACGCATACCGACATCCGCTTTCAGCTTCTCCATTTGTTCCCGGATACTGGTCTCCACTTCACCGATCGACGGCATCACAATCGTAACATCCGTCAGCACTGTGGGGATATGATAAACATGGAACAGCACAATTTTCGCATTGGCCTTTTTGGCAATACCAACCGCGTGGTGGATCGCATTGGTCACCTTGTCAGATAAATCCGTAGGCACCAGGATGGTCTGAATAGTTGCTTCCATAATGACGTGTTTTTTGTTCAACTAAAATCGCTCTATGACTACAGGTAAGGTATGACATTCGGTGGCCAAAACCCTGATTTTTATCATAAAATGGGATTTTTTAACCTAAATTCTGAAAGCGTATTCCGGCGAAAAATCACCCAAAGATGCCCGGATGAATAATTTGCTGATAACAGATTCGGCCGTCATTCATTTCAAAAAAAGCCCTGCTGTTTGGAGCGTCATTATCTGTGCAGCTGCGGGAGAATAAAAAACAACATTGTTCAAAAAACAGGAAAACTCATCCGGCTAGGTTGCACGGAATAATTAACTTTGCGGCAAACATTTTTACCGATGAGTAGCACACTTCAACAAGTAGCAACAGTAGAACAAGCAGTAGAACTTGGCTTACGCGCCGACGAATTTGACATGATCAAAGAAATTTTGGGCCGCACGCCGAATTTCACCGAAACAGCCGTGTATTCGGTTATGTGGTCTGAACACTGCTCGTACAAGAACTCTATTTTCTGGTTGAAACAACTGCCGAAAGACGGTCCGCACATGCTTGTAAAAGCGGGTGAGGAAAACGCCGGGTTGGTTGACCTAGGCGACGGCATCGGCTGTGTGTTCAAAATCGAATCGCACAACCACCCGAGTGCGCTGGAACCTTACCAGGGAGCTGCTACAGGTGTTGGAGGTATCAACCGTGATATTTTCACAATGGGCGCTCGTCCGGTAGCACAGCTCAACTCATTGCGTTTCGGCGACATTAAGGAAGATCGCACGAAATGGCTGGTAAAAGGTGTGGTAAAAGGAATCGGTGATTATGGAAATGCTTTCGGTATTCCAATCGTTGGCGGTGAAGTGTTCTTCGATAAATCATACAACCAAAACCCGCTGGTGAATGCGTTCTCTGCCGGGATCATCGATACGAAAAAAGTGATCTCCGCAAAAGCAAAAGGCCCCGGAAACCCGGTTTACATCGTAGGTTCCGCCACCGGTAAAGACGGAATTGCAGGCGCTGCTTTTGCCTCAAAAGATATTACGGAAGAATCAGCCCAGGACTTGCCATCGGTACAGGTGGGCGATCCGTTCATGGAGAAATTGCTCCTGGAAGCAACCATGGAGCTGGCTTCAACAGATGCGATTGTCGGAATGCAGGATATGGGAGCAGCAGGGATCACCTGCTCTACCTGTGAAATGAGCGCCGGCGGTGGCGTGGGAATGGAAATTCACCTCGACCGCGTTCCTACCCGTCAGGAAAACATGCTGCCATACGAAATCCTGCTTTCCGAATCTCAGGAACGCATGCTGGTCGTGATCCAGAAAGGAAAAGAAGACGTCGTAAAAGGCATTTTCGATAAGTGGGACCTGCACGCAGAAGAGATCGGAACGGTAACAGACGACGGCCGCGTGCGCTACTACATGCACGGTGAACTGGTGGGCGACGTTCCTGCCGAATCATTGGTACTGGGCGGCGGCGCTCCGCAATACCAACGCGAATATTCCGAGCCTGCTTATTACCAGGAATACAAGAAATTCAACATCGACAGCGTAAAACAGCCGGATGACCTGAAAAAAGTGGCGTTCCACTTGCTGAGCCAGCCAAACATCGCTTCAAAACGCTGGGTATACGAACAATACGATTCAATGGTCGGAACAAAAACCATGTCGACCAACCGTCCTACCGATGCCGGGATTGTGCATTTGAAAGGAACGGAAAAAGCATTGGCGATGACCGTAGACTGCAACTCGCGCTACGTAAACGCAGATCCGGAAGTCGGAACAGCCATCGCCGTTTCGGAAGCAGCCCGCAACATCGTTGTTTCGGGTGGAATTCCAAGTGCGATTACCAACTGCCTGAACTTCGGAAACCCATACAACCCTGAATCTTACTGGCAGTTTGTCGGCGCGATCAAAGGGATGTCGAAAGCATGCCTTCGTTTCGAAACGCCGGTTACAGGTGGAAACGTTTCGTTCTACAACCAATCGAACATCGGCGGAAAAGAAATCCCTGTATTCCCTACTCCAACCATCGGTATGATCGGAGTAATCCCGGATAAGACCAAAATCATGTCGCTCGATTTCAAACAAAAAGGCGATTTGATCTTCATCCTCGGCGATACCGTAAACGACATTGCTTCATCCGAATACCTCGTGACCTACCACGGAATCGAAGCTTCTCCGGCGCCGCACTTCGACCTCGAAAAAGAATACATCCTGCAGGAAGCCATCAAAGGCCTGATCGGTATGGAACTGATCAATGCGGCACACGATTGCGCCGATGGCGGTTTATTTGTTTCACTTGTTGAAATGTCGATGCCGCGCGGACTTGGGTTCGATATCGTAACCGATTCGGAAGTGCGTGAAGATGCATTCCTGTTCGGTGAAGCACAAAGCCGTGTGATTGTGAGCGTTCCTGAAGAAACCGAAGAAGAATTCATCGAATACATGATGGGAAGCGGTGTGAATTACACCTTGCTGGGACACGTAACCAAAGGTAAAATGATGGTCGATGATGAACATTTCGGGTTCATTTCCGAAGCGAAAGACATCTTCGACAACGCCCTCGGTAAACTGATCGAAGGCTAATTTCCGGCCATGGAATTGATCGAACGTTATTTCCCCGAACTAACGGACCAACAGCGCGCGCTGTTTTCGCAGCTGAAACCGCTTTACGAAGAGTGGAACGCGCAGATCAACGTCATTTCCCGCAAGGACATGGACGATTTCTACGAACGCCATGTGCTGCATTCGCTGGGAATCGCAAAGGTCATGAAGTTCACAGACGGATCTTCCGTGCTCGACATCGGTACAGGTGGCGGTTTCCCGGGTATTCCGCTGGCCATTTTCTTTCCCGGAGTGCAATTCCACCTCGTTGATTCGATCGGGAAAAAGATCAAGGTTGTCAACGAAGTGGCCAGGGCGCTCGGATTGACCAATGTTCGCGCTACGCATGCCCGCGCAGAGGATATCAAAGAACAATTTGATTTTGTTGTAAGCCGCGCTGTAACTGCTATGCCGGCTTTTCTTCCATGGACCAAAGGCAAATTCCTGAAACAACACAACAACCCGCTCAAAAACGGCATTTTGTACCTCAAAGGTGGTGATCTGACCGAAGAACTGGCCCCGGTAAAACAACCGCTGGCGCTTCACCCGCTCAACCAATTCTTTTCGGAAGAGTTCTTTGAAACCAAGGCAGTTGTATATGTTGATATGAGTAAGTAATCCTTTTTTGCATTACATTCGCTTATCAACTCCAAACAAACTACCGTGAAACATCCCGGTTTTTTAAAAATAGTTTTTGCCATGCTGCTGGGTACTATTATCCTGCAATCGTACGACATGAGCAAGTATTATTTCCGGATGCATCCCGGTAGGGAAAGCCATCAGATGCGGAATGTTGTACAGGAGGAATCCGTTTCCAATTCATTGGTTATTTCGGAAGAAAAAGTATTGGTAAACACTCATACCAATACAATTGTCGGGCAGGCAGAAACCCACGATCCGACACCAATCCGGTCTGACGCAATTACTGAACAAGTTGTTCCCACACAAGAAAGTGCGGCAACCATTCAATACGAACCGGCAAACGAATCAAACGAAACCATTTCATTGGTAAAAGCAGAGAACAAGCATCGTAAAGCCAGTTCCCATGTCTCGAACGGAGAAAAAATTGGAATCGGGATTCTTTTAGCTATTCTGCTGGTCATCCTGGTAGGATGCATCCTTTTATTTTTGATTTTATGGATTTTCGTTCCCGCACTGCTTGCTTTCAAAATTGCACTTTGCGTTTTTGGAATAGCAGCGCTTTTTCCGGTAATCGCGATAATTAGTATTGCCTGGAGCTAATAGACCGGAACTTTATTTCATATACGTAATACTTCCGGTGTACTTAAGCGATTCCCCGTTTGAATATTCACCGGAGACGATCAGGTGGTAAACACCCGTTGGCGTATCTTTTCCCATCCAAATATGATTAAGGTCAGTGGTTTCATAGACCAGTTCACCCCAGCGATTGTAAACGCTCACTTTCACTTTTTTGATAAGACAATTACAGGTAAAAGCCACCAGGTTGGCGGGCTTCCCTTCTTTTTCAGTCCCGGAAACAACTGTTGGGAGCTCTAATTTACAGTCCTGTTGTGTTTGGGCGAAAATGCTGCTGCTCAAAAGCAAAAAGGTCATTACCATCAGCTGTTTCATCGTTGAAATATAGTAAAACCCATGATACAATTGAAAGGCGCTTCAGTTCAAAAGAAACCGTTCTCAAAAAATTAGTTAAAAGCATCACCTGCTTTCCGTTGGCTATTGATTAAATCGACCGGAAACCGTAACATTGTTACCAAATCAGCATTAACTCAACCGATGGCAAACCCGGAATTAATCGAACAGCACAATCGCAAGCAATCATTTGTGTTTCGCTGCAAGATGTGGGCACTCATCCTCAAACGGTTTGCCACCAACGGTTTTTCAGGTTCACGAAAGCTTTCCAAAGGAAATGCCCTGAGCAATGCTCCTGTCATCGCCGCTTCACACACCGAATTATGGAACAAACACGACAATAAGCACAATTGGATTCTCACTGCCGGGAAAATCGAAAACCTGCGTATTGCCGTGCGACGCATCAACGGGTTAGAGATTCCCGCCAACACTGTTTTCAGCTTCTGGAAGCACATCGGGAACCCCAACTGGGGCAAAGGTTATGTTGTCGGCCGCGAAATCCGTGAAGGCTGCATCATTCCCACGAAAGCGGGCGGTTTGTGTCAATTATCGAATGCACTGTACGATGCTGCCCTCAACGCTCATTTTGTGATCATGGAGCGCCACCGGCACACGCAGGTCGTAAAAGGCTCTCTCGCCGAACAAAACCGCGATGCTACGGTAAAATGGAATTACATCGACCTGCGGTTCAAATCGGAATACGCTTTCCGCATCGAAGCACAACTCACCGCAACCGAGCTGATCATACAGTTCAAAAGCCTGGGAAAAGCTGCCGATGAAAGCAACAATACTTTTGTTTCACAGCCGGTCGCTTCCATCAACGATTGTTTTTCGTGCGGAAATACTGCTTGTTTCAAACACCCCACGGGGAAAGAAATCGAAGAACGCAGCGGGATCACGGCTTATTTGCTCGATGAAGCCTGGCCGGAATTTGACCGCTACATTTCCGAAACAGCCGGGCAAAATGACTTCTTTGCCGTATCCGTAAATAACAGCAGACTGATCAAATCGGCAAATTATCGCTGGAAAAGTGTAGCCAATCGTTCTGTGAAAGCCCATAATTTTTCAGCATTTCGTCGCTCGATCCAGCTGCGCTTAGCCGCCAGGCGTAAGCAAAATCCGTTCCGGGCAGCATTGAAAGCCGACGATCTCCTGGCCAGGAAAATGGCCCGGTCAGTCCCGGTCGATTGCACACACATCGTCATTTCACAAAACTTACTGCTGACAGCCTGGCATTCAGGCATTTTGGGCGGCCGCACGTTCGACGTCCTGATGACGCGACTGCCTATGGAGACATTACACCAACAACTGAATGAAGCCCATCAGCTGCATCCGGAAAGCCCCACTTTGAACGATTTCAGGGCATCCGAAACGCTTGTCAATCATGAAAAAGCAGCGTTGAACCAAGCACGCAGGATCATTACACCTCACCGGGCTATTGCAGGGATTTTGACCAACAAGTCCATACTGCTCGACTGGCACCTGCCGGAAACCAAAAGTTCAACGGCCCGTGGAACGGAAATTCTCTTCCCGGCTTCGGCACTGGGCAGAAAAGGCGCCTACGCAATGAAACAACTGGCGCAGGAACTTGATCTTACAATCTCTGTTTTGGGCAAAGCAACCGAGTGGGAAGGATTCTGGGAAAATGTGGCTGTTAAACCGTTTGGCGGATTGGAGAACGTGCAACTGATCATTTACCCTACAACTGTAGAACATCAGCCGCGTTTGCTGTTGAAAGCCATTGCCAAGGGAATTCCGGTCATTACTACTCCGGCAGCCGGATTGCCCGAAAGTGCATGGGTGACCATCGTTCCGGCGAATGATTACGAAGCGCTGAAAACGGCTGTCCTCCAGTTCAACCTATCAGATCACCATTAAGTTTTTTTTAACCACATAGGTCACATAGAGCATATAGAGGGTGACTGGTAGAAATGGCATTTTTTTCACCACAAAGGCACAAAGAAATAGAATGAGTTTGACTTGTTACAAAGAACACAAAGATGGCTACGAGCGCAATTGCGCTCTTCCATGAATTTTCGAAATAGAAGGTAGATCTTCTTTGCGTTCTTAATCCGCCTATCCTTCAAAAAGAAATCTTTGTGCCTTTGTGGTAAAAAATACACAGCACGTCAAACCTATGTTTCCTATGTGGCCTATGTGGTTAATTATTTTAGCCCTTCCTTGGTTTATCATCCCCCTTGTCTTTCCGTTCATTTTTTAGTTGGGACCGCGCTTCGGGAGCTAAAATTCGTAACTTTCCTCCGCTATGGAATACTGCGAATACCCACCGTCGGCTGCGCTGGCACCTTTTGTAAAATGTTTTTGGTCATTGGAAAGCGACGAGGAGGCGCATGAGCGCGAACGGATTTTCCCCGACGGAAGCATCGAGCTCATCCTGCATTACCGCGATCTGTTCCGCAAATACGACGAGGCGGGAAATTTTGTTGTCCAGCCCAAAAGCTTCTTCCACGGTCAGCTGAAACGCTATTTCGAGCTCCAGGCTACGGGAAAGATCGGCATCTTTAGTGTGCGGTTTCACCCTGCCGGTCTGCGGCCCTTTGTTCCCTTCAGCATCGACGACATTACGGATGACACAGCCCCTACTTCTGCAGCCTGGGGTGAAAAAGCAGCACAGCTGGAAACAGATTTACTCGCTGCCCAAACCACTGAACAGCGCATTGCCTTGATGGAAACATTCCTGTTGGGGCAGTTGAAACGGGAACAGGTCGATTCCATCGTGGAAAAAAGTGTGGAACGAATCATTGAACAATCAGGCATTACCAGTGTCGACGAAATCGCGCAGCAACAAACAATCGGTAAACGCGCGCTGGAGCGGCGGTTTCAGCAAAGCGTAGGACTTTCACCCAAACTGTTCGCACGCATCATTCGGTTCAACTACGCCCTCCAACTGATCGAAAAACGCGATTTCAGCAATTTTACGACTGTCGCTTACGAAGGTGGTTTCTACGACCAGGCGCATTTCATCAAGGACTTCCAGGACCTCACAGGACTCAACCCCAAACAATACTTCTCGGAAAACCTCGAAATGGTCCGTTTTTTCAACCTCGATTAAACAATGACGCATTTTTACAATTTTGCCCGCAAAGCGATTTGCAATTTTGCCAAAAAAACACCCATGAAAAAAATCGTTTTACCATTTACAATCATCACCCTGATAGCCGCGTGTTCAGCCGAACAAACCACAGAATCAACCGAAACAGGATCAGCTTCCGAAAAGGCCTATGAAGGACATAAACAAGCTGCCTGGCTGTTGGGCCGCTGGGAAAACATGTCCGAGCAGGGTAACCTGTCGGAGGTCTGGGAAAAGAAAAATGATTCGTTATACGTCGGTGCATCCTATTTCGAAATCGGTGGCGACACTGTTTTTCATGAAGACATCGAATTGATTGAAAAAGACGGGGTGTTGAATTATGTTGTGACGATCTCGGAAGGCAACCAGGGGCCTGTGCCTTTCAAACTGACCAAATCATCCGATACCCAACTGGTATTCGAAAACCCGAAACACGATTTCCCGCAAAAGATCACCTATAATCACAAAGGTGATTCGGTAATTGCCATCATTTCAGGAAATCAAAACGGCAAGCCGCACCAGGAAACATTTGCAATGAAAAAAACAAAATGATGTTGTTGTTACCGCAGGCGCGGAAGCATTCCGCGCCTATGTGTGAATGAAATGAACAAAATAATATAACAGGTCGCGATGAATCGCGACCCCACAAATTATATCAAACAAATCCAACAAAAAAACCATCCGTCTGAGACGGATGGTTTTTTCATTCAACTATCATTTGTAAATCAATCCTCGATCCTGTATTTCTTGAAAAATGCATCCCAATCCCACAGGAAATTTCCTACAATCGCATCCATTCGTTTCAAAAACAACGGATTCGGCGCCTGCATTCGGCGGAAATATTCATCCTGGTAATCGTTGAGATTGTATTTATGAAATACCGCTTTCGACATAGCATACACCATGTTTTTCGACGGATGATTAATGCGCATCATAAATTTCTGATAATCGCGAACCGTTTCTTCTGCCTCGGCAGCCGAAACCTGCATCATTTTCCCCAATTTCTCAAAGATCAGTTGCTCTACGCGCGTAGCTTGCTCCACTTCAAACGTACTCTCCAGGTACGAAAGATTGGCTACCATCACAACCATTGAAAACTGTCCGTTTTTTTCTTCAGGAATATTCGGTGAGGTAATGAAAGCCGGATCTTCGTTGATCAATTGAGCAACTTCCCCGAAACCATTCTCTACCATCTCCAGAATCCCGTTCATGAAAACGTTAGCTAACTGATTGTCTGATAATTTCTTTTTCAATAATGATCCCAGCATAGGCTTACTTGCAATATCGTTCTTACAAAGATAGAGGCAATTGTATCAGCCAATTAGCTCTGTATTACTGAAATGTTAACGAAGTTATTAACAGCTTTCAATCGCCGGAATTCCCGCCTTTTCAAAGAAAAATCGTTTTAGCAGTTTGTAACTAATTGAACGATGCACCATTTGAAATGTATACATTTGAACAACTGCATCCCTTGTTATGAAACTGCCAACGTCCATTTACGGAATTATCGCTTTTACACTGGTGTGGGCATTAGCAAGCAGTTGCAATGATCCCGGCGCAGCCGAAAAATCAGCCCCGACAAAAGTCGTCGACACAGAAGCGGCAACCAACCAGGCCATCACTTCCGATGCAATCGCCGAAGCAACGCTCGAAGCACCGACCATCGTAAAAGTATCCTTCGCCGTAAGCGGGAAACTGGAAAAAGGCGAGCTGACACTCGAACAGGGATCCCATTTCAAAAAAGGACAGCTGCTTTACCAAATCAACAACCGCGAGGCTTTTGCAGCATTGAACCGCGTGAAGACCGAGCTGGCAACGCGACTGGTGCAGCTTATGCCCGAGATCGAAACGCAGTTTCCGTCGGAAAAAAACAAGTGGGTGCGCTTCATGGAAGAATTGAAACCGCAGTATCTGACACCCGAACTTCCCGGTTTCAAAACCTCGAAAGAACGCTACCTCTTTACCGAGAAAGGCTGCCTCAACGAGTATTACCGATTGCAGGAAATGGAAGTCAACATGGCCAATTACTTCTACATCGCTCCGTTCGACGGCACTGTGATAGCCATTTCCGAACAGCCCGAAAATCAACTGAAAGTCGGAGAGATCGTAGCGCGCATTGCCAAAAAAGAAGCGCTTTGCGTGAAAAGTGACATCGACGTAAACCTGCTGAATACCTTTGTGAAGCAATCACCGCTGGTTTGCACCATCCAGGGAGACACCATCGGGAAAGCGGTTTTCAAATCACGCAACGGCCTCATCAATGAACGAACCGAAAAAATGCGCTACCGGTTCAGCCTGGAACTGTTTCGCAAACGGCCTGTTTTCCACGGAATGAAAGTGCAGCTGGTGATTCCGAAAGCACAGCAAACAACGGTCGCCAAAGTACCGCTCAACGCGTTGAAAGGCGAATCGGTCCAGGTTTACAAAAACGGAAAACTGATCGAAAAACAGGTTCGGATCGTCAAAAGCGATTCCAATTCGGCATTTGTCAGCGGCTTAAGATCCGGCGAAAAAATGGTGGTGCCTTTTCAGCAATCGGTTGATCCGGAAGCCATTTACAAAACACGCTAGTGGTCCAGGTTACACAACTCAAAACGATAGCTGCTGCCTGTACGATCAAAAGTCCCCTCCAGTTGCTGGGTCAGCAATTCGATCAGTTCCAGTCCGAAACCTTCACTATCCTCGGGTTTTGCTTTCCAGCTTCCGGTATCGCTGAATTCCAGAAGCAATTGATTTTCACCCAACTGCTGAATACGGATGAAGATCTCTTTTTCCCCGCTTCCGCCGAATGCGTGTTTGAGTGAGTTTGTCATCAGCTCGTTGATCAGCAATCCGAGCGGGACCACCGTTTGCAGCCCGATCCGTTTCACATCCGACCGGAAATGACATTGGCTGTCTTTATGCTCTTTTCCATAGGAAGCCATGATCTCGCCCGACAGATCGCGCAGGTAGCCGTCAAAATCTATGGTCGACAATTCCCGTTCCTGGTAAAGCTTCTGGTGGATCAGCGACATGCTCATAATGCGGTTCACCGCTTCGGCAAAATGACGCTTGGTTTCTTTCGACCGCACTTCATCGCCGTGCATCCGCAACAGGCTGATAATGATCTGAAGGTTGTTTTTCACCCGGTGGTGAATTTCCTTGACCAGCGTCGCATTTTCCTCATTTCGCTTCAAAATGATCTGGTTTTGCTCGCCCAGCTCCTGGTTGGCAAGGATCAGCTGCTTTTCGGCATAAGCCTGGAACAATAAATACTGGTGCAGCAGGTAACCCGTCATAAACAATCCCAACGCTATTTCGACCAGGATTCCCACGGCCTCAAACGGCCAGGCAGGACGACGAATCGGGAAATCCGTAGTGAAAAACACCAGTAAATGGGTAATGAGCGCAACTGTATTCAGCGACAGGAAAAAGATGCCGGCTTTGCGGTTCAACCCGATGAATGAAAAGATCACAATCGAAAATACCCATACAAATTCAGCTACGTGAATCGTATCCGGTTCCGTGAACAGCGAAACGATCAGCAACGATGAACCGCCAATGGAATACGACCAGAACAGGTGCTTATACCGCTTTGTTTTGCGAAGATATACCATGCCCGCCACCGCAATCAACAGCGCCGCAAAGTAAATCAGGAATGCAACCGTATGAATCGCAACCAGCGCAAAAGAAAGAAACGTAAACCCGATGGCGAAAATGAGAGATAGCCGCCACGTGAGCAGGTATTTACCGCGATCGGTATATTCGGTGAAAAAGGAGGTGTCAGGAGTAAAAAATCGCATAGTACCTTGGTCACGTTTTATTGCTGATCAACATTCAGTGGTCCAAGTTACTCAATTCAAAATGATAAACACTCTCTGAACGCTCAAATTTACCATCCAGCTGGTTGGTCAGTAAATCAATGAGTTCCAGCCCGAAGCCATGTTCCTTTTTGGCATTCAGCCAATGGCCGTCATCCGAATAGAGCATTGTGATAACGTCATCCTGACGCTGGTTGAGCTCTATGGTAATCGTACCCGAAGGCATTTCCTTAAATGCGTGTTTGATGGAATTCGTCATCAGTTCATTCACCAGCAACCCGATCGGTACAATGGTTTTCAGCCCGATCCGGTCTACCGAAGCATGGATCCGGCAATCATAGCTGATACCGTTCCCGGTCGAAGTAATGATTTCATAGGAAAGCTGGCGCAGGTAACCTTCAAAATCGATGTTCGACAATTCCTTTCCGCTGTACAAATTCTGGTGAATCAGCGACATCGCCATGATCCGGTTGATCGCCTCGCCGAAATGCTGTTTGGTTTCCTTCGATTTCACCTCATCGCTGTGCATCCGCAGCAGGCTCACAATGATCTGCAGGTTGTTTTTCACGCGGTGGTGGATCTCTTTTACCAGCACAACGTTTTCCTCGTTCTTCCGCACAATCACCTGGTTTTGCTCGGCCAGCTCTTCATTGACCAGTTTCACCTGGGTTTCGGCATGCTGCTGGAAAAGAAAGTATTGATGAAAAAAATAGCCGATCACAAAAAATGCCGCCGCAATCTCCAGGAAACCGCCCATCAATTGCATATTGGTCTGTGGTTGCTGTACTTCAATGTTCCTGTTTACACAGAATACAAAATGAGCGCCCACCGACAACAGGTTGAACAACATAATCAGCATCGCCATTTTCCGTTCCAGCCCGATGAAGGAAAACACGATGATCGCCAAAACCCAGAAAAATTCCGGGTAATGAACCACCCCCGTTTCCAGTTGAAGCGAAATGGCGATCAGGATACTGGAACTAATCGCATAGACGCAAAAAACCGGGGCATATTTCTTCTGATACCTCAAATAAATAACAGCGGATGAAATGATCAGGAAAATGATAAAATAGAGTGCCGCCATGAAAGGATTCGCAAAAACGATGACAAAGCCCAACAGGAAAAAAAGAACACCGAAAGTTACCGAGATACGCCAGATAAGGATGAATTTTCCCTGGTCAGTATACTGTGAGTAGTGCGAAGTATCAGGCGTAAAAAATCCCATTCATCTTGATTTCCTTTTGAAAGGAACGAAAAAAAATGGGATTTACAAACCTTTATGCGATCATTTTCGCTTACGGAAATAGTTGTCGTTATACTCAAAAGGCGTTATGTGCATCACCACCGTATCACCTTTGTAAAAGAGCGGATAGTTCTGTTCTCTCTTGTTGAACATCACATATTCATACTCATCCAAAACAGGAAGCTTAGTACTCGAAAACTCGTATTTATCCAGCTTTTTGCCGTTTTTATAAACGATCATCTCGCTTTTTTTCGTGATCTTCAACGTGTATTTATCCGGAACGGCAGAAGCTTCTGTTTTTACCTCGTTGTTGTACGAACAAATGAAATCGTATTCACCGATCAAAAAGGCCAGATCACCCGAAATAACCTGTTCACGCTGAAAAGAAGCGGTTACCAAAAACAAACCGATTACTGCAAACACGCGCAATGGTTTCATCCATTTTGTTGATTTCATTATTGTGGGTTTTAAATCTGTTGTATCAAAAATACCGCCACGGAGCGAAAGAAACAACACCCCGTTCCAAAAACAGCGCACTTACCGCTTAAACGGCTCCCATGGTTGAGCCATCCCCGCAAAAGGTGTTCTTAGCAGTTAACGCACACAAATAAAACGCCGCAGGCGGTTAAGCTAAATCCGTGAACATCTGAGTCATCTGTGGCAATTGAGTCATCTGTGGCAATAAAAACTTACAACACAGGCAGATGTAAATTCGTGGGAAAACAAACATACGCCGCAGGCGGATAAGAAAACACACGTCCCAAGCAATAGAATTCGCAGGAAACATACCAAATCCATGTCACTTCTTCCCCCGCAATTACGTTTTAGTTATATTTGATACTCAAACTTACCGGGTGAGAAACACGTGGCTGTATGGTTTACTATTACTGATCGTTCCTTTTGGGGGACACGGCCAGGATATTCACTGGTCGCACGTCAACCGCCAGCCGCTTTATCAAAATCCCGGAAACACCGGACTTTTCGTCGGCGACATTCGCATTACGGGCAACTACAAAGACCAATGGCGCCAGGTAAGCGTACCTTTCTCAACCTTCGCCATAGCCGGCGATGCCAAATGGAAAGCCAAAGACCTGAGCGGTGGTTTGCTTCTGTTCTACGACCAGGTAGGTGACGGAAAGTTTAAAACCATTGAGCTCCAGGGATCCGTCGCCAAACAATTGGAACTGAGCTCCGATTCCGTGCATTGCCTTTCGGTTGGACTCCAGTTCGGGATGAACTACCGGCAGGTCAACATGAGCAAATTTTACTTCGATAACCAGTTCAACGGCATCAATTTCGACCCGACGCTGCCAAGCCAGGAAACATTTGCCAACGACGCCCGGACAAATATCGCCGTGGCAACCGGGGCCGTTTACTCGTGGAACAGAAGCGCCGATGAAAAACTGACCGCCGGAATCGCCGGGTTTAACCTTAATCGTCCCAACCAGGGATTTTACGGACAAAAAATCCTGCGTGACCGCCGGCTCAGCCTGTTTGCCATCTATGAAAAACCCATCAACGCCGATTGGGCCGTTTTACCCGGTTTGTCGTTCAACCTGCAGGGAAAATACCGCGAATTACTGATCGGTGGGCAAGGACGCTATACGCTTATCAATCGCCTGGGGACTTACCGCGCTGTCGATGGCGGAATCTGGTTTCGCAGCCGCGATGCGATTATTGTACGCGCCGGCGTTGCAATCCAGAATTGGTCGGTGGCATTGAGCTACGATACCAATATTTCCAAACTCACGCCTGCCAGTAACCTTCGCGGCGGTTTGGAGTTATCTGCACATTACATCATTACACGGTTCAAGCCGAAAAACACCATTCACCGCGTATGTCCAGATTATATCTGATCGGTCTGTTTTCATTGCTTTCATTCGGAAGTATGGCTCAAAACGACTTGGGGAAATACCTTGAGTTTGCAGACCTGCAATACCAGAAAGGCGACTACATCTACGCGTTGACGTATTACGAAAAGGCCATGGAAATCGATTCCAACTCGGTCAGCATTCTTTGGAAATACGCCGAAACTCTTCGTGCTTACAAGGATTACCGCCGTGCAGCCTATTACTACGAAAAAGTCTACAACAAGGAAGAAGCCGCGATTTATCCCTACAGTTTGCTCTATTGGGCGCTGATGGAAAAACAAAACGGCAACTATGCTGAAGCGATCGAATTGTTCAAGCGCGCCAAAAAGAAATACGCCAAAAACAAAAAGGATTATACTTACCTCAAGACCAAGCGCGAGCTGGAATCATGCCTGTGGGCGCAGTCGGCGTTGAAGGATACACTGGAAATCAATGCGCTGCAATTGCCCGAAGGACTCAATACGGTAAATTCGGAATTCGGGCACGGGTTTGTCGATTCGCTGTTCCTGTTGTCGTCGCTGCGTTCTGATTCGGTTGGCGTGAACGAAGAAATTTACGATCCTACTTACACAAACCAACTTTATACTTTTCCGATTCACGATTCCACATCGATCTCGTTGCAGGCCGAACGCATCCAGGCGCTTACACAGGCTGGTTTTCATGCCGGAAACGGAACCTTCAGCCTCGACGGCAAACGTTTTTATTTTAGCCAGTGTACCGGCGATGAAATGAAATTCAACTGCCAGATCGCCGTTTCACGCTACAGCAACGGGAAATGGTCGAAACCTGAATTACTTGGTAATATCATCAACGAACCTGGCGCAAATACAACCATGCCTTCTATCGCTTTGTTCGAAAAAGAAGAAACGCTGTTTTTTGCTTCCAACAAGGAAGACGGGAAAGGCGGAATGGACCTTTATTTCTCTGTGATCAAAAACGATGGCAACCAGTTCGGGAAAGTGCGCGCCGTACCGAAAGTGAATACGATTGATAACGAGCTCGCACCCTGGTATGACACCGAAGAGCAGAAACTCTACTTCGCTTCGTCTTGGTGGGACGGTTTCGGCGGCTACGATGTGCACTACACGCCGATGGTCAACGGTAATTTTGCCGAGCCGGTCAATATCGGACTTCCGTTTAACAGCCCGGCCAACGATTTGTACTACTTCGAAAAAGGCGATTCCATTTTCGTTTCCAGTAACCGTCTGGGAGTGGAATACGCGAAAAACCCGACCTGCTGCAGCGATATTTTTGCGTATGCGCCGCCAGTGGTGATCATCCCGGAAACAAAACGTGAAACATTGATCGACCTCAATAAACGCCTGCCGGTAACGCTCTACTTCCACAACGACGTTCCGAATCCGCGTTCACACGAGCCGACCACGAAAGTCAACTATATTGACAGTTACAACGATTATACGGCGATGCTGCCCGAATACAAAAAGGAATATTCGAAAGGGCTTTCGGGCGACCGCATCACCGAAGCCGAAGAAGACATCGAGAGTTTTTTCACGGAATATGTAGATCAGGGTGTAAAAGACCTGGCTCTTTTCAAAACACTGCTGCTGGAAGAATTGGAGAAAGGATTCCGGATCCGTATCAGTGTGCGCGGTTTTGCAAGTCCGCTGGCAAAAACGGAATACAATGTCAATCTTACGAAACGCCGGATCGCTTCATTGGTAAATCACTTGCGTGTTTGTGACAATGGCGCTTTTGCCCCTTACCTTGATGGAACAGCATTAAACGGTGGTAAACTCGAAGTAGTAGGCGTTCCTTTCGGGGAATACACTGCCGACCAGATCACGAGCGACAACCCCAACGATTTGAAAAACTCGGTTTTCTCAAGAGCCGCGGCACGCGAACGAAAGATCGAGATCCAAAGCGTAAGCTACCTGGATACCGACAGTTTGTTCTTCCTGGTAGATGTAGAGCCAACCTCCATTGTTTTAGGCAAAATCAGTACAACCGCTCCGCTGAGCAAAACATTCTCGGTTTACAATACCAGCGATAATCCGCTGACAATCCAAAAAGTGGTGATTCGCGATTCCCTGTTCCAGGCCAGGTTCACCCCGGTGATTGGTGTTTCCAAACGCGCAGAAATCACGATTTCCCCGTTAAAACCTTTGCCTTCCGGCATCTTCTCGCTACCGATGGATTTATATTTCGAAGGATTTGAAAAACCGATCCGGGTCATGATCCTCGGCGAAGGTATTTGATTGACAGATTGCAGATTGGCAGATTACGTCCAATCTGCAATCTGTCAATCTGCAATTTGCTTTTTTAGTATCTTTCGTCAAACTAAATCTATGAAACTCCTGCTTGCGGCTTCCGCTTCATTCCTCATACTGCTCCTTTCTGCCACCGTAAAACCGACAAACGATTTAGAACAGTATACCACTCAAATCGAACCTGATTATTCTCTGGAAAAGAACTGGGCAGCGCTTCCGTTCAGAAAAGACAGCGCGGACTTCGTGCCGGGCGGAACCGGCGATACCAACAACCAGGATTCAGCTGACGTAGATGTGTTTTACGTGCATCCGACGGTCTATTTCGACAAACGATCATGGAACGCAGCCATTGACAATAAACGAGTGAATGACAGAGTAGACAAAACCACGATGCGCAACCAGGCCAGCGTTTTTAATACCTCCTGCAAGGTGTACGCCCCACGTTACCGGCAGGCAACACTCGCTGCTTTTTTCGACCAGGGAACGGATGGCCGACAGGCGCTCGCTACCGCTTACAGCGATGTCAAAAGAGCTTTTCAATATTACCTCGATCATTACAACAACGGACGACCTATCATCATTGCAGGTCACAGCCAGGGAACGAACCACGCCATTCGCCTAATCGACGACTTCTTTGAAAACGACAGCGTATTAAGAAAGCGGCTTGTTGCAGCATATCTTATCGGTGGTGATGTAAACCAGGGACGCTTCACGCGTTTACAACCCTGCGAAAATGCTTCTGAAACAGGCTGTTATGTTGCCTGGCACACCGTGAGATGGGGAAGCGTGGAACGCCCTCCGAAGCCTGGAGAGGAAAATGCGATGGTCTTTAACAGCTACGGTGTAAAGGAATATGTGAATCCGCTTACATGGAAACGCGACACCAGTTATGCTTCCGCAGCGCTCAATAAAGGCGCGCTTCCGAGAGGCGGTAAACAACTGGACATGAACGTCGCAGATGCGAAAGTGGCTCCCGATTTCCAGGTATGGGTGCACCAGCCTAAGAAAAAAGGTTATCCGAAAACAGAAAACTATCACATCGCCGATTACAGCCTGTTCTACATGAACATCCGGGCAAACGTTGCTGAAAGAGTGGCCGAGTACTTGAAAATGGAAAAATAGCGACGGTGAAAAAGAAAACCGCGGCAAGACTCTAATCCAACCACGGCTTTCACCCAACATTCAGAAAAATGCTACGTTATTCTCAATTATTCAATTGAAACTGGTTCCCCTTTTCAATTTTACATTTTCAATTCCTTAAATGTTTTCCAAATCCACCTGGCGCATGCCACCAAAGAACTTTACGATTTTTTCGCCCACACCGGGTACTTCCACATGTATAATGTAGACACCGCTTGAAATCGGGATTCCGTGGGAATTCTTCAAATCCCAGTCGATCGAAGTCACCTGGTTGTCCTTTTTATAGCTGCGGATCAGTTTACCGCTTACATTATAAATCGTTACCGTACACTGGTCTGGCAGGTTCGTGATTTTCACGCGATTGTCCAAACGTGAGCGCTCATATTCCGAGAATGCATAATACGGATTCGGTACCACGTTGATCAAATCCAGTACGTTTGCCAACTGCTCCTGGCTACCGGTTGTGGTTTTGATATCATCCATGTTCCAGCCGTACATCGGTTTTCCTTCGTTCAGGTTCGTTGCAACACGGTTTTTGTATTCGCGGTTCACATGAACATTGATGGTAACATCGGTTTCACGCAGGTCGTGCCCCTCACTTAAGACCGGGTTGGCGATCCACATCAAACTTTCAAACAAATCGCCGTAAGCAGCCGTTGTAGCAGCCGTGTATTGATCATATACCCAATCATTCACGCCATCGTAATAAGGCGCCGGTGTTGAAAAAGGCCCGTTCCCGACTTCTGTTCCGAAAATATAGATAGGGTGCTGGCCGCCCATGACCGGGATGCCGTTATTATCGACAACTGTTTCGGTTGGGTTCCATTTCATATCAGAGCCATTTTCACCGCTCAGGAATGAGTTCTCACCAAAAGCCATGTGCAAACGTGCTCCCGTTTCCAGGTCGATTGCGTAGCCCGGGAACCAGCTCATCCCCATTGTTTGAGTGACTTCGCTGGCGTTATAGCCAGGATCGCCCAGCTTACGGCCTGCTTTATCTACCGATGGCGACTTGCGCAATTCACCCGGTTTACCACCACCCACATTCAGCATAGGGTCACGGCCAAGCTCAACAACCGCGCATCGTGTCCATTTGGTAGGATCGTTGGTAATCACCAGCTTGATACTCGGCAGGAACGAAATACTCGCCCGCGCCCGTGATCCCGACCACGAAGTGAAATTCGCCGGGTAAGCCAACGGCATGAAATCACATTGGTACCCCGTTACGCGATGCGGTGCAATTCCTCCATTCAGTAATTTGCTGTACTGTTCTTTCGGGTCTTTCCCGATTTCGTCCCGGTAACAGCACGGATTCAGGTAATCATCCGGCAATGGATCACATTCGGTAGCCTGGTCAGGCGAGAATGTTCCGGTCCTGATCCAGTTGGTCGGGAACAACGCTCCGTCATCCTGCACAAACGACAGCCAGCGTTTCGACGAATCGGCAAACTCATACGAAGACGAGATCGGATCGGTGTATTTCGAAGCTTCATTACCCCCCACTCCAATGAAATAATGCTGTTTCTGGTAAATCTGAACCGAGATCCCCCATTTTGGGATCACCTGTTCGTTGTCCATCTGGATCGTTGCTTCCGAACTCACGAAATCAATCACTTGTCCGCCTTTTTTATCGTACTGGTAAATCACCCAACGCGCCGTGTCAATATCGTCATAGTCAAGGAATTTACATTGGAAATAACCGCCGGCAAGGTTCAGCGGGTCTATAACCTTGATGTTGATCGGACCGCCGCCGTAATCGTATTCCGGATCTTCCATATACCCGTTGGCAACAATTTCGTTTTCGGATGCAGCTGTCAATCGCAGGGCATTGTTCCCGTTTCCGAAACCATCGAGTCGTGTGATCCGTGGCGTTTGACCATAAGTAGCAGCCTGGATCGTACCGCCCCATTCCGGTAAAGGATTGTGCGGAACAGCCGAAGTGGCAACCAAAGGAGTTCCATCGGCGTTGATACGCGAACGCAGGTACGGTTTTTTCTGGCCGTCAAGCTTGGTGGCATCGTTCGGGTCGTAATCCTTGTAGTTATTGTAACCGTAGGCTACTGCCAGGTAATAATAGTTCTTGTGATTCACCAAGGTGCGCGAACCACTGGCGAATAAATCTTCGGTAATGCGGAATGTATGTTTAATTCCTTCATCAGCGCCGTCTACTTTTTCTATCGGGATGGAAAATTGCGCCTCTTCGTCGTATTCGTAATTCACCAATCGTCCTACTCCGTTCTTCACATCGCACTGTGCCACTATACGCGCTTGGGTAATGTCATCCAGGTCAGTTACCGATACTTCATCATTACGCAGCTGGTAAATCTGGTAACCTTCAAAGCGGTAGAAACGGTCTGCATAGCTCGGATCGATGTTGATTTTGTCTTCCTCGATATAATCCTCCTGTTCGTGCTGGTAGTTGTTGGAAAGGCCTTTCGGATTGTCCAGCATCAGGATCAGCTCATTGTTCAGTTCCTGGATCGTCAGTACCGGGGCATGAGGTGGTTCAAGAATGCGGAAACAGTTGTCAAACAAAGCCTGTGCTTTCGTATCAGCCGTTTTCAGGGCTTCCACCGAAGCAAAAAGGCTTCCCTCGTTGCTGCGCGCAAATACGATTCCGACTGTAATGTTGTTGACAGCCCCCGGACGCAATGTGAATGGTCCGGCAGATTGTACAAAACGTCGGTCGCCTTCTTCTGTTCCAGGACCGTTATTTCCCTGCGGATCAACTTCCGACCAATCGAAATTAGCTCCCGGGTTTGCACCTTGCGTTCCCCAGTTATATGGATCCGAATCAGCAGGAAACATGTAATCAGCAGGCATCGTAGCGATCGCCCCCGGTGAAGACGCAATTCCGGTTCCACCATACACCATTTCATCGCCGAAACGCCATAATCCCTGCATGTAGTTGTAGTACTGCAACGCACTTTCAGGGTCAGACTGTGCCTGCGGGCCATTCCCGGTGTAATACACAAAGCGCCGCATTCCAAAACGTTCGTTGTCTGCAATGCTGTCTCCGTAACCGATTCCCAGTCCTTTGTAAACAATTCCACCGGCAGCCATGGCCGTTGCTGTTCGCGTTGCAGGATCACCCGTTGTAACCAGCGGGTTGTCCATGCCGTCAGGGTCCTGGTAAGGCCCTTCAAAAAAGTCAATTCCCACCGCCGGCGGGTTTTCACCATAACCTATCCTCCCCGACTGGGTTTCATCGTTCAGATCGCCGTTGTAAATGTACCCGAGCCCGCGGCTCACGTCACAGCCGGCATAATCATCGGCATTTCCGCCCAAATCCACGTCGGCGTATTGCGAGAAATAAGTATTGTACAATGTCTGTGTTCCGCGGTTGATGAGCTCGTAGTTGAAGAATGTCATTTTGTTGATCTCATCATCGGTAGCAAACGAGAAGGCCTGCGCCCGTATCTCCATCCCGATTCCCGGTCCGCCCGATTCGGTGTGGATGTTCCCCTTGTCATTGAACACCCACCAGTGCGTTTCGTCACCGAACAGCGAAATTCGTCGATCCACGCCACATTCGATGTCATTTCGCCCCAAAATATCATCATACCAGGGATAGTCACCATCGGCTGGATCGTATACCAAATCCTGGTTTCGGTCATAATACGGAGCTAAAAACGGATCCTGGTTCAGGGTTGTATTTCCGTTTCCGGGCCAGGCATTGATCCGGGCCATCACTTCATTATCGGGCATTTGAACATCGGCACAGGCTACCGGATCAGGGTTGGGTACATTACCCGGATCGCATTCCCACCAGGTAATGAATGCGATGACTTCTGCCTTGCGAATGGTAAAAATATTGTCGAATGTGGCACAAACCATCGGGTCTACGTTGGCATCCCCGTAGTCGCGGCGGGCATTGTCTCCCTGTGGAATAAGCGGTGTAAAATTCCCGCTTCCGGAATTGACCGTCAACGGCCCCGGCCAGAAATCGTTTCCATCCGACCGGAATCTGACAGCCGCCAGCTTTAGTTGTCCGTTGGTATCCGTACCGCCGATCCATAGCGAAGCCGCATAGATAGCTGTTGCATCTCCGGTTTTGGGTACCTTGTAGGTTGCCACGTTATTGGCCCGGTCGAGGAACAAAAGTCCGCCTGTTTCGAGCTGACAACTGACGTCGTTAAAATCCATCGTGAGCCGGTAATTGGCCGGAGCACAATTGGCTCCGCGTGTCTGAGCTACCGGTTTCGGTTTATTCGAATTTCCGGCTTTACTCTTCCCATGATCATCGTTATAACCGAGCACAGCGGTGACCGACAACAGGAATAGTCCTGTTGTTACTAGTTGTAACATCTTTCTCATAATTGTTGCTATTTAGTCTGATAGGAGAGGTTCACAATTGATCGATCTAAACCGGAGCCTCTTATTTGTTTCAGGTTACCATGAAGAACGTGTGTGGATGAAAAGAGGTTGGGAAAATCCTGAAAATCGTTGCCCTGGTTGAGTATTCTTCCACAGCGACTGACTGATTTCTCTTTTTTCGGATTTTAACTGCTTCCGCACAAAACGTTATCTTTGTGGCATTAATAATAAGATGCATGTCTGAAGCAACAACCGTAGTTACTCCAAAACGCCCGCGATTAAAGTTCATTGATATGGCGCGTTCGATCGCCATTTTGCTGATGCTTGAAGGGCATTTTGTACACGATTCGCTCGATCCTGCATACATTGATCCCAATCACCCGGTTTATGCAACATGGTTGTTTATCCGTGGGTTTACTTCGCCTATCTTTCTTACGGTAACCGGACTGATCTTCGTCTACCTGATGTTGATGGACCGCAACATTCCATATTCCAAAAACATCCGCGTCCGAAAAGGTGCTACACGTGTGCTGGAACTGCTGTTCTGGGGGTATGTACTGCAACCACGCGCCTTCCACGTACTGCAATGCATCGGGATGGGAATTGGGATGATCTTGTTGATTTTCGGACTGTACAAGCTGATCAAACGCATCCCGCTATGGATCTATTTCCTGCTGGCCGGTATGACCTTGTTTTTTTTCGGGATGGAGCTCAATACCTTGCCGCCCGGCGAAGGCTGGCCGAAAAATGCGCCCGATTTTATTCAGAATATGTTCCATGGCCCAAGTGACCGGGCTATTTTCCCCATCGTACCCAACATGGGCTTTACCATGATCGGAGCGATGATTGGCTGCTGGCTCCACGATTTCAGTAAATATGTGCAGCGTTGGCGCTTTGCCTTTGTCTTTATCACAATCGGGGCGCTTTGCTTTTTCCTTACGGACCAAATCCTGGGCACCGTAGACTGGATCGTTTCATCGGTTATCGGCGACATCAAATTCAAAAACATTACCATGAACTGGATCATGTATAAAGTCGGCATGGTATTTATGGTATTAGGAGTATTAATGATCGTGGAAAAACTCATCGGAGAAGTGAAGCAAAACCTGTTCCTGAAAATCGGGCAGAATACGCTTTCCATCTACATTGTGCACATGATTGTTCTGTATGGTGCCATCACAGGTCTGGGGTTGAACCGCCTGTTCAGTCAAAGCCTGACGCCCTACGAAGCTGCATTGGGCGCCCTGCTGTTCATCATTTTGTTCATTGTTTTCACGAAATACATTGACCAGCTTCGGGTGGTCTACAATAAAATTTTAGCAACCGTTTTACCCTGGAAACGTCCAAAATCAGCATAGAAGACCAACCATGAAACGCATACTTTCACTTTTAGCTTTTTTCATCTGCCTGCAATCAGCCGCTTATTCGCAGCAGCTAAATGTCCTGTTTATCGGCAACAGCTACACGCATTACAACAACATGCCCAAGATTTTTGAGCACCTGGCCAAATCGAAAGGTAAAAACGTGTACGCCGATTCCATTGCCGTAAGCGGAAGTACCCTAAAAGAGCATACAGACCGTGCTTCGACATTTAAAAAAATCAAATCCCGCAAATGGGATGTGGTCTTTATCCAGGGTTTTAGTCGCGAACTGGCACAGGATTCTGCCACAATTGCTACGGAAACCATTCCGTATGTGCGAATCCTGACTGACAGCATTGAGCGTTACAACCCTTGCGCCAGTATCTATTTTTACATGACCTGGGGTTATGCAGATGGCTATGCTGCCGATGAACGCAACAATACGTACGAAAAAATGCAGGAAAACGTCAAGCGAGGCTATTTCCAGCTCAACCGTGTATTCAAGTACCCGATCGCTCCTGTGGGAATGGTATGGCAGCAGGTACGCCAGTCACACCCGGAAATCAACTTATATGTGCCCGATAAAGAGCACCCGAACCCAAGCGGAAGTTTTGTTGCCGCCTGTACGTTTTATGCCAGTGTTTTCAAGGAAAGTCCAAGTGGCGGTACAGCCCCGGAACGCGTGCCGTTGTCAGTGGTTTCTCCTATTGAACGTGTGGCCGAAAAAGTGGTGCTCAACAACATGGACGTCTACAACCTGGATACCATCCAGCATCCGGCATTGGAAATCCCTCCGGTATTGAATTTTGACATCGCCGAATCATGGACCAATATCACGGTGAGCAACAAAACCAGGAATTGCCCGGATGTGAAATGGGATTTCGGCGACGGCAGTACGTCGCGCAAACTGAACCCGAAGCATTATTATAAGAAATCGGGGACCTATACCGTAACGTTGAATGTCTACAAAAACTGCCAGCATTACGTACTCAAAAAGCGCATCACCGTTTCGAAAGAAGACAAATACGCTACCAGCAACCCGAAGCCTAAAAAGAAGAAACCTACAACCAAGAAAAAGTAACGAGTTAATAAGTTGGTGAGTGAAAGAGTTATCAGTTTATCAGTTTATAACTTGAAACTCACTAACTGGAAAACTTAGGAACTACAAAACTCATTAATAAAAAAAGGACCTCATTTCGGAGATCCTTTACAACGTTATTTCTTGTTGTTAAGCTTGTTGGATACGTTCAGCAATGTCGCTTAGCTCTTCGGCGCTCAAAGAAAGCTTCTCCTGCGCAAAATTCATGTCGCTGACCTGGTTCATCGGAATGAGGTGAATATGCGCGTGAGGCACTTCCAAACCGATTACGGAGACACCAACCTTCTTGCACGGAAATACGGCTTTTATTTTATGCGCAACGGCTTTGGAAAACACCATCATTTCACCCAGTAAGTCATCTTCCATATCAAAGATATAATCGACCTCTGTTTTCGGAATCACCAAAACGTGGCCCTTACGGAGGGGCATGATGTCAAGGAACGCCAAAAAGCGATCGTTCTCAGCTACCTTGTGGCAAGGAATCTCACCCGCTACGATCCTGGAAAAAAGTGTTGCCATCAGCGCGTAATATCAATGATTTCAAATTGCATGATCCCGTTAGGTGTCTGGATATCGGCAATGTCGCCTACCTTCTTACCCAACAAGCCTCTCCCGATCGGAGAATCAACCGAAATCTTTTTCGCTTTCAGATCAGCTTCACTTTCCGCCACCAGTGTATACTGCATTTCCATACCATTGGAAACGTTCTTAATGGAAACCGTAGACAGGATGAATGCCTTGGAATTGTCGATGGTCGAGTTATCGATTACGCGGGCTTTGGAAATCAGTTCTTCCAATTTGGAAATCTTCATTTCAAGCAAGCCCTGTGCTTCTTTCGCTGCATCGTATTCGGCGTTTTCAGATAGATCGCCTTTGTCTCTGGCTTCTGCTATTTGCTCGGAAATCATCGGGCGTTGCACCGATTTCATATCGTGCAGTTCATCCTTCAGTTTCTTTAATCCTTCTTCTGTATAGTAAGCAAATTCTGACATATCTATTAACTTTTGTTCGGCTATATATAACAACAAGAGAGCCCATTGGACTCTCCTGTTAAGCAAATATAACGTTTCTTGGGATTATTTCAAACTGATTGTTACACCAAATGTATGAACAACTCCAAATTTACCTGCCAGACGCATAGCGTATTGCAAGCCCAAAGCAGATTTGTTTTTACCTACCAATGCATCGGCAGAAAAACCTGCTGTCAAACCTGACATCGCGTTTGCCTGGTTGTCCGTATCAAACATCTTGCGCTCGATCACATAACCTGCACGTACGTTGAAGGCCGCTTTTTCAGTGGTCATTCCGTAGTCCAAACCTACACGGTACTGATCGTACTGGAAAGAGTTGGCAGAAAAACCTAAAGCTGCAATCAGCTTGTTGTTTTCATTGAAGATGAAATCGTAAGATCCACCGATATTCAACAACGAAGGCAATTCGTAAGTAGCGGAACGCTGCTCCAAAGTAGCAATGTTACCATCGTTCAGGTAGTTTACCTCGGTAGACAAACCGTCACCTTTGTAACGCATCACCGGACCAACATTTTTCAATGCAATACCAAATTTCACCTGGTCCTGCTCACCTGTCACATAACGGATACCTGCATCAAATGCAATCCCGTTTGCTTTCAGGTTTGAAATGTTCTCGCTGATCACTTTGAAGTTCACCCCACCATAAATGCTGGAAGAGAAACTGCGTGCATAACCTAAGTTGAAGATGTTCATACGCGGGCTGAAAACCCCGATTCCACCTTCAGGAAGGTCTACCGTTGTGATGTCGATATCACCGAAGTTCAACGACTGGATTGAAACAGCCAATACGCTTGACTCGGAAACGCGCTGTGCAATACCTGCACTGCTCAAACCAATTCCGGCACCGCCCAACCAGTTAGTGTAGTCGAATTTGATCTGTGTCTTATCCGTAAAAGCCAAACCGGCAATATTGGTAAACGTAGCCTCCAACCCGTTCACATGAGAGATCCCGGCATCACCGATAGCGCTGCTTCGCCCCCATGGATTGATGAGCATTTGAGAAGCACCGGCAGAACCGACACGATCTTCATTTCCGGCGAAGAGCCCGGAGCAGCTCAACACTGCTCCGGCAACTGCCGTATATTTTAAGATTTTATTCATTCTTTTCATAGTCTTTGCTTAAGAAGTAAAGATTAAATATTCTCTAAGTCGATCTGTCTCATACCACCGAAGAACTTCACAATTTTCTCTCCGACGCCCGGCACATCCACATGGATAATGTAGATACCGCTCGAAATCGGAATACCTTTTGAGTTCTTCAAATCCCAGTCAATCGAGGTAACCTGATTGTCTTTCTTGAATGAGCGGATCAACTTACCGCTTACGTTGTAAATGGTAACCGTACACTGGTCAGGAAGGTTCGTGATTTTCACACGGTTATCCAAACGCGTACGTTCGTACTCAGAGAATGCATAATAAGGGTTCGGAACAACATTGATGATGTCTAACACGCTTGCCAATTGCTCCTGGCTTGCGGTTGTTGTTTTGATATCATCCATACTCCAGCCGTACATTGGCTTACCACCGTTCTGACCGGTAGCAGTCCAGTTTTTGTACTCCTTATTAACGCGTGCTTTGATCGTTACATCTGTTTCCAATACATCATGATCTTCGGCCAACACAGGATTCAAAATCCATGTCAAGCTTTCGAACAAGTCACCGTAAGTAGTTGTCGTAGCAGCTGCATACTGATCGTAAACCCAGTCATTTGTTCCATCGTAGTACAATGATGGTGTCTGGAATGATCCGTAACCAACTTTGTAACCGAACACATAGATCGGGTGCTGACCACCCATTACAGGAGTTCCGTTGTTATCCACGATGTTTGATGTAGGGTTCCAGATCATATCTGCACCGTTTTCACCACCAAGGAAAGAGTTCTCACCGAATGCCATGTGCAAACGCGCTCCTGTTTCAAGGTCAATAGCATAACCCGGGAACCAACCCATACCTTGGGTCTGCGTCACTTCACTTGCATTGTAACCGGCATCGCCCAATTTCTTACCGTTTTTATCAACGGAAGGAGATTTGCGCAATTCACCCGGTTTACCACCACCTACGTTCAGGTTCTGGTCACGGCCAAGCTCTACAACCACACAACGTGTCCATTTAGACTTGTCGTTTGTGATCACGATATCAACACTTGGAAGGAACGAGATACTTGCTCTTGCACGTGAACCGGAGAACGATACAAAGCTTGCAGGGTAAGCCAGCGGCATGAAATCACACTGGTAACCTGTTACACGATGCGGCGCCATACCACCACCCAGCAATTTGCTATATAGCTCTTTCGGATCTTTACCAACCTCGTCTGTATAACAGCATGGGTTCAGGTAGTCATCCGGAAGCGGATCACATTCTGTTGTTTGGTCAGGAGAGTAAGTTCCCGTACGAATCCAGTTGGTCGGGAACGTTTGTGCGTCATCCGGCACAAAAGATAACCAGCGCTTGGATGAATCTGCAAATTCATACGAAGAAGAGATCGGATCGGCATATTTCGCAGCCTCGTTACCAGAACCCGAAGGAACATAGTGCTGATTCTGATAAATCTGAACCGAAACACCCCATCGTGGAATGATTTGCTCATTGTCCATTGCAATCGTAGTCTCAGAAGAAGCCGAGTCAATGATGCTGCCACCTTTCTGATCGTAACGGTAAATCACCCAGCTTGCAGTATCAATATCCGTATAGTCTCGGAATTTACACTCGAAATAACCGCCTACAAGGTTCAGTGGATCCACCACCTTAACATTGATCGGACCACCTCCGTAATCGTACTCAGGATCTTCCATGTAACCTGTAGCAAGGATTTCGTCTCTTGAAGCAGATGTCAGTTCCAACGCATTGTTACCGTTACCGAATCCGTCCAAACGCGTGATGCGTGGTGTTTGACCATACGTAGCATTTTGTACGGTACCACCCAACTCAGGAGCAGGATTATGAGGTACTGCAGGCATTGCCAACAATGGTGTTCCGTCTGCGTTGATACGAGAACGCAGGTAAGGCAATTTCTGACCATCCAGTTTCGTCTGATCATTCGGATCGTAATCCTTGAAGTTGTTGTAACCGTAAGCCACAGCAATGTAATAGTACGTTTTATGGTTTACCAATGTTCTTGCACCACTTGCGAATAAATCCTCTGTGATACGGAACGTATGGCGGATACCATTATCCTCACCGTCTACCTTTTCAACCGGGATAGAGAATCCAAGTTCTTCGTCAAACTCGAAGTTCACCAAACGATCGACGCCGTTTTTGATATCACACTGTGCTACCAGACGAGCTTTTGTCTCATCCTGGATATCAGCAACAGTTGCTTCATCATTGATCATCTGGAAAATCTGGTATCCTTCGAAACGGTAGAAACGATCTGTAAAGCTAGGATCGATATTGATCTTGTCTTCTTCGATGTACTGCTCGTTTTTGTTGTTTGATTGTGAAGGATTATCGAGCATCAGGATCAGCTCATTGTTCAATTCCTGGATAGTCAATACAGGAGCGTGAGGCGGTTCCAAAATACGGAAACAGTTGTCGAACAAAGCCTGTGCTTTTGTATCGGCACGCTTCAACGCTTCTACTGAAGCGAAGATACTTCCTTCGTTGCTACGAGCAAACACGATACCAACAGTAATGTTGTTAACCGCACCCGGACGCAATGTAAAAGGACCTGCAGATTGAACGAAACGACGGTCACCTGCCGGGTTACTTGCTCCACCGTTTCCTTGCGGGTCAAACTCCGACCAGTCAAATCCCGGGTCGATACCAGCAGTACCCCAATCCAATGAATCGGAATCACCAGGGAACATGTAGTTAGCAAGGATAGTCGTCACACCTGAAGAAGGGCTGAATCCTGTACCACCATAGTAAGAAGCGTCACCAAAACGCCACAGACCCTGCATATAGTTGTAGAACTGGGCAGCACTACTTGGATCTGATTGCGACTGAGCAGCGTTACTTGTATAGTATTTGAACAAACGCATACCGTAACGCTCGTTATCAGCGATTCCGTCACCGTAACCGATACCCAAACCTTTGTAAACAATACCTGTATCAGCAATTGCAGCAGCAACGGTAGGTGTCGTAACCACTCCTGTGATTGGATCCGTTACAGGACCTACGTTATCGCGTCCGTCAGCATCCTGGTAAGGACCTTCGAAGAAGTCGATTCCAAGTGACGGAGGATTTTGCCCGTAACCTGTTCTACCGGATTGTGTCTCGTCATTTAAGTCACCATTGTAGATGTAACCAAGTCCGCGGGTAACATCACAACCAACGTAGTCATCGTTGTAGTTACCCAGGTCACTATCCACGTATTGTGCAAAGTAGGTATTGTACAATGTTTGTGTACCACGGTTGATCAACTCGTAGTTGTAGAACGTCATTTTGTTGATCTCATCATCGGTTGCGAAGGAGAAAGCCTGGGCTCTGATCTCCATACCGATAAACTGACCACCTGACTCAGAGTGAATGTTTCCTTTATCGTTGAATACCCACCAATGTGTATCATCACCGAATAAAGAGATACGACGGTCAACGCCACACTCGATATCGTCACGTCCAAGGATATCATCGTACCAAGGGTAGTCACCATCCAAAGCGTTGTAGTACAAATCCTGGTTACGGTCATAATAAGGAGCAAGGAACGGATCCTGGTTCAGGGTAATGTTACCATTCCCTGGCCATGCGTTGATACGTGCCAATACTTCATTGTCCGGAGCCTCAACCTCTTCGCAACCTTCAAAGTTCGGGTTGAACGGGTTCGGGTTGTTACACTCCCACCAGGTAATGAATGCTACAACTTCAGCTTTACGAATAGAAAAGATGTTGTCGTATGTAGCACATACCGTAGGATCAACGTTGGCATCACCATAATCGTGTACAGTGTTGTCAGCCTGTGGAACCAATGGGTTGTAGTTACCGGAACCGGCGTTGGTAGTCAGTGGACCAGGCCAGAAGTCGTTACCATCCTGGCGGAAAGTAACCGCAGCCAATTTCAACTGACCGTTCACATCCGTACCCCCCATCCAAAGTGAAGCTGCATAAATAGCAGTCGCATCACCTGTTTTAGGAACACGGTATGTTGCAACACCGTTTGCACGATCAAGGAACAAAAGTCCCCCAGTTTCCAACTGACAACTAACATCGTTGAAGCTCATTGTCAGACGGTAGTTTGCCGGAGCACAGTTGGCCCCACGCGTCTGAGCTACAGGTTTGTCCTGAACCCCTGATTTGCTCTTACCGAAGTTTTCATTGTAACCGAAGGCTGAACCTATGGTTAACATCGCAACTCCAAGCGTTATAAAATTAATTTTTCGTTTCATACAAGTTCATTTATTGTCTTAGAAATCAAACTTAACCCCTAAGCGAATTGTTCTTGGAGAACTAATATTGAATGGATTCTGAACTTTCATAGCGTAGTAATCTCTGAAAGACTGCTCATCCAACTGGTTTTGGATTGATGTCTGGTACTGCGCTGCCGCAAGATATCCGTCATCATCCCAGTTACCCGTAGCTCTGTAAACACCAAGAACGTTCATTTGGTTCAAAAGGTTGGTAGCACGAATGTAAACATTCAAGAAAGTTGTTTTTTTCTTTCCTTCTTTACCAAATTCGATGTTAAATGTACGGTCTAGCTGAACATCCAAACGGTACTGCCAAGGAAGACGAGATCCGTTTGTAGTACCTGTCAAACCTGCAGTATTCGGAGAAAGCAATCCTTCACCTGTAATCTCGTTCTGAGCAGAGTAAGGGTTTCCTGAATAGATGTTTGTCAAAATGTTCAAACCTGTATTTTCAAGGATTTTCACATCGCCGATCATCGGACCATTGTAGTCAGCACCTTCTCCGTAACGGTAATCCAATGAGATCGCGAAAGCGTGACGCTGGTCATACGAGTAAGGGAAGATGTTACGCAGGTTAGGAAGACCTGCATTGATCAGACCTGAAGCAGATGTTGCATCGGAACCTGTACCGTCAGCAAACTGCAATGTGTAGGCAGCTGTCATTCGGATGTTTCCTGTACGACGCATATCGTAAGAGATCGTGATACCTTTTACTGTACCGAAGTCGCGGTTACCGAATGTTTTGTAAGTGTTCGGATATGCTTCGAATACGTTGATCAACTGAACGTTGTTACGCTGCTCACGGTAGAAAGCTGAAATCTTCAATGAAGATGTCTTTGTCAATACCTGCTGGAAACCAAGTTCGTAGTCAACGGTTTTCTCCGGCAACAAGTTCGGGTTGTTGATGACGTTTGAACGCGACTCGATGAATTGGTAATCGATCGGGTTGAAACGTGCAGCTGTTGTAGGACGTTTTGTCAATACATCATAGTGAGCAAAGAACGACGCCTCATCCGAGATCGGGAATGAGAATGCGATACGTGGCATTACATTGATCTGCGGCTTGTAATCTTCAAATGCATCGGAAGAAATGGTTTGCGTAGCAGCTGCTCCCGGGTTTTTCAGCCAAGGAGAGATACCGGCGGCACCACGGATTGTTTTAGGGTCTTCCGTAACGATACCGTTTGCATCGTACCAGGTATCACCTTCACGGAATCCATTGATCTGAGTAGGGTTGTTTACATCGTTTACGTAAACGGTAGCCTCGTCAGAAATAGACTCAGGAATTACAACCCAGTCATTGGTGATCGGGTCCTGGTCACGGATCGCTTTTGCTTCAGCAACGTTGTTTGCCGTATACAATAAGTACTTGTCTTTCAACACCGGTTGGTTTGCATCGAATACATCGACACGAACACCCACGTTGAATACGATATCGTTGAAGGCAAATTTATCCATTGCATAACCGGAAATATATACCGGCTGGAACGCTCCGATGAAACGCTTGTAGTTTCCGTTTTCGTCATACTCGTTAAAGTATTTGTCGATGTCGGTGTTTCCGCGAACCTTCTCACCGGTATGGTCATAACCCCAGTACTCAACAAAGTTGTTACCTCCGTTAAACAATTCATCCGGAGCGAACATGCCGAAGTCATACAGGTTCGGATCATACTGGTCGATATCGATGAAATCGTTTCCTGCAGGGTTCAGTCCCAATTTGTTACGCAGGTTGAAATCAAAGAATGTCTGGTTATCGCCGTTTTTCACGCCACCGTATTGGCCACCGTGAGAATAAGCATAACCTGAGTTCAAACGTTCGTAAGTGATTTTCTGGAATGATCCTGAATCTGCCACTGTGAATTGTGATGTATCCAACTCACTGATGTGGAAGTTAGTGTACTGACGTGCAATTTCCCAGATACCGATCGGACCGCTGTTTCCTGCTGTCCAGCCTCTATCCCAACGTTGCTCGTACTCGAAACCAAGTGAGATCGAGTGGTCACCGATGTTTACAGAACCTGAACCGGTTACACGGAACTGGTCGTTCTCAGTTTTCTGGAAATAGTTGTAAGGTGTACCGATGTTGCTCCAGATTCCGTAAACGGAGTTAGGAACGTCACCGTTTCTCAAAGCATTACCTTGCTGGATCTGTAAAAGGTTTTCATAGTTTCCGATCGGATCGCCCGCGTAGATATCATAGTACTGAGCCGTAATAGCCGCAAGCGCCGAGTTTGTTTCAGAAGGTGTAAAGTCTACCAGGACATCACGGAAACCATTGTGCACATATTGCAATGTTTTGCTATCAAACTCATAAGACGGACGACGTGTTGTTACGAATTTACCAACGTGACCGTAGTTGAACAGATTGAATTTGTGCTTCGGATCATACGCTTCTGATTTCGACTTAGAGAAATCGACCATGATGGAATAAAACGCAGATTTGATTTTAGAGCTGCTTCCTTCTTCTTTATTAGAGAATCGCTGTGTAAAACGACCGTATACACGCCAGTCAAGGGTGTTTGTCTTACCAAAGTTGGTGAAGTTCAGCAACGAGTTGGAGTAGGAATAAGCATTACCATAGTTGTAGTTCAATGAACCACCGAAAGTAAGGTTAACGGATGGCCCTGTATTCACGTCAATTTTTGCCGAAGCAGAAATCGTAGTGTTACGGGCATTCATACGCCAATCTACTTTTTCAAAGTCGTCTTTACGCAGGAAGCTTGTATTGTGGAATGTACCTGTTCCTGTTGATGTAGGGCTAAGCGGGTTTTCAAGCAATGCATCACGCACCTCTTTTTTCACACGGTAGCTTCCGCCATTCAACGGACGGTTGTCCAACTCGTCTGTAAGGTTTCCTGAAAGGAAGAACCCTAGACGCGGTTTTGTCTTTTTACCGGTAGAATCTTTCTGCATCCAAAGCGGACCGGAAATCAAACCTTCTACAAGGTTGTAACCGAATTTATCCAATCCGATCACTTTTCCGTCATAACCGTCAGGATCGCTTCCTTTAAAGTAGAATCCTGAAGTTACCGCTTCCAATGAACCGAAGTATTTCGCCGAAGGACCTCTCGTTGTTACAGAGATGATACCACCTGTTGCATCACCATAGTTGGCCGGAAGACCACCCGTGATTACAGTTACTTCTTCAATGGCCGATTTAGGAAGGTTGGATGAACCACGTACCTTAATACCGTCGATGTAGAAGTAAGTACCGTCTGAACGCGAACCACGCACGGAGATCTCCCCATTACCCTCGTTGGTGTTTACACCACCAATGGTAGAAGCCACACCTGCTGCCGAACGTACCGGCAATCGGGCGATGTCCTCGCGCGTTACTCTACCTCCTGAAGGACCACCATCACGTTCGATGAGCGGCACACGGTAAGCAACTACTACTACTTCTTCAATATCCTTGGCACTTTCCGGCTTACCTAAAACCAGGTCGTCAAGGAACGTAATTCGATCAGACGACACTACTACCCCTGTAGTAACCGACGGCTGATAACCTTCACCCGGATTGCTGATTTCAACATCATACGATCCAGGCGTAATGGAGTTAATCTGGAATTTACCATCGAAATCGGTGGTCGCATTCCCTTTAACTGTTCCATTTTGTTTGATAGCGACAATACATCCGTAGAGCGCCTCCTTGCTTTCCTTGTCTACAATGGTACCACGGATCGTTCCCAAACCAGATTGAGAATACCCGTAAAACACTGTCAACAAGATACTTGCAAGCAACAAGTTGAGTTTTCGTAACATAAGTACAGTTTAATTTTACACCTTTTAAGTTTGTAACAAAGCCCGTAAATATAGAAAAAATCGATGTGTTAACATTTCTTAAAAAAGAATTCACTTCGTTTTTTACTTAACTTACATTAACAAATGTATAACAATAAAATTCGGGCAAAAGCCCCGAAAGTGGCTATTTTCAGTCATTTTATACAAGTCTACGTTTTGAATCAGACCACAATGATTATTTTCGCGCCATGTCATGTGTCCAAATTATTATGCAAAGTGACTTTTCCATTTATTTAATGGAAGTGGATGAAAATAAGGCAGATACATATTTAAGTGATTTAACCGCCGAAGAAATTTCGAAATTTCATTCCATCGGTCACGAAGCGAAGCGATTGGAGTTTGCCGCATCCCGCTCACTCCGTACTTCTGTCTTCGGATGCGAGCAGATTTATTACAACGAATTCGGCTCACCTTATATAAAGGACAGGGGGTTTATCTCGCTTTCACATACACACGGACTGGTTGCCTTGGCACATTCAATGGATTTTAATGTCGGGCTGGACGTCGAATCAATCCGCGAAAAAGCGCAACTGCTGCACCCTAAGTTCATTCATCCTTCCGAAAAAGACTTTTTTGATACTTCCAGCATTTTTGACATGTCGCTGCTGTGGTCCTTTAAAGAGACGCTGTTTAAACTGGCCGACCGGAAAGGCGTTCATTTCAGCCACGACCTTATTATCCGAAAGGAAGGCGATCGTTTTTACGGAACCATTCATCAATACGATGTTTTACACGAGTATGAACTAATTTACCAGTCATTTAAACAATATTTAATAACTTGCAATTCAAGTAAAGAAAAACCGCAGCAAATTGACACTACTCGAACAGATAAGTAAACAAACCGGCCAGATTGCCCTGTTGATCGATCCGGAAAAAAGCACGGATAAGCAGGCGCTGATCGAACTGGTGCGCAAAGCCGATTTTGCGGGGATTCATTTTTTCTTTGTTGGCGGAAGTACCGTTCACCGGAAAGACATCGAACGCGTTGTGGGCGTTATCAAGCAGCACAGCTCCATTCCGGTGCTGTTGTTCCCGGGAGCGAGCCACCAGCTTTCGGCCGAAGCAGATGCATTGCTGTTCCTGAACCTGATTTCCGGACGCAACCCAGATTTTCTGATCGGCCATCATGTTCAGTGCGCCGAAGAAGTACTGGGAATGAATATCGAAGTCATCCCGACTGCCTACATATTAATAGACGGCGGAAAACTAACCTCCGTAGCGTATGTAAGCCAGACCACGCCGATTCCGCGGGAACAGCTCTCAATTGCACGCCAAACGGCCATCGCAGGCCATTTGATGGGACAAAGAATCATCTATTTTGATGCCGGAAGCGGCGCCCATCAGCATGTACCAATAGCTCTGGTAAAGGAAATCAAGTCGACATTGCCTTCACCGGTGATTGTTGGCGGAGGAATACGTTCTGTAGAAGCTGTTTCGGAAATGCAGAAAGCCGGCGCGAACGTGATCGTAATCGGGAATAAGATTGAAGAAGATATAGACTTTCTGCTCGATCTTCGTTCGTTTATTCAGCATGATGCGTCAACGCCCAATCCCAATCCTTGAAAACGGGCTCATAACCCTTCGATCGGATCACTTCGGTGAAATCTTCGGTCGAGCGCGTATCATCGATTTCAAATTGCTCCAGGTTTTCATTCGGCGAAGCATATCCGCCCGGGTCCGTTTTCGATTCGGCCGAAATAGAGGTAATTCCCAATTGGATAACATGATCCCTGAAAACTGCAGATTCCCGGGTCGACATCGACAACTCCACTTCCTGGTTAAACAGGCGGTAAGCGCAGATCAGCTGCACCAAATCGCGGTCTGTCATTACTGATTTTAGCTCTACGCCACCGGCGCAGGGACGCAAACGCGGAAATGAAACGGCATATTTGGTTTTCCAATAGGTTTTCTCGAGATAATCCAGGTGCGCGGCACAGAAAAAAGTATCCGTTCGCCAATCTTCGAGGCCAAACAATACGCCCAGCCCGATTTTATGTACTCCCGCCCTGCCCAGCCTGTCGGGCGTGTCAAGACGGTAATTGAAATTTGACTTCTTCCCTTTCGGGTGATGCAGCTTGTAATCGGCTTTGTGATACGTTTCCTGGTACACCAAAACAGCGTACAGTCCGTCATCAACCAGGGTTTTGTATTCTGCTTCGTCCAGCGGCTGCACTTCCATCGAAAGCTGCGAAAAATAGGGCTTCAGCAACCGAATGGCATTCCTGAAATAAGGCAACCCGACGGTTTTGTTTGCCTCACCGGTAACGAGCAGTAAATGATCGTAGCCTTTTTCTTTCACAATTCGGGCTTCGGCGTGAATTTCCGCATCGGAAAGTGTTTTCCTGGCAATATCAACATCAAGGCTGAATCCGCAATAAGTGCAGATATTCTGGCATTCGTTCGATAAGTATAGCGGGATGTACATATTGATCGTCTTACCAAAACGCTGCAAGGTAAGCTCGTGGCTTTTTTGCGCCATTTCCTCCAGGAAAGGTGCGGCAGCGGGCGAGATCAGCGCCTTAAAATCTTCCAGTGTTCTTACAGGGTTGGAAAGCGCACGCCTGACGTCGGCTTCGGTTTTGCCGTAAATCGATTGTTTGGTCGTTTCCCAATCGAGCTGTTCAAAAACATCCAGGAAAGAGCGATCAGATCTCATTTAGAAAACCGGTTAAAGGACTGCTTGCAATTGCTGAGGTTTGCGGAGCCGCCAGGGTTGATTCATAAGCCAAACGCCCTGCTTCGACGGCCATTTTGAAAGCGCGCGCCATTCCTACAGGATCACCCGAGACAGCGATAGCCGTATTCACCAGTACCGCGTCAGCCCCCATTTCCATTGCTTCTGCAGCATGAGAAGGCGCTCCGATCCCCGCATCGACCACGACCGGCACCGACGACTGTTCGATAATCATTCGCAGGAATGCCTTGGTTTGCAATCCCTGGTTGGAACCGATAGCGGCACCCAGCGGCATGACAGCCGCAACACCCACATCTTCCAGCCGTTTACACAAAACCGGGTCGGCGTGAATGTACGGAAGCACAATAAACCCTTCTTTTACCAGCTCTTCAGCAGCGAGCAGCGTTTCGATCGGATCGGGCATCAGGTATTTCGGATCGGGATGAATTTCAAGCTTGAGCCAGTTGGTTTGAAAGGCCTCACGTGATAATTGCGCGGCAAAAACAGCTTCTTTGGCTGTTCGCGCGCCGGAAGTGTTCGGCAACAGGTGCTGATGCGGATGCTGGACATGTCTCAGAATATCGTCATCCAGCGTATGCCTAACGCGTTTGAGTGCAACGGTTATCAATTCAGAACCACTCGCCAGAAGCGCCTGCTCCATCACTTCGTTTGCACTGAATTTACCCGTTCCGGTAAACAACCGCGATGTAAATGTTTTATCTCCCAACTGTAAGCTCATACGCCTCTATTTTATCGACAAATGCGCGGATTGCCTCCGCACTGTGCCGTTCATTAAAAAATGCCCCGGAAACGGCAATGCCGTAAACACCGGTCGCTAAAATATCATTCACATCGGCGGCTTCTATTCCGCCGATGGCATAAACCGGAGCCGGATTGTTTTCAGCTTTTAAAAAATCAATGATCTGTTGGTAACCTTCCAGTCCCAGCACCGGTTTGAGTGTTGATTTGGTCGTCGTAGAACGAAAAGGCCCCACACCGAAATACGTCATCGGCACATTCGAAAAGCGCGTTATTTCGGGGATGGAATTTGCCGTTCCACCCAGTATTTTACCCGATTCGATCTGTGCCAACGCTTCTGCGGGATGCAAATCTTCCTGTCCAACATGCAGCCCGTCGGCGTTGCTGAACCGCGCCACTTCGGCTTCGTCATTGATCGTCAGCAGCATCCCCAGCGCTTGGGTCATGGCACGCATTCTATCGGCGATTTCGTGAAATGAAACCAGGAAGTGCTTTTGCGGAAACCGTTGAATAAAGTCGTCTTCCTTGATACGCAGTTGAATCCAGCTCACGCCATTCTCGTGCAGGCGATGCACCCATGCAAGCTCATCGAAATTCTCATTCGGATGCGTAATGTATTGGATTCGCGGTATGTTCATTGCAATACTAAATCAATTACACTTTCAGGAGGAACCGCGCAGATTCGACACTTTTTCCCTTCGCCAGTATTACCTGTATCAGGTGATGAGGGTTTTTCTCAGCCAATTCGCTTTCATGCAAACAGCACCCCTAAAAGTTTCAACAAAGGTACACAAGAAGGTTTTACCTGACAAATGTAAAAAGCGTTAATTTCTCTCCGGGTTCAACAGCGATGCGCAGTAAGGAAAAACGCATTATCCTTCCTTTTCCACCAGCCGCCCATCCTGATAAACAGCGGTTTCATCAGCTGATACGAACGATTAAAACCGTTTACTCTTTCACAGATACCCTTCAATCAACAAGATACATTCGATTTGGCGCTTGTCTATTTTTGTATGTATATTTACCCTGTGCTACGAGTGTGTTAAAAAAGATTAAAACTAGCTTTCAGAATTCAATTCATTGACTGTCAAAGTTTTAAACCATGTAACAAAGCCTCCTTTTTTCTCACATGTACTGGTCGCTTAGGGATTGTGTTAAAGGAAATCTCCTCCTTTGGCGCTATTTGAACGGGTATTATTGTTGAATAAATTAAATTTCTAAACATGCGCAAACAAATACTATTAGGAGTTTTGACGGCGGTTGGACTTATGTCCACGGTGCAGGTTAATGCTCAGGAAAGTCATTTCAAGTGCGGCCTTCAACACCAATTGAAGGAGCTATATGCTCAGGATCCGCAAATGGAAGCAGACTACCGTCATTTGATCAATCAATACAAGGAAACAAAAGTGATCGACGGAAAAACCCGTCAGATCTATTACATTCCGATCGTATTCCACATTGTACATGAATACGGATCAGAAAACATCACCGATGCCCAGGTTTATGACCAAATGGACATCCTGAACGAGGATTACCGTCGTTTGAACTCAGACATCAACCAGGTTGTTCCTGCATTTGATACGCTGATCGCCGACTGTATGATCGAATTCCGTTTGGCAACTATCGATCCATACGGAAACTGTACAAACGGTATCGAGCACATTTACTCTCACCAGTCAAATGCCAGCGATGATTACTCGAAACTGAACCAGTGGAATCGCGCCAACTACCTGAATGTTTGGGTTGTAAACACGATCGGTGAAGCAGGAGTAGCAGGTTATGCTTACTACCCTACCGCAACTACAGGCGGTTCATTCTTCCGTGATGGTATCATCATCCTGAATGACTATGTAGGAAGTATCGGTACAAGCGACCCTTACTCTTCACGTGCTTTGACACACGAGATCGGCCACTACCTTGGTTTGGCGCACACTTGGGGAAGTACCAACGATCCTACTGTTGCTTGTGGTGACGACGATGTAGATGATACACCGCTTACAAAAGGACACAACAGCTGTACTGCTGCTGATTTGGCAGATTCAACCTGTGTGCCTGGTGTCATTGAAAACACACAAAACTACATGGAGTACAGCTACTGCTCGCACATGTTTACATTGGATCAGTCTGATTTCATGCACAACGTTTTGGCTCAGGAAACCGGTGGCCGTAACAACCTTTACAAGCCTGAAACACTTGAGGCTACAGGAACAACTGACGAAGATGTATTGGCTCCACCTACTTGTATTCCGGTTGCTGATTTCTCTGCTGACAAGCGCATGACTTGCGTTGGTGATCCTGTAAACTTCAAAGATGCTTCATGGAGAGCCGGTGTTACTTCTTACGAGTGGTCTTTCCCTGGCGGAACACCATCTACCTCTACGGCCGCAAACCCTTCAGTGGTTTACAACCAGGATGGTTACTACTCTGTAACATTGACAGTGACCAATGCCGCAGGTTCAGATACCAAAACATTCAACAACATGATTTACATCAGCGCCGGATGGCCTGAATTCGTAGGTCCTTACACGGAAGATTTCGAAGGTACTTCTGCTGGTTGGTGGCATACACAAAACCCTGAAGAGAACTGGGCACGTTTCATGTTGATCCCTGGTGTTGGTAAAGGCCAGTCTAAAGGTTTCAAATTGAACAACTTCAAGGATGTAAGTGCTGCTGATCCTTACACAAACGACTGGTTCTACTACGATCGTTTGGGTAACTCCAAAGATTACCTGATCTCTCCTTCTTTTGACTTGTCAAACACTTCTAACGTTAGCGTTTCTTTTGACTACGCTTACGGTACAAAAGCAACCGCTTTGGCAGACATTACAGAAGAAGTAAAAGTCTATACTTCAAGAGATTGCGGTGAAACATGGCAGCTTCGTTCCAATGCAACACTTTCTTCAGATGAAATCATCACCGTAGGTTATGTTGGCAACACAGACTTCACACCTACTCAGGATGTGCAGTGGAAAACACAAACGTTTACTTATTCTACAACTGCTCAGGATAACAAATTGCGTTTCCGCTTCGAGTTCATCGCTTCTGATAAATCAAGCAACTTCTACTTCGATAACTTCAATATCACAGGTACATTGGGTATCGCAGAAAACGGAGAAGGTTTAGGTGTATCTATCGCTCCGAACCCTGTTGCTGCAGGTTCGGAAGTAGCTGTAGAAATCAGCGAATCTTCAGAAGACATGGAATTGCAGGTTCTTGACATGAACGGTGCATTGATCTCTATCACGAAAGTACCTGCTTCAAATGGTACGCAAACAGTGATGGTTCCTATGAACGTTGCAAAAGGATGCTACTTCCTGAATGCTGTTAAAGGAAGCGCGAAATCAACCAACCGTGTGATTGTTTTCTAAGCATTTTCAGCTTTAAAAATACGGAGAACGCCTCTTGCTTTGCAAGGGGCGTTTTTGTTTTTAGTTTGCATCATTTTTGCTTCAGGAGACAGGAAAAATCTGACAAGCCACCGTTAGTAAACTAAATAAGTGCCGCAGCATGCTCAACGCGCGCGTATTAGCAGTTGCAATGCCTTACATTTCGGGTAGTTTTGATTAATCTATAAAACCCAGCATATGTATAAAAAGTTACTATTAGGCGGATTTACTTCACTTTGTCTGTTTACGAGTATTTCTGCGATTGCTCAGGGCTACCCGTGTGGCGCGAGTGAACGAATGAAACAGTTGTATGCGGAAGACCCGCAACTGGAACTGGACCGCCAGCTTTTAATGAGCAAATACCTGGAGGTTCGTGAGGATGAAAACGGTCAGACGCGCCAGGTACTTGTGATCCCTGTTGTTTTTCACATCATTCACCAATATGGTCCTGAGAATATCAGCGATGCACAGGTAATGCAGGAAATGCAGATCCTCAATGAAGATTTCAGCAGAACGAACCCGGATACCGTAGAAACAATTCCGTTGTTCAAACCGATTGCAGGGAATGCGCAGATCGAATTCCGACTGGCACGACTCGACCCTTACGGCAACTGCACCAACGGAATCGAGCACATCTACTCACACCTGACCGATGACGGAGACGATTTTTGTAAAGTGAGCCAGTGGAACCGTTCCGAATACCTGAACATCTGGGTGGTAAAATCGTTTACCGAGCCTGGATTGCTGGGCTACTCCTTCTACCCGACCGCAGCGGTAGGCGGCAACTTTTTCCGCGATGGTGTGATCATGCTGCATTCGCAGATCGGGACCATTGGAACGGCAATTGGCGCCGACGGGCGAACGCTAACCCACGAAATCGGTCATTACCTCGGCCTTTCACACACCTGGGGCGACAGCAACGATCCGGAAGTGGTTTGCGGCGACGATGATGTTTTGGATACACCGATCACGAAAGGACACTTTGGCGTTTGTCCGCTCTATGACAAAGACTGCGACACTGCAATTGTGGAAAACGTACAAAACTTCATGGAATACAGCCAGTGCTCGACTATGTTTACCGAAGACCAGGCTACCTTTATGCACAACGTGCTTTTGCAGGAAACCAGTGGTCGAAACAACCTCTATACCGAAGCGAACCTTGCCCTGACAGGTGTAGACCAGGACCCGGCACCAACATGTATCCCGGTAGCTGATTTTTCTGCAGACAAACAAATGGTATGCGTAGGTGATCCAGTACATTTCGATGATGCTTCCTGGAAAGCCACGGTAACAGATTACCTGTGGTCGTTCCCGGGCGGAACACCATCTACTTCAACAGCTGCCAATCCTACTGTGGTTTACAACCAGGATGGTTACTACTCCGTTTCTTTGATCGTATCAAACGCAAACGGATCTGATACCATGACATTCCCGAACATGATCTACGCAAGTGCCGGCTGGCCTGAATTTACCGGTCCGTACAACGAAGATTTCGAAAGCGGATCTGCCGGATGGTGGCATGTACAAAATCCTGAGAACAACTGGGCGCGTTTCCAGCTGCTGAACAACGCCGGACGTGGAAACTCCAAAGGTTTCAAGCTGAACAACTACAAGGATGTGAGCGCTGCCGAGCCTTTCACCAACGACTGGTTCTACTATGACCGTTTGGGGAACTCGAAAGACTACCTGATCTCGCCTTCATTCGACTTATCGCACACTTCAAACGTAACTGTTTCCTTCGATTACGCTTACGGTACAAAAGCAACAACACTGACGGATGTAACCGAGCAGGTAAAAGTGTACACTTCCCGCGATTGCGGCCAAACATGGCAATTGCGTTCAAACGCTACAGTGGAAGACCAGGATATCATCACAGCAGGTTATGTAGGAAACACCGATTTTGCACCGGCAGTGGACCAGGAATGGAAAACACAGACATTTACGTATGCAACGACCGCCCAGGATACCAAACTGCGCTTCCGTTTCGAATTCATCGCTTCCGATAAATCAAGCAACTTCTATTTCGACAACTTCAACATTTCAGGAACACTGGCCATTGCGGAAAACGACGCAAGCCTTGGTATTACCATCGCTCCAAACCCTGTTGCTGCTGGTTCCGAAGTAGCCGTAGAAGTAAGTGAAACTTCCGAAGACATGGAATTGCAGGTGGTAGACATCAATGGCGCTTTGATCTCCGTAACACAGGTAGCTGCTTCCAATGGAACACAAACCGTAATGATCCCGATGAACGTTGCAAAAGGATGCTACTTCATCAACGCAGTAAAAGGAAACATGCGTTCCACCAACCGCGTGATTGTGTTCTGATACTAAACCCTATTTGATTTTCAGGCGCCTCCACGAATGGAGGCGCTTTTTTATTTCCCAAAAATCACTAATGACGTTGGTCTGCATTTCATTTTTCGTACTTTTGGGATTGAACTTTAGGGGTGTTTCCCATCATTTGGCGAAACTGAGAATTACCCTTTGAACTTGAGGCGGATGATACCGACGTAAGGAAAAGTGAGCAGCCGGTTTGCGCTCCTATCGTTCTGATTACAGGAGTTATGCAGTTAAAACTTAACGATCAGCACATTGAAACACAGGCTTCCAACTTGTATGAGTTGATGGAAGAGAAGGCATTTTTGTCTAAAACAGGCATTGCCGTAGCCATTAATGACCGGGTAATCAGGCGCGAACAATGGGCAGACAAACAACTGAGCGAAAACGACGTGGTTTTAGTAATTACTGCAGCTGCGGGAGGATAATTGAAGGGTTCCGAAAAAAACGAAAAAGATGAAAAAAGAGACGTTACCAACAGAAAACACCATTACGCGTGAGCCTTTCCCGGCTTCGCGAAAAATATTTGTACCGGGCAAGCTGCATAATATCCAGGTTGCCATGCGCGAGATCGAGCTGACAGAATCGAAGCCGATGTTTGCCGACGGTGAATTCAAAAAGGAAATCAATCTTCCGGTAACGGTCTACGATACATCCGGACCTTATACTGATCCGAATGCCGAGATTGATGTAAAAAAAGGACTTGCCCGCCTGCGTGAACAGTGGATCCTGGATCGCGGCGATGTAGAGCAGCTGCCTTCCATTTCTTCGGATTACGGATTGAAGCGTCTGAACGATCCTTCGCTGGACGAATTGCGCTTTAATCACACCACACAGCCTTACCGCGCGAAAGCAGGTAAAAACGTGACCCAGCTGCACTATGCAAAGCAAGGGATCATCACACCTGAGATGGAATACATTGCGATCCGTGAAAACCAGCGAATCGATGAAATCCAGTCAATTTGTCCGCAACACCCGGGCGAAAGCTTCGGGGCAAATACGCCGAAAGGAATGATTACTCCCGAGTTCGTGCGCGATGAAATTGCCGCCGGAAGAGCCATTATTCCCAACAACATCAATCACCCGGAAAGCGAACCGATGATTATCGGGCGTAACTTTTTGGTGAAAATCAACGCCAACATCGGTAACTCAGCCGTTTCGTCTTCTATCGAGGAAGAAGTGGAAAAAGCTGTTTGGGCCTGCCGCTGGGGCGCCGATACGATCATGGACCTTTCAACCGGGAAAAACATTCATGAAACCCGCGAATGGATCCTGCGCAACTCCCCCGTTCCGATCGGTACCGTGCCTATTTACCAGGCTTTGGAGAAAGTAAACGGGAAAGCGGAAGACCTGACGTGGGAAATTTTTAAAGATACATTGATCGAGCAGGCCGAGCAGGGAGTGGATTATTTCACGATCCACGCCGGAGTTTTGCTGCGCTATGTGCCACTGACAGCCAAGCGATTGACAGGAATTGTTTCACGCGGCGGTTCGATTATGGCAAAATGGTGCCTGGCACACCACAAGGAAAACTTCCTGTACACGCATTTCGAGGAAATCTGTGAGATCATGAAAGCCTACGACGTAGCATTCTCATTGGGTGATGGTTTACGTCCTGGTTCAATCGCAGATGCCAACGATGCGGCACAGTTCGGTGAATTGGAAACACTGGGCGAATTGACCAAGATTGCCTGGAAACATGATGTCCAGGTAATGATTGAAGGCCCGGGACACGTTCCGATGCACCTCATCAAGGAAAACATGGACAAACAGCTGAAAGAATGCCACGAGGCGCCTTTCTACACGCTCGGGCCATTAACAACCGACATCGCTCCGGGTTACGACCATATTACTTCAGGAATCGGGGCGGCCATGATCGGGTGGTTCGGGTGCGCCATGTTGTGCTACGTAACGCCGAAAGAACACCTTGGATTGCCGAATAAAAAAGACGTGAAAGACGGAGTGATTACTTACAAGCTCGCTGCCCATGCTGCCGACCTTGCAAAAGGACATCCGGGAGCCCAGCACCGCGATAATGCGCTGAGCAAGGCACGCTTTGAATTCCGCTGGCAGGACCAGTTCAACTTGTCGCTTGACCCGGACACTGCGCGCGAGTATCACGATGAAACACTTCCTTCGGATAATGCCAAGGTAGCCCACTTCTGCTCGATGTGCGGACCGCATTTCTGCTCGATGAAAATCACACAGGATGTACGCGACTATGCCAAAGCACAGGGAATTGCCGAGGAAGAAGCCTTGAAAAAAGGCATGGACGAAATGTCGAAAGAATTCCTGGACCGCGGTGCCGATGTGTACCTGGAACCGGAAAAATTACAATAACCGAAATACGGGTGTGGGATTCTTTTCACACCCGTTCTTTTTCTGCCGATGATCATTCTGTTCACCACACCCGATTTTCACAGCAACGAATCGCTTTTGCTCAACCGAATGCTGGAAGAATCCACTTTGCGCGTGCATTTGCGTAAACCCGGTTCATCGGTAAATGCCTTCGAACAATTGCTTGCACGCATCGATCCGGGTTATCATTCGCGAGTGGTGATTCACCAACATCATTCATTGGCAGAAAAGTATGATTTGGGCGGAATTCACTTTACAGAAGCAGATCGGCAACAAAATCTTATGCAAAAAGCGGTTTCAACCTCTTTTCACGACCTGCAAACGGCCATTAACGAACAGAACGATTACCGTTATTTCTTTTGTTCGCCGGTTTTCCCAAGTATTTCGAAAACCGGCTATTCTACCGATGAAAACTGGAATATTTCGCAGGAACCCGATTCATTTCGTCAGAAAGCCGTTGCATTGGGCGGAATTGATGTCTCCAGGCTGAATAAAGTGCGCGAACGCGGCTTTCAGCACATTGCCTTGTTGGGAGCAGTTTGGCAGGTTGCAGATCCAGTAAAAGAGCTGCAGGAAGTATTCCGCCGCTTTTAACCGGAGATACCTATCTTTACAACAAATTTTCACCCGGAATTATGACACTGGAACAGCTGAATACACTTTTGGAAGGAACGCTGACGGAACTCGGAGTTTCCGGGCTCAACGACATGCAATCGGCGTTGATTGCGCGTGTAAAACAAGGTGGTGACGCTGTAATCCTGACCGACAGGTCCAACGATCCCGGAACCGGAATTTCCTATGTTTCGGTGATGAAGGCTCCAAAAGCATTTGAAGGCTCTCCGCGCGTATTGGTGCTTTCACCCACCATTGATAGTGTACACGTACTGCACAAACAGCTCACAGACTGGACACGACGTACTGAAATTGCCGTTGAACTGGGCCACGACAAGGGAAACATGATCCAGGAACGCAACAATATTTTCGAAGGAGCGGATATCATTGTAGGGAACCCGAAACGAATCATGGATTTGTACCATCAGAATGGGATTCACATTAATCAGCTGAATTTGTTCATTGTGGACGATGCCGCTGAAATTGCCAACAATCCGAACGCGGCTGCCTATATTTCCCGTCTTGCGGAAAGCCTTCCCAAATGCCAGCGAATTGTTATTACGAGTGAAATAACGCCGCGCGTCGAGAAAATGATCGAACTGCTGTGTATGAATCCGAAGGTAATGGAATTTGAAACTCCCGAAGCTTAAATTATGTCTCGCAAACGACCGTATTGTGTAAGCATCGCCGGGTTCGACCCTTCCGGCGGAGCAGGTTTGACAGCCGATTGCAAGGTTTTCGAGCAGCTTCACGTACAGGGATTGAGTGTTTTGACAGCCAATACCATTCAAACCGAAGACCAGTATTTCGATACGCACTGGATGGACCCGAAACAGGTAACCGACCAGTTAACCGTGCTTTTGCAACGCTATCCGGTTCGTTATTTCAAAATCGGATTGATTGAAAATGCAGAAGTTTTGCTCGCCGTTCTTCACATCATTCATACGAACGTAGAAAATCCCTTCATCATCTGGGACCCGATCCTGAAACCCACGGCAGGTGGCGATCTGTCAGTTGACCGTTTCTCGGAAAAGCTTTCGGAGCTGTTGCACATGATCAGCTGTATCACTCCGAATCTACCTGAATATCAATTGCTCTTTGGTGAGCAGCGACCCGAAACTACCGCCACCACCGTGAAAATGCTTTACCTGAAGGGCGGGCACGCTTCTAGTCCCGGAAAAGACTTTTTGTATACCGAAGGCAAATGCTACCCGTTTAATGCGCACAGCATTCCCAAAACCGGCAAACACGGGACCGGATGCGTACTTTCTGCTGCACTACTGGCCCATTTTGCGCTCGATTACCCGTTGGTAAAAGCCTGTTTGAAATCGAAGCGGTACATTGAGTATTATTTGCAGTCAAACGAAACATTACTGGGTTATCATTCCCGGTAAAAAAATTGTACTTTCATCAAAAGATTGTGCCGATGTCCGTAAATGTAAAACAGCTTTCGAATATATTATTTGCGTTTTCCTTTGTGTGCGCGTTGCTGATGCTACTCGACAAAACATACGGATACCGCTCCATAATCCAGATCGCCTTCCTTGTATCCGGTGCCATTGCATTGATCCTGGGACTGGTAACAGCACGCATGGAAGCTTACAAAGGTGACTTTAACGTGTTGTTCTGGGTGGGAAGCCTGATCATGTTCGTAGGCTTCCTGATGAAAATGTACTATTTCCCTTACTCGTATGTATTCCTGGTCGGTGGGATGGTGATTTCGGCCGTTGCCAATTTTTACAATCCCTTTCAATCGGGAAAAGACCGCGAAGACGAATTGCTGGATCAGTAATTGACGTACAGTCCTTTTTTCTTCCTGTATTCGATAATTGGCGGGTATGGCCCGTATTTGTGCTGGGTTTCCGTGAACGTATCGTTATAAGGACCAAACGGGTAATCGATCGGCTTGGTCTTGATATCCGGGTAATCCAATCCTTCCTTTTGCGGACGCACGTGCTGCTCGCTGTTTATGTAAGCAGCTACATCCAGTGCATCCCGGTCAGACAATTTCATTTTTTGCCAGTTAACCTGGTCGTGCGGCATGTTTGCTTTGATAAACTGCGCGGCCTTGATAATGCGGAACAAGCTTGATCCCGGCTGGTACGATTGTTTTCCCCACAATGGCGGGTATTCGTAGGTGACATTATTGGCCAGCATTTTTCCTTGTCCGTCTTCCCCGTGACAGCGTGCGCATTCCTGCTTGTATACTGCTTTACCGTGATTCACATCCAATTGATAATCAGGTAATTTAAGTTCAATTCCTTTATCACCTTCTACCCTGCCGTTTACGGGGATGCCTTCCCCGAGCCATTTGATGTAGGAAATAATGGCGTTCATTTCGCGCGAATCGAGCGGCATAGGGATTCCGTTGTGCGGTCGCTCAATGCAGTTGTTAACACGCTCGGCAAGGCTCAGGATACGGTTTTCACGCGCACGGTATTGCGGGTAACGGCCATGTGTACTCAGGAAATTCAGTCCGTACGGTCGTGTTCCGGCATCGAGGTGGCAGTTGGTACAATTCATTTTGTTGCCCAGGTATTTTCCTTTCACACCTTCGGGCCCAAGGTAGTAGGCCGTATTTTGCACCAGGTCTCTTCCGTAACGCACCAGGTCACCGAATTCATCGTTCGGGATGGCAGACGTATCAGGCGCAAGGTAAGCAGTTGTATCCTCTTCTTCCGGCTCTTCTACCGGCGTTACTTTTTCAACTGCATCAGGGCCACAGGAAACAGCTAAAATCGTTACACCGAAAAGCAGCAGCGCCAGTAAATAAGAGAATCGAAAACCGTTCATTTGCCCAACAAATAAATTTCTGTACTTTGGCTCTAAAATTAAGTAAAAGGAAGGAATGTTAACATTCAGTTACCGCATAATCGGGTTGTTTTTTTTGAGTATCATTTGCCCGGCCACAACCTTTGCCCAATTTTCACCGCCCAACGATGCACATCTGAATTATTCTTCGGTCTGCTTTGAATTTCCATGGGTTGACCAGGTAACGAGCTATGAACTGACACTGACGGAGAAAAGCTCCGGTATCAAGACTGTTTACAGGACCCAGGCGAATAAATGCATCGTGAACGAACTGGTATTTGGCGAAAGCTACCTGTGGAAAATAACCGGCTTAAACAGCCGAAAAAAAGAGATTTACAGTTCGCAGGAACTTTCATTTTCGATTGATGAACATTTCAAAACAGGCAAAAAATTCGTGCGGTTCAAAGAAATCACCAACAATCCGCTAACGCGTGGGGATGAATTGCTGATACTCGATTATGCAGGTATTGTCATTAACCACAACGAAGAAATTGTCTGGTACCTTCCTGACGTACCGATACTTACCGCCAATACGGGGTTGCGCGACCTGAAACTCACCGAAGACGGCACTTTCCTGGCAATCATCGATTCGAATGCTTACGAAATGGACCTGACCGGTGCGGTTTTATGGAAAGCCCCAAACGACGGGAAGGTTTCACACTACAGCAAGGAAGATTACCACCATGATTTTCAGAAACTGCCTTCAGGCAATTACATGGTGCTTGGAAACGAACGTCAACGAAGGGTTCTGGCCGGCGAAAAGGACACTTCCCGTTACGAAATCGGGACCATCATCGAATACGATCCGTCGGGGAAAATTGTATGGGAATGGCACGCTAAGGATTTCTTCACCGACGACCTATTAAAGCTTCGCAAAAAAGAGGATGGCAGTTACAACCTGGCGACACATCTCAACGCTTTCAGCGTGGTCGGGAACTTTATTTATGCCGGATTCAGAGACGCCAACTGGGTGATCAAAATAGATAAAACAACAAAAAAAGTGGTTGAGATCTATGGCGGCCGCGAGTCGGGATTGCCCAATCACTATGGAAAAGGATTGTTCCATTCACAACACGATGCAACGGTACTGAGTAACGGTGCTATGGCTGTTATCAATAACGATTCGATCAAAGATCCGGCAACCGTTTCCAGCCTGGTCGTCTTTTCGCTGGGTGAAAATAATATACCGAAAGGCGAGGAAATCTTCCGCTTTAAGTTTGATTATGACAGCCTTTGCAACGGGAAAAGCCTGAAGCTTGGAAATGTCGAGGAGTTGAACAACGGCAACTACCTGGTAAATATGGGGGCCATTCACCGAATTTTCGAAGTAAGTCCAAAAGGAGAAATTGCCTGGGATATTTTCGTAGAGAAACTGGATACGTTTAAACGCGTCTGGCGGTTTTATCCGCAGTACAGGGTCGCTCCGGTAAGTTCTCTTTATCCGAATGAATTTACGGTGAAATGGACTCCGAAAAAAGTAAAAGGAGAGCAATTAATCGGGTCTGTATCGTTGTTTAATGTTGGCTCCGAAAAGAATCGCTACACGCTTTACGTTGAGCTGGATAATGGCACCAGCGTCCCTCTAACGGAAATACCGGCCATCGAACCGGGGCAATCGCGCGCAACAATTGTAACAATTCCGAAGAAATACCTGAATACGACAGGAGCGGCGAAGCTGAGAATCCAAGTAAGGGGGAAGAGTTTGAATGAGGAGGTGATTGTTGGAAGGTGATTGTGTCCCGCAGAACTCGCAGATGGACGCAGATGGACAATTAGACGTGGATTGAAGGGATGATCTCCCGCAGAACTCGCAGATAGACAATTACACATGGATTGGAGGATGATCTCCCGCAGAACCCGCAGATGGACGCAGATGGACAATTACTCGTGGATTGAAGGGATGTTCTCCAGCAGAACCCGCAGACTAGCGCGGATAGACAATTACTCGTGGATTGAAGGAATAATCTCTCGCAGAACCCGCAGATGGGCGCAGATGGACAATTAGACGTGGATTGAAGGGATGATTTCCCGCAGACCCGCAGATAGACAATTACTCGTGGGTTGAAGGGATAATCTCCCGCAGAATCCGCAGATGAGCGCAGACAATTAGAGGAAGAGCTCTCGCAGAATTTGTAAATAGGGCAGACAATTAGGTATGAATTCAATGAATAGGCAATTCCTGCAAAAAATGGAATGTTGTTTTACAGTCCTAATACTTTTCTGAAAATTCCATTTTGGATGTTGCTTTCGTTGAAATTGATTAATAATCCAAGTTTTATGCCGGTTAGTTTCATGTACGTTAACAGTTGTTTATGATGGACTGGCAAAATATACTCGATGGATTTTAGTTCAATGATTACTTTACCTTCAACAAGCAGGTCTATTCTATAACCACAATCGAGTTGAATATCTTTATAAACGAGTGGCAGCGCCAACTGTTTTTTGACTTTTAATCCTGCGTTCAATAATTCAAAATACAAGGCTGATTCGTATGCACTTTCCAACAATCCGGGGCCTAATTCTCTATACACATCAAATACTGCCCCTCTCACGATATAAGAGATTTCATTTTCTGTCATTTATTGAATATAACCAAAAAGTTCGTTTGAAAAAAGCGGTTTAGGGCTAAATTTTAGGCGAAACAAGAAAATCACGGGTTATTTCAAACGGAATTCACCGATAAGCGCAGAAAAAAAATAGGGTTAGGAACAATACCCCGATAGTAATTTGAATAAAAAACGCTCAAAAAATCTATCAAAGCTCCGCGCTAATCCGCGGGAAACCTTTCCACCCTGATTTACAAATCCCGAAATCCTGAAAAAAATTCTTTAACCTCTACTCCGCGCTAGCCTGCGAGTTCTGCGGGAAACCCTTCCAAATTGATTCGCAAATCCCGAAATCCTGAAAGAAATCCTTTTAACCTCTTATCCGCGCTAGTTTGCGAGTTCTGCTGGAAACCCTTCCAAATTGATTCGCAAATCCCGAAATCCTGAAAGAAATCCTTTTAACCTCTACTCCGCGATAGTCTGCGAGTTCTGCGGGAAACCCTTCCAAATTGATTCCCAAATCCCGAAATCCTGAAAGAAATCCTTTTAACCTCTACTCCGCGCTAATCTGCGAGTTCTGCGGGAAACCATTAGAAATTTGCTTTCAAACTCAAATCTAAGCTCTTAAAACTATGTGTCAACGCTCCTACGGAAATAAAATCCACACCGGTTTCGGCAAACGATCTAAGGGTTTCTTTGGTAATTCCACCGGAGGCTTCGGTTTCATAACGGCCACCAATCCGCTGAACAGCTTCGCGCAATAACCCCGGAGTAAAATTGTCCAGCATGATGCGGTCTACTTTCCCGATAACCAATACCTGCTCCAGTTCGTCGAGGTTACGGACTTCGATTTCCACTTTCAGGTCTTTTCCGGTTTCTTTAAGGTAGGCTTGTGTGCGTTCGATCGCCTGTTGAATTCCGCCGGCAAAATCAACGTGATTGTCTTTGAGCATAATCATATCGTAGAGCGCAAACCTGTGATTGACACCTCCACCGATACGTACCGCCCATTTTTCCATATAGCGGATTCCGGGAGTTGTTTTACGGGTATCCAGCAAACGGGTCGAGGTTCCTTCCAGCAACTTCACCAATTGATTCGTAACGGTCGCGATACCGCTCATGCGCTGCATAAAATTGAGTAAGGTCCGTTCTACAGCCAGGATCGATTGGGCTTTACCACGAATGTAAAAAGCCACTTGTCCGGGAGTCACCGCATCGCCATCGTGCAGCAGTTCTTCAAATTGCAGGGAAGGGTCGTAGGTTTCGCAAACGAGTCGCGCCAGGTCAACCCCGGCTAGGATTCCCGTGTCTTTTACGAGCAATTTTGCTTCGCCCATGGCGTCTGCGGGAATGCAAGCCAAAGATGAATGATCACCGTCGCCGATGTCTTCCTGTAAAGCTGTTTGGATGATGGAATGTATCATGCTTCAAAAGTACAGATTCCTTTCAAAGCGACACGCGCGTCAGGTTTTTTCTATGGCAATGCTCTCTATTTTGAAATCACTGCCGCTCTTCTTCCATTTGATCGTGACCCGGTAATTTTCAGACTTGGAAACATACGCCCCGATCGCAAAACAACCGTCATCGGTTTCTTTTCCCTTGAAGGTAAATTTGAACGAAGAAGCCGGTTTTTTCCCGAAAAACTCCTTCAATACCTGTGAAGCCTGCGACTGAGAATACACCCCTTCCTTATCGATGACGTTGACGATCATCCGTTCTTTCCCATAGCTTACAATCTTGCTGGCATCGCCCGAAGCAAAGGCCGATTCGATGGAAGCATAAGGAATTGCGTCGGATCCAATGTTTAAATTGAACAGTAATATCGATAAGAATGTATATATAAGTCCCATAGCTTTTTTGTTTTTTCGGAAGAACCTAAGCAAAAACGATGCCTAAGTTAATCGTTTTTTAAAAACTGTTAAAAATAATCTACCGGATGCATAGATTTCTGTACGGGAAACGTCTGTCAAACGGTCAAAAATTCAATTGGGAATGCGCCATTCAACCCGATTGATGTACATTTGCCCATGCAAATCAAGATCCTGTGCATCGGAAAAACCGGTAAGTCCTTTCTGGAAGAGGGCGAGCGCGAATACCTGAAACGGCTTTCGAATTACATCCCGGTAGAGCTGCAGGTGCTTCCGGATGTCAAAAATGCCAAAAGCCTGAGCGAACAGCAAATCAAGCATAAGGAAGGGCAACAATTTCTTGAAAAGATCGGCCCGAAAGAAACGGTAATTTTATTGGATGAACGCGGAAAGCAATACGATTCGGTGGCTTTTTCCCATTTTTTGCAGGAACAGTTCAACCGCGGCGGCAAGCAGCTGTATTTTCTCGTGGGCGGGCCTTACGGATTCAGTGATGAGATTTACCAGCGCGCTAACGGACAGCTTTCGCTTTCCAAAATGACCTTTTCGCACCAGATGATCCGGTTATTTTTCATAGAGCAGTTGTACCGCGCCATGACGATCCTCAAGGGAGAACCCTACCATCATCGCTAGGCCTTCCTATTTCCTGCAATGAAGCTCAATATGCTTACAGTAGCGGTCTTCTTCCGGGTAGCGGTCCAAATAAGGGAGTTTTCCGGATTGATGCAACACTTGAATGGTTTCAGACAGGTATAATTCGGTTTCAATAGCTGTAAACCCGGCATCCTGATGCAATTTCACCCATTGCGACTGCCGCAGCCTGTTCACAAAATTGCTCCTGTTCCAGGTCATGGCCTTCCAGGTCCGTTCCGAATATTTCAAACAATTGAATAACAAGGCTTCATCCACGCCATAACTGAAATGATCGCCCAGGTCAACCAAATGCACCACCTGTCCGCCTTTTTTCAGCAAGCGATAGGTTTCATTGACCGTTATTTCGGGGTAACGGATGTGCTCATAAACAGTATAGCTGAGAATTACATCAAACGAATCATTTTCGAACGGTAGTTTTTTACCGTCATAAATGTGGTAATCCAATCCAAGGCCGGCTACCAGTTCCGGATCAAGATACTGATCGATATCCGCAATGGACATGGTTGCTCCTTCCTGTTGCAGGCGCTCGGCCACCTGGTAAGTCTGTCCCGGCCCCAGTTCCAGGATCTTTTTTCCTGAAGGATCGATGTATTTCCTGTACAATTGAACGACTTCTTCCACCGTATTCAGTTCCCGGTTCAGTCCCGTAAAGTGGGTACGCTGGGCTTTTTTTCGGATAGCCGGGATCCTGATGAGCTGATTTTTAAGTATTTCCTTTAAAACGTTCATTTCGAAGTGTTTTTTGAATACCGTTGATAAAACAGCTCCAAACCATCAATCATGTTCTCCAACGCATAAGCAGTTGTAACTACGTGGCAGGCTTCTTCGGCAATAGCGGCAGCTTTTTCTTTATTTGTGAGGAGATCTGCGATCATTCCGGCATATTGTTCAATGTCAAACGGTTCTGCCAGCAAGCCCGATTTTTCGTGTACCAGCAATTCGGATGGCGAAGGTACATTAAAGGCAACGATGGGTTTCCTTACAGACATTGCTTCGGCGATCACAATGCCAAATCCCTCCGAAACCGAAGGAATGAGCACGACATCGGAGGCAGTCATGTACGACCTTGGATTGGGCTGAAAACCGGTAAATATCACCTGTCCGGTCAGTCCTTTTTGGGTAACCGACTCCCGCAACTCCTCTTCCAGTTCGCCCCAGCCAACGATCACGAGTTTCATTTCGGGGAATTGTTCTTTCAAAAGCTCCAATGCCGAAAGCGCGAAACGGTGACCTTTAAACGCTGTCAGCCTGCCGACAATGCACAACTGTGGATTCCCGAAGCGGTATTGTTCCTCAAAAGAAACAGGCTCAAACCGGAAGCCGTAATAGATCAGCTGCGTGGTTTCCGCCGGGCAAATCCCCAAACCGGTATACAAGTGCTGAAGTCCTTTGGAAATGGCGAAAGAAGCATTGATGCGCGATTCTGCAAAGCGAGCAACACGCCAGTATTTGTTTTTGACTTTGTGTTTTGGATCGAAACCAAACTGGTTGTTGTACCATTCCTCGTAACCGTGTTTGCCGGAAAGTAAAAACGTTTTACGCGCAAAAAAACGTTTGGCAAGGCTCATGGTCAAATCAGCGTGGAGTAAATGCGAGTTGACAACGTCATAGGTTCGCATTAGTTTCCCGATCCCGCGAAGCGAAGTCAGCAACTTAAGACCGGAAATCGGGAACAGGTAACAGTTGATTCCTTGTTCCGCAAGCAATTGCTGAAAAACGAGCGTTTCCGATTCCACGGCATATAAGACCAGGCAATCGACCTCATGTCCACGCTGCTTCAAGCCCGGAATGGCATTCAGGAGGAATTTTTCGCTTCCCGCTACACCACGTACGTATGTCACCTGTAAGATCTTCATAAACTGTGAATTAATTGCCTGTAGGCTTCAAACATGCGCTGATGGGAAAAATGTACTATTGCTTTTTCGCGGGCATTCTTCGCCAATTCCTGGCGGATTTCAGGTTGTTCGATCAAATATTTCAGTTGTTCACTCAACGCTTCCGGGTTGGATTTAGCCACCAGCAAGCCGTCTGTTTCATGCGCAATGAGGTTATTGATTCCCGGAATGTCGGACCCGATAACCGGAAGTCCGCACGACATGGCCTGCATGATAGAGGTTGGCATCGTTTCGCCGAGCGAAGAATGAACGTAGACCGCTGTTTGATGCAGTAATGCAATAAGTTCTTCTTCATTCAGCAAGCCGGGAAATTGCACCTGATCGGTTAAACCGTTTTCAGCAACGTATGCTTCACACATCGCAAGCTGATCGCCCGATCCGGCGAGTACCAGCATTAACGACGGATCGTTGAGCAGCTGAATGGCCTTGATCAGCGTTAGTTGGTCTTTCTGGGCCGAAAAACGCCCTATCATAGAAATAATCGTTCGGTTATCGTTTTCCGGCTGCTGGACCGGGTGATAAACTTCCACATCGATCCCGTTATTAATGACGGTTAATTTCTCTGCAAAGCGGCTCCCGTAGCGGGCTATGTATTGTTGCTTGTAATCATCGGAAAGCGCTACAACGCAGTGGGCATGCCTGGCACTCCAACGCGAAAACTGGTGTTCAATACGTCTTTTCATAGCGTCGGGCGTGTGCTCCACCACAACGAGCTTCACTTCGTGCTTGCGGCAATAGCGTGCAACAGGCAGAATCAGGTTGGTGCTGTGCAAAAGGATCACTGCCGGTTTATCCGAATAGAGTTGTCGATAGACTTTTCGCCAGGATTTCAGATCAAGGCCACGGTTTTTAAGAACAGTTGCCGTAGAAACTCCATATTTTTCTGCCAGCTCCAGGTAAGCATCCCTTGTTGGCTCGATACCATAGAACAGGAGCAAATGTTCAAATTCGCGCTGTGCATCGGCAGAGATGAGCGAAAAAACCACGCTGCCATGTCCACCGAGGCCACTGTAAAGTACCTGGCAAAGCCGTTGCTGCAGTTTCATTGATTCCGTCATCGTTTGCGAAGGGTTACACAGGTTACCTGGAAAGGTTTGAACGATTGTGGAATGTACGAGACAATGTGTTTCCACGATTGGAATTTGTAGAACGGCAGCAAAGTCCTGAGGGTTGTAACCGCAAGTAGTTTCGGGTTACGGGACAGCATTTTTGCGAAGCTGGTGCCTTCGATCGTGATGATTTCACCGCTAACCAGCTCGCAGGCCGGGAATAATGCTTCAATTGCTTTGACATCCGGACGGAACATGGTATCAATCGGGTCATTGTGATACGGATAACGATGTGGTACGGTAATGATGATGTAACCTGAAGGCTGCACCACATCGACCAGCAGATCACAGACCAATTGCGGGTTTTCGACGTGTTCGAGCAGGTTGGAGCACAAAGCACCTTTGATCTCATGTGCTTTCACCTGTTCCCTGAATTGGTCGTTCATGAGATCGCCGGCCAGGTCAACGCCTTCATCCTGCTTCATATCCAGGTGCAGAACGCTTCCGCCCTGCCGAACGAAGGGCTGAAAAATATCCTTGTCAATAAAAGGCTGGCTCACCGTTCTGAAATGCAGCGTGGAGCTGCCCACATTGATCAGCGGCGATAATTCCGAAATACGGGTAGTCAATTCCTTTGCAATCCATTTCGCTTCCTGTGCCAGCATCGTTAACGGGTTAATTGTGTGATCAATTCTACAAAGATAGCGGCTTGATGTTCGCGGGTGTAGGTTTCTATTACGGCATCATTTCCGCGGTAGCCGACGGTACCGGTGCGCTCCCATTCTTCGTACCACAAACCGAGCTGATCAGCGCATTCACGGGGTGTATCGGCAATTACTCCGGCGTTGGTTTCTGCGAGTGTTTTTTCCAGGATGCCATAGTCATTCGGCACCAGTAAAATGGTTTTTCGTGCTCCCAGGTATTCGAAAATTTTTCCCGGGTAAATCCCCCAGTAAGCCGGCCAAACCGGGTAATAGACCACATTCGCCTGCTGCAATTCAGCCACGGCATCTTTGCGCCCGACAAACCCGGTGACGGTAAGGTACTCACGGGGAAACAGCGCTTCAATTTTCGCTCCGACCAGCGGATTAACTTTCGCCCCAAGGAATTTAAGCCGTATGCGCGCATCGGGATGTTCTTCCAAAAACAACCCGAAACCGCTGGCAAATGTTTGTAAATCCTGTTGTAAATGGAGTGTTCCCAAACATAAAACGGTGAAGGTGTCGCCGGTAACTGATGGCGACTGCTCAAACAGATTTTTCTCGAAGCCGTTTTTCACCAACGTGACAGGAAGCTGCGGCAATAATTTGTTTAAGTAAGGAATGTAGGTTTCATTACACACAATGAGGTGCCGGGCGCTGCGCAGCCATTTCTTCATAAACCGGTGCACGAAGAAAAAACGGATTTTATTGCTTACCGTTACCTGCGACGGGTCTTTCAGTTGTGCATCGATGTCCCACAAGTCCCTGAAATCGGCCACCCAGGGCACATTATTACGCCGCGACAACCTGGCAGCCAGCTTAACTCCGCAGTTGGGATTACACGTTACCAAAATGAGCGAAAATGCTTCTTTTTGCAGTAGTTCATTTGCCGGTTGGGAATAATTGGTGACCACATCGCGGTCAATCTCGATCTGCCCGAAAACGGAAGCGATCCATTCAACGAATGCACGCAAAATCCGTGATTTCGCAAATACAGGCCATTGGGTTAATTTATGCAGAAAGGTTGTTTTGTAAGGCAGTGAAATCACCCGGATACCGTCTCGAAGCTCTTCTTTTAACGGAGCCTTGTCCTCACCGAGGAATTCCTTCCAGCTGTTCTCGGTTCCTTTCCAGTGCCGTGTAAGCACCACAGGTTCATAACCAGCAGCTTTCAACGCCAGCGCCCACGATTTGGGACGATGCGACGCGATCACGTTGCACGGATCGTAGAAGTGAGCTATGATGAGTATTTTTTTACCGCTCATCTCCGTATTGTTTCAGAAAAACGGTAGCAATGTAATTTCTCCACGCGCTCGGGCCCGGTCTGTAGCCTTTTGCTTTAAGCTGCTCCACCACCTCATCGTGCTGAATGAGGATTTTCTTCCATTTATCTTCGGGTGGCTCGTAACCAATTTTATCAATGCGGTTCACGATTGGTTCCGGAACAATTCCGCTAATCGCGCGACGGAGCACCTGCTTGGTCATGCCGTTATTGTACAATTGCTCATCGGGCAGGCTCATGGTATATTCCACCAGCTCGTGGTTCAAAAAAGGAAGTCGTACTTCGAGCGAAAACGCCATGGATGTACGGTCGGCGTAGGCCAGCAATTCCTGCAGACGGTGCATTGTCTCGTATTTGAGCCGTTGCTTGAAATTGCGCGCATTGTAGAACACGCCTTTCGGATGATTTACCAACATCAGCGCCGGATGCGCCCACAGCATTTTTCCCAACGGGTATTGTTCGCCATAGAGTTGTTTATAGCCTTTTCGGGCCTTGCGGAAACGGCCGAAATTGAACCGGAACAAATGCTGCATCAGCAGGAAATTCTTCATGATCGGGTAACCGGAAAGGTATTCATCGGCTCCCTGTCCGTCGAGCAGTACAGTCACGCCGTTCGCTTTTGCCATTTTCATAACATACCACCAGGCGCACTGTGAAGGCGAGCCGAACGGATATTCGTGATGGTAGACCATCTGTTCAATATCATTGAGAATTTCTTTTGGATCGGGATAAACTTCATGGTGCTCGGTATGCGCAAAATCGCGCACAATGTGCATCCATTTTCCTTCGTCTTTCGGGCCGTCAAAACGCGCAGAAAACGTTTTCTGAACGGCATTTTCGCCCAGCTCGCGTCGCATGAAGCACACAACGGACGAAGAATCCAATCCGCCCGACAAACTGGAACCGACGGGCACATCGCTGCGGAGGCGGCGCTTCAGGCCGGCCGTAAACAATTCCCGGAAACGATCGGCATAGGCCTGGTCGTTTTCCAGTACCGTTTTGCGCGAAAGATCGATGTCAAAATACGAATGAATACTCAGGCTGCCTGCTTTCACAATCATGTAATGCGCGTGCTGCAGCTTGACCACGTTTTCAAAAAAGGTTTCCGTTCCGCGTTCAATAATGTACCGGTTCAGGAAATCCTGCAAAATGGGCTGGGAAATGCGTTTCGGCACGCCGCCGGCAAACAGGGCTTTCATTTCGGAGGCGAAGACAAACTGCTCGCCATCCCAGAAATAGTGGAACGGCTTTTCGCCGAAACGATCACGCGCGCAGAACAATTCCTGTTTTTCTTCATCCCAGACTGCAAAGGCAAACATACCATCAAGCTCGTCGAGGCAGCGCTCACGTTTCAGGTGGAATAGCGTTAACAGTACTTCCGTATCGGTTTCGGTGTGAAACGTATGCCCCTGGCTGATCAAGTCAGCGCGAAGCTCTTTGTAATTGTAAATTTCACCGTTGAACGTAATGGCATATCTTCCGTCGGAGGAATGCATCGGCTGGGCGCCTGCTTCCGTAAGATCAATAATGGACAAACGCCTGTGTGCCAACCCGATATTTCCGTTGGCATTGACCCATTGTCCTTCTCCGTCGGGACCGCGGTGAACCATCGCATCCGTCATGCGCTTTAAACGCTCAACAGTCACCAAATTACGGTTGGTAGAAAAAACGCCTGCTATTCCACACATAGTTTGTTCCCCTAATTTTTATCTGATAACATCCGGATAAGCTTGTTGCGCACCCGCTTGAAAAAACGTGCCCAGGCAGATTGCCGGTTATTTGTTCGGATTTCATGGACGATCTGCCCGTGAATTTCTTCGCTGATTAACTGTTTTTCAAGCATAAAACCGGCTAACAATAAAGCAAAACCAACGTGTCCGTACAATTCTGCAATGGCAATTAGTTTAATGCCTTGTACCAGGTTAATTTCATGCCCGGTGTGCAACACGTCCTTGAAATACAATGATTCTGAGATCACCACCTGCGGTTTGGAACGGAGCTGTTCCGCCGATTTATAATCCCATGCGCCAATAGCAGTTTCGTGCGGGTAAAAACCATGCCCGTGCAACAGCTCATCGGTTTTAAAGAGTAATTGTTGTCCTTTGTGCGCTTCGATCACCCACGATTCGATGACCAATGCTACCGTTTTCGATTGCAATGACTGCAAAGCTCCCGAAAGCGCTTCGTGTTCACAGCCGTGAATGTCTAGCTTAATAAAATCGGGAAAAGGAAGCCCTTCCTGCGAAAATAGTGCATCGATTGAGGAAGCCTGCACTTCCGCCACCTTTTTGGTTGTCCGGGCCGGCTCGCCGATGATATCGATGAAACGCCTGGCCAGGTCGATATTGGGCGGATAAACCGAAGAAACCGATGGCTCGTTGGCAATATGAATGGAGATCGTATCCTCATTTTTCCAAATGGCCTTATTGAACACCACTTCCTGTTCGCTTTTGGTAACCGGTGCGCTGGCATCAGGCTCCACTTTCACTACGGTAAGCAGTTTGGGGTCGACCTTGTCAAACGGGGGGAACAATGAGCCGCGGGCACCACCGTCAAGAAGTACGATTTTTGATCCGTTTAGTAATTCTCTGCAAATTGTTGAATGGACGAACCTATTCATACTTGTGTTTTCTTTTTCGAAAATAAAGTTAACACTATATTGATCTCTTTTCGAAACGCAACTAAAGAATATAGTAAAAAAACAAGGAGCGGGATCAGGTTAATCCACAAACGATAGCTTTGTTTGAAGTAATCATTGGCCAGGTAAACGGCTATAAATGCTACAAAAACCAGGATGGCCAGCAGGTGATTTTTCTGGAGCCGGAAGTGTTTTGGTTCCAGGATTCGCAGTTGTTTGCTAATGAAGGCCGTTACGGCAAAGGAAGTCATCTTGATGATGATCGCTGACACACACACACCGATAACGCCCCAAAGCGGGATGAGGATCAGATTGGAAGCGAGACCAACAGACAAACTGATCAGCATAATTAGTGGTAAATAGCGGGTTTTGTTGTGAAACATCAACGGCACTACATACAACATATAATAAAGATGAGGTAACCACACAAGTATCAACAAAGGGATGTAATCAAGCATTGCATGGTAAGCGGTATTCTTAATAAACAGAACTGTGAATGGGGAGATAATAGCAAGTTCTGCTGTTATTGCAAACACAACTACAAAATGAAAAATACGATTCAGGTTTCGTATTTCATTATCATAAACGGGATCATTTTCGGCCATTAGTTTGTATAACTTTGGCGAAATAGCATTGAATACTGCGTAAGTGAAAACGGAAACCAATGAAGCAAGTAACAAGCCAAAATTATATTCACCAAGTTGTGCGAGAGAAAACCTACGTTCAATCATCCATTGATCTAGACTGGAACCTAAAAAAAGTATAACAAAATAAGGTATAAAAGGAATTCCATAATTCAGCATTTCTTTTAGGTACGACCAACGAATAACTAATTTTCGATTGCGGAAATACCACCCAAGATATAACAATACAATTCCTGAAAAAGCAACACTTCTTCCGCAAATATTACCATATGCACCTTTGTTTAACCAGACAACTCCAATCAGAATACCTGAAACGCTGAAGATCAATGTTACAATAGAAATTATACTGTACATTTTTAGATTCTCTTCATTCCGATAATAAGTAAGTATGACCGTGTGAATAATAGTAAATAATGCTAAAACAAACGTCACTAAACCATAATCACTAAAATGATAACGGTTGTTTTTAAATAACAATTGCAAAAAGGGATCTCCAACAAATAAAAGAAGGGTAAATAATAAGAAAGAAATCCCTAATACAGAAAGTAGAACAGTTGAATAATAGGCATGCAAGAGCTTACGTTTTTTGTAAACATTGAAATAATAACGTGCAAAAGCAGCGTCGAGCCCTATATTCATGAAAATAGCAACCAACCCTTGAAAAAGTGCAGAAATAGATAACAAACCGTATTCAGCTTTCGTGAGATAAGAAGTTAATAAATTTACCATCACGAAATTTACCCCCGTAGGTAAAAACCCCAGTAAAATGTAGATGGTAGAACTTTTTATCAGGTCCTTCATTCAGCGCTTACTTCAGTAAATGGGCTTTGAAACGTTCCAGTGCACCGCCATCCATTCGAAAAAGGTAGCGTTCGAGCAATGCTGATGTGTCGCGCTGCTGCTGTATGGCCATCGCCTGTTCCAGGTCGGAAGGTACAAACCCGTGAAAAGGCAACAGCTTTACCGCACCGATTGCTTCCAGATCTTCCTGTATGTGTGAAAATTCGCCCAATGTGAACAAACATACGTTTTTATAGTATGCCGCGGGTAAAATAAGCGTTGAATTAAAACCAAAAACACCTCTTGCTTCCAGGATCAGCCTTACATTATCACCATCCTTTACATAGTCAATATTCGGGTGTTTAAAAAATTCCTCGTTGTTCCAACTGTACGGATGCAGTTTGATCACCAGTCGGCATCCGTGCTGTAATGCAAAGGTGTTCATCTTTTCCAGGCAGGCGTTCTCCTCTTCCTGTGTCATGAATCCCTGCGAATCCCATTCGGGCAGGTAGGTCAACGGCGAATGGATATACAGGTAGTAATTTTCGGATTTCACCTTATCCGCAGTATAGGCATCAAACTCCGGGTTACCGATTTCAATGTATTGTTCGGGTTTCACGCCATCACGAACGGTAAAAAATGACGTGTTGTAGCGTGTAAACACCACATATTCATCGGCAATTCGCAGCGGCGATGGCAGCAAGCGCAAAGCTTCTATTTCGTAGTTTTTCCGACGAAGTAAGCGTAACCGAAGCAGGTAGAAAAAAGCGCCGGGAAGTGTTCCGATCGTAAACGAGCGCAGGTAAAATTTCAGCAAGCGCAGATTGGTAGAGCGGTCATTGGGTTTATTGTGCGACTTTTTCCCAGCGGCAAGTGCCTGTTGGGTTTGCAATTGCACATCCATGAGGTAATTCTCATAAGGCTGAAACATGCCATGCTGGAACACAATGGTCGGGATGCCTCGTCGTTTACAAGCTCCATTGAGCGCCGTACTGGGAATCCCTTCCGTGCTCATGAAAATCACTTTATCCGGCTTTATCCGGTTAATGATGGCTTTTGCCGAAGAAAAACCGAGCCAGTAATGCGTCGGGAAATCGGTATGATTCTCTTCGTTTGCCGGTTTCTCAAGGTAATGCAGTAATTCGAAACGGAACTCATCTTTCAGCTGGTTGAACACGTCTACCCAGCCTTTACGATGGTATCCCCAAACCAATAGTATGCGCGGCTTGTCAGATGCCATAGGTTGAATTCAGCAATACACGCCTTCCTTCTTTGAGTGGCGTTCCTTTGTGCAATCCTCTGAAATCGGCAATGATCAGCGTTCCGGCCTTACCGGTGCAAACGATTTCCTCACACTCAAGATGACGACGCAATTCGCGTACTTCCTGCGGATGAAAATGGCCGTAAGCCCCGTTTTCGCCATCGCGTTCGTATTCAATATCTTTTTTTCTACGTCCCTTGAACATTTTATGCGTGCGGGTAAGGAAGGTAAACGGCGCATTTTCCATTTCTACATCCGTGAGGTAAAGGAAAAACTTAAAACGCACACGCCAATCGTCGAAATGATAAGTGTCTGCTTGCTGAATTTCATTCACATTATCGCGTAGTTCGGCCTCACGGCGGTAAGAAAAGGCCCTCGGATCGATATAAGCTTTCGCAATCTCATCAAACCAAGGGTGCTTGAAAAACGTGTGTGTTTCTTTCGCCCATTCGTCCACAAACGAAATGCGAATCAGTTGTTCGTGATTGTATTGATACGAGCCTTCGAACGTTCCGTCTTTCACCTTATTGAAATAGCCGTCGAGCTCTGCCAGCATCCTGTCGCACTCTTCTTTCGGAAAAAAATCAGGAATGACCACAATACCTTCCCTGTCCAGTTCTTTCAGAATTTTACCATGCTGCGGATGCTCCAGGTTTTGCTTTAACGATTTCACCTGGCGGGCATACTGAATGCGGAAATACCATTTGGAGCGTTTAAATCCCGTAGCTTCAACCAGGTTGCGAATTACCTTTTTCATTGTCGTTGATTAATTAATTGAAAAGACAAGGGAGTTCCTTTCTCTGCATCATTGGTAATGGTTTTACCCAGGACAGCTTCATAATGTTTCGGGTGCAACCCGAATCCTGGGCGAATGGAGCGTATATTTTCGCGGGTGAATACATCTCCCGCTTTCATATCTTCCACCACGTACAGCGAGCGCGAAAACGCACGACCGCTGCGCTGCTTATCCGTGAGGCTGTAATCTACTTTTCCGATGGCCAACGAGGCATCACGAACAGCCTTTACCATTTCGGTGAATTCCTGCTCGTTAAGAGAAAAGGAAGCATCCGGTCCGCCCAGTGAGCGATCAAGGATGAAGTGCTTTTCGATGATCGCCGCTCCGAAAGCCGTTGCCACTACCGGAACAGTAATTCCAAGCGTATGGTCGGAAAGGCCGGAAACGACGTTGAATCGGGTTTCCAAATCCTTTACCATGCACATGTTGACCTCGCTGATCGGGGCAGGATAACCTGAGGTGCATTTGAGAAGTGCCACCTGGTTGTTTCCCTGTCTGCGGCAGGCGTCCAAAGCAAGCTCAATGTCTTCTTCTTCGGCAATTCCTGTTGAAATGATAACCGGCTTTCCTTTGGAAGCTACGTATTCAATCAGTGGAATATCTGTGATTTCAAACGATGCGATCTTGTAAGCCGGATTTCCCAGCGATTCCAGCAAATCAACAGCTGTACGGTCGAACGGCGAAGAAAAGCATACCAATCCTTCGGCGCGTGCCGCTGCAAACAACGCTTTATGCCATTCCCAGGGTGTATATGCTTCCTGGTACAACTCATAGAGCAGCCTTCCGTCCCAAACGGTACCTTGTTTGATGCAAAAATCTTCCTTCGCGGAATTGATCGTCATGGTATCGGCGGTGTAGGTCTGCAATTTAATCGCATCTGCCCCTGCCCTTTTCGCCGCTTTGATGGTTTCAAGCGCTACTTCCAGGCTTCCGTTGTGATTGGCTGATAGTTCGGCTATGATAAAAACGGGCTGGTTTTTACCGATTGCCACGCCATCAATATGTAGGTTATCCGCCATCTAAATTATTCGTTTGAAAGTGACCACACTTTCCGTTTCTGTTTGTTCAAAATTAAGCTTTTCAAAGCTTTTAAGCGAAGGAATATTGGAATTTATGACCTGTCCCACAATTTCGCGAAACGAAAATGGCCCGTCGATGAGCAATTGCTCAACTCCTGCGTTTAACAACCATGTGCCCAGCCCTTTTCCCTGGAAATCCTGATCGAGCAGGTAGCTGATTACAGCACTGTCGCCTGACTTGTCAAAACGGATGGAGCCAATGGCCCGGCCTTTCTGCCGCGCAATGTAATACTGACAATCGGCACTGTGAAGCTTTTCATGAAACCAGGCATAATGTTTCTCCCAACTAATCGGTCCCTGCGAAAAAGAATACGTTCGTAAACCGCGATCAGAGGCCCATTTGAACGTCAGTTCCGCATCTTCGGGAAGCGCTTCCGTCAGCATAATCGCAGCGGGATTTACCAGCTGCATGAATAGGTTTCGTATCCGTTCAGGAGCAAAACCATCGATAATCCCCTTCGTAGTTGTTGAAGCATCGCCAGCTTTGTTCAAAGCATCCCGCAAAGCCGTTCGGTTAAAATCCTGCGCATCCACGAAACAATTCAGTGCACGGTATTGAGCATACAATTGCTGCTGATTGGCCACATAATAACCTGAAATGATCGTCCTGTTCAACGCAATAGCTTCCAGCAGCATTCCACTGCAAGGCACAATCGCATAACGGCTTTCTTCCATTAAGCGAATCATTTCGGTTTCGGATAAGTCTTTGTAAATCGTTATTCCGGGATGTTTTTCCACCAGCTTTTGCAGCTGCCCTGTTGCCCGGAAACTGCTTCCGGTAACCACGGTAATTGATTTAAAAAAACCATGTTCGAGTACTGCTTCCAGGGCAGTAATGGTCAGATTTTTCACATCGGAACCACCGAAACAAATGAAAACAGATCCGGGATTCCCGCCAGCGTTTTGCGCCCTCGCTTTTTGCTGGTAATTGTTTCTCAGGAGAATAAAATCAGGACCCAAAGCGTGAATGCCGCCGGAAGCCAGTTCCAGCTGTAAAGGATTAAGTCCCGGTGCGTGATTGATCAGGCAATCTGCCAGGTATTTCCCCGTTGGCGCATCATCGATCATGACTAAGATGGCCTGCTTTGCTTTGATGTTTTGCTGGTAATCCAGGTCAAATCCGTACCCATCCAATACCACAAGGCTTCCAGCCGAAAGCATTTCAAAAAAAACTGTTTCATCAGGGATTGCATGAAAAGAGAAACCTTCCTTTCGCAACGTTTCTTCCATTCCAACAGGAAAAGCGAGGCTGTAAAAATGGCATTCGAAGCGCTGACGCAGCATTTGGGCCAATGCAATACAGCGAATGTAATGTCCATGGCCTATCTGTGTATTTCCGTCGACACGTATGTTTAACATCCTTTTCATTTCACCGCTTTTCGAATTTTCCCGCTAATCAATGAACCGGATCAACTGAAATGCTTCAGCATAATCCGCACCTATGGCTACTCCCCAACGTTGAGCTTGAATCTTCAATGCTTCAGGCGACCGGGGATGGGGATACGTTTTTCGTTCAAATTCGTAACATTCCATGCCATTGATTTTTGCTTCGAGGTGCTGTTGTTCGACTTTACAGAAAATAGTCGGCAGGAAATGCCTTGGATCGGACGGTGCGCGCCATTCCGTACCTGAAGGCGTTTCAAAGGTTATGATCGTTTTCACGTGTTCTTCCTGCATAGGTCGGCAGGCGGTAATCACCGCTTCAAATGTTCGCTGATGGTCAATGTTGACATCGCCACCATGGTGGGTGAAAATCACTTCCGGTTGAAATGCTTTCTTTTCGCGCTCAACTACCTTTATCAGGTCCAGCAAATCGACACTATCGAACCGGTTGTCAGGAAAATCATGAATACTTACCGAATGATATCCGATGTGTTTTTGCGCCGCGTAGATATTGCTGCGATGAATTTCGAGCTGTTTTTCCCACAATTTCGGGTCGCGGTTTTCGGCACGGGAAGTAATGCCTTCGCCCAGGATGACTACATGTGTCACGATACCGGTATCGCTGTGAATAAGTCGGTTCATTGTGGCTCCCAGACCTAGTAATTCATCGTCGGGATGAGCCACAACGACCATTACCCGTTTATTTTTTAGTAATTCTAACATGGGCATTGACGGTATTTGTTGACGGATCCAACACAGCGTTGGAAAAATCAAATTTCAGCGTCTCTGTTTCAATAAAAGCATTCGGGTAGCCTTCGCCATCGAGCATCCGAATGTAATCATAGACTTGTTCAACCGATTCCAGCGTGGCCAGGTCTCCGTCTTTCGGTCCTCTTCTTTTAAACAAGACGATCTCACCTTCCTGCACTTGCGGCACTGGGTTTTCCAGTAATATGGAACCGATCATGTGGCCAATGACTTCGGAAGCGCGATCCAGGATTTCTGCTGCGGTACCGGATAAATCCAAAGGTGCTTTCAGGTAAACAGGCCCCGTATCGATCCCTTCTTCTACTCTGATGGCACTTATTTTTGTGGATGAATATCCGCGTACAATCAGGTTCTGCAACGGGCTCCCACCCCGGCCGTAAGGCAAATCGGTCATGTGAAAAACGATGCATTCAAACCGTGAATAAATTTCTTCGGGGATCAAATACGACCAATGTGGGATAAAAATTTTGTCGGGATTGATTTGTTCCAGGTCGGCAAGGTTAAAATCATCCTTACCGGCTATCAACATCCAGGAACTGCCAGGAAAACGGTTTTTCAGATCCGACAGTAATTGCCGATGTACCTTTTTTTCCGAAAGAAGAATATACGTTCCCATACGCAAGCTAAGTTACAATTTATAGCCTTACCGGTTTGCCTATTGTTTCCAATGCACGCTTAATATCCAACGGTGTAAATTGAGTAAAGTGAAAAATACTCGCAGCAGCGGCCGCTCCGCAATCGGTTTGCGAAAACAACTCCGTAAAATGAGCCGGTTCACCGCCACCGCCTGCCACTACAATCGGAAGCTGACAGGATTTTCCGGCCAGTTTAACCAGGTCAATGTCAAATCCCTGCATCATGCCGTCGCGGTCTACGGAAGTGAGCACAATTTCACCCGCACCTTTTTCGCTCATGAGCGGTATGAATTCATCCACAGGGATTGCTCCTTTTTCAGTTGTGTAAATGCGGTAAACGCCGTTTTCATCCAGGTAAGCGTCAACAGCTACGGAAATGCACTGCGCGCCAAAAAAATCAGCTGCTTTGTTGACAAAATCAGGATCGTTGATGGCGGCCGTTTTGATGATCACTTTATCGGCACCAATTTTCAATAAATCCCGGATGTCTTCAATGTTGTCAATTCCACCACCAATTCCAACAGGCATAAAACATTCACGGATCACATCGCTGACCATTTTGAGGTTCAGCTTGCGCTTTTGTTTTGTAGCGAAAATATCGAGAAAAAGCAATTCATCCACACCGCGGCTGTTGTAAACGCGCGCCGCCTGGACCGGGTTGCCCACCATTCGCGGCTGCTGAAACTGCTTTGTTTTCACCAGGCCAAATCCGTTAAAGGTCAATATCGGTATGATGCGGACCTTAAGCATATTTTTGGAAAAATTGTTTCAGCATAGCGAGTCCTGCATCCTGGCTTTTTTCAGGATGAAATTGGGTGGCAAAAATATTGTTCTGTTCGATAGCCGCCACGTAAGTTTTACCGTAATCGACCGTTGCCAGGACCACGTTCGGATCTTCCGCATCAAAATGATAGCTGTGGATGAAATAACAATCGGTTTTGTCCTGTTGAATGATGTCCGACTCACGTGTGCGCTCTACGGTGTTCCAGCCCAGGTGTGGAATGCGAAGCACGGAATCTTCCATTTTACGAACCGTTCCTGCTACCCAGCCCAATCCTTGACAGGTATGCGGCTCTGTTCCGGTAGTCGCCAGTAACTGCATTCCAAGGCAAATGCCCAGGAACGGCTTTTTATTTTGCAGGACTTCCTCGTGAAGCACCCCGACCAAACCCGATTCGTGCAGGTTGTGCATTCCCTGCGCAAAAGCACCCACTCCGGGTAAAATAAGCGCCGAAGCTTCCCGGATGATTGTTTTATCATTGGAAACAACCGAATCGATCTGAAGAAAACGCAGCGCTTTTTGCACAGAAGCCACATTTCCCATTCCATAATCGATCACGACTGCACCCATGCTTAATGTATTTCGAAATTGCGGATGAGATTGCCGTCTGCGTCGCGCACAAATTCGCCGGCATCGTTGGTAGCAAAAATCACCGGGTTGGTGTACGAGTCGATCACCTCATCGATCGCTTCTTTGGTCATTCCCGAATATTCAATGAACGATTCCACGGCGTAATGCGGGTATTTACCGTCGTATTGTTTCACAAGCTCAATGGCTTCTTCACGCGAAATGCGCTTGTTGCGGATATCCAATGCCGCGTGATCAGAAGCACGTCCGAAACCGTATTTGACGTATTTCAGGTAATCGTGCAAGCCCACCAGCTTTTCGTCGAGGTTTTCGTAATTGGTATACGTTCCTTCAATCGGACCGTCTTCCTTGATGCGAAAACCGTGTTGTTTCACAACCTCCAATTGCTTGCGTGCATCCCAGAAAAAGTAGTGTCCCAGGAAAATACCCGTTACGCCAACACGGTTAATCTCTTCATCGGAAGGATAAAAATACGGTGTCAGTTCTTTTTCGGTGATCCCGTCAACACCGATCATATCCTGGATACGGTTACCAAGCAACCCGCCGAACTCCTCGAGCCATTTGCGGTTGAGAATGCGGTTTTTCACCGAATCGAGGCTTGGTCCACCGTATTCCTGCTGTGGATTTTCACCCCAGATGATGAGCGGGATATTGAATTTAACGGCCATCAGCACCGGGATGGTAAAAATCCCGATGTGGTTGGGCCACATTTCATCGCCTACGCGCTTGAAGCTTTCCACGACCATTTTGCGATACACTTCGCTGTTTTTCTTGAAATGGATCACGTCCATGCCCATTTCGGAAAGGTTGTCGAGGTTGTGGCGTCCCAGCTCGGTTACAGCCGTGGTCTCAAAACAAACGCATAGCGGGTTAAGTCCGCAAACGTATTTCATGAAATAGGCCTGGTAAGTACTATCCTTTCCACCACTCACGGGTACAATGCAATCATAGCCGATCGCTCCGTTTTTGAGCCGGTAATGCTCTACAATTTCGTGAAAATCCGCCTCGCGCTGCTTCCAGTCGATGCCGGCATGTTTTTCCTCAGCGGCCACACACGCAGAGCAGACACCTTCGTCATTAAATGTCAGGTCCGGTTTTGTTTCCGGGTAAACACATTTGGTGCAATATCTAATTTCCATTTTTCGGGGCAATCACTTTTTTTCGAGGAGGAACCAGGTAATATCGTCTTGCGGAAAAGCAGGATCTTTGCGGTAAGCAAATCCGTAATCCACCAGCTGCAAATCGCTGTACTTTTCGAGTAATTCGCCTGCAAAATCGCGTTTGAACAAGCGTTCTTCGTGACCGCGGTAATTCAATGCCACCGGACTTGGATTATAGTATTCTGCCACAAGAATATAACGCGTTGATGCCTGGTACAGTTTTTCGTATACAACAGGCAGCATTTCCGGGTTGATGTGGATGAGCACGCCTTTGATCAGGGACAATTCGGCGTGCTGCGTAAAACTGCTGTCGAAAACAGATCCGTGAACTACATTGGAATCGCCAATAAGTCCTTTCAATTCCGTTGCCGCCTGCTCGTTGATCTCAATTCCGGTTAATTGAATACCGGGGTAGAGCAAACGCAGCGCCTTGAGGTTCATTCCGATGTTGGCACCAAATTCCAGGCAGGAGTTTACTTTCCCTGCCCGTTGCAGCGCTTTGGAGAAAAAATGGAGGTTCGACGCCAATAGCTGGTCACCCTGGTTTCGTCCTATGTAGTCATTTCCAAATTCGTTCGCCCAAAATGCTTCCTGGGCCGTTTTGTATTCCTGCATAACTTATTCTAATCTGCTTTTATACTTCAATTCGGCAAGTTTCCAGTCTGTTGGCGTGTCAATATCCTGCACGTCCATTTCAGACAGCACCACCATACCGCTGTTCGCTGTAAATATACTATCTTTTAGTTTGTCGGGCCTTAGCCAGTACCATTGGCCTGCGTCGTGATAAACCGGTTTCAGGTCCTGTGTCCTGACGGTTTTATTTTCGGGCCAGATCATGCCTGCCTTCCCATCCCGCAACTCAAAACCACGCCAGATCGGATGGCCGTAAGCAACAGCAGCAAACACACTGTCAAACTGCTTTTGTTCCAATAGCTGTAAGCCTTCTGACAGGTGAGTTGTGGTCATCAGCGGAGCGGTGGGATAAATGCAGCAGACTACGTCAAAAATGCGGCCATCCTGTTGATAACAGTTAAGCACTTCTTCAATTACCTGTAATGTTGTGGCATGATCATCTGAGTTGACAGCACTGCGAAAAAAGGGCACAGTGGCTCCTGCTCCGCTTGCAATGGCCGCAATTCCCTCATCGTCGGTCGACACCATGACTTCATCAAACAAGCCGGAATCGAGTGCCGTTCGAATCACGTAAGTGATCATCGGCTTCCCCAAAAAGGGCCGAATGTTTTTGTGCGGAATACGCTTGCTTCCACCTCTTGCAGGGATGATGGCCAGCCTACTCATAATAGGATTTAACGGTTTGAATGACAAATTGCTGTTCCTCCTCCGTCAACGTCGGGTACATGGGCAGGCTGATGCATTTTTGATAATAGGCTTCCGCTACCGGTAGTTCTTTTTGTCCGCCTTTTTTATTGCGGTAATACGGCATCAAATGGCACGGGATGTAATGGATTTGTACGTAAATGCCTTTTGTACGCAAGTAATTGTACAAGCCAAGCCTGTCGGCTACTTCCAGGATGTACAAGTGATAGGCATGCCCTTCTACCGAGCCGCTTTGACCGTAAACAAACGATTCACCTGCAAAGGCTTCGGCATATCGCGCGGCAATGGCCCGGCGCTTTTTCAATCCTTCATCGGCACGTGCCAGCTGCGAACGCCCTAAAGCGGCCTGGAAATCGGTTAACCGGTAATTGTATCCCAATTCCTGCATTTCCATGTACCAGAGCGGAAAATCCTGTTCACCGCCGATAGCTTCGGGTGTATGCTGGAATAATTCGGTATTGCGCGTAATGCCATGCGTGCGCAGTAAGCACAGGCGATCGTACAAGGCTTTGTCATTTGTGGTAATCATTCCGCCTTCGCCCGCCGCAATGTGCTTTACAGGGTGAAACGAAAAAACGGAGCATTCAGCAAAAACGCCGTTCCCGGCATAGTGTTTTGTGCCCGACGAATCGGAAAAATAAGCTCCGGGAGCATGACAGGCATCTTCGATGATCCACAGTCCGAATTCATCGGCCAACTGGCGCAGTTGTTCCATGTCGACCATTCTTCCGGCAAATTGCACCGGGATAATGCCTTTGATGCTTTTATCGGCAAGCAGCTGTTGGCGCAATACAGTCAGATCAAGCAGGTACGTTTCGGGGTCGATATCCGAAAACACGGCTTCAGCGCCACAATATTCCACACAATTTGCACTGGCGGCAAAGGTAATCGGGGTTGTGATCACTTTCTGGCCTGCTTCCACTCCGAGCGCCATCGCTGCAAGATGCAATGCTGCCGTTCCGTTGGCAACTGCAACAGCGTAGGCAGCGCCCGTATAGGCGGCAAATGCCGTTTCGAATTCCCGGATTTCAGGCCCTTGCGTCAGGTAATCGGAACGCAGCACACGCACCGTCGCCTCGATATCGGCATCCGTTATTTCCTGCTTTCCGTAAGGAATGATTTTCATAGCGCCTACGATTGAAATTCGGCATCTACATGTTCACGGATCAGTTTCCGCAAGCTTTCCACCGTTTCCCATTCGGTATTCTCTGCCGAGTTATAACAAAATCCCGTGGGCACTTTTTTGGCATCGAAACAGCTGATGTAATCGGCCAATTCCCAATTGGGAACGGGCGGCAATATCGAATAATAAGCCCCCAGGTCGTAGGTAAAAAACGAGTCGGAAGAAGTAATCATTTCTTCGTGGATCTTTTCTCCCGGCCGGATTCCCACGACCCGCTGCTCGCATTCAGGTCCTATGGCTTCGGCAACATCGGTGATTTTATAGGAAGGAATTTTCGGTACAAACACTTCGCCGCCCCAGGCATGTTCCAGGGCATGGAACACCATATCGACTCCCTGGTCGAGGGAAATATTGAAACGCGTCATCGTGGGATCGGTAATCGGCAGCACACCGTCTTTTCGCTTTTTCAGGAAAAAAGGGATCACCGAGCCATTCGAGCCCATTACATTACCATAGCGCACCACCGAAAAGCGGATATTGCGTTTTCCCTTGATATTATTGGCAGCAATAAACAATTTGTCGGAGGCCAGCTTTGTTGCTCCGTATAAGTTAATCGGGGCCGCGGCTTTGTCTGTGGAAAGCGCCACCACACGCGATACATTGCTTTCCAGGGCCGCTTCGATCACATTCTCTGCCCCATTGATATTGGTTTTCACCGCTTCCATCGGGTTGTATTCGGCAATCGGGACATGTTTCATCGCTGCTGCATGGATGACATAATCAATCCCTTCGAATGCGCGGACCAGGCGATTTTTATCGCGTACATCTCCAATAAAAAAACGGATCGACGGATAGCTGGCTTCAGGGTAATCCTGCGCCATTTCAAATTGCTTTTGCTCATCGCGTGAAAACACCACAACACGTTTCACATCAGGCGATTGCTCATAAATGCGTTTAATCAGTTGTTTACCAAGAGAGCCTGTGCCGCCGGTAATCAGGATAGATTTATCCGTTAGATCCATTGAATTGTTTTTGTAGTTGTTGCTGTAACGAATAGCTAAGTTAAAAAATTAATCAGTCCGCGTCATCTCAACCTGCTTCGCATTCCTGAATTTAAGTATCAGGAAAGCCAGTATGAGCAGAAAAAGTCCCAGCATGGGTAACTTGTAACGCACGAGTGCCCCGAAATTATAGCTGTTCATCCCTACTGCTACGCCAAAGATGATGCAGTAGATAAATGCCCCGAAAAGAAAGGTGGAGCGGTATAATTCGCGCCAGAGCTTCCACCTTCCAAGGTAGAGCACCCAAAGCACGAGTACCAGGAAGAGGATTCCTTCCAGGCTGCTCAGTACCATGAATACGTTGTGTACTTCCCATGGATACGGTCGAAACAAAGTCACCACCAACGCGCGCGGTGCCGCCACAAGAATCCCGGTAGGTGTGTACTCAATTTCGCCTATATCGTAGTAAGATCCTCCCAGTGTTTTGTGCCATGACTGGAACCCGTTGGCATGTATTTCCAGCGTTTCCGCTTTGTATTTATCGGATGAGCCAACGATGGTCGTAGAAACGAAATAAGCTCCTGTTGCCACGATACCAATCAACACCGGCACCGAAACATATTTGATGATCTTCGATTGAATACTTCGCGAAAACAACAAATACAAAGAGATAAAAAACCAGGGAAGCATACAAATAAGGATGTACGCTTTCAGCATGTAAAGGATATAAGACATAACTGCCAGCAATACCAGCTGAAACACGCGCGAGCCATCTCTGTGAATTATTTTATAAAACGCCAGCGCCCAGATGGATACGGCAAACAGGGTGTAGGTATCTTTTAATAGTCCGCCTCCCCAGAAAATCGTTGACGGAACCAAAAAAGCAATCGCAAACGACCATTTGTAGTTGTTGTTCAGCAACCGGTTGGCGAGCTTGAACAGCTGCCAGCCACCGATCAGTGAGACCATCGACATAAAAAACGTGATCCCCAGGTAGGAATTGCCCGTGATCAAACCAAAAGGCGAAGTGAGCCGCACCATGAACCAACCTTCGGCCTGGCCGGCAAAGCTGAATTCCCGCATGGCATAGGCAACACCCGGAGTACCTCCTGTTCCGTCCGAAGCCACCATCATCTGTAAATAGCGTGATGCATCCGTCATGAATACATTGTTGAGCTTCGTGATATCGTAATAATACCTGAACGAATCCCCAAACTTATAATAGTAAATATAAACGCAGGCAAAGGCCAATCCGCCGAACACTTTAATGACATAGGCGCGGAACAAAAAAGTTGAAAACGGACGCGAAGAAAGCTTGCTGTAGAGATAAACAAAAAAACCAACCGCAAGGACTAAAAACGACCATTGTATCCAGTCAAATATGGTTGGTTGGATCAACATACTTTAAATGCTCGGATTGTTTTCGTTCTCAAGGATTTCTCTTGTTTATCAAAAGCCTAACAAAGGTAGCAGATTCGGTGAGGAAACAATCATGATCGCCCAAATGATTCCGTTTTTCGTAATTTCGGCCTTTCTATTGTTGAATTTTATGCAACTTATTTTCGCTTCGGGAAACGAACACAAGATCAGGGAAATCCGCCAGTTATTGCCGGCAGGATATGAATTGCTTTCACTGGCCGACATCGGTTTTCATGAGGATATCCCCGAAACCGCTGATACCATCGAAGGAAATGCCCGCTTAAAAGCGCAGTTCCTGGCCGATAAACAGATTTCTGCCTGTTTTGCCGACGATACCGGTTTGGTTACTTCCGCACTGAACGGCGAACCGGGCGTTTATTCGGCACGCTATGCCGGCGAAGCCAAAAATGCGGATGACAACATGGATTTACTGCTTTCAAAACTGGACGGAAACCCGGATCGCAGCGCGTATTTCATCACGGTTATTGCTCTTTGGATGGATGGTGAAATGTATGTTTTCAGGGGCCGGATCGACGGAACAATCCTTACCGAAAAGCGCGGAACAAAAGGCTTTGGCTACGATCCTGTCTTTCAGCCTATCGGTTATTCAAAAACCTTTGCCGAAATGACCAGCGAAGAAAAAAATGCGCTGAGTCACCGCGGGCGGGCTTTGCAGCAAATGATGGCGTTTTTGAAAAGCAAAACGCAGTAGTTCGTTACCTGACAAGCTGTACAAAACCGGTACTGATCGTTTCCTTCTGAACTATTTTATAGAAATAAACACCTTCATTGTAACCATCTCCCGTCCAGGTAAAGGGTTTATCCAATGAAGTTCTTTCAATTTCATTTCCCCATCGATTCAACAGAATTACCTCTGCATTTGCTGTTGCCGGCAATTCCCAAACATCATTTATTCCATCTGCATTCGGTGTAAACACATTTGGAATAACAAGCGGGATTTCTTCTTTCACTTTCACAGAAACATCATCAATGTAATAATAGGCTTCCAGGTTAAAGTCATATAACTCCAGGTAATCCGTATTGACATCCGAAAAGAAATGACAGATCGTCAGCCAGCGTTCACCTCCGGCAGCAACAAAATCGCCGGAAAATTCCACCCAATTGTTTTCATCACATAAATATTCACCCGCAGGGGTTGTAACCTGGGGCGGATAAGGAATAACCGGAAAATCTATTCCCGAAACCTCATCGACTGTAAAAAGAGCTCCAATTTCGTCGAAACAATAAGACGCAAGCTCCGCTTTTGATAAGTAACAGGAAAAATGATATGTTACACCCGCTACTAAAGTATCGGTAAGCTGTACTTGAATAAATTCCCGTTGATTTGCAAACCTTACCAATGCCACACCAACATAAGCTACGCCGGAATGCGCATTTTGCGTACCTATGTTATTATCCGGGGCATGCGCATAAAACACGCCACAAGGATGGTAATAATCTGCTCCTGCTGCAGGCGAGGTAAACCAATTTTCAACGGGAAGATAATTGCAGAAAGTAGGGCATTCCGTATATGCTTCAAAATCGGGATTAGGTACAAGATTCTGTGACGTTCCGTGTGTTAAAATGGTCATCAAAAACAAGAGCAGAACCCCATAACGGCGGGGAAACGGGCAAAAAATTGATTGCGATTCACGAATTTCCGGGTTGTCTTTTATTTTCTTCATCAAACTCCTTTAACGTTGCGGCTTGCAAAATAGTTTGCAGAGAATCTTTCATCTGTCCATTCGGTTATGAATCAGTTCAATTCGTTTAACATTTAAAGCTTCGCCTTCATCGTTTTGTTGATGGCATCGAACCAGGATCCGATTTCAATCGGTTTGAACGTTTTCGGCACCCCGATTGCTTTTAAGGAAGAACAGCGCACCTTTTGTCCGGGCTGTAAGGTGTTGTAAACCGCATCACATACCTGCCGGCTGTATTCCGAATCTTGTTCGCTATACATTACCAGTACGGTTGCATAACGAATGGAACTTGTCCCACCAAGAATTTGCTTGTCTACCAGGTCAATTTCCTGCTTTGCCTCCGAATCTGTATTTTTAAACAACCTTCCGTGATCATCGGAATTGATACCTGCCGCATCATACAAATTAAGATGAAGCATACAGGTGCCCGCATCAATTACTTCTTTCGAAATCCATTCTCTGATTTTGCATCAACAACAGTTAAATCCTGAGCTGGCAATTGAAACGAAACCACCAGAAAACCAATTGGTAAAAACAGATGTTTCATCTTGTTCATTTTTTTACAAACATACTGAAATTGCGGTTTCTTAAATTCTCAAACCCGTTATTGCAGAGGTTTGGAATTTCGATTGAGGTCATTAACTTTGTGATCGAAAATTATACACTTTATTTATAATCGCATGTCTAAAATTAAAGTAGCAAACCCTATCGTAGAGCTGGATGGTGATGAAATGACACGTATCATCTGGAAATTCATTAAGGATAAACTCATTCTTCCTTACCTGGATGTGGATATCAAGTATTATGACCTTGGGATCGAAAAAAGGGATGAAACCAATGACCAGATCACGATAGAAGCTGCCGAAGCGATTAAAAAATACCAGGTTGGTATCAAATGCGCTACGATCACGCCGGATGAGCAGCGTGTGCAGGAATTCAACCTGAAATCGATGTGGAAGTCGCCGAACGGAACAATTCGTAATATTTTGGACGGAACGGTTTTCCGCGAGCCGATCGTGATGCAGAATGTACCGCGCCTGGTAACCAACTGGACAGCTCCGATTATTGTGGGCCGTCACGCTTTCGGAGATCAGTACCGTGCTACGGATGCTGTTTTCAAAGGTAAAGGAAAACTGACGATGACCTTCACCCCGGAAGACGGCGGAGAAGTACAGACATTCGATGTGTACAATTTCAAAGGGGACGGCGTTGGTATGGCAATGTACAACACCGACGAGTCGATCGAAGGATTTGCGCGCAGCTGCTTCAACATGGCGTTGACCAAAAAATGGCCGCTGTACCTTTCTACGAAGAACACGATTTTGAAAAAATACGACGGCCGTTTCAAGGATATTTTTGAAAGCATTTACCAAAATGAATTCAAAGCGCAGTTCGACGCTGCCGGAATTACGTATGAGCATCGTTTGATCGACGACATGGTAGCCTCTGCCCTGAAATGGAACGGAAATTTCGTTTGGGCTTGTAAAAACTACGACGGTGACGTTCAATCGGATACCGTTGCTCAAGGATTCGGCTCCCTCGGTCTGATGACTTCGGTTTTGATCACTCCTGACGGAAAAATCATGGAAGCCGAAGCAGCTCACGGTACCGTAACACGTCACTACCGCGACCACCAGGCCGGTAAGAAAACATCCACCAACCCGATTGCTTCGATCTTTGCCTGGACCCGTGGTTTGGCTTTCCGTGGAAAACTGGACGGAAACCAGGAACTGATCAACTTCTGCGAAACATTGGAGCGCGTTTGCATCGAAACGGTTGAATCAGGTGTGATGACCAAGGACCTGGCTGTGTGCATTCACGGAAACAAAGTGAATCATGGCGAGCACTATGTTTACACGGAAGAATTCCTGGATGCATTGGATAAAGGATTGATTGCTAAAATGGCGTAATCGCTTTTCAGATATATTGCGAAAAGGCGTTGGGAAACCGGCGCCTTTTTTTGTTTACAGAACCCACGTAATATTGCAAAATCACGTGTACTTATTTGACATGCCAATTTGCAATATTACGTGAACGCTCTATACTTGAATTGCAACTTTTTGACCCTTATAATGTACGCACAAAGTTTCCCGTCTTCTATTCCCCGGTTCCTCTGATTTTCACTACCTTCGTGCAAAACAATTCAATGAACCGTCTGATTAGCCTTTTAGTAATCACCTTAAGTTTCTCCGCATTCGGGCAAAATTTCCTGGACCAGCACACTGGTGCTTATCAAGGCACCTTGTACTTTAATTTCCCGAAGGATATTGACTCTGTTGGATTTACATTGGTGCTGGAACCTGCTGCAGAATCCGGGCAATGGACAAATACCATTCACTACTTATTTCCCCGAAAAAGCTTGAATGATCTAAGGGTGTATCGTATCTTCAGAGACTCCGTTTACAGTGACGACTTTCATTTTCTGCGCGAGGAAGGTGATGGTATTGTCACTACTGAAACACGGATCGGGAACACTTTTTACACCAGTTACCAGGATGGTCACCTGTTCTATGACATTCAAACAACCTATGGAACCGATTACATTGATTACCAGTTAAACGGATACTCCGTTGCTTTGGGCGAGGAAAGCAGTAACGATGGGACCCACCCGCGAAACGTCACTTCTTATCCGCTAATGGTGGTTCAAAAAGCCCGTTTATACAAGCAAAAGGACGAATGAAAACCTACCAGGTTCTTCTTTTTTTCATCTGTGTATTGGTTGGCTGCCGCACCATCGAACCGATTGCACCTGCCGTAACCGAACAAAAAGCACCGATGCCCGAACAGCCGGTCTCGACCATTGTATTGCCCATTGCCGTGGACATCAGCAGCTATTACAAACTCGCTGACGAGCAGGTCGATTACAAGTTTGACGGCGGAGAGCAACACTGCAGCGGCGTTTCCTACAGCTATCACTTTGAACGTGATCCGATGAAACTCGCTGTCAATGATCGTACGGTCGATATCAATGTTTCCGGAAAATACCGCCTGAAGCTGAATTATTGCCCCGATTGTTCAGCTTTGTTTTCAGACGAACCACACTGCATCATTCCGCGTCTATATTTCAGCTGCGGGTATGACGAACCAATGCGCAGGATGAAGCTGCAGTACCGGTCGGAATTTGGGCTTACAAGTGATTACGGTATTCGCACCACCACCAAACTCACAGAACTCAAGGCCATTGATCCTTGCGAAGTCAGCTTCATCGAGTACGACATCACGGATGAATTGGTCAAAGAAGTCCGAAAGGAACTTGTCAAACTCGCAACCGACATCGATAAGCAAACAGCTGCCATTTCCTTCAAAAAAGAAGCTGCAGACCTCTGGAACCAGGCGGTGACATCCATTGAAATTCCCGGCTATGGCTTTATCCAGTTGCAGCCGACAACGTTGCAGTTGACCAATCCGGTGATTCGGAACAACATTTTGAGCACTTCGCTCGTGATGGAAGCAAAACCCCGTTTTTTCACACAGAAGCCGGAAGACCAGGCCATTGAGCTTCCGCCGCTGCAACTCACCGAATCGGTTCCGAACGACACCTTAAAACTGACAGCTGATTTGCACCTGCGCTACGATTCGCTTTCAGGCATTATGAACCGTTATATGAGCGGGACTAAACTGCTGATCAAGAAACGCGAGATCATTTTGGACAGTGTGCGTATTGCCGGGGCCAACGACCAGCAGCTGATCTTCAAAGTAGGGTTTTCGGGCGACAAAAAAGGCGTCTTGTACATTACCGGGAAGCCGGCCTTCAACACCCTGCTGCAGCAAATTGAACTCACCGAGGTTGCCTTCGACATAGAGACCAAAAGCACCCTGCTAAAAACCGCAGAATGGCTGTTTTCGGACCGCATCCTGGATGAAATAACCAAAAACAGCAAGCAGGACCTCAAACCGCAACTCGACTTGCTGCTCACGGAGCTCAACAAGTCACTGTACATCGAAAAAGAAGGATTCATTGTGACCGGAAAAATGACCGATTTGTTGGTCGACCAGGTTTACCCCGAAACCGAACAGCTGATCGTACGCGTTTCCAGCAAAGGAAAACTGAGCCTGAGCAATATCAGGAATTGACCATGTGCTTTGCCACCGGCGGGAAACAATTGTAGAGTGCCGTTTTCAACGCTTCTTCCATCTCCAGCGAATCAATCGCCGTTTTCATACAGCGCAGCCATTCTTCGCCTGCTTCCGGTGTGATCCGGTGCGGGAGGTGTCGCATGCGCATGCGCGGATGCCCGTAGACTTCTGTGTAATGCTGAGGCCCGCCCAGGAACTGGGTCAAAAAAGCCTCCTGTTTTTGCCTGATCAGCTCCTTATCCGTTTGAAACAACGGGCCAATCACCGGTGAATCAAACACCAGGTCATAAAACCTGTTTACCAGTAAATGCAAGCGTTCCTTCCCTATTCTATCGTATAACGACTCCATCCGTTCAACTATTATTTTTCGCCTCTCGTAACCGGTTTAACAATTCTGTCAAAAAAACTGGCACAAAGTTAGTTAGGGAGCCGAAAGAATCGCGCAGAATTGTCTGCTATTCTGGTAAAAACTGTATTTTTGTGTCCACGATGAAATTGCTGTTGCTCACTTTGTTACTACTGGTTCAATTGGTTGTCTTTTCACAGGAAGAGGCAGCTCCGTCTGTTTCCGATGCTATTTCGGACTGTGCGGGAGCATCCAACATACTTCAGCCCGGAAGTTATTCCCTGCAGTTCACCGGTAAAGGTGGCGCTATTAAAGACTTAGCCGCTTATCCTTCCCTGTCGAATGTGACGGAAAAAAACTCTCTCTGGTGTTCATTCATCGCACCGTACAATGGCCGTTTCACCCTTACTGCCGATGCAACCATGGGGCCGTTGCAAATGATCATCTTCGAAAACGAGACCAAAGACATTTGCGAAGACATCTACAAGGGAAAAGCCGAAATCCGTCGTTTGATCCTGTCGAAAGATCAGCACGTAGGCCTCGACCTCGTAACGTCAGATAACACGCTCTACCCGATCGACATGATCGCCGGAAAGCACATTATGCTGTGTTTTCTGAATGTGCCGAAAGAAAAGCCGACACTGGAGCTGCACATTACCTTTGAACCGACCGACGGTGAAATGAAAGAACCGGGCCAGGGCGAAGACAGCAAAATTGTGGATTTGCGCAAACAGCCGGGCGATCCTGCACTTAATATCCTGATCCGCGATGTGGAAACCGGTAATCCGGTAATGGCCAACCTGTCTATCACCGGAATCAAGGATATCCAGGCGCTTTACAACGGTTCTGACTTTTACATTTCCGTTGATCGTTCCGGTAAAATCCAATTGAAAATTGATGCGGAAGGTTATTTCTTCGTTGATCGTGAAGAACCCGTTTCAGCGAACTCGGATAACGAGATTGTGGTTTGGATGGAACCGTTAGGCGAAGGAAAAAGTATGCAGATCGACGAGATCGAATTCGTTCCGGGATCCAGTGAATTCCTGTCGACATCCGAAACGAAATTACGGCGTCTAAAAGACTTCCTTGCACTCAATTCTGCCGTTAAAGTAGAAATCCAGGGACACGTTCACGCAAGTGGAGAAAACACCTTCGCCGGGCAAAAATTGTCGGAAGCACGGGCCAAACGCGTTGTGAACTACCTCGTTGAAAACGGTATCGATAAAAGCCGTTTGACAGCGGTCGGGCTTGGCAATACCAAACCTATTTACCCCGACGCAAAGTTTGCTTACGAAGAGCAGGCCAATCGCCGTGTGGAAGTAAAAGTACTCTAAGAATTTCCCATTTTCTTTACCCGTTCCCGGCTTTTCAGTCGGTTGATAAACAATTGCCTCCTATTTGATCTCCTTTTAAAAAAGATCACTAACTTGTTCTCCTCAAAGACGTTAGAATACAATTATTCACTTAAAAACCAACAACATGGCTACTTACGAAGAAGCTTTTGAACGCTTTACCACTGAGCTGAACGAAATGGGATTCACTCACCATCCGCCCCTGTATCATGCAATTGCGAAACACCTTGGACCATCTATTCATGACGAGGATTCGTCACTTGTTGCCTGCGATCAGCCAAAAGAAATAGAAACGGTCAAACGCGAATTCCTGATTGGTAAACTCGGGCTGGAAGACGGGCCGGCGCTTGATGCAGCTATTGAACAGGTCTGTAAAGCCCTTGGAGGATCAAATACCCAAAAGCACAGGGTGTCGTTTTATTATCTGCTGGTGGCTATTCTTCAGAAAGAACACCTGTTTATCAATATCAAATAGCACTTGCCGGAAGGAGATTATTTATATCAAAAAAATGCCTCCGGTTTCGGAGGCATTTTTGTTTTCTAATATTCAGTGATTTTATTTCGTCACTTCCGCAAACACCGATGCTAAAACAGCTTCGTCTACCAACTCCGGAATCGTTACCTTCAATCGAGGCTCCTGCTCCATCGCACGTTTAATGGCAAAAATAGCGCCTTCATTGCGCGCCCAGTTGCGTCGGGCAATGCCATTGTTCACATCCCAGTGCAACATCATCGTGAGACGTCTGTGAGCGTCTTCAGAACCATCCAGGAGCATCCCGAAACCACCGTTGATCACTTCGCCCCAACCTACGCCACCGCCGTTGTGGATAGAAACCCAGGTAGCGCCGCGGAATGAATCCCCGATCACATTCTGGATCGCCATATCAGCTGTGAAGCGCGAGCCGTCATAAATATTGGATGTTTCACGGTAAGGCGAATCCGTTCCCGAAACATCGTGGTGATCGCGGCCTAACACAACAGGGCCTATTTTGCCGCTGGCGATCGCTTTATTGAACGCAGCAGCGATTTTCATACGTCCTTCCGCATCAGCGTACAAAATGCGCGCCTGTGAGCCTACAACGAGCTTGTTTTGCTGTGCGCCTTTGATCCATTGAATATTGTCGGCCATCTGCTGCTGAATTTCAGCCGGACTGTTTTTCATCATTTCTTCGAGTACTTCACATGCCATTGCATCGGTTGCAGCCAAATCTTCCGGCTTGCCTGAGGCACATACCCAACGGAACGGCCCGAACCCATAATCAAAGCACATCGGTCCCATGATATCCTGTACGTACGAGGGGTATTTGAAATCAATTCCGTTATCAGCCATAATATCCGCTCCGGCGCGCGAAGCTTCCAGCAAAAAGGCATTCCCGTAATCAAAGAAATACGTTCCCTTTGCCGTATGTTTATTGATCGCTGCTGCATGGCGCACCAGGGTCGATTGTACTTTCTGACGGAATAATTCCGGTTCTTCGGCCATCAGCCTGTTCGATTCTTCGAAACTGATGTCTACCGGGTAATAACCACCCGCCCACGGATTGTGCAAAGAGGTTTGGTCTGATCCCAGGTCAATGTGGATGCCTTCCGCATCGAATTTTTCCCAAACGGAGACCACGTTGCCCAGGTAAGCGATCGAAACCACTTCCTTATTCGCCTGTGCTTCGCGAACACGGCTTACCAGCTTATCCAAATCATCGATGATCTCGTTCACCCAGCCCTGCTCATAACGAATGCGCGTGATTTTAGGGTTCACTTCGGCACAAACCGTGACGCAACCGGCAATAGTCCCTGCTTTTGGCTGCGCGCCCGACATCCCGCCAAGCCCGGATGTGACAAACAATGATCCTTTCGGTTCTTTCTTTATTTTGCGGAAACCGTTCAATACGGTGATCGTGGTTCCGTGTACAATTCCCTGCGGACCGATGTACATGTACGAGCCCGCAGTCATTTGCCCGTATTGAGTCACTCCCAGGGCATTGAATTTCTCCCAATCATCCGGTTTTGAGTAATTCGGGATCATCATTCCGTTGGTCACCACAACACGAGGCGCATCTTTGTGTGAAGGGAACAATCCCATCGGGTGGCCCGAATACATCACGAGCGTTTGCTCATCGGTCATTTCCGACAGGTATTTCATGCACAGGCGATACTGGATCCAATTCTGGAAAACAGCCCCGTTACCTCCGTAGGTGATCAATTCGTGCGGATGTTGAGCCACAGCATGGTCCAGGTTGTTCTGGATCATCAGCATAATGGCCTTTGCCTGTTCCGATTTTCCCGGGTAATCCGAGATCGGGCGGGCATACATCGTATAATCCGGGCGGTAGCGGTGCATGTAAATTCTTCCGGTAGTTTCAAGCTCTTCCAAAAAGTCAACGATCAGCTCCTGGTGTTGCTCCTTAGGGAAATAACGCAGGGCGTTTTGAAGTGCCAGTTTCTTTTCTTCGGTCGACAGGATTTCCTTACGCTTCGGGGCGTGATTGACCGCAGGATCAACCGCTTTTTTAGCCGGGATGGCAGCCGGTATGCCTTCTTGAATTGCTTTTTGGAACTCGGATACGTGCATGATGAACAATTTTCCTCAAAATTAACACGAAATTCAGCTTCCGGAACCTTTCACCGAAAAATGACCGCACAAAAAAGGGCCATCCACCTGAGTTGGATAGCCCTTCTTCTTAAATGTTTTGAATATTATTTATCGTGTCACTGTCACCGTTCCCTGGTAAACCAGTTTTTTATCCGATAAAATATCTTTTGCGCGAATCACCCACGTGTACGATCCGTTTTTCACGATCTCGCCATGGTAAGTTCCGTCCCACTCGGCATCGATGTCGTGTGATTCCCAGATCATTTCGCCCCAGCGGTTGTACACCACCAATTCGAAATTGTATCGGTCAACACCTTCCATGTGAATGCCCCATGTCTGGTTAAACTCATCTCCATCCGGCGTAAACGTATTCGGAACATACAGCAACACCTCCGGCAATACCGGAATGGTTCTGATCGCCGTATCCTTACAGCCAAGGTAAGAAGTAGAGATCAGCGTTACATCGTAATATCCGGTCAATCCGTCAGGGAAAACCGTGACCATGTCTGTGTTCGTAGAAGCACCCGGAGTTCCACCGTTTACCGACCATTCATAGGTGTCAGCACCGAATGAATAATTGGTCAATGTCACTACAGTGTTGAACATCGTTACCGGGTCAGGACTCCATTTGAAATCGGCAATCGGTTTTGAATGCACATTCAGGTAATCAACAAATGTCGTAGAATCGATACAACCATCCGGAGATGTTACGATCAACTGTACATCGTAAACTCCAGCGTAAAGTGCTTCCGGAGTTACAATATCCGAATTAAAGAACTCCTGCCCGTCACTGATTCTCCAGTAATTGGCGGCAGACATAGCAGGATCCGTTTGATTGGTCAGCGTAAACAAGGCAGGCTCACATTTTACAGGCTCATCAACTGCGATCAAAGGCACAGGCACCGGAAGTGCGGTAATCTGTGTATTGATCACAAACGGAGTCGATTCGCAAGCGTCATCAACTGTCACCGTGTAAGTCGTTGTAACGAGCGGAGATTCGGTAATGGATGATGAAACACCATTTTGGTTAAAACCTGTGGACCATGTATAGTTGTAAGGCTGGCCGATTCCTCCGCTCCCGTTAACGGTAATCGTAGCCGGGTAACCCGGACAAACAGATTGCGTCGGTGTAATCGTTGCGCTCAGCGGCGGACGAACGGTTACGTCGATAGACGCCGGCAATGAAGCACAACCATTCTGGTTCACAGCCACTACCGTATAAGTGGTCGCTGCAAGCGGGTTCACGTCCTGGTTTGGCAGCAATGAAGCTGAGTGTGACCAGTTGTAGGTATAAGTAATCCCACCGATTGCCGAAGCGACCAACGAAGCAGTACCATTCTGGCAGATCAACGTGTCATTGGAAACGCTTACTACGACAGGTGCAGGATCAATTACGGTTACAGGAATACATTTCTGGCATCCGAGGGCGTTTCTTGCACATACGTTGTAGTTACCGGCAGCAAATCCGCCTTGGGTATTGGTTGGAACCCAGGTCACACCGTTATCGTAGCTGTATTCGGTAGCTCCAACAGAAGTAATGGTAATCTGGCCGTCGGCAAGGCCTGCACAGCTAGGGCTGGTTTGCGCTGCAGAGGCAGACAATTCCGAAACCACAACCGTTACCGTATCACGGAAAGTACCGCATACCGTACTTGTTTCACGCAGGATGAATTTATAGGTTCCCGGTTGGTTCACCGTTACCGTTGGGTTCATGCTACTGAAGTTCGGACTGAAGTTTGCCACAGCAGGAGGAGATAATCCCGGAGGAACAATCGCCTGCCAGTTGGATGAGTTTGAAGCCGAGCTTGGCACACCGTTCAAAAAGATCGGTGACCCCAAACAAACAGTCTGGTCCGGACCCGCATTTGGAGTTGGAGGTGAAACAACAGTGATTGTGAATGAAATCGTATCGATAAAGTATGGCGTTCCCGGAACCGCAGCCTGCTCGATCTCTACCTGGTAAGTTGTCGTAACAGTTGGTGTAACGGTAACGTTAGGGCCGGCATTTACGTTCGGAACCCCATTGGTTACCAACCATTCATAAGTTGGCGAAGGAAGGCCACCATTGTTGATCACTACGTTTGCGGAAGATCCAAGACAAATGGTTTGGTTACCGGCAGCGGGGTCACATGAAACAGTTGCAGTTCCTGAGAAATCAAGATTTACCGTTCCGCTCAGACCACTGTAGTTGGATAAACACAATACAAATGACTGGCCTGCAGTTACTGTCAAAGGAGCTTCGTAGCTTGTCCATGAACCATTCGGAGGAAGGTTTCCTGCTGAGGCCATTCCGGTGTTACCGTTACAGCTTCCGTTCCAGTTACAGGCAACAGGAGCCAGTGTATTTCCATTGATCCCCGCACAGGCGTTTCCGTTAATGTTCGGCCACATGATCCAGTCAAAACATCCTGAATTTGTAGGGTTCCCACTTGCGTCAACACCAATCATGGACCACTCCAATGTTCCGCCGCTCACCACATTGATGGTAATAAACGTAGAACTGGTTTCACCACTCAGCAAACAGCCGGAATTGGAGCCATTCGGATTGATAGACGGGTTGGAAACACTTCCCGAAGTAAAATCGATAATATTGGTTGCAGGGTTATTCGGCTCAATGGCAAAACTCGGAGTTGTACACCCCGGAACGGCATCTACGCAGTCATTTGGTTGTGCCCAGGAAACGACGGTTAATAAGCTGCAAAAAATTAAAAGTAATTGTGTTCTCATGTTTTTAGTCGTTTTCGCAGTTAGTGAACGGGTAAGGATTTACTTGATCTACGCCATGTAAACCAACTTGAATGCAGGTAGCCTGCCCGGCATATTCACCCAGCCATGAAGAAAATTCGGCCGGTGTAAATGACGTTAAGTCTTTTGTCAGCAGAAAAGCTCTTTTTGAAGACCAATCCAGCCGCACAACAGCTACATAAGGATTGCTGCGCAGAGATTCTTCCAATGCACGAAAAGCAGGCTCGTCATTCATGTCAAGCATGCACTGCGCAAAGAATTTCGGTGGCTGGCTGTTTTCTTGTGCATTCGAAGCAAACGATAGTCCGAAAAAACAAATAATAACAATCAAGGTTTTCATAAGCAATGTATATTCTTTAGCTATTAAACGTGCATTAAAGCAGAAGGTTGTCTGCAAGATCATAGGTTTATTGCAGTATTAAGGCAAATTTACAGAATCTTCACATTGTGTTAAATAAAAATAGGAGAGCATTCTTGCCCTCCTATTTCACTGAATAACTAAATCCTTTTAGAGATATCGGAAAGATTTCCCAGGGTAATAAGCTGTTTCTCCTAATTCTTCTTCTATGCGCAACAGCTGATTATACTTGGCCATACGGTCGCTTCGCGAAGCCGATCCCGTTTTGATCTGACCGCAATTAAGCGCAACCGCCAGATCAGCAATTGTATTGTCCTCAGTTTCACCACTTCTATGGCTCATTACCGAAGTATAGCTATTTCTTGTAGCTAATTGAACAGATTCTATTGTTTCTGTTAAAGAACCGATTTGATTTACTTTTACCAGGATGGAATTGGCAACTCCCTGCTCAATTCCCTGCGATAAACGTTTCGTATTGGTTACGAAAAGGTCATCTCCAACCAGCTGTACGTTCGCTCCGAGTTTATCTGTTGCCATTTTCCAGCCATTCCAATCGTCTTCGGCCAAACCGTCTTCGATGGATACGATCGGGTACTTTTTGCACCAGTCTGCCCAAAAATCAACCATTTCTGAAGATGTCATGGAATCTCCGGTCGATTCGAACAGGTAAAGGCCTTTTTCCGCATTATAAAACTCGGAGGAAGCCGCATCAAGTGCAATGTAGATATCGTGGCCTGGTTTGAAGCCTGCTTTTTCAACAGCCTGCAATACAAGCTGGATGGCTTCTTCGTTGGATCCGAGGTTCGGTGCAAAACCACCTTCATCACCTACATTGGTCGATAATCCTTTGGACTGCAGAACCGCTTTCAGGTTGTGGAATATTTCTGTTCCCCAGCGCAACCCCTCTGAAAAAGAAGAGGCCCCGAACGGCATTACCATAAACTCCTGGATATCGATCTTGTTGTCAGCGTGTGAACCACCATTAAGAATGTTCATCATCGGAACCGGCATCGTAACCGCTCCGACACCACCCACATAACGGTACAGGCTCAATCCGGCTTCCTGCGCTGCTGCTTTTGCTACGGCAAGGGAAACACCCAAAATAGCATTGGCACCCAAACGTGATTTGTTGTCGGTGCCGTCCAGTTTAATGAGGTAGGTATCGATGGCTTTTTGATCGAACACATCCATACCCAACAATTCTTCATTGATGATGGTATTGATGTTTTCAACCGCTTTCAAGACACCCTTACCAAGGTAGTAACTTTTGTCACCGTCTCTCAATTCAACCGCTTCATGCACGCCTGTTGACGCACCTGAAGGAACTGCTGCCCTTCCGATAGCGCCGTTGGTGGTGTGAACATCTACTTCTACCGTTGGATTACCGCGCGAATCCAAAATTTGTCTGCCGACAATACGTGCAATGTAACTCATCTTACTGCTGTTTCATGTTATTAATAAACTGATCGAATAAATACCTTGAATCGTGCGGACCGGCAGAAGCTTCGGGGTGGTATTGTACGGAGAATACCGGTTTCCCTTTCAAAGCAATTCCTGCAATTGTATGGTCGTTCAGATGCTGATGCGTTACGATGATCTCGTCGTTGGCGGTCACACTTTCCTTTGTAATCACGAAACCATGATTTTGGGAAGTGATTTCTCCTTTTCCGGTAATGAGGTTTTTTACCGGGTGATTGATTCCGCGGTGGCCGTTGAACATTTTCTCCGTTTTCAGTCCCTGGCTGAGCCCCAGAATCTGGTGACCGAGGCAGATACCGAATACCGGTTTTTCACTTTTTACAATCTCTTTCACCAGGTTGATCTCTTCCGGCATGGCAGAAGGATCGCCCGGACCGTTAGAGAGCATGAACCCGTCAGGATTAAACGCCATCATTTCAGCAAGCGGTGTTTTCATAGGGAACACGCGTACGTAACAATCACGCTCTGCCAGGCAGCGGGCAATATTTTGTTTTACTCCGAAGTCTACAAGGGCTACACGATGCGCGGCATCCGGGTTTCCGACTTCATAAGCTTCTTTTGTGGCAACTTTAGACGAAAGCTCCAGGCCTTCCATGCTTGGAATTTCCTTCACTTTAGCTTTCAGAATGTTTTCATCGGTAATTTCCGAGGAAATGATCGCGTTCATCGCGCCTTTGTGACGAATGTGACGAACCAATGCGCGTGTATCGACGTCTGAAATTCCAACGCGGTCGTTGCTGATCAGGTAATCATCGAGGTTGGATACTCCGGAAGGGCGTGAATACACTTCGGCAAACTTTTTTGTAACCAAACCGGCAATTTTCACCGAGTCTGATTCTTTTTCTTCGTTATGAACGCCGTAATTTCCGATGTGTGCGTTGGTCATCACCAGGATTTGTCCGTAATACGACGGATCTGTGAATACTTCCTGATAACCCGTCATTCCTGTGTTAAAGGCTATTTCCCCTGTTGTTGTACCTGTTTTCCCGGTCGCAATCCCGTGAAAAACCGTTCCATCTTCCAGAACGAGTACAGCAGGTTTACGTTCTTCCATGCTGTGATTTTTTTTGCAAAATTAGAATATAAAAGTCATTCGAAAGGTAAGGGTTCATAAAAAAGAATGAAAGTTGAAAAATCGTTTCAGCAAATCTCAATTGTCCCACCTGTTAATCAATTTTGTTTTGATAAAATACGACTCCTACACGCTGAATATGTTCAACAAGGTCAGGATTCGAAATCTGGCTGAATACCGACAAATCAATGGTATAGGGCAATAGTAAATTGTCAAGGGATTCATCAATACGGAATTGAATATCCAAATTCAATTGTTCTCCAATAAGTGTAAGGTCAATGTCAGAATTATGCCGATAATTCCCTTTGGCCCTGGAACCATAAATAATGACTTTTTCCACTTCCGGATATTCAGCAAATACACTTCGGATTTTATCAATATTCTCTGCACTTAAACCAAATTCCATGATCAAAATAATGACTGTTGTTCCCCTGATCTTTTTTCTTCCATAGTATTTCTGAATTCAAAAAAAGCGGCATAGTAATGATTCATGATTTTCATGAAAATCTCATTAGCGGTATCTTCATTGTAAGTATGTGTGGTCAAATTTCTACTCTTTATCATATCCATCCATACTTCACCATCATTAATCAATTGAAGTTTAAACGCCTCTCTTGTAGCATCTCTAGAGCCAGCAACTGATGGATTTCCTTGGAAATGCGCATAATCCTTCATTACATTCCAGCCGAGCTCATGAGTATATTCAAAGCGCTGTATCAAAGATTCTTTACGCATTTCATCCATCAATTCCCATGTATCATCATCCTCGACATCATGAGCTGTGTTCCGGATAAATTCAACTGCCTCTTTCAGTTTTCCAAAAGCTTTCTGATAATTCGAAAACCGTTGTTCCCATCTTATGTCTTCTTCCATCCTCATTCAGCTATTGATTAAACCATTTTCTAAATGCTAAAATAATCATTGCTATTTACTTCATAAAAAAAGGGTCTCACCGATAAACGACAAGACCCTTTTTCAATTATCATTGATCATTACTGATCATCTTTTTTTTCTTCTTCATCAGCAGACGGCTCTTCCGTTGCTTCCGGAGCGGCTTCTTCCACTGCTTCCTCAGCTACCGGAGCTTCTTCAACCACTTCTGCGGCTGATACTTCCTCCACTACTTCTGCTTCTACAGCCGGAGCTTCTTCTACTTCCGCAACCGGTGTCTCTTCAACTACTGCTTCCGGTGCAGCTTCTTCTGTTGCTGTTTCAACAGCAGGAGCTGTGGTTGCTTTCGCACCGCCACCTGATCCGCCACGACGTGAACGACGTGTAGTTGTTTTCTTCGTTTCACCAGCTCCGTAGATTTCGTTGAAGTCTACCAGCTCGATCAAACACATTTCAGCGTTATCACCCAAACGGTAACCTGTACGGATGATACGTGTGTACCCGCCCGGACGGTCAGCAATTTTAGGAGCGATTGTGCGGAAAAGCTCTGTTACGGCTTCTTTACTTTTAAGGTAAGAGAAGGCAGTACGACGAGCGTGTGTGCTATCGTCTTTTGATTTGGTCAAAATCGGCTCTACATACACACGCAACGCTTTTGCTTTTGCGATGGTTGTATTAATACGCTTGTGTTCGATCAACGAACAAGCCATATTCGACAACATAGCAGCTCTATGCGCTGTTTGTCTACCGAGATGATTGTGTTTTTTTCCGTGTCTCATTTTTGTAAATTTCGTAAGTAACGGTTAGCTGAAACTACTATCGCCTCATTTCAGCCACCTATCACGACATTGTTTAATTGTTTATTGCGATACTAGTCTTTATCCAATTTGTACTTCGCTACGTTCATACCGAAGTTCAATCCTTTTGCGTCAACAAGGTCTTCCAACTCTGTCAATGACTTCTTACCGAAGTTACGGAACTTCAACAAGTCATTTTTGTTGTAAGAAACCAGGTCACCCAATGTTTCAACATCTGCAGCTTTCAAACAGTTCAGGGCACGTACGGAAAGATCCATATCTACCAATTTTGTTTTCAGCAACTGACGCATGTGCAATGAAGTTTCGTCGAACTCTTCTGTCTCTGATTTCACTTCGCTGTCCAATGTGATACGCTCATCAGAGAACAACATGAAGTGGTGGATCAAAATTTTCGCTGCTTCTTTCAATGCATCTTTCGGGTGAATTGAACCGTCGGTTGTTACTTCAAGGACCAATTTTTCGTAATCTGTTTTTTGCTCAACACGGTAGTTTTCGATCGTGTATTTCACATTAACGATTGGTGTAAAAATCGAGTCAATAAAGATCGTTCCGAACGGAGCATTTCCTGACTTGTTTTCTTCAGCCGGCAAGTAACCTCTTCCTTTGATGATTGTCAGCTCGATCTCCAGTTTTACGGAAGATTCCATGTTACAAATCACCAAATCCGGGTTCAATACCTGGAACGCTGATGTAAATTTACCAAGGTCGCCGGCAGTCAGTTTATCCTGACCTGAGATCGAAACCACAACGGATTCGTTGTCTGTTCCTTCGATCTGCTGCTTGAAACGAACTTGTTTCAGGTTCAAAACGATTTCGGTAACGTCTTCAACGACACCTTTCAACGTTGCGAACTCGTGGTCTACACCTTCGATGCGCACTGAAGAAATGGCGTAACCTTCCAATGAAGAAAGTAAGATACGACGCAATGCGTTTCCTACAGTGATTCCATATCCTGGCTCAAGCGGGCGGAACTCGAATTGTCCTTTGCGCTCATCAGACTGGATCATAATTACCTTGTCAGGCTTTTGAAAATCTAAAATTGCCATTTTATTTTCTTCTTTTTAATTGTTTCACAGTTGCGCGGTCTGACTGATTGAAGAAAGTCGGCCGGACCCTTTAGCTGCGATTCAATAGTTAATGATTACTTAGAGTACAATTCGACGATTAGTTGCTCCTTGATGTTTTCAGGGATCATTTCGCGTGATGGAACGCTCAACAGTTTTCCTGCATGCTGAGACGGATTCCAATCCAACCAATCGTAACGTTTGTTGGAAGCTGTCAAAGAAGACGTGATTGCCTCCAATGATTTTGACTTCTCACGTACACTTACCACATCACCAACGCGCAATGTGAAAGAAGGGATGTTTACCACTTCACCGTTTACCACGATGTGTTTGTGAGTTACCAACTGACGCGCTGCACGTCGTGTAGGAGCGATACCTAAACGGTAAACAGTGTTATCCAGGCGCAATTCGCACAATTGTAACAATACTTCACCGGTAATCCCTTTCATGCGGGATGCTTTTTCGAACAAATTAGAGAACTGACGCTCTAAAATACCGTAGGTATATTTTGCTTTTTGTTTTTCACCAAGCTGGATAGCGTATTCTGACTGCTTTCCACCTCTGCGTTTGTTAGGACCGTGCTGACCTGGGCCATACTGTCTTCTGTCTAATGCTTTGTCCGGGCCAAAGATCGGTTCGCGGAAACGACGTGCGATCTTGGTCTTAGGACCTGTATATCTTGCCATATTAAAATTAAATTAAAGGGGGATTATGAATTAAGGCTTTTCCTTCGATAACCGGGTTCCCCTTTTTGATTATTACATTATTATACGCGACGTCTTTTTGGCGGACGACAACCATTGTGGGGTAGCGGAGTCACATCAACGATCTCGATTACTTCGATTCCGCTGTTGTGGATGGAACGTATTGCGGATTCACGACCGCCACCAGGGCCTTTCACGAAAACTTTCACTCTACGTAATCCGAAGTCATGTGCTTCTTTAGAGGCGTCTTCTGCTGCAACCTGCGCTGCATAAGGCGTGTTCTTTTTAGATCCTCTGAAACCCATTTTTCCCGCTGAAGACCAAGAAATCACTTGTCCAGCATTGTTCGTCAAAGAAATAATCACGTTGTTGAAGGTAGCTTGAATATGCGCTTCACCCAATGCGTCTACTTTGACTTTTTTGGTATTCTTCTTATTTGACTTTGCCATGTTAACTATTATTTAGCTGCTTTTTTCTTGTTAGCAACTGTTTTTCTCTTACCTTTTCTCGTACGAGAGTTGTTTTTTGTTCGTTGACCTCTTAACGGAAGTCCAGCACGGTGACGAATTCCACGTGTGCAACCGATATCCATCAAACGTTTGATGTTCAACTGGATCTCAGAGCGCAATTGTCCTTCTGTCTTGATTTCTGCAATAGAATTACGGATCAACGAAATCTGATCGTCGTTCCAATCCTGAACTTTAATGTTCTCATCGATGCCATTAGAAGTCAAGACTTGCTTAGCCGTGCTTCGGCCAATTCCGTAGATGTAAGTCAATCCGATTACACCTCGTTTGTTTTTTGGTAGATCTATACCTGCAATACGTGCCATAATTACCCTTGTCTTTGTTTAAGTTTAGGATTCTTCTTGTTAATCACGTAAACTCTTCCTTTTCGTTTAACGATCTTGCAGTCCGCTGAACGTTTTTTTACTGAAGCTCTTACTTTCATGTTCCTATTTTTTTATTCTGGTTTCCTTACTTGTAACGGAAGGAAATACGTCCTTTTGTTAAATCGTACGGTGACATCTCTACTTTCACACGGTCTCCCGGAAGAATTTTGATGTAGAACATTCTCATTTTACCCGAAATATGGGCCGTAATGATGTGTCCGTTTTCCAATTCCACCCGAAACATCGCATTCGATAATGCTTCGATGATCGTACCATCCTGTTCAATTGAGCTTTGCTTAGCCATAATCTAAAAACCTGATAATTCGTTAGCTGCTCTTCGTCCGCGAACCCGCGTACCTTCCATCAAACCGTCCATGTGACGATTCAACAGGTAAGATTCAATCTGCTGAAGCGTATCCAATACAACTCCCACCATGATCAGTAGTGACGTTCCACCGAAGAACATTTCAAATCCTGAGGTAATACCTGCAGCATGTGCAATGGACGGAAGGATTGCGATCATCGCCAGGAACAATGAACCAGGCAAGGTGATACGCGACACCAAAGTATCGATGAAGTTTGCTGTCTCTTCACCCGGACGAACACCAGGGATAAACCCACCGTTTCGTTTCAGGTCATCAGCCATTTTACGAGGATTGATCATGATCGCCGTATAGAAATACGTAAAGATGACGATCAGCAAGCCCAATAAAATGTTGTAGGTTAAACCGTAAATATCACTCAGGTTTGTCTGGAACCAGGTAGGTTTTCCGTTTCCGCTTCCGCTGAAGATCATTACCGGAATGGTCATGATCGCCTGCGCGAAGATGATCGGCATTACACCTGATGCGTTTACTTTCAACGGAAGGTAACTGCGCGCTCCCTGTGCATCTGCTGCACGTGCTCCCACAACTCGTTTAGCTGTATTGAGCGGAATTTTACGCACACCCTGAACAATCAGGATGGTACCTACCACGATCAGCATAAACACTACTACCTCGAGTACGATCAAAAGCGGTTGTCTCATAGCCACTTCCGAAAGGAAAGACTGAGGCAGACGCGCAAGGATACCTACTGTAATCAATAATGAAATACCGTTTCCGATTCCTTTGTCAGTAATACGCTCACCCAACCAAACAGCAAACATGGAACCAGCCACCATTACGATAATGGACTGGGCCCACCACAACGTACCTGCGTCAACAGGCAACGCGCCTTTTTGGCCGATGTACAGCGACAGGTAACTTGGTGCCTGGGCTGCACAAATGATGATGGTCAAAATTCGAGTGTAGTTGTTGATTTGCTTACGGCCAGACTCGCCTTCATTCTGCATTTTCTGTACTGCCGGAACGGCCATACCCAATAATTGCATGATGATCGACGCACTGATATACGGCATGATTCCCAACCCCATAATGGATGCGTTGGTAAAACCTCCTCCAGAGAACAATGATAATAACGTTTCTAGCGTTCCCGCACCACCTGCTTCTTTTTGAGCGGAGGTGAGCGCTTCATAATTCACACCCGGAAGAACGATAAAAGATCCGATACGGTAAACAAGAATAAGAGAAAGCGTGAGTATAATACGCTTTCTCAATTCTTCAACCTTCCAGATATTCTTTATGTTTTGTATAAACCGTTTCATAGAAAAAATGTCGGCAAAGTTAATTAGATTTCTGAAACATTACCACCCTGAGCTTCAATTCCTGATTTTGCAGTACTTGAAAACTTGTGAGCTGTTACATTTACTTTCGCTTTCAATTCACCGCGACCCAATACTTTCACAAGGTCATTGCGGGAAATCAAACCGTTTTCACGTAACACTTCCGGTGTAATTTCAGTGATATTCTTACGCTCAACAAGCGACTGAATAGCATCTAAATTAATTGCTTTGTACTCAACGCGGTTAATGTTCTTGAATCCGAATTTAGGCACACGGCGCTGTAGCGGCATCTGACCTCCTTCGAAACCAATTTTTGTGGAATAACCTGAGCGTGATTTTGCTCCTTTGTGACCACGTGTAGATGTTCCACCGTGACCAGATCCTTGTCCGCGAGCGATTCTTTTTTCAGAAAGAACCGAACCTTTGGCAGGGGTTAAACTATTTAAATTCATCGTCAATTCGATTTTAGTATTATTCTACCACTTTGATCAAATGCTCGACCTTCTTGATCATACCAAGAATCTGTGGTGTTGCTTCTTTCTCTACTATTTGGTTCAACTTGCGGAATCCCAACGCCTGGATAGTTCGTTTTTGACGCTCAGGACGTTTGATAGCACTGCGAACCTGCTGAATTTTAATTGTTGCCATACTATTCTAAGATTAACCGTTAAACACTTTGTCCAAGCTAATTCCACGCTGACGTGCAACTGTAACTGCGTCACGCATGTTTGCCAATGCATCCATGGTTGCTTTTACCACGTTGTGTGGGTTAGATGAACCTTGAGATTTCGCTAATACATTGTGTACACCAACTGACTCCAATACTGCACGCATCGCACCACCTGCGATTACACCTGTACCTTCTGTAGCCGGTTTCAACAATACTTCTGCTCCACCGAATTTTCCTTTCTGTGCGTGAGGCACTGTTCCTTTAAGAATCGGAACTTTGATCAGGTTTTTCTTCGCGTCGTCGATACCTTTGGTAATTGCTTCTGTTACTTCTTTCGCTTTACCAAGGCCATGACCTACGATACCGTGCTCGTCGCCTACTACAACGATAGCTGAGAAACTGAACGTACGACCACCTTTTGTTACTTTGGTCACACGGTTTACAGCTACCAATTTATCTTTAAGCTCAATTTCTGAGGCTTTCACTCTGTTTAATGCTTGTGCCATTACTCTTAAAATTTAAGTCCGCCTTCTCTAGCTGAATCGGCTAATGATTTAACGCGACCGTGGTACAAATAACCATTACGGTCAAACACTACTGACTCTACGCCAGCCTTCACTGCTTTTTCAGCGATTTCTTTTCCTACAACAGCCGCCTGATCAACTTTGTTTTTCTTGCTAGCTGCTTTGTTGTTGTAAGAAGATGCTGCAACCAGAGTAACTCCGTTTGTATCGTCGATCAACTGCGCATAAATCTGCTTGTTGGAACGAAATACAGACAAACGAGGCAACTGCGCTGTACCAGAAATTTTCTTTCTGATTCTACGCTTAATTTTTGCTCTTCTGTTTAATTTACTAAATGCCATAACTTCTAAATAAAATTATTTTTTACCTGCAGATTTACCCGCTTTTCTTCTAATCTCTTCTCCTACGAAGCGAATACCTTTTCCTTTGTATGGTTCAGGTTTACGAAGGGAACGAATCTTGGCTGCTACCTGACCCAAAAGTTGCTTGTCGTATGACTCGATGGTCACAACCGGAGCTTTACCTTTTTGAGTATCTGCAGATACCTTAATTTCTTTAGGAAGTTCGATAGCGATCGGGTGAGAGTATCCAAGTGACAACTCCAACAGCTGACCTGTTGCAGTAGCACGATAACCTACTCCGATTACCTCCATTTCCTTTTTGTACCCTTCGGAAACACCAACAACCATGTTACTAATCAAAGAACGGTATAAACCATGCTTTGCTCTATGATCTGGCGCATCAGACGCGCGGGTAAAAGTGATTTCAGAACCTTCGATGTTCAGTGTTACACAAGAATCGATTTCTTGCTGCAACTGTCCTTTCGGTCCTTTCACGGAAACCAAGTTTCCTTCCACTTTTACTTCAACTCCACTCGGGATTGTTACTGGGGATTTACCTATCCTTGACATTACTTGCGAATTGTTTCAAATTAATACACGTAGCAGAGAACTTCTCCACCAACGTTTTCTTTTCTTGCTTCTTTGTCAGTGATCACACCTTTTGAAGTAGAAACGATAGCGATTCCCAATCCGTTCAATACACGAGGCATTTCAGCGGAGCCGCTGTATTTACGAAGTCCTGGGCGTGATGCACGCTCGATCTTGGTGATCGCCGGAACTTTCGTAGATGGGTTGTACTTCAAAGCGATTTTAATCACTCCTTGTTTGTCATCGTCTTCGAATTTGTAATTCGCGATGTAACCTTGATCGAAGAGGATCGCAGTCATTGCACGCTTTACGTTTGAACCAGGGATTTCCACCATTTTCAAACGAGCCGCACTTGCGTTACGAATTCGGGTCAGATAATCTGCAATAGGATCTGTATACATGTCCTTTTTCTTTTATTAAATTACTGGTAGAGTTTCAATCCGTCAACTGACGGCGACTTTTACCAACTTGCCTTTTTAACACCCGGGATCTTTCCAGCCAAGGCCATTTCACGGAAAGTAACACGTGAAATACCGAACTGGCGCATATAACCACGAGGACGACCGGTCAACCCGCAACGGTTGTGCAAACGAACTTTCGAAGAGTTCGCAGGCAATTGCTGCAATGCATCCCAATCACCGGCAGCTTTCAATTCAGCACGTTTTGCGGCGAATTTCGCTACCATTTTTTCTCTTTTGCGCTCACGCGCTTTCATTGATTCCTTAGCCATCTTACTTATTTTTTAATGAACGGGAATCCGAATGCATCCAACAATGCTCTTCCTTCTTCGTCGCTCTCAGCTGATGTAACAAATGTGATATCCATTCCTAAGATCTTGTTCACCTTGTCGATGTCGATTTCAGGGAAAATGATATGTTCTTTAACACCTAAGTTAAAGTTACCGCGTCCGTCAAATCCTTTGGCACTAACACCACGGAAGTCACGTGTACGAGGCAAAGCGATAGAAATGAAACGATCCAAAAAGTCGTACATTTTATCTCCGCGAAGCGTAACTTTCGTACCGATTGGCATTCCTTTACGCAATTTGAAGTTTGAAACGTCTTTTTTAGAATTCGTTGCCACCGCTTTTTGCCCTGCGATGCGTGAAACATCTGCGATAGCATGGTCAATGATTTTCTTGTCAGCAACCGCATCACCCAATCCCTGGCTGATAACGATCTTCTGCAATTTAGGTACGCGCATGACTGTTTTGTACCCAAATTTCTCAACCAATGCAGGGACGATCTCTGCACGGTACTGATCTTTTAGTCTTGGTGAATAACTCATTACTTGATCTCCTCTCCAGATTTTTTAGAATAACGTACTAACTTTCCTTTGGCGTTTTCTTTACGACCGATACGGGAAGCTTGTCCTTTTACGACTACCATCAGGTTAGAAATATGGATTGTACCTTCTTTCTCGATGATTCCACCTTGTGGTTCGGAAGCACTTGGCTTCGTGTGACGTTTTACAACGTTCACTCCTCCAACGGTAGCACGTTCTTTTGCTCTATCAATCGTTAGAACAGTTCCTTCCTGTCCTCTTGACTCACCGCTTAGTACTTTAACAGTGTCGCCAATTTTGATGTGTAATTTCTTTTGCATGACTAACTAATTAAAGTACCTCAGGAGCAAGTGAAACAATTTTCATGTAGTTGTTTTCACGAAGCTCACGAGCTACAGGTCCAAAAATACGGGTTCCTCTCATCTCCCCCGCCTGATTCAAGATAACGCAAGCGTTATCATCGAAACGAATGTAAGAACCGTCGGCTCTGCGAACCTCCTTTTTTGTTCTTACAATAACCGCCTTGGCTACCGATCCTTTTTTTACGGCACCAGAGGGCATTGCGCTCTTAACAGCTACGACAATCTTGTCTCCAACCGATGCATAACGACGTTTTGTGCCACCCAATACACGGATGACCAATACTTCCTTTGCACCTGAATTGTCAGCAACTGCAAGTCTTGATTCTGATTGTATCATTGCAATATATTATTTTGCTCTTTCAATAATTTCTACCAACCTCCAGTTCTTGCTTTTAGACAGAGGACGTGTCTCCATGATCTTCACCGTATCACCGATATGGCAATCGTTGTTTTCATCGTGGGCGACAAATTTAGTAGTTTTTTTCACAAACTTACCGTACTTCGGGTGTTTTACTTTACGTTCAACAGCTACAACGATTGATTTTTCCATCTTATCGCTGGTAACAGTCCCGATACGTTCTTTTCTTAAATTACGCTTTTCCATTTCAAGCTTCTTTTAATGAACCCCTCAGCATTAGGCTGATTGAGTCTCACGTTTTTTCAATTCAGTTTTCAAACGAGCGATTGTACGGCGAACGTCGCGGATTTGGATCGGGTTCTCCAAAGGAGTCACTGCGTGTCCGATCTTCATCTTTGTCAACGATTCGGTTGAATTCGCCAAACGTGTTTTCAGGTCTTCAACTGAAAGTTTACTAATTTCTTGTTGTTTCATCGCTTCAATTATTTACCAGGTATAACATAATCGTTACGCACTACAAACTTGCACTTTACAGGAAGTTTCTGTGCCGCCAGGCGCAATGCTTCTTTCGCGATTTCGTACGGAACGCCATCAGCTTCAAACATAATACGACCTGGTCTTACGACTGCCACCCAGTGGCTAGGAGCACCTTTACCTTTACCCATTCGCACCTCAGCAGGCTTAGCTGTTACAGGCTTGTCAGGGAAAATACGGATCCACACTTTACCTTCACGTTTCATGTAACGCGTAACTGCGATACGTGATGCTTCGATCTGGCGTGATGTGATCCATCCTGGCTCCAACGTTTTTAGTCCAAACGAACCGAACGCGATGGTTGCGCCACGTTGAGCTTCACCACGGTTACGACCCTTTTGTACTCTTCTAAATTTGGTTCTCTTTGGAGATAACATCTTTCGAAAATTTTAAATGGTAATTACTTCTTCTTACGGTTGTCACCACCGCGGCTTCCACCACGATTGTCTTTTCCACCAGGACGACGGTTTCCGCGTTCACGGTCACCAGATGGAGCACCACCTTTAGCGCCTTGAGCGGCCATTCCGACATTTGGAGAAAGATCACGACGACCGTAAACTTCACCTTTACAGATCCATACTTTGATACCGATCAAACCGTAAGTAGTCAATGCCTCACCTACTGCGTAATCGATGTCAGCTCTGAACGTATGTAACGGAGTACGTCCATCCTTGTACATTTCCGAACGAGCCATCTCTGCACCGTTCAAACGACCTGAAATTTTCACTTTGATCCCTTCGGCACCCATTCGCATGGTTGAACCGATCGACATCTTAATTGCACGACGGAAAGAAATACGAGCTTCCAACTGACGAGCGATTCCATCCGCTACCAAACGAGCGTCCAATTCCGGACGTTTTACCTCGAAAATGTTGATTTGGATTTCTTTTTTCGTCAATTTTTTCAACTCCTCTTTCAATTTGTCGACTTCCTGACCACCTTTTCCGATAATCACACCCGGACGAGCCGTGTTGATGGTTACCGTAACGAGCTTGAGGGTACGCTCGATGATGATCTTTGCAATGCTTGCTCTGGATAAACGGGCGTGCAGATATTTACGGATTTGATCGTCTTCAACGATTTTATCGCGGTAGTTATCTCCACCGTACCAGTTAGATTCCCATCCGTGGATGAAACCTAGTCTATTACCTATTGGATTCGTTTTTTGTCCCATTTTCCTTACAATTAATTTGTGCTGCTAACGCCGTCTTTTGAACCGACAACGATAGTAACGTGGTTAGACCGTTTACGAACTCGGTAAGCTCTACCCTGAGGAGCAGTCTGGATACGCTTAAGCATACCTGCACTTCCGACCTCGATAGTCTCTACCACTAATTTTTCATCTTCAATGCTTTTACCTTCGTTTTTCGCTTCCCAGTTTGCAATTGCTGAACGCAATAATTTGGATAAGCTCAATGAAGCATCTTTTGCATTGTGTTGCAATATGTTTAGAGCTTTGTTGACTTCAACACCGCGTACAAGATCTGCAACCAATCTCATTTTGCGCGGAGAAATAGAAGAGTTGTTCAACTGCGCGATAGCAGTTCTGCTCTTCTCTTCTTTTAATTTATCAGCTCTTAATCGTTTTCTAGCGCCCATGTCACTTGAATTTTAACTATCTTTTTTTATCCTTTTTGTTACCACCATGACCACGGAAGTTACGCGTCGGAGAGAATTCTCCCAATTTGTGACCTACCATGTTCTCTGTAACGAACACAGGAATAAACTTATTCCCGTTATGTACGGCAAATGTCAATCCGACAAAGTCAGGAGTGATTGTAGAAGCGCGTGACCAGGTTTTGATTACTGCTTTGCTTCCATTTGCTTGCGCGTCATCCACACGTTTTGACAACTTATAGTGAACGAACGGCGGTTTTTTCAACGAACGACTCATACCTTATTTCTTTCTTCTTTCGATGATGAACTTATCTGAATACTTCTTCTTAGAACGTGTCTTATACCCTTTAGCAGGCATACCGTTACGTGAACGTGGAAGACCCCCGGCATTTCTACCTTCACCACCACCCATCGGGTGATCTACAGGGTTCATAACCACACCACGAACGCGAGGACGACGACCTAACCAGCGAGAGCGACCTGCTTTCCCTGAAACCACCAGTGAATGCTCTCCGTTAGAGACAGCACCGATAGTGGCCAGACAAGTTACCAGGATCATACGTGTTTCACCAGAAGGCAATTTGATGATCGCGTAACGACCATCACGAGCGTTCAATTGTGCATACGTTCCAGCACCACGAGCGATCGCACCACCTTTTCCAGGGTGCAGCTCGATGTTGTGGATAACCGTTCCCAGGGGAACGTCGGATAAAAATAGTGCGTTACCAACGTTGGGTGCAGCTGTTTTTCCGGATACTACTTTATCACCTACTTTTAATCCTTCAGGTGCGATAATGTATCGTTTCTCACCATCCACATAATAAAGCAATGCGATACGAGCAGTACGGTTCGGATCGTACTCGATTTGCTTCACAACAGCAGGAATGTCATGCTTGTCGCGCTTGAAATCGATGATACGGTACTTCTGCTTGTGACCACCGCCAATGTAACGCATGGTCATACGACCATCGTTGTTCCGACCACCAGACTTACCAGTGCTACCAGTTACGAGGCTCTTTTCAGGAACGTTCGTAGTAACTTCCGAGTAAGTACTGTTGATCTTGTGTCTTTGCCCTGGAGTTGTAGGCTGAAATTTTCTAAGACCCATCAGTTTTTCTTAAAAATTAATTAAACAAATCAATCGTTTCTCCTGTAGCAACGGTAACGATGGCTTTCTTCCATACTTTACTTGGTTGCTCAACGATACCTCTATTCGTAAATTTCGTAGAGGATTTACCACCGCCATAAGTGAGTGTGCGTACGTTAACAACGTTAACTCCGTACATCTTTTCGACGGCGCTTTTAATTTCGAGCTTATTAGCCGTTCTCTCAACAACGAATGCAAAGCTGTTGCTCTTTTCAGTAGCTTCAGTTGCTTTCTCGGTGATGAGGGGCTTTTTAATAATACTTTTCATTGCAATTAGTTTAGAATCTTTTCGATTACTGAAATTGAACTTTCGGTAAGTACTACTTTTTTCGCGTTCAATACATCGTATGTATTTACGGAATCAGCAGGTACTACTTTCACGCGTTGCAAGTTGCGGGAAGACAAGTAAACGTTGTCGTTTCCTGCTCCTACAATCATCAACACCTTGTCATTTGCCAGGTTCAAGTTGGTCAATAACGATTTGAATTCTGCTGTTTTCGGTGTTGCCAGGGCCACATCTTCCAAAATCATGATTGAATCCATTTTCGCTTTGTAAGCAAATGCTGACTTACGAGCCAAACGCTTCAATTTGATGTTGAGTTTGAAGTGGTAGTTACGCGGACGTGGTCCGAAGATACGGCCACCACCGATACGCGTACCGGATTTAACGCTACCTGCACGGGCACCACCGGTACCTTTTTGCTTTTTAATTTTTCTGGTAGATCCAGCGATCTCCGCTCTTTCTTTAGCTTTATGCGTTCCCTGACGACGATTTGCCAGGTGCTGCTTAACGTCTAAGTAAATTGCGTGGTCATTCGGCTCAATACCGAAGATCTCATCCGACAAGGATACTTTTTTGGAAGTAGCCTTTCCTTTGCTGTCAATTACTTTTACTTCCATTATTTCTCAATTGTTACGGTTGCACCTTTAGGACCAGGGATTGATCCTTTTACGATAAGAAGGTTTCTGTCGGTCATGACTTTCAAAACCTGAAGGTTTTCCATCTTCACACGTTTGTTGCCCATCTGTCCGGCCATGCGCATTCCTTTGAATACACGTGCAGGATAGGAACATGCTCCGATTGAACCCGGTGCACGCAGACGGTTATGCTGTCCGTGTGTAGACTGTCCAACCCCGCCGAATCCGTGACGCTTCACAACACCCTGGAAACCTTTTCCTTTAGATGTTCCTACTACACCAACGTATTCGCCTTCTTCGAACAACTCTACGTTAACAATATCTCCGAGACTAAGTGCGGTTTCAAAACCTTTGAACTCCACCAAACGAGATTTCGGTGTGGTGTTCGCTTTTTTGAAGTGACCTTTCAATGCATTCGGCGTGTTTTTTTCTTTACGCTCACCGAATCCCAACTGAATGGCTTCGTACCCGTCTTTCTCTTGTGTTTTAACCTGAGTTACTACACAAGGACCAGCTTCTATTACCGTGCATGGTGTTGCCTTACCCTCGGCACTGTAGACGCTAGTCATTCCGATTTTTCTACCAATAATTCCAGGCATACTTTACTAATTATTATTTATAAATTATTAAAGTGATGTAAATGTTTCCATATAGGGTCGCGATTTATCGCGACCCCACAGGACATTTCATCACACTTTAATTTCTACATCAACTCCACTAGGAAGTTCCAATCGCATCAACGCATCAACTGTTTTTGAAGAAGAGCTGTAGATGTCCAGCAAACGCTTGTAAGAACACAGTTCGAACTGCTCACGCGCTTTTTTGTTAACGTGTGGTGAACGCAATACAGTGTAAATACGCTTGTGTGTCGGAAGTGGAATAGGACCACTTACTACCGCTCCCGTAGCTTTTACGGTTTTCACGATTTTCTCAGCCGATTTGTCAACCAGGTTATGGTCGTACGACTTCAATTTGATTCTAATTTTCTGACTCATTACCTGATTAATTAAGCGGAAACTTTTCCATTAGCTTTAACTACTTCGTCTGCTACGTTCTTCGGAGCCTCAGCAAAGTGAGAGAATTCCATAGAAGAAGTTGCACGACCTGAAGACATCGTACGCAATTGTGTTACGTAACCGAACATTTCAGAAAGAGGAACATCAGCTTTTACAACTTTAGATCCGTTCTTGTCATCCATTCCACGCACTACTGCACGACGACGGTTCAAGTCACCTACGATATCACCCATGTTTTCTTCCGGAGTAACGACTTCAATTTTCATGATCGGCTCCAAAAGGATAGGGCGACATTTTTTCAATGCTTCACGGTAAGCCATTTTCGCTGCCAATTCGAATGACAATGAATCTGAATCGACCGCGTGGAAAGATCCGTCGATCAATTCTACTTTCATAGACTCAACCGGGAAACCTGCAAGAACACCGTTCTTCATAGATTCTTTGAAACCTTTCTCTACAGAAGGGATAAATTCACGCGGAATGTTACCTCCTTTGATCGAGTTAACGAATTCAAGACCCGTTTTCTCAAGGTTCTCCTGCGGAGAAATTTTCACAAGGATATCGGCAAATTTACCACGACCACCAGACTGCTTTTTGTAAACTTCACGGTGTTCAACCGGAGCAGTAATGTCTTCACGGTAAGAAACCTGAGGAGCTCCCTGGTTTACTTCTACCTTGAACTCACGACGCAAACGGTCAACGATAATATCCAGGTGAAGCTCACCCATACCGCTGATGATTGTTTGTCCTGTCTCTTCGTCTGTGTTTACACGGAAAGTCGGATCTTCTTCAGCCAATTTGTTCAAACCGATACCCAGTTTATCCTGGTCAGCCTGCGTTTTAGGCTCGATCGCAATACCGATTACCGGGTCAGGGAAGTTCATTGATTCCAGAACGATCGGGTGACCTTCTGCACACAATGTATCTCCTGTACGGATATCTTTAAATCCAACTACCGCACCGATATCTCCCGCACCAAGCTCTTCGATTGAGTTTTGCTTGTTAGCGTGCATCTGGAAGATACGTGAGATACGCTCTTTGCTGTCTGTACGTGTGTTGTATACATAAGAACCTGCAGGAAGAACTCCGGAGTAAGCGCGGATAAAGCACAAACGACCTACATAAGGGTCAGTTGCAATTTTAAACGCCAACGCAGCGAAAGGCTCATCGTAAGAAGGCTTGCGCGAAGCCGGCTCATCTGTTTTAGGGTTTGTTCCTTCGATTGCCTCAACATCCAACGGAGAAGGAAGAATTTCCATCACCATGTCAAGCATCGCCTGAACACCTTTGTTTTTGAATGAAGAACCACACATCATCGGAACTACTTTTCCTGAGATTGTTGCTTCACGCAACGCGTTCAGGATTTCGCGCTCTGTCAATGAGTTCTCGTCTTCGAAGAATTTCTCCATCAATGTCTCGTCGAATTCAGCTACCGCTTCCAACAACTCAGAACGCAATTTACGTGCGTCTTCGATGATATCAGCAGGAATTTCAACTTCCTGGAATGTCATTCCCTGGTCAGCATCGTTCCAAACGATACCTTTCCAGTTGATAAGGTCTACTACTCCTTTGAAGTTGTCCTCATCACCGATGTTGATCTGCAATGGCAACGCGTGGCTACCCAACATTTCTTTTACCTGGCGACAAACATTCAGGAAGTCAGCACCCTGACGGTCCATTTTGTTTACGAAACCGATACGTGGTACGTTGTAGTTGTTTGCCAAACGCCAGTTCGTTTCAGACTGAGGCTCCACTCCGTCTACTGCAGAGAAAAGGAACACCAATCCGTCAAGAACGCGCAATGAACGGTTTACCTCTACGGTAAAGTCAACGTGTCCCGGAGTATCGATAATGTTGATATGGTATTTCTGACCACGGTAATTCCAATTAACTGTTGTAGCAGCTGAAGTAATGGTAATACCACGCTCCTGCTCTTGCTCCATCCAGTCCATTGTAGCACCACCGTCGTGTACTTCACCAATTTTGTGGTTTACACCTGCGTAGTAAAGAATACGCTCGGTAGTTGTTGTTTTCCCGGCATCAATGTGCGCCGCGATACCAATATTTCTTGTAAATTTAAGATCTCTTCCCATGACTTATTAGAATCTAAAATGTGAGAATGCTTTGTTAGCTTCAGCCATACGAAGTGTATCTTCTTTCTTTTTGAAAGCAGCGCCTTCTTCTTTTGAAGCAGCAATAATTTCAGAGGCCAATTTACCAGCCATTGATTTCTCGTTACGTTTACGAGCGTAACCGATCAACCACTTCATAGCCAATGATTGCTTACGTCCTTCACGAACCGGAGTAGGGATCTGGAATGTAGCCCCACCAACACGGCGTGAACGTACTTCTACAGAAGGAGTAACGTTATCCAATGCTTTCTTGAATACTTCCAATGCTTCTTGTTCTTCTACTTTTTTGTCTACGATCTCAATTGCATCGTAGAAAATCTTAAATGCCAGGTTCTTTTTACCCGAATACATCAAGTTGTTAACGAACTTTGTTACTACAACGTCATTAAACTTTGGATCCGGGAGGATGGCAATTTTTTTCGCTTTTCTTCTTCTCATCTCTTCAAAGTTTTATTATTTCTTAGCTTTTGGACGTTTTGTTCCATACTTCGAACGACGCTGTGAACGGCCTTCAACACCAGCTGTATCTTCTGCACCACGAACGATGTGGTAACGAACCCCTGGTAAATCTTTAACCCTTCCACCACGTACAAGCACCAAAGAGTGCTCTTGTAAGTTGTGACCTTCACCACCGATGTAAGCATTCACTTCTTTACCGTTGGTAAGTCGAACACGCGCTACTTTACGCATAGCTGAGTTCGGCTTCTTAGGTGTAGTGGTGTACACACGCACACATACTCCTTTGCGCTGCGGACAAGAATCCAAAGCCGCTGACTTTGACTTCTTAACAACCGCAGTCCTTCCCTTGCGCACTAACTGTTGGATAGTTGGCATACAGTACTCAAATTTTGTTTGTTAATAAATATACTTTCACCCCAGAGAACACTCTTTGGGGGGTGCAAAGATAGTGAGAAATAAATAGGATGCAAGTGGTTTAGGAAAAAAGTGCTGTTTTTGAACAAATTAATGTTGATGAAGCTTTTTGAAAAAGTGGGAACCAGGATTCGGGGAACTGGGGAACCAGGATTGGCCCAACATGGCTCCCCAGCTCCCTAATATCCAGTTCCCTTAAAAATCATACCCGGTAACAAACCGCATTGATATTCATTCCGGCACCTACCGAAGCAAAAAGAATCACATCTCCGGATTGAATACTGTAGCCGTTCATCTTGCCGTTTTTCACCATATTATACAGTGTTGGGATGGTGGCAACAGAACTATTGCCCAATTTATGAATGTTCATCGGCATTAAGTGTTCAGGCATTTCGCTTTCGCCGTACAATTTGTACAATTCGCGTACAATCGCTTCGTCGAGCTTTTCGTTTGCCTGATGGATGAATATTTTTTTGATCTGTTTGATGGAAACTCCGGCTTTGTCGATGCAGTCTTTCATGGCAAGCGGAACATGCTTAATGGCGTATTCGTACACCTTTCTTCCTTTCATTTTCACATAACGAATCCGTGGATCGGACTCCGGGAAGTTGGATTTCCCCAGGTTCAGGTAATCAATTTCATCCGTGCAATGACTTTGCGCACTCAATGAAAGCACACCGCTTTCGGTTGCGTCTTTCAACTCAATAATGGCTGCTCCTGCTCCATCGGCAAAAATCATACTGTCGCGGTCATGCGGATCCAGGACCCGACTCAATGCTTCTGCCCCAATCACCAGGCACCGTTTTGCCATTTCAACCTGCAGGAAGGCATGGGCCTGAATCATTCCCTGCACCCAACCCGGACAGCCGAACAAGACATCATAAGCAACGCAATTAGGATTTACAATTCCCAATTTATGCTTTACCCGCGAAGCGATGGAAGGAACAACATCGGTTTGAATGGTATGTTTGATAACATCACCAAAATTGTGTGCAACGATGATTTGATCAATTTCCTCGCGCGAACACCCGGCATCTAAAATGGCTTCTTCAGCAGCCAATGCTGCCATATCAGAGCACTGCAAATCGGCTGATGCATAGCGGCGCTCCTGAATACCGGTAATGGACTCAAATTTTCGCGCAATAACTTCCGGTGCTAATTCTATTTTCTGGTGCTTCTCATCGTAAAACTCATTTACCATGAAGTCGCGGTTGGTCTTTACAATGGTAGGAATGTAGGCCCCTGTACCTGTAATAATACTTCTCATTTTTCAGTTTGATTTTAAAGTAATCGTTTGAGGAGAAGTTGGGGGCGTCATGCGTCAGCCAGTGGCTGATTCATCTACGGGGTGATTGTTTCAACGATTACAAAATTAGTATTATTCAGTAAATATCGTACAAAACAAGGGGCCGGTATTTTAAAGTATCATAAAAAACGTATATAGGAATGGACTTAAGACTTTGATTGCACCGTTCAAACAAAAACACAATTGATTGACGGTGATTTCGCGATACCGAAAATATGCAATTTTGCAATTTCGTAAAATTACGAAGAAGCCCCATTTTTACTGAGATTCAAAGGAATCTACAAACTCACCTGCTCACACAAAAACGCAAACAATTTGTCTCACCGTTTTGCCCTGTCAATTTCAACATATACATTCCGTCCGGAAGCTGAGACATAGGAAGATCAGAAGACTGCTTCGTAAGCATTCCGGCTTCCATTTGCTGGCCTGCCAGGTTAAAGATACGGTAGGTCGCACTTCCTTCAAGGACAGTTACATGCAACAGATCATCCGCCGGGTTGGGTGCAATTGTTGCAGCGAACGTATTGTTTTCTTTCAGGCCAAGATGGGTAAGCAGGTACTCACAATCTTCACCGGAAGGGTTGTACTCCAGGCTGTCATCCGAAAAGCACTTGAAGGAATACTGGAAAAATTCGACAATAAGATTCGAATCGCAGTTTCTCGGCGTCGGGAACAGGAAATCCTCCATAGCCCCGAAGCGGGAATTTACCGCCCCGATTAAACCGTAAGAACTTCCAACAGAGTCGACCAGGTTGATCTGAGTAGCCTGCTCGCCATTCAAATCCACAGTTCCGACTGATTCGACTTTGGTATAGGAAGAATCATTGCACGTAAACCAGGTAACACCATTTTGGATCAGCCATGAATCTCCCGGTGAAGCAGAAAAGTCATACAGGACATTGAAATGATTATTATCCCAGTAATAAACAGTGTCACTTGAGGCACGCGTATACCATTCACCGAAAGGATCGGCAACATGCTCTAAATCGCCTCCGGGTCCGGTAATAAAAAAGGCGTGTTTGGTGGCGTTAAGTTTCTGACAGGTATATCCCTGCAAAACCGTATCGCCGTCTTGCTCGATTTTGATAAACCCGTATTCCTGGAGCGTCCAGTAATCGTAGTGCCATACGGGGTTTGATTTCACCCATACCTGCGAAAACAAGGCAAAGGTGAAGAGAATGAACACGGTAGATATTGTTGTTTTCATAAGCGCGTTTTATGCGATGATACGACAGGTTTCCAAAGGTTGTAGGCAGGTTGATTAACAAACCATGAACAACAAGTTACGACAAACGAACAACTTTCGGTTGGTCAGCTTTGGCTTCAACTTATCAACTGAAAACTGTCAAACTGACCAACTGCTAATCCTATCTGCTCACACAAAAACGGATGCTGCCTGTTTCACAGTTTTCGCCGGTCAGTTGCAGGAGATAACATCCTACGGAAAGTCCGGCAATGTTCAGATCTGTGTGTTCCTTTAACATACCTGCCTCGATTTCCTGGCCAGTCAGCGCTGTGACGCGGTAATTGAAATTTCCTTTTGGAAGGATGACATGCAAGAGTTCATTTGCCGGATTCGGATAGGCCTGGATTTCATTCCAATCAAGGCCGTTGAGTCCCAAACCTGCAATTTCAAAACAAGCCGAAGTGTCTGTGCATTCGCCATTGGAAATGACAACGGCATAGTTTCCGTTACCGGGAATCGTGAGCACCGAATCGGTCGCATTCGGAATCGCCGTTCCTGTGGCGCAATCGATCCATTGAAAGGTATAAATAGGACCTGCATGAGCAAAGAGCTGTCCGTTGAGTGTATCCACTTCATTCACATTGGCCAGGTAAAGGCAATTCAGGTATTTCCGCACGTGCGTATGCGTTGTATCGGGGCCGTTTTGCATAAAGGCGTCCGTACTGAACGAATGGGTTACAAAATAGGTATTGTAGGCGTCGACAGCCACATCCCAGACTTTTGCGTTTTGAGGATTATATTCGGTACCGAACTGATCTGTGGCCATGTAAAGATTAGAGTTGGGCGCCCAGGAATCGGCAGCCATATTCCATTTAAAGCAAAACACATAACCCCAGGGGCCAAGCTCGGTGTTCGAGATAACATAGATCAGGTTCCCTTCCTTATCCTCGACCAGCTTTCCGCTTACACCGGTTTCGGAAACGGCGTAAATCACCGTATCCTTTATGACCGTATTATTGTCTTTAATGGCGCACAGATGGATTTCCGTATAAGACAGTCCGCGAAGCACCGTAAGGTAAATGGAGTCGTTGTCAGCCACCACAAAATCATGTATCGGGTTAAAAATATTGTTCTGAGTTTCACCAATCGTATCCCAGGTTGCAGCGGTTTGATCGTATCTCCTGAATGTGAATACGGTTTGTGCAGGTAACGGCGACGGAACATAATGGGTATTCACTCCTACGGGGCGATTGTCATTATCCAGCGCGAATTTGGTGAATCTTCCAGAAGACAGGTCTGTCCAGCTTCCGCTTTCAAAACGAAAAACCGACCCGCCATTCGTAAAACCAGGATCGATAAAATGTACATAAACCGTATCGCCGGCGCCCAGGTAAATCTCAGCATTCTGGAATTGAGCGGTCAATGGTGAAAACGCTGTTGTATAAGCGTCTCCCGGAGAAGCATTCAAATCGTAGGTTTCCAAAACAAACTGGTTCGACACTTTTCGCAGCACAAAAACAGAATCGTCAGTGACGGCGAAGTCGAGGCCGTTCGTCCCGGTGAGTACATTATTCCAGGTATCATTCTCCAGTTTATCAATGCGAAATTGATTCGTCGCAAAGTTCTTCTGCATGGAATAAAGAATATTGGTAGATGGTTGGACCATCAATTCGCCGTTGGTGTGTTCATGATACGTCAGGGTATCGTTGCAGGCATAAGTCCATTGAGCGTTGGCGGGAATTGCAAATACAACTGCAATCAGCAACAGGTGGTAGCGAAGTTTCAGCTTCATAAGGTTTTCATTTAAGTAGTTCAGGCTTTTAACAGCAAGTTAAAAATACAAACTATCAGCAAAAAACAAAGGTAAATGGATCGTTCATTAACATTCCCAGCACATTTTTGAATAAACAATACCTCCAGGTGAGTGTTTACACCTAAATGGCGGCACAGCAACAAATGTTGAAATCATCGGGATGTTCCCCGCGAAATCTACCCCCAAACATTTATCTTTGCATCTATGGATTATCTGGATACCCTAAACGAAAGCCAACGTGTTGCAGTAGAGAATATTGAAGGTCCTACGATGGTGATTGCCGGCGCAGGATCAGGCAAAACGCGTGTGTTGACCTACCGTATTGCTTACATGATGCAGCACGGAGTGGACCCGTTCAACATCCTGGCGCTAACCTTTACGAATAAAGCAGCGAAAGAGATGACCGAACGAATCGGTTCTATCGTTGGCGGAGGCGAAGCAAAGAACATCACCATGGGTACGTTTCACTCGGTTTTCGCGCGAATTTTGCGCTTCAATGCCGACCGACTGGGCTATCCGCAGAATTTTACCATTTACGATACACAGGACACCAAAAGCCTGTTGAAGGATATTGTCAAGGAACTGAACCTTGACGACAAGATCTACAAGCCAAGTATGGTTTACGGGCGCATTTCGGCAGCAAAAAACAACCTGATCTCGCCGGAAGCCTATGCTGAAAACACAGACATCATTGCCGAAGACCGCCAAAGCCAGCGGCCGGAACTGGCGCGGATTTACAAGGCTTACGCCGTTCGTTGCTTCAAAGCGGGGGCCATGGACTTCGACGACCTGTTGTACCAGACCAACGTACTGCTGCGCGATTTCCCCGATGTCTTGCATTATTACCAGCAGAAGTTTCGCTACATCCTGGTGGATGAGTACCAGGATACCAACTATGCGCAGTACCTGATCGTGAAAAAACTGGCAGCAGTGTATGAAAATCTCTGCGTGGTGGGCGATGATGCGCAAAGTATCTACTCCTTCCGCGGGGCGAATATCCAGAATATTCTGAATTTCCGAAACGATTACCCGGATTTCAAGCTGTTCAAGCTCGAGCAGAATTACCGCAGTACGCAAACAATTGTGGAAGCGGCCAACAGCGTGATCTCACGCAATAAGGAACAGATCAAAAAAAGCGTCTGGACCGAAAACGACCAGGGGTTACCGATCAAGGTTATCCGCACCATGACCGATAACGAGGAAGGAAAAATCATTGCCAACAAAATCTTTGACATCAAGCATGCCGAGACAAGCAAGTGGAGTGATTTTGCTATCCTTTACCGCACCAACCGCCAGTCGCGTTCGTTTGAGGAAGCGCTGCGCCGGTTAAACATGCCGTATAAAATCTACGGCGGATTGTCGTTCTACCAACGCAAGGAAATCAAGGATTTGATGGCCTATTTCCGCCTGACTGCAAATCCGCGGGATGAGGAAGCGTTGAAGCGCGTGATCAATTATCCGAAACGGGGAATCGGTAAAACATCGTGGGAAACAATTGTGATCGCGGCGAATAACTACAACGTTGCGTTGTGGGACGTGATTTCCGATTTCATGACCTACCCGGTTGATATTCCCGGAGCGACGCGGTCGAAAATCAGTGATTTTGTGACCATGATCCAAAGCTTTTCGGCACAATTGCTCACCCAGCCGGCTTACGACCTGGCACAACATATTGCCAAGTCTTCCGGTATTCTGAAGGAGTTGTACACTGACAAGGATAAAGGACCGGAAGAAGTAGAACGCTACCAGAACATTGAAGAATTACTGGCCGGTATCAAAGAATTTACCGTGCAACGCGGTGAAGACGAGCAGGCCATTCTTTCGGATTACATGATCGATGTGGCATTGCTGACAGATGCTGATACCGACAAAGAGGATGACAAAAACAAGATCACGATGATGACCATCCACTCCAGTAAGGGTCTGGAATTTCCGCACGTGTTTTTGGTAGGTTTGGAAGAAAACCTGTTCCCGTCACAGCTGTCGATCAACTCGCGGTCGGAGCTGGAAGAGGAACGCCGCCTGTTTTATGTGGCGGTTACCCGTGCTGAAAAAACCTGTACGATTTCGTATGCATCTTCGCGGTTTCAGTGGGGAAATCTTGTCTCTTCGGAACCAAGCCGTTTTATCGCCGAGATCAACCAGGATTATCTGAGCTTTGAAAATCCGTACGGCGCTGCGATGGGTGGGGGCCGTTCATTGAATTCCGGCAGGCCGGTTACCGAACGCGGTTTTGTAGGCGGTTTGAATAAAAAAGCGGTAACACCTTCTACCGGTTCGTTGAAAAGCCTCAGTGATCTCAGCAGCAAACCGGCCACTTCAGAAGCAATGAATCTTGATCTGAAAGTTGGCTATAATGTCGAGCATGATCGTTTTGGAAAAGGAAAGGTGACCAAACTGGAAGGAACCGGCGTTGATAAAAAAGCTACAATCTTTTTCCCGCACGCCGGAGCAAAAACACTGCTGCTGCGCTTTGCAAAACTGACAGTTCTAGAAGATTAATCCAGCACCTTTGCCTTCTGGTTCGGGAAGGAATTGTGAATGTCGGGCAATTACCTCCAACCCTCAGGCAGTTCCTGTTTTTCCAGGAAACGTTCTTTCAAGGGCCGCCATTCATGCATGATGATGTCTTTTATTCCCAACTCTTTGAATTTAGCATCAATCGCAGACTGATGGTGTTCTTTAGAATAAATGAACAGCTCATCTGTTTTGGCATTGATGATCAAGAGTCCCGGATAAGCACCGCTTAACTGCGGCCAGTATTCATTCGTATTTTCAAGAACAATGATGGAATCAGCAATCCCCACTTTAGTTAGAGCGGTAAATTGAAATTCGTTGTCGAACAATTTGAAATCCGGGCCGGAAATAACGGGATCATGGACAACCAAAAACCAGTCATTCATGTCGGAATTGGTCGGTGAAAATACTTCGTAAGGTTCCAGCAAAGGCACCCGCCATACGTCACCGTCTTTGGTATAGGAATAGAAATCACCCGTTTTTTCTGCGTCCGAATGACCGGAACACGCCGTCAGAAGCAGTGTACCAAGAATAAGCGGAAGTAGCCTCATCCAAAATCCGGATTTCGCCTACCAAAAAAAGAGTTCCTGGATCACACGTTCACCATAGGGCTCACCTTTCAACTTTTCGGTCATTTCGGCTTTTAATGTCTCGGTGGTATAGTCTTTTCCCTTCTTTTTCGGTGGCGTCAATTGCTCTGGAGTAGGATTGACAATTTCCACGTTTGTTGCGAAGAACACTACCCCACCGTCTTCCGTCGCCAGGCCAAGTACAGCTCCCGGCAATCCGCGTACGCATTCAGGGCCTACTGTTGGAATGATATCCGTTGTAAACCAGGCATGAATGCGTGTGGAATCATTCTTTTGCCAGATCGCACGCGTACATTCATAGCCGGCTATTTTACGGGTCTTGTCGGTGATTTTCCAGGTACGGTCCACCAATGAATCACTGATGGTCAGTTGCGTACCCCACATATCCATGTACACCACACGCTCGTCACTCGCACGATTGGAATAAACCGTGTTTTTAACCGTAGCCCAGCTCATCGGATCTTGTTCTTCCGGGGCAATATAACTGAACATCGAGATCGAATCGTTGAAGTACAAGGCAAACTTGTCGGTCTTGATCTTATCTGCTTCCTTCAGCCATTCGCGCATACGCTCGTCGTCGAATTTCTTGTACAAATTCGTTCTGCGCTCGTAGGTAATTTTACCATACTGCACCAACTGGCCCTGGCTTAGGGCAGACTGCACGGTAAACAGTGCAATCAATGCGAGGATAATACTACCACATTTCATTTTCAACTTCTTTTACGTGATTATTATTGAATTTCAGTGTCATTTTCGCCATGAAATAGCGACGAATTACAGTGCTGCGCTGATCCACGATGACGTTGTTGTTCACCGTTCGGTAATTGCTGATATTCTGGTTCAGGATATCGTAGGCTTCAATTCCGAAAAGCAGGTTTTCTGTTTTCAGGAATGAACGCTGGATCGATGCATTCCAGATAACATAGTTCACATTGTAACTGCTGGTTCGACCGGTATTGATCGTATACGTAGCATCCGTGTTGATGAACCAGCGATGTGGCAAAGTCCAGCTCACATCGGCGCTGAAATTGTAATTGGTATACGGCTGGTTGCTGAATGTACTCAGGGTGTTGCTAGGTGCATTGTAATCAAAACTTACGCCCAAACCAAGCATGAGTGAGTCACCGTTGTAGTTCAGATCGGCTCCGGAACCTACTCCCAGGTTACGCGAAAGGTTTTGCTGCAGGTCGATGTAGTTTTCGGTGGCTGAAAAGTTACCGTTCACATTGATGTCCAATCGCAGGTCTTTCACTTTCTCGATCGGAATACCCGTGCCTCCCCAAACTGAACCGTAGTCGGCGTGGTCTACGTTGATTGCCTGTGATTCGGTTCGTCCGAAAGCATCATAAGTTGTCGATGTACTGAAAGCATCTTTTTGACGTGTATAGTACATTCCGGCATAAACGTAGAATCCTGAAAGCCCTTTCCACATGTTGTAATTGGCCGTAATTGTATGCGCGTAATTCGGTTTCAAATCAGAGTTCCCGATCTGTACGAAATTCGGGTTGGAGTTGTCACGCACGGGCTGCAACTGTGTTACGGATGGCAGGCTTGAGTTGGTATTGTACTGTATTCTCAAACGGCTCGACTGGGTGAACTTGAATGTAAGGATCACACGTGGAAGCACATTGGTCAATCCCTGGTTGATCAGGGTATCCGTGAACAGGTTGCGGTTGTCAATACCAATGTTACGTACACGGGCACCCACCGAAACCCTTGCTTTTGCATTCTCGAAAATTCCGAATGCTCCTACACGGTGCTGCTGACGGTCGGTAGAGAACTGGTTCGAGAACGTTGAATCGATGTCCGTATAGCTTCCGTTGACAGGCTCAAACGTTGTTTTACGCTGATCGTTGTGATTGTCATAAAACTCGTAATCAAACTCAGCCTTGAATTTCTTGCCGATCGGTTCAACATAGTTGATGTAACCTGTTTGCGAAAGGCTTTTGTAGCGGTTTTCTTTTTTCTGGTCGAAGCTGGAATTAACCGTTTGCGTGGCAGCATCGATGTCTTCGGTCAATAACGATCCGTCGGAACTGTTGTCGTCGGACACCATGTTATAACGCGCCAGCAATTTGCGGTTCTTCTTCCTGAAATCTTTGTAATAACGAAGGGTTGTATTCATGGAAAGTCCATCGGCAATCGACGAGTTATCGATCGATGTATACCGTGACAATGAATCATTGAATGCCCGGAAATCGGTACGTGATACAGAAGTTTGGTTCGATTGATTGATTGTCAGCTTCGGTTCGAATTCGATGCGCGACAAGGAATCAAGCTCCTGGACAAATTTCACACCGATGCTGTGTTGCTTGTAGTGTTCTTCTTTGTTGGAAGTCACATCGGTGAAATAAGTTGTATCGGTCAGGATATACTGTGAACGGCTGCTTCCTACCGTTGTAATCTGGTTATCCGCATACGAATAATTCACACGTACTTTTCCGCCTTTCCACAGTTTCTGGTCGAGGTAAAATCCGGCCTTGAAGGTCTGCGGAACACCATTATCCGTGTTTATTGATCCAGACGTTCCCGAATAATCCGGGTCATCCGATTCATTCATCCAGTCTCCGCCATCTTCGAAACCGAACTTAAAGAGATCACGGAAGTTCAAATCGGCTTTTGGCGTATTGGAACCCAACGCGTAAACGGCAATTTTCTGTTTGTTGTTGTATTTATTGAGCAAGAGATCGCCTTCGTAAAAGCCTTTGTTGCTCGGAATAAAGCGGTCGAGTCCACCAGCCAGGTTCACTTTTCCGAAATAGCCTTTTTTGGCTTCTTCCTTGAGTTTGAGATCAAGTACCTGGATCTTTTCATCGCTCCCGTCTTCACTGTCTTTTTCGTAGACTTCAACGGTTTTCACACCGTCTGCAGCAAGGTTTTTCGTGGCGATAGTGGGGTCGTTTCCAAAGAACTCGTCACCGTCTACCAGTACCTGCCCGATTTCTTTTCCTTGAGAAGTGATTTTTCCGTTTTCGTCGATCTTCATTCCGGGAAGTTTCCGGATCAGGTCTTCCACAACAGCATTCTCTTTGACTTTGAAGGAGTCGGCCACGAAAACAAGGGTGTCACCGCGGTAATAAACCGGGTTCTTATTGGCGTAGATCACCACCTCACCCAAACCGGTCGATTTCTCGGGCATCGGAATTTGCCCCAAATCGTAAGAATTGTTTTCAGCACTTCCAAGGAAGTAAGATGTGTAATCACCGTACTGCGGATGACGAATAACCAATTGCACCGTATCCAATGGAAATGAAAAGGAAAAATACCCGTTTCTGTCCGTTCGTTTAAAATCAAGTAAAGTAGAATCACTTACGCGTGTGGCCATCACGATGGCATTGTTCACCGGCTGATTAAAGTTGGTATCGATTACTGTTCCCGAAACGGTCATTCGTTGTTGTGCGTACGACGAAAAGCAGAGGAGCAATAGGGCAAAAAGTAAACGCTGTTTCAAGGATTTTGGTTTTATTGGTTTAATCTAATGCAATAGTACAAACTATACCCCTTAGGGGGGAATGATTTAGTAACATCGGCACGAAGATATTATGAATGGGAATAAATCAGGGATTTTTGTTTGGTTACATTCGTTAAAATTTGTTAGGCCTCTTTTTTTACATTTATTTACTCAGGTAATTCCCTGTTCCGACACGCCATTGAAAAGATCTTTCATTGCGATCGCGATGATTCCCAAGACATTGACAGTTGTGGTGGAAAGCAGGGCTATGAGGACGCCGTCGCTCAACTCGTATTGTTTACTGTTCATCACCAGCTCACCGACTTTCCAGAGCCAGGCGCTCACCAGCAGGGACGCCCAAATGGCGAGGCAATACCGCAGGCGCGTATTGGTAACAAAGCGATTTACCTTTGCTTTTGTGAGGTCTTTATCGAGCTTTTCAACACTCCTTGAAGCGCGGGTCATTGCATTTTCATCAAGTGGTTCGTTGTCTCTCCCCGGAAGCCGGTTCAGATCAAGAATAGTGGGTTCCATGGTGATTCAGACAGCTGGTTTTAACATGGGCTCATAATGGGCCCTGATAAGGGCGTCGGGAATTTTCCGGTTGGCTTTTGAAACGAATGTTTCGCTCCAGGGAGTGCCCTCTTTGTGGGTTAGTGCACTTAGGTAAACACCATCGAATTCACCGTACATTTCCCAGATTTTGTCGAGGAAGGCGGCATCTTCGGAAGAAATCACTTCGGTAGATGTATAGGGAATCGGTTCGTTGACCTCCAGTTTGCCGTATTTTTTCAGGCTTTCGTAGAGCGTGGGGAATACCGGGCCATAATCCCAGGCCTCCGGCTCTTCGTTTATCAGGCGTTTACCATCTGAAAGCGCCAGGTACCAACCATACGAAACATAAGTTAGTTTGATGAGTTTCATTGGTGTCAATGCTCCGAGTTTGGAGTATTGTTTCACAAAATAATTGGCGACTGTGGATGGACTGTAAGGCATTGTGAACTGAGGTTTATTCTTCTCACGAAGATAATGACTTTTCAAGATAAATACAAGCATCTGTTTCATTGCTAAAGAACCATTTCCGTTTCTGGATTCATAAAAAAGAAGCGGGCTATGGGCTCCCCGCTTCTTTCTTCTGCATACCGCCTATGATTTCAAAATCACGACCTGGCGGACTTCTACTTCTGTAACTTTTCGCGGAGTTCCTCCTGCACTCATATACGTTCGGTTGACCAGCCGGCCGGTCACGGCAACACGTTTTCCGCTGCGACAGTATTTGTTGACAAACTCAGCCGTCGTGCCCCAGGCAAACATGCTGAACCGATGAATACGGGTGCTTAACCTTTCCGGTTCCTCATCGTCTGTCCGCACCGAAAAACGCGCCACCATGGCACCACTTTCAAAAACCGTGATCAACGGATTTTTTCCGAAGTCACCGACGATCGTTACCTGATTCCGAATAGCGTTCATGGATCTTGGTTAAAGGATGATGAGATCGTTGACTTCTATTTCGGAGATCATCTGGCGCTTTCCGTTCTCGAGGCGATAAAACCGCGAGACCAACTTCCCTTCTATTGCCAGGTTTGCTCCCTTCGTGCAAAGTTCTTCCAGGACGGTTACCCATCTTCCCCAGGCGGTCATGCGGTGCCAGTTTTGCCTGACACACACATTTCCGTCTTCATCGAGGTATGACTCATTGGTCGAGAGGGAAAACTGAGCGACTTTTCTGCCTCCCGGCAGCACCGCGATACGTGGATCGGAGGTCATCTTACCAATGAGATTGACATAATTCATGTGAAACTGCTGTGTTGTGGTTGCGTGATTGTTCATGACGAAAACTGTTTTTAGTTAACTGCTTTTGGTGTCAGGACTAAGAACCCGTTCATTTCAATTTCCGTACTGAAGCGTTTTTCACCGGCTTTGGTTTCGTATGTCTTGTTGACCAATCGGCCTTCAACGATCACCTCGGTGCCCTTCTTCAGTAATTTCTCCACATTCTCCACCTGTTTCCCCCAGGCAACAACGTTGTGCCATTGCGTGTTCTCGATCCACTCGCCGTTTTTGTCTTTGTATGGTTCACGGGTCGCAATACTCATTTTAGCCACTTGTGTTCCCGATTGGAATTTTGTGATTTCAGGTTCTCTTCCCAGGCGACCGATCAAGCTTACTTTGTTACGTAATGTGTTCATAATGTTTGTGTTTTAAACGTTTGTAAATAATTTGTTTTGTTGCGATCAGTCCTTGTAACTGATTGACGATGCAAAGTTGTAGCGGCCTGAAAACCGGATTCGGTTAAAATTCAATTACTGTCGATTATTTTTCGTTTGTAAACGGTTATTATCGTTTTTAATATTGATTAACAGTATATTGTATTTAAAAATAATGTCCGATACAAAAGAAAATGAAACAGATGATAGAAGATAATGAAACAGATGCTTTTTACTATTTCAACCTATAGTGGAGTGAACAATTTTGAAAGACAATTCGGAGAGTTTTATGGGAATTATCCGCTATTTCCTTTACAAATTACTAGTAAATATCCCATTGCCGAATTAATAGAAGCTCAAGAACTTTGTAGAAATTAAAAAACAAATTTTATGTCATTTACACCAAAAGCCGAGCTACTCTATAAAGATGGCTCAAACCCAAAACATTACTGCATTGCAGCTTCATTTGTTGAAACGGCAAATTACGGATTCGTAACTGCCTCCGAAGTACAAGATCATCCAGAAGAAGAAGATGGATATCTCGTTACATACACTGTTGGCGACAATTCAAGAGGGGGTGATGAAATGGATGCTGATCTTGGAACCATTACCTTGGTCACAAGCACAGGATTCGTTGACGTTGAATTTTACGATGAGCAATCTCATTTTTTAGGTAAAAAGCGTATCCGTACTGAAGAAGCACAAAAAGATACTAGACCAATTGAAGAGCGCTAATTTAGTGCAGCAGCAGAATTAAAAAATTCTGCTGCTTTTTTGTACTTTGTGATGCCTAAGCGCTATAGCACTATGAAAATCGTATTATTATTTCTTTCATTGATATGTGGTTTTTGTTTCGGACAAGAGACAGATGAACTGTCTTCGAAATTCAAGCATACAAATCAAGATCGTTTAAAGATGGCTTATGCATCTGAGCTTGCATGGAAATTGCGAGATCAAAATCCAGATTCATCACTCTTTTATGCAAAAATTGCTCTACAATTATCTAAAAAATTGGGCGACAAAAAAACAGAAGCGTATAGCCTTTCTGACATTGGAACTTATTACAAACACCAAGAGCACTATACAGAAGCTCAAAAGTATTTTAAGAAAAGCTTACGTATTCGAAAAACCATTGGCGAGAATAACGATATTGCCAGTGGTTATAATCAATTAGGACTATTATTCCGTCAACAGGAACAATACGATTCCGCAGTAGTCTATTTTCGAAAAGGAATCGACCTACTACCTCATGAAAAATCCACTTTAAAATCCAATTTATTAGATGGATACGGCATGAGCCTACTTAATTTGGGGCAGTACAAACATGCATTACACTATATTCAACAATCGTTGAAAATTGCAGAAGAATTGGAAGATTCTCTTTCCATAGCCAAATCACATCAAAATCTTGGAGTAATATATGTGAAACAGGGAGTTGCCAAATTGGCCTTGACAGAATTCAAATCAGCGGAACAGCTTTTTTCGATATTGAAGAATCAAAATGGGCTTTTGGAATCAATCATAAATCAAGCTTCGATCAATCAGCAACTAGGAAAGATCATAAATGCTGACAAAATGTACCAAAAAGCGGAACTGCTTAGTATTAAACACGGATTTCAAGATAACCTTCCTACCATATGGTTCAATCGAGCAGAATTATTTTTAGAAAGTGACCCAAAAAAATCCATTTATTTCTATAAGAAAGCCTTAAAAAATGCTACTTCGTATGAAAAGCCTTTACTTAAAACCGAATGTTTACTAGGGCTGATGGACGCATCAATTCGAGCAGACCAATTAAATGCTACGAAACAATGGAAATTACAGTTAGAAGAACAACCTCAACTTAATCGCACAGCCATAAGAAAAGATTTCCTCGAATTATGCGTAAAATATTATCGCAAATCAGGAGACCTTGAGTCAGCTTTCAGATATAGCCAGGATTTATTAAAGGTCCGAGATAGTTTAGATAAGATCGTACTAAACAACCTTGAAACACTCTCTCTTCTTGAAAAATCACGAAACAAGGAAAAAATTGCTCGGGAAGAAATAAATCGGCTGAAAGTAATAAAACAATCAGAAGAAGATCAGTCTCAAATGTGGTTTTTAACAATGGGAATAATCATGATACTCCTAATCGTTTCATTAATCACGTTTTTCTTGATTTATAAAATCAGATTGGATAATAAGAATGCTGTCCTCAGGGAACAAGAGTTACAGCAAGAAATGACCGATTTAATTCATGAATCAGACCTTCGTGTAATGGAGGAGTCATTGTTAGTTGAAGGTAAAACCCGCAAAAACATTGGAAAAGATTTACACGATAATTTAGGTAGCAAGTTAGCCGTTGTACAAATCATGTTGGATTCTTTCCGCAGAAAAACAGAAGAATCTCGAATGGATCTTCAAGAAAAACTAGTAAAAGCAATTCAACTAATAGAAGACTCCTGTAATGACCTTAGGACCATATCAAGAAACATGGTTAATACAGGGATAAGTGAAACCAGTTTAGCAGACAGTGTCGACACCCTATGCCGATTCATATCTGAAAATTCGCAAATAGAGATAGTCTTTCACTATGAAAATGATATTGTTTTACAAGAAATGCATTGGCGAAAGAACATTTTATCCACCATTTCTTTGCTTTTACACAACATTATTAAACATTCAGATGCATCCAAAGCAGAAATCACTCTATTAGGTGATGAAACACAACTTTCTATCATAATCAAAGACAATGGTAAAGGTTTCGACACAAATAAACTAGACCAAGTTGAAGGTGTCGGACTGCGAAATGCGAGAGAAAGAGTCGAAATAATGAAAGGCACAATTCAAATGACATCCGAAAAAGGAAGTGGAACCAATATACTCATACAATTACCCTCAAAATGATTAAACAAAAACCCTCTGTATTTATAGCAGACGATCACCAGATCGTAATTGACGCCATTCGTTCCGAACTAGAAGATTTCGGAGAATCACTTCATTATTTGGGGAGTGCTACAAACGGTAAAGATGTTATTGATGTACTGAACCAGAAAAAGATTGACCTCTTGATACTTGACATTAGTATGCCAGAACCTGATGGTCTTGAAATACTTCAGTACATTAAAGAGAACGGTATCAGAGTAAAAGTGCTTGTGTTAACAATGCACGATGATCTCGCTCATGTTTCTGCAATGATGCGTCATGGCGCACATGGCTACATACTCAAGAATGAAGGTGCGCGATACGTTGTTGATGCAGTTAGCCATATTCTCGCTGGCAACAACTATTTTCCTAATGAAATATTGCAAAAATTGGCTGATGGTTTTGCTTCTGACTACTTTTCTATAAGTGATACTCCTGAAGAAAAAATCCGGAAATCAATTTCTGACGATGATGCACAGGTATTGGAATTATTAACCCTTGAGTATACCTCTAAGGAGATTGCGGATAAGATGAATGTTACTAAGAAAGCTATAGATGCACGATTGAAGAAATTACGTGATAAAACCGGAACAACATCTGAAAAAGGATTGGTGGCTTTTGCTGTTCGAAACGGTTTTTCAGCAAAAGGATAATACAAGAATTTTAGTAAAAATCCCCTGAATCAATCTGCTTATTGAGTAAAAATACCAATAATTCATCATCTCATTTTTTATCATAGACCGAGCCACTAACATTGTCTTGAAAATTTAAAAACCAAGTCAATGTCAATGTATGAAAAAAGAAAAGCTCTTCTAATTGGAGTTAATGAATATGATTATTACAATCGATTAAAAGGTTGTGAGAATGATGTTAGGATGATGGAAGAGGTCCTACAATGTCATGAGAAGGGAGATCCAAATTTCTCTATTTCCAAAGTTCTCAACGAGACTAACGATCACATAAAATCAGAAATCATCACACTTCTTAAAAGAGATGCAACGATGGCTCTTTTATACTTTTCTGGCCATGGAAACGTAACTGATGAGGGTGGATTTATTTGTGGTCGAGACGTCTCAAAAGAAAACTCAGGAGTTTCGATGGATTGGATTATTGAGCAAATCAATAAATCTATTATTCCTGAAATTACTGTAATTCTTGATTGTTGCTTTGCTGGTGAAATAGCAAATGAAGAAACTGATGGTACTGTTTTCACAAGACTTAGAAAGGGTGTTACGATACTTGCAGCGACCACAGAAAATGATACTGCTACAGAATTTTTGCGGAAAGGTGTATTCACTTCAATCCTTTATAACGGATTAAAAGGAGCGGCAAAGGACATATTGGGACATGTAACTGCTGTAAGTCTTTATAGCAACTCAGAATCTATACTTTCCCCATGGGAACAACGCCCTGTCTTTAAGTCATTTGTGAAGCAATTAACACCCTTACGTTTTTGTCTACCAACGGTAAGAAAACGAATCCTTCGTCAAATGGTTCATGAACCATATTTTTCATCCAAAGAGAAATTAATTTCTCTTGATTCCAAACTGTTAAAAGATGAATTCGGAACAATTGGCCAAGAAGAATTATACGCACTCGCTTCATTTGAAAAAGCTGGACTCCTAGAGTGTCCTGATAGAATCCCATTATTACAAGCAATTATTGAAAATAAAACCTGTGGATTATCTCCTTTCGGTAAACATGTTTGGGAGCTTTTCAGCAAAAGAAATATCTAATCAACTAAAAGCAAATTAAATGAGCTCATACAGCAATAAAAGCACTTTACATGTACGAATTAAAAATTTTGTATCATGGATTGCTCCTCCAAAAGAAACTCGTGAGGCCATCAAAAAAAGATCCGACGAAGTAAGAGAGAAAATTAAAGCCGAAGCCGAAAAAGATGGAATAACCATTTCTCAAATGCCATATTCGGGCTCGTTTTCAACAAAGACTGGTTTAAGGCGCAATATGCGTGGAAATACGATTTTAGATGGTCAAGATGTTGACATACCATTTGTAGTTAAAAAAGATACTGAAACAGAATTTGGTCCATTAATCAAACGATTTAAAAAGTATGCCCAGACTTGTTATCCAAACCATGAAATTGAAGAAACAAAAAGTTCCGTTAACATCGTATTCGAAAAAGACAATCTAACATTCGACATTGTTCCTATGTTCGAAGCAGATAAAGCTTCTTATCAAACATTAATTAGGGGCAACGGTGAGATAATTACAACCTCCATTGAAAAACATCGGGAATTTATTCGCAATCGTACTAAAGAAACAAAAGAATCTGATGGTATTGTAACATTCAATGACTGTATACGGTTACTGAAGTGGTGGAGAAGAGTAAAAGAAATTGAATGTGATGAAAACCTTTGCTTACCTAGTTTCTTAATCAATCTTCTCGGGGCACAAGCATATAACAATTGTAGTGATGATACTACATACCCCCAGACATTAGCAAATTGGTTTTCATTCCTGGCAAGTACTGTCAGAAAAAAAGAAACTATTTGGTTTGACGACTATTACTCCAAACCTGAACCTGACGAATATAAATCTTGGAATGTAATAGATCCAGTCATGCCTGGTAACAACATCGTCAAATCATGGCCAGGATATCAAGTCGATCAATTGGCAGATTGGCTACAAGAAGCTGCAGAAACTATGAACAGAGCAATTGTTGCTGACATGCAGGAACGTCACGCAGATAGCCTTGTCCATTTACAGCAATTATTCGGAACCATATTCTCTTCCCATTGCGATTAATCCTAATAAATAAATTATGAGTGTATACACATTTAGCGGAACGGACAGTTATTCCGAGGCCGATGTAAAAGCCGTTATGCAAAATACCTATGAGGATATTATTGGGTTTGCGAATCGAAAGACGATAAGCTATGGTACAGCAGAATTGTGGATAGAAGAATTAACCTATGCTTTGAATAGAAAAATCGTCAAATTCTTTGAAGTCCAGTTGAAAAATCCTTCTGGTGAAATTTTCAAGAGTCATAGATATCATGTTGACTCCTATGGCTATTTGTCCTCCGGATCATCATCCGGAGGAATAAACTACCATTCCTATCCTTCTGATACCACTGCTAGTTTATACATAGATTTTTTAGATAGTCTTTCCAAAAGCGATATCGATGAAATAATTAGAGATCGAGGTTGGGGAACAGGCTCTGCAATGAAAGGTAATGAGATTCACGACCGAAATTACGTAAGCAATAATTTGAGAATACAACGAACGGAAATAACAAAATAACCATGGAAGTTAAATTACAAGAACAGAAACATCCCAACAAAGCAGCGGAGTTAGCTTTTGATGAATTAATCGCTATTGACGGACAGAAAGAGATTTTACTTAATTCACTCGAACTGTTCTTCCATAAGGAGAAGATTGAACGATGGCGCCAACACCATCATTCAAGTGGATTAAACTTCTTGAGTCACCTTAACAACGGAACTTCATTGATCATTTTATCCGGAGATGTTGGTTGCGGTAAGACAGCGCTTGCTCATTCCATTGGTACACCACTTGGAAAACGAATTGATAAACGAATCACTGTTTTCGAAACACCGTCAAATATACGGGGAGCGGGTAGAGTCGGAGAAATATCGAATCGCATCACTGATGCTTTTGAACAAGTCAAATCCAAATTAACATCCGACCAGACAGGAATTCTGATTATAGATGAGGCTGATGATCTTGCAACAGATCGTGATCAGAATCAGGCACATCATGAAGATCGCGCAGGACTTAATGTTCTGCTTAAACAGATCGATTTAATTGCACGAGAAAATGTTGCACTAGCCGTTATTCTGATAACGAACCGTCTTAAAGTACTAGATCCAGCTATTATACGTCGAGCCACTCAAATAATTGAGTTTGGAAGACCTGATGAAGCTGCAAGAAAATTGGTTTTCCAACATATGTTTAACGGTTCAGATTTGTCCGAAAAGGATTACGATGAACTTGTTAAAGCCAGCACTCATCCCAAAACACCTTATAGCTTTTCTGATCTTATTCAAAAGGTTGGAAGGCAATCATTATTTAGTGCGATTCAAAGTGATCAACCATTCGGTAAAGACATCTACCTGACAACGATAAAGAATACGAAACCCTCACCAATTCTGAAACAAGATGAAAACAGATAAGTCAACAATTGTCATCGCTCACTACGGCTTGGACAGAAGAATCACAAGAGAAGAATGTCTGGCGACTCTAGCACCAGGAGAAAAAGAGGGAGCTATTTTCATCGATTTTGAAGCTGGTAATGCTAAGCTCAGCGAACTTTATGAGTTATCGTTTGATAATATAGCACTATTCCAACAGCGCAAATTTGCTGAATTAGTGAAGCCTAAGCTAGATGAGTATCCGGATGCAAGAATTGCATATTTTGGATATGTTCCAATCCCTATTGCATTTCACTTCGGTTACCTACTTGGCAATACGCATCCCTACACAATTTACCAGCTCCACCATAAAACCAATAAGTGGTATAAGGAAACTCAAAAGCCATCCGAAGACTATGTGTTTTCAATACAACCATTACTACTCCCGACTGAAAATCAAAAAGGAAAAGGTGAGGTTGTTATCCGTGTGGGAACTTCTTTCGAAATTGACACACAGTCAACGTATGAAGTTATTTCCAATCCTGAAAACGAATTTGACATTAGCCTAACCCAACCGCATGTAGACTCCTTATATGATCAGAAGAACATATCAGATGTAGTTGAAGCCTTTCAGGAGGTTTTAAATGCATATGCGAATAAATTGAGTGACCGGGAGAAAATTCATTTGTTTATTGCCTCTTCGTGTGGACTGCCATTTGCTTTAGGGACCAGGATTAATCCGAACATTTATCCATATATACAGACTTATCAATTTAGCAGAAATGAATCACCAAAATATAAAGAGGCTGTTCTAGTTACAAAGGAAGTCGATGATCGTATTATTCTTTCCGAAAGCGATCGACTGATTGCAAAAGGCATCCGGGACAAATGGTATGACCAGCTGGAAAACGGATTGAAGCCATTTATAGAGACAATCGCAGGGAAAAAATCGGACAATTGGTTACAAATGCTATGTACTGACGAAGAGTACCAAACCGTCAGTCAACATCTATGTCACCCTTGGAATTCCGTTACGGATATAAACAAAACCAGTCTTAAACATGATTCCATTGACACAGAAAGAGTGGATGTTGATGATAGCTTTGAATACATTGAGAAAACAAATACTTGGCTTCTCGATGATGGATTTTTGTTTGGACTGAGCAATAGACTCAACAAAAAGCCAGAAACGGATGTTATGCAGGCAGCTCGATTGTTTTTCTTCCATGAGGCCCTTCACTACAGCATTGAAGGACATCGATTAACTAGAGAAATCGCCAACGGTATTGGCCAATTTCCAAAGGTTATAGAAGAAGCCGATTATCAAGCTGATGTATGGGGTTTATTAACAGAGCACAGATATTGTACTATTTATGAAAAGAAACGTTTGAATAAAGGACTGAAAGCCTTTTTTTGCGATTCAATTGAAACAGCGGTTGAAACAATGTGGAGTTTTTCCGATACTGGAAACGAGTTGCATCTTATTCAAATTCGTTCCATGAATAGATTCTTGAACTGGTATTGGCAATTGGTACGTATTGAAAAAATTGATGGGCCAGGAACTTTGGAGGAAATCATTAAGATTTTACTGGACAAGCCGGTAATCGAATTCGCTGGTGCTCAAATTGAACTCAGAGGTTACAGAACATTCTTTAAGCTTAACTCCAAACAATATCAGAACTATCAGTTGGCTGCATTTACTATGAACAAAGTACAACGTTACGCTCCTAATCTAATAGGTGAAATCGTTGATGGGTTCAGACTTCTTGATGGCGAGAAAATCAAAGCCGGTTTAAGGAGTTTTCAACCAACTCCTTAACAGTTTTTCCAATACTGTCGCTCGAACGGAGATCGGGCGGTAATTGATCTCCGAAGGCACTGGCCCTATGTCAGGAATTTCAATTCAATTGTATGGAACGTAAACCACTTGGTACAAAAGCCGGTACAGGAGAAACCTGTCCTGAAAGCGGAATTTGGAAAGTCGTTGGAAATCCCCCAACAACTGCCCCCATCTCAAAAGGCAATAGAATGCCTCCTTATGATGGAAAAGGAGTAATCTGGGAACTTATCCAATACGCTTAACAGAAATCCCCTGAACAATCAATTACGTTCAGGGGATGTTTCACTGAACAATTTACTTGATATCGACATGAATGCTTTTCAACTAACATTATCATTGTTGTGACAAGTAGTCATATTAACATGACAAATGGCATTAAAAAACATTAAGTACCCGCTAATCTGGCAGTTATTTTACCGGTTTGGACTCTAAGACAACCCCAGTTAGGCCTTGGCACGCAATTGGGGGAAAAATCGTAGAAAGCAACGTTAAGGGGTTTTGCTTGCCACTTAATATAAGCTACTACTATGTCCAGAAGAATGTTAACATTTTTGAATTGGCGTTCGCAAATGTAATAAGTTGATCTGATTATGCAAGACTTATTTTAGAATGTTCTTTCTGGAGCAGAATTACTAATTAACAGGAATACGAGCAGCAAGTTTCTTCATACAAATAGTCAGACTCCCTACGGGTGGGGTCTTAGTCAATTATTACATAAATCGAAATTTTACAATACATGGCAAAAACCATACAACAAGCGTTCAGAGATTTTCACTCTGACATCAAACTTTATATTGAAGATCACCAGACTCTTATCGATAAACGCGATATGTTTATCGAAGAGCTTAAAGCTTATTTCGCTAAACTGAAGGCGGACGGCGGACCAAAAATCACATTCAAGCATAAGAACCAAGGTAGCTATGCTTTGGGAACCGGTGTTAAACCCCTTGAAGGAGAGGATTACGACATCGATGTAATGTTGCTTTTTGACATCGAAAAGGGTGACTATACCGCAAAAGAGGTGAAAAAATGGGTTTACGACGCTCTTAACAAGACAACAGCAAGAACGGTAGAAATTTTGAAGCCATGCGTGCGAGTTCAGTATCATAAAGCTGGTGAAATTTCTTTTCATATAGATCTTGCTGTATACGCAGCAAAGAATGGCATATATCTTTCGAAGAAACCGAAGTACAAAACCGATGATGAAGTATGGGAAGTATCTCAACCAGAAAGATTAAAGGAACTGATCAATAGTAAATTTACCGATGACGAAGAGCGCCATCAGTTCAGGAGAACCGTCGCATATATGAAGCGTTGGAAGGATATCAAGTTTAAGGGAACGAAGAATGGCCGACCAACAGGAATTGCGATTACAGCACTTGCATATGAAAGATTCACTCCAGTAGTAAACAAGGACTTGCTAACCGATACATATAAGCCAAACGACCTCAAGGCCCTTAGGAATTTCGTTGCTTCGGTGATCGGTCAGTTTAATACTTTCACATACGACATTGCTGTACATTTACCTGTAGAACCGTTCAATGATTTGTTTAGCAAAATGACTGCTGAGCAGAAAAAGAATCTGAAGGCTGTTTTTGAATCCCAATTGGGTAGTCTTGATGAAGCAATTGCAGAGGTTGATCCGAATAAAGCTAGCAAGATCCTACGTAAAGTTTTTGGTGATGATTTTCCAGAAATTCCCATGGAACAGACAGCTGAAAATAAAGCTAGAGCATTTGTAAGTTCCCCAGATCAGGCTTAACATGGAGAACTGTGAATTGTACGAACTACTTTCGTCAATTGAGGGATTTAAGGTCAGGCGACAAATGGATAAAAGTGAGTATCCCCAAAGGCGGGATATTCACTTTGCCTTTTCAATTACTTCGAGTGAATTCCCGGACACGAAAATGTTCATTGCTTTTGATGGGGCATTCCCAAATAGTAAACCGACGTACTTTGCGGAAGGCTTGTTCATCCCTCATGTTGAGCCCGACGGTTATATCTGTTATTCAGATGTAAATTCAATGGTTAACCCAGAATTGCCGAAGGAGATTGTGGAAGAAACTTTTGCCAAAGCAATCAAAACCTTGCGAGACGGCATCTCTGGAACAAATAAGTCGGAGTTTAATGATGAATTTGCAGAATATTGGCACAGAAACAAACACCTGGATAAAGAGCTTTTTATTCAATTTTGTGCTGATCTTCCGGAAGAAGTTATAGAATTACGTTATGCAAGATTCAATAACCGACGACCGAAACCAGATAATTTGGTAGTAACAAGGACCGATGAAGAATTGAAAAAATATGCACATCGATTATTCAATCGTCAAGCTCCCGATAAATCGAAAAGCTTGTTAGCTGTAACAATCAAAGACCAATGTTATGTAACTCCTCCAAAATATTCAGACTTTTGGTCTATTCAAGATTTAAGGACATTCCTAAACACCAACATGAATGAAGATTCAATTAATCAACTTCATGAAAAACTTCGATTAATAAAAAGGTGCAATTCGAAAGAATACTTCATCTTGGGTATTCCATCGAAGAATGGTAAAGTGTTGGTGGCATTAGAGTTTTTAGGCCTAAAGTCAAATATCCATCCTTTACTTCCGGACGGAGAAAATTGTCGCATAAAGCCAATACGAATCGTTCGATCCGATAAAAAGCTGATATCTAAACGAGGAGGCGCGGAAGAGGATCTGGACACAAAAAAAATACTTCTTGTTGGTGCTGGTTCCGTAGGGAGTAAGCTGGCATATGAAATAGTAAAACTTGGTATTGGTGAATTAACAATTATCGATGACGATGACTTAGAGGAATCTAATCTGTACAGACATGAATTAGGAGCCAGTAGTTTGCATCTAAATAAGGCGAAAGCTATTGCCACATTGCTTAACAGAGAGTTTCCTTATACAACGGTTAAATATCATTGTTTAAAATTAGAGCAGTGCATAAACAAGGCTAAAATCGATTTGTGCTCGTATGATTTAATCGTCAGCGCTACGGGTGACGCAAACGTTGGCCTTTTCCTAAATAGGTATCTGAAAGATATTGTTCTTTCCGTACCGACCATATATTGTTGGAACGAGGCACTTGGGATCGGTGGTCATGCGTGTCTTATTTCTGAAACTAAGAGTTCCTGCTTACAGTGCTTATACATTGAAGAGCCAGCTTTCCAAAGCCGAGTATCATTTAGTAAGCCCGGACAAAATTTCAATAAGAAGCTTGCAGGGTGTTCCACCTCCTTTGTTCCGTTCTCATCACTGGATTCCATGCGCACTGCAGTGCTCACAATTGGTTTGGTTAAAGATTTCCTTTCCGGTATAGAGGTTGACAATCAGATTATTTCCTGGAAAGGTTCGAACCGTTATTTCGTTGAGAATGGCTTTGAAACGTCTTATCGTTATGAATTATCAGAACAAACCTTGTTGGAAAAGCGCTTTAACGTGAAGAATTTAAACGAAGATGAAAAGTGTAAGGTATGCGGGTAATCGAAGATGTAATTTATGAATTATCCAATGGTAGTAGGCTGAAGCTTAGTGCAGAGGTTCTTATGCAGATGCTGAAATACATTCAAGACGAACGAAAAAAGCCAGAAGGTGGTGGGGTAATTCTGGGAAGATTCATCGCCGATACAAATGACATAGTTATTGATCTCGTTACGGAACCTATGCGTGGAGACAAACGGAGCCGTACAAGATTTAAAAGAGGTGTCAAAAATCATCAAGCGATTATCGATAAATACTGGTACATCAGTAATGGCACTATTAACTACTTGGGCGAATGGCATACTCATCCCGAGCCTGTTCCGAATCCGTCGTTTATTGATGTAAGAAGCTGGAAAAAGATGCTATCACACGATAGATTTGATTCTCAGTGCCTTTATTACATTATCATCGGAACTGTAGAGATCGGGGTTTGGGAAGGAGACCGTGATGCACTAAAATTTAGACAATTAAAAGAACTTAATCGAGTAAAATAACCATGGCTAAAACACGTACGAAAGTTCCTGAAGGAACTCAAATATTACTGTGGGCGCAGAGCGCAGGAAGATGTCAATTCCGTGGATGCGGCGAGCACTTATTCCAGGATCATCTAACGTTGAAGTTCGCTAAGTTTGGCGAGCTTGCTCATATTATTGGTGCAAGCGAGGCCGGCCCTCGAGGTAGCAAAGAATCTGAGAAGTACGAAATTGATCCTACGAACATTATTATGTTGTGCTCCAAGCACCATACGCTGATCGATAAAAAAGAGCATGTTGCAGCATATACTGTAGACTTACTTCGGGAGATGAAAGCAGAGCACGAAAATCGCGTTAGGGATCTCCTCGATACAAAAAGAAATCAGACATCGGTAGTCGTATTCACGTGCCCAATCAAGTCTCAGCCGGTAAATATTGAGGATGAAAGCGTAATAAACGCAATTCTGCCGAACTATGCTGACGCTGCAGCGCACGCATGGCACAGAATAAGTGTCCAAAATTTCAGATATACCGATGCCGACTGGCAATCCGCGAAATCTGACATTGATGATGAAATAAGCCAACTTCATAAAAAACAAAAGAGTGGAGTTAAGAATCATGTGTCCATTTTTGGTGTTGCACCGATCCCGTTATTGTTCTATTATGGATTGAGATTCAGTGACACTCTACCCGGAGAGGTCTTTCATGCTCGTAGAGCCGCAGACGGAAAAAGCAATTTTACTTGGGAGGATTCTGCTGCAGCTCCAGTTGAGTATAAACTTGACACCATTGCACAGAAAAAGGGATCGAAAGTCCTGTTGATAATAGCTTTGAGTGATTACTTAGCTGAGGATAAGTATTCTGATTTAGTAGATGATGAATTCAGTATCTATCGAATTACGATTGATAGCCCGCATCCTGGTTTCATTAAAAGCAAGATTCACGTCAAAGCATTTACTGATAAATTCAGGGAGGCATTGAACCTTATTCAGTATGAAAACGGGAAGGACTGCTTGATTGACATTTTTGCAGCAATTCCCGCGGCAATTGCAATTGCTGCAGGCCGAACGATTATTCCTACGAAAGATCCAGAGTTATTTGTCTATGAAAATGTTACCAGAGAAAAAATAAAGCTATAAGAAAGGAATTGGCGCTGTTGATCACGGATATTGTTTATAATTGTGATCAATACCACTATCAAAGCTGATCTATCTTATGAATTATAGCCAAGATGAATTTCCTTGTTTTCACCAGATCTAGAAATGTTGGGAAAACAACTTCTGTGCGAATAGTGGAAGAATTCGTGCTTCCTAAGCTTTTGATCCTATAGTGTACTTACTTAAACTAATAAATTTTAAAAAATGGAAAAACTCAAAATCGTTGACGATGGTCAGCTAAAAAAAATTGAAGTAACTGACAAATATGCAAAAGGAATTTTTCGAGTAGTTGGAAAAGCAGTAAAGAAAAATTGTGAGATTCTGAAGATTGATTTATCAGGAAACAACGATCCACTTGAATTGATTCAAAGAGTCACAAAGATTGGTGACGTAGGAATACTTTCAATTAAGATTGAAAACGAATACTATCAATACATCCTTAAAGAATATGCTGATAAAGCTGATATTGAAGAATTGATCGCTGAGTTTCCGAATGAATCTAAAGATGCTTTACGACAAGCATATAACCTAACAAAAATGAATACGCTTCAAGACTTTTCATTTCTTGGTGGTCCGTTAGGTAATGTAAACTAAAGAATGAGGAACTCATTTTCTCACTAACTGAACGATAGCCGATGCTGGAGACTCCGCATCGGCATCAATCAAAATCAACGTATCTTTCGAAGCATAAAACAATTCATAATCCAATGATATCCCGTTCTTATGAATTGCATGAAGTTGGTTATCTATCAAATAATTTCCATCAATCCGCAGAACCGGCGTGCCAAACCGATCAAAGTATGGCGCATAAAGCTGAAAGGATCCGTCTTTACCAAACACCATGGAAGTGGCGCTTTCCTCTGTTACATTCCAGGTCCCAGTAAGCTGCTGGCAGACTCCATTTTTGAAATCCAGCGCAAAAAATTTCTTACCTTTTTCGTAATAGGTCCATTTCCCTGTTGGATTTCCATTTTTGAAATATGATTCGCGACGTTTCTTCCCGTTACCAGTTGAAGTATTGTTTTGTTTAACAAACTTCTAGCATTTGTTTCATCCACTTTCGTAGAAATTTGGTGGGAAACCTGCGGTTTTGTCTCGAATTCCGATGTATCGGACAAAAAATAATTTAAGAAAAATTCACTGAAAAACAGCTTAACTTTAGCTTTATGAAACAAGTACTCATTGCAGGTGGCACGGGATTGATCGGAAAAGCGCTGGTAGAACAGTTGATCCGGCATGACGGATTCAGTGAAGTTCATTGCCTCGTGCGAAAGGCCGGAAACTGGTCCGATGAAAAAGTAAAAGAACACGTGGTTGACTTCGGGCAACTGGCCTTACAATTTCCAAAAGTTGAAGCTGATTGTACGTTTTGCTGTTTGGGAACAACCCTGAAAACCGCCGGGAGCCAAGAACGTCAATATGAAATTGACCACGATTATGTGGTTGATTTTGCACAACTGTGCTTCAACCGAGGGATCAAACGTTTTGTAGTGATCTCCTCTATTGGTGCTTCGGTTCAAACGCGCAATTTTTACCTGCGTACGAAGGGTGATATGGAACGCGACTGCTTGGCGATCGGATTCGAAAGCACTATTATTCTCAGGCCGTCTTTTTTGTTGGGAAACCGGCAGGAATTCCGATTAGGCGAAAAGATCGCGGGTGTTCTGATGAAAGTATTCGGGTTTGTTTTGGCGGGGAAATGGCGTAAATACAAGGGAATTCATGTTGACAGGATTGCAGGGCGAATGATCATCTTAGCGCAGGCAGAACAACTTCCCCATTCGGCGATCATTGAATCGGATAAAATTTGAAAAAGCGAAAGCTTTACTCCACAATGCAACCACCAACATGATCCTTATTGCAGCTAAACAAAAAAAGGGAGGCAAATACCTCCCGATTTCATCAAAATGAAGCGCTACTAAACTACATTTTAATGATGATGAATTCTGTTCGTCGGTTTTCCTGGTGTGCTTCCTCAGAGCAGGTAGATTTAACAGGACCTTCACAGCCACAGTCGTTTTTCAGTTTTGATTCACCATAACCCTTTCCATAAATGCGCTCCGGGTTCTTGATCTTACTCTTGATGTAAGCCGCAGAAGCTTTGGCACGTTTATCTGAAAGCGATTCGTTTGAAGCGATAGAACCACGGCAATCGGTATGCGAACCCAGTTCAATCTCCATGGTCGGATAGTCATTCATGACCTTCACGATCTTTTCCAACTCAATTGCCGCGTCTTTACGGATATTGAATTTGGCATAATCGAAATAGATCGGTTTGATATCGATAATGGATGCCAGGTCGAGCCCAACCGCAATTTTATCCAGCGTCAGGTCAAGCTTCTCATGAACATTGATCACACCCGGCTGGGTAATGGGTGCAGAAAATTGTACCGTTTTCGATAAATACCCTTCTTTCGATAAGGTAATGGTGTACGACAATTGATCGCCGATCTTTTTATCCGTTAATCCTTTCAATGCATCACCTGTTTCACCGGTCAACTGATCGATGAGCGGGTTCTTCGTTCCGTTGTCCACAACAGTGAGTTTTACGCCTGCCAACGGTGCTTTGCTGGCACCATCCGTTACCAAAGCATACAGGGCCAGTCCGGGATCTTTTTCCAGGTCGATGTCCTGCTGAATTTTCTCCGTTCCTTCCGGAAGGTTTTTGGTAGAAAATACTACCTGGTCATCAAAATAATCGGTCTGCCGGGCGACAATGCGGTAATTAAATTCCGGCTCCACGTTAAAAGAATACGCTCCATTGTTATCTGCTTTTATTGTTTGTACTACTTCACCTGCTTCATTTTGGAGCACAATCTCGGCCCCGGGCAGAATCATTCCCGTTCCTTTTTCGGTAGCAATTCCGGCTACCATCAAATCCACTTTAAAGGGTTTTGTCAACTGGTAAGCATAGATGTCATCCTCGCCTTTTCCGCCGTCACGGTTCGAAGAGAAATACCCCTGCTTATTGTCGTTGAGCATGGTAAATGCAAAATCGTCTTTTTGAGAATTGACCGGCTTGCCTACATTCAGCACTTTCGAAATGCCTCCTTTGTCATTCGGGATCATCACAAAAACATCCAATCCACCCAAGCCAACGTGGCCGTCCGACGAAAAGAAGAGGTAACCGTCATTGCTCATCCACGGAAACATATCCTGGCCTTCGGTGTTAATCTCTTTCCCAAGGTTTTCAGGTTTTCCGAACGATCCATCGGCTGCTATTGCAACGCGGTAAATATCCGCACCTCCGAATCCGCCCGGCATATCCGAAGCAAAATACAGGTACTTCCCATCAGGCGATAACGTGGGGTGTCCTACCGAATAATCACGGGAGTTAAGGCTGAATTCCGTTTCGTTTTCCCAGCTTCCGTCGGCCTGAACTTCAGCGATGTATAATTTCAGGTTCTGAATACCCTGCTGGTCGTTGCGCTGCCTGCCTTTCGAAATGTTGTTACGGGTAAAATAAACGCGCTGGCCGTTTGCTGAAAAACAGAGTGGCCCTTCGTGGTAGCGCGAGTTCACACGACGCGTAATCAGTTCCGGGTTGGCAATTTCCTGCTGCGGGTCTTGTTTCCCCGCATACAAATCCAGGAAACGTTCGTTTTTCCAGGTCCATACGTGGTTCACAAATGAATGGTCTGTGCGCGAAGTCACAAAATACACCTGCTGCTGATCTGCTGAAGGATAACCTCCGAAATCAGTGGCTTCGGTGTTTACATTCAGTGTTCGGATGTTGAAATGATTGCCTTGCTTTTCGATCAGTTCCAGGTAATTCTGACGGTTTACGAACTCGGTGGCACGCACGTCATTTTGCTTCATGCCGGCAAATTTGTTCATCCATTGGTCCGATTCGGCGTATTTACCGTTTTCTTTGAGCGATTGCGCATAATTGTAGACGTCTTCACTGCTGGCTTCTCTGGAATTGACCATGCTCGCGTAGTGCATTTCGGATTTCACCGTATTTCCCATCTGAAAATAGCAGTGTGCCAGCTTTGCTTTCAGGCGGGGCGAATCGACTTCTGATCCCAGCAGTCCTTCGTATTGTTCCGCTGCCAGTGCATACGCAAGGGTGTTGTAATAATTATCAGCCCGTTTGAGCTTTCCGCTTTGGGCGAACAAAGCCGTTGCGGCAACGAGGCAAATGATCAATGATACGAGTTGTTTCATGTCTTGTATGATCGAATGAGTTAGAAATAACGAGGTGAACGCACACCGGTCTTTTTGAAAATGAAGTCGTAAGACGCCATCACCTCAAAAGTTCCGTAGTTGTAGTTGCGGATTTCCTGCGTCCCGAAATCGGTGGCAAAGCCCAGCTTAAACTGCGACGTGAGCTGGTATTGCACAAACGTGCCAAACGCTGCATCCAAACGGTACAAACCACCGATATAGAACCGGTCTTTGTAGATACCTGCTACCGAAACATCCAAACTCAAGGGCGCACCAACGGTGAATTTCGCCTGTGACATCGGACGAATCTTCCAGGCATTGTTCACCGTAATCACACCACCCACGTTGGCAAAGTAGTGACGCTTTTCCACGTTGGTCTTGGAGCCATCATAACTTTGTTCAAGCAATTTCGGCGTACTGACCCCGGCAAACCACACCGGTGTATGGTAGTAAATACCGAAACCGAAGTTCGGGTTCACGTTGTTGCGCACATCACGAAGCAGGTTCACATCGTTTTGATCGGTTGCTTCAAGCGAAGCACTTCCTACATTCACGAGGTTGAGGCCGCCTTTGATTCCGAATGCCAGCTTGCTGTTGTTCTTAAACTTCAGGCTATACGAAAAATCACCGTAGAACATCGTTTGATCAACCGGGCCGTTGTGGTCGTTTACCATGGTCAATCCCAATCCTACCGAACGATAGGAAAGCGGTGAATGAACACTCAACGTACTGGAAACCGGCCTACCGGCGAAACCGACCCATTGTTCGCGGTGCAAGCCTGTGACGTTGAGCACGTCCTTGCTTCCTGCATACGCCGGGTTCACGAACAGGGTATTCTCGAAAAACTGCGTAAAGTGCGGATCCTGCTGTGCCTGCAAAGCGTTGGCGAAGCCGATCGATACGAGTACTAATCCAATTATTCTTTTCATCTCTTAATCCTTTAAACCGATTATCGTTTCAGGTAAACATATCCTTTCAACACGCCGTATTGCTCGGTTTTGGTGTCGAAAATGTAGTAGTATGTTCCGGTTGGAAGCTTGTCGCCGCCTACGTTTAATTTGCTGGTTGAAGTTCCTGACCACATGTTATCGTAGTCGGTCACATTGTAGACTTCATTCCCCCATCTGTTGAAGATGATGAGCGTATTTCCGGGGAAGTTCTCCACTCCCTTGATGATGAAGGTTTCGTTAACGCCGTCGCCGTCAGGTGAGAACGCTTCCGGAATATCGAACTCGTCGCATGGTTTCGGGCTGCAAGCGTTGAGCGGATCACTGCCGTTCAATACTTCTTCGCCATTGGTCAGGCCATCTCCGTCACAATCCAGGTCGTTCCAGTTGGAAGTAACTGTTCCCGGATTCTGTACCGTCACATCGTAGTCGCACGGATCGGAAGGATCGGTTCCGTTCGGGCCAGGGGTGCCATCACCATCCGGATCAACTTCGCCGCCATTCGGCACACCGTCACCGTCGCAATCAAGCGCCAGCCAGGTTGAATCTACGGCAGCAAAGTTCTGGGCGGCAGCGATGTAATCACACGGATCATTCGGATTGGTGCCGTTCGGACCAGGAGTGCCGTCGCCATCAGGGTCAGCTTCCTGGCCATTGGTTACACCATCGCCGTCGCAGTCAGCATTCGCGAAGATCGGGTTAGACAACACTTCATCGCCCACAACACCATTGTCAACGCATGGATTCAACGGTTCGGTATCGGTTCCGTTCGTAGTTCCGTCACCGTCGCAATCCAATGCGTTCCACGCAGCATCTACAGAAGCCAGGTTTTGGTCGGCCTCATTGTAATCACAAGGGTCTGTCGGATCGGTTCCATTCGGGCCAGGAGTACCATTACCATCCGGATCAACTTCTTCACCGTTGGTTACACCGTCACCATCACAATCCAGCAGCAACCAACCGGCACTTACAGTAGACAAATCCTGGCTCACGGTTGTAAAGTCACATGGATCGTTCGGATCTGTTCCGCCCGGACCTGGATTTCCATCGCCATCCGGATCGGTTTCTTCACCGTTGGTTACACCGTCGCCATCACAATCGGCATTGGCGTAGATCGGGTTCGAAAGGTCTTCATCGCCCAAAGTTCCATTGTCTACACAAGGATTCAACGGTTCGCCATCCGATCCGTTTGGTGTTCCGTCACCGTCGCAGTCGAGTGCATTCCATACCGCATCAACTGTCGCGATATTTTGGTTTGCTTCGCTGTAATCACATGGATTGGAAGGATCGGTACCATTCGGGCCCGGAGTTCCGTCGCCATCAGGATCCACTTCCTCTTCGTTCGTTACCCCATCGCCATCACAATCGGCGGTTAACCATGAAGGATCAACTGCTGAATAGTTTTGGTCAGCAACGTTAAGATCACACGGATCGGAAGGATCGGTGCCGTTCGGGCCTGGGGTTCCATCACCGTCAGGATCAACTTCGTCTTCGTTCGTCACACCGTCGCCATCACAATCAGCCGCCAGCCAGGCCGGATCAACCGTTGCGTAATTTTGGTTTGTTGCATCGTAATCGCACGGATCAGAAGGGTTGGTTCCGTTCGGACCAGGTGTTCCGTCGCCGTCAGGATCAACTTCTTCTTCGTTGGTCACACCATCACCATCACAATCAGCTGCCAGCCAGGCCGGATTAACCGATGCATAGTTTTGGTTGGTTGCATCGTAATCACATGGATCATTCGGATCGGTTCCGTTAGGTCCCGGTGTCCCGTCACCGTCAGGGTCAACCTCTTCTTCGTTCGTTACTCCGTCGCCGTCGCAATCAGCTGCCAGCCATGCTGGATTCACAGAAGCATAGTTTTGGCTTGCCACATCATAGTCACAAGGATCGGTCGGGTTGGTTCCATTCGGACCAGGAGTTCCGTCACCATCAGGATCCACTTCCTCTTCGTTCGTTACCCCATCGCCATCGCAATCTGCTGTCAACCAGGAAGGATCAACCGCTGCGTAGTTTTGATCGGCCACATTCAGGTCGCACGGATCAGAAGGATCAGTTCCGTTTGGAACAGGAGTGCCGTCACCGTCAGGATCAACTTCGTCTTCGTTCGTCACTCCGTCACCATCGCAATCAGCCGACAGCCATACTGCATTTACAGAAGCATAGTTTTGTGCCGCTGCATCGTAATCGCACGGATCGTTCGGGTCGGTTCCGTTCGGACCAGGAGTACCATCTCCGTCAGGATCGATTTCTTCTTCGTTGCTTACGCCATCGCCATCACAATCGGCTGCCAGCCATGCGGCACTCACTGCTGCGTAGTTTTGAGCTGAAGCATCATAATTACAAGGATCGGAAGGATCGGTTCCGTTCGGGCCCGGAGTTCCGTCGCCGTCAGGATCAATTTCTTCTTCATTGGTCACACCATCGCCGTCACAATCAGTTGCCAGCCATACTGCGTTCACCGAAGCATAATTTTGATCGGTTGTGTTGTAATCGCACGGATCGGTCGGGTTGGTTCCGTTAGGACCAGGAGTGCCATCGCCATCCGGATCAACCTCCTCTTCATTGGTCACACCGTCGCCATCACAATCAGTTGCCAGCCAGGAAGCGCTGACAATTGCAAAGTTCTGATCGGCCATGTTCAAATCACACGGATCGGAAGGATCGGTTCCGTTCGGGCCAGGCGTGCCATCTCCATCAGGATCATGCTCATCACCATTCGTAACACCATCTCCATCGCAATCAGCAAGCGGATTGGCAACGGAACAAGGCAATACGGTAATGAAAATCGTATCGTTCACGCAAATTGCCGGAAGTGGTGTACCATCATCACAAATCTGCACGACAACAGTGTCTTCACCGAAGTAGCCGTTGTTTGGCGTATAAGTAAATGTTCCGTCAGGGTTGATAACAATGTTACCGTTGTCGGGAGCATCCACCGGAACTACAGTTACAACAAGGTTGCCGTCGACATCCGAATCACCTCCATCGGTCAAATCGCCGGAAACAGGAATATCCAATGCTGTTGTCACTATTTCATTATCCACAACAGGCGGATCATTCACCGGGTTCACGGTCACAAACAAGGTGTCATTTACACAAATCGCAGGCAATGGAAGTCCGTTATCACAAACCGTGTAAATCACCGTGTCGATGCCGTTGAAACCAGGCGCAGGTGTATAATCCACTGTTCCGTTGCCGTTGATGGTTACGGTTCCGCCAGCAGTCGTGCTTACAATCGTTGTAACGGTAACGGTTGTTCCGTCAGGATCGGTATTGTTGGCTGTCAGATCAATCGTCGTTGTAGGACCGGCGTCTTCATTCACCGTCAGGGTTTCGTTTCCTTGAGCCGGAGCGTCATTCACCGGGTTCACGGTCACAAACAAGGTGTCATTTACACAAATCGCTGGTAATGGAAGTCCGTTATCACAAACCGTGTAAATCACCGTATCGATGCCATTGAAACCAGGTGCCGGTGTGTAATCCACCGTTCCATTTCCGTTGATGGTTACGGTTCCGCCCCCAGTCGTGCTTACAATCGTCGTAACGGTAACGGTTGTTCCGTCAGGATCAGTATTGTTGGCCGTCAGATCAATTGTTGTTGTCGGACCGGCGTCTTCGATTACCGTCAGGGTTTCGTTTGCTTGTGCCGGAGCGTCATTCACCGGGTTCACGGTCACAAACAAGGTATCGTTCACACAAATCGTTGGCAATGGAAGTCCGTTATCACAAACGGTGTAAATCACCGTGTCAATTCCATTGAAACCAGGTGCCGGTGTATAATCAACCGTTCCATTTCCGTTGATGGTTACGGTTCCGCCGGCAGTCGTGCTTACAATCGTTGTAACGGTAACGGTTGTTCCGTCAGGATCGGTATTGTTGGCTGTCAGATCAATCGTCGTTGTAGGACCGGTGTCTTCATTCACCGTCAGGGTTTCGTTTCCTTGAGCCGGAGTATCATTCACCGGGTTCACGGTCACAAACAAGGTGTCATTTACACAAATCGCTGGCAATGGAAGTCCGTTATCACAAACGGTGTAAATCACCGTGTCGATGCCGTTGAAACCAGGTGCCGGTGTATAATCAACCGTTCCATTTCCGTTGATGGTTACGGTTCCGCCACCGGTTGTGCTTACAATCGTTGTTATGGTGATTGGCGTTCCGTCGGGGTCGGTATTGTTGGCTGTCAGATCAATCGTCGTTGTAGGACCGGCATCTTCGATTACCGTCAGGGTTTCGTTTCCTTGTGCCGGAGCGTCATTCACCGGAGTCACGGTAATAAAGATCGTATCGTTCACACAAATTGCCGGAAGCGGTGTGCCATCATCACAGATCTGCACCACAACTGTATCGTTTCCGTTAAAATTTGATGCTGGCGTGTACGTATATGTTCCGTCTGCATTGATGACGATTCCTCCATTAGCCGGTCCATCAACAGGCGTGGTATTTACCACTAAGTTCCCGTCGACATCCGAATCTCCTGCATCGGTTAAATCACCCGACACCGGTGTTTCTTCAGGAGTCGTATGTGTTTCGTTGTCCACAACAGGCGCATCGTTTACCGGGCTCACTGCAAAAGTGATGGTTGCGTTGTCGCAGGCTGCGGCCGGATCACACAAGGTGTAGCTAATAACTGCAGTACCGTTGTAGTTGGTCGCCGGATCAAAAGTTACCACGCCTGTTGTCGTATTTAATGTCCAGGTTCCCGTCGCATCGGTATAGGTCGTCTGAATACCAGCTGCAGAAGGGTCCAGGTCAACCGTAAATTGGCCAGGGCCGTTTACAGGAGCTGTTGGGTTCGCATCCGCATCGGTATCGTTAGCAATAACGTTCACCGTTCCGTTGGCTCCGTCTTCGGTCAGGGAACCGCCGTTATCGTCATTTGCTACCGGCGGGAAATTGGCATTTAAAATGGTCACCGTAGCAGTTTGCGTTCCGGATTCGGTAGCACCATTTCCTCCGGTAACGTTGGTAATATCAGCAATTACGGTTTCAGGACCTTCAAACAAAGCGTCCGTTGTCGGATCGATGGTTACTGTTCCGGTCAAAGAACCTGCCGGAATTGTAATCGTAACGCTCGAAGCGACATAATCGGCGCCGGAAGCTGTACCTGTATATGTCAATGTAATAACGGTTGCTGCAGTGGTTGCCACCGAAAGTGTCGCCGTCAGGGTTGCAACTCCGGGTGCATCTTCAGCGATGGTTGTAGTCCCCGTGAGTGTCACGGTCGGAGCTGTTTCATTATCAGTAATCGTTACGGTTGCTGTCTGCGTTCCGGATTCGGTGGCACCGTTTCCGCCTGTGACGTTGGTAATGTCTGCAATAACGGTTTCCGAACCTTCGAAAATCACATCATCTGTAGGATCAATTGTCACTGTTCCGGTCAAAGAACCGGCAGGAATTGTAATCGTCACACTCGAAGCGACGTAATCAGCTCCGGAGGCAGTTCCTGTATACGTAAGCGTTACCGTGGTTGCAGCTGTGGTTGCTACAGAAAGTGTCGCTGTCAAAGTCGCAACGCCAGGAGCGTTTTCGGCAATGGTCGTTGTTCCTGTCAGGGTAACTGTCGGAGGCGTTTCATTATCGGTAATCGTTACAGTAGCCGTTTGTGTTCCGGATTCGGTAGCGCCGTTTCCACCTGTTACGTTGGTAATGTCAGCAATAACGGTTTCCGAACCTTCAAAAATCACATCATCCGTCGGGTCGATGGTTACCGTCCCGGTCAAAGAACCGGCAGGAATTGTAATCGTCACACTCGAAGCCACATAGTCAGCTCCGGAAGCAGTTCCTGTATACGTAAGCGTTACCGTGGTTGCAGCTGTGGTTGCCACCGAAAGTGTCGCTGTCAAAGTCGCAACGCCAGGCGCGTTTTCGGCAATGGTGGTCGTTCCTGTCAGGGTTACCGTCGGAGGCGTTTCATTATCGGTGATTGTCACGGTAGCCGTTTGTGTTCCCGATTCGGTAGCACCGTTTCCGCCGGTAACGTTGGTGATGTCAGCAATAACGGTTTCCGAACCTTCGAAAATCACATCATCTGTAGGATCAATCGTTACTGTTCCCGTCAAAGAACCGGCAGGAATTGTGATCGTCACACTCGAAGCGACGTAGTCAGCTCCGGAGGCAGTTCCCGAATACGTTACTGTAACAACCGTGGCCGTTGACGCCGTTGCAGAAAGGGTGGCTGTCAAGGTGGCAACGCCGGGAGCATTTTCCGCAATGGTAGTGGTCCCTGAAAGCGTTACTGTCGGAGAAATCTCATCGTCGATTATCGTCACAGTCGCTGTTTGCGTTCCGGATTCGGTGGCACCATTTCCGCCTGTTACGTTGGTAATATCAGCAATTACGGTTTCAGGACCTTCGAAAATCACATCATCTGTAGGATCAATCGTTACTGTTCCCGTCAAAGAACCGGCAGGAATTGTAATCGTCACACTCGAAGCCACATAGTCAGCACCGGAAGCCGTTCCTGTGTACGTAAGCGTTACCGTGGTTGCAGCTGTGGTTGCTACCGAAAGGGTCGCTGTCAAAGTCGCAACGCCAGGCGCGTTTTCGGCAATGGTCGTCGTTCCGCTCAAAGTTACCGTCGGAGGCGTTTCATTATCGGTAATCGTTACGGTAGCCGTTTGTGTTCCCGATTCGGTAGCACCGTTTCCGCCGGTAACGTTGGTGATGTCGGCAATCACCGTTTCCGAACCTTCGAAGATCACATCATCTGTAGGATCAATAGTCACCGTTCCTGTCAATGAACCGGCAGGAATTGTAATCGTCACACTCGAAGCGACGTAATCAGCTCCCGAAGCGGTTCCTGTATACGTAAGCGTTACCGTGGTTGCAGCTGTGGTTGCGACAGAAAGTGTCGCTGTCAAAGTCGCAACGCCAGGCGCGTTTTCGGCAATGGTCGTTGTTCCACTCAAAGTTACCGTCGGAGCCGTTTCATCGTCAGTAATCGTAACGGTTGCCGTTTGTGTTCCCGATTCGGTGGCACCGTTTCCGCCGGTAACGTTGGTGATATCAGCAATAACGGTTTCCGAACCTTCGAAGATTGCATCGTCCGTCGGATCAATTGTCACTGTTCCAGTCAAAGAACCGGCAGGAATCGTGATTGTCACACTCGAAGCGACGTAATCAGCTCCCGAAGCGGTTCCCGTATAAGTCAATGTTACAGTGGTTGCCGTTGGTACCGGGTTGGAAAGCGTTGCCGTTAAGGTCGCAACCCCGGCCGCGTTTTCGACAATGGTTGTTGTTCCTGTCAGAGTAACTGTCGGAGCTAAAATAGTCTCACGCCAGTCGCGCTGTGGTGTAAGCGGAGCGTTTACGTTCGGATAAGATGTCGGCGTGGTTCCGTTGGTCGGGTTCACCAATGCGTCATTCACGTCAAAGGCGTTGTCGAGACCGTCGTTGTCTGAGTCAGCACCGGCAGGAACCGTATTTGCCGTGCCGTTTCCATCAGTGTCCCAACCTTCGATCAAGTCGGTCAAAGCATCGTTATCCGAATCAAGATCCAGGTAATCAGGTGTATCGGCACCGTCGGTATTTACCGGAACAATCGATGTTCCGCCGTTGTTGCCGTCATACGCATTATCAATTCCGTCGCTATCCGTATCCGAACCACTCGGAGCAATGTAACCTGCGGTAGATTGTGCCTCGCTGTTATCCACGATTCCGTCATTGTCCGAATCGATGTCTACGAAATTGCATTGAAGATCAGAATCTGCGTTCCCGGAGACGTAAGAATTCGGTTTTCCGTCAGCATTGGAATCGGTACCGGTAAGGATCATCGGCGTTCCGTTAGACGTAACGCAGGTTGTGCTAAGCGTATTGCTAACACTTGCAGGGATCGTATAATCCAATCCATGCACGTTGATATCGTCGTTGTCGGTACGCAGAATACGGATCGCCACCGTATTGATCGGCACAACAAACGGGTATACCGTCATTCCTGCGTTGGCCGCCGGGATATTGGAGGCTGTTGTGTTCGAAAATGTTGTTCCGTCGGTAGAAAACTGGACGTTGGTATTGGCCTGGTTTCCACTTGGGTTGGAGATATAGAGTCGTATCGTGCCTCCTGAAGCAATTGTATTGGCAATCTGGAGGGTTAAAACATCGCCATTTGCATCCAGCAGGGCAAAATCGGCGGCAAGCGGCACGCCTAAGGCGTTATTCGGGTTGGTAACACTAACGTTACCAGGACCGTGGGCCGTTGCATAGGCAGCAGTTGGCGGAGTGTAGATATAACTTCCTGTAGTGGTACAATTCACAAACACCGCGTCGTAGACATCGTTGTAACCATCGTTGTCCACATCGGCAAATGCATCGGCAATTCCGTCACCGTTGGCATCCGTTCCACCCGATTCGATCACATCGGTAATTCCATCGTTGTCGCTGTCGAGGTCCATGAAGTTGGTAATCCCGTCACCGTCGAAATCGGCAAAGAAGTTGTTGCTTCCGTTAGCATCGGTGTCAAACAATAAGGAAGTCGAAGAATTGATTAAACAATTCGGAATGGTTGAACAAGGAGAAGCACCAGTAGGGCCATCCGTATCATTGTTGTCGTATTGATTTACCAAACCGTCACCATCAGCGTCGGCTCCCGAATCGGCCTGACCGCTGCCATCCGCATCTACACCGCCGGCTTCGATCAGGTCAGGAATACCATCGTTGTCGCTGTCAAGATCTAAGTTAACAGGAATACCATCACGGTCCTTATCAAAATTAGCGCAGATTCCTCCGGCGATCATTCCTCCGCAATACGGGAAATCGGCGTCCTGGTAATTCGGAATTAAATCGCCGTCAAGGTCACCGCTTGGGTCAGGCAAACCGTTTGTAGCGCAGTTCCATCCGTTGACACCCTGGAAAACTGCCGCACAAAAGTTCGCATCTGCGTAATCCGGAATACCGTCAGCATCATGGTCACCGCTATAAGCTTCCACTACGTCGGTAATACCATCATTGTCATCGTCAATATCACATGAAACAGGGATCACATCATTGTCGACATTTCCCTGGTAATTCGGGTTCTGGATAGGTACATACAACGAGATCGATCCACCCGGTGATCCATCCTGGGATCCGTTACGCAGGGAAGACGCTGCAGGCAAATGCTGACCTCCCTGACCACCTGTAGTGGTAAGTACCAGGTTACCCGGAATGGCTGCAAGCGAGTATAACAATACTCCTCCACCTCCACCTCCACCGGGACCGTGTACGGTTGCCGTGTTCAAATCCTGTCCGTCGCCACCGCGTACATCCACGTTTAGCGTACCGATATAGGTTTCTGTTTTCAAAACCACAGAACCACCGGCGCCACCGCCACCGCCTCCATCGGGTGCACCAACAGGATTGATGGCCACCGGAGAGGTACCGCGTGCGTTGATCGTGTTACCGTTTCCAACAATGGTATCCGCGAAAATGATCACGATACCACCGCCATCTGCGGCATTGGACGGGTTACTGGTGGTCACAAAACCGGGGCCGCCGGCTCCTCCAAGAAAAACCTTATTCTGCGCCAGGTAGGTTGTCAGTGAATAACCTCCCAGTCCACCGGCATTTGCTCCATCAATGTCACACCAGCGTTTACCGCCTTCTCCACCGGCACCGTAGTTGGAACCACCACCACCGCCGGAGTCACCGGAAATCCCTGAACCACCACCGTTCGCTCTCGGTGCCCGCCCGCGGTTGGTAGCGGCATTATCAATGACGATACCATCACCCTTTGTATAGGTCGAATTGGTTGCACTGTTTACATTAAATACTGTAGTCGGATTGACGCTGCAGTCATCGGGCGTACCGTTTATTCCCATCTGGATTCCCTTGTAGCCCTGCCCCAATACATCGATTCCTGCGTTGAAGGTCACTTTTCCGGCTTCAATCGCCACTACACCGCCCGTACCGGCAACTTCATCCCAGTCCTGGGCCATCAATGTTCCGGTAATCGTCACATTATCGGCAAACTGCGGAATGCGAACAACCTGGACTTTCCCGGAAACAGTATAGGAACGGATAAGCGGGTAACGTGGTGTTAGCACGTTGCCCACAATACTGCCGATTTCGAAGAACTCGTAGTTTCCTGCATTGTTAATTGCTGTCACGTTCCCGGAACCCACCGCATTTGCAGTGTTGATCGTAGCGCCTTTCATCTGGATGATCAATGCTTTGTCACCCGGTGCAAAAAGTGCCCCATTGGCTACCGTAATGGTGTGAATACAGGACACATCACAGGGCGCACAGGCCGGCTGAGAAATAGCCGTAACCGCCGAATAGGCATTAACGATTCCTGAGATCGATTGGGCCGAGACCCTGCTGAATGCACTCAATACCAGCAACAGCAGCAATGCAAAAAAACCGAATCTGTTCTTCATAGTTTATTTTTCGTTTTCATAAATTATCAACCATTACGGCAACCGGGTTGCAGCAACCATTAATTCTTGAATAATCAGTGTGAAAAGCGATGAAGGAAAGGGTGTATGTAGAGGTAACCCTGTTTTTAAGGGAATCACCCTTTGGAGCGCAAACTTAATGATGCAAGGCGGCGAAGACCAAGCTCTTGTGACAAACAACCTGTTTTTGTGATCAACTGCCAAACAGTGTTTTTTTTCACATTTACGTAGTTTTTCGAACCTGTAAAAAATGATTTGCGGAGCGAAATTAAAGTGCTGGATTAAAACATCTGATACAACTTCATAATTAGTTTGATTTAGGGGATAGCTGATCCAATTTTCGGAATAACCCACTTTTGAAATCCCGGAACGCGGGAAACTAACAGTTTGTGAATGAACGACTTTAGTTGTAATAATTTTCACCCACCCCCTGTTTTATCGGTATAGATCGTTTTTTAGTGTTAATATTGCCCTATGGTTTTTCTACGAATTCCGGCTATTATTTGCTCACTGATCTGTTCACTTTCCTTCGCACAGAGAAATGGACGATTTGTAGTTGCCAGCCAGGACATTCGTTATCATTTTACGGTAACATCGTTTTCATCCAGCCAGGGATTGCCGGAAAGCCAGGTAATGGATATTTTCCACAAGAAAGACGGAACCCTGATACTGGCTACGGCCGATGGTATTGTCTTGTTCGACGGCCTGGAGTTTACAGAGTTTATCCAAGACCAACGCTATAAGAACCATCTGCCCAACGGACTTATGTGGGATGAATACAGCCAGCGCTTGTTCGTGAATGAATTTGGCGGAAACCTCTACATGTTCCATCCCTATTACCGTAAACTGCAATCCTGCCAGGCATCAGTATTGGTCGATCATACACTGTATACGATTAACAAGTACGGAGAAATTTACACCGCCGACACCAAGCAGCTCCGGTTCAAAAAAGCAGCTAATACCAGCATCAGGAATGCCAATAGCCTGCATGTTGCCTATCCACTCATTTATGCAGGTACGGCAACGGGAATTTCAACCTATAATCTTGTAACCAAAAAAACAACGCAACTCCTCCAAAACCAAACGATCACAGGTTTTTACAAAAATCCCCACAATGGAAAGCTTTTTGCCCTGGGGCTTACAGACATTTTCCGGATCAACGGCAAATCAGTCACACCTGATCTTGACATCCATCTCACCGAACCAAATGCGGTCATTAAGGAAATGACAGCTATTTCAGCGGATGAATATTATGCTGCTACGACCCATGGCCTGTATTACCTCACGCCGGATTACAACGAACATTACCGTACGGATGTGCTTCCGTCAGACAACCTGCTTTCGCTTTATTACAACGAGGAAGAAGGCTGCCTGTTTGCCGGTACTACGGAAAAAGGCATGCTTCGCTTGCTGCACAAAACCTGTTACAGCCATGAGCAAAAAGGCGAAAACGGTTTGCAGCAATCTTCGGCTACTTCTATCATTCAAACTCCGAATAACGAAGTACTGGTGGCTACGTCAGGCGGAAAGATCATTCAAGTCGGGATTGGCGAAATGACTGATTACTGGAGCTATAAAACCAATTTCGCCAGCCTGGCTGTCATTGATTCAATGATTTATGCGGGAACCTGGGGAGCCGGCGTCTATGTGCTCAAGGACCGAAAGTTGCTCTATAATATTACCCCGAAGCAATTGGGTTCCGGCAATGTTCACGGTTCCTTTCAAGATTCCCGGGGAACTATTTGGATTGGAACCGATGAAGGAATTGCGAAAGGAAGAAATTACAAAACGATCAAACCTTACTTGTCAAAGTCGGTAACCGGAGTCATCATTTGCTTCTACGAGCTGCGAAACGGGAATATCTGCATGGGCGGAAGCGAAGGCTTTTTTATCCTGGACAAACAGTACCGGCTCATCAAAAAAATAGGCAAAAAGCAGGGACTCAAGGGGAAGGAAGTGCGCTGTTTTTATGAAGACAACGACCGGAAATTATGGATTGGCACCTACAACGGCGGATTGTACTGTTATGATCAGGGAAAGCTCACTTCCATCAATGAAAAAAAGAATTGCAAACTCTACGATGAGGTATTTACACTGGCTAAAGACAGATACGGCTACCTGAACATGACTTCCAATTTCGGGTTGTGGAAAATCTCTGAAAAAGCGCTCAACGATTTCTATAAGGGTAAACTCGACAGGCTGATCCCATTTTTCTTCGGGGAAGAGACCGGTATCCTCAATACCGAATTCAACGGTGGTTTTCAAAACAATTACCTGCTGACCAAACACGACCACTTTTATTTCCCCTCTATCCAGGGAGTGGTAATCCATACGCCTGAACAATACCCTTTTACCAGGTCGAAACACCGGTTTTTGCGGATTTGGGTAAATGACACCCTCTACACGGAAAGCTCGCGTCTGTTCGAACGCTCTACCCACACGGTGCAATTTGATTTTTCGAACCCACAGTATGGCAAACGGCAAAATTACTATTACCAATACAAGTTGCTTGGCGGCGATTTCCCCGACCAGTGGAGCAAACCCGACAAGCATCCCAGTGTTTCATTCAAAATGCTTCCGCCCGGAAACTATACACTGAAGGTGCGTGTGGTAAATGGCTTCAACGACCGCAATCCGCATGAAATTTCCTATTCCTTCGAAATCAAGTCCTATTTCTACGAACAAACCTGGTTCAGGATTACTGTCATCCTGGTCATCCTGCTGCTGATCGGGTTCCTGGTGCGCATGCGTGTAACTTACATAAGCAATAAAGACCGTCATCTGAACGCAATCAACAGTACCATCCTCGAATTGAAGCTAAAGGCTATCCAGGCGAAGATGAATCCGCACTTTATTTTCAATGCTCTCAATAATATCCAGTACCTGATCGTGCTGAAAGAACTGGAATCGGCTGAAACAGCAATTAATGAGTTCTCGCAGCTCTTGCGGAAATTCCTGCAGCAAAGCGATCAGTCGTTTGTAACGGTGGAGGAAGAATTTGAAATGTTGCGGTTGTATGTGACCATCGAAAAATTCCGGTTCAACAACCAGCTGGTTTCGCGGTTTAAAATCGATTATAAGATCGGGCAGTATTACATTCCTTCTATGCTGCTGCAGCCCGTAGTGGAAAATGCGCTCAAGCATGGTCTGCTCCATTCCGAGAAAGAACGCGTCTTAAACGTGCAGGCATTTTTACACAACGAAAAGGTCCGCATTACCATTGAAGACAACGGAATTGGCCGTGAAGCATCCGGTGAAATCAATAAATCGCGCGAGGAACACATTTCGCATGGATTCAACCTGGTGCAGGAGAAAATAAAAATCGTCCATGAAAAATATGGTATCGTTATCCATTACGAATTCAAAGACATAACCGAAGGCTCGTCTACAGGAACATGCGTAATATTTGACATACCTGTGATTACTGAAGCATTTAAAGACATTTAACTTTAACCTGAAAAAAGATGAATACCCTGATAGTTGATGATGTAAAATTGAGCCGGGACGGATTGAGTGTCCTGATCAACACCCATTTTCAGGAAGCAAATATCGTTGGAAGCGTACCTTCTGTTGAGGCAGCACGCAAACTGCTGAAAGCCGAACAGGTCGACCTCCTTTTCCTGGATATTCAACTCCAGGATGGTCTCAGCTTCGATATTTTAGACGATGTTTCCATGAACTCGAAAGTCATCTTCATTACAGCTTACGAAAAATATGCCATCGAGGCCCTTCGCAAAGGCGCTTTCGATTATCTGCTGAAACCGATCAATGTTTCGGAACTCAAAAAATGCATCGAACGCATCCGCGAACTGCGCGAGCTGGAAAACGAACACCTGGCAAAAGCTTCTGATTCACTTGTCTTTAAGGAAAAAATCGGCATCTCCAGCATGGATGGTATCGAGTATGTAAACACCGCCGAAATCAGCTACCTGAAGGCCGACGGAAAATACACCATGGTCTGTCTCAAAAACAACACGATTACAAGCTCGAAAAACCTCAAGATGTTTGAAGTGATCCTTCCTGAATCGTCGTTCATGCGGGTACACCACTCCTACCTTGTCAACCTGTCGCAGGTAGTGCGCTTCAAAAAAGATGACGTAATGCTTGTATTAGAAGACGGCACGGAAATTCCTGTAGCCAAATCACGGAAAGACTTGCTGACAAGGAGGTTGATTCATATTTAAGCTCAAGCTATTGTCAGGAGAAAATGTGCATCTATTCCCAAGTGAGTATGCAATTTCTTAGCAAGGTCGAACGTCAACTTTCGCTTGCCCGTCAAAACACCTGAAATATTTGCTTCACTCGTTTCAAGCATTACGGCCAACTGTTTCTGTTTCAGATTCTTTTCAAACATTTTAAACCGAATCATTTCAGCAAGTGTAGACGGTTGTTTGATAGGCATCAATGGAATACTATCCTCGTATTGTTCAGCCAGGTTTGACAAAACTGCGAGTTGATTTGCATCCTCTTTGGAAAGTTTATCAAAACCTCCTAATTCTGTTACCTTTTGGAGAAAACCTTCAATTTTTTTCATTGTAAGGTTATACTCCTCTCGTGATGTTAATTGTCCGGATTTCATGACTTTGAGATGTTTACTTTGAGACCTTCGGGTTCAGAATTAAATTGTACTGCAGTTAATTCTATCATATTCTTTGTGCGTACCAATGAAGCGAATATACATTGTTCTTATATCAAAGAATACCATCGCCACAAGCCTGTATCTGTTTCCTTTTATGTCAAATACATACCTGTCATTTCCGACAGCATCTACAGAATTAAACGTTTGTTTCATTTCTGAAAAATTGTTCCAATCAGCAGTCTTTGTTTCAAAATACCATTTATTCAACGCATCTACCACATCAGCGTGTTTCTCAGCGAATTCGGTTAATACTGCTTTTGATATAACAACCGCTTACCACTTCATTTATTTCAAATATAGAAATATAATTTCAAAAAATGAAACTTTATTCCAAAGTATACTCTAAATTCAAAAGAATCACTCAAAGCATGCCTCATAAGAATTTCGAGAAATTATAATGACTACCCCACCACCACATTAAACGTCGCGTCGAACGCCAGTGAACCTTCAATTACCTGTGCCGCGCCGGGAATCATCAGTCCTTTCATTTTCGCGGTTTTGCCTTTTTGGATGAGGTCGAGCAGTTGTTTTTCGGTAAGTTTTTTGCCCAGCAATTCAAACGGAACAAGGAAACCACAAACTTTGTAATTGGCGCATCCAACTCCGGTACGGCCCTCCATAAGTTTGTGCTGCCTGCATTTCGGGCAATCCAGGTCGGTAAGACTGACTTTTTCGGCAGGCTTGCGTTCCCGTTTCGGTTTTTCTGCTACCGCTGGCGTATCCGTGTGCAGCTGGATGCGAACAGGTGCCTGTGAAAAGATGACCTCATCGGTAAGCTGGCGCACCATGATCGTCAGTTCCTGCTTGAATTGCTCCAAATCGTATTCGCCTTTTTCTATGAGGCGCAGCTTGCGTTCCCACTGACCGGTGAGCTCGGCGCTTTTCAGCAGTTCGTTCTGAATGGTATCGATCAGCCCAACACCGGTTGGAGTGGCCATGAGGTTCTTGCGTTTTTTCTCGATGTACTTGCGCTTGAAGAGCGTTTCAATGATATTGGCGCGGGTGGCAGGGCGACCGATCCCGTTTTCCTTCATCATGTCACGGATTTCTTCGTCCTCTACCTGCTTACCGGCCGTCTCCATGGCTCGCAGCAAAGTAGCTTCGGTATACGGTTTCGGTGGACTTGTTTTCCCATGATGCATGCGTGGTTCGTGCGGCCCTGATTCACCCTCGGTAAATACCGGCATGGTCTGTTCTGCTTTTTCCTTTCCCGGTTTTTTGTCGTCCGACTCCGTTTCCTGGGTTTCTTCCCACACCACCCGCCATCCCGGTTCGATGATCTGTTTCCCGGTGGCTTTAAAACCAATCTGGTCCACTTTCCCCAAAACAGTCGTGGTGGAGATCTTACACTCCGGGTAAAAAGCAGCCACAAACCGGCGCACGATCAACTCATATACCTGGCTTTCGGGATGTGACACCCCGCTGGGTTGAATTCCCGTTGGAATGATCGCATGGTGATCGGTTACTTTTTTATCGTCGAATACCGATTTCAGCTTCGGAATGGGTTTTTCCAATAAAGGGGCCGTGAAACGCTGGTAATGCGTCAGCCCGGTCATGATATTCGGAATTTTCGGGTGTAAATCTTCCGAGAGGTAGGTCGTATCCACGCGCGGATAAGTCACGAATTTCTTTTCGTACAATCCCTGGACGTATTTCAGGGTGTCTTCGGCCGAAAAACCGAATTTCTTGTTGCATTCCACCTGCAGGGAAGTCAGGTCGAATAACCGCGGGTTCCCCTCTTTCCCTTCTTTCTGCTCGAAGGATGTAACCTCGAACGGATGCCCTTTCAGGTATTCCACACCTTTGGCTGCGCGGTCTTCGGTTTTTATCCGGTCGATGGTGGCCGTAAATTCGGTTTCCCGGTAAATGGTTTTCAACTCCCAGTATTCTTCCGAACGGAATGCTTCAATTTCCTTGTGGCGGTTCACAATCATGGCCAGGGTAGGCGTTTGCACCCGCCCGATGGAAAGGGTCGCTTTCCCCTGCCCGAATTTTTTTGTAAACAAGCGCGTAGCGTTCATCCCCAGGAGCCAGTCACCAATGGCGCGGGCACTTCCGGCTGCATATAAATTCTGGTATTGTTCACCGTTTTTCAGTGATTGGAAGCCTTCGCGAATCGCTTCTTCGGTCAGTGACGAGATCCACAAACGCTTGATCGGCACCTTGCATTTTGCTTTGGTGAGTACCCATCGCTGGATCAATTCTCCCTCCTGCCCGGCATCCCCGCAGTTGATCACTTCTTCGCATTCCGCTACCAGTTTTTCGATCACCGCAAACTGCCGTTTTACTCCCTGGTCCTCGATGAGCTTAATCCCAAACTTTTCCGGGATCATCGGCAGGTCTTCCAGGCGCCAGAATTTCCAGCTTTCCTTATAATCGTGGGGTTCTTTCAGGGTGCACAGGTGACCGAAAGTCCAGGTCACACAATAGCCGTTTCCTTCATAATAACCTTCATGGCGCTGTTTGGCACCAATCACTTCCGCGATATCGCGGGCTACGGAGGGTTTTTCGGCTATACACAACTTCATAGATTGCAAAATTGGGACAATTACCGAAAATACAGGCTAAGGAAACCGAACGAAATTTGAACAAAAACGAGAAGTTACTAATAAACTGTGGTCGAAGCGATCCTGTTTTCACGCATTCAAGAAAGTCCCTTATGGACGAAATACGTTAGAGAATGCGGATTAAAGTTCAAAGACTACCCCGTAGGGGTAGGACATACAATTATATGCAAATATCTTACCCCTACGGGGCAAAACGATCGGATAATGATCCAGTCTAACGTATTTCGTCCCTACGGGACTTATTCCAATCGAACCTCAATAAACAAACACCTTTTGCGCCCATTCCTTGCCAGCAAGCGTCCCGCGCACAAAATAAATCCCGGACGACAAGGTATGTTTTGCAGTAAGAATATTCCCTGAAACATTTGATGGGATCATTTCACCTGTAAGGGAATGCAGCGAACCGATCTCTAATTCTCCGGCGGACTTCACTTCAAATTGATTGTCTCCGGCGTAATAAACCGTTGGTGTATAAGAAGTCATTTCATCCAAACCGGTCACGTCGCAAATGGTGGTGGTAAACGAAATGTGGTCAATATTCATAACGGTATCTTCCACAAATGTATTTGACAATCCCTGGACGCCGAACAATACCATAATGTTAGTATCCTGAATCACCATCGGGTTCCAGCGTGATGACAAGGTTTGCGCCAATGCCGGGCAAACACCGCTGACCTGGGTATAATCATAGCTTACAGGTGTATAGATTACGTAGGGAAATCCTGCCGGGATGGCGTTGGTGATCATATCGTTCATCCCCAACAGCTGATTGGTATCTGCATACTCAAAAACAAAGAAATATTCCGTACGTGGACGAACAGCCCCATTGTTATTAAAATTCCCGAAATCATGGTCTGAATTAACACCGTTATATGCCGTTCCCCAGGCACTGCACGTGGCAGGATCAAATACGGCAACATAAAATGCAGGATCTGTACTGATCACGCCATATTCTACGTAGTTCGTATCCAGGAGAATCCCATTGTAAAGGCTGTTGTGGGCATAACAATTAACCGTTAGTTCATGCTGTGCACAAGTTGCGAAGCTCGCTCCGAAAAAAGGAATTAGTAAAAAGGTAGTGTAAAATCGATTCATGGCAGTACTTTTTTTGCTAAAAGTAACCACCTCTGTTTAACCGCGTAGTTCAAATGAACATTTTACCGGAATCAATGAATATAGTAATGAAGAAGCTATGTGCCTTTGCCCTACCTGGCGAGGATGTGGTGAATCACTCCTGCTTCCCGCGCTTTATGTACTTCCTCACGGCAAACCCAACAGCATTCTTTTCATCTGCCATTTGTGTAAAAACGGCTTCCGAATCCCATGCTGCCTCGTTGAATTCCGGGAAAAATGTATCGGCTTCGTAGGCGTGATCGACATGTGTAATGAACATTTCCGTCACTTTCCCGCTTTTCAGTGCTTCTGCATAAATCTGCCCGCCACCGATGATAAAAACCGTTCTGTCGGTTTCGCCGGAGTAATGCTCCAAACAAGCATCCAACGATGTAAATACCACGCAGCCATCGGCCTGGTAATCCGATGAACGGCTCAACACCGCATTTTCCCGGTTGGGCAGCGGCCTGAAACGCTCAGGAATGGACTCGTAATTTTTACGGCCCATGACCACAATGTGTCCAGTAGTAGTTTCCCGGAAAAATTTCATGTCTGCCGGCAGGTGCCACATCAGGTCATTGTTTTTGCCAATGCCACGCTCGCGGTCCATGGCTACGATCAGGCTTACTTTCATCAGTCTTCTACAATTTTCACCTCTTTCGGCGTTACGAATACCAGTTGTGGAGCAGCAGTTTCGGTTTTGGTCCAGAAAGCCAGGATTTCGCCTGCCTGTTCCGGTGACGAAAACAAGCCGCTTACCAGGTGGTAATTGCCGTCAGGAGCAAGAATCCGGGTGGTAACAGCTTTATTTTCAGGAGAAAGTTTTGTCCAGTCGGTTCCCAGGATGGCATCCAGCTGTACGGTGTAATAACCTTCGAGCAGCATATCGTAACACTGATGAAAGCCTGCATTTTGTCCTACGAATTGCTCGGTTGTACCTTTGGCGTGCTGGGCAAACAAGTTGCGCGAATCGGCCAGGAACAGTTTCATCTTTGCCTCCGTGGCCTCGTCAAGGAATTCGGCCCGGTGTGCATTGTAATCAAAATCAGGCAGAATGTAATACGGTTTCACCACTGTTTCCTGGCGAGGAAATACCCAGGTAAAGTAATGTTCCGTCTTCAGGAATGTCACCGAACTGCTGTCGGCTGTGACCGTAGTTGTCAGCATCATTCCGCCGTCGGTATAGCGGTCGCGCTGGTTGGAAACAAAATTCCCAAGCGACCAGGCCGTGAGCTTTTCTTTACCGCCAACTGTTTTTTGCACTACCGGCTGCAGCACATGCGGATGCCCGCCAATCACCATGTCGGCACCCTGACGGTAACAAAATGCTTCCCACTTTTTCTGGTAATCATTGGGCAGCGACTGGTATTCCGTTCCCCAATGCATGGTACAGACAATGATATCGGCTCCCAGGGTTTTTGCCTTTTTGAAATCGGCCTTCATCACCGTGCTGTCAATGTAGTTGATAATCAACGGCGCCGCCACCGACAATCCGTTTGTTCCGTAAGTATAATTCAGCACAGCCACTTTGAGACCGTTTTTCTCAACCATCAACGGGTAATTCTTGTCGCGCTCTGCTTTATTCCGAAACGTCCCGGTATGTTTCACACCCAGTTTATCCAGCACATCAAGCGTTTTGGTAACGCCTTTCGCGCCTCCGTCACACGAGTGATTATTACAGGTAAGGATTACATCAAACCCGGCATCCACAAGACCTTCCGACAACTCGGGCGGTGCTGAAAACTGCGGGTAACCTTTATACGGTTTTCCGGCATGCGTCACTTCCAGGTTGGCAATAGCGATGTCCGCTTCGCTGATCACCGGCTTCACAAACTGGAAACAATCGCGGTAATCGTAGGCGTCTTTCTGTGCATTGTGCGCTCCGGCGATTTGTCCGCCATGCTGCATGACATCACCCACAAACAATAATTTCACCTGTTTGTCAGGCACCTGGGCCCAAAAGCTCAATGACGAGATGAAGGAAATAAACGCAAGCAATTGTTTGATCATACCGTTGGAATTGAGTGCTAAAAGTACAAAAGTTGGACCACAAACACTTCTTTTACCCAACTGGTAAAAAAATACGGACGCTTTAAATCTATCCTGACCTTTTTCCAAAAAGTCCTTGTTTACTGGGAATTCAGGATGAAAGCCGATTGTGACAAAAAAGAACAACCTAAACACTTAACTCAGTAGAAACTACATTCCGATACATACAATTTTTTTATCTAATAATCATTGTCTATTTTTATCGCAAAATATTACTTAGCTATGAAAAAAGTTTACTTACTGGCAGGTGCTCTTGCTGCTGGTTTTGCTGTGAATGCACAGTACAACAACGCGAGCCTTGCTGCAAAAAATCCTCGTAACCTGCCTGGTTACGCCAATAAAAAAGTTTCAAAGGTTGAAAAAGCTCAGGGAGACATCCTTTGGCAACATGATTTCACGACTGTGTCTGACTGGACATTTACCAACGCAGGTGCAGCAGGAGTTCCACCGCACACTGCAGGTGACTGGGCTATCGTTAACGCAATGCCGGCTGGTTTGACTTCTCAAATCCCTACGTACGGTTTCCCGGGAGCGATGTTGTCTGCTTCAGGAGGTAACTTCGCATTGATCGATTCTGATGCTGCAGGTGCTTCTGCAACACAAAACGCTTACCTTACAACAGCTAACGGTATCGACCTTGCTGCATTGTTGAGCGCTAACAGTTCTGCGGCTAACGCGCCGATGTACCTTGAGTTCACTGAAATCTACCGTCACTTCCAGGAAGAGTTCTACGTAGCGATTTCAAATGATGGTGGTGCTAACTGGGTTGAGTTCCAGGTAAACCCTGAAGCTGAAGTTCCTGTAAACACCAACTCCGGAAACCCTGAATACGAAGTGGTAAACATTACTTCTGTAATCGGTGCAGGTAACTGGGGTTCTGATGTTCGCATCCGTTTCCGTTACCAGGGTGCTTATGACTGGTTCTGGGGTATTGACGACGTGAAATTGGTTGAAGCTTGGGATAACGATGTAAAAGTAACCAACTTCTACCAGTCTACTGACGTAGCAACTACTCAAGGATTGGATTACTACATCATCAACGAAACACAGGCAAGCTTCCCTGGAATCACTTTCGGCGCTGAAGTATTGAACAATGGTTCTTTGGCTCAGCCAAGTGTAGCATTGAACGCCAGCTGTGTTGCTGCATCAAACTACAACGAAACAGGTACTTCCGTAGCATTGCCTTTCGGTGGAACTGACTCACTTTCTATCACTGTTCCGATGATGGTTCCTGCAACTGTAGGTGACTATGTGGTAGACCTCACTTCAACGTTGGGTGCAACTACAGACAGCGATCTTTCCAACAACTCGCGCACAATGACTATCCGTCGTGACCAGTGGTTGTACTCTCGTGACGATGGAAACAGAACAGGAGCGATTGCTCAGGTAACTTCCCAGGATGCACTTGGTTTGAAAATCGGTAACATCATGGAGATCTTCGATCCGATGGACATCACTTTCCTTGACATCCGTTTGGTAAACCAGTCTGCTGCAGTTGGTCAGCAAATCTTCGGTGAGATTTACGTATTTGACAATGGTGCTGGTGATTGGGCTTTCATGGCTGAAACACAACCATACACTATTACAAATGCTGACCTTGATGAGTTCGTAACATTGCCTTTGGATGGTGGTGCACTTTCTGTAGTAGCCGGAGACGTTATCCTTGTAGTAGCAGGTCACTACGGTGGTCAGAACGAGGTTGCTTTCGGTTTGGCCCAGCCATGCGAGGAAGGAACAGTACAAGGATTTACTGCTGATGGTAACGGGTTCAACCTTGTTACGCCAAACGCTGTAATGATCCGTGTTTCTGATCAGACATTGAACGTTGAAGAAAACGCTGCTGATTTCTCTTTGAATGTTTACCCTAACCCTGCTGTAAACGAAGCAAACGTTTCTTTCGAATTGACAAACGCTTCTGATGTTACTGTAACTGTAACTGACCTTGCAGGTAAAGTGGTTTACACAAACAACCTTGGTACAACAGCTGCTGGTAAGCACAATGTGGAAATCAACACTGCTGCATTGGCAGGAGGTATCTACACTGTAAACTTCAACGCAAACAACACTGTTGTTACGAAGAAATTGTCAGTGAAAAAATAATTATTCTCACTCAAGAATAGCAAGCGCTCTGTTGACTCCGGTCGGCAGAGCGTTTTTGTTTTACCCCGTTCTGTTTCTCTGAAAAAAACAACAACCACCAACCACTGATAAACTAACTACTAATAACTAACCACTAATAACTAACTACTAATAACTAAGCACTAATAACTAACCACTACCAAACCAACCATTAAAAACTAACGACTAATCACTAGCCACTAATAACTAATCTCTTTATCTTTACCGCCACTAATTATGAACACATGAAAGCATACGTATTCCCCGGTCAGGGAGCTCAGTTTCCCGGAATGGGAAAGGATTTGTACGAATCATCCGATATTGCAAAAGCATTGTTCCACCAGGCAAACGACATTTTAGGATTCAACATCCAGCAGATTATGTTTGAAGGCACCGAGGAGGAACTGAAACAAACCAAAGTGACTCAGCCGGCCATTTTCCTGCATTCCACAATCCTGGCAGCTTGCCTGGGCGACAGTTTCCAGCCCGACATGGTGGCAGGACATTCATTAGGCGAAATTTCGGCGTTGGTTGCCAATAAAACCCTGTCGTTTGAAGATGGATTGCGTTTGGTATCCAAGCGTGCCCTGGCGATGCAGGAAGCCTGCGAACGCGAACCGTCGACCATGGCGGCCATCTTAGGCTTGGAAGACAATGTTGTGGAAGAGATCTGCGCCACGATCGATGGTGTGGTTGTACCGGCAAATTACAACTGCCCGGGACAATTGGTGATTTCAGGAAGTGTTCCGGCTGTGGAAGCTGCGTGTGCAAAACTGACCGAAGCAGGCGCCAAGCGCGCGTTGATCTTACCGGTTGGTGGAGCATTCCATTCGCCGTTAATGGAACCCGCTCGTGAAGAACTGGCTGCAGCCATTGAAGCAACAACCTTCAACACGCCAATCTGCCCGGTTTACCAAAACGTAACGGCCAATGCCGTAACCGATCCCGCCGCCATTCAGAAAAACCTGGTCGACCAGCTGACAGCACCGGTTCGCTGGACCCAAACCATGAACCGGATGATCGCCGATGGCTGCGCCGAGGTCATCGAAGTCGGTCCCGGAAAAGTGTTGCAGGGATTATTCAAAAAGGTTGACCGCGCGTTCCCGACATCCAGCGCCGAATTGTAACAATTATATTGTGTTGTATTTGTGGGGTCGCGATTCATCGCGACCATCAACACAAATACTAAACAAAAACAACTCCAAAACAAAAACGGTTTGCATCTGTGCAAACCGTTTTTCGTTATCATATAAAATTATCAGGGGTTGGTCGCGATTCATCGCGACCCCGCATTCATTAATTCCTACCCAATGTTGTTTTAATCGCTTTCACCAATTTATCCAGGTTCGGCAACGCCGCCTCGATCAGTGTAGGTGAAAAGGCAAACGGGGTATCTGTCTGCGTCACGCGCATCACCGGTGCATCCAGGTAATCGAACGCATAACGCTGCAGGTGGTATGCCATTTCAGAGGAAATAGATGCCAATGGAAAGGATTCTTCCAAAATCACGCAACGATTGGTTTTCTTTACTGATTCTACTACGGTATTGTAATCGATCGGGCGAACGGTGCGCAAATCAATTACTTCAACAGAAATACCTTCTTTTTCCAGCAACTCAGCCGCTTCGTAAGCCACCTTGATTACTTTTCCGAATGAAACAACCGTTACGTCCGTTCCTTTTCGTTTCACGTCGGCCACCCCGATCGGGATGATGTATTCGCCTTCGGGAATTTCACCTTTGTCGCCGTACATTTTTTCCGATTCGAAAAACACCACCGGGTCGTTATCGCGAATTGCCGCTTTCAGCAAGCCTTTGGCATCGTATGGATTGGATGGAGTGATCACTTTCAGTCCCGGGAAATGCGCATAAAACGATTCGAAACTTTGAGAGTGCGTAGCCGCCAATTGGCCTGCCGTACCGTTTCCTCCGCGGAATACGATCGGACAACCGTACTGACCACCCGACATCTGCATCATTTTCGCTGCAGAGTTGATGATCTGGTCGGCAGCAAGAATCGCAAAGTTCCAGGTCATGAATTCCACGATCGGACGCAAACCGTTCATCGAAGCGCCTACGGCAATTCCGGCAAATCCCAGCTCGGCAATCGGCGTGTCAATCACACGCTTCGGACCGAATTCATCCAGCATTCCCTGAGAAACCTTGTACGCACCGTTGTATTCGGCAACCTCCTCACCCATCAAAAATACGTTTTCATCACGACGCATTTCTTCCGACATAGCTTCCCTGAGTGCCTCTCTAAATTGAACTGTTTTCATGCTTTTTCTAACTTAAAACTTCCTACGGAAGGTCGCCAAAATTACAAAAAATACAATTCCGCTACTGCTATTTGGCACCTGAAATACCGAATTCACTGATTCCTATGCAAAAAAGGAGAAATTCGTTGAATTTTCTGTCTCTGCGCACCGTTATTTTGCGAACTGAATTGCTTACATTTGCAACCGTTAAAATCTGTTGATAACATGAAAATTCTTGTTTGTATAAGCAAATCTCCTGATACAACATCCAAAATTGCCTTTACCGACGGTAACAAGCAATTCGATGAAAACGGAGTGCAATATATTGTCAATCCTTACGACGAGTGGTATGCATTGGTTCGTGGATTGGAATTAAAAGAATCCCTGGGCGGAAACCTGACAATTGTTACGGTTGGAACTGCTGCCGACGAAGCGGTGATCCGTAAGGCTCTTGCAATCGGTGCTGATGATGCGGTTCGTATCGATGCCGACCCGAAAGACGCTTACTTCACAGCCATGCAGATTGCTGAGTACGCAAAAGCACATTCGTTTGATTTGATCCTTGCCGGTAAAGAAACCATTAACTATAACGGTTCACAGGTGGGCGGAATGATCGCCGAAGCACTGGATCTCCCTTTTGTTTCGCTGGCAACGAAGCTGGACATCAACGGTACAACTGCCCGTATGGAGCGCGAGATCGTTGGTGGTTTGCAGATCATCGAAGCGAACCTTCCGCTGGTCGTATCGTGTGCAAAAGGAATGGCAGAACAACGCATTCCGAACATGCGCGGGATCATGGCCGCACGTACAAAACCGCTTCAGGTAGTTCCGGCGGTTGCTGTGGAAGATCTTACAACGTATGTTGAGTACGGCTTGCCTGCTGCGAAATCAGCAGTAAAAATGATCGATCCGAACAACATGGATGAATTGGTTCAATTGTTACACAACGAGGCGAAAGTCATCTAATTTTCCGAAGACATGAATATTCTGGTATATATCAATTCTGCCAATAACCTGGCAAAAAGTGCATTGGAAGCAGTAACATACGCTTCTAAAATTGGTGGTTCCGTTTCGGTAGTAGCTACAGGTAGCGCGGATGACGCTACGTTGGCAACTTTGGGCGAATACGGAGCTCAGAAAGTAATGGTTGACCGCGCTGCTTCGGCAGATGACGCACAGCAAATCACCCGTTTGGTAGCAAAAGCAGCCGAGGCGATGAATGCGGACGTGATTGTTTTCTCACACGACCTGGTAGCGAAAGCAGTAGCTCCGCGCTTGTCTGTTCGTTTGAAAGCAGGCCTTATTTCCGGGGCAGTTGCCGTGCCTGATACAAGCAACGGTTTCTCGTGCAAAGTGAATGTATTCTCCGGAAAAGCATTTGCGCAGGTAGCGGTGAACACGTCTAAAAAGATCATTTCGTTGTTGCCGAACTCCATTCAGCCCGAAAAATCCGGCGCTGCATGCGCAGTAGAAGCATTCGACGGTGCGGTTGGTGCGGCAGTGATCAAAGTGGTTGACACGAAAAAGCCGGAAGGCGAAATTCCATTGCCGGAAGCAGACATCGTTGTTTCGGCAGGTCGCGGATTGAAAGGCCCGGAAAACTGGGGAATGGTGGAAGAGCTTGCAGAAGCATTGGGCGCTGCGACGGCTTGTTCCCGTCCGGTTGCTGATATCGGCTGGAGACCTCACCACGAGCACGTTGGACAAACCGGTGTTGCCATTCGTCCGAACCTCTACATTGCTGCGGGTATTTCCGGGGCGATCCAGCACCTTGCCGGTGTAAACGGTTCGAAAGTGATCGTGGTAATCAATACCGATGCTGAAGCTCCTTTCTTCAAGGCTGCAGACTACGGCGTTGTGGGCGATGTGTTTGACGTATTGCCGAAGTTAACAGCCGCTGTTAAAAAATTCCACGCTGCTCAGTAAGAGCATTTACAACATTTTGGTTATTTTTACCAATGAATAATTACAGAGGGAAGCAGTATTGCTTCCCTCATTGTTTAAACCCTTCGCAACTTCGAGCGACCGAATGGATAAAATAAAATTGGAAATCGTTGGGCTGTCATACAGCCAGACTCAGTCAGGAGCCTACGCGTTAGTGCTTTCAGAGGCTGGTGGGAAGCGTCGTCTGCCGATCATCATCGGCGGATTCGAAGCGCAGGCTATTGCTATTGAGCTCGAAAAAATGGTCCCTACCCGACCGCTCACGCACGATTTATTCAAAACATTTGCCACTTCGTTCGGCATCAAGGTGAAGGAAGTGATCATTTACAACCTGCAGGAAGGTATTTTCTTCGCCAAGCTGGTTTGCGAGCGCGACGGCCAGTTATCAGATATTGATGCGCGCACGTCTGACGCTATTGCCCTGGCAGTAAGGTTTGAATGCCCGATCTATACTTTTGAGTCAATCTTGTCTTCGGCAGGCATCCTTTCAGATGAGTTCATGGACGAAGACGATGATCCGGAAGAAGATATTTCCGAAGAAAACGAATTCCAGCGTATGACAAAAGACGAGCTGGAACAAGCCATCAACGAAGCCATTGAAAACGAAGACTACGAGCGGGCGTCTATGCTGAGAGACGAGATCAACAAACGATCCTAACTACTAAAACCCTACTACATGCAGCTATCCATCAAGAATCGCTTAATCTTCATGAGTTTTATGCAATTCTTTGTATGGGGCGCATGGCTGATTACCATTGCCAATTACTGGTTCGATACAAAAGAATGGGGCGGCGCCGAATTCGGAGCCATTTTCTCGACCCTCGGTTTTGCTTCGATCTTCATGCCAACCATTACCGGAATCATTGCCGACCGCTGGATTAACGCGGAACGCCTCTACGGAATCCTTCATTTACTGGGCGCAGGAGCATTGCTTTGCATCCCGATGGTCGACGATCCGGGTACGTTTTTCTGGGTGATGTTCTTTACCATGATCTGTTACATGCCCACGATTTCGTTATCCAACTCGGTCGGGTACAACGTCCTGAAAGCCAACAATTACGATGTCATCAAAAGCTTCCCGCCCATCCGGGTTTGGGGAACAGTCGGTTTTATTGCCGCCATGTGGGCAACCAATCTTACGGGAAACAAAGCCACGGCAGGACAGTTTTACATCGCTGCCGGTGCGGCGATCATCCTGGCAATTTACGCTTTTACGCTCCCTGCCTGCCCGCCGCACAAAGACCGCGAGAAAAAATCACTTTCTGCAATGTTCGGACTGGATGCTTTCCGTTTGTTTACCAACTACAAAATGCTCCTGTTCTTCTTCTTTTCAATGTTCCTCGGAGCGGCTTTGCAGCTGACAAACATGTATGGCGACACCTTCCTTTCCGATTTCCAGAAGGTCCCAAAGTATTTTAATTCGTTCGTAACCGAATACTCGACCATCATCATGTCGATCTCGCAGGTATCGGAAACGCTGTTCATCCTGGCGATACCGTTTTTCTTAAAGCGTTTCGGCATCAAGAAAGTGATGCTCATCAGCCTCTTTGCGTGGGTATTGCGGTTCGGATTGTTTGCTTATGGAAACCCTGCCGACGGACTGTGGATGATCATTCTTTCGTGCATTGTCTACGGGATGGCATTCGACTTTTTCAACGTTTCGGGGTCATTGTTCATCGAAACCAATACCGACAGCAAGATCCGCTCCAGCGCCCAGGGATTGTTTATGATGATGACCAACGGCTTCGGGGCCATGCTGGGAAGTACCATCAGCGGTTACCTGATCGACAAATACTTTACCCTGCGCTTCCAAACGCCGGAAACCTTGTTGTCTTTCCTGAAAACCACAGCCGACAATCCGGCCTACAGGGAGCTGATTAAATTCAACGAAGTACTGCCGAACAATACCTACAAATCAGTGGTCGAAATCAAAGACTGGCAACCGATCTGGCTTTCCTTTGCGGCTTATGCACTGGTGATTGCCGTGTTGTTCGCGATCCTGTTCCGTCACAAGCATACCCCGGGGGAATTGGAAAATGTAGCACATTAATTTCACCACAAAGGCACAAAGAGAAAATACCTGTTTGCCTTGTTAAGAGCACAAAGGGAAGTATCTCTTAAACATCAAGGCATTTGTAAAAAGTTAAGACTCAATTTTATCCTACAAAAGAACAAATCTTGTTAAAGCCAAATAGTGGTTTACCTTAAATCCCTTTGTGAACTTAACACGTCTATCCGTCCGAAAAAACTTTGTGCCTTTGTGGTGAATTAATTCGTTCGTTCATAGCGTTGTAATTAGTTGATCTTTACGCAAATTTGATTTTTCAGAATAATATTAGTAGCTTTCGGCTTCAAAATGAATCATTAGATTACAGCAATGAAAAAAACAACCTGTTTACAGCTACTGCGTCTGAACGCTCCGCTGTTTATTTTTGCAATCCTTTTTGTAGGCCTCTCCGCTTGTCACCGCGACATCAAAAAAGACAAAGGGATCATCGTAAATGAATTGGGCGATGTTTGTCCTACGTTGCCTTCCGCTGAGGGCGACGAGTATGTCATCACTTCTTCGGCAGAGCTGAGCGCACTTCTCGGAGGTTCGGGATGCACCGCTTCTACTTTCGGTGTGGATTTCTCTAAAAACACGTTATTGGGAAAATACGTGAAAGGAAAATGCAAGATGAAAATCTACAACCAGGTAAAACGCGAAGACGGTTCAAAACGCATTTTGTTTAAGATTCTTGCCAACAGCAAAGGATTCTGCGACACGGACTATTACGAGTGGACGTGGGTGGTTGTTCCAAACTTCCCAAGTGATTACGAGGTATTCTTCGTGGTAGAAAAACGATAAACAATATTCCATTTTTTTTGAAAGCAATGATTTGTCAGAGGAATCTGATGAATTGTTGCTTTTTTGGTTTTAACAATTTGCAGGACCATCATTGTGATGAAGTACCTGGGATCAATTCCCTCCCTGAGAGGCGATTTCTATGTGCCAGCGGCATGGTTAACGCCTATGTGTAAGATATCTGTGTAAATCTGAGTACGCCGCGGCGGATGGCTAAAAATAAGCTGTACGCCGCGGCTCTTGATGAATGGGATACGGCAATTTTTTGGCCCATACATTTTATGGATTGTCGTATTTTTACCGAAACCAACACACACGCTATGAAATCACTAGTAAGCACCATCATCGTTTTAAGCTGCTGTTTCCCCGGAAAAACCATTGCACAATGTCCGGTTGCCGGAAGCGATTCATCGGTGACCTATTGCTGGCATGAAGCATTCGACCTCTCAACCCTGCTTTCCGCCGATGCGGATACAAATGGCGTTTTCTTCAACCCGGCCGGCGATACGATCAATCCGCCAGAAGACACACTTTCCATCCCGGGCGTTTATACGTATACGTACATCGTCAGCGATTCGGCGTGCGAGAATGACACCGCGAAGTTTTACATTACGATATATAACTGCCCGATTGGCGGAGTCGGTGAAGTGTTGAATGAATCAACGTTGCTGGCTTATCCAAACCCGGCAACAGACCAGCTGGTGCTGCATGATAAAGCGGTGGACGAACTGCTGATCTACGACAAACGCGGCAGATGTGTTTACCGGCAATCGACACCGATGAGCTCAGTCATCGACATTTCAAGGCTGGATGCAGGCCTTTATTTACTGGTCATCCGTCAAGATGGTAAGGCCGGATTTCAGCGTTTTATGAAGCTGGCTGCACCCTAACAGAATGCTGAAAACTCTTGAAAAGTATTGAAATCTTTTCCACCGATTTATCGCTGATTGCCCTAATTTTACCCGGATAATTAGTTCCGATAATCATACGACGATAACTGTGGCGAAGAAGGAGAAAACCGGTGCGGAAACACCGCTGATGAAGCAATACAACGAGATCAAAGCGCGGCATCCGCAGGCGTTGCTGTTGTTTCGCGTGGGTGATTTTTACGAAACATTCGGTTCAGACGCTGTTTTGACCGCCCGCGTGCTGGGAATTGTACTCACGAAACGCGGTGCAGGCTCTTCCTCCGAAACAGAACTGGCCGGGTTCCCCCACCATTCCCTCGATGCTTATTTGCCGAAACTCGTACGTGCCGGACACCGTGTAGCCATTTGCGATCAACTGGAAGATCCGAAAATGACCAAGACAATTGTGAAACGCGGTGTTACCGAGTTGGTCACACCCGGCATTTCATTCAGCGACAAGGTCCTCAACGGCCACAAAAACAATTTCCTCGCTGCGATTCATTTCGATCAGAACGTTCACGGGGTGGCATTCCTGGATATCACCACAGGGGAGTTTTTCACTGCACAGGGCTCGCTCGATTACGTGGGGAAACTGGTCCAGGGCTTTGAACCGAGCGAGATTGTCTTCCAGAAAAACAAACACAAACTGTTCGAGGAAACCTTCGGACAGCGTTTTTATACCTTCCGACTCGAAGATTGGGTCTTTACACCCGATTTTGCGCAGGAGCGGCTCACAAACCAGTTCCAGACCAATTCCCTGAAAGGATTCGGGATCGCCGACCTGCAACACGGTGTCATCGCCGCAGGGGCCATTTTACATTACCTCAATGATACCCAGCACGACCGTTTGGGACACATCACCCAGATCCAGCGCATCGAGGAAGAAAAATACGTGTGGCTCGACCGGTTCACGATCCGCAACCTCGAGCTGGTGGCGCCGCTCAACGAAGGCGGAAAAACCCTGTTCGATGTGATCAATGCCACGCAAACGCCCATGGGCGACCGCTTGCTGAAACGTTGGATCGTGATGCCGCTGAAACAGACCGAGCAGATCAATCACCGGCTGGGAGCAGTAGAAGAATTGACGAAAAACGCCCAATTGCTGTTCGAGGTCGACCAGGAACTGAACGCGATCGGCGATTTGGAACGTTTGGTGTCGAAAGTGGCCGTTGGCCGTATTTCCCCGAAAGAAGTACGTGTGCTGGCCGGCATTCTCAAACACATCGACCCGCTGAAATTCCTGATGGCCAGCGTTGCCGATAAAAAAGGAATGCTCTACCAGTTGTTCGACCGCCTCGAATCGTGCGAACAGTTCATCGATTTGGTGGAACGGACGATTTGCGAGGATGCACCCGTTGCCCTGGGGAAAGGCCCGGTAATCGCCGATGGGGTGAATGCCGAGCTCGACGAATTGCGCGGCATTTCCGGCACAGGGAAAGATTTCCTGGAAACGATCCAGAACCGCGAATCGGAACGCACCGGAATTCCGAGCCTCAAAATTGCGTTCAACAACGTCTTCGGGTATTACCTCGAAGTGCGCAACACACATAAAGACAAGGTGCCGGAAGATTGGATCCGCAAGCAAACACTGGTAAATGCCGAGCGTTACATTACGCCCGAGCTGAAAGAATACGAAACCAAAATCCTGGGTGCCGAAGACCGCATTGCCGTTATCGAAGCGCGCATTTACGCAGAACTGATCCAGCAACTGGCGCAGTTTGTAACGCCGATCCAGCTCAACGCGCACCTCATCGCCCAACTCGATTGCCTGTGTGGTTTCGCCCATATTGCAACGCGCAATCAATATGCCCGTCCGGTGGTGAACGACGGTTTTGCACTGAGCATTACCGAAGGCCGTCACCCGGTGATAGAAGGCCAGCTGAAAGCAGGCGAGCAGTATGTGCCCAACGATGTTTACCTCGACAAGGAAACCCAGCAGATCATCATGATCACCGGTCCGAACATGGCCGGTAAGAGCGCCCTGCTGCGTCAGACGGCGTTGATTGTATTGATGGCGCAAATGGGAAGTTTTGTTCCTGCACAGGCTGCCGAAATCGGGATCATCGACAAGGTATTTACCCGCGTCGGGGCGTCGGACAATATTTCTTCGGGTGAATCGACTTTCATGGTGGAAATGAACGAAACCTCGAGCATTCTCAACAATCTTTCCGACCGCAGTCTGATTCTGTTAGACGAAATCGGCCGCGGAACGAGTACCTACGACGGAATTTCCATCGCCTGGGCTATCGCCGAATACCTGCACGAGCACCCGACTGCGAAAGGAAAAACGCTGTTCGCCACGCATTACCACGAGCTCAACGACATGGAGGAAGCGTTCCCACGCATCCACAATTTCAACGTTTCGGTGAAAGAAGTGGGTCAAAAGATCATCTTCCTGCGCAAGCTCGTACGCGGTGGCAGTGAGCACAGTTTCGGGATCCACGTGGCCAAACTGGCCGGAATGCCGAAGCAGGTGGTGGAACGCGCCGAATTGATGCTGCGACAGCTTGAACTCAACCACGCTTCCGCCGAAGCCGTAACGGAAAGTAAAAGCAGGAAAACGAAGAAAAACGGTGTCGCTGAAGTATCACCCGACAACATGCAGCTCAGTTTCTTCCAGCTCAACGACCCTGTTCTGGAGCAAATTCACGAAGAATTGGTGACGATCGATATCAACACGCTCACACCGGTAGAGGCGTTGATGAAACTGAATGAAATCAAGAAGCTGACCGGGGGATAATTTATCCGGCCCTGTTATCAACGCCGCGGTTTTTCCGTTTGGTTTCCGTAGAAATCGACCAGGATATCCTGTTGTTGCGGGTTTTTCCAAAAAACGATCCCCGAAGAAGCTTTCGCAATGCTTCCCCCTGTAAGTGTCACGACTTTTTTACCGCTCGCGTCGAGGACACCGGTTTCTTCTCCCTTCCGGTAAATCAACCCGGTATTGGACGGTTCCAGCGACGAGTAGTTGTTCGCTATTTTCACCTCCTGATCCAGGTCCATCACGCCTGCCAGTCCGTTTTTGTAAAAAATGAACCACCCTTTCGGGAAACAGGTATACTCGACCCATTCGTTACCGATGGGTACGATCCTGTCGTGTACCATTGGGACAATTTCCGTCATCTGCAGGTCATAGATACCGCTTTTGCCGTCCTTTTCCAGGATGATATAGGCGTCTTGCGGGAAAAAGGCAATCTTCGAATAGATACAAGGTGCAATCAGCCTGCCTTTTCGCGAGATCAGTCCGTAACGGGTGCCTTCGTCCGTTTCTTTCGAATACACCATATTTGCAGATAACGATAAGCCGTCATCGAATTGGTATTCGCACGGAAGAACGAGTTGTTTGGTATCCAGGCTGAACAAGCCCGAGGCCTTTTTTCCATTCGTCTGAATACTCACGATACGCAGGCTGTCACCGCAAAACTTGATTTCAGAATAGAGGGTATCCAACAACAACCTGCCGTTAAAGTCCGCAATTCCGTAACGAAAGGCACCTCTTTTACCCACGGTCACCTGCCACAGGTCGTAATGCCCGGAAGCCTTCAGAGAGGTATTGTACACCCGGTTGATCGAATTATATACCGGGGGCAGTACTTGCCGGCCATTGGTATCGAGTATTCCTTCCCGCTTCAAATCACCAGCTCTTTTGCTGATTTTGACAAACGGCGGGTTCACATCCGGGTAATAGTCGCTGAGCGGGAGGCTGAACTCACCGGTTGAAGATAAGATCCCCCATTGATTGTTTTTCTGCACGAGGTAACTCAACCGCAGCGAACCTTTGTGAATGAGACGGATGGAACTATATTTCATGGGAATGAGCTGCTCTCCCCGGTTGTCCAGTACGCCCCACAAACTGTCTTTTCTTGCCAGGAACACGAATGATCCGTGGGATGGCTCCAGCTTCAATTCTGCGTATACGGGAGGAATAATTTCACGGTCATCGTACGAATAACCGATTTTGCCCTTGCCCTCGTACAATTCCTGGTAACGGGCATACTCTTCAAAGTTTAGCTCATCTTGTTTTTTCAGCTCTTCCGTTACCGGGGGAGGCGGAACATCGCTTCCAAGGTCAAGGGAATAGTTGGCAGGCTGTTTTTCTACGTATTGTTCATAGGGCATGTTGAACGCCTTTGCAACACTTTCTTTGTCGGGATATTCTTTCCCGTTGACATCAATATAAATCCAGGCATTGTTCTTAATAGCCGGTGCAATCAGGACTTTCTTCGGGATAGGAAGGGAATCAAAACGCCCCACCAGCTGAAGAGAATGATCTTTGATAAACGTGCGAAACTTTTGGTCGTTGACAAAACCGTTGGCATCGGGTTTGAATGGCTGTGCGCAGAGATGTCCGCAAAAAAACAGTGCCGGGATAAGCCGTAAAAGAAATTGTTTCATGGTTTGAAGTTACGCTCCGGTAAAATTAATGAAAAGGATTCTTTTCTGCATTCCTGAAAGAAAACAACAACAAAATCAGCAACTTGACCCTAAACCTGCGAAAAAGCAGGATTTTTTCTGCAATTTTTCCGGTCCGGAGTTTTGATTTTAAAAAATACTTTCTACATTTGTCCCCCGTAACAAACGTGTTACGCCACTCACGCAAGTGAGACTGAAATAAAAACAAGCGAGAGTAGCTCAGTTGGTAGAGCACAACCTTGCCAAGGTTGGGGTCGCGAGTTCGAATCTCGTCTCCCGCTCGAAAAAAGGATTTGTCAGCCCCGGCGGATGAATCCTTTTTTTATTTCCATAATGGGGAACCATGCTCGGATGGTGGAATTGGTAGACACGCCGGACTTAAAATCCTGTGCTCATTTGGGCGTGCGGGTTCAAGTCCCGCTCCGAGTACAAAAAAATAACGGCTGAGACTTGTTCTCGGCCGTTATTTTTTTACTTCATTCTCGCTCTCATTCTCCTTCTAAAATTCTGTATTAACCAGCCGTTATTTTTCAGTGTGAGTGTGAGGCGCGAGTGTGTGAGTTTACGTACAATGTGGACCCTTTCTTTTTCCCTCATCCCGAAGCGCAAGTGCGTGGGGAGTCTACTCCTAAATCCGGAATGAACATCTTCATTCCCCCTCTTTTACTTTTTCACCTCATAACACAACTCCACAATTCCGTTCTTGTAGGCTTTGGCAGCTGAAAGATGCAGTGATTGTTCTTCCGGTGATCGGGAAAAAAGCGGAAGGCCGCCACCCAAAATAATGGGCAAAATGCTCAGGTTTAGTTCGTCGGCTAGTCCCTGTTGAAGGAATTCGTTGATGAGCATGGCCCCGCCGACCACCCAAATATTCTTGTGATGCGGCCTTAGTTGTTCCTCAACGAATTGCTTCAGATCACCTGAAACGAAGACAATGTTTTCGCGTTCGTCAGAAAGATTCCGTGCCGTTAAAACATAAGTGGGTTTATCGCCATACCCCCATCCATGTTCCTTTGAAAGTTCTTTGGCGTATTCGTAAGTGTTCGCCCCCATTACATAACAATCGATCGCTGCTAAAAACGCCGTCGGATCCTCTTCAGGCACGCCGTTTTCATAATAATCTGTTGTTTCAAACCAGGAAATGCTGTTGTCTTCTTTCGCGATGTATCCATCAAGGCTCTGAACCACGTGGATGGTTATGTTAGATGCGTTCGTTGTCATTTCCAAAATCGTTTTGCGTGTGGAATCAGTTCATTTTTACCACTGCCTCCTTATTGTATTTGGCTTTGTATTCGATGGGTGATAACCCGGTGATTTTTCGGAATACGTCACGGAATGCTTTCAAATCGGCATATCCCACTTCGTACATGATTTCCTGGACCGTTTTCCGGGATGTTTCGAGTTGTTTTTTTGCAGATTCCATTTTTACACGCTGCATGTATTCGACAGGTGTGTTGCCGGTTGCTTTAACGAATCGCCGGTCGAGGTTTCTTCTGCTAACAGCCAGGTTTTTGGCCAGATTTTCCAGGGACAATTTGTTCCCGGGGTTTTGTTCGATAAATTCCTGGGCTTTTAGAACCACCTGATCATCGTGCGATTTTTGCCCGTTAAAAACGATGTAAGGCGATTGACTGCTCCTGTCGATGTCTACCTGGAAAAGCTTGGAGCAGAGAACAGCCATTTCCCGTCCGTAGTGTTTTTCCAGTAAGTAAAGGACCAGGTTCATAAACGAAAAGGCGCCTCCGCAGGTATACAAACCGTGCTCGTACGTGATTACCTGGTCTGCGACCAGATTCACCTGCGGAAACATGCTCCGGAATTGCTCGGCATCATTCCAGTGAATGGAGCACTTTTTACCATCAACAAGGCCGGTTGCAGCCAAAACATAAGCACCCGTACAAAGACTCGCCACTTCGGCTCCGTTTTTATAGTGTGTCACAATCCATTCCATCATTTTCCGGTTGACCTGTATGTTTTGTTCGGCGTTGGTCTGTGGCAAAAACGCAGGAATCACGATAAGATCCGTCTTTTTTATCCGGGCAATATCCTCAACAGGAGTCACGGAGAATAAACCGTTGTAAACATCTACCTTTTGAGAGATCCCGGCGATAACAATCGTTTCAAAAACAGGTTGCCCGCCTTTCATGACACGGTGCTTTTCGGCCTGGGAAAAGGCCATAAACGTACTGATGATTGTGATCGGATTGGGGTGCCCGTCAGGGACCAATATAGTGAGGTGCTTCATGGAAGTGTTTTGACAAAAATAGGGAAATGCGTTGTCCGGATCAACCCCTAACGTTGTCTGTTTTACACTACCTGATGCATTGTTGCAGACATTACTTTTACCGGATATTAACTACAAAAAGTGAGAACATGAAAAACGCAATCAATTGGTTTGAAATACCGGTAAAAAATTTCGACCGCGCTAAAAAGTTCTATGAACAAATCATGAATGGTGAAATCCAGGAAATGCCACATCCTGAATTCAAATACGGCATGTTACCTGCCGATATGCAAAACGGTATTGGTGGCGGAATAGTGCAAGGTCCGGGTTTTGAGCCTTCGGATAAAGGATCGTTGATTTACCTCAATGGCGGTGATGATCTAAGCATTCCTTTGGCAAAGGTTGAAATGGCAGGAGGCGAGATCCTGATGCCAAAAACATCTATTGGTCCAAACGGTTTTATGGCTTACTTTAAGGATACGGAAGGAAATAAAGTGGCACTCCATTCGATGAACTAATGGCATTCGATGAACAATTAGCAAACAGAATCAGGGAATCTTTGGCCGACATTGAAAAGGTGGAAGAGAAATACATGTTCGGCGGTATTTGCTTCATGGTAAATGGCAAAATGTGTGTTGGAGTCGTCAAGGAGGAAATGATGTGCCGGATTAATCCCGCAATGGATGAAGTGGTCCTGGAAAAAAACGGGTGCCGCCCAATGGACTTTACCGGAAAACGGATGAAAGGTTATGTTTTCATCAGCGATGAGGGAATGAAAACGAAACAGGATTTTGACTACTGGATCGGTTTATGCCTCGAATTTAATGCATTGGCAAAAGCGAGCAGGAAAAAGCCCAAATCGTCCTCCTGATCCCTATTGATCGGATCTTGCATTGTTTGAAGTCAACGGCAAGAAACGATAGATTTCATCGCAATGTTTCAACATGCAAAAAGCCTTTGGAGATTTCCGAAGGCTTTTTCGTTTTGTGTCTTGTCCGCTTCAGTCGGAATGAGAATCAGAAACAGAATGAGCAACAGAATGACAGATTACTCCAACAACCGCCTTACATCCTCCATACTCGTCACCTTCTTCTGAACCCGTTCAAGCGCAAACGTGGCCTCCGGCTTATCCTTCACCCGGTCAAAATCCTTGCTGTCGGCAATGGCGACGCGGTTGTCAGGCAATACGACCAATAAACGATTGTTGTCCTGCGGGCGGAAAACCAGTTTGTCCCAGGTATTGCCGTCGCGGGCGAGCAGTTTGTCTTTCCCATCAACGTGGTACAGGCGGGCGGTGGTCGGTAGTGATTCGCCGTCGAGGGTGAATGTTGCGTTGACAACCGCCAGCTGTTCTTCTTTCACGATCTTTTCGATTTTGTCCCAGTTGTAGAAACCGAATTCGGAAACGGCGAACGAACGTGTCAGATCGGCCTGCAGCTGGATGGCTTCTTCCGCGTTTTTGCGGTCGGCTACCAATTGTTCGTAATCGGTCACCTGCGACGCAAAGGCTTTTTCCTGTTCGCGCTGGTCTTCGGTAAAATACGGGGCCATTTCCAGCTCAATGCGCTGCTGCCTGTTGGATAAGGTAATGCGGTATTCGCCGCCTTTGCCCAACGGAGAAACGGTAATGTCGCGCCAGCGTTCCTGCAAAATCCAGTCGTTGTGCAGCGGATCTTTTTCCGGGTCGGCGCCTGTGTAGGTCCAGCAGATGTTGTGGAAACGTTCCAGTTCGGGCCGCGTCGAATAATCGATGTCGAACACCACCAGGTTTTCATCTTTGAACTGCTGCATTTCCGACAGTTTCCGCTCGTTCTTACGGGAAAGCGCAATTCCCTCGTTCTTCCAGTCGCCGGTTTTCGGGTCCAGCTGGTAAAAACTGTATCCTTCATCTTCCTTGTAGCTGGCCAGTTCCACGTTGATGGCTTTCCCTTCGCGGATTTTCAGCTTTTGTCCGTTTTGCTCGGCAGCAATTTCAAACATGCCCGCCGAAATAAAATCGTACTTCGTTCCCGCCGAATCGTAACGCATCGGGATGCCGCTCACCAGGATCTCTGCCGGCGTATGGAATTCCCGGAACTGCAATTTTACCTTGCCCCTCACCGGCTGACCTTTTTCATCGGTGAGTGCTTCTGCCGGGACCGTGATTTGCGTACCCGATGGTGTGCGGATGGTTGAACCGCGTGACGCGTCGAAGGTAAAGTCCCGCATCGGGATATCAATGCCTTCCAGCGGCGGACGAATCGCCGATGTAGCTGAAGCGGTTTCTTCCGTTCCGCAGGAAGACAATAAGCTGAGGGCAACAATGCCGAAAATCCAGTATCTTTTCATAATAAGTTGATTAATCCAATTCGTACGTATGCAGGTATAACTTTTGTCCCACCTGGCTCACCCAGTGGTACGCATTTTTGTTGGCGTTGTAGACCAGTCCGTAACCGGAACCGATCACTTTTCCGTCGATGAGAATTTGCGCCGCCCGTTCGTCGCCTTCCGCGTAATGCGCATTGTTTTTGCTGAACGCAATGATGCTCCGCGGGTTTACCGGGCCGTACAGTTTGGTCGAATGCGGTGTTTTGACATACGACTTGTCATTTTCCGTCACCATCACAAACGGCTTGTTGTGTGTCGGGAAATTGTAGTTGGCGAATCTGTTTTCCGTTTCTGTCGAGGCATCCGGTTTCCCGTTCCGGTACAAAACCACATAATCGCCTGCCTTTACCGCCATGTACCAGTTTTTCGGAGCAGCAGATACATCTACCAGGCCCACGTCCGACCAGGATTGCTGTTCGCCGTTCAGGAACAGGTCGCGTTCGGTTCCGCCAAAGTAGGCCCAGGTATCGCCGCCGATCGAGAGCTTGTAACGCGCATCCGCCGGAATGGGACCGACGAATCCCTTTTCGGTATGCAGCAGGTAAAATTCCTTCCGGTTGGGTCCTGCACCCTGCAAGCTCTTTTTGTAAAACACCAGCGGGTAGATCTTGTCGGATGGGCCGATCAGTTTGCCGTAAAGCGGCTCCACCCCAAATTCGCCCAGCACTTCATCACCGCGTTTGATGGTGTATGTTTGGCTGTAATCAAACTGGCATCGGAAATCAGGATAATCGATCCGGCTCCGCCCCGTAGCTGTCAGCACCGGTAAGCCCGGAAAACGAAGAGTTTGCGCCTCCTGGTGCTGGTCATAAACGGTCCCGTTTTGCAGGAAGATCCGCTGCTTGCCGTCCGATTGTGTTGCGATGCCGCACACTTCCCAGCTGCCGTCTTCGGCAAACTGCAGCGAAGGCTTCCGGGTAAATGTGTTGGGAATTCCGGCCTTGCAGTGAACATGCCAAACGCCTTTTTCCTTATACGTATACGTCAATCCTTCGGGTTGCGTGGAAGCGTAAAGCGGCACCACCGAATCGTAAGGTCCATAAGTTCCTTTGCGGTCAGCGACGTACCATTGATCCTGTTTTTTGTACGAAAACAGCAGGTGTTCCTTCGTGATAACCGGCCAGGAAATCGCTTCGAAAGGCCCGTATGTTTTCCCGGTCACGCGATCAATAACCGTACGGCGGTCATTCTCCGTATAATAATACCCGTGAAGCGTTTCATTCGCGCCACTTTCGGAAGAAAAGAAATACAATTGCTGGTACGGGCCGATCTCCTTCTGCCCGATTTTGCCGTAGACCAGGTTCTTCGAATTTTCGTAACGCGAGAACGTATAATACTTTGGCCGGTCGAAACGGGCAAAAGGCAGCACCTGCAGCAGGCGATCGTTTTCATAATGCCGGTACACCTGGTCCTGGCGCGTGAGGTATTCATACTGTTCGCCATCTGTCTTTACAAGTATGCGGTTTTCTCCGCGCACAAGGCCCTCATTGGCCCGCAGCGTATTGATCAGCACTTTCGAATGCTGAGGACGAACCGTGATCACCTTCTGTGCATGGGCCGACACCACCAGTGTCAGCGCCATCATCCAGCTAACGCCCTTCATCGCTGCGCATTTTTTGGTTCAACGTTACAGCCAGATCGGCATAATTGTAATTGCCGGCTTCGCCTTTGCCGTTCGGAAAAGCGGTTGTATTGCGCCAGTTGCCGATTGCTTCCTGATCACTGGTAAACCCGTAATTGTAAGCCGCGGCAAAAAACGCGGTTCGTTCCTGCGGATCGGTGAGCCGGTCGCCGTGGTCGAGCAACATGATTTTGTAAAACAGGCACAGGTAATGCAGCTGCCAGGTTTGGTCGAGCAGGCGGTTCAGTCGTTCCTCGCGCACTGCCTCCACCTCCGTCGATGCGTAACTGAATTGCCCCCGGAATTCGTTGAGCTTGTCATCTGTCAGCAACCGCTGTTCGAGCGCTTCCGCAAAACCGGGCTTCATCTGGAAATGCCCGACCGAAAAATCCGCCGCCGCCGTTCCGCCCTCGATGTAATAGTATTCCAACACCGTCGCCTCGGCCCGGTTGCTCAACGCCGAATACCGCGCACATTCGGGATAGACGATCGGTAAAATTTCTGCTGCTGTCAATTGATACTGCGCTGCCACGCGCCCAGCCTCTGGTTCCAGCTGCCGGCAATAAGCCTCAGCCTCCAGCAATTGCTGGTCAAACCCCTGGGTGTTGTCGGAAAGTGCGGACAAGGAAATCCCTGCCACCAGGATGACTAGTGTTTTCATAACGAGTTGTTTGTGGGTGAGAGAAGAAGTATAGTGGTATAAGTGAAGGAAGTGGGGTTGGTTACAAGAGAATGTGCTTTCGGACAATCATCAACCCTAAGATCACACATTGAAACTTAATCAAACAACTCTAAAGAATTCTTTAAATAACCAATATCGCGGATCAATTGCTGCTCTTCTTCCCGAAGAAACTGCAATTCAGAGAGTGTTGGAATATGTTTTTTCCGAAGGATGGAAATTGTCTTGGTTTTCATTCCTTTTGTAAATCGCCCGATTGTGCCATACAAAAGATACGCCGGTACGCTGTACAGTAAGATGATCATGGCATTGAAGTTCGTTACAATTTCCACGATTTCCGCTATTGATTTATTCAACTTCAAATGATCTCCGAGATTCAAAACTTTTTTAATAAGTACAGTCGGATCAATGTCCAGAAAAGTGAGGTATTGCCAATTCACAAAAAGCAGCAGCGACGTAATGACAAGACGAACGGCAAAAAACAATCTTCTTTCCGATCGTCGGATTTTTGAAACAACCAGTTGCAGTTCATTGATTCGTTTCCTTACCAGTACTAACCGGTTCTTTTTCCGGGCAAGGTTAATGCGCAGTTTTTCTTCAACACTTATTGTCTTTCGCCTGTGTTGTTCTTTTACGCTACTATCTTCTTCCGATAGGAAAATTCCGAAAGTGAGTAAAGTGAAAACAATAAAAAGAATAACAAATACGACCTGGAAAGCAAAAACGATAACACGCAGCAAAAATGGCAGATCGTCATCTTCTTCTTCATGTGACATAGCAGAATAGGGTTTAAAGCGATTGTGGTATTGGGTGCAATTTAATAATTAGTTGTTTACAGATTTGTTGAATGTTGATAAGTTCGTTGTGTAAAAAGTAGAAAACATGATCTACCAGGAGGACTCGCAAATAACACAAGTGCGGAAAGTTATTTCTATTAATTTAGTAGGGTATCAAACTGTCACATGATCACATCCCGCACCAAAAACGAAAACTACCTGGCTTACCTGTTTTTTGAAATACTGATGGTAGGTGTCATCACGTTTATCGGAACCGCCCTGATCGTGTTTTATTCGACCGGCAGATCAGATACCCGGCACGATACCAGGAAACTGGATTACTTGTTTGACAACCCGTTTGTTTTTGGGATCATCTGCCTCATTCCAGCCCTCATCGCGGTAGCTTTTCTCCTCTATTTCAGAAACCGGAATTACATTGTCGGCTACCGCTTCGATCACCAAAACAAGCTGCTAATGCTCGAATACCGCGGCCTCCGAAAAAAGAGCCTTTCCACCATCGAAGTTGGATTTGACCATTTCTCAATCAAACCCTTCACGGAACGCAAAATATTCGCCAATCAACCGCTGAAAGGAACTTCCATTATGGTTGCAGACAAGAACCTGCAACTGGACTTTGTAACCAATAACTTCATCTGGGAGAAGCAGCCAAGGGAAAGAGTGGCGTTTTTGGAGGAGTTGGGGGGGATGGAATGAATGCAAGAATTGGTGTTATTCCATATCCCATTCCATATCTTCTTCAGTTGGGGTTTCTAGTTCTTCAATAAATGGAATTGTATCGCCAACCAATTTATCGAATTCGGTAACAATAATTGTCTTTGAAGAATCTGCCGAAATGACCTCCCAAAAAAAATAATTATCGTTAAAATACAGTGGCTTAACCTCTGAATCTGGAACACGAGCCTTCACTAACTCTTGTTGATGTTTAAAATTTAGGTTGTTGCTGGGGAAGGCAAATGCCTGATGCAATACATCGAAGATAAAAAACAGGAAAGAAATAAGATACGCAACAAACCCAAGCAATAGTGAAAAACGTAGCCAGTTAAACGTGCTGATCTTGGTTTTTTGCAACAGGTTTTTTGCAGGGTTGTTTTTATGCCTGTCTTTCGACAAATAAATGGCTAAATTACTGCACCAGTTAGTAAAAAAAGAAAAGCGAGTTGCGATCATTTGCAGCCATAGAAATATTATAAAGCGCGATCCAAATGGGGGAAAGCAGAAAGCCCGCGAGTAGCAGCGTAATCAGATAAACAATCGTATCGACGTCAATCTTATCATCTACCATCAGCCATTTTCGGACAATCCGTTCTGTAACGTCCCGTCGTTTGATCACCGTCCATGAGCTGATTACCAAAAACAAAATAATCAACATCAGCAGTCCGTCAGAAACGGATTGTGTCACTGAGAAAAATCGGATGTAGGTAAGTGAAATATTCGATAACTCAATTATTTGCCAGATTCCACCGAGCACATACGGAATGATGACAATCAATGACAGGTTGTTTTTCCAGAATTGAAGGCTGGTGAAGTCAAAAAGTCGGGGTTTTGTTTCCGTAGTAGTAGTGTTGGTTTGTTTCATAGCGGACTGATAATGAGTTATTTTCTTAAGATAATAGTCTTGCGTTAAATTAGTACGCACTCGGATTCTGCCAAGTGATCACATATTCAAACGGATAACCACGGTACAAACTGTCCATAAGGTCACGTACCTTGGAAGCATCCCATACAAACGGGCGCTGAATTTCGGGAATGGTAATTTCGCCACTTTTCACCCAAACCAATAGGGTTTAAATCAGGTGTTGGTTGACGGAATAGAGTTGGGTTTGCATGGTTGTTTTATTTGAATAATTTTAATTGTTCTGCCAGGTCCTGATAAAACTTTGCAAGTGGTCGATTTAAAATTTCGCTCGAATCTGTATAATTACCCAATAGATATCTTCTATATTCTTTATCACTTCCAGAAAAAAGCCCTTTAACTTTAAACACATCCTTTTTATAGGAGGAATTGTTAATAATAGCTTTCCTTAAAAGGTCTCGTGCAATATCATCGTGCATTTGATAAATTGCACTGATATGGTACTGTTTATCATGTTGTTCAACAAATTTGGATTGACTTGGATATTTAGGATTGAATTCTATTGTCAATTTCAATTGTTCGACTTTAGCCATAGATAAACTTTTTAAATCAACATTATAATTTAGGACGAATTTTGATCTTCCGGCCATGGTGTTATAATAAGGGTGATAATGGGTTTTTATGCGGACGTCTGCGTTACTTTTTGAAAGATTACATGCCGGACAAGAGGGAATTAAATTAAACATGGATATGCTTAAGAATGGATATCGCGTTTTGCTAAAAAAATGATCAAACTGAAATTTGGTAAGAGTACCGGACTTGTTAGAATCAATCATTGATAAGGTATATTGAGAATTGCAATATGGGCAGGATCTTATATTTAACACTTTAGCATACCATTTTCCTTTTCTCTCTTTACTTCTGAAATAATCTCCATATCCGAAAGTTTTTAGAAGTGCTTCACCAAATTTATTCGATTTAAATTTTCCATTTTCAACGGCCCCAAACATATTGGGTTTACCAAGACTGAGAGCTAATTTTTCTAATTGTTTAGGAGTTGACTTAATTATTTTTTCAAATTGGTTCTTTAAATCAGTTATCAGCTCTAATTGATCATCAGTAAGATCAACCTCCATTAATTCTTTTTCTTCTCCCAGAGGCTTTTTTAGATACATACGTTTTTTATTTATACATAATTCAAGAGAATCCAAAGGAGAATAATCACTGGTTACACGAGTATAATAATCATCCATAAAGTCTTTTAGTTGACTTTCATTACCATCATAAGACTTAACTTTTTCAATTTTGATCATTTTCTTCCTTGATTAATTCATCAATTTCTGCAAGTTTTTTTAGAAGTTCTTCTTTTTCTTCAATAAGTGATTGAGGACGATCCGAAGGATAAGCTTCTAAGTACAAATCGTTTAAGCGATTTTTAATAATAGGGTCACCAATTAATTCGATTATTTCACTAGCCTTCTCTTTTGTGCAAGTGGTATTTCTTTTTGGATTATTAAGAAATTTGATAACAGCTTCGATCTGAAACTTCGCGAATTCTCCCAAAAAATTGCTTAAGTAAAAACCATCGGCTAACAGATCATGGATATTAGAGCCAAAAGATTGTACAGCTTCAATTTTTTTTGGCTCTCCATTTTCCAGCCTGAGAATATTCTGGGATACAATGTCTGAAGTGATGAACGGAGAATGAGTAGCCAATAAAATATTTATTGATTGAATATCTTTGGTGTCAAGATGTAATTTTTCTATATGGTTCAATAAATTGTAAATGAATTGCCTTTGAAGTTCAGGATGATAATACAATTCAATTTCATCAAGAATCAAATTGATATGACGGTATTTGTTGGAATGATTGCTTGGCTTTGATGACAAATTCCGAATGTGATACATAATCGTATGGAGCGTATACATTTGCTGTTTTTCACCAGAGCTCAAGTTATTTAGATTGTCAGAAGGAGAATTGCTGAAGAAGATATTATAATCAAAAATAGGTGGTAATAAATAGTGTATCAAATCTGTCTCCTGAATTAACGCTTCCTTGCTTTTTCCATAGGGAACACTAATTGTTTCATAAATGTCATTGAAATCAATATTTATCGTTTTAAGAAATTCTATGTTTTCAAATTCGGTTTCTAACTCTTGGATTTGCCCCTCCAAAATTGATTGTAACCTATCTTTTAACGAGCTGTTGCCTCTAATAAAATTGATGCTTTGAATTAATTTGTAAGTAACGTGACTAGTATCTCTAGTAATATCGCTCAAATTGTATCGCTCACCGGTTTCTTTGAAATATGTTTTAGTGATTTTGGATAATTTATTAGCGATATACCTTAACGTTAACTTCTCAACTTCTTTTAATTCATCATAATTAGGGATTTTATAAAAGGCACAAATACCATTTAATGCACGAATTGTATCCCGATGACCATTACTTTTTATTTCTTCAGCATTAAGGTCTAACAATAACAGGATATCTTTTGTCGGGAAGGTATATTTGGCCTTTTTCGAAAAACTAATTTGAATTTTTTGAAAACGTTTCTTGTTGAATACAACATTATCTAGGAGACCTTTCGATTTACTAACAATGATATTCGCGAGAAGCCTGGATTTTTGTAGTTCATTTTCGTTGTTAATGTCAATATTTCCCTCTTCTCGTTTAGGATTTATTACTAAAGGTGTTTGGTAGCCGTCATTTTTGTGGAAAATTCGATCAAGCCATGCTCCATGATCAAGTGTATTTAATCCATGAATTGAATAATTCAGTGCGATCGAATAAAAAGGTATTGGATTAACGATATCAATTGTATTAGATGCCCGAAACCGATTATTATTCCATTTGTTAAGAGAAAACCAGTTAATATCGTCTTTTAATCTGGTATCAATAGCGACTTGGAAGACTTCATTTTCAAACAAATAGTAGACTTCAAAAACCGCATTTTTATCTTTAAAGAAAACTAACTCATCAAAAAAACTCTGTTCTTTATAAGAGGCCGATTGTGCATACCAATTATTGGTTAGGTTGTTGTCTAGAATAGTATTAAAAGATTCGTCGAATTGAATATCAAATAGACTCTCGTTATGAGATTTAATTTTGTGAGTCATTATTTGCTTGTAGTTGCACAAAAACACATACAAATAAAATAGCTCTGTCAAAGTGCTTTTTCCGCTACCGTTTTTACCAATAATAGCAGATATACTGATCTTAATCTTTTTGTCATCCGATCCATTAATATCATAAAGGTCAGCGGCTCTATTTGGCTTATGTTTATAAAAGGTAACACCTCGTTTTTCAGAAAATTCGTGTTCTTGGTAAAAAGAATAAAATAAGTTTTGCTTTAGGTTTTTATAAAATCGGGGATTACATCCTGTTAAAATACGTATAGCTAACAATTTAAATCCCTCTTGTTTGGCTTCGTCACTGTTTGTATTCATGAATAGCGTTTTGTTAAGTCATTTGTGTTAATTATCTCATCACATTCCGATGCCAATTTTCAGTTTTAATAATTTCCAAAGCCTCTCTCGTTTCAATCTCCGAAAACTTTTCCGCCTTGGTGCTTTCTATTTTACCTTGTTTGATCTTCCAATTCGCCATTTCTTCCCGGATCACAGCTAAATCAAGTGATTGTCGATCCTCAATGCATTTCAGAACAGTCGCAAACAATTCTTTTTTTTCAGCCTTTTGTGTGCCAAAATAACGATTAAAGACTTTGGTGTCCATTTCACGTACGCCTTGTGATACTTGTTCCTTTAGATCTGCAGGAATTTTATCCAACAGTTTCCCATCGTCTTTCAAATCCAGGTAAAAGGCTTTGCTGTTGGGGAAGTTGGGTTTATGAAAATATTGTTTGGTGTTCAATAGTTTTTTCTCTTCCGGATCAAATGAACCCCAGTTGTGTTGCTTAAATTGAAAACCGGTTTCAATGCCATAAATGCGGTCCAGCAAATAAACATCTTTGGCGGTTGCCATTTCTCCTTGCTTCACCTCAATTTCTTTGTTGGCCCAAACAGTAGTGTACAACATTTGGATTTTGGTATAACTGTCGTTTTTTTGTTTGGCTGTTTGCGTTTTCTCCGTAACCTTTTTCACCGTTTGTTCAGCATCTGCCACAGTTACCTGGCCGTTCATTAACATAGGTAAGAGCCAGTCACGAAGAGAAGCGAGTTCTTGGTTTTGTTTTTTATTTGTCAAAATTTTGTTTAACGGTCCATCAAATAATTCGTTTATTCGATTCAAAATGATAGAATGCGGGACAATAACGTTAATTGCCTTTAAATCTTTATCGCTTAAATGCCCGACCGTTGTTCTCGAAACAGATTTCTCTCTAGCTTGAATAAACGGTTCTACCTGATATTTTAAGTAAATTGAAGGTAAAATAGTTTTACTCAATTTTACCACTCGTTGATTTAAATAACAGTTTTCTTTTGACCAATAATTAATATGGAAATTACCATCCATACCGATCAAAACATCACCAATTTTGATAATGTACTTTTCGTCAATGTTATTCTGAGTTGAATAATTGGAAATACTATTTTCTATAATGTCTCTAATTCGTATGATAGGGTTTCCCAATTTATCATTGTTAAAAAAATCTGTACTGAACGGATAGCCGTATTGCACATCACATACTTTAAAAAGATTTTTTACTTCCCATCCCTCCGGAATTTCCCGTTTGAGCACTTCATTCCAAACCATCTTTCCTCCGGAAGTTTTGTAAGGCCTTCCTTCCAATTCTGGCTTCCCAATGAATTTAGCCTGTTCTTTGGAAATCGGGAAGTCAAATTGCACAAACCAGTAATCATAAATGATTTTAGCCATAGCTTCTAACTCAGCGTTGATGCGGTTGTTGAGTTCGATTTTGTCATCCAAAGAGGAAAGGACAGCTGCAATTTTTTTTTGGTGTTCGATTTCACGGTTAGTAAACTCAAGCTTCCCAAGCAAATCTAAATTTAAGTTTGGTTGTGAGGATTGAGAAGATAAATCATTAATGTATTTGTTGACTGTCTTCTGAGAAAAATAGTAGTATAAGTAATTTACATCAGCTAAATTCTCATCGATTCGTACAATTCCAACAGCTTGGTTTGTGTTGGCTGGTACATCGGCTTCAGTAACAATGGAGAGTTTACCTAAGTAAGCGCCTGCAATAGAAAATAAAAGATCATTCGCTTTAATTCGAGATCTTCGCAGTTTATTATCTGTTTCAGAATCAATGAAAGAAAATAAAGTCCGATCTAAAAATTTCGAGTTACAAATTGATTCTGATTTAATAAAATTAATGCCGTCTACTTGAAAATCAGCTCCTAATGTTGATGGTGTTGTGCCTTTTGTAATGACCACACTAACATCCTTTAGTTTACTAGTTTTCATACTTCAACCCTTTCAACTGTTTCTGAATCTCATTATCCAATCGATTTCCTTCTCGAAATAATTTCTCTAATCGACTTTCAAAACCATTCAATTTCTCAGCAAATTCTTTCGGTGTAATATCCACATATTCGATTTTCACGTCAAAGTATTGTCCTGCAGAGAAAGAAAAATTCTTTTCCCTGATCTGGTCTTTGGTTACCACCACGGAAAGATCATCTACTGCTTTTTTCTGATTAAAAGTATCCACAATGTGTTGTTCTTCCTTTGGACTGAGAACCGTACGTTGGTTTTTATCTTCTTTGACGGTTGTTCCCAGTTTACTGGCGTCCATCAACACAATGTGTTCACTGTCGGCTTGTTTGTCGAGGAACAAAACGGATACGTTGGTCCCGGTACTCGCAAAAATATTACTTGGCATACTGATCACTCCGCGCAGCCAGCCTTTTTCAATTAAGCGTTCCCGGATCTTCTTCTCTATTCCGCTTTGTGCAGTGATAAACCCGGTAGGTAGTACAATGGCCGCTTTACCGTTTTCGCTCAAACTATACATGATGTGCTGGATGAACATCAGGTAGATCGCCATGGATTCCTTTTTGGCTTTCGGAACATTCGGGATGCCGGCAAAGAAACGTTCCTTGAAAGCGTCTTTCTCCAAATCCGAACGGAAGTCCGAAAAGTCGAGTTTGAATGGTGGATTGGAAACGATGTAATCGAACTGCTGGTCCAGGTAATACGGCTGTGCAATCGTATTGGTCTTGATGATGTTCGGAATGCTGTGTGTCAGGTTGTTCAGAATGAGGTTCAGACGCAACATATTACTCGATTTCTGAGAAATGTCTTCTGAGTAAATTGTGCAGCGGTCTTCACCAATCTGGTGCGCCAAACTCATCAATAAGGTTCCCGACCCTGCGCTCGGGTCGTAGCATTTTACACCTTTCACCGGTTCCGGAACCAGGATATTTGCCATAATCCGTGCTACAGCATGCGGCGTATAATATTCGGCATATTTCCCACCTGAATCGGTATTGTAATCCTTGATTAGGTATTCGAAAATAGTGGCAAAGAAATCGTATTTCTGGCTGAACATTTCCTCGAAGGAAAATTCGAACAGTTTATTGATCAATGCGCGGCAGAAATCATCCCGTTGCGATTGATCGGATATAAATTGGCTCAACTCGTCGAACAATGTGTCCTTTGCACCCGAAAAAGCTTTGACTGAAAATACATCAGCATTCTCAATACCGATCTGGCGTAAAGTATCGTCGAACAATTTGGCAAAATCGCCTTCGTTCTGACGATTGTATAAATGTGCAATCAACTGGTGCGGCTGCAAACGTGGCACATTCGGATTCAGAGAAGCCAGTAAGAATTGGTATTCTTCCGTTCCCATAGCTGAAAGTGTCGAAGAAAATTCTTTGGCTTTGGCCAATTTCGGTTCTTCCCGCTTTACTTCAAACTGGAATTTGTCGTTCAGAAATTTATACAGGAATACCTGTGTAATGATTTTAAACTCATTGCCATCGTTGCCCAATCCGTAATTGGCGCACACACTCTTCAGGTTATCGATGAGCTGCTTGGTTTTGGTAATGAATTGAATGTCTTGTGTCATTTGTTTTAAGCTCTGTTGTACAAATTCAGGTATTCAGTCACAATCAGTTGATTAATGCTTTCTGTTGTGGCAAAATCCAATGGAATGTTCTCTTTTTTCTTGAAATTATTCACCACTACCTGCATCAGGTAACGGGTGAAAAAGGCTTCGTTGTTCAAAATATCTTCTTGGCCTTCCAGCTTGTTATCTACTTCCAACTTTACTTGCATTAAAGCGCGGTGCAATTGGAGCTCTTTGGCATTGAGGGTTCCTTTTTCCGATAAACGTTTGTGAATGCGGGTATATTTTTCGTCGTTGTTGTATTTTGCTTTTAGAAGGGCGTTTTTACGATTCAGTTCTTTCGCCTGTTCATACATCTTACGCAGCAAGTGCAGGTTTTCAATCAAACTTTCCTGGGTTACTTCCGACATGTTTTTCCTTTTGAAGATACGCTCCAATTCTTCCATCAGGCTTACAAAATGCGGATCAGCATGATCGAAATTTTGCGACAGGGTCTCGCGGGTTTTTCCCAACATATCCTGGAACTCATCGGCCAGCTTTAATTCTGCTTCACCTACTTTTACAAACTGGAACACCAAATCTTCCAACGAAGTGTTCAGCAGTTGTTCTATTGAATGATCTTTACCAATGTTTTCTACAAAATTCAGGTTGTCGAGCCTGCCTTGTGCGACGATCAGGAGCTGGTTCAGTAACTCGAAATCAGCAATACCTTTTAATGCATCAAGGTGTTGTATAGCAATGATGTTTTTGAGTTCTTTGGCCGAACGGAGTGCTTTGATTAATCGTGTTAGTTCCGCTTTATCGGTCAATTGCTCAATCTGCCGCGAAAAGAACTCTCGGTTTTGGATATCGTAATGGAAGAGTGTTTCTTCGATCTCTTCAATTTCTTCACGGATTTCTTCTTCCGATTTAAATAAATTCGAATAGAAGTTCATTTCATCACCCAGCTCTTGTTGTAATTCCCGGAAATAGAGCTGATTGGTACGGTTAAAGGCATGAGAAATATCAGCAAAATCTACTACATAGCCGTATTGGTATGTTTTGTACGGGCGGTTGACACGCGTGAGGGCTTGCAACAGGTTATGATCTTGTATAACACGGGCCAGGTAAAGCTTCTTAAGGCGTTTCGCATCGAAGCCCGTCAGAAGCATGTTATAAACAAACAAGATGTCAATTTTTCCAGCCTTGTAAGCTTTGATCAGTTCCTTTCGGATTGTTTTATCATTTTCATCGTGCAGAATCAGAGCGGCAGTTAGTTTGTGCTGCTTTCGCTTTCCGTATGGAACGAAAGGTTCTGCTACCATGGGTAATTTTTCAGCATCAATTTCCTGGATACCATATTGATCTTCGAATAATTCGAATAGTACTTTGGCTTGTTTGGATGAATCACATACAACCATTCCGCCCAGGCTTTCATCTCCCCAGTGATTTTTAAATGCAATCAAATCTTTTATAATGTAATCCAGCAATCCTTGGGCAAATTTTGGATGTGCATATACATCGGAAGCACTGATTTCTCCTTTCAATACCTTGATCTGGTCCATCACTTCCTTCATTTCCATCTTGAAACTGCCTTCAATTTCTTCGCGGATCAACCGTAAAGTATAGCCGTCGGCGATGGAACGATTGTAATAATATTTGTGAAAGTAATTTCCAAATAGGGTTTTGGAATCATATTCTTTGGCAACTTCACGAAGTAAAGGTGTTCCGGTCAACGCAATGAGGATTGCATCTTTATCTGAGTTAATCAGATTTGCCAGGTAATTTCCTTTGGGATTGTAACTTCTATGTGCCTCATCCAGGAAATAGATGCGCTGGGTGTGAATGTCATAATCAGGTAACTTTCCTATTGCGGCATCTTCCCCAAATTTTTGAATATTGACCACTGTGATTTCAGCCTGTCCGCTATCGTTGTGAATGGCACCCGCAATTTGTAAGTCCTTTGCGAATTCCTGCCGCGAATTGATTGAGTTCACCTTTAGACCTCGGTTAGAAAATTCGGTAGAAGCCTGTATCAGTAAATCCAAACGGTCCACAATAAAGTAGAACTTAGGAATCGTGCTTTTTTGTTGATAATAATCGGTCAGGTGTTTAACATTGTAATAGGCAAGGGCCGTTTTACCAGACCCTTGTGTGTGCCAGATAATTCCTTTTCGTTTTCCTTCTTCAAGTCTTGCCGTAATAGCCTTGGTTGCAAACAGCTGTGGATATCGCATAACGTGCTTCTGAACTCCTTTTTCTTCTTCTACGTAAGCAAATGCATAACGGAGAAGGAAAGCCAATCGCTCCCTACTAAAGAGTGAGGTTAGAATACGATGAGTAGGGGTGTTCGGTTCTTTATTGGTGTTAAACTCCAAATTGTGTTTAATTACCAGCAAATTATTGTCACGCAGAATACTGGTTTCATCCTGTTCTGATATCTGAGCCAATTTTTGTTTCACCGGGTAGTCTTCATCCTCCCGGAAATAATTGAAATGTAAATCCGTGTAGGCGGAAGTGGCGTAAAAAGCCCCAAAAACAGGTTCTACAATGCCGTCTTCGTATTCCATGTTATTAGAAAACACCATCAACTGCGTGATATTTGCAAATCGTCGAAACCGCTTATTTTTAAACCGTTTGTTTATACGATTCCGTTCAGCGATAACGCCTTCTTTGTTATGGGGTTTCTTTACTTCAATAAATACCAATGGCATCCCATTGATCAATAAGGTTATATCCGGACGAAATTCTTCATCGCCGTTTTTGTATGTCAGTTCAGTTGTAACATGAAAACTGTTGTTTTCGAAATCTTTAAAATCGATCAATTTTATTCCGGAAGAAGCTGTAAGCCGTTGGTGAAATTTTCTACCTAAATCTTCATAGTCCAATTCCAGGCCTATTTCATCCAACAACTTAAGTAATTCTACCTTCGTCGTATCCGGATTGATCCGGGACAAACTATCGATAAATATGGTTTCAAAAATATTTGTGTCTTCCCTATGGATTTGCTGATTTAACGGAATATACGAGTATCCCAACCGCATTAAATGGAGAATTGCAGGGATTTTTACACGGGAGTTTTCGTTGAAAGTCATGTTGTGAATGGGCAGGAGTTATTTTCTCAAAATTGAACGCAATAGGTCTCGTTTTCTCCAAACGTCGTAAGAGTTATTTAACACCCGGGCTTCTACTACCAGTGTTATTTTTATTCGGCTCGGCTGTAATTTCGCTATCATGCGGTTTCGCTTCTAGCACAAAGATGCTAAAAACGTTGAATAATTGATCTTTTTGATCAAGAAACCACAGATCGGCATCCTCAAATCCACCGCATAAATGCCTAATTACCATCTATAATAATTCCTCCCTCAAAAACCCTACCTTTACCCACCATGCAAGCACTCCGCCACATCACCAACCAACATCCCAAAGTTGCCTTTCTCATCGGCAACGGGCCCAACCTTGCGGCCCGCATCATGCCTTCGTGGAAAGACCTCCTCACCTCGGCGGCCGACCGACCCATTGCGTTTGCCGTTGACGGGTTGACCAACACTGAAGTGTACGACCTCGTGGAGCTGTATTCCGAAGCCGGGCACGATGTGAAGGAACGCGTAAGACAAAAGCTCGAGCTGCTGCCGGCCTACGATACCTCGTTGCATGCGCGGTTGATGGACTTTGCGCGCGACTGCGATGCGCCGGTGCTCACCACCAACTTCGATGAGGTCTTGGAACGATCCGTAAATGCGCAGCTCTACCACATCGACTCGAAAGGATTCACCCGCTTTTATCCCTGGAAAACCTATTATGGTTTCAGGCAGTACCGGCTGCCCACCGACGGCTTCGGCATCTGGAAAATCCATGGCGATGTGCGCTACAAAGACAGCATCCGACTCGGCCTCACCGACTACATGGGAAGCGCCGAGCGGGCACGGAAACTCATCCATCACGGCGACGACCGCCTCTTCAGGGGCAAGCGACAGCACTACTGGCAGGGCCATCAAACGTGGCTGCACATCTGGTTCAACCTGCCCATCGTGATCGTCGGTTTAGGCTACGGCATCGACGAAGTATTCCTGCGCTGGCTCCTCATAGAGCGGAAACGCTACCTCAACCTGTTCCGTGAGCCGATGAATGTCTATTATCTTTCGAAGGACGAACCGGCGCCGGGAGTCATGAACCTGATGCAAAACCTGGGGGTACAACTGGTTCATGTTGATGACTACTCCGAAATTTATGGAAATTAGAGCCAATGAGGACTTGGAAGGATATTTTTTGTTGTCCTGATTGAAAATACCTGTATTCCGTGAGTTAGACGTAAAAGCCATCATCGATTTTTGTCTTGAAGGAAGTTGGTAATAGTCAGTTGGACTTCTCTTAGAGATCTTCCTTATATTTTTTTCTATTTTAGCGTACTAAACTCTTAACCATGAAGCACATTTACCTGCTACTGCTATTATTAGTGACCGGTGTGTCACAGGCCCAGGAAACCGTATTCAAAGACAATTTATTTGATGATGCGAACTATTCTGTTTTGGTTAAAAAGCGAACAGACTATTACGTAATGTATTTCGGATCGGAGGAAGGAGATTCCGTACAACTTTATTCGTGGAAATATGAACCTGTTTTAAAGTTGTTTTTGAATAATTTTAGAGGGCTTACTTTGGTGACGGAAGAAGATCCTCATCCTGAAATATCCGAAGCTGATATTGTGAAAGAAGCCGGAAGGGTATTTTACACTACCGAAGCAAAAATGATGGTCGCCGATGAAAAAAAGACGGGGCCTATTGCCGGAACTTTTGGATTTGTGAATAAAACAGTTGTTGTACGCCGTAGCTTTGAATACAAAGATTGGTATTTGCACGAACTACATAAAGCAAAAAAGTTATTCAAAGAAGGAGATAGTACTGTCTATGCAAATTTCCAGGATGGTAAGGGACGGAAGATGATAGACACCATTTTGGACAAAACCAGAGAGCATAGCCCACACTACTTGAAAAGGAACGGACCCAAAGCGTATACACGTGCGCAAGTACATAACCTTTACACTGCTCATATCTATCTTGGCCAAAATCGGGAGGCTGACCTGCATGATCTTGAAAATTGGTTTTATTACAAGAAGTTATTGGCGCGGGAAAATTACTACTGGCCTGTACCGCCACAGTTGGAACTATTGAATGAACAAATCAAAACGGATAGCCTCGGGCTGGCGGTTGTATTGGATAGACTAAAAAAATATGATATAGAATTGGCTTCTGAAAAATACAAACAATTCCTTGGTGTAAAAGCCGGTTCACGTGAGTACGAATTGTTAAAGCAGAATAATCCTAAGCTCGAAGCACAATACCTCGCATTGGTTAACAATCGTTCAGTAGATAGTTCTTCCTTTCGTGCGTTGACAAATGATTTAGATAAATTCCGTAATAAAAGAGAATCACTGGAGATACTGAATGATTCAAAAGAGGCTGCAATTGACTCGTTAGCTGCTTTGGAGATGCGTCTCAGGAAATACACAACGGTATACAATATAAAGGACACAATGTCGATGAATCAACTCTTTGAAAAGCTTTCGCAACAAAAAAGAACATCCGACCGATTACGGTCAAAATACGGTACAGTATTGGCTGGAATAACAATCGATTCGGTGAGAATCAAGGTAGATAAAACATTCATCGAATCTATGGTGGTATTTGGAAAGATTCTTCCAACTGATTTGGATCGACAGGAAGGGCGTTTTTCAAATACTTCTGTCATGTTCTATAATAACGAACCAATCGGCATTTCCACGCTCACTTCTATTGACCATTCGTTTAGTTCATCCACCTTGCTGGCAATAATTGACAATGACTATTACGAATTGGATGTCAGGGACGTGATCGCGTTTTACAATCCGGTACTAATGAACGGCCGCAGCGATCTCAGTCCGGCCGACACAACTTTTACTATCGTTAAAAATGAAGGTGAACAGGTTGTTTCGTTGTATAAAACAGCTACCCAAAAACTGTTTGAGATGAAAGTCTATTCAGACTTTGTTGGACTCAACGGAACTACGCCAAACGGTTTGGTACAACTTGAGTTTTCGAAAGAAATGTACCTCACCTCAAAAAAACATACCCAAGTGTCTCGCGGAGGGTTCTATCTAAATCATTCATTTGGAACCTATGTAAGTCCTTTTTTCACAATGTCTAAACTGGAAAAGACCAATAAGTTTCTGCCGTTAACGGTAAATGATTCCAATCGGGCGGTCCGAACGGTAGAACTAAAGCGCTATGAAATGTTTTCGGCAGGGGCAGACATAAATGCATATTCGTTGATCATCCCGCGCTGGAAAACCCAATTCTTCTTAGATCCGGGAATTGCATTTGGAAGAATCGGATTGGTAGATACTGTTTTCAGTAGTGACACCACCTTTGTGGTAAACCAATCTGCTGTCAATTCCTTTGCCACCAGGCTCACTGCAAAATTCGTATTCCAGACAGACGAACGCTATTTCTTTGATGTAAAAGCGTCGATGCAATGGTACAAACTGCTCAACCAGGATGTGTTGCAGATAAAGGAAGAAATCGGAGAAGAACTAAGCAAACCGGCCACTTTCATGAGCAAAGTATTGTTCAACGTAGGGCTCAATGCAGGGTTTTCCCCCACCAGCAACACAAACGGAAAATTATTTATACGCTATAACTATTATGGATTGACCATGAAGAAAACACTTCAGGGTTTTTCGCAAATCCAATTAGGTTATTCCTACTATCTGAACAACTAACCCATGGAACAGAAACCAACGCATCCAAAACATACGCCAACTCCTGTTGGTGAACGGTTGATGAATTATTCGGCCGTTTCGTTGCTGATCGGTATCGTGTTGATCGCACTTTCCTTTTTCAGTCCCTATTTTGGGAAGGATTGTTACGTAATGGACCAATACAAGATCAGCGGGTTGACGCACGCCGAATTCGAAAAAATGAACACAACGGAACTGGAGGGTCTGAGGGACAAGTATGCATCTATTTACAACAACCGCAAAGAGCATTATGTCAAAAGCAGCGGTGCGTTGTCTACCACTGTGAACGCCCTAGGCATTTGCTGTCTCATTTCCATCCTGGCGCTGTATTACGAAAAACGGGATAGTATTTCCATTGCGGGTATCCAGTTACCATTCAAATCGGTGTTTTTGATACTGCCGGTTTTGATGCTCTACCTGTGGCTAAGCTTTGGATTTACTTATTTCAGCGCGCTCGATAGTCGCCAGATTTGTTACGTATCTGCTGTAAAGTACGAGCGTACGGTTGATCGGCTCAACAGCAGGACCACCAAAGTCGATCGTCCGTTCAGCATGATCCATAACCTGGAAGACATGGGCATCGTGGACGGTTCCGTGCATGTCTTCAACGGATTGTATTCCAATGAAGTGTATGACCATTTTTATTACAACCACGAGCTCCACGAATGCCGTAAGAATGACCGCGGTGGCGGCTGGATCAGTATTCAGGAACGCCCGCCGCTTTATTGGGTCGTAGGTGTGAGTCTTTACCTGATCTTCGGAACCCTGCTCGGAATCAGCGTTGGTTTTATTGTCACCCTCCTCATTCGTTTCCAGCACCTCAAAGACACCAATACCCTGTATGCCAAATGCCTCGTGTTTACGGTATTTGTACTGCTGTGCCTTTCCTTTGCGGGTTTTATCATGACAAAACCCTATTTCCTCCCTTTCCTGGGCTACATCTGGATCATTGCCGCGGTGGTGATCTATGTGTATGTGGTGAGGTTACGGAAGAGGCCGGAGTTGGAGTAGGAGTATTGGTTTGGGTTGAAATGAGAGGGCATTGGGAAGAGTGTTTGCGAATACTAATAGAAAACAGGATTGGTTGAGTCAGTGAATCTGTTCAACTCCTAAAACCACCCCTTAAACCCAATCGCCTCCGATTGACAGATCACATCCAAGCGTCCCTGTTTCGAAAAGATCTTGGCATCGGTGGCAACGTTGAATACACGACACAAATGATAGTCGTCTGCTGAGCGTTGAGAAAACAACAGCTCACCTTTTGAAAAGAAGAATGGTGTCTCTTTCCCCAATTTTGTTGTCTTTACTTCGATGTATTTCTCCGAACCGTCAACATTCCGTGAAAGAATGTCGTAACCGGCTCTGTCATTGTCTTTTGATACCCATGTAACCTGCTTGGCCAAGCGATCTTTCCCCAGTTTTTTGAGCTGCCATCGTTCATATTCCAATACAAGTTCTTCACCCAATTCACCCAACTTGCTGTTTTGTTGTTCCCGTTCCAAATAGTTGGTCTTGATCGGGTTGTTGAGGTAAATCAAATCCTGCTCGTTGACCATATCCGATGGCACTTTGGGTTCAGTTGTCTCAGGCGGATTGACGCGCCATTTATCGAAATCAACAGAAGGAGCAGTGATAATCTCCGGACTTTCTGAAAACAACTTGAACTGCTGTTCAATCGATTGATGTTGGTGCAGATATTCAATGACTTTCTCGGCTAGCAACTGCTGAATATTAAAACGCGGCAAATAACCTTTAATATAAGGTTGACCTAAACGAATCAGCACGGCGCTGATATTCTGATGCTTGAATTCAATAGAACCGTCTGAACGTGAATGAAGCAATGGCTGTAGGTTACGCCGATGCGCTGCCTTGTTGTAGTTCACACCGGTCAATTCCATAGACAACATCCTGAAATAATCAGCAACGATCAATTCGCATTCAATGTTAGTCCATGCACTCATTTAATGGTGTTTTCTACAAAGAAATAGATTTATTCCACTTATTAAACCTTCCCTCCATCAAAAACAATATTAGCCTTTAACCGGTAACATTAGAACAACTGCTTCATCTTCCCCCCCACACCAAAACATAAAGTAATCGCAGTGAAACGGAGATTTACTTTATGCCACACTCACACTCCACACTCACACTGCTACCACTCCCATCATCTTCCCTTCCTCCATCTCATACAACTCACCGTTCAGTTCCTGCAAAAACACCACTAATAGCACCGTGATCCGAAACCCCGCATGTTGCTCAAACTGCTCCGGCACCAGCGTCACATCCCCGCTGAATGCAGCAAGTGAAAGATCAGCGGCCTGACTCACAAATCCGTTCACCTCGCGTAAATCAAAATCAATGAACAGCGTTACCGCTTTTAAGCGCGCATGTGTTACGTGTTTCTTCGCATACGGAAGCAAATGCTCCACCGGGTTTGTTAGAATCATCGTTCCCGTTGCAGGATCAATCTGTGAAAATTGGATAAGAGAATCATCCAGCAGGTGACTGGCAAAAAAAGGAAAACGCTGCAGCAAATCCCTTCCCTCATTCGTCTGTAAACCTCCCGAAACCCTGCGTTCTCCGCGTTCATGCAACACATCCAGCTTGGCAATTCGCACCATACATTGAGCCAGGCGTTGCGTCACATAAGCATCACCACTGGTCCTCAGATACCGTTTCAGCGCATCACGGAGCAGCTTCCCCGCTTTGGCTGCCGCCCCGAATTCGGAAGCATTCTCCCGCGTTCGCTCAAATTGCGGATCGCGCTTCACCTGTTCGGCTGTGGCACCACCTTTCCGGCGCACCAGGTATCCGTAAACACGGTGATGATAAAAAGAAATTTCTCCTACGTTGCCCGTCAGGCGCAACACTCCCGCTTGCCTTCCCATCCTGAATTGATTTAAGTGATTGAAAGTAAGTTACGAAATTCCCACTCCTTTTCCAAACGCTCACCCGGTATTAAAGTATTAATCCAGTATAGAAAAAGCATAAATGAAGTATAAATAAAGTATCAAATGTTAATTTTTGCTCCGGGATAAAAGATAAAGAAGTACCTCACCAAACTTGATGTGAAAGCCCCTGCCATCCAAATAAATCGTGGCTTGGAATGGAGCCAAAAGAGCAGAACATCACAACATCCTCTCCGGCCATTCCTCCTTTTCAATTTTCCATTTTTCCTTTTCAATTTTTCCCTATCTTCACCCCAACACAAACCCCCAACATGATAACAATAAACCCGTACTTAAATTTCCCCGGCAACACCGAAGAAGCCTTTTTATTCTACAAATCCGTTTTTGGCGGCGAATTCAGCGAATTTCAGCGGTTCAGCGATATCCCTGACATGGCCGATAAACTGCCCGAGGCCGATAAAAACAAAATCATGCACGTGTCTTTGCCGATCAGTGAAGCCTGCGTGTTGATGGGAACCGATGCGCTCGAGTCTGCCGGACATAAAGTAACGATGGGCAACAACATTTCCCTGTCGATCAATGCCGAAAGCGAAGCCCATGCTGATAAGCTCTATGCAGCGCTTTCGCAAAACGGAGTGGCCGAAATGCCGATGGAGAAAACCTTCTGGGGAGCTTACTTCGGGATGTGCGACGACCAGTTTGGTATTAAATGGATGATTAACTACGATTACCCTCAGTAGGATGTTTGATTTTTATTGTTGGATTTTTGATTGGGTTCTCCTTTAAAAATGAAGATTCACAATACAGTATCTGTGATGTTTACGAAATCAAGTTTCAGCACAGGGGGTTTCATCCAACATCAAAAATCAAGCATCAAAAATCCAATAACCAAAGATTATAAAACTTGAAAAAATGAAAACAATAGTTCTGGCATTACTCTTCGTTTGGGCCTTCTCGCCATTGGCAAAAGCCGACTCGCCCCTCACGTCTACCGATATTTCCTCTTCCTACGAGGATGTAGCCATCGTACAAACGGCCGCATCCACAGAAGGAGTCCTCACAGAGGAATTGATGGCCTACCTGTCCGACGAAAGCAACCCGATCGATGTGAAAATGGCCGTGATCAACCAGCTGAGCTGGAACTTTGACGGGAAAACAAACGCAGTGACCTACCTGGCGTACCTCCTCAAAAACAAAAAGTACGGCACCGAAGTCAAACTGAAGAAAAAAGGAACCGCCCACGACCTCATCTGCATGGCTTACCTCAAGGCGATGGACGATTATTTCCACGTAGAAGATGCCGTTGCCTATGCCGACCTTGCCGTGAAGAAAAACAAAAAGAGCTACACCATCCAGCTCATAGCCGGAATCATCAAAGCACAGAAAGCAATGGACAGCGACTGGTGTGCCGTCTTCAAACTCACCGATGCCGTGCGAACCAACGCAGCTCTCACCCCAGATATGCGCCAGGAAGCCATCGTCAGCGTTTTTGAATACATGGACCTATACCGCGATTCCTGCCAGTAGATTAATTTTTGATGCTTGATTTTTGATGTTGGATTAAGATTTTTCTACAAATCTCAATTCACTCGAACAACCAAAACTTGGTTGAGTAATCAAATCTTAGATTCTTCTGGGAACCCAATCAAAAATCAAACATCCAACATCAAGAATTACACCGCGACAGCGGCCTTAATATGCGGATGCGGATCATAATTCACCAACTCGAAATCATCGATCGTAAACGCAAACAAATCTTTAACTTCCGGATTGATCTTCATCTGTGGCAACGCCCTGCAATCGCGACTCAGCTGTAACTGCGCCTGTTCCAGGTGATTATTGTACAAATGCGCATCGCCCAGCGTGTGGATAAACTCTCCCGGCTGCAAACCGCACACCTGCGCGATCATCATCGTCAATAAGGCATAGGAAGCAATGTTGAACGGCACGCCTAAAAATGTATCCGCCGAACGCTGGTAAAGCTGACAGCTCAGTTTCCCTTCCGCTACGTAAAACTGGAACATCGTGTGACACGGCGGCAGCGCCATCTCATCCACATACGCCACATTCCAGGCGCTCACGATCATACGGCGCGAATCCGGATTGTGCTTGATCTGGTTCACCACATTCGTGATCTGGTCGATGTGACGGCCATCAGGCGTAGGCCATGAACGCCACTGGTAACCGTAAACCGGGCCCAGGTCGCCGTTTTCATCCGCCCATTCGTCCCAGATCGTCACGTTGTTATCTTTGAGGTACTTGATGTTTGTATCGCCTTTCAGGAACCACAGCAGCTCATGAATGATCGAACGCAAATGCAGCTTTTTGGTCGTCAGAACCGGGAAACCGTCGGCCAGGTTAAACCGCATCTGGTACCCGAAGGTCGATAACGTTCCTGTTCCCGTACGGTCGCCTTTCGGAGTTCCGTTGTCCAAAATATGCTGTAATAAATCGTGATATTGCTTCATGGTGCTGAAAATTCAAGCGTGAAATTACGATTTTATCAGGCCGCTGTCAAGCACCCGGTTGATAAGTCGGTATGATTGTTGAAACAATAAATGGAACCACAAAGACCTTTAGACTTGTATAAGGAAAAAGGACAGGTTTGAATTATAAATGGTAGAATTATCAATTATAAAGTGGCTGCCTTGATAATTGATAATTCCCTAATTCATAATTTACGAGAACACGTCTATCCTTCCAAAAAAACTTTGTGCCTTTGTGGTGAAACTTCGGGTTTTGGCTCTCAACTCCTATTTAGTTACATTTGCCGTGGTCAGAAGAACCGTATTGATGAAAAATTGGCTTATAATCTGCTTCCTGCTTGTGGCGACTACCGGTTTCGGCCAGCACCTGAAGAAGAAATTCTATGGTACGTACAAAGGCACGGTCCCGGCCTACAAAATGGACATCGGTTCCGATGTTGTTGACGTTGGTTCGGCTTCCATCACCATCATCCTTTCCGAAGACGGCGTAACCCAGCAGCTCGGAAATTCCACCCAAACCGGCACCTGGAAAATTACCGGTACCGAAAAAGCATATTTCATATTAACGCTGCGCCTCAACGGCGGCATTGTGGAAGAACAGCTCGTGCTCGACAAAAAAACGAAAGCCATGACCCGCAAGGGCATTTTCCCGCAGCCCGACGCTGCATTGGCGAAGGAGAATTAAGCCGCCCCGCCTCCTGAAAATCTGCTATTTTTGCCCCATGAATCGCAAGTTGAAATTATGGGAACTCGACCGCGTTGACGAGGAAACCTTCAAAGCCCAGGAAAAATTCCCGCTTTACATCGTCCTGAACGACATTCGCAGCCTGAGCAATATCGGCTCGTTTTTCCGCACAGGCGATGCCTTCAACGTCGAAAAGATTTACCTCTGCGGCATCACCGCAACACCACCGCACCGCGAAATCCACAAAACAGCCCTGGGCGCCACCGATACCGTTGCCTGGGAATACCGCGCCTCCATCGATGAATTGGTACAGGAACTCAAAGCCGGGGGAATCCGCGTCTGCAGCATCGAACAAGCCGAAAAAACCACCTTGCTGCAGGAAGTCGCCAACCTGCCCGACGAACCCTATGCCCTCGTCTTCGGAAACGAAGTCAATGGCGTAGACCAATCCGTCATCGACGCCTCCGACTACATCATCGAAATACCGCAATTCGGCACCAAACACAGCTTTAATGTGTCCGTCTGCGCCGGAATTGTGCTGTGGGAATTTGTGAAACGGTCAATTGGATGACCATCAGGAAACAAGAATCCCTGGTGGTGGCAAAATCCATCTCCTAAGCGGTCGGGGAATCCGAAGAAATTTCCCGGAAAAAGATCCAAACCAATTTGATTTGAGAGTCCCTGCTAACTAAATAAACCCTGCTTTATCACCGGCTCCATTCCCAGGAAGTGAGCACAGAAAACGTGCGATGACGTAGCCGGTTCGAAAGTTGTAACAGAACTTATCAACGCCCTTAAAGAAGGTGAATCCAGTTTCCCCCTTTGGAGGGGGACTAAGGGGGAGGAAAATCTATCACAACTTTTTCTTTCCAATTCATTTTCCTATCTTCAATAGAAGAACCAGCGAAAATGAACAACCATTATTACAACAAACAACTTCGTAAGTTTGCAAGGGAACTACGTACGGAAACCATTTCCCGTGCTGAGAAATATTTGTGGAAAGCTGTTTTATCCAGGAATCAATTAGGGGTGAAATTTAAGCGTCAACGCCCGATAGACCGTTTCATCGTCGATTTTTTTGCTTACGAAATCGGTTTGATTGTCGAAATTGATGGAAACAGCCATATCAACAAAGGTGAATATGATGCATATCGCCAACGAAAGCTGGAATCATTGGGATATACCATTCAGCGTTTTTCTGAAGGAGATGTAATCAACAATATACATGAAGTTCACATGCAGTTGAATCACGTCGTGGAGGCTTTGAAGGTTAAACTTACAGTGAATGTGGATTCGTGATGTCCTCCCCCCTGTCCCCCTCCAAAGCGGGAAGTTGGATTCACCCTCCTTTTTTGGATCTCAGGCTCTAAAATCAAGACCTTCTAAGCACAAAATTCTGCCCCAAATACACCTTGCGTACCTGTTCGTTATTCGCCAGCTCTTCTGCCGTACCCGACGTCAGGATCTTGCCTTCAAACAGCAAATACGCACGATCGGTGATCGACAGGGTTTCCTGCACGTTGTGGTCGGTGATCAGGATGCCGATGTTCTTTTTGCGCAGGTCGGAAACAATACTTTGAATATCTTCCACCGCGATCGGGTCAACGCCGGCAAACGGCTCATCCAGCAAAACAAACTTCGGGTTCGTTGCCAGAGCACGGGCAATTTCGGTACGGCGTTTCTCACCACCCGATAACCGGTTCCCCAGGTTTTTGCGCACATGCGTGAGGTGAAATTCTTCCAGCAATTGCTCCAAACGTTCCTTGCGCTGTGGCTTGGTCATGTCGGTCATTTCCAGGATCGCCATCACATTGTCTTCCACGCTCAGCTTGCGGAACACCGAAACTTCCTGCGGCAGGTAGCCGATTCCCAGCTGCGAACGCTTGTACATCGGGTAGTGGGTGATTTCGGTATCGTCCAGGTAGACTTCACCTTCATCGGGTTTCACCAGGCCGACCATCATGTAAAACGACGTCGTTTTCCCGGCACCGTTCGGACCAAGCAACCCAACGATCTCTCCCTGGTTCACTTCCACCGATACGCCTTGTACCACCCCGCGACCCTTGTAGGTCTTTTTGATATTGTTTGTATATAACTTCACCTGACAAATATAATAATGTTGGATGCTGAATGTTGAATGAATTGGCAACAATAAAAACCCCAATTCAAAATTCAACATTAAAAATTGAAAATTCCTAGAAGTTAAACGCCCATCGCGCCCGTACACCCAACGGACTGATATCCGGCGTCAGATGCGTTGCCCGCCAAACCAGGTCCACGCGGCCCACTTTGAAAATGTTCTCAATCCCCACGGCCAGTTCCACATAAGGCGTATTGCCGAATTTCTTGGTGAAATCGGGCAATAACATCGCTTCCTGGTGACGGCTGCTGATCGCTCCGTAGGTCATTCTTCCCGTTGTTACGAGTCGCCATTGCAGTTTTTTGATCAGCGGAATGCGGTCGAACAACAAACCTTCCCAGTGCTGTTCCACCAATGCGCCAACGTAGCGGTCGGAAATAAACTCAAAGAACGACAAGCGGTTGAACGAGTTGGTATACAACCAGTACGACTGCGAGCCTTCGTGCACTTTCAGGAACGGGTAAGCGACTGTTCCGAAAATATAGCCGCCCGTAATCTGGTAGCGCAAACGTCCCAATACCCCGACGGTGCGAATGTGTTCCATCGAAAACTCAACTTTCTGGTAGTTGTAATCACTGCCGAAAACGCCCTTCACCCCGAAAATTCCCTGGAGGGAAAACACCGGGTATTTGGAACGAATGGAAGTTCGGTCAAACGATCCGGCCAGGAATTCTTCATCTTTCGCCCAGCGGAAACGCGCCGTGATCTCGGCTGTCTGGATCTTCGAAATGCGTTCAAGAACACCGTCGGCATTGTAACGTTCGTAGTTCGCCAAACCAAGCGCCGTGTATTCCTTCCATTCCACGCCACCGAAAAGAATGATGTCTTTCCCCACATCTTTTTCGAGGTTGGAACCCACCTTGGCAACAAACGTCAGTTTATCGAGCGGACCGGTGCGCAAAAGCGAACTAAACGTAGAACCCACCGAAGCAGCCGTGGGCGAAAGCCCCAATTGCTCGATGTCGTAATTGTAATAGTTGGTCCACATGCCCCGCTTTTTCGGCGTAATGTTGTAACGGACCACAGCGCCGTATTTGAAGCGTTCATCCCCGAAACCGTAATACACCTTCCCTCCTATTTCAAAGCGGCGCGAAAACGCATTGGAGGTACGAATCGCAAGCCCGGTCCTGAATTTTTCCACCGGGTTCACGGCAATCAGCGAATGGATCGAACCGATCTCCAGTTTCCCCAGCGGGTAATAACCGGTCGAAGCCATATAGGTCGCATTTTTCAGGAACTTGAAAAACGGATCGTTGTTGAGGGAATCGGTCATCTCGTCGATGCCTTCCTCCTGCTCACTCAGCGGAATATGCCGGTGAGCGGCCCAGTAAGCATCGTCGCGGGTTTTGGCCCCTTCCTCAAATTCGACGGTATTGTCCGCTTTGTAAAAATCATCCGGGTGGGCTACGTTGATCTCGAAATTGCGCCGCGAAGTATATTTCCTGCCGTAAAAACCGTAGACTTCCGTCTTCTTCGTGATCTTGAGGTCGATGATCATCTTTTCCTCGGTGAGCATCCACACCTCCTTTTCCACCTGGTCGAAATGATGCTCGAGGTACAGGTCCTGCACGTAGTTGATGTTCGCCCAGGGAGAAATAGACGCTTTGATGTTCTTCACCGCGTACGTGGTATCGTGGATCCACATTTCCCCTTCAAAAGTCATATCGCCTGTGCGTTTCGGGGTAAACCGAAGCTTATAGCACCATTGGTTATCGATAAACGTCGAATCTTCGAGGTAGAAGCGGTAATACGTGCGGGCAAAATTAGCCACCGGGCTCACAAACGCTTTGTTGAACAAGACGATGTAGTTGTCGTAGATATTGAAATCGAGGTACATTTCGCCCAGGAACTGGTTGAGCTGCAGGTTTTCGACACCGGTAATACGTGTTGCCGAAACAACCTCTTTCCGCTTTTTCGGGTTATTCTTGAAGTTGAACTGCGAAATATTCTCGCTGAGGATCACCGGAAGATAAGTCTCACCTCCATCCACCGAATCAAGGTAATTCAGTACCAGGTCGAGGCGCTTCACCACATCGCGCTCCGTGAATTTATCACCGATGTTATTCAGGTCGATCTGGATCTTGTTGTACAGCTCATAGCCGTACGACCCCAGCTTTTCGCGGTTATTGATCGGTTTGTTGGCGATGACTTTTTTGTGCAAAGTGGTCGACGGGAATTCATCCGGCGGACGGATCAGTACTTCCTCGATGTCATCGATTTTCTCCTGCATTTTCACGTTCATCACCTGCACCTGGTCCTTCTGCACGGCCAGCGTCAGAACGCGATATCCTTCCATGAAAAACTGGACGCTGTCGGTAGCGTAATACGATTCGAGCACGTAATTTCCCAACGAATCAGACTCGGTCCCGATCTTGGAATCCTGGAATACGATCCGCACAAGAGGCATCGTCTCACCCGTTGCAGCATCTGTGACCCGGCCACTTATCCTGGTCTGTTGGGCCAGCAAAACCTGTGATGCACAGAGGAATGTAAGAAGTAAGCCTGTTAATCGCATAATGAAGGCTTAAAAATAGGCAATTGAAGCGAGAAAGAAAAGTGAGTTTTTGTTAAATAGAAATTGAGTTGAAGCACTGTTTTAAATAGATCTATGACTATCTGATTTCCAAGGGAGGAACCATCTCCCTCCTTGAGAAGGGATAAAGGGAGGTGGCCAAAATTAGAGCATATTACAAAGTAAGCCACCCTCCTCAGTCCTCCCTCAAGGAGGGAGGCAGATTCTACTCCTCAAATAAGTTTAGCATCTGTTACTCCTGGCTGGCCCGTTTCTTCTCTACACGTACCACAACCATAATCCCGATTTCGTACAGCAACAGGATCGGGATGGAAACGATGATCTGGCTGATCATATCGGGTGGTGTGATGACCGCGGCAAGGATCAATACCACAACAATGGCATGCTTGCGGTATTTCTTCAAAAAGCCCGAAGAAATGATACCGATCTTGGCTGTAATGTAGGCCATTACCGGCAGCAGGAAGAACAGTCCGGTATAGAAAATTGTCGAAAGCACCATGCTCATGTAGGAGCTGATGGTAAAGTTGTTCTTGATTTCTTTGGTGATCTGGTACGTACCGAAAAACTGCACACTCATCGGGGTAACCACGAAATAACCGAACAGGATTCCGAGGAAAAAGAGCATGCTGACGTAAAACACGATGCCTTTGACCATCTGTTTTTCATTGGATTTCAGGCCCGGTTTCACAAAACTCCACAGCTGGTAAAACACGTAGGGGAACGAAACAACCACGCCGCCCAGGAAGCTCATCATCAAACCGTACGAGAACTGTCCGCTGACGGTGGTACTCTGGAAGTCAACCGGAATTTCTTCCACACACATAAAATGCAGGTACTTGCAGCAAAACTCGAAGGTGACAAAGTCCTTCTTACTCATGGAAATGAAAATGTTCCGCATGATCCAGTCCTGGTAACACCAGATCAAAATGGCCATCGCCAGGATCACCACTACCGATCTCACCAACCTCCAGCGCAATTCCTCCAGGTGCTGGAGAAATGACATGTTACCCTGCTGTTCGTTTTGCTCTTCCATAAAAATTCGTCTGCAAAAGTAAGGATATTTTCACCACAAAGGCACAAAGGAAAATGATCAATTTGACTTGCCGGAAAGAACACAAAGGACGCTCAGGTGAAGGTAGAATATGGATCATTCATTTTAACCACATAGAGCAAATAGAAAACATAGGCATATAGTTTTTATGTGCTGATAAATTCGGGGTAATTTATCTTCCATGTTTCTATGTGGAGCTATGTGCCTATGTGGTAAATACTCGTGCTAAAAATTTAGCTTTTCGAACCATCCGTTTTTGCTGATCTGCGTAAGAATTTCTTAACCTTAACTTACATTAATAGTTGTTTTTTCCACTTTTATCACCTAATTTAGTATGGTTGCCGATTTTTACCCGGCAACTCGGAATCATTTGGTTAATTTCGATTTAACATTTAATTTAGGTAACATTCTAATATTCAAACTTTATGGATCATTTAGATCTAAAAGGAGCACTACGTAAGTTTTTTGGTTTTGACAGTTTCAAAGGGCAGCAGGAGAACATTATTACCAATGTATTAAACAAGCAGAATACATTTGTAATCATGCCTACCGGTGGTGGAAAGTCACTCTGTTATCAGCTTCCGGCGCTTCTTTCAGAGGGAACGGCCATAGTGGTCTCTCCCCTAATCGCCTTGATGAAGAACCAGGTGGATGCGATCCGCAACGTGAGCGATCACGATTCGATTGCGCATTTCATGAACTCTTCACTGAGTAAAACCGAGATCAACCGCGTGAAAGACGATATTCTCGCGGGAAAAACCAAATTGCTGTACGTAGCGCCCGAATCACTGACCAAGCAGGAAAACATCGATTTCCTGACCTCCGTTCCGATTTCATTTTTCGCAATCGACGAAGCACACTGTATCTCGGAATGGGGACACGATTTCCGGCCGGAATACCGACGCTTGCGCGAGATCTTCGAAAAGATTTCCAACGTTTCCATAATTGCCCTGACGGCAACGGCAACGCCAAAAGTGCAATCCGATATTCAGAAAAACCTGAATATGACAGACGCGGTATTGTTCAAGTCGTCGTTTAACCGCGACAACCTGTACTACGAAATCCGCCCGAAACGCCAGGTCGAAAAAGAAATCATCAAGTACATCCGCGCACGTGCCGGAAAATCGGGGATCATATACTGCCTTTCGCGCAAAAAAGTGGAAGAACTGGCCGAATTGCTGCAGGTAAACGGGATCAACGCCCTTGCTTACCACGCAGGATTGGATGCCAACACGCGTGCCCGTCACCAGGACATGTTCCTGATGGAAGAAGTGGATGTGATCGTCGCTACCATTGCCTTCGGAATGGGGATTGACAAGCCGGATGTACGCTTTGTGATCCACCACGATATTCCGAAATCGCTGGAAAGCTATTACCAGGAAACAGGTCGTGCCGGCCGCGATGGCGGTGTGGGTGAGTGCATCGTTTTCTACAGTTATAAAGACATTGAAAAACTGGAAAAATTCCTCCAGGGGAAACCGGTTGCCGAACAGGAAGTCGGGAAACAGCTGCTCAACGAAATTGTTTCATACAGTGAAACCTCCGTATGCCGGCGCAAGTTTATCCTGCATTATTTCGGCGAGGAATTCAACGAAAAACAATGCTCGGAAATGTGCGACAATTGCCGCCATCCACGCGAGCGTTTCGAAGGTTCCGAATACGTATTGCAGCTGCTTCAGGTGGTGGAATTGTTGCAGGAAATGCAGAAATCGAAACACGTATGCGCTTTCTTATCAGGTGGCGTAACGGCCGAGATCAAGAGTTACCGTCACGACCAGTTGCCGATGTTCGGAATCGGGAAAGAAAAAGACGAGCATTTCTGGAACGCGGTGATCCGCCAAACAGTCGTAGGCGGACTGCTCTACAAGGATGTAGAAACTTACGGAACGTTGAAATTCACCGAAAAAGGCCGCGCATTCCTGGCGAAACCTGGACCGTATACCTTGCTCAAGCAGCATGATTTCTCCGGCACAGACGACGATGATTCCATTATTGCAGGCGGAAAAGGCGGCGCGTTCGACGAGACCTTATACGAATTACTGACCGATCTGCGCAAATCGCTTTCAAAACAGCACAACATCCCACCGTTTGTGATCTTCCAGGAGCCATCGTTGAAAGACATGTGCCTGCAATACCCGATCACGATCGAAGAACTGACCAATGTTCAGGGTGTCGGTACCGGGAAAGCACAACGCTACGGTTTGCCGTTTATCGAGCTGATCAAGAATTACGTGGAAGAAAACGACATTGATCGTCCGCAGGACCTGGTGATCAAATCATTGGTCAACAAGTCCGGACTGAAAGTACAGCTGATCCAGAACATCGACCGCAAATTGCCGCTGGAAGACATTGGCCGCGCACAAGGGAAATCGATGGACGAAGTGATCGAGGAAATCGAAGCGATTGTTTCTTCCGGAACCCGTGTGAACATCAATTATTACATCGACGAAATCCTGGACCCTGAAAACCAGGAAGAAATCTTCGAGTATTTCTCCGAAGCCGAAACCGATGACCTGACGACTGCCTACCACGAACTGGACGGCGATTATTCCGAAGAGGAATTGCGTTTGATGCGGATTAAGTTTATGAGTGAAATGGCCAACTGATTTTTGATGTTGGATGTTGGATTTTTGATTATACCTTCATTCAATATCGACGATTACGGAAAACATAAAACAATGTAGGCGTGTGGATTTATCCCGCGCCTTTTTTAATCGCCGTCCAATCCAACATCAAAAATCAATCATCAAGAATCCGCTCAATCCAGGGAATAGTTTAACGTCACATTCGCCTTCAACCTGTGCATCAGCGAATACAACCCGAAAAACGTACGCATGATGTAAATAGCGTGTTTGGAACCGCGCGCATTGTTCATTTTACGCAGGTCTTTATTCTGCGACATCTCCTCGCCCATCGCGAAAATGCGCTGGAAGTAGGCTTCATCGGCAAAATCGAATGTCGGGGTATGGAACGGCAAGCCCAGTAAACCGATCATATCGCCATAAACCTGCTGTACCACTTTGCGTTGTTCAGGCGTATCGTCGTGACGGAACAACTCGATTTGCACGTAAATTTCGTCGAGCTGCGCCTGGTTTTTGATCACCTCGGGCTTGAGCAGCTGAAAGTAATTCACGAAAAAATCGTTGGGAATTTCCTTGATACAACCGAAATCGATCACACACAGGTTATTGTCGGCGTCGATGATGAAGTTGCCCGGATGCGGGTCGGCATGCACCTTGCGCAGGACTTTCATCTGGTACAGGAAAAAATCCCACATGGCCTGCCCGATGGCATTGCGCACTTCCTGCGACGGATCGGTTTTCAGAAATTCGGGGAACATCAGTCCGTCGATCCAGTCCATCGTCAGGATGCGGTTATTGGACCATTCTTCGTAATACACCGGGAACCGAAGTCCTTTGATGAACGAACAGGCTTCGCCGATTTCGTTGCCGCTTTTCAGCTCCTTGACATAATCGGTTTCCTCCAGCAATTTGGTTTCCACCTCTTCCATGTATTGCTTCATGTCGGAAGCTTTCATATTGAGCAATTGAATCGCGAGTGGTTTTACCAGTTTCAGATCAGAGCTGATGGATTCGGCAACGCCAGGGTACTGGATCTTCACTGCCAGCTGTTTGTCGCCTTTGCGTGCTTTGTGCACCTGGCCGATGCTGGCTGCATGCACAGCTTCGCGCGAAAACTCATCGAATACTTCGGTTGGTTTTTGCCCGAAATACTGCTGGAAGGTTTTCAGCACAAGCGGATACGATAACGGCGGCGCGTTGTATTGCGCCATAGCGAACTGGTCCTGGTAAGCCTGTGGCAAAATGCCGTTGTCCATGCTCATCATCTGCGCTACTTTGAGCGCGCTGCCTTTGAGTTGACTAAGCGATGCGTAAATGTCCGACGCGTTGTCCTGGTGGAGCTTTTCCTTCGACAGGGACGGATTGACGCTTTTCTTCGCGTAATATTTCAGGTAGTTACCTCCTACTTTGGCGCTGGTGCCGATAATCTTGGCCGCGCGTTGTACTTTCGAGGTGGGTATTTTTGACATTCCTTCGCCACGTGGTGGCTGGTCATCGTCTGCTTTCATGGTTAAAAGACTTTGGTTTTTAACGCAAACTTCCCGAAATCGAGCAGCGAGTCGAGCGGACTGCTACCCAGGATATCAAAGCTCAGGTTTACCGATTTTTCAATAGCTGCATCGGTGGTAGCCAGGCCTTCCGAATCATCGTTGAGCCACACGCGGAACAGGTACGCAAATACTACCGGAATTCCCTTCGCGTAATGCTGGCCGATCAGCGGACGGTCCTTGATTTCCTCCTGCAGTTTTGCTTCCGACAGGATCAGGCTGGCACGCTCCGACAGCAGAGTCATGAACCTTTTCCAGTCCTTGCTTGTTTCCGGTGCTTTTTTCAATTCGCTGTAACGCGCCAGTAAGTATGAACGCTGTGTGCCGAACTGCTCAAACAGGGTAAAGAACAAGGCAAGGAGTTTTTCGCGGGCCGAAAACGAATCGTAATTAGCGTCTTCGTCGAGCAGAGCAGTTGTTTTCACCATAAATTCGGCAATGATAGCGGCGCGCAATGCGTCCAGACTCCCGAAGTGCATGTAAAAATCCGATTCCTCGAATTTCAGTTTTTTCGTGAGCTCGAATACCGAATTGGGAGATCTTCCATTCAGTAGTTCAAATTCGATGTAGCCTTTGATGATTTTTTCGCGTTGTGCCATAACATTGGGTGTTTTACGATGAGACAGTTGTACTTCGGTTCACCGAAAAACGTTCTTTCGGCAGGGATGATTAAACCGACAGAAAGATACGGAGTTTCCATAGAAAAACAGGTTGATTTTATCGTTTTTTAACGAGCCTCCGGCAATTTTTAATGTTGAATTTTGAATGCTTAATAGGGCTGGTTTTAAGGCTTTGAGATTTCATGAACTTTACCCAAGTTGATCATTTTTGTACTCATCCTTCAACATTGAGCGTTAAACATTCAAAATTCCAATTATTGAATTAGTTTTGGGGGTATAAACAACAATAACTGGCACTATTCATGTACTATCCTTTTTGTTTTCAGGTTCATTGCAAAAACGTGGTTTCTGCGCGCGCAGGCCTCAACTATTGCAACAATACGGAAACAGTTAAACTAAACCAATAGACCATGGCTTTAAGACCTAAAAGAAAATCGGATTCCACGGGCAGGATCGGCAAGGAAATGAGCAGGATCGAGCAGGTCCAGGTGCTGATGAACGCCTTCCGGATGGAGCGGATCGTTTACATCATCCTCACAACCGTTTCGGCCATTTCACTGATCATCAGCGGCGTTTATTTCAGCTTCAAAGGCGGCGACATGAGCACGCTGCTGGTACTCCTTGCCCCAACCGGCGCACTCACACTCTGCATTTTCAGGGTGCTCAAAATGTGGGATGATGCCTTAAAATTTATTACTGACGCTAATTCTGACGACGATGAACAATAAGAAATTACTCATGCGGCTCATCCCCGTCGTTGGGATCAGCTGCATCATCATTGGCTATATCTACATCGTGATCACCGGAATGCGATTGGATACGAATTTGAAGGAGAAAGAAAACGAACTGAAGGTCAAACAGGAAATGTGCGACAGTTTAGACAAGGTTCTTGCCCAGAAAATTGAAGCGAACAAGGTGCTGGAACAGGCCAAGGAAAGCCTGGCGGAATTGGCTACGGAAAACAACCCGGGAGTTGCACCGGAAGTGGACTCGGTAATCGCGTGCAGTCAGCGGGAAATCTATGACATCGACAAATCAACCGACCTGTCTTTCCAGGTTACGCCGAGAAAGGAACGCGATTCCGTGGAGGCAAAGAAATGGGAAAACAAAGGACTCGCCTGCCTGAAGAAAAAGGATGTCCTTGGAGCTATCGAAGCCTATACGAAAAGCGAAAATGCCTACAACGGTTATCGCTCCGTGTACGAGATTGCCATTTACCTGGAAAAGAACAAAGAAAAGCTCCTGGATCCCGCTTCACCGGAATGGGCTATTACGTATGCCAAATTCGATGCTGATTACGGCTACAGCCTGTCCCCGAAAATCAAAACCGAGTTACAAAACAAGGCGGGTACTCCGAAAATCAGGACAGGGTTCAGGAAACGGTAATCGTTGAATCCGATGATTGACATTCAATAAAACAAAAGGCGCGGGATAGTCCTGCGCCTTTGTTATTCAATTCTTTCGTTGCTGTTTTCTATTTCTTCACCATCTTCTTGCCATCCCACTGGTAAGCGGTGGTTTCATTTTTCTCGTAGACAATTTTTGAAGTACCGTCCTCCGAAAAAACATCTTCACCTACTTCTTCATGAAGAAGGATCTGGCCTTTTTTACCGTCCATATCAGCCGGGAAAATAAAATCGTCGGTGGCAAAAACAGGCGCGTCGGCCACATGGTAAAGCTTCTGGATCAGCTGCAGCTTGTTGTTCGACCAGAAAAACACGATCGAGCCGCCGTCGTCACCACAGAATTCAGCGCTGGCATCTACGTACAGCACATCATCCACGTTGGTCAACCCGCGATTACCATGATTGGTGATTTCGTGCGGTTTTTGTTCCCCACGGAAACCTTCAAACGACAAGCGCTGTACTTCCTTGTGGTTTTTCTCGACCCGGATCTGGTAGGTACTTTCCCCATCCACCATTTTCTCTAAACCGAAGTGGAAGATATAATCGGTGTTTTTGGAACTGCGGAATGACTTCATCGCCAGTTTTCCACCCCAAACGTATCCTTTTTTTCCACCGTTGAACGACACTTCGTACCAAGACATCGTAAAGCCATTGAGGTTCAGGGTTACATCGGTTTTTTCAAGGATCGTCACTTTGGTACCGATTGATACCACCGCCACCGCTTTGGCAGAAGTGCTGGCTGATTCGCGGATATTGACGCTATCGCCCAATACATAGGCTACGTCTCCGGCATAAAATTCATACGGTTCATATTCCTCGTCGCAGAATGCTGCGGTACTAAATGAAAGCGCCAGGAGTAGTGATGCAAAAATTTTCATAACTGGTTTTAATCGTTAACGTTTTATTTGGTTGAAGTTGATTCAGCAAGAACCATGCTCATTTATTCCTTGATCAGTTTTCCAAAAAGATCAACTCCGTTTCCGGATTTAAAGATAATAGAATACATACCCGGTTGCAGTTTTGACAGATCAATTGACTGGTTTCCGCTTACGGTTGTTTCCAGGCACTTTTTACCGGCAACGGTATACACAGCTACGGTATACACTTGTTCACCGGCTTGCAGGTGTAGTTCGTTTTTCACCGGGTTCGGCCAGAAAGAAATTTCACCGGCGGTTTGTTCGTTCATTCCTACTACCGAAGGAACGGTCACTGTCATCGTAAACACGCAGTCGTATACATCATGAACGGTCAGCGTATAAGTTCCACCCGGAAGGTCATCAAAGAAACTGCTCGACTGGAAAGGTCCGCCCAATGAATAAATATACGGTGGGGTTCCACCGGAAGTAGTTGCGGTGAGTGTACCGTCGCCTCCCTGCACTTCCTGCGTGGTGGAATACGTTGCCGAAAGGGGTTGTGAGCTTCCCAATATGGTTACCGAACCCTGACCGCTGCAGCCATTGGCGTCAACAGCCGAAAAAGTATACGTTCCGGGAGCCAGGTTGGTGAAGGTCGTTTGATTGGTTACATTTCCTTCCCAGGTAAACGTGACCGGCAATGCGGTGGCAGAAATGTTTACCGTTACCATTCCGTCATCAGCATCCATGCAGGTTTCGTGGGTAATCACAGGACTGAATGAAACTCCCGACCCCGAAACAATCGTGGAACTGTCTGACAGCGCAACAGGCAAATCCGGGCACAGATCAGATGAAGCTACCCCCACAAAAGCGTAACCGATTTGGTTGGGATCGATCGTCACTGTCAATGAATCGGTATACGGGTACAATACGTCCATCACCGACCAGTAAATCTCGAAGGTGGAATCGATCACATACGAGTACGGAATGTCTGTAATCGTGTAGTTGGCCGGGCCGGAAGGCGTAAACTTTTTGCCGTCACTGCCGCACGACCACGAAACCGGGTAATTACGCCCGGAAACTACATGGGCAACAGTGCCGTCGATATTCTGAATTCCTTCGATGGCCGCACCGTTGTTCCAGGTATTGCACAAGGGTTTGTTTTTCAGGTGAATTTCGATCTCGTTGCTTGTCTCGCTGAGCGTTACCGCCATGAGCCAGCAGGAAATGTTGCAGCTGTAGGCAATCGGGAAATACATTACGACAAATTGCCGGTTGGGAGCTGTGCCCACAACGCCATATTTGATGATTGTGCTGGAAGTTAAATCCATCAACGGCGCCATGATACTGTTTTTGTGGTAAGCAGCCGTCGGTATTGCCTGGTCAATGGCCCATGGACAATATTGATTGGCATTCACCGTATCAAAAGTCACTACACCGTTGGAGCCAATTAGCAGGTGGCTATGCGTGGAATCGTAAAACGAAAAGTTGAAACCAATGGGAATCACGCCCGAATACTGGTCATCCTCCAAATCGATGGTGGTCATATCCGGAACGAACAAAAACAAGTTGGAATCAGGAGCGGTGGATACCAATGTGATCTGGGCGCCGCCGCAAATGGTGGTATCGTTTCCAAGTTGCAAAACCTGGGTGTACCCGAAAAATGACGAAAGTGTCATTCCGGCGAGCAATAAGATAGCGTTGAGTTTCATAAGGTCGTTGTTCTGGAAATCAAAGTTAGGGAAAAAGTTGTCGGAATTTTCATTTTATAGGAAGCCCCTTAGGGACGAAATCCCGTAGAATAGAAATTCCGTTCGGAAATTTTACCCCTAGGGGTAAGACATTGTTTTGTTTGTCCCGCCCCTACAGGGTGGTAATTGCCTTTACATTATCCTTTTTATCCTATTACGTCCGTACGGGGCTGACAATATGACGTTGCAATCTCCAATAAAGCTCAATTACCGGATGGTAGAAGCCTGGTACAGTTTCAGTTCTTCCCACGTCACTTTATCGCCGAATTTTTCCTTGAGCGCCGACAGCGATTGATTCATATTTTCCAGTTCTGAGAAATAATCCTGCAGTTGGCTGATGCGTTCCGGCGCCATGATTTCCTCCAGGTCGACCTGTTCCTGTTTGACCAGGTTCATGAAATGGTTATAAATCGTACCGATGGTCATCTGGCGGATTCGGGCGATTTCTTCGAGCGGTTTTCCTTCCCGGAAAAGCTCGAGCGTTTGCTCGTAAGTACTTTTCTTTTCTTTTTTCTCCGCTTTTGTAGCTTTCCCTCCCTTCTTCGGCTTGGCTTCCGACAGAATGTCGCTGAAATGCTCGTAGCTTTCTTCAGGATCAAGCAATGATGGTTTTTCACGCAATTCTTGCTTGATAATTGCGATTTTAGCCAATTTATAATGCTTCAGTTCTTCGTTCCAGACCGTATCTTTGGTAAGCTCACGTCCTGCAGTAACTGCCTCAACGAGCAAACGCACCTTCTTTAAGCGCAGAATGACTTCGAGGGTTTGCTGTTCTAGCTCTTCGAGTTCGTCGGCATATTGTTTGGTCTTTTTGATAAGCTGCAACTCGGCGATGCGCTTCAAAAGCGAGTAATATACATTGTCGAGCGGTTTGAAAAAATAACCGTAGGCCGCCTGGATGCGTTCGTGGATAAAGTTCCAGTCGAGCTGTGGTTTCACAAACTGGTTGGTGATCTGGGTCACAAACTTCTTCGCCGGATCAATGGTCGATTGAATGGCCTGGCTTTGGTGCGCCACCCAAGTTTTATCTTTTCCTTTTTCGGTTTTCGGACCGGCCAGCTTGTAACTGCTTTCGAGGATCATCCATGCCGTAGCGAGTTCGTACCAATCGAAAGCCGTACTGAGTGTATTGTAGAGATAATGCTTCGTCCCTTCCTCCAGGAACGAGGAAAGCTGCTGTTCGTCTGCTTTTTGTTCGGCATAAGCCACCACCTGCTGATCGTTGGAAAGCCCGTTCATCGAAATGGGTTTCAGCAGTACCAGTCCCTGCAGCGAACGCAGGCGCGAAAGCGCCACATAAGCCTGTCCGGGCGCAAACACCTGCGACACATCCAGTACTGCTTTATCAAATGTGAGTCCCTGGCTTTTGTGAACGGTGATCGCCCAGGCCAGCTTCAGCGGGTAATGCACAAAGGTCCCGAGCACCTCTTCGGTAATCTCGCCCGTGCTGTCATCGACGGTATACTTGATGTTTTCCCATTCGTAATGCTGGACTTCGATGGTTCGTTTTTCCTCGGGGAAATGCACAAAAATTTCCTTCTCGGAAATAGACTCGACGCGACCGATCTTCCCGTTATAGAAATTTTTCTCGAACGAAATATCATTCTTAATGAACATGACCTGGGCCCCCACTTTCAGTTCGAGCTGCAATTCCAGCGGGTACAAATGCGGCGGAAAATCGCCCTGCACGATGGCTTCGTAAACCTGCGATCGTCCTTCGAGTGATTTCAAAGCCCCGGTATTAATGTCGTCGGCTTTGGCATTGTGCGTGGTCAACGTGATCGTTCCTTCGTGTTCGGACGGATCAAAATCGGGACGTACGAACCGGTTCAGGATTTCCATATCGGCCGGTGTCACACGGTTATTGCGCAGGTTGTTGAGCACCTGGATAAAATCGCCATCCTGCTGTCGGTAAATCGTCGACAATTCAATGTACAACGGTGGCTGTTCGTGGATCACACGTGCGTGAAAGAAAAACAGCCCGTTGTAGTGATTGCGCAGCACGCTCCATTCTTCGTTTTTCACGACGGGTGGCAACTGCAGCAAATCACCGATGAACAGCACCTGGACGCCGCCAAACGGGGCATTGTTCTTACGCACATTGCGCAGGGTCCAGTCCATGGCATCGAGCAGGTCGGCGCGCAGCATACTCACCTCATCCACGATCAGCAACTCCATAGACCGGAACAATTGCTGACGCGATCCGCTATGACGAAAATGCCGCCTGAGCGAATCTTTGGTCTCGAACTTCACCGCAGAATTATACTGCGGCGGGTGAATGAATTCGGGGATGAAACCTCCGAACGGCAATTGAAAAAATGAGTGAATGGTGACTCCGCCAGCGTTGAGTGCGGCAATGCCCGTAGGCGCCACAATAACGGTTTGCTTATGCGTGGAATCGACGATTTTGCGGAGCAGGGTCGTTTTCCCTGTCCCGGCCTTTCCGGTTAAAAAGACCGAGCGGTTGGTCTGGTTGATAAATCGTTCCGTAAACTCAGCCGGATTGCTTATTGCTTCTGATAATGTGTTCATGATTTACCTGAATTTAAGCAAAAAGTTGAGTTTGTGAAAGAGAAAAATGAAAAAAATTCATGGTGAGGCGAAGGTACGGATTTCACCACGGAGTTGGCCAGAAATTTTAACCAGATTAGGTCACATAGGAAATGTAGAAGTGCTTATTAAAAAAGAACACCAAGAGAAAAACCCACGAGAGGCTTACGTGAGGTTTGTGGTTAAATCAAATCCCACCATCCACCACTCTTGTCAAATACTTACCATCCTGTACGATCCAGGTAACCTCATAGCGGTTTTCACCTTCGCCGTTGAGCATGTAGAGGTAGATGCAATGACTTTTTTTCGATTGGAACATCTTTAGGTTTGGTGTGGATAATGGTTCCCGGTGAACGTATTTCCCGACAGGCTGATAACTCCATTCGCACGGCCAAGGTTCGTAAATGCCGGTAAATGCCTCGACAGGAAAATCGACCAGGTAATGCGAGTGCAGCACAAAAAACACATCACTGACCTGGCGTTTCGGCAATTTTCCATTGGCTCCCCAAAATGGCTGATTGTCGATTTTCAACAGCGTATCATTGTTTTTATCAGCATAAATGCGCTGGTGTTCCGTCACATCAAAATCCGAATAATATACATGAACATAGGTCGACTTTAAATGGAAATTGGACACCGTATCCGCACAGGAAATAAGCGGAATCTCAATCAGCTCTACCTCTTTCACCGCCGGATGCTGCTTGATTGAGTCGCCTTTTCGGTTGAACGAAGCAACTTCATTACGGATCGTCGTATCACTGATATTCCAGAAGCTTTCACGGGCTTTTAACTCTTGAACGGAAAGAGAATCCTGCCCGAAACAGCTGATCGCGAAACAACAGAAAAAAATCAGGCATGTTGATTGAAGCATCGAAGAAAGGTTCAGATCGTTGTTGTTCATTAACTAAATTACCACAAAAATATTGCCAGAACGCATACAGTTATTTACATAAACGGTTTTGCACCTGTTTAGGGGAAATAATCTTTTCAGCAAAAAATCTGCTATTTTTGAAAGATGAGCAAACTCAGGTCCTTTCTTCATGATCGCCGGAAAAACAAGCTCCGAAGCCTGGTACTTGTCGGTTTGGCAGCTATTGCAACAATTCTCGGATGCTTTCTCGCATACAAACAACCCGAAACGGTAAGTGTTTTCTCCATTCCCGAAGATGTAACGCCGGTTGAGCTGGAAAGACGCGGTTTTGAAGTAATGCGCGCTTATCGTACTACCAAAAATGGAAGAAAAGAGGTAAGCAAAATCGAACGCTGCAGCTTTCCGTTGGGTTTGGGCGCAACCTATATTCATTACCGGGACAACGACACAACCCGCATCTCCAGCCAGATTTTCCGATTAGACAACCTGACCTTTCAGACCATGACAAAACTGAAACCGGCGAATTACAGTGCCGTTCTAATCGACGGGATAAGCTATTATGTGAAGCAAGATTCCAACCGAAAATCCGTTTTCCTTTCGCGTCTGAATTTGAAAAACCGGGAACCGAATCACCATTATTATTGCCGTTTTTCTGATTAATACGCTATCTCAATTTGCGTTCAATCAATCCGCTGCTTGTACACGTAATTGATACTGTCATCGATGTAATGGTGGAAAATGTAATAGACATAATTTCCGCGGCATTGGATACTGATCGGATAAATGTGCTTTTCGAGCTTAATCTCGCGCATCACTGTACCGTTTTTCGGATCGATTTCCAGTAAACGCGCCATTCCCTGGTAATCGAAACGGGCAAAAATGCGGGTTCCTTCCTGGTTGATGATGAGCTGCGAATCCCACTTTTTATGATGCTGGTAAATGATCGGGTAACTGCGCACACGCCGGCCTTTTTTCGTAAAGACCACTGCCGAGTCGTTCAGGTGATCAAAAATCACGATCGAATCGTTGATCTTGAATGCAGGCGCATAAACGGGGTGGTTGAGCAGCTCCAGGTATTTCTGCTGGGTTTCAAGCAAAGCGTGCAGCTTTAGCTGGTTGTCGACCGAATTATCTGCCAGCGGGTCATTGACCGAACGTTCCTGCATCTGTAATTCACGCTGAAATTCATCGAGCGCACGTTTGTATTTGCGGTTCGAAACATAGTACAGGCGCATGACCTGGTGTGAAAGCGTATCGATGGCTACAAAATCGACCGTCTTGTGCAGCGATCCGTACTGCTGGTACAATTGGATATTCCCTGACGAAAGGGCGCAGGTTTCCATAGTTTCGGCGGCCGCCTTCCGTGTCTGGATATTAAACAGCGACAGGGAATCATTCGAAACATCTACCTGGTAAGTACTGTCGGCATAATAAATGTGAATGCCACCCATACAGTCGCGGAAAAACGATTTCGGGTGTTTGCGGATCGGCAGATCTACCAGCGGCTCGTTGAATTCATCCACCAGGCGCAGCAGGTATTCGTTGTGATCTTTGCACAACAGCAGCATACCTTCGTTCCACAGCTGAAAGTCAATGATGTGCACATGCGGCTTTGGATAGGCCCAGGAAATCCGCGAAGCCGAAATGATCACTTCTTCGAGATCGGTTTGCTTTTCGTCCAAATGGATCACAACAAACAGCGTATCCTGGCCCGGTGGCGGAAAATTGATAAATTCTTCCTTGATCCGGTACGAATGGTGTTTAATCGTCAACACGTTCGGCAGCATCGGGCAAACAATCGTAAACTCACCTTTCTGGTTGGTCGCGGTCATTTTATTTTCAACCGCAACCGTAGCCCTGTTCACCGGTGCTTCGCCACTGTTCAGAACTGTCCCGCGCACCACCACTTCCTGGGCAAACCCGTTAATTGGAAGCCAACAGCATAATGCCCCGAATACTATCAGGCAGATGCGTCTAAGGTATATCCGCACACTGTTTTTCATGCCAGCCAAAGCCGTTTCCCGAAACAATCATCCATTGATCGGTTGTTTGTAGATGTAATTAATACTGTCGTCGATATAATGGTGGAAAAGGTAATAAACAAAATCGCCCTGCACCTGGATTTTGGTGGGATAAATATGTTGTTCCAACCGGATTTCCGGTCCGAGTTTACCGGTATACGGATCCAATTCGGCCAAACGGACCATCCCGTTGTAACTCAGCTTTGCGAATAACCGGCCGTGTTCCTGGTCGACAATGAGCTCGTTGGCCCATTTCGGATGAAAATGATGGGTGATTGCCAGGCTTCTGACACGTGCACTTTTCGCGTCAAAAACCACCAGCGAATCGTTGAGATGATCGAACAAAAAAATGGAATCGTTGAGTTCAAACAGGGGTACGTAGGGCGTACGGGAAAGCACCGATTCGTAAAAAACAATTCGCTGATAGCCGGCCCGGTCCCTTTTCAGCGATGCGCTATCCGTGGCATGGATCAGTTCTTCTCCGTTCACAAAACCGAGCGCTTCCGCATAATATTCGTCTAACGCGCGGACTGCACGCCTGTCTTCCGCCACATATAAAGGCGCTCTTTTATTGGTAACTGTATCGTAAGTGGTGAAATTGGCTTTTTGGTTGTGCTGCGCATAATCCCGGAAATAAAGCAATTGCTCGTGCGCCAGTACGCAGGGGTACAACGACGTGCGAACGCGCTGCCACAATAAACCTTCCATCAGGAACAGGGAATCTTCTTTTTCAACGACCTGGTAGGAACTGTCGCGGTAAACAATGTGATGATTACTCATGCAATCGGTGAAAAGCAAAACGGGATGATCGCGGATTAAGACTTCAAACACCGTTTGATCGTTCTGGTCGACTTTCCGCAGGAAGTACTTTTTTTTCTCTTTACAAAGCAGCAACAATCCTTCCGCCGAAACCTCAAAATCAATGATGTGCGTATTTTTGACCGGGTACACCCATTTCACACGATCTGCATTGATTTCCACCTCATCCAGGTCGGTGGATTGTTCCGCCAGCACAATTTCCACGAAAACGGTATCGCCTTCCCTGCCCTTTCGGCTGACAACCTCTTCCCACGGATCATAAAACGGGTGTTTGACGCTCAACAACAACGGCAAGTAAGGTGTTTTCACGATGAACACGCCACGTTTATCCGAAGAAGTCAGGTCTTTCCCCAATTGAACAGCGGCGTTTTCAACCGGCAAACCATTGCTGTTGCGAATGCTCCCTTTTACCACAACTTCCTGGGCCCGGACGTTCAGCGTCGGCAGGCAAATCAGCAAAAGTGTGTATAAGGGCTTCATAGTGGTTCAATGTAGCCAAATTCGGGATACACCACCTTGTGATCCATTTCACATTGATTAAAAAGTGGCGGTTATTGAGTAAAGCTTGAATTATAAATGATCAATTATGAATAATCAAGAAAGGCAACCCCTCTCATAAACTGCGCTAACGCTTGTTTCTATCAAAAGCGACGCTTTTTCTTCTTTAAAGGGAGAAATGAAACCTGCTTCCCTCCTTGAGGAGGGATTGAGGGAGGTGGCTATTGCCGTTTAATGGACTTGATAATTTTTCAATTCATAATTGATCATGCATGAATTATTCAACCGCTTCATTCCCCTCATCCAGCAACAAATTCCGGTCGATTTGCTTACCGGCCTTGGCGCCGAGTTTTTTGAGGTTTTCGATTTTACCGACAATATTACCCGGGCCTTCCGACAGTTTTCCGAACGCTTCCCGGAAGTTTTTGTTGACGTCGTTCTGGTTTTTCTCAATGCGTTTCAGGTCTTCGATAAAACCGACGAACTTATCATAAAGACGTCCGGCCTCCATTGCAATTTTTACAGCATTCGCATTCTGACGTTCCTGTTTCCAGATGCTTTCGATGGTTTTCAGCGTTGCGAGCAAGGTCGACGGCGTCACGATCACCACCCGTTTTTCCCACGCGCGGGAATAGATATCCGGCTCTTCGCGGATGGCAAGCGCAAACGATGCTTCCATCGGAATGAACAGCAATACGAATTCCGGTGTTTGCAGACCTTCGATGTGGCTGTAATTCTTATCGCCCAACTGCTTCACGTGTGCATTGATGGAAACGAGGTGATCTTTCAATCCCTGGCGGCGCATCTCGTCATTTTCAGAATTGACGTAGCGTTCAAATGCCGTAAGCGACACTTTCGAATCGACAATAATGTGTTTGTTATCCGGTAATTTGATCAGGAAATCCGGGCGCAGTACCTGGTTGTGTTCGTCGCGCAGGGTGGCTTGTTTTTCGTATTCCACGCCTTCGCGCAGGCCACTCATTTCCAGGATGCGTTCCAGGGCCAGTTCGCCCCAGTTGCCCTGTGTTTTTTGTTCGCCCTTCAATGCATCGGCCAGGTTTTGAGCTGAAAGGTTCATTTTGGCATGTTGTTCCGAGAGTGCTTTCACCAAACTTTCCATCGATGCGAATTGCTCCACACCTTTCTGCTTGTTTTCGCGCACTTCCATTTCAAAGGTGGTGAGCTTTTCTTTGAATGGTTTCAGCAACTGCTCGAGCTGCGACTGATTTTCGAGCTTAATGGACGCATTGCCCTGCTGCACCACATCTTTAGCGATCGCTGTGAGCTGTTCTTTCAATTTCGCTTCGTCCTCGGTTTGTTTCCTGCGTTCGTATTCCAGTTGCTGGCGCAGCAATTCTACTTCTTTCAGGCTTTGTGAATGCGCAATCAAGGCCTTTTCCTTTTCCGCAACAACCGCATTTTTCTCCGCTATCAGCTGATCCGAAAGCAATTGTGCCGATTTCAGGGAAGCATCCGACCGCTGGCTTTTCGCATAAAAAAATGCCGCGACTGCCACCGCAGAAATGGCCACCAGAACAAGAATAACGTTGAGTAACATGGGTTGTGAATTTGTGTGGATAAAGTTACGCTTTTGATCAATTGTGCATGATCTGTTTCGGAAATTATAAACGCTGTTTCGGAAAGAATTTCAAATCAATTATGAATTATCAATTGGAGAATTATCAAGGGAGTTCCACAAAAGAATACGAATTCAACTCTTGATAATTGATCATTCAGCAATTGATAATTGACTAAAAATAGGCTACGTATCCAAAATGGATTTTCGAATCGCGGAGCAGGATCGGGTTGTTCTGCTGCTGGCCCAATGCATAAGTGAGTGAAAAAATTCCGATGTTGGTCCCGAAACTGATGCCGGCGCCAAAGCCGAGCGGATGATCGTTGAGGTAAGCCGTCAGGTTGCGCTCGTACCAGCTTTGATCGAAAAACGCGAATAAATAGGAATTACGGTCGAGGATAAAACGGTATTCGACCGTTGCGGTGGTACGGGTGGTGGAAAGCAATTCATCTTCCAAAAAACCACGCTGACTGAGGTTTCCACCGAAACGCATGAGCTCGTTCTGCTGGATGTTCTCGGTAAAAAATGTTTCCGATACCGAAGCCAGCTTCACCACGTGGCGTTTTGCGAGCGACAAATAGGTTTCCAGCTGCAGTTTCCCGCCAAAAAGCAGCGATTTGCTCACTACCGTATCTTTGGTAACCGACCGCTGTCCGGCAGTTCCTTCGATCATCCAGATAAATCCGCGCTGCGGGTTGGGCAGGTAATCGATCGTCTGATGAGTCAGTGACAAACCGTATTGGTTGCTTTTTACCGAACCGAAAGTGCCCGAACTACCCGTAGAACCAAGCAGAGACGAACTTCCATTGCGGTAAAAAGCTTTGAGCGTATTTCCGGCAGAAAGGAAGTAATTTACCCCGATAGTCGATTTGAGCTCAAGGAAAGTCGTGTCGCGCTTGAACAGCTGAAATTGCCCGTCGATGCCAAAAGGCGTATTGAACAAATACGGGTAGCTCATTGCAATTTTCAGCTGCGGGCTTCCGGGCTGGATGGAACGCCAGTTGAGGTCGAACAGCTCGCCGCGTTTGAGTGTATTCTGTAATTTCAGGCGCAAATCACCGGTCAACTGGTACGTAAGTTTTACCGGGTCCTGTTGCAAACCGACCGTTCCGTTGAAAAGTGAAACGGGCTTGCTTTTCAGGTAGAGGAACAGCTCGGCGCCTTCCTGGGTAAAGAGCAATTCGGCGGGCTTGGTCTCGGAAAGATAAATGATCTGTTTCAGGCGCAGCGGAACGAGGTTGACAACTTCCTGCGAAAACAATTCCCCGACTTCCAAATGCAGGTAATTGGCGATAAAGCGCTCGGAAATATTGACCTTTTCGCCGATCACGTGAATGGCGGTCCAGCGCACTTCGACGTTCTTTTCCACAACGAGCGTCGTTTTGATGCGATCGCCTTCGATTTCCAGGTTGTTCAGCCCGACATTAGCGAAGGGAAAACCGTTGTTTTCCAACGTTGTGCGGATTTCGTCGAGCATGCGGCTGATCACGGCCGGGTTGGCATTCGTGCTGGTAATGGCACGGGGCTGAATACCCATTTTGCGCAGCAGCGATTTGGTTTCGGGGGAAATGGTGAAATCGACCCGTTCGAAATGCTTTCCCACAGCACCTTTCACCTCGAAATGAGCACTATCAATGCGATTAACCGAGTCGATGGAGAAGGTCAAAAAGCCGCGTTTATAGGCTTGCAATTGCAGGTCTTGACAATAATTAACAAGGGAAACACTGTCGGGAAACGTTTTTTTTTCGCGTTTAGCGATCTTTTCTAATCCATCAATCCGGTAGACCACTGAAACTTGTGAAACACCAGTAAAACGGATAAAGACAGCCAAAACGAAGCAGATCAAATACCGCCACGACAATCGCTTTTCAACCTCCAAAAACCTTGATTTCAACAATTTCAAAACACAAATGTGGATAATAAAATTTATTTATTAACGTTAATTATCATAGATTTGTATTTCACACGGCAACTAGTTGAACACTTTAAAACAAACGACGATGAAAAGATTTTTGGCCCTTACTGCTATCGCCGCCTTTATGGCCGTTGTAGCTGCGTCTTGTGGTTCTTCAAAAGGAGGACACTGTGATGCTTACGGAAGTGTTGATCAGGAGCAATCTTCAGATCTTGCTTCAAGATAACAAACCATTTTAGAAAACTGTAAAGTCTCTTTCCCACAAAGGAGACTTTTTTTATGCCTTATAATCTCGTTCCACGAAGGCTTTAAAATCCTCCAAATACTTCATCGACTGCTTTTTAAACATCTTTGGAAACAGCCATCCGATGATTTTCATACCGCCTTTGAAATCAAAAAACTGGTTAGACGTGTAACGCGTCGTGTGCTCGTCGATCGCCTCAAATGAGTTGCCAACTTCATTGTAAACGCCTTTCACCTCGTAATAACCATCGAAACGGGCAGGCAGATCGCGTACCGTGATTGTTTCAATCATGTCAAAACTGCGTTTCCCTACCTGGAATTTCAACCGTGCTTTCGAGCCGACTTGTCCGGGCTCACCTTCAATAGTCTCAAAACTCACCAGGCCGTTCATCCATTCTTTCATGTTCTCAGGATTATCGAAACGGGCAACCACCTCTTCCAGCGGGGCATTAATGTCAATCGATACTGTGTAACGCATATGTTTGTTATTATTAAGGAAATCAAATATCGTAAATATGCCTGAGAAATGCGGTGTTCAACCCCTACGGGGTTGTGTTGGATGTTGCGCACTTCGTGCTAACATATTGCGTCCCTACGGGACGTTGATAACGCACATCAATACAGTATAACGGCAATTCCGTTGCTAATAATCCCGTAGGGATTCAATATTTTAGCAAATAACATGCGTTATTAATCACAACCCCGTAGGGGTTGAACAAACGAAAAACCCTTACCACACAACCAATTTCCTTACCGCCACACCTTTTGTGGTCTGAACATTAAGCGTGTACATCCCTTTTGCCAAATGCACCCCTGTTAATCCTCCCCCATTTCCGCTATACACCTCCACTCCGTTCGACTGGAAAATCGTTATCGACGTTATCTCCTCTTCGCATTGGATATTCAGCGGCTGTCCTTCGGTCAACGGATTCGGGAAAACCGAAAGCGAAATTTCGGGAATCGTTGTCAACCCCGCATCTTCTTCGTGGATCACACCCACCGCATCAAGGTCGAAACCACCGGCAGCAAAGGCCGTGGGATACGGATCGTTGATGGCGTTCGAAGCCTGGTCGTAGGTCGCATATTGCGGGTCGATCGTTCCTACCACATCGATGATTTTGACATGTGTAATGGCGTGCACATCGAGATTCGGGCTGCCCGCAAGCTCTTCCAAATCGAACGGCGTTCCGTAAAATTCCCGGTACTTGCCCGCCAGGTTGTTGAGCAGGGTCGCATCACCAAAATTCTCGAACGAGCCTACCTGTACATCATTCGGCGTATTGGAAGTCGCCGGAAAACGAACAAAGTTTTCGCCATCACTGCTCACTTCCACAACAGCAAGCTCCAGGAACTCATCGTTGAACGCATTTTCAAAAACAGCAAAATCGAAACCTGGACCATTCATGATCGGGTTCAGAAAAGTCAGTACGGCAACACCGCTGTCACCCAGGGTTACAACTCCGTTACCCGGTATTCCTGCAGCCATTGCCGCATCACCGTAACTTGCAGTCCCCAGTCCCGGATCGGCAATATCAAGATAGCCTCTTTGAACCGTGCAATTGACAGCCCAAGCCACAAAAGCACTGCTGTCTTTGTACATGGCGGTTGTAGTAGGCGAACCGACCGGTCCGGCAAACTGGGCCTGTAATGATCCATAGCAAAGCATACTGATTGCCGAAAAAATGACTATCTTCATCATAACGCATTGATTTTAGTCGGTTTTTTGTTTTCGTCGAGCGCCACAAAGGTAAAACTGCCCGTAATGGCCTTTGTACGTCTGTCACTGTACATTTCTTCGATAAAAATGTCCACTTTCACATCCAGGCTTGTGGTACCGATCTTTGTTACTTTGCCTACCAATTCGATGATTGTTCCGGCTGGGATCGGCTGTTTGAAATCAATACGATCGGAAGAAACCGTCACACAAACTTTTCGTGTAAAGCGGGTAGCGGTTATAAAAGCCACTTCGTCCATGAGAAGCATGGCCGTTCCGCCGAAAAGCGTGTCGTAATGATTGGTTGTATTGGGAAATACCGCTTTAAAAATGCGGGTTTCGGATGCTGCTATTCGTTCTTCCAATTCCATGTTGTTTTTGTTAATGAAAAGCGAATCGCATAGATACAATATGTCCTTTGAAAAGACAATCGTATAAGGCTCAAGCACTTCTCGTGATGCTCAACCAATCATCAATCCGTATGTATCTGGCTTATTCCCGAAGGAAATCACAGTTGCACGACAGCCCGGGATTCAAACCCGTGTTCCATAAATAACAGGTGTTCATTCACCTGCTTTGATTGATGTCAGCCAAAGAACTGTTGCGAATGTACGAATTGCCGGCCAACTTTTCGCCAATCATTCAAACTGAGGCATTATTTTTGCTTGAACCCAGTTAAATTTCTTCCGATGAAACGATTACTGCTTTTGATAATCCCGGCATTTTTCCCTGTCCTTCTGTACGCACAAGGCTCCGTTCGCACCACTTATTCCAACAGCTATGATCGCTGGGATGTGAACGCCGGCGGCGGCGGCAGCCTTTCCACGACGTACAGCAACAGCTACGATAAATGGGACATTTCCATCGGCAGTACTTCGGGAACGATTCGCACCACGTATTCCGAGAGCTATGACAACTGGGAGATTTCCATCGGCGGAAAATCCTATAAACTCTACACCACCTATAACAACTCTTATGATAACTGGGAATTAACCGGCGGTGACCTGAAATCCACGGTCAGGATCCGCACCACCTACAACGATTCCTATGACAGCTGGAATGCCGATGGAACAAACGACGATTTCCGGATCACCACCACTTACAGCGAGAACTTTGATAACTGGAATATTTCGGGCGACTTCAGCAAAGAAGAAGCTGGTGTAAAAGCGGCCCTTGCATTTATACCGGTATTTGTAGCCGCGATTTACAACAAAGGCCTCACCGAATAAGACCTCCAAAAAACAGCGAATATTTCATCCCTCTCTGCCCACTAAAACATTGCTTATTCCCACGGGCTGAATCACTAAAAAAGCTACCCTGTTATTTAAGGCAAATAGCTATTTTTGCATCACTTTTAAGATCAAAATGATTCAGACAGATATTATCATCATAGGCGCCGGTCCGGTTGGTTTATTCACCGTTTTTGAAGCCGGATTATTGAAATTGCGCTGCCACCTCATCGACTCATTGCCACAGCCAGGCGGACAATGTTCGGAAATTTACCCGAAAAAGCCTATTTACGACATCCCGGGATTTCCATCTGTATTGGCGGGCGAGCTGGTAGACAACCTGATGGAGCAGGCATCGCCGTTCAAACCGGGTTTCACATTGGGTGAAGCGGCCATGACGATCGAAAAAACAGCTGAAAATAAATTCATCGTAACCACTATCAAAGGCACGCAACACGAAGCTCCGATTGTCATGATCGCCGGCGGATTGGGTGTTTTTGAACCACGCAAGCCACCGATTGGCAATATCGCTGATTTCGAAGACAAGGGCGTGGAATACATCATCAAAGACCCGGAATTCTACCGTGGAAAACGCTGTGTGATTGCAGGTGGTGGCGACTCGGCATTGGATTGGTCGATTTTCCTGGCGGAAAAGAAAATTGCCAAAGAAGTGGTTTTGGTACACCGAAGCAGCTCGTTCCGCGGCCACCTGGATTCGGTGCAGAAAGTGATCGATTTGGCTGAAAGCGGCCAGATCAACCTGATTACCGAAGCCGAAGTGGTTGGTTTGGAAGGAAACGGCGAACTAAAATCGGTGAAGATCCAACACGCTACGCAAGGCGAGATCATCCGCGAAACGGATCATTTTATCCCGTTATTCGGGTTGAAACCTTCCCTGGGGCCAATCGCCGACTGGGGACTGGAAATCGAGAAAAACGCCATCAAAGTCGATACGCTTGATTATTCGACCAACATCCCCGGAATTTACGCTATCGGTGACGTGAATACTTACGAAAACAAGCTGAAACTGATCCTCTGCGGCTTCCACGAAGGAACGCTGGCAGTGCAATCGGCATTCGCACGCATCCACCCGGATAAAAAGAATATTTTGAAGTATACCACGGTAAACGGGGTTACCGGATTCTAATAAAAATTTGTGGGGTCGCGATGAATCGCGACCCCACAAAATATCCTGACCCAGCTATTAAAGCAGGTTTTTCAATTCGATAAAACGGTTATTTGAATCCATAAACAATTCAAAATCAAAGATAAACAACTCTTTTTTATCATAAAAACCTTGACTCGTCTGTTTTTATTTCTTAAGTTAGCCTTTACAAACCGGTGAAGATTGCTGTTAAAAACAAAAAGGCATCATTCGATTCATCCACCGGCTCACGTTTGTATCCATAGCTGTTTAGCAATGCTCCAACATTGCAGAAAACACTTCCCCGGGCTTCTTTTTTCCAATCTCTCCATGATTAATTCAGGTTTCCCTGACAGGGACCGACTCGTAATAATTTATTGATCAAAACAGGATTTTACTATTGACTGTACTGCTTTTTGTTGACTTACTGTAACTATTCACTACTTGAAGAAATTACCTATGTACTTATTATTCTGAACTAACAGAATAATTTTAATCACTACTTACAAACCGACGGATGTTATTGTTACCACCAATAACATCCGTCCCTTTGTTCGGAGTAAATTAACCGAAAAAAAAGTTGGGTATTCCAAAATAAAACAGTAACTTTCAGGCAAGTAGATGAATAATGTATCTCTACCACACTATTGTTAACACTGAAAAAAAACATTTGCCTATGAAATGATTCCTCCTGTGCCAGGGAAATTTCTTGCAACACTTCGTTTCTCTTGCATCATTTTTTACAAACCGCCTTACCAGCGGCTGAAGCATTGCAACACACTATTTATCTATTAAAACACACCCTATGAAAACATGTTACCCGAGCGCTGCTACCGGCAGCACTTCGATTCGCTTTAGTATACACCGAAACAAAGCAAATCGATTCAGAAACTTCACCCTTCGAATTTATTTTATTGTCATTGCACTGACCTGTTGCTTCATGGCAATTTCGTCCTCCGCACGGGCACAATTAAGCGATTACGGATTTTTATCGGCAACGGGAGTCTCGCTCGAAACAGGCTCATTTACCAACATACTTGGAACAGGCGTTGATAATGGCGCTTCCGCACAGGAGAATATCGGTTTCACCTTCAATTACGATGGTATTGATTACACCGATTTTTCCGTTTCTTCCAACGGATTACTGGCACTCGGAACAACTGCCGTGACAGATGATGTGAACCTTATGGGGAGCCTCAGCGGACCGTACCTGCTTCCTTACTGGGACGACAATTCCACGGATGTCGATGGTTTCGTGAGATACCAGCTCAAAGGCGCACCCGGAAGCCGGAAGCTGATCGTGGAATACAGCCTTTCGTACGCCGGACAGTCAGGCGCAGCCGATAAGTTGTTCCAGGTATGGCTTTTCGAAACAAGCAACATGATCCAGTTCGTTTACGGCGCCGGGACCGATTTTAACGATGCTTACAGCGTAGGGATTCTCGTTGACGGCAGCACCAGTTTCCAAAGTGTTACGGTTGCTTCAGGCACTTCCAGCAGTTCTGTAACAATGGACAACAACGTAACATGGCCGGGTGCCGGAACATCGTATCTTTTCGGTCCTTTGGGCTCACTTCCGGTTCACTTTAGCGCATTTGAGTACAATTGCCAGGACGAAAACGTAGCTGTGAGCTGGACTACCGAATCCGAAATCAACTGCGATCGCTATGATGTGGAAATGAGCCGCAACGGAATGGAATACCAGGTTATCGGAACGGTCAACGGAAACGGCACCACCACCCAACAATCCAACTATACCCTTCCGATTGCCAAAAACCAGGAAACACAATACGTGCGCATCCGCCAATGGGATATCGACGGCAAATCGGAGGTTTACGGACCGTTTTCGGTGATCTGTGACGCCACGGACGTGATTGTCTACCCGAATCCCGCACGCGATGAAACGTATCTCATCTGCCCGAAAAAAGCGCAGGAAGCCACAATCGAAGTTTACGATTGCAGTGCGACGCTGGTTTATGCTACCGCTCATAATTTCAAGAAATCTGCCATGACCACACTTGACCTGCACACCTTGAAAGCAGGAACGTATATGATAAAACTGACAGCTTTGGATGAAACAAGCGTTCATCTGATCGTGAAGGAGTAGCAACCTGAGATGAAATCGTGCAAGGCAGAATGTAGCGCATGCCTTGCGCGATTTTTGTTTTCAATCTACCCTGCTTTTTCCTTGATGAAGTGCCTTTTGGTTCGTTTTGGGCAATACCAAAATGAACAATCGTTGTTTTTCGCTAAAGCTATACCTAACTTTGTGTATGCTTTCGGCTTCGGAAAAAAAACGGTATCAGCGGCAAATCCACCTCGACGGTTTCGGGGAAGTGAGCCAGGAAAAACTATCGGATGCGCGTGTACTGGTAATCGGTGCCGGCGCCCTGGGTTGTCCGGTCCTGACGTATCTTGCCACAGCCGGAATCGGTACGTTGGGAATTGTGGACAATGACACGGTGGAACTTTCCAACCTGCACCGCCAACCACTTTACGCCACCGATGATTGCGGGAAACCGAAAGTACAGGCCGCCAAAGATCGTTTAGCGGCTATGAATCCTGAAATCACGGTCAACGCTTACCAAACATACCTTTCTCCCGAAAACGTGATGGAGCTGATTTCCGGTTACGACATTGTAATCGACGGCACCGACAATTTCCAGACCCGTTACCTTATCAACGACGCGTGTGTATTGTCCGGGAAACCGAACGTACATGGTTCCGTGGTCCGTTTTTCAGGAACCCTTTCCGTTTTTAATTACCGCGATGCCGATGGAAATACTGGTCCCAACTACCGCGACCTGTTTGCCGTTCCTCCTTCGCCAGAAGAAGCACCATCATGCGCGGAAGCAGGTGTGATAGGCGTCATTCCCGCTATCATCGGGTCGATGCAGGCAATGGAAGCGATTAAGATCATTACCGGTATCGGAGAAGTGGCCTCGGGTAAATTTCTACAATTAAACGCATTATCGCATTCCCAACAGGTATTCTATTTTGATAAAGATCCGTTAAATCCGTTGAACAACGCTTCGGAAAACTTTATTTTTGAAACCGATTACGCAACATTTTGTCATCAAACACAACAACTCATGAAAAGCATTACTGTAACTGAACTGAAAGCATTGAAAGACCAGGGCGCCGATTTCCAACTCATCGACGTTCGCGAAACATACGAACACGATATTTGCGAGATTGGCGGTGAACTGATCCCGATGAACGAAGTACCGAACAGTGTTGACAAAATCAGCAAAGACAAGCAGGTAATCGTGCACTGCCGTTCGGGAAAACGAAGCGGTAACGTGATCAGCTTTTTGGAAGACAATTACGGTTTCACCAACCTGTACAACCTGGAAGGCGGAATCCTGGCCTGGGCCAGCGAGATCGACCCGACGATGGAGCAATACTAAAAAATGAACAGGAAAACAGTCAATGCGGTTATCATACTCGGCATCATTTCGCTGGCGAGTATCTTGTTTATCCAGATTTTCTGGATCCGGAAGACCTTGCAGGCACAGCAGGTAAACATCGAGATCCAGGAGAAGGAAGACAGCCTCAACCTCAAACAGTTTTCCGAACACGCCCATATCGCGCTGCGCAATGTGCTGGAGGAAATCAACCACAATGCGACCGACCGAATGGACCTTTACGGCGCCGTCAAACAAATCAGCACCAACTATTTTTCGGTAGACATCACGGAAGAGCTGCATCCTTTTTACCTGGAACAGCTGCTGAAACGTGAGTTCGATGAACAAAGTCTCAACCAGGATTTCCAATACGGGATCTATGACTGTTTCACCGATTCGATTGTATTCGGGAACATGATCCGCTATACCAAAACCAGCGGCTACAAACCGGTGAGCGACAGCATGAACGGTGTTACCTCCGAAAAACTGGAATGGAAAAAAGACGGGCATTATTTTACCGTGCTGTTCCCGAACGTCAAGAGCAACCCGATCGATGCCGCAGCACCTTTGACTTCACCATGGCTCTACCTGGTAGCGATTATTACGCTGATCCTGATCTTCTTCGCCTTTGCGATCAACGTGATCCTGAAACAAAAGCGTTTGTCGGAAGTCAAGACCGATTTCATCAACAATATGACCCACGAGCTGAAAACGCCGATTTCGACCATCGGACTATCAAGCGAACTGCTGCTGCGCGGTGATTTTAAAGATGATCCCGATCGTCTAAAGCGTTATGCCGAAATCATTTACAAGGAAAACAAACGCCTTGAAAACCAGGTGGAGCGCGTACTGAACGTGGCAAAACTGGATCGGGACAAACTGGTGCTTTCGCGCGAAAAACTGTCGATCCATGAATTGATCCTGGATGCCAAAGAAAGTTTCGACCTCAATCAAACCGACAGCGGCGGACAAATTACCCTGCAACTGGAAGCTGCCAATGATCAACTGATGGTAGATCCGGTTCACGTGACGAATGTGATTTACAACCTGCTCGACAACGCCGTGAAATACTGCGAACAGACGCCCAACATTGTCATCCGCAGCAGCAACCAGAACAACGGTTTCCTGCTTTCCATCGCCGACAACGGGATAGGGATGAAGCGCGAGGACATCAAGCTTATTTTTGACAAATTCTACCGCGTTCCTACAGGCAACCTGCACAACGTAAAAGGTTTCGGGCTTGGTTTGTACTACGTGAAGCTGATCGTTGAGGAACACGGCGGGAAGATCCAGGTGAAAAGCTCGGTCGGTAAAGGTACAACCTTCCATTTGTGGTTCCCGATGAGCTGAAACAAAAAAGGGAACACCGCAAATGGCATTCCCTTCCTTCTCATACGTTGATCTTATGAAATCATCGACATTTTCAGGCCGATTGGTCCTTCACCAGCATAAGTCATGCTTCCGTTAAAGGTTTTTCCGCCATCAGCCGATGAAATGTTCACCGCTACAACGTTTTGACCGTCGCGGCAACCCATTACCCAGGTCCCGCCCGGATGCCACGGAGCAGAATCACCGCCCCACTGGTTTTCCACCACGTAGTTATTGCTTCCGTACAAAGAGGCTTTGAACCCGATCGGGCCTTCGCCAGCATACGTCATGGTTCCGTTCAGTGTCTTACCGCCGTCGGATGAAGAAACCGAAACAGCTACAACATCCTGGTCACGACAGCCCATAATCCATTCTCCGCCAGGGTGCCATGGTGCAGCGTCGCCTCCCCACTGGTTCTGTGCATCGTATACACCACCGGCAGATTGCTGGCTCTTGAAACCGATTGGCCCTTCGCCGTCATAAGTCATTGTTCCTGTAAGCGTACTGCCGCCATCCGCAGAAGTAACGTTCACGTCAACCACGTGCTGGCCTACTCTGCAACCGATGATCCAGGTTCCGCCCGGATGCCATGGAGCTGAATCGCCTCCCCACTGGTTTTCTACTACATAATTGTTGTTTTGGGTCATCGTAGCCCTGAAACCAATCGGGCCTTCACCCGCATACGTCATGGTTCCGTTGAGCGTTTTACCGCCGTCTTTTGATGAAATTTTCACGGCAACTACGTTTTGCCCCTGGCGACAGCCAATTACCCAGGCCCCGCCCGGATTCCAAGGTGCAGAATTTCCGCCCCACTGGTTTTGTACAATGTGAATAGTGTTGTTCATAGTGATTATTATTATTACAAATTACCTACTCGTAAGGCTTTTCGGTAACCGCCTTTGCCTAATGTGAAGCTTCGTAGACAAGACAAATCTACCTCTTTGATTTTGAGCTAACTACAGTATTAATACCCAGATTTTCAGAACGGGCGTTTTTACCTGAACCGTTGCGGTAAATACTATTTTTGTCATTGGGATCAATCAATCTGTACAATAGCTCCATAAGTTCGTAACAGCTCATTACCTTTGCCACGTGCAACTGGTTGATCAAATATTCAACATTCAGACTCAAACAGAGTTTGATCAGCTGGCGTTGGAAGTCTATCATTTTCAGCGCGGGCATGTCCCGGTATACAGGCAATTTGTTGATTTACTGGGAAAACCCGAACCGCAATCGGTAAACGACATTCCGTTCCTGCCCATTTCGTTCTTCAAAACCCATCACATTATTGCTGAAGGAATGCAGCCCCAAACCATGTTTAAGAGCAGCGGAACAACCGGTATGGAACGTTCGCAGCATTTGGTTGCCGACCTTTCTCTCTACGAACGGTCCTTTTTACCAACCTACGAACATTTCATCGGTCCGCTCGAAAACCAGCTCATTTTTGCACTGCTGCCCAATTACGTAGAACAAGGCGAATCGAGTTTGGTTTACATGGTCGATCACCTGGTCCGCGCGACGAAACACGAGCTTTCGGGCTTTTACCTCAACCACCCGGAAACACTGCTGAATGCCATTGATCAAGGCCGAAAAACAGGACGAAAGCTGGTCTTGTTCGGGGTATCGTATGCCCTGCTCGACCTGGCAGAACAGCAAGTGGACCTTTCCGATGTGCAGATCATTGAAACAGGTGGTATGAAAGGTCGCAGAAAGGAAATGACCAAGGAAGCGTTGCATGCCCAACTGAAACAAGCCTTCGGTTGTGCTTTCATTTCTTCGGAATACGGAATGAGCGAATTATTATCGCAGGCTTACAGCGACAAAAACGGATTGTTCGACCTTCCACCGTGGATGCAGGTGCAGCTGCGCGATGTCAACGACCCGTTCGCATTGGTGGATGAGGGCAAAACCGGGGGCGTGAATGTGATCGACCTGGCCAACCTGTATTCGTGTGCGTTTATTGCTACGCAGGATTTGGGGAAGATCGTTGATGGAAAGCTGCAGCTGATGGGTCGGTTTGACCATGCGGATTTGCGGGGATGTAACTTGTTGGTGCAATAAAAATTGACGCAAATTCAACGTCAAACTATCCCACGTAATATTGCAAATTGGCATATCAAACAATCACTCGTAAATTTGCAATATTACGTGCCTTTTTCCTACCCGGAAATTCATCCCAAATTCACAAAAAATCCAAAATCACCCCCATTTCCACTGCAAGGCTTTGTCCTGACCTCAAAATAACTATCTTGGTTCTACGAATTACCAAATGAATACCGGAAAAATGCCTTTTGAAACAATTTTGATCCTGGTGCTGATCGGTTTGTTCGCGGGTACGCTCAGCGGATTTATCGGTGTCGGCGGCGGCATCATTATCGTTCCGGCATTGGTCTATTTTTTAGGCCTGACTCAACACCAGGCCACGGGAACAAGCCTGTTTATCCTCACCCTTCCGGTTGTTATTTTGGGGACAATGAACTATGCCAAAACCGGTAATCTCAACTGGAAATACGGTTTAATCATTGCTTCCACCTTCGTGATCGGCGGGTATTTCGGTTCAAAACTTTCATTGAAGATCTCGCCGGCCATCGTCAAAATTATCTTCGGATGCATCATGGCTTATGTGGCCTTTATGATGATCCGCTCCGGATTCAACCTGTACAAAAATGAAGAATAACCTCCATAGCCTTATTGTGCAACGGTCAGAAGAATTATTCGCTAAAGTGAAAGCTTACCGCGAGCACATGCACCGTTTCCCGGAGTTGTCGTATGCTGAGCGCGAAACAATGGCTTACGTGGCGGAACAATTGACTGCGCTCAACATTCCTTTCAAAGCAAATGTGGCTGAAACGGGTATTACGGCTGTTATTCGCGGCGATCATCATACCGAAAACCAAAGCTGTTTCGGATTGCGGTCGGAATTGGATGCCTTGCCGATTCACGAGCTTAATGACGTTCCGTACTGCTCGACCAAAGAAGGCATCATGCACGCCTGCGGACACGATGTGCACACGGCAATTTTATTGGGCGCAGCCGAATTACTGCTCGAGCTGCGCAATGAATTACCTCATCCGGTGAAGCTCTTTTTCCAGCCCGGCGAGGAGAAAAATCCGGGTGGCGCGTCGCTGATGATCGCCGACGGAGCACTTAAAAATCCCGACGTTCACGCCATGGCGGCTTTGCACGTTTTCCCGGAAATGGAAACCGGAAAACTGGGTTTTAAAACCGGTTTGTACATGGCTTCCTGCGACGAAATTTACATTACCATCAACGGAAAAGGCGGACACGGCGCTACGCCCCATCAAACCATCGATCCGATCATGATCGGCGCGCAATTGCTGGTTGGTTTGCAGCAGGTCGTAAGCCGGAACTGCGACCCGAAAATTCCATGCGTGCTGTCGTTCGGGCATTTTGAAGCGCTGGGAGCCACAAATGTGATCCCGGAAAAAGCACATCTGAAAGGCACTTTCCGCACCATGGACGAAACCTGGCGCGCCAAAGCCTGGGAATTGATCGAATCGCATGTGCAGCATACCTGCGCGCAATTCGGCGCTACTGCCGACCTGACTATTTCAAAAGGCTACCCGTTCCTTGAAAACGATCCGGAACTTACAACAGCCGTTCGAACCATTGCCGAAGCCCATTTCGGTGCGGAAAATATTGAAACACTTCCTATTCGTTTGACTTCGGAAGATTTCTCCTACTATGCGCAGGAGATACCCGTTTGTTTCTTCCGCCTGGGTGTTCGCAATGAAGAAAAAGGGATCGTTTACGGCGTGCATCATCCGAAATTTAATATCGACGACCGTGCGCTGGTGGTGGGCATTCAGGCCATGACTTTGGCACCATTTTCGTAAAATCCTTTAGCTATGAAACAAACTTTCACATACCTCTTTTTGGCATTGGCAGTTGTATTGAATAGCTGCGGCACCGATGAAACGCCTGTGAGTCACAAAGAGATTTTCGAAATTCGCACCATTGGCACGCTTTCCACGAGTGAATATACCGTTGGCAAGATCATCAAGCTCAACGATGAAGGCGAATGGTACACGTGGGGCGACCGCAAGATTCTCATCAGCTGCAAAGCAAAGATCAAAGCGGGCGTGAACCTCAACAAGCTCAAAGCCGATGATATCAAGGTCGACGGGAAAAAGATCGAGATTCAGCTGCCCGAGGCAGAGATCATTTCGTTTGAAATGAATCCGGAGGATATCAAGACCGAAATGGTGGACGTAAGCGGTTTCCGGTTCGATTTTTCCCAGCAGGAAAAGAATAAAATTCTGCGTTTGGGCGAAAAATCGATCCGCGAGGATATGAAACAACTCAACATTCTCAACGATGCCGAAACCAACGCCATTGTTTTCCTCACAGACTTTTACAAGAATTTAGGATTTGAAGAAATTATCATTCATGGAACGAAGCAAGATAAGCGAACTAAGAACACTGATCGGTAGGCTCCTGATTGTCGGTGTGATTGTAGTGGTCGGTTATATCCTGTACCAGCGCTTTTTTGCTGAAAAAACAGGTTCGGGCTACGCCATCGAGGACACGCCTTTGCATGTGGAAGAAATCCGCAAGATCGTGGAATTGAACACCATTAAATTCCGCGACGAAGTGGTGGTTGATTCACTGGAATTGTACAAGACTACGGCCGAGCAAATCCAGGGAAACCTCGAAAAACTCATGGATCCCGACCAGGCCAAGCACGGTATTTCAAGCAGTAATGTCAAGCGAAGACTAACGATGGTCGTAAAAGGCGAATTGCTTTACGGAATTGATCTGAAACGCAAGGATTTCACCGTGATTCCAAAAGACGGTAAACTGGTGATCAGCCTTCCGAAGCCGGAATTGCTTTCGATTAACCTGACGCCGCGAAACACGGATATTTTTGTGGAAAACGGGACCTGGAAAGATTATGAACGACAATTACTGATCCGAAAGGCACGCACGAAAATGATTGCTACCGGCGAAAAGCTGCGCCTGAAAGAGAAAGCCAAAGCACCGCTGGAGCGCCTGCTGAAACAATTGATCCGTTCGCAGGCCCCGATTGTGATTGAGTATTATTGATTAAGATGAAGAAATACTGGCTGCTTTCATGGGTCATCACGTGTATTGTGATCGGTTTTGTTTCGTTCATAGGTGTGTTGGGGGTTGGAATGATCCAGCATTACGTGCATATCAAATCACAGGAAACTTTTTGGAATAAACATGGTTTCCCTTTCACTTTCTACTACGAAACAACGTTTAATGAAGATGCTCTCGAAGGCACTTATATAAATGGTTTTTTACTGGATTTCCTGATCTACTTCCTGTTTTTCAGCTTAGTATATATTGGATATAAATGGATTATCACCAAAAAAGGGCCACGATAAATCGCGACCCTACTAAAATTTATAACAAGGATTATTACAACCCGAAAGCCGCTTTCACCTTATCTGTATAATCCAGTTTTTCCCAGGTAAACAATTCCACTTCGCGTGAAACAACCGTTCCGTCAGGAGATTTGAAGGTTTTGGTAACCACTTCGTTTTTACGTCCCATGTGGCCGTAAGCAGCCGTTTCGCTGTAGATCGGGTTGCGCAGTTTCAAACGCTGCTCAATCGCAAACGGACGCAAGTCGAAAATCGCTTCTACTTTACGAGCGATTTCACCGTCAGTCAAATCCACCTTCGCAGTTCCGTAAGTGTTTACAAACAATCCGCATGGCTTAGCCACACCGATGGCATAAGAAACCTGTACCAATACCTCATCGCACAAACCGGCAGCAACCAGGTTTTTGGCAATGTGGCGTGTCGCATAAGCCGCAGAACGGTCTACTTTTGAAGGATCTTTTCCTGAGAAAGCACCACCACCGTGAGCACCTTTTCCACCATAGGTATCTACGATGATCTTACGGCCTGTCAAACCGGTATCTCCGTGAGGACCACCGATAACAAATTTTCCTGTCGGGTTGATATGGTACGTGATCTGGTCGTTGAACAAGGCCTGCAATTCCGGCTTCAGTTTCGCTTTCACACGCGGAATCACGATTGAAATGATATCTTCTTTGATCTTTGCCAACATTTCAGGCTCGGTCGCAAAATCGTCGTGCTGGGTAGAAACCACGATGCTGTCGATGCGCTGCGGAACATTGTCATCAGAATACTCAATTGTTACCTGTGACTTTGCATCCGGACGAAGGTAACCGATCACCTCGCTTTCGTTGTTACGAATGGTCGACAATTCCTGCAAAATCTTGTGGGCCAGGTCCAAAGCAAGCGGCATGTAGTTTTCGGTTTCCTTGGTTGCGTAACCGAACATCATTCCCTGGTCGCCTGCACCCTGGGCATTTGCTTTCGCTTCAAAATCGTTGTTATCCACCTTGCGGTCAACCCCCTGGTTGATATCATCCGACTGATCGTGGATCGCCGAAAGAATTCCACATGAATTTGCTTCAAACATGTACTCCGACTTCGTGTAGCCGATCTTACGGATCACTTCGCGGGCAATGGTTTGTACGTCCAAATAGGTGTTTGTTTTTACCTCACCGGCCAATACTACCTGACCCGTTGTTACCAATGTTTCGCACGCTACTTTTGATGTCGGGTCGAAAGCCATGAAGTTATCAATCAACGCGTCAGAAATCTGATCCGCTACCTTATCCGGGTGTCCTTCAGAAACAGATTCTGAGGTAAACAAATATGACATAGTTCTGTATTAAAAAATTGTGACGCGCGAAATTAGTGAAAAAAAAACGAACGGAAATCAAAGCGCCAATATTCAATTAAAATAATCTATCAAACAAGTAGACTATTCGGCAACAAATTTTTCAACCGGATAATTTTCGGTAGCTTTGACCTGAAATCGGTCTTATGTTGTTCGCAGTAATCATATTATCCATTCTGCTTCTGGCGGCAGCGCTCTATATACTGCTAATCAGTATGAAACTGCGCAGGCTCAAAAAACAACACGCCGATCTTTCGGAACGCAACCAGGAACTCAATGCCATGATGCATTCGAGCGAGCTGAAAACCCTGCGCTACAAGCTCAATCCGCACCTGTTTAAAAATGCATTAAACTCTATCCAATCGCACGCTTACCAGAATTATTATTCCATGGATAAGCTTTCAGGTGTGCTGGATTACATTTTATATGACAGTGATCAACCCTTCGTTTCCCTGGAGGAAGAAATGGCTTTTGCCGCCAATTTTATCGAGATCAACCGCATGAAACTGAGTCCGCTGTTCGACCTGCGTGTACGCAATACAATTGAAAAATCAAACGAGAACCGGGCCGAATTGCGCATCATGCCACTCGTAACGGTCGACCTGATCGAAAATGCCTTCAAGCACACCGATTTTCAAAAACCGGAATCGTTTATTTCCATCAGTTTTCAACTTGAGAAAGGCTGGTTTCAACTGGAAGTGAGCAACCGGATCAGTGAAAAATCGCCGCTTCGCAGGAAAAACAGTGGACTGGGGCTGAAAAACCTTGAAGAACGCCTGAAAATCACTTATCCGGAACGCTATAAACTCATGATGATCTCGGAAGGACCGGTATTCAGCGCACAGTTAAAACTCCAGCTGCATGTCTGAGGTATATCGCTGCGTCCTGATCGATGACGAGCTGCTCGCATTGGCCTACCTGCGTACGCTGTGTGAGGCGATCCCGAATATTGAAGTCGTGCGGGCTTACGACAACCCGGTAAACCTGTTGCATGATTTGCCGGAGCTTTCGGTTGATTTTTGCATTTCCGACATCGTGATGCCTTCGTTGACCGGGCTCGACCTGGCGATGCAGCTCAACCTTCCGGTTATTTTCACCACCGCCCACAACGAATATGCTGCCGACGCGTTCGACATCGACGCCGTTGATTACCTGCGGAAACCCGTTCAAAAAGAACGCCTGGAAAAAGCGATCGAAAAAGTAGTACAAATCCTGCGACAACGCGCTGCAAAACCCGTGGTACTGAACGTCAACACTTCGAAAGGAAAAATGCGGCTGGTATCTGACCAGGTTGTGGCTGTTTCTTCTGAAACCATTGACCGGCGCGATAAGCTGGTGACTCTTTCAACCGGCGAGGAATGGATCATCAAAAACATGTCTTTCGAGCAGTTGCTGAGCCTGCTTCCTGACGAGCAGTTTTGCCGGATTTCCAAAAGCGAAGTCATCGGGTTCTCTTTTGTGACGGGCTATACAGGCGAAACCGTCTTTACTTCTTTCAAGGCGAAAAACGGAAACCTGCGACATTTTTCATTAAGTGACAACTACCGGAAAGAATTCCTGGAAAAGCTGAGCCGAAAGTTCGGTACATGAATTCACCTTTTCATTACATTCTTTCAACGGGATTCGCGAAGCTGTAAAATCACGATTTACTTTTGCACCAAACTAAGAAATCCGTCACCATGAAGAGTATCAGAAACCTGCTTTTTTACATCCTGACCATCGGCGGTTTTTCTGCCCTGATTTTTGGAATCGTTCACTGGGGAGAAGGTCTGGAAAAACGCAAGGATACTGTTCATCATCACGAAACGATTCCTGCTGTTTATAATCAACTCACGGAAATATTTTCTCACACCGGGCTCATCGCCCTGAGACAGGTCGCAGACCACCACAAAGACATTCCCAAAAGTATCCCCAAGCCTTCTCACGAGGTTACGGCTTCTACCTGGGACCAGTTCATGGAAACGGTTTTTCATAACTTAACCCATCCGCTGGCGATTCTCCTGCTGCAAATCATTACCATCATCATTGCGGCGCGAATTTTAGGTTTCTTCTGCCAAAAGATCGGCCAGCCTTCCGTGATCGGTGAAATCATTGCAGGTATTGTGCTCGGTCCGTCTTTATTCGGAATGTACTTCCCTGAATTTTCCGGCTTTTTGTTCCCGAAAGAATCGTTGGGGAACCTGCAGTTCCTGAGCCAGATCGGCTTGATCCTGTTTATGTTCGTGGTGGGCATGGAGCTCGATTTAAACGTTCTTCGCAAGAAAGCCAATGACGCTATCGTGATCAGTCACGCAAGTATTATTTTCCCGTTTACACTGGGCGTGGCGCTCGCCTACTTTGTCTACGATGCATTTGCGCCAAACGGCATCAACTTCCTTTCATTTGCGCTTTTCATCGGTATCGCGATGAGTATTACCGCCTTTCCCGTACTTGCGCGGATTGTGCAGGAACGCGGACTGACAAAAACCAAGCTCGGAGCCATCGCCATTACCTGCGCTGCCGCCGACGATATCACTGCATGGTGTATCCTGGCAGCGGTAATTGCCATTGTGAAAGCAGGCTCCGTTCTAAGCGCTTTGTACATCATTCTGGCGGCAATACTCTATGTATTCCTGATGCTCAAAGTGGTGCAGCCGTTCCTGAAGCGATTGGGGGAAAAATACTCCAGCAAGGAAAGCCTTAGCAAACCGGTCGTTGCGATCTTTTTCATTACACTCATCGTTTCATCTTACTTAACGGAAGTCATCGGGATTCATGCCCTGTTCGGCGCGTTCATGGCCGGTGTGATCATGCCGTCGAGCCTGAGTTTCCGGGCCATTTTCATTGAAAAAATCGAAGACGTTGCCCTGGTGTTACTATTGCCGCTTTTCTTCGTGTTCACCGGTTTGCGTACACACATTGATTTGCTCAACGACTGGTCATTGTGGGGAATTGCAGCGATCATTGTAGCCGTTGCCGTGACCGGTAAATTTCTCGGTTCGGCCCTTGCAGCGCGATTTGTGGGACAATCCTGGCGCGAAAGTTTCATCGTAGGTGCGCTCATGAATACCCGTGGACTGATGGAGCTTGTGGTGCTGAACATCGGTTACGACCTGGGCGTATTGTCGGATGAGATCTTTACCATGCTCGTGCTGATGGCCCTCGTTACCACGTTCATGACCGGCCCGCTGATCGATTTGATCAATTGGCTGATCCCGGAAAAAGATACGCAGCTGGAAGAACAGGCAAGTGTCAATTCAACCAAGTACACAATCCTGGTTTCATTTGGAAGTCCTGAGCGCGGACGTACCCTTTTGCGCCTGGCCAACAGCTTTATCCGTAAATCGCTCGACAATGCCGGCGTAACTGCCCTGCACGTTTCACTGAGTAACGACCTGAACCAGTACAACGCCGAAGAATACGAGCGCGAAAGCTTTAAGCAGGTAAAATCGGAAGCGCGCAAGCTGCAACTGCCCGTGACGACCATGTTCCGCCCAACGGTAGACATCGACAAGGAAATTACAGATACAGCCAACGGCGGTAATTTTGACCTGATGATGATCGGTATCGGTCGATCGGTATTTGAAGGTTCGTTACTGGGTCGCGTATTGGGTTTCACCAACAAATTGATCAACCCTGAGCGTCTCTACGAAACCATCACCGGTAAAGAACCGTTGTTTGAAAACACGGTATTCGACGAACGTACCCGCCAGATCATCAAAGGATCGAAAATACCGGTGGGAATCGTGATCGACAAGGATTTGGAGAAAGTGGAAAACATATTCCTGCCGATTTTCTCACTCCACGACAGCTTCCTGCTGGTGTACGCGCAAAAGCTGATCCACCACAACGATGCGCGTATCAGCATCCTGGATGCGGCCGGTGTGATCAAACAGCACCCGGAGATCAAGGAATCCATTCGCTCGATCGAACAGGTGGCACCGAACCACATTGCACTGCATACCGAACGCAAGCTCGAAAAAGAATTCATGCAGCAGCAGGATTTAATGCTCATCAGCCACGACAGCTGGCGCAAGGCCGTTGAAACACAGAGCATCTGGCTGACGCATACGCCATCGGTGTTGATTATCAAACCATAAACTGCCTGGGCGATTCGTGAATTTAACCATATAGTGCACATAGATTACAAATCAGTCAATACCCCGGTGAGTCACGAAAATGGTCGTTAACAACGGGATTTTAGAGCATAATCAAATTGATTGAACAATTCCAAAAATCCCGGGCTTCAAGTGTTGTTTAGCTAATTGGTCAAGCGTGTAATAATGGAGCTCTGAACTAAACTGAATTCGTTCAACGTCAATTAAGTCACCACATATCTATGTTTCCTATGGCCCTATGTGGTTAAATTAAAAGTGATTACCTGTTCTCAATAAACGGGTTGTACCGCATGATAGCATGATTCTCCACCAGCATTTTCATCATTCCGACATTTTCCTCTTTTTAAGTAAATGTTAGAATCGATAAAAAAGTCACCACACATCTATGTTTCCCATGGCCCTATGTGGTTAAATTAAAAGCGATTAGCTATTCTCAACAAACGGGTCGTACCGCATGATGGCATGATTCTCCACCAGCATTTTCATCATTCCGACATTTTCCTCGTTTTAAGTAAATGTTAGCATCGATAAAAAAGTCACCAAACATCTATGTTTCCTATGGCCCTATGTGGTTAAATTAAAAGCGATTATCTGTTCTCAATAAACGGGTTGTACCGCATGATAGCATGGTTTTCCACCAGCAATTTCTCTGCGCATGTTCCGTCCGGGAATGTACACACCTGCACGATGCGGTTGTGCCGTGAATAACCGCCCCAGAACTGTTGGTTCATCTGGTGGTCGCGTTCTTCGATATGAAAAACCATTTCCAGCGGTTGGTCCGATTTCAGTGAACCGTTCAGGTAGGTTTCATCCAGCCAAAGGGAAATCATGAAAACACAATCGGTATCGTTGCGCACCTGCAGGTCAATGTAATTATACGACAGCGTGGCCCCGGCGCCAAACGGCACATTCCGGTTCACATCAGGGAATACATCGTAACCGTGTCGATAACGTTCGGTAATCGTCAGCGGACTGTGTGCAAACAACCAGAACAGCAGGTTTCCCAGCTGACAAAGGCCACCACCGATACCTGTTTGAATCGTGCCGTTTTGCAGTACCAATCCTTCGAGGTAGCCTTTTCGGGCAGTCGGGCGGCCAACAAGCTTCCACAGCGAAAACGTTTCACCGGGTTTGATGACAATATTATTAATTGGCTGAATGGCAATACGCAGGTTGGTGCGCTTGTTTTCCTGGAGGTACATTTCCACGTCTTTCAGCGGACGCAGGATCATCGAACGGTGTGATTTTACTTCAAACCAATCACCGGACGCTGCTTTGGAAACAGCCCATTTTTGTTTTTCCCGGATCCATTTCCACCGACGCTTCAGGATAAAGTATTCCTTACCGAAAAAACGGCGCCATTTTCCACGGAATTGAGGTGTCGGGAGCTGATGCATCATGGGTTGCTGTAGATTGCCGCCAGTTTCTTCGGCGCTACATTGCAATAGGATGTTTGGAGGATGTCCAGTACAAAATCGGTTTCTACGGATGCAAGCTTCACAATCGTCCAGCCCTGCAATCCCCATTTATTCGGCACCGGATAACAAACCGCCTTGTCGAACGCTCCGAAAACCGATTGCTGAACAGCCGAGAGCTTCACAACCAGTTGATGCTCCGGGGCATTGTAGGTGCCAAAGATTTTTCCTTTCACCCGAAAAGAGGTTTTTTCAAAATGAGGTTCTTCGGTGCTTTCGGCGAAAGCCAGGCTTAATTCACGCAATTGCTCAATGGTTACCATAGCGGCGTCTTTAAAATCGGTTCAAAATACAGCTTTTTCAGAGCATTCCGAACTAAAATCAAATGCGAAATAAGTTTATGTCCAATTCACTAGCAGTTTTTGCTAATAACGAGTAGCTTTGAGAAAAAAAACAATGAAATTTTCATTCCTGCCCTTGCTTCTCTCGTTGATCATTTCATCGATGCTCAACGCGCAGAATCCACTTGGTATTCAGCAATACCCCGCTATCAAATACACGGGAAAGCCGGTGACCTATGATTGGTCAACAACAGATGAACTGATCGAAAACGGCCTTCCCAACAAAGCGCTTACAGAATTAAAACGCCTGCAGCAACAAGCCATTGCGGATAAAAACGTTTCCGAATTCTGGCGCACAATGGAGGAAATCACGTTCATGGTGGACAACGCGATGCTGGAAAGCGAAGCACAGCAGGAAATCATCTGGGATTATAGCGAACGTGCCGACGACCTGCCATTTCCGCTCAGCAATATCACGCACTTATACCTCCGCAGTTGGTTCAACTACCGCGAGCTTTCGGAAAATGAAGAAAGCAAGCCCTGGAAAATGGGCGACAAACGCATCATCCTGACAGAAGAAAACCGTCGCGATTTTGTCAATTACCACGATAAAGCCTCGCTCAACCAGGCACAGGCACTTATGGAGTGGGATTCGGAATTCACATTTTACCACAGCCGTTTTGATCCGGAGTATACAACCGATCCGCGTCCTGAGATGGTGAAACGCTACCCGACCTTGTTTGATTTCATGGCGCAGAGCTATATCAATAATCACCAAAGTGATTTTACGCGCTATTATTATTACTACAATCCATCGGAAACGATAAAAATAGAAGATTCATTGAGCTTTGCTCCGACCGAAACCCTTCCTTCTTCGAGTGATTTTACGCGCAGGGACAACCTGGTTTTTCCGCTTTTTTACGCAATGGAAATGCTGCACTGGACACAAGGCCGCTACTCAGCCTACAGCAACACCCTGCAGCAACGTGTTCAATTCGTGTCTTCCAATTACCAGGGAGCCGATGCCAATAACGTTAATGAGCTTAAACAAAAAGCCTGGATTGCGGCCGAAAAACGACTTTTGGCGAAAAATCATTCCAGCGCGGCTATTTTTACGATCAACATCGCTTACGACCTGGTGAGCATCGGTAGAAGCTACCATTGGAAAAACAACACCAAACCAACCGACGAACTGGTAAGGGCTTTGGCACAAATTGAAGCATCCCTGAAAATGTTCCCGGATTCGGAAGTTGCCGGCCAATTGAAAGACCTGAAGACGGCTATCCTGGACAATGAACTGGAATTCCGGATCAAGACCGATCTTTCCCTCAACGAAGCACAGCTTATCGGGGTGGATTACCGCAACCTCAACAATGCAACCATGGTGGTGTACCATGTGAAAAAAGATTACGATAAATACTCTGAAAATTACCTGAAACAGCTCACGCTGGAGAAAGTGTACACGCAGCAGCTGACCTTCGATGAAGACAAGCGCATGCTGCCCCACAGCAAGGATTTCCTGATGCCGGCCTTCACCAAAACAGGAACTTACGTAGTGTTACTGGTGCCGAATGAAGAAAAGCTTGCAGCTATTTTCATGACCGACACACTGGCCAATGAAACGGATTTTGCCTATAAAGTGGTACAGGTAACTGAGCTGTCGGTAAAAGTATCCAGCGAGAACAACCGCAACCGTATCCAGGTAGTCAACAAGCAAACCGGCAAACCGGTAGCAGGCGCCAAGGTACGCTACACGCGCAGGGTGTACGCCATGAACGAGGAACGCACCATGCAACTGAAAGAAACCACGACCAACAGTGACGGGATTTCAGAAGCTGATTTTACCAACGAATTCAATTACACCGTCATTTACAAAGGTGACAGCGTGGGTGATCGCCTGTACCGCTACAGCTATGGACAGGAATCCATCAAAACAAAACTGATGGTCTATACCGACCGCAGCATTTACCGCCCCGGACAAACGGTGAACTATAAAGTCATCGCCTACGACGATAATGATACCCGAAAAGGAGTTGTTCCCGATTTCCAGGTACGCATGGTGGCGACCGATCAAAACGGCCAGCAATTGGCCAGCGAAAGCAAGCGTACCAATGAATACGGATCGGTAGCCGGTAGTTTCCAGCTTCCGTTGTCAGGATTCTTACAGGGAGCAATTTACCTGACCTTCAACGAAGGCGTCGCTTACCAGTACATCACGGCAGAAGAATACAAACGACCAACTTTCGAAACAGTTTTTGACACCCTCAAAACCCAATATGCGCTTGGCGATTCCATTACGGTATCCGGTAAAGCCGTTGCTTTTGCCGGTTACCCGATCACCAATGCGAAAGTAACCGTATCCGTAAGCGAGCAACGTTTCTTTCCATGGAGCTATAAAGGTTCCGTTGAGCAATACAACGACATGGAATTCACTACGGTGACCGACGACAAAGGAAACTTCAGTATTCGTTTCAAAAGCCAGAAATGGGATGAAATGTTCGGGGTATATTATTCCATTTCCGCCATTGTGGTAAACCCGACAGGTGAAACCCACGACGACTACACGAGCCTGTACATTGGGAAAAACCGTTTCACAATTTCTACTGATATCAGTAATCAGCTGCTTACTTCCGTTGAAAACAAACCAACTGTTTTTGTGCAGAACAATGATGGTTATGACCAGGAAAATGTGGAGGTAAAATACACCATCGAAAAGGAAATTCACAACGCCTGGATGCAAAAATCAGTGGAAGAAAGCGAATTCAAAGGCTTTACCGCAAACGAATTGAAGAAAGCGATTCCATTCCTGAAATACTATGATGCAGACAAGGAAATTGCCCGTGTCGAAGTTTCAAAAGGCCAGCTTAAGGCCGGAGAACAGATCGATATCAACAAGGCAGTAAACAGTCAGCCGGGCATCTACCGCCTCACCGCAACAGCAGTGGATGAAACCGGTGAAACAATCAGTTATTCGACTGTTTTCACAATGATCAACATCAAATCAAAAAAGAACCAGCACCAGTCTGCTTTCTGGACATCGATCGACAAATGGTCGGTGCAAAAAAGCGAGAAGGTTAACATCACAGTCGGCTCATCGTTTAAAGATTTGATGGCGTTTGTAGAAGTATACGATAAAACCGGCATTGTTTCCTCAAGATGGGTTAAAGTGAGCCAGCGAAAACTGCTTTCTATTCCTGTACCAGCGGGCGCGAAAGACAATTTCTCGATCAGTGTTACCGCCAATTACAAAAACCAATTCTACCAGCAATCATTCCAGATCAGCATACCCGACCCGAAAGCCAACCTCATCGTGACTTTGCAGACCAAACGTGACTACCTGCAACCGGGCGCAAAAGAGACCTGGAGCGTTACGGTAACAGACGAAGAGAAATCCGCGGTTCCGACCGAATTGCTGGTAAGCATGTACGATGCTTCACTGGATGAATTCACGAATCATTACTGGAACAGTCAATTGACCTGGCCGGAATATTATTACATGAACTGGAACATCCGGTATGAAGCTCCTGTGCTCCTGGATAACAACCGCTGGAAAGAATACAATTATTACGGTTACCAATGGGATTTCGGTGATTATGGCGGACTATACAACCGACAGGTGGTTGGAGACGCTTACGGGGCGGAAATGGCCAATGGCCAGATGAGTTATGCTTATGAAGCAGCTCCGCCTCCGCCGCCGCCATTAGGGGGAACTTTTTATTCGGTTTCGGGGAACGCCACGACACTGGAATTTGATAAAAATGTCGATGCACTAAGCTCCGCGAAAGACGATCAAGATTCGCGGGGAAGCAAACGTCCTGCGGCTCGTATCCGTTCCAATTTCTCTGAAACCGCCTTTTTCTTCCCGCAGATCGTTGCTGAAAGCGATGGTACCTACCGTTTCAACTTTACGGTTCCGGATGCATTGACTCGCTGGCGTTTCATGTCGCTCGCGCATTCAAAAACCCTGCAAACGGGCTACCACGAAGAATTGTTTACAGCCCGCAAGGAATTGATGGTGACACCAAATGTACCGCGTTTCTTCCGCGAAGGTGATGTGGTGGAATTTGCCGCAAAAGTGAGCAATCAGACCGATGAGGCTGTCAGCACCACTACCCGCCTGCGTTTCATTGATCCGTACACCGAAAAAGATGTGACCGATCAGTTCGGCAGTATCGCTCCGATTGTTTCTTCCATCAACGGTAAAGCAAATGCGGATGTTTCCTGGAAACTGACCGTTCCGAAAGGAAATCTCAACATGGTAGCGTACGTCATCGAAACCACTTCTTCGACTTACAGCGATGCTGAGAAGCGTGCAATCCCGGTGTTGAGCAGTCGTGTAATGCTGACCGAATCAAAGCCGTTTACCAAAACAAGTGCTGGCGAATCGACCTACACTCTTGAAAAAGTAGCGAAGCTGGGTGCCGGAACGGAGAAAGTGAGCTTACAACTGGAAATCCAAACCCAGCCGTTGTGGACAACATTGATGTCGCTTCCGTACCTGATGGAATTCCCGCACGAATGCGCCGAGCAGACCTTCGCCCGCTATTTCGCAAATGTACTGGCACAAAAGATCCTGCAGGAAAACCCGGAATTCCGTCAAATCATCGAATTGTGGAAACAAGACGATCCGAAAGCATTTGTTGCGCAGCTGGAACAAAACCCGGAATTGAAAGCGATCATCCTGGCAGAAACACCTTGGGTGATGGATGCACAAAAGGAATCACAACAGCGTGCCCACCTGGCAACACTGTTCGACGAAAATCAATTGTCGGCAGCCATTCGCCAGGCATTGACCAAACTGGAAGACCTCAAAACAGCCGACGGCGGATGGGGTTGGTTCGGAACTGAAAATACGAATGTCTACATCACCCAGCACATTATCAGCGGTTTTGGCCAACTGAAAGAATTGGGTATCGATGAAGATGTTGAGATCATTAATGAGGCATTGGCCCACCTGGACACCTGGTACGAAAACCAGTACAAAAAACTCACTGCAACCGACAAAAAGAACAATGCCGGTTTGTCTGATTTGACCGTTCACTGGTTAACAGCACGCTCGTATTTCACTGACCGGAAATCGGAAGCGGTAACGTATTACCGTCAGTGCATGGAGAAAAACTGGAAATCGTTTAACCTGCAAACACAAGCCCTGATGGGAATCAATGCAATCAATTCCAACAACCCGGCGTTTGCGGAAAAGATCAAAAATTCCATCATCGACCGCGCGACCAAAAAACCGGACATGGGAATGTACTGGAACGAAAACACCTACGGTTATGACTGGAACCAGGCAAAAATCGAAACACAAAGTATCCTGATCGAGTTTTTTACCAAGCTGAAAGGTTTGTCGAATGAAGTGGACCAGATGCAATTGTGGTTGCTGCAAAACAAGCGCTCGAATGCCTGGGAAACGACCAAATCAACAACCTATGCCTGCTACGCCTTGCTGGTAAACCGCTCTGTGGTAGCGCGTCAGATCGACCAGGTCGTGAAAGCAAAACTGGCTGATGGCACCAACCTCGGCGTACTGAAAAACGCATCGGGAACAGAACGCGTTTGGACGGGCAATGACATTACACCGGCCAAAGCGAGCGTGACAATCGATGCCAAAAACAGCCAACCGGTCTTTGGAGCGATCCACATCACGTACCTGAGCGAGCAGGACATCGTTGAGAAATCATCGGGCGACATCCGCCTGGAACGTCATTTCTACCGAGAGGTAGATAATAAGCTGGTCGAAGTAAAAGCCGGGGAAAGCGTTGAAATTGGTACCAAACTGACTGTAAAAGTAACCGTAACCAGCAATCGTGCATTGGAGTTTGTACACATCCGCGCACCGCACGCTTATGGCTTCGAACCGGTGAATCCGCTATCAGGTTACCGTTACGGTGAAACAGGTTATTACGAAGTCAACCGCGATGCGTCAACTGAATTGTTTGCCGATGCGGTGAAAAAAGGAAGCACGACGTTTGCTTACGAAGTCTACGCCACCGGAAAAGGTGAATTGAGCGTTGGCCCGGCAATTGCAGAATGTATGTACGCGCCTGAATTCCGTGCGAACAGTACCGGGTTGAAGGTGAATGTGAAATAACCAATTAATATCATAAACAAAACAGGGCGATTTACAAATCGCCCTGTTTTGTTTTTATTTCTCCATTCCACCCGGTTTGCAGCAGGCCGGTAACTTTTCCACTGCCTCAGGCTTTGCCTTCGTATCGTCGGCATCATAACCAAGGTCGTTGATAATGGCCCGCAATTTTTCAGGCGTCATTTTTTTGGTGCTGTATTTTATGGTGACATCCTGCGTTTCCAGGTTCAATTCGGCAAACGAAACACCTTTCGTGAAATTCAGCCCGTTTTCCAGGCGCTCTTCACACTGCCCGCATTCAGCGCTGGTATGGATCACTATCGTTTGTGTTTTGGGTGTTTTCTGGCCCCAGGCTGTTCCCGCAACCGTTAACAGGGCCATGATCATTATTGTTTTCATATCGTATCTTTTTTTGACACCGCGGTCGCAACGAGACCCTACGGCGTTTTTTTTCGTTTTAATTCATACCGGAATCCACCATAAATAACCGTGCCTAAAATCGGTGCCCAAACGCGTGTTGCGTCGAATGCCGAATTGTAGGGATCATCGCTGCTGATGATCGGGTCTTTTTGGGTGAAATTCGCTAAATTTTCGCCTCCCAGATAAACGTCGAAACGACGGAAATGGTGCGTAACCTGTGCCAGGACCTGCGGAACCCGACTGCTCACCTGGTGATGCAAAACCGTTCCGTCGGGCAGATGAACATCGTGCAGGCGCATACGGCCGTAAAGGGAAAACGTCGCATCGACCTCCCAGCGCTTGTTCCGCGAAGCATAAGCCACATTGAACAATCCGCGGTGCTGCGGGATCATGATCTGCTGTCGGATCTCGCCGTTGTACTGCCCCATCACCTGCATCCATTTATAAGCCAGTCGAATCGTCAGGACTTTCACCGGCGAAAACGAAAACTCCGATTGCAGCGTATTGCTGAACGAGCTTTTGTTCTGGAACCGGAAGAAAAACGTATCCACCGATTGTTCGCGATCCACCACCAACTGTCTTCCAAAGCGTGCGTGGTAAAAATCGACTGAAAAGCTGGCGCTGCGTTTAAATAGTTCCAGTTGACGTACAACCGAAACACCCGAATTCCAAACGGTTTCCTGCTGGATTTCCGAAGGAAGCACCCACGCTTTCGACGTTGCCAGCAACGAGCTGTTATCGATAATCAGGTTCGGTAATCGCCACGCTTTACCCGTTGTGAGCCGAATGTCGGTGAATTCGTCGGCTGTAAACTTCAAGTGTACCCGCGGCGAAAATTGCGCTCCGTAGTTTTCCTGGTAATCATAACGCGCTCCGGCAACAGCCGTCAACCGGGTCCCCACATAGGTGTATTCGGCAAAAACGCCCGGCGTAATCACCATCCGGTTCACTTCGACCGTGTCCAAACGCTGGTTCAGCTGTTGTGCCACGCCCGAAACGCCGACCTTGATCTTATGCGTGGTAGAACCAATGATTCCATCATAGATCGCGTTCACATACCCTTTATTTTCCTCCCCGGAGAAAACGCGGTTGCCAAATCGTCCTTCAATCTGGTGCGTTTTAAACTGGTACACGACACCGATACTCTGGTATTTTTTCTTCGGGAACAAAAAGCCGGTTTTTGCAAAAGCATCGAAGTGACGATTGGTGGTATTCGCCGTATATCGATTCGCGATAGCACTCAACTGACCACCTGCACGCTCGTCCGCATAAACATTCACGCCGAAACGCGTTTCAAAGCTTTCGCCGGTATATTCCCAGCGGTGTAAAAACGACAGCGTTTTATTGAGCGGCGCATCCCTGAATCCGTCGCCATTGCGGTCAATTTCCTGCTGCATCCCTGAAGCATGGGCAAAGGTCCCTGTGCTCCATTTTTTCCCGATGAGCTGTCCGCCATGGACATTCAGTTCGGCCCGACCCAAAATATTCCCGTAGCCATTCACATACAAACGCTGCATGGTCGACGGTTTGCGGAATTCAACATTGATCAGCCCGGCCATCGATTCATAGCCATTGACCACCGTTCCCGTTCCTTTCGTAATCTGGATTGATTCGACCCACGTGCCCGGAACCGTATTCAATCCGAACGAGCTTTCCAACCCGTTCAAAAACGGGATGTTTTCCATTTGCATCTGGGTGTAAATGCCATCCAGGCCGAGCAGCTGGATTTTCTTCGCTCCTGAGACCGCATCAGTAATGCTGACATCCACCGTTGCGTTGGTCTCAAACGATTCGGATAAGTTGCAGCAGGCCGCTTTTTTCAATTCGCCTTCGCCCAGTTCTTCCACATACAGCGGTTTTAAACGCGAAACATAATGTGTATTCCGTTTGGTTTCTACGACTACTTCATCGAGCATTTCGTCACTGTAAAGGTTGATCTCAATGCCCGTAAACCGGTCGGCTTTGGTCACTTCGATTGTATCACTCCTGAATCCAAACGCTGTGATGATGAGCGTATCAGGAAGTTTTTTCGGAAGGATCAGCTCAAACCGGCCTTTTTCATCGGTCTCGGCGCCAGTCTGCGCATTCTTTAACCTGATTTTTGCCTGGTATACCGGTGCGCGTGTTCCGTTTTCCACACCAAATACAATTCCTTGTAACTGCGCGAAAACACAACTTTGCAGCAAGATAAACAAACAGGCTAATCCACTTTTTTTCATGATAATTTGATTATAGTGTACAACAAAATCAGTACCTAAAACAAGGTACTTCATCAGATTGTATGCTATAACCGCCAGCAACAGTTCACCGGCAGCCTTTCACCCAAAGGTTTGGGCGGTGGCTCGGTAATCTGGCACGCAATAAGGGATTCATCCGAAGGAATGCTTTCAGGAACGAAGCGAAGCTCAGAAAGCTTTGGAATCACCGCAATCCAAACAGGCAACTCATAATGGGCCGATTCGAAATAATCGAACGGGAGCGATAATCGTTTGATCTCGTCGGTACAGCAATTGTCATCAACCGATTCTGATTGTTCGGGAATGGCTTTCTCGCAGCACGAATCTTCTGTTTCAGCCTCCGCTTCACAATGATCCGACATCGTAAACAACGTCTGGATCGTAATCTGTTCATGCGAACAGGAATGGCGGTAAAGCGGAATGCCGATGCTCCCGAGAAACACCAATGCAATCAACCCTATTCCGACCAAACGATTTGCCATAGTCTTCAAAGGTAAACCGAAATCGGGTGGTCCGCAAACACAATTTGAAGACAGAATTGAAATCCAATCGAAAGACTGTTTGAAAAAAATGTAATTCCTTAATAATCAAATATTTTCAATACTCGATACATTCCGGTAAATATTCAGTGAAAACACGCATATAATCAATAAATCGTTGTAATCGGATAATTAATCACCAAACATTTAGTGGAATGAAAAGTATAGTTGTAGATTTGATAACTGCTAAAATTAAAGCTCTTATGAAAAGAACGCTATTACTACTGTCATCCTTACTTACCATCGCTGCAAATGCGCAAAATGTCGGGATCAACGCAACAGGTGCAGCACCGGCTGCCAGTGCAATGCTCGATATATCCTCTACCAACTCAGGACTCTTAATTCCACGAATGACTACCGCCCAGCGAACCGCTATTGCCGCGCCCGCTACGGGACTTTTGGTTTACGATACAAACCTGAGCAGTTTCTACTACTACGACGGTACACAATGGGTTTGGATGTTGTCCAATACAACCGGCTGGACGTTGAGTGGGAATACTATAGCGGCAGCCAACCTTATTGGTACCACCAATGCACAGCCTTTCCGTGTTTTTTGTAATAACGTCGAACGTTTCCGTTTGAACCCAACCGACGGCGAGTTCGTAGCAGGTGCAACTGCTTCTCCATACGCAGGAGACTTAATGGCCGGTGTTGCAACTGCAGCATTAACCTTTGCTGTCAATGGTTACTGCAGTGTCAACGGATCCGGTGTCTGGGGTGAAACCATGGCTGCCAGCACATCCAACTTCTCTTCCGTGCAAGGAGTCTACTCTGGCTCAGGAGCTGGTTCAGGGGTTTTAGGGAATTATAACGGTACCAACACAGGTGCTACCCGCTCCGGCGTTTACGGAATTTGTGGAACACCTACCGCTTCTATAGGTGGTGCAGGAGTCTACGGATATAACAGTATTGCTAACGCTGCTACCAACCAGCACATCGGTGTTTTGGGTAATTACAACGGTTCTTCTTATGGAATCGGTGTGCATGGGGTTGCATTAGGAGGAGGCATCATAGCAGGTAACAATGATGTCGCCGTTGTAGGATGGAGAGCTAACAACAGCAACTATTCCGGTTACTTCAACGGAAACCACGTGATTGCCAACGGAACCAAATCGGCTTCTGTGCCTACTTCCAAAGGAAACCAATTGTTGTATGTTACGGAAGCTCCTGAAGTGTGGTTCGAAGACCTGGGTGGTGGAAAACTGGTAAATGGTGAAGCGACGATTCAATTGGATCCGTTGTTCCTGGAAACCGTTGTAATCGACGCAGACCACCCGATGCGCGTTTTCATCCAGATGGAAGGTGAATCGCAGGAGGTCTACGTAACAAAGGGAACAACCAGTTTTACGGTGAAAGAACGCAATGGCGGAACGTCAAATGCTGAATTTTCTTACCGAATCATGGCAAAACGCCTTCATTTCCAGGATCACCGATTCGGAAACGACCCTGTTTGGGGACCGGGCGACACGCACAAATACTCGCAGTACGCTCCGCCACCGCCAATCGATTATGATGAAAATGTGAAATTCCAGGAAGCTCAACGTGCAAGCTGGAAACAAACGCCAATGCCCGAAGGATTTATCTATTACGACCAAATCCAAAAAGAAGCAAAAGAGCGTGAGTTAATGAAGACTCCACCTGCCGAAAATTAACCGGTGATTACTCACTGAAACATCAACATACTGGCAAACGGCTGAAGCATCACACTTCAGCCGTTTGCTTTTCCATACCCTATAAAACCGCTCTATCTGGACAACCCAGTGGATAAGCTTTCGCTTGTTACGCCATCGATCACATTACAAACCATATCCGGGCCTTTTATTAACCCAAAATATGGTTTCACAAATTGGTCTGTCAGAGTGCTGCAGTTAGTGCTTACTTCGAAGTAAAATACGTGGAAAATGCATTTTGAAATTCGAAAATCACTTATCGCAGGTGTTGGAGTGTACGCTACCTCACCCATTTCCAAGGGAACGATTATATGCAACATGACCGGCGAACACATCGACTTTGACGAACTGGTCAATCGTGTTAAAAACGGATTGGAAATGGCTTCTGACCCGCTCGCCACCTCAATGTCCACTTACATTGACCTGGATGAAACCTCCCGCTCGTTTAACCATTCCTGTGAGCCGAATGCCTATATCAGGTCTGTGAACGAACTGGTTGCACGCCGGGATATTCGTATTGGTGAAGAAATCTGTTTCGATTACTCCACTACCATGCATTACCCGGAAGAACAAATTCTTTCCGAGGGGCTGGAACTTTGGTCCTGCACTTGCAACTGCGGTGATTCCAATTGCAGGGGAATCATCGACCAATTCAAAACCCTTCCTTCCGAACGTCAATCCTATTATCTGCAAAACGGGTTTCTTCCGGATTTTATGATCGAAACATGCAAACCCGTTCCACAACTAACCTGAGCATTGGCTATGCCTGAAAAATCAATTACTATTCGAAACTATTGCAGCATCCATTATGAAGAAGTAAAAGCGCTCATGCAGGCATGCTTTGCCGATATGGGTGCGATTTATTCCACGCAGGAAGAGCTTGAATTACTGAGTAGTTTGTACCCGCAAGGGCAAATTTTATTTTTTGCGGACGATGAATTAATTGCAGCGAATTTCTCCCGCATCGTTCCTTTCCAAAAGTACAAGCTGCAACACACACAATTCGACTGCGCCAACCTTGATTGCTTCCTGGATGACGCGCTTAATGGCGATAGTGTTTATGGTTTAGACGTCATTGTGAAACCGGAATACCAATGTGGCAAGATCGGAAAGCAGATTGTGAAGGAATTTTTAGACCGGGTTTTCAGTGACAATTTCAACTACATGCTCGGAATATCCAGAATCGTGAACTATCATAAATACGCAGACGCGATGAGTGCCCTGGACTACGCCGAAGAAGTAAAAGTTAGAAGGATCAACGATCCGGTATTGGGCTTTCATTTTAGTTATGGTTGTGAAATCATCGGCGACAGTCCTTATTTCAACCCTGCAGATGAGGCATCAGCGGGAGAAGGAATCATTATTGGTGTAAAAAACCCTGATTACATCCCTTTTCAAACGGCTGAACAAATTGCTTTATTACGCGCTGAACATCACATAAAACACGCACTCTGATTTTCTGTTTTTTGTAAACATCTGATCGGAATCCGTATTTTAACGCCATGAAAGAACAACAGCAAAAGGCGATCAATACGGCATACTTCAGTATGTTCGGCAACCTGATTCTGGCCGTGGCAAAAGGCGTTGTTGGTTTTTTCGGGAATTCTTTCGCTCTGATCGCCGACGCCATCGAATCTTCAGCCGATGTTTTTTCGTCGTTCCTGGTACTGGTCGGTTTAAAGTACGCGAAGCGTCCGCCGGATGAAAACCACCCTTACGGCCATGGAAAAATCGAGCCGTTGATTACGTTTGTCGTTGTTGGATTCCTGTGTACCTCGGCTACGTTTATCGTGATCGAAAGTATTCACAATATCATTACACCGCATAAAGTCCCACAGGCTTATACGTTGTGGTTCCTGGGTGTAATCATCGTTATCAAGGAACTTTCCTATCGTTTCGTGGCGAAAAAGAGCGAGGAAACCGGAAGCGGTTCATTGAAAGCAGACGCGTGGCATCATCGCAGCGATGCGATTACTTCCTTGTGTGCGTTTATCGGAATTTCCATTGCGCTTTGGCTCGGTGATGAATACGCAGAAGCCGACGACTGGGCTGCTCTCATCTCGTCCGTGTTTATTTATGTAAATGCTTTCCTGATCTTCCGGCCCGCACTCGGTGAAATCATGGACGAGCACCGCCACCACGCATTTGTGGATGAAATTCGCGCCTTTTCAGAGGAAGTACCGCACGTGGTACGAACGGAAAAATGCCTCGTGAGGAAATCAGGAATGCGTTATTGGGTTGATATTCATGTGCATGTAGATGGCAGCTTAACGGTCGACCAAGGACACACGATCGCGCACGCGCTCAAAGCACACCTCATGGAAAAACTCCCGGTAATTGAAGATGTGTTGGTGCATATAGAACCTGCTTGAGAATTATCAATGAAAAATGATCAATTATGAAGGACTCCGATCTTCGTGATAATTGATCATATAATTCATAATTCAGCGTACCTTTGTACTACAAAAATTCAAACAGCTATGTCGCAAATTCCAATTACCGTATACGTCGAAATGACCCCGAACCCGAACACGATGAAATTCGTTGCCAATAAATACCTATTGATTTCGGGTGATTCAGTAGAATTTACCAGCCAGGCGGAAGCAAAAGGGTATTCCCCGCTTGCCGAAGAACTGTTCAACTTTCCTTTTGTAAAAGGTGTTTTCCTGGCCGCCAACTTTGTTACCGTTGCCAAAAATGACAGCATTTCGTGGGATTTTGTAACCATGGAGCTGCGTGAGTTTATCAAAGACTGGCTCGCCAACGGGAAGGATGTCTTGGTTATGATGCCGCCACCGAAAGCTCCTGCCGCTTCGGAAGACGAATCAAAACCGGCGAAAACCTATGCTCCTTCCGAATACGACGATGCCATTCGCAGCTTGCTGGATGAATATGTACGTCCGGCAGTGGAAAACGACGGCGGTGCGATCGATTTCGTAGGATTTGACGAAGGAACCGTAACTGTAGCTTTGCGCGGATCCTGCTCTGGCTGTCCGTCGAGTACCGCAACGCTGAAAGGCGGGATCGAAAATTTATTGAAATCCCATTTGCCGGAAGTAAAAGAGGTGGTCGCAGAATCGCTGTAAGCTTACGTAAATAACATTATTGAATCGCTCGGTTGCTGTAAAAAGTAGCTGAGCGTTTTTTGTACTGGTTGAGCTTGACTTTCAAGTATAAACAAATTAAATACTTGAATAATTAAGTATTAGTGTTCATTGTCCCGTAGGGGCAAATATTGTAATGATACCGTACTACTTAAAACATTACCCCGTAGGGGTAAAATATCACACACTATAATCCAACATGGTTTTACCCCTACGGGGTAATGGACACTATGGCTGATTCTTTTCTACAATATTTGTCCCTACGGGACAGGATAGATTCGTCCATCTGAATGTAGACGTTTATCCGTGAAAATCCGCACCATCTGTGGCAAAAAGCCCTGTCTACTCATTTTTAATTGTAGCCCGGTGATTTTTTTTCATCCGTTTTATGGAATTGTTACCACATGGTTATCTATAAGGAAATCTTAATTCTAAATACCATGAGACAAATCCTCCTTTTAGGCGCGCTTTTCATCGGAACAGCAACCTATGCACAAAATACCTACGGTGATATCATCGGGACCCTGGTCGACAAAAAAAATGAGCCTGTCTGGGGCGCGGCAGCAACAACCTTTTACGGCGAAACCATGTACCGTGCCGCAACCGACATGGACGGACGTTTTCGCATCTCGGGTATTCCCGCAGGAACGTACCAGGTGTTCTTCGTATTCGACGGCGATACGGTTTACGCCCCAGAGAAAGTAGACGTTGCACCGGATAGCTACGGAAGCCTGAGCACGGTAACCTTTGCTCCGGTGGTGGATTTGGCTCAAAACAACAATGATTCTGTTAAGACATTAGAGGATGTAGAGGTTACAGCAAAGATCAAACTTACCATCGGTGAAGCGCCCATGACCAAACTGACGCAAAAAGAGATCAAATTCAGCCCGGTGAAAAACGACATGAAAGCACTGGTGGCAGGAATGAACTCGGATGTTCGCCAAACAGACGACGGTTCACTGGTTTTCCGTGGAGCTCGTAAAGGCGATTTGATTTACTACATAGACGGCGTTAAAATGAACCAGGTCTACAACTTACCAAGCTCATCACTAGGCTACGTAATGGTGTACTCCGGCGCAATTCCTGCCAAATACGGTGATACCAACGGTGGTGTGATTGTAGTGGAAACAAGAAGTTACTTCGACTTGCTGCGCGAATACAACAGCCGCATGTCATTGGGAGAATAATACCAAACCATCATACCCGGAAAAAGAAAATGGGCGAATCGAAATTCGCCCATTTTTATTATTTCGGAAAAAACCGCGGACTCGCCTCTTCCATCGGAATGAGGTATTTCTTCAGGTTTTGCTCATCGTCTTTGTTCAGGATCATCAGCATATTGTCCGATTCAACCACAATGTGATTGTCGAGCCCTTCGATCAGCGCCAGCTTATCGTTCGGTAAATTCACGATGCAATTGGTCGAATTGATCATGTGTACATTTTCACCGATTACCGCATTGCCATTGTAATCTTTTTCGAGATGGGTATACAAACTTCCCCAGGTTCCCAAATCGGACCAATCGAATGTCGCCAATACCACATCTACGTTCTTGGCATTTTCCATCACGGCAAAATCAATGGAAATATCTTCACAGGCTGCAAAACAATGGTTTACATAAGCCTGTTCTTCAGATGTGTTGTATTTATGCGATTCGATGGTGAACAACTCGTGCAATTCGGGCTTGAATTTCTCCAACGCATGTAAAATCGTCGCTGAGCGCCAAACGAAAATGCCCGAATTCCAATAATAATTTCCGCTTTTTACGAAAATTTCGGCCAATTCGCGGTTGGGTTTCTCGGTAAAATGCTTCACATCTTTCACCTGTCCCGGCAAAATATCACCTTCCTCCACAAACTCGATGTAACCGTAACCGGTGTCAGGACGTGTCGGTTTGATACCCAACGTTACCAGGCGCTCATTTTTATTGGCTGTTTCAATTGCAATCCGAACGATCTCGGTGAATTTGTCCTCCTTTAAGATCAAATGGTCGGAAGGCGCCACAATCAACGTCGCGTTGGGGTTGATCGCATGGATTTTCGCTGCCGCATACGTAATGCAGGGAGCGGTGTTTTTGCGCTCCGGCTCCGTCAGGATCTGTCCGTACGACAATTCAGGCAGTTGTTCCTTGACAATGTCCTTGTAGATCGCATTGGTAACGATGTAAATGTTTTCGGCCGGAGCAATGTTGAGCAGTCGCTCAAAAGTCATGCGCAGCAGTGATTTCCCGATTCCCAAAACATCCAGGAATTGCTTCGGTTTCTGAACGGTAGACATGGGCCAGAACCGACTTCCGATTCCGCCGGCCATGATAACACAATAATTATCTTTCATGCAGTTATTATTCAATGTGTTGTACGGTTGCAAGGGCATGAATGAGAAAATTTCGCCGAGAGGAAATCTCTTCGCACATAAAGCGTGTGCGGCGCAATTCTCCTTTCCTAAAGTGCCTTCCCTGCAACGCAAAAGTAGCATTTTTCGGCAATTCTTCTAATGCCAGTCCATCATTGGAAGGGGCGTCGAATTGCCTTAAAACCCGTGACAGGTTGGTATCCGAACACGAAGAGGCTTTGGTGTTTGCCAGGCTTCGCATCAGGGCATTTTCAATCACCGGCGGCAGTAGCCCAGAAGAAATAGCCGGCCAAAGCATGGTGCGATAAGTTTGCTTCCATTCTTCTCCATGCGGCTTCACGCGGTTGCCGTACAAAATATATGTTTCCAGGTGCGCAAATTCATGCAGGGTAGTGATCAGGAAACTGTACGGATTGAGGTTGCCGTTTACCGAAATGCGATGGTGCTTTTCATTGCCGACCGGCGGACGGTAATCACCCAATTTGGTATTGCGCGGCGCTTTGATCGAAAAACGAACGGGGTATTTCAGCAGCAAACCCGCTATCATACCTTCGAAACCTTGTGGCAGGTAAGGACGCAGCTGTTTCTCCAACCGTAATTGTTTTTCCTCCTTCATTCCAACACGAAAATACAGTATTGACGGTTCCGTTCATCCATTTTTCCTGAAAATAGTTATGAGTGTGAGTCGGTTGAAAATTTTGGAGTGAAATGGAAGCGAAAATGGGTTAAAAAAGCTGTTTTATTCTTTAGAGAACCGTCTGCAGCCCTTTAAAACCGGACTTCTTTGCTCCGCCCAAGGCGGTGTAAAATTTGCAAATTTGCCAAATGGCAAATTTGCAAATTTTACACTTTTACACTTTTCTCGCGGAAATCTGCCCTGTCACCACTCCAATGCTTTCCACAACCCACCCCACAATGATTTTCCAAAACCGATATTTCCATTAACTTTATCCGCACAATGGGCGTCATTCGTAATATAGGCAAATACATGAGCATGCTATGGATAGTGTTTTCACTACCCGACAAATGGCGTATTTTCCGTGTTCGCCTGTTCGAAGAAATCGAGCTGATCGGCATTAAATCCATTCCGATTGTCGCATTGATGTCGGCGTTCATGGGCGGTGTAATTGCGATGCAGACAGCCTCGAACATGAGTAACCCGCTTCTACCAACCTATACCGTAGGTTACATTACGCAGTCGAGTACCATCCTGGAATTTTCACCGACGATCATATCCCTCATTTTAGCCGGGAAGATCGGTTCGAATGTGGCTTCTGAGATCGGGACCATGCGTGTAACCGAACAAATCGATGCTTTGGAGATCATGGGTGTGAATTCCCTTTCGTACCTCGTGTTGCCAAAAACCATTGCCGCGATTATGTTTTTCCCGGTATTGGTGATTTTCTCCATCGGTTTGAGCCTGATCGGAGGATGGCTTTCGGTGGTAATTTCAGGCTTGCTTTCCAGCGAGGATTACATCCTGGGAATCCGCTCGTTCTTCCTGGTCAGCAACGTGGTTTACGCTCTTACGAAAACGGTGGTGTTCGGATTCCTGATCGTTACCGTTTCCTCGTTCTACGGTTATTACACAAAAGGCGGGGCTCTGGATGTGGGACGTTCTTCCACGCAAGCCGTCGTAAGCTCCAGTATCGCCATTTTGATCGCTAACTTCCTGCTTACCCAAATGATCCTACTCTGATGATTGAAGTAAAAAACGTCAACAAATCATTCGGAGAAAACCAGGTACTAAAGGATATCTCCACCACTTTCGAAAAAGGAAAGGTAAACCTGATCATCGGTCAATCAGGACAGGGAAAATCCGTTCTTGCCAAATGCGTGGTGGGCTTGCACGAGGTGGATTCGGGCGAAATTCTCTATGATGGCCGGGATTTCTGCAGAATGAATCGTTTGGAACGCAAGGAGATTCGCAAGGAAATCGGGATGCTGTTCCAGGGATCGGCGCTGTTCGACTCCTTAACTGTTGAAGAGAATGTCATGTTCCCGCTTTCGATGTTTACCAAAATGAGCAAAAAGGAAATGCAGGCGCGTGCTGATTTCTGCCTCGAACGGGTAAACCTCAGCGGAAAAAACACCCTTTATCCTTCCGAATGCAGTGGAGGGATGCAAAAACGGATTGCCATTGCCCGGGCCATCTCCATGAAACCACGTTACCTGTTTTGTGATGAGCCCAATTCGGGACTCGATCCGAAAACATCGATTGTAATTGACGGATTGATCAAGGAAATTACCTACGAATACGACATTACAACAGTCGTGATTACGCACGATATGAACTCCGTGATCGAAATCGGCGATAATGTAGTGTTCATCAACGAAGGACAAAACTGGTGGCAGGGAACCAAAAAATCGATCATTACCACCGACAACGAAGCCATTATCGACTTTGTATACGCTTCGGAATTTATGAAGGAGATCAAGGAACAGATGCAGCGCTGATTCGCGGCTTTGCTATTCTTTCATGAACCTGTAACGGTAGGGGATTCTTCCCTCGAAAACACTCAGCACTTCGTACATACCTTTGGAAATAGAACGGATATCGAGTACAACTTCATTTCCGGTCTTATACTGGGGCACATCGATCTTTTTGCCTTCTGCGCTGTAAACAGATGTAATCGATCCCTCCTCTACGCGGGTCAGCTTTACAAATTCCTTCGAAGGATTCGGATAAAGCAGTGACACTTCGGATGTGATCGGTTTTAAACCTACCATTTCACTGACCGAAAAAGATGAAATCTGGGTTTGTGAGTCGTTGGCGACACATGAATCCTGGTAAATGGATGTCGAAGCAACAAACCGGAGCACGTAATCACCGGCCGGGACCTGCCCTATGTCGACCGTATCATAAATCGGGGTAACAACCGTCAATAATCCTGAATAATAACAGGCTTCCACTACCAGCGTATCGTTTTGCCAATGGAACTGGTGATGGATAAATTCCCCGTTATTCGGCGTTGCAATCAGCGTTGCAATTCGGATTTCATCGGAAGTATCCGGATTTTGTGGTAATACTTCCACCGAAGTGATATAAGGACAGCATTGTGAAAACGCCCATGTGTTTACTCCCAAAAACACAACCAACAATTGCAAACCGATCTTATTCATGACTCCCTTTTTCTTAACTGATGCGGATGCCGGCAAAAACGTTGCATCCTTAGCTCAGAAAGAGGTTCCGTATTCGTGGAAAAACAAACTGCTTTTATCAATCTACGCCAGCGAAATTTGCTGATCGCTACTTCCGAAGAAATACAAAAGAGCGAAGGGATGCCTCTCCAAACATCCCTTCTGATTCAAACAAACAAACTAAACTACTCGAACCTAAACTCTTACTATATCTTATTCTTCTTCATCAGGATACGTAGGGATCATGATTCCCATTTTGATATTCCTTTCTTGTCCTAATTCAACAACTATGCCACGAGTCGTTAATAAATCTGAAAACAGGTAAACCACATCCTCGTATTCTTCTTTCCGGAACACCGCCATGTAGGGATTTTTCGTCCAGTCGAGCGGCAATTGGAACTCACCGCTTTCGTTTGACAGGGTGGTCGACAATTCGTTTCCGTCTGCATCATAAACGGTAACAGACACGCCGGTTACAAATTGATCCATAAAATAATCAATGATCGATCCGGTGAACAGGCTGTCGAGCGGCCTATTGGTATTTGTTACGGATATGGCAGACATTTCACCCAATTTCACTTGTTCCACCGGTACCGGTTCGGCTTTCATCTCGCCTTTCGCGATGATTTTTCCCTGGGCTTGCGCCTGGATGGCCGAAAAGGTTGAAAGCGCCGTTCCCAAAACCAATGCACGCAGGCTAAATGACGGTGTCGCAGACTGGGTTGCAAGCGCATGGTACGTTCTGTTTTGCTGATCGTTGGTCATCCGGCCACAAACGGATGCCGTAGTGGTTTCCATGAACCGAAAGATCGCCGAGTCGGACATTCGTGTAAAATCGACCACCGTTTTCTGGCAGCTATCGCAGAAACGCCCCTTTTTGTTTGGTGACATCGCCGCCCAGTTTTCGTGGCAGGGTTCGGCAATTTTGATCTGAAGTCCTTTCTTTTTCATCGTCCTTGCATTGTTGCCGGTAAGTACATGCCAATTGAAAAAACGTTCAAAATCATCATTCAAATTCCCTGAAACCGCCTGAAATAATTTGAAGATTCATTGCTTTTGCGTTGAAATATTGTTACATTCGTCTGATACTCAATTATCGAATGGATCGAATACGTCGTTTTCAGCGCACTCTCATTACTTCACTTGTCGGCATCAACACGTTTGTTTTCTCTTTTTCCAGCGACCTGGGAATCGGTGCGGCATTTCTTTATACCGGTGCCGCCATGGCCGGAACGTTGATCCTGATTTTTGCCTACATTCTGCTAAAAGGGCGTACAAAACGTACTTCAGAGAAGTAATCCGTTTTACCAACTAAAAATAGTCCCGCGGGATGGCATTAACAACCAACTCCCGGCTCTTAACCAACCAATGAACTAACTACTAGTCACTAACGACTAACAACTAATAAACCAACTAAATAACTAACTTTAACTACTAAAAAATCTATTCACTATGGGCAAGCAGAAAGACCGCATCCATTTCACCTATAAAAAACAAGTTGACACCCAAGCGAAGCCGCGAAAGCACATTATCCTCATAGACGGAACCTGGAACAATGAATTCGGGCTGAACCTCGATGGCATGATCACCAATATTGCCAAGCTCAACAAGATCTTTATTAACGACGAAGAAAACCAGATCGTGCGCTATCATCGTGGTATCGGAAACGATAACGACAATAATTTCTGGGGAAGGATTACCGGTGGCGTTGGCGCGAAAGGATTCATGAAAATTGTCGACAAGGCCTATTACCGCTTTGTGCAGGACTGGCAGAACGGTGATGAGATTTATATTTTCGGTTTCAGTCGCGGTGCTGCCATGGCCCGTTTACTCGCTAAAAAGATCAATGACAATGGCATTCCGGAAAGCATCAACGTGGTCATTGCCCCGAAGAGCAACCAGGAAACAATGGTGGTAGAGCAGCAAATGGCCGAAATGACCAGCATTCCCCGGGAACCGAAACATCCTGTGAAGATTGAATTCCTCGGTGTTTGGGATACGGTAAGCTCGTTTGGATTTTTCCCGGTTTTAAGGCGTATGTTCCTCGGCGAACAGAAAGATATCTTTACCGGAAGGACCATTGCCGGCAACATCAAAAAAGCAGTGCACCTGGTGGCGATTGACGAAACCCGAAACCCCTTTACGCCTTCCCTGATGAACACCGAACCGCGCGTGCACGAAGTCTGGTTCCCCGGTGTACACGCCGATTTGGGCGGCGGTTACAAAGAAGACGGCATTGCGCAGGTGAGCCTGCATTATATGCTCAAAAAACTATTCGAGATCAACGAAGATGCCGGGTTGCTTCCCTTTGCAGTAGATGAAGAAATGCGCGGCAAATACACGGCACCTGAAATTCCGCACTGGAAGTTTCATTTTCACGGGTTGGGCTTCGGGAAAACGCTCCGGGATATCAACGTTATCATCGATGGAAAACCCGCCGATCCTGCCGTATTTAAACCGATGATCCACCGTTCGTATGAATGGATCTGCAAGTCGTCGGAAGTATACTCGGTGGTAGAAGTGCGCGAAAAACGAAAAAAAGTGACCAAAGAAGCCCTTTTTCAATATAAACCTTATAATTTCAAGCGCCTGAAAGAGAATTTCATCATTGTGGATTGATCAGGTAAACCGAAAAAAGGGAATGAGTCGAAACAAGTCAGTCAAATACCTTGTCTTAACAGGAATCATCGTTATTTTTCATACGGTGGGATTGTTCGGGCTTTTTTCAGGATCACGTGACTATTTCCTGTCGCTCAGTCCGATGAATTTGCTGATTTCACTTGGCTGCCTGTTACTGTCCATGCGTTTCTCGGCAAAACTGGCAATGGATATGGCACTGGTCGGAATCGTCGGATTTACGGTTGAATGGATCGGTGTACATACCGGTTATCTATTCGGTGATTACGCCTACGGTGAAACCCTGGGCTGGAAATGGCTGGATATTCCGTTGATCATCAGCATCAACTGGATCATGCTGAGTTTTGCTTCGATCGCCTGCGTACTGCATTTAACCGTTCCTGATTGGTTGAAAGCACTGTTGTCGGCCTTGCTGATGACCGGGCTGGACGTATTGATCGAACCCGTAGCGATTCAAAGCGACTTCTGGTCGTGGAACGGCGGTACAATCCCGATCTTCAATTATGTTTGCTGGTTCCTGGTTTCGTTCCCTGTCCACTATTATTTGATCCGGCGAAAAACCGCGCAACAAAACCCGGTAGGCATTGGTTTATTTCTTGTTTTGATTGTATTTTTCGGTATTCTAAATTATCGTTGATGTTCTGGTGGGGACCTATTGTGTTAATTGCCGCGTTCTTCGGGATGGAATTCATGGCCTGGGCCACTCACCGATTTGTCATGCATGGCCTGATGTGGTACTTCCACGCCGACCATCATGTGGAAAAACCCGGTTTTTTTGAGCGAAATGATGTGTTTTTCCTCATTTATGCCATTCCTTCCTGGCTGTGCATCATGCTCGGAATGATGTCGCAGCACTATATCCCGGTTTGGATAGGCTTCGGAATAGCGGCTTACGGACTCGTTTATTTCCTGGTTCATGACGTCTACATTCACCGCCGTTTCAAATGGCTTCGCGACATTGACCATCCTTATTTTATGGCAATTCGCAAAGCGCATAAAGTACATCACAAGCACCTTGGGAAAGAACACGGCGAATGTTTCGGCATGCTGATCGTTCCGCGAAAGTATTATAAAGAAGCTAAAACAGTCTTTCGACGCAAACACGGAAAAGCATGAGCCTGTATTGGTGGATTCTCCTGGGAAGCATGGCTGGGCCACTGCTGTTGAGCTTCGATAAAAAAGTCCGCTTTTTCAGCTATTGGAAGGCACTTTTCCCGGCCATTTTAATCGTTGCCGCCGGTTTTCTTTGCTGGGATGAATACTTTGCCAGGCTCGAAATCTGGGGATTCACACCGGCGCACCTGGGTGGCGTTTACTTCGGGAGACTTCCGTTGGAGGAATGCTTATTCTTCCTGGTTGTGCCATACGCCTGCATGTTTGTATACGAAGTTATCAAGGCCTATTTTCCCAAACGAAAAACTGCGGTTTTCGCGCGGATCTTTGGCTTTTTGATGGTGTTCAGCGGCATGTACCTCGGAATTACTTACCTCGATAACTGGTACACGGCCAGCGCATGCGTATTGTCGTCCATGCTCATACTTGGATTGTATTTTGTAGGAAAAGCGCCCTGGTTCGGCGATTTCGCCCTGATGTTTTCAGTGGTGTTGCTTCCCTTCCTCGCTGTGAATGGCTTCCTGACAGGAATGTTTACCGGAGAGCCCGTTGTATGGTACGATCCCGGGCACATTATCGGTTTTCCGTATCGGCACGATTCCGCTGGAAGATATTTATTACAACCTCTGCATGCTGCTTCCCGTTGTTGCAATCTACGAATGGCTGAAAACAAAGCTGCGGCTCAAGTAATCGAAGTTTTTAAAGGAAGAAAATTGTCTGCCAGTAGACAATTAACCTTTGCGCTCTTTGCACCTTTGCGTTGAACAATTGCAGAGCAAAGGTGCAAAGCGGGTAAAGAAATTGCATGTATGCAATTTTGAAGATGTCGTGTAGTTGCCTGTAAAAGAGGAATCAAAAGTTTTTTGAATTCCTTTTCGACTTTTCCCTAACTTTGCTCCAAAATTCAATACTTACTATGAAAACGTTAAAACTACTCAGTGTTGTTGCTATTCTCGGAACAACGATTTTATCTGCCCCTTCCTGCGGAAAATATGAAGAAGGTCCCGGATTTACAGTACTTACTAAGAAAATGCGCATTACCAATGAATGGGACGTAAAGGAAATCGTTTCGCCCAACGGAAATACCACCGTTGATAACGATGACGATTACACGATCATTGAAAAAGACGGTACGGCAAAAGCGGTTAGCGGAAGTACAACCAATACCGGAACCTGGGAATTTTCTTCCAATAAAGAAAAAGTTCGCTTCACGTATGAGTATTTCGGAGTTGATGTCACTACAGAATATACCATCCTTCGTTTGACGAACAAAGAGTTCTGGATCCAGGACGAAGACAATTACATTTACAAGGCTGAGGCGAGATAATCGCTGTCGATATTGATGAAGAAGTCCGGTTTGTGATATACAGATCGGACTTTTATTTGTTGCAGAGTTGAACTTTCATTTTTAATGGTGGTTCTCATTCAACATGAAAAATGAAGCACCGTGTCCGCCTGAGGCGTGATTCAACATTGGCCGAAGGCTATAGATCTCTGCTCATTAAAAACGCCGAGAGTTCGTACAATGGCTTTTTCTTCTCCGCAGGTGCATCCAGTTCTTCCAATGCCTGCATGGCTTTTTGATAATAGCTGTTCATGGTTTCCTTTACCATTTTAGCCGCGCCCAGTTCTTCAAACAGCTGCTTGGCTGCTGCCGTTTTTTGTTCATCGGCGGGCATGGCCAATAATTCGGAAACACGCGGATCGTTGTTGGCTTCGGCTATTCGTTTTGCAGTAAGCAAAAGAAGGGTTTTTTTGTTCGACAATACATCGCCGCCGACCTGCTTCCCGAATTTTTCAGGATCGGCATACAAATCCAGCAAATCGTCCTGGATCTGGAATGCAATCCCGAGCTGAATGCCGAAATCGCGCAGCAAACGGCATGTTGTTTCAGACTGCCGCCCCAGAATCGCGCCGAACTCCAATGCACAACCCAATAATACAGAAGTCTTCAGACGGATCATTTCAATATAGGCTTCTTCTGTAACGCTGTCCGAAGTTTCAAAATCCATGTCCATTTGCTGGCCCTCGCACACTTCCTTGGCGGTTGCGTTGAATCGCTTGAGCAATTGGACCAATCGTTCGTCAGAATAAGCCGTTAACTGCTCGTAGGCTTCGGTAAACAACACATCGCCCGACAGAATCGCAATATCATGATTCCATTTCGTGTGAATGGTAGGTTTTCCTCTTCGAACCGGCGCGGCGTCCATGATATCGTCGTGGATCAGTGAAAAATTATGGAAGAACTCGATGCAAAGTGCGGCAGGTAAGCTTTCCTCTTTCGGGATGTCGAAGAGGTTGCCGGCCATCAGGGTCAAAACCGGGCGAATGCGTTTGCCGCCCAATGTCATGAAATACCGCAACGGATCATAAAGATTGGCTGGTTGGGCAGGAAAACGATCAAGGGAAACGGCGCTTTCGATATACGCACCAAGGGTTTGTACTGCTGTCATGGCTTGTTTTTCAGCAATTGTAACAAATAGGAGCCATAACCACTCTTTACAAGCGGTTCGGCAAGGTTTTTCAGTTGTTCGGACGAGATGTAACCCTGGCGATAAGCCACTTCTTCAATACAGCCGACCTTTAATCCCTGGCGTTCTTCGATGACCTGTACAAATTGCCCGGCCTGCATCAGCGATGGAAAAGTTCCGGTATCGAGCCAGGCAGTACCACGGCTCAACACTGCTACTTTCAGTTTCCCGCGACGCAGGTATTCGGCATTCACGTCCGTGATTTCGTATTCACCGCGGGCGGATGGTTTCAGGTTTTTTGCGATTTCAACCACGCTGTTGTCGTAGAAATACAATCCCGGAACGGCATAATTTGATTTCGGAACCACGGGTTTTTCTTCAATCGAAACGGCATTCATCTGTTCGTCGAATTCTACCACCCCGTAACGCTCCGGATCGCTTACGTGGTAAGCATATACCACGCCGCCGTCAGGATTGGCATATTCCTGCAGCAAATCATCCATTCCGACACCATAGAAAATATTATCGCCAAGGATCAGTGCAACGCTATCGGAACCAATGAATGATTCCCCGATGACAAAAGCCTGCGCCAGTCCGTTGGGATCTTCCTGCACGGCATACGAAAAATCGCATCCGAGCTGTGTTCCGTCACCCAGCAGTTTTTGGAACTGCGGCAGGTCGTGTGGCGTCGAAATGATCAGGATTTCACGAATTCCGGCTGTCATCAGGATTGACAACGGGTAATAAATCATTGGTTTGTCGTAGATGGGCATCAACTGCTTACTCACGGCAAGCGTAAGCGGGTGCAATCGTGTGCCCGAACCTCCGGCCAGAATGATTCCTTTCATGTTATCAGGTGTCTTTTGTTGTGGCTCCTTCTTCGTCCGAATCGCTTTCGCCTTTGTCGTCTTTCGCCCGAGAATTGTCGCCCGGTAAAGCAGCATCCCATTCTTCATCGCGAACGGAAAGCATATCGAGGTCAAAGTCTTCCTCTTCGTCGTACAATTCGAAGTAAGGTTCTTCAAACGATTTGGTCGTCAGGCGGCGCTCCAATGTCAGCAACAAACAAGGCAGGATCACCATGTTGGTGAACAACGCGATCAGGTACGTCAGTGAAGACAGGTAACCGAGTGCCTGCGTCCCGCCGAATTGCGAGAACACGAACACGATGAATCCGAAGAAGAGGATCACAGATGTGTAGATGATGCTCAAACCACTTTCGCGGATAGAGATCGCCACGCATTCCTTGAGATCCCATTTTTTCTGCTTTAACTCCTGTCGGTAACGCGCCAGGAAGTGGATCGTGTTATCGACCGTAATACCCAGGGCGATCGAGAAAATCAGCAAAGTCGAAGGTTTGAGCGGAATGCCGAACCACCCCATAATTCCGGCAGTCATAACCAGCGGAATGATGTTCGGGATCATGGAAACCACCACCATTCTGAACGAGTAGAACAAGATACTCATCAGTAATGCGATCGAAATAATGGCGAAGAAAATACTCGAGAAGAGGTTTTCCACCAGGTATTGTGTTCCTTCAGAAGCCACCACCGAAGTTCCGGTAAGCTTCACATCAAAGTATTCCTGGTCGATGGCATGGCGCATCAGCGTATCCATGTTCTTTTTACCCAGGTATTTTTTGATCAGCTCGGGGTCCGAATCAAACGCCAGCTGGCGATCCGAATTGCCCTGTGAAATTTCAGCCGTCAATGAATTGTAGATGCGCGGGTAATACTCGATGATCGAATCGTAGTACTGTTTTTTACCGGAGGTTGCCTTTTTGTAAAGGCGTTCAATGTCCGGCTTGTCGGGGTTCATGATCAGGTCGATCTTGTGCTTGACCTGCTTTACTTTATCGGCTACTTCGTAGGAACCGATATCCCGCATCTGGGTGCGCACGCGTAAGACGTATTGGCTTGTATCGACGAGTTCTTTGAGCGAGAACGATGAATTTCCGTTGGCATTGACATTTTTGATGTACTTCTTCAACGAAAGCATATCGCCGCGTGAAACAATCTTGTACTGATTCGGATTGTTGCCATAATAGGCCATGTTGACCACCTTAAGAAGGTCTACAATGGAAATACTTTTGGCAAACAGCGTGTCTTTGGCAAACAGGTCCTGCACTTCTTCCACTTTGGTAAGCGTTCCTTTCGACTTACTGAACAAGCGGCCCTGTTCTTTGTAATCGATCATCACCTCAAACGGCACTGCTCCGCCAAAATTGGATTCGATGAATTGGATGTCTTTCAGGATCGGGTCTCCATCCGGCAAATCCCCGGTAATATTGCCGGTTACCTTGATCTTGTAAACCCCGAATGTGCTCACAATGATCACCACGGTCGAAATCCAGTAAACCCATGCGCGTTTGAAGGCTGTGATGTAAACCAGTTTTTTCAGCAAGCCTACGGCAGCCTTGCGATCGAGGTGTTTTAAGTGACGCTCGTGCGGATTTCGCGAGAACGAAGCGAAGATCGGGATCAAACACAGCGAGACAATGAAGCACAACATGATATTGATCGACGAGATCACCCCGAATTCGTAGAATTTTTCTGAGTTGGTAAACAGGAAAGTAATGAAACCAAGAGCTGTGGTGACATTGGTCAGGAACATCGCCGTTCCCGTTTTCTTGATCACGCGGTGCAAAGCCTTCGCCTTGTTTTTGTGCAGCTGGTATTCCTGGTGGTATTTGTTGTACAAGTAAATGCAATTCGGGATTCCGATCACGATCATCAGCGTTGGGATCAGCGCCATGATAATGGAGAGGTTGTAACCCAGCATTCCGATGGTTCCGAGCGACCATACCACCGTTACCAATACCACGATGTTACAGATGATCGTTACCCGGATCGAACGGAAGAAAAAGTACATCAGCAATGATGAGACAATGATCGACAAACCAATGAAAATGTACATTTCATTCAATACGCGCTTCCCGATCAGTACACGCATGTGCGGCAAGCCGGCAAAGTGGGTTTTCCCGAATTTTTTCTCGTACGATTGCGCCAGTGTTTCAATGTCGATGACTACATTCTGCTTTGTGCGATCGGTAAGGAAACTCTCTTCGATCTTCACCATCATCAGGCTTACATTCGTCTTCGGGTTGTACAAAATATCTTTGTACAGCGGATACAAACGGATTTCCTTTTTGATCTGATCGATGCTCTTTTCCTTATAAGTCTTATCGAAAAAAATAGGCCGGAATTCGAACATACTTTTTTCAATGTTGTTGGTAATATTGAAAAGATGCGCTTCCGAAGTCACTGCGAGCACGCCCGGGATCTGGAGAATGGAATCGCCCAGTTCTTTCCACATCCGGAAATGGCTTTCGGTATACAGTGAATCGTCTTTTATGGCAATCACCAGCGACGAACCGTCTTCCCCGAACATCTCTTTGAAATGCATATAGGTAGACTGTGCTTCAGTGTCTTTCGGAAGCATGTTGCCATACTTATTGTCGATCTTTAGCCCTGTAAGCGTGTAATAACCAAACAATACGGTCAGCAATGCATGCAATGCAAGGATTAAAAATCGGTTCCGAAGTATGATGTTGGCTATTTTATTCCACATAATTGTTCACTGTAAGAGCACAAAATTAACAAATAAGGTGGGGGAGGCAAGTTAACTATTTTAAATAACTATCAAGCCATTCGAAATATGTTCTGTACCATAAAACACCGTTTTGAGGCTTTGTGACCCAATGTCCTTCGTCCGGAAAATAAAGATACTTGCTCGGAATGCCTTTGATTTGCAGTGCATGGAAAGCCTGCATGCCTTCCGATTCAGGTACCCGGAAGTCTTTTCCGCCATGAATTACCAACATCGGTGTATTCCACTTATCAACTAATAAGTGTGGACTATTTTTGAGATAAAGTTCTTTGTTTTCGAGCTCCCAGTAAGGTCCGCCGATGTCGAAGTCGGCAAAAAACAACTCCTCGGTAGTCCCGTACCAGCTTACGAGGTTAAACAACCCGCAATGAGAAACAAAGGCTTTGAAACGGTTGTTGTGAATGCCGGCAAGATAATACACGGAGTACCCGCCGTAAGATGCACCTACTGCTCCGAGTTTGTTTTTATCGATGTAAGGTTCGGAAACAGTGAGTGAATCAACCGTTACGAGGTAATCACGCATGGCTTGTCCGCCCCAGTCTTTCGAGATCGCTTCGTTCCATTCCTGTCCGAATCCCGGTAGTCCGCGGCGGTTCGGTGCCATAATCACATAACCGTTGGAGGCCATGAGCATAAAATTCCAGCGGTAGGAAAAGTATTGACTTACGGGACTTTGCGGTCCACCCTGGCAATACAGCAACGACGGGTATTTTTTATTTGCATCAAAGTTGGGCGGAAGAATCACCCAAACCAGCATTTTTTTGCCGTCGGTTGTCGTGATCCACTTTTCCGTAACGGTTGGCAACGCTATGGTCGACATCAGTTCCCGGTTGATCGCCGTCAATTGTCTCTGGAAACCGCTTTTCAACGTAATCTGCCAGATATCAGTCGGGGCAATCATCGACTGGCGTTCAGCAATCACGCGGTCTTTCAGCACGTTGATGGAAACGATATCACACACTTCTGTGGTAACCTGCCGTGTTTTTGCGGTTTTCAAATCAACCTCAAACAACTGTTTGGTGCCTTTTACAGCGGCTGTGAAATAGATGAATTTTCCGCTCGCGTGCCACGCAAAATGATCAACGCTCAGGTCAAGGTTGCGTGTAACATCTTCTTCCGTGCCGGTAGCGATGTTGCGCACAATAATGCGGTTTTTGTCTGCCTCGTACCCATCTCGTGCCATGCTCAGGTAGGCCAGTTTCGTATTGTCGGGGCTGATGCGCGGTGAGTTGTCATAGCCTTTGCGTTGCTCCGTGATACAGGTAGTCGATCCGCTTTTGGTATCGTAGGCATAGAGCTGGCTGTCGGTACTTTGCGCAAACTCCTTCCCTGTTTTTTTCTTGGCTGAATAATACAGGGTTTTACCATCCTGGCTGAAGGTCACATCGTCGATTCCGCCAAACGGAGGTGTAACTGCAGCATACGGCTCGCCTTTGAGTACGTCGCCTTTGGAAACGTAGGTGTTTCCGGATTTTTCGTACAGGAACAAATGAAGCGCGTCTGTGCCCTGCCAGGCGTTCCAATGACGATACAGCAAATCGGTTTCAATGCGTGCCTGTGTTTTGGTCAGATCGGGGTGAAGGTCCTGTACCGTTTGACGCACTTTTACCGGCTGTAGCGTTGCTATGTATTCCTGGTTAGCTGAAAAAGTAAAGCCTTCCACTTCCTGACTTTCAAAGGTGTAAACAACGGTTGGCATTTTATCGGTAAGCGGTTTCATCTTCACCAGCTCGGTTCCCGCATCGCTCGAACGCAGCCACCAAAGCGTGTTGTTTTTATCCCAAACCACGTTCCAGAAATCAGATCCCGGCACGAACAATTCGGTTGTTGTTCCCGAAGCCAAATCCATTAAATAACCGCCTGTTTTACCGCTGTTGGCAGCTACATCGTAACTCGTGGTTTGATAATAGGCCCATTTTTCGTCAGGTGAAACAGTGGTCCCTGCCAAACGTTGGAGCTTCCACAGGTGGTCGACCGTAAAGATTTCTTTTTGAGAAAACCCGATGCTGAATGTAAAAAGAGCAACCAGGAGAAACAGGATCTTTTTCATTTGAAATTTTTTGAGGAAACCAAAAATAGGGGAAAAATCTCAGCTGGGGTTAATTTTAACCACATAGGGACATAGGAAACATAGAATTTTAGAGGGTATTCGTGGGAGACAAACGTACCGGCGAGCCGATACGAGTATTGAAATTTGTGGGGATCAGTACAGAAAATTATTAAACGGATACCTGATTGCGAAGATGCGCTTGATTTCCTTGTACATCGTTTCGCGGAGCTCTTCCACGTTGGTTTTGTCAGCTGCGGAAATGAAGACACATTTCGTAGCGTCAAGTTTCGACATCCAGGTACGTTTCAATTCGTCCAGGGAAATATTTTCGGGTGACATCGGGCTCGGATCGTCTTTGTCTTTCGGAACGTACTGGTACGCGTCGATCTTGTTGAACACCAGGATGGTCGGCTTGTCTTTGTTGTCGAGTTCCAGCAACGTTTCCTGCACCACTTTGATGTGGTCTTCGAAATTCGGGTGTGAAATATCGACTACGTGGATCAGCAAATCAGCTTCACGCACTTCATCCAGGGTCGATTTAAACGATTCCACCAGCTGGTGCGGCAATTTGCGGATGAATCCGACCGTGTCGGTCAATAAAAACGGGAGGTTTTCGATCACTACTTTACGAACAGTGGTATCCAGCGTTGCAAAGAGCTTGTTCTCGGCAAACACATCCGATTTGCTCAGCAGGTTCATCAGGGTGCTTTTTCCAACGTTGGTATAGCCGACCAGTGCCACGCGCACCAATTGTCCGCGGTTGCCGCGTTGCACCGACATTTGCTTGTCGATTTCCTTGAGTTTTTCTTTCAGCAAGGCAATACGGGTCTGTATAATACGGCGGTCGGTCTCGATCTGCGATTCCCCCGGACCACGAAGCCCGATACCTCCTTTCTGACGCTCAAGGTGTGTCCACAAACGCTTCAAACGAGGAAGCATGTATTGCATCTGCGCCAGCTCAACCTGTGTTTTTGCATGCGACGTACGCGCCCTGCTGGCAAAAATGTCGAGGATCAGGATGTTGCGGTCGAGCACTTTACATTCCAGTTCTTTTTCAATATTCCGCAATTGCGAAGGCGACAATTCATCATCGAAGATCACCATGTCAATTTCGTTTTCCTTGATGTACTCACGGATTTCTTCGAGTTTACCTGTTCCTACAAACGTGCGCGGATTGGGCAACGGCAATTTCTGCACAAACCGCTTTACTGCGATTGCGCCGGCCGTTTCGGCCAAAAATTCCAGTTCGTCGAGGTATTCATTGGATTGCTCTTCGGTAGTGGAAGAGGTAATGATACCCACCAAAACACAACGTTCTTCCGTTGCATCAACCAATACGTGACCTTCGCTCATGTGAGATTATTCTATCGGAGTGTTTTTACAAATTCTACGAGCCCCGACTGCTCGCGTTTCGTTAATAAGTCTTTATAAGGCATCATGCCTTTGTCATTACCATTCTGAATGGTGTGAAGGATTTCGCTGTCAGACATGGTTGAAGCAGACAAATCTGCCGCTCCCGAAAGCCCTTTTTTGCCGTCGATGCCGTGACACGATTCGCAATTGCGGACAAACACATCGCGCGCTTCTTCCGTGTTCATCGGTTCCAGCTCAGCTTCCTGCTGCTCGCGCTTTTTGATTTCTTCCGCACCACCACCGCACGCGCCTAAGATCAGCACCACCGATGCAAACACTGCAACATTCCTTAGAACCATGCTGCTCCCAGGTTTCGGAACGGCCACGGAATGGAAGCCAGGATCAGCACCAAACCAACGGTATACCAAACGGCAATCGTTTTGTGTTTCTTAGCCGGTTCGGCAGCGTTTTCCGCTTTTCGTCGACCGATTGTAATCAATGCAATAGCAATCACCATGACAGCAATGTGCTCCATACCGTAGAAACGGGCCTGGCTAACTTTCATCCAGCCCTCCACGAAAACCACTTTCGGGCTGGTGAAATACAGGATCAATCCCAGCAGCAATTGTGTGTGCAGGCTGATCATTGTAAACAGGTTGATCATTTTGTCTGATTTCTCATACAAACCGCTGTTCTTACGCGCAAATGCCCGCCCGATTGCAACGAGCAATAAAAGAAGAACGACCCATCTAAGTCCCGAATGTGTGTGTACCAATGCTTCCATAAATCTATGTTTGGAACAAAACTACCGAAAAAAACAGGCCGTTTGTCGGAATGGAATAATCATTTTCGCATGGAATCACTATTTTACGGCCCTCAAATAAAGCTGACAAACATGTATTTGCTTCGCATTCTGCTTATTTCAATTCTTCCTTTGGCTGTTTGGGCACAACCTCCGATCCCCACAAATGGCGTGGCACCATCGAAAGGAAAATGCTTTGCGCTGAAAAACGCTACCATCCTTGTTTCACCTGCGAAAACGATTGAAAAAGGAACCTTGCTGATCCGTGACGGTAAAATCGTGGATGCCGCAGCTATGATGATCATTCCGCAGGATGCAATCGAGATTGACTGCTCAGGGAAAACCATCGTTCCGGCGTTTATCGAATTGTATTCTTCGATGGGGATTCCGGATGCGAAATCCAGAACTTCAGGTCCGTTCCCGCAATTGGAAACCGCCAAGGAAGGTCCGTATTACTGGAATGAGGCCATTCACCCGGAAATTGACGCAACAGAGCTGTACAATCCCGACGAAGCGGCGATTGATGAATTACACAAAATGGGATTCGGAGCGGCTGTTGTGCACCAGCGCGATGGCATTGCACGTGGTACCGGAACGTTGGTGACACTTGGAAAACTTTCGGCAAAAGAAAGTATCCTGAAAGCAAAAACAGCTTCGTTTTATTCGTTTCAGCCGGGTGCAAGCCGGCAAACGTACCCGAGCTCTCAAATGGGAAGCATTGCCTTGCTGCGTCAGGCTTTGTACGATGCAGAATGGCACACACAATATGGCAAAATACCGAATTATTCACTTCAGGCGTTGACCGAACAGGCCAAGTTGCCATCGGTTTTTTATACAAACGACAAATATGAGCTGTTGCGTGTGCACAAAATTGCGAATGAATTCAAGCGTACCTTCACCATCGTAGGAACAGGAAAGGAATACGAACTGGCCAATATCTGGGACACCTTTCCGCATACAGTACTGATTCCCCTCAATTTTCCGGAAGGATACGATTTGAAAGATCCGTATATCAGTCGCCAGATCCCGATGTCTGAACTGAAACACTGGGAGCTTGCACCGACCAATCCTGCACACCTGATGCAGCAAAAAGCAAAGTTTGCGGTAACGGCTTCCGGCACCAAACAAGCGGCGGATTTCTGGAAAAACATGCACAAAGCCCTTTCAAAAGGCTGGACGGTCGAAGACGCCCTGCGTTCATTGACGGTGACACCGGCAACACTCATTGGGGTCGACCAGGAATTGGGAACGCTCGAAGCCGGAAAATGGGCGTGCTTCAGCGTGTTTGATGAGAACCCGTTTTTGTACGAAGCCAAATTGCTCGAAACCTGGACCAAAGGCGAACGCAGCGTGAAACTGGAAACCGCTTCGGCTGACATTCGGGGAACCTACAGCATGAACATCGACGGTACGAAGTACTGGATGGAAATCAAGGGTTCTGTACAAAAACCCGAAGCAAAAATCAGCCTGCCACGGACAATCAAAGATTCGCTGACCGGCGTTTCAAAACCGGACACGCTCACTGCCGATGCAACGGTTCTTTACAGTGAAAACGATATTGTCATTCACTTTTTGCTGAACGAAAAATCACTCACGCAGCCTTACAGCCTGAAAGGAGTTGTCAACACCCGTGTTTGGATTTTTGAAGGTGACGGGACAAATCCTTCGGGAAGCTGGATCAAGTGGAGCGCCATTCGTAACAAGACCTTTGAGGAGAAAGAGGGACTGAAAAAAGCATGGACGCCCGACACGGCCAAAATGGGCAAGCCGTTTTATCCGAACAACGCCTTTGGCTTCGATTCCATTCCGAAACAGCAAACCATCGTGATCCAAAATGCCACGCTGTGGACCAACGAAAGCCAGGGGATTGTTTCGAACGGAACGGTTGTGGTCGAAAACGGGAAGATCAAAGCCGTTTACGCCGGAAGCAGTACATACACCATCCCGAATGGCGCAAAAGTGATCGACGCACAGGGCAAACACCTCACTTCGGGTATTATCGATGAGCACTCACACATTGCCTTGAGCAAAGGTGTCAACGAAGGCGGGCAGGCCATTTCAGCCGAGGTGCGCATCGGAGATGTGATCGACGCAGACGATATTAATATTTACCGTCAGCTGAGCGGTGGTGTAACGGCTGCGCAATTGCTGCACGGTTCTGCCAACCCGGTTGGGGGCCAATCGGCATTGATTAAGCTCAAATGGGGACACCTTCCGAACGATTTCCTGATCCCGAATGCGACGCCGTTTATCAAATTCGCGTTGGGTGAAAACGTGAAGCAGGCCAACTGGGGTGATTTTAACACGGTACGTTTCCCGCAAACGAGAATGGGTGTTGAGCAGGTCTACATCGACGGTTTTTCAAGGGCTATTGCCTACCACAAGGCCATCGAGGAGTTTAGCGCAATGAGCGACAAGAAACGTGAGAAAGCAGGTGCATTGCCACCGGCACGTGATCTGGAACTGGATGCGTTGTACGAAGTTGTCAGCGGAAAGCGCCGCATTACCTGTCACAGCTATGTGCAGTCGGAGATCAATATGCTCATGCATGTGGCCGATTCATTCGGGTTCAATGTCAACACGTTTACACACATTTTGGAAGGTTACAAAGTTGCCGACAAAATGAAAGCGCATGGGGCCGGTGCTTCTACCTTCTCCGACTGGTGGGCGTACAAGTTCGAGGTGAAAGACGCCATTCCTTACAACGCTTCACTGATGAACAAAATGGGAATTACCGTTGCCATTAACTCGGATGACGCCGAAATGGGACGACGTTTGAACCAGGAAGCGGCAAAAGTGGTGAAATACGGTGGTGCAACGGAAGAAGAAGCCTGGAAAATGGTGACACTGAACCCTGCGAAATTATTGCACCTCGACCAGCAAATGGGAAGTATTGCCGTAGGAAAAGATGCCGACCTGGTACTTTGGACCACCAACCCGCTAAGCGTGGAATCGAAGGTTTTATATACAATTGTTGACGGCGAAATCCTGTTTGACAGCGAAGCCGATTTCAAACAACAAAAGGAAATGGAAGCCGAGCGTGCCCGCATTGCAGCAAAAATGCAGGAAGCCGGTAAAAAAGGAGAAGCGACGAAGCCTTTCGTGAAAAAACGCCGCGGACAATACCATTGCAATACCGTCGGTGAAGAACAATCCGAAGGTCACAACGAACATTAATGAGCATGAAGAGCATTCTGATAATTGTCATCGTGTTGCTGTCGGGAATAGCCAGCGCACAACCGCAAAAAATCCTCCTGGAAAACGCCACCGTTCACACCGGAACAGGACAGGTATTTGAAAAAGGACTGGTGGGCATCGAAAAAGGAAAAATCACCCTGCTTCGCAACGCACTCGCCTATTCGTATAACCGCGACGACTGGGACACGATCATCGACCTCAACGGGCAGCATCTGTACCCGGGTTTTGTTGCGCCGACTTCCACGCTGGGATTGACGGAAATCGATGCCGTACGCTCGACCCTCGATTTCAATGAAGTGGGTATTTACAATCCGCATGTGCGCTCGCTGATTGCTTACAACTGTGAATCAAATGTATTGGAAACCGTACGCACCAATGGTGTATTGATCACCCAAAGTACGCCACGCGGCGGTGTGATTACCGGAAGTTCTTCCGTTTTGCATACAGCCTGCTGGAACTGGGAAGATGGTGTAATCTCGGCCGACGACGGCATCCACCTCAACTGGCCTTCGAGCCTGGGGCGTGGCGAAACCGGGCCAAAAACGAACGACAAGTATGCCGAGCGCAAGCGCGAATTATATGCCTTTTTCGATGCGGCAAAAGCCTATTACGCCAGCGATATTACCGTAACCGATCTGCGTTACGAAGCCCTGCGCGGATGCATCCAGGGGAACAAACGCCTCTATGTGCATGCTGACGAAATGCAGCAATTGCTGGATATCATTGACTTTGCGAAAGCTTACGAGATCGATTTCCCGGTAATCGTAGGCGGTTATGACAGCTACATGATCACGGAGCGGTTGAAGCTGGCGAAAATTCCGGTCATGCTGCCGCGTTTGCATTCGCTGCCGATGCACGATGATGACCCGGTTGACCTTCCATATCGTTTGCCGGCACTTTTGCAGGCAGGTGGCGTGCAATTCTGTTTACAGAACGAAGGCGACATGGAAGCCATGAATGTGCGCAATATTCCTTTCCTTGCCGGAACGGCGATGTCGTACGGATTAACCGAAGAAGAAGCGATCAGGAGTGTGAGCTTAAGCGCTTGTGAAATTCTGGGCATCGATAAACAGTACGGTTCCATTGAAGAAGGAAAGCAGGCCACGTTGTTTGCTTCGTCGGGCAATGCGCTGGATATGCGCACCAATAACGTAACGCTCATCCTGATGGACGGAGCCATCGTAAGCACGACGAATTTCCAGACGGAATTGTATTTGAAGTATAAGAAAAAGCTGGGGCTTTAGTTTTCATAAATGCTATGGAACAGATACTTCAATTGGAACAACGTCTTTTAGAAGCGATCAAAACGAGTAATGTGGAGGTGTTGGATCAACTCTTGCACGATGATTTATTGTTCATCGCCCCCAATAGCCAAACTATCACAAAAGAAATGGATTTGGCTTCACACCGAAAAGGTGAAATGGTCGTGGAAGCAATCGAATCGGAAGTAGAACATTTACAGCTAGTCGGCAATACCGCCATCGTAGTAATTGTGTACCACACCAAAGGAAAAATGCTCGGAAAGGATATTGAGGGAAGCTTTAAATACATCCGTTTCTGGCAACGGGAGGATGATTATTGGAAAGTTATCGGCGGAAGTTGTATGCAACTCTAAGCGAAAAAACAGTTCGCCCAACAGATATTGTTGTTATTTTTGTTAGACAACAAAACACAATAATTATGTCATTCGAATTACCAAAATTAGCATACGCGTACGACGCATTAGAACCGCACATTGACGCGCGCACCATGGAGATTCATCACTCCAAACATCACCAGGCTTATATTACCAACCTCAACGCTGCTATTGCAGGAACGGATTTGGAAGGTAAATCGATCGAAGAGATCCTGAAAAATTGCAAAGACAAACCGGCTGTTCGCAACAACGGTGGTGGTTATTGGAATCACAACCTTTACTGGGAAGTAATGGCGCCGAATGCAGGCGGTACTCCAACCGGTGAACTGGCACAGGCCATCAACGATGCATTCGGAACGTTTGAAGCGTTCAAAGACGAATTCACCAAAGCCGGTGCAACGCGTTTCGGGTCGGGATGGGCCTGGTTGTGCGTTGAAAACGGAAAACTGGTGGTTTGTTCTACACCCAACCAGGACAACCCGCTGATGGGCGAAGGCTGCAGCGGAACACCGATCCTGGGAATGGACGTTTGGGAGCACGCGTATTACCTGCATTACCAAAACCGTCGTCCCGACTACATGAACGCATTCTTCAATGTGATCAACTGGGATGCCGTAGCGAAGAAATACGCCGCAGCGAAATAATAGCTGTTAACTTTTTAGGAACCTCCAATACTTCGGTGTTGGAGGTTTTTTTATGTGCCACGGAGAATAATGATTAGATAATGTAGCCACAGATGGCACCGATTTTCACAGATATTGAGCTATACGCCAGCGTATAGCAATGATTTAATCGGGTAGATTTTATCTGTGGAAATCTGTGTATCTGTGGCAAAAACAATTGGTGATGTTTTTTTTGAATTTAGTTTCAAAGGATTTAATATCCTGCCGGTATTATTCCTAAATTAAACCCGCCTAAGCGCTATTCCATTCAACAGTAGCCTTGGGTGCACCAATAATTTTAAAATCAAATCACTATGGAAGCTGCTGAATACAATGCATTAATGACCGCTTTTAAATCCCAAACCGCAATTCAACCATCCAAAAACGATCCGTTTTCGATGAGCCTTTTTGTACAGTACATCATCGCATCGAACCTGTCGGGTATGACAACCGGTTTTGACGACGCGTCTGCTACATTAACCGAGATTAGCGAAACACTTTCGGCCAAACTTGCCGGTATTGAGACCAAGCTGGGTGAAATTTCCGCGAAACTTGCAGACATCGAAGATGCCATCCGTACGACGGTGTAGTTTTTTTTAGCAGGTTGTTTTTCCGCCTGATGACAAGCCGGCATACTCGCAGCAAGTTGTAAAAACAAACGGGCCGCCCGAAAGCAGCCCGATTGTGCGCAAAGTATCCTATTAGGATAAAGGCAACAGGTGTCTTTAAATTTACTTAGTCGAATGAACGATCCTGGTTGGCACCTCTCCAAAAATTCGCCTCCCGATGATACGACGCTACCACTCTTACTATGTCAATTTCAAGTTGCCTTTATGGATACCTGCTACTTATGCTAGACGTTTGGAAAACTCCGTTACAATAACGTACCGTTTCCCTTAATGGTTAAAAACTCACGATTTTCCCGCTTCCGATGTTGATGTATTCGCTTGCTCCGGCTGGATCGCCTTTGTAATAAATAGTTCCCGAACCGGTAATTTCCGCATGAATCGTTTTCGATTCTCCCACTTTTATATCGCCGCTTCCCATGATGGAACAATGTGCCGTTTCACAGTTGGTGCGCGTAAAATCAATATCCCCCGATCCCATGATGGACAAATGAAGGCTTTTGGAAGTGCTCTCCTTTTTACCGGTAACGTCGCCCGATCCCATAATGGTGATTTTTTCCAGGTCGTTAAAGGCGTCGGATAACTGAATATCTCCAGCCCCGGACAAGGAAAGTCCTTTCAATGGTCCGGCAATGGTCACTTTGATACTGATTTGCTTACCTATACCGTTTGGGGAAGCATTGATCATCAGTTTTCCTTTTTCAACCGTGAAATTTTCCTTGTTGTTGAGGTCGATTTCACCGCTCAGGATCTCAATCGAATTGGTACTTCCTTTTACCACTTCCACATCGCAGCCTCCGGCCAGTTCAATTTCATCAAATGATTCCAGGTTGAGGGTGGTACCTGTTGCCGGGAGTCGGATTTCTGTTGTTTGCGGGTTAACGGCCGGTCGGTTATCATTGGTAAGTGAAAACAAACCGAAGGATGCTAATGCGATAAAACCCGCTATCCCGATTGAAGTTGTTGTAGTCATGTGCATTTAGTTTATAGTTAGTCGAATGAAATATCTCCTGATTGGGCAGTTCCCTTAATGGAAATGCGGCCTTTTTCGGTGATGATGTGCCCGTCGTCTTTTTCCATTTTCAGGCCGCCTTTGTTGATACTAGCGGTACCCATAGAGGCCTCCACATCAAAGCGAAGATCATCTGCGTTGTTGAGCAGCTCAATGTCACTGTTCCCGAAGTCCACGGCCACAGTCAGGCTGTCGGTTACTTCCACCTGTCTTCCGTTGATATCCCCGGAGTTGGCTTGTACCACAACATTTCCTTTGGTGCCTTTCATCGATACGTTCCCGAATTGTGAATCGACTACCATGTCGCCAACCATGTTTTTCAGGTAAATGTTTCCTGAATTTCCGTAAAGCTGAAGATCGCCTGTGAGCTTATCAATATCTACTTCACCGAATTGCGTATTCAGGTTGAGATTACCGGTAAGCTGATCGATCTCGATATTGCCTGAATTGGAAACGATGGTGCTAACAGCGTTGATGGAATTCAACTTCACATCGCCGAAATTGCTGGTAAGCTTCAGCAATTTACCGTCAAGACTGTCCAATGTTACAGAACCCGAGCTGCTGTTGATCGTCGCATTTCCTTTGGCATTCGAAAGGGTAATATCGCCGAAATCGGATTGGATCGTCACGTCACCGCCGATATCATTGGCTGAATAGCTTCCCGATGAAATGTGGGTTGTAACGACTCCCTGAATATGTTCAAGCGAAACGTTCCCGAAATAGGAATGTACGTCTGTTTTCCCGTTAATACCCATGAGTGTTACAGAGCCGCTTGAAGCTGTTGCCTTGACATCGGCCACACAGTTACTGATCATTATATCGCCGAAATTGTTGGTGACCTCGCAGGTTTTTCCTTCCATGTTTTCGATGTAAACCGATCCGCTGGAAGTAGCCACGTCCAGGTTTGTTCCTGCCGGAACGGTTACATTAAGGTCGAATGAGGGCATTTCATTGCAGCGTTTCTTCTCTTTTCTATCCATCGGTTTCATGAAGACAGACAACGTGGATTTGTCCTGATCGGTTGCAATGAGTCCCTCCGGTTGATCAATAATGACCTCGCTTCCTGTTCCGCGTGAAATCGTAATGTTACCAAAATCGACGTTGATCTTCAGCGTTTTCACACCCTCGAATGATTGCGGCGGAACAACGGTGTCTTCTTCCGAGCTGTCGTCGTACCAGTCAAGCGGTGCCAATTCGCTCAATTCATCATATCCTTCCCACTCTTCCCATTGAGCAGGTGGTGCATAACGCTCCGCGTTCAGGTAAAACAGGCTCTCTAATGCTGCAGTTGCTCCGTTTCGCGGATAAGTGTATGCGTGCATCAAGTATACATACTCGGGTGCCAGGAAAACAATGTTTGTCAACGATCTCTTGGGAAGTTTCCCCACGACCACAGTCTCCTGTCGTTCCAAAGGTGTGCTGACAATTGGCATAACAGGAGAAAGTGGTAACAATTCATACGGTTGCTCTGTTACTTCTCTTGGTGTAGAAATTGTTGGGGTTGATCCTACACTATCGGTTTTACTAGCTACGAAAAAGTTCGAAGTGTCGGGATATTGTTGGGTATGTGTAATTAAGGGTTTCTGTTGTTGAGGTTCCTGCGGCTGTTGCTGCTGGTAAACGAGGATCGAGGTAGCGGTAACGCATACGCCTCCGATTCCGCCGAAGAGCCATTTCAGGCCTAATTTCGCGGCTGTTTTGTACACCGCCCCACCGCTTAATTTGGTCAAAAGAGCGGTTTCACTGGCAATGGGGATGGCAATAGCTGCTGTAGTGGCAAATACAAATTTTTGTTCCATGTCTAAAAGTGTTGTTGTAAGCTTGTCGTTGTCGTCACCGGTTAAAACGACCTGTTTGAGCATTTCACGCAGCTGACTGTCTGATAAAGTGGAATCAAGCATGATCGTTTAATTTTTTGGTTATTACTTCTTTAATTCGCTGGTAGTATACTTTCAGCTGTTGTTCGGGTTTGTCTACGTATTTCGCGATTTCTGAGTAGGCAGCCCCGTCACTTCTCATGAGAACTAAAATTCGTTGCCAATCTTCCAGTCCGTCGAGCACTTCCCTGAGCACTTTGATCTGTCGATCGGGTTCTTCCCGGGGAGGGTGTTCTTCGGCCCGGACCTGTATTTCACTGACGTCGGTTGGCGCAACGTCAATCGTTGTTTTTTTCTTGTCGCGGTAATCGTTTCGCAAATAGTTGATGAAAATCCGGAACACAAACGAGGCAAACTTGTCTTCTGATTCGAATGTGTAATTCTGGTGCGTTTCGATGACCTTGTACAAGGTTTTGTAGATCAGGTTCCACGCATCATCTTCACTTATTTTCCAGGTTTTCAAAGCATAGGCATACAGCTTTTTTCCGTAGCGATTGTAGACCTCCGTCAGGAAATCATTATCGTTTGGAATAGCTTTGGTGTGCGCTTTGCTCATCAAACAGTCTGTAAATTGGTTACCACTTTCTTATTATAACACAAGCCGGTAACAGTTCGGGTGAAAAAAAAGTTGAATTGAGAACAAAATTGGCAATAAAAAACCCCGAATTCGTTGGAAAACGGGGCTTTAACAAAAAAAATATTTTTTCAGAAATGTTTGATAGACGTGTATTCGTGGCGGAAAACAAGTCAAACTCGTCCAACAGCAGACATCTTAAAAATTGAAGGTATAACCGATATTGAAACCCCAGAACTGGAGATTGGTGTTGTACAATTCAGCGATTTTGTGTTCGTGAATGCTGTTGGTTGACACGTTGATAAATTTGCCATTGATATCGCGGTCGCCGTCAGCTGTTGATGTTCCCCCGGTCCCGCTGGTCATAGCAGCATGATCGTGGTCTTTCATGTATTTCACGTTCACGTATTCAAAGCGATTGAAGCTGTTCATAAACGTCACTGAAGCATACAAACGGTGTTTGTTATCCTCGGCATTGATATTAAAAAGATGACTCATCGACACTTCAACACCGGCTTCGCCACCGTAAGTAAATCCTGAATAGCGCTGCGTGGTTTTACGTTCCAATGCTTCGCAATCGTCTTCATCCAGCGGATCGGCGACCACAATTTTCGAGCGCATAAAGGCCATTCCCACTTGCGGGGTGATAAACGGACGAACAGTTCGGTAGTCGTTGACCAAATAGAATTTTGTTCCGATACCGATGCGGTTCATCGCACTGGAGTAAGTCACGTCGGTTGTGGTTTTGTTCAGCGAATCGAAATAATACGTTTGCTGCAGGGTGCGGTTGGAATACATACCAAGGCTGCCTTTGAATTCGATCATCAGCGGAATGCGCTGAACAGGCTTGTAGGCGAATTGCAATCCCAAACCGGCATTGGTGCTCATTTTAGGCATTATGCTTTTATTGGGAATATCGCATGTAAAATACGTCCCTATCTGTGCGCGCTGAGCCACGGATACGAAAGGAACAAAAGCGAAAAGAATCACGCCGAGGGCGGAAAGGGTGTATCGTTTTTCCATAATCGAAAATTTTCTCGGTGAATTACCTGCAATTTTTATGCCGGAAAGAGCCTCATTCTCATTCTGTTTCTCATTTTTTTTAGAAACAGAATGAGGAACTATTTCTTGTACTTCCACTCTTTCGATTTGCCTTCCAGCAGGTTGGAAATTGTTGTTTCAAGGCGTTTGTTGAGTGTAGCTTCCGTTTTTGCTTCGTTGAGCCAGTCCACGTACTCACGTTTGTGGGAATAGCTGAAGTTGTCGAATACCGTTTTTGCGGCGGCATGTTCTGCCAAAGCTTTGGTGAGCTCGTTTGGAATTTTCAGTTCAGAAGCGTCCTTTTTCGGCTTTTTCGGCAATTTCGTTCCGGCATCGATCAGCTGCATCGCTTCGATAATGGATGCGCCGAGTTTGGCCGGATCAGGGAGATCTTCCACTGATTTCAGCTTCCCCAAATCGCCCATTCCGCCCTGTTCGGTACGCAGGAAAATCCCATGCGGATCTTTCATGAGGCTTCCCAGCCAAAATCCGAATGAACAGTGTTCCTTAAAAGAGGCCATGCTGCAGAGGATGGAACCTTTGTACTCGAAATTCGGAAAGCTCCACTTAATGGTTTCCACAACTTCCGGACAGAAATTGTGTACAATAGCGCGCAGCTCGATCAAAATCGGTTGGGCAAATTCTGCCGAATTGGAAATGTATGTACTTACGGCGGGATTAAATTTTGCCATAGTGGACTATTTTTCGGTAAAAATAAGGGTTGGAAGCGTTATAAAGCACAGTCATTTTTCATACTAGAGCGCTGGATTAATATCCGACGATTTTTAACACGTTATTCCTCTTTGATTTTCACCTTGCGAAACTTCCAAAACGCCCAATAACCGCAGGGAACAATCGTAATTGTGCCGAAGATCCACATCCAGACCGGGTGCGGAATGCTGATCATGCTCATCCAGGTGAAAAGTTGCAGGACACTGGTAATGATGAGTGTAGGTTTGAAATCGTTGGTACGTCCCTGGATGAAGGTGGCAACCGTTCCGGCTGTAAAACCCGCCAATGCGTAGGAAATAATCACAAAAAGCTTCGCCATGAATGGAACGTGCTTCATGAATTCGGGCCAGTCGGCACGCTTTTCAGGCACCGGCCAATCAGTCGGGAACATAGTGTTTCCCATGTATTGTACCAACGCAATCACAAATACGCCAACAATCAATCCGACAAGTACAGCTGCGATGTTTTTCATGTTTCACAAAGATAGGCGTTTCCCCACAGATGCCATTAAAGGAACGTACGGAAAACGATTACGCGCAAATCCTGCCATGCAGATTCTTTCCAGGGAGTCATCCCGTTGCGTTTCGCAACTGCCTGTGAAGGTGTATTGTCGGGATGAATAAGGCTGACCACAAATGGTGAAAGCTTGTGTTTGCGTGCGTATTCCTTGAAATAAGTTGCGGCTTCGGTGGCATAGCCTTTTCCCCAATGGTCCGGGAATAAATGATAACCGATTTCCAGCAGCGCTTCTCCATCAACTTCCTGCAACAGCAAGCCGCATTGCCCTACAAAAGTGCCATCAGGCAGATGCAAAGCCAGGAACCCGAAGCGATTGTTGGCATAACGGTCCTGGTGACGCTGAATCCATGCAGGAGCCTGGGTTTCGGCTTCCAAACGAATATAATCGGGGAAATAACGCATGGCTTGCTCGTCACGCAGGTAATCAACCCATGGCAAAATATGTTCTTCGCCAAGCGGACGCATCACCAAACGCTCTGTTTGATGCAACTCTAAATAATCAGAAGGGATGGTCATTATTCTACCGTCACCGACTTCGCCAGATTACGTGGCTGATCGACGTTGCAACCGCGCATTACCGCAATATGGTAGCTGAGCAATTGCAGCGGAACGGTAGCCAGCAGCGGCACCAAATGCTCGTCGGTATCCGGGATCTCGATCACGTGATCGGCCATGGCTTTTACGTCCACATCGCCTTCGGTAACGATCGCGATGATCTTTCCTTTACGCGCTTTCACCTCCTGGATGTTGCTCACCACTTTTTCGTACGAAGTACCTTTCGTGGCGATCACAAACACCGGCATTTCTTCATCAATCAATGCAATGGGTCCGTGCTTCATCTCGGCTGCAGGATAACCTTCGGCGTGGATGTAGGAAATTTCTTTCAGCTTCAACGCGCCCTCCAATGCTACCGGGAATGAACTTCCACGGCCCAGGTAAAGGGCATTCGCAGCGTCTTTGTAAATGCTTGAAATAGCTTCGATATCGTTGTTGCGTTCCAATACGCGTTTCACTTTCTCCGGAATGGCTTCCAGCTCGGAAAGCATGGTACGGAATTTTGTTTCGCTGATCGTTCCTTTTTTGTGTGCCAATGACAAGGCCAGCAACGTCAAAACAGTTACCTGTGCGGTAAACGCTTTGGTGGATGCTACCCCGATCTCAGGTCCGGCGTGCGTATAAGAGCCGGCGTCCGTAATACGCGAAATGGACGAACCAACCACGTTACAGATCCCCAAAATGGTAGCGCCTTTTGATTTTGCCAGTTCCAACGCTGCCAGGGTATCAGCTGTTTCACCTGATTGCGAAACGGCGATCACCACATCGTTTTCACCGATGATCGGGTTGCGATAACGAAATTCGCTGGCGTATTCCACTTCAACGTTGATACGTGCCAGGTCTTCCATTAAGTATTCGCCCACAAGGCAGGCATGCCAGGAAGTTCCGCAGGCGATCATCACGATGCGCTGCGCCTGGATCATTTTTTGTTCGTAATCCTTTACACCTCCGAGCGAAACCCAGCCTTCGGTAGCGTTCAGGCGGCCGCGGAAACAATCGCGGATAGAACGCGGCTGCTCGTGAATCTCTTTCAGCATGAAGTGCTCGTAGCCGCCTTTTTCCAAGGCTTCCAACTGCAGCTCCAATGCCTGCACGTAAGGCGTTTTCTCGAGGTTATGGTCGATGTTAATGATCTTCAAACCTTCGTTAAGGTCAACAATCGCGATCTCTTCGTCTTCGAGGTAAACAACCTGGTTGGTGTACTCGATGATTGGTGTTGCATCCGAAGCCAGGAAAAAGTCGTTGTCTTTTCCTATACCCACCACCAACGGGCTACTCTTGCGGGCAGCGATCAACTGGTCAGGATTTTCTTTCGACAGCACTACAATGGCGTAAGCACCAATCACGCTCAGCAGGGCCAGTCGAACGGCTTCCACCAAATCAACCTGCTCCTGTTTCTGGATGTCGTCGATCAGGTGTACCAATACTTCGGTATCGGTTTGACTTTTAAAGGTATATCCGCGCGCTTTCAATTCTTCGCGCAGGGAGTTGTAATTTTCAATAATCCCGTTGTGAATCAGCGCAATATGACCGGATGTGGTCATGTGCGGGTGTGCATTGATATCATTTGGAGCACCGTGCGTAGCCCAGCGTGTGTGGCCAATTCCGGCAAAGCCGCTCACGTCCTGCGACTGTGCAAACTCCTCAAGGTTTGACACCTTGCCCTGGCGTTTGTACATGTGAATGCCATCATGATTCAACAAAGCCACTCCGGCACTGTCGTATCCACGGTATTCGAGGCGTTTCAAGCCTTTGATAATGATCGGGTAGGCTTCTTTTTTACCAATATATGCTACAATGCCACACATCTGTTTCTAGTATTCGGTGTATTTAACAATCAATCTCGGTTTCTCTTTGTTGGTGGTGTTCGGCCCGTTAAAAATGATCCGCTCAGCTGTGGAAGAGAAGAATGTCGGGTAAAGGAAAACACCACGGTTGGTAGCATCTCCACTCACAATGTCCTGTATATAGTTGCGCACATCCACGATGTAGCTTTTCTTGCTGTCGTCATAGGCAATCACCTGGAAACCCACAATTTTTCCTTCATCGGTCTTATAACCGACTGTCAGCTGGTTACTTGGGTAAAAAGCGCTCAGCGTTTGGTGGGAAATCGGGATAACCAGCAACGCATCATGAATCACCGCTGTTTTCGGCAGGTTATTCAGGGTCGGGAACTCTACTTTACCGCGTGACTGGAATGCCTGTGCATAGTACTGAACCTGGCCGTTGAGCGGGTTGGAAAGCACGTTGGCAACCGGGTAACCCGAATTGTCGATCTCTACGTGGTTGAAATCGGCACAATCGTCCTCTACTTCAAGCACAAGTTCATACGGTGTTGAATCCGGATCATTTTGCAAATGAAAGTAAATCGTTATTTTACTGTTATTGTCCTCGAGGTTGAAGTAAAACACACCGCCTTTACCTACGGCAGGAGTGCTGTCGGTTACTTTTACATGCAATCCTTTCATGTACTCTTCGAACAAATCATCATTACTGAAAGCAGCATTGCCATTTATGGCATCAGTCATTATCGTATTGCCGAAAAGAGTTGGGTCCAAACGCAAACGCAACTGTGCCGGTTTTTTTGAACTCCCCACCATCACCGAGTCACTCGGATTGGGCGTCTGTGTTGCACTTGAAGGCAATACCAGGTTGGTCGGTTTGAGCGCTTCCACATCGTCTTTATAATACGTGCGGTCCACATCCATCGTATCGTCGAGCTCATACACCTCGAAGGTTTGCGGATCCAGCCCACCGTAATAACCACGGTAACGCAATGAAAGCACCACCGAGTCCACAACGGCTATATCACCTGCATCAAAGCTGATGGCATTGCTCAGGTGAAACTGTGCATAAAAAGAAGCGTTGAACGTTCCCATTTTGGGATCATGGTATGCTCCAAGAATTCCAAATGTCTGGTTATCGGTTGGCATCGTATCTTCAGCCACCGAAAAGGTCGAGAGCGAAAACGTATCTACGCCGCCCGAGTTCAGCAAGGCATCAGGGTCCAAAGCACCCAACCCGATGGTATTGGTTTCTTTCTTACAGCTCGTGGCAACCAAAAGTGCCAATAAAAAAGTAGCGGAAAGTGTCAATCCTTTCCGCCAGCTTGTCCAAATAGTTTGTTGTTGTATCATATCAGATCAAAACAGCTTCTTCTATTACTTTATCAAAAAACTCAGAAAGACCCTTTGTAAGGTTTTCTTCCGGCAAGTAATTCAGTTTTAAGCAAGTTGCTTTGTCAAAGACGCCTTGTAATTCAGGTGCTACGACTTCACTGCTTTGAACCACTCCATCAGAGAACGTTACTGCAGCGTTGGTTATTGCTTCCAACGTCGGATTTTTCACGAGCGAAGTTACTGATTCATCGAATCCCTCAAAAGCCAATTTTTCAGAAAAACGCTCATCCCAAGGTGTGGTGAAGCCCTGCTGATCTTCGTAAATGCTGTAAACAACCTTCGTATCAGCGAAATGCGGATCCTTGTTGTACATTTTTTTGATGTAAAGGGGCATAAGGGAAGTCATCCAGCCGTGGCAATGGATCACATCCGGTTTCCAGCCCAGTTTTTTTACCGTTTCCAGAACACCGCGGCAGAAGAACATGCTTCGCTCATCGTTGTCTTTGTAATCGGCGCCATCGTCTTCCATCACGTTGTTCTTACGCTTGAAATATTCATCGTTGTCAATGAAATAAACCTGGATACGTGCAGTTGGAATGGAGGCGACCTTGATGATCAGCGGGTGATCATGGTCGTCAATGATGATGTTCATTCCCGATAAGCGGATCACTTCATGCAACTGGTGACGACGCTCATTAATACTGCCGAAACGTGGAGTGAAAACGCGGATTTCCTTTCCATTCTCTTGCGTTCCTTGCGGAAGCTTACGTGCATTGTGGGAAATTTCGGATTTCGGAAGAAACGGATAGATTTCTTGCGAGACAAACAGAATTCTCTTTTTTTCCATGGAATTCGACGAGGAATTTGGTGTATAACGGTACAAAAGTACGAAAAAAAGCGCAAACTTCAATTTATTCGTATAGATTTGCCACCCTACACCAGTAAATTCGGGTGAATTGTGAAGATAGTTGAGTCGATAATAAGCCTGAATGAGGCGTTGGCAACTGCCAGAGAGACAGGCAAAACCATCGGATTGGTCCCTACGATGGGTGCGTTGCACGAGGGACACATGGCGCTCGTTGAGCGTGCAAAGACGATGGCCGATGTAGTAGTGGTAACCGTTTTCGTGAACCCGACACAATTCACAAATGCTTCCGACCTGACACTTTACCCGAGAACCCCCGAAAAAGATGCTGCTTTGCTGGCCGATCATGGCTGCGATATCGCTTTTTTTCCGTCGGTGGGCGAAGTGTACCCGAAAGGTTACCGGGCCCCGGATGTTCCGTTGGGCAACCTGGACAAAGTAATGGAGGGCGAATTCCGACCGGGACATTTCAAAGGCGTGGTACAGGTGGTAAGCCGTTTTTTCGACATCATTCAACCTACGTTTGCTTTTTTCGGACTGAAAGATTTTCAGCAGGTTGCCGTAATCCGCTATATGACCGATTACCTGCAGTTGCCTGTGACGATTGTACCCTGCCCTACCTTGCGTGAACCTTCGGGATTGGCGATGAGCAGCCGCAATATGCGACTTACAGCTCAGCAGCTCGACGAAGCCGTGATCATTTATGAAACATTGAGCCTGGCCAAATCGCTGGCGACATCACATTCTCCTTCCGATACGAAAAAACTGGCACTGGAACATTTCGCCCATTCCCCCCTGAAAATGGAGTACTTTTCGATTGTCAATCCGCAGACACTGGAAGAACTGACCGATACCTGGGTACCCGGTGCAACAGCCTGCCTGGCTGCTTTTTGCGGAGAGGTGCGGTTGATTGATAACATGATTCTTAATTAATGCTACATGTTGAATGCTTAATTTTTAATTAGGCCCCAGGTAAGTGAATCTTGATTCCGGAAACCAATCTTGATAATTGATCATTCTTCAATTCATAATTTTTCAATTCAACATTTAACATTAAGCATTCAACATTAAAAATTAACTTTGCATCGCGTTTTTTTAGAACATGTTCATACAAGTAGTAAAATCAAAAATTCACCGCGTTCGCGTAACACAGGCAGAATTAAATTATGTAGGCAGCATTACCATTGATGAAGCGTTAATGGAAGCCGCCAACCTGATCGAGGGTGAAAAAGTCCAAATAGTCAATATCAACAACGGCGAACGCCTGGAAACCTACGTTATCAAAGGCGACCGCAATACGGGAACTATTTGTTTGAATGGTCCGGCAGCCCGCAGAGTGGCGCTTGGCGACCTCATCATAATTATCGGCTATGGTTTCATGACGATGGAGGAAGCAAAAGGCTTTCAACCGTCACTGGTCTTTCCTGACGAAACCACGAATCTCATCGTGTAGACATGAAAAAATGGATCGGGATATTACTGAAAACAGTTCTTCCACTTGCATTAGGGGTTTACCTGGTTTGGTATTTTTTCGATCGGATGTCGGCTACCGACAAAGAAATTTTCTTCGAAGCAATCCGCAAAGCTGATTATACCTGGATCTTCGCCTCGCTGGCGCTGAGCTTCCTGGCCTTATTGTCGCGCGCTTACCGCTGGAAATACGTGCTGGAACCGCTCGGTTATCAAACCAAATTCTGGAACCGTTACCACGCGCTGATGATCGGTTACATCGTGAACCTGACGATCCCGAGAGCTGGTGAAGCCTCGCGTGCCGTTATGCTGTCGCGTTCCGACGGTGTTCCGTTTTCCAAGTCGTTCGGGACCATTTTGGCCGAAAGAGCGGTTGACCTGGTGATGCTGATGGGTGTTGTGTTGTTTACGACTTCAATCGGTTACGACGATTTCTGGAAGATCAAGTACCAGGTGGAAACGCAATTGGGCGGCAACAAAACGGATGAAACATCAGTTGCCGGAATCATTTTTTACGGCATACTGGTAGCCGGAGCGATCGGTTTGATCATTGCGTTTGCGATGCAGAAAATCCGGTCGAAGCTGATTCAATTTATCAAAGATTTATTTGCGGGCGTTTTCGCCATTTTCCGGTCGAAAAATCCGTGGAGCTATTCAGCCCATACTGTTTTTATCTGGTTGATGTACATCAGCTATTTTTCGATTGCGTTTTTGTCGCTCGAAGAAGCGAAGAATGTGCCGTTTGCGGGAATCATGATCGCGTTTATTGCCGGTTCATTGGGAATCAGTTTCACGAATGGTGGAATCGGTGCGTTTCCATTGCTGGTAGGATTGGTACTCAATTTCTACCTGCACGATCAATACGGCGACGCTGCTGCCGGAATTGGCGCTGCGCTGGGAATGATCATCTGGTCGTCGCAAACCTTGATGATGATCCTGCTTGGAGCGCTTTCGTTTGTTTTATTACCAAAAAACTATTCAAAAGATGAGCCGGTTCACTAACATGATCGCCAAAATGCAGGATTTGGAAACTGCGAAAGCTACCGTTGCTGCGTGGAAAGCCGCCGGCGAAAAAGTGGTGTTTACCAACGGCTGTTTTGATATTCTGCACCGCGGACATGTAACTTACCTGGCCCACGCTGCCGACTTCGGGACAAAACTCGTGGTGGCGCTCAACACCGATGCTTCCGTAAAGCGATTGGGCAAAGGTGATGACCGGCCTGTGAATTCGGAAGATGCGCGCTCGTATGTGATGTCGGCGCTTGGTTTTGTGGATTTGGTAGTGTTGTTCGATAACGATACGCCTTTGGAAGTAATCACTGCGCTGGAACCTTCTGTTTTGGTTAAAGGCGGTGACTACAACGCAGCTGAAACCGATCGTTCAAGCAAACAATATATCGTTGGAAGCCATGAAGTGCGCGCAGCCGGCGGAGAAGTGAAAACGGTTGATCTGGTGGATGGGTTTTCTACTACGTCGATTATTAAGAAGCTGAAAAAAGATGCTTGATGTTGGATTTTTGATGTTGGATGAACTCCTGCAAAAGAACCAACCTACCGGAAACCGCTTAAGTAGTTGATTGGTAATGATATCATCGGGCACGTAGTGCCTACCTTAATCCAATCAAAAATCAAGCATCCAACATCAAAAATGACTACTTTGCAATATGAGATGGCTAATCCTTCTTCTTTGCGGGTTTAAGCTTTTTAGTTTGACCGCCCAATCAAAAACGACCGTTTACTGTGTACATGGCCAGGGTTCCGATATTCGTTTGTTTGATTCCTTAAGGCTGGATACCAATTACAATTTGCAATTCATTCAATATTCCACACCGCCGAAGAATGCCACGATGGAAAGTTTTGCGCGTGAGCTGGTACAGCAGATCGATACCACGCAACCGTTTGTGCTGGCCGGTGTTTCGCTTGGAGGAATGCTGTGCGTAGAAATGCAGGAAATTGTTCACCCGGAAAAAACGATCCTCATTTCATCGGTTTCGAACCGAAAAGAACTGCCGTTCCGTTACCGGTTTCAGCGCGCCATACCACTGTATGCGATTTTCCCGGGAAGAATGCTGCTGGGCGGGGCCAAAATGCTGCAACCCATCGTAGAGCCCGACCGCAAGCACAACAAGGAAACGTTTAAGAAAATGCTTCGTGCCAAGAACCCGGTGTATATGAAACGTACGGTTCGGTTGATCATTCGCTGGAAACGAAAAACAGCTCCCGAAGGAATTATCCGGATTCACGGTACCAACGATCATACTCTTCCCTATCGCAAGATCAAAAAAGCGGATTATACAGTAAAGGGTGGTTCGCACATGATGACGCTGACAAGGGCGAAAGAAGTTAGTAGTGCTCTAAATGAAGCGTTGAAAGAATTATGAATTGAAAATGTAAAATTGAAAAGAAGGCTGGGGAAAAGAGTTCAATTTCCGGAAAGCGTTTTAGATTGTGGGTTGACGAATTATCAATTATGAATTGGGAAATTATGAAGACAGTTGCGTACCAAATTCTTGATAATTGATAATTTTTTCATTCTTAATTACATTGTACATGCATTTTCAATTCAAAGAAATACAGCCTAAAGACTTTAGTGAAATCCGAATTCAGCATTAAACATTCAAAATCATACTCCTAGTATCGCCTTCAAATCAGCATACGACGTCCGGCTGATGGCCAACCGTGCGCCCGATTTCAATATCGCGATGTAACTGTTTTTTTCGAATGATTCGATACGCGTCAACTCCTGAATATTGAGGATAAACGAACGGTGAATGCGAATGAATTGCTGCGGCGGCAGGCTCGTTTCAAAATGGCTCATCGTCTTCTTTTTCAAATGCGTTCCTTTAGCGGTATGGATTTTCACGTAATCATCGTACGCTTCGATGTAGTGAATTTCAACTGTCGGGATAATCTTGATCTCGCTGCCGTCTTTGATCACCACGCGGTACTGTTCATCGGGCACCTGGTAATGGATTGCGTTCATCGGTTTTTTGGCTTCCGTTGCTGCAACTGATTTCCATTTTTCGATGGCCTGTGAAAAACGCTCGGCCGAAAACGGTTTCAGTAAATAATCCAATGCGTGCACCTCGAACGCTTTCAACGCGTATTCATCAAATGCTGTGGTGAAAATGACAGCAGGTGGATCGGGTAAAATTTCCAGGAGTTCAAACCCGTTGATTTTCGGCATTTGGATGTCCAAAAACAGCAAATCGGGATTGGTTTCCGCGATTGCCTTGGCGGCCTCAAAACCGTCACCGCATTCACCCACAAGCTCCAGGTCGGGATGCGCCTGCAAAAATGATTTGATAATGGCGCGTGCCAATGGTTCATCGTCAACAATCAGTACTTTTTTCATACCTGTGGAATACAAATGGTTGTGGTAAACAATTCTTCGGTTTTGTTAGTGGTCAACAAACCGCTCTGTCCGAAAAATAAGGATAATCGGCGTTGAATGCTCGCCAGTCCGAATCCTTTTCCTTCACTGGCGTTGACAAACTGGGTATCGTACGGACTGGAAACAGTGACGGTCAGCAGCTTGCCGTCGCACAGCACATTTACGGAAATCGTGATGGCATTTACCTGTCCGTAAAGGCCATACTTGATCGCGTTTTCCAGGATGGGCTGCAGGATCAGCGCCGGCACTTTCAGTTCTTCACAGGCCTCGTCGCTTTTAATTTCGGTTGTGAGGCGGTGTCCGAAACGCACTTTTTCGATTTCCAGGTAAAGCCGTACCTGTTCCAATTCTTCTTTCAGCGGAACCAGTTGCTGCACATCTTTGCGAAGCGTTCCCCGGAGGAAATTGCTCAGCAGCTGGATCATGCGATGCGCTTCGGTTGGTTCCAGGATCGTCAGCGCACTGATCGAATTGAGGCTGTTGAACAAAAAGTGGGGTTGCAGCTGCTGGTGTATGTTGTCTAATTCAGCTTTGGTTAATGCGCGTTCTTTTTCCAGCAGCTGCTCCTGTATACTGGCTTGCGTTTGGGCATTTTTCTGGATCCACCAGTTGAGGCTGATCAGTAATAAAAAGAAGAAAGCCATGATCGCACGAACGGCTTCGTACGGAAACACGTAATGCTGCCAGTCGTAATCGCTAAACAATAGTTTATAGGTACCGTTAAAAGCCAGTTGGAACATCCCGGTGAATACGAAAATAATCGCAAAATTCACGAAATTCAATGGTTTCGGCGGGTGAAAATTGTGTTGAATAAGGTAGAGGATCTGCCCGAGTAAGATAATGATCAGAGAGCTCAACAATGCGTCCCGCAAAGCAATTGTAAAATGGAACCCATTTACCCAAAGCAATACGAATTGAACGGCTGAAGCGGCCATCACCCATAATGAGAACTTGATTTTTACCTGGCTGGAAGAAGTGCGTGTTTCCATACGTCTATTTTGAGTTGAAGCTATTGATTTCGATTCCGCCGAACATGCAGGTCCCGCGGAGGATTACCACTTTTTCAGGATTGTCTTTATTGGTTTCCGTAATGGGACGTTTGTCTTCGATTCCACCGAAAATGCTTACCACTTCGGCTTTGACCTGCCAGTTGTTGGGGATGGTAAGGGTTGTTCCGCCAAACAGATTGGTCACGTCCATCACGATTTGGTTATTAAAATCGGCTTGTGACAGGTTGATCTCGTTTCCTCCGAAAATTGTCACGATGTCGGCCCCGCGAAAGTTCTTGCTGACCACATTTTTCTTTACACCACCGAAAATGGAAACGGCATCGATGAAATCATCCTGGGAAATATTCTCGAGGTCTTCCATTCCTTCGTAATAGTGGTGGTGGTGTCTTTTCCAGAACTCCCGGCGGCGCTCAAAACGATTGCCCCGGCCAAAGCCATGCCGTGGTTTTGATTTCAGCAGGATGAATAGTCCAAGTAAGATCACCAGCACCGGCCAAACGATGTTCATGTTGACTGCTTCCGGGTATATTTCTTTCCAGATCAGTAATTTCCCTACCATCAGCAGGATGTAGCCGAAAAATGATTTGAATTTTTGCTTGACCAGTACGATCAGTCCGAAAGCAATAATGAAAGGTCCGGGTGTAAAGGTCCAGGTTGGCAGTTTGACACCCGTTTCGTGTAACAGGTACAAAACTCCGAATACGACCACAAAAATACCGGTCGTGATTTTACCGCGTTTGTTGCTTTTTTGCCAGCTCAGATAATGGTGTTGATCTTCTGCATTAATTGGTTCTGTGCTCATTGTATGTGTATTTTGAGCAAATCTACGGCGCAGATACAGATGGCACAAGGAGAAATCGGTGAGTTGTGGTTGAAGATAGGTGAAGTGTGGAGCAAGCTTCATTCTGCTTCTCTTTCTCATTCTGTAATAGTTCAATAGAATGGGACTGGTGAAGAAACAGTGTCTGTCTCCTTCCTTGAGGAGGGATTAAGGGAGGTGGCCAGAGTGAAACCTATTTTAAAGAATGCCACCCTCCTCGGTCCTCCCTCAAGGGAGGAAGTGGACTCTCGTCCTGAATTTCACTAAAAACCAACCTATTTCCCCTTCCCAACAATTCAACCGGCTTATTCTACAATTCACTTAATTTTGCCACATGCGGTTAATTCACGAATACTACTATTGTTCCGTAAAACAAACTTTTATGAGACTAAACGCAACTATTTTAGCCTTCTTGTTCGGGATCGCTGCATTTCCGGCGCTGGCGCAAACGACCAACATCAAAGGGACCATTATCGATAAACAATCACAGCAAACCATTCCGGGTGCCACGGTTGTTATTTTGGAAAGCAACCCGCTGCAGGCCGCATTGTCGGATATTGACGGACGCTTCAAAATAACAGATGTACTGCCGGGCCGCTACGATCTGAAAATTTCGTACGAAGGCTATAAGGAAATGGTGCTTTCCAACATTGTGGTCACCGCCGGTAAAGAAACGGTGCTGGACATCTCGATGGAGGAAAACATCCAGGAAGTCGAAGAAGTGGTGATCAGCGCCCGCAAGAAAAACGAGACCAACAACGAATTGATTTCCCTGAGCGGACGTTCATTTTCGATGGAAGAAGTGAACCGCTATGCCGGCGGGCGTTCCGATCCTGCACGCCTGGCTGCCAATTTTGCAGGTGTCAGCTCACCCGATGATTCACGGAATGATATCGTGATCCGTGGAAATTCTCCTATCGGCGTTTTGTGGCGCATCGAAGGATTGAACATTCCCAACCCGAACCACTTTTCCACCGTGGGGACTACCGGCGGACCGGTGAGTGCGATCAACACCAATATTCTCCGCAATTCCGACTTCATGACCTCTGCTTTCCCGGCCGAATACGGGAATGCCAATGCCGGTGTTTTTGATCTTGGTTTCCGCAACGGGAATACTGAAAAACGCGAACATACCTTCCAGCTGGGTGCGTTGACGGGCCTGGAATTCATGACCGAAGGGCCGATCCGCAAAGAGAAAAATTCATCGTACCTCATCGCTTACCGCTACGGTTTTGCAGGTGTGGCCCAGGCCATTGGTTTACCGATCGGAACGGCAGCTACGCCTTATTACCAGGATGTTTCCTTCAAGATCAACAGCGGGAATTCCAAAATGGGACGTTTTACCCTTTTCGGATTGGCTGCGGTGAGTAAGATTGAATTCCTGCACAACGAACTGGATAGCAACGATTTGTTTGCTGATCCGACGGAAGACAGTTATTTCAAAAGTAACCTGGGCATGCTTGGTTTGAAGCACTTCATCCGCGCCGGTGAAAAGTCGTATTTCAATACCGTGATCGGGATGACCTACGCCGATTCGGATTACAATGAAGACAGTGTGAACGTAAATGACATTGCCGCTAGAACGGTTGAAAACAGAACCACACGTACGAATTATTCGGTGAATACGTCGTTCAACTCCAAGATCAATGCGCGCCTGTTTATCAAAGTGGGTGTGCTGGCCGAAGTGCTGAATACGAAACTGTTTTACCGTACCCGCGAGTTTACACCAGATTGGGTCCAGGTGTGGGACAACGATGATTATACAACGCTCATCCAGGGATATGCGCACGCAAAATACAGTTTTACCGAAAAGCTGACGCTCAACGCGGGCTTGCACAGCCAGTACCTGGCACTGAATAATTCCAATTCGATTGAACCGCGCGTTGGTTTGAAATACCAGCTCAACGACCGCCACAGCTTGTCGGGCGGATACGGGATGCACAGCCAGATGCAGCCGATCGACCTGTACTTCTACCGTACGACCGACTCGCTGGGAAATGTACAGCTTTCTAACAAGGAACTCGATTTCACCCGCAGCCACCACTTTGTGATCGGTTATGAAGTGATCCCGTTCAAAGACTGGCGTATCAAGACCGAAGCGTATTACCAGATCCTGAACAACGTTCCGATAACAGCCGATTCTTCAAGCTTTTCGATGCTCAACGCCGGCGCTTCATTTGTGCCGATCGAGCAGGGTTCGTTGGTGAATGACGGAACAGGCCGCAATTATGGTGTGGAGCTGACGATCGAGAAATATTTCAGCAAAGGTTACTATGGTTTGATCACCGGGACCCTTTACGAAGCAAAATATACCGGCAGCGACGGTGTGGAGCGCAACACGGCTTTCAACGGGAAATTTGTTTACAATATCCTCGTCGGGAAAGAGATCAAAGTAGGAAAAGCCAAACGCAATGCGCTGACGATTGATGTGAAAATGACGCAAGCCGGCGGCCGTTATTATACACCGGTCGACCTGGTGGCATCCCAGCTAGCACAGCAGCAGATCCTGAAAGGCGATGATTATGCCTACTCGCAGCGTTATTCCGACTTCTTCCGACTGGATGTAAAACTAGGTTTCACCATGAACAGCGCGAAACGCAGCATTTCCCAGTCAATTTTCTTCGACATTCAGAATGTGACGAATAACAAGAACATTTTTGCCGAGCGCTACAACCCGATTACCAACGGGATCAACACTGCTTACCAGATCGGTTTCTTCCCGAATTTCGCGTATAAAATTCAGTTCTAATCCGTCGAAAAGATGAAAAAAATCCTGGTTATCAACGGACACCCGAATGCAGGAAGTTTTAACCGTGCTTTAACGGATGCCTATCTGCTCGGCGTAAAGAAAGCCAATACGGAAGTCAGGGTACTGACTATTGCGGAACTGAATTTTAATCCGTCGCTGCAATTCGGTTACCAGCAACGCATGGAACTGGAGCCCGATCTGAAAGAAGCGCAGGAAAGTATTCTTTGGGCCGATCACCTCGTATGGGTCCACCCGGTTTGGTGGGGCGGATTACCTTCCATTACCAAAGGGTTCATCGATCGCGTCTTCTTACCGGGATTCGCATTTAAATACCGTGAAAACTCCGTTTGGTGGGATAAATTATTGACGGGAAAAACAGCACGGATCATTACGACACTCGATCAACCGGGATGGTATTATCGCCTGGCATTTGGAAGGCCGAGTGTGAACCAGCTGAAAAAATCGACGCTTCAATTTTGCGGAATCAAACCCGTAAAGGTAACCTATATAGGGCCGATTCGTCTTTCAACGGCTGAAGCCCGCACAAAAATGCTTCAAAAAATAACCGTACTTGGAGAACAGGAAGGGCATTAACCTTCTTGTTTTCCCTATTTTTAACAACATGCTACAGAACAATTGGCGCTTTTTATGGATGGTCCTGCTGGGGATAGCAATTTCCCTGCTGCTGCATTTGGTGGTGGATTTCCCCAATGACGAACCAAAGCACCATTTTTTCGGCACGCTGGAATCAATCATCATCACCATTCTTATCTGGGAAGGCTCCCTGCGTTTTGATCGTATCCTTGATAAAAAATTTCCTTGGGAACATTTCCTGATGAAACGTATTTTGGTGCAGCTGGTGGGTGGTTCGGCTTTTATTTCCCTGGTCCTGGTGACCATCACCCAAGCTTTTGACGCATTGGTTTGCCCGATGCCATTTGATGATAAGGACAAATTTTTCGTTATCGTGTTTGTCCTGGCATTCCTGGTTTCCATTGCCATTCTTTCGCTGGAAATTTCGTTCCAGTTTTTCCGGAAATGGAAACAATCGCTGCTGGAAGTGGAACAATACAAATCGGAAACGGCCATGGCGCGGCTGGAAAACCTGAAAAACCAGGTCAACCCGCATTTCCTGTTCAACAACATGAGCGTGTTGTCGTCATTGGTTTACAAAGACCAGGACAAAGCGGTCGATTTTATTAACCAGCTATCGAAAGTATACCGTTACCTGCTCGACAGCGGTTCGTGCGAATTGACAACTCTTGAAGACGAAATGCAATTCCTGCAATCGTATACCTACCTGCTCAATATCCGGTATTCGCCCAATATTCATTTCGACATCAACGTTTCGGATGAAGCGCTTAAAACGCACATTCCGCCGATGTCGGTGCAACTGCTGATTGAAAACGCGATCAAACACAACGAAATTTCGTCGGCGGCTCCGCTCACGATCAGTATTCGCTCGGAAGGCATGTGGCTGATCGTGGAAAACAACCTGCAGCTGCGTTCTACGGTGGAAAACGACTCGGGAACAGGCTTGAAGAATATTCGTTCGCGCTACCAGTTTTTCACTGACCGTGAGCCTGAAATTGTTGCGACGGAAAAGCAGTTTATTGTCAAAATCCCGTTATTAAAAGCGCCATGAATGTAATCATCATCGAAGACGAGCAATTATCGGCCGATCACCTGGCAACGTTGCTGAAGCGCATCGATCCGGTGATTACTATCACGCACCGTTTCGAATCGGTGAAACAAAGCGTGGAGGCATTTCAATCGGGCGTGAAAGCCGATTTGCTGTTTGCCGACATTCACCTGGCCGACGGCAGCAGCTTTGACATCTTCCACAAGATCACGGTTGAAATACCGGTGATTTTCACCACGGCGTTCGACCAGTATGCGATCAAGGCGTTCCGCACCAACAGCATCGATTATTTGCTTAAACCCATTGACAGCAGCGAACTGAAGCGCTCGATCGAGAAATTCAGGAATCTGAACCGCCAGCAACATACCCAGCTAATTGAACAGTTGCTGAGCAATTCGTTCCAATCGACCAAAAGCTACAAAAACCGTTTCATGGTGAAGCTGGGCGAGAACATCATTTCCGTTAAAACCGACGACATCGACCATTTTATCTCCGAAGACGGCGTGGTGCTGCTCGCCACCAAACTCGGCAAGCGCTACCCGGTCGATTACACCCTCGACCAGCTGGACCAATTGATCGATCCCGACACATTTTTCCGCATCAACCGTAAAGTGATCGTCCACATCGACGCGATCCAGAAGATCAGCAGTTTTTTCAACAGCCGCCTGAAGGTGACATCAACGTATATTTCGAACGATGAGGCGGTCGTGAGCAGAGAGAGGGTTGGCGATTTTAAGCAGTGGTTGAATAAATAGGGACTTTCTTTTTCAAACTACAGAAGTCTCACCCCTACGGGGTGAAAAATATACAGGGGATTTTGGTGCAACATATTGCGTCCCTACGGGACTTGCTAAACCAAATAGTTTGTAAAAGTGTTTTCATTTCGCGTAACCGGGTACAACAAACAGTCCCGTAGGGACGTAATATGGTAGCAAAATCAATTATCATTGAAAAAATCACCCCGTAGGGGTGAGACAAAACCACGCAAAAATTCTTCAAGTCGACGGATTCAATTCCAAAAAATTAGCCGTATCTTCAATAGAAATCATAACATTTTATTGATGGCAAATACCTATACCAGTATTCGGATTCATTTTGTTTTCGCGGTAAAATTCCGGCGAAACCTGATTCACAAATCATGGAAAGACGAATTGTTCAAATACATGACCGGCATCATTCACAATCACCAACACCAGGTTTTGGCAATCAACGGAGTGGAAGATCATGTGCACATCCTGGTTGGTTTGAATCCGAACCAATCCATTTCGGAATTGATGAAAGAAGTGAAGGCTAGTTCTTCCAAATGGATCAATGATCATCGTAAAACAACCACCAGGTTCTCCTGGCAGGAAGGTTTTGGTGCTTTTAGTCATAGTTCGGATAAAATTCCGGGGGTGATCCGATACATTCAAAAGCAGGAAGAACATCATTCAAAAAGAACGTTTAGCGATGAATTCCAATTAATGTTGAATCGTTTCGAGGTGAATTACGATGAACGGTATGTTTTTACAGAGCCTGTTTGATTGATGGTGGCACCCGGTCTCACCCCTACGGGGTGAAAAATATACGGGGAATTTTGGAGTAACCATATTACGTCCCTACGGGACTGATTAACAAAAAAGTTAAGTCTTTGGAGTCCCGTAGGGACGTAATACTATAGAAAAATCGCGGAAGCAACCGTTTTACCACGTAGGGGTAAGACATAAAAAGAGCAAATTTAACATCTACTGGAGATTGGTTATAATAACACCTCTTTCCACAAGTAGAAAACAAAAAACCCCTTCTGCCAAAGCAGAAAGGGTTCCTATGTACTATAATTTACTCTGCGTCTTAATGCTGTACAATCAGGCGTTGTGGCTGGCTGTTACCAACTGTCAACAAATAAACCCCGCTTGCCAAACCTTTCGTAGAAACGCTGTGCGGACCGGCAGACAGTACTTGCTGCTGAATCAGTTGTCCGTTCAGGGTTGTCAGGCGCATAACCTGGTCTTTGGTTCCCTGGAGCGTTACGGTCAGGTTTTCACTTACGGGGTTCGGGAACATTTCAAAAACGGTTACGGCTTCCTCAGCCATTCCGAGTGAAGGTTCGCCATTCATACTGATGCCATCGGTAAGAATTGCGTAATCGAAGCCTTCGCCTGAAACACCGCCGGCGATGGTCACCATGTGCGTATCGGCTTGCGGGATGTAAGGAACATCTACCAAAATGTAGAACGAACCGTCAGGAACACCTTCCAGCGCGTAGTTACCGTTTACATCTGTCCAGGCAAATGATACTGTCTGGTGTGTCGCCTGGTCTTTCAACTGGATGTAAGCGCCTTCGAATGCTACGGTCATTTTCAAATACGAAGTATCGATGATCACGTTTCCGAAGATCGTTGCGTTGCCATCAGCACCATTTACCGTATCTGCATCAATATCAGCGCTGTTGAGGTAACAAGGCAAACCGATCAGATCAGCTGTCGACCAGGTTGAGCCTGACTGGAAATACAGTGGAATTGCTCCCGGGAACGCCACCGGATCCGGCGTAAAGCGTACATGGTAAACACCCGATGTCAAGCTGTCGGCCAGGTACGTTCCCGCTGTAACCGGGATGGTTTGAACCGGCGTTGCCAATAGGGTGTCTTCCGAGAAGTTGAATACTTCGATGATTCCTTCGGCTGGTGAGCCGTTTACAGTCAATTGACCGCTGATATCGTTGTACGATTCCTGCTCGTCCAGCAAAATAGCCGAATCAAACACACCATCGGCGATGTCTGAAATTACCAGTTTGATGTGGTAAGTCGACCCAACCTGCGCGTAAAAATGCGCTTCCAAGGGCATGGTGTATCCGTCGAATACAAAGTAAGCAGCCGAAGGAACCGTTGTGTTATCGATATAGTATTGCGGGTTGATCACCTGGTTGATCGAGTTGATCTCAACCGCTGTGTTGGTTCCCGGAACAGTTGCGATGTTTACCGGCATGCCACCGTTTTCAGATACAAGGAACATGAAACGGTCGTTGAAGCTGGAGTTGGAATATTCAGGATATTCTTCCGATGCAAAGATGTAGGTGAAACTGATCGTGTCGGTCACTTGCGGCGTGAAATCGAATTCCACGGAAACGGCATCATAACTTGCAGCGCCGGAACCGTTGAGGTTTCCATAGTTGATGATATCCATATCGCCCGGCGATCCGAGTTGCATGCTGGCAAAGTTGCCAACTGATTGATAGGCGTAATTCAAAAAACCGGTCGAGAGCATCATACCGCTGTTCAAACCGACGCCTTGTCCGTTGTCAAAACGACCGACAGCATATGGTGCGCCGTTCACCTGGACATTGGTTACGCCTTCGCACTGAACACCAAAAATGTTCGCTACGAGCATATCCACGTTGTTGGCAATCGAAGAATAGGAAATGGCTTGTGCCTGAGTTGTTTGCATTCCTGCGAAGAAAGCAAAACCAGCCAGGAAAGACCGTGTAAGTAGAGTAGAACTTTTCATAAGGGTTGCATTTGGTAGTGAGACGAAAGGAGTTCTGCCTTAGTTGCTTTCGCAATGGAAAATGGAAAATGAAAAATGGAAAAGTAAGTCAATGATCAATGTGAGAATTATCAATTATCAAGGGTCCTTAGCTTGAATTCTCTTGATAATTTTTGAATTCATAATTGATAATTCCAGCTACGATTTTCTTTCCCGAACTTCCTTTTCAATTTACATTTTACATTTTCACTTTCCTTTCAGGTTCCACTTCCACTCCAGTGTTGCCACAAAACTGCGGGTCAAACCATCCGGTCGATTTTCACGCACCACGAACGGCGTTCCCACACTCAGTTCCAGCTTGTGTGATTTGTTGATGGAATATTGCGCGAAAAGCGTTCCGTTCAACGTGAGCCCGGCGGAACCTGAAATCGGTTTGCGGCTGTTGAATTCATCGACGTACGTATCTTCGCCCAAATGGTAAATGGCGAGCAAACCCGGCGTTAGTTTCCAGCGCTGACGAACATTCCATGCATAATTTACCCGTGCGAGCACATCTCCCCTGCGTCTGAATTCGTTGGTCGACTGAAACGTTGAAAACACCGAAAGACTGTCATACAGTTCCGGTGAAAACCGATTTTTCTCCTGTACAAATGGTTGCTGTATCGCGGCTGTAAACCGGAAATGTTTCCATTCTTTTGAAATACCACCGATAAAATCAATCGTGCCGAGGCTGGATTGAAAATCATTGGGCAATGGCAAACCGTTTCGTTCTTTTGTTCCGTCGGCGAGCGGTAATTTGACACCGAACGTAAAGGCGATTTTGGAACGCGTTTTATACGTTCCTGTCAGGAATAAATCGCCCAGGCCGTTGGTTTTGATGGAATCGGTGAGCTGCGCCAGTTGGGTGATTTTCATATCATAGCCCCAATGTTTATTCAGCTGCCGGTTGTATTCGAAATACGAAGCCAGGATCGTAATGTTATGATCGGCTTTTCCAACCGTTATGCCCGTTTTGAGCTGGAGTGATTTTTCCGCCTGGATTGAATCGCCATCGGGTGATTTCAAGGCGTCAATCGTGCAAAACCCCGCATCACTGCATCCCTGGCCGTATACCGGGGACACAGCAATGAGGACCACGACACCACACTGAAAAATTGTTCGTTTTAATTTCATGTTCAACCTGTTGCGACCGTTTTTTAGTAGATAAAAGTCATTACTTCCGTACCGTGTTTTTCAAACCCGTTGTCCAGGTAAAACTTCGCTGCTTTTACATTTTCGGTGCTTACTTCGAGAAAAACACCCTTATGGACTATGTGTTTTGCCGATGCCAGGTAGTCAAAAAACCGTGCTCCGATCTTTTGATTCCGGAACGCTTTTTTCACGAAAAGCTCATCCACATACAACAGCAATCCGCCAAATTCATTGCTCCAGAAGCTTACCAGTATGCTGTACCCAACCACCAATTGATCCGCTTCAAAAACGATAATCCGTCCGCTATTGGGATTGGCAGCCATGAAATCGATCGTTTGCAGAATTTTCGATGGATTCATCGGTTCACCGTAAATATCTTCAGCATACAAAGCGAGCACCATTTCGGTTAATTCAGAAGTATCCGCGGGCTGAAATTCACGAAACCGGGTATTCATAGATCATGTATTTACTGTACCACGATTTTGGAAACCGTTTGCAATGTTTCACCATTAAACCGCACAACATATAAACCTGTCGGGAAAGAAGCGGTGGAAATAGTGATCCCCGGATTTTCTTTGGTTTGTTTGCACACAACTTTCCCGTTAAGGTCAGTGATTTCCAGATCGCCCGGCTGTTCCAGGTAAATGATTTGATTTTCAACATCATGATGGAATGGTAATTTTTCCATCATTCCGGTTTCAATACCCAGCGACATACAATCGTCGGTGTAATAATCATAGAGCGAAGCGGTTGGGACAGGTCCCAGGACCTTAATCCTGCGATCGGGACAGATGCCATAAATCAGCGGATAATAATTCGCTGCGTAAGCGTTGACAATTGCGGAGTAATCGGCTCCTTCAGGATTGATAATCGGGTACGGAAATGCACTTACCCAGTCACCCTGTGTGAAACCGCTGATGCCGTTCAGTTCATTGGCTCCGTTGTTTTGGTCGAGCTCGATGGCTAAAATTACGATGTCCTGGTGTACCGTTCCGTTCGGGCCATAATTTGTATAGAGTCCCTCCATCGCCCCGGAATTTTTATACGCCCAGCAGGTAGGACAATGAGCCGCAAAAAAGTCGAGGTATACTGTTTTTCCCGCATCCAGGTAACTATACAAATCGTGCGTGGTGCCATCGATATCTGTCAACGTAAAGTTGGGAGCCGTGCTGCCGTTGGGGAGTTGGGCGTAGGCTGAAAAGTGAACAACGGCGCTCAGAAGGCCGATCCGAATCAATTGTTTCATACGAATGATTTTTTTGTAAAATTCCTTCTATTAAATCGAACCATTTGTCGGGCAGCCGACAACTTGCGAAAAATTACCGCTGTTTCTTTGTTCTGTCTAAAAACCGTGAATTATGGTCTTATCAACTATTTCCATCCGGCAGCTCGAGGCTTTGAGTGCCATTATCGAACAACTTTCAGAGGAAGATTTCCGTGCTGAGCTTCCTTTGCTGGAAGGTACATCCATTGGCAAACACATCCGCCACACACTTGAATTTCATCAATGCCTGTTTGCGGAGAAAAAAGTTGTTTCGTATGACGACCGCGACCGGAATGTATCATTGGAAACCGACCGGCAAGCTGCGATGAATTGTATCGACGGGCTGATTTCGCGGCTACGGTTTGTACAACTGGACAAAGTAATACACTTGTCGGTGCAGTATGGCTCCGAAACCATCATCGTTACCTCTTCCGTAAAGCGCGAAATGGCTTTTCTCATCGAGCACACGGTGCATCACAAAGCGATTCTGCGCATGGCGCTGAACCAATACTTTCCGCAGGTACAGTTCGACCCGTCATTCGGGTATGCTGACTCCACGATCCGGTTCCTGGAACAAACCAAAGTAGCCATTTAGCCATGTGTACGGTCAGCTACCTTCCGCTTTCGCGTACCGATTATATCCTCACATCCAATCGAGACGAGTCCGTAGAACGCCCATCTGCCCTGCCGATCAATCAATACCTCATCGGTGAACGAACAGTGTATTTTCCAAAAGACCCTCAAGCAGGCGGAACGTGGATCGCTACCACAGGCGACGGTATTACGCTTTGTTTGCTGAATGGTGGATTTGAGCCCCATTCCATCATCCCCGGGCATGTTTACCGAAAAAGCCGCGGTCAGGTATTGCTCGATTTCTTTTATGCCGAAAATACAGACGCTTATATCGGTAGCTATGATTTTTCGAACATCGAACCTTTTACGCTCATTGTAATCGAACCGATGAACGGTTTAACTGTCTTGCGCGAGCTTCGCTGGAACGGAGTCCAACTTACCGTAACAGCAATAGATGCCGGCGAGCCACAGATCTGGTCGTCGGTAACCCTGTACGCAGAAGCGGTCAGAAAACAACGCCAGCAGTGGTTCCGGGAATGGCTCGGCAGACAGCAGGCATTTACCCAGGACGAAATTCTCCGGTTTCATCGGTTCGCCGGCGAAGGTAACCCGAATCACGACCTCATCATGCAAAAGGGCAACCGGAAAACAGTCAGTATTTGCAGTATCGAGCGTGTTGAAGGACTCACCACTGCCGTTTACGTTGATCTCAAAAAAGAAGAAATGTCCAATTACTTAGTTTACCACGCATGCTGAGAACACCGCTTTTTTTGTACCGCATATTTGTGTACGAATACTGGCCTTCCTGGTTGTTTTACCTGCCGGTTCTTCCCTATTGGATTTACCTTTCGATACGACTCCGGTCGTTCTCCTTTTTCACAGCGGCCAACCCGGGAATTGAAATGGGAGGTTTTTTCGGGGAAAGCAAAAACGGGATCCTGGCGCGCATCGATCCCACTTACCTTCCCAAACACGTGTTCATTTCGCAGGAAGATGTCATGGATTTGAACGCAATTATCAGCAGGAACCAACTATGCTTTCCACTTATTGCCAAGCCCGATGTGGGCGAACGCGGTGATTCGGTGACGAAAATTGAATCGTTCGCAGAATTGGAATCGTACGTGGAAACTGTGAAAGGTGCGTCGTTTATCTTGCAGGAATTTATTTCGTACGAAGAAGAGTTCGGGGTGTTTTACAGCCGGCTTCCCAATGAATCAACGGGCCGTATTACATCGCTGACCCGTAAAGTTTTTCTTTCGGTGACCGGCGACGGGTATTCTACCGTTGCCGAACTGATGCAGCAATCGGTGCGGGCGCGGTTCCAGGTGCCACGGTTTTTGAAAGAAATGCCGGAACTGATGCAGGTTGTTCCTGTGGCTGGAGAACGGTGTTTGCTGGAGCCGATCGGAAACCATTGCCGCGGTACCGAGTTCGTAAATGCTGCCGGATTAATTACCCCGGAACTGACTGCACTATTCGACGAAATCGCCCTTCCTATTGACGGATTTTTCTACGGTAGGTTTGATGTCAAGGTTGAAAGCATTGAACAATTGCAACGTGGTAAAACCGTGAAGATCATGGAGCTCAATGGCATCAGCTCCGAACCGGGACATATTTACGACACGCGCATGAACCTGCTAAAAGCCTGGTACGATGTCACCCGCCACTGGAAACGACTGGCTGCTATTTCAAAACAAAACCTGCAAGCCGGGACCCAACACGTGCGTTTTTCTGAAATTGCATCGGTATATGTGCAGCATGTATGGCGCGGCAGACGGTCGGGATAATTATTGATGTGGGCGGGTAAGCGCGGGACGCATCCCGTGCCTACATCCACCCTATTAATATATCGTTACGTCCGGAATCACCACCTTTTTACGGGTTTCATAAATCAGCAATCCCTGTGCGATCAGCTTATTGATCGCGGTGGTCACCGATTGGCGGGAAGAGGCCGTATACTCGGCAATTTCCTGGTGTGTCAGGTACATTTCCATTTCGAGTCGCTGGCCCGTTTGCTTACCGAAACTGGCACCGTAATTTTTGAAAAAATCATGAATACGCGTGTCCACATCTTTGAAGATCAGGTCGGAATAGCGCTGCTGGAACGATACGAGTTTGTCGTTAATGACGGTTGAATATTTTAGCGACAGTTGCGGGTTGTCTTTCACAACTTCCTTGAACCGTTCCATGTCGAATGTACAAATCTTGATATGGTCGGAAAGTACTTTCGCATATTCATTTCCCTGCTGGCCGCTGTTCCCGGAAAAGCTGGTACAACCGAAGATATCATGTTCGGTTAGAATTTCCGTAATAATCTCCTTCCCGTTCGGGTCGAGGTAACAGATTTTTAATGCCCCTTCTTTTACGGTGTACAATCGCTGACGATCCGAATCGGAAAAGAAAATAATATCGTTTTTTTCACCCTGCTTGAAACTGGAAATAATGCACAAATGGTCAATTTCCGGATCGCTCATCGTCTCAAACAACGAGTGATTGCGCAAGTACCAGTACTTCAGTTCTTCTTTCAGCATAACGAAACAATTTGCACAGCTGCCAGCAGCAGGAAAAAAACGCCCAGGAAACGGTTAAAATAAGGAAAAATCAGCCATTTTTCCAAACGCTGCCTGTTTGCCTGCACCAGGTAAATCAAGCACACGTGCAAACCAAAAGCGCCTATGCCTGTGCCGAGAATAAATGCCAGCTGTTCGGCAAACGACGTAACGGAAAGTCCCGTTGAGGTAAAAACCGACGTATACACCACCAACCAAAACGGCAGCAGCTGCGGGTTGAGCGCTCCGAGAATAAATCCTTTCAGGAACGATCCCTTTTTGCTGGTTTCAGACCGCTGTACCCGGGTTGTTTTTTTGAGAAAATAATACAAGCCAAGCACTGCCAACAACAAAATGGTGATCCATTTAAACAGGAGGAAAAACCAGGGATGCTGCTGCAGCGTCATACCTAGCGTGATCGCCAGTAGGCTATAGATGAACTCTGGGACACTGCCTCCTGCGGCTACTAGAATCGCTGCTGTTGTGTTTTGGCGTATACCTGTCTCCATCACAAAATAGTTAACGGGCCCAACCTGGAGCGAGCCCGCAAAACTGATCAGCGCTGTCAGCAGAAAAATAAGTACAACGGTTCCCATTTTTTCTTTGAAAAACTACGAAGGAAAGGGCTTACCGGATTTTTTTAGTGTTCCGCTCGTTCCATTGAATCCAAAAAGCCACTGCAGCTGCTATGAATGCGACAAGTGCCATGAAGAATAATTGTCCTCCATCGCCGTTCGACTCGATACCAATTACGGCCAGGTGCGTTACAATAGCCCCTGAAAGAATTCCCGTGGCCCCGAACGAAGCAAGCAAAGACACACGCGGTATGAGCAAGCCTATACCGACTACCAGCTCGATGCAACCCAACGCAATTCTTCCCCAGGGTTCTACACCCAGTTTGGTAAACAACAACACCGATTCGGGATGGGCACTGAACTTAAAATACAGTGTTTGCAACAAAATAAGGCTAACGATAATACGACAACTCCAAAGGGTTATCAGCAGCGATTTTTTCATGATCCGACAATTTTTTTCCAGTTCGAATTGGCGGCTTTCACCTTTTCGTCCACATTTTCACTCCAGTACACCCGTGTATTTTCACCTCCTTTGTTGTAAAACAGGTAGAGCTTGCCGTTTACAATTTTAAACGTGCCTGGATTGATCGCTACCTTATCACCGTCTTCACCCATTGCATACGCACACCATCCACCGTATTGCGGTTCGTATTTCGCCGGATTTTTCTCAAACAGGTCGCGATTGGCAGCCGAGCTGAAGTGATAGATAATACCGTCAACTTCTGCGCGGTAATTACCGGAACCTTTCACACCCTTGCCTTCGGTGAAATAGGCAACCGGATCATAGCCCTGGATCGCCAGGTGATTTTTGAATGTATTGAAGTGCTTTTGCCTTCCGGCAGTGGTTTCCTGCGCCCAAAAGCCGGTATTCACAAACGTGAGCAGCAGGGTTAAAAAGAGAATTTTCATGTGAGCATTTTTAAACTAAATCCAAAGCTAGAGCAATAACAGAAAAGCGTTTGTCAGCCAGGCGACAAATCCCGGCTATTTTTTCAAAAATGGGAGTGATCCGCGGATTGCACTTCGTTTAGCCACAGATGAGCATGGCCGGAAAGCATTATTCCCATGCACCCGGAATTTGCTTGTAACAATTTCCGGTTTCACACATTATCCTCAAAAATCCGAAACATGGAACGAAAGCAGAAATGGTTCAGGGCAGCGCTGATGGCGTCGCTCTGCGGGGGAATCTATGCCTTCCAGGTATTTCAGAATGCCCCGGTAACGGTAACGTTGGAAGATGCGATTGCCAAAAAAATGGTGACCTGCAAGTTCACTTCAAACGGGAACTATTCCGGTGAATCGGTGGTAATTTCGGTGACCAATCTCACGGGCAATCCGCTTACGATTACGATCCCGAACGGGACTGTTTTCAAACCAAACGACGATGAAGACCAGGACCTGATCATCGTGGAACAGCAGGCCATTGCACTCAAAGCCAAAGGAACCGGCAACCAGGTACTCGACGGTTTCTGTATGGAAGCGGGCGATCATTCACCAACGTCGGACAACGGCATGAAATTGTCGAAAACCACCAACCAAAAGCTGGTGGAGCTGGCAGCGTTCGTCGATAAAAAAGGCTACGACAGCTACACGATCCAGGATGCCGTTTGGGCGGTCTCCGACGGTAATTCGATCAGTAACATTAATGGCGACACCGAACAGGGAAAAGCACTGCGTACCTTTTTAGCCAAACTGACCAACCAGGAAGATCCATGGTATAGTACCAGGCAGGAGCGTGTTGTCACTCCCGAGCGACTGATCGAAAGCAACCCGGTTTCGGTAAACGGAAAAATCCGTGTGGAGAGCGACGGCAACATGAAAATCCATGAAGTGGTGCAAAAAGTGGGCGGCGAGGTCAAAAACACGTCTCCCGAAATGGCATTCACCCGCAAAGGAATCGTGAACTACGAATTCACCCTAACGGTAAAAGGCTGGGAAAAGGGTGATTACGAGGTGAAAGTGATGAACGGAGATAAATTGGTGAAGATATTTCCGTTTAGGATTTAGTTCGGGAGCGCGGTTCAGATATGTACCGCTTCAACCGATTTGATCTCAGGAGCTACCTTACGCACTGCTTCTTCCAAACCTGCCTTGATGGTCATCACACTCATCGAACAATCGCTGCATGCGCCCAATAATCGTACTTTGGCAACACCTTCGTCGGTGATCTCAACCAATTCCATATCACCGCCATCGGCATGGAGGTGTGGACGGAGTTCTTCTAAAGATTGGTTGATTTTTACTGATAATTCTTCTTTGTCGAGCACCATAATTTATGCTTTTAGAGCTTTCCGCGCTTTTAACGCGTTGACTTCGAGTACAAAGATACGTACTAATTCCTCAAAAGCCAGTGCAGTAGGCGTGTTTTCCTGAAAAACGGCAGGTCGTCCTGCATCGCCCGATTCACAAACACTTTGCACGAGCGGAATGTGTCCTAAAAAGGTTTCGCCCATCCCGGCAGCGAGGTTCTTGACACCATCTCTTCCGAAAATGTAGTATTTGTTCTCCGGCAATTCGGCAGGCGTAAACCACGCCATGTTCTCCACCAATCCTACTATCGGAACGTTGATTGTATCAAGTTTGAACATTTGTACTCCTTTGCGTGCATCGGCAAGCGCAACTTCCTGCGGAGTACTCACAATCACAACACCGTCAAGCGGAACGGTTTGCACGAGCGAAAGATGAATGTCGCCGGTTCCGGGAGGAAGGTCGATGAGCAAATAATCCAATTCTCCCCAGTAAGCATCGGTAAACAACTGTGTCAGTGCTTTGGAAGCCATCGGCCCGCGCCACACAACCGCTTCATCCTGGTTGGTAAAAAAACCGATGGACAAGATCTTGATGCCGTAGCTCATCACCGGGTTGATCATCGCTTTTCCGTCGACATCAATCATTGTAGGACGTTCGCCTACTACGTCAAACATCGTCGGCATACTCGGGCCGTAGATATCACCGTCGACAATCCCGACTTTGAATCCCATTTTTGCCAGCCCGCCCGCCAGGTTAGCCGTAACGGTCGATTTACCGACGCCTCCTTTACCGGAAGCCACCGCGATGATGTGCTTCACTTCCGGAAGAATTTTCCGATGCTCCGAACGGCTTTCGGATGGCAATCCTTTTACGGTGCAAGCCACTTCCAGGTCCTGCCCAAACACACGACGCAGGTTGAACTCTACCGCCTCCTGCATACGTTTACGCGCATGCAACGCCGGGTTGGACGCATAAACAGTCAATGCAATGCGATTGGGTTCCACTGTCAGCTCTTCCACAAAATTTAAGGAAACGATGTCTTTTTTCAAATCGGGCTCCAGGATAGATCCCAGGACTTCCAGTACAGATTCTCTTGTCATGATAACTGCAAAAATACGCAATGAATGGGGTATTTGAAAATTCACATTTAATAAGTTGCACATGTGCAACTTTTCTACGCTCTGATTCCTTTGCTGTGCAAAATAATCAACGCAAAGGCGCAAAGATTAATCCGCCTGCGACGGACTAATTAAACCAATCAAAATAGTTCTTACTTTGATTGAACTTCGGAACTATTCAATATGAAAGACAAAAAGACCTAAAACAAAACAACCCGCACGATGATCGCACGGGTTGTTTTTATGGCTAAGGGAATTTCCCTGATACTATGGTCTTCTTGCCGGAGTTGTCGGTTGAGACGGTTGTTGTTTCACCGGTGTTTTCGGCGTTTCGCCTCCACCTTCTACTTCACCGTTTCTCGGACGGATCGGTGTTCCGCCACCGCCAAACTGTCCGCCGTTGCCTTCACCTCCCTGCTCTACTTCCGTATTGCCGGAGATGCTGATCTCACAGGTTTTCACATCTGTTCCTGCCGGGTTGGTAGCTGTTACCACCAACGGAACATTCAGCGTTGTAGCTGTGATCGACACATCAAAGCTGAACGACAAGGTATTACCTGTAATCGTTGACGTATAGTTGATGTTTGCACCACCAAATGTGATCACCACCTGGTTCGTATTCGAAATGTTGGTCACCGTACCTGTGATGGTCGCATTTCCACGGGCAAACGCAGCCGGACATCTCTCAGGATTGGTCAACGTGATCACCGGAGGATTGATCGTTACAGGAACTGTATAAACCACCGTTTTGCTGTCAGACGCTGTTCCATATGGAGTCGCAGCAGTTGCAGTGATCACATTCGAACCAGGGTTGAAGTTGGTATTGAATGAGATGCTTCCGTTGGCTGCATTGAAGTTAAAGTTCGTCGGCGCACCGTTTACGGTCACCACTACCTGGTTCGCGGCGTTCACATGCGTTGTTGCGATCTGAACGGTCATCACAGCCTGGGTGGTTGCGAATGGCGTGCTAGCCGGAGTTGTAATCTGGATCGTCGGAGGAACCGCGTTCGGATCTGTACGACGTGTAACCGTATGGATCAATGTATTGGTTCCACAGTTATTCGTTACGGTGATGATGAACTTGCTGGCTCCCAAAGGAAGTGCGCGGTCCAAAGTCAGAACACCTGTCTGTGCGGTGTACACAAAACCGATGTTGTTTCCGTTGTGCGTTACCGTGATCTGGTTTTGGGAAGTTACTCCCGCAACCGCAGCTGTCAATCCGAATGATTCGGCATAAGTCATCGCACCGTCGGCAACCGTAGAAGAACTCAATGTCACTGTCGGAGCGTTACATACCTGGCGGGTAATCTTCCAATCGGCACGTGCCTTTCCACATTCGGTAGAAGCAATCACCGATACGGTGTTTTCACCTACAGTTGTCAGGTTAACCGTTGCCGTAACAAAGTGTGCCGCAGCATCATAGTTGAACGGCACCGAAACACCATTCACCACCAGGCTTAACTGGCTCACGTTCTCAATATTGGAAACGCTTGCTTTGATGTTAATCGTTTCAGCCTGTACCACTAGCATGTTTTGTGCAGGATCAACGCGTTGAACTGTCGGCGGGTTACATGGCGCTGCAGGAGCGCGGTATGTAATGGTCGTGATCGCTTTGGTCTCACCACAGTTGTTGGTCGCAACGATCTCAATGGAGTTCTGGCCTTCAGAAAGTGTTACCGCTTTTGTATAGATACCGTTCGCGTAAGTGCCCGGACTCTGGATCACACCGTTTACCATCAGCTTCACCTGGTTCACATTCACGTTCGTGATGGAAGCAACCACGCTGTAATTGCTGTTTTCCACGATCAAACCACCCGTTGCCGGAGCAGTGAAGTTGATCACAGGCTTATCACACACGATTACCGGAATGGTATAGATGATATTTGTGGTAGCACTGTGCGTTCCGGAAGCATTGGTACCGGTTACAGTGAACACATTGTTACCTGCATTCAGTGTCGTATTAAATGTTACGTCTTTTGTTGCCGCATCGAAGTTCCACAATCCCGGACTTACAATTTGTCCGTCTTGCGACACCACCACCTGGTTTGCCTGGTCAACATTGTTTACATGTGCTTTCACGGTGTAACCAGGGTTGTTGACAGTAGTTCCCGGACTCGCAGGGTTGATGAATGTCACCAATGGTGGCGGCACCACAACTACTTCTCTGCGGTAGATGATCGTACGGTTATCGCTGGCCTGTCCTGCCGAATTCGTTGCATTGATCACCAGGCTGTTTGATCCTGAGATCAGGTTCATCACGAATGCCAGCTGTTTTGTACCTGTATTGTAGGTAAAGTTGCTGATCGGCGTTCCGTTTACCAATACCTGGATGTTCTGAGCGCCATCAACGTTCAATACCGTAGCAGCAATCGGCGCTGTGCCTGTACTTACAGTGTGCGGGTTTGCAACCGGGTTGGTAATTGTCACCACCGGAGGCAATGTCGGATTCGGCTCACGGTAGATGATTGTTGTCGATTCCTGGTCCTGACCGGCAGTGTTTGTACCGGTAATTTCAATGATGTTCGCTCCCGGTACCAAACCTGTTGTGAAGTTCATCAATTCAGATGAAGCACTGTAGGTAAAGTTGGTCGAAACCTGCCCGTTGATGCGCAGTACAATCTGGCTTGCACCTGCCACGTAACGAACGCGTGCTTTTACATCGTACGTCTGATTGAATACAGTTGTTGGGTTCACCGCCGGATCGATAAAGCTTACCACCGGAGGCTGAACAGGAGCCGGTTTGCGGTAAATGATCGTTTGCGGCTCGGAGTCAACACCGGCAACGTTGGTACCTGTAATGGTAATCACATTTGCACCTTCGATCAATGTCAATGGCAATGTTACCGTTGAATTAGAAGCATTGAAGGTAAAGTTGGTCACGTTCGTACCGTTTACATTCACGTTAACACCACTTTGGTTTGCCACGTTCAGTACAGTTGCCACTACCGTATAGTTCGGCTGGTCTGTCGTAAACGGATCCACGTTCGGCGCAACAAATGTTACTACCGGCGGCTGAACCGTTACCGGCTTGCGGTAAATGATCACCGTTTGCTTGGAGTCGGTTCCATCGCTGTTGGTACCCGTAACCACTACCACGTTTGATCCTTCGATCAGGTTCAGCGTAGCAGTTACGCCATTGTTCGAAGCCGTGTAGTTGAAGTTCGGAACAGATTGTCCGTTCAGTTTCACCGTGATCTGACTTGCCTGCGTTACATTCAATACCGTAGCGCCTAAGTTATAGACCGGTGAAGTTGTTTCCTGTGGGTTGCTGGCCGGGTTTGTAATCGTTACGATCGGCGGTTTCGGAGCCTGACGTTCGTAGATAATGATCGTTGTAGCCTGCGCAGTTCCTGCAGAGTTGGTACCGATGATCTCGAATACGTTCTGGCCCGGGTTCAACACAACTGTACTTTGCAGGTTGTCTGTAACCGAATTGTAGGTAAAGTTCTGGTTTACCGAACCGTTTTGCTTGAAGGTAATGTTTTGCGCACCTGCCACGTTTAATACGTTGGCGCTGATGTTGAACGTACCTTGTGAAGTCGTATACGGATTCACGTTCGGGTCTACGAAGTACACTACCGGCGGCTGCTCGGTTTGTACCGGGTTGTAGATAATGGTTGTCGACTCACTATCGGTTCCGTACTGGTTGGTACCGGTAGTCGTCACAATGTTTGTTCCCACCTGCAGATTCAATGTAGCTGTCACTCCGTTGTTGGAAGCGTTGAAGCTGAAACCGTAGAACGGCTGCCCGTTCAGGGTCATTGCTACCTGGCTTTGCTGTGTTACGTTCAACACGGTTGCAACAAGGTTGTAAGAAGGATTTTGAACGGTCGTAGGGCTTGACCCAGGATTCTGATAAGTAACGATCGGCGGATTTTGCTCCTCGCGGTTGTAAATGATGATCGTTTGTTCCTGGTCTGAACCATAATTGTTCGTTCCTGTCAATTCAAAGATATTCTGTCCCGGGTTCAGCGTTACAGTAGAACTGAACTGCTGTGTCGACGGGTTGAAGCTGAAGTTGGAAATGTAGTTGCCGTTTTGGCGGAAGATTACATTGTTGGAGCTGGCTACGTTTTTCACATCAGCCTGGATCACATACGTAGGACTGTTAACGGTTGTTCCGGATGTAGCCGGACTACGGAAATCAACAATCGGTGGAACGTTGGTTTGCTGGGTGTAGTTGTCTACATTGCCCAGGGAGTTTTCTTCTTCCGTATCATCCACCCAATGGTCGCGGATCTGGAAACGCACGTACGCACTGGTGTAATGATAGATATCATTTTTACGTTTTCCGTCAGGATTGATGAATCCGTCGAAATGGTCCATCAGGGTGAACGTGGATTTGTGTTCCAAGCCGATAGAGAAACGTGGCCCTACCTGGTAACCAATACCAAAACCTACGCTTGGCATCCAGGCACCTGAGAATTTGTCTCCGGAAGTTCCGTCCAACTGCGTTTCGTAGTTACCGTCCATGATGCCTTTGATCGCATCCGCCGTGAACGGATTCAGAGTGTCATAATTGTAGATGCCGCCGGTTTTATCGTCAATAGCGTCACCGAAGGTTTTATACCATGTGTAACCGATTCCACCGAAAACATGAACGTCCCAACCTGTTTTGGCACGCAGGTTATTGGCGTGTAATACCAATTCCAATGCAGCACGGTGAACGGTTGTTTCGAAGTTCAGCACGGAATGTCCGTACGCAGCATTGTAATCAGTTGCTCCTGAGCTCAATGCTGTATTCGGATGATCTGCAAAGCTGGTCGAATCGAAATCCTGGCCATACCATTTACCGGTGAGGTAACGCCCCCTGATGTCAAAGCTGAGCGGTTTACCGTAATTGTAGTTAAAGGATTTACCCAATGTAAGTCCCCAACCCCAATCATGTTTTTTGGTCACATCTGTCGAGCTCCAAGTTGTGCCGACATTTGCCCCCCAAAACCAGCGCGAATCATTGTCATAATCGACTTTTGATTGCTGCCCTAAAAGGAGTGTTGTGAAAAACAGACCGAAGAGTAGTGTAAATATTCTGTTCATAATCGTTGTTTTACTTGTTATTTCCCCGCCTAATCCATCTATTGTGCCAAAAACATTTTGAAAAAGGAAAAGAATCGAAAATGGCGGGGTGAAACTAAGAAAAAAACACCGAACAATACGCTTGAAAGTATTAGTTTTACAGAAAATAAGCGGTTTAGCGGCGATGAAAATGATGCGTGTTAATCTTTTGTTAATAGCTCTTTGGGGGGGAATGTTCGGTTGGTCACAACCGGCAAACGATGGATGCAACCAGGCAATTCCGCTTTGTCCTTCGGTTTCGGTTACGGCTTCGAACCAAAATGCGACATCAACTGTCTGCCCAGATTGTGAAGATGACTTTACCTTTTGTTTTTCAGGTGATAACAGCATCTGGTTTACGTTCCAGACCAACGCAGCCGGTGGAACGGTTTCGGTTGATTTTTCAAACCTGAATTTTGTGATACAAGCCAACCGCGGCAATTTGTTACAGGCCACCATCATTGAAGCCACCGTGCCATGCGATGCTTCTTCCTATACGGCATTGGGCAATTGTGAAGCCGGGGCGGGCGCCAATTTCAGCCTTGTTGCCACCGGTTTATCGCCTTCCACGACCTATTACGTAGTAGTCAACGGTGCCTTGAACGGCGGCGCAACTTTACCGGCAGAAGCCAGCTTTGATGTGGTGGCCAGCGGTACGGGCATCGACCGCATTCCTGCGGGGATCAGCATCACGGGACCCGGCACGAATCTATGCCCGAACCAACCCGTAACATTTTTGGCAAACGTGAGCAACTGTACGGATACGACCGATTTTGAATGGTATGTAAACGGTGTGTTGGCAGCAACCACCAGCGGTTCTTTCTGGCAAACGAGCTCGATCCAGGACGGTGATCTGATTACCCTGGAATGCTCCTGCTTTACCGATTGCCCGCAGGCGCTTACCGCACAATCAGGGCCATATTCGGTGGAAAACCTGTTTGTAGATGCCGGACCTAATCAAAGCATTACGTCGGGAGAAAGTGTAGTACTTTCAGGCAGCACGAATGGCGTCACTTATTTATGGACTCCGGCGGCAACCATCGCCTCACCGACTTCACTGCAAACAATTGCTTTGCCCGAAACAACAACGACTTATTTCCTGACAGCATCGAGCCTCAACTGTACGCTTTCCGACGAAGTAACGATTACGATTACCGACCAGTTCACGATTCCGGGCAGCTTTTCACCCAACGACGACGGTGTGAACGACACCTGGATCATCAAAGGAATCGATCTTTATCCGAATGCAAAGGTCACGATTTTTGACCGCTGGGGACAGGAAGTTTTTGATGTGGTGGGTTACAGCGCTTCCAAATCCTGGGATGCCACCCACAACGGGCGCAAGGTAACCGACGGTACGTTTTATTACATCATCGACCTGCGTGATCCGGCATACGATGAACCATTTAAAGGATTTGTAACCGTTATCCGATGAAGCAGCTCCTGGTCCTTATCTCCGTTATTACCGGTTTCGGTTGTTTCGCGCAGCAAATTCCGCACATGAGCCAGTGGTCGAATCACCAGTTTGCGATCAACCCGGCGCACGCGGGCATCAAAACCTGCCTGGAAGTGCAAAGCACCCTGCGCGGCCAGTGGATCAACATGGACGGCGCTCCGATTTCCGGGTGGGCGACTATTTCAGCTCCATTACAGGCGAAACGCAAAAAATACCTGAGCGGCCGTCATGGTTTGGGAGGCATTGTGAACTACGATCAATTGGGTGCGTTCAAACAGATCAGCCTCCAACTGGCTTATGCCGGGCATTTCAACTTTACGAAAGAAGACCGTTTATCACTCGGTTTGGCATTCGGCGCCACACAGCTCGCGTTTGATATTGAAAAAGCAAAACCTTTGTTTGCCGATCCGCGCATCAACGGAAGCGCTGTCGAATTAAAACCAACTGCCACATTCGGGGCCTGGTGGAACGGTAAGAACTATTATGCCGGTTTCAGCCTGTACCAAATGATTCCGCAAAAATGGAAGAGCATTGGCTCCGACGCTAAATTCTCGATGCACGCCATGGTCAGCGGTGGTTACCGCATGCCGCTGAACCAGGAATGGTCGCTGCTGCCTGCAGCCTACATTGGTTTCGCCAAAGCCGCCCCGATGGATTTTCAATTACAGGCACTGGTGGATTACAGAAGTCGCCTGATCACAGGATTGGGTTTCCGCAACACAGACGCCGTGATCGGTTTCCTGGGCTTCCGCTTCGAAGAACGCTGGCGCATCATGTATTCCTACGATTTTATTCTCTCACCGCTTCGTTCCGGAACATTCCATTCGCACGAGCTGACGATTGGTTTTTCGCCGTGCAGAACACCAAGCTCGGACCAGCAGTTGTGTCCGCTGTTTGAATAATTATCAATTATAAATTTCAAAATTATCAGGGAAATCGCGTTTCCTTAACTTGATAATTAATAATTAACCAATTGATAAACAGTTAATTAAAAATTATTTTCATTCCCTCAGTAACTTTTTTGAGAGCTAGTGGTCATACTTTCAAACACAAGCAATTAACTCAAAAAAATAAAGGTCATGAAATTACAAGCACTCATTTTAGCAATTAGCTTCCTGTTGGCAGGAACTACAGTATTCGCAGGAAACGGTGAATCTGTTTTCCGCAAAAAAGTAAGCTCAAAAATCAAGTACCCGGAGAATGTTTCCGAGAAAATTGATGCGGAAGTTTACGTACAGTTTACCGTATTGCAGACCGGCGAAATTCAAATCGACTCTATTTCTTCTGTTAGCGAAGAGATCAACAAAAGTGTTGCCGCGCAGATCAAAGCATTGAAAGTGAACGCATCCAACACGGATGTAGTCGGAAAAACATTCCGTTATAAGTTCCTGATGAAAGTACAATAACCACTATCCTAAATCCTTCGGCAAGAACGTTATCCAACAGTTCAACACGAAGTAAATCGAAACAATCTTTTCATACAGTTGGTAAAACGAACGTAACTTGAGCCTTACGTTCGTTTTTTTTGTTTTGAAGGTTTATTTAATCAGAAAAACATTGTTTGATTAGGACCGAGACCAGCTTCCCTCCTTGAGGAGGGATTAAGGGAGGTGACAATATTAAGTTTGTCAAAAACATAAAAATCAGTCCATTCAGTACTCCAGAAAACCGTCACCCCTCTCAATCTCCCCTCAAGGGGAGAGGCCAGATCCACCTACTATTTTCAATTTCTCCGTACATTCGTTTGGTGAAAGGATTGGTAATCATTGCTTTTTTGTGGATCGGGTTGAATGCTGCTGCGCAGCAGGATACCACGCATCCGGCGCGTAAGTGGGTCGTGGGCGGCACCAATGCTGTTTTGTGGGGCGGAAGTACGATTCTGTTGAACGAGATCTGGTACAAAGACTATCCACGGTCGGCTTTTCACACTTTCAATGACGCCGGCAACTGGCGCTACATGGACAAGCTTGGACATACCTACACCGCCTACCAACTGGCTACTGTCGAATACCCGGCCTGGCGCTGGGCGGGGGTGAAACGCAAAAGCGCGATCTGGCTTTCGGGCGGAATCAGCTGGGGTTACCTGATGACAGTTGAAGTGCTCGACGGCTTCAGTGAAGAATGGGGTTTTTCCTGGGCTGATGTTACGGCCAACACGGCCGGATCGGGATTGTTCGTCGCACAGCAGCTGGCCTGGAACGAACAGCGTTTCCAGTTGAAATTCGGTTACAAACATTCACCCTATGCTGCTTTGCGACCCAACATTCTAGGTTCCACTCCATCCGAACGACTGCTCAAGGATTACAACGCGCAAAGCTACTGGCTGGCCGTTTCGCCGGGATTGTTTTTCAAGGAAAGCAAATTTCCGAAATGGATACAGGTCGCCGTGGGTTACAGTGCAGACAAAATGCTGAAAGGCGATGCGGACAACTACATGATCGATGGATTTACCTACCGCTCAGAATCGGAGTTCGGCCTTTCGCTCGACATCGACTGGGCGCAATTGCCGATTAAGAAACCGTGGCTGAAAAAACTGGTAAAACCGCTCAATACATTGAAAATTCCGTTTCCGGCTGTTTTTTGGCGGGGAAATACCTGTTACTTTGGACTCATGTAATTATGAATTGAAAAATGATCAATTATCAAGGACTGTTCTCGCCTTGATAATTTTCAAATTCATAATTGATAATTTCCTACGACCTCATTCAAAATTCAACGTTAAAAATTAGAATTCTCATGGAGCGAAAAGCCTTTCAACTAAGCAATCAAAATGGCCAAATCAACGGGATTTACCGCAATGCCGGAACAGGAACGCCTTTAGTGGTGATTGCCAATGGTCACAACGGTTTTTACAACTACGGCATGTTCCCGCACATTCAGCAGACGCTGGTAAAAAACGGCATTTCATCGGTTGCGTTCAACTACACGCATTCAGGAATTGTAGGTGAAAACGATTTCTTTGAAGACCTGGAAAAATACGGCAAGAACTGCCGGCGACTCGAAAAGGAAGACCTGCTGTTTGTACTGGAACAGGTTCCAACCAAATTCCCGGATCATTCCAACATTATCATCCTGGCGCACAGTATGGGTGGAGTCGCAACCGTGTTTGCCGCTAAAGAAGCTGCTGAAAAAGGAATTCAGCTCGACGGTGCCGTGCTGCTGAATTGTTTGAGTACACTCGACGTTCGTTCGGAAGAAGTGATGGAAAACTGGAAACGTAATCGCGTTTGGCTCATCCGCAACAACCGGACGTTGCAGGATTTACCACAGGGCGAAGAATACCTCGAAGAGACGATTGTGAGCCGCGGAAACGGAAAATGGAACCCGGAACCGGTGGTGCGTTCGCTCAAAATTCCTCTGCTGATTGCGCATGGTGATACCGACGAATCGGTGCCGGTTTGGCACGGTGAAAGGCTGTTTGAATGGAGCACCGGAAATCATCCGCGAACCGAATTCTATTCCATCAGAAATGGCTCGCACACGCTGGGCACCAAACACCCGTTTGAAGGAAGTAACCCTGTTCTTGAAGACTTTCTGCAAACGGCCATCAAATGGATTCAGAACATTTAACCGGCAGCACTTTCAACAAGCGTTTTGTTTATAAGTATCCGGTTTTTGCAGCAGAAACGCTTGATTTCTCCCGAATTTTGAGGGAATAAATTCAACGAATTATGCAAAAAATCGTCGCCATCGGAACGCTCATTGTAGCACTTTCAGCCTGTGTTCCCGCTAAAAAATACAACGAACTGGTCGAACGCGAACGCATTTGCAGTCAGGAGTTGGAGACGTACAAAGCGAGTGCGCTGACCAATGAAGGCAAGGCCAAGGAATTGGAAGCGCGCTACGAACAGCTGAAAAAAGAGGTGACGCAGCTCAAGAAAGACACGCTGCAAATGGGAACCGATTACCGCTTTTTGCAGGCACAGTACGATTTGGTGGTGGCCGACAACGAGGCCAACGAACGCAAGATCGATCAGCTGCGTTTGTCAGGAGCGAAAGAAACCGCAGGCTACCAGGCCGACATCGAAGCAAAAAACCTGGAATTGCAGCGCAAGGAAAGCGCATTGAAATCACTGGAGGCCGAATTGGGCACGAAGCAGCGATTGCTCGAAGAACGCGAAGCACGTGTCAACGAGCTCGAGGAAGCCATGCAGCGTAAAGACGACGCGATCAAACAACTGAAAACAAAGGTGGCAAACGCGTTGAAAGGATTTGAAAACAAGGGATTGACCGTGGTTGAGAAAAACGGAAAAATCTATGTGAGCCTGGAAGCAAAATTGTTGTTCGCATCCGGAAGTACTGTCGTTGAAGCCGAAGGAAAACGTGCGTTGGTCGATTTGGCGAAAGTACTCGAAAATGAAAAAGATATGGAAATTGTGGTGGAAGGCCATACAGATACCGATAAACTGACCAGCGCTTCACACCCGAAAAGCAACTGGGAACTGAGCGTTTTGCGCGCAACTTCGGTGGTGGAAATCATGACCTCGAACAGTAAAATGAACCCTGCACAGCTAATGGCTGCAGGCCGCAGCGAGTTCCATCCGGTTGACCCGAAAGACAAAGCCAAGAACCGTCGTATCGAGATCATCATTTCACCGAACCTGAACGAACTGTTTCAACTCATCGGGCAATAAACCAATCAACTTGCCTGAATCCCGATGTTCCCTTTTTTCGGTATTTTTTTCATCCTCGTCATCGGCCTGATTGCCGGTGTAGTGATCCTGATCGTTTGGCTCGTCAATAACTCACGCAGCAGCACTACTTATTATCCACCCGCAACAAACCCCACATCACAGAATGAGCGCTTCCGGACAATGGACGCGGTACGGAACAAGCGCCACCTGCTGACTTCCTGGAACAATTACACGTCGGCCGACCTGCGTTCGTGGGGAAGTTATTCCTATTCCCGTTCGATGGGCGGCAACAGCGTAGCCGGGAAATTGTACGCCAAAGACGGAAATCCGATCATTATTTTCAAGCGCAGCGAACGCAGTTTTCAGCCGGCCGGAGAAATTGCGGTTTGTTCCACGGCGTTCGAGTACTTTTTCATTTATTCGACCTCAAAGATTTCGGTTTACTACAAGCGCGAACCGCTGGGCGAAATTCTTTCGACCGGAAAAATCCTATCACCGGAAGGCAAAGAAATCGGTTCGTGTAAACATCCGGTCAATTCCGGTTTGACGAACGTCAATTTCGTTGATTTCGGTGCCGGCGATAAGCGTTACACACTTGATTTGTACGGGCGAACGCTCGCTACGTTTTACGTGTGCCCGAAACTTGCCAATATGCGTGAAGGCGGTCAGCGCTTAAACCAATACAACGATACGCGCGTTTTCGACCTGCATTACGCAGCAACGGTGGAAGAAGAAAAATGGCTCATTGCATTGGCGTTGCTGGGAATTGTGCTGCACGGTTACTGGTTTGGTGATTAAATAGGGAACCAGATTTCAGGGAACCAGGGAGCCAGGATGGGACCAACCCCATAGTCCCTTAGCTCCCTATTTCACTAGTTCCCCATTCTATTAAAAATGGTTAAATTTACCACCACAAATGCCCCTAATGTTTACTTTTCCGCCCGAAATCACAATACCCATGCCTCTCAAAACATGCTGCCTGTTTTTCACGCTGCTTGTCTTTTCAAGGACACCTATCGCTCAGACAGATAGCTCCCACATTCGCTTCTACCGCTTCAATGCCTCGGTCAACAGAACGCATTTCCTGAATAAATTGCAGAATTACGGCGGACTTTACGGATTTGATGTCGGCACCGACTTTCTGCTGAAAGATCCGCACATGCATACCGGCCTGCCGCACCTAATCGGGTCGTTTGGATTTGAGTACAACAATATCAACTGGTCAAGAACAAATGTTCCCACGATAAACAGTAACGACTTGCTCAAGGATGTGGATTATGAATTACAGCTTCTGGGAGTTGGTTTCAGTGGTGATTATTTCCTTGGCAAAAGACACAATTCACTGATAGGAATCACCACTAACCTGTTGGCCCGCCTTTCTTCCAAAAGAGCCGGAACAATTGTAACCACTGTTGATAATAAGATCACTGAAGCACCTTATAGCTCAAACTTCGAGTTCAATGCACTGACTTTTTGCGCTACATTTCATGTTGGACAGCGCTTTCCTTTGAAAAAGCATGCACTTTACACAGGCCTCGAATATTCACTTTTCGGCGTGGCCTACGAAAATGTGAACCAGCGGCTGCATCCCGAGAATGTGCGCTTACGGTTTTCATTTTACTGGTAAAAACCGGTTCGCTAAGAATCGTTAAAAACAGCCGTTTACTTAGGTAAAATCACCGATTCTGCCTACCTTTTGAGCATGAAAAACACACTCGTCATCGGAGCCAGTACCAATCCCCAACGGTATTCTTACCGGGCGATCACCCAATTGCGGTCGCACGGACATCCGGTAATTGCCTTGGGGCTGAAAACAGGCGTTGTGGCAGATGTGACCATCGACACTAACTGGGACCCGAACTGGCAGGTTGATACCGTAACACTGTACCTGAACCCGAAACGGCAGGAAGATTTTTACGAACGCATTGTAGCTCTGCATCCACGACGTGTGATCTTTAATCCCGGCACGGAAAACCCGGTGCTCGAAAAGCTGCTCCATGAAGCAGAGATCAACACCGAAGAGGCCTGTACGCTGGTGCTGCTGAGTTTGGGGCAGTATTAAAATGGCATCCGATGAAAATTCCCTTTTCCCCATATTCAGATCAATGGCCGCTCAGTTTCGGGGAACGGGCAGCAGACATTCGCCAGGCGGTGGGTAACCTGCCGATAACGATTGATCATATCGGAAGTACAGCGGTTCCCGGCTTGGGCGCCAAACCCATTATTGACATCCTTGTCGGAGTGGAAAAAGAGGAAGATCTCGACCAACTGATCCGGCCCATGATGGCCTGGGGGTATACTTATTTTAAGAAATACGAGCAGCAAATGCCTTACCGGCGGCTTTTCGTTCTCCTTGACCCGCTCACCGAACTACCGGCTCCCACGATCATCGACCTGGACGATGATTACAGCAGCGGCGAGTTGTTCTACCCGTTGGTCAATGTACACTGCATTGTGAAAGATACACACCACTGGATACGGCACATTGCTTTTCGGGACTTTTTGCGGGTGCATCCCGAAGTAAAGAATCGTTATCACCAGCTGAAAGAGGAGCTTTCTCAGCGTGAATTTGCACATCACCTGGAATACAACGATGCGAAGAATGATTTTGTGAAAGAGGTGGAACAGAACGCGCTGGAGTGGTACAGGCAGAGGTATGAGTAACGCTTTTTATTAAAAAACCTCAGGGTTTCATCGTATTTACCGCAATTTTTAGTGCAAAAAATACCGTGTTTATACTGTTTCTTTTTTGGGAATCTTCCAATACATTTCGCCACGGAACCAACCCATTTACTGAACAATGAAACACTTGCATAAAGACGAGTCTTTTTCGGTCAAAAAAGATGTCGCAGATCAATTCCTTGAAAATGTAAGAGAATCGGAGCGCTACCTGGCGTGGATCACTTATATGCATCTCATCGCCTGTTTTGTGTCGTTTGTAGGGCTTTATTATCCAAACTTCAAAATTCCCGGAACCAATGTAGGAAGCCACGACATTAACCTGTTCTTTCCTTTCACGATGAATGTATTGCTTTCGTCGGCTTTTGCCCTGCACGGGTATTATATGTGGCGTTTTTATGAAAACAGGCTCTTTTTGCACGAATGGGTCCACGAACATTTCCAGGATCATCGATTAAATGTTGACCTGACCGGTTTCATAGATTCCTATAGAGGAAGCGGCGCTTATGAAACCATTTTTCATAATTCAAGCAGTAAACGGTATATTCCAATAACCATATTATCCATTATTTTTTCGATTAATCATTCACTTATCATACTGAACTGCTGGAATATGCTACAGAGTGATTTGCTGGCGACAATCGTTAGTTTTATTCTATCGGCATTGCTTGTGGTTATTTGTTATGTGAATTATCATAAGCTTTTAGGCAACATCGTTTCGGGACGTAAAATGGGCTATTGGGCTATCTTGCGTTTAAGGCCAAAACTAAAACGCGAGAACCAAAAAATCACTCCTGTTCAAAATGAGCAGATGATGATTCGATCGATCACTATTACAACATTTTTTGGCACTCTAATTTTTTCATCGATATTAATCTGTCCCAAATACGGCCCTAAGGTTCTAAGTGCACGAAAATTCAGCTATGCTGTCAAAAGTTCATTCGTAAAGTCACATGTAGGCACCGTTCGATTGGTAACAACCTTTGTTCCTGAAGTTCTTGAAAAAAATTGATCAGATGACAACAAAAAACCCGACTCAACTGAATCGGGTTCTATAATAAAGTGAATTCACCTCTTACAAAATCAACATGGCGTCGCCGTAAGAATAGAACTTGTATTTCTCTTTAATCGCTGTTTCATAGGCTTCCATCATCAAATCGTGGCCTACGAATGCCGAAATCATCATCAGTAAGGTAGAAAGCGGTGTGTGGAAATTCGTGATCATACAATCGGCGATACTGAAATCGTACGGAGGGAAAATGAACTTGTTGGTCCAGCCGTCGTAAGGCTTCAGCATACCATCCGTAGAAACCGATGTTTCGATCGCACGCATGGAAGTTGTTCCAACAGCACAAATACGTTTTTTATTGCGTTTTCCTTCGTTGACGATATCCGCACATTTCTTGTCGATGATTACCTGCTCGGAATCCATTTTGTGTTTGGTCAGATCCTCCACTTCAACCGGGCGGAACGTTCCCAAACCTACGTGCAATGTTACTTCGGCGAAATTCACGCCTTTCAGTTCCAAACGCTTCAAGAGCTCGCGCGAGAAGTGCAAACCGGCAGTCGGAGCAGCAACGGCGCCTTCTTCTTTCGCATAAATAGTCTGGTAACGCTCTTCGTCGGCATCTTCTACATCACGTTTGATGTATTTCGGAAGCGGCGTTTCACCCAACTCGGTGATTTTCGCTTTGAATTCTTCGTACGGGCCATCGAACAGGAAACGCAAAGTACGGCCGCGTGATGTTGTATTGTCGATCACCTCGGCGACCAATGAATCGTCTTCACCGAAGTAGAGTTTGTTCCCGATTCGGATCTTACGTGCCGGATCAACCAACACATCCCATAATAAGCTTTCACGGTTCAATTCGCGCAACAGGAACACTTCAATCTTAGCACCCGTTTTTTCCTTGTTTCCATACATGCGGGCAGGAAAAACGCGCGTATTGTTCATGATCATCACATCCCCATCGTTGAAATAGTTAATGACATCCTTGAACAAACGGTGTTCAATTTTCCCGGTGTCGCGGTGAATAACCATCAACCTGGCTTCATCACGGTTTGGACTTGGATATTCTGCAATCAGTTCGTCTGGTAAATCGAAACTAAATTCGGACAGCTTCATTTTGTTCATGCAACAACAGTTTTAATCCCTGAAAAAGTTCACTTCAAACGGAAGTGAAAAAAGGAGCGCAAAAGTAAATAAAATCAGGGGTATTTTTAGCATTTCCAATGTGGATTTTTTCATGCGAGAGAATCTTGGAGAGAATTTTCCATTTGTCACCCCTCTCAATATCCCCTCAAGGGGAGAAGTAGAATCTGCGTCCTCCCTTGAAGGAGGATCGAAGAGGGTGGCAAACCTACAATTCAGCGGCTTCAATGAACGAAATCCAGTCTTCGACAGACTTTGAATCTTCGATGCGATTGGCACCGGAAGCAGTTCTGCGCAAGGCAATCAATGTACCGCCGCTGTTGAGCTTTGCACCAAAATCGTGCGCGATGGAACGGATATAGGTCCCTTTGCTGCAGGTGATCTCAAAATCGACTTCAGGAAAGCGTGCGGCATCGATCCGGAAATCGGTGATCTCGATCGTGTTTGATTTCAGTGTGATTTCCTTACCGGCGCGGGCAAGGTCATAGGCTCGCTTTCCATCAACCTGCTTGGCAGAAAAGATCGGCGGGACCTGCTGCTGTTCACCGATAAACGAAGCGCGGACACTTTCCAATAATTCAGCAGTGATGTGTTCCGTAGGAAACGATTCATTGTACTCGGTTTCGAGGTCGTAGGAAGGCGTGGTTTTTCCCACTAAAATAGTGCCTGTGTAAGTTTTGGAATCACCCATGAGGCCTTCGATGAGCTTGGTGTGCTTACCGACACAAATTACCAGCAAACCGGTAGCGAGCGGATCCAATGTTCCGGCGTGACCTACTTTGAGCTTTTTTACCCCGAGGCGTTTACGCAAATGCCAGCGCAATTTGTTAACGGCATCAAAAGAAGTCCAATGGAGCGGTTTGTCTACCAGGATGGTACTGCCCTGCGCAAATTCGGTGAGCATCTTAATCAACGATTGCTAAGTCGACGTTCATCAGCAGCAATACGAGCAGAGTCAGGCCCAGCACGATGCGGTAGTACCCGAACACCTTGAATCCGTGCTTCGTAAGAATACCGATGAACAATTTAATAGCGAGGATCGCAACGATGAATGCCACCACATTTCCGAAGATCAATACCGGAACGTTATCGAAAATCACCTCGGGCGATTCTTTGTAGACATCGTACATGCTTTTCACCGTAGCTGCAAACATGGTTGGAACGGCCAGGAAAAACGAAAATTCGGCCGCTGCCTTGCGCGTCAGACCTTGCGTCAAACCACCGATGATCGTTGCTGCCGAGCGCGAAACCCCGGGAACCATGGCGATGCACTGAAACAAACCGATCATGAAACTGTTGGTGTAGGACGCTTCTTTGGTTCCGCTGCGTTCGTTGCGCTGAAAGATCTTGTCGACAAACAACAGGATCACACCTCCCACGATCAACGACGTAGCTACTACCCAAACATTCTCCAGCAAGGCATCGATGTGTTTTTTCGCGAGGAAGCCTACAATGGCCGTTGGGATAAATGCCACGAACAATTTAGCGTAGAACGTCCATGTTTTGAGGAACGAACGGAAATAGATCACTACTACCGAAAGAATGGCCCCGAACTGGATGGCAACGGTAAATAGTTTGGTGAAATCATCGTTGGCAATTCCCATAATCGACGAACCGATGATCATGTGACCCGTAGATGAAACAGGCAAAAACTCCGTCAGCCCTTCAATGAGAGCAAGGATAAAAGCTTCGAACCAACTCATGGAAAATTATTCTTCAGTTTTTGTTCCCGAAGGTTTTTTCATAATGCCATAGAAGATCACAGCGTAACCGATGACTACAAGGATCGGCGCAACGGTGATACGCGTGGTGGAGAACAATTCGTTCGCGTCAAACTTTCGAGGATCATCCGAACCACCACCGATCATGAGGATAAAACCAAGGATATTAATCGCCAATCCGATCAGGATAAAACGCAAATTGTCTTTTTTGACAGGGAAATCGAATTTATTCATACCACTCTATATCTGGGCTAAAATTAATACAAATCATCCAATTTGGTGCGCAAATATTTATTGAGCGCAAACCAGGTTGAAATCAGTGTCAGCAAAGAACCGATGACGAGGATCGTGCCGTAAAGCATTCCGAGCTCAATCATGGTCAATTCTATCTGCACCACATCCAAGACATTATTGAGTGCAAAAAAGAGCGTCATCAGCAACGCCATACCGATTGTCCCGGCGATAATTCCCTGGAAAATGGCATTGCGCAAAAACGGACGTCGAATGAAACCGCCTGTTGCTCCTACCAATTGCATGGTCTTGATTGTAAACCGTTTGGAATACAAAGCCAGGCGAATGGTATTGTTGATCATTGCAATTGCCACGATAATGAGCAAACCGGCAACAGCCAGGAACAGGAATACAAACTGCTTAAAACCGAGGTTGACTTCTTCCAGGCTGGCGGCATCGTAACTCACTTCATCGATCATGTCGGGATAAGCTTCCAGCAACTTAGCCTTTAGCTCGAGCATGCCGCTTTTGTTGGCAAACGATGCTTTCGGACGAAAGGTAATCGACGGCGGCATCGGGCTTTCACCTTCGTAGATTGCTAAAATCTCGCGGGTATTCTCATCCGATCCGCTAAACGATTCGATCGCTCTTTCAGGCGAGACGTAGGTCACTTCCGAGAATTCATTCCACGATTTAAGTTCCTGCTCCACCTGCTTGATATCCGATTCATTCCAGCTGGCTTTAAAAAACAGGTCAACCTGCATGCTTTCCTTTGCCTGCCGCTGCACGCTGTCCAATCCCATAATTCCGGCCAACACCAGCCCGATCATAAACAGCACCAGTGAAATACCGATCACGGTAGACACGTAGCTGGTGCGCAATCCTTTTTTACTCGCTTTTTCTTTTGAGCTCATTGACACGAAAGTACACTTTTTTACTATTCAGTGGTTAGTGGCCAGTGGTTAGTTATTAGTGGGCAGTTGTTAGTTATTCAGGGATTGGTTATTAGTGGTTAGTGCTTAGTTATTAGTGGTTAGTGAGGGCGCCGATTAACAAACAGCATCCCTAATCACTAACCCACTAAAACTATTACTAACTAACCACTAATAACTAAGCACTAACCACTGGTAAAAAAGATTAACAGAAATTATTACCATGGTAACTAAATTAGTTTTACATTTGCTCCAAAATAAACAAACACTATGAAAAGAACGTATTTATTGTCTGCTGCCGTTGCTTTGGTAGCATTTGGAATGACCGCCTGCAGCGGATCAACAGAAGAAACGACGGAAGAAGGACCTGTAACCTACACCCTTGACGCTGAAGCCACAACCCTGGCATGGAAAGGTGATCACACAGACGGTCACGGACACAACGGTACCATCAAAATTTCAGAAGGAACAGTTGTTTACAACGGCGACGAATTCGAATCAGGAGATTTTTCGGTAGACATGTCTACAATTTCCGATGAAGATCTTCCTTCACCGGACAAAGACACTTTGAACTCACACCTTTCAGGGCCTTACTTTTTCAACACAGCGCAGTTCCCTGCAACGAAAGTGACGATCAAATCGGTATCGGATAAAGACCTGAAAGCTACCATCAATGTACTTGGCAAAGATATGGATGTGACTATCCCTGTGAAAGTGAAGAAAACAGCTGAAAAGCTTACTGCAAAAGGCACATTCACCATCGATTTCACCGACCTGAAAATGGGTGGTACGCAACCGGGAATGAACCCTGCAGATCCTACTGCTCACACAAATGCAACGGTTAAATTTGATTTGAACCTGGTAATGAACGCTGAAGCTCCGGCTGCAGAATAAGAATATAGTAGCAAAGAAAACGCCTCGTGGTCTCCGGACGCGGGGCGTTTTTTTGTTGATTATTAAAACGCCACCTCCCTCAATCCCTCCTCAAGGAGGGAGGCAGATTCTACTTCTCCCCTTGAGGGGAGATCGAGAGGGGTGGCATTACTGATTGAAACCAAATTCTAACACTTTAAACCATTTTATCACTATTCAACTTTAATACCAACGCTAAATCGTTTAATTAATCCGTAATTTCGCGCAAAAATTTAGCGATGAAGGTTTTCAAATTCGGTGGCGCTTCAGTGAAAGACGCCCAAGCCGTTCGGAATGTTTCTCATATCCTTTCTCTTTATACCCAGGATAAGCTGATCGTAGTGATCTCGGCGATGGGCAAGACAACCAATGCCATGGAGGCAATTGTGGATGCACTTTGGAAACGCGACGAAAAGAAATACCAGGAACTCGTTGAAGAACGTTACCAGTTTCACCTGAACATCGTGGGCGAATTGTTCCCGGAGGCGCATTTTGCCATTTACCAGGAATTGGAAACGGTTTTCGACGGCCTCAAAAATCGCTACAACAAGCCGCTTTCCGACAACTACAATTTCGAATACGACCAGATTGTTTCGATCGGTGAGGTGATCTCTACCATGATCGTGGAGGCATTCCTGAAAGAAGAAGGCCATTCCACCATGTGGGTTGATTCGCGCAAGTACATTCGCACCAACCATACCTACCGTGAAGGTGAAGTGGATTGGGGAAAAACGGAAACGATCATTAAAAACCAGTTGTTGCCCGAATTCAAGCTGAAGCGCATCGCCGTTACACAAGGCTTCGTAGGTCATACTTCGGAAGGATTCACTACAACGCTGGGCCGCGAAGGTTCCGACTTTAGTGCCGCGATCTATGCTTACTGCGCTGATGCCGAAAGTGTGACCATCTGGAAAGACGTTCCCGGAATGCTGAATGCCGATCCGAAATGGTTCGACAATACGGTAAAACTGGACAAAATCTCGTTCAAGGAGGCGATCGAACTGGCTTATTACGGTGCCACAGTCATTCACCCGAAGACAATCAAACCGCTTCAAAACAAAGGAATTGAATTGCATGTGAAATCGTTCATCGACCCGAGTGCGGAAGGGACAACAATCCAGGCTTCGGGCCAATTCGATCATTTGGTGCCGTCGTTTATCTTTAAAATGGACCAGGTACTAATGTCGTTTACACCGAAGGACTTCTCGTTCATCGTGGAAGAAAACCTTGGCGACATTTTCCAGTCACTGGCGAAACAAGGCGTAAAGATCAACCTGATGCAGAATTCGGCCTTGAGTTTCTCGATCGTATTTGACCGTTCCAAAATGGATCCGATGCAATTGGTGGAAGCGTTTAAAGGTCAATACGAAGTGCGTTACAATGAAGGTTTGGAGCTGGTGACGATCCGTCATTACGACCAGGCAACGATTGACCGGGTGAATGTGAACAAGGAAATTTTGGTAGAGCAGCGTACGCGACAAACGATCAGGATGGTGATGAAGGATTTGGGGTAGGCTGAACAGCTTTTAGTTTCCGCTTTTTAGCCGAGTTTTCTCGTTTTTCAAAATGAATTTTACGAATTCGGGAATTTGGGTGTTCGGGATATCCCGAACACCCAAATTCCCGAATTCCATTTTAAAAAACCGTTTTTCATCAAAAAAAAATCGAATATACTATTGCACAAAATGATCTTTTCACCTATCTTAAATAGAAAAAATCAAATCATGGGTGCTTCAAAAACCAACCAATACTCACAAGAAATCAAGGATTTATCTCTTATTGCAAGAGCTCTCGGGCATCCCGCAAGAGCCCAAATTGTCTCTGTATTAAAATCACAACCGTTCACACGAAATACAGATCTGACATCGATTCTTCAACTTTCAAAATCTTCTATATTCGAACACGTCACAAAACTTGTTCAGGCAGACCTGGTGAAGTTGAGTTTTGAGCCAAACTGCTATCACATAACATTGATTCCGGAGCGTTTGGAAGAATTAAAAGAGTTGATTGAATAACTGTAAGAACAGTACCATTCTTAACAGAATGAGAATGAGGAAGGGAATGAGAAATAAAACCTGCTCCCGAAAATCGAAAGCAGGTTCTGTTTAAACTACTGAAAGATCTTATTTCTTCAAGCCTGGCAATAACTCGTCCAGGCCTTCCATGGCCATTCCGAGACCTTCTTTGAAGCCCATTTGAATGGTCGCTTCGAGCTGCGCCAAATCGCCGTAGGTAATGTGAATTTCAACCAACGTCAAATCCTGTCCTTTTTCAGTGAAGGTCACGTTCCATTCCGACTGCGGCATCGATTTGTTGATGTTTCCTTCGGCGTCGGCAAAAGCGTCAAGGCCGGTAAATCGGTGTTTCGGCTCGATGTTCTTGTAATCGGCCCATGCCCAGTGCTCTTCACCTTCCGGACCTACCATGGCGTAATGCCAGTGACCGCCGTTTCTGAAATCCATCGTTTTGGTACGTGCTTTCCACGGACGAGGCGCCCACCATTGGTCAAGGATTTCGGGTTTCGTGTAGGCGTCCCAAACCAATGAACGGTCCGCGGCGAATTCTCTCTTTACGGTGATTGTGTTGTTCTCTTTGTTTACAACAAAATCAAATGCTAAACTGATGCTCATTTTTGTTTGTTTTTAAGCGTTAATAATACGTCGTCAAGTTGGTTGAAGCGACTTTCCCAGATTTGCTTGAATTGATCAAGCCATTTATCAATTTCTTCCATTTTTGTTCCATTGAGTTGATAATGAATTTCACGGCCACGCTGATCCTGTTTCACCAAATCACATTCTGTAAGAATTCGCAGGTGCTTGGAAACAGCCTGCCGGGTTGTGTCAAAATGCTCGGCAATGGCATTGGGCGTCATGGCCTGAACGGCAATCAATAAAATGATGGCTCTTCGTGTTGGATCGGCAATAGCCTGGAATACATCTCGTCTCATGGTTCTATGTTTATGTGCAACCGTATGATTGCAAATATATGTGCAACTATTCGGTTTCGAAAATTTTCCCATGACTTTTTTTCGCCAAAATGCAAAAAATCAGGAAATCACCCTTTCAAAAATGTAGTTATGTAATTGATTTTAATAAATTGACAAAACATCACAACCTTCGGTACCACTGCACCATCGGTACCGGGAACGGAAGAATTTCGCCGTCTGTCATGATACCGACCAACCCAAACTGAAACGCCCGTCGATCATCCTGGTGCCAGCGAATGCCCGGGACAAGAATGGCAAATCCCTGTCTGTATCCCGAATAATAGCTGTAACCATACTGAGAAGTCACATACGTTCCTTCGCGTGGAAAGAACACGAATGAGTCGAATACAAAACTGACCCGCTGCGAAATGCGGAACATTCCGGCGATGCTTGTAATGGCACGTCCGTCCGGGTCGCCGCCTATCCAAACAGCACCGTAACCGCCAGAAAAGGCAATGTTCTTTTTCCGATCACCGAACGAAAGCGTCCCGAATGGCAGAATACCGCCGAAATCAGGTCCAGCCCATGTTCCCGTCCCCGCCAGTGTACCGATGGCAAACTGCGCCTTCTCTGTGAGCCGGAAACTTTTCTTTGCCGTTCCGATAATGGGCATTCCGATCCAGGATGTCATCAAACCGACGCCAAAGTTCTTGCCCACGCCAAACTGGAAATCGGGGCCGAATAAATTCCATTGCACATAATGCTCGCCCCGTTTGATCGGAAGGCCATTGGTATTGATAAAATAACGGGTTGCAAACGGGTCGTCACCCACGTATTCGCCCCGCGGATTAAAGTCTTTTTTCTCGAGCAGGATGATTTGCTGGATCATGTATTGCGGAATGTAAATCTCGCGGTTGTCCTGTGTCAGTATGAGGATTTCACGCGCATCCTGCTGAAGGATCTTCCCTAAAAACTCACTGCCGTCGCTTTTAATAATACGATATGTGTTGGTGTCTTTTACGGCTGGAATCGTATCAGGCTGTGCGTAAGCAAATAATCCGAAAAAGAGGAAGCAGAATGATAAAAAGGCGGTTCTCATAGTATGTGATTTAAGCAGAAAAGTAATCATTATATTGGAATTTTAGCGAAAGTAAATACCTGTCGTTTTCGATCGGATTCCAGAATAGGTTGACTCACCAGGTTACCGTTTGGTTCAATTACAAGCCGGTCGAACTTAACCTCCGATTGAATTGGAAACAACTGAATTTCATTACCTGATTTTGCCCAGTTTCCGGCAGAAGTGGTAATGTAATTGTAACACGATTCGTAATCGTAGCGAACAAGTTGGTAGGTTGAATCGGCTTTCAATACCAGTAAATAATCCCTGTAGATTGGCGTACCTTCAAAATTCAGCTTGAAATGATAACATTGCATAGCAGTCGCCGGTGAGACAAGCGCTTTAATGACATTTATTGAGTTGAGTGTGAAGGAATGATCAATATCATGGTCTACACTCATCAACTCTCTTCTTATCGAACCGTCTTCTTCATAATCAATGTACCTTTTAATATGATTGACCGTATCATAAATGGTCATGGATTCCAGGCTCCCGTCAGAGAAATACCTGAACGACGTATCGGTTTCCTTTCCATTCGAATCGTACGTCGTTTTAATTTCCAATTTCCCGTCTTCGTAATAACTATGGTGAATTCCGGCGAAATACCCGTTGACAAAAACTCCCTGATTTTTAATCTGGCCATTTTCAAAATAGCTGGTACAGTCGCCATGCAATTCTCCATCCACATACCCACACCGCGATTTAATGGTTTTTCCATCATCGAAATAAGAAATCCAGGTGCCGCATTTTTGATTGTTACAATAACGCCCTTCCTGCAGAAATGCTTTTTTTGAATAGTTTTCGGAATTCGTAGTGTTCGGGTAAACCTTCCAAAAACCTTGTTTCAAGCCATTGGAATCTGTTTGATTGATTGTATCGGCCTGCCCGTAAGCAAACGGCCAGAAAAACAGGAAAAGCAATAGAAAATTGGATTTCATAACGTTGATTCAGACAGAAAAATAACGATTTATTTGGAGATCATCAACATCACTCAGTCGCTTATGAAACAGACCCTATTCGTTATCCTTGAGGCTTATTTTAAATCGCTTCAACACTTCCTGCTCGCAATAGGCCGCTAATTCAGGACTCAGTGTATCGAATACATCCAGGTTGAATTTGACATATCGCATCTTGCGCGAAAAATCGTCCGGTACCAGGATGTTTTCGGTATTCTTTCGTCTGCGGTACATGATCCGAATATTTCCAAAGGGTTCACTAATGACCAACTCATTCTCCAGGTAGGGAAATCCAAAAAACCATGGTTTATAGTTTTTCAGGTCAGCTTCTGACAACGAAAATCCGGTAAATACCATTTTATTATCAATGACTTCCTGTTTGTCGGATGCTCCCAGGTAAATCTCATGGCCGTCATCGGGAGTGTAAAGTCCCGCTTCTGAAATCCAATAACGATAATCGGTTTTTGTTGCGAATTCGAGCACCAACCGATTGGTATCAAGCGTATAATGTATAAGCGTGTCTTTTACAACAAAGTTATCTTCAACCAGGTTTTTCAGAGCCTGCTTCTTTTCGATTTCACCTGGTCTGCAACCAGCCAAAAAACAGGATAAAACCACAAAAGCAACTACTTTTTTCATCTGAAGCGGCACATAAACTATCGAAAGAAAAAGATGTTCCGTTTTACAGCAAAGCCGCGATGATCTTATCTGTCGTATACCCTTCGGCTTCCGCACGATAATTACGAACGATACGGTGACGCAAAATAGGCGCAGCCACGGCTTTTACATCTTCGATATCCGGTGAGAATTTTCCATGCAGGGCCGCATGGCATTTCGCGCCGATGATCAGGTATTGCGAAGCACGCGGGCCGGCTCCCCACGAAATGAAGTCTTTCGTAATCTGTGGTGCCAGATCGCTGTCCTTACGCGTTTTTCCGACCAGCTTCACCGCATATTCCAATACGTTGTCTGCCACCGGGATACGACGGATCAATTCCTGGTATTGAGAAATCTGTTCCCCGGTCACGATCTGCTTCAAATGGATTTGTTCATCGGAAGTGGTGCTGCGAACAATTGCCAGCTCTTCCAGGTAAGTCGGGTAATCAACCCAAATGTTGAACATGAATCGGTCGAGCTGTGCTTCCGGAAGCGGGTACGTTCCCTCCTGCTCAATCGGGTTTTGCGTAGCAAGTACGAAAAAAGGATGCGGGAGTGTATATGTTTGTCCGGCAGCTGTTACACGACGCTCCTGCATCGCTTCCAGCAAAGCCGACTGCGTTTTAGGCGGTGTACGGTTGATCTCATCGGCCAGGATAATGTTGCTGAACAACGGGCCTTTGATGAATTTAAACTGACGTGATTCGTCGAGAATTTCGGAGCCGATAATATCAGAAGGCATCAAATCGGGCGTAAACTGCACACGGTTAAACGACAATCCAAGTGTCTGCGCAATGGTATTTACCAGCAAGGTTTTTGCCAGTCCAGGCACACCGACCAGCAAACAGTGTCCGCGTGAAAAGATGGAGATCAGTACCTGGTCAACCACCTCATCCTGGCCCACAATTACCTGGTGAATTTCTTGTTTAAGTGCTTTATAATCCTTTACGAGTTGTTCGATAGCTGCAACGTCTGACATAGTATTCGAGGTATTTTAGTTGGATTTAGGTAACCACACGCTTTGGAAAAGGCAATCCTTGTATTCATCGTCGATGCGAATGTAGGCGCCACTGATACGGGAAGCCGTCCAGTCAAGAATCGCTTTTTGTTTTTTCTCGTTCTCGGCAGCCGTACGGATCAGCACGTAATCGTCCTTCAAGTTCGCCCTGTGCGGTGAAGTACGTTCCATAAGGCGAACGATGCGGATTCCCTGCTTGCGTTCGTTGAAATCGCTGTAAAACGACGGAATCGTGTATTGTCCTTTTTGCAAGGCATCAGTCAGCTGGAACATTTGCGGATCCACCTGGTTCAGGTCTTCGATGTCCCATTTTTGCTCGCCCGTGATCGGGTTGGTGATGATTCCTTTATTTTCCTTCGTATTCGGATCGTTGGAATACTTTTTCACCGCCTCATCCCAGGTAATCTGGTTCGACGCCAATTCCTGGTAGCAGCGCTCGATCAATATACTCGCTTTTTCCAAACTGGCACGGCTGAACTCCGGAATGATCAAGATGTGCTGTACGGTATAGTCGTCACCGCGGCGCGAAATCATTTTCATGATGTGGAAACCGTATTCAGTCTCGAAGATCTCGCTCACTTCGCCTTGTTTCAGGTTGTATGCCGTTGCTTCAAACGCTTTTACCATGACACCGCGCGTCGCTTCGATTGTTCCGCCATCCTGCGCGCTTCCCGGGTCCATGGAAGTCGCACGCGCCATGCGTGCAAAGTCTTTGCCATTTTCTACAATGTCCTTGCGGATATCCTGTAGTTTTCGGTAAGCCAGGTCACGATCTTCTTTTGTGATTTCAGGGAACACGGAAATTTGCTGGAACGCCAGCTGCGTATTGATAAAAGGAAGGCTGTCGACCGGCTGCTTATTGAAAAAGATCTCAACCTCGCGTGGTGAAACTGAAATATCGGCCGTGATCTTGCGCTCTACTTCCTGTCCTTTCAAACGCTTGCGAATCGCATCACGGAACTCTTCCTTGATTTGTGTCTTGGTTTTGCCGTAGAAACTTTCAATGGTAATCGGCTTGCCGTTTTCGTCTTTCATGTTGCGCATCTGGTTTTCAAGCATGCGAAAACGGCCTTCCATTTCGGCGTCGACCTGTTCATCGCTCACCTGTACGCTGTCGAGCTCGGCCTGGTTGACCAGGAGGTTTTGGTACATGAGTTCTTCCAGGTAAACACATCCTGCATTCTCCGGAATTTCGAGGCCCGACTGTTTTGCCTGTTGCTTCTGACTTTCGATATCGGATAGCAGGATAATGTTGTCGCCTACTTGTGCCACAATCTTATCGACCACCTTTCCCTGACCAAAGGCCAAAACCGAACTACCTATGATGATACCCAGACTTAGGATTGCTTTTACCATGTATGAAAAATTCCTCGTGTGATTAATGAAAGCGCTAATTTCGCTTTCTTTTTCCACATTATAAACACCACCCACCCAGATTTATTGTATTTTATGATTTCTTAAGCTTCATTCCGAAGCAGTTAAAACTACCGATTTCTACCCAAAACAACTTGTTTGAAAATGCCGATTATCCCGGGAAGTATTTTATAGAGCATAGAAATGTTTCCTGCAAGAACGTTTTGACGAGCATGCAGATGTTTCCCAGAGATGCACTTTGACGAACACTCAAATGTTTCCCACGAATTCCTTTAGGCTTTAAAAAGAAAAACATCCGCCCAGGCGGACGATGGAAACAAAAAAGCCGATCTCAACAGACCGGCTTCTCTTTTTATTTTCCTAGCGAGTAGAGCACTGCTGTATTCACCGTAATCGGGTGCTTTTTAGCAAGCTCTTCCAGCCACATTTTCTCTAAATATCCCTGGTAATCGGAAGTTGCCGCTCCTTTCGCTTCACTCAGCAATTTCGGGCCCGGCATCAGGATCTCATCTACTTTTACTACGTATACTTTTCCTTCATACGTATAAGCAGGGTTTACTCCCACCTTCAGGTCGCGGTCTTTCAGGAACGCCGTTTGCGCCACTTCAAATTTGTTGGTGCGCACACGAAGATTAAGCTCAGAGGATTTGTTGACTGCGGCGATGATTGTTTTGGAAGTAATTGTATCACTTGAGTTCAGCATGGCTGTCACCTGGTTGGCAACATCCTGGTTCAGACATTCATATACAAAGGCATTGTAACGCTTACCCCACTGGTATTTTCCGGCATTTTGCTCGAAGAAAGCACGAAGTCCGGAAGAATCCTTGATGGCTTTGTTCCATACTTTGTCGGTCATGACTTCGTACAACAAAATTCCGTCGTGGTATTCCTGCATCAACGCTTTGAATTCCGGGTATTTGCGCTCCAGCTGCATTTCTTCGTAACCGATGATTTCGCTATTCTGCCATGCGGTGTATTGTTTTTTGATCACGGAAGCATTGTCAGATGAACGTACGTTACGGTAGTTGCGCTCCAGGTAATCCGCGAATTGCTGCTGCGTGTATACTTTCTTGCCCAATTTAAACATCGGCTTGTTGCTGGTAAGCTTGTCAGCGTTCCATTGGCCCATGAAATAAGTCGAATCAAGGTTTTGTACAAACCACGCAGAAGTTTTGCCATAGCTGTCAGAGAACTTGTATTCTTTCTTCAATTTCTGGATGAACGAATCCTGTGTTTTCTTCGCGCGCTCGTCTTTGTTTACTTTCGACTGGATTTCTTTTTTCAGCTGATCAAACGTGCGCAGGTCTGTCCACTCCAAACGCTTGATAATGTGGTAACCGAAGTCTGTTTTAATCGGCTTTGAAATATCGCCGTCTTTTTTCAAAGCGAAAGCGGCATCTTCAAATTCCAGGACCATACGGGTTGTTGTACCGGTACCGAAAAGTGGCAAAACACCCCCTTTATCGGCTGTTTGGCTGTCATCGGAGAATTCACCTGCGAGTGTTTCGAACGATTCGCCTTTTTGCAGCTTGTCGTAGATTTCCTGTGCCTTTTTCTCGGCACTTTCCACTTCTTCAGGAGTTGCTTCTTTGCCGGTAGCCACCATGATGTGCGCAGCTTTCATTGTCCCGCGGGCAGAACGCTGGTCAACCACTTTGATGATATGGTAACCGAAACGGGTACGAACCGGGTTGGAGATCTTCCCGATTGGCGTGTTGTATGCTGCTTCTTCAAACGGATAAACCATCTGGAAAGCAGTGAAATACCCCAAATCGCCGCTGTTTCGCTGCGCAGAAGGATCATCGGAACCACCTTTGCTTTTGGCAACCGTTGCAAAATCTTCACCGTTTTCGATGCGTTTTTTCAATGACATGATGCGGTTGTAAGCTGCCAGTGTATCTTCAGGTGAAGCGTTTTCTTCAATACGCACAAGGATATGCGAAGCGCGTACTTCTGTTTTCATGCGGTCGTATGCCTGGTGCACCAACGCACTGTTTTGAGAAGAATCGACCAGGTAAGGCTGTGCCAGTTGTTTACGGTAGCCGTCGAGTTCCTTTTTTAGTTTGGGGATGGTATCGTATCCGAGTGCTTCGGCTTCGGCTACCTTGAGCTTGAATTTTTTGAACAACTCCATGTACTCATCAAGCGAGGCTTTATCATACTTAGGATCGTTGTTGTTTTTAAGGTAAATCTGTAAAAATTCGGATTTGGTTACTTTTTTACCGTCGATTACAAGCACTGCCGGGTCTTTTTTCTGAGCGACAACCTGTAAGCTCAATACCAGCCCAAGGGCCAGCAACAATTGTTTTTTCATGTGTTGACTAAATATGTTAACCTAATGTACATCCTTTCGTAGCGGATGATCTTTTCAAACCAAGAACCCAAATTTACTATTTTGTTTTTGGAATTTTGAATTTGGGTGTGATTTAAGAAAAAATTAAGAACGTCATTATTGGATTGTTAGTATAACGCGGGTTCATGACATCCAAACTTACGTTACGTAAACGCAAAAAGCCCCCGAAAGGAGGCTTCAGCAACTTATTTTTTCTGTTGAAACTATTTCAAACTGTAATTCGGCGCTTCGCGGGTGATCGTCACATCGTGCGGGTGCGACTCGCGCATTCCGGCAGAAGTGATCCGAACAAACTCGGCACCTTTCAGGCGATCAATCGATCCGGCACCACAGTAACCCATACCTGCGCGCAAACCGCCCATGATCTGGTACACTACTTCCGACAGGTTTCCTTTATAAGGAACACGGCCTGAAATTCCTTCGGGAACCAGTTTCTTGATATCGTCTTCCGCATCCTGGAAATAACGGTCTTTGGAACCTTTCTGCATGGCCTCCAACGAACCCATTCCCCGGTAAGATTTGAATTTCCGTCCTTCGTAAATGATGGTTTCACCCGGTGATTCTTCCACCCCGGCAAACATCGATCCGATCATTACGACATCCGCTCCGGCGGCTATGGCTTTTACGATATCACCCGTGTAGCGGATTCCGCCATCGGCAATTACCGGGATTCCCGTTCCTTCCAATGCCAAAGCGACATCGTTAACGGCTGTCAACTGCGGTACACCTACCCCGGCAATTACGCGGGTTGTACAGATCGACCCCGGCCCGATTCCTACCTTCACGGCATCTGCTCCGGCATCTGCCAGGTATTTGGCTGCTGCTGCGGTCGCAATGTTCCCGACAATAACATCCAGCTGCGGGAAGAGGGCTTTTACTTCTTTCAGTTTTGTGACTACGCCTTCGGTATGACCGTGAGCGGTATCTATCACGATCGCGTCAACACCGGCTTCCACCAGCGCCTTCACCCGATCGATCGTATCAGCCGTAACGCCTACGGCAGCTGCAACGCGCAAGCGTCCGTACTGGTCTTTGCAGGAATTCGGATGTGTTTTTACTTTGATAATGTCGCGGTAAGTAATCAGCCCGATCAGTTTGTTCGACGCATCTACAACCGGTAATTTCTCGATCTTGTTCTCCTGGAGAATATCTTCAGCAACGCTCAGGCTGGTACCGTCTTTGGTGGTCACCAGGTTTTCGGAAGTCATGACTTCACGCACCGGGCGCTGCTGGTTTTTCTCAAAGCGCAGGTCGCGGTTGGTGACAATTCCTTTTAAAATCCGCATATCATCAACTACCGGAATACCGCCAATCTTGTTTTCTTTCATCAGGAACAAGGCATCTTTTACCAGCGCATCTTCCGAAAGGGTAACAGGGTCCAGTATCATTCCGCTTTCGGAACGCTTTACCTTACGTACCTGTAAAGCCTGGTCGGCAATGGACATGTTTTTGTGGATGACTCCGATTCCGCCCTGCTGAGCCAAAGCAATTGCCAGGTTTGCTTCTGTCACGGTATCCATTGCTGCCGATACGATAGGCGTATTGACCTCAATGTTACGGGTGATTTTGCTTTTTAACTGAACGTCGCGCGGTAATACTTGTGAAAAGGCTGGGACTAAGAGTACGTCGTCGTATGTGAGACCTTCTCTGACTGAATTGAGATTGGACAATGCCATGTTTTGAACCTATTTTCTGAATAAATTCCCGCAAAACTAGTCATTTTTTTCGAGATAATAACGATTTAGCAATAAGGAATTATTAATTGTGTGTTTAAGCCTGTTTTAAGGCATCGCTGAAATTTGTTAAACTTCTCAAAAGAAGTCGTAAGCTAACCGAGAAAGTCTTAAACTTGAACCATAATAATAAGGCATGCGCAGTTTTCTCATTCTAGCCGTTTCGGTGATTTGCTTTTCGTTTTCTTTTGCTCAAAAGAGTGAAGATTCACTTCGGTTGATCCAGCTTTCCGGGGTTGTCGTATCATCTGACAGCCTGGAACAAATGCCTTATGCGACCATCTTTGACAAAACGGTTGGTCGCGGCACACTGGCCGATTTTTTCGGATTTTTCTCAATCGTGGTGCAACCCGGAGACACGATCCTCTTTCGCTATTACGGCCATCACGAATCGAGCTTTATTGTGCCGGATACACTGACAGACGACCGTTATTCAATGATCCACATGATGGTGAAAGACACATCGCTCAACTACCTTCCGCTGGTAACGGTTTACCCGTGGCCGTCGAAAGCCGATTTTGCGCGTGCATTCGTGGAAATGGACCCGTATGATGATGCGTTCAGACAAGCCCAGAAAAAATTGTCAGGCGAAAGCCTGGCTTTCATTGCGTCCAAAGTGGGATCGGATGGCTCCATTTCGTATGGTTATGCCATGAATCAGCAAAATACCCGACTGTATACCATGGGACAATCGCCGGTGAACAACCTGATGAACCCGTTTGCATGGGCTTCGTTCTTACAGGCGTGGCGATCGGGGCAGTTAGGAAAGCAATGACAATCCGTTTTTATACCGTGTCAATACCCGTTCGCGGGCAAAGGCATGATCGATAATCGGGGCCGGATAGGAATCCGTTCCGAATTCGGGAACCCACTTGCGGATGTATTCGAATTTCGGATCGAATTTTTCCTGTTGTAAAGTGGGATTGAACACCCGGAAATAAGGTGCGGCATCACAACCGGAACTTGCCGCCCATTGCCACCCGCCCACATTGCTTGCCAACTCAAAATCCAGTAATTTTTCAGCAAAATAACGCTCGCCCAAACGCCAGTCGATCAATAAATGTTTGGTCAGGAAACTGGCTGTCACCATCCGCACACGGTTGTGCATGTGCCCGGTAGCATTCAGCTCGCGCATGCCGGCATCAACCAGCGGATAACCGGTTTTTCCTTCGCACCAGCAGCGGAAATGCTCTTCGTTGTGTTCCCACTCAATGCGGTCGTATTCGGTCTTGAAAGCATTGGTGACCGATTGCGGGAAATGGAACAGGATCATCTGGTAGAAATCGCGCCAGATCAACTCATTCAGGAATTTTTCTCCGTTTGCTTGCGCCACACGTACCAACTCGCGAATGGAAACCGTACCGAAACGCAGGTGCAAACTCAAACGTGAAGTGCCGTCAATCGCAGGAATATCACGCGTCTCATGGTAATTCCTTATCATCTCCGTTTGCGGATTTCGCCCGGGGAAAACAACTGTCTGCACATCCGAAAAACCCAGTTCCTCCAGGGAAATCAAATCGGTGATTTCCGAAACTTTTCGCAGGTTGCCAAGGTATTTTTCGACCGGGTAGCTTTTGGTAAAAAATTCCGTCAGCTGATCTTTCCAACGTCGCATATACGGCGTGAAAACGGTATACGGCTTACCATCGGGTTTCACAACTTCACTTTTTTCAAAGATCACATGGTCTTTCGCCCCGATAAAATCCACCGATTTCTGCCTGAGTATTTCGGCCAGTTGCTGGTCGCGCTGCAGCGCATACGGTTCATAATCGCGGTTGGTAAAAACGGTTGTGGCATTCAGTTGATTTACCAGTTTCGGAATTTCATCGACCGGGTTTCCGGCCACCACGACCAAATCACTTCCCGATTCCCGGTATTGTTGTTTCAGTGCTTCGATTTCCCGGTGAATGAACAGTACACGCTGATCATTTTCCGGCAGCTTTTCCAGGATGGTTGTATCAAAAATAAAAACAGGCTGAACGGCCGGTCCTGATTTCAGCGCCTTGAAAAGCCCTGCATTGTCGTTGATGCGCAAATCACGCCGGTGCCAGAAAATTGCTTTAGACTTCAGTTCCATAAGCTGATAGAATCACCTGGATGTGGCATAAAAACGATTACCAGCTATGAATGATGCCGGCGGTTGCTACAATAAAACCGATGAGTGTTCCGATGAGTGTCATACGGGTACGTTTGCGGAGGTAAACAAACGAACAAAAGATCACCGAAAAGGTACCGATGATGATACAGAGAATGCTCACCAGGCTTTGCTGTGATTCATACTTTTCGGTAAGGTAAATCGGGAATTCGTAGGATTTGGTATCCGGACTGTTGAGATCGGCCAGGAAGGGAATTACTGCAAATTGATTGTAGCAGGCAAATAATAAGCCTATGATACTGATTACAAATCCGATGGCCGATAATGATCTCACAACTGACAGTTCGTTTCCAACAAAAATAAGAAGAAAGTTGAATCGGCAACACCGCTCAACCACTGCGTTGCGAAAACCATCCGGCCTATCAACCGGAAATCATATTTGAAACCCGTCGACGCAACCCTTTTTTCAATCGACAAGTCTAACTTTTAACATGAAGACGTCTTAATGGTTTAAAATAACACTCCTTGATTTCCCGCAGCCTGCTTGTTTATTTCCTGGTATTCGCACACTTCTGTGTCTTCGCAGATACGACTCCCGTTCTGCTGAAAAAAGGCTGGAACGCGCTTATCAAAGACCAGGATGATGCCGCTTACACCTATTTTCATTCGGCTTACGTTTCTGCGACGGCTGAAAACAACACCGAGCTGCGCGCAGAAGCTCTGCTTGATCTTGGGATCTGCACATACGGTGCCAACCAGGTGGAAGGATTGAATTACGCCTTTCGTGCCATGGCGCTTTACCGCAAACTGGAAAAATCCGATTCCGAAACAGGCCGCAACGGACAATCGCGCTGCCTGCAGTTGATCAGCACGATTTATAGCCGCCAGGGAAATTACCGCAAAGCAATACAATGCAGCCGCGAAGCCCTTAGCGGACTTTCAGCCAACGATACCAGCGGTGTGCGCGGACTCATGTACAATTCGATCGGAAGCTGCTACCACAAGCTCAACCGGCTCGATTCTTCGGTGGTCTACTACAGGCTTGGGCTGAATGACCATGAGCGCTCGCGCAACTCGATTTACTTGCCCAATTCGCTGCTGAATATGGCGGAGGTGGAACTGGACAACGGAAATTTCACGGCAAGCAAACGGTATTTTGACCGTTCACTGGCTTTGTCGAAACAACAGCAGAATAAACAAGGGATCATCTCGGCAATGCTCGGAATCGGCAGCTGGTATTTGAAGGCTGAAAACAATCCCGGCGAAGCAGCTTCTTATTACAAAAAGGCACAGGAAATGGCCCAGGGGCTTTCGGACCGTGCATTTCTGCTCAACGTCTGGAATCACTGGCTTGAGCTCCACAAGCATACGAAGCAATTCCAACTTGCCCTGTCCGACCAGGAACGCATCAATGCCATCGGTGATTCAATCCTTAACCTGGAAAAAGCAACCGCATTGCACCAACTGGAACTGCAATTTGCGGTCGCTGAGAAAGAACAGAAACTGCAGCTCGCCGAACAGGAAAAAAACCTGACCACCCTGACCAATTATCTTTTATGGGGAGCATTGTTGTTTGTGTTGCTGTTGTTTGCGGGAATCATCTTTTTCATGAAACGGATCAATCGCAGAAGCCGGCAACTACTTGAAACCAATCACGAGCTTGCAAGTATTCAGCAGGAACTCACCGAAAAGAAACTGCAAGAGGAACTGACCCGGAAAGAGAGCCAGCTCAGTGCCTTTACCCTTCAGATGGTGAAGAAACACGAATGGATCGCAGAATTGACGGAGCGCCTGTCGCATGACGAACAAACAACGAAAGAATCATTGATCCGCACGCTCGAAAAGGAATTGAACAAAGACGAGGAATGGATTGATTTCAACCGGCAATTCGAGCAGATCAACTCGCATTTTTACAATAAGCTCAAACAACTATATCCCGAGATCAGTCCGTATGATCTGAAATTGTGTGCGCTCATTCGGCTCAATTTATCCATCAAGGAAATGTCGGTGATTTTAGCCATTACACCCGACAGTGTAAAAACGGCCCGTTACCGTTTGCGCAAAAAATTCCGGCTGACATCCGAAGAAAACCTCACCGATTTTATCCTGAGTTTGTCATAAAAGGTTTCCTGTCTACCTAAAAACCACCTTTTTCCCGGTGTTGTTTACCTCATGTCTACCTGATTTTTTAGGTCTTCCTAAGCAGCCAACTTACCTTTGTTTCGGATAATCGCTCAAATTAAGGTTTATGAAATCTATTGTATTCACCATCGCATTGCTGTTTGTTTTCAAAGTTGGCGCTCAAATTCAGAACACCGGATTTGAACTCCTGGATCCGTCGGGCAAACCGAAAAACTGGGGTAAGGCATTTTTGTCTTCCTTTTGGATCGATTCGGCCGGCGTCACGCATACCGACTCAATTGTAATCGACAATGAACTTTACGCGGTAAGCACCGATGCGCATACAGGCACCTATGCATTGGAATTGCGCAACGGTTACAATTACAGCACCAATACGGAAATTGCCGGCGGAGCATTCCTGATCGATGAAGTTCCGGGTTCATATACGTTTCCGCAGGCATTTCCGGTCACGCCTTCATCACCGGAATCGTTTACCTTCTGGTATAAATATTACCCGGTAATGGGCGATTCGGCGATGGTGCTGCTTACGGGTTTTGACAGCGACGGAAACGTTATCGCAACGGCCACGGCAATTATCCGCGATCTTACAGAGAATTATACGCTGATGGTTGTTCCGATGGTTTACGCAGCGCCCGGACAAGTAACCGCCGTTTCCATCGAAATTGAAAACGCAGTACCAGGAACGTCGGCCCATTTCGGAACGCGCTTCCTGATCGATGACCTTTCGCTGGGAAATGATGCACTGAACGTGACTGAAACTACAATAGGGGAACTTGCTGTAGTGCCGAATCCGGCCTATTCATCCTTCCAACTGAATGATTTTAAAGGAACTCTCTCCTCGGTGAAAGCAGTCGATTTGCAGGGTAGACAAGTGCCATTGCAGATCGAAAACCAGCAAGTCGACTGTCGTTCGCTGAACAACGGTACATATGTGTTATTGATTGAAACAACAAAAGAATTTTATGTCACTAAACTGGTAGTCCGAAACGAATAGTGTTTGATTTGTTATACACCTTTGACTATTTAATACAACTGTTTCGGCCGTACCGGTTAGTAGCTGCCTCTTTCTTGATCGGGAGGCAGTTTTTTGTTATCTGTAAATCCGGAGCGGCTGACGAAAGGAAGCCTGCTTCGGATCAGATAAATCAACAATTTGATCCACCGAATAAACGATTAATACTTCTTGAAACAACCGGATTTCGCGTGTTCCAAATCGTTTTAACTTCACCGCATTCTACTTATTGGAACTAAACAACAGAATACTATGAAAAGACTTCTACTTGCATTTTTGTTTATCCCTTCAATTGCCGCATTTGCCCAGCGAAACGTTGACCTGGAATTGACCGTTACCAGTCCGCAGGACGGTGAATACATCCCGCCGATGCAATCCTTCCAGCTTACGGTTTCCGTCACGAATGCAGGTGCCACGGATCTTTTGGCAGCCGATTCGGTGGTATACTATATGCTCATGGACGGCGACACGATTACCTTTCAGCCGCAAAACACGAATCATTTCTTTTATTCAGGTAACGAGCTGCAAACGAGCGAATCGTTCAGCATCAACCGGCCGATGGGATTTGATGTTTCATTTGACGGCATGGATGTAGAATTGTGCGTTTTCGTAAAACCATACAGCCTTGCCAACCCGGTAAGCGACAGTATTTTGGGAAACAATACGGATTGTGTGACGATTCATGTGTCGGAAGAGCCGGCAGGCCTGGATGAAGGTACAGCAGCTTTGGTTTCCGTTTATCCGAATCCGGCGGCAGGACAATTTATCATCGATACAAAAGGCGCCCAGCTATTAGCCCTGAATGCCGTTGATTCCCGCGGGCGACGCATTGAACTGGCTGCAAACAGCACTATTGATTGCTCCGCATTGGCAAATGGTGTTTACCAACTGGAGATTCTGACATCGAATGGAAAAGCTTTGAAAAGACTAGTAATCAATAACCCCTAAATCGGTAACTAGTTTGTACGCAGCTGTATGGATTCGTTCACCGCATTTCCATAACGGCTCGTAGGAGAGGCACGGAATCTTCCGTGCCTTTTTTGTTATAATTATATATGATTGAAGTTGTGGTAAGGTCGCGATTCATCGCGACCCCACACAGTCAGCAATTATGAAAAATGTTGGATATGGTCATCCATAATGATCTTAAACCAAGATGTAAACCTGTCGGGATGTTGCTTGACCTCGGCCAGCAGATCGTTCATGGAAATCCAGCGAAAGGCCATTACTTCCTGCGGGTCGGGAAGGATCTCGCCGTTGTAAGTACCGGTCAGAACATGGTCGTATTCATGCTCGATTAATTGGTTGTCCAGGTCGACCCGGTATTCGAAGGCAAACCTGCGCGACAATGCGGCAGAGAATCCCATTTCCTCCTGCAGGCGCCTGGCACCGGCTGCCTCCAATGACTCATCAGGCGCAGGATGCGAACAACATGTATTGGTCCACAAACCACCTGAATGGTACTTTTCAAGGGCGCGTTGCTGGAGCAGCAATTCGTTGTTGTCATTGAAAATAAAGACAGAAAAAGCGCGGTGCAGCAATCCTTTCTGATGTGCCTCCATTTTTTCCATCGTTCCTACAGGCCGGTCGTTCGAATCAACAAGGATTACTTCTTGCATTGGCATAAGATTGAATGATGACGAAGATAAGAAGTTAAAAACAAACACTGCCGTTTATTCGGGGGAATCCGACTGCCACAATGAATTTGATTTCCGCACCGGTTTGCCGGATGTTGCGAAACGCTCAAAATTGCCTTTACAGCGGGCTTGAAAATCCTGTTTAACACCTGCTTCGTTTCCGTGTTTCAGCAATAGGTTAAAATTCGGTATTTAAGTCGTTTGCGGGAGCAATGTGACCAACGACCTTACTAGTTTGAATTTCATTTCATTCAGCGGCCGATGGCTTCCGATTTGATAAAAAAAGTATATTTGTTGTATATTTGAAGAGACGCAACAGGTTGTTTATCAATCGAATCAATTGGTTATGAAGAAATTAACGTTGTTTATTTTATTGGGATTACTCACTTTTCCGTTGACCCGATGCGGGGATACGAAAGAAGACGGTGAATTGTCGGATGAAGAATTGTATGAGTTCCAGGGATTTTCAATGAAACCTTATGACATGCCGGTGATGATTATGCTGCCGGACGAAACGGCAAATATCGGTGCCTCTACAAAGCCGGAAGTGATCCACGAAGAAGACGGTTTCCAATGGCGTTTGTCAGTTGGGCCAAACTTCGAAATGGTGATCGACGACTGGGGTGCAGACCGTGAAATGGTTTCTTCTAAGAAAAAGGAACTGGCAGAGCACGAATTTTACAAAATCAAATACCTCGTAGACGAGCCTGATTTCATCTTGTATGAGCAGGATCTGAAAGTTGACGGGAAACGCGGTGTGTCCAAGTCAATCGGGGTAAAACACAGAACTTATCACGTATACGGCCAAAAAGTGATCAACGGGATCACGTATGTGTTCCGCAGCCGTGACGAAGGATACGAAAAGGTAATCATCGACCTGATGGCGAAATCGATCAAATCGGTGAAACCATTGACTTAGTAAGAAATTGATTGTACATAGAAGAGTGGGGTCGCGATTAATCGTGGCCCCACATTTTTTTATCCGTGTTTATCCATTTTTAAACCCTCCCAACTCGACTTTTCCTTTTGAGTTGGTCCCAAAACAATACAGGTAACCGTCCAGGTCAGCGACCAGGATTTCCAGTTTGCCATCGCCGTCGGTATCGGCAACAAATACGCTCGCTTCCGCTCCTTTACCCGGCAATTTCAGTTTCATGAGTTCGGTTCCATCGGTTTTCATAATGAACAACAGTCCCTGCTCTGTGACACCAATTCCCTGAACGGTGCCTTTTCCCAGTACATCGGCTACCATCGTGGTGGCACTGATAACCTGGTCCTCCATCTTCACCGAATTCAGCACCGCCTTGTCGCCCGGATACGGAACGGGGTATTCTTCCGTGCTTTCCAACACGCCGTCATTATAAACCATCCCATAACGGCCAATCAGCAAATGCTGATCCCAGGTCATGACCGGCGAACTGAACCAGCCGTAACCAAAGCCACTGTGACTAAGCAGGTTTCCTTGCAAATCCACGACCTGGAATTCACCATAACTGTCTAACAACGCAATACGTTGCTGGCCGTTTTCAGTGAAGAGGAACGGAGCCGTATGCACGCCCGCTCCCGTTTCGCGCAGCCACAACAAACCACCGGTTTTTCCATCCAGGGCAAAATGATAGTCACCATAGTGCGCCATTTTGAAACCGTCGATCTCATCCGAATTAGCGGCACCCCGGCCGGCGTTCACGATGTCTTTCACACCATCGCCGTTGACGTCGACCAGCAGTGAAGGCACATTCCCGCTATGGGAAGAAATCGAATCCTGCTGCCAGATAACCGAGCCATCCTGCCCGTTAAGGGCATAAAAACCGAAACCTTCAACCGAGAAGGAGACATCTTTGGCACCGTCACCGTTAAAATCTTCCACCGCCGGAACACTTTCCACATCGTACGGAAGCGGGTATTTCCACAGTTCCTGGCCGGAGTCGAGGTCGAAACAGAAAAAGTAGTAATTGTCGGTGCCGAAAAAGAGCTTATTGTCGGCAATGGAAATCCCGGTAACGTCATCATCTCCTGCAAATGGCACTTTGTAAGTAGTTTTCACTTTACCGGTTTTGGGATCGATGGCATAAACGCCGTCGAGCTTATCGTTGCGGTTATCCCGTGCGATTCCGTTGGAACCGATATAGATAAGCCCTTTATGAAACAGCATATTGGTGCGATAAGTGGTGACGCCGATCTGCGTTTTCCATTGCAGCGGAAATTGGGATGTCATCGGTTTTTGTGCCATGCACACCAGCGTCGCGCCGACCATCGCAAGTAAAGAAACGGTTCTTGTTACCATTGTTCGAGTTTATAGCGTTTTTTGGAAATCAAATTGTAATAAAAATTGGACCCTCCATCGGAAACGATGATCGTCGAATCGTCATAAAAGCGGATGTTGGTGAATGTCGGCTTGAGCACGATCTTTCCATCCTGGCGCACTCCCAGCTTTCCATTTTCCTGGAAAATTTCCAGGATACCTTCAAGGACCGGTTCAAAAGGAGCACTTTCAGGTGTTGATACCTGCGGAACATTTGCCCAATGGGCGGTAAACTCACCATTTGGCTGGCGCACGTAGCCGTAATCACCGATCAGAAAATCAAAGGGACCATTGAATTGGTTCGTGTCAAAAAAGATCTCTGATTGGAAAGCAGCATCGTAATAAAACGAGCCCGGGTCGGGAACAAAAATCGGCACAACCCACCATTTTCCTTCGCGCTGCACCTGGATGGCTTTGTATTGTATGTCTTCCGAATTTGCCGTAATGACATTGATGCAATCGTAGTTGCACGGTAAAAGCTCCCGGCCGGTAAAGGAATACAACCCATGTTTTTTACCGGAAGTAACCTGCAGGAAGGAATAATTACCGTCCACGTCGGCCATTTCCTTCCAACTATCATAACGCGGTGGAATCAATTCACCCAGGTAATGATCATAGACAGCTTCTTTTTTGCCCTTTTTAAGAATCAGTACCGCTTGTTCGTTATTGAAATAGGTGTCTTCATACCCGGTAAACTCAAAAGGAGCCAGCGTATCGCCTTTTACATCCAGCACCCCGATCCTGCCTTCAAAATTGGTGGCTACAAAAAGTGGTGTGAACCCCTCTTTGAGAATGACGATCTTTTTATACTTTGCCGGGATGAGCTGAACCATAGTTCCCGAAAAATCGGAGAGTACCTGTACCCCCTTCTTGCCGTTTATATCTACCACCTTGCTTCCCCATAACGGGTCAAGCGAATAAATAGGGCCATAAGAGCCGTAGTAATATCCCAGTTCATCGTTGCGTAGAATGGTATACCAAGTCTTGTTTTCTTCGGAATATTCCAGCGGCATCGGCACAGGGCTTACGGCATCAATCATTTCACCCGTTTTGATATTCACCGCGCCGTATAACCCATTTTTGTATACGTCTACAAATTCACCCCGCCCGGCATGCTGCAAAATCGAATCAAACTGGCTTGGAATACGCACGCCGTTGAGGCATAGCAACCCCAGTTTATCTTCTATATTCTGAGAAATCATGAAGTCGTATTCGAAAAAGTTCTGACTTGCCGTAACCACAAACAGGCCGAGTGAATCAACATACGTTTCCTCCTGCCGGATAAGGGTGTAAGCCGGCTGAATTGTATAATCTTCCATGAGGAAATCCGCCCGGCGGTTTTTGATCCCGTACAATTCATTCAGCTCGGTTTTGGGATTAAAGGCAACGCACCGGCTGTTGGAATAGAAATTCACCTCCAGAAATGCCAAGTCCGTTCCCATATCCATTCCTTCCATGTAAAATCCCCTGTAATCGCTTTCGTCGCCGGTATACGTGTAACCAGCGAACATTTCTTCCACACCCTGGACACTCGACTGGAAAGAACCGTTGGTCAGAAACGGCGTCACCACTTTCTTTTCATAAAGCGAAAACAATGCATCCTTCAACTGGCCGTTGACTTTCTTCGAAACTTTCAGGTAAGGCAGGTAATCATACTGTGTTGCCGTTTCCATCAAATTACCGAAATCATCATAATATTCACTTGCAGTTGCGTTCACAACACGGCTAACGGCATCAAACGAGGCGATTTTCCTGAATTCATAATCCAAAATGGACTGCTGATTGCCATCCTGGACGATGAACCATTCCATGAACGGATCCAACTTGTTAAACGGCAATTTCCGGATCGACAAGTCTTCATAGAGCAACACGGATGATTCGGGGCCATAAAGGAAAATTCCCGGAACATGTCCCCCATTCTGCTGATATCCGATGACAGACGATGCCTGATCCAGGCCGGTAAAGGTTTCTTCGCTGATCAGTTTTCCGTCACCGGTCATGACCTTAAAATACACATCGACATTATCGTTCACCTGCGAAGGCACGTAATTCTGTAGCAGGAACAGTTCGTCGAAATAATTGTCCTTGATGGTATGGCGTTTGAACGGAAGACGAACGATGGAATCAAACTCCGGCCTGAAAATCCAACCTTCTTCAGCGCTGTAAACGCCGTATTTGCCATTTTTCTTCAACAAACCGATGTTTGAATTGAACAGGTAGTGGTCGTAAGTGACGGGTGTTTGCATATCTTCCAGGACAAGCAGGTCCTCGTAGTAGATGTCCCACAATCCGTTGCTTTTCAAAGCCGAAAGGTAATCGCGGTTAGCTTCAAATTTGGTGTACAGGATCGGTGTAATTTTCGTGAAATTGCGGTTGGCCTGCCCCATAAGCTTGCCCGAATACACGTAATTGCCATCCCAGGCGAATGTAATGGAATCGTAGATCGGTTCGAGTAAAACAGTGCCGGTATTACTGATGATCCCGCATTTACCATTGAGATAAACCTTGCCGATGCTGTCGCGGACCGGTTCGGCATTGGTGAATTTCGGTTCTACCACAAAGGTCCCTTTCTCGTTGATGTAGCCCCAGCCGGTTTTGGTTTTCACGAGGGCCAGTCCCTGCGAAAAATGCGTCGCATACAAAAATTGCGGTGCGATAACGCTGGCCCCGTTGCGGTTAAAACCATACACACCATTGACCTTTACGGGCGTTAGTTCCTGGGCCATGATTCCGGTCTGAACACACAACAGCAAACCCATGCAAAGGAACGTTTTCAGGCGTTTATTCATCTTTACCATTCGTTTAGTTTAAACCATTTGTTGATCGATAATACATAATAGGCAAACTCACCGTCTTTGACACTAATGAGCGTGTCGTCGTCGATTTTAACCACGCTTGTGAGCGAATGTGGCAAAACAATGGTTTGATCTGTCAGCATCACCCCTATTTTGCCATTTTCAGCGTACAATCGGACCATATCGCCAAAAGCAGGCAGTGTTATTTCACGTACTCCCGATTTGATGCGTTTATTTTCAGTGGCATCATAACGGTCATACCCTTCGGGTGTTTTGATATAACCTTCGTAATTTATAACCAGGTCGTAAGCCGGCAGAGTTTGCAGTTTGTATTCGCTGATCGCATTCAGATCCGACACCCAGGCTACTTTCCATTTTTCGTTTTGCTGAACGCGTACTTCAAGATCCAGATAGAGCGATCCTGTTACATACAAGGCTTCGTATTCAACCGGAAGTATCGGATCAAAATTCAGGGAATACAAACCGGTTTTTTCATTGCCGGTTACCTGGATGCCCGATTCAAACCCGTAACCGTCCATCAGGAACTGTGTGCGGTCATAAACAGCAGGAATCGTGGCCCCGGTAGCCGGATTCACGTATCCGGTTTTTTTACCGATCATGGCCGGAAAAACCATTGTTTCAATGGCGCTGATAAACAGCGGTTCGCCAAACCCCGTATAAATAAACGGCACAATGGTGTCGTTCAGCTGGTTGATAATGCCGTACAATCCCTTTTTATTCTGCGCAATAAAACGGTTGTAATTTTCGGTTGTCCTAATGGATTTGTAAAGCGCCGGAATCATTTCCACCCTTCCCGAACCGTCTTCGGAAAAATCGTTGTAGGATTGTATACCGCATTTGCCCTTCGCTTTGAACGGGGCCAATTCGGGATTCAATGAATAAAATCGTCTTCCGTCGGAAGTAAGGTAATGCGTTTCAAGCGTAGCGTACGTCAAATCGACCGCGTCGTCTTTTATAAAAGACAACCGCGTATCGTAAGCGGGCTGAATCATGTTTCCATTCTCCAGATCGATGAACCCCCATTTGCCATTTACCTGCACATCCAGGATACCGGGGTAAGCGGCATTTTGCACAATTGTGTCATAAATGGCGGGAAACACCTTGTTTTGAACAGTTACCAACCCTATTTTCCCGTTTGGGCCCCGGTAAAAAATAAACGGCTCACTGAAACTGTAAACCGGAACGGGGTCGTAGTAGCCTTCTACTTCCGATTGTATGTAATCGGTTACATAACTGTTTGTAGACAATTCTATAAAAGGTGCACGCAGCACTTCTACCGTGCCTTTTTCACGGCTTGTATGCAGCAACGTGTATTCTTTTTGCTGGTCGTCTTGCAAAATAATGAAGTTATTCAGCGTTGGAGTTATCCAGGTATAGCTGAAATCGTCCATCAACCCTTTGCTTCCGACCACGTAGTAGGCACTGAGCGTAGACTCGGGTCCATAATGGAACTCCAAATACATGCGATTGTAACCATCGCGGTGCTGATAAGCGATCGAGTGGTGATCGGTGGTCCATGGTGTGATCACTTTTTGCTCTTCCAATTCGTAAACAGCATACGTTTCAATGCCGTCTTTCAAAGTCATTACTTCCAGGTACGGCATGTATTCGGTCTCTACATATTCTCCTGTCGGTTCACCATATTCATCAAACACCGGGATTCCTGTTTCGGGATGGGTTGCACCATCAAAAACGGCCGCCTCATGGTTTTGACAATCAACGATATGTACTTTTTCGCCGTCGTTGCGCAATTGCCAGTTGTAGTAATTTTCGATGTTCACATAAGGTGTTTCGCGAATGGTATAATCCGATTCGAGATAAGCGAGTTTACCATTGAGTTGTAAGCGAATTTCTTTGGGATCGCCCATGTTGTTGCCAATGACCTCCACGTATTCCACAGCCGATTTCCCGATGCGCTCGCCGGTTACTTTTATTAATAAATACTGCGAAGCTCCCACCTGGTCTACTACTTCATGCGCATCATCGTAATAAAGGTATTCGGTACTGTCGAGCACATAAAATGCAGGAGTCGAAGTCAAATAATCGTCGAAGAAATCGCCCATAAAATGATAGGTGATATTGCTGTAATTTGGTTCAACGACCCAGTTTCCTTGCTGGTCTAAAATACCCTTTTTTCCATCTACCCAAACGACAACCTGTTTGGCGTCTACGAATGCATCACCATAACCAACTGGATATTCGAGGTTGGTTTTGATCAGTTTTCCCTGCCAGTAAAGATCGTAGCCGCCATTCTTTTTCTTTGCATTTATGTAATCGTATGTGAAGGTAAACAAGTGATATTCGGCGGGGATTTCGTCTGACCAATTGTTGGAAATCCATCCTTTTTTGCCATTTACAACGGTTTCTACTCCGTTGTAATGTTCGGTGATCGTATCGTAAAGCGGTTTTACTTTGTAGGTCCCGTCGGGTTTCAGCAAACCTCTTTTCCCGTTTACGTATACATTGGCCTTTCCGTTCTTAAATACTTCCGCTGATTGATAGATCGGCTGCACGACCCATTTCCCGGTAGAATCGATGTAGCCCCACAGGTTATTTTGTTTCACCAGCGCGCGGTTTTCGCTGAAATGTGTCGCGTATTCAAAGGTTGCCGGAATCACTGTTTTGCCGTTTGAAGCATAACCGAAACGCCCGTTTTGCTGAACAATACTGTATTGCTGTGCAAAAGCGGCAAGTCCTGAAAATAAGGCTACTACAAGCAATAGGACTGTTTTCATGATTGACATGTGTTTAACAGGTAAAACTATCAATTATCAGAAGCCAGGACAATAAGTCAATTGTAGTATTTAAAAAGTAAGTTGAAAACAGGTGAGTTGTTACACACTTCATCAGGCAGCCAGTCTGCCAGGAAAGAAATTGCAGGAATGTCCGTTGCACGTGCAACTTCATTGCATATTCCAAGACTTATGCAACGTTTAGTTTACCTGCGGTGGACAGAAAAAACAATTGAAAATCTCTCTTTTTAATTGACACATTCTGCAAGCAGCACTATTGATATGTTGCTTGAAAAGAAAATCAATGAGTTCCGGTCAACATAACTTGTTATATCCAAACAGCATAATTACATTATTTTTGCTTAACGGATTTCGTCGGTTGTTTTATGAAACAAGTTGTTGTTTTACTGGTTGTATTGATTCACTGGATGCATTCGCCATCCGTCGCAATCGGGCAACTTTCCGACCGCGATTCCATTGAGTATTATTTCAAACAAATCGACTCACTGAGCATTCCTGATCCCGGATTGGGTTTTCGTTATTCACAGCGAGCGTATGTGCTTTCCAAAAAATCAGGTAACATCCGGTTTCAGATCAAAGCATTATCGCTGCTTGGACAAACCAGTCAGAATCAATCCAGGTTCAAAGAATCAATCGGCTATTACCTCCGCGCATTGGCTTTGGGTGAAAAACACAACCTTGTACCGGCCACCAGCTCGGCAATGAATGGCATTGGCCTTAGTTATTATTACCTGAACGATTACAAAAAGAGCGAGTATTACATTTTGCAGGCCGCAAAATACAAGAAACAGGCCGGAGAATACGATCATTATTCCAGTATCTTGACCAACCTGTCCGGCATCTATTTTTCGATGGGAAAATACGAAAAGGCACTTTCAACCCTTCATGAAGTTGAAAAGGTGGTTCGCAAATTAAAGGAATACAAGGGATTGTGCAATGTTTACAACACCATTGGCAGCATTCAGCAGCTCGGTAAGCACAATCTCGACTCGGCAAAGTACTATTTTCAGCTGGCGCTCGATCTTTCCATTCAGCATGACCTGCCCGAAAGTCAATTGTCGGCCTACCACAATTTAGGCGGTATTCAGGCCGCGCAGCAGGATTACCCGAACGCATTTCGCAACCTGAACAAATCACTGGAGATCAGCAAGTCACTTCACCGTGATGCCATGACGCTGGGCATTTACCGGACGTTGAGTGAAATTTATGCCAAAACCGGCGACTATAAAAAAGCATTGCTTTACAAAGAGCTGCAGCTGGAAATCAGCAATTCCATTTTTGAATCCGACAAACAAAAGGCCATCGAGGAACTTGGTGTGAAGTATGAAACGGCCCAGAAGGAAAAGCGCATCCAGGAACAGGAAATCAAACTGCAACGGTCAAAAAACAACGAGAACATCCTGCTGTTCGCCATTGTACTGGTGGTGTTCCTGATGGCGGCTATTTTGGTTTATTTCCGTCTGCGTAAACGCGCGCAACAACGATTGCAGGAAGAAAAAAACCGGTTATTTGAAAACATCGTCCACGAAATCCGCACTCCGCTTACGCTGATCAACGGACCGCTTCAACTCCTCAAGCAACAGCTCCCTGATGACCGAATCGAAGAACATATCAGCCAGATTGAACGCAATTCAGATAAGCTCACTCACTTGGTCAACGAATTGCTGGATGCTTCCAAACTGGAAAAAGGCCGCTATCAGCTGGCTTACCACAATGGAAATATTGTTGATTTCATTGCGCAAATAGTAAATGGATTTGGCAAAGAAGCCGAATTGAAAGGGATCGATTTGCAGTTCCAATGCCCCCAGGCAGCGGAAACTGTTTCGTTTGCGGCCAACGCGGTAGAGAAAATCGTCACGAATATCCTCGCCAACGCGTTAAAGTATTCGCCTGCAGGAAGCCGGGTGGTTGTTTCCCTTGTTTCGGAGAACGGTAAAGCGATGCAGCTCACTGTAACCGACAATGGCCCTGGAATTCCACAGCAGCACCAGGAAAAAATCTTCGACCGCTTTTACCGTGTACAGAATGAAAATGCTGTTTCCGGAACCGGAATCGGGCTCTCGCTGGTGAAAGAACTGGTTACATTGCTCAAAGGGTCGGTCCAGCTGAAAAGTGAACCGGGAAAAGGTACCGAAATTACTGTTCGCTTTCCGGTTGAACCATCTTCGCAGCAGTTGGCATCCTTCGCTGAAATGCCCGACAAACCAACACTATTGCTCGTAGAAGACGATGCGGAATTGGGTGCATTCGTGTTGAAATTACTGGAGCCTCATTACACCGTTGCCTGGTCGAAAAACGGTCATGAAGGAATTCTGCAGATGGAACATGATCTACCGGATTTGGTGCTGACGGATGTGATGATGCCCGTAAAAGATGGCATTGAGCTCTTGCAACAGGTAAAAGGCAACGAGCTCACCAACCATATTCCGGTGGTTGTTTTTTCGGCGAAATCATCGCTGGAAAGCAGGTTAACCGGTTTGCAATTCGGGGCGGATGCTTACCTGGGAAAACCGTTCAATCCGGAAGAATTGTTGTTGATCATTCAAAACCTCTTGCGCACGGCACAGCGCAACCGTCAGCAATTTCAGCAGGCTTTGCAGCAGGAAGAGCGCTCATTCGATGAACGGGTAAAAGGTGTGAACGCCTACACCAACCAAGTCATTGATCTGATCGTTTCGCAACTCGATAACGCCGATTATTCGGTGAATGAACTGGCTGCAGATATGCACATAAGCAGAAGTCAGCTGCATCGGAAACTACAAACACTTACCGGTTTTTCAACCACCAATTTCATCAAAATGGTGCGGCTGGAAAAAGCCAAGGACATGCTTAAAGCCGGCCAGGGAAATGTGACTGAAGTGGCCTACACCTGCGGCTTCAACAGTCAATCCTACTTCACCAAATCATTCACGGAATATTTCGGAGAACCACCGTCCAAATACACTAAAACCCACTAAACAAGCGGAATTGCAACAATAGTACACACTATTGCAACATGTGTGGATGACTTCCGTTACACCTCACCGTTCCTTTGCAGAACAACAATTAAAGGAACAATTTTATGAAAAACCATGTGAAAAGAATTGCCATCCTTCTACTGGCAGCTTTACCACTTACAGGCCTTGGCCAGGTCAATCTTTCCAACGGGTTGATTGCGCACCTGCCCATGGATTTGAACGGAGCTGACATTAGCGGGAACAACAACCACGCTTCCGTTTCAAACGCGGGAGTGCAACCAACAGTCAATATGCAGAATGTGCCCGCATCGGCGCTTTTCTTTACCGGATCATCCGGGCAGGGAATGCTGAGTTTTGCCACTTCCCTGCTGAATAACCGCACGGCGTTCAGTATGAGCTACTGGTTCAACCTTACTCAACTCAACAACGGCATGAGCCTGGTGGGACAGGATAACATCCTCGAAACCGGTTATTATACCGGACCAAGCCGAATCATTGTGTACCACCCCAACGGATCGGCAACAGTTCCGCTTACACTGGGTACCAACGTATGGCAGCATCTCGTGATTACCTGTAACGGATCAGAATTAAAAGCCTACCTCAATGGTGTCCTGACCGCTACCTTAACCGGTAACTATTCGCTTGGAAGCAATGGCACCACTACGCGTATCGGTGGGAATGTGGTGAATCTTGCCGGGAATTCCTGGCTCAGAGGAAGCATCGACGAAGTACGTTTTTACAATCGTGTGATTACTTCCGACGAAATTGCCACGCTTTCTGCTGCACAAAACGGTGATCTTACAATCGGTACGGCGAACGCAGGTACTTATTGCGCAGGTGATCCGCTCAGCATCAGTTTCTCAGCTACTGGTGAGGTTTTACCCGGAAATGAATACCTGTTGCAGTTATCGGATGCAACGGGAAGTTTTGATTATCCTATTCCGATTACCAGCATTTCAGGAACAGCGTTGGTCAATACATTTACAAGTTCAATCCCGACAGGAACACCATCCGGTACAGGTTACCGATTAAGGGTTGTGAGTACAAACCTGAATAAAGTCAGTGACACGACCGCCACTTTTACGATCAACGGTGTATTGGGAGACATTCCCAATCCGGCAGCGTACCGTTATGCAGGAAATCGCAACGGAAAGAACTATTATATAAGCCTTGCCGCCCAAAACTGGACGGTTGCCAAGACAACAGCTTTATCAAATGGCGGACAACTTGCCAGTATTCCCAATCAGGCCGTCAATGCTTTATTCCAATCCAATTTAACCACCACAAATGGCTGGATTGGCTTGAATGACATGGATTTGGAAGGAAACTACGAGTGGTCCAATGAAAACAATATTGTTTACACAAATTGGGAAAGCGGTGAACCAAGCGGAACTGTCAATGAAGATTATGTCGAAATGGATCCGCGAGGAAGATGGAATGATGCTGTCAATTCACAATCGATTATTTCATTTATGGAACTCGATCCGGCCGGAACAATAATCACTGTTTGTAGCGGTGACAATATTCAACTGAATACTGCACCATTACCCGGAGCGACTTATGCCTGGAGCGGTCCGAACGGTTATACCTCGAACCAGCAAAATCCGGTGATTTCCAATGCAACAGTTGCAAACAACGGAACCTACATTGTTACTTATACACACAACGGATGTTCGGGTGTAGACAGCGTAGTCGTTTCCGTGAATCCGCTTCCATTAAATATCGGGGCATCTTCAGTACTTCCTGCTTCACTTTCCAACGGACTTGTGCTTTATTATCCGATGAACGGAACGGCAATTGATGCCAGTGGAAACGGGTATAACGGGACAATCAACGGCGGTGTTACTGCTGCTGCCGACCGATTCGGTGCGGCTGGTGCCGCTTTGGCATTCAACGGTACCAACGGATACATTGATGTGCCTGACGGTGCCTATTTCAACGGAAGTGATTTCACTGTTTCAGCATGGGTACGAATGGGAGCTTACAACAACTGGTCACGTTTGTTCGATTTCGGAAACGGATCTTCCAATAACAATGTACTCGTTGGGTTAACAAACGGTACTACTGGTCGCCCGGCAGCTGAAATCTATACCGGAACTGTTTCCGGGGGGCAGATTAGCAGTCCTTCCAATACCTTACCAATCAATCAGTGGGTTTTGCTTACTTATAGTTGGTCAAACGGGACGGGAACTCTTTTCATCAACGGCAACCAGGTAATCCAGGGATTACAGACAGCTCCGACAAATATCGTACGAACGATCAATTACATAGGACGCAGTAACTGGGCGGGTGATGCGTATGCCAACGCACGCATGGATGATTTCCGGATTTACAATCGTTTGCTCAGTCAAGCGGAGCTACATGCCTTAGTGACAGAACAACCTGAAAATCTTTCATTTGTGGCACAGCCTGTTGCTATTTGTTCAGGAAATTCATCAACCGTGAAACTGGTTAATTCTCAGCCCGGAATTAGTTACCAGCTAAAACAAACATCTAACTGGGCCTCAGTTGGCACAAGTCAAAACGGAACAGGCGACACGCTTTCATTTGCAACGGGAACGCTTTCGGCCACATCCGAATTCACACTGATCGCCACAAACCTGCTTACGGGTTGTTTCGATACACTTACTCCGGGTATTACGGTTACCGTTAACCCTTTACCTTCCGCCCCGGTCACAATCGGTGACTCTATTTGTCACGAAGGAATTTTCACCTTGCAAGCCAATGGCGCTGGCGCGGGAGGCAGCTACAACTGGTACACTGTTCCAACCGGTGGAACCGCATTAGCAGGAGAAAACGGGCCTTCTTTTACCACAGCTTCTATCGATGAAACAGTGAGTTATTACGTTTCTATCACGGATGTAAACGGCTGTGAAGGCCCGCGATCAATCGTTACAGCTACCATTTTGAATCCGTTGAATCCGCCGGTTGATTTGGTAACAGGCCTGATCCTGCATTACAAATTTGACGGAAACGTAGCCGATAGCAGTGGCAACGGTTATAATGGAAGCATCAGCGGGACCAGTAGTTATGTAAACGACCGCAATGGAAATACAGCGGCAGCGCTCAATTCAACTGCCACAAACACACCCGGAAACAATTACGTCTCGGCAGGAAATCCGGCAAAAATTCAACAATTGACCAACCGTGTGAGCATCTCGATGTGGATTTTTCAGCAACAATCATGGTTTGGTGACGGCGTAAACACAGGCCATACTCCTTTGGTCAACAAATGGAACGGAAACGGTTTGTACATGGGACTCATTTCCACAACTCCGGGAAACCCGCAAAACAGGGTCAGATGGCGCATCAACGGTACTGCCGTAAACAGCAATACAAACGTACCGCTCTTGAAATGGACGCATGTGGTATGTACCTACGATGGAACAACCATTCGTATTTACCAAAACGGTGTGCAAACCGGATCAACTGCCTATTCCGGAACGATTACCAATACTGCTGTAAACCTTCTGATCGGAAGACAAGCCGACGGTAACGGTGAAATCACTTTCCGCGGAAACTATGACCAATTGCGCATCTACAACCGTGCCCTGAATCTGAGTGAAGTACAGACACTTTACAACAACGAGAGTGTTGCCTTTGCTCAAAGTCCGTTGTGTGACGGCGAAGACAACCTGACGCTCACAACGTTTAATTTCCCGGGAGCGACTTACCAGTGGAGCGGTCCGAACGGATTTACTTCTACTGTTCAAAATCCACCGATCATTGCCAATGCCGATTCGGCTACCTACAATGGTTTGTACACGCTTTTAGTAACCAATTACGGCTGTACATCAGCTCCGCAGGAAGTAAATGTGGTCATTCATGAAATTCCATTAGCCCCGCTTACTGTCAACGATACGGTTTGCGGTAGCGGAAATGCTGTTTTACAGGCAAGTGGCGCCAACAGCGAAGGAACCTACAATTGGTATACAGCTGCGGTCGGCGGATCTCCGATTGCCGGACAAACCGGACCGACTTTAACCATCAATAACCTTCTTTCCACAACGGTCAGGTACGTTTCTATATCGCGATTCGGATGCGAAGGTCCGCGAACTGCGGTCACTGCTGTTTATCAAAACACGGTTGCTACCAATCTTGCCGTAACCGGAAGTGCGATTTGCGCGGGAACAGCTACCGCAACGGTTACAATTTCAGCAAGTGAGTCGGGTGTTAATTACCAGGCATTTGCAGGTGGAAACCCGGTGAGCGCAAGTGTTGCAGGGAACGGCGGAAGCATTGTTTTAACCGTTAATACAGCCGGTTTTGCTGTTGGAAATACCACGATTAGCGTTCAGGCAATTCGCCCGGGCTGCGGACCTGTTAACCTGACTAACACAGCTACCATTATCGTAAACGCATTGCCAACGCCAACAATCACAGCCGGCGGATCAGTCAATATTTGTGCCGGTGATGTGGTCCAACTAACAAGCTCAACTGCTGTCTCGTATCTATGGAGCGACGGAAGCACGACTCCCGATATCACTGTTGGTAGTGCCGGAAATTACACTGTTACCGTTACCGATGGAAACGGGTGCGTCGGCACATCGGCCCAGATTGCTGTAACGGTGAATCCGATACCGAATCCACAAATCTCGGCAAGTGGCAGCACTACTTTTTGTGCGGGTGGAGACGTAGTTCTAACGGCAACAGGTGGCACAACTTATGTGTGGAGCACCGGTGAAACAACCGGTTCCATTACCGTAACGCAAAGCGGAAATTATTCGGTTACTGCAAGCAATAATGGTTGTAACAGCACTTCGACGGTTATGAGTGTAACGGTGAATCCATTGCCGCAACCCACAATCAGTGCCAATGGTGCATTGACATTCTGTGCTGGTGATTCGGTAGAATTAACAAGTTCTCCTGCTTCATCCTATCTCTGGACTAACGGTTCAACCAACCAGGCCATTACGGTCACCACCAGCGGCAACTACCAGGTTACGGTGACTGATGGAAACGGTTGTACAGGAACATCCGCGACAACAACCGTAGCCGTCAATAGTTTGCCTTTGCCTGTCATTTCAGCAAACGGACCAACAACCTTTTGCGCTGGCGGATCGGTTGAATTGAACGCAAGCGGCGGAACCACTTACTTGTGGAACACCGGTGAAACAACCAATTCAATCACCGTAACAACAGCCGGAACGTATGATTTTATTGCATACAATGGAAGCTGCAGTGCCAATTCTTCTTCCATCAGTGTTTCGGTGAACAGCCTGCCAGTTCCAACAATTACAGCCAACGGCACAACGGAATTCTGCCAGGGCGGATCGGTTGATCTCACAAGTTCCAATGCTGTTTCCTATTTGTGGAGCAACGGTTCAACAACACAAACCATTACCGTAACGCAGGGAAATACCTATTCCGTTATGGTAACTGACGGAAACGGTTGTACCGGAACGTCGAATACAATCGTAACCACTGTTTATGCGTTGCCAAATGCAGCATTTACAGCCAGTCAAAGTGGATTTTGTGTTGGTGGAGGTGACATTACACTTATGGCTAGTGACAATACATTAAGCGATTACGACTGGTATTTCAATGCCAATCCACTGCAATTAAACGGTGGTTCCACTTTGACGGTCAACAATCCCGGAACGTATAGTTTAACAGTAAGCAACGCGCAGGGATGTACGGAAAGCTCGTCACTTATTTTAACAACCATTACTCCACCGGCAGTTACTGTGTCCGCTCCGTCAGGTAGTTTTTGTGCAGGTTCAGGCGTGACGATTTCCGCAAACCTGGTAAACGGAGCGATGTACCAATGGTATCTCAACAATCAGCCGATCGGTTCAGCCCTTTTGGAAGGAAACACCCATTTCGCAGCTACCGTGGGCGATTATTCGGTAACGGTAACTACTGCCGAAGGATGCGAAGCGATCTCCAACACTGTTTCTTTAACCGAAAACAGTATCCCGGTGGTAAATATCAGTGCCAGCGCCACCAATTTCTGTGCGGGTGGGGCGTCACTTCTTACCGCAACGGCTTCGGGAGTTACGTATCAATGGTTGCTCAACGGCAACCCGATCCCGGGGGCTGTGAATAGTACCTATTCTGCTACGCAAGCAGGGAACTACAGTGTTCTGGTTGACAATGGCTGTACAGCAACTTCGAACGTTATTGTCATTACGGTCAACAACGTACCGGGCAATGCGGGAACAATTTTCGGGAGCACGTCTCTGTGTGCAGGAATATCAGACAATTATTCTATCCCTTCGGTAAGCGGTGCCACCAGTTATCAATGGTCCATTAGTCCGGCCGGAGCAGCGTCTATTTCTCAGGGACAAGGAACAAATTCGGTTATTGTGAACAGCACAAACCAAAATTTCACCCTCACGGTAACTCCACAAAACGCCTGCGGGTCGGGAACAAGTAACAGCGAAGCAATTTCCGTAACAACGGGCTTCCCATGCCTGGGTGAAGTGATGTTTGCCGCAAACAATACTGCTGTTTGCATAGGAAACCAGGTTACGTTCACCAATTACACGGATAACAGCCTGTTTTTCGGCACCACGATTAACTGGAACTTTGGTTCCGGAGCTTCTCCGGCAACAGCAGTTGGCAATGGCCCTCATTCGGTTTCATACAGTACCTCCGGATTAAAAACCGTGACATTGAGTTACATTGACCAATTCGGATTTACGGTTGCGGAAGAAATCAAAACGGATTACGTAAATGTGAGCGGTGCTGTAATAACATCAGCCATAGCAGGTAATCAAAGTATCGATTGTGCCGGTGGTTCCGAAACATATAGTGTCACTGCAACGGCGGGTTCTACCTACAACTGGACAATTCCGGCAGGCGCCACATTCCTATCCGGCCAGGGAACTGCAACCATCACCGTTGACTTCAACGGAACCGGTGGAACTATTTCCGTGATCGAAACCAACAATGGAGAATGTACAGGCGCGGCAGTTACGCTCAACGTTGCGGTAAGCAATGCCGTCAACACATCGGTTATTTCAGGTCCGACGAACGTTAGTTGCGCCACTTCCAGCGAAACCTATTCGGTGATAATGACGGCTGGTTCCAGCTATAACTGGAGTGTTCCGGCGGGCGCAGCGATTCTTTCCGGACAGGGTACCAATAGCATACAGGTCGATTTTAATGGCAATTTCGGACCGGTAAGTGTTGTGGAAACCAATAGCAGCGGATGCAGCGGCCCGGCACAACAAATAGTGGTCGACTGTACCAACGCACTCGATGAAGTGATCACCAGCAACCTAAACGTATTTCCAAATCCGGCCAGCAGCAGTTTTGCGATCCAATCGGAAACGGCGTTTAACAACGGTGAACTGGAATTGTATGATGAACAGGGGAAACTCGTTCACCGACAAACGGTTGCAAGCGGAGAAATGATCCGGATTGATCAGCTTTCAACGGGAATCTATAACGGGACATTGCTCTATGACGGTTCATTTTTCCGATTTAAAGTGGTGAAATCACCCCATTAAGTTCTAATCCTTTGAATCCTTGAGAGGGTTGTTTCTTCGGAAGCAACCCTTTCTTTTCATCGCCCGGACTTATGGTATTCATGTTTGCTGCACTATTAACACTTTGCTTTTGACAAGAAAATCAATGAGTTCGAAGGATACAACGCGACTTTCCTACTTTTGTAATGATGAAAGACTTAAAATCGCTACAGGCACTGATCGCACTCATGGATGACCCCGATGAGCAGGTTTTTGCGCATGTACGCGACCGGTTACTCGAATACGGGCCCGATGCGATTCACTACCTGGAATCGTCGTGGGAAGAACGTGATTTCGGGTTGCTCTTTCAATCGCGCATCGAAGCGATCATTCACGAAATCCAGTTCGAAGAATGCAAACGTCAGCTCACGGAATGGTACGAAGGGCCGTCGAAAGACCTGCTGGAAGGAGCGATCATCGTCGCGCGTTACCAATACCCCGGCCTGGATGCAAACGTCATTACGAAATTCATTGAGCAGCTGCGCCGCGATTGCTGGCTGGAACTCAACCAGAACATGACGGCCTTTGAAACCGTTCGGGTGTTGAACAACGTGTTTTTCGGCAGCTATGGCTTTACGGGGAATTCCAAGAATTATAACTCGCCGACCAATTCGTACATCAATACCGTGATCGAAACCCGTAAGGGAAATCCGTTAAGCCTGAGCATCCTTTACAGTATTGTTGCCCAGCAGCTTGAATTACCGATCTACGGGGTAAACCTTCCGAATCACTTCATCCTGGCTTATATGGATGAATTCGGCGCAAACCAGTATTTGTCGAACGCCAACGAATACGGCATCCTGTTTTATATTAATCCGTTTTCCAAGGGAAGCATTTTCCAGAAGGAAGACATTCACCAGTTCCTGGACGGCCTCCAACTGCCGCACAGCCGCGATTATTACGAGCCCTGTTCCAATTCGGCCATTATCCGCCGCATGATTACCAACCTCATCACCGCTTTTCAGCAGGTTGGGAATGCGGAGAAAGTGAACGAACTGATTGAGTTGAGAGGGTTGCTGGAGTGAAGTTCAACAATCGAAAAGTTGATCACGAGAAAATCTAAAAAATGCTTAGCATCACAAATAACGCTTAAATCCTTTGCGTTCTTTGCGCCTCTGCGTTGAAAAATATCAAAACCTTAATATTTCATTCTATTCAACAAAAGGGTCGCGATGAATCGCGACACCAAACACAGCATTATAAATGCTTTGTTGTTTTAGAATCTCAACAACCCGAATTTCTCTTTCTTTCCATACTGGAAATACATAAACAGCTCGCTGTTGATGTAATCCGCTGTAAATTTCTTTGGCACGGCATAGGCAGCTGTTTCTTCGCGGGAAGTATAACGGCTGCGGGTATACTCACCGTTTTCCAAATCAATTTCCACTTTGGCAACACAGTTTGTTTTCTTTCTGAAAGAAGCCGGATACAGACCGTTTTCTTCGATGGAGAAATCGCCTGCTTCCGTATAATTTTTGTTATTGTCGTTGAAGAACATGATGAATTTATCATCTGTAAAATAACCGCCGATACTGCTATAGTAGCCATTGTCATTGGTCGAAACCTGGCGCTTGTTCATTTTTTTGATCCACTCAAACTGCCCGCTTTCCTGCACGCGGTAGGTGATGATGTCGTTGTAATAATACGTGTAAGTCGTGGTGGTAGCGCCGGTTCGGGGATCCCTGGTAGTATGCACCACCACATAATATTGTTCCATTACCACCACTACTCCGCCATCGGCCGTAGTATGTACCTCGCGGAAATCATAACTGTAAAGCTGCGGAGCACCCTTGCCTTTTTCCTCACGTTTGTTGGCCTTGTTTTTTTGTCTTTCCGACCAGTCCTGTGTGATGAAATCCTTGGTAAACTCGCTGAATCCCTCGTTTACGATTTCCTGGTTGGCAAAATCGACCTGGAAATAAAACGCGCCCTTGGTGCTGGCCGCTCCTTCTCCATAAAGACCCGTGCATGTCAGGATACGACGCTCATCAGAAGAAAATGTCATGTCCGTAATGCGCTTCTCTCCCAAATCAAGGTTCATTTCTGTCATGTCACCGTCTTTGATCAAAAAGATGAGGTATTTTTTCAGAGAAGTATAGTCGCGCACTTTTCCGCGGTCGTTGGTATTGTATACTTTCATTCCAAGGAACAAATCGCCTGTGTTGGACAAATAATGATTGGTTACCTCCGCTTCGCGAGGATCGTACGGCGATTCGTATTCACCTTCCGAAACTCCGTTAAAATCAGCATCATAGACTTTATAACCGAAGCGCTCACCATCTGTTTTCGTACTTGGGATGGAATATTCCACGCAAAAAAAGGCCTTGTTTTTGGATTGGATTACATTGAAATAACCCGATTTGTTCCATCCCTTCGGCATTTCATATTCGGCAAGCAGGGTCGGCGTACCTTCCGGCGTACAGCTTTCACTGTAACGCTGGTAATACAGCTTGTTCTGTCCGTCCACTTTATCGGAGAGAAACACGACCATTTTGCCGTTTACAATGATCAGATCATTCAACGAGCCCATTCCTGCTTCCGTCTTCAGCACGATTTTTTCCTGCGCAATCGGCATAAAACCTTCATAACGTTTCAACTGCATGCTTCCGGCAATCATTCCACCGCTCCATACGCTGGTATAGAAATTTTTACCCTGTTCGGGGTAAATTACCGTACCGCGGCCGTTGCTTTTGACCAGCTCACTCCACTCTACTTCTTGTGCAAAAGTGATTTGACAGGCGGTAAGTGTAAGGACCGTTGCCAGAAAAGTTGATTTGAATTTCATTGTTGATTTATTTGATCCCTAAAAGTAGCTATTTTACGGGTATTTTGGGGAAACATCTTCCGGTATGATTGAATTAGACATGAATCTCTCAGAACAAATACAGCTTTCGTTTCAAGCAGATGATTCCGACGCCAACCTGCGGAAATGGGCACGTTTCATTTCTGAGAATGACGTTAATCTGAAAGACCTGCTCTGTTTGCTCGATAAAGACCGCTTCACGGCTATGCGCTTTTTGTGGCTCACAGGTGGTTTGGTGGAATTCGATCCGGGAAGAGTTGCCCCGGTTGTTCCTTATTTTTTCGCAAAACAACATAACGTCAACGTACCGAATTACGACCGGAGCCTGGCGAAATTTTGCTGGTTGGCAGGTATTCCCGAAGAACTGGAGGGCGAGATAACGGATGCCTTGTTTCAATGGATTTTAGACCCGAATATCACCACATCGACCAAGAGTTTTGCGGTGCTGGCGTTGTACAACCAAACACAGAAATACCCGGATTTGAAAAACGAACTGCGGATGGTAATTGAAGATCAACTGGAGAAGAACGGATCATCGTTTGAAAAACGGGCGGGGAAGGTTTTGGGGAAGCTTTAAATGAAAAAATCGATGCCAAAACAACAATCCCCTCTCCGGGTGCGGAAAAGGGATTCTTTATATCTAAAAGCAAGTGATTAATCTTGTACAGTCAAACGCATTGTTGATGAGCTGCCATTTTTAGCTGTGATTTCAACCAAATAAACACCGTTCACCAGCTCATCACTTATTTCAACGGATGCACGATTAGCAATAATGGACGACGTGAATGAGACTTTGCTGCCTTTCATATCGTAAACCATAATCCGATCGATGTTTTCAGTACCGTTTATTTCAAATGTGGCAGCGGCTGGATTGGGATACATCTGCCAAACAGGAGCCCCCGTTTCAGCTTCTATCATTCCAGCTACCGAGCATTTATTGATGACGTAATCATCCACTGAACCGCTAATATTGGTCGTAGAATTTCCATTGCAGTTCGCAATATAGATTTCATTGAACGGATCCAGGTCAGGTGTCGTAAATAATTGATTCCGCAGTTCATTGCTCATAGCAGCGTCCGAATAAACAGACAAACGCGTATGCGTAGCATCCTCTACTTCCAGTTTGATCCAATAATCTGTATCTGCTGTCATGTTGAACGGTTGGGTAAACGACACTAATGAAGAAGCATTCACGGTATTTCCGTTGCGGTTCAGGAATTTAACCTCCATGTGGGTAACACATACACCGGTCAAATCAATATTTTGAAAATCACCGACTGCTCCATCATAATCCATACGCCAGGGATGGATATCGGAAGCGCCGCTTAACCCCATCTGTGACAACAATAACGGGAAGAATGTATTCTGATTCGCAGCGTCCGGATGAATTTTGAATGATACGCAAAAACGATCGCTCAGCGAATAAGGCAAAGTACGGTGGATAAAATTATTCTCTACTTCGGCAGTAATATCAAACTGTACACGCTGTCCCGACGCATCATACGTAAAACCGATACCACTTCCGGGATCAATGACGGAAGTCCAGCCATTTGCCATCGGATCCTGCGCAAAGTCATAGGTAATCGTTTGTGCTGATAAAGTCGCCAGCGATGATACCATTGCAAGTGATAGGAAGATTTTTTTCATAGTTCAAGGTGTTTAGACGCTAAATGTAATGAAAAATACAAAACAAAGGATTGGTTCTAACGCTGTTACATGCCATATTTAAGATTTAGTCAATATGTCTTACCCCTACGGGGAACATTCTAAATGGGGCCGATTTTCTACTATACTTCGTCTCTACGGGACGTCAATATGGGGCAAAATCGATGACGGAATAAACATTCAGCTTACTAAAAACTGACTAATGAAGAACTAACTTCCTACCAACTCCACCTCCAGCTGCAGTTCCTTGATCGCATTGATCATCTTCACCGACGGCTCGATTTTCAGCTTGCGCGATGGCATGGTTACTTTCATATCGTCGAGCACATCCACGACCGTAAATTTCACCGAACACTTGCCTTCCGATTCCATGAACAGGTTTTCCAGTTTTCCCATCAGGAGCTGATCCAATGATTTGATCGGGATCGTGATGTTGAGCGTCGTGGAGCGCGTTTCCAGCAGGTTTTCCAGCTGCTCGATGTTACTGATGGCAAATTCGATCGGTTTTTGGCCGGTAATCTTGTCTTTGTACGGTCCTTCCTGCACCTTGCCGCGAATGGCAATGATGAGGTCTTTCTTCATAAAGCGGTCAAACTTGAGGTAATTGTCGCCAAACAAATACAGCTTCGTTCCACCGGCATAATCCTCGATGTTCATGATTCCGAACGGCTTACCTGTTTTGGTGGTCAAATGCTGAATATCCGTCACAATAGCAGCGATCAGCAATTCACGGCCATAGTATTCAGGCAATTTGGTGAGCATCTCTACTTTTCCGCTGCAAAAAGCCTCAATTTCCAGTCGGAAATCGTCGAGCGGGTGGCCTGAAATAAAGATTCCGACCACTTCCTTTTCGAAGTTGAGCTTCACCAGTGTCGGCCATTCGTCGCATACCGGTACCTGTGGCTCCGGCATTTTGATGTCCGACGATTCACCGAACATCGATACCTGCGATGAATTTTCGTTTTCCTGGAGGCTCGCCCCGAAACGCACTGCATTTTCCAGGAATGTTCGTCCGTTTCCGTCCGGGTAGAAGTACTGCGCGCGGTGAATGTTGCTGAATGAGTCAAAACAGCCGGCATACGCCATGCTTTCCATCGCTTTTTTGTTCACCAGACGCAGGTTTACCCGCTTGGTCATATCGAAAATTGACGAAAAAGGGCCATTTTCAGCACGTTCATGAATGATTGCATCCACCGGTCCGCTTCCCAGTCCTTTGATACCTCCCAACCCGAAACGGATCGCCCCGGCTGCATTCACCGTAAATTCGTAGGCAGATTCGTTCACATCGGGCCCTAAAACGGCGACACCCATGCGGCGGCATTCTTCCATGAAGAAGGTTACCTGCGAAATGTCATTGAGGTTATTGCTCAGTACCGCTGCCATGAATTCGGCCGGGTAGTTGGCTTTCAGATAAGCTGTTTGGTAAGCCACCCAAGCGTAACAGGTCGAGTGCGATTTGTTGAAGGCATAGGAGGCAAATGCTTCCCAGTCTTTCCAGATTTTCTCCAATACGGTCGGATCGTGTCCGCGTTCTTTCCCCTGTTCGATGAACTGCGGCTTCATCTTGTCAAGGACGGCCTTTTGCTTTTTACCCATCGCTTTTCGCAAAACGTCGGCATCACCTTTCGAGAAACCGGCGAGCTTTTGCGACAAAAGCATTACCTGCTCCTGGTAAACCGTAATTCCATAGGTTTCCGCCAGGTATTCTTCGCAGGCATCCAAATCGTATTTGATTTCTTCTTCGCCATTTTTCCGCTTGACAAAGCTCGGTATGTATTCCAGCGGACCCGGTCGGTACAGCGCGTTCATGGCGATCAGGTCGGCAAACACCGACGGCTTGAGCTCGCGCATGTATTTCTGCATCCCGGGAGATTCGTATTGGAAAATCCCTACCGTTTCACCGCGCTGGAACAACTCGTAAGTCGGCAGGTCATCAATCGGAAACGCATCCGGATCGAGGTCAATTCCATGACGCTTTTTAACGTTCTTAACCGCATCTTTGATCAGCGTCAATGTCTTCAACCCCAGGAAGTCCATTTTGAGCAACCCGGCCTCCTCTGCTACAGAGTTATCAAACTGGGTGCACCACATCGACGAATCCTTGGCCAGTGCCACTGGTACGAAATTGGTGATGTCGTCCGGCGTAATGATCACCCCGCAGGCATGAATCCCGGTATTTCGCACGGAACCTTCAATACGCTGAGCCTGGCGCAATACTTCGGCTCGCAGGTCAGAACCACGGGCAATTGAACGCAGCTCCTGCACATTCGCCATATCAACGGCATTGTTGAGCTTTTCAGCGATTTTGGGTTCTTCCCAATTGAAAATTGCATCAAGCGAAAAGTTGTCAGGAATCAGCTTGGCAAGCATGTTGGTTTCCAGCAACGGCAGGTTCAGTACACGGCCCGCGTCACGAATAGACGATTTCGCCGCCATTGTACCGTAAGTGATGATCTGCGCAACCTGGTTGGAACCGTATTTATTGATCACCCAGTCGATAACACGGCCACGGCCTTCATCGTCGAAGTCAATATCGATATCGGGCATTGAAACTCGGTCGGGATTGAGGAAACGCTCAAAGAGCAGATCGTACGCAATCGGGTCGACGTTCGTAATTCCGATACAGTAAGCGACCGCAGAGCCGGCTGCCGATCCACGACCAGGACCTACCGAAACGCCCATATCGCGGGCTGCCTGGCAGAAATCCTGCACAATCAGGAAGTACCCCGGGTAACCGGTACGTTCAACCGTGGCGAGCTCAAAGTCAAGTCGCTCGCGAATTTCGTCCGTAATCACCGGGTAGCGTTTTTCGGCCCCTTTATAGGTCAAATAGCGCAAATAGGCGTTCTCGCCGCGTTTTCCACCGTCCGTTTCATCCAGCGGATCAACAAATTCAGCTGGAATATCAAACGCAGGGAGCAAGACCTCACGCGCAAGCGGATACGGCTCTATTTTCGCCAGGATTTCCCCGACCGATTCGATGGCTTCCGGCAAATCAAGGAACAACTCCTTCATTTCCTCCGCCGACTTGAAATAATATTGTTCATTTTCCAGTCCGAAACGGAAGTTTCGTCCCTTTCCTTTTGGGGTTGCAACCTGCACTCCGTCACGCACGCACAACAGGATATCGTGCGTATTCGCATCCTGCTCGGTAGCGTAAAATGTATTGTTGGTAGCCACCAGTGAAACGCCATGTTTTTGGGCCAGTTTCACCAATGAAGCATTTACGCGGTCTTCATCCTCCTGTCCGTGGCGCATGATCTCGACATACAAATCGGAACCGAATTGTTCTTTCCACCAGATCAATGCTTCTTCGGCTTGTTTTTCACCGACATTGAGCAACAGGTTGGGCACCTCGCCCGAAAGTCCGCCGGTAAGTACGATCAGATCTTCCTTGTACTGTTCCACAACCGCTTTGTCAACCCTCGGAACATAGTACATTCCTTCGGTATAGGCGATGGAAGCGAGTTTTACCAGGTTGTGGTACCCGCGTTTATTTTTCGCCAGGAAAACAACGAGGAAACCGTTGTCTTTGGTTTGTTTATCGTTTCGGTCGCGGCACACATACAGCTCACAACCAATAATGGGCATAATTTCCTGCTGATCGAACGGCTCGCCCTTTTCTTCGGCCTCCGCCCTGTCAGCCCGGATTTGCTTATTGATCCCTGCAATGGCTTTTTCAAAATGGAAAGCCGCCATCATGTTGGCTGTATCCGTAAGCGCAACGGCCGGCATTTTATGTTGAATGGCCTGTTTGATCAGGCCTTTCACATCCATGGTTGATTGCAGGATCGTGAATTGCGTATGGTTGTGCAGGTGCACGAATGGTGCATCTTTCAGACGAACACGCGCAGCTTCGCGATCAATATCCCCGGCGCTCGGCGCAACAACATCTTTTAGTTTTGCACTGGCTTCCTTGAGGTTGATGTGCGTGAGCCCTACCGGCGCGATCGGACCGGGATTCCTGAGCTTAAATCGTTCGAAGAAATCCGTTTCCGCTTTTAATTCCTCCAGTGTAAACACTTCGCGGCGAACCAATTCGAAGAAACAACGCGTGGTTGCCTCAACATCGGCGGTAGCATTGTGGGCTTCGCCAAACGGCACCTGGAAGAGGTACTCGTGCAGCTCGGTAAGCGTTGGCAGTTTGAATCGTCCGCCACGGCCTCCGGGAAGTTTGGTCAGGTTCGCTGTGGTTTCGGTACAGGTATCGAGTACCGGCAAGTCGTGCAGGTTGGTTTCCACACCACGACGCAGCAACTCGCATCCCATGATATTGATATCGAATCCGATATTTTGTCCGACCACAAACTGCGAACGGCTCAGTGCATCTTTGAATTGCACCAGCACTTCATCGAGCAAAGCTCCCTGCTGTGTAGCCAGGGCGGTTGAAATTCCGTGGATTCGCTCGGCATCGAAGGGAATATCATAACCATCGGGCTGGATCAAAAAATCCTTGTGTTCCAGCATTTCACCTTCGGCATCGTGCAATTGCCAGGCAATCTGAACTGCCCTCGGCCAATTGTCAAAATCGGTCAAAGGCGCATTCCAGTCGCGTGGTAATCCCGTTGTTTCGGTATCAAAAATCAGGAACATATTTCAGGGTATTTTTGGGAGAATAAAGTTAGGGAAAACCGCTCGTTTAACCATGCGAAGAAGCACCGGATGTTGATAACTCTAGTAAGTTTTTGAGTTGGGCAGTTACCGGTTGGGCAGTTAAAGAGTTTTGGAGTTGGTCAGGCTTAATCAGGCAGATTTAAAACCATCGAACTGACCAACTTACTAACTAACCAACTGATTACTCAGTAACTCCTACAGAAAAAATACGAATCCACGAATGATCAATAGATTGCGCCCATTGAGAGGCAACAATGATTAAACCATTCCGTATGTTTATAATCTACAAGATTATTAATCTCCCGGATACTATGAGGACAGGGCTGTTATCTCTCCTGACGCTTTTTCTGCTCGCTGTGCCCGTTGTTTTTTCGCAAAACGACGCGTTCACCGACGGCATGAGCTGGGTAACACCCGATTACACCATGTCGCAGCAAAGCCCGGATTTCAACGGAACCAACTGCCAGAACATCCACTACACGCTTTCCACCACATCTTCGATGGGATTTTATTACGATCCGGTAGCGATCAACGGAACCGGCGCTGTTTTCCCCGCCATCAGCTCCAGCAGCGGAACCTCGATGGATATCACCATCACGTTCAATACGCCGGTTTCCAATTTTGGAATGCGCATCCTGGATCTGGACGAAGACAACCAGGGCGATGGCGGCGCACCCGAAGAGTACCTCGATAACATTACGCCTCCACCGGCTTCAATCGAATTGCTGAATGGCATCAACCCGTTGTTCATCAATGGCTCGCAGATCACTCCCGACGACGGAAATAACAACAATCCGAACAACAATCCCGGTGCGTGGGTTTACTGGGCCGGCGAAGTCACCACCATTTCTTTTACTTATCAGCGTTTCGGCGAGGAATACGAATTTGTCATCGATTCCATTCATTTCGAATGTCCGTGCGTTGTGGAGCCGTTTGACTTTTTCAACGATGCTTCTATCTGCGAAGGTGCTTCAACAACACTGGATGCTACCACCGCAAACGCGACTTATCAGTGGAGCACCGGCGCTACAACTCCCAGTATCACAATTACCACTCCCGGGACCTATTGGGTGAATGCCTTTGTAGGAAATTGCCCGAAAACAGATACCGCTGTCATCAGCCTGATTGCCGTTCCCGAACTGGATCTCGGAAATGACACGACGCTTTGTGAAGGAAGTACACTAACACTGAACGCCAATCCGGCAGTGACGCCGATCGTCTGGCAGGACAGCAGCTCTTCGCAGCAATACCAGGTAACGGAAAGCGGAACCTACATTGCCGCCGGTATTTTCAATACCTGTCCGGTGCGCGATACGGTGATTGTGGCAATGGTTCCATACCCGGTTGTCGATTTAGGCGGCGATCAAAGCATTTGTGAAGGAACGGCTCTCACGCTTGATATCACTCAGCCCGGATGCACCTATTTGTGGTCGAACGGGAACACAACACCCATCCAGTCGTTTACAACCGCCGGACTGATATGGGCGAGAGTTTCCCGTGGAGGCTGCGCTGCATCCGACAGCATGGTATTGACCTTACTGGCCCTTCCGCCCGATCCACTACCCGACGATACAATTATTTGCCCGGGCGACACGGTTCACCTCCAACTGGAAAATAATGGAATCGTTGCTTACGAATGGTACAACGGTTCTACCGAAAGCGCTATTTCGTTCTGGGATGCCGGTTCTTATTGGGTCGAAAGCATGCAGAATGGCTGTTCCCGCGTCGATACGTTTCACCTCGCGGTTTACCCGACACTCAGTGACTTTTTCCATTATGACAGCCTGGTTACGATCTGCGAGGATAAAAGCGCACTGATCGGTCCGAGTGTGGGATCTTCGCTGATTTCCGTTCTCTGGGCCGACGGACACACTTCAACCTTAATTTCGATCCACGACGCCGGCGTCTACGAATTCACCGTTTCCACACCTTGTGAGGAAGAAACACACACCATTACCGTAACGGAAGAACGTTGCTTTTGCTCGGTTTTCCTGCCAAATACGTTCACCCCCGGCAACGGCGACCATATCAACGAACAGTTTGTGGCCCAATATGATTGCCCGTTCGACAGCTTCGAACTGCTGGTATTCAACCGCTGGGGCGAGATTGTGTTTTCAACCACCGATCCGGATATCCCGTGGGACGGAACCTACCAGGGCCAGCTGGTTCAGGATGGGACGTATGTTTACAGGCTCACGTATACCGCCATAGAAATGGCGACGTTTAAGGAAATCCTCGGACACGTGAATGTGTTGCATTAACAGATTTAGATTGCCAGTCCCGTAGGGATGCAATCTCGTAGCACATGATCGACGCGGCACACCTATTACCTCATAGGGGTAAGACATAATAATATGATGTCCCGATAATATTGATGTCCAGTACCTACGGCACGGATGTGTGAAACAAATACCCATTCTACAATATTGCGTCCCTACGGACTAAAAAAACAGGCGAACTCCCGAAAGAAGTCCGCCTGCAGCATTGGGTGGGTGTTAATTGCATTTAATTGTTTGCCGGAGCGCCCGTTTCATTGGTCGGCGTTCCATCGGCCGGAGCCAACACATTTCCTTTGATACGTAATACTTTTACCGGTTCGTTGACAGCGTTTGACGTAATCGTCACCGATTTATTGATCGGTCCGGCGTTTTTGGTATTGTATTTCACAGTGATCGTACCTTTTTCTCCCGGTGCGATCGGTTCTTTCGGCCATTCGGGAACGGTACACTGACAAGAACCTTTCACATCCGCCAGGATCAATGGCCCTGTTCCTTTATTGTAAAATTCGAACGTACATGTGCCATTGGCACCATTTTTAATGGTCCCGTAGTCGTGTACTTCTTTGGTAAATTCAATGATCGCTCCGCCTTGTGTACTTACCGGCTGCGCGAAAGAGCTGTTCGCTGAAATTGTTGCGACAACTACCAATATGATTGTTAAAAAAGCTGTTTTCATGGTATCTCGTTTTATACCGGAAAGGTACGAAACGAATGGGCCGCAAACAATTCTTTAACAGAATGTTAACCACTTCATTAATATTGAATTTTGAATGCTTACTGTTGAATTGAACGTGTAAAATTGAAAGAAGACCACGAGTTGTGATTCTATCGGATACCCAATTCAAAATTCAACATCAAAATTAGGATTACTAATCTTCGGATGGGACCACAAACACCTTAAACCTCAGGTATTCGGTTTTTTTCTTGGTATTGGTGTGGAGGATGATGGTACGATCCTGCTGGTAATATTTTCCGTTGGTATCGAATTCAACAGTGATCTCAGCGACATCGCCTGGTTTGATGGTACCCGGAAGCGTTACTTTCGTACAGGTGCATGCCACATCGTAATCAGAAATGATCAACGGAGCTTTGCCTGTATTGCTGATCTCGAAAGTGTATTTGAGCTGAACGCCCTCCTGGGTTTTCGGGAATTTATGTACGGGATGGGAGCAAAAAAATTCCGCCGTTTGACCGAAGCCAAAGGCGGAATTTAAGACCAACAGTACAAAAACGACTGCGAATTTCATGTGTTCTTAGTTTGCAGATGGTGCACCTGTGTTGTTTACAGGACTTCCTTCAGCCGGAGCAGCAACATTACCTTTGATACGCAATACTTTCGTCGGCTCGTTTACGGCGTTTGAAGTAATGGTAACCGATTTGTTGATCGGACCAGCGTTTTTAGTGTTATATTTTACAGTAATTTTTTGCTTTTCTCCCGGAGCGATTGGCTCTTTCGGCCACTCAGGAACAGTACATCCGCATGATCCTTTAGCGTTAGAGATAATCAACGGCTCGGTACCTGTGTTGGTGAATTCGAACGTACAAGTTCCGTTACCACCGTTTTTCACGTTTCCGTAATCGTGTACATCTTTCGTGAACTCGATTTTCGGACCAGCCTGAACTTCCTGGGCGATCGCTGCGTTGAAGCCAACAGAAGCAACAAACGCCAACATCATTGTAAAAAATATCTTTTTCATTTTTTGTGTCATTAAGTATTTAAATCAAATATAGAAGTATTCTTTCACAAAAGGAACGCATTAACACATCGTTAACTAATCTTTTGTTTGCAACTCAATCAGCTCATCGAATGTCTTATCGATGTTATCGAGCCTGAACTGTACGTTTTCACGCTCTTCTTTCGGAAGGTCCGGATTTTCCTTGAGCAGCATCGTGTAGTACTTAATCACCAGTTCCTTTTTACGCGGAATGATAAACAAGTCGTAGGCTGAAGCCATGCTTTGCAACACCATCGGGCGATTTTTGTAGGCGGGATATTTGTTGATCAGTGTATCTGCATACAAGACCGCCAGGCCGTGAAGGCCGGTGCTGGAAAGAATAACGTGCGCTTTGTCGAGGTACTTTGGCGCTTCTTCACTTTTCGGAAAATTGCGGTAAACAGCCAGGCATTTCTCCACATAATCCATCGTTGTCTCCCTGCTTCCGGATGGTACCAAATTGCGTTTGAGCGAATCTTCAAACAAGGTCACTTCCTTGATCAGCGATTCCTTGGTTAACGTTTGCTTCTCACCACCACCGGAGCAGGCTGTCAAAAGGATGGTCAATCCCACTATTCCTGTTATCAATGCTTTCATTATCTGCCTTTTTTGGTATTCGGAAATTTCATGCGGTAATCCACGTCTACGATTCCCTGAGAAATATTGGCCAAACGTTTGGTCAGGAGTCGTTTTTTCAGCACAGACAAGTGATCGGTAAACAACACGCCTTCGATGTGGTCGTACTCATGCTGGATGATCCGGGCTTTGTAACCGTCGAATTCTTCTTCTTTCAGTTGCCAGTTTTGATCGTAATAAGAAATTCTGATCCGCTCTTTGCGCATCACTTCTTCCCTGATCTTCGGGATGCTGAGGCAGCCTTCGGCAAATCCCCATTCCTTGCCCGATTCTTCTTCAATGATCGGGTTAATGAACACTTCCTTGAATCCCTGCATGCCGACAGCGCGCGGATCCGGTTCTTCTTCATCGTCATCATCGGCAAACGGGCTGCCATCCACCACAAACAAACGGATCGATTTCCCAATTTGCGGAGCGGCCAGACCAACGCCGGAAGCCTCGTACATCGTTTCAAACATATCCTCGATCAATTGATCAAGGTTCGGATAGTCCTGGTCAATCTCCTCTGCTTCTTTTTTTAATACCGGATCGCCATAGGCAACTATTGGTAAGATCATTCTGATTTTTTTTAAAGTACAAAGTTATAAAATCGTTCAACAGATTTTACAATTCCTTATTTCATGCGTGTTTGAAGGTAATCCTGAAGGATAATCGTGGCGCTGATTTCGTCGATCAATCCTTTTTGCTGCCGGTCTTTTTTCTTCATCCCGCTTTGTGCAATCACCGCCGAAGCCATTTTCGAGGTAAAACGCTCGTCGAGTGATGCTATTTTCACTAACGGAAATTCGTTCTGAAGGGTTTGTTTCAGCAATCGGACATTTTCGGTAATGTGTGAATCGGATGCGTCCATTCGTTTGGGTTCGCCGATCACGATTTCTTCCAGCTGTTCGGTGGTTACCAGCTTTTTCAATTCAGCCATCAGCTGCTTGCTTTCGACCGTTTTCAACCCGAATGCAAAGATCTTTTGGTCATCTGAAATAGCCAGTCCTGTTCTTTTTAACCCGAAATCGATGGAGAGAATTTTACCCATGAGGCAAAGATAGCTCTTTTAGGGAACTAGTTTTCGGGAGCTAGTTTTTAGGGAACTGGGGAACTAGGATTGGTGCTCCCTAGCTCCCTAGTTCCCCAGCTCCCTAGCTCCCTGATTCCCTAAAAGAACTATCTTTGCGAAAAAGAAAAATCGTATGCGATCAATCATAGAAGCAGCCTGGGAAAATAGGGCATTATTGGAGGAAACCGAAACACGCAATGCCATCGAACACATTATCGAAGAGCTGGACAAAGGTATTTTGCGCGTAGCCGAACCGAAAGATGACGGAACGTGGCAGGTAAACGAATGGGTAAAAAAAGCTGTGGTAATGTATTTCCCGATCCGGAAAATGGAAACCATTGAAGTTGGCCCGTTTGAGTTTCATGATAAAATGGCGCTTAAAACAGATTATGCAAAACTGGGCGTACGGGTGGTTCCTCATGCAGTTGCGCGTTACGGAGCCTTTGTTGCTCCGGGCGTAATAATGATGCCTTCCTACACCAACATCGGTGCGTATGTGGATAGCGGAACCATGATCGACACGTGGGCAACCGTTGGTTCCTGCGCACAAATCGGCAAGAATGTTCACCTGAGCGGCGGTGTCGGGATCGGTGGTGTACTGGAGCCATTGCAGGCTGCCCCGGTGATCATCGAAGATGATGCGTTCATCGGTTCGCGTTGTATTGTGGTGGAAGGTGTTCGCGTCGGGAAAGAAGCAGTATTGGGCGCAAACGTGGTATTGACTCAATCTACGAAGATCATTGACGTAACGGGTGAAACACCGGTGGAAACGAAGGGCTACGTTCCTGAACGTTCGGTGGTGATTCCGGGATCATATACAAAATCATTTCCTGCAGGTGAATACCAGGTGCCTTGTGCGCTGATCATCGGTAAACGCAAAGCATCGACGGATTTGAAAACGTCGTTGAATGATGCACTGCGTGAGCACAATGTAGCGGTGTAAATGAAATAAAGAGCTTGCAGGGCGGTTCGTGAATCGCCCTTACAGGCGAAACGACAATCCGGCGGAAATCAGCGGGCCACCCAATCCCAATTCGGCGTTGATGCCTACAAACGGTGAAAAGTAATACCGCATGCCGGCGCAGATCCTAAAGGAAACAGGAATAACCGCTAATTCGAGGTTATCCGTATCTTCTACTTCCACACCGTTTTCAAGACGTGAGCGAAAGCGTGTATTGCTTCCTGCTCCTACACCCATGTAAGCGTCCAGGTTCGGATTCGAAACAGCAAAGTGGTAGTTGAAACGCAGCTGCATGCGCAAACGGCGGTTTTTGGTCTCCACATCGGTCTTAACAGCGTCAAAACTGTCGGTAGAGCTGTTGTAAACAGAATCAATTTCGGTATAACTGGTGCGCAGCGTTGCATAAATAAGGTCAAATCCCAAACCGAACTGATCGGAAAGCATGTATTCCCCCCTGATACCAAACGGGCCGATGCTTTTGCTGGCATAACCGCTCACATTGGTTGCTCCGCTGCCCGTATCCCATAACAAACGATCGAGATTAGGCGCTCCGTAATACGGATCTACGATGAAACTTCCCATGTAATTGGCTTGCGCATGGGCCTTTTGCGCCAGCAAGACGAAAGACAGGATAAACAAGACCGATTTTATACGTTGCATAAGCTGAGCCTTTTATAAAAATAAAAAAGTTGCCTTAAAAATAAGGCAACTTTCACTATTTGAGCGTACTAAAAAGTACAAATTAGAATTTCAATGACAAACCACCGTTAACAAGTCCACCCTGACCGAAACCGATAGCAAGGTTAACACCGATGTTGTCTGTGAAGAAGTAACGCATACCAACTCCTACACGTGAAGCTACAGGAATCAAACCATCGATTTCTTCGTCAACGTAGTCAGGATCTGTAGATGAGAATTTGAATGAACGGTTACCGTAACCAGCACCAACCATGAAGTAAGCATCCAGGTTATCGTTGCTTTCCAGGAAGTGGAAGTTGAACGTTACCATCGCACCGATTTTCTGTGTTGTGAAATCGTAATCGTAATCTTTGTTATCAAATGAATCAAACTCAGTGTACGTCAATTTCGTGTTGTTGAAACCGATATCCAAACCAAGACCGATTTTATCAGATACCATATACTCACCTCTCAATCCCAATGGACCAAGGCTGCTGATTTTTACGTTTTCTTCAGTTCCTGAGTTAGCGTAAGCTCTTTTGAAAGTAGCTCCGTAAAGATTCGGGAAACCATAGTAAACATCGATCAGGATGTTTCCTTCTTCTACAGCTTGAGCGCTTGCTGTGCTAGGTTGAACGCAAGCAGCGAAGATCGCCAAAGCTACACCTGAAATGATTTTTTTAAACATACTCTTTTATTTAGGTTTATAAATATTGGGAGCAAAACTAGTCAAAAAAATCAATTTTTAGCATTTTTTTGCATTTCGCGTCTTTTAAAGGCAACGAAAAATCCCGTTGAAAACAGCAGTTTATCAACGGGATTCATGTATTTCGTATGATGAATAACGCTTATGAAGCTTCCTGCATTTTGATCAGATTTAACGCCGAACCTGCTTTAAACCAATCGATTTGCTGCTCATTATAGGTATGATTCAACAAAATGGTTTCTACCGAGCCATCCGCATGAACAATCTCCAGCGTCAACGGCTTACCGGCGGCAAAATCCACTAAATCAACGAAGTTGAAGGTATCGTCTTCCCGGATCTTGTCGTAATCTGCTTCATTGGCAAAAGTCAAACCAAGCATACCCTGTTTCTTGAGATTGGTTTCGTGAATCCGCGCAAACGATTTCACGATTACTGCGCACACGCCCAGGTGACGTGGCTCCATCGCTGCGTGCTCGCGGGAAGAACCTTCACCATAGTTATGGTCTCCCACAACGATCGAAGGAATTCCGGCTGCTTTATAGGCACGTTGCACCGCAGGAACTTCGCCCGTTGTACCGGTCAATTGATTTACCACTTCGTTTGCTTTTCCGTTGAAAGCATTTTCGGCACCAATAAGCATGTTGTTGGAGATATTGTCCAAATGCCCGCGGTAACGCAACCACGGACCAGCCATGGAGATGTGATCGGTTGTACATTTACCTTTTGCCTTAATCAACAATTTCGCACCGGTAATATTCTTTCCGTTCCACGCCGGGAAAGACTCGAGTAACTGCAAACGTGAAGAGTCAGGTGCTACCAATACGGTAACGTTGCTTCCGTCTTCTGCAGGCGCCTGGTAACCGGGATCCTCCACATCAAATCCTTTCGTCGGCAATTCATCACCTTTCGGAGGAAGCAGCTTTACCTGTTCGCCTTTATCATTTGTCAGCGTGTCGGTAATCGGGTTAAACCCAAGATCGCCTGAAATTGCCAGCGCAGCCACCATTTCCGGCGACGTTACAAAGGCATGCGTATTCGGGTTACCGTCGGCACGTTTCGAGAAATTACGGTTGAAGGAGTGAACGATGGTGTTTTTCTCCTGCTTTTCAGCTCCGGCACGATCCCATTGGCCGATACAAGGCCCGCAGGCATTCGTAAATACCTTTGTACCCATCTTTTCGAACGTCGCGATGATGCCGTCGCGCTCAATGGTGTAACGCACCTGCTCGGAACCCGGGTTGATCCCGAATTCGGCTTTCGGAGTGATCCCATGCGCTACTGCCTGCTCCACAATCGAAGCGGCGCGCGACATATCTTCATACGACGAGTTGGTACAGGAACCAATCAATCCCCACTCTACTTTTGTAGGCCAGCCGTTTGCCGCTGCTTCTGCTTTCATGCGCGACACAGGTGTTCCGCGATCCGGTGTAAATGGCCCGTTAATATGCGGCTCAAGCTCGCTGAGGTTGATTTCAATTACCTGGTCGAAATAAGCCTCAGGGTTTGCGTATACTTCCGCATCGCCCGTCAGGTGCTCGGCAATCTGGTCGGCCAAAGCAACTACCTCCGCGCGACCTGTAGCCGTCAGGTAACGGCGCATGGAATCGTCATAACCGAAGGTCGAAGTTGTAGCACCGATTTCGGCACCCATGTTACAAATCGTCCCTTTACCGGTACACGAAAGCGAAATTGCTCCGTCACCGAAATATTCGACGATAGCGCCTGTTCCACCTTTTACGGTAAGAATGTCAGCTACTTTTAAGATCACATCTTTTGCCGAAGTCCAGCCGTTGAGTTTCCCGGTCAGCTTCACGCCGATGAGTTTCGGGAATTTCAGCTCCCAGGCCATACCGGCCATTACGTCTACGGCATCCGCTCCACCGACGCCGATGGCCACCATTCCCAATCCACCTCCGTTAACGGTGTGCGAATCGGTCCCGATCATCATTCCACCCGGAAAGGCATAATTCTCCAGCATTACCTGGTGAATGATCCCTGCTCCCGGTTTCCAGAACCCGATCCCGTATTTATTTGAAATAGACGACAGGAAGTTGAACACTTCGTTGTTTTCATTCAATGAGCGCTGCAAATCTGCCGACGCACCTACTTTTGCCTGGATCAGGTGATCACAATGCACGGTCGACGGCACTGAAACTTTCTTTTTACCGGCTTGCATAAACTGCAGCAGGGCCATCTGAGCGGTCGCATCCTGCATGGTTACACGGTCAGGGGCGAAATCGACATAGGATTTTCCCCTGTCGTATGCTACGGTAGCATTTCCATCCCACAAGTGTGCATAAAGAATCTTTTCAGATAAAGTAAGCGGCTTACCAACCGCCTTGCGTGCTGCTGCTACACGTTCCGGGTAGGAAGCGTAGACTTTTCGAATCATGTCTAAATCAAATACGGCCATTGTAAAAAAGTTTGTCCTCTAAATTTAAGCATTACCAGAATAAAGGAGGTTAAATATAGTTTATAAACACATTGATTTTTTCGATAATGCCGGAATTTTACGCCGCACACGGATGCTTAACCAAAACCCAAGAACAGCACCATGTTTTGTCCCAATTGAAAATAGTTTAAATTTATTCTGTGAATTGCCGTTTAAACATCCGCTTACTCATCCTGATTCCTGTTTTATTCCTCACAGGCAACTTATGCTATGGCCAGGATAATGAAAAACAAGCATTGCTGGACAGCCTGAATACAGCCCGGGAAAAAGACCTCGGTGCCTTCAACCTATATGTTACAAAAACCAAACTGGAGTTTATCGGTGGTTTTTACCGGAACCGAACAAGTGCCAGCCAGGGTTTTCAGCCTTTCACGTGTACCTACCACGTTTATCTTCCTTTTCAACTGGAGTTGAACCGGGTCAATTTACGCGCAGAAGATAAGCTGATTAAGATCAATATGCCGTTGATCGTTCATCACTCCAGGTATGGCAACTATGCAATGGGACTGGGAACGCGTTTCAGTTTTTTGATTGTAAAACGGTTGTATCTCAGTTACCAGATCGGTGTTGTATGGTGCGAAGTGGTGAAGAAAGATACGGACGACGGTTTCACGAAGATGGGGTTTAATTTTCACCACGAATTCAACCTCAGTTACGGCATTACCAAACGAATTGCTCTTAGCGCCAACCTGATCCATATTTCCAACGGAGGCCTGTTTAAGGATGTCAAAAACAACCAGGATGTGCTGGGCGTTGGGCTGAGTTATAATTTTAACTCCTACTAGAGACCTACTCTTTTAATTAACCACATAGACATATAGAAAACATAGGTAATATTCTTGGCAAAATCCTATGTGAACTATGTTCCTATGTGGTTAAAAAAAGTCCGGACTAACACACCCGGACTTTCTTTTATTTGTTATTCAATTCGTGATTAATTCACCAGCAATCGGTGCGGTGGAGCGAATTTTGTCAGGGTAATTCCCGCTACCGCTTTTGTATACTCTTCTATGGTTGGGGTTCTTCCGAGGATGGTTGAAAGGACAACTACCGGTGTAGAGGACAATAACGATTCTCCTTTTTTGCCATCGGCATCTTCCACCACGCGGCCCTGGAACAAACGTGTGGAAGTCGCCATTACAGTATCTCCCTTTTCCGCTTTTTCCTGGTTACCCATACACAGGTTGCATCCCGGACGCTCCAGGTACAACATGTTTTCGTATTTCGTGCGCGCTTCTCCTTTCGGAGCATTGTCGTCGAATTCAAAACCGGAGTATTTCTGCAATACTTCCCAGTCGCCTTCTGCTTTCAGTTCGTCTACGATATTGTAAGTAGGCGGAGCAACCACCAACGGCGCTTTGAATTCTACCTTGCCGTTTTGCGCTTCCACATTCTTCAACATTTGGGCAAGAATTTTCATATCGCCCTTGTGGACCATGCAGGAACCGATAAAACCAAGATCAACCTTCTTGTCGCCGCCATAAAACGACAGCGGACGGATCGTATCGTGCGTGTAGCGTTTGGAAACATCTTTATTGTTGACATCCGGGTCAGCGATCATCGGCTCGGCGATCTGGCCAAGGTCAACCACCACCTCTGCGTAATATTTCGCATTGGCATCCGGTGTCAGTGCAGGCTTCTCACCCGATTTGATCTCAGCAATACGCTTGTCTGCCTTGTTGATCAATCCCTGGAGCACCTGGCGTTCGTTATCCATTCCCTTTTCGATCATGATCTGGATACGGCTTTTTGCAATTTCCAATGATTCGATCAGGGTGTCGTCTTCCGAAATACAGATGGAAGCTTTCGCCTTCATTTCTGCCGTCCAGTCTGTAAAGGTAAATGCCTGGTCAGCTGTCAGGGTTCCGATATGCACCTCGATGATGCGTCCCTGGAAAACGTTCTCACCTCCAAACTGGTGAAGCATCTGGGCCTGCGTGGCATGGACCACATCCCGGAAATCCATGTAATCTTCCATTTTTCCCTTGAAGGTTACTTTCACCGATTCCGGGATCGGCATGGAAGCTTCACCGGTAGCCAGCGCCAACGCTACTGTTCCCGAATCCGCACCGAAGGCAACTCCTTTCGACATACGCGTATGCGAGTCACCACCAATGATGATCGCCCATTCGTCTACGGTAATGTCGTTCAACACTTTATGAATTACATCCGTCATGGAATGGTAAACGCCCTTCGGGTCACGCGCCGTGATCAAACCGAAGTCGTTCATGAACTTCATCAGCTTCGGGATATTTGCCTGTGCTTTTTTGTCCCAAACGGAAGCCGTGTGACAACCCGACTGGTAAGCACCGTCAACAATCGGGGAAATAACGGTTGCAGCCATCGCTTCCAATTCCTGCGCGGTCATCAACCCGGTTGTATCCTGGGATCCTACAATGTTTACTTCAACACGCACATCCGAACCGGCGTGCAATACTTTCCCCGGAGCAATTCCAACGGCGTTTTTATTGAAAATCTTTTCTACAGCTGTTAAACCTTGTCCTTCAACTGATACCTCTTTTGATGGAGCAAAAACAGCCGGGGCTTCGATTTCAAGAATCTTCGCCGAGAGGGTTTGCAGTTTTTTACCAAAAACGATGGCATACGATCCTCCTGCCTTGATGAATTCCATCTTTTGCGGCGTAAATGCTTTCGAAATATCGATCAGTTCCTGGTCGCCGTTGTATAATTTTTTCTTCTTCGTATTGATGGTCAGCACCGTACCTGTCGCAACAGAATAAGCCTGCTCGAGGATCGGCTCGCCATTCTCATCGCGCATCACATTTCCGGAAGCATCTGTTTTCTTTACCCAGTTTTTCAGGTCCAAACCGATCCCACCGGTCACGTCAACCGTTGTCAGGAAAATCGGGGAAATACCGTTTGTTCCTCCGACAATCGGTGCAAAGTTCACAAACGGCACATACGGACTGGCTTGTTTACCTGTCCAAAGCGCTACGTTGTTCACACCCGACATACGCGACGAACCAACGCCCATCGTTCCTTTTTCAGCGATCAGCATCACCGACTTATCCGGGTGTTGTGCCTGCAACGCTTTGATTTCCGCCTGCGCTTCAGGAGTAATCATACATTTACCATGCAATTCGCGGTCTGAACGCGAGTGCGCCTGGTTGCCCGGAGAAAGCAAATCGGTTGAAATGTCCCCGATTCCGGCGATATACGTTACCACTTTAATTTCTTCGGCTACATCCGGCAATTTCGTAAAAAACTCAGCCTTCGCATAACTTTCCAAAATTTCTCTTGCGACGGCATTTCCTTCCTTGAATGCTTCCTTCAAACGGTCCGTATCGGCATCGTAGAGGAAAACCTGCGTTTTCAAAACATCAGCAGCTTGTTTGGCAATGGCAGGATCGTTCCCAAGGGCCAGATCAAGCAACACCTTAATAGAAGGACCGCCTTTCATGTGAGAGAGCAATTCAAATGCAAATGCCTGGGAAATTTCGGCAACCACTGCTTCACCCAGGATAATTTCCTTTAAGAACGCTGCTTTGACACCAGCGGCACTTGTTGTACCCGGCAGCGTATTGTAAATGAAAAATGTCAGTGAATCTTCCCGGTACTTGTTTCCTGTGTCTTTGATCTGAGCAATGATTTCAGTCAGCAAACCGGCATTATCTATCGGTTTCGGATGAAGTCCCTGGCTTTTTCTTTCTTCAATTTCGGTGATGTAATCCTGATAAGCATTCATAAGAGAAGTCTTGCTTTTTAATTTAAGTTTAATGACCGCCTAAACGGTGTTTTTCTCCGGAATATTCGGTTGCGCGAATTTAGTCATTTCTCTTTGAATGGAAAGGTGCCGGGGATACTATTCAAAACAATTCCAAATAATGGCGCAATCATTTGCTTTAAGAAGCTTTTATACCAAATACATATTTGTCACAAATGACCTTTAGGTTTTCACGGATTCCCAGTATATGTCAGCGTATCGTTAATGATTTATTTTACCGATCAGAACTGTGAAAATCTGGTCATCTATGGCTATAAGCAAATTACATGAGTCATTACTTTTGACGGTTAAATGTCTCATCAAACAAATTTACACGCGTTTTCAACCACAAACTGTTCATTGAAATGATTTTATCACTACCTTTGCGCCCCTGTTCCATGAGTTGAACAGGAATTATTATTTAATAAACAAACGTTTAATTATGAATTCTTACGAAACTGTTTTCATTCTTACTCCCGTTTTGTCTGAAGACCAGGCAAAGGAAGCAGTGCAAAAGTACGAAAGCGATTTGGCGTCATTTGGCGGTAAATTAAAGCACTCCGAGAATTGGGGCCTCAAGAAACTGGCTTACCCGATTCAGAAAAAAACAACCGGTTTCTACTTCATGTTTGACTTTGAAGCAGAAGGAACTGTAATCGCAGAATTGGAATTGGCTATGAAGCGCGACGAGCGTATCATGCGTTTCCTTACTGTAAAAATGGACCAGCACCACGCTGCGTATGCTGAGAAGCGTCGCAAGAAAATGGGATCAGCTGTTGCCCCGGTTGAAGCTTAATCATTTACTTAAAAAAGAACGAACATGTCACAAAACGATATTCGCTATCTGACCCCGATCAACATCGAGATCAAAAAAGACAAATACTGCCGTTTCAAGAAAAGCGGTATTAAATTCATCGACTACAAAGACGCTAACTTTTTGTTGCGTTTGGTGAATGAGCAAGGTAAAATTTTGCCTCGTCGTATCACAGGAACTTCTGCTAAATACCAGAAGAAAGTAAACAAAGCTATTAAACGTGCACGCCACCTGGCAATCTTGCCTTACGTAGGTGACATGTTGAAATAGTCGGTAGTTGAATTTAAATGACAAGAAATCATGGAAGTAATTCTTAAGAAAAATATTGACAAATTAGGTTACAAGGATGATGTTGTAACTGTGAAGCCAGGTTACGGTCGTAACTTCCTGATCCCTCAGGGTTACGCTACTTTGGCAACTGCTTCTGCGAAAAAAGCGCATGAAGACATGATGAAACAACGTTCTCACAAAGAGTCGAAAGTGGTTGCTGAGGCAGAAGCTGTAGCAGCTAAACTGGCTGAAACAGTGGTTACTATCGGTACCAAAGTTGGTGAAAACGGAAAAATCTTCGGTTCTGTAAACACTGTTCAATTGTCTGAGGCATTGAAAAAAGCAGGTTTCGATATCGACCGTAAGGCGCTTAAGATTAAAGACGAACCAATCAAAGAAGTTGGAACGTACGAAGCTGAAGCAAACCTGCACAAAGGTGTAAAACCGATGTTCAAATTTGAAGTTGTAGGAGAATAATCCGAAACGACATAATTTCGAAACGCCCGTTTACCATGTAGACGGGCGTTTTTTGTTGGGTTGATTTATGCCGATTGTAACCAACAACCGACCCTTCACGTTTACACACTCATGAAACAATCATTACTAATCATCTTATTGATCATTTCACAATACGGTATTGGTCAACCGGTTACCCTGCACGCCCTCAAAACCATGAAACTGGTGCAGGGAAATAACATTTCCTTTTACATGGACGAAACGCCGGTCACTTACCAGGATTTGTATACCTATGTGCGGGCCGGCGGACAAAAAAATGCCTACTGGAGCTATACTTCTTACAACATCCCGGTGCAGCCAGTAACGGGAATCACCTGGCATTATGCCGTCGATTACTGTAACTGGCGCAGTCGCTGCGAAAACCTGACGCCGGTTTACACCAAAACCGATTCCCTCGATAAATGGGGCTACCCTATTTTCACAACCGATCTCAATGCCAATGGTTACCGCCTGCCAACGGCGGCGGAATTTGAATTCGCTGCGACTGCCGGAAAACCAATCCGTTATCCCTGGGGAAACGATTTTCATGATTCACTGGCGAATTACGATACCGACCGCGGACATCAGTCGACCGAATGGTGGCGTTTGGCACCTGTAAAATCGCAGTACCGAAATGAATTTGGCCTCTACAATATGTGCGGTAACAACTGGCACTGGTGTACCGATTGGAAGAGCGATTCCGTCAACAACGCCAAAAAACTGAAAGGCGGTTCGTGGGGAACAGTGAACCCCGAATTGTTGTCTGCAGACTATACTTCGTGGAGCTCGCCCGGGAACTACAATTACGACATCGGTTTTCGCTGCGTCCGCAACAGTGCGTTTGTCACCGATTCCATCGTAACGATTGACACAACGGCGGCTCATTCCTTTTATACAACGCTTTATTCAAAGCTCAATCAACCGCTGACCAATTTCTACGACACGGTTTTCAAACAACGCCTCGCGCAATTCCTGGCCGATAATTACCCGGAAAGCATTTACTTCAAACTAAAAGTCGATGAACAACCCGTGGTTACACCATACCAGATTGCAGATATTTTGGTGGAATCGTGCAAAAAGAACAACATCAATCCGCTGTTCCTAACGGCAATCATGATCTCGGAAAGCGGATTCGGAACGGTTTCTTTCCCACGCTGGTTCAACAGCCCGATGGCGTTCCACTGGCAAAACAAACTGATGGTCAACGGCCTGCCGGTATACGAATCGATGCCCGGGAAACGCAACCGCAAGTACAAAACACTGAGCGACGGTTTCAACGCATTCTGTAAAGGCATTCGCAGGGAACTCTATTACAAGGCCGCAAAGAAAAACCTCGATTCGTTTCACCTGATTTACGTGGGTTATCGCGCCGACGAATGGATGAACACACTTGCCCGCGTATACAGGGATGTCGCCGGAATCCGTTTCGAGGCAACAGTTCCAACCACAGATGCCGGTAAATACATTTACGCCGATTGGTCAACACTCAGAAAACAATACTGATTCATTGTCTTATCAACGAATTCTGTATATTTAGCCGGAGTTGAGTTTTTACCCATTTGAAACACCCTACAATGAAACATCTTTTTTTAATCGCAGGAACATTTTTTCTACTCGCCGCTTGTAGTGAAACAACCGAAGTGAAAGAAACACCGAAAGCGGAAGAACCGGAGTCAATGAACGAAAAGTTTGATCCGGAACTGGCCAAAAAACTCGGTGCGGATGATTACGGGATGAAGAATTACGTGATGGCGTTTCTGAAAGTAGGTCCCAACCGCGACCAGGACAGCCTTGAAGCAGCCAAGATTCAACGGGCGCACCTCGACAATATCAATCGACTGGTAGCAGAAAAGAAAATGATCGTTGCAGGTCCTTTCCTGGATGATACGGACATTCGCGGCATTTTCATCTTTAACGTAGCGACGTTGGAAGAAGCTGAGGCGTTGACTCTGACAGATCCGGCTGTAAAATCCGGGCGCCTGATCATGGAATTACACCCATGGTACGGAAGCGCTGCTTTGATTGAAATTCCGGCTATGCACAAGAAGGTTTCACGAAACGAGATTTAAGAGATCTTGTTAAAGAGAATTCGTGGGAGAAAAACAGTCGCCAGGGTAACTGAGAATAATCATTGCCATTAAGACCGGTTGAACAACTCCTCCACTTTCCTGAAGCGGTATTCAAAAATCGCTTCCAATTGCTTGCGAACGAATAGCCAGTGCGCGAACTTTCCGAGGAAACCAAACGGCAAGGTGTAGCTGACAATATCCGTCATTAAAACGCCGCCTTCAACCGCTTCGAAATGATGTTCGTGGTGCCAGATTCGGTAAGGGCCTTTTCGTTGTTCATCAACAAAAAACAAACCTTCTTTTACCGTTTTAATTTCGGTGATCCAGCCCAGTGGAATTCCCAAAACAGGAGAAACGGTGTAGGCTATCATCAATCCCTCGTACATCCTGGCGGGCTGTTCGCTCAGCACTGTGAAACGCAACTTTTCCGGGGTAATCACTGCGAGATTCTGAGGTGATGAAAAAAAATCCCAGCAGGTTTGAAGGTCTGTTCTGACCAATTGTTCACGTTTTAACCGGTACACGATGCGTTGTTTTTAATCTAACAAAATTTATCAACTACTTGTTCTATTCAAAAATAAACAATATCTTTTACACACCAGAGTTTAGTTCTACTGCTTATGTTCCACGCTATTACTGCCGTGAAAGGCATTCATCCGGGCGTTTATCTTGAACGCGAATTAAAGAAACGTAATATCAGTAAAGGGCGTTTCTCTTTGTCTATCCAGGAATATCCGCAAACATTTGTGGCCGTTACAAAAGGAAAACGACGCATGAATCCTTCGCTTGCCTTGCGCATCGAGCGTGAGTTGAAGCTGGAAGAGGGTTTGCTGATGACCATGCAGGGTTTTTACGATATGGAGTTGGAAAAGCGCAAGCAGACCTCCGAACTAAAACCCAACCTACAGCGGTTCAGGCCGGCACTTTTCTGGGAAACCGATATCTCCAGGCTCAACTGGGAACTGCAGCAAGCTTACATCATCCGGCGGGTCATGGAACGCGGCACCAAACAGGAGCAGCAGGAACTGGCCTCGCTTTACGAGCCGGCGGTTATCAAACGCTATAGCACCGTGAAATCATGAGCCTGCAAACAACAACCATCAGCCGGTTTTTGCAGCAGACACTGATGGAACTGATGCGCGCACCTCAGCTGCAATCGTTTTACCTCGCTGATTCATCAGCACTGAGCCTGCAATACGGCCACCGGTATTCCAATGAAATCGACCTGTACACGGCGAAAGAATTCCAGGAAACGGACCTGCAGCGGATCAAACAATACATCCATAACACATTCGGGAGCGGGGAACAGCATACATTCGGGCCGAAAGGAAACGGTGTTTCGTTTTTCCTTTACAACCTCAACAAAGATGCGATCAAGGTCGACCTGTATTATTCTACCGAACCGATTTCGGAAATCACCACAACTGACAATGTACGTTTTGCCGGAACAGAAGACTTACTGGCCCTTACGCTGGAACACATTCGTTCGGGCGGAAACAAAAGCAACTACTGGGATTTACATTACCTGCTGTCGCGCCATTCGCTGGACGAGTGTTTTGCGGCACACAAACAACGTTTCCCCGACAAACATCAGAAAGCAGAAATCAAGCGCAAACTGGTCGATTTTTCCGGCATTGAAGACGAACCCGATCCGCGGTGTTTGTTGAAGAAAAACTGGAACCTCATTAAACTGGATTTGATTGATCTGGTCGGTAACTAATGATCAGGGAGCACCAAGGGGTAACTCCAATTCACCCAGTTTAGCAATGACGGTGTTCCGATTTTCTACGATGCGGTCAAAAAACACTTTTAAATCATTTGTTGATACCACACTATCCTTATAACTGTAGGCATAGAGCAACAGGAATTTTTTCTTCTTGTTTTTTTGAGTGAGGTACCTGTAAATATTCCATTCGTAGACAAAACCACCATCGGTTACCACAAAATCAATAATTCGGCCTTCCTCTTTTTCATAAACATTCCAGTTAACCACCGGATTGCTCTTCTTCCATTCCTGAAGCTCGGAAACTTTCACATTTGCAGCATCATTCGGAGAAATATCACCTTTAATCGCTTCAACCATGAATAGCTCATTGAAATTTTCAAGAGTAGTGCTATCCGTCAGGTATTCTTGCTTATAATAGCCTTCCAGTGGGTTTGAACTCCATGCAAGCCGGTAGCTTTTGTCATTAAATTCGATCAATTCACCAACGCCTAAATAATCCCGAGTGGGTTTATCAGTTGTTAACGACAAACAAGCGCCGGTGAGAAGCAGTAGAAGCAGGTATTTCACAATGCAGATGAATTAAAGATATTTGTGCCCTACCAGGTAATTCTTCACATAATCGGCAACGCCTTCTTCCAGGGAATGGAACGGCTTCGTATACCCCTGGCCGATCAGTTTTGCCATATTGGCTTCCGTAAAATACTGGTATTTATCGCGAATATCTTCCGGTGTATCGATGAAGGAAATGCTCGGTTCTTTGCCCAACGCTTCGAAGGTACTCACAGCCAGGTCGAGGAACGGACGAGCGGTTCCCGAACCAAGGTTGTAAATACCTGATTTTACTTGTCCTTCATGCAGGAACTGGCACACCGAAACCACATCTTTTACATACACAAAATCGCGCATTTGTCCGCCGTCCATGTACTTCGGATTGTGCGAGCGGAACAATTTCATGCTGCCCGTTGCCTGGATTTGGTTGAAGGCATGGAAAATCACCGATGCCATGCGGCCTTTGTGGTATTCATTCGGTCCGTACACATTGAAGAACTTCAAACCTGCCCAAAACGGCGGCGTTTGGGTCTGTTCCAATGCCCAGATATCAAACCATTGCTTCGACCAGCCATACGGATTGAGCGGCTGCAGTTGCGGGATTGTCTCTTCGTTATCATCATAACCGATCTCACCCAAACCATAAGTGGCGCCGGAGCTGGCATAAACCAACGGAATATTGAACTTCACGCAATGATTCCATACCATTTTGGAATAATCGACATTCAATTCATCAAAGATCGCCTTGTCGAATTCGGTGGTATCGGTACGCGCACCAATGTGGTAAACAAAGGAAACGCCTGATCCGTTTTCTTTGAACCACTGATCAAAAACGGAGCGCTCAACAAGCTGTGCGTACTGTTTCCCTTCTAAATTCGCCGATTTGTCGGTTTTGGTAAAATCATCTACCAGTATCAAATCCGTGATTCCGCTGCGGTTGAGCTCCCCCACCAAACAACTACCGATAAAACCTGCTGCTCCTGTAATTACGATCATTGTTGCACAATTTTGATGCAAAAATAGCCAATATTAGGCAGACGAACGCCCGAAGATTTATAACTGAATTCCAACGACCAACACATCGTCGGTTTGCTCTTCATCGCCCATCCAGCTGACCAATGCGTTTTCCAGGCGGTTTTCAACTTCCTCCATCGTACACTCCGATGCTTCTTCGAACAACAGCTTGAGCCGGGATTTGGTGAATTTTTTATTTTTCTCACCGCCGAATTGATCGGTTATTCCGTCAGAAAACAGGAATACCCGTTCGTTCGGGACATAATTTACGGTGACCGTTTCAAACGATGCGCTTTCACTTATTGCTGATCCGATCGATGTTTTGGTCGGTTTAATTTCCTCCAATCCATCTTTCCTCAATATCCAGAGCGGACGATTGGCACCCGAATAGTAGATTTTTCGGGTCGATTCGTCAATGGCAAAAACAGCGATGTCCATGCCATCATTGATCTTTTCCTTGTTCTTTTTATTGAGCTCATTCGTGATTTTATGGTTGATGAAAGTCAGCAATTCACCGGGCGAATTGATCGTCGGATTTTTTACGCTTTGATTTAACAACTCGATAGCCAGCAAGCTCAAAAAAGCGCCGGGAACACCATGTCCGGTACAATCGGCCAGGGCAATGACTTTGAGCTGAACCGGGTTATCTCCCGAAGTGGTCACATTTGCATACCAATACAAATCACCGCTGACAATATCCTTCGGCCTGTTAAAAACAAAGGCTTGTTTGAACTCTACGATAAATTTCTCCGGATCCGGATAAACGGCATTCTGAATGCGTTTTGCGTAATTAATGCTATCAATGATTTCGCGTTGTTTTTCGCGAATCAGATCATTTTGGAGCAGTATTTTCTTATTGATTTTCTGTTTACGGAGATAACCGCGGAAGATCAGGACCGTTAAAGACACAAACAGGACCATGACCGAGCTGACCAGCAGCAGAATCTGGTTTTGCTTCTTTTTCTCGGATTTTGCAACTGCATCTTTTTTGCTCTGGATGTAACGCTGGGCCTGGAGTTTTTTGTCATATTCATAATCATACTGCAGACTTAGCATCTTCGACGTATTTTCCTCGTTGAACAACTGGTCTTTCAAGGTTTGATGTTCATGAAAATAGAAAAGCGCTTTTTTATAATCCTTCAGCTGCTCATAGATCTTCCCGAGCAAGTCGTTTCCTTCCAGGATAGTTTGTGAGTCGCCTATTTCATCAGCAATAACAAGCGCGCGCTTTGCATAGTCAAGCGCTTCGTTATTCTGTCCGTCGTAATAAAACGCGCGGGCCATATTGATATACGCGATTTCCTCGTCTTCCTTGTTTTTCTTAACCTTGGCATTCAATTCAAGCGCTCTTCGGTGATAAACAATCGCCTGATCATAGTTTTTCAGATCGGTATAAACACCGCCGATATTGTTGAGCGAAACCACCATTTCGGATGAATCTTTGAGTTTTTCCTTGATTCGCAGGGACCAAAGATGGTGTTCCAATGCTTTATCATAGTTTTTGAGGCTTTGATACACATTTCCGATATTGTTGTAGGAAACTGCAAGATTGGGTTCATCCTTTATCTTTTTTCGGATCTTAAGCGCTCTGCGGTGAAAGCTCAATGCCCGTGAAGTATAACCTTGCCGGGTATATGAATTACCAATGTTGTTGTAACAATTGGCAATCCCTTTTTGATTGTGCAATCGTTCGTGCAGGGAAAGCGCTTTCAGGTAATACCCGATAGCCTGTGAATAATCGCCTTTAAAAAAGTAACAATTGCCGGCTATGTTGTAGCTTATTGCCAGCGCGTTGGGATAATCCTTTTTCTTACCGAACCGTATAGCGGTCTTGATATAACGAAGTGCGGTTGAGTGCTTATTAACCGTCAACAATGCGATGCACTCGTCGTTAAGCGCAAGAAAGGTATTGGAATCTGCACGCTCTTGTTTGATCACCTGCGTCAACGAATCGATGCGGGATTGCGCAGTCACAGGCTGCAACAATATGCAAAACACTACAATGATTATCTGCCTGGTATTGAACACACACAAGAATAGCGAAACAAATTTGAAAATCATACGGCTAGTGGCATATTTCATACGAAGGTAATACGTATTCAAACGCACTGCGCATTGATGGTCATTCCTTCTGACTCTCCAATGCCCTGCGAAGTGCTTCCACCAATAATTGGCCCTGCAGTTCATAGCCTTTCGGCGTAAAATGCATAAAATCGGCGCTGGCCAGTCCGCCCATGTACCAATCGAGGATGGAATCGTTGCCGCCCATAACGTCTGACAGGCTCCAAAGTGCACACTTGTATTCCAGCGCCACGCGTTCCAACCCGTTTTTTACCACTTCTTCCGAAACCGGTTTCAGGTTTTTGAAAAATGTATCGGGCTTGGTTGTGAGCAGGATAGCCGTTTTGGGCGATGCTTCGCGGATACCGGCTACAACAGCCTTTACATAATTGTAAAATTCCGTTTCGGTATACAGCATGTGGGCATCGTTCGTGCCCAGCGACAGGATAAGCAGGTCCGGTTTTTCGGTTTTAAGCTGGTCGGTGCAATAAGCACATTTCTCTGCATAATCGGCATACTTTCCACCCGAAGAACCATACGACTGGAACTGAAAATCACGGCCGGGAATCACAGACCTGAATCCGAAAACGCGCAAAGTACCAACTGGTTCTCTGTCGGAACAGGCATACACCTCGAATTGTTTTTTCGGTTGTTTAAAGTGTACCGTCACAATCGACAGGCTGGCAGAATAGCGCTTTTGTTCCACGGTCGCTTCCGCGCAGGAAAAATTCCAGTTTTTGGTTGTTTCTATCAGTATTTGAAAATCAGCCGTCGCCCGATCCAGTTTGATGGCCAGGTAAGGCGTTCGGTCGCCCGTTTCGGAAATGGAAAGTGCGTGTCCGGTTAATGCAAAATGATTATCGGTTACCGATCCGACCATTTTACTGCTTTTCCAGACGCCAACCGTGTCCACGCTCACTCCTGCCGGGTTAAAGCCGCCGGTCAGCGCATACGGAAACCAGAATGAAGACACTTCGACCGAATCTCCCGATGACTTGAACGTTGCCTGCATTGCCTGCGGGAAATACCCCATTTGCACGTGCGAATCGCCCAGCTGGATTATTTTCAGGTCGCTTCCCTTCTTCCACTTGTCGAAAAAAGGTTGCAGGTTGCCGGCAAACCGGATCGTGTCTCTGTCCTGGCAGCATTTTACCAGCGAATCAGACTGGCCGAAAGACGAAAACGCAATGAGCAGCAGCAGGATTGAGAAGTACTTCATTTGATGAATGTTAACGCTGAATATTGAATATTGAATTATTCGATCCTTCTTCCAAAGTCAAACACCGGAATAATACGTTGAAAACAGAAATTTATTGCTAATCCATTTTGAATGTTGAATTTTTAATTTTGAATTCCAGGAGGTTTACGGCAGCCTGAACTTTCACCCCAGACTCATTCAACATTAAGCATTCAAAATTCAGCATTAAATTTCGTAGTTTTGTAGCCTTAATTCAGTGCTTTGAAAACAGTATACATCACGCGACGCGAACACTTTAATGCAGCTCACAAATTGTGGCGTGAGGATTGGTCGGATGAAAAAAACAACGACGTCTTCGGCAAGTGCAGCAACAAAAACTGGCACGGTCACAACTACACTATTTTTGTTACGGTCAAAGGGATTCCGAGCGAAGAAACCGGTTTTGTTATCGATTTGAAAGATTTGAGCAAGATCATCAGGCAGCGTGTAATCGAACCGCTGGACCATAAAAACCTGAACCTGGATGTTCCGTTTTTAAGCGGTTTGCTGGCTTCCACCGAAAACATCGTCATCAAAATCTGGGAAGAAATCGAAGCACCTATCCGGGAAGCAGGTGGCCAGTTATGCCATATCCGCCTGGAAGAAACCGAAAATAATTACGTGGATTACTACGGCGGAAACGAACCGTTCTGATCCTTTAGAAAAAAAGACCATGTCACACTCCGACGATATTTACAACAGCGAAATCACCGACCGACTGGCCGGCATCTACAAAACCGTACTTTCCGACATCGGCGAAGATCCCGAGCGGGAAGGCTTGCTCAAAACACCGGAACGCGTCGCCAAAGCCCTGCAATTCCTGACGCACGGTTATGACATTGTTCCGGAAGACATCTTGAAATCGGCGTTGTTTCATGAAGAATACTCCGAAATGGTCATCGTGAAAGACATTGAAGTGTATTCAATGTGCGAGCACCACATGTTACCGTTTTTCGGAAAAGCCCACATTGCTTATATCCCGGACGGCACAATCGTGGGACTCAGCAAACTTCCCCGTGTCGTTGACGCTTACTCGCGCCGCCTCCAGGTACAGGAGCGCCTCACGATCGAGATCCGCGATTGCATTCAAAAAACGCTCAACCCGAAAGGAGTTGCCGTTGTATTGGAATGCGCCCACATGTGTATGCAAATGCGCGGGGTCCAGAAACAAAACGCTTATACGACCTCCAGTGCTTTTACCGGGTTGTTCCTGAGTAACGATTCTACGCGTAAGGAATTCATTAACCTTGTCCAGGCGAAGCTGCACTAACAATTTTTAACAGCAAAGTCCCCGAAGGCGTACCAGAATCACTTCTTTTCCGCTAACTTTATTCCAATCATTTTTTAATACATAAACTCATGTTTAGTTTTGGACCAGCCATGATTATCGGGCTGATTTTTATGGGGATAGGGCTTTTGGTAAGCTGGCGATTGCGGAATCGTTTCAACGCCTACAGCAAGATTCCTTCCGTTAGCGGACTTTCGGGCCGTGACATTGCAGAGCGCATGCTTCGCGACCACAACATTTATGATGTGGAGGTTATTTGCGTGGAAGGCCAGCTCACCGACCACTACAACCCCTTGAATAAGACCGTGAATTTATCGGAAGGTGTTTACAACGGGCGAAATGCTGCAGCCGCAGCTGTTGCCGCCCACGAATGCGGACACGCCGTGCAACATGCCACTGCTTACGCTCCGCTGAAATTGCGTTCGCAACTGGTACCGCTCCAGCATGCTTCGGGGATGATCATCAACGTGATCATGATGCTCACCATTTTTGGCGGATCGTTCCTCTACGAAGCATTTCCGGTGAAACTGGTATTGTGGATCATCGTAGCTGCTTACGGAGCGATTGCCTTGTTCAGCTTTATCACACTTCCGGTGGAATTTGACGCTTCGAAACGGGCCATCGCCTGGATCGAACACTCGGGAACCTCATCAGGGGAAGAATTAAGCCGTTCGAAAAAAGCGCTTAATTTGGCCGCAACTACCTATGTAATAGCAGCTTTGGGCGCCTTGGTAACACTGCTTTATTACCTCTTTGCGCTCTTGGGTGCAGGAGATGAATAATTCGGTGCGGTAATTCCGAAAAAATAGTACATTTGAAAAAAATTAACGATTATGTCAGGCGAGCACAATCATCACGACGAGCACAAGAACAATACCGATACTTTTTTTGAAGAATCGACTATTTCAATTGGCTTTGTCTACACCATTTTTGCGTTAGCGATCATCATATCGATCTACGCATTCGGTTAATAAAAGGAGGACAGTGTTTCCTCCTTTTTTCTTAACCACAGTTCTCATTCTTTTTTTACTGCATTATGCCGTTCAATTCGATTTTTGCCTGGGTTATGAAAAAACGTCTGCACCAGATAGACCTTTTTCGGAAATACCCGTTGGAAGTGCAGCACGAATTATTTGAGCGAATGCTCCAAAACGCCGCTAAAACAGAATTCACCCAACAGTTTGCGCTGGATAAAATCACCGATTACGAATCCTTCCGGTCGGAAATTCCGTTACAGGATTACGATACCATGAAACCGTGGATTGACCGCCTGATGGCAGGCGAGCAAAACCTGCTGTGGCCGCAAGACACCAAGTGGTTCGCCAAGTCATCGGGTACCACTTCCGATCGCAGCAAGTTCATTCCCGTAACCCGTGAATCACTGGAAGAATGTCATTACAAAGGCGGAAAAGACCTGCTGGCACTGTATTACGAGAATTATCCTAACCGCAAACTTTACAACGGTAAGCACCTGATTGTGGGAGGAAGCGCGCAGGTATTACCGCTTTCGCACGATTCGTACCAGGGCGATCTTTCGGCAATCATCCTGAAAAACCTGCCGTGGTGGGCCGAAATCCGCCGTACGCCTTCGCGGGAAATCGCGCTCATGAGCGAGTGGGAATCGAAAATTGAGAAGATGGCCCTGAGCACCATGCACGAAGATGTCTATATCATCGCCGGCGTTCCAAGCTGGACAATGGTGCTCGCCAACAAAATACTGGAAATTTCGGGCAAGAAAAACCTGCGCGAAGTTTGGCCAAACCTGGAATTGTTCATGCATGGCGGTGTGAGTTTCGAGCCTTATCGCGAGGCATTCCGGCAACTGATCCCGTTCGATGACATGCATTATGTGGAAACCTACAACGCCTCCGAAGGATTCTTCGGGATCCAGGATGTGGCCGGCTCCAACGAATTGCTGCTGATGCTCGACTATGGTATTTATTACGAGTTTATCCCCATGTCGTCGTTCAACGGCCTGAAGTCGGAAACGGTCCTTCACCTTAGCGAAGTAGAGACCGGCGTTGAATATGCGCTGGTGATTTCAACCAACGGCGGGCTCTGGCGCTACATTCTGGGCGATACGATCCGGTTCACTTCTACACAGCCGTTCCGGTTCATCATTACCGGACGCACTAAAAGCTTCATCAATGCGTTTGGAGAAGAAGTGATCGTGAACAATACCGACCAGGCCATCGCCGAAGCGTGCCTTAAAACCAACGCGCAAATCCGCGAATACTCGGTAGCGCCCGTTTACATGCAGGGCCTTGAAAAAGGCAAGCATGAGTGGATCATTGAATTTGTGCGCGAGCCGGAAGACCGGAAGCGGTTTGAGTGGATCCTCGATGAAACGCTCCGAAGCATTAATTCGGACTACGATGCCAAGCGTACCAATGACATGGCGCTCGAATTCCCGATCATCCGGTACGTGGAAAACGGCACGTTTGATGAGTGGCTGCGAACCAAAGGCAAACTTGGCGGACAACACAAAGTACCACGCTTGTCGAACAACCGCGAAATTGTGGAACAACTATTGCAGCAACTAATGCAACATAGCAACAACAATGTATAAACTGATCTTGTTTCTATTACTGGGATTGTCCTTTTCCTTGAAGGCGCAACAGTCGTGGAAACAAGTGTGGTCAACGCCCATCGACGCGGATGCCGTCTGGGATATCGACCAGGCAGGGAACGCCTACCTGGTGAACCAACAAACCATTTACAAGCTGGATACGGTTGGCAGGCAGCTGCTGACGCAAAGTACCAAATCAATGGGGACAATTGCCAAAATCGATGCTTCCAACTGGATGAAGATTGCCATTTTCTCGGAAGACCAGCAGCGCGTTTGTTACCTCGACAATGCACTGGCACTTCAACCGGGCTGCATTGAGCTCACGGAACTTGGTGTAAACCTGGCACAACATTTCAGTACTTCGGCACAAACCGACCGCATTTGGGTCTACGACCAGCTCAACAGCGAATTGCAGCTAATCACGATCCGCAACAGCCAGCGACAAATTGTTCAAAACCTGGCAACGCTGGTCGACCTTGGCACCGTGCTTCAGCTCACCGAATTCCAAAACAAGCTGTATGTCTTCGATAACCGCGGGCAAGTGATTACGTTCGACAATTTCGGGAGCTTCCTGAGTGCAATTACCGTTTCGGGAACGCACATTCAACCGTTCTCGACCGGTTTTTTAGTCGCCGAAAAGCAGTTTATCCGGTTTTCGGATGAAGAAACCGAGAAGCTCACACCGTTTTTCGAGCTGGCTTCCGGCGAAGAGATCAAGTGGTTTTCTTTCGCAGGCAAACGCCTGTTTGTGAGCACGGCCACGCAATTGATCAGCTTCGAGTTGGTTGAATAATTGTTACACGGGAAAGTATCGCTTTTCATCACAAATGCACCAAGAAATGGTCTTAATACACCTATCCTTCCAAAAAACTGCGCGTTCTTATCCGCCGTGGCTGCGTTGAAAACAAGTCGGTTGTTATACCAACACTCCCTTCGTGATCTTCTAACACGTCTAGCCTTCAAAAACTTTGTGTCCGCCTAAGGTGGATGGTGAAATATTGAGTCTACTTTTTCCCGTTTCATCACATGCCTTTTATTTTTCCACATTTCAGTGCCATGTGGCTAGAATTTGTAATTTAGTCAGTCGCAAAATAATGGTAAGATGCATATCGCAGTAGCAGGAAATATCGGTTCAGGGAAAACAACGTTAACACAGATGCTGGCAAAGCATTACGGTTGGGAAACACATTTCGAGGATGTGGAGCAAAATCCTTACCTGAATGACTTTTACGAGGATATGCAGCGCTGGTCGTTCAACCTCCAGATTTATTACCTGAACAGTCGTTTCACGCAAATCCAGGAAATCCAGAGCACCAAAAATGCAGTGATCCAGGATCGGACGATTTACGAGGATGCATTCATTTTTGCGCCGAACCTGCATTCGATGGGATTGATGACCACGCGTGATTTTGAAAATTACTTCTCGCTGTTCAACCTCATGGATTCCTTTGTTTCCGCCCCGGATTTGCTTATTTACCTGCGTGCCAGCGTTCCGACACTGGTCAACCAGATCCAGCAACGTGGCCGTGAATATGAAGAAAGCATCCGTTTGGATTACCTGAAACGTCTGAATGAGCGTTACGAAGCCTGGATTTCGACTTACGACAACGGGAAATTGCTCATCATTGACATCGACAACAACCGTTTTCCGGAGAACCAGGAAGATTTGGGTAAGATCATCAATGCAATCGACGCTGAAATCAACGGGTTGTTTTAATTCTCGCTCATTGGTTTTCAGCGGAAAATTCCAGTTGAAATAAGTTTTGTAATTTTCAGATATTGCAAAATTGCAATATTACGTGACTGACTAATTAAATAGTTTAGTCAAGGCCGTTCTCTAGTCCAAATACAATCCTTCCGAATCCGACTCATCATCAAACTGCTTTACCATCAAAGCAATATCACCGATAATGGTGTCTTTCTGTTCATCCCGGTTCTCGGTCCCGCCGAAATATTCTTTAAGCAACAACTGCGATTCCATAATAGCCGATTCGGGAACCAGTGTTTCGAATTGCTCGATCAGCGTAATGGCTTCGAATGCATCCAGGAAATCACCGTCAATGGCAAAGAGCACAAAATCGGATAAATAAGCGCTGAAATCGAGCTTACTGTTCCAGAAAGCGCTTAGCAACTGGCGCTTGATGGGTGCATTTGCTTCGTCGCGAAAAGCGTCCATCAGCGGCGCAACGGTCGAGCTGTCTTTCAATCCCTCAAACAACTCCATCATGGCAGCCGTATTTTCCTCACTTAAGCCTCCGCGCCACACTTCCACCAACGGAGCGATCACACCTGCATCACCGTGTACATGAAACGACTTGATCGCCGCACCCACTTTCAGCTCATCGCCGCTTCTGAGATCGGTTAACAATTGACCAACTTTCAATTGATGCTGCTTGCTGTTTGAATTTCCTGACACGTTACCTGATTTTAATGCAAAAGTATAAAACATCGCTATCTTTGGCGTATGAACCTACGGTTGATTTTCATTGTTTGTTTGCTCGGGACTGCCTTTTCGGGGTGCTGGATCGATGAAGTACAACCAACGAAAAAAAAATCACTGTGCATCGTTGCCGACCATTTATCGAAAGAAGATAGCCTGGTAATCAATCAGTTCGGACACAACTACAAAGTGAGCATTAAAAAAGAAGTGCTGAAACCCGAAGCAATCCTGCAACGCATCCGGTCGGAAAAGTACAATGCCGAAATCGATATCCTGATCATCGAAAACGCCGCTCTGCGAAAGGAGCTTTCCAACCTGAACGCGCTTAAAAGCATTCAGTCGCCGGAACTTTTCAGTCGCCTCGAACGCCAGTTCAACAACACGCACCACCGATGGATCCCTGTTTGCCATGATCCGCTCATTGTCTGCAAGCCAAAAGATTCGCTGCAGAATTGCGGGCCGCTGAACCTAAAAAAAACAGCTTTGCACCCGAAACTGATCCTCCGAGAGAAGCACGAAGAGTACCGCGATTTACTGGCTGGCACCAATTATAACTGGCTAAATGCCGAAACAGGGCCGGCAACCCAATACGGAAACGAGCGGCTTTTTGCTTTATCCGACTTTGTAGACCGTATTTTTTTTGCCGATGACAGTACTGCAGGCATCATTCCCAACGAATGCCGCTACTACCTTATCGACAAAAAAAGAACCATTTCACGCACCTGCACCCTCAGCCTGTACCGCTACGGAAGAAACGGCGCTGTGGCAGCCAATTTCCTTTCTTTTTACATGGCAAATTCCTATTCGGTTGCCAACGGCAGAAATCAATTGCCTGTCAAAAAGCACGTTACTCCCAATTGGTACATCCGATCGCTTTCTATTCAGTAGGAACGTTAAAATAGTCGATGAAAATGTTGAAATTTTCATTAATTGAAACCTTTTCTTTTTTAAAATCGTATCTATAAGCGGTATTAACCTGAAAATTAAGTATTTTTAGCGTTAACTATATCGATTTTGGTTGCATCATTCACACCGATAAACCCAAGTTACTATGAAAACGATCGCTACTACACTACAAGAAAAAATCACTCTTCGGGAGCCCATTGAGCTCAGCAGGCAAACCAGTACACGGATTCCGCTGGCCTTGTTCTTTGTCTTTTTTGCTATGAGTATCGTTACCGGATACGCTCTTCTAGCTTCACAGGGTGCAACACCGTTATTTTTTACCGTATCTGCTTTCTTCCTGGGCGGGATGGTCTATTTCCTGTCATTCGTCTGGAAAATTATCGGCTCCGCTTACATTAAAAACGACATGCTGATCGTGAAATACTCGTTCGGAAAGTTCAAAGTGACCGAATTGCGTTCGATCCGTGGTGTCAAAACCCTAAAAGTACTGGGTTTACGACTGACGTCCATTCGTTTTAAAGTGGATGGAACACTCTACAAGGTAGTGATGTTTGGCCCTGCGAATTATCTCCAGGACCCCAAAACCATTATCAACACATTGCGAAAAGCTGCATAAACTTCAAACAAAGATATTGGAACCTCTCGTCTGGGCGAGAGGTTTTTTGTTTCCCACGAATTCACCAAAGACGGATGGAAGCACAATCACTTTTGAATTCAGTAGGAAAATAAAAAAGAAGCAAGCCATAAGCCGGGTTCTGTACATTCCGTTCTCAGGATTAACTGAATGGAACTGGCTGTCATTTATCTGGTTCGGGCCTCGCGGCCAAAATCCATCGACCTACCCTCCAAGATCGGGCGAGCAGCCCTCAAGCCTTGGTATACATGGTCTTTCAGTCCGTAAGGTTTACCTTGCACTTTATGTCACCATAAAGACGGTGAGCTCTTACCTCACCTTTTCACCTTTTCCTCTGAAGTGATCCAAAAATCAACTCCAGGGGTAGTTTTCCTTTCTGCGGCACTTTCTGTTCGCATTCTGTCGCCGGAATACGACCTTCCCGTTAGGAAGTACGGTTGCTCTTCACTGCCCGGACTTTCCTCCCCGATAACATCGGAGCGACAGCCGGCTTGCTTCTGCACAAAGATACGGATTAAAGACCACGCCACAGGCAACAAAAAAACTCCGCTCTATGAACAGAGTTTCCAACTACCTTTTAATGCCTTTATTGTTTTGTAAAGAGCTTCGTTGCTTTGCCATTGGCAGTCGTCACCACCAAATGATAAACCCCGGCATCGATATCGCCTACGCTGATAACAGGTAAACCACCTTGCCATTCAACCGATTTTACGGTTTGTCCCTGCTGGTCTAAAATCGTAATTTCTTTCACTTCACCGGAAGTTACAACAGTCAGTTCATCCGTTGCCGGGTTCGGGAACAGCGAGAATGCCAATTCTTCTTCGTTCAAGCCCAACCCATTGTATTCGTCGCGGTACTCAATCGAAGTAATCTGCTCCGAACCTAAAATAACGGCTGTCCGAACGCGTAAAATCGCTTCTTTTTCTTCCGCGGCACGCCACTCGTATTCATGGGTTTCAGGAACCGGAATACCTACCCAAAAACCTGTCGTATCAAGGCTCACGTAGATCGAATCGTTTTCCAGTACACGGTGGTGAATACGCAAAGCGTCGAATGTACCGTAAGGAGTCGTAATCACGCCCCAGCCGTCAACTGTTGATTCCTTGTAACGGTGTTGAATCCATTTCGCGTTGTAGATCGGGTTCAGATCCAGGTCGGTGTAACCTCTCGATGCATAGGAATCTCCGTATTCCAACGGGAATTCATAACGTGTTTCAATAGTATCGGACTTGGCAGGTATTCCCTGTCCACTGATTACAAATTCGTAACCTACCATGGTCAATGCTGTCGGAGACGATTTGGAAAACAAGGTGATGTCTTCTATTGTTATCGGCAAGACTGACGTGATTTGGTCTAACGGTAAATCGGTCGTCGGTGCAAAGTAGCTTGCCCGGTAATTGACATTTGCAAGCGGGCCGAAAAGAAGGTTCGACAAGAAAGACGCCTGGTCAAGATCCCTGTAATCGGTGAAACGCTGGCTCATCGGCGTTAATCCTGAAAAATCCCAGGTGTAATTAGCACCGGTAGACATGTAATCCAGCGAAAGGTCTAATGTGGTACTCATTACCAATTGATCGCCGGCCACCGGAAAATGTGTATCGTTAAGGGTAATTTGTCCGAACGAAACAGCAGGAATCAGTCCGACAGCTAGTAATAGTTTTTTCATGGTTTTCTAGAATTACAGTCCAAATATACGGAATTATCTGTGCCAATAAACTGGAAATCACGTTCACAGCACTTCAATCAAACTATTTAGTTAGTCAGACACGTAATATTGCGAAATGGCAATGTTGCCAAATCGGGAAATCGCGTTATTGCAAAATCACTGTTTACAGATTTTGCTAAACGGTTTGAAATTCAACAAAATAATCTGGAAATCAATTAAAACGTACGACGCAGGCATAATTGCCCGTTCAACGGCAGGAAACGCTGTTCACCGGCATACATGGTTGAATTAAACGGCTTCAGGATATCCACATTCATTCCGAATCCCAGGTACCAGTTTGGTGCCATTGTACGCCAGTAAGTTGCTCCGATTTCCATCGTCAGCGTTTTGGCATTGCTGATCTTTCCGAAAGTTTGTTCCGAACGCACCACCACATTGCTTTGAGTTTCCTGCTGATTGCCTGAAAAAGCGGTCTGGAAGCCCGGTGTTACCGTTGCAACGATGGAATTCCTCCCGGCTTCATAACCCATGGAAACAGGCATTTCAAAGGAGTACAGCTGGCTGTATTTGGTGTCAATGCGCGTGTTATTCGACGGATAAGTCGTGTACAGGATATTACCGGTGAAATCAACCCGCATGTTGGCCCCGAAGGTAAAGACCATGCGATCGAATTTTTTGTACAAGCCACCGCCCACTGTGTAGAAATGCACCAAATCGGACTTCCCGACTACGTGCTGCGCTGATTGCCCGATGCCGGCAGATGCCTGGATATAGAAGCGTGGGGCTTTCGGAAATTCCACGGCATCCAGCATGCACTGATTCAGATCACTGCAATTGGTTTGCAGGGAACCGTATTTGTCAAGATCCGTTGGTTTATCCAGTCTCAGATCTTGCGCAGGAAGCTCATCCACAAAAACAGGCTCTTCAGTTTGCGGAGCAGAATTCATAACACTGCTTTCTGCCAGGTTATCGGCGGGAATTACTTCAGGAAGTGGCTGTTCCGTTGAAACGGAAACGGATGTGTTGTTTGAGGAAATGTTAGCGGTAGTTAAAGGCTGTGCCTCAGTGTTAGCCGTTATGCCGGTACTGTTTTCCCTTGCAGCGGCCTCAACGAAACCATCTACGTCGTTGGAAACGGTTTGGTAACGGTTAATTCCCAAAAACGGTTTCATCTGACCGGAAAGGTCGGTATTTTCTGTTGATTGGTTCGCGATCCAAAATCCGCCTCCGGCAAGCAATAACAGCGTGGCTGCGCCGCTGGCAACCCACCATAATCCGGCCTTTTTACGCTTTTCAGCCGGAAGCATCGCCTCCATTTCCAACCAAAACGATTCCTGGAAAGGAGCAGGCTCCGGAGCCTTTGCGCCTTTGAATAATTGGTCAATATCCTGATCGTTCCAACTCATATGGCAAAACGTTTTTCATTCAACAATTCGATTTCCTCCAACCGGTCGCGCAATTGTTTTCGCGCCGTAGATAAGTGCCATTTCGACGTTCCTTCCGTAATCTCCAGCAAATCACCAATTTCCTTGTGATTGTAGCCGTCGATCACATACAGGATAAAGACATGGGCGCTGATTGGCGGGATCGTGGTCAATAGCTGCATGATGGCCTGGTAATTCATGCTTTCTTCACCCTCATTGGAGGTGTTGTTGGCATACAATTCCAGTTCCCGATCGGTGTCTTTCGCGAAAATGAACGTGTGATGGTTCTTGTTTTTGCGGTATTCGTCGATCAGCACATTCACCATAATGCGCTTGGACCAGCCTGCATAATTGATCTCTTCGAGGTTAACGGTCGCCAAACCGTTGATGATCTTTAAAAAACCATTGTTAAAGGCAAAACGTGCATCTTCTTCATTGGAATAATAACGCATGCAAACACTCATCAGCACACGATACGTGTACTCATAAAGTTGTTTCTGTGCACGACGATCGTTCTTTGCACATGCGGCCAGTATTTCGGATGTTATGTGCATGTATTTCCCAATCGTTCTGATTTGACTTTTCTTTTGCAAGTTAATGAATATTTATAGCTTCATCATTGGCGACTGAAGGTAATAACGTGCTATATTTGGAAAGGGTTGGAAAAACTACTAAACGGCTTAAAAAAACTATTCAAATGCTTACACTGCACATCATACGACACGCAAAAACGAATCAACAATCCGCCACCGGTAAAGACAAAGACCGCGAACTGCTCGAAAAAGGCATTGCGCAATCCAATTTACTGGGCCATTACCTGCAATCACACCACATCGAGCTGGGAACCATTCTTTGTTCTTCCGCTACCCGAACGCGACAAACAAAATCGATTATTTGCCAGCACCTGGCCGAGCAATGCTGCGTGGAATACCGCGACAACCTCTACATGGCTTCTCAATCAGGTTTGTTAGAAGAGTTGGCTTCTGAAAAAGCCCCGGTAATTACCATCATCGGGCACAACGATGGCTTATCGGACCTGGCGAGCTACTGCGCAGATGAGTACATCGGGTTAAAGACCTGTGAGTTCATCACGATGACCTTCCCGTTCGACGATTGGTCGCACATCATTCGGGGAACCGGAACTATTCTGCTGCGTTACCGTCCTGACGTTTTTCTTCCTCAGTAGGGTTCTCAGGCGTTCTCGGGCGAATGTGATACACCACCTGGTAACCTTCGGTTTGTTGCCGGAAACGTTCTTCCATGGCCAATCGCTCCGCTTCGAGCGCTTCCAGCCGAGCATTGTACATGCCTTCCAAATCGGGTGGCTCTATTCCGAGTTCCTTTTCGATCTCGTATTGATATTTCGGCCCCTGCGGTCCTTTTTTACGATACAGAATGGCAAGCATGACCCCAATGAACAATCCGCTGAGATGTCCTTCCCATGAAACAGCAGCCTTTTGCGGGAAAATCCCCCAGACCATACTTCCGTACATCAGCACCACAAACAGCGAAATTGCCTGCAGCGGCCTGTAATGACGCAGGAAACCGGAGATAAACAGGAAGCCGAACAAAGCATAGATCACACCACTCATACCGATGTGGTAAGCCGTTCCGGTGGCAAATACCCACACACCAAGCCCGGTGACCAACCAGGAAATGAAAAACACTTTGAACGCGATTTCGCGGTAATAATAGATCAGCGCAGCAAAAAGCAGGAAGATCGGCAATGAATTATTGATGATGTGTTTGAAATCGTTCGGAGCATGCAATAATGGCATGAAAATGATGCCTTTCCAGCTTTCCCATGCCTGCGGCCGAAGGCCAAACTGCACAAGATCATACCCCGAAACGCGCTCGGCCCAATAGATCACCCACATCAATACCAATAATAAAAACGGGTAAAGAATCGCTTCAAGCGGGGAGCCAAACTGGTTGTTTTGTTTTTTCACGCGGATGTTTCGTCAAGAATCAAACCGAAGAAAAAAAGGTGACAAAATGGCGTAAAAAACAAAAGGAGCTCCGCAGAACTCCTTTCTTATTATTCAAATCGTTTCTTAGTTACCGGTATACAACTGCAAGAATCCTTCTTTCTGCAATTCGGTTCCATCCAGCAGCGTCGCGTTGAGTTTGTAGAAATATACACCCTCAGAACATTTCTCGCCGCCGTTATTGGTACCGTCCCAGAAAACAGTTCCTGTCTGGTTGGTTTTATCCTGTACCACGTTGCCCCAACGATTGAGGATCACAATATCGAAGGATTCGAAAATGTCGATAGGGAACTCGAACAAATCATTCAAACCATCGCCGTTGGCTGTTACTACGTTCGGCATCGAGAAGTTGTCATCAACCGTTACGATCAGCTGGTATTGATCGATACAACCCAATGCGTTGACGATAGTCAGCGTAATCACCTGCTCACCCGGACTCACATAATAGCTGGAAACCGAACTTCCGTTACCGTTTGTGAACGGTGGTGTGTTGGCCAAATCCCACGTCCAGCTTATGATCGGAGCTTGCGTAGAGGTTGACTGATCGTCGTAGTAAACCGTAGTTCCCAATTGTACATCAGTTGCACTTGCAGTGAAGTAGGCATTCAAGCCGTTGTCCGGGATCGTAACCGGATCGAGAGGATAGATGACCTGGCAGTTGTTTGAATCGTAGATCGAAACGGATGGATTGTAGGTAGCGACATTCTGGTAAATGTGCAGGAACAAGGTCGAATCGTTTACGATCGTTCCATCATCGAGGTTCCAGACAATCTCGGTCACGTTTTCCGTCGTTCCGATGTCGAACACCACATTTTGACCGCAACCGTTCAGATCTTGTGTCCAGCTTGGTGTAGCCGTAGGCCCGAAGATCGTCAGGAAGTCAACCAATGTCGTATCACTTGTACAACCGTACTCATCGGTGATCACCAACGTAGCACTGTAAGTTCCCGGGAATACATAGGTGTTGTTCGGCGAAGCCAGCGTGGATGTCTTTCCGTCACCGAACGCCCAGTTCCACGAAACGATGTTCCCAAGCGTCAACGACTGGTCGGTGAAGTCGGCAAATACCGGCGGACACGTATAATCGCCATTGGAATTGGTGGCTGCTCCATCCAAAACATAATCTACGATTGCTACCGGGGTAGAAACCGTAACCGGCGCAAGCAAGGTGTCTTTGCAGCCGTTTACATCGGTAGTGATGAGCGTAATGTCGTGCGCCGTACTGGCAGATGAAGGATTGGACGGTTCGTTGAACGAAGTTGTAAAATTGGTCGCGTTCGACTGCGGATTGTTGTCGGTAAACCACTCGTAGGTAAGCGGACCGGCACCTGTAGAGCCGTTCGTAGCGGTAAATACTTCTTCATCACAAACCACGGCATCCACTGTGAAACTTGCTACCGGTTTGGTAATCGTGATCAAGGTTGTTGCCGGAGCTGAAACACAGCCGAATTCATCGGTCGCTACCAATGAAACCGAGAACGAGCCTTCGGTATTGAACTGGTGATTCACTGTCGTTAGCACGTTGGTCGTGTTTTGTGTGGAACCATCATCCGGGAAAGTAAATACAAAGCTTTCGAGCGGAACACCATTTCCAGCTACTGACGAACCGTTGGTAAACGTCACATCGAACGGTGCGCAACCTGCGTTATCACTGGCTGATATTTGCGCCACAGGTGTTTCCAGCGCGATCATTGGAGTAAACGTCTGGTCATCGGCACAACCTACGCTGTTGGTAGCTGTGAGCGTGATGGTAAATGTCCCCGAATTCGGATAACTGTAGCTCGGATTCTGGCCCGAAACCGTTTGCCCGTTACCCATGTTCCACGAGTATGTTCCGAACGGATGTGTTGATGTGGAGGTTGAAAGCATGGTCATAGCCGAGTTTTCGCAGACGCTGTCGTTGGAAACCGTAAACGATGCAACGGTTTGCGAAATGTAGATCGTTGCCGTTGTACTGTCTTCGCAACCGGTAGTATAATTATGAATAACCTGGGTAATCGTATACGTTCCGTAAGCACCGTAGTTGTGGCTCGTTGTCCCAAGGTTGGCATCATCGAAATCAGGATCGTCAAAATTGGTTTGCGTTCCATCACCCCAACGCCAGATCATATCGGCATCATCGGGAATGGCACCAATGATCGACTGGTCGTTCACGACTACGTTTACCGGGAAGCTTGCCGGGTTGCAATACAAGGTCTGTGCCGGCTGGAAACGTGAAATCGGTGCTTTGATATACACTGCATTCGGCTGAATGAGCGTATCGAGACAACCTCTGAAATCAACGATCAATTGTACATCGAAGTAACCGGTATCGTTCGGATAGGAATAACTCGGGTTTTCGGTTGTTGCCGTTCCGCCGTCGCCGAAGTCCCACGAATATGTTACTTCACTCGGATCATGCGGCGCGTTGATTACACTCAGGTTGGTGAAATCAATCGATGTTTTGGCACATTCCGGGCTTTGATCAATGCTGAAATTTACGGCATCGATGTGTCCGACCTGGATGTAGTCGACAATCGTATCGGTACCGACACAGCCGCTTTGTGTAGTAATCACCAGCGAAACGTCATAAACGCCTACCGCGTAATCGTGAACCGGCGGGTTTTGTCCATTGAAAGTGGTTCCGTCGCCGAAAGTCCACAACCAGCTTACAATCGGATTGGAAGAAGTCGATGTGGAGGTGAATTGCACAGAAAGCGGATCACAGCCCTCTACGACATCAGCCGTAAAAGATGCATCCGGAGGTGTAAGGTTGATGTAGTTGTTTTGGGTGACAGTTCCCGTACAACCGTTCGCCCCGGTCATTGTAAGCGTTACGCTGTAATTACCGTTTGCGTTATACACATGTGCCGGCGGGTTTTGTCCGTTGAAGGTCGTTCCGTCACCGAAACTCCACACAAAGTTGGAACCGGCCGGACTGTTATTGGTAAACACAACCGATTGCGGTGCACAACCTGTTGTCGGTACAGCCGTAAATGACGGCACCGGGCTTGGCAGGATCGTGATTTGCTGCGTCGTGTTGCCCGAGCAGCCTGAGCCTGTATTTTGTGCGGTCAGCGAGATCGTATAAGTTCCCGCTGATGGATAGGTTACCGAGTTGTTCTGACCGGATGAGCTGGCAGGTGAACCACCGGGAAAAGACCAGTTCCAGGAATTGGCGCCTACCGTTGAGTTGTCGTTGATCGTTACCGGAACGCCCTCGCAGGCCGTTGCCGGAGCGGTAATTCCGGCCTGGAAGTTGGAAACCACCAGCGCTTGTGTGATGGTATCTTTACAACCGAAACTGTTGGTCACGATCAGCGAAACGTTGTAAGTTCCTGCCGTCGCATAATTGACCACCGCCGGATTCTGCTGGGTCGAAGTTTGCCCGTTGCCGAAATTCCAGGCGTAAGTCGCTCCCCCGGAAGACGTATTGGTGAACGTCACTCCTACCGGCAATACACATCCGTTGGTAGAAGTTGTAAAAGCAGCGGTTGGTGCAGGATTTACGGTAATGTAATTCACCTTTACCTCGGCATCGGCCTGGCCATTTGCAGCAGTAACAACCAGTGTTACCGTATACGTCCCGGGAGCACTGTATACATGCGACGGGTTCGTTTGGGTCGACGAGTTACCATCTCCAAAGTCCCAGCCAAAGTTGGTGATCGGCGAGCCGCCATTCGTCGATTGATTGACAAATGAAACCGGTGAACCCAGACAAACAGCCGCAGGTGTCCCTGTAAATTGGGCTGTTGGGGGTTGTGCTAAACAGAATAGTGGAGTTAGAAGGAGGTAGAGGAGTAAATGCTTCATATTTTGATGCGTTAGTTCGATTACAGCTTTCCAATAATAAGAAAAGAAAAAGACTTTTCTTGCTAATCATCTAAATTTAACTCACAGCAAACCTGAGTTAATGTTCAAATTTTAACGCTGTAATACTTAATAAACGCAGTTTTAATCGTTTAGGTTGCTTCCCAACCAACGCCTCATTTCCTCTATATCTCTAACTTTTCGACGAGCGAGATCTTCTACCTGTTCACCGGTGATTTTACCCAGACCAAAATATTTTGAATCGGGATGCGCGAAATACCAGCCGGAGACAGAAGCAGCAGGCCACATAGCCAGCGTTTCGGTTAATGAAACACCACTCACTTCGGTTGCGTCCAGGATTCGGAACAACCCCGGTTTTTCAGTATGGTCGGGACAGGCTGGATAACCCGGTGCCGGACGGATGCCCCGGTATTTTTCCTGGATCAATTCCACATTGTCGAGTGACTCTTCGGGTGCGTAACCCCATTTTTCCTTTCGTACGTACGCATGCATGTACTCTGCGAATGCTTCCGCAAGCCGATCAGCCAGTGCTTTGAGCATGATGGAGGAATAATCGTCGTGGTCGTCCTCAAAACGCTGAATATGCTCATCGATACCGTGACCGGTTGTGACCACAAAACCACCTATATAGTCCTTTACACCGCTTTCTTTCGGTGCAATAAAGTCGGAAAGCGCCAGGTTGGGTTGACCGGAAACTTTGGTGGTTTGCTGGCGAAGCGTATGCTGAACGTTAATAACTTCAGTACGCGTTTCATCGGCATAAATTTCAATATCGTCACCGATGCTGTTTGCCGGGAAAATTCCCACTACCGCTTTTGCGGTGAGCCATTTTTCGTCGACCAGCTTTTTCAGCATGGCCTGCGCATCGGCAAAGAGCTGTTTTGCTTCTTTTCCAACTACCTCATCTTCGAGGATATTCGGGAAGCGTCCGTGCAGCTCCCAGGTCTGGAAGAACGGCGTCCAATCGATGTAGTCGACCAGTTTTTCCAACGGAAAATTACCGAACGTTTGTACCCCCAATTCTTTCGGAACCGCAACTGTTGATTCGTCAAACGTCAGCTGCAATTTATTGGCGCGAGCCGCTTCCAGTGAAAGCAATTGCTTGGCACCACGGTGTTTTTCGTGATGCTCCCGCAGGCGCGTGTATTCCCGTTTGAGGTCTTCGACAAACTGTTCTTTTTTATGCCCGAGCAATTGTTCCACCACCGTTACCGAACGCGAGGCATCCAGCACATGAACGGTTTGCCCGCGCTCGTAGCTTTGTTCGATCTTTACAGCTGTGTGTACTTTTGAAGTTGTGGCTCCACCAATCAAAAGCGGAATATCGAGCTGCGCACGTTCCATTTCTTTGGCCACATAGACCATTTCATCAAGCGAAGGCGTAATCAGACCACTAAGTCCGATGACCTGTGCGTTGTGCTCAATCGCCGCCTGGATAATCTTGTCAGCAGGCACCATAACGCCCAAATCGATCACTTCGTAGTTGTTGCAGCCAAGCACCACACCAACGATATTTTTACCGATGTCGTGCACATCACCTTTCACGGTTGCCATGATGATGCGCCCTGCCGTTTCACTTTTACCGCCTTTTTCTTCTTCGATAAACGGCAACAGGTAAGCCACCGCCTTCTTCATGACACGCGCTGATTTCACAACCTGAGGCAGGAACATTTTCCCGCTTCCGAACAAGTCGCCAACAACGTTCATACCGTCCATCAACGGACCTTCAATCACCTCGATCGGGCGTTGATACTGGTGGCGGCATTCTTCCACATCTTCATCGATGAAATCCACGATTCCTTTTACCAGGGCGTGCGAAAGCCGTTCGTTGACCGGGGCGTTTCGCCATTCGAGCTCCACTTCCTTTTTTTTGTCCTCACCTTTGAAGCTTTCGGCAAAATCCAGCAGTCGCTCGGTTGCATCAGGTCGGCGATTCAGGATCACATCTTCCACATACACGAGCAGTTCCTTGTCAATGTCATCGTAGATCTCCAGCATCGAGGGGTTTACGATTCCCATATCCATACCATGCTGAATTCCATAGTACAGGAACACGGAATGCATGGCCTCACGCACAGCATTGTTTCCACGGAACGAGAACGAAACATTGGAAACACCACCGCTCACGTGCGCACCCGGGAGGTTTTCACGAATCCACTTTGTGGCATTGAAAAAGTCGAGCGCATTGTTGTTGTGCTCTTCCATCCCGGTAGCAACAGGAAAAATATTCGGGTCGAAGATGATGTCCTGCGGCGGAAAATTCACCTTGTCGACCAGCACCCGGTAAGAGCGCTCACAGATCTGGATTCTCCTTTCGTAGCTATCGGCCTGGCCAGTTTCATCAAACGCCATCACCACCACAGCAGCACCGAAACGCTTGATCTTTTTGGCTTGGGCGATGAAATTTTCCTCTCCCTCTTTGAGAGAAATCGAGTTGACGATCCCTTTTCCCTGGATGCATTTAAGCCCGGCTTCGATGATTTCCCATTTCGAGCTGTCAATCATAACAGGCACCCTTGCAATATCGGGCTCGGCAGCGATCAGGTTCAGGAATTTGACCATGGCTTCCTTGCCGTCGATCATTCCTTCGTCCATATTGATATCAATGACCTGGGCACCGCCTTCGACCTGTTCGCGGGCAACGGAAAGCGCTGCTTCAAAATCATTTTCCCGGATCATGCGCAAAAACGCTCGCGATCCCGTCACATTGGTCCGTTCGCCAATGTTAATAAAGTTACTTTCAGGGGTTACTGTGATGGCCTCGAGGCCGGATAATCTCAACAAATTGCTCATACTGTTTCAGCAAGGATTCTCGGTGCGTATTTAGGTGCCAGTTCGGCCATTTTGCGAATGTGATCGGGCGTTGTGCCGCAGCAGCCACCTATAATGTTGATGATGCCTTCGCGGAGGAATTCTTCGATTTGTTCGCCCATCATTTCAGGCGTTTCGTCGTATTGCCCGAATTCATTCGGCAAGCCGGCGTTCGGGTGTGCGCTTACTGCAAAAGGAGCCTGGTTCGCCAAAATCTGTAAGTACGGACGCATCATGGAAGCTCCGAGCGCGCAATTCAACCCGATGCTCAGCAAGGGCATGTGCTGCACTGAAACCAGGAATGCGTCGGTTGTTTGGCCCGTAAGCGTTCTTCCCGATTGATCTGTAATCGTTCCTGAGACCATGATTGGCAGGCGGATTCCGCGTTCTTCGTACACTTCGTCGATGGCATACAAAGCCGCTTTGGCATTGAGCGTATCAAAAACGGTTTCCACAAGCAGAATGTCGCAGCCACCGTCGATCAGCGCATTGACCTGTTCGGTATAGGCAACCACCAGTTCATCGAAGGTAATTCCACGGAAACCCGGATCGTTTACATCCGGAGAAATGGAAGCGGTTCGGTTTGTCGGTCCGATTGAACCTGCCACAAAACGCGGTTTATCAGGATTGAGCGCCGTAAATTCTTCACAGACCTCTTTCGCAATCTTCGCGCTGTGGTAATTGATGTCGTAGACGTATTTTTCCAGGTGGTAATCGGCTTGCGCTACCGTGGTTCCCGAAAAGGTATTTGTTTCAATAATATCTGCCCCTGCTTCGAGGTATTCACGGTGAATCTGCGCGATAATGTCGGGACGCGTTAAAGACAACAAGTCGTTATTCCCCTTGAGCGGATGCGGATGATCTTCGAACCAGCCTTTGCGAAAATCGGCTTCCTCGAGCGGGTAGCGCTGAATCATGGTCCCCATTGCGCCGTCAAGCACAAGGATGCGTTGTTTAAGAATGTCGGTAATATTTTTCATAGCCTGTATGTACTTGTCATGCAACTATGAAGGAGCGGAAGTGAAACACTTCAGTAACTACTTATCTTTTCAGCCGCGGCTGATTGGATTTGGCACCTATTCCGCGGACGGAGGTTGCCAAGGTTTCACAGGGCCTATCCCTCCACCTTTCTTCATAAGTTGTCAAAAACAAAGAACTGGGGCAAATATAAGGAGTTTGGTTTAGAAAACAAGGATATTACCACATAGTCACATAGAAAGAATAAGTACATAGCTTTTTGATGTGCGAATCAATTCATTATAATTTATTTTCTATGTGACTCTGTATGGCTATGTGCCTATGTGTTTAAAGCTTAAAAATTCCACTTCATGTTCCGGTCATCGAGCACCGCAAAGGAAATCTTCCAGGCAGTCCGCGGATTGATGTGATTTCCGTCTGAAGCAACACCGTAAATACCGATACGCAGACGGCGTTTGGAGAATTTAAAGCTGCGCTCCAGGCCGGTGAAAATCTCGTAGTGCTGCCAATCGTATTCGGCTACATACAGCGCTCCCACCCCTACTACCAAACCGATCCCGGTTTTCTTCATGAACGGAATTTTATTGATGATCGCTCCGTTGTCGTGGTGCACAAAATGCGCTTCCAGGTAATATTCTTTCGACGGCAATGAACTGTCCTGGTCCTGGAACGAATACAGCGGGTTGGCAAACCACAACGGCGTACTTCGCCGCTGGTACTTGAAATCGGCATCTTTTAGATTTTTCGAGCTCAGGAATTTCCCGGCCTTGATGTGATAATTGGAAGTTCCAAGCGTTCCCAACTGAAAGCTCTGCGTCAGCCCTACGATCGCGTATTCGTGATCGACATCGCTCCCAAACAGTTTTGGGATTCCACGCTGGTAATAGGCATAGATTGTCGGCCATTTAGAACCAAGTATCACTTTGCGGTAAGGCTCACGCATGTATTTCTGCTTGAAGGTATAACTCACCGTTATTTCACCGAGTAATGCCTGGTAGCCTTCAAACTCCTTGAATTGGTCGTTGGGAATGAGGCTATCGAAGGTACTCAGGTTCTGATATTTCGACAAAGAACGGCGTTCGGCAAATTCGAACTCGGCATTGACATAAAACCCATTGAAGTATTCATAATTATGGCCAAGCCGCAGTTTCGTGACTTCAATGAAATTGCTTCGTTTGTAGACCTGTGTGATGGCATCGAACGGAACGATCGCATCGAATTCGTGTGACCCCCTGATGTAGATATTGCCCTGGTGGAACGGATCGTAGAGATAGCGCCACCACGACGATCCTTTGAGGTCGCCGTTGAGAATCCCCATGGAAAGTTCCGAATAGCTGTCGATGCTGCGCTGATCTTCCCACTTGCGATAAAAGCTGAAACCGGGGGCAACACGCGGTCCGGCAGGATAAAGCGGTCGCGTCATGGCGGCAATCGAACTGATGGTCCATTGGATGCGCTTGGGCCTGTCGCGGTGATCTACACCAAACCACAACACTTTCCAGACTGTGACCTTATTAAAAACAGCATCGATGGAATCAAGGTATTCCTTGCGGTTGAAGGCATCACGCAAGCTGTCTTTCACAATGATGAACCGCTGTTCTTCAGGCGTCAGGGAAACCACACGTTCTTCTTTCCAGAAAGCAGAATCACGCTCGTAGGCTTCTTTGGTCGTGATCGCCACCTCATCGCTGAAGAATTTTTTGGCGTATTCAGGATTGAAATTGTAGTCGGAGAATTTGGCAACCGTGGTGCAGGTCGAAGTCTGCTCTTTGTATTTCACCCCGTAAGTCAGCAACTGTTCACGCAGCACGCAGAGCGTATCGCCGACGTTGTCGAACTGCTGGTTGATGGTGAAATAATCGTACGTGAGCAGGTTTCCCTTTTCCATCGTCAATTCAAGCTTCTGCACCAGCCACAACGAGTCGATGATGTAGATATAACCCGACAGCGTGGAGGTAGAGCTCGATCGGGGAATGATCTTGATCTTGTCGATGATATGGCCGTTTTCTTCGTATTGTGCTTCGAGGCGGTATTTGTAGGATAAAATTCCCGGTCCCGAGATCGGGCTGCTTACCGGCGAGGCGTGCAGATCATCCAGGTGCATCAGGTTTTCGAAGAAATTGAAGTTTGATTTTACCGTAGTGGTGTAATAAAGCAAACGTCCGTCGCCATGCTGCGTAAACGCATTCCTGATCTCTTTCACCTTGTTTTGCGGAGCGAAATAACGGGTTGCCTGCACTTCGGCAAGGTTCATATTCCCGGCGAGCAATTGTGTTTTGCGTCGTTCTTCTTCAAACGGATCCTCGGAAGGTTTTTGCTCGGCGTTTTGCTTCCCATGCTTGCGATCGATCTTTTCGGTTGCTTTGATATAGACTTCGGTCGAATGCGGGTAATTCCATGGGTTCATCCGCTCGCGCTGCTTTACGACTTTGAGCATGATCTCCCGTCCGGGGTTCGATTTTTTGGTCACTACTTCCACTTCTTCAATGTCGGAAACCTTACTCGGGAAGAGTTGAATGTCGCGTACTTCGTTGGTGAGCTGGATCGTCACATACGTTTCGCGTTCGTCGTAACCCATTGCCGCGAAAATAAGGTAATACTCTCCTTCGAACAGCTGCAGGGTATACCGGCCCTCCACATCGGTTTGGGTGCGGAGTTCAATGTTATTCTTGACGTAAACATCAGCGAAGGGAATGGGCAGGTTGTTTTCATCGGTCACTACGCCCGTCAGTTTTCGCTGGGACAAGCCCGCAAAAGCAATCAATAACAGGATTAAAAGCAGCGTACCGTTTCGCATATTTCTGGTAATGCATGAAGATCGATTGGTAACAATGAATCCTCAAAAATGTTGCCGTAAGTTACGGTTATTCAGCACCACAACTTGTTGAATTAGTGTTAAAACTTTGTTTTCAGGCCGTTTCGGATGCATATCACTGATGAACGGTCGGAAACTAGGATTGCTGCTGGCGTTTCTGCTCTTCCATCCATGCCAGGTGCTTTTCCATGCGTTTGCGCATCCAGCGGCGCATGAAATATGTTCCAAATGCGAAGATGGACAAACCGTAGTAATAAATCCAGCGATCAAATCCTTCCATGATGCCGAAAATCGTCACCACTACGATGATCAGAATGCCGACACACAGCCAGAACCATTCCATTATTTTGTTGTAAGTACCCATTTCTATTTTTTATCGTCGATGTCTAATTTCCCGTGCGGTTTCAGGAATACGTAGCTTGAAAAATCCTGTTTGGTCCGGGCTCCGGTTCCATAAAACAAGGCTTTCGGCGTACGCACCATCACCATTTTGTCTGTAAAAATAGTGCTATCCGACCGATTCCAGTACAATGCCTCGGTTTCCATGCGCTGATTTTTGACCGGGTTGAACAATTGCACCGAATCGCGCACCATCATCGTGCCCATTTCTTCATTGATTTCACCATAAAGAGCGGTCAGGATGGAAGCCAGCGTACCGTTTTCATTGTAAAATTCCACTTTCACGCCTTCCCTGAACTTTACCACTTTGGTCGGCTTCGTAAACGACTCGGCCAGTTTGGCGTATAAACGTACCTTGGCATAGCCTGAATCGGTATAAGTGAGGTAGAGCTCCGTGGTCTTTTCGTCGGGATCATTCGGCTTGAACGTAACCCGCTTGATCGAATCCAAATCGTTGACGCATGAAACAAACATTCTTGCCATCAATAAGAAAGCAGGAATGAAAATCAGGTATCGTTCTTTGGATGAAAGCCTCATGGATTCTGTTAATCGAGCTTGTATTTCTTGAACCAGCGATCGTAGTTGGCAGGCGCCAGGATCACTCCGAAATTCACGCCGAGGTAATTTTCCTTGATAGCATCGGGCTGATCGCTGCCACGCGTTCCATACTGGAAGCTGAAGTTAAACGACGAATTGGTTTTCTGGCTGAAGATCGGAAGGCCCAAACCGGCGGTAACGCCCATTTCCTGGAGCTGGGTTCCGTTTTGCAGGTTCGGAAGCGACCCGATGTATCCACCGACACGGTAGCGTACACGCCCGAAATAATCAGCTGCACCCGTTACTTTGGAAGCACTGGAATAATTTGGGATGAATTGCAGGCCCAATGAAAAACGGCGGGAATCCTTAAAGGCATTTTCTTCGTGCACCGTATTGAAATCAGCGCGGTAATTACTCCACATGGTTGAAGAGAAATCTCCCATCACACTGAGCTGGTAGATGTTTTTGTGTTTGTAGGTTTCCGTCATCTTCGGCTGGAACGAGTAGTTGAACCCAATCGTCAGTGAGCTCGGGTACACCAGTTCGCCTTTGTCGTCGACGGTATAGATCAGCGTATCGTATTTGTTGGGATCACCCAGATCTGTCGTAGCAAACAGGAAATAATCACGGTGCGCCGCCAATTGCTGTTGCGGAGAATAAACCGCTCCGATTCGCAGGTACTGGTTTTTCAGCGTGTCGAGCATAAACGAATAGTTCAATCCGACAGAATAATGGAACGCATGCAAGCGGTAGCTGGTCTGGTCGACACCGCCGGTTGGCTCGTATTCGATGAACGAGCTTTGGCGCTCATCGGTCACCGACCCGAACACGTAGGAATAATTGATCCCCAGCGATGCCATGTGGCGTTTGGTATTTACGAATTTGTAAGCCAGTCCGCCCAACACTTCCTGGGTATTGCCCGAACCTTTATAGGTATAGCGAATGCTGTCTGTTCCGTCGAACTCTTTTTCTTCGATGCTGTATCCCTTACGGCTGAAAGGTTGCAGGCCGATCGCCATTCCGAAGCGTTTTCCAAGCGGAAGCGCCATGGTAATCTGGTTAAGGGCAACAATTCGTGCGTTGGAAGAAGCATCGCCCATAGTGTAGGTCGAAAAACGGCTCGACAAACCGATTGCAAACAACGGCTGATCTTTTGCCAGCGAAGTATAACTTGCCGGGTTGAACAGGTTCACCGTTGACGAATCGAAGATGGCTGCGCGCACGTTTCCATAAGCCCCGAATTGTGGATCTTCCAATCCACCGGACTCACCGATACCTTGTGTGCTGAAAGGAGAAGTTGAGATAGGTTGAGCATAACTAACACCAGCGAAACCGATAGTAAGAATGAGGCAAAGCTTATATATCATAATGGGCTAATGTTAGTTGCAAACCTTTAAGTGTTAAATTATCGTCGGCAAAGATGCCATTTTTCAAACCTAAATCAAAGTAGTTGGCTCCGCCGCCCGTTAGAAAAATTGTTAATTCGGGTATTTGTTCCTTGTAATGAGCGATAAAACCCAGCATTTCCGCTCGAATTCCGTGCATGACACCACTGCGCATGGCATCTAGTGTGTTCTTCCCGGTCACCGGCGGCACTACTTTGTCTTCTATCAACGGTAATTTTCCGGTAAACGTATGCATGGCGCGATACCGCAGTTCAATTCCCGGGCTGATACTGCCACCCTGGTATGTTCCGTCGGCGGTAACGAGGTCGTATTTGATGCAAGTCCCCACATCGATGGTCAGGCAGGCCCCTTTGGCCAGGTGAAATCCGGCGATGGCGTTGCAGATACGATCGACACCCAAAGTCTGGGGTGTTTCGTACCCCATTTTGAGCGGCAATTTCATCGACGTTTTAAAGATGATGGCGTTTTTGAGCCATTGTTTGATCCATTTGGTGTCTTTATCGGCTTTCACGGAAGCGATAATTGCGGGCCATTCGCGGCGTTCCTGCAGGAAGGATTTCAGGTTGGAAAGTTGTTCGGCAGTATACACCCGAACTTCTTCCAAATCAGCATGATGAAACACTCCAACCTTGATGCGGGTGTTTCCGGCGTCGATAACAAGCGTATAATTATTGGCAATCATGCCACACAAAGATACACTGCATTTCCACCCGATTCCGAAAAAAATTCAAGATTTTTTAGGCGTTTCCAATTCTATTGCTATCTTTGCACCCGCCTACCGAATCAAGGTAAGCAACCGAACGGTTAGGTGATGTAGCTCAGTTGGTAGAGCAAAGGACTGAAAATCCTTGTGTCGGCGGTTCGATTCCGTCCATCACCACTAAAATAAAAAGAGCCAAGACAGTTATTGTTTTGGCTCTTTTTATTTCCCCTCAAGACTCGCTCTCACACTCACACTGTCTGGCAGGCTCTTTTTATTCAGGGGCGAGTGTGAGGATTGAGTGTGGGATTCCGGTTCGAAGCACAGATCAAACATACTCTTTCTTTTTGTACCTCATTCTCGCTCTCCTACTCATTCTTTTTTCAGAGCGAGCAACAACATACAAAGGAAACGAATCACCCAAATAATCCTAAATCCCCCGTCCCCTGGCTTCCTTTTCCGTAACTTTAAGGTATGAACGCATTACGATTTATCTTAAGCAAGTCCTACCGTGAAAAACAACAACGGAAGACGAAACGTGAAGTGAGGAGATTCCTGATTTTCGTATTGGTGCGACTCATAACGCATGAAAACAACTATTCCTATTCGCAGACTTCGCCCTTTGGCAAGAAAACGAATAAATTGGGGTAAGACCATTATTATTATTTGCCCACCGCAGAAGGATTATACCCGAACTCTTGCTTGAATGCCGTTGAAAAATGGGAAAAATTCTCGAAACCAACGTGCAGATACACTTCCGAAGGCTTGTGTTTCCGGAGTTTGAGTAAGCTGTGTGCTTCCGACAACCGCCTTTTGCGCAGCCATTTTTCTGGAGAATCTTCAAATACCTTGTTGAAATCGCGTTTGAAGGTCGAAAGGCTGCGCCCCGTCAACCGGGCAAATTCTGCCAACGGAATGTTGAACAGGAAGTTCTTCATCATAAAACCTTCGAGGTCTATTTTGTGCGGCTCGTGAAAATCGAACAGGAATTGCCGGATCTCAGGATCAAATTGCAGCAGCAGCTCGATAGCTTCGTTGGTCTTCAGTTCCGACATTTTCGGGGTAAAATAATCCGGCTGGTCGAAATAAGGCGTAATCGACTGGAAAAAGCCTTTCATGATGGAACGCTGCGGAATTTCATACAGCGGAGAACCTTTGAAGCGTTCCTGGGCGGGCACATTATTCTGCAGCGCATACGCCCGGAGCAGCTCTTCTGTCAGGAACAGGGTAAACGATTTGAACGCCCGGCCGTCTTCCGCCGGATGTTTCTTTGTTTTCAGCAAGGTATTCCGGCGAAGAATTCCCATCGTTCCTTCTTCCACGACGTGCACACCATCTGCCAGCATGATCTCCATTTTACCGGAGACCACAATGGACAATGCATGATGGACAATCAATTGCTCCGTTCCGAATTTTTCGTGATGAACACAGGAAAAGAGCAGGTTTTGCTGTAAAATATCTTCCATTATTTGGGTAATTGACTGAGAAGAATGCGGTCCATCATCCGGTCTGAGGTCCATTTTCTGAAAAACAGTACCGTTTTAGCCATATAACCGCCTACATAACGCGTCTTTGGTCGTGCCGCATTCACTGCGCGTGAAACCAGCCGTCCGATCACTTCCGGCTCGGCATTTTTCGCAACGGTCTTTTCAAAGGCAGCCTTGAATTTCCCGGCCATTTCACCGTAAGCCGTATTCGCGGTTGTTTTCTGTAAGTTTTCGTAAGCAATGTCTGACCATTCCGATTTTACCCCACCCGGTTCGATGACCACAACATCTATTCCGAAAGGCGCCACCTCAATCCGTAGTGCATCGCTCATTCCTTCAACGGCGAATTTGCTCGCATGGTACCATGCTCCGAACGGTGTCGCAATCTTTCCACCGACCGATGCAATATTGATGATCCGACCGCTTTTTTGCCTGCGCATCCCCGGAAGCACCAATTGCGTCATCCGCGCAAGCCCGAATACATTGACTTCCATTTGTCGTTTTGCTTCTTCCATCGGCACTTCTTCTACTGTTCCGTAAGAACCGTAGCCTGCATTGTTGACCAACACATCAATTCGCCCTTCTTTTTGCAGGATTTCCTGAACGCACGCCTGCATCGAAGCATCGTCGGTCACATCCAGCGAAAGCGTTTTTACTCCGTATCGGTGCAGATCTGCCAGCATTTCCACCCTGCGCGCCGCGCCGTATACGATATGTCCCTCTTTCGCCAAATCGCGTGCAAATACCTTACCCATTCCCGATGAAGCGCCTGTAATCAAAATCACTTTTTTCATAATACCTATTTTTTCTTAGGACAAAGTTGGGGCATAACGAAGTTAATGATTTTGCTCAGCGGGTCAAATTTGTTTGGTCAGAAGGTCATTTAATTCAGGGGCGAGTGTGAGGATTGAGTGCGGGGAAGTTTCTGTCAAAACGCCAATCCACACAGTCTGCAGCTTTTTGGTGAAAAATGAGCCACGGTGATTTATCACTTTTTTCAAAACAAACCATATCTTTCGTAAATTGTTCTTCTTAGTACTTTTAAAGTCAAACCCTGTAATGAAAAAATTGATCGTAATCATTTTATCACTCTCCATTTTAAGCTGTGAAACGCAAAATGACGAGTCAAATGTGGCAGTTGAAAAACTTCAATCGGAGAACGATGTCTTAAAGCACAAAATTGACAGCCTGAATAAAGTGCTGGAAGAAGTCCAAATAGATCAAAACTATTGGTTTGATGTTCAAAATGAAGGCGCTTATTTCCTGGAAAACGGGATAAAAGATCCAGAAAAAGCGATTGAAAGCTCTTTACGGAAACGAATGGATTTAATTCCTATAGAAGGTGTTTTAGGAGGAACTATGAGGTTTGGGAACATCAAAATTCTCAGTAATAACTGGGTAATTGCTGATTACAATGACGGTCATGTGGAAGGCAGAGCTATTTACAAGTATCAACTAACCAAAAACAATACGTTTGAGTTTCAAATCCTGGATTCAAAAGCGCCTGAATAACCTCATCCAAACTGAGATATTAAAAAAACGGAGCTGCACCTTAGCACAACCCCGTTCCCCTCTAAACTACTCTACCTACTTATAAGGCTGATTTCACCACTCTGTAAGAGCTGGTTCCTGTTGAATTGCTGTATTTCACAAAGTATACACCGTTCGGGTAATTGGTGAAGTCGAAGCTGTGATTGCCAAGCACATTGGCGCTGTACAGCACGTTCCCCAATGCGTCTACCACAGCTGCGGTTGTTACTTCACTGAATGTCGCTTCGCTGGTCAAAATGGTTTGTACCGGGTTCGGGTAAATATCCGCCACGATCAAACCGTTTTCGTCGATGTTCAGGTCTTCACCTGTTCCAACTGCAAACGGCCCGTCGGAAGTCACATTTTCACGTTCCAGTCGGTACAATCCGCCTACCTGGTCTGCAGCGGCAGGAGCCTGGCTCGCGGCATCCCAGCTTCCGTTATCGTAATGCATGATGTACGCATCGTTGCGGTCGAAACTATTGACTTCAAAATCATCCTGCCATTGCGCCATTACGTTGAGGTTGAGCGAACCACCGCCTTCCGATTCCACATTCCAGCTACGGCTGACCACTGCTTGCTCTTCAGCATAATCAATTCCGGATGTACCGTTCGACCAAACAAGGTTGTGCGAATGCACTTTAAAATACCCTGCTGTTCCGCTGTTTTGCTGCAATCCGAGTGGCGCATAACCTTCGTCGGTTCCCACCGGAAACATGGTGTACGGCCCTGAAACCGGGATGTTTTGTACCAAACCGCCGGTACCATTGATCAGCACATAACGGTTTTCGTCGGCACCGGTGATCATTCCTGTGGAACTGATGCGCAACTCATTATCACGGATATGCACACCGCCGGTAGTCATGGTAAGATTATCCACTTCAACATTGTTCCCGATTACCAGGTCGCTGCCATCAGTAGCGTTGATGATAAAATCACCGAAGATGTTCGATCCGGAGCTGAACCAAACGGTATCGCCCACCAATGAAGCGGTATTGAATTCAATATCGGAATCTTCATGTCCGCCAAACCAGCCCTGCATCGTAGAACTTAACGAACCATCCAGTGTGAGATCGTAGCCGTTCAGCTCCAGGCCGCCATTGTCAAGATTCAATGAACCGTCTATGGTAAGGTCATTGTCCATGTCAATTGCATCCGATTGGTTGTCCATATCGATGGTCAGGTTGTTCAATCCGGCTCCTGTCAATTCGATGCCACTTGTACCGGAAGCTGTTCCGTTATACGTTACGCTGTAGGAATTGTCACCGTCGAACGTTCCACCACTACTCATCAAATGACCGTCGGTTACAATAATTTCACTTCCGTTTTCCATCATTAATGTGCCGGATGACATATAAAAATCACCGTCTTCCAGCATCAAAGCACCGTTGATGGTCAAATCACTCCCGATATTGGTGCTGGCGTTGTTATCGGCCATATCAATTGTCAAATCGTTCAGCTGATCATAATCTGCATCAAACACGAGCGAGCTGCTCAGTGAAGCGTTGCTGCGGATGGCCAGGCTGGAAGCAGCACTTCCTACAAAATTGGCACCCGCTGTTCGCACATAATCTCCCATCAATGTCAGCGTTCCGCCGTTCAGGTTGATCATTCCCTGGTCGTGGTGCACCACACCTTCAATTGTCATATTCCCGGAAACGGATAATTCCTGCGAGTTGTTATCGAGGTCGATCCATACGTCCGACAGTCCGCTGCCCGCCAATTCGATTCCGGCAGTCTTGTCTGTTCCCACGTATCGCACGGAGTAATCATTGCTGTTATTGAGCGCTCCACCCGAAACCGACATGGTACCGTTATCGACCCGGATCACAGCGCTGGACATGAACGTCAGCGATCCCGAAGACAGGTTCATTGAACCGGCATCCAGGAAAAGTGTGTCGTTTACTTCCATATCGCCGCTCAGATCGAGTGCCACGGCATTGTTCCATAGTTTATCGACACTGGCATCACCGGTAAAGGTCATGGTTGCAACAGACCCGAAACGAAGATTGTGGAGTGTCATCGACCCTGTTCCGGAAATCACCCCGCTTGTCATATCCAGCATATAAGCCGACGAAGAAGATTCCAGGCTTCCGTTGACTTGAAGTGAAGTTAGCAGGCCTGTGAATTCGACATCCATATCGAGCGTTACGTTCACACCGGCATTGATCACAACGTTGTCAAGAAAACCAACCGATCCGCCCGGACTAACGCCATCAGCCCAAATAGACCCGTTTGACCATAATCCGGAAGAAACGGCAGTGTACGTTGCTGCATTTGCAGAAACAGTGACCGCAAGAAAGGCTACGATCGTGCAATTTTTGAAAAATTGTGTAACAATTGTTCTCATAAAAAGTGTGTTAAAATGAATACTATAAACTTCTCACCTGCCGGATCAACTCCAGCCCTAAAAGCCTTGGTTGTGGTAAAATTCCGACCGGTACTCGCAAGGTAATTTGATTAAAAGCGTGGTTCTGTTAAGGAAACTAAACCGATGTTAATATTTGATAACAATTCTGCTTAACGTTAAAGAAAGAAGGTAATACTTATAAACCCAATTATTTTTGTTACAGATATCACACTTTTTATGGCTGAATTGATGCACAACAGATTGTGGTTTTAAAGGTTGGTAAACGGCTTGGCCTCTTTACTGCATTTTCTCTATCTTCATCTCATGAAATCCCATTTTGACTTAACAGACGCTGCCTTCGAGCGCGAATTTGAATCCTGTGCATTCAATCCTGAGCTTTTCACGCATGAGGCACATTTAAGGCTGGCATGGATCCACCTGAAAAAGTATGGCGAAGAATCAGCCATCCGTAATGTGAGTAATCAATTGATGAAGTACGTCGATTTCCTGGGCGCACGTGAGAAATACAATCAAACATTGACGACTGCCGCCGTAAAAGCTGTTTTTCATTTCATGAATAAATCGAATTCAGATAATTTCAGTGAGTTTATTGCAGAATTTCCGCGGCTTAAATTCAACTTCCGGGAGCTGATGGAACAACATTATACGTTTGATATTTTCACTTCCGCAGAAGCCAAGCAAGTGTTTCTTGAGCCTGATTTAGCCATGTTCGACTGATCAGTTCACCTTTTCCGTAATTTCACTCCCATCAATTTAAAACGGTCAAACATGTATCAACTCATCCGCACCGATTCCTCCAACCCCGATTTTCAGCAACTCGTCAGAGCACTAGACAAAGACCTCGCCATCCGCGACGGTGAAGACCACGCCTTCTTTGCACAGTACAACAAGATTGACCAGATCAACTACGTGATCGTAGCTTATGAAAACGGTGTTGCTGTTGGTTGTGGTGCAATCAAGGAGTACGAACCATCGGTAATGGAAGTGAAACGAATGTATGTGCTGCCGGAAAAACGCGGAAAGGGCATTGCGTCGCGTATATTAAAAGAGTTGGAACACTGGGCAAAGGAATTGGGATACGCCAAATGCATCCTGGAAACAGGACATAAACAACCGGAAGCGATTCAGCTTTATAAAAAGAGCAACTACCGCATTATTCCAAATTACGGCCAGTATGCCGGTGTGGAGCTGAGTGTTTGTTTTGAGAAAGAACTGGGTACGATTTAAATTCTGACCGTTCTCTTTAACAAGCGAATGCAGAAAATACGTACCTTTCAGTCAAAATTATTGCCATGTACTACTACCTGCTTTCGGCACTGCTTTTCCTGGCTGCCGGGACTTCTTTCGCACAGACAACTGTCAATGGTTCGTTCGATCACGGAGGTATTACCCGCACGTATTCTTTTTATGTACCCGCATCATACGTGGCCGGACAACCGGTTCCGTTGGTACTGAACCTGCACGGTTTGGGTACCGACGGTGAATATCAGGCTGAAAACCGCGATTTCAGGCCGATAGCAGATACTGCCAACTTCATCGTCGTTCATCCCGACGGGAGCGTGGAACCCAACATTAACCAACGTTTCTGGAACTACGGTAATGTGAACGGCTCTACGGTTGACGATATCGGATTCCTGGAAGCGCTAATCGATACGATATCGGCACATTATTCCATCAATCCTGCACGCATCTACAGCGCAGGTATGTCAAACGGTAGTTTCATGTGCTATTACCTGGCTTGTCAAAGTGATCGGTTTGCGGCGGTGGGAGCTGTAACCGGCTCTATGTCGATCGATATGTATGACAATTGTACACCGTCGCGACCTACGCCTGCCATTCACATTCACGGAACCAGCGATCCGATCAATCCTTACAACGGAAACGGCACTATGAAAGCAATCGAGGAAGTCACCGCTTATTGGGTCGACCAGAACAACTGCAATACTACGCCGGCCATCACGCCGGTGCCGGATATTGATCCCGACGACGATGCCACGGCCGAACGTTACCTCTATTCCGGTGGAGTCTACAACCACACAGTCGAGCTGTTCAAAGTAACCGGCGGCGGGCACACCTGGCCCGGACATTATGTGTTCACGCTGAGCGGCAACACCTGTATGGATTTTGACGCGAGTAAGGAACTCTGGCGTTTTTTCAGCCAGTATGAACTCGCTCCTGCTTCCACGGAAAGTCAAATTTCGGCTGAATTACTGCTTTGGCCGAATCCTTCGGAGGGAATGATTCACTTTGGAAACGGAAACCAGCCGATTACTGAAATCATTATCACCGATATGCTGGGAAAAATGGTTGAAGAACGAAGCGGTTTTTACATCGATCAGGTTGATCTGGGTCATTTAAAAGCAGGGAATTATCTTGCCCGGATTTCAGGGGATGGGTTTTATGTGGTGAGGAAGATGGTGAAGTTGTAATTTAGGACTGGGATTTCCTCCTTTAGGTGGCTACTCATCACTGAAAAAGGTTATTTCTAGATAAGATCTTACTTTATGTATAAGTCTATAACCATTATTTACTGAAAAGATATGATTAAGAAACTATTCAAATTTGCTTACGACAACAAGAATTCAGGTCTTGACAAAATCAATTCGGTAGAAGATTTTCAAAAGAGATTTGATGGCGAATCTATCAAATCTGAAACGAAACTTCATAAAGCCTACGAGAAAGCGTGGGATGCCCGAAAATTCGAAATTGATAATTATTGGAAAAGAACAACCTACTTTTGGGCATTCCAAATCACTTCATTTACTGCTTATTTAGCCGTTTTAAATTCTGATTCTTATAATTCAACCCCACCTAAAAATCCTGAAATACTCTATTGTATAATTTCATTTGGGTTCATTACTTCTTTGTCTTGGGTTTTAATAAATATAGGCAGTAAATTTTGGCAAAGGCATTGGGAAAAACAAATTGATATGCTTGAAGATCAAGTAACAGGACCATTATATAAAACTATTTATGCCTACAAAACCACAAAGACATTCTCGGTCTCTAAAATAAATGAAATGATAAGCCGATTCTTTACCGTTATTTGGACCGTTTTGGGAATCAAATATGGTTTTGACAATTTAACATTTGCAGGAACGTATAAGGATATCGCTTATGTTGAAATCATTGTAACTCTGGTCATACTCTATTTCGTTCTTGCAATGTTCAGGGGTCATGGCAGAGGTAATTTCGCGAAAGCCAAATTTGAATATTATGACCGTGGCGTTTTTGAAGATCAGCCTTAAATTTGAAGACACTTAAACCACCCCTCTCAATCTCCCCTCAAGGGAAGAGGCAGACCCACCCTTCTAAAACTAAAACTCCTTAACACCCCTCCTCTTCCGGATCAAGACTTCTCACCTCCCCGCCTCTGTACCACTTCGGAAAAGGCGAACCGACCAGCTCAATGGAATAAATTACAATCGCGTCGGGTGCAATCGGCGGGTGCAGTCCTCTTCGCCCGATCATCGAAACGGGAATTGTGAACTCACGCACTTCCCCCGCCCGCATTCCGATAAGGCATTCTTCCAGCCTCGGAGCAATTGTCCCTTTTCCCAACCGAACAGCCAGCGGCGCGCCCATCGTTTTGGTCGAAAACACCTGTTCTCCGTTCAGATAACGGATCGTTTCATGGACCAAAATTTCGGAACCCGGTTTCAGCTTCCCACCTCTTCCATGTTTGGTGACCTTGTAATTAAGCTGCATTTCAGTTTTGCGGGATTTTGCACTGAAATCGTTTTTACAACTGCTGACCAAAACAGCAAGCACCAATAGTGCATTGATTGTGAGTTTCATAAACAGGCATTTTTAAAACACAAACCTAGGCTAACCCACGTTCAGCCTGCCAAAAACAGTGTAAAAAGGCCGTTTCCAAATGTAAAAACAATGTAAAAACCGAACGGATATGCCCTGAATGTGTTTCTTTGGGCTATGAAACGAATCATCTTTCTGCCTGTCGGATTTGTTGTCCTTTTGGTTGTTGCCTTCCTCTGGTGGAATACCCATCGCGAAGAGAATGCATTCAAGGAAGCAAAGATTGAAGTCAGCATGCGGAAGATCGGCCATGAAGTGTTGTTGCTTTCCGGTGACAGTACTTCACGTGTATTACCCGTAGAACAACTTGGCCGCAACGGTTATCGCCTGCGCTTCGAAGCTCGTTTTGCATTTGTCCCGGGAGCGTTGATCAAGACCATTCACCGTGTGGCGAAAGCGGAGAATTTGCCTTCAGGTTACATCGTAAAAGTGCGCGAATGCACACACAACCAGGTCGTTTACGCGTATCAGGAAACACCATCTCCCACGAACTCAGCCCCACAGTGCGGAACACGTGAGCAACCCAAAAACTGTTATTCGATTGAAATACTATTGAAGCCTTCGGAACGTTTTTCAAGCTTATTCCTGATTTTAGCATCCGGTGGAGCGATCCTGCTTTTGATTATCGGTATTTTCATTCTACGCAGACAGAAACGATCAGCAAATACTAATTCGGTAAAGGAATCGGTCCCTGACGCAGTGATCGTATTGGCAAATTACCGCTTTCATTACCGCGACCGCTACCTGATGCTGGGAGAGGAACAAATCCGCCTTACGGCAAAACAAACCAAATTGCTCCACCTGTTTGCCCTTTCGCCCAACCAGATTATTGAACGCGCCGTGCTCACCAAAGTCTGGGAAGACGAAGGCGTGATCGTGGGCCGAAGCCTCGATGTTTTTGTCTCCAAGCTCCGCAAGATCTTTGAAGCCGATCCTTCTGTTCGACTGGTCAATGTGCACAGTCGCGGGTACATCCTGGAAGTGGATGAATAATGAATTCCGAAAAGGCAGAATAGATTTGTTTCAGCGGACAGTCACTGTTTCATTCATCCTTGGATTGGTGGATGCAAAACGTTTGATCTTGTGATCGTCGATGATGATTTCGCCTGGAATGAAGAAGATCAGGAAAAGTATTTCGGGTTGCACATGGTGAAGTAAACGCGGACAGCTTGTGTTTATTTTTTCCGCACACCGGCAAAGGTTCCATGGCAACTCCCGCACTTAACATTCCCTTAAACCAGGCAGATTTACAGTTTGGTTAACGCTGTCAAAAACGAGACCGTATAAAACACAAAAAGCGGTCATCGGGCGATGTCCGCTTTTTGTCAACCTAACCTAACCACTATTCACTGAATAAGAAAACTGACATGAAAGTCAGCACTCTCGAATTCGATACAAAGATGAGACTAATTCCCTTAACTACAAAACGTTTGCAGAAGAAAAACCGCAAAAAAATTTAGTTCAACCATAACATATTAGTCGTATTTATTTTATTCATCTATAAATATGATCGATTTATAGACCTTTCGCGTAAATTAAGGGGGTTGTTCGACCGAAAATAGTTGAAATTCTAACGACACCCAATTAACCTTAATTTAACATTTTTTCTTATTGTGATTTTGATAATTAACAAAATCGTAATGGTTTGTAAATCAACTAAATCGATTTACCAAATCTAAAGCCAATGTGAAATTTTTCAATTTTATCCGTAAAAATACGATTTAGCAGTTGTTTGTCACCGCAAATGCAATAAAATCGGGCGAATAGGCCATACTGACAACTATTGCTTAAATTCGCCTCACAGATGGCAGCTCATATTGAAATATTCACCGATGGCAGCGCGCGCGGAAATCCCGGACCGGGTGGCTATGGTGCCATCCTGCGTTTTAACGGTAAAGTGAAGGAACTTAGCGGAGGTTTCCGAAAAACCACCAACAACCGCATGGAGCTGCTGGCCATCATCGTAGCACTCGAAGCTTTGAAAACGAACTCCCTTCCGGTGCGTATTTACTCCGACTCCAAATACGTAATCGATTCCATCACCAAAAAATGGGTGCATGGTTGGGTGAAAACCGGCTTCAAAGGCAAAAAGAACCGCGATCTGTGGATGCGCTACCTACCGCTCGAGCGACAATTTAACCTGGAATTTGTTTGGGTGAAAGGCCACAACGGACATCCCGAAAACGAACGCTGCGATGAGCTGGCCGTAGCAGCAGCGCTGGGGAGTAATCTACAAATAGATACGGTGTTTGAAGCGGAGGAGAAAATAAACAAATTACTATAGCCTACTTTTTTCCATTGCCGAAAAAAGTAGCAAAAAAGTGAAGATTTTCCACCGGATGTAAACACTTTTTTTGCTTCGGAAAAAAGCAAGAAATTAGCGGGTTTGAAACGCCAGACAAGCCTTCACAAACGTATACACCATCGGGTGTGGCAAATCGCGGGTTGAACTGATCTGCGGACAGAAACCGCAGGCCACGAAAAAGTCATGCTGCTTCAGGCTGATGATCTCTGGCTCCTCGAACTGGTTGTAAGCTTCAATGTCAATGCTTTGTTCTACCAACGCGTCAATCAGCTGCGGGTACATGCTGTAGCGCGTCGAGGTGAGCTCTTCAGGGCTTCGCATCTCATACAACTGGATGATCGATGACGTATGCGGTTCAATGAACAGGCGTTCGAAGGCATTTCCTTCCACCAGGTTGTCTGAAATAAGCTTTTCACCGTTGGCGTTGAGGTTGTTACGCTGAATAAGCACGTCCATCAGTGCACGAAAACCTTCACCGGTAATAAACACCGGCAGCGAGCGATGCAGAAGTAATTCCACTACCCCGTTCAGGTAAAATTGGTTCAGGTAAGGCCCCGGTGCCACCCACAAGCCGTCATAGGCATCAAACTGACTGGGCTTCATCGACAATACCTCACTCAGTTTCAGCCAGTAATAAGACATTTCTATTTCCAAAAAACGCTCTGCATGGTCCAGAGCGAGGTTGGTAGCGTGATGCGTATTATACGTGAAGTTAAAATCACCGATAATTCCTATTCTTACTTGCTGCATGCTCTATGTTTGGCAGAAAAAAAGCCATCCGGTCGTGGCGGATGGCTTTTTTCTATTTCATTTCTTAGCGCTGATACCAGCCGTCAAAGACCGCATTTTCGATCAACAATGAGTATGTATCAGGACCAACTGTTCGGTAAACCGTACAATTGAATGTACATCTGAATTTTGAATAATCACCTGAGCCGTCCGATTCCTGAACGATATTTGAGAATACCACTGACTGCGGGTCCGGAGAAGCCGGATCCGATGTCCAAACCTGACCCATACCATCGCGGTAAGTTACCTCAAAACCGGAAGAACCACCAATCGAATAAGACGGAGTCAATGTTGAACTAAAGAACGTGTTGAACAATGTCAGTGTCGGGTCACTGGACAATGAAGCGTCCCAGATAATGCTTCCAAGCGACAATTTGATCGAAACCAATGTCTGCTCTGACTTGAAATCAGCATAATAAACCGCTGAAGATGGCTGCGGAGAAGGAAGGATGATCTTCGCTTTCGTTGTTTCCAGGAAATACCCTTCCACATTCTGCGTCAGCTCTACGTCCGTTCCGTTGATCTTACCTTCGAAATGCGCTTGTAAATCAGCTTCCGGAGTAGGCGCGGGAATGATTTCGTGTTCCGGACAACCTGCTAAAAAGACAGAGCCGAATAAGAATAAAAATGCAATTTTTTTCATGTTGTAGTACGTTTCAAACCAAACTGTTCTTATTGAACTTGACCCGAAAATACAACTTTTTTTTTAAATCCTAAATTTAGTTGGTTTTCAAACAACTCTGTATGACTTTTACGCACGTAATAAACGTACACGCTCCGGCAATACATAGAGTGGCAAAAAGACAGGTTGGTGCTGCGGAGAATCCAGCTGCATGTGGAATACAGACCCGCCATCAGGCAACCGGATCTCATTCCAGTTCTCAAAGTCAAGCTCGATATCGCGACACGTCAACTCATTCAGCAACTGGTTCATAGCCGTAGCTGAAAGTACCATTTCGGTAGCATACTGCTCACCGTTCTCGTAAACCGTGCAATTCAGGATCGCCTCTTCGGAATTGCTTTCCATTTGTAAACTGTTCAAAAGGATGCTGTCAAAAATTGTGTTCATGTTTTCCGTGTTTGATGAAGCAAAGTTGAGACCAGAAGAACGTAATCTATTTACGTAGTTCTAAAAAAGTTTGAAAAATTTTTCGCTTGTCATTTTTCCCAAAAACCGTCCTAAATCCGGCATTTAACGGTTTGTTCATAGGATCAATCCAAAAAAAACGTATTTTTCAGCACCCTTTTTAAGAACCTGTTTGATATGAAATACCATTCAATTGACTCCCAACTCTTTATTGCCAACCGCAAAAAGTTTGTACAACACATGGTGCCGAACACCCTTGCCGTGTTCAATTCCAATGATATTTACCCGATCAGCGCCGATGCTACCATGCCGTTCCAGCAGCACCGGGATATCTTTTACCTCTCCGGGGCCGACCAGGAAGAAAGTATTCTGGTCCTGTTCCCGAATGCATCCAACCCGGCGTACCGCGAAATCCTGTTCCTGCGCGAAACCAACGATCACATCGCAGTTTGGGAAGGAGCAAAACTGACCAAAGAGCAAGCAACAGCCGTTTCGGGAGTACAAACGGTGATGTGGGTGCAGCAGTTCCCGAACATCTTCAAACAGCTGATGGCCGAAGCAACAGGTATTTACCTCAATACAAACGAGCACCTGCGCGCAGATACAACCGTTCAGACGCGTGAGGACCGCTTTATCATCGATGTAAAACAAAACTACCCGGCACACCAGGTACATAAAAGCGCACCGATCATGCACCGCATCCGTTCGGTGAAGGAAGCCATCGAGCTGGAACTGATGCAAACGGCCTGCAACATTACCGAAAAAGGCTTCCGTCGACTGCTTGGCTTTGTGAAGCCGGGCGTTTGGGAATACGAAATCGAAGCCGAACTGGCTCACGAGTTCCTGCGAAACCGCTCAAAAGGCTTCGCTTACACGCCGATCATTGCCTCAGGGAAAAACGCCTGTGTACTGCATTACATCGAAAACAACCAGCAGTGCCGGAGCGGTGAAGTGATCCTGCTCGACGTTGCTGCCGAATACGCCAATTATTCCTCCGACCTCACACGCTGTTTGCCGGTAAACGGACGTTTCACCGATCGCCAGCGCGAAGTATACAATGCCGTTTTGCGCGTGAAGAATGCCGCGCAAAGCATGCTGGTAGCGGGTACGATCATGGCCGAATACCATAAGGAAGTAGGGAAATTGATGGAAAGCGAATTACTTGGTTTGAAGCTCATCGACAGCACCGACATCAAGAACCAGGACCCGAACTGGCCGGCCTATAAAAAATACTTCATGCACGGAACGTCGCATTTCCTGGGCCTCGACACACACGATGTTGGCTTGTGGCACGAACCAATCAAAGCCGGAATGGTATTCACCTGCGAACCGGGTATCTACATCCCGGAAGAAGGCCTGGGAATTCGCCTTGAAGACGATGTAGTGGTCCGGGAATCGGGCGCGCCGTTTAACCTGATGGCCAATATTCCGATTGAAGCCGATGAAATCGAGGCATTGATGAACGCGGAAGTGATTGCATAAATGACGAAACAATTCCCCATTTTGAATTACAGGATTTCCGGAAACGGGGATCCTGTCGTTTTTTTACACGGTTTCATGGAAGACCTTTCCATGTGGGAAACGTTCCTGCCCGACCTGCAACATAAAACCTGCATTTCCATCGACCTGCACGGACATGGAGAAAGTTTTTTCGACGAAGGTTTGCCCTGCGAAATCAGCACCATGGCGCAGCAGGTACAGGATACGCTCAACGAGCTTGCGATTCCGAACTACCAGCTGGTCGGCCATTCTCTTGGCGGTTATGTGGGATTGGAGCTACTGAAAACCGATTCACGGGTCGAGCATTTGGTCTTGTTCCATTCGCATCCCTGGCCCGATTCGCCGGCAAAAAAAGCAGACCGCGACCGTGTGAGTAAATTCGTTTTGACCAAATCGGTGGTTTTCATCCGCGAAGCCATTCCCAACCTTTTTGCATTTCCGGGTGAGCATCCGGGGGCAATCCGGCAATACTGTGCCATCGCCGAAAAAATGGACCCGAAAGCCATTGCCTGGTCTACCACGGCGATGCGCAACCGCGGTTCTTCGGAACAATTACTGACCGACCGGCCGGAGAATGTTTCCATCATCCAGGGCCAGCTTGATCCGCTCATTCCGAATCTCCAATTACGCGAATTCGCTGAAAAAAACGGTGTCGGTTTTTACGAAATTCCCCGTTGCGGACACATGGGCCAGGTCGAAGCTCCCGCTGAAAGTATCGAATTGCTTTCTATGATATTGGGATAACGATTTCGCTTCACTCATGTAATCGCAACTTTACATTTCCCCATTAAAATGGAATGTAATTGTGGGCTTTGGAAAATTCTGAAACAAAAAAAAGACGAGCTCTCACTCGTCAGTCATGTATCGGATTTTGAATCAATTACCGTTGTCAACAAAAATCCAGGCAGAAAAAAGAACGTAAGGTTTCATCATGTATTTTGGGTTAAATGTTCTTGATAAAATTAAAATCTCATCGGGAAGAAATCTTTAAAAAAACTTTATCCGTACCAATGATTGATCTATCCTTTCCGATCCATTGTTCAACGGTTCAAAATCAGGAATGAATGGTTCGAATTCGACCTCGCGATTAAAAATAATACGTATTTTCGAAAACGAAGGTACTGCGTTACCTACTTATGCTAAAAACTAGAACATGGAAACAACAAGATTGCGCGCTCTGATTGTAGACGACGAAGAATACGCGAGAAAAAACCTGATGATGATGATCGACGATTTCTGCCCGGAAATCGAAGTGATCGGTGAAGCATCTGGTAAAGAACAGGCAAAGGCACTGATTGCGGCCGCCAAACCCGATGTGGTCTTTTTGGATATACGTATGCCCAGCGGAGCCGAAGGTTTTGAATTGCTCGAAGAAGTGGAAGAAAAAAACTTCCTGGTCGTTTTCGTTACTGCTTTCAAAGACTACGCAATCCGCGCATTCAACGCCAGTGCCGTTTATTACCTGCTAAAACCCATTGATATCGACGATCTGCGAACTGCCGCCGAAAAACTCGTTGAAGCAAAAACAATCTTCGGACAGGATCCTGAGAACTATACAACGTATTTCAGAAGCCTGCGCAATCTTTCCGACCAGCTGCTGCGCAATAAACCCAACAGCCGCATTGCCATCAGCCATACCAAAGGACTTAAAATAGTTGAGGACAACACCATTACGCACCTGGAAGCAAGCGGAAACTGTACCACGATCTATTTCGAAGACGGTACGCGTTACCTCGATACACGTACACTCAAGATCTACGAAAACATCCTGGACCCGTCAAAATTCTTCCGTGTCCACAAATCGCATATCATCAACCTGAACCGTTTGGTGGAATACCTGAACGAAGACGGACATTTCGCCGTATTGAAAGGCGGATTGCGCATTCCGGTGGCACGCAACCGTGTAACCGATTTTGTGAAAATGCTGAAAGAAGGATGAGAAAACTAATCCTGTTTTTCTTACTAAGTATAACCAGCTCTGTCCTTTTCGGACAGAGTTATTCATTTATTTCTTATTCCAACTCGGAAGGATTGCCGCAATCGCAGGTGCAATGCATCGAGCAGGATAACAATGGTTACTTATGGGTCGGAACGCTGGGCGGACTCTCTAAATTCAACGGGAAAAAGTTCATCAACTATTCCATCAACGAAGGACTCCTGAACAACCGCATCACCACCCTTTCATTCCTCAACGGGAAAATCTGGGTGGGCCACGAAGGCGGTGTGAGCACGCTCACCAATGGCAAAGCGCGCAATTGGGTATTCCGCGGATTCGACCGCAAGAGCAACGTGACGGATATTGTGAGCTTCAACGGACTCACGGTGATCGTGACCAATTACGGCGGGTTGTACGCCATCGATAAAAAAGGCAAGCTTACCAGCAGCAGGTACGTCCCCGAAGAAATCATCCAGTTCAACGACCTGCTGGTGATCGACAAGCGTTTGCTCATCGCAACGGCCTCGGGTGTTTATGAAACAACCGATTTAAAATCCTTCCGCAAGATTGCCCTTTTCGGCGACCGGAATATTTCGGGTTTCGCACAGAAAGCAAACGGTGAATTGTGGGTGACCAGCTTCGATAACGGGTTGTTCAGGACCAATGCTTCCCTGCAGAAAAAAGATTCGGTGCCTTTATTAACGACCGATTTTGACATCAAAAAATGCCTGGTCGACAAACAGCAGCAGCTGTGGCTCAACTCGCGTTCAGGCATTATCCGCATCAATAAAAACGGGCATCAATTGCTCATCAACGATCTCAACGGGTTGCCCGTATCATCGATCAAATGTGTGTTTGAAGACCGCGACGGAACGATCTGGTGCGGAACCGACGGAAAAGGTTTGCTCCGCTTCACCGGCGAGCGTTTCCGCTATTACCGCGAATCGAATGGCTATCCGAGTGAATTGTTCCTTTCGGCCGCCAAACGAAAAGATGGCGTCTATTTCTTCGGAAGCTACGACCGCGGATTGTTCATGCTGCAAAAAAACGGGGAAATGACACCCGTGAATGTGCTCGGAACACGGATCTGGAGCATCAAAGCAGCTTACGACGGAACCATCTGGTGCGGCACCGACATGGGACTTTCAGCTTACCGTCCTTCTGGGAAAATCGAAAATTACATCCTGGGTACCCGCGAAGGCGACCGTGTCAGCACTGTCGAGCGCATCAACAGAAATACGCTTTACGTCGGGGGCGCTTATGGTATCGGGATCATTGAAAACGGTGTTTTTCGCAACATTCCGCTTGACCCCGAATTCGGGAATGAGATCGGTGTTCGGAACTTCGTCAACTACAAAGGTAAAATCCTGTTTGCCAGCGACAAAGGATTGTTTGATTTCACGCACCACAAGCCGGTTCCGTTCGGCAATTTCAAAGAAGGAATTGTTTCAATGGTAGTCGACAATTCCAATCACCTCTGGATCGGTACCGAAACCGGGCTTTACCTGTTCCGCGACAACAAGTTCATCAAACACCCGCTGGCGAAAGATCCGGCATCGAATACCGTCAATTTCCTGGAAGTAATCGGCAACAACCTGTACATCGGTACCAACAACGGACTGTTTTCCATGAACACGCTCCGTCTTTCTGTCGACCAGCACTTCGGGCTCAACAGCGGACTCATCAACCTGGAATCCAACATCAATTCGTCTTTTTATGACGGGCGTTACCTCTGGTTCGGAACAGCGGAAGGATTGATCCAGTTTGATCCGACCATCAGTACCACCACCGAAGGTAAATTACCGCCGTTGTTGAACATCGCCTCCATTTTACTGAATTACAACAGCTTTAATTATGCCGACTACGCCACGAAGATGGGCGAAAACGGTTTCCCGGAAGGTCTGCGGCTGCCCTACAGCATGAACAACCTTACGTTTGATCTCGATGGTATTTTGTTGTCGAATCCCGAAGGATTGCGTTACCAGTTCTGGCTCGAAGGCTACGACGAAACCTGGTCGAAACCCGTAGGAAATGCCACTGTTACGCTTTCCAACCTGCCCGACGGTGATTTGGTATTGCATATGCGCGCCATCGATGAATTCGGGATGGTTTCCAACGAAATTCAGCTTCCGATTCAGATCACGCCTCCTTTCTGGCGTACCTGGTGGTTCTACAGCATCATGATCCTGATCGTGATTCTCGGAATCCGGGCGTTTTTCCAATCGCGCATCAAAAAGGAACGCGACCGCAACTACAAGAAAAACCTGGAATACAAAACGCGTTTGCTGGCACTTGAGCAACAATCGCTCAACGCCAGTATGAACCGTCATTTCATCTTCAATTCCCTCAATTCGATCCAGTATTTCATCAACACGCAGGATAAAATTTCAGCCAACAGGTACCTCACCAATTTTGCCAAGCTCATTCGAAAAAACCTCGACAGTGCTGCCGAAGCGGAAAACATGGTGACGTTGCAGCAGGAAATCGAACGACTGGAACTGTACCTTTCGCTCGAAGCCATGCGTTTCAAGGACCGGTTCACGTATCGGATCAACGACAACGGCATCGACACCGAATCGATTATTGTGCCCGGAATGTTGCTGCAACCGTTTGTGGAAAACAGTATCATCCACGGCATTTTACCCAATGACAAGGTAAAGGGCCACATCGAAGTTAATATCCAATTGACGAAAGGCCACCTGGAAATCACCCTCGATGACAACGGGATCGGAATCGACTACAGTTTGCAGCAAAAGAAAATGATGGAAGGTGACCACAAGTCGCAGGGAATGGAAATTACATCCAAACGAATAGACATTATACGCGAACTATCGAAAAAAGATTTTGAGCTGGAAGGGCCGTTCCAACTGACAAATCCCGACCATTCAGTCAAAGGAACGCGTGTTTTACTAAAAATTCCGGTAGAAAATTTGGATGAATAAGAATTATTTACATATATTTGTTAGAATAAAAGAATTAGAGTCGTGAAACTAATAGGAACTATAGCATTTTTGGTACTGATTTCAGTAGGATGTCAAAAAGAAGATATCCGTCCAAATCATGCTTGCCCTTCAGCTAATGAACTGAGATCTACAGGTGATCCTGTAGTCGAAGATGTTGTTACTGAAACCGATGAGTCGACCGGAAGCGGAATCACCGATCCTAATGATGCAAACCGCAGTGTTCGCACCAAGCCGAAACCGAATTAAGATTTTCAACAATAAATGAAAACCTCGGAATTTTCCCGAGGTTTTTTTGTGTCTTGTTTTTTGCATCCCAAATTCTATGTTCTGGCCAATCGGGCAGAAAAATGTGCATCGCATCCTCTGCTTTAAAGCCGTTTCGTTGCAAGCGGACAAACAGTTGTTATCACAACCCTTCGTATTTAAAGCGATCCCTCAATACTCCTTACTGATCAATCAACACCCGATTTTAAGCGAAACATCCTGCTTATCTTCGGAATACAAACCCGAACAGTCATTCGGTTCAAACGAACGGCATACTACAACAACTTAATACCCGCAAATCATGAAGGTAAAAGATAGCTTGCATGAATTAATCCAATCGCTTTCCAAATCAGAAAAGCGCTATTATAAACTCTATGCTTCCCGTCACGTATCTACCGAAGATTCAACGATGCTGGCACTGTTTGATTACATCGCCCGGCAACCGCTTTATGACGAGGCGGCATTGTTTCATGATTTTAAGGGAAAAGCCCTGCTAAACCAGTTCTCGACGATCAAAAAACGGTTATACGACCAGATCCTGTTGGCTCTGCACGCCTTCCACGCCAATAATTCTGTTGAAAACCAACTCAATCGCATGCTGCACCAGGCAACCCTGCTTTATGAAAAATCATTGTACGATCAATGCGAGCGTCAATTGAGAAGCGCCGAAAAACTGGCGTTGAAACACGATCTGTCACTTCCGCTGATTGCGATCAATAAATTGAAAAACCGCATTGTTGAAACACGTGGCTATCAACTGGAGCCCAACAGCCTGGAATCGTTGAAACTTTCCACCGATACCGCTCTTTCCCGCGAACGCCTGCTGGTTGATCTCTGGTATGTGAAAAGCAAGCTCTTTCGCCTGTTGCAGCGATCAGGTGTGGCACAAACCGAAACCGATCGTCAGAATATTGAGCAACTGCTGACCCAATTACCAAGCGCAGAATTCATCCGTGGATTTGCCTCTGTGGAATCGACCTATTTGTACAACCATATTTTCGCGGCCTACCATTTTGCCAAAAACGAATGGGCAGAAAGCCTGTCGTATACCGAGCTCGTAATCAATCACCTGACCGCGAATCCAGCTTTTCTCAACCAGCATCCCAACATCCTTATCTCGGCATTGACCAACGCCTGTTACCTCGCCGAACAACTCGGACAGTATGAAAACAGCCACGCTTACCTGAAGCAGCTGAAAGAACTGGCACAACAACAAACACCGGATGCCACAGAAGATTTGCTCATCAAGCTCTTCTCCAGCCGTTACAGCATCGAACTGAACCTGCTTACTATGAGCGGACAGTTCCAGGAAGCACAGCAGCTGAGCAAGGAAGTATTGGCCGGCATTGAGCGGTTCCAGGAGAAAATCACCGCACAGCGAAAAGTGTTCCTGCTGCAGCAACTGGCAGTCACAGCGTTCGGATGCGGAAATTATCACGGTGCTTTGCAACACATCAACACCATACTCAATGACACCAGGGCCGACGACCAGGAAACCCTCACCGCATCAGCACACCTCCTGAATGTGGTGATCCATTGCGAACTGAACAACCTGGATCACCTGCCCTACGCTGTGAAACAAGCCAAACAAACATTGAAAGCCACCGGAAGATACGGCCAGGCCGAACAATTGCTGCTGAACGGATTTCTGAAAGTCCCGAAAATACATGTATTAGACATTCCTGAAGTATTCGGAGAACTGGTAAAACAACTCAGCGCACTGCAGCCTCCGCAGCAATTACAAGCCGCTTATAATTTTGACTTTGTCACCTGGCTCGAGGCAAAAATCCTGAAGCAGCCCTTTGCGAAGAAGTTGAATGATAAGTACCGGTTTATGACGTCTTCTTAGGTATAATCAGACGGATCAAATCCTCTCTTCCTGAAGAGGAATTGAGAGAGTGCCATAATAGGGAAATCAATCATCACAACTGCCACCCTACTCTTTTTCACTTATTCAAAATGGTTCCACCCCTGTGCTTTTAGTGGGATCAGCGAATCATTGCTGTCTACCAAAAACACACCCTGGTCGGCGTCGGTCATGTAACCGATCACGGTCATGTGCGGATTGCCTTTGATCTTATCGAAATCTTCCTGGCGAATGGTAAACAGCAGCTCATAATCTTCACCGCCGTTGAGTACACATGTCACAGGATCGAGGTTAAAATCAATGGCGGAAACAGACGTAGCACTGTCAATCGGCAGTTTGGAATTATAGACCATCGCACCGACATTGCTTCCTTTGCACAGATGCAGCACTTCCGAAGCTAAACCGTCAGAAACATCAATCATGGAAGTCGGCACCACATCCAGGTCGGCCAGAAACCCGATCACATCCTTGCGTGCTTCCGGTTTCAACTGGCGTTCGATGACGTAGTCGAACCCGTCCAAATCCGGTTGAATTGCCGGATTGGCCTTGTACACTTCTTTTTCGCGCTCGAGCACCTGCAGGCCCATGTAAGAAGCGCCCAGATCGCCGGTCACGACCAGCAAATCGTTGGGCTTCGCCCCGGTACGGTACACCACTTTATCTTTCGCAACCACGCCGATGGCAGTGACGGAAATGATCAATCCCGAATAAGAAGAAGTGGTATCGCCGCCAATCAGGTCAACCTTGTAAAAATCGCACGCGCGTCGGATTCCTTCATACAATTCCTCGAGTGCTTCTACCGGGAAGCGGTTCGAAACAGCCAGTGAAACCGTAATTTGTTCCGGCTTTCCGTTCATCGCGACGATGTCCGACAGGTTCACTGCAACGGCTTTGTAACCCAGGTGTTTGAACGGCATGTACATGAGGTTGAAGTGAACGCCTTCCACCAGCATATCGGTCGAGATCAGAGTGTATTCGTTCGCGTTTCGCTCGATCACGGCCGCATCGTCGCCAACACCATACACCGTACTCGCCAACTGCGGAACAAATCCTTTCGTTAAATGGTCAATCAATCCGAATTCACCCAAATCACCCAATTCCGTACGCCGATCTTCGCTCATGTTGTTTTCTTTGGGGCAAAGATAGGGAAAGTAAGTTGGTTGATAACAGCACCGGAGGATCACACGACCTAATACAAAAAAAGAGAAGCCTTCGCTTCTCTTCCACTATGCTGTTGAATCTATTCTGAAAGCGGAATTCGACCGATCCTGATCATTATTTTTTCTATCTCACACTTCATTGCACCGCAGGTGTGTTCAGGAAGGTACTGCACCGTGAACGTAATCAACTCGTTGTTAACGATACGCGCGGAACTTTTGATTTGCGAATGACAAAGTTTGCAAAAGTCATCCGGTTCGAAAATATTTCCGTACATTTTTTCGAGTTCTTCCTCCTCGAATCTTTTTGTAGTAAAGATACCAAGTTCAGACTGCGATATTACATCAAGGTGGACAGAATTATAAGAATGTGAAATCTCTCCGGATTCATCCGCCTGAAACATATATACTGCATAATGCTCCTTATTATCTTTACGTTTCTCTGCTTCTTCAGTGCTACGGATAACGTTACAATAACGCAAGGTTTTGTCGGGAGCTACATCAAGCATAAACATAGCTGGTTTGGTCTCAGCCAACAACATTACTTTTTCCGGAACATCAATACTTGTTTCAGTAAACTCCAGTTCCGACGATATAGTTAATAACTTGTGATGAGAAGAGTAACCAGTTTCTTCTTTTCCATTGATCACCGTACTTTCACGTTCTGTCCATGAGCAGTCCATCACAATCATCCCATATTTACTCAATTCATTAAACTGAATGTCGTATTGTTTAACTTCTTCCGGCATGTCTACATTGTATTCATAAAGTTGCTTTTCTTCTTTGGTAAGAAGGTCCAGTGACCAGAACGTGAGTTTTTTCTTCTTTGCCGATCCCATCACATCGTATAAACCCTTGGCTTCCTCAGAAACATAGGTTTCATAAACAATGATCAATTTGTTGTTTATTACTCCTGCCATTCTTGCATCGGCAGAGTTGCGGCCTCCACGCGGAAACGTGATTTTATCGATCATGTGGTTGCTGATTTCCACTTGTTTTGTTTTTGGATCGAACCGTACAAGGTGAAGGAATGTATGGAATACATCATCTTTAAATTTCGAAAGCTCAGGATGTGATTTATCCGAAATTGACATAAATATTTGCACGCCATAGGCTGTTCCGTCTTCTAGCTGAAACTGACGAAAAGCCTGGCTGCTTTTGTCATTACGAATAACACTGCACAGGTTACGTTTTAAATCCAGTTCATCTGCAAATTCGAACTTTTCACGCACTTTTCCTTGCGGAGTCATGCTCTCGATCACAAATGTTGCATTCTTAGGACTTTCGGTCATACCCCCATCCGAAGAGTAGGTAACCATTGTTTCACTGTCGTTATTAAAGTTATTCCAATAGTAATACATCCATTCGTCTTCCCTTGAAACTTCAGGCATCTGAGTTGGTTTGCCAATCGGATTTCCTTCAGAATCAAAGTTGTAAACATAGCCATCGATACTCAACTGAGCAGTTCCATCACTAAAAATGTATGGAAACACATAATTTGCATACTTGGTTTGCAGGTTAAGATCAGATTCATGAAATTCCTGTGCAGTAGCGACTGTTCCGGCAAAAATAGCCAGAACACTAAGGGTAAGTTTCATAAGTTTTTTTGTTGAAAGTAATCATTCTTCCGAAAACAGGCAATTTAGTGTGAGTTGGAGTGTGAGTCTCGAGGGACAAAAAGAACCTCATTTCTAAAATCTCATCCCACACGCCACTCTCGGAACTCACACTGCAAAAAGAAAAGCGTAACACAAAATAGTGTGAGAGTGAGTGCGAGCCTCAAGGGACAAAAAGAACCTCATTTCTAAAATCTCATCCCACACTCCACTCTCGGAACTCACACTGCAAAATAAAAAGGAGCGCACCAAAGACAAAAGTGTGAGTGTGGAGTGTGCGTGAAGAGGGACAAAATAAAAAAGGAGCACTTACGCACTCCTTTTTTATTTTGTTGACCCACTAGGGCTCGAACCTAGACTCTTCTGAACCAAAATCAGACGTGTTGCCAGTTACACCATGGGTCAATAATCGGTTTTATCTCGATTGACGGGTGCAAATATAGTATTTTCAATTATAATCATGACATTCGGATCACATTTTCTTAAAAAAACCGCTAATGAACTAATTTTCAAAACCAAGCGACAGCAAGGTTTTCACCTCCCTAAAAGCTTCCCGCCACCCCGAACCACTTTCAGATGGCTTCTCTTTTTTCGGATCCGGTAATAATGACTGCTCACCAGCCAATTCGGCAGCAGCTGCGCCAGGAAATGATCCACCCTGGAAAACCGGCGAAGCGGAAGCTTTGGAAACAACCGCGCGATCATCGGCGAAAACACGTACACTTTTTTTACGTCAAACACCTCCAGGCCGTATTCCAACACTTCTTTTTTGAGCCGGTTGACCGAAAAGCGCGTACGTGTACCGCTCGCAAACCTGCCACCTGCATTGGTAACCGTCAACTGAATTTCCACCAGCGGGTTGGCTTTCTCCGACACGTAACGCAATACCTCCTTATACGACGAGGCATCTTCCATCACACGCGTCAGCACAATGAAATCGTAACCGTAAATCGCACAGTCGAGAAGCTTTTCATACGAAATCGTGACATTTCGCAGGGAATTGCGTTCATTCCCGATGCGGACCTGCTCTTCCTGCACATCAATTCCCTTGACCTCCGAAAAATTGATCAGCCCCAGCGGAATGGCCACGTCGCCCTTGCCGCACCCCACTTCGAGGATCCGTACGACCTTTCCTTTCTTGCGCTGCTTGCTGATGGTGGTATACAACCATTGCAGCCGCTCATATTCGCACGGCCAGTTGACATATTCGGTGTACCTGTCTATTTGGTTCATGGGTTATTTTGATGTACAAGAGAAGTACTTTCGGTGATGGAAATAGTTGCCCCGCGAAGAAGATTTTCGACTAATAGCCGGTTTATACGGATAAATGTAAAGGAGTTCCGTTTCCTACACATCCTTCCCAAACAAAAACGCGTTTTTCACGTTCTGCGAACAACTATTCTTTCGAAAATAGCGTATTAAATGTTCAAATGAGTCAGATTCGGTCAGACGAACCTATCATTTCAAGCAATATATTTTTAATTTCGCAGTGAATCATTAGAAAAAAACATGAATTACAAGAAACTCAACAATCTTGTTGGCTGGTTCGTATTTCTTATCGCTACCACCGTATACCTGATTACCCTGGAAGATACCGTTAGTCTTTGGGACTGCGGGGAGTACATTACCGCAGCCTATAAATTGGAAGTAGGTCACCCTCCGGGCGCACCGTTGTTTATGATCCTCGGGCGTATTTTCTCGTTCTTCGCAGAGCCGGAAATGGTAGCAGTCTGGATCAACCGCGTGTCGGCCCTGAGCAGCTCGTTTACCATTTTATTCATGTTTTGGTCCATCACGATGCTCGCCAAAAAGATCGTTCAGCGAAATGGACGGGAGTTTTCAAAAGCGGATCAGATTGCCGTTATCGCAAGCGGAATCATCGGTTCGTTGGCTTACACATTTAGTGATTCATTCTGGTTCTCAGCTGTTGAAGGTGAGGTTTACGCCATGTCTTCACTCTTTACCGCCGTTATTTTCTGGGCCATCCTGAAATGGGATGCCGAAATGATCGCGATCAAGCACGCTGAAATCAACCCTGACAGAAGCCCGATGCGCTGGATGATCATCATCATGTTCCTGTTCGGATTGGCGATCGGGGTCCACTTATTGGGACTACTTGCCGTACCGGCCATCGCTTACATTATTTACTTCAATATCTGGTCAGACAAAGTCGATTTCAAAGGTATTTTCCTTACGGGAATCCTTTCGTTGGTTGTACTTGTCTTCATCCAGGAAGGTGTCATCCCGGGAACAATTGCACTGGCATCCAGCTTTGAAGTTGCGTTTGTAAACTCGTTCGGATTGCCGTTCTTCTCCGGAACCATTTTCTTCTTTGTCGTAGTTATTGCCCTGGTAATCTGGGGATTGCGCTACGCTACCCGCAAAGGCAAACCCATCCTGAGCACAATTATCTGGAGCTTTGTGGTGTTGCTGATCGGTTACGGTTCATTCGCAACGATCGTGATCCGTTCAAACGCCAACACACCGTTGGATGAAAACGACCCTGAAAACCTTGTAACATTACACGCTTACCTGAAACGTGAGCAATACGGTAGCTGGCCGATCTTGTACGGTCCGTACTGGAACTCGAATCAATCAGACCCGTCGACATTTGCCGACCAGGCGCCGTTCTACCTGCGTCGTTTCGTAGTGGAAAAAGGCGGCAACGATTTCAAAGCATTCAAAAAAGAATCGGATGCGCGCAAGTTTGCCGCTGAAATGGGTGCCGGAACAGAAGTTGTTGAAAAATACTTCTCGTCCAACGAAAACATCCGTAAAAACAGCAGCGCGAATGCGAAGTACGAAGAAAACACCATCTTCCCTAGGATGTTCTTCAACACCGAGCCAGCCAAGATCCAAGGCTACAAAAAATGGTCGGGTTACGACGATGAGCCGGGTGACGGGTCAGACGGTTTGCGTTTGCCGACATTCGGTGAAAACATGACGTACTTCTTCAGCTACCAGGTCAACTGGATGTACTGGCGTTATTTCATGTGGAACTTTGCCGGCCGCCAGAACGATATCCAGGGGCATGGAGACGACATGCGCGGGAACTGGATCTCCGGTTTCTCTGCAATCGATAACGCTCGTCTTGGAAACCAGGACATGGCTCCAACTTTCACCACTGAAAACGAAGGCCACAATAAATTCTTCCTGTTACCGCTGGTACTTGGGTTTATCGGGATGATCTTCCACTTCTACCGCGCGCCGAAAGATGCGTTTGTGGTATTGCTGACCTTCCTGTTTACCGGTTTGATGATTGTTATTTACCTGAACCAGAAACCGATGGAGCCTCGTGAGCGTGACTATGCCTATGCAGCCTCGTTCTACGCCTTCGCAATGTGGATTGGTCTCAGTGTACTCGCGTTATACGACGTATACAAAAACTTCCAGAAGAAAGACTGGCGCGTAATGGGCTTTGTAGCCATGACGGGTACATTGGTGTTTGCATTCCTTTCCGTATTCGGAGGGTTGCCGACATTCATTACCTGGATCATGGTGCTCGCCTTGTCGGCCGTGTTTATGGGAATTTTCTTCCTGCTTCGAAAAGCGATCCCGAACCAGGGCGCCGGAGCCGGGCTGATCGGAGTGGTAACGCTCCTGATCCCGATCATGATGGGCCAGCAGGGTTGGGACGACCACGACCGAAGCAACAAATCATCGGCTCACGACCTGGCTTATAACTACCTGATGTCGTGCGCGAAAAACAGTATCATCTTCACTGCCGGTGACAACGATACATTCCCGCTTTGGTACCTGCAGGAAGTAGAAGGAAAACGTACCGACGTTCGTGTATGTAACCTCAGCCTCATGCAAACCGACTGGTACACCGAGCAGATGATGATGAAAGCCTATGATTCGGACCCGCTTCCTATCAATTTCCGCGAAGACCAGATCCTGATGTATGCCGGAAGTACCGACCAGGTATTGTTCCTTCCATCGTATGAATTGGCACGAAACGGCATCAAACAAGACAAACTGAAAGCCCTGTTTGAAACCAAGCTGAAAAACAACAAGGAGGAATTTGCCAAGGCTTATGATATGTACAGGCAAATTGCTACCGGCGTATTGGCGACCCTGAAAGCGAAAGATCCGGCTTCGGATGTGCGCCTGCAGGAAATCAAAAAACGCTTTACCGTATCTGCCGATTCTGCCAACTTTGAAATCGTAGACGGCATGACCAACGGTATCCTGGAAGTATTCTCTGGTTACAGCGGCGGTATGATCGAAGGTAACCAGGAAGCGTTACAGCAGTTACAGGAAGTGATCCAGACATGGGAAACCAACTGGGATTACCTGCCATTGAAAGATGCGCTTGATTTCGTTCGTGACGACGAAAACATGATCGAAAACGGTAAAATGATGCTCCGCGTATTCCCTTCAAGAGGATTCATCCTCCCCGTGAATGCGTCCAATGCCGTGAGCTCGGAAATCATTACTTCAAAGCAAAAAAGCAGCTGTGCGGCAGATATCCGCTTCTCGATTGATGCTCAGTACCTGTCGAAAGAACAGGTGATGATCCTGGATGTACTGGCCAACAACGATTGGAAACGTGCGGTTTATTTCTCGAGTCCTGCCGGTTCGGAAGTGGCGATGTCTATTCTGCAAACTGGCCACCTGCAGCAAAACGGTATGGCATGGGAGGTTTCTCCGATCCAGTTGCGTGAAGGCATCAACGGTGATCGCATGTACAAACACCTGATGGAAACGTATTCATACGGTAAAATGGCTGATCCGGATGTATTGACGGATTACTACGCACGTCGTCAGACGAGCCAGTTCCGTTCACAGTTTGCACAATTGGCCGATTATTACCTGAACAAGGCGATGCAGGAAGAGCAAAACAAAGTTCAGTACACCATGATCGCGAAAAACATGCGTGCTGGTGGCGAAGTAAAACGTGCCGACTCATTATTGAATTCCCTGAATGGTGCTGATGAGCGCATCCGTGATTACAAACAGCGCGCGATCAAGCTCGTGAACCGTGCTATGGCTGTCATGCCGTTGGATAACGTGATTGATTACGGTGAACCACAGCCAACCAAACGCAAGATCAAAGGTCCGGACGGAACAGAATACACGGCTTACCAGGACGGAACTGTTCACGATTTCGTGACCATGCTTTACAGAGCTGGTGACAAAAAAGGAGCAGAAAAACTGGGAATGGAAGTAGCCGATGATCTTGAAAGCATCATCAACTTCTTCCTGAACAGCGATCCCGACCGGGCAGGACGAAACATCGACGACTTCTCAAGTGCCGTTGCAAATTACCTGAGCTTGTATAACATTGTGAATGACCGCGAATTCGGTTCGCCGAACAGTAAATTTGCTGCACGTGTCAACAAAATGGTTGATAAACTCTACGGTTCGGAATTGCCGAAATTGTACAAGGCATTGAAAGATGCTGCCGCTGAAAACGGCGAGTCTGTGCGAAGAGGAACAGATGGTTACTACACCAACTATTACTTTACGGTACAAGGTACAATGGATGGAATCGGAATCGAGCGCGGCGTAATCGAGGCTCCAATGCCTGTTGGTCCGCAGCCGGGCGCTCCGGGAGAACCGCAACCGGGAGCTCCGCTTCCAAACCAGGATATGGTACTGCCTGATCCGCAAGCTACGGCAACACCGGATTCGGTAAACAGATAAAACTTAAATGCTTCGGCTTTTCAGACCTCCACGATGGATTGATTGGGTTTACCCATCATGCACGTGGAGGTTTGCTGTTTCTGATAATACCGTCTTCCTGACTTTCGACGACGGTCCGCACCCTGATATCACACCTTTTGTGCTGGAACAACTGTCGGCTTTCCAAATGAAAGCCACGTTCTTTTGCGTGGGCGAAAACATGGTGCGCTATCCCGAGCTGGTAACCGCGATCCTGGAACAAGGCCACACAATAGGGAATCATACGATGCGCCATACGAAAGGCACTTCGGTAACGAATACGGAATACCTGGAGTCTGTGAATGATTTCGACCGTCATTTTTGCACCGAACTCTTCCGGCCGCCGTATGGCAAAATGCGCTTATCCCAGCGACGGTTGTTACGAAAACGATTCCGGATCATTATGTGGTCGTGGCTTTCGTATGACTACGATAACGGTGTTTCCGTGAAAATGATCCTGGAACGTGCTCAGAAGATTAAAAAAGGGAACATCATTGTTTTGCACGACAACCCCAAAATCACCGAACGACAGAAAGAACTGTTGCCGCAATTCCTGGCGCTTCTTCAGCGAAAACAATTAACATCAGTTGTTATACCGCCTTCGGCTTCGGGCGCTTAAAAATAGGAACAGTAGAACACGGTTCACCATACATGACAGAGGCGCTCACCGGCTGAACTTTCTGCAAAAACAGTGACATCAGCGCTTCCGGATTCGGAATATCGGAACAACCTTTAATAATCAGCTTTCCATCCTTAAAATCATCGGCGTTCAATTCCCCGATAGCCTGCGTCATTGCCATTTGTTTAGCATCCTGCAACGAGCCTACGGTGATCGTCTTAGCAATACCAATCAGCCTGGAAGAAACGATCATAAACGCCCAGGAAGGCAGGATCGCTTCGGCAGAGCAATGCAGGTACACATGTTTCCCATCGTAAACACTCCAATCATGCGATGCCAGGAAATCCCTGAAATCCTTTTCTTTGAGGATCAAACCGTTCCACAAGCGCGGAGCAAAGTCAAATTCACTCATTTCCGACGGTTTCGGCAAATAATCTGCCAGATCGACAGCGAGCAAACCGCTGTTTTGTACCCTGTTTACAATTTCTTCCATAAGTACAAAAATAGCAGGTAATCGAAAAATAACAGCCAAAGCAGTTGTTATAACTTGCTAAATCGATTTAAAATCGGCTTTTCACAACCGATTGTTTGTTATTGGTCTTTAATGTTGAATTATACACGGATTATTCGTAAATTACCTGTTATAGACTTGTAAAATAGTTCAATAAGGTGTTAAATTTGTGTCACTGCTAAACTAAACAAACATGAAAAAACGGTTTGTTGCGACTCTACTCGCAACGCTACTACTAGGAGGGATAGCTTATTCCCAGGAGTCAATCCACTCCGGTGTTATTCACACCACAGCAAACGGAGAAGAAAACAATCTCATCAAAATTCATTGCGATGCTTTAACCGATCAAACCCTGGTCGACGTCATCAACACTGAGTTTGCCAAGTATCCCAAGGAGATCAAATCGGCCGATTTTGATCCTGTAAATCACAAGATTCTTATAAAGTACAGCAACGCGATCGATCCAAACATGATTTTGGGTATCCTGGAGCGCGTTTATATCAAGGCATACTATCACAATGTGAACGGTGTTCCGGTGTATTATACGAAAGCAGGTAACGAAACCTTTAAACGCTAACAATCATGAAAAAAGCTCTACTCGTTTTGTTAGCTATTGCTAACATTGGTTACTCCAGCGCGCAATTCTCCTATAGTTTCACCGCAACAACCGGTACCTATACGGCCAACGCAACTCCGACTACTCTAATCAACAGTGGTGTTGATGATAACATTTCGGCCTCTACACCAATCGGATTCAACTTCGTTTTCGGCTGTACTACATACACCACCTTTACCGCTTCATCAAACGGATGGATCGGTCTGGGCGGCGCCGCTTTTTACTCGGAGGCATTCAATAGCTTAAGTACAACATTCGACCGTCCTAAGATCGCCCCTTTGTGGGATGACCTTGCGACAGGATCGGCAGGAAACGTCAATTACAAACTTACCGGAACCGCTCCCAACAGGATATTAACCGTGGAATGGAAAGAGATGGAATGGCGCTACACAGCAAGCGTGTGGGCCCTGTCTTTCCAATGTAAATTATATGAAACAAGCAATCGCATTGAGTTTATCTATACGCGAAACGGAAACGCTACGGCAAATACGGATACTCCGGATGCGAGTATTGGTTTGTCGGGTGCAGGAGCCGGCGAATTTTATTCATTGAACGGTACAGGCGGTAGTCCGACAGCTTCCAATGTAACCGAAACTTCCACGCTCAATAGCAAACCTGCCAACGGACAGATCTACGGCTGGGACAATACATCAGTTATGTGCAGCGGAACACCAACCGGAGGAACAAGCTCTGCGAGTCCTGCATCTACCTCTTGTGCCACGCTTACAACCACGCTTACCGGAGCCGGAATGTCAACAGGATGCGGGTTGAGCTATCAATGGCAGTCATCTCCCAATAACAGTACCTGGACAAACATTGCAGGGGCAACCAGCGCAACGTATGTTGCGACCAACTCCGCGAACACCTATTATCGCCTGGTGACGACCTGCTCCAACAGTGGTTTAAGCGCTAACGGCGCCAGCACACTGGTTTCCTTCACCGGAACAACCCCGGTTAATGATTTACCGTGTAATGCTACAGCAATGACCATTGGTGTCTCGGCGTCCGGGACCAACGAATGTGCCGGAAGCGCTTCCGAACCTACTCCTCCGGCCTGCTGGTACAACGGTTCGGTAAATACGGTTTGGTATAGCGTAACAGCTCCTGCCTCGGGAACCATGAAAATCAAGACTACGCTTCTTTCCAGCGGTACTATTCTCCAGAATACACAAATTGCCGTTTATTCCGGTACCTGCGGAAGTTTAACCTATGTAAACTGTAACAACGATGCCCCTACCTGTGGTGGTTATACACCTTTAAACTCTGAATTATCCCTCACAGGACTTACACCTGGCGCTACTTACTTCATCGCTGTTGATGGATATTATGACCAGGTCGGGCAATTTGAAATACTTGCCATCGACGGATCCGCGACCTTCCCATTGGTACCCGGCCAGGATTGTGGTGTTTCCTTCCCTGTTTGTAACTCTACCATGACGATCGGTAACCCGGGTTATCAGTCCATCGGCGGACAATGTGACAATACAGGTGCCGCTGCTTCGGAATGTACAAGCGGTGAGGCCAATGCCGTTTGGTACAACATGAGCATTGCAAGTGCCGGTACGCTGAACTTCGACATCATCCCGAATGATTATGGAAATCCAAACCCGATCACCGGGCAGGCAAATGCGGGCTACACTTCTACAGGTGACGAAACCGATTATGACTGGGTGTTGTGGAAACTAACCGGATCGGGCTCCACTACCTGCGCATTGATTATGAGCAGTGGCGGTAATGCGTCTTCTGCCTGTAACTTTAGCTACCTTGGTGTAACAGGGTGCAGTTCTTCAGGAAATGCCCCGGCAGCTTACGGAGCCGGGTTTGATGGAGCCTATGAAATCGGACCTGCAGTTGTGGCAGGTGAAACCTATGTATTAGCGATCCATAACTACTCCAATTCAACATCCGGCTTTACCTTGCAATTCCCTTCTTCGGGATCACCGGTAGCATTCACGCCTACAACAACACTTTACTGGACGGGTGGTGCGAACACAACCAGCGCTACAACTTCCAATAACTGGGGTGGCTGCGGAATCCCTACCTGTGGACTGAACGCCGTGGTAACTTCCGCATCTTCTTTTCAACCGGTATTGACACCAGGCACCTACAATGTTAACGACATCACGATCAACGCCGGTTCAACGCTGACCATTCAATCGGGAGCTACACTGAACGTTTGCGGAAACTTCACCAACAATGGTAACCTGGTTTGCCAGGCAGGATCAACAGTAGTGTTTGTCGGATCGGGAACACAGAACATTACAGGTTCTTTCGTTGGTGTCGATGGCTTCCATCACCTGACCATAAACAAAACAACCGGTACGGTAGTGGCCAACAACAACGTTGATATTAAAGGAAACTTCCTGACTAACAACGGAACCAGTATTTTCAACGCCAACAGCAAGTACATCAAAGTAGGCGGAAACTTTACCAACAACAACGGTAATACCACTTACACCAACACCGGATCAGTTGCCGGAACACTGGAATTCTTCGGTTCCGCTGCGCAGACCTATAACCAGGGAGCTTCACAGCTGGATCTCAACTTTGTTGTAATGAATCACAGCGGTCCGGGCGTTGACCTGGCAACCAACATGTTCATCAAAGCAACTACCGGTTCGTTAACGCTTACCAACGGAAAGATCAATACTGCAGCCTTCCGCGTAGATGTTGCCAACGGAACTCCGGCTTGTGTAACTACAGGAAATACCAACAGCTACATCAACGGAAACCTTTACCGTACCTTGAGCGGAGCAGCCGGTTCGTATGATTTCCCGCTCGGAACAGCCACCCTGTACGAACGTGCAAACATCAACTTTACAACAGCAACGACCATTCCACGTCTGCAAAGCCGTTTCGACAGCTGGGGAACACCGGCTAATCACATCAACGGTATGTCGGAATGTGCCACGACGTATAACCTCCTGGATGAGAACATGGGCTTCTGGACCATCAATGCATCGGCCAACCCGACAAGCGGAACTTACAATACCACGCTTTATTGTACGGGAGCGACCAATACGGCAGGTGTTGCAGCCTGGACAGTTGAGAAATCACAAAACAGTGGGGCTACCTGGATTTTGAGCGGAACCTGCGACCCGACTTCTACGGCAGCTATCGTAAAACGCAACGGAATGAACGGCTTCAGTTTGTTTGCAGCCGCACAGGCCACCAACCCGCTTCCGGTAGAATTGCTTGGATTCTACGGTTACGAAGACGAACGCATCAACTACCTGAAATGGACAACGGCATCCGAGATCAACTCCGATTACTTTGATGTGGAGCGTTCCAAAAACGGCATCGAGTTCTACGCCATCGACCAGGTAGATGCAGCCGGAAACAGCAACCAGGAGATCAATTACACTGCCACGGACGAGAATCCTTATTACCCCGTGACCTATTACCGTGTGAAACAAGTGGACATTGACGGTGATTATTATTACACACCGATCATTGCGATCGAAAGCTCATCGGAAGAACCACTGACCGTGCACCAAGTTTATCCGAACCCAACAAAAGAAAAGTTATACGTAGAATTCTCTTTGCAGAAATCGGAGCACGCTGTGATTGCAATTACCGACATTTCTGGGAAAGTAATCCACCGCATCGATGTGGATTGTGCTACGAGCAACGTTGTTGAATTCAACAGCAAGCAGTGGCTGCCGGGCATGTACCTCATCCGTATTACAACCGATTCGGGGTTAACCACCATGAGCCGCGTTGAAAAACTGTAATTGATTCACAGACGAATTATACTGAGAGAGGGGCTTCGGTCCCTCTCTTTTATTTTGATAACTGAGAAACTACCCATCGTTCTTTACAGAAGAAAATGTACAGGATGTCCCGTCCTAAAATACCTGAACAGGCTCATTCAGTACAAAAAATAATCCTTTAACATTTTTTTGTTGTTTTCCATACTTCGCGCGCGTACTTTTGAGAGTACCAAACCCAGGGACATGAAAACAGCATCTTACTTCCTAATCGCATTACTTTTTGTTTCAACCGCTTGCAGCGAATCGGGCGAAAAGAAAATCATCTCCGTAGAAAAGAAAGAAGTACTGAAACAACCGGTAAAAGTGATCGCTAACCGCGAGATGTCGATCGACGTTGAAGGTATGAGCTGTGAACATGCCTGTGGCGGAGCGATCCGAATGGCGTTGAAAGAAACAGGTGCTGTTGATCGTTGTTCGTTCGATTTTAAAGAAGGTCGCGCGAAAAACACTGCTTTCATTACGTTTGATAAAGACAAAATTTCGGCCGATGAGATCATTTCGATCATCGAAAAGGTAAACAACAACCAATTTACCACTTCGAAAGCCAGTACAAAGACGATTGAAAAAGTGGAAGACGAGGCAACCCAACCCGCTCCTTCTACTGAAACATCTGCCTTACCGGAGCGCACTTCAGCACAAGAGGTAAGCGAATATGTGCCGGAAGAAGACGGCTCTTTCGAATTCCCGAACCTGCTCGAGCTTTTTTCCAACCTTGTTTCACTTTAACAGGCCGTTGAAACTTCGTAGCTTTGCGGCATGAAATTGTTTCACCGCATTCTTGGAGAAGGACAACCTTTACTCATACTTCACGGTTTATTCGGCCATTCCGACAACTGGCAAACGCATGCCAAAAAGCTGGCGGAATATTACCAGGTTATCTTAATCGATCAGCGCAATCACGGTCACTCCGATTGGAGCGACGAATTTTCGTATGAACTGCTGGCTCAAGACCTGCACGAATTGATTACAGAGCTTGGACTGCAAAAAATCATCCTGCTGGGACATTCCATGGGTGGAAAAACCGTCATGCGCTATGCCCAACTGCATCCTGAGCTGATCGAAAAGCTGATTGTTGTAGATATGGGCGTGAAAGCCTACCCGCCGCATCATACCGATATTTTGGCGGGATTGAGCAAAGTTGACCTGAACGTGGTGAAAAGCCGCAGTGAGGTCGAAGCCATTTTACTGCCATATGTTCCGGTTGACGGCACCCGCCAGTTCCTGATGAAAAACCTGTACTGGAAAGAAAAAACGCAGCTGGCGTGGCGCATGAACGTGCCGGTGTTGGAACGCGAAATGGAATCTATCCTGGCAGCCATTCCGCCCGATGAAGTGTTGATCCGGACCTTGTTTATCCGCGGTGCGCTTTCCAATTACATCATAGATGAAGACATTCCCGACCTCGAAGACCAGTTCCCTGATTCGGATGTAATCACCGTTCCCAACGCCGGCCACTGGGTACATGCCGAAGCACCGGAAGCATTTGTGAATGCAGTGCTGGAGTTTTGTTTGCGGTAATCTCTTATCATTTCGCTACCTTCATAACTTGTGCCATCGCTAAAGCTATTGGCGACATACGATTAGCGAACGCGGTCTCATTCTCTCAGCCGCGGCTGACTCATTCTCATTCTCATTCCCTTCATACCAAAAACAAACCTTGCGGTGGAATCTTACAGCTTGAGAAACAGAAGCAGAAACAGAATGAAAATGACGACTTAGGCTAATCTTTAAAACACGCTTATACGTCAACGTAGTGCAGGAGTTTTGTTTGTGCTATTTTTTCCCTTATCAAACCTATACCCTAGACTGAATCCGCATTCATTGGCTACGTATTTACTCAACAATCCCAATGAATGAACCGCATAAAATGGTTCATCAAAAGCAGAAGGCCAACCATCGGTATGGCCGCTCAACATGGTATTATTAATTCGGGGTTCCTGATAAAAACTAAAACCAAACTGAATCTCTGCATAGAAACGTGGCAAAAAGTAGAACCGTGATTTCATCAGCAAATTCCAATAAACATATTGTTCTAAAGCAAGTACGACATCCTCATTACCAGTATAATTTGAGTAAGGATTAGTGGTTGTCACCGTATAATTGGATTCTGTTTCAGAAACCAGCCAATCAGTTTGAACCGATGCGCCTATCAGCAAATTAATACGTTCTTTATGGTTGATCACAAAATCGACGCCCATTCTGCAACCGACATACGTTAACGCAGCATCAACCGAACGTTTTGTATGATAGTATCCATTTGAACTTCCAAAAGAACCTTGCTGGTTAACACTCCAACTTGAGTTGAGAGATTCTTTGAAAGAAGTTTCGGTAAGGCTCACATGTACGTAAAACCACTTCGACTGCCAGGAACCACCTAATCCCAAATTGGCATAGGTCGTAAATGGTTTATCCAAGTCGGTAAAAAACTTGTTTGAATTGCGTTGAATAAACGTATGCACTCCGAACTGCGCAAACAAGTTGACCGACAAAACGGAAAAAGCGATGAAGAAGGTTACAGATTTGATCATTTCAGTTTATGATACAAGTATCTGAAATAGTTGGAATCGTTAAGGCACTAAAGCGCAAATTTCACCGGAAGATGAAAGTACGATTTCACCGTCTTACCATTGATTTTACCTGGCGTCCAGTTCGGCATGGATGTTACCAGCCGAACGGCTTCCTCATCGCATTCCGAACAATCAGGCATTCGTCTTACTACCTCAACCCGTGAAATACTGCCATCGAGATCCACCACAAACTTAACAACCGAGTATCCCTCAAGAGCTAAATTCTCTGCAAGTGCCGGCATTTTAAGGTGCTGTTTTATGAACTTTCGCAGCTCAGCATTGCCTCCGGGGAACTCAGCCGGTTCATCTACAAATTGGAAAACATCATCTTTTGGAGCTACAACAGACTCTGACTCAACATCCTCTTTTAAAAAAGGAGCGTTGACATCAAGTGGTTCCTCCGAAACCTGCACCGGCTCTATGTAAATTACTTTATCCGGCTCTTTGGTCGGAAACACATCCGGGAAAACTTCAAAGTAAGCTTCGTCAAAACCCTTCGGGCCATTTTTGGCAAAACGTTGCCTCTCTGCAGCCAGCTCTTTTTCCAGGTAAGCATTGTGGCTCCGAAGAGTTGGCACCATTTCGTTTATGGTACGCTTGACGGCGTTTAAATTTACCTGCGTCGTATCCATACCCATCAGGCTTTTGGCGATCTTGTCGCGGTCGTATCCTGCGGATGTAAAAAAACGGTCTATCGATTCCAGTTCTTGCTGCAGATACCTATTCTGGAAATCACGGTCATACGTACTCAGGTCATGCATCGAATCCAATGAAACTGCTGCTCCCAATACCACATTCAAAAAACCAAGGCGCTCAATATAAGGACTGATCAAAAACTCAACACGGTAACGGGCACGATAAAAGGTGCGTATGTCTTCCACATAAGGCCCCGGTGCTCTTCCCAGTTTTTCAAGATCCTTTCCTTTGCTGCTCACACTGTCCTGCAATGCATAATATTCTTTATCCTGTGCCCGGAAACGATTGATTGTATCGTAAAACGCGTCCTTCGCTGATTCCCAAAGGGCCAATTCCTTTTCATGAAGCTGCCTTATCGAATCTGCTTCGTGGTATTTTACAGCATACGTAGCTTTTAGCTGTTTATTCAGCTTTCGGGCAGATTGAGCCGTTCCAGCCAACGGAAGCAAACAAAGCAGTAGCAAAAGTGTTGATTTCATGCCGGCAAGTTTTGGTTAATGTGGGGCCGCGATGAATCGCGACCAGTAATCTTATTTTCTGTTTTGAATTGGATTTTTGACAGGGTCGCGATAAATTGCGACCCCACAAAATCCAATTTCATTAACAGTTCTGGTCCAGTTTCTTCACCATTGTAAGGATAGTAGCAATGCCCACCAATGGCTGATCGGTATCATCTAACATTTCCACCAGCCATTTCACCACTCCGCGTTGGATCAATGTCTTCGGATCGGCTTCGTTTGGTGTAACATCTGAACTTATTTTCTCTTTGCAGGTGAATCGAATGTGGATTTTCGCTCCGGCATAGACCGGTTTGGTAAAGCGCAATTCATCGATACCGTAATTCAGCAATACCGGATTAATCACGTAGCTATCCACAAACAAGCCTGCTGAAATACTCATGATAAAGTACCCGTGCGCTACCTGCTCATCAAACATGGTACCCTCAAAATTCGTGTCGCGTTTGTGCGCATAAAAATTGTCTCCGCTCAAAGCCGCAAAAGCATCTATATCTTCTGCCGTGATTAACCTGCTTTCAGTGATCAACTGATCTCCCACATTCAATTCTTCAAAATGCTTCTTAAACGGGTGAACAGAATCAATCTTTCCTGCTGCGCTTTGCTGGTATTGCTGGGTGATTTCGGTAATTGTGGTCGGATGGCCCTGGATCGCCGTACGCTGCAGGTAATGCATCACGCCGCGCTTCCCGCCCATTTCCTCGCCGCCTCCGGCCCTTCCCGGACCTCCGTGTGTCAATAACGGCATCGGCGAACCGTGACCCGTACTTTCTTTGGCGCAATCCTTATTCAGCACCATGATACGTCCGTTTACGCAGGCAGCTTCCACCACAAACTCACGCGCTTCCTTATCATCCGCCGTTACAATCGACGTCACCAGCGAGCCCTTCCCCATTTTTGTCAGTTCCACTGCATCTTCCAATGTTTTATAAGGCATAATGGTCGACACCGGCCCGAACGCTTCGATGGTATGCACATCCTGTTTGTCGAACGGCTCATCATTGCGGAAAAGGATCGGCGAGAAAAAAGCCCCTTTGTCTTTATCGGCGCCCACTACTTCAAATGCATCCAGGTTTCCGAACACCATTTGCTGTGATTTCGAAAGCTGTTCTACCGACGCACGCACGCGGTCAACCTGCAGGCGCGACACCAGCGAGCCCATACGCACGCCTTCCACCGAAGGATCGCCGATTTTCGTAGAGGCCAATCGTGAAGCAACGGCCTGCTGTACTTCTTCCAGGTAATTTTCCGGTACCATGATACGACGAACAGCCGTACATTTTTGCCCGGCTTTGATCGTAATTTCTTTCGTTACTTCTTTCACGAACAGGTCAAACTCTTCGGTTCCCGGCGCGGCTTTCATCCCCAGCACCATCGCGTTCAGGGAATCAGCTTCGAGGTTAAACGGCACCGATTCTTCGATCAGGCGCGGATGCGCTTTCAGCTTTCGTCCGGTGTGGGCGCTTCCGGTAAAGGTAACCACGTCCTGCGAGATCACATGATCAATGATTCCGCGGCCGAAACCACTCACCAATTGCAGGGCGCCTTCCGGCAGGATCTTCGAATCGATGATATCTTTCACCATTACTTCGGTCAAAAAGCTCGTTGCCTCCGAAGGCTTCACCACCGCCGGAACACCGGCCATCAGGTTTACGGCGATCTTCTCCAGCATTCCCCAGATCGGGAAATTGAAGGCATTGATGTGCACCGCGACCCCTTGTTTCGGCACCATGATGTGATGCCCGATAAACGTGCCGCCTTTCGACAAAGGAGCAGCCGTTCCGTCTACATAATACGGTAAATCCGGGAACTGGCGACGCAGCGACGCATTGGCAAACAGGTTGCCGATCCCGCCCTCGATGTCGATCCATGAATCAACCTTCGTGGCACCTGTCCAGGCACTTACCTGGTAATACTTGTTCTTCTGCTCCATCAGGAACAGCGCCAGCGCTTTCAGCATACGTCCACGCTCCTGGAAGGTCATTTTGCGGAGTTTGGAACCACCGATTTTGCGTCCGTAATCCAGCACTGCTTCGAAATCAATCCCGGCGCTCGACACCGACCCGATCTGGTCGCCGTTAATGGCATTGTAAATCGTAGCTTCTGTTCCCTCGCCTGCAACCCATTGTCCGCAGACATAATTTTTCACTTGTATCATTGTCGTTAAAATAGTCTCGTTGTTCGTGCTACCAAAGATAGTTTCAAAACTCGATTTACCACCACCGCCTGCGATCTATTTCGCGTAAAGTCAGAATCAGGTTATTCAGGCATGAACGAAAACGGAGATTCACACCAAAAGATTTTCAATCCCGGGCATTGAACGCAATCAGGAAAAGAATGTACAGGTAGCTGAGAATGAGGGTTAACATTCCCTTAATATGATCGTAACGTAAACATAAAAACGCAGCAAAAAGCAGAGGCAAAAGCAGTTTCGCTCGTGATTTCGGATACTTCAATCCGATTTCGGCGTACTTGGCTAAAAAGGAACCACATTAAAAGAATCATTTTTTCGATTATTAAATCCTTTTTACTATGTTTGACCTCTAAACATGTAAAGTTTCAATAAAGACTAAATTATGAGTAATAAAAAGACATCCGGAGGTTTTTCTTCATTAGTAGCCTCAATTTCGATTGCTATCTCTTTGGTAATTGGTATCCTGGTTTATTTGTACATTTTCGGTGATCCCGGGAACTTCGTAAACCGTGATCCGTCATTGGAACCGCTTGAAGGGAACTACCTGGGAATTATCTACAAGGGTGGATTTATCGTACCTGTATTGGTTGCGATCAACTTAATTATCATCATTTTCACAGTTGAGCGTTTTGTAACTCTTGCAAAAGGAAAAGGAAAAGGAAACATCAACAACTTCGTGGTAAAAATCAAAGGTTACCTGGAAGCAAAAGACACAAAATCTGCTATCGCTGAGTGCGACAGACAGCGTGGTTCTTTGGCAAACGTTGTACGTGCAGGTTTGGAGAAATACGAACACGTTCAAAACGATACAACAATGGACAAAGAGCAAAAGCTTGAGTTGCTGAAAAAAGAACTGGAAGAAGCTACTGCATTGGAATTGCCGATGTTGTCTAAAAACCTGGTAGTTCTTTCTACATGTGCATCCATCGCTACGCTGATCGGTTTGATCGGAACGGTAATGGGGATGATCAAATCATTTGCTGCGATGGCGGGTGGAACACCTGATACAGCTCAGTTGGCAACTGGTATCTCTGAGGCCTTGATCAACACGGCTTTGGGTATTACCGGTTCAACGATTGCGATCATCATGTTCAACTTGTTCTCTACAAAAATTGACCAGATGACTTACAGCATGGACGAAGCGTCTTTCACGATCGTTCAGAACTTCTCTGCTACTGAAAAGTAATCAGGGAACTGCTTAAGAAGCTTAGTATCAATATTTAACAAAAGAATAGATGCCTAAAATAAAAATGCCCAGAAGTGCTCCTTCCATCGACATGACGCCGATGGTGGACCTGGCTTTCCTCTTGGTAACTTTCTTTATGCTTTCAGCTAACTTCCGTACTGATGAGCCCGTTCAGGTGAGCACACCTTCGAGTATCAGTGACAAGGAAGTTCCTGTAAAACGATTTATCCAGGTAACGGTGAGCCGTGACGGGTTTGTATACTTCAACGCTTCAGGTGAGTCTACACGACAGCAAACACTTGAGGAAATGTTGAAAAAGTACAACATGAACCTGACTCCGGAACAAAAGAAAGAGTTCCTGAAAATCGGAAGTTTTGGCTGTTCCATGGCACAATTGCCGAAATACCTGGAATTGTCACCTGAAGAGCGTAAAGAACTAAAAGGATGGGAAGTTCCGTGCGATTCAACTCACAACGAGTTGAAAGACTGGATCTTCTACGCGAATAAAGCTTCACTGGCGCAAGGCCAGATCGACTTTAAGGACGAGTCATCCAAGACTACCGACAAGCTTGATGTGAACGAATACAAACCGAAGTTTATCCTGAAGGTAGACGGAAAAGCCAACTATGCTTCCGCGAAGCGTGTGATTGAGACCTTCCGTGACCTGAACCGATTGAACCTCTACTTTGTGACGTCACTGGAAGAGAACCCGTATAACCGAAACAAAAAAGAGTAACAATGGCTGAAATTGCAGAAGGCGGCGGTGGCGGTGGCCACCACAAAGGCGAGAAGAAAAGAGCTAAGAAAGGCTCTACTCGTATCGACATGACCCCAATGGTGGATTTGGCGTTCCTGTTGCTCACATTTTTCGTTTTGACATCAACATTCAGCAAGCCGAAGATCATGAGCTTAGCCTACCCGGCAAAGCCAAAAGACAAGGTTGAGGCTCCGAAAGTTTACAATGCTATTACATTCCTGTTGTCGGAAGATCGTATCTTCTATTACAAAGGAGAATTCAAGCAGGGTGAGACGCAATTGACGGAGACTTCATTCGGTGCAGACGGTGTTCGCAAGCTGTTGGCTGATGAAAACAAATACGTATTGGAGCAAAAGATCAAGTTGACGGATCGATTGGCACGTAAGGAAATCGTTGATTCGATTTACGAGAAAGAATTGATTAATGCCCAAAAGCATGACAAGGCTTTGAAAGTGCTGATCAAAACAGACTTGAAAGCGACTTGTAAGAACTTTATAGACCTGATCGATGAATTACGTATCAATGACATCGGTGTTGTTGCACCGGTAGATATGATGAAGTCTGAGCAGGAATTGTTGGACCAAAAAATAAAGTAGTATGCTGATCATTTTTAGTGTAGTGGCGCTCGTTGCATTCATCTCGCTGTACGATTATTTTTCGTCGCGCAGATGGCAGGGAGTGACCTCTGAGGAGCGAAACGAAATGGTTTTCGCCGATCGAAACCGCGAGTACGGTGCGTACCAGATGCGGAAAAGCTACAATGTTCAGTTGATGTTGATCGTCGGGATCATGATTTTCACTATTGGCAGTGCCTACGGTGTTTACCTGATCGTGCGTGAAGCGGGGAAAGATATTCCTCCTCCTCCACCGGATGTATTGGCGCAATTGACAATGGATGCTCCCGAAATCGAGGAACCGCTTGATCCGCCGGTAGAAGAAGAAATCCCTGCGATTGAACAAACCATTCAGTTCCTTCCGCCGGTTGTTACCGATAACTCTGATGAAGATACAGAGGTACCGACCGACAAGGATTTGGAAAAAACAAGTGCAGGTGACCAAAACCAGCAAGGACAAGGTGAAGGACCTGGTGGAGATGCTCCGCCACCGCCACCACCGCCACCACCACCAAACGATGAGGATACGAAAGTGCACACGTTTGTGGAGGAAAACGCTGAGTTCCCTGGTGGACAGCCGGCGTTGAAGAAATTCCTTGCTGACAATATCAAGTACCCGCAATCTGCTGTTGAACTGAACATTGAAGGTAAATGCTACCTGCAGTTCATCGTCAGTGCGCAGGGAAATATTTCTAACGTAAAAGTAATGAGAGGTGTTCCTGATTGTGACGAATGTGACAAGGAAGCTGTACGCGTTGTGAAAGCAATGCCGAAGTGGAAGCCAGGGAAAAATGGAGGTAAGGCTGTAAACAGTACCTTTAACCTTCCAATTTCATTCAAGTTACAAGGTTAGAAACTTCGCACTAAATGAAACCGAATCCCCGATGTCCGCTTCAACGGTTTCGGGGATTTTTTTAGACTGATAATATGCTCAACATCAACAACGTCTTCACCCTTTTTATCATAGCGATGTGCCTGGTATTTGCTTACTTTATGGCATTTACCGACCTGAAGGAAGACGATCTGAACGGTACCCCGCGCAGGATCTTTGTAGCAATTATGCTCGCTTATGCCGTATTCAGAGGCTACCGCATGGTGAAAGCTTACAGAAAACAACAAAACGAAAAACCTGAATAATATGAATGCATGGACCAAAATCTTCGCACTTTCAGCAATCGGAATACTGGTGTATTCATGTGGAGGTGGGGCAACAGGAGGGCAGGATGACACACACAGCCGGGGCAAGGCAGAAATTTATTTCGAAGAATCTTACAAACCGTTGTTCGAAACAAGTATCTACACCTTCGAAGGACTTTTCCCGAGTGCCGATATCCAGCCGGTATATAAAACGGAAGGCGAAATCATCAATGCATTTTTCGATAAAAAGGTAAAAACCATTTGCATTACCCGCGACTTTACCCCTAAAGAAAAAGCCAACCTGAAGAAAGCCCAGATCGAAGTACGCAGCAACGTTATTGCATTCGATGCAGTGGCCCTGATCATTCACCCGGAAAACATGGACAGCACGTTGTCGCTCGACAAGCTGAAACGCATTCTGACCGGAAAAGACACCTTGTGGTCGAGCTCCGGCAAGCGCATCAACGTAGTATTCGATAATGCCAATTCGGCCAACTTCAATTACATGCGCAAGCTCATCAACAATGCCGACCTGGCACCCAATGTCTTCGCGGTGAAATCAAACGAGGAAGTGATCAAGCACGTGAAAGAAAACCCGAGTTCGATCGGGATCATCGGTGTAAACTGGATCAGCGACCACGACGACAAAACCACGCTTGACTTTTTGAAGGGCATCCGTGTGATGGGCGTTTCGAAAAAAGAAGGCGGAGAAGCATTCCAGCCATACCAGGCATACATTTATACCAAGGAATACCCGCTGACGCGTGAGGTATGGATGATCAACATCGGCAGCCGTTCGGGATTGCATACCGGGTTTGTGAATTTCATGCAGCAGGAAAAAGGCCAGCTCATCATTCATAAATCGGCACTGGTAACCGCTTCTGAACCGGTACGGATCATTGAAATGACGACTGAGTAAAATTACAGGCGAGGCGAAATTATTTTTCCGTTTATTCATGGCGCTCACCGGCATTTGTCAGGCTGGATGATTTCCGTGTATTCTACTGATTTTCAGGATAGCGAAAACTTACCTGTGAATCATCAGGAGCGCGTGATGGCTCAATACCGCATTAAATAAACGTTAAGAAAAAACATCATTTTAAGCGATTGTAGTAATTTGGCAGGAGAATTGCTAATGCACTTCAAACTAAAACAACGAATACAACACAGTATGAAAAATTACATGCTAATAGCTGTTTCTTTCTTCCTTGGCTCATTGGCCTTCGGACAAACATTGGAGGAAGCGCTTAAGAAAACCGACAATGAGCGCTATGAACTGGCCAAGCAGGATTATCGATCATTGATTGCAAAAGATCCGGCAAAAGCTGCCGATTATTATTTCTACCTGGGCCAGAACTTCTTCCAGCAGGGAGAATTGGACTCTGCGTTCGTTGCATGGCAGAAAGGTTCCTCCATGGATGCTGCCAATCCGCTTGGAATGGTCGGAAGTGGAAATGTTCTCTGGCACAAAGGTGATACAGCCGGTGCCCGCAAGCAGTTTGTAGCAGCCTGCGCAGCCACCAAACACAAAAATGCGGAGATCATGCGCCAGGTAGCATCTACGTATACGTATGCCAAAGTACAGAACATCGACGCGGCAATCAAGTTGTTGAACGACGCCGTAAAGCTGGAACCTAAAAATGTGGAAGGCCACCTTATCCTGGGTGACGCCCTGCTGGAAAAAACGCCGGCAAACGGTAGCCCGGCTATTGCAGAATACAACAAAGTACTTGACCTGGACGCTAAAAACTGTAAAGGTATCGTGCGCAAGGCGAAATTGTACCAGCGTGCGAAAAACTACGATTCTGCAGACGAACTGTACAAAGAAGCACAGGCCCTTGACCCTACGTATGCACCGGCTTACCGTGAAAACGCCGAGCTGAACATGTTGCAAAACAAGCAGAAAGAAGCAATCGAAAACTGGAAGAAATACCTTGAGCTTAACAACAGCGATGAGGCCCGTTACCGTTTCGCCACTTCCTTGTACCTGTCAAGAAGATACTGCGATGCGATCACCGAATTCGAAGGATTGCACTCACGCAGCTTCGTAACATTCTACACGCGCCGTATGCTGGCATACAGTCTTTATGAATGTAATGCAGACAGCAAAACAACCGATGCCAACAAAAAAGGATTGGAAGAGCTGGAGCGTTTCTTTGCAATGGCACCAGCCGATAAAGTAGCACCTTACGATTACAAATACCGTGGATTGCACTACAGCAAACTTGGAATGGACTCATTGGCGTTGCTTGATTACCAGAAAGCAATTTCCATGGACCCTATCTGGGAGAAAGAGCTTTCAGGTTTGATCGCGAAGATCTATTACAAGGCTAAAAAATACGACGATGCGATCAAGTATTACGAGATCAAAAAGGCTGGCAAGGCTTCTAACCTGAACGTGACGGAACATTACGAATTGGGCAGAGCTTACTACTTCGGTCCGCAAAACTATGCATTGGCGGATTCAAGCTTGCGCCAGGTAACGGAACAATCGGCCAATTTCGCTTCAGGATACCTGTGGAGAGCACGTGCCAACTATAAACTGGACCCTACAAACGCTCAGTGGTTAGCCAAGCCGTTCTACGAAACATACCTGGAGAAACTGACACCGGAAGACAAAGCAAACACTGCCAACAAAGGCACTCAGATTGAAGCGGCGAAGTACCTCGGAGATTATTATGTAAACTCAAAAGAAGGGAAAGACCTTACCAAGGCGAAAATGTACTGGAAGATGGTTCTTGACCTGGAGCCAACCGATCCGCAGGCAAAAGCGTTCATGGCAAGTCCCGCAGGAAGATAAACGAAAACTACAGTTAAAACTGTCAGACAGCCCGCTCATTTGCGGGCTGTTTTCGTTTAAAAACGCCTCATTTACAAGGGAAAGGCCAAAACTTCGCTTCCACTGTTTTCACTGGCAATTCGGGCAATACATTTCACTCAAACATTCCTACACAATAAGTCTTTTTCAGAAGGCGGGTTCTCATTTTAGTTAAGTTAGATTAAACGGTTCACTCCGTAGGCCAAAAAAGTGAAACGAAATAAAAAAACAGTAATTAACTAAAAACCCAACAGTCATGATAGTAGTTTTCATCATCGCAGGAGTGGTAGCATTGATCTCACTCTACGATTATTTCAACTCCAGAAGCTGGCAGCAGGTTACCTCTACCGTACGTAACGACGCTGTCTTTAAAAACCGTAACCGTGAATATGGCGCTTTTGCCATCCGAAGAGATTACGACAAACGTTTAATGCTTATTGTAGGCGGCCTCATCGCCGGACTGGGTGTTTTATACGCAGCCACCAAAAACGACGAGTTTCACGCAAAAATCAACAAACCGAAAGTAACCGTTGAGCAATGGATCCTCGAGCCAAACAAGGATGAAAAACCGGACGTGGAGCAAAAACAGGAACAGGCGACCGAAAGCAATCCTCAGCCATTGGCAAAAATGCTTGCGTTCAGAGAGCCGCAACCATCTGATAACCCTGGCGACGTACCGGATGTTCCGGAAGACGGCAAACCTCTTGGCGGGCAAAATAACCCTGACGGTCCGGATGACGGCGGTGATCACCCGCCACTTCCAAAAGGCCCTGACGGAGGTCCGGATGACGGCGACGGCGACGGCAACCAGCCACCCGTGGAAATTCCGGATGAGCCGGCACAGTTTCCTGGCGGACACACCGAAATGTTAAAGTTCCTCCGCGATAAAATTGTTTATCCGCAGGTACCTGCAGAATTGGGAATCCAGGGAAAATGCTTCATCAAGTTTGTGGTGAGCAAAAAAGGAGATATTTCTGACGTAAGAGTCATGCGCGGCGTGGAAGATTGTCCGGAATGCGACAAAGAAGCCGTTCGCGTAATCAAAAGCATGCCATTATGGAGACCGGGACGTGTGAAAGGAAAAGCTGTTGACAGCTATTTCAACTTACCGGTGAAATTCGCGTTGCAATAATCGTATTGACCATCATCTAAAAACAGGAACCCGGGTATTCGTTATCCGGGTTCTTTGTTTTTCAACGATTCACCGCAAAAGAGAAAGTCTAAAATACTCACCGCAAAGACACAAAGTTCGCAAAGGACAGACATATTGGAGTAGTCTAAAACGACGCAACTTTGCGTACTTCAAGTGCTTGTAATTCAAAATCAACTTTACTCTTCGCGAACTTTGCGTCTTTGCGGTGAAGAAAGCCTTTGCATTGAATTCTCCAGGCAGCTCTCCTTTATGTTCTCCTACTCACTCCTCTCAGCTACACTAACGTTTGCTTCATCAAAAGCTTTGCTTTTTCTTTCTCTGTGTCTTTACGGTGAAAATTTTTCGTTGAAAGGATAATTGCTGCTGTTTGAAACCATAACTTGTTAACAACCTGAATTTATTTATCCCAAAAATTGGCGTTTAGAAATAAAGCCCTATCTTTGCGCCCAAATTGAGAATACACTTTAAAGACAGCATAAAATGTCCCAAATTCAAGGTAAAATTTCACAGGTTATCGGACCGGTCGTCGATGTTAGCTTCGACAAAGGAATGGCACTTCCAAACATCTACGATGCATTAGAGGTGCGCAAAGCAGACGGAACAAAAGTTGTTCTGGAGGTACAATCTCACGTTGGTGAGAACGCAATTCGCGCGATTTCCATGGACTCTACAGACGGTTTCCGTCGCGGAATGGAGGTTACTTCAACAGGTAGTGCGATCAAAATGCCTACCGGGGAGCAAATCAAGGGACGTTTGTTTAACGTGGTTGGTGAAGCAATCGACGGTATTAACGCTGTTGATAATACAAATGGTTTGCCGATCCACCGTGAAGCACCGAAGTTTGACCAATTGTCGACTTCAACAGAAGTACTTTTCACAGGTATCAAGGTAATCGACCTGATCGAGCCGTATGCAAAAGGAGGTAAGATCGGTTTGTTCGGTGGTGCCGGTGTAGGTAAAACGGTATTGATCCAGGAATTGATCAACAACATCGCCAAAGGCCACGGTGGACTTTCTGTATTCGCAGGAGTTGGTGAGCGTACACGTGAAGGAAATGACCTTCTTCGTGAGATGTTGGAATCAGGAATTATTAAATACGGAGAGGCATTCATGCACTCGATGGAAGAAGGCGGTTGGGACCTTTCAAAAGTTGACCTCAACGAAATGAAAGAGTCGAAAGCTACTTTCGTATTCGGACAGATGAACGAGCCTCCGGGTGCACGTGCACGTGTGGCATTGTCAGGATTGACCATGGCGGAATACTACCGTGACGGTGACGGAGAAGGACAAGGAAAAGACATCCTTTTCTTCGTTGACAACATCTTCCGATTTACACAGGCAGGTTCTGAGGTATCGGCACTTTTGGGCCGTATGCCATCAGCGGTAGGTTACCAGCCAACATTGGCAACAGAAATGGGTGCCATGCAGGAGCGAATCACCTCAACGAAAAACGGCTCCATTACTTCCGTACAGGCGGTTTACGTACCTGCGGATGACTTGACTGACCCGGCTCCGGCAAATACCTTTGCTCACCTTGATGCAACAACCGTATTGTCACGTAAGATTTCCGAGTTGGGTATTTACCCTGCGGTGGATCCATTGGATTCTACTTCCCGAATTCTTACTCCGACTATTCTTGGTGAAGCACACTACAACACTGCTTCGCGTGTGAAAATCATCCTGCAGCGTTACAAAGAGCTCCAGGATATCATCGCGATCCTTGGTATGGACGAATTGTCTGAAGATGATAAACTGGCTGTTCACCGCGCTCGTCGTGTACAGCGTTTCTTGTCTCAGCCGTTCCACGTAGCAGAGCAATTTACAGGTATCCCGGGAGTATTGGTAGACATCCAGGAGACGATCAAAGGATTCAACATGATCCTTGACGGTGAAATGGATAAATACCCTGAGGCTGCTTTCAACCTGAAAGGAAGCATCGAGGATGTGATCACGGCAGGTGAAAAAATGTTGGCTGAAGCTTAATTAATAAAAACGCATCATGCATTTAGAAATCATTACTCCCGAAACGAAAATCTTTGCAGGCGAAGCGCAATCAGTGCAGTTGCCGGGCCTTGACGGTTCGTTTCAGGTGTTGAACAACCACGCTCCTATCATTTCCGGTTTAGCTGCCGGAACAGTGAAGATAGAGCTTGAAAGCGCTTTTGAAGCTGATGAAAAAACCAGCAAGCTGATCCAGGTTGACAACAATCCTTCTACCATCCGCGTAAACATCAAAGGTGGGGTGATGGAACTGCTCAACAATAAAGTAATCGTGCTTGCAGAATAAGAAATACAATTACCAGATGAAGAGGGATGCGGCAACCGGGTCCCTCTTTTTTTGTTAAGGAGTGTTATAGAACCAATTTTTACCCGGAAATAAACGATTCTTTCATTAATTTCGTTATTACGTTACATGAATCTATTAGCGCAGATCGATAAGGAGAACACCCCCAACCATATAGCAATCATTATGGATGGAAACGGACGATGGGCCAAAAAGCAAGGCCAGATGCGTCTGTATGGTCATTCCATTGGCGTGGAATCCGTTCGTGAAACTTTAACGGCAGCCAAGAACATCGGTGTGAAACACCTGACGCTCTATGCCTTTTCGACTGAAAACTGGAACCGCCCGAAAGAAGAGATCGACGGGTTGATGAACCTGCTGGTACACACCATTGCCAATGAAGTGGATGAACTGAACCGAAGCGGCGTGCGTTTGCTTAGCATCGGTGACACAGCCGGTTTACCGATCGAATGCCAGGAAGAGCTGGCCTCGGCCATTCAACAAACCGGCAATAACACCGAAATCGATTTGATCCTGGCCCTGAATTACAGCGCGCGATGGGAAATTACCAACGCCATGAAACGCATCGGGAGGGAAATCCAGGCTGGAAATCTGCAAGCCGATGAGATCAACGACGAAATCATTGCCCGTTATTTGACAACAACCGGAATTCCGGACCCTGAATTATTGATCCGTACCAGCGGGGAATGTCGCGTAAGCAACTTCCTGCTCTGGCAAATCGCCTATACCGAATTTCATTTTACGGAAGTGTTGTGGCCCGACTTCAAGGAAGCAGACCTCTACAAAGCCGTAATCGATTATCAATCACGTGAACGCCGTTTTGGAATGGTTTCCGAACAACTTTAACCTATGAAACATCTGATTTTACTTCTCCTCACCTGTTGCTCCTCGCTGGCATTTGCCCAGGGGCCGAACTGGATCGTGGATGCAGCAAAAGACTCCATCAAACCGAACAATGTGATCGGTGACGGATTCAGCTATGAAAACCCTCAGAAATACGAACTGGGGCCCATTCGCATCGACGGAGCAGATAACTTCGACGCACAGGCGATCAAACTGATTGCGGGCTTACGCCCGGGCCAGGAAATTACCCTTCCGGGAGAAGAAATTACCAAAGCGATCAAGAACCTCTGGGACGAAGGATTGTTTTCGAGTGTTTCCATCGAAGTGGAAAAAGAAGTAGCAGGCGTTGTTTACCTGGTGATCAAGCTTACGCCGCGCCCGAAATTGTCGCGTTTCAAGTTCAAAGGCATCAACCGCCGCGAAGCCGATAAGGTACGCGAGGAAATCGACCTGGCGTCAGGAAAAACCATTACCGAAAACCTCGTTTTCACCACACGTAACAAAGTAAAAGGTTATTTCCGCGAGAAAGGCTACCACAATGTGCAGGTAAACATCAACCGCATCAAGGATACACTCATCAACAACTCCGAGATCTTCCTGATCGAGATCAATAAAGGACAAAAAGTACGCATCAAGGAAATCAACATCAACGGAACAAGCTCCGTACCGATGTGGAAGCTCCGCAAATCGATGAAAGATACCAAGCAGATGGCTTTCTGGCGTGTTTTCAAGCGCTCCAAGTTCTCTCAATCTGCTTATGACCGTGACAAACTGGCGCTGGTAGATAAACTGCGAAGCGTGGGCTTACGTGATGTGGCCATCATCAGCGATTCGGTTTACCTGGTCGATAAGCGCCATTTGGTGATAGATATCCAGGTACTGGAAGGCAACAAGTATTACTTCGGCGACATGTCATGGGTTGGGAACACGAAATTCTCTTCCGGATTGCTGGATACCGTTCTTGGTATCAAATACGGCGACATCTACAACAAGCCTTTGCTTGACCAGCGTTTGTTCATGAGTGAAGAAGGGCGCGATATCTCGTCGCTGTATATGGACCGCGGTTATTTATTCTTCCAGGTCATCCCGGTGGAAACCGGTGTGACAGACAATCACATCAACTACGAAATGCGCCTGATCGAAGGAAAAGAGGCCCGTGTGCGCAATGTGATCATCAAAGGGAACTACAAGACCAATGAACACGTAATCCGACGCGAAATCCGCACCAAACCGGGCGATCTCTTCAACCGAAACGACATCATCCGTACACAGCGTGAATTGGCGCAGCTGGGTTATTTCAACGAGCAGGGCTTCCAGGTAAACCCGATTCCGAATCCGCAGGACGGAACAGTGGACATCGTTTACACGGTAGAAGAGCGTTCTGCCGACCAGATTGAAGTATCGGGTGGTTACGGCGCCGGTCGTGTGATCGGAACAGTGGGATTGACCTTCAGCAATTTCTCGGTTAAAAACATGTTCAAGAAATCGGCATGGCAACCGCTTCCTGCCGGTGACGGACAACGCTTGTCGCTGCGAGCGCAAACCAACGGCCGTTATTACCAAAGCTATAACTTCTCGTTTACTGAGCCGTGGCTGGGTGGCAAACGTCCGAATTCATTCACGTTCTATGCTACGCATACACAGATCGGGAACAACTTCAGCCGCAGCAACCCGACTTACCAGGGAGTATCCATCTCGGGTGGTGGTATCGGTTTGGGCCGTCGCAAGAAATTCCCGGATGATTACTTCAGCGCTTACTACGAGCTTTCGTACCAATACTACGATGTTGTTGACTACTCGAGCTTGTTCCCGAACTTTGATAACGGTTATGCGAATGATATCAGCCTGAAATATGCGTTGCAGCGTAACTCGATCAATTCGCCGATCTACCCTACCGAAGGTTCGAAATTGTCCTTTACGGCGAAATCGTCACTGCCATACTCGATGCTTGGCGGTCAAACCGACTTCAGCAATGCATCTGCACAAGACCGTTACAAGTACCTGGAATACTATAAATTCAAATTGACGGGTGAATTCTACTTCCCGCTCACCAGCGATAAGAAACTGGTGTTCATGCCGCGTTTCGGATTCGGATTTATGGGCTACTACAACGCATCAAAAGGATTGACTCCGTTTGAGCGCTTCAATCTCGGAGGAAGTGGTCTTACAGGGGTAAACCAGTTTGGTGGTCGCGAGATCATTGCTTTGCGCGGTTACCCTGAAAGCGGCCTCTCATCTACCGGTGGTGACCCGCTGATTGCGAAATACACCATGGAGCTTCGTTACCCGATCTCATTGAACCCGCAGGCAACGTTCTTTGTACTGGCATTTGCGGAGGCCGGAAACACCTACCCTACGCTGAACAAATTCAACCCGTTCAACGTGAAACGTTCGGCCGGTTTGGGTATTCGCGTGTTCCTGCCGATGTTCGGTATGCTTGGACTCGATTATGGTTTCGGTTTCGATACCCTGGATTCGCATTCGAGCGGTTTCAACGGGCAATCCGATATCGATGTTCGCAATAAGGGTTATTTCGGTAAGTTCAACTTTACTATCGGAATGAACCTCGGGGAGTTATAATAGGGCACGGAACAATAAATTGTTTAATTTCGTCGTTCTTTCAATTTTTGATTTTTATGAAAAACTGGTTGATTGGTTGTTTAATGGTGTTTGGCATGACCTTTGCCAGCTCTGCTCAGAAGTACGGATATATTGACTCGGAATTCATTCTGAACAATGTGCCTGAATACAAAGAAGCGAAAGACCGCTTGGATAAGTTAGCAGAACGTTGGACCAAAGAAATAGAGGAACGCTATGAAGTAGTGAAACAGAAAAAAGAGAATTTTCTTCGTGAAGAAGATCTCTTGCCTGCCGAAGAAAAAGCCAAACGCGAGGAAGAAATTGCCAAACTGGAAACCGAGGCCATGGAAATGCAGAAAACGCGTTTCGGGGTTACGGGAGACTACTTCCAGAAACGCCAGGAATTGATCAAACCAATTCAGGATAAAGTATACGAAGCCATGCAAGCGGTTGCTTCCAAACGGAATTATAGCTTTATATTTGACAAAGCAAATCAAAGTAACCTCGTTTTTGCCGACAGTAAGTTCGACATCAGCGACGAAGTACTAAAAGAAATGGGATACACCCCGAAATGATAAACAAATACAAATCATACAACAATCCAATGAAAAAACTATTTTTCGCCCTTGTAATTGCCTTGACAACAGTAACTGCTGCGCAAGCGCAATCTAAAATTGCTCACATCAATTCTCAAACCTTGCTTGATACCTTACCTTCTCGTAAAGCTGCTATCGCTGAAATCAACGAGCTGAGCCGCAGAGCTGATGAAGAGTTGAAAGGCCTTGAAGCAAAGCTTGAGAAAGAATACAACGATTACATGGCCAGAAGAGCTACACAAACGCAACCTATGAATACGTACGATGAAGGCCGTTTGGCAAAGATGCAGGCGGATATGCAGGCGCGTGAGCAGGAAATCAACCAGATTTTACAAACCATGACACAGGAGCTGAATGATGTCATCCTGAAAACAGTAAAAGAAGCTGTTGAGTTGGTTGCTAAGAAGAAAGGCTTGAATTATGTCATTGATGAGTCGTCTACGCTTTACTCTAGCGGTTCCAACATTACCAACGAGGTCATTCCTGAGTTGTTGCGTATCGATGCGGAGAAAACAAAGCTAAAGGCACAAACACAGCCTCAGACTCCTCCGTCTCCGGGACAGAATTAAAAACACAGAAATTATATACTGAAAGTCGTCTTCCGCCGGGAGGGCGACTTTTTTGTTTAGTGCAGTTTTTCAGTTAGATAGTTTTCAGTGATTAACTGAACTGATAAACTGAAAACTGTCTAACTCAATAACAATTATCTACCATGGTAAATATATTATCCCTACTTTTGTAAAAACACCGTTCATGGAACGCTCCCTATTTATAAAATCGATGTTAGGATTTGCCGCACTGGGCGGATTGACTTCCGCTCTGAAATTGAAAGACGTACTTGCCGAAGAAGACTACACCTACCCTGTTTTGTTTATCGGTCATGGTTCACCGATGAACGGCATCGAAGACAATGCTTTTTCGCAGCAATGGAAAGCGCAGGTCAAAGATCTGCCTACCCCGAAAGCGATGATTGTGATTTCAGCACACTGGCTTACGCAGGGTACGTTCGTCACAGCAATGGAAAATCCCAAAACGATTCATGATTTCGGAGGCTTCCCTCCAGAACTGTTCGCAGTGCAATATCCAGCACCCGGTTCGCCCGAAATGGCAGCAACCACCAAAGACCTCATCAAAAGCACAGAGGTTGGTTTAGACCACGAATGGGGGCTCGATCACGGCACCTGGACAATCGTACGACACATGTACCCCAACGCCGATGTTCCGGTGCTGCAGCTGAGTATCGATTACAGTCAGCCCGCTTCGTATCATTATGCCCTCGCGAAAGAACTGCAATCGCTTCGCAAAAAAGGCGTATTGCTCATTGGCAGCGGAAACATGGTACACAACCTTCGCCTGGTTGATTTTGCCAACATCAACAAACCCGATTACGGCTACGATTGGGCGCTGGAAGCACGGGCAACATTCAATAAGCTGTTACTCAACAAAGAATACGATCCGTTGATTGCTTACGAACAGCTGGGCAAGAGTGTGCAGTTGGCCATTCCGACTCCCGATCATTATTTCCCGCTCATTTATGCACTCGGATTGTCGGCCGAAAAAGACGCGATCCAATTGTTCAATGACCAAATGGTAGGCGGATCGCTCAACATGACCTCGGTGCAATTCGGTTAAACGGCTGAAAACACTATTTTTGTTGCATGTCAGCAAAAGGTCCAATCGGTGTTTTTGATTCCGGGTACGGTGGTTTAACCGTTTTGAAGGAAATCCGCGAACAACTGCCGCAATACGATTACCTCTATTTGGGTGATAATGCGCGTGCGCCGTATGGCTCGCGTTCATTCGAAGTAATCTACGACTACACCTGGCAAGCCGTGCAAACCTTGTTTGAGCAGGGATGCTCCCTGGTGATTTTAGCCTGTAATACCGCTTCGGCAAAGGCATTGCGCAGCATTCAGCAAAAACAATTACCGCTGCTAAACGACAACAAGCGTGTCTTGGGTGTCATCCGGCCGAGTACGGAAGCATTGGGTGAAATGACGCAGTCCAAACACATTGGCATCCTCGCGACCGAAGGAACCGTGAAGTCGGAATCATACGTGATCGAACTGCAGAAATTTGCGCCCGAAATTACCGTGACGCAGCATGCCTGCCCGATGTGGGTGCCATTGATTGAAAATAATCAGTACGCAACCCCGGGCGGAATTTATTTTCTGCAGCAGGATTTATTATCGTTATTGCAACAGGACCCGAAAATCGATACTATTCTGCTGGGTTGCACGCATTATCCGCTGGTGAAAGAAACGCTGCAATCTCTTTTGCCGGAACATATTAAAGTCGTTGCACAGGGTTCGCTGGTGGCTGCAAAGCTCGAAGATTACCTGCTTCGCCACCCTGAAATTGCAGCACGCTGCAACCAAAACGGGAACGTTCGTTATCTTACCACGGAAAACGCTTCGGATTTTTCTGCTAATGCAAGCAGGATTATGGGATTATCGATTGATGCGGAGCACATTACCCTTCATTAGGATCGATTAGGATTCCGAGGATTGGTTAAAGTAGTCTGTGCTACTCACAACCGAAATGATACTTTTGTGGCGTTGAACGTTGAAAACGGATGAGATGTTGGAAATAATCGGCTTCTGCGCTGCGCTACTGGTTGGGTTGGTCTTAGGACTCCTGGGCGGTGGTGGTTCTATCCTGGCGCTTCCGGTGATGGTCTACCTTTTCCAGATTCCAGCCAACATGGCAACGGCCTATTCGTTGTTCGTAATCGGGATCGCCGCACTGATCGGCACCTTTCAAAACGTTCGCAACCGGTTGGTCCAACCCAAAACTGCCTTGCTTTTTTCCATCCCTGCCGTTGTTTCGATTGCAATTGCCCGTAAATACATCCTTCCGAATCTCCCGGACAAAATTCATATAGGCGACCAATTGGTTTTCCAGCGTGATACATTTATCATGATCCTGTTTGCGATCCTGATGATCCTGGCGTCTATCCCGATGATCCGCGGTCAGCGTGAACGACAAGGTGCTAAACGTCCCCGACCGGGAATACTGGCATTCTTCGGGATCATTGTAGGTGTAATTTCCGGGATGGTGGGCGCCGGCGGCGGTTTTCTGATCATTCCGGCGCTGTCGATTTTCATGAAAGTACCGATCAAAACCGCCATTGCCACTTCGATCATGATCATTGCTATCAACTCGCTCGCGGGGTTTTCCATTGAAATGATGGACCCGAAGATCGATTGGAAATTTTTGCTCCTCTTCACCGCGATTGCAGTTGTTGGTGTGCTGATCGGGATTTTCTTCAACAAGAAGGTAAACGCCGAAAAGCTCAAAAGCGGGTTTGGCTATTTCGTTTTGGGAATCGGGTTGTTTATCCTGGTTCGAGAGTGGTTTTAATCATTAGTGGTTAGTTATTAGTGATTAGTAGTTAGTGAGGGGGTGTTCCTCTAATCACTAACTACTAATAACCAATCACTAATAACTAACCACTATATAACAAACGACAAACTAAACTTCACCGTCAGGTTTTTATCAAACTGCGGCACCGAATAGTAACCATAGTTGTAGAAAACACCGATTCCAAAACCGGAAGTATTGAGGTTGATCAGCTTATCGGCAATGATTCCCACTTCGTAATACCCTTTATCCATGCTGTAGAACGGCAATTGTACCAACGCCGGAGCTTCATTCAAGGTACCGAGCACCTGGTGTTCTTCCTTGCGATCGAACGAACCGGTCCCCATCGCGTGGTGGATCCCAAACTGAGGGCTCGTCCATTTTTTGCCTGTCTTGATCGCTTTGAACGTAAAACGCGTAAACACGGCTACCTGCTCTTTGTTGTAGAACATCGACGGCTTCATGGTCTCAAAGGAATTCATCACTGAAAGATTCCAGTTACCACCGGTACCCAGGCTCATTTGCTGTAGGAAAAGCGGCACATTCCCGGTTGTTTTCCCTGCACTTACCAGGTAAGAGAATTTACCCACCGCACGCACCGGAACATCTTGCTGGATATCTATATTCAGTCGCAGGTAATCCAGCGCCGCTGCCTCGATACCTGAAATTCCCTTGGTGGCTTTCACCGAAATGCGCGGGAACTGGGTTCCTTTTGACACACGTTTTGCGCCCAGGTACATGACCTTTTCGCGAATGGTCCAGATCGCTTCCAAACTGGTTTCGGCCACATCAAATGTATGGTCAGGTGATAATACAGGCCCCGACTCCGGATGATACTCGTAATATCCCGTTAGCCCGATGCGCTGGTAATTGGCACTTGCCATCACTTTGATACGTGGTGTAACATAGGCTGAAAGCGTGACTTCTGCCTTCCGTTGCTTTTCCATATTCAGGATATACAAGTGCCGTGAGATCGAATTCAGGGCCAGGCCGCGTTCTGCGCTCAGGAAATTGTAACCACCGCGTTCCACCAGGTCTTCCTGGAACGATGCTTGCAGTTGGATGAATTGTTTCGGGAAGACCATCCATTTGGCGTAACCACCGTATTTCCAGTCTTTATCGCGTGTTCCGTAACCGAAATAGCCGCCTACGGTAACGCGTTTCATCAATTTCTTGCTGTTTTCAAGCCCCAGGCCAAAACGGTAACCTTCGTAATCGCGGTAGTCGATGAGCCGGAGCAGGTCAAGCTGTAAATAACCGATCGGAATCTTACCTTCGGCCAGGCTTCCCAACGATGACAAGCGCTGGTCGAGCTTGTAGACTTTGGAAATACTGTCGACCATCACATACGTGCGCTCTTCCTTATCCGTCAGCTCAAACTTGCGCTGTGCGTTCCAGTGTGTACTGTCTTTCTCGTTGGCATCTTCGGCTGTTTCCATCGTAACGGCATTGAACCGCTGTTTGGAGAGGTCCGCGCCAATCACCACATTTTCAATATAGGTTGAACCTTTTCCGACCAGGTAACTGTCTTCCAGCTTGCTGTCGAGGCGCAGTCCCGGGAAGATCGCTTCGGTAGACAGTTTCACCGGGAACCAGCGTTTGCCATCGATCAGTGCATATTCCTGGATGATCTTCGGATCGATACTTTCCGATTTTTCAGCCGGTTGCGCAATTACTTTTTCAAGCGCATAACCATTGGAGTTGATGTACAACCACCCTTTCATACCGTCGAAATTCTTGTCTTTACGCGGTTGAAAGCGGATCGTAAACGTCGTATCGCCATTCACCACCGTTTGGTCTTCGAGGATAAACAGGTAACGGCGGATGCTTCCGAATGCCAATGGATTAATGTAGGTTTTACCCAAAATGTTGAACTGGTTTTCGTAAAAGTTGAATGATTGCAATTCATTGGAAAAGGTTGAAAATGCCGGATCGGAAAAACCCGAAACCTTATAAGCCGTTATGACTTCCTTTTCGCGGTAAGGCGGTTCGAAATACTTTTGGGTAGTGCTTTCCAGCATGAACAGGTGTTGTTCGTTGAAAAATTGTCTCAAATCACGCAGGTTGCTGTCGGTCGTATTTTCGGGAATTTTCGCCAGCGCATCCGGGTCCATCGTAAAGACAAACTTGCTATAGCTGGTGTAGGTAAATGATTCGTCGCCCATCGGGTGGTTCTTTTTGCGATTGGCGATAGCCAGTTCCATGATGCGTTCGGCAGGATTAACACCCGGAAGAATGGTTACTTCTTCCAAATCACTGGCTTCGGCCCGCAGGATGATCTTTTCACCGATGTCGGCTACTGCAAATGTCGAATCGTAGTAGCCCTGAGCCCTAAAAAGTATCTCCGTTGCTCCTTCGGGAATGGTAAAAAACCCATCAATATCGGCCAAAAAAGGTGTCCCGGGAGTCGGGATTACTTTCGAGAAAGGAACAGCTTCGCCGGTAACGCCATCAATAAGCTGCGCCTGGCGTTGGGCAAAAACGGTTCCGGAAAGGATCAGGAAGAAAAGTAATAAACGTATCATAAGTATCTGTTCTGACGGTGTGACGGCCGATAAAGCTAAAAAGTTACAGGCGAAAATAGGATTTCTTTGTCAAAGCGATCCTTTGTCCCTATTTTCGTAGGTAACAGATGAGAAGAAGTTCCATAAACGATTCGCTGCGCATTTTTAGTATGCTGAGTTTTCCGCGTGCGTGGAACCTGGTTCGGTTGAAATCCTCTTTTCTGTGGTCGAAGTGGACGAAGAAAGCGTGGCACAGCGGCCATCCGTTTGCTTTGAGCATTGAGCCCACAACAGCGTGTAATCTTGGCTGTCCGGCTTGTCCAAGTGGCCTGAAAGCCTTTACCCGCCCTACCGGAAAGCTGGATTTGCAGCAACACGAAGAATGGTTGCAGCAACTGAAAAAGCACACGTTTTACATCAACTATTATTTCCAGGGCGAGCCGTTTTTGCACCCGCAATTTCTCGACCTCATCCGCGCAGCGAAAAAACACCGCATTTATACAGCTACTTCCACCAACGCCCATTTCATTGATGCGAAAAAAGCACTGGACATAGTGGATTCGGGACTTGACCGCCTGATCATTTCCATCGACGGACTCACGCAGGAAACCTACAGTTCGTACCGAGTTCACGGCCACCTGGATAAAGTGATCGCCGCTTCAAAGCACCTCGTGGCTGCCAAACGCGAACGGAAACAACAAACGCCTTTCCTGATTTTCCAGTTTCTGGTGGTGAAAGCCAACGAACATGAGATTGATGCGCTGCATGAACTGGCCGACGAAATCGGTATTGATGAAATCCGGTTTAAATCGGCACAGGTCTACGATTATAAAAACGGTAATGAGCTGATCCCGGATAATGAACGCTATTCGCGCTACTACAAACAAAAAGACGGAACGTACCGCGTGAAATTCAAAGGCGGCAACCATTGCTGGCGTATGTGGTCGTCGGCAGTATTGACCTGGGACGGCCAAGTGGTGCCCTGCTGCTTTGACAAAGACGCCCATCACACCCTGGGAACACTGCAAACCGAATCATTTTCAACCATCTGGAACAATGACCGTTACCGCGATTTCAGGGCTTCTGTTTTACAAGACCGCAATGCGATTGAGATTTGTACCAATTGTTCGGAAGGCGCTAAAGTTTGGGTAGATTGATTTTAGTGGTTAGTGACAAGGATTGGTTATGTGAGTAAGGTTGAGAGTGGTTTTGGTGCATTTGTGGGTTAATTACCACCTTTTATCGATCTTATATATTGCTTTTCTGAACAAGCTTTCGCTTTTTGTATTACGTTTGTTTAGCGGACTCATTATAAATGTCTAATACAAAACGGATTACAACTACCTTAAATACGCTACATTATGTTTAGCACTTTGAAATTTCTGAATCACACTTCAACCTGGTCGATCAAGCGGCCCAAGATTGCTTTGTTCATGACCTGTTTTCTATTCGGCAGCGTTATTTCTCAGGCACAGACCGTCACAAACGGGTCTCTTACAGGAGTAACAGGGAATTCCGTAACACCTCCGGGTTGGACGAACGTGAATGGTTATAATCCCGGACAGGGTATTGGGGTATATCCAAGTGTTGATCTCTTGGACATTGCCTTTCCTGCTTATTTTGGCAGTTCTGCCGTTACAGCGGCCCCTTCACCGGATGGTGGAACGTGGACAGGAATCAGTAGTCTTCCACCCAACTTTGAAAACGAAGCAATCGAGCAGGTTGTGCACGGTTTCACAATCGGAAATACCTACCAACTATCGTTTTATGCTGCAAATTTTGGTGGTCCTCCATTTGAGGATCCCGGGGCAATAACAGGTTATATGAACGGTACTGCTGTTGCAGTGAGTCCGACCTTAAACTTAGTACCAAGTATTTGGACCTACGTTAGCGGAACATTCATCGCTTCAGCTGATTCAATGACGGTTCAAATAGATGCCATTCATAATACAGGAGATGCCGGTATAGGAGGTTACTATTCAGTTGATGGGATTGAAATCATTCCACTTGGCCCATGTTTAGCTGGAAACAATGCACCGGCACTTGGTCAAACATCTGTTTGTTTAACTACACCAACCTTTGACCTGGCAGGAATTCCAGCCATCAATACTCCTGATTCTACAGATTTAACATGGCATTCGGATACGCCAGCTACCAACGCTAACATGCTTGCCGGTTCAAATGCAGTTACAGATGGAACCTACTATGCCGCATTTTATGATACTGTGAATGATTGTTATAGTCCAACGACTGCATTTAATGTCTATTCTGTTCCCACAGCAGCTTTTACAGCACCTACGGTTTGCTCAAATAGTCCGTCTTCTTTTACAGATCAGTCAACTGTTTCTTCGGGAACCATCAACGGCTGGACGTGGGATTTCGGCGATGGCGGAGCCAGTACCAGCCAAAACCCTTCGCACACTTATACCAGTGCAGGTTCAAGCTATAACGTAACGCTCGTGGTGACAACCGCACAGGGTTGTACCAATTCGATTACGAATCAGGTTTCAACAACAGCTCCGACTGCACCAACGATTACTACCTCGGGAACTACCACATTCTGCGAAGGTAGTTCGGTAACCTTGACTTCTTCTAACGGATCGGCTTACCTATGGTCGAACGGTGAAACTACAGCTTCTATTGATGTTGTTGATGATGGAAACTATACGGTTATCATTACAGATGCAGACGGATGCACATCTCCGGCAAGTACTGCAACAACTGTTGTTGTAGACCAACTACCAGATCTTACAGTTACGGAAGTCAACAACACCATTACAGCTACCCAAACCGGTGCTGCTTACCAATGGATCGATTGCGGAAATGGAAATGAGGAAATTGCCGGTGCCACGAGTATTGCCTTCACTCCAACTGTAAATGGTAGTTATGCGGTAATCATTACGTCCGGTACTTGTTCTGATACATCTGCCTGCACGGTAATCTCGACTATCGGACTGAACGAGCAGGAATTGTTACAGATTGGTGTTCATCCGAACCCAGGATCTGATATCGTAGAAGTCACTTCAACCGGTGAAATTCAGCACATTGAAATGTACGCTGCAACCGGGGAATTGATTCGGCTGGTGCAAGAAACCACCTTCGACATTAGCAACATAGCTTGTGGGGTTTACTTTTTGAAAGTAACAACCAACCAGGGAACCGGAATGATTCAACTGGTAAAAGAATAATCCACCATCAGTTACTTAGCATAAAACCAGGGTTGGATCCATCCACACTTCGGTTTTACAAGTCCGCAATGCGATCGAAATTTGCACCAACTGCTCGGAAGGCGCTAAAGTCTGGGTAGATTAATCTGTGATCACTACCCGACACACATTAAATCGCAAAAAAGTCCGTTTTCTGAACAACCTTTCACTTTTTGTTACGTTTGTTTAACAGCATCCATCTAAATCATGAATGTCTGCCAGAACTGAATACAATTACTTATAATACTCATCGTTATGCTTGAACCATTGAAATTTCCGAATCTCTCCCCAGCTCGGTCGATCAAACGGTCAAAAATTGCTTTATTCATCGCCGCTTTCCTTTTCGGAACAGCCGTTTCACAGGCACAAACCGTCACCAATGGGTCCTTTACAGGTATGACGGGGAACTCCGTAACACCTCCGGGATGGACAAACGTGACCGGCTTCAACCCGGGATCGGGATTGGGAAGCTGGCCAAGCGTTGACGTTCTTGATATCAATTTTACGGCGTATGCCAACAACTCCGGCGTTGCGGTTTCGCCTTCTCCTGACGGTGGTACGTGGACAGGATTGAGCAGTATTCCACCGAATATCGAGAACGAAGCTATTGAGCAGGTGGTTTCCGGCTTTACTGTTGGAACAACTTACGAACTATCTTTTTACGCTGCCAACTTCGGAGGAACACCGTTCATTGATCCGGGAGTTGTGACGGGTTATGTGAACGGAACACCGGTAGCGGTAAGCCCTACACTGAACCTGGTAGCCAACGTTTGGACCTTTGTAAGTGGGACCTTCGTTGCTTCAGCCACTTCCATGACGATACAAATCGATGTAATCCACAATACCGGGGATTTCGGTGTAGGTGGTTATTACGATGTAGACGGCGTGACCATTACACCGCTCAACCCTTGCCTGGCAGGAAACAACCCTCCGACACTGAGCGCGACATCTTCCTGCCTCACTTCGGCTACTTATGATCTTACAGGCATTACCGCCAGCAACACTCCGGCCTCAACAAGCCTGACCTGGCACTCGGCTACGCCGGCTACCAATGCCAATACACTTGCGAATGCAAACGCTGTGACAGTTGGGACCTATTATGCAGCTTTTTACGATGCAGTGAACGACTGCTACAGCCCGACTACGGCATTTAATGTATACCCGGTACCTACAGCTGCATTTAACGCGCCTACGGTTTGTTCGAACAGCCCGTCTTCGTTTACTGATCAGTCTACCGTTTCCTCGGGAACGATCAACGGCTGGACCTGGGATTTCGGCGATGGCGGAACCAGTACGGTCCAAAATCCATCACATACATACAGTGGTGCAGGTTCAAGTTACAACGTAACACTTGTGGTGACCACCGCTCAAGGTTGTACCAATTCGGTGACACAAGCGGTGACTACCAATGAACCACCGGTAGCTGCATTCTCAGCCCAGGCTGGATGTGCCAACAACCCGGTTACGTTTACCGACCAATCGACAATTGGTTCCGGGAACATTGTGGGCTGGAGCTGGAATTTCGGTGACGGTGCAAGCAGTGCTCTTCAAAATCCAACGCACCAGTACTCAGCTGCCTCCAACTACAATGTAACACTCACCGTTACTTCCGATCTTGGATGTACCAATTCCATTACGATCCCGGTTTCAACGACCGCTCCGGTTGCGGCATTTACCTCAACAATTGCCTGTGAAAACAGTCCTGTAAACTTTACGGACCAATCCACACTCAGCGCCGGAAACATTGTGGGTTGGGCCTGGGATTTCGGTGACGGCTCCAACAGCGCTGTTCAGAATCCGAATCATGCGTATGCAGCAGCAGGAACCTACAACGTGACCCTTTTAGTGACTTCGGATGCAGGTTGTACCAACTCGGTGACCAACCAGGTGACGGTTGCTCCTATCCCGGTAGCAGCATTTTCAGCGCCAAATGCCTGTTCGGGCGTAGAAGTTAACTTCACCGATTTGTCAACCATTGCTTCCGGAACAATTACAGATTGGAATTGGTCTTTCGGCGACGGCGGTTCGTCAGCAATAAGAAATGCTTTGCATACCTACAATACGGGTGGAAATTACAGCGTAACGCTTACGGTGACCAGCAATAACGGCTGTGTCAATTCAATTACGCAACCGGTTATCATTACAACCACGCCGACGGCTTCGTTTGACTTTACGCCACACGATCCGGACATTCTCCATTCGACCGTGCAATTCATCAACAATACGGCAAACGGAGTAACGTATAACTGGGACTTCGGCGGATTGGGCAGCTCAACACAAGTGAGTCCAGCTTATACCTTCCCTGAAGAGCCAGGAAGTTATACGGTGCAATTGATTGCTTATTCAGGTGTTTGTACCGATACTGCATGGGCGAATGTTGCGATCAAAGATGTTGTGATCTATTACGTTCCGAATACGTTTACGCCCGATGGTGATGAATTCAATCAAACGTTCCAGCCGGTATTTACCAATGGTTTCGATCCGTATGATTTCAACATGCAAATCTTTAACCGATGGGGTGAAACTGTCTTTGAATCAAATGATGCGACAGTGGGTTGGGATGGTTCATACCACGGGAAATTGGTTCCTGATGGTATCTATACCTGGAGAATCGAATTCAAGACACTGGCTAACGACGAACGTATTATTGTTCACGGCCACGTTAACAAAACGCAATAATTTTAGACGTCATCCGGGGGCTGTTCATTCCTGAAATGGCCCCATACGTCGAATGGTTTGTATGATGATCGGTTGTGCATACAACCTTTCATTTCAGTCCATCGTTTTATCTCTAATTAAGCTTACGCGATTAACTTTCGGATCAATCTTATTTTGACCTGACTTATTTTGGAAATTATGCGAAATCATACAACTCACTTCCGCTCCAAGATTGCTTCTTTCACCAAACTTCTTCTGCTGACCGCTTTGGTTTTCGGTGCCGTGTTTTCTGTACAGGGACAAAATGTCATCAACGGTTCGTTTACGGGCCCAACCGGTAATTCGGTGACTCCGCCAAATTGGAATAATGTCCTGGGTTACAATCCGGGCACCAACCTGGGGGTAAATCCTACCGTTGACGTTTTGGACATCAACTTCACAGCTTATTTCAACAACGCGGCAGTAGCGGTTTCTCCTTCTCCTGACGGTGGTACCTGGACAGGAATCAGCAGTATCCCGCCGGATTTTGAAAACGAGGCCATCGACCAGGTCGTAAGTGGCTTTACGATCGGGACACAGTACGAACTATCGTTTTACGCCGCCAATTTCGGCGGTACGCCGTTTGTGGATCCGGGAATTGTGACGGCTTATGTCAACGGAACACCGGTAGCGGTAAGCCCCGTATTGCCATTGACCGCGAATGTCTGGACAACTGTTACCGGGACATTCATCGCTACTGCAACTTCCATGACGGTGCATATCGATGCGATTCACACAACCGGAAATGGAGGCGTAGGAGGTTATTATGATGTAGACGGATTAACGATCGTACCGACAATACCTTGCGGTGCCGGAAATACCGCTCCGACTTTGAGTCAGACGTCGATTTGCTGGATGTCCGGGACATATGACCTGAACAATGTAACTGCAAGCAATACTCCGGCAGGAACCACATTGACCTGGCACACCGGAACGCCTGCTACGAATGGAAATACCGTTGCCAATCCTTCTACTGTAAACACCGGTGTTTATTATGCTGCCTTTTACGATGCAGTAAACGATTGCTACAGTCCTACTTCGACGTTTACGTTGAATCCGTTCCCGGTTGCTGATTTCAGCGCTCCTTCGGTTTGCCTCGGAAGCCCGGTACAATTTACCGATGAATCGACCGTTGGGATCGGTTCCATCAATCAGTGGAATTGGGTTTTCGGCGACAGCAATACCAGCAACGCTCAAAACCCTACGCATACCTATGCAGGCGGAAATACTTCGTATAACGTGACATTGACCGTAACCTCAGCGGCAGGTTGTTCCAATTCGGTGACGCTTCCGGTCAACTTTGCAAACCCGGTGGCATCCTTCACTTACTCGCCGACAAATCCGGATGTCGTGAACCCGACTGTGCAGTTTGACAATACTTCCACCAATGCCACAACTTATGATTGGGATTTCGGCGGACTGGGCGGATCAACGCAAACGGATCCAAGCTTTAACTTCCCGGGCATTCCGAATACTTACCTTGTTACGCTGGTGGCATACGCCGGAAATTGTACGGATACAGCCACGGCTTTGATCACCATCAATGATGTACTGATCTACGAAGTGCCGAATGTATTTAGTCCCGATGGCGACGGTATAAACGATGAATTCCAGGTATACACTGAAAATGCCAAATCCGTATCCGTAACCATTGTGAACCGCTGGGGTGAATTCATCAAGGAGCTGGATGGCCTTACGGAAACCTGGGACGGAACATTTGATGGTAAAGAGGCCAGTGAAGGTGTTTATTTCTTCACATATATTATTACTGATAATGCAGATAAAACAATTGAAGGACAGGGATTTGTGCAACTGATTCGCAATTGATCTTACAAAAGAAAACGGATCCGCCTAAACGGATCCATTAATTTTCCCACAAATCAAGCGTTTGGGTTCTAAAAGCTAGTGCGTAGCTGAACCTAAGTTAATGATTTGTGGGATCTTTTTTTGGTGTTTTCTCATTGCATTGGATTATCTCAGGCTATCCGCGAGATTCGCAGCATTCAAAAATGATGGGAACTATTTGTTATCTTCGCCCGAGTAAAATTTGAAACCATGTACGGAAAATTGAAAGACCATTTGGCCGCAGAACTGGAAACGATCAGGGAGGGCGGAATTTTTAAACGCGAACGCATCATCACTTCTCCGCAGGGAGCTCGTGTTCATGTAAGTTCGGGTGACGAAGTTGTGATCATGTGCGCCAACAATTACCTCGGACTTTCTTCGCACCCGGAAGTGATTGCAGCGGCCAAAGATGCGCTCGACACACATGGTTTCGGGATGTCTTCGGTGCGTTTCATTTGCGGAACGCAGGACATTCACAAAGAGCTCGAGGCTAAAATCGCGAAGTTTTACGGAACCGAAGATACCATTCTTTACGCGGCAGCTTTTGATGCCAACGGAGGTGTTTTCGAACCACTTTTCACAGAAGAAGATGCCATCATTTCCGACGAATTGAACCACGCTTCCATCATCGACGGCGTACGTTTGTGCAAAGCGCAGCGCTACCGTTACAAACACAGCGATATGGCTGATTTGGAAGAGCAGCTGAAAGCTTCACAGGCACAGCGCTTCCGCATCATTGTAACCGACGGAGTGTTCTCTATGGACGGTGACATTGCCAAAATGAACGAAATCTGCGATTTGGCGGACAAATACAACGCACTGGTCATGACCGACGAATGCCACTCGGCAGGATTCATCGGGAAAACAGGCCGCGGCGTTCCGGAATACCACAATGTCATGGGCCGTGTGGATATCATTACGGGAACACTCGGAAAAGCACTGGGTGGTGCCATGGGCGGTTATACAACCGGACGCAAGGAGATTATCGAAATGCTGCGTCAGCGTTCCCGTCCGTACCTGTTTTCAAATTCATTGGCGCCATCGATCGTCGGCGCTTCCAACAAAGTATTCGATATTCTGAGCTCCACCACCGAATTGCGTGACAAACTGGAAGAAAACACCGCTTATTTCAAAGAGCGCATCGTCGCTGCCGGATTTGATGTAAAGCCCGGTGATTCGCCAATTGTACCAATCATGCTTTACGATGCAGCGCTTTCTCAGCAGTTTGCAGATAAGCTGTTACAGGAAGGTGTTTACGCCATTGGATTCTTCTACCCGGTAGTCGCAAAAGGCCAGGCGCGCATCCGTACGCAGATCTCAGCCGCTCATTCAAAAGCCGATTTGGATAAGGCAATTGCAGCATTTACAAAAATTGGCAAGGAACTTGGTGTGATTTAACCGGAAAAATGATATATTTGAGAACTATACTATTTTTATAGACTATGAAACACTTATACACACTGCTTTCTTTCGTTGTTTTGACATTCGTCGGAGCATACTCTTACGCTCAATGTACCGTAACATTTACTTCAACAATTAATGACCTGGATGTTCAACTTTCAATCGTTGGTACAGGAACGGCTGCCATTCCAGGATATGGCGTTGATTGGGGTGATGGTGACATCGGTATTGGACAAAATCCTTCACATACATACGATGCACCCGGAACTTACACGGTTTGTGCGTATTACTTTGACATTGCAGATACTTCCAACTGTAATGCTTCGTATTGTGAAGACATCACTGTAACAAGCAGCAGCGCTTCCATCAAAGAAATTGATGAGCCATTGAGCATTTCGGTTTACCCGAACCCTGCGGTGAATGCGATTGAAATTTCTTCTAACGAGCCGTTGGAAAGCTTCTACATTTACAACACTTTAGGAACAATGGTTTACAGCGATCGTACGCAGTCAACTTCTACGAAGGTGAATATTTCAGACCTTCCGAAAGGTGTTTACCTGTTGCGTTGCAACGGTTTGACCAAGCGTTTCGTGAAAAAGTAATTCGAAAATACAGTTTTGAAAAGGGTGCTTCGGTACCCTTTTTTTATGGCTTGTAATTTCACAAAAACGATTCAGTATCGGTAATTTCAGACAATAGAAAAACGATCACCTTGTTTTACCAACAAAACACAGGCTGTGAATCACCAACATGCAGGAATAAAATTATCTTTGTGACCTTTAACTGCCGCTTATTTCGGTAGTGATTTATTAATTGGACGCTATGCTTATGACAAGGTATTATCTTGTAGCCTTATTTTCCGTGGTTTCACTAGCTGTTTTTGGTCAGCGTTTCAAAACAGTGACCGGGATCTTAAAAGATCAAAAAACGGAAAATCCTGTTGAAAAAGTAGGGATCAAACTTACCACACTCGATTCTGCTACGGTTGCAAAAACCGAAACGGATAAAAACGGTGTTTACACCTTCAAGGATATTCCTGTTGGCAAGTACTTACTGATCGTTGATGACAAAGACTACGAAGACAAAGGTTTCCCGGCCGAATTAAAAGCCGAACAAGCAGCAAAAAGCGATACGTATACTTTCTCGCCGTTCATGGTCTCGCTGAAAGTATCCTGGATGTTCAACTGGGGCGATTCAGGCGCGCAGGAACATTACTGGTCTCACTTCACCGCCAAAATCATCCTGATCGTTTACGGCGCGTGTCTGATCCTGGTGTTTTTCTACAGTATTCTCCAATTATCGCTTTCCATTGCCTACGCCCGTAACCGCAAGAAAAAAGCGGCCGAAGTGAAACCGGTTTTCGACCCGGAAAAAGCACCGAAAGTAACGGTTCAGCTGCCAATGTTCAACGAGTTGTTCGTTGCTGACCGTATCATTGAAACCGTTGCAGCCTTTGACTACCCGGCGGATAAGTTTGAAATCCAGGTACTGGATGATTCAACGGACGAAACAAAAGACGTCATTGCCCGAAAAGTGGCCGAAGTAGCCGCCCGTGGTGTGAATATCAAGCACATTCACCGTGTTGACCGGACCGGTTACAAGGCAGGAGCGCTGGATGCCGCCATGGATAAAGTGGAAGGCGAATTCATCGCTATTTTCGATGCCGACTTCGTTCCTGATCCGGACTTCCTGAAAAAGACCATGCCTTATTTCGAAGATCCGAAAATCGGGGTTGTTCAAACACGCTGGGGCCACCTGAATAAAAGCTATTCCATCCTTACGGAGCTGCAGGCTTTCGGACTGAACGGCCACTTCGCCGTAGAACAGGGCGGCCGAAGCGCAGCAGGACATTTCATCAACTTCAACGGGACCGGCGGTGTTTGGCGGAAAGCCTGTATCGAAAGTGCCGGCGGATGGGAACACGATACACTGACGGAAGATTTGGATTTGAGCTACCGTGCCCAATTGCGCGGCTGGCGATTCAAGTATTTGGAAGATGTCATTGCACCGGCTGAACTTCCGATCACAATGTCGGCGCTGAAAAGCCAACAGCACCGCTGGATGAAAGGTGGCGCGGAATGCTTCCGTAAAATGGCCTGGACGATCATTACCTTCAAAGGCGTGAAATTCAGTGACCGTTTGCACGGGTTATCGCATTTGTTCAACTCTTCGGTGTTTGTGTTCATCCTGCTGATGTCGTTGCTGAGCTTACCGGTATTGCACATCAAAGACAGTTTCTCTGACCTGAATTTCTTCATCCAGTTCGGATCGATCTTCATTTCGAGCACCATTTTCCTGATGTATTATTACTGGCTCGCCTACCGCGACAAAACCAGTAATATTGCGTTGTCTTTCATCAAATATGTGGGCCGTTTTTTCCAGTTCCTGATCGTATCAATGGGACTTTCACTCAGTAACACAGTTGCGGTACTGGAAGGTTATATGGGAATTAAGAGCTCGTTTGTGCGCACACCGAAATTCAACGTGTCCGCCAAGAGCGAATTCAAAGGCAATAAATACGATAAGAAAAGCATTTCACTGATTACAATCGGCGAAGGCTTACTGATGTTGTTATTTGCGTATACAACGGTGAATCGCGCCATTTATGGCGATTTCGGAATGGTGCCGTTCCATTTGATGCTTACATTGGGTTACGGACTTGTTTTCTTCAGTACATTGAAGGAATTACGGACACAATAATCCAGATAGGAAAATAAGTGGGCCGGGAGAATTTTCCCGGCTTTTTTATTGCCTTTAATTACTTCAATGCCCGATAATTCGCCCGCCACGTAGAATCGGAAACATCGCGGAGCAGTCGCCAGAAATTGGTGTCGATGAAATAATCCTGGTCGAGGTGTTTGATATGGTAACGGTCAATGAGGTACTGTTCCTGCGACAAAACAGGTTTATACAAACCGTTGCTCCACCCCATTTCATTTCCACCACGGAAAGGATAATCCGAATAACGGACCTTCCAAAGGCTGTCAAATGCCGGACAATAAGGAATTTTCTCCATGAATGTATCGTTCACGTAAACGCCGCCCAGTACATTTTCCTGTTCGAAATAATTGATCCGCTTCGGGTTGAAGGGGCTTGGCCAGAACCCGGAAAGCACCTTGATAAAATCATCCTGTGAAAAAATGCGCTTTTCACGCAACACACCTTCCGAATTGTAGCGAATGGCGATAAAGCTGGTCATTTGCGAGCTATGCGTCATGGAAATGCGTACACCGAATACAATACGGCCTTCTTCGGCCGGTGGCGGATCGGCTACTGCGGTTCCAAGAACCCAAAACAGGCAAAGCAGGGTAAAACGCATGATGCAAATTACAAACTATTGATTGTTCGGGCAACCCCTAAACGGCTAAAAATCTTAACGTTTCCGAAAAAGAAGCCAGATCACGGTTGCCAAAACCAACACAAATGCCGTGAGTAACCACCAATTCTGTACCAGAAAAATCAACAGGAATAACAGCGGGATGGAAACGATGGCCAGCAAATGAAATTTCCCCTGGTGGCGATTAGTCAAAGCGTATGATTTTTTCAGGTGTAACCAAAGCATTGAGTTTGACATCGGTCGGTAATACGTCACTAATCGATGCTTCCACATCAAAATAATGCAGGCCGATAAACTGGCATGAAGGAGAGCATTTACGCAGAAAACGATCATAAAAGCCCTTTCCGTAGCCTACGCGGTGCCCGAATTTGTCAACCGCCAGCAACGGCACAAAAACGATGTCGAAACGGTCGGCAGCAATGATTTTTCCCTTTTTAGGTTCAGGAATGCCTTTTTCATTGATCTCGAGCTGATCGGTACTTTCAAACAGGTAATGGCGCATTTCGAGGCTTTCGAAATTTGATTTCGGAACAGCAACGCGGGCACCGATATTCTTGGCGCGTTCCCACAGCAGGTAGGTATTGACTTCCTTCTGGCGCTCAATCGGCAGGAAAAGAGAGATGGTTTTCTCTTCCAGCTGGAAATGCGTCAGCGTTTGTTCAACAATCGTTTCAGACAACCGCTCCAGCTCTCTCGGAGACAGCATCATGCGTTTGGAACGATAAATTTCGCGTAGTTCGGCTTTCGTCATTCGGGATCTGAAGGATTAGGTACCAGGGAGGAAAGCGACTGCATCAGTTCTTTTTCGCGCAGCGCGGTCACCTGTTCAATCGCATTACGAAGCGCAATGGCTAAAAAATCTTCCAGGTCCGCCTTTTCCATGTGGATCAACTCGGTAGCGATATGCAATTCTTTAAGTGCGTAGGTTCCGTCGAGTTTCAGGCGGATAAGTCCGTTGCCTGCATTCCCTTCAACGATCAGCTCGGGCAAACGCGACATACCGCTGTCGGTTGCGCCTTTTAAAGCGGAAAGCTGCTGCAAAAATTCAGGTCCAAACATCGGTTCAATTTTAAACGAAAATACGCTAAACTACTTAATTGACAAATATTTGACGTATTTGTTCCCTGAAAACCTGAAATCACGAAATTTTATTGTGTTTTATTAATAGCCTAATCAACAGGGATTTTGTATCTTGGTCGCCATGAAATACGTGTTCCGGATTTTCCTTTTCCTGGCGATCAGCTCTTTCTGCATGGAGATAGCTTATTCGCTTGCGGGGGAAACTGCCATCGAACTCGCCTCTTCAGATAATACCGACGATGAAGAAGATTCAGACGATCCTTGTGATAAAAACGAGGAAAAATCAGGCAAAGAGAACCTTTTCTTCGACTGTTCAACGATTTCAACACCCGTATTTACAGGGCGCAGCATACGTACCTTGTATGCCGAAATGAACTATCCTATTGCGTTTCATTTGATTGAACCGCCCTATTCTCCCCCGGAAATGATCTGATTAAAACAGCCGTTTTAGTTTCATTTCATTCCTAAATTTTATGCATTCTTTTTTTAAGACTTGGAAGGTCGACCTTCCTGCCGGTCTGGTAGTATTTTTGATCGCTGTTCCGTTATGCCTCGGGATTGCGCTTGCCTCCGACGCTCCGCCATTTGCGGGACTCATTGCCGGTATTGTAGGCGGTGTGGTTGTGGGAAGTATTTCCGGATCAGCCGTTGGTGTATCAGGCCCTGCAGCCGGGCTTACGGCCATTGTTGCAAGCGCCATTAAAGATCTCGGGACCTTTGAGCTCTTTTTGGCAGCCGTTGTAATCGCCGGCGTTTTCCAGTTAATTCTCGGCATTGCCCGTGCGGGTACCATTTCTCATTATTTTCCCAACGTGGTGATCAAGGGAATGCTGGCAGCCATCGGGATCATTATTATCCTCAAACAATTGCCACATGCTGTGGGCTATGACAAAGACCCGGAAGGTGACGAAAACTGGGTGCAGGTAGATGGAGAAAACACGTTCTCGGAAATTCTCAACAGTCTCAATCATGTGACGCCTTCTGCGGTTATTATTACCATTCTCTCACTCACATTGCTGATTCTCTGGGAACGGAAAATCATCCAGAGAACCTTCCTGAAATACATCCCGGGTGCCCTGGTAGTGGTGTTGATCGGTATGCTGCTGACATTCCTGCTCCAGGGAACAGACTGGCAATTGATTGCCGAACACCGCGTAGACCTGGGTGTACAGGGTAAATCGGCCGCCGAACTCATTACATTCCCCGATTTCAGTCAATGGAACAACCCAAGCTTGTTGCTGGTAGCCGCGACACTTGCCATAGTGGCCAGCATCGAAACATTGCTGAGCGTTGACGCCTCCGATAAACTGGATCCTCACAAGCGCGTAACTCCCGGAAACCGTGAATTGTTTGCCCAGGGAGCGGGTAACATTGTGTCTGGACTGATCGGCGGTTTGCCGGTAACACAGGTCGTTGTAAGAAGTTCTGCCAACGTCAATTCGGGCGGAACAAGCAAGTTGTCGACCATTTTTCACGGGTTGCTCATCGCCGTTTCGATCTTTACAATTGCGGGATTGATGAATTACATTCCGTATGCTTCGCTGGCTGCGATCCTGTTGCAGGTGGGCTACAAGCTGGCCAAGCCGAAGATCATTATCGGTGTATTCAAGGAAGGATGGCTGCAGTTCATCCCGTTTATTGTCACAATCGTCACAATCGTGCGCTTCGATCTGCTCACAGGAGTTGGTCTTGGCCTTGCATGCGCGTTCTTCATTCTCATCATTCAACGACTCACACTTGCCGATTTGGAACGCAGGCATTTGCTGCTGCACGAAGATGGCGAGACAGGCGATTTCCTGCTCAAACTACCGGATTTCATGCCCTTCTCCCGAAAATCATCCGTGATCAAATCCCTGAAGAAAGTACCTGAAAACACCACACTCAAAATTGACCTTTCATCGGTGCAAACCATTTCTACCGATGTAATGGAACTGATCGATGAATTTCAAACGACTGCCAAAACAAAAAACATCAAACTTCAGATCATACCCCGAAAAACCGGGAAACATAAAAAAGATACAACCCTAAAAAAATAATCAACATGGATTTAATGCGTAATTTATTAGATGGAAACATTCAGTGGGTAAAGGACACACTGGAACGTGATCCCGACTTTTTCAAAGGCCTTGCAGCCGGTCAGCAGCCGGAATACTTATGGATCGGTTGCTCGGATAGCCGCGTACCGGCCAGCGAAATCACCAATCAGCTCCCGGGAAGCATCTTTGTACACCGCAACATCGCCAACCAGGTGGGCAACACTGATATGAACATGCTGAGCGTAGTCTACTACGCTGTAAAATACCTGAAAGTAAAACACATCATCGTTGTCGGACATTACGGCTGTGGTGGTGTATTGGCCGCCATGAGCAATATGAGCTTTGGATTCCTCGACAACTGGCTGGTAAATATCAAAAACATTTATAGCAAGTACCAGGATGAGCTGGATGCAATCGATGACGAGCACAAGCGCGGGAACCGTTTGGTAGAACTGAATGTGATCGAGCAGGTGCGCAATCTTGCGAAAATTTCATTCATCCAGGAAGAATGGGAGCAAGGAGAATACCCGCACATTCACGGATTGGTTTACAGCTTATCGAACGGAAAACTGGTAGACCTGGAAGTTTCCACCAACAGCAGCGATAAGATGCGACCTGTATTTCAGTTTAATAAAGATTAAAAACAACCGTCGCCCTACTGACCTGAATCAAAGGGTTACAAAAAGTAATATTGCGGGATTACTGATGTTTTTCAAAGGTAGTCCCGCTTTGTTATTTTAGGCCGTTCCTATCCTTAAAAGAATAAACAGCTACTAATTCAGAAAGCGTTTCTGCCTCCTCGGATTCTATGATTTCAGCACATTCGGAACTACCTGGTTTTATTCGCAACATAGACGCCTGAAAGCACCACGCACATCGCGACAGGCTGCAGCCAGTGAAAGGTTTCCTTATTGGCAAAAAAACCAAGTGCTACTGCCACAAACGGGATAAAATAGGTCACCGAACTTGCAAAAACCGCAGAATTCAATGCAATGATCCGGTTAAAGATCACCAACGCAAAGCACGTTCCCACAATACTCAGGATCGCGATATAGCCCAAACCTTCCGCGGCATTGGCGTTGACCAATGTTGTATTAACAGTTCCGGTAAGGAAAACCGCTATTGCCGCAGGAATGGCTACGAATGAAAACGCAAGTGCGGTAATTTCCCACGATTTAAACCCGGACAGGGTCGATTTAATGGTATTCAGGCTCAAACCATAGCAGGCCGTAGCCAGCACCAACGCTCCGATATGGTACCATTCACCCTGGTTGTTCACTTTCGAGCTGACAAGAATCAACAGAACAATTCCGGCGAATGCGATCAGCAATCCCAGTGACTGCTTTAGCCGAAGCTGCTGGCGAAAAAAGACAGCCCCGATAATCAGGGTAAAAAACGGTGTAAGACTATTCAGCATGCCGGCAACGCCCGAGGAAAGTTCCGTTTCTGCATACGTAAACAAAAAAGCCGGGATGAAATTGCCCGAAAAGCCCACCACCAATAAACTCAAGACCTGTTTGGAGTTTTTAATTTTTCGCAGCGAAAAAATCCCGAACGGCAACATTACCAAACCGGCAATGAGCATACGTAGCGAGGCAACCTGGGTATCGGAATAAATTGGAATACCGGCCGGAGTTTCCATGCCTCGTTTCATCAGGATGAATGAACTTCCCCAAATACACGCCAGCAAGGCCAGCATCAGGTAACTTTTCAGCTCTTTCGACATCCGGTTACTTTTTGGGCTTTTGACCAATCCAAACACGGTATGCTATGAGTGCCGGTAAAGCTACCAGCATGAGAACAACCATGAAATAGCCCATTTTCACCAGGTGAAACTCTTTGACATCTGTCAACTCTTCATCACTGATTCCCAAACCGATAAAATAACTCAGGCTCATTTTCACCGGTCGGGTGAATTCCATTCCATTGACACTGTAAGTCACTTCTCCGTCGAACAGGTTAATCGGAAGAGTAAACAAAATTGTGCTCACGAGAATCAAGGTTAACACAAATACCGCAATCGGTTTTCGGAGGATTTCTTTCATGTTACAAAGATGCGAAAACGAATGCTTAATTTTTAATCTTAAATGGTTAATTGGCTGGTTCACTAAACGAGATTCGTTCCAGGACCACCATTAATCTCCTATCTAAATCCCAATTCAACGTTAGAAATTAAGCATCAAACATTACTTTTACAAGTATGCAACGCATCGGATATCTCTGTGGCTCGGAAAGCTGGGGCGGCCTTGAAATGAATCAATGGCGCAATGCCCGGTGGATGCAGCAGCGCGGACACGAAGTGGTTGTTTTCGGAAAAGCCGGCAGCAAGCTTGAGAGTTATTGCGAGCAGGACCAAATCGCCTTTGTTGCCATTCCGCATTACAGGAAATACTACGATTTTACCGCGGCAAAAAAACTCAGCCATTTATTGAAAGAACACCGCATCGATCACCTAATGATCCGCGATGTACGTGATATGAGTGTGGCAGCGCTGGCCAAATATTGGTTTTCGCACCGGTTTAAACTGCATTATTTTATGGAAATGCAGTTGGGCGTTTCGAAACGAAACCTGTTGCATACGCTGCGGTTCCGGCAATTGGATACGTGGAGCTGCCCTTTGCACTGGCTCGAAGAGCAGGTGAAAACCAAAACACGCATGCCGCATGACCGGATCGTTCATATTCCTTCGGGACTGGAACTTGCACCATTGCAGCAACCTCTTTCGAAAGAAGCGGCGCGAACCTCACTGGATGTTCCGCAACAGGGTATCCTCATTGGCCTGGCAGGACGTTTTGATCCGCAAAAAGGACAACTATTGCTGCTCGAAGCCGCGCAACTTTTACCCGATCAATCGTTCGGAATTGTATTTCTTGGGGCGCCAACCCACAACGAAGGCGAAAGCTATCATCAATCCATGCTGGATATCATTGAAACAGCCGGATTGCAGGACCGTGTATTTGTACGGCCTTTTCGCAACGACATTCCTGTTTTTTACAGAGCAATCGACGCGTTTGTGATGGCTTCCAAAGCCGAAACTTTCGGGATGGTGACCATCGAAGCAATGGCGTGCGGAACGCCTGTAATCGGCAGCAATGCGGGAGGAACACCTGAATTATTACAATTCGGTAAGCTGGGTTATTTATTCGAACCGCTTTCGGGTGCCGATCTTGCCTTAAAACTGGCTGATTTCTTAAGCAATCCGGGCTTATTCAGCGCTGAAAAACTGGAAGAAGCGATGCAGTTGTTTGATCACAATACGGTTTGTGAGAAAGTGGAAATCGTTGTTCTGAAGCGTTAGGCAGCTTTTCAGGGCGAAGTAATCCACTTTTGGGTCTGGAAGGTCAGGAAAGAAGCTCCGATGCCAATCAGCGCACCTACGATCACATCCGACGGATAATGCATTCCCAGGTACATGCGCGAATACCCGATGGCAATCGCATAGCTGTATGCTGGAACAATTACATACCAGCGCGGGAAGGCAAGACTAAGTGAAGTTGCCGTCGCAAATGCATTGGTTGTATGACCGGAAGGAAAGGAAAACCGTCCGCCCGTTCCCTTTTTGTAGATTAGCTCAGGGTATTTTACATAAGGCCGCGGACGATCAACCGAGATTTTAAGCGTTGTTGTCAATGCATTGGCAAACAGGATGGAAACAGCCGTATTGTAGGATTGGATACGCAAGTCTTTGTTGTCTGTAGCACAGCCGGTAATAAACATGGAAACCGGTGTGGAAATCGTCACCGGTGTGACGCTATGTGACAAAATCTGCCAGGGTTTATCAACCGGCTGAACAGGGCTGTTTAACCGATCCAGGAGTTTCAGATCGACACTTTGGGCCAACGATACCGTTACTGATAAACAAAGGAATATGAGGAGCAGGTGTTTCACGCTACCAAAATAACATAAAAACCGCACTAACTTTTACCACATAGGAGTCACATAGCCTTTTTTGACGGATGGATGCGTTAGATTAAAGACACATAGCCTATTCGTATTCAAAGCAAAAGTATTTGTAGAAAAACTGCAGGTATGTATAAATACATAAAGACAAAGTGCATTGAATTTATCGGTACATAGAAACTATGTGACTATGCATTCTATGTGCCTATGTGGTTAATGAAGTTCTTTGAACTTGTCGGAGAAATACACCCGATCGCGGTTTACCCGCGTTTCCAGTGCTTCACGGAACTCACCGTATTTCCCTTCCGGGATGCAATTGGTGGGAAAGAACAGCTGCAATTCTTCGAGGTATTCGAAGTAAATGGTTTGCTGATGTGATTCGATGCGGCGCAATCCTGAAAAATACATTACGCGTACTTCACGGTCTGCAACCACCACCGCTTTGTGAGTAACACCAACTCTGAACCAAGGCATTGCAACAAACAAAAACACCAGTTGGTCTACAAATAACAATCCGTAAACTGCAGCAATAAGCCATGCTTCATAGGTGATTTTGTAAATTGCCAGAGCAAAAATCAATGCGATTACCGCTTCTATGATCAGATACATACGCACTTGTTTTTTGCGCTCGCGACCAACCTCAGTGCACCAAATAAATCGCTCAGGTTTGCGTGTCATTCCAACACCTGCCCAGCGGCTTGCAGACCGACGCAAGATCAGTATCAACGAAAGAACAGACGCGCCAATAAACGTGATCTCACGATGTTCCAATTGTTGACCGGTTGTGTGTAAAAAGTCTAACGGCAAATCAAATCCCACAATAATTACATAGGCCATTGTAGGAAAAGCCAAAAACAATAAAAGAAGATTGATCGCTCTGTTCATCGCGTTACAATTGCTTGATTTTACGCTGGATCTCTTCTATTTTGCGTTTAGCGGCTTCGATTTTCTGGTCCACCTCTCTGCGCAATGCATCGGCACTGGCACCTTTGGAGCGGGCGAAAAAGCCAAGGTTGTTTTCGTATTGCAGAATATCGGCTTTCAGCTGATGCATTTTATCAAAGAGGTCGGCACGTTCACGCGCGAGCATTTTGTCTCCGTTTGGGTTGGCTTTGAGCGTATCCACGCGCGCCTGGAACAATACGCGTTCCTGCTCCTCGCCTTCGAGCTTCAGTTTTTCGTAATGCCCGTTCAAGGCATCCCTGTATGCGTTGTAGACAGCATCTTTTTGTTTCATCGGCACAAAACCGATGGCCATAAATGCGGTTGAAAATTCTTTGAGCATGGCCAGCGCTTCTTTTTTATCTTCCGGAAGCTGCGCCGTTTTGATCTGCTCGATCAACGCCATTTTCGCATCGTAATTACCGGCCAGTTCCTGGTCCTGCTGCGCGAAATGGTTTTGTTTTGCCGTAAAGAAATGGTCGCAGGCCGCACGGAATTCCTTCCAAAGTTTTTGCTCATTGCGCTGTCCGGCGTTCCCGGTTTCTTTCCATTGTTTCTGGATCTTCAGGATTTGCTCGGTGGTTGCTTTCCAATCGGTCGAATCTTTCAGCTCGTTCACTTTGTTGATCAGCTCCTGCTTTTTGGAAGCCAATCCGTCGAATTGCGAGCGAAGTACATCAAAGAATGCTTTCTTGGCCGTGAAAAAACTATCGCAAACACCCCGGAATTCTTTCCAGATTTCTTCATTTTCCTTGCGCGGGCCAAAACCGATGGTTTTCCATTCTTCCTGGAGTGCCAACAATTGTTCGGTGGCGTGTTCCCAATCTTTGTTCGTGGTCCATTCGCTTTGTTTGGAAAGCAGTTCCCTTGCTTTTTCGGCAACAGCCTTCTTCTTTTCGAGGTTGCCGGACAGTTCGGAACGGCGTTCTTCGTAGAAAGCGTGGATGCGTGCGTAAACTACCCGTACAGCGTCCCAGTATGCTGTTTTGAGTGTTTCCCAATCGTCGTTGTTCACCGGGCCGGTCTCATCCCACTCATGTTGCAATGCTTTGATCGCCGCTTCTACTTCTTTGATCTGCTCGATTTTGTCCAGTTGCTGGATCTTCTGAACCACTTCGAGCTTTAACTGGTGATTGCGGTGCAAATCATGCTCGCGCAATTCACGGTAAATCTTCAAATGGTAGAAAAACTCTTCCAGCAAACGCGAGTACTCCGACTGTATTTCCTGGCGTTTTTCGCGTGGAATATCTCCCACGTTTTTCCAGGCGTCGTGAATTTCCTTATACTGCGTGAGTGCCGAACCGATATTTTCTTCGGTTTGGATCACATTGCGCAGGCGCTCGATCAGCGCACGTTTTTCGCGCAAATGACTTGCTTCGGCATCCTTTTTCGATTGCTGGGCGGCATTTCTGCGGTCTTTGTATTCGGTATAGATGGCATAAAACGCCTCGCGCACTTCATCGTGTTCGGCTTCCTGCGGCTCCTCACCACGCTCACGCGCTTCCAGCTGAGCCACCTGGAACTTGCGTTGTTCCTCCAACACCACGTCGTCAAATTTGGAACGCAACTCGCTCACTTCGCGACTCACTGCCAACGGATCTTCCTGCGAGGTCAATCCTTTTAACGCTTCAATAAATGCCACCTTTTCCATAACTCTTCCGGTTTTATCCTACCGTCTCCACCATATCAAAATCAGTCAACGCAACAAATTGTCCGATGCGTGCTTCGATTTCCTCTTTTGTCAAATCCAATAAACGCTCTGTGCCGAATTTTTCCACACAGAACGAGGCCAATGCCGATCCGTTAATGATCGCGCGTTTCATATTGTTAAACGATGTATCACCGGTTGCAGCGATATATCCCATAAATCCGCCTGCAAACGTATCACCTGCACCCGTCGGATCAAATACTTCCTCCAATGGCAATGCCGGCGCGAAAAATACTTTATCGTTCTGGAACAACAATGCTCCGTGCTCGCCTTTCTTGATCACCAGCGTATGCGGACCCATTGCACGGATCGCTTTTGCGGCTTTCACCAGTGAATATTCACCCGACAACTGTCGTGCTTCTTCATCATTAACGAACAAAACGTCTACAAGGGCAAGTGTCTGCTTCAAATCGTCCATGGCAATATCCATCCAGAAATTCATGGTATCCATTGCCACCAGTTTCGGACGTTCGTTCAAACGCTCAATCACCTGGCGCTGCACCTGCGGAGAAAGATTACCGAGCATCAGGTAATCAACACCCTGGTAAGCCGCCGGAATGATCGGATCGAAATGCTCCAGGACGTTAAGTTCTGTAATCAATGTATCGCGTGAGTTCATATCGTTGTGGTAACGACCCGACCAAAAGAAGGTTTTCTCGCCCTGCTTGATCTGCAAACCATCGAGGTTTACGCCTTTTGCCTGGAGCAAATCCAACATACTTTGCGGGAAGTCTTCTCCCACGACCGAAACGATCCGCTGATCAGACACATAATTGGAGGCTGAAAGGGCGATGAACGTACCCGCACCACCGATAATCTTATCTGTTTTTCCGAAAGGTGTTTCAATCGCATCGAAGGCAACACTTCCTACTGTCAATAAACTCATGTTTTTCTATCTGTTACTAACCGCAAAAGTAGTGATTTACTTAACATATCCCGCATTTTAAAAGGAATGTAGGAAAAGCCGCTTTCAGTGTTTCAAACAATCCCTTAAAAGGTTGTACATTTATACACGACAAATGATTCGCTGATTCATGTGTAATAATTTGTTATTTTTTAGTTAATTGTGAAATATTGTACATCTAACCGATTTCTAAACAATTTCGGTACGCTTCTTGCAAGTTTCGTTTCGACATAACAATTTAAATCCTTGGCTATGATTAAACAATACATCCCCATCAGTTTGCTTGCCCTGACCGCATTGTGTGGTTCGCAAGCAGTAGCTCAAGAACAATTCACCAAAGATTTCGAAACCGTTCGCAAAGAATTGGTTGCCTGGGATCCTATTCGCGGTGAATGGCTCTCATCCAGCTTAGTTGCCATGACTAAGAATGAACCGATCCCGGACCGCATGTTCCCGGAAGATTTTACTCCGCTCGAAATGATGAAAGTTGTTCCTGCCTCCACGCGTAATGCGATCGCAGAAACAGCAACCGCTCAAGCCAACAATGGTGGTGCTACAGCAGCCGACCGCCAGTCATGGACGCAGGTTTCTTCAGTACTTGAACGCGCCAACTGTAAACCTGTAATGGGACGAACATACGGCGATCCGCATCTTTCGTCGTTTGATGGCGCCAGCTATTCATTCCAGACAGTAGGTGAATTTATCCTCGTGAAATCAGCCTCCGGCAATATGGAAATCCAGACACGTCAGCGCGCGCAAACAGACGATGTTTCGCTCAACACTGCCGTTGCGATGAATGTAGCCGGCGACCGTTTTTGCATGTACGTTCAGGAAAAACCTGACGGAAACACATCTACCCCGCTTCGTTTGAACGGTGAGGCCCTTTATGTTGATGAACTGACGTATTACCTGCCTCACGGCGGAACGGTGCGCAGAAGCGGACGCAACAACTACCTGGTAACCTGGCCTACGGGTGAAACGGCAGACCTGGCAGTTCACAACGGTTCCTTTACCTTTATCAACGTTTCGGTACAGGTGTTCCCTTGTGCAGATACTTACGAAGGTGTGCTTGGAAATGCCAACGGAAGAACTTCCGACGATTTTGAAACACGTGGCAATGCGAGCCGCCCGGAGAACCTTGCTTTCCATACGTTCGGAAACACAAACGATCCTGCCGCACAGGCAATGGAGCGCGAGTACCTTGCCTGGATGTCGAAAGACTTTGCCTCTTCCTGGCGGGTAGAACAGCCGACTTCCCTGTTCGACTACGGATTCGGTCAAAGCACGTTGACATTTACCGACGAAAGTTTCCCGCGCGTTCATCATACTTTGGCAGACCTTACGCCAGACCAGCGCGATCGTGCCCGCAGAAACTGCGAACGTAACGGTGTAAGCGCAATCGATATGAACGGTTGTATCTATGACCAGGGATTTGTGAACATTCCTCCAAGCCCACGTCCGGAAATCGCTGACCGAACTGTTGCCTACAACGTCACTCCTATTACAAAACCAGTACCGAACGTAAATCCCGGGGGAGGCAGAATGCCACGTGAAAATGCGGCATCACCCGGTAAAACCGATCCGGGAGTACAGCCAAACGGAAACGGCGCCGTACCGATGGGCAAAGTCAGCTCCGAATCTGCAGCTCCGAATACCGAAACACGCACGCCGGAAACAAACGGGAACGTTTCTCCGAAACCGGTGGATGCAAAAGGAACCGTTGAAAGACCAAAGCCTGTGGTTGTGGAAGAAGAAGTAGAAAAACCGGAGCGCAACCGATTGGGCCGCTTGTTTGAAAGCGTTAGCGGAAGCAGCTCAGGTTCAAGCTCATCCGGATCAGGGAACGGTGGAATCGGAAGCTCTTCATCCTCTTCGCCGAGAACAAGTTCTCCTGAACCAAGATACGAACCGGAACCACAGCGTTCAGAACCAAGATACGAACCAGAACCGCCACGTTACGAGCCACCGGCTCCACGCTATGAGCCGCCTGCACGTTCAGAGCCACCTGCACGTTCAGAGCCTGTAAGCACCCCTGCTCCACGTTCCGGAAGAGGAGGCTAATAATACGTATAACTTGCCAACTTAAATTAAAGCGAAAGGCGTGGGAGAAATCCTGCGCCTTTTGTGTTATAACGACCTGGATACGTGTTGGATGTTGGTTTTACCCCTACCAAGTAGATTTTTTGTCCCGGAAAGATATTGCAAGGGTAGAAATTGTTCCAAATTGTTCCAAATTGTTCCAAATTGTTCCAAATTGTTCCAAATTGTTCCGTAGAGACAAAATATCGTAGAAAAAAACGCAAGCATCCATTATTACCCCTTAGGGGTAAAACATACAATTCATGCCACAAAAAACGTCCGTTTACCCTGGGCAAACGGACGTTCCGATTTCTAGTTATTGTATGATCAGATATGCTTTACCTTCACAATGCGTTTGGTAAAGTTACCGGATGGCTTCATCACCGTTACCAGGTATTCACCGGAAGGGATATCGCCCAGGTTAACCGGGATATCATGCGAACCTTCGCTGAAGGATTTCGAGCAGACATCTACCACCAAACGGTTGAACATATCGCGAACCTGTATGGTTACTTCTTCGTTTTTCGAATTCATGCGAATGGTCGTTTGCTCACCGCACGGGTTCGGGAAGACCACCACGTCATCTGCCAGCTTATTTTCTTTAATTCCAAGATTGCAGGAGTCGAGTACCGGTATAAAGTTCACCGTATGCTCAAACATTGCCTGGATATCCGCCGGATCAGCCTGGAACCAATCTTTCAGTACAGAGGCATAGACATCGCGGAAATCGATCTGCATCGGGATTCCTGCCTGGTCTACGATCTGGTCACCAATCACCGGGTTCGGGCCGATAATCTGTGAGCTGATGCAGGTTCCGAACAGGAATAAAGGCGCGGCATCACCATGATCGGTACCCAAACTGGCATTTGCCGCGATCTGGCGACCGAATTCAGAGAAGGTCATACCGGCAACGCGCTGTTCGAGGTTCAACAGGTTCAAATCATCCTGGAATGCAGCTACAGCATCCGAAACCGACTTCAACAAGTTGGCATGGTCACCCAAATGCGGTGTACCCGGGTCAGCCACCTGTGAATCATGGGTATCAAAACCATTGATGTTGACAATGTAAATCTTGGTTTGCAGACCACCTGAGATCATTTGTGCTACATAACGCAGCTGCACTGCCAGCGGGTTGTTATCGTCGTACATCGTGGAAAGCGTGCTTCCGTTATTAGCAGCGGCATTCACTGCAGCACCATAATCGTTGGCCTGTGCAATCATCGTAGCCAGGTACTCCATGTGCGAACCATAGTATGTTCCGTCGTTCAGCTGGCTCGATTCCTGCAGGTTAAACGCATCAAACGGATCAACCACAGTCGTCGAAAAGTTGGCCATTAATCCCTGGCAGGTCGATGATACTTCGTAGCCCATACTGATCGCAAACGGATCAGGATACGATGCATTCGGATAGTCATCCGGGAAATTCGGGTAATTATTGTCTAAATGACGGCCCAGCCAGCCGGTAGTTCCCGCAGGGTCCATCAAACCGGTCGACCAGATATCCATCGAACGGAAATGCGAACGGTTTTGCTCCGGATACCCCACATTCTGGATGATGGACAATTTTCCGTCGTTGAACATATTGGCCATTCCCGTCATTACCGGGTGAAAGGCATTTGTCGGGTTCAGCGTGATCAATTGATTTTCCGGAATCAAAATATCCGGACGCTGGATCACCAGGTTGTCGTATTGGTCGAGTGGAACAAGCGTACTCAATCCGTCATTTCCTCCGTTGAGTCGGATCAGGATCAATACACGGTCTTCAGCATCACGCGAAACCTTGAACAGCTCTTTCGTAATGGCCCCGAATTTAAAATCCTTCAACAATAAAGGCGCACCGACAGACGATAAAGCTACGGATTGTATAAAGTTTCTTCTTTTCATTTCGTCAATTCTTTATTAAACCTATATTGTTTGGAATTCAGGCATTTGGAACAAGCGGTAAAGTACAAACTCCACACGCTGTTTTACCGGGGTACTGAACGTAGCATTGCCCGGGTTGGCGATGTAATCATTGTACTGATCGGTCCATTCGAAATCGGGCAAACCGTTTGTCAGCAATGCTTTCAATGTCAGCTTTTGCGCAGTGGACAATCCTTTCGGGCAGAAAACATCCACGATATCATCGATTACCTGCGGCGCATTGTTTGGGATCGAAAGCCCGTCGACCAATGCAAGTGCATCAACTTTTAAGGTTTCACCGTTTACCTGGATACCCGTAAACACCGTCAGGTATGTTCCGAGATCAAAACGCAGTTTGATATAGCTTGAATTGGCCCATAAACGGGAGAATGACGGCGCCTGGTAGTAAGACGTCCACCCACCCACGCTCGGCGGACGGAAATAGTCCATTCCAAGTGTTTGTGCAAAGACATACACGTTGAGGTACATCTGGTAATTGGTCGCCAGGTCAAAATTCGGCATCGCGTGCGTCGAATTGAGGATGGAGAACATGTGCTCGATCGGGTTTTTGATGATGGTCCCCAACATGCTTACATCATAGAAGTGATCACTTTTCAGCAATTCATCCATAACCGGCAAAATATCGAAGTTGTTTGCTTCGAGTGTTGCAGCCATATCAGCAATCACGGTTGACTCCACCGCCGGCGTAAGGTCATAATTGACAAACCACCTGTAGATTTTCCTGCAAATGTGTTTGGCCATGTTCGGCTGCTGGAAAATAATATCGATGTAGTTGGAATATTCCAGGTTATCGGCATTCGTCACCACCGCGTTACCGAAATAAGACGAAAGCGTTTTGTTTGTGGCGTCATGCAGGATCGGGAAATACACTGCTTGCGGACTCGTAAGGGTATCGCTCAGCATTCCGTCGACTGTCCAGCCTGTAAAGATCTTCGCGCCGGCAGCAACGTCTGCTTCCGTGTAGTTAGAGTAATCCCCCGGGCCTATTTGCGGCCCTTTACCGACTGTAAACAATTCCAGTACCTCACGTGCATAGTTTTCATTCGGCGCAAACTGGTTGTTTGAAACACCGTTCAGGAAAAACAGCATATTCGGATCCACCGTAATATCTTTCACCAGCTGCTTGAAGTTCCCCAAACAATTGGCACGGTATAACTGGTGCATATTGTAGACACCGCGCGCATCAAACGAAGCCGTGGCACCGAAATGATTGGTCCAGAACAGGCACATTTTCTCCTGGATCGACACCGTTGGCTGGTTCAAACGTTGCATCATCCATGCACCCAGTGAAAACTCGCGGGCGTTGTTTACCGCCGCCTGGTTGCTTGAAGGATAAACGGTATTCACCCAGGAGGTGCCAAACGGAGCTGTTGTATCGACCGGATCAACGGCGAGCGGTTCGGTAACGGGTGGAAGTGTCAGTAACTGGGCAACCGTCGCGTCCATTCCATCGGCAACCGCCTGTTGGATTTGAGCAAACGTAGGCCCAAACAAGGTTCGTCGTAGCAGATGCGCCGCTTGTACTTTCGTCCATGTACCCGAATAAGGGGTTAAACTCAACGAAACCGGCGCCTCAATATCTTCTTCTTGAATCATATTGTAGGTTTTTCTGCTAGGGAAAATACAAAAATCCCCCGAATCAGCAGGGATAGATTTTCAAAATCCTAAAAATTAACAGGATGGTAACAATCTGTCAATTCTCACAGGGGATTCAGAAACTGGATATTTCGTTTTAAGCCTTCGAATTTGGTTCGTTTCACAGCGCTGTTGCGAAACAATTCACGGAACACCTCTTCCGTAAGGTCCTGCCAATCGGTTTTGGAAAGCTGCAGCAATCGTTCGTTAGGAAGAAAAGCCGGAACGGAGTGCGGTTTGGAAAAGCGATTCCACGGGCACACATCCTGGCATACGTCACAGCCGAACATCCAGCCGTCCATTTGAGATCGGAACGCTTCCGGCAAAACGGCATCTTTCAATTCGATCGTGAGGTAAGAAATGCATTTGGAGCCGTCGACGAGGTAAGGTTGCACAATGGCTTCCGTGGGACAGGAATCGATGCAGGCCGTGCAGGTACCGCAATAATCTTTAATTGGCCCGTCGGGTTCCAGCTCAAGGTCGAGGATCAACTCCGCAATGAAGAAGAACGAGCCCGCTTTCGGATGAATGATGTTGGTATTTTTCCCCATCCAGCCCAAACCGCTTTTTTGTGCCCAGGCTTTGTCCATCACCGGTGCCGAATCCACGAATACGCGCCCGCCGACTTCCCCGATTTCGTCTTGTATGAATTGTAGCAGGGCCTTCAGCTTGTCTTTGATCACAAAATGATAATCGGTGCCGTAAGCGTATTGCGAAATTTTTGGTGCTGTGGGATCCTGCTGCTTTTCTTCGGAATAATAATTCAGCATGAGCGAAACCACGCTTTTTGCCCCATCAACCAGTAACCGCGGATCAAGCCGCTTGTCGAAGTGGTTTTCCATGTAGTGCATTTCGCCATGGCGGTTTTCAGACAACCAACGTTCCAGGCGCGGTGCTTCCTCTTCCAGGAAAGCTGCTTTGGATACCCCGCAAAAAGAAAAGCCCAGCTCGTGCGCTTTTTGTTTGATGAGGGTTGTATGTTGGGATTTGAATTCCATCTAATAACGCTAATATTTCATTGGCCACCCTCCTCGATCCTCCCTCAAGGGAGGAGGTAGATCGCCCTTTTGAAGGGGACTGAGTGGGAGGATTATTAAAACAAACCGCCTTGTGACCAGCCGAGGTTTACGCCCAGGTGCTTGTACGCTTTTTCGGTGGCTTTTCTGCCGCGCGGCGTCCGCATTAAAAAACCTTCCTGGATGAGGAACGGTTCGTACACTTCTTCAAGTGTTCCTGCGTTTTCGCCGATAGCTGTTGCAATGGTCGTCAAACCAACAGGACCGCCATTGAATTTTTCAATGATGACTTTCAACATGCGGTTATCCATTTCATCGAGTCCGTATTTATCCACATTCAAGGCATCGAGTGCGTGCTGTGTAATGGCAATGTCAATTGTTCCGTCACCCTTAACCTGTGCAAAATCGCGCACCCGACGCAGGATGGCGTTGGCAATTCGGGGTGTTCCGCGACTTCTGCCGGCTATTTCAAAAGCGGCGCGTTCATCGATCGGAATGTTCAGCAGGTCCGACGAGCGCTCTACGATCATCGAAAGCGTTTTGGTATCGTAGTATTCCAGGCGTGAGTTAATGCCAAAGCGGGCCCTTAAAGGCGCTGTAAGCAATCCTGAACGCGTGGTAGCGCCGATGAGCGTAAACGGATTCAAAGCGATCTGTACACTGCGCGCATTGGCCCCCGTGTCGATCAGGATATCGATCACGTAATCCTCCATGGCCGAATACAGGTATTCTTCCACCACAGGACTCAAACGGTGAATCTCATCAATGAAAAGCACATCGCCTTTTTCGAGGTTGGTAAGCAAGCCTGCCAAATCTCCGGGTTTATCCAAAACAGGGCCACTTGTCACTTTAAAACCCACATTCAATTCATTGGCTACGATGTTTGCCAGTGTTGTTTTCCCCAATCCCGGAGGGCCGTGCAACAGCACGTGATCCAAGGGCTCACCGCGCCTGGTTGCCGCCTCGACAAAAACCTCCAGGTTCTCCACCACTTTCGGTTGTCCGGCAAAATCGGATAACCGCTTCGGACGGAGAACTTTGTCATAGTCCTTGTCGGTATTTGCTGCCTCGCTTCTGTAATCAAATGATTCTTCTTCCAAGAGATTGGTTTTGGGGTAAAGATAATGTTATAAATGTTGAATTGTGAATGTTGAATTGTGAATGTTGGACTGTGTATGCTCAAAAGAGGATTTAATCATTAATCTGTAGAGTTATTTTAGGATGTGGCATAGGGTAAAAATTAACATTTGATACTTTATCTATACTTCATTTATGCTTTATTCATACTTTTTATATGCTTTTGTTATAGAATAATTAAGGGGGAAATTCAGAGCTTGCAATCGCGATAAGTCAAAGGATTGGAATAAATCAAAAGGTCACGATTAATCGCTACCCTATGCATAAGAAAGCCCGCATTTCGACTTCACTTCGTTCCGCTCAATGCAGGAAACGGGACGCCTGGTAAATACCGGAATAAAAAAAGCCCGAAGTTTTGCAACAACGGGCTTTCCAATTTTATTTCTGAGGACTAATGCTCTTCTTCGCCTTCCATCAACGGCACTGTCTGTGGACAGAAATCGTCTTCCATTCCAGGCTTAGAGTAGTCATACGGCCAACGGTGAACTTCAGGAATAGCTCCAGGCCAGTTTCCATGAATGTGTTCAACCGGTGTTGTCCATTCAAGCGTATTTGATTTCCATGGGTTCTGAACTGCTCTTGGTCCGCGGAAAATACTGTAGAAGAAGTTGAACAGGAACAACAACTGTCCGAGGGCCGCAAGGATTGCAAAGAACGTGATGATTTTGTTCAAGTCAAGCATCATATCAAACGACTCCGTGTTGAACTCGTTGTATACCGTGTAATCATAGTAACGACGAGGTGCTCCGGCCAAACCTACAAAGTGCATCGGGAAGAATACCCCGTAAGCACCAATGATAGTGATCCAGAAGTGAGCGTAACCCAAGCGGGTATTCAACATACGTCCGTACATTTTAGGGAACCAGTGGTAAACACCGGCGAACATTCCGAATACGGCAGACATACCCATTACGATGTGGAAGTGAGCTACAACGAAATACGTATCGTGTACCGCGATATCCAATGCAGAGTCGGCAAGGATGATACCGGTTACACCACCAGTGATGAATGTTGAAACCAATCCGATAGAGAACAACATCGCCGGAGTGTAGATATTGGAACCACGCCAGATCGTAGTGATGTAGTTAAATACCTTCACTGCTGAAGGAATCGCGATCAACAAGGTTGTAAATACGAACACACTACCAATAAACGGATTCATACCTGTCACGAACATGTGGTGACCCCACACGATAAAGGACAGGAATCCGATAGCAAGGATAGAACCAATCATGGCGCGGTAACCGAAGATCGGTTTGCGTGAGTTGGTTGAGATAATCTCGGAAGAAAGACCCAATGCCGGTAACAATACGATGTATACCTCCGGGTGACCAAGGAACCAGAACAAGTGTTGGTAAAGCAATGGTGAACCACCATGGTTTTCCAGCATTTCAGATCCTACGATGATATCCGACAGGTAGAAAGACGTTCCTGCGAGACGGTCCATCATCAACAACAGAGCTGCTGACAAAAGCACAGGGAATGACAATACACCCAAAACTGCTGTAACGAAGAACGCCCAGATTGTCAAAGGCATGCGTGTCATTTTCATTCCTTTTGTACGCAGGTTGAAGATGGTAACGATGTAGTTCAATGATCCAAGCAACGACGATGCAATGAAGATAGACATGGAAGCCAACCACATAGTCATACCTTGTCCTGAACCTTCAATAGCCTGCGGAAGTGCCGAAAGCGGCGGGTAAACCGTCCATCCTGAAGATGCAGGCCCTGTTTCGATGAACAATGAACACAACATGATCACGGATGACAACAGGAACAACCAGTAAGAAATCATATTCAGGAAACCGGAAGCCATATCGCGGGCACCCAGCTGCAACGGAATAAGCAAGTTGGAGAAAGTTCCGGACAAACCACCTGTTAACAGGAAGAATACCATGATTGTACCGTGAATTGTCACCAACCCTAAGTACATACTTTCAGACAATACGCCTTTTGGAGCCCATTTTTCACCCAGGAAAAAGCTGAGGAAATCCGACTCTTCACCCGGCCATGCCAATTGAATACGGAATAAAATGGACAATAACATCGCCACAACTCCCATGAAAACTGCAGTCATAAGGAACTGCTTTCCGATCATTTTATGGTCCTGGCTAAAGATGTACTTCGAAACAAAACCTTCCTCATGGTGATGATGACCGTGAGCGTCGTGATGTGCGTGTGCTTCGTGAGCTGCCATGTTTTATCTTTTATTACTGTTTTATACTAAATTAAATACCTGCCGGTGCGGGAACTGAATCGCCAGGCATTGGTGCACCACCTGCAGGAATACTATCCGAAGTAGCTGGGCCAGCTGCAGGAGCCTCTACAGGCTTACCAACAGGATAAACATTCTTGAATGTCTTAGACGCTGCCAACCACTCTTTTCTTTCGGCCGGAGTTGGTTTTCTTTTCAGAATCTTCGCCAATTGCTCCTGGTGTTTCTTGCTATCATTATAGGATACTTTCAACGACCAGTTATCGTATTTTTTCTTATCCAGGACCACAACCATCAACTTCATCTTGTAGTGAGCACCACCACAGATTTTGTTACACATCAGGATGTAATTGAATTTCGGATTGTTCATTTTTTCACGCATCTCGTCGGTTGTAACCGAAGGTGTGAATTTGAAACGTGTCGTCATTCCCGGAACCGTGTTCATCTGCGCACGGAAGTGTGGGAAGTAAGCTGAGTGAATCACATCTTTTGCACGGAAATTGAACTCGTACTCCTGGTCTTTACACAAATACAATGTGTCACCTTCAGTAAAGACTACATCATCCATTGCCTGCTTATCCAGTTTAGCACCGTGACGCGCCTTCATTTGGTATAACAAGCGGATCAAGCGCTCTTTACGGTCAAGGTCCGTCACCATCAGGTCACGCTCCTCAGGAATCAGCATGATGGTACGATCATTTAGTTTTTTCTCCAACGCCTTGATACCAGACATACCGTTTTCCATTGAATCGATCGCATTTTGGATCGTAGCGGTAGTCATCAATGCCAGTGGGTTGTTTTCATTCGTCAACTTGTAATCAAACAAACCAAGGGTATTGTCTTCTCCTGACATACGAACTGTCCAGCCGAATTGCTTGGAGAACAACTCCACACGGATAGCTTCTTTGCTTGCATCGTCAGTTTGCTCATTCCACGATTTCAAACCAAGGATGATGATGATCGCCAAAACGATAGCCGGTACTACTGTCCAGATCAACTCCAAACGGTTGTCGTGCGGAAAGTAATAAGCCTTCACTCCCGGCTTGCGCACATATTTGAAGGCAAAACCGAACAACAATGAATTCGTAAGGAAGAAAACGATGATAATGATCCAGAAGTTCAGGTTCAATAACCAGTCGGTCTGTACACCGCTTACTGAAGCTGCCTCACCACGACCTGTCCATCCGTATGTCCACATCAACCAGATGAATCCACCGAACATGAAGAACATGAACGCAAGCAATAAGCCGGCATTCAATTTATTATCACGGTTGGGAATATCTTCCTCCCGACGATCTCTCAATTTAGAAGAAAGCTCATACAAACGCACCAGCTGTGCAATGGCCAATACTCCTAAAACAATAACGATTAATACGATTAGTCTACTCATTTTACTTTATTTATCGTAACGGATACCCTCAGTTATTAAATTTCGTGGTGAATACTTTCGTCGAGGAAAGGGTGATTGACCGGGGTCAATGGCGCTTTCGTCAGATTAACCAGGATCATTCGGATAAAGAATCCGAATACCAGCAAAGCCATTCCAATTTCCATGAAGCCAATGTAAGCATGTTTGCCCATCGAGCCTCCCATTACCATCAGGTAAGCATCAACCCAGTGACCGCACAATACTACCAGACCAACAAAAGTCAGGATTCCGGCGTGACGTTTTGCATCGCGTGACATCAACAACAACATCGGGAATGCAAAGTTAATCACGAACATACCGAAGTATAATCCTTTGAAGTCTTCGATTCGCGTTAAGTGATACGTCGTTTCCTCAGGGATGTTGGCGTACCAGATCAGCATGAATTGCGAGAACCACAAGTAAGACCAAAGGAAAGAGATTGCAAAAGTCCATTTACCCAAATCGTGGATATGGCTTTCGTTTACTTTCGGCAGGTAACCTTGTTTTTTCAGGTAAAGCGTCAATGTTACGATAATGATCATTGCCGAGCACCACATACCTGCGAACACATACCAACCAAAGAGTGTCGAGAACCAGTGAACATCAATTGACATTAACCAATCCCAGGCAGAAGTTGAGCTGAATACAGCGAACAATACCAGGAATGCGGCTCCTTTTCTATAATTCTTAAAGTGAATATCCGTACCGCCCACGCGATCTTCTTCCAGGGAACGTTTTCTGAAGCCCCACCAGAACATCACGTAAACAGCCATGTAAACTGCTGTTCTGATCCAGAAGAATCCTTTATTGAGGAACATTGACTTTCCTTCGATAATGGAATCTTGCTCTACTACGTCCGGATCCATCCAAACATAGATGTGCGCTCCGTCCATGAAGGTAATTGCCAAAAGAGTAACAATCATGAGTCCTACCCCGTAAGGCATAAACCCTGTAACTGCTTCAATTACACGTTTAACAGATGCGTACCAGCCTGTTTCTGTGGCATATTGCAGCGCAAGGAAGAACAATGCTCCCAAACCGATTGCAAAGAAGAAGAAACTATCTACCAATGCATTGGCAAGAAAGCGCTGTGCAAAATGTGCACCTTCGTGATTTCCCATCTCGAGTACGCAACCGATAATGGTTGAAATACCACCTACAATCATCAAAGAGAGTGTAAGTAATTTTGCTTTCGAAGAAATTTTAAATTCCATTACAACGAGTTTTCTTTCTTATTCTTTTAGTTAATGCTATCCTGGGTAGCAGCTGCAGGTGTAGCAACTGTCATTGGCAATCCGGTTTTCGGATCAAACTTACCGTAATTAGCATCCTGGAAGCGACGCACGTAGTGAACCAACGTCCAGATTTCCTTTTTGTTCAACAAAGGCGCATGAGCTCCCATCATTCCCTTACCGTAGTAAATGGAGTAGAACATTTGTCCTTCAGCAATTGTCAGGTTCTTATAAACCGGAACCCCTACGTAAGATCCTGCAGTAACCATCGGACCCTGACCATCACCTTTTTCACCGTGACAGTGATTACAGTTGGCCTGGTACAATGCCTTACCTTCCGCGAATACAGCTTCAGCCTGCTCAGTAGACGTCAGTTTAATCGGGTTGATATCGGAAGCCGCCAGGTTGTATTCGTAGTTTCCATCCGGATTGGTAGAGAAATCATAACCGAACATACCGTGTGTCAATGCAAATGCCGGAGCAGGCAGACGGTGGTATGGCAACATCATGCTTACCGTAGCAGAATCCGTTCCCCAATAAGGAATGGTATGCTTTGGCGGCATTAACGCTGACATGGTCATTTTCATGTCGTCATTGATTCTACCTCTCACTTCACCATAATCAACATACGGCTCAATAGCAGGAGAACGATACATGTCGGGCATATACTCCAAACCAGGACTATCAGGATCAGCCGAGCAAGCAGCTGCTAACAGCGCTACTACGGAAATCTGCATCATTGCCTTGAATTTTACTTTCATCTGTATGGTCTTTTTAACCGCCCTGGGCGGACTTACATTAACTAATGAATTTCTTTTTGATCTAACTCAATCATTCCGGTTTCGTTCAACATTGCCTGAAGCTCTGCAGTTGTAAACTGGCTGTTCTCAGACATACGGAACTCCATCACGAATTTATCATCCGTTGTACGCGGGTCCGGGTTTTGGGCCGGCATTCCCGGTAATGTTTTATTACGGAGCAAGTACGTAATTGCCATTCCGTGAGCTGCGCATAACACGGTAAACTCAAACGAGATCGGAATGAACGCCAACACGTTATCCAAGTAGGTTTCATTCGGTTTACCCCCGATATCCATCGGCCAGTCCTCGATCATGAAATAACGCATACCAATGGTCGCAAGCATCAAACCTGTCAAACCGTACAAGAACGCCATGATTCCCAAACGCGTTTGCTTCACGCCGATGATCGGATCGATACCGTGGATCGGGAACGGTGAGAACACTTCAGCTACTTTCACACCTTTAGCTACCAACTTCTTTGCGCCGTCTTTCAGCACATCGTCGTCGTCATACATTGCATAAATTACTGTATCTGCCATGTCTCTCTATTAATGATTGTGATTATTATCGTCGTGGTGATCATGACCTGCATGACCATTTTTCGCAAAATACGGGTGAACCGGTGCCGTATCGTTTTTGTAAGACTCCCCTGAAGACTTCAGGATCGTTTTCAGCTCGTTCAACGCCAATACAGGGAAGAAACGTGCAAACAACAGGAAGAATACAAAGAACAATCCGATCGTTCCGATATACACACCTAAGTCGATGTGGCTCGGGAAGTGCATACTCCAGGAAGATGGAAGGTAATCACGGTGAATCGATGTTACAATGATCACATAACGCTCGAACCACATACCGATGTTTACAACAATCGAGATTACGAATGTAAACAACAGGCTTCTGCGCAATTTACGGAACCACATCAGCTGAGGAGAAATTACGTTACATGTCATCATCGACCAGTAAGCCCACCAGTAAGGACCGGTTGCACGGTTGATGAACGCATACGCTTCGTATTCCACACCTGAGTACCAGGAAACGAACAACTCTGTCAGGTAAGCAACCCCTACGATGGAACCGGTTACCATGATTACGATGTTCATGTATTCCACGTGCTTGGTATGGATGTAGGCTTCGAGCTTCATGGCCTTTCGCATCACAAGCAAGAGCGTCTGTACCATGGCGAATCCTGAGAATACCGCTCCCGCAACGAAGTATGGCGGGAAGATCGTGGTATGCCAACCCGGAATTACCGACGTGGCGAAGTCAAAGGATACGATAGAGTGAACCGAGAATACAAGTGGTGTAGCAACGCCGGCCAATACCAATGAAACCAATTCGAAACGGTTCCAGTGTTTTGCGCGGCCCGACCAACCGAAAGAAAGAATGTTGTACATCTTTTTCGGAACCGGCTTTTTCATACGGTCACGAATGGTTGCGAAATCCGGGATCAGACCGATGTACCAGAATACCAATGATACGGAAAGGTAAGTGGAGATCGCAAATACGTCCCAAAGGAGCGGCGAGTTAAAGTTCACCCACAACGAACCGAAATGGTTAGGAAGCGGAAGTGTCCAGTAACCAACCCACAAACGACCCATGTGGATCAGCGGGAACAAACCGGCCATGAATACGGCAAAGATGGTCATCGCCTCAGCAGAACGGTTGATCGCCATACGCCATTTCTGACGGAACAACAACAACACGGCTGAGATCAACGTACCGGCGTGACCGATACCTACCCACCAAACGAAGTTGGTGATATCCCATGCCCAACCAACGGTTTTGTTCAATCCCCAAACACCGATACCGGTTCCGAGAAGGTAGAATATACATCCTACTCCGTACAAACCAATAATCAAGGCAATGGCGAACAAGATGTACCACATGCGTGGTGCTTTGTCCTCAATTGGCTTACAAACATCCTCGGTAATTTCGTGGTATGTCTTATGCCCTAATATGAGCGGTTCACGAATTGCAGCTTCCTTATGCGACATTTCTGTTTATATTAAGCAATTAATGATTCTTTTTCTTCCCGTGCTCTTTCTCAGCTGACGCATGATGTGCTTCCATCTCTGCGCGCTCTTCATGAGCCAATCTTGTTAATTCAGCGTTGTGCTCATTGCGCACTTTCACCTTGTACCAGATGTTTGGCTTCACACCCACTTCTTCCAATGCCTGGTAAGCACGTTTCTTGTCGTCAGCGCTCTTACGAACCATTGATTTCAAGTCGTTCCAGTCACCTACGATGATCGCGTTTGACGGACAAGCATCCTGGCAAGCCGTAACCACATCACCATCCATTACAGGGCGAAGTTCTTTCTTAGCAACCAATTTACCTGCCTGGATACGCTGAACACACAGTGAACATTTTTCCATTACACCTCGTGTACGAACTGTTACATCCGGGTTCAACACCATACGGCCAAGATCGTCCTGAGCAGGGTTGATTTCAGTAAATTTCTTGTAAGACGGATAGTTGAACCAGTTGAAGCGACGTACTTTGTACGGACAGTTGTTGGCACAGTAACGAGTACCGATACAACGGTTGTAAGCCATTTGGTTCAATCCTTCCAATGAGTGCGTTGTTGCAGCTACCGGACAAACCGTCTCACACGGAGCGTGGTTACAGTGGTGGCACAACATTGGCATGTGAACAACTTTCGGGTTCTCAGAGGGAATTTCTGCATCTCCGAAGCTGAATGTATCGGCGTCTTTGCGTGTACCCGGAGCAGCTTCTTCGTCGGAAGCATAGTAACGGTCGATACGCAACCAGTGCATTTCACGACCACGACGTACTTCGTCTTTACCAACTACCGGCACGTTGTTCTCTGACTGACAAGCGATCAAACAAGAACCACAACCGAAGCATTGGTTCAAGTCGATGGTCATTCCCCAACGGTGACCTACGTGCTCTACCGGATGTGCATCCCACAGGTCGAATTCCTTGATCGGAACAGGACCATCGTGTGTATGCAATACGTGCGGAGCGTTGTATACTTTCGAATCTTCGTTTTTGTAGATATCGAGTGTCGTTTCTTTTACGATCGAGTGACGCCCCATCACCGTGTGGTGAATCTGCGTGGCAGCAATCGGGAAGATACCGTCAGCTTTCGCAATAGTACCTGTAACATCTGTTGAATAAGCGTTGTTTGCCCAATCCATGAACGGGAATACGTTTGCTCCGATCGGAATACGTTTTCCTTTTTCATCCAATTCAAAGCCACCATACTGCAACGTGCGGTAAGCTGCGTTTCCGATTTCTTCGTTACCGGCCCCACGTCCGTAACCAAGCGCGATACCAATGGTACCCAATGCTTGTCCCGGAGACGGGTAAACCGGCAATGTAACCGACTCGTTTCCTACTTTCACCGTAGCCATGTTCAGGCCATTTTCCTGATCGAAGGTTGTTACATAACCACCCTTCTTCATTTCAGTAGGATTCATCGTGATGTAGTTATCCCACGTCACTTTAGAGATCGGATCCGGCAACTCCTGCAACCATGGGTTGCTTGCCATTTCACCGGCCTTAATGCCAGTTTTTTGGTAAAGTACCACTTCCAGGTCACCACCTTTCGGCAATTTGGATGACAAGCCGCTCATGGCACCTTCATTGAAGGTAACAGCAACCGGAGGCATTGTCATAGACATAGCACTGTTGTGCACTGCCATTCCCCAATATGTATGGAAGTCTGTGTATTCTGTTTGCTGAGGGAAACCGTATAGTTCCCAGTTTTTCGAGATGTAATCGAATGCTACGCGTGAATCTTTACCACCGCGGTTTGCCTTACCTGCCCAAACAAGTACCGACTCCATTGCAGAAGCAGTATTGTGTAACGGACGGATAGTAGGCTGAGCGATTGCGTAGTGACCAGCTTTCGCATTGTAGTCTGCCCATGCTTCCAATGCATGATGATCAGGAGCGATGTATGCACACTTTGTAGCTGTCTCATCGGCGTAAGACGACAATGAAACGGTCAATTTGCTTTTTGAGTACGATTCCAATGCCTCACCGAACGCTTTTCCGTTCGGAAGGTTGTAAGCAGGGTTTGTACCCAGGAAGATGATTGCGTCCGGACGATCTGAAGATTTAGCGATGATATCAGCGGCAAGCTTGTGCATTTTCGCGTCTTCAGACTGGTACATATTCAGTTCGTTCTCGAACGTGATTGTTGTACCGTAAGTCTTTAGCGTCTCGTTCAGTTTGTTTGTCAAAATCTGAACTGCTTTATTGTTGGATCCGCAAACCACCAATGATTCTCTTCTTGAAGATTTCAATGATTTAACGGCTTCGTCTGCTACTTTTTTAGCTGCCGGGCTCAGTTTGTCTGAAACACCGCCAGCATTTCCGCCCATTTTACCAATCAGGTAAGCCAACACATTTGCCTGCTCACTTGGTTTGATCATGGCGCGGTAATCAGCGTTTGAACCTGTGATCGACATGATGGTTTCAAACTGGAAGTGACGAGACATCCACTCTCCATCCGGGTCGCGGCGTGTTCCGTAATCTACTGCATATTGGTTACCCAATAACCATGAATCCAGGAAGTCAGCACCGATACCAATTACTGTTTTCGCTTTCGAGAAATCGTAATCCGGGATCATTGCCTTTCCGAAAGTATCAAAGTTCGCCTGGCGGATTCCGCTATACGAAACAGCATCGTACTGGATGTGGTTGAAGTTCGGGTGCAATTCCGGCATTCCGTCTTCACGAAGCGAAGGTCCGTACATTGCTGTAGAAAGATCAACCAATGCCGACTGCATCGACGGTGAAATGATGGTGTTGGAAACAAAGGCAACTTTACCTTTCGCTTTACCAATCTTCATCAACTCGCCCTGTACCTTATCATCCAGCTTTTGCCAGCTGATATCTTCACCATTGTGCTGAGCGGTTTTCAGACGAGCGCTGTCATACAATCCAAGAACAGAAGCAATCACCTGGGAAGTTACCCCTCCTTTTGTGAAGCCTTGTTCTTTGTTTCCCTTGATATAAATAGGACGACCCTCACGCGTTTTCACCAGGATACTTGCGTAGTCTGTACCATCGTAATACGTAGAAGCATACCATGTAGGCATACCCGGCGTTACGTTTTCAGGTTTATTCACATAAGGAATAGCTTTTGTCACCGGAGCTTCACAAGCCGCAACTGTTGCTGCTGCCACACTGAACCCTAAGAACTTCAGGAAGTCACGTCGTGGTGTAGACGTTTCTTTTAGTGACTCGTCACCCAGGAATTCATCTACTGTTACTGATTCCGGAAACTCACGGTCTCTTGATTCTACGAATGCCGGTGTTTCCTGCAATTCATCAAGACCTTTCCAATATTTTCTAGTCATTGCCATAATCTTTTCTTCAGTTCAGAATTAATTAATAGTGACATTTAGCACATTCCCAACCACCTAATTCTTTCACGGTTACCTTACCATCTTCGAGGTATTTACCGTATAACTTTTTATCGTTATTCAGGAGACGCTTATGGATCTCATTATAGTAACCACTATTTTTTGTGTCCAAAGCACCTTCTGAGACCTCTTTTTCACCGTGACATTCGATACACCATCCCATTGTAAGGGTAGCTTTTGTCAACGGAATATTTCCTTCGATCTGGTTCAGGTCTTTTACCGGAACCACGCGAGCAGTCTCGTTTTGTTTTGTCATATCACCGTGACACTGCTTACAATCCAAACCACCTACTACTACGTGTTGTGAGTGGTTGAAGTAAACGTGATCCGGAAGAACATGTACTTTATTCCAGATAATCGGAGAAGTTTTTCCTGTGTAGGTATCACCGTTCCATCCTGCAGCTTTGTAGATCAATGCAATCTTTTCAGCCTGAGCAGGTGTACGTCCTTTGATTTGCTTGTGACAGTTCATACAAACGTTCACTGTTGGCAAACCGGCAGATTTTGATTTCGTCACCGAGTTGTGGCAGTATTTACAATCGATGCCGTTTGTTCCGGTGTGGATGTCATGCGGGAATGCAATCGGCTGTGACGGCTGGTAGTTTTCAACCACACCGATCGAATAACCGGCCAGGAACAAACAAACAACCAACGAAACCACAACTACCAAACCTCCGAATCCAACGTATTTACGGTTTTTCCAAGCCCAGGACTTGAACTCTTCCATGTAGCTTCGCTCATCAGCAGCATCTCTGCCGGCGTTGTTCAACTGGCGACGAACACCTCCGACAGCCATGATGATCACTACGAACATCAACCCGACAATGATCCAAATCCAGGATACTCCGCCTTCCTCTTCTTCAGCACTGGCAGCACCTGTTGTAGTCGCACCCTCTTCACCCTGAGTTGTAGCAGGATCCGGTTGTGCATCGACATAATCAAAAATCGCATTGATCTCATCTACTTTTCCTGCCAAATCAGGGAAAGTCTGCATGTCGGTAGGCTTTTTCTTAGCAACACCGGCAGCATACGGATCTGCAGCAGCGGCAGCTTTCCAGTTAGCGACCCATGTGTAGATCGAACCTTCTTTCGCACCTTCATCCGTCCACTTCTGACGAATGCCAAAAAGTTTAGGACCGGTACCATCAGCATGCGGCTGGTGACATGTAGCACACTTGGCTTTAAAAAGCGCCTCCCCATTCGGCTGGGCAGAAACATCAAATGCACCTAAGACAACTACTGCCGTAAGAGCACCGATACACCATTGTTTTATACTTCTAAACATCTGATTATTAGATATTTTTGTTTCTAAAAATGTCGGTCAAACCTAGTAAAACACTAGTATTGACGATGGCAAATTTAGAAGAATAGCTACATTTCATGACAGTTTTATGACAATTTTCGCCCTACCTTTTTTAATTTAAAATGATTCTAAATAACACCATCCTTTCACATTTCTTAACAAACCGCTAATATCCTATCATTTAGCGTTCATTTTGTCCTGAAAACGGGTTTACAAAGTCCGTTTTTATTCAAAAAATAGTCCTGGCATTCGTTTTGTAGAACCATTTCCTGAAAATTGTATTTTTGTTCTCTAAAATGATTGTTATGCGAACGCTGATCGGTATATTTCTGTGTATTTCCACAACGGGTTTTTCTCAAGGTCATGTGGAGGTGATTAAGGACAGTAGAATTGATGCTTTGGTGCGCAACGAAAGCGCCATTGTTCCACCGGCCACCGCGCCCCAGATCATGGGTTACCGCCTGCAGTTGTTTTTCGATTCGAACAAAAGCGCCGTTGATGATGCACGCTCGCGTTTCATTGCCCTTTTCCCGAAAGTTGATACGTACGTAGAATTCACCGCTCCGCACTATTTTCTGAAAGTCGGCGATTTCAGAACGCACCTGGAAGCTGAGAAAGTAAAGGCTACGTGCGAGAAGAGCTTCCCGACCAGTTTTGTGGTGAAGGAAAAGGTGAATTTACCAAGGATTGACTAAGAATTATCAATCGCAGAATTATGAATTATCAAGGCTTTCTACTTGATCATTTCACCATTTATAATTGATAATTTTTCTGCAATAGTTTGTCCAACAGCGTAGCCTGAAGAAACACAAGCCTGTAATAAATAACCACCTGTGGGTGCATCCCAATCGAGCATTTCACCGCAGCAAAAAACCCGTTCCAGTTGCTTTAATTTCCCTGATGAATCGATGGCTTCCATCGAAACACCGCCTACGGTTGAAATGGCTTCATCTATCGGTCGCAAACCGGTTACTTCCACTTCAAACGCTTTCAGTTGCCTTGCCAGTAAAACAGGATCGGTAAATTGCGCTTTCGACAATTCTTCCTTCAGCCACGAATAGATCACACTGCTTAGTTTCAGCCGGGCGAATGCTTCTCTGACCTTACCGGAACTGCGCACAACAGCTTCGATTTTTTCAACGGTCAATTGCGGCTTGAAGTCGATTGTCAAACCTTTGAAATGATTGTTCCGAAGTGCACGATTGACTGCATAGGCAGGTTTTCCTTCAATGCCATAGCCCGTAACCACCAGGTCGCCTGCTACGGTCAAATCTCCGATCATCAGGCGGCAATTTTTGATGAATTGTCCTTCGAAAGCAGATCGCCAATCCGATTTTTCCAATTCCAACCCTGTATTCCCGGATTGAAACGGAACCAGCGGAATATTTTTCTTTTCAAAAAGCTCAAACCATGTTCCATCCGACCCTGTTTTCTTCCACGAAGCACCTCCCAGGGCAAACACCAAAAAGTCATACGGCAATTCCTCCACCCCGTTTTTTGATTGAATTTTAGCGACTTTGTCATCAAAATCGACCAACCGGGTTTTCAGCCGCCAGTGAATCGCCGTTGTTTCGAGGTGTTTCAACCACGCATTCAGTACCTGGATGGGTTTGGCACCTTCCAGGGGGAACACTTTTCCGGATGAACCGATGTAAGTGGCGATACCAATGGTTTTGAGCCAGGACCTGAAATCATCGGGTGTGAATTGCGAAACCCAGTCCCGAACGGTTTTGCGGTCGTACTTTTCGATGAAGGTTTCCAGCGGTTCGGAATGTGTGAGGTTGAATCCGCCTTCGCCGGCCACCAGGAATTTCCGGCCAACGGTAGGTTTATGGTCGATGATGGTAATGTTGGCATTCACATCCCGCAATTGCGTGGCGGCCATGAGGCCAGCGGGGCCACCGCCGATGATTACAATTTGAGGGATTGTTGGCATTTTCAGTTGGAAATTTCTAGTTTGGAAATGTCCTCCCCCTCAATTCCCCTCCAAAGGGGGAGGCTGGACTCCCCTTTAAAAAACAAGATTAATAAACAATCGTTATTTCTCCGGCGAGGGCTTTTGCTTTTTCGGTCAAAGACGCTGCGGAATCGGTTCCGTAAGTCAATACAACTCCCATTCTGCGGTAAGGTCGCGTGGTTGGCTTGCCAAATAAACGCAGATCGGTTTGGGGCTGACTCAAAACGTTGACTAACCCGTCGAACTGCGGTGCTTTTGACGATTCGCGATCAGCAAGAATCACTGCGCTGGCGCCATTGCGAAACAATTCGATTTCCGGAATTGGCAACCCGAGGATTGCGCGTGCGTGGAGCTCAAATTCAGACAGGTTTTGCGTCCCGGCAAGTGTTACCATACCAGTATCATGCGGTCGCGGCGATAGTTCCGAGAAATAAGCGCCATCTTTCGTTATAAAAAATTCCACTCCCCAGATGCCGGCACCACCCAGTGCCTGCGTGACTTTTCCTGCCATTTCCTGCGCTTCTTTCAAATGGGCGTCTGCCATCGGCATCGGCTGCCAGCTTTCCTGGTAATCACCGCGTTCCTGGCGATGGCCGATCGGCGGACAGAAAAGTGTAGGGCCGTTTTGCTGTGTGACGGTCAACAAGGTGATTTCATAATCGAATTTGATGAATTCCTCTACGATTACTTCCTTCAAATCACCGCGTGAACCTTCGATGGCATAGGTCCAGGCTTTATCAACCTCTGCTTCGGTTTTGATCACCGACTGACCTTTGCCCGAGCTGGACATGAGCGGTTTTACCACACACGGAATCCCGATTTCAGCTACTGCCTCGCGGAAACCTTCAAGTGTGGTTGCATACTTATATTTCGCGGTCTTCACTCCTACTTCAATGGCTGCCAGATCGCGAATTGCCTTGCGGTTCATTGTAAAATTGGCTGCCTTGGCACTCGGCACCACCCGGATGCCCTGTTTTTCGTAATCGTAGAAACGTTCGGTACGAATGGCCTCAATTTCGGGAACAATCAAATCGGGGTGATGTTTTGCCACAATGCGGTCCAGGGCGTCGCCGTCGAGCATGTTGATCACTTCAAAAGAGTCGGCCACCTGCATGGCAGGAGCATTTTCATAACTATCTACCGCGATGACGGTTTGACCGAGGCGCTGTAGGGCGATGACTACTTCTTTACCGAGTTCGCCGGAGCCGAGTAAGAGGATTTTTTTCTGCATGAGGCAAAATTACCCTTACTTTTTGTCTTGACACAAAAAGTAAGCAAAAAAGTCAAGGCTATAAATGCCACCCTCCTCTATCCTCCCTCCAGGGAGGAGGCTGATTCTAATTCTAAAATGACTTATTGAGTGGACATTTGGAAAAGGGATGCATACTAATAGGAATACAAGTTATTTGCAAAAACGGCGTCTAATTAAACGATGAAAACGGTAGCTTCGGGCACTAAAACAACTAATTTGACTAAAGGATAATTGCAAAATCCTGTTTATATGGTACTTTAACTATATTTGACCAAATCATGAAGGAAGCGTTAACAACATTGCTGCATCAGTTCCACGGCATCAGCCTGGAAGAGTTGTCGCGCGCTCCGCTCATGAACCGCACGGACGAAAAATTTGCCTTCCACCTAACTGATTTACCGGAGATTCTTACGGCAATGATGCCTTATTATGACGTGCTCAATATCGACGGGAAAGTTATTTTCGCCTACACCAGTCAGTATTTCGATAATGAGGAATACCGTTTTTTCAACGACCATCACCGCGCGATCCCGAACCGGTTTAAGGTCCGCATACGCACCTACCTTGATACCAACGCCTCTTTTTTGGAAGTGAAAGAAAAAATCAAGGGCCGCACGGATAAACGACGTATTTCAATCGACGGCTTCCGCCAGCACTTTGACGATGAAGCGAAATCGTTCCTTCAAACCCGCCTTCGCCAGGATATGCATTTGAAACCGGTGATGGTGAACAGTTACCGAAGGATTACCCTGGTGAATAAAACCAGTGAAGAGCGCCTCACGATTGATTTCGACATTACCAACGGCATGCTGGACGCATCTGAGATTGACAACCAAAGCTTATCGCAGGTAGTGATTGCCGAATTGAAGCAACCCAAGTTAAACCGTACGTCTCCGTTCTATAAACTGATGAAAGAAAAACAGATCCGGCCGTTTCGCATCTCCAAATTTTGTTTCGGCATGATGGACCTCTACGGAAATGACATTATCAAATCGAACCATTTTAAAACCAAACGATTGTTTATCAAAAAACTAACAAAAAATGCATAACATTCTCCTGAAAGCAGACAACACCTTGCTGGGCATCAGCTATTTCAACAATGACTTTTACAGTTTGCTGTTCCGAATGGCGCTGAACCTGTTAGTGCTTACGATCATGATCCGTTACCTGTACTATGCAAAAGCCAAACGCAAAGATTACCTGTTTACGTATTACCTGATCGGGATGATCACCTTTTTCCTCTGCTTCGGGTTGAAGAAACTGGATATTGACACGGGAATGGGACTCGGGCTTTTTGCCATTTTCAGTATCCTGCGCTACCGCACCGAAGGGATCGAGATCAAGGAAATGACCTACCTGTTTCTGGTAATCGGGATTTCCGTCGTGAATGCCTTATCCTCGAACAAGATCAGCCTTGCCGAAATGGCCCTTATCAATGGTGTATTGTTATTACTCACATTCGGATTGGAACATCTTTGGCTGTTGCGGCATGAAACCCGCAAGGTGATCATGTATGAACGCATCGACCTTATCAAACCGGAACGTTACAACGAAATGATGGCCGATGTGCAGGAACGCACGGGATTGAAAATCAACCGCATTGTGGTAGGTAAAATTGACTTCCTGCGCGACGCCGCCCAATTGATGATCTTTTATGACGGAGACGTGCAACAGTTTGGATCACAGCCGGATGAGATTCCGTTGCAGAATGAGAATTGACTTGGATTGAGATTGATTAATATAAGTATAGAATGTCCGGAAATTCCGGACATTTTTTGTTTATGGCTGTTTCAAATGAACGGTGATGCCGAATTTCAGGTTGAATGACTCTGCCTTGTGAATGTAATCGGATTGATCGTCGAAGGTGCTGGTAAGGTTCCATACCCATGAAGGCAACACGTACAAGGATGTATTCCTGTTCAGTCGCCACTGAAAGCCACACGACATGATCAACCCCATTCCGAATTCATTGAAACCGTCTTTCCCTTTGAGCGTTGCCTCGCCGGTAGATCCCAACGTGGTGTTCCACTTCTGTTCCTGGCGAAAGCCTGCCAGCAACTGTGGCTGAATTCCTCCCCCGGCGAAAACCCGCAGGTCTTTTCCGTAGGTAAAAAACACCTGGATCGGCATTGCATAATAAGAATAACGGGATGTATAGCTAAACGTACTGTCGGTATCAGGGTCGTCGTATTCATAACTTTCTCCGAAACGGTCGAGCGCAAAACCCGCATCATAGGAAATGAACCTGCTCACGCGGTTGCGGACACCCGCCTGGAACGACCATGCCTTCAGGCCGGTTTCGTCGGCACGTGCACCGAGCGGAGCCCCGAAAGGTTCCTTGTTCGATTCAAGGTTGCGGTTGGCATAGACACGCCCGGCACCGAAATAAAACACGAATTCATCCATTCCTTCCGTTGGAACGCGGGCCGGTTTTTCGGCTTTTTCCGGCTTGTCTTCTTCTTCGATAACCGTTTTTTCCTCGACTTTTCCCGAAGAAATCTGACCTGTAACAGGAAGGGTAATTACAATAAATCCTGCCAGTACCAACTGTTTGAATAAATCCATTATTTTAGCGTTTGATATAAATCTTCCACAAAAGCGGGAAGCAACATTAGTCACAAATTTCGTAATCCTAAACAAACTCTACAATGGCAGCAAAAGAAAAAAAGGCAAAAAAGAAAAAAAGCTGGTTTCGCCGCATTCTGAAATGGTTTGCATATACCATCCTGTTCCTCATCGCAGCCATCATCATCATTCCGATCGTCTTCAAAGATGAGATCAAGGAAATGGTGTTGGATGAAGTGAATACGATGCTGAAAGCCGATGTTGAAATCAAAGACTTTGACCTTACTTTCCTCAGTACGTTCCCTAATGTTACCATTCAGTTGTATGATGTTTCGGTAACAGGTAGAACGGAATTCAAAGGTGTTAAGTTGGCGCAAATCAAACAAATTGAGGCACATGTAGGTTTGTGGGATGTAATCGGTGGCGAACAGCTCGAGATCGACGAAGTACACATTACCGATGCGAACTTTGATGTTCGCGTTTCTCCTGATGGAAAAGCGAACTACGACATTGTGATCCCAACCGAAGAATTGCCGGAAGAAAAGCAGGAGGAACCTTCCAATTTCAAGCTGTCATTACAGGAATACTCGCTCACGAACATCAACCTGGTATATGACGACCAAGCGGGCGATATGTATGCGAAAATCAAGAACCTGAATCATACCGGAAGCGGTGATTTGACAGCCGATGTGGTTGATTTTGAAACCTCAACCACGATGGATGAGCTGACCTACGAAATGGAGGGCCTAAGCTACTTGTCGAAAGTCAAGACCAAAGCTGATGCGACCCTTTTGATGGAATTCGGCGAGACGAACTCGAAGTTTACCCTGAAGGAAAACAACTTCGAGCTGAACAATTTCAAATTCGGTATCGATGGATTCTACGAAATGCTGGCCGACCATGATCAGATGGATTTGAAACTGAACGCGAAAGAGATTTCGTTCAAAGACCTGTTATCGCTGGTTCCGGCTTTCTACCAATCGGGGTACGAAAGCATGATTGCGAAAGGAAATGTGAAGATGGGCGGCGAGGTGAAAGGCCGCATGGACGATAAAAACATGCCTGGCTGGGATTTCGGACTGGATGTGACCAAAGCTTCCATTAAATACCCTGACCTCCCGGGAACGATCAGCAATATCACCGTGAAAGCGGGATCGAAGTTTGCGGGTGGCGAAAACCTGGATAAGATGACGCTGGACGTTCCTAAATTCCATGCTGATTTTGTTGGAAACGTGATCGATGCGCGCCTGAAAATGCGTAACCCGATTACCGATCCGCTGCTGGATTCGAAACTGGTGGCAAAAGTGAACCTGGCCACGCTGGGCAAAGTAATGCCGTTGGCCGAAGGCGAATCGTATAAAGGAAAACTGAACGCCGACGTAACGGTGAACGGGCGCATGAGCGCCCTCGACCGCGGAGATTACGAAGCATTTAAAGCGCTCGGAACCCTGGAATTGTTTGATATGCTTTACAAGAGCAAAGATTTGAATGATGATGTTGCTGTCTCGAACATGGTATTCCGTTTCAGTCCGAAAAACCTGACGCTGGAAAAACTAAACGCCACGATGGGCAAGAGCGATTTTGCCATGAACGGTACCATCGACAATTACATGGGTTATATTTTCCGCGATGAATTACTGAAAGGTGATTTCACGTTCAACAGCAATAACCTCGACCTTGATCAATTGATGGGAGCTTCGACAGGCTCAGCTTCGACAAGCTCAGCTTCGGCAGGCGATGCTCCGGCAGCTTCAAGCGAGGAAGGCGAACCGATCCTGATCCCGGAAAACGTGGATTTCAACCTCAATACGTCAATCAAAAAGATCAAGTACAACGGTATCGACGTAAACAATGTAAGCGGGAACGTGAACATGAAGGAAGAAGTGGCTACGCTCAACAACATGAGCATGCAAACGATGGGTGGAACGGTTGGCTTAAGAGGAAGCTACAATACGAAAGACCACAACAAACCGGTCATCGATTTCGGCTACAATCTGCAGGAACTCGATATCCAAACACTGGCGAAAAACTTTGTGAGCATTGATAAACTGGCGCCGATTGCGAAGTATACGAAAGGAAAGATTTCGTCGAACCTGGAAATGAAATCGGCGTTGACAAAGAACCTGGAGCCGATCTACTCGTCATTAACAGGTGGTGGTGATTTGTTTACCAACATGGTGACGATTTCCGGCTTTGAACCGCTGACGAAACTGGGTGAGGAACTGAAGATCAACAAGCTGACGAACCAGACGATCCGTGACCTGAAAGCCAAGTTTAAGTTCACCGACGGGAAAGTCGTCCTGAGCCCTTTCAACGTGAAGCTTTCGGGCATCGACACACGTGTGGAAGGTTCCACTTCATTCGAGCAGGCGATCGATTACAAAATGACGATGAACATTCCGAAGGAAATGATCCCGGCAGGAATGATCAAGCTGGCAGAACAAGGTTTATCGAAAGTAAACGGCGTAGTTCCGAAGCTGGATTTGGGCGGCATTCCGGATGTGATTCCAGTGAAAGCACTGGTGGGTGGAACAGTGATGAAACCGAAAATCACGACCGACTTTAAAGACGCCTTGCTGAAAGCGACCGGGAACTTTAAAGACAACCTGAAAGAGAAGGGGAAAGAGTTGGTTGACAAAGCGAAAGATTCGGTGAAAACGGTCATCAACGACAAAGTCAACGAAGTGAAAGAAGACTTGAATGCGAAAAAACAGGAGATTCTTGAAAAAGGACAAAAAGAAGCTGATAAAATAAAAGCCGAGGGCAAAAAGCTTGCTGACCAGGCGCGACAGGAAGGTGAAAATGCCTGCGATGCCGCTTACAAAGAAGCGGGCAGTAACCCAATCAAGAAAAAGGCTGCTGATGTGACGTGTAAACAGGCCAGGAAAACAGCTGAAAACAAAGCCAAAAAGATCGAAGAAGAATCCCAGGAAAAAGCCGATAATGCGATGGCTAAGGCAAGGGAGAAAGCCGATCAGGTGAAATGATCCTGTTTTAAAACAATGTGATTATAAACAGTGGGGGCGCGATTAATCGCTCCCCCACAATTTTTATATCAAATCCGGGATTACATTGTTCGGGTCATTCCATTTGGAACCACCAAAATAAAATCGGCTTTTTGTAAATATTCCTTTTCCAGTTTTTTCAGATCATCCTGAGTGACGGTTGAAATCGTTATGACTTTCACCTCCGGTTTGGATTGCTGCAGGTACCAAACAATGCTTTGGTGAAAATCACTATGATAGGAACCATTCAGGTGCAGGAAATGTGTGCCTTGCTGCCAGTTTTCGATCATCGAAAAAGCCATCGTTGCATCTTTGATGGCTTGCGAAAGCGCAAAGTTCAATCCGCTGGCGTGCATTTCCTTGCCCATTTTAATCAGCTCCCTGTACTGCGAAAGTGTCGTATCCATCGGGAACGGCAGCGGACAGATCCATTGTTTCTCGGCTTCGGTAATGGAATCGAGCGAGATCAAACCGCGTTTAAACACCCGTGAAGCATAAGGTCGCGGAATGTTCGTGGCGATGTACGGAATTTTGTTGTCGCGGGCGTACCTGAGCAGCGGCAGGTAGTCGGAACTGAAGTTCGACCACATTTTCGAAGAATCCTGCAGCGTTTTTTCGTTCCACTCGCCTGAAAGGAAGCGGTTGACGGCTGCCTGCTGGTTGCGCTCAAACATTTCGGCCCCCAGTTTAAAACCGGCACCATGCTTCGCAAATAATTCCTGCGCCAACAGGTTTTGCATCCAGTGCGCAATCGGATCATCGTGCAATTCACCGAAAAAAACCGCATCTGCCGGCAACGACGCTTTGACAACTTTATCAAATGAAACCGGCTTGCCGGAAGCCGTAAACCACTGGTAAGCCTGGGGCGATTGTGCCAGCAAACGGGTTGATGCGAACAGGAATATTGCGAGAAGAGTTTTCATAGTCGAACGAATCAAATTACCGCTAAGATAGAACAAAGTGACGGTAACGCGGATTCAGTTTTTTGGATATACCCTGAAAAAGCTAGCCTTTGCGATATGCTTACCACAAAAATATTCGGCCACAGATGTCTCAGATGTGCACAGATGATTATCCATTCCATATATGTCCCGCAGGGTAAACCATTTATTATTCGTATTGGTTCAACCCCGCAAGGGTTGGTATGAAACGACGATCCATTTTTCTGCTATATTTTGTCCCTACGGGACAATGTGCGCAGAACCTGATTATCTGTGGGAATCTGTGGCATTTGTGGCAAGAGCTACTGTCGGCTGGTGATAAGAGAATCAGCGGCATCTATCCCCGAATCACATACGATCCCAACCTTTCGTCTATTTTGGTGTGGATTTGCCCGAAATGATGTTTATTTTTGTGTCATGTTCCAAAAATGGCGCGCTTATTTTCCCCCATACATTCAATCGCTACTCGCGCGACTTCTGGTGGTGACGATCATTCTCACCATTACACGGATCATCTTTTACGTCAACAACAGCAGTTCATTCAGCCAGCTGGCACTTTCCGACTGGTTTGCCGGCGTTTGGTTTGACCTCATCACGATTTGCCTCATCTTCCTGCCATACATCACGTTATCGATTTTGCCGGTACCATTCCGCGATAACCGTTGGTATAAACTGGTCCAGAAAATCTCCTTCTACTTTCCGTTCCTGGCAGCGGTCAGTCTCAACCTTGTTGACACGGAATATTTCAATTTCACCCAAAAACGCTCGACTGCCGATTTGTTTGCGCTGGTCTCTGCCGGAAATGACGTAGGGCAATTGCTCACGACCTTCATCAAGGATTTCTGGGTGCTCATCCTGTGTTTCATCGTTTTGTACATCGGCATGGCATGGATGTACCGCAAGACCGAACCGAAACGCTTTGAAACAAAAACAAAGCCTTACAAACGCTCCTGGAAAAAGGAATCGCTGTTCTTCCTGGTCATTGTACCCATTGTGATTTTAGTGGGCCGCGGCGGTTTCTCGCTCAAACCGGTCAACATCATTGATGCGACGCTTTACACCGAACCGCAGAACACGGCACTGATCCTCAACACGCCGTTTACGATTGTAAAGTCTTATGGAAAGGACGATTTGGTGGAAAAGAAATACATGAGCCTGAAAGAAGAACGCAAGCTCTATGACCCGGTACGCCAATCCGCTCCGCAAAACGTCCTCCCCGACAAGACCAACGTAATGGTCATCATGCTGGAAAGCTTCGGGAACGAGTGGGTCGGCGCATTCAACGATACCACCAGCTACACCCCATTCCTCGATTCACTGATCGGCGAGTCGTGGGTGTTTGAATACGGTTTTTCAAACGGGAAAAAATCGATTGAAGCCGTTCCATCTATCGTATCGTCACTGCCGACGCTGATGGACAATCCGTATATTTCCTCGCCTTATGCCAATAATGCGATCGAAACGCTGCCGGGCATTTTGAAAAAACATGGTTATTCGACCGCTTTTTACCACGGCGCCACCAACGGATCGATGCGTTTCAACAGCTTTGCGAAACAGGCCGGTTTTGAGAAATATTTCGGTCGGTTTGAGTACAACAACGACAAACATTCCGACAAAACATGGGGCATCCTGGATGAATACTTCAACCCGTGGACGGCAAAGCAGCTGACGAAACAAAAAGCACCGTTTTTTGCTACGCTGTTTACACTTTCATCACATCACCCCTACTACGTTCCGCCGCACTGGAAAGGAAAGCTGCGCAACGGCCCGGAACCGATTTGCCGTTCGATCCATTACGGAGACGTCAGTCTGAAAAAGTTCTTCGAACAAGCGAAAAAAGAACCGTGGTACAACAACACGCTCTTTGTACTGGTGGCCGATCACACGCCTTCCACCAGCAGCTCGTTTTACAGCAAACGGACGCAGATGTACCGCATTCCGATCGTGTTTTTCCATCCGCAACAAGGAAAACTGCCCAAGAAGCGTGAAAAAGTGATCTTCCAGCAGATTGACATCATGCCGACCGTATTGGACCTGGTGAATATCAACACACGCTATTATTCGTTCGGGCAATCGTATTTCTCAGGAAAACGAAAAGAAGCCGTTACCTACCTTGAAGGCTCGTATTATTACTTTGAAGGTGAATACATGCTCGTGTTTTCGGGTGATGAACCACGCAGTCTGAAGAAATTTGCCGGGAAAGGCGCTTATTCGAAAAGCTATCTTCCCGTCAACAGCAAACGCGGAAAAGCGATGACACGTCAACTCAGGGCGATTATTCAACGTTACAATCGTGATTTGATTCACAATCAAACGCACGTGAAATGAAAAAAAAGATCCGTTTTATCATCAATCCGATTTCGGGAGGCGTCAAAAAGGCCAAGGTTCCGCAAATGATTGAGGAGCATTTGGATCATTCGCTTTTCGAGTACGACATTGCCATTACACAATATAAAAAACACGCGAAATCCATTGCGGAGGAATCGGCCCGGGAGGGAATCGATATTGTATGTGCGGTAGGTGGCGACGGATCGGTGCACGAGGTTGGAACAGCTTTGGTAGGAACGAAATGTCACCTGGCCATCATTCCTACCGGATCGGGAAACGGCCTGGCGCGCCATTTGAAAATTCCGCTCAAAACCCCGCAGGCGATCCAGAACATTAACGGTTTGTACAGTTTACTGATGGACACCGGCCTGGCCAACGACAAACCTTTCCTGGGCGTCGGTGGTTACGGTTTCGATGCCTTCATTGCCAAGCGGTTCGACGAATACCACATTCGCGGTTTCTGGGGGTATACACAGCTGGTTTACGAGGAATACTTTTCCTACAACCCGCCAAAGATGAAAATCCAGCTGGAAAACGAGACGATCAAAGGGAAATTCCTGCTGTGTTCGATTGCCAATTCTTCGGAATTCGGAAACGGTTTCTGCATTTCACCGAAATCGAATGTTCACGACGGCAAAATGGAGTTTGTGATGCTGTCGAAGTTTGCCTTTTGGAAAACCCTGGGCATTCTTTCGCGCTTCTTCCTCAAGCGCGTTGAGGGTTCCAGGCACATCAGGATCGTATCGTTTGAAAAAGCGCGGATCATTTTAGAAGTCCCGCTGGCACACTATGACGGCGAGCCGTTTGAGGTTCGCAAGGAAATCAATATACAGATCGTTCCACAAAGCCTGCATGTTTTGGCCGGAAAAGGTTACTTTCAGCAGCATCAATTACCGCTTCCGGGAACTTCGGAGGCTTAATTCACTCAAAAACCCATCGTTATGTTCATCGAAACCGATTTAGAAACCATTTTATCATACCTCGACCGGCTTACGCCTGAAACGAAAGCACAATGGGGACAAATGGGTGCCCAGCGCATGGTGGAGCACTTAACCGAATCGCTTCAGATAGCGACCGGTAAAAATCCGCAGCCGCTTGAAATCCCTGAAGAGAGAATCGAACGTATGATTGCTTTCCTGGCTTCAGACAAACCGCTGATGCAAAATGTGGCCGTTCCGTTTGCCACGCCGGAGATGAACAGTAAACTGCGTCATGACGAGCTGGATCTGGCCATTGATGAGTTTGTGGAAGAATGGCTGTATTTCGAGGAATTGTATGACTCGAACCCTGAAAGAACGGCAATCCATCCTTATTATGGTCCGCTGAATTACGAACAGTGGATGCGTCTGAACCAAAAACACCTGACACATCATTTCCGGCAATTCGGTTTGATAGAAGGTTAAGACCGGAAAACGCATTTTGTTAGTGCCGTTTTATTTTTGTGAATAGAACGGCATTTTTCGTTCGTATATGTACCGAATTTACACAACTTTTTCGGTTTTCCGCAGTTAAAAATTGTGGTTTACCGATGTGTTCCTTTGAGACCCAACAGCTAGTTTTGAGCAGATTAGAAATTGCACATGGAAACACTACAAACAGAGGTCATGAAGACATTGGAAATTGTTGCTGAACTGAGAAAAAACATTCCCAATCACTTTTGGAAAGACTACGGACCCGACATGAAAATCAGGCTTGGCATGAGTGATTCGGCCATGCTTTCCTTTGAAATCTCGAAAAACGGACGTGTCGCTATTTTTGAGAAAGCCACTCGCAATTATACTTCCTCTTCCGATAATACTCCCAGTCATTATTCTTATGAAACGGCCGAATTCGGCGATATTGAAATGCTGATCAAAGAAGTGCAGCATTATTTATCGAACCATAAAAACGCTGCGAGCCAGCACGAGCATTTTTCGACATTGATTTTGAATACGGAGAACTTTATTGCGAAGTGTAGTTGAGTTATACCGGCGTCAGTGAGTCTGTCTGACGAGCTTAATCATTGGAAAATAAAAAATGTCCATTGAAGGCATCAAAACAAAAAAACCTCCTTTCGGAGGTTTCTGTTACTGTGTTTTTGCCGGTTTGGCCTGAGCGTTCTTTGCAGGAATCGCTTTTACCTTTGTGGCTTGTGTTTTCTTCGGTGTCGTTGTTTTTTTAGCCCCTGTTTTAGCGCTTTCCGAACGCGTAGTTTGTGGCTTAGACTCTTTGTTGAGGGGTTTCGTCTTTCCCGGTTCCTGGCTATAGGCAACTGAGCTTAAAAGCCCGATTGCAAGAACAAATCCAAATTTCAAGATCGATTTCATAATTTCTTTTTTTATCGAGTTTTAGCAACTCTCGTGCCAAAGCACAAAAGTTCCCACTAAAAGTACAACTTCTTTTTTATATTTGAGCAACGAAACGAATCCCGGTATGAAAGTCTTTGAAAACCATATTTACGGCATCAAAATGACGTTTGAAACGCTGGCAAAAGGAAAACTATGGCTTTTCTTTGTTCCCGGGCTGGCGGTTGGTTTGATGTTTTTTTCGATTCTTTCTGTTACGGCGGGCGTTGAGGAAACTTCCAAGGGACTTTTTGGAGACATCTGGTTTGTAGGTGATTGGATTGAAACAGGTATCGGTTGGATTTTCGACTTCGTAGAGATGGTGCTATTTTGGATCATCCAATTCGTTGTGCTGACGCTTTTATCGCCTTTCAATAGCTTGTTATCGGAGAAATTTGACGCTGAAATCTCGGGACGTGAATACAAAACGAGCTTCATCCAGATTCTCAACGACCTGCTGCGCGCCATCTTTGTAGCGTTTATTGCCATCGTACTGGAAGTGACCTTCCTTCTAGGCTGGTTGTTACTTTCGTTTATCCTGCCCGGCTCTGATTACCTGGACCCGATCATGTATTTCCTGATCGGGGCATTCTTTTTTGGTTTCGCCTTTTACGATTACAGCCTCGAACGTCACGGCGTTTCCACCCTGGGAAGCATCGGTTTCTCGTTCTCGAAAATGAGTTACATGCTCGTAACCGGTTCTATTTTCCAGCTTATTTTCATGATTCCTTACGTAGGCTTGTTTATTGCCCCGGTATTGGCAACCTTCATTGCAACGGGCGCTTACGTAAAGCTGACGTATGCTCCGCCAAAGCCTGAACCGGTAGCCGAACCTGCACCACCAACAGAAACAATCGATTAACGCACAATTATGTCCAAATTATTCGCATCGTTTCCTCCGACTTCCAAACACGACTGGCTGGAACTTTTGCAAAAAGAGCTCAAGGGTGAATCGATGGACAAGCTCCAGAAATTCAATCGCATCGAGGAAATTTCAATGCCCGCTTACCTGCACCGTGAAGACCAGCCACAGGCGTTTTCCGATCCCGGATTGCTGCCATACACACGCGGAAGCAAAGCCGACAATAACGACTGGCATGTGGGAAGCTGCTTTCGTATTGAAAACGAACAGAATGACAACAAGCAACTGCTTCGCGCATTGATGGCGGGAACAACCGCTTTGGTTATTCATGCGGCGTCTGATAAAGCGATTGATTTTAATACGCTTTTCAACGAAGTCGATCTGCCTTACATTTTTACGACATTTTACCCGCAAACACCGGCACAAGCCACCGCATTCCTTTCCTTCCTGGGAAATAACCCGGGCGCTGTGGTTACCGAAAACACTTCCGAATGGTTAAATTCTGCGAGCCAATGCGCTCCGCTGGCAGTGAAACCTTTCGCTGTGCAGGCCAATCTTGTTCAGCAATCAGGCGGAACAACCTGGCAGGAATTGGCTGTTGCTTTGGCGGAGGGACATGATCTGCTTGTTGCCCAGCTGGAACAGGGACTTTCGGTCGACGACGCCTCAGCGAACATTCACTTCATCTTCGGCATCGGCAACCAGTACTTTTACGAAATCGCCAAGCTGCGGGCATTCAGAACCGCCTGGGCGCGAATCGTGAACGAATATGCCCCGGAACACGAGTGTTCACACGCAGCCTTTATAACATCGCAAACCGGGTTCGTCAACACCAGCCTGAAAGATCCGTATACCAATATCTTGCGCCACACTACCGAAGCCATGTCGGCTGTTGTGGGCGGCGTGCAGCAATTGGTGGTTCAGCCATACGACTGGCACGCGATCAACCCCAACCGGGAATTTACACAGCGCATGGCAACGAACATTTCGCTCGTACTCAAAGAAGAATCGTACCTCGATAAAGTAATCGATCCTTCGGGCGGCAGCTATGCGATTGACGATCTCACAAATGCCATTGCCGAGCGCGCCTGGACTTCTTTCCAATGGATTGAAGCGAACGGAGGCTTGACAAATGCAACGGTTGCGCAAACGCTTTCGGCAGAAATCGGCGAAAAAGCACAGCAACGCGTAACGGCTATCCGAGAGAAAAAATCGACCCTGATCGGAATCAACATCTTTATGAACCCCGATCCTGTGCGGCACGAATGGTTTTCCAAACCTTCGGGATGGAAATCGGCACCAGCATTAATCATCGAAAACGAGATCGCATTGTCATGAAACGCAAATCCTTTCAACATATCCAACTGACAGCGGAATCACGCGAGGGAACTCCGGAGAAAGACGTTTTCGTAACAGCCGAAAAGATCGGGCTGAACAATTATTACAACCCGGCGTCGGTTGCTACAGCAGAACATTTAGGCTTTGTGAGCGGAAAAGCGCCGTTCCTGCGCGGGCCATACGGCTCCATGTACGCCATCCGACCGTGGACGATCCGTCAGTATGCCGGTTTTTCTACTGCTGAAGAATCGAATGCTTTTTACAGGCGAAACCTTGCCGCCGGGCAAAAAGGACTTTCGGTTGCTTTCGACCTGGCTACCCATCGCGGTTATGACTCCGATCACGAGCGCGTCATGGGTGACGTCGGTAAAGCCGGTGTGGCGATTGATTCCATCCTGGACATGAATATCCTGTTCGACCAGATCCCGCTGGATGAAATGTCGGTTTCAATGACCATGAACGGCGCTGTTTTACCCATTATGGCCTTTTACATCGTAGCAGCTGAAGAACAGGGTGTGAAACAGGAACAGCTTTCGGGAACGATCCAAAACGACATCCTGAAAGAGTTCATGGTGCGTAATACGTACATCTACCCGCCCCTGCCTTCCATGCGCATCATTGCAGATATTTTTGCCTATACATCGCAGCACATGCCGCGCTTCAACTCGATTTCTATTTCGGGTTACCACATGCAGGAAGCCGGCGCCACGGCAAGCATCGAATTGGCCTATACGCTGGCTGATGGCCTCGAATACCTCCGCGCGGGAATCAAGGCAGGAATGGAAGTAGACACTTTTGCGCCGCGTTTGAGCTTCTTTTGGGCCATCGGGATGAATCATTACATGGAAATCGCCAAAATGCGTGCAGGACGAATGCTGTGGGCAAAACTGGTGGCACAGTTCAATCCGAAAAACGAAAAGTCGCTCGCACTGCGCACGCACTGTCAGACATCGGGATGGAGCTTAACCGAACAGGACCCGTTCAACAACATCGCCCGCACCTGCATTGAAGCCATGGCAGCAGGATTTGGCGGCACGCAGTCATTGCACACCAATGCGCTGGATGAAGCAATCGCTTTACCAACCGATTTCTCAGCGCGTATTGCACGCAACACCCAGATTTACCTGCAACAGGAAACCGGAATGACGGATTTCATCGATCCGTGGGGCGGGAGTTATTACGTAGAAAAACTGACACAAGAACTCGCCGATGAAGCCTGGAAGTTGATCGAGGAAGTGGAAGAGCTTGGCGGAATGGCCAAAGCGATAGAAACCGGGATCCCGAAAATGCGCATCGAAGAAGCAGCAGCACGTAAGCAGGCGCGCATTGATGCCGGAAAAGACATCATCGTGGGCGTGAACCGCTACCAGTTGGAAAAAGAAGCCCCGATCGATATCCTGGAAGTAGACAATACCAAGGTGCGACATTCGCAGATCCAACGTTTGAACGCGATGAAAGCGGAACGCAACCAGCAGAAAGTAGATGAATTGCTGGCGAAACTGGAAGATGCGGCACGTTCGGGCGAAGGAAATTTATTGGCCATTGCCATCGAGTGCGCACGTGAACGGGCTTCGTTGGGTGAAATCTCGCTGGCATTGGAAAAGGTATACGGTCGTCACCAGGCCACGATCCGATCGATCAGTGGTGTTTATTCGGCAGAAAGTATGAATGATGAAGATTTTGAAACAGCACGCAAGCTGGTAGAGCAATTTGCAAGTTTGGAAGGAAGACGTCCGCGGATCATGATTGCGAAAATGGGCCAGGACGGACACGACCGCGGTGCCAAAGTGATCGCAACATCGTTTGCCGACATTGGTTTTGATGTCGACATCGGGCCGTTGTTCCAAACGCCAAAAGAGGCTGCGAAACAAGCAGTTGAGAACGACGTTCACGTGCTCGGGGTTTCTTCTCTGGCAGCAGGACATAAAACGTTGGTGCCGCAAGTAATAGAAGAATTGAAACTTTTAGGCCGACCTGACGTAATGGTGGTAGCCGGAGGTGTCATACCAGCACAGGATTATGATTTTCTCTATGATGCAGGCGTATTCGGAGTGTTCGGGCCGGGAACCAAAATTTCAAAAGCGGCCCAAAGCATCCTGAAGTTGCTGATCAAGAGCGCAGAATAGTCCGGGTGAAAGGAGGAAATAAAAAATTAATTGTACATTCGGCATAGTAATTGGTCTTATGACCTCAACCAAAAATAAATTGTCATGAAAAAACTGGTTTTAGCGACCGCATTGTTATTCGCAGGATATGTTAGCGCACAAGGTCCGGCGTACGATGATTTACGCATTCTTTATGCAGATGGAAATTACGACAAACTGGTAAAATCGTCTGAAAGCTATACCCAAAAAGACAAATCCAAAATGGATGCGTTGCCTTATATGTGGCTTGCCCGCGGATTGTACAAGATCTCTCAGAGCGGTACTGCCGATGAGAAATACAAAAATGCTTACAAAGAAGCCGTAGGTGCATTGGGTAAAGCCATCAAGCAGGATAAAAGCGGTGATGTTCAGCGTGAGTACAGCGAATTTTTCCAGGAATTCAAAATGAGTTTGGTGGAAGTGATCGCTAACGACCTTTCCGTTCCGGATTACAAAAAAGCGAATTCATGGGTCTTGAAATATTACAAGCTTGACCCTAACAGTCTTGGCTGTAAACTGCTGGAAGGTGCCTGCAAATTCCGCAATGCTGATAAAGGAGGTGCCAATGCAGCCTGGAAAGAAGCTGATAAGAAAATTGCAGCCCTGACTTCAATCGAAGACTGGGACCCTGCAGATGTAGAGCTTTTTAAAATGGGTGTGATCCAAACAGCTGATTGTTACGTGGCAAGCCGCCAGGTGGAGAAAGCAAAAACATTGTTGGGTAAAGTGGCCCAGTATTTTGAAGAGGACGAAGAGTTCAAAGCAAAATACGACGAGATTGTGAATTGATTTAGTTTCAATTTCTATGTGATTTGAAAGCCTCCGTACAGCGGAGGCTTTTTTGTTTCTGTCAGTTTTTTGTTGCTATTAGTGTTGGTCGCGATAAATCGCGACCCCACAGGCACAGAACAGAACAACTCAACAGCAATTAACATTGTGAGGAGCATATCTTTTTAAGCCGGGGAACAAACTAAAAACAGGATCATCTTATCTTTAGATCATGGTTAAGTACCTCAAATGGTTTCGCAACAAGTACATCCTTACACTGGTGATTTTCCTGGTGTATAACTTGTTTTTGGATGATATCGACCTGTTTTCGATCCTGAGCCAGAACCGTAAGCTCTCAAAGCTGCGTACGGATCAATCGGAGGTAACCCTGAAGCTAAACGAGACCAAACAGACGCTGCGCGAATTGAAACATGGCTATGCCCTGGAGAAATATGCCCGCGAGGAGAAGCTGTTCAAGAAGGATGATGAGGATGTGTTCATCATTACTTATGAATGAGGTCTATTTTCTTTTTACACTTCTTTCCCTTGTAGTAATCGGACGGTCGCGATGAATCGCGACCCCACAGATAACAAAAAATCCCGGCCAATGACTGACCGGGATTTTTAGTATGACTGATCCTAAGATTAATCTTCGTCCTCGTCATCTGCCTCAGCTGCTTTAGAAGCACCACGAGCCATTTTAACGGAAACTACGACTGCACTTTTGGCATCGATGAATTTTACACCTTTTGCTTCTGTTTCCAGATCGCCTACGCGGATCGACTGACCGATACGCAATTTAGAAATGTCAACAATGATTGCTTCCGGAAGGTCTCCAGGCAACGCAACTACTTTCAAACGACGGAAAACCTGTAGCAATTTACCTCCGGCCATTACACCGCGGGAAGAACCAACCAAGCGTACCGGAAGGGCAACTTTAACTGGTTTTTTCGGGTCCAATTGAAGGAAATCAACGTGCGTTACTTTATCTGTTACCGGATTTTGCTGCAATTCCTGGATGATTGCAGTAGCTTTTGTTCCTTCGATATCCAATTCGATCTGGAATACATCCGGGTTAAAAACCAATTTCTCAATAGCAATGTCCTTTACGGCAAAATGCGTTTGAGTGCCCTGCCCGTAAAGTACGCAAGGAACCATCCCTGCATCTCTCGTTGCTTTAGCATCCTTTTTCCCTACGTTCGATCTTAGCGAACCGCTCAACTGTGATACTTTCATGTTAATTATTATGAGATTATAAAATGTGTACTGATGGATTCATTGTGTACCAGGCGATTGATAACGTCGGCAAACAAATCAGCGACAGAAACCACGCGGATCTTATCGCTTTTTTCTTTCAACGGAATGGTATCCGTTACAATAAGCTCGGTAAGCTTGGAGTTGTTAATGCGCTCCAATGCCGGGCCTGAAAGCACTGCATGCGTACAGAACGCACGAACGCTTTTCGCTCCTTTATCGATGAACAATTCAGCAGCTTTGGTCAAGGTTCCCGCCGTATCGCACATATCGTCGATAAGGATCACGTCTTTTCCGGCTACTTCCCCGATCACCGTCATTTCGGCTACTTCGTTGGCTTTTTTACGGTGTTTGTGGCAAATAGCCAGTCCGGTATCCAATTTCTTGGCATAGGCATTGGCACGTTTTGCTCCGCCTGCATCCGGTGCGGCCATGATCAGGTTCCCGTTGTCCAATGCTTTCATTTCGTTGAAGAACAAGGTAGAAGCAAACAAATGGTCTACCGGCACTTCAAAAAAGCCCTGGATCTGGTCGGCATGCAGGTCCATGGTCATAACGCGGTTTACACCTGCGGCATGCAGCATGTTGGCGATCAACTTTGCGCCGATGGCAACACGCGGCTTGTCTTTACGGTCCTGGCGGGCAAACCCGAAATAGGGAATCACCGCAATGATCTTACGCGCCGAAGCACGTTTTGCCGCATCAACCATCAACAACAGCTCAAACAGGTTTTCTGTAGGAGGCATGGTTGATTGCACGATAAACACGTCCTGACCGCGAACGGTTTCTTCAAAGGAAGGCTGAAATTCACCATCGCTGAACTCCACCACTTTCACGTCACCAAGCGTTGTCCCAAACTTAGTTGCGATCTGTTCAGCGAGTTCTTTGGAAGCTCTTCCGGCAAAAATTTTAATTCCTGTAGACATGTTTAGCCATTTTGGAGGTGCAAAGATAGGATATTTTTCCTTACAGAATGCTTAATTTTTAATGTTGAATGCTTAATGTTGAATTATAAATTGGTCAATTATGAATTATCAAGACTATATTTTCATACTGAGCGTCCTTGATAATTTTTCAATTCATAATTGATCATTCAAAATTACTCCCTTCTAAGCCATCTAGGCAAAATAATCGACCCGATAAGCAGATACGGAAAATAGCTGATCATCCGCCACAAAACGGCCATCCCGGCCAGCAAAATCGCACTCGATGTTAGGTCGGACAACAGCTCACTGAACGCCCATTCGGCTGCACCGCTTCCGCCCGGCGTAGGCGAGATCCGAAGAAACATCCACAAGACCAATTGTTTGGCCAATACCTGGATATGTTGCAGCAATCCCAGGCTGATAAAAGCTTGCAGGATGCAGTTGATAACCAGGTAGCGCGAAATCCAGGAGGAGCAGGTGGCAACAAAGGTCCTCGCCCAAAAAGAAAACGATTCGGTTTTCAGCGTAATGGCCGTTTGTGCCACGTCGTTGCCTACATTCAGCGCATTGGTTTTCCAGCGACGCAGAAACGGAAGACTGGTTACTCCACCCAAAATTCCCTTTAACAAAAACGGGAATTGGAACAAACTCAGATACAACAGCAGGCAAAGTCCCGCAAAGATGGAAAAACCTGTCCAGAACAAGGTCATTACCGCACCCGCATTATCAATTCCGGAAGGAAGCAAGTCGTCGGAAGAAACGATCAAAAAGACCAGCGGAATGAGCAGCACATAAAACAGGTTGTCGAAAAACGCCGTGATGATCACAATCGCTGTCGATCTCCCGAGGGCAATTTTTTCGCGGTTCAGGATGAACATCGCTACTGTTGCTCCGCTCAAAACTCCCGGGGCCAGCGCCGAAGCAAATTCCCAAAGCATAATGACCGAAAAGCTGCGCCGCCAGGAGAGCTCGTTTCGCGTGAGAATGCGAATGCGCCACATGTAAGCCAGGTCGCGGCCCACCATCGCTAAAAGCGCCATGAAAATCCAGAAAAACGTATGGACCGACCAATCGATTTCAGCGATGACTTCCCAGGCGCTTTGCTTGCGGTAATTTCCGTGTTTCTGCGGATGAAACTCTGCGGGAAGGTTCCAATCGATCTGCCCGTTTTTGTTGGTATCAACCCAGGTGTGCGTTCCCGAACCGTGTTTTACTTCTTCGAATTCAACCTGCGACATGCTGCGGTAAAACAACCAGCCCGAAATGCCTAAACCCAGCAGCAATGCGGCATAAATACGCCATTTACTGAAGGCTTTCGTGATGGTATCGGGCGCGTTCATGGCTGAAGTGTGAGGGTCTCTTCAACTTCCCAGTTGGCGCGCAGTTTCTGTGTCAGGGTATACCGAAGTACTTGTTCGGCTTGTGTTCTCGCGGCTACGCTGCCGGTGTCCCATTTGCCGTTTTTATTCGTGTCGCGAATACAGCGAACGCCGTACTGGCCAGGCTCCAATTCGGTAAAAACAACCGATTTGGCGGATTCTGGCTTGATCATGGAATACAGCGCTTTTTCGTTCTGTACCAACTCGATGATCCATTGTCCGTCGAAATCAGGACAATTGATCTTCAACGTACTCATATCGGCCGGAAGCAGGGTCGTGTAGTTAATCGTCAGCGAATCGTTTACCGCATGAGTCCCTACAACGGCAGCTTTATTGAAATGAATGCTGAACGACTGTGTGGTTTTCGCATCCGGAATAATCGCCCACTGGTTCTTTTCGATGGAAACAATGGAAAAAGGCACCGGATTTCCTTTGGAAGAAGTAACGGTCAGTTCGGTTTGTTTGATTTCACGAATGACGTCATTGACCTCGAAAACAAGCGAGTCGCCCTGGCGCCATTTAGACGTTGTATTTTTGGCCCGAACGCGCAGCGGTAATTGCAATTCACGCTCGGTAACAGGCTTGCGCAGCGTGTCTTCACCGTAAATGATTTCGTAGGTTGAAGCGATACGTTCCGGAATCACGACTTGCAGGGAATCATCGGAAAAGCGACGAACGACCTCGGCTTTGGAACCGTTGATCATGATTTTTCCCGGATCGATCTGTTCCAGGTGATGGACCGTAAACAAGCCCGGCAACTGAGCATCAACCCTGATTTTCGTGCGTTGTGGCTCAGGGCTGAAGAGTGGAATCACAACCGAAGAGCTGTCACCGGCCGTTACCGTTTCAGAGGAAAAGCCTACAATTTCGGTTGCTTGCGGCAACTGGTCCTTGTTTTGATCGAGGAAAGCAAACAGTTGATAATCGGCATTTTTCAGGTATGAAAACCGGAATTCTCCTATGGAATTGGAACGCGTTGCGTAAAGTGGTTTAGCTGTCATCGGATCGGCGTCGGGTGCGTAAAGTCCAACCGAAACCTGGTTCATGACCTGGTTGGAATAGGCATTGACCACCTTTCCTTCCAACATCAGCGAATCAATGTCGGCTCCGGTCGCAAAAATCACCTGCATGATGGAATCATTGCCTTCATTGAGGTCACGAATCGTTCCGTTGAATTGTAAAATGTAAGTGGTGTTCGCTGCCAGCGGCTCTTCCCAGGAAACAGTGACGGTACGGTTTTTCTTCTCCGTAGTCAATTTTCCCAGCGACGGGTTCATGGTTACGGTTGAAGCCGCGTCATTGATCACAATGTTTTCATCAAAGGTCAATTGCACCTGGTTTCCGGCGAAATAGGTCATGCCCTGCTCGGGTGTTTGCTTCACGGTTTTGGGTGCAAACTCATCTTCATCGCCACCGGTAAGGGGCAATACATCGGCGCAGGAATTGACCAGCAACCCTAAGAAAACGATTAAAAACAGTGCGTACCGAGCCATTGACAAAGTTCTGTTAAGTACTGTGCATCTGTTTCATCAAAATCGTTGAGCTGGTCGCTGTCGACATCCAGTACCGCTACAACAGTCCCGTTTTTGGATACCGGAACCACAATTTCGCTGCGCGAATCACTGCTGCAGGCAATGTGTCCGGGAAAGGCATCTACATCCGGAACAACCAGTGTTTCGTTGCGTTCCCAGGCGGTACCGCATACGCCTTTTCCTTTGGCGATGCGCGTGCAGGCAATTGGTCCCTGGAAAGGCCCGAGAACCAGTTGATCGTCTTCAACGGTGTAAAAGCCCACCCAGAAAAAACCGAATGTCATTTTAAGTGCGGCGGCCGCATTGGCAAGATTAGCCGTGCGGTTCGATTCGCCTTCTACCAAAGCTTTTATCTGAGGAAGCAATTGTTGGTATTGTTCGGTTTTTGTTCCGCTTACAATCGAGAGCGATTCCGCCATGGCAACTTTTTTTACAAAAATAAGGAATCTTATTCCTTACGCGTGGGTTTAAGGTTTTTGCAACATTTTTTTTGAGTTTCGGCTTGTATGAAAAAGATAATTTTACCTAACTTGATTTAGAAAAACACAAATTATGCTTGATCTTACGCAACTTGACAAAATCCTATTTCTAGACATTGAGACTGTTCCGGAAGTCTATCGCTTCGCAGACACAGACCCTGACACCGCCAAATTATTCGAAGCAAAAAACATGCGTTATAAAACCGACGACAAGACCTTCGACCAGGTTTATGATGAGAAAGCGGGCATCTATGCCGAATTCGGCAAGATCGTTTGCATTTCGGTCGGTTTTGTGCGCTCAACCGCTACCGGGCGCATGATGTACATCAAATCATTCGCTCACGAGGACGAAGAAACCCTGCTGCGTCAGTTTGTGCGCCTGCTCGAAGACAGCTACAATACGCCCGACAAACGCCTGTGCGGCCACAACTCCAAGGAATTTGACATCCCGTTTATTTGCCGGCGACTGCTCATCAACGGCATCCGTTTACCGAATGTGCTGAACCTTGCGGGCAAAAAACCGTGGGAAATTCAGCACCTCGACACAATGGAATTATGGAAATTCGGTGATTACAAGGCTTACACCAGTTTGGCCTTGTTGTGCAACGTGTTCAAAATCCCGACTCCGAAAGACGATATTTCCGGTGCTGATGTAGCTCGTGTTTATTACGAAGAACACGATTTGGACCGTATCCGCATTTACTGCGAAAAAGATGTCGTGGCGCTAATCCAATTGTTCCTTAGGATGAATGGAGAAGATTTGATTGATGAGGGGAATGTGACTATCAAAGATTGATATGAAGAGAATTTCTTGTTAATTAAAGAGTCTATAGGGTCGCGATGAATCGCGACCCCACACAAATCATCTTTCAAAATCATGGGATTGAATCGTAATAATACCTCATCAATGTATTCTTGAACAAATGACTGATCGCCAGGTTATAGGAAATGGAATCATTGGTTCCAGGCTGCACGTTTTTGTAGTCGACGGTGGCATGACAACCGAAACAGTTCATCGAACCGGTGGTATAATTGCCTGAGAAATTCAACTGTGCGAATGTTTCCATGGTAATGTTGGAAACGGCGCGCGATCCGCGCAAAGACGGGTTGGTAAGATTCCCCAGGTAACCGTTCCCGGGACCATAATTCGTGTTCACTGCGTTGAGCCAGATGGAACCCTTGTAGAAATAATGCTGCCACACTTCTTTCCTGCGCTTCAACTGTTTTTTCACACTTTCATTCAGTGAAAGAATATTGGCGTTGTTGATTTTGTCAAGCTCCGTCGGCAAACTGTTATCGGTAAACGAGCGCGCTATACCCAGCGGATAAATGTTGAAGATGTTGGAAAACTGCGCAAAGCTGGCTGCATTGTTGTTCATCAGGCAGTTGCCGATCACGTTGTTTTTGTTGTAAAACAGGTAATCTTTATTGCTCAGTGTATCGCCCAAATGCGGATAACCTTCATAAGCCCACGCATAGTCAGGGACCATTTCATCGTGTTCAAACGTTGCCCAGATGAATTCGGGGTGATTAGCGACGCGGCCCACTACGTGCATACCAATGAGCGCCACTTTTACCTTTTTACCGTTGAGCTCGGCCCAGGTAATGTAATAGTCGCTTCGTTTTACTTTTGATGCGTCCAATGACGAAGCCAGCATCCAGGCAGTTTTAAGCTCCACGCAACCTACGGGGTAGTTGATTGTATCGTAGCCTTTTTTCTTCAACTCGGTGTTGATCAGTGCATCGCGGTTCGGATTGCCATTGTATTTGGAAAACACCGATCCGAAAATGCGGCGGTATTTCTGCTGAAAATCGTACATCGGTTTATTGACATGCATCGTGTAATAAACAGCACGATTGGCTTTGTCGTACAACACTCCATTGGTGCCCGCTTGTGAGGAATCGCGGAGCTGAATCATTTCACCCAACGGAATGGTGTCGTTATCGACCTGGATGTATTTCTGGAACGGCGCAGTAGATTTGTCCGTTCTCGTTAACGCCAAAAATTCCTGCCATGCCCACAGATGGAAAATAGCATTGCTGGTATCGGCGTTCAAAAAAGGTTTTACGCTGTCGGGAAGCGGAGTTGTTGATTTGGCGAACCAGCTGACAGGAGCGGGTACATTTGCACTGACAACAGGTTCTTTACGGTTGAGCCAAACGACGATAAAAATGAATGTGCCCACGAGCAGAAAAATGAATAGTAGGTTCGCGCGTTTCATAGTGTCCGGTTTTAATTTGCAGCTAAATAACTAAAAATTTATTCATTACGAGCACATATTTCAATTGCATAAATAACAAGTTGCATATGTGCAACTTCTTTGCGCTCTTTGCGCCTTTGCGTTGCTCTTTTCACCGCAAAGGCGCAAAGGACGCAAAGATTTAGTCCGCCAGCAGACTAAAATACGTTAATGCTCAAGCAAGTATGCTGTGGAAGAATTTGCAGGAAGAATCATGCAGCAGTCAGCTGTTCAACGATAAATCAGTTAAAACGGTGTCGAAGGGCTGGTTTTGTCAATAAAAAAAACACCATCAAACTGGTAAGGCATTGAGACGCGCTCCCAATAACCGTAATCGATGCTCACGTGATTGGCAAATCGTTTGGGCTGGGGAAACGCGAGCCATTCAAGTTCCTTTGACAATGGAAGGAACAGCGCGTGCCATTTTTTCTTCTGAGCAATCTTGTGCAGGGACAGGTCGAGCGAGCGCTCCACTCCGGGAAACAGCGGACAACTGATCTTTTCGAAATCGGTGTATGATTTCAGCGCCGAATAACTTCCTTCACAGGTCGACAAGCTATAGGCTTTGTAATCTTCTCCGTAATGCCGCGATAAAAAGCCTCCCATAGAACGACTCAGGTTGAGATTGTAAAGCGGGTTGGGATGATCGCCCCGGCTGATGTGCACATCGTGCGCCCAGACGATGATTTTCTTACCGGGAAAACGGACTTTATGGAGCCACATAATATTGTCCGCCATAGCTTCATCGCGGTAAATCGCCCAATAACCTTTGTAGCTGCTTTCACAAAACTGTTGAATGAGCCGTGCATATTGTGTTCCCCAGCGTATGTTCATCGAATCTTCTGATGAGATCGCGCCAGCCAGCCATTGTGGTTCTTTTTCGGTCAGTATCGAAACCAGTTGCTGAGAAACGGTCAGCCAATGCAGTTTGACACTGTCGTCTGCCATATAGATTTCTGCTCCGTATGCTTTGATCCCCGCGAGCTGAGCGTTGTATGTTTTGTACAAAACCGTGTCGTTCTTTTGCAGCCAGGCGTTCAGTTTATCTACCGGACGATTGATTTCCTGCATATCGAAACCCACAAAATAAACCGGATCGGACGGATGTTCTTCATTGTAATTTCTCACCCAGATTACAAGATCGAGCATCTCTTTCCGGTACCAGACATCGAACAGTCCTTGCATGGATTCGGCAGCACTCCCTTTTCCTGTGAGCACAAAATTGTTTATTTCTTCAACAGCTAACTGATTGTCTTCCAGTGCAAACACCCGAAATCCCATTTCATAAACCGCTGATTGCAGTAATTGGGCCTTCAGGGTGAAAAATTCGGCGGTACCGTGCGTCGCTTCACCCAACGCAACGATTGAACTGCTCCCCACTTCGCGCTGAAACAGCAAATCGTTGGACTCACCATCGTTATCGGTCATGCGGTATTCGGTGGTGTAAAAGACTTCTGCCATGTCTGCTAGCCATTTCAGTTCTTTACGGGAAAACGGTTTTTCGGCTTTTAACGATGTGATCGCTTTCCGGCCAATCATTAAGTGAAGATCATCAAACCAGGCAGCGTCCTTCCCGGAATAATGCAGCTGAAGAAAAACGCCCTGTGCGCTTATCGGGATGAACAGCTCTATTTCCAGCGTACTCCAATCAGTACTATTTGTCATTGCCGATCCTTCGAGGAATTCTTTGTAACCGCCTTCGCCATCGAGCAATGTATAACCGGCATCAATCGTTATTTCGTCTGCTTCGGAAACCTTTTTCAATTTCGCGGTAAACGTGATGGTTTTGCCACGAAGCTCGTATGCCTCCAGGTTACAGCGAAGAAACTGTTCATTCTCAGTCCCGGTGCGGGATTCCATTTTTAAGCTGTATTGACCTTCCATGAAAACGGAACTGTCCCTGGTAACCGTAACATCATTCCATGTGACAGGTTCCCAACCCCATGGCCGTGCCGCTGATTCAACACCGGGAGTTTCAAATCCCAGGTTGAGCGGCTGTGCATTGACAAAGCTTACAGCAACCAACAATAAGCAGAGAATCAGGTATTTCACAGACCAAATTTAGGAATCATTCCGACAACCATCTCATTGCTTTTATTACCTTCAAATCCTTCTCAGGATCAGAGAAATTATCGCCTGTTTCCATCTCTACATCCGGATAAATGAATGTGTGGATTTGGCCGTTTCTATCGGATTCATTTGCTTCTGCCAGTACCAATAAAATTCCCATGGGTAAAATTCCTTCGCCGAACGGCATTTCGTAGAGGTAATTAGCGGTCATCAAGCCACCCGATTTTTCGCCGATAAACAACGTGTTCGGTCTGCCCTTAAATGCCAATGCTGTGATTTCACCAGAACTGGCGGTATTCTGACTCACTAAAACCACAACCTTTTCGCCTGTTAAATCGGGGAGACAAGGATGGAGCAAGGTAGCAATGCGCAGTTCGCCTTCCCAGGTAGATGAATCCTTTATTTGCCACGGGACCGCAACAGCATCCGGACGAACCACGTTTCCAAAAGTTCCTTCTCCCAGGAATTGCTGAATGCCCGTAATCATCGGATACATATCACCACCGCCGTTCAAACGTAAATCGAGTATCCAGCCTTTGATTTCGGGCGAATAGATTTCGCACACCATGTTTTGTATTTTTTGCGAATAGGAATTTTCCAATTCCACATCACTGTTCGTATTGATGTAAGGAATACGGATGTAACCAAAATCGCCGATTCGTTTGGCCATCAGTTTTGCTTCTCCATTTTGATAGGCATGTTGTAATTCTTGATTCACAGATCGTTCCTCACGCAGATGATCACCACCCTTAAACGCCGTGCTATCCATCCAAACTGTGCTGTGTGCGTCTTCCATTTTCTCGAAAACCCGCTTGAACACGGTAAGCGATTCTTTAAACGTTTTTTTGGACAAGGCTTCTTTGTAAAACGAAGGCGAGTCGGTAGCCCAATCAATTTTACCGGCATAAAGTGCTTTACTTCTAATCAGGGAAAAGGCTGAATCGAGAAAACACAGAATGCTGTCCTGAGTGGTTAACGCACGCGCTTCCTTTTCATTATCAGACGTCTGCCCGAAGGAATGGACCGTGCAAAGAAATACGGTGGTTAATACGACGACGCGGTTGAACATTCTATTCATTTTACTGGTTATTCAAAAACAATTTTTTTCTTACTGAAATACCCTCGTTATCGGTGATCAACAAGGTATAGATTCCGCTTCGCAAGCCGGTATTACGAAGAATGCTTTTTTGCGGATCCACGTGGATAATCTCTATAGCTGCTTCTCTGCCCGATTGGTCAAAAAGCTGAAACGAAAGCGGCGAACCGGTCGTGTTGATTACCTGGATCAAATCCGTTGCGGGATTAGGAAATACGGTAACGAGCTGATCCAATTCGGTTTCGGAAATTGTTGCTGTGTTGGTAATCGTGAAAAAATTATCGCTGATATCACCTTCAAAGCTCGTATTGAAAACACCCACTTTGCATTGAGTGGATGAAACCGCAGGAATTGTCCATGTATAGCCGTTAGCGGAAGGATTCTGGTAATTGGTACTCAGCCAAACCGTGCTTGTCCAGTTGTTGATTGTATAATCGATTCCAACTACCTCATTCAGCGCCGTTCCGGTCCAGGTAATGTCCACTGTACTTCCGGCGATCAGCGTTTCACCGCCATTGGGATAAGTGACTACCGGCTGAGCAAAAGAACAATTGCCCGCAAGCAGCAGAAACATAATATTCAGTTGTGTTTTCATCTGATCATGAATTAAAATAAGCACTATCATTTCGGTTTATCCGAATCGTTCTCCGACTGTCCACAGGGGATTGCCGGCACGGTTTCGTTCGTTGCAAATCGAAGCGACTGACTCTCCAACACAGTCACTACCTGATCGGCAGGCACATCGGTGTATCGGTCAATGATCCCCGACGGCCATTCTATTACAATTTCTCCACACCGTGCCGCATTCCCCAAACCAATATGAGCGGTGAGCATATTTTGTCCGCAATATCCCGATTGCGATGAAATTTCGCGCAGCTGCCATACTTCCTTTCCGTTGATCCCGGCCTTTACCTTCACTTTGGCGCCAATCGCCGAACGATTGGATGACTCGCCCACACAGCTGATTTCGATCCAATGATTGTCGTTTCCAGTGTTGTGGTACAGGGAATTGGGTTGCGCACCACCGAAACAATTGGCAACGGCCAGATCAAGAAAACCGTCGTTGTCGTAATCGGCAAAAGCACAACCATACGACCAGCCGGCATCACCAACAGCTATGGAATTGGTGTCTCTCGAAAACGAGCCGTCGCCATTGTTTATGAAAAGAAAATTGTGCTGTAAAACGCCAAATGTAAAGGCATTGGTGATGTACACATCCAGGTCACCGTCGTTATCAATGTCGCCCCAATTGCTGCCGAAAGAATGTGCCGGCGTTGTACAGATTTCATCATCGTTCACCCGACTGTAAGTTCCGTCACCGTTGTTGCGCAGCAGGTCGTTGAAACCGTTGTCGTTTGCGAAGAAAAAATCAAAATCACCGTCATTATCGAAATCGATACTGTTGGTACTCATCGTATTTCCGGGATTGTAACCTGCAATTCCTTCCAGTGAAACGGGGGTGAAATTTCCTTTGCCGTCATTTCGATACAGGTTCTCGAATTGCCGGTTTTCGTTTCCTACCAGTAAATCCGGATCACCATCGAGGTCGAAATCGGTCCATGTAGCAGAACGCGAACTGAAACGATCGGTCACCGGAGGCCCGATGGCTACTTTGGAAAACGAATTCCCGCCATTGTTGTGATAAAGTATGTTGCGCAAATCGCCTTCGCTGTGTGTTACGTACAAATCAACCAAACCATCCCTGTCATAATCGCCCCAGGCACCCGTTTCGGAATAACCGGCATCGGTAGCGAGCGGGCCGCTTTTCAGCTGACTGAACCCGCCTTTTCCATTGTTTTCATAGAACAGGCTGGCCTGATTGTACCAATTGGTTACAACGCCATCCAGATCGCCATCGTTATCCGTATCGGCCCAGCTGGCACCCACCGAAGGTTTATTGTCGTTCACAATCGGGTCGCGGGTGACTGTTGAAAATGTACCGTCGCCATGATTGATGTAAAGCTGGTTGCTTTCACCGCTTTTTTTGCCATTGCTGATGAATAAATCCACAAATCCGTCATTGTTGACATCGACCCAGTTCACACTCCTGGAATCGGAAGGTGTATTGACCACATCGCCGGTGGTAATTTTTGTAAAGGTTTGCGCCTGGCAAACCATACCGGCTGAGATGATACAAACAGTGGAAATCAGCACTTTCATTATCAATAGATCTGGATAAGCTCGCGTTCTGTTCCGTTTGCATGGTGGATCAGCATAAGGTAGTTCCCTTTTGCCAGTTCATCCGGCAGCCTGATCGTTTTTCCACTAACCTGGTAATCGGATTTCCAGACAATGGTCCCGTCGGTTTGGACAAGTTCCAAAGACGACGGTTCTGCATTCGACTGCATGGAAATCGTGAATACTCCGCTGGAAGGATTGGGATATACCCTAAACAAATCGGTTTCTTTTTCCGCGACATTGAGTTCACTGCAAATAATGACGGCAGTAGCCCATGTCGACGGGTTTGGTTTATCAGCATCTGACGGATACATGTGCCAGGTTCCGCCCGCGCTCATTACATCAAACGTGATCCCGATCGAATCACCCGAGCCGATTGTATAGCCGATTTTCGAGAAAGGAATCGCAATTTCAACCGTATCGGTATAAGGTTCTCCCGGAACAATGTTGGGAACCGCAACCCAATCAGGCTGTACTTCCTGGCAATTGCCCCATTCATCTGAAGCGCCCTGGTTTTCACAATCTTCAGCGCCAACATGAAACCACCAGTCGTCGGGTTGCCACGTCGTTTCCTTGCTGTTGTTTACGTCGATCAAAATTTCGGGAAAATGCAGGACCGATTCCAGGTTGTTGCGAAACAAAAAATACAGGTTGGTGGAATCGTGCATGCAGGCGATAGTCGTTACCGGCCCGGCAGAAGTCACCTGCACTTCCGTTGCCATGAACCATTCATCAGCTGCTTCGATACCATCCAGCTGTGGCGGCGGACTGCAATTGATCTGGATTACCTGTGCATTTCCGGGAAAGGACAATCCACCGAATAATGCGGCAGTGAAAAAGGCTTTTAAAAATTGTTGTCGGAACATCGTTGTGGTTTTGAATTCGCACAATACTACGGAAACCGTTCATTGCTCCGACGGCCAGGCAACCGACAACCAGTGTTAACAGCCAGACAAACCATTGGCTTCATTGAACGTTGTTAAAGCGTTTTAGTACGTCGTTCATGGGTGAAAAGAAGTCGTTGATGCCTCCTAAATGATTGTCATCGTCCTTTCTTTCCCGAAAAGCCCGCCGATTCCTTATTTTTATCCAATCGGATGGACAATTTCGTTGTGAATCCGATTAACAGCAGAAGAGGAAAAAAGATGCGCGTTTATAGTTGCCTGATCGTAGAAGATGAGCCATTAGCAGTGGAAATTTTGCAGGAATACATCCGGGAAGTTCCGTTCCTGGAATTGACTGCCGTTGCTCCGAACGCTGTGAATGCGCTGCAAATCCTGCAGGAAAAAACAATTGACGTGTTGTTCCTCGACATTCACCTGCCCTTGCTGAAAGGCCTTGACTTTCTGAAAACACTTAAACAACAGCCGCACGTGATCATCACTACTGCGTATCACCAATATGCTTTGGAGAGCTACGAATACGATGTGATTGACTATTTATTGAAACCTATCGAATTCAGCCGGTTTTTGACTGCTGTAAACAAGATTCATACGAAAGAACATGCGCCTGCTAAAATGGTGGTTCCAGGCATTGCAACCGAACGCCCTTTCCTGTTTTGTACGGTCAACAAAAAGCGCATTCGGATTTTCCTTGATGAGCTGCTTTGCATCGAAAGTCAGAAAGAATACAGCAAGATCATTACCACCTCCAAGACCATCCTGACGAAACTGGCCCCCGGACAGATTGAAACATTCCTTTCCAGCGGCAATTGCATGCGCGTACACCGTTCGTTCATCGTGGCAATCGATAAAATTGATTCGTACAGCGCCATGGAGATCGAGATCGGAGGCTTGCGTATTCCGATTGGCCGCAGCTACAAAGAATTGGTCCAGCAGGCATTGGACAATCTCAGCAAGTAGCTTTCACACCGCATGCGGCCTATTAATTTGAGCCATGGATTTCCACAGATAAAATCTGTGTGCATCTTTCCATCTGTGGCAAATTCGAGTATTTCAAACCGGTGAAATGTACTGATCGTGGAATCATTGTATGAATGACAAAAACACACAGAATCGGGTTTTGTTGTGCAGACAGACTTCCGTATATTTAAACCGTATTTTAAGCGCTATGAAACTTGTACCGATTTTACTGCTGGCGGCTACTTTGGGCTGTCTTTCAACGAATGCTTCCGCTCAAACGGTTTTCCCGCACGACACCCGCAGCGACAGTATCGACATTCGTCATTACGATATTCAGCTCGATTTGCGTGATTTTACCACGTTTATCCTGAAAGGACAAACCTATGTCGGCTTCAAGCCATTGGTAAACGGCATCGACGAAATCACCCTGGATTTGCTGGGCCTGACCGTTGACAGCATCCGCGATCAAAGTGGCAACCTGCTGGCGTTTACCGCGCAACCGGAGAGTTTTACAGTGGCGCTGGGTGCAACATTCAATACCGGCGATTCAACAGGAATCGAGGTGTTTTACCACGGAAACCCGGTGGAAGATCCTTCCTTCGGCGGATTCTATTTCAATTCGGCTTTTGCCTATAACGTAGGCGTTTCGCTGGAAGACATTCCGCATAACTACGGTAAAACCTGGTTCCCGTGCTTCGACAATTTCACAACACGCTCTACCTACGATTTATTTGTAACTACGCTTCCTGCACATGAAGCCGTTTGCGGGGGCGTGCATCAATCGACGGTTGTGAACCCCGACCTATCGGAAACGCATCACTGGAAAGTAAACCAGACGATTCCTTCGTACCTTATTTCGGTTGCTGTGGCCAACTATGTGTTTGTACACGACACGTTTACCGATTACCAGAACAACCCGGTACCGGTGCAGTTAGCAGCATTTTCAACCGACACAACCGACATGAACAACTCGTTTGTGAACCTGGAAAGCGCCTTTGATATCTATGAAGAGAAATGGGGACCTTACCACTGGGACCGCGTGGGCTACGTATTGGTGCCGATGACAGCCGGAGCGATGGAACACGCTATGAACGTTGCCTTTCCGATGGCTGCCGCCGATGGTGGTCTGAGCTGGCAATCGGTGCTGGTGCACGAGCTTTCACATCACTGGTGGGGCAATCTTGTTACCTGCCGCACAGCCGAAGATATGTGGATCAACGAAGGCAGCGCCGCTTACTGTGAATACCTGTTCAGCGAAGAATTCAACAGCCGGGCTGTTTATGAGGCTTCCGTACGCAATCAGCACAAAGATTTGCTGCGCGAATGCCATCACATCGATTCGGGTTACTGGCCGGTTTCAGGCGTTCCGCTGGAGCATACGTATAGCAACACTACCTACCTGAAAGGTGCGGACATGATCCACACGCTGCGCGGGTACCTGGGTGATTCATTGTTTTTCAACGGCTTGCGCGAATTGCTGGACCAGAACAAATTCTCTGACATTGACGCCATTGAATACCGTGATGACCTGACGGCAATCACCGGTTTCGACCTCACGAATTTCTTCGCCGACTGGATTTTCCAGGGCGGTTGGCCGCACATCGCCATCGATTCGATTTCAACAGTGCAATCAGGAGCTAATTATGATGTAACGGTGCATCTGCGCCAAAAACTGGTAGGAAGGTCAAATTACTCGAACCAGGTGCCCTTATTGTTGACGTTGCGTGATGATAACTGGAATACCTTCGAGCAGGTCGTGCATTCGTCAGGAATGAGCAATACCGTTACACTGACCGTGCCGTTTGCTCCAACTACCGGTTACCTGAACCGCGATGAACTGATCTCGCAGGCGGTAACAGCCAATTACAAAACAGTGACCAATACCGGAACGGTGAACCTGGCACATGCCAACATTATTTTGCAGGTACAATCGGTTGGGGCCGATTCGTCATTGGTGGTGGCGGAACATCATTGGGCAGCACCGGACCCTGTGATCGACTGGTCGCTGGCCTACACCATTTCTCCGCAACGTTACTGGCGTATAGACGGCATCTGGGAAAACGGTTTCACGACCAACGCGACGTTCCGCTATTGCGGCATGGAATCAGGTTCCAACGGCTATCTTGATCATTTGCTGATCACGGGTGCTGAAGACAGTATCGTTCTTTTGTACCGCCCGGATTGTTCGGCAGATTGGATCGAATGTCCGAATTCCACACTGGTCATGGGCAATAACACCACCGACAAAAACGGAACAGTAACCGTGACCAATCTTCAAAAAGGCGAATATGCGTTTGCACTGAAGGGCCCGAATGCCGGTTTGGAGGAATCGGATAATGCTTCGGTAGTGTTATTTCCGAATCCGTCCGCGTCAGGAGGATTGGTAACCATTGAAACCACCGAAGACATTGATCGCCTGGTGGCTACCGACATGAATGGCCGCATTATTGCACAGCGAAACGTCACCGGGAAATCCCTTACATGGAATACTGCCGAATGGGCAGCCGGAACGTATGTTATTTCCGGGTATAAACACGAAAAACGGGTGTTTGGAAAACAATTGGTGGTGAAATAAAATTGTGGGTGCGCGATTAATCGCGCCCTCCAACCAAATCATAGATATGTTGAAACAAAAAATGCCCGGGAATGAATCCCGGGCATTTTTTGTGATGATCATTTCATTCATTAGCATGCAAGATGGTTTTGGTTTGTTTCATGGTCATGAAACAAACAAAGGATTTTGTTGAGTGCTGGTCGCGATTCATCGCGACCAGCACAGGTCAAATTAACTTTAAACACATAAGTTGAAAGGACACAACAAAAAAACCGCCGGTCAAATGACCGGCGGTTCCTGTATCCAATTGTTCAATCTTATTATTTCACTACAAACTGTAATGTCTGGCTTGCATTGGCTTCTGCCAAACGAATCAGGTACATTCCGGCTGCAAATGATTCTGTTGAGATCAACACCAGGTTGTCGCCCTGGTTGGCATTGATGGTGTGTTGTGAAACAACATTACCCAACAAATCCGTTACAAACACTTTTACTGTTTGGCCTGCAGGAGCCGAGAAACGCAGGTTCACCTCATCTTCAGCAGGGTTCGGGAAGACAACTGCATTTTGCAACTGCAATTCCTCGTTCAATCCCACTACAATCGCATCAGATGGCTCACCACTGTAAATGTTGATATCATCGATGTACATGTTGTTCCCGCCGTCGCTTTCGAAACGGAATTTGAAACGGAAGTTCTGTACCCAGTAAGAAACTGTTACGTTGGTCATGTGAACTGTTTGCCAGTCAGCTGCTGCCGGAGTCCAGGCGCTGCTTGCCGTAAGGTTCGACAATGATGCACTGTGCATCGTCTTACGCTGATCCCAGTTGTCACCACAATCGTTAGTAAGGAATACTTTCAAATAATCATCGTTAGCAGACTGACGCTTGCGGTAGCCATAACGGAAAGACAACGTCACACCGTCGGTTGCGTTCACAGTAGATAAATCAACCGGTGTAGAGATCAATTCGTCAACATTTCCTGCCAACTGACCGTAGTTAGACAATTTAGCTGAGTTTGTTCCTGTATGACCTGCCGTATTTGTTACCGACCAAGCGTTGTTGCCTCCGGTATTTTCAATGATCCAGCGGCTTGAGCCGTTAAAATCAGAGATTCCTTCGAAACTTTCATAGTAAGGAAGTGACTCTCCATTCGCGAACACAGTGATGTATCCTGATTTTGTTTCTTCATCCGAAGAAGCACCGTCGGTAGCGGTCAATGTCACCGCATAAACACCAGGTGCAGCGTAGCTTACGGAAGGATTCTGTTCTGTTGAAGTAGCCGGCGTTCCACCTGGGAACGACCATGACCAGCCGGATACGGCGTTGTAAGAACCATCACTGAACTGGATGGTTTCACCCGTACAAATTTCTGTTTTAACGGTAGTGAAATCTGCTTTACACAGCGCCGCGCTTCCGTCGGCACCAGTTGCAACAAGGTTAGAGTTTGTCCAAAGGTTGTTACGACCGGCGGTAGAAGATGTCAATGCAGTACGCATACGTGTTACCTGGCCGGCAGTAAACATTTTAGAGCAGTAAGAATAATCCATGTAGTTCTCAACGTTTGCACGCACACCACAGAAGTTTTCATTGAGGTTGCAGGCAGTTACACCACGCGTTTCAGGCGTATCGGCAACGTTGTCCGTACCGCAACCAACTCCCGGATCATTGGTATCACCCCATGTGTGGGAAAGATTCAGCCAGTGTCCAACTTCGTGTGTCAGCGCACGGCTGGTGTTTTCAGAAGAAGTTCCGATAGAACCGGTATAGTTGTGCAGGATCCAAATCCCGTTTTTCATACCGCTTCCTACCCAACCGCTTGGTCGGAATGTATAGCCGGCAGCACCGCCGATATCTCCGCAAATGAAGATATTCAGGTATTTGTTTCCGGCCCACTGCCCATGGTAAACATCATTTCCGGCGATGATCGCATCTACCTGTTCGTCACCATCAGAACCATCATACGAAAGCGCACTTTGTGTTCGGGTAATTCCGCTGAAGCAAGTTCCGTTCGGTGCTTTTGTCGCCAACACGAATTCCACTTCCACGTCGGAAGGCTCACAAACAGCACTTGGGTTGCTTGCATTGAAATCGTTGTGAACCGTGGCCGCATCTGCGTTCTGAAGACGGTAATCACGGTTCAGGATACTCAATGCATCCAGGATCTGTTCGCGGGAAATGTTTTCAACACCTCCGTTATGCAATACGTGGAATACTACAGGGATTTTGTAAACCAAACGTTGCGGATCCGTGTTTTCTGACATTTGCTGCTCCAGCACCTGGAACGCCTGCTGCTCTAATTGATATTGTGCTGCAAAAGCAGGATTTGCCATTAACTCATTGAATCTTTTTTGCTGGTGGCAGTATTCTACATTTTCACCATCGCGCATGTTGGCACGATTCAACGTTTGCTGTTGTTGCCCGAATAAAGCCGAAATGGAGAGTAGGCTTAAGGCGAGCACAGGGAGTTTTAGTTTTTTCATTGTTACAGTTCTAGCTAGTTTATTTACCTGTATTAATTAAAATGATGGTTGTTTTAGGATTTGGTTGGAATCAAATTCAATAATTCTCATATGAACATACAGTTGAGCGGAAAGACAATTGCCGGCAAGACCAAGAGCAGTAAAACCAATGTTTGTTATTCGCAGCATTCAACATTTCTGTTTAGAGGCACACAAAATACAAAAAGTGTTAAAACGATTGTCTTTTTTTAGCTAAACGGGGTAAATTATTGATTGAATGGTAATCAGCTTGCTGATAATAATTTTACTCAATAGCACGCAGCGAACAGGAAACAACTCCCGAATAAGGCATCTCCAGCAAGCGGCTCAGTTTCTGCGCAACCAACTCGGGTGACACCAATTCCCCGTTTTCATAATACTGATGAAACGTCGCCGAAGCAGCAAAATCCGCTTCACCGACCGACCGAATTTGTGCCTGCATCGGTGTATCCACAACTCCCGGCGCGACGCAATAGACTTTTGTATTTCTGCCTCTTTCCTGTTCTTCCAGGTAAAAGGTTTCGGAAAGCATTTCCAATGCCGCTTTCGATGCGCAATAAGCCGACCACGAAGGGATGGCTCGTTTGGCAGCACCGGAACTGATATTCACAACAGTCAGCGACTTACCGGCAGTTTCACAGGCGCGGGCCAGTTTGTTCATCAGCAGTGCGGGAGCCACTGCATTCAATGCTAAAACTTGCTGAATGTCGGGAGATTCCTGGTCACTCAATCGCTTAACCGTACCCAGCATTCCGGCGTTATTAACCAGTAGAATGTCATCGGAAACCCATGATGCGGTATCGAGATTGCGGATCGTCTTTTCGTCGGTGAGATCACAAACAACAGGCTGATAATTCGCCTGAACTATCGTGTGTTTTCTGCCAATTCCGACCACCGGAAACCCTTTCTGCAAATAATGTTCTGCGATGGCTTTCCCGATACCGGAAGATGTGCCTGTGATGATCGTTTTCATTTTTAAACGGGATCAATAAAATGCATGGTAAGCGGGATGCGTCCCGCGACTACATGCCACAATTTTATCCTAATGCCTGATTAATATCCGCGATCAAATCTTCCACATCTTCCACACCGACACTCAGACGCAGCAACGAATCGACCACTCCTACCCGCTCGCGCTCGGCTTTCGGGATGGATGCATGGGTCATGGTTGCCGGGTGATTGATCAGCGATTCTACGCCCCCAAGGGATTCTGCCAGTGAGAATACTTTGAACGAAGACGCCACTTTGAAGGTGTTTTCAATGCTGTCATCTTTCAGTACGATGGAAATCATTCCGCCGAAATCACGCATTTGTTTTTTGGCAATCTCGTGGTTCGGATGATCGGGGAAGCCCGGCCAGTAAACTTTGGCTATTTTCGGGTGATTGCGCAGGTATTCTGCAATTGCGCGGCCATTCTGGCAATGACGTTCCATACGCAAATGCAGGGTCTTGATGCCGCGCATTACCAAAAAGCTGTCCATCGGGCCCGGGTTGGCGCCACTGGAATTCAACACGAAATACAATTGCTCGTGCAATTCGGGATTGTTGGTAATCAGCGCTCCCATGACCACGTCCGAGTGGCCACCGAGGTATTTCGTAACGGAATGCATCACGATATCGGCTCCCAGGTCCAGCGGATTTTGCAGGTAAGGCGACGCGAACGTATTATCGACCACCAACCATAGCTTATTGGCCTTAGCAATGGTAGCACAAGCTTCGATATCGATGATCTGCATCGTAGGATTGGTTGGGGTTTCCGCCCAAATCAGCTTTGTGTTTTCGTTTAGAACCGACTTAATATTTTCCGGTTTTGTCAGGTCGATGAAATGAAAACGGATTCCGAATTTTTCATAGATTTTCGTGAACAATCGGTAAGTACCGCCATACAGGTCGTCGCCGGTAATGACTTCGTCGCCGGGCTTCAACAACTTCAAAACAGCATCTGTTGCCGCCACGCCCGAACTGAAACACACACAGTGTTTTCCATTCTCGATGGCCGCAATGTTTTCCTGTAAAGCCTCTCGCGTCGGGTTTTTCCCACGGGCATATCCGTAACCTTTGTTCACCCCGGGCGACTCCTGCACATAGGTCGAAGTTTGGTAAATCGGCGTCATGATCGCTCCGGTAGACGGATCGGGATGCGCACCTGCATGAATGGCTTTTGTTCCGAATTTGTATTTGCTCATGGGACTGATATTCTGTTTGAGGTACAAAAGTAGTATTCCTCATTCTCATTCTGCCTCTCGTTTTGAAAAGAATGTGAAAGAGAATGAGAATGAAGACTGACGCGTAACAAAATTGCCTGAAGCGGTTATACTTTCATAGAACTCCATTTTTTCTCTCTTCAAAAACACGTTCGTTATGAAACAGTTCTCCACTCCCATTTCGATTTGTTGTTTCGGACTGATCGTTTTTCTCTTTTCGGGCCCTGCTGCGATTGCCGCCAAGCCTGACTCAGTTTATGTTTCGATCGAAGAACTGATGAACAACAAACAGCTTTCGGGAACCATCAAAGGCAAAGGTGGTTACCAGGCAGAATGCATCGAGTTTGACTTGAAAAACCTGACGCGCGACACCCTGTTCATCGAGCTGGAACCCGGCAGACGACTGGTCTCCAAAGACACCGCTGAACAGGATATCCTGATTGTGAAACGCCGGCGCTTTTCATTGGCACCATTGGCTGCTTTGGTATTCTCCGGATTCGGGTTTTGCTGCGAGAGCAGACGACACGCCCCGGCGGCGCAATCTGATTTTTCTGTCGGCTACATGGCACCTCCCGAATGGCAGAAGCTGACCAACCTCATCGACCAGAACAATTTCCCGAATTCAGCCATTCAATCGGCGATCTGGTGTATTTCAGACAACCACGATTTGAGTTCCATTCACGATGAAGACCAGGGAAAGATCCGCTCACTAAAACGCACCGTTGCGATGATCAAAGGAATGGAAGTTCCGTGGTATTCGGTGACCTATGAAACCGAGCCGGGAACGCTCTTCTCCGGAAAGGCCGAATCGGTGTACGGCGAAGTGACCTATTACCTCAGCAACAATGCGTTGGTAAGCATCAACGTGCGTGATAAGAACGGCGTCGTGGTAGCCAATCTTGAAAAAGGCACGGCGAAAGGTTCAGGTGAATATACCTATCCGCTGGCACTGAGCGTGAAGGGCTGGCCGAAGGGAGAATACGAAATCGCGGTGTACGAGGATTATTCGCGATTGATTAAGCGGGTGAAGTTCATACTGTGACCAATATAACTCACTTTTAACCACATAGCAACATAGCTTTTGATGGATAGACTTGTTAAAGATACATAGCTTTTTTGATGAATAGACACGCTTAAAAAGCACATAGAGAACTTAACGAAAGTCATCTTTAGTATTCTTTCTAACAGGTCAAACTTATCCTGTTTCTATGTGAGTATGTACGCTATGTGTCTATGTGGTTAAATTCCCTACCTTCGTCTCCGACAAACGCGTTCATGTCTGAGCATCACTACGATATTGCACAATTTATCATCGATCTGTCGGAAATTCCTTCGTCGGACCCGTTGGTGCATATCGGTGAGCATGAAAAGGGAATGATCGTTTTGCCCGGTGATTTGCCGGAAGTGCAATCGTTTGAATTGAACACGACCTGGAACGGCATCCTGAAAACTGCCAACCAGTATAAACGCGAGGCCGATCTGCAATCGTTGTGTTGGGTTTCGCAGCAAATTCACTGGGAATACAAAGGAAAAACAGTTGCTTCGCCGCTTGTGCTAACGCCACTGAACTGGAAAATTGCAAAAGGAAAACAACAGGTCGAAATCCAGGCGGCGGCGGAACAAACTTTCGTGAACCCGTTTGTGTTGAACCAGCTCATCCGCGCATTTGATTTAAAAGTTGCGGAAAACGATGCACTTTCACCATCGGAATGGGTCGAAACGATCACTGGCCTGGTTGCAGAACATCAAATCCCGGCAACCTTTTCCGATTTCTCGGCCATCGGTAATTTTCACCATCACCGCTACCAGGTGCTGCGCGAATTGGAACTGATTGCCCAATCGCCTGAATTGAGTCCTTTGGTGCGCGGCATTTTGGGGAATGAAACCCGTGAATCGTCCGAAAAAATAGCGCTTTCCCCGGCATTTTTGGCCCCGGCAGACACCGATCAATTGCATGTTTTTGCGCAACTGGAAACAGGAAACACCGTGATTCAGGGGCCGCCCGGAACGGGAAAATCGCAGGTCCTCACCAATCTCCTGGGCAAATTACTGGTTCGCGACGGCATGACGCTTGTGGTCTCGGAAAAACGCGTTGCACTGGACGTTTTGGTGAAAAAACTCGCCGACGCCGGATTAGATGCCTTTACGTTTACGGCCCACAGCCAGGCACAGCCCAAAAGTTTCATTGCGCAACTGAAAAACACCTGGCTGGCGCTGGAAGCCGACCGAAAGCCGGTCCCGCCGTTACTGCAATTGTCGGAACAGCTGAAAGCCTCGCTGCAATTGCTCCTCGACCGTCTGAACAGCCCCACTTTGGTAGGCGGTGTTTCATTCCGCGCATTCCGTGAGCTGAGTCCAACCGTGGATTTGAGCAAAGCAGGTTTTCAATCCGACGTTCCGGATATCCGGACCTGGCTCAACGAAAAACCGACGATACTAAAGCTCCTGGAACAACTCGGCTCGTTTGTCATTTTAAAAGGCATCAAACAGGCATTGGTCAACCATCCGCAGCCCGACCAGGTTTTACGGCAATTAAGTACTGAAGCCCATTGGCTGGCTTCAACTTTCGGCATTGCAACCATAGGTGAACTGGAGGCGCTGGCCAAATCGACCGCACGCATCCAGCTTGTAACAAACGAATCGTACCACGCATATTTTGAATTGCACCGTCAGCCGGCCAAACGCAAACGGTTTGAAAAGCTGCGACTACGGTTTTCGGAACTCAGCTCGCGACTGGAACTGCTGCGATCGGAAGAAACGCTCTGGAACAAACCACCGACACGCAGCGAAACGCTGTTTTGGATCGAACAAACGGCACAGAAGCAATCCTGGTTTCGCAGGCGAAGCTGGTTCAAACAACTGAAAGCAGCACTTCGGAACCCACAGATTGATCCTCAGACGGCACTGGCCAACTGGCTGTTATATTTAGACTTACAGGAAGAACTGATTGCCGTTCGGGCACAGTTTTCCGAATGGGGCATCGAACGGCCGGAGCTGGAACTGGAAAGTGCTGCTTACGTGCTGAAACAGCTGGAAAAAGAAGACCTCAATGAATTAAATTCCGTTGCGAAACTGCCGCTGGCACGGCGACAACTGATCAGCCGGAACAGCGACCGCATCCAGCAATTGTACAACGATCACCGGCGATATTTTTCAGCAAGCGAAACCGATGCCGTCAATCATTTCGAACAATTCGGCCAGGCATCGATTGAAAAGCTGATCGGTAATTTAGAACTGCTTCGCGCCCTGCCGGAAGTCATTTTTCGCCTGGTCAGCTCCGGAAAACCGCTCGATGAACTGGAAGCGATGGTACTGCATTCCAACCAGGTGCTGCTCGAAAGCCGCTTCCCTGATTTAGCCAGATTCGATGGCGAACAACTGGCTGACAGGCTCCGGGAGATTTTGGAAACCGAAACGGCTGAGTTCGCACAATTTGCCCAACACATCTGGCAGCTCAGGAAACAGCGATTTGATCATTATACCCGCCTTTTGCGCACACCGGCTGCACAGCTGAAAGGTCACGACAAGACCTTAAAAGCGCAGTTAAAAACCGGGAAATCCATCCTGGTGAAAGAATTCGGCAAATCGAAACAGCACCTGACGATCCGGGAATTATTATCCGGTGACGCCCGGCTGTGGATCGAAATCCTGAGCCCGATCTGGCTGAGCACGCCCGGACAGGTGGGAAAAACTTTCCCGATGCAGACAAACCTGTTTGACTTCGTGGTAATGGATGAAGCAAGCCAGATGCAACTGCCCAACGCACTCGGGTCACTTCAGCGCTCAAAGCGGGCAGTTGTTGCCGGTGACGAACAGCAGATGGCGCCTTCCAATTATTTCGCGGGTAGCTCCGTAGCGATCGATTTGTTGCACCAGGCATCGTGGTATTGGAAAAAAGTGCCGCTGAAACACCATTACCGGAGTGAACACCCAGCCCTCATTGCCTTTTCGAACCGGCATTTTTACAACAACGAACTGGTGGCCTACCCAACGGCAAAATCCAGTTACCCGCTGCATTGGCACCCGGTGGAAAACGGCATATACGAAAACCGGACGAATAGCGAAGAAGCAAAAGCCGTTGCTGCCTTTCTGGAAGATTTCAACTGGAAAAAAAGCATCGGGATTATTGCCTTTTCGCAGCAGCAGCTCGACTGCACCTGGCAGCAGCTTTCCCCCAAAACGCAGGAACGCATTTCGGAGGGAATTGAGAAGAATACCGTTTTTTTCAAGCCATTGGAACAAGTCCAGGGAGATGAAGCAGACACGATCGTCGTGAGCATGGGTTATGGAAAAAATGCCGAAGGGCAATTCCAGCTGCGTTTCGGACCGCTCAATCAGTCGCAGGGTTTCAAACGGTTAAACGTATTGCTGACACGCGCCAGGTCGGACCTTCATTTTTTCACATCGGTCAAAGCTGCTGATTTCCCGATCAGCTCCAATGAATCGGTGAATTTATTGAGGCTTTTCCTGCTTCAGCTGGAACAAGATGCGGAAGAACAATTGCTACCCATCCCATACGATCTTGAAATCAAAAAACAAGTGGGTTCCACATTGGAGATCATGCACATCTATACCCGCATTCAGAATGCGCAGGAATTGGTCACTTTCCACAGGGTGATGAATGCAAGAGGCTGGAAAATAATCTATTAAATATTCATTCAAACCGTCATTTCGAAAAAAAAACTCCTCATTGATAAGGGTACTTCTGGTGAAATGATATAACTTCGTTGCTGTTATTAACTTTGCTTATGAAGAAAGTACTACTAATGTCTTTGGCGTTTTTCGCCTTTTTAGCGGGCAATTCTACCGCCAGCGCCCAGTTTCCGGCGGTAACTCCCAAGCTTTACGGCGCAAGTCCTTTCCAGGATTCACTCTGGGGAATTGACACGACCAATTTCAGCATTATCCAACGCACCGGACCAACATTAGCTGGTTTTACCATTACAGGTATGACCGGTATGGCATACGACCCGGTAACGTTCCAAACGTATATCATCATGAAAGTTTCCGGTGTTTCAGGACGTGTGCTTGGAACCATTGATCTCTCTACCGGTGTTTGTACACAGATCGGGAACCTGGGAGATAACTTTTCATCGATTACTTTTGATGAGGGCGGACAATTGTGGGGAGCGACCGGTGATGGGGCTAGCGTAACTGAAACACTTTACAGAATTGACAAGACTACCGGCGCAAAAACATTGGTTTTTGCAATGGGTAACGGTGCCGACGGTGAAGTAATCCTGTACAACCGTAATGACCAGCACATGTACCACTGGTCGGGCAACGGTACGGTTGTTTTTGAAAAATGGCCGATCACAGCTGTAGCATACACACCTACCAATATCCCGATTTCAGGGGCTGCGGGTGGTGAAACATTCGGTACGATGTATGTTGGACCGAATTACTTCCTTGTATCGAATATTTCGTCTGCTTTCAACCGCCTGAATCCAAACGGTACTTATTCGGGCAACTTCGGTTCCAATCCTGATGATTTGCGTGGTGTGGTAATGCCTCCGCAATTTGCGATCAGCGACGTGTCTGTTTGTGAGAACGAAACTGTCTACATGGGCGCAGGAAGCTTGCAGTTGTTCAATAATATCATTTATAACTGGGGGGATGGCACTTTTGATAATCAATTGGTTACTTCCCCGGGTGGATCACACAGTTATGCAGCAGCAGGTGATTACACGATCCACATTGAATTGGATAACGGTTTGGTGCGCGACACCATTACATCGTTTACAGTTCACGTAGACGCTTCACCGGTAGTTACCTTATCAGGAAGCACACACATTTGTTCGGGCGCTGACGTAACACTGAGCGGCGCTACCAATGTTTCGAACCAATGGTATATGGATGGCGTTCTGCTTCCGGGAGAAACAGCCAATACCATTACCACGAATAGCGCAGGGGTGTACAATATGATCGAAACAAATGCTGCCGGTTGTTCGGATTCAGCTGCAGTTGGCATTACACTTATTGATGCCGTGAACCCTGTTGTGTCATTGGGCAGTGATCAGACAGCCTGTGATGCCACCACCCTGGATGCAGGAAACGCTTCTGCTGCCTATTTATGGAATACAGGAGATCTTACCCAGCAGATTAACGTTACGGCGTCCGGCACTTACCACGTAGAGGTAACAGATACAAACGGATGTATTGGCAACGATACAATTGATGTGACCATCAATGCAAGTCCTGCGTTTAGCCTTGGATCCGATGACAGTGATTGCGAAGAAGTCGTGCTTGGTCCAACGCCTGCTGTAGTTGGTACTTACGCCTGGTCAGACCTTTCAAGCGGCTCCACTCTTACTGCCAATGCATCCGGGACCTACTACCTCGACGTAGTTGATTCCAACGGATGTTCCTATTCAGATACGGTTGATGTGACCATCTTCGGTTTGCCTTCCGTAACATTGAGCACAGCACCGGGTCCTATCTGTAACTACGATCCGGATGTTGCACTTGTTGGTACACCTGCAGGCGGCTCGTTCAGCGGACCATCGGTAACCGGAAACCAGTTCGATCCTTCTATCGGCGATGGGAACTATGATGTATTCTATGAATTCACCGACGCCAACGGCTGTACAGGTTATGATACCTTGACACTTACGGTTGAAGGATGCCTTGGCGTATCTGAAAACGCAACGGCTGCTTTGCTTGTATATCCAAACCCTTCAACAGGTGAATTCACCTTGGATATTCCGGTAAAAGGCGCATCGGTCCGGGTAACGGATGTTTTCGGAAAAACAGTTTACAACAATCGCTTTGAGCAAAACGGCGTTTCCACGATTCAATTGGATCAAAACGCTAACGGAACCTACTTCGTAACACTGACAACACCTGAGGGTGAGCGTTCGGTGGCAAGATTGGTGCTGGCGAAAAAATAATTGACTTATTTCATTCGGTAATCCCCGTTTTGCCCAGGTGAAACGGGGATTTTTACGTTAAGTCATAACGCCTGTAAATGATCCCTTAACAAAAAACCTATGCCTGCATAACCCTATGCTAATACAATCAGCAACATACTTAAAACAGATATAAAATTGCCGTCTGCCTAAGGTTATGTTACCGCCGTTCCTTTGTACAAAATTTAAGGAATGCAACGACTACTCATGATTGTGGTGCTGGGCTTTCAGTTCAGCGTTATCGGTCAAACTACTACCATTTTCTCAACGGGAAGCAATTGGAAATACAACGATTCGGGTGCTGACCTGGGTACAACATGGCGCATGGCAAGTTATTCGGACAATGCATGGACTTCAGGCAATGCCGAGCTGGGTTACGGCGATGGTGACGAGCAAACTACAGTGAGCTACGGCCCGGATGGCAACAACAAGTACATCACCACTTATTTCCGTAAGACATTTTACGTTGCTGATCCGGCGCTTTTTTCGCAGATGGCAGGTACAATCAAACGCGACGACGGAGCTGTTGTTTATATAAACGGCATCGAAGTTTTCCGCAGCAACATGCCTGGCGGCAATCCGCAGTTTCAGACGTTGGCAAACGGAACGGTAGCCTGGCCGAATGAAGATGATTTTCAAAATTTTTCCTTCAGTCCGGGGTTATTGGTGGCTGGCAACAACCTCATCGCGGTTGAAATTCACCAGGACGATAACTCCAGTTCGGACATCAGCTTCGATTGTTCACTTTCGGGTGACGAAGCGGCTCAGAACATTGTCATCGACAGAGGCCCGTATTTGCAACAGGCTACGCCAACTTCGGTGATTATTCGCTGGCGCACCGACGTTCCTACCGAAAGTTATGTGAAATTCGGCACCAATGCAGCAGCGCAAAACCAGCAGGTACAACAGCTGCAACTCACTACCGAACACGAAGTAACAATCCAGAATCTCTATCCGGCAACAACGTATTATTATACTATCGGAAATGCGGCCACATGGCTTACGACTTCTTCACCCGCTATTTATTTCAGAACCAACCCGGTGCCGGGAAACCCGGGCGAATACCGTTTTTGGGTGATCGGCGATGCCGGAATGGGGAACGACGACCAGCGAAATGTGCGCGACGGTTTCATGGCCGTGAACCAGGGAACACATATTGACGGCTGGATCATGCTGGGCGACAATGCCTACGGAAGCGGTATCAACGACGGCACCCAGGAAAATTACCAGGAAGGTGTCTTCGAAAACATGTACGAACCTATTTTACAAAACACGGTGCTCTGGCCGGCAACGGGAAACCACGATTACAACAACCATATTCCCTTTTCTCCGGCTCCCGCCTATTTTGATATTTTCAGCCTCCCAATGTACGGTGAAGCCGGTGGCTTGCCTTCCATGTCAGAGAAATACTACTCTTACAACTACGGAAACATCCACTTCATTGTACTCGACAGCTATGATGAAGACAGAGATGCCACTGCACCAATGGCTACATGGCTGGTAAATGACCTGCAGCAAAACAATGCCGAATGGACGATTGCTTACTGGCATCATCCGCCGTATACCAAAGGAAGCCATAACTCTGATAACGGGAATTTCCTTGACGGGGAGCTCGTCGAAATACGCGAGAACATTATCCCGATCCTGGAGCAATACGGTGTTGACCTCATCTTAAACGGCCATAGCCATTCTTACGAAAGGAGCTACCTGATTGACGGCCATTACGGTTATTCCAGCGACCTCGATTCATCCATGATCCTGGACAATGGAACCGGGGGAAATGATGGTGATTGTCCGTACCAAAAGCACACCGTTATTTCCAAATCACACAAAGGTACCGTCTACGCTGTGGTGGGCTGTTCCGGTAAGCTGAGCGGGACGAGTTCCGATTGGCCTCACCCGGTGATGGCAGAGGCAGACAACACGAAGCTCGGCTCTATGCTCTTTTCAGTAAATCACAATCGCCTCGATGCATCATTCATTGAAACAGACGGCAGTATTTTCGATCATTTTACTATCCTGAAAAATGCCGGCGACAACGATACGATAACTGTTTGTCCGAATGATGAAGTCACTTTTCATCCCTCGTTCGGAGGTCCGGCAACATGGTCTCCACTCAACATTGTATCCGATTCGCTGACAATCACTCCTCAATTCGCCACGATGTATTTCGCTACCGACAGCACAGGATGTATCACAGACACTTTTTTCGTGGAAATGTACCCGCCATCTGTCTGCAATTTGTCTGCAACGGAATTGACAGTTGACAAGCCGTTTATTTCGGTGGAGCCCGAAGAAAATAATGGCGCACTGCCCATCCATTGGTTTGGTTTTGACGACAACAAATTAACGCTGGTGGTTTATTCTGTCTTCGGACAACTCATCACCAAAGAGGTCTTATTCAATCAACCCGGCGAATACAATCACTGGGAAATTCCAACGACCAGCCTGGCACACGGAAGCTATTTCATTCAACTCTCCGGCCTTAACAACAGGGCATTTATTCAATTTACTCATCATTAATTCTCCTTATGAAAATCTTAGCTCTCAGCTTGTTCGTTGCAGGTTTTGTGTGTAATCACAGCGCTCATGCACAATGCGACACAACTATTGTAAACGGCGATATGATTGTCAACTCGCCAACCTTTATGTCGGGTGTTTACCTGGTAAACGGGACGTTTGAAGTTACAAGCGGCACTACCGTTTTCGTTCAGAAATACGAACTGGGCGGCTGCGGGAAACTGGAAGTGCAAGCCGAAAATATTCTTGTTTCAGGAACCATTAACGGCGATTTCGCAGGTTACACCGGTGGTACAGGTGGCGCTCCCGGTACAATTGTTACAAGTCTTACCGGCGACCAGATTGCCATCAACGATTGCTCCAACAAAGACAACACCGGTCAGGTAACGCTCGAAGGCGGGCAATCGGGAACCAGCGGAACAGGCCCGGGAGCCGGTTTGAGCGGCGCGGACGGACAAAACGGCTCAGGCCCCAAACAACAATGCATGAATAATGACGACGAAGCCGGCATGATCGGCGGATCGGGTGGTGCCGGTGGTGGTGCCGGTGGAAGCTATGGCGGTACAGGAAGCAACGCAGCAACGGGTGGCGCCGGAACGGGCAATTATCAAACCAATGGATTGAATGTTTCTACAGGATTTCCGGTAGTGGGAGGCAACGGAGGCAACGGAGGAGCCGCAGGAGCTACTTACGGAACGCTTTCGGGTGAAGAAATCGATCTTGGATCGGGTGGCGGTGGTGCCGGCGGTGGCGGCCGTTCGTATGATACAGGGTTAGGTGGCAACGATGGCGGAAACGGTGGTGGTGCCATCATCCTGATCGCGTCGGATTCATTGGCCGTGACCGGTTCCATTTCAGCGAATGGTGAAAACGGCGTTTCAGGTGGAAATGGCGGAAACGGCGGAACTTCTCCGAAATGCTGTTCAGACGGTTGTGATGATTGCGGTGAAGCAACGCTATCAACCGGGTCGGGCGGTGGTGCCGGAGCCGGTGGTGGCTCAGGAGGCGGTATCTTTTTGAAAGCAGGAAATGTGGCTGAGATTACCGGAAACCTGAGCGTGAACGGAGGAAACGGCGGTTCAGGCGGTTCGCGCGGAAATGGTGTAACCTGTAACTACTCCGACTTCTTCTGCGGCGACCAGACCCTCACCAGTGGAAACGGGAATCCCGGTGGTGACGGTGGTGCAGGCGGCGGTGGCCGTATCAAGATTTTTGTTCCCATCTGCTCCATGTCGACCGTGCAGCCCAACAACAGCCTCAACGGAGGAACCGGAAACACAGCGGGAAACCAGGGTACTTATTTCCTTGGCTGCAGCGAATTATCACTTTCCGAACAGGAAATCGAATGGTCGGTTACTGTTTTTCCAAACCCTGCTAAAAATGCGCTGTACATTACAAGTCCAACTAATGTGGAAACAGATTTGCGTATTACAGATGTAAGCGGCCGTGAAATGTATGCCGGCGCAGCGATGCTGTCAGCAACTCCTTTCAGCGTGGAAATAAGTGATTTCCAACAAGGAACCTATTATATTATTGTGCAGAAGAATGGCAGCTCGATTACCAAAAAATTCATCAAACTCTAAGCCATGAAACGAATCCTGCTGATTATTTGCATGCTGCCTTTTATTAAAGTAAGCGCACAGCATACCACAAAGTCGGTCAAGCCTTGCTTAGCACCTTTTTACCACGGCGTGGCGTCCGGCGATCCGCTTTCCGACCGTGTGATCCTTTGGACACGCTATACACCCGATTCTTTGCAGTCGGGGCCGCAAATCGTGGAATGGAAAATTGCCGAAGACACCTTATTCTATACCGGTTTACAGAGCGGCGTTGTCATCACGGATGAAACCATGGATTACACCGTGAAAGTAGATCCTACGGGACTTACGCCCAATACAACCTATTATTACCAGTTCAAGGCCAACAATAAAGTTTCGGTCATCGGTCGCACGCGAACGGCGACTTCGGGCGATTGCGACAGCCTGCGCTTTGCCGTTGTTTCCTGCGCCAACTACGAAGCCGGTTATTTCAATGTTTTCCGCAACCTGAAAGAGCGCAACGATTTTGATGCGGTTGTGTGCCTCGGTGATTACATTTATGAATATGAATCGGGCGGTTATGCGCCCAATGCGAGTGTCAACCGTCAGTGGATGCCTGAAAATGAGATTGTTACCCTGCTTGACTATCGCGCGCGTTACTCCACCTATCGCCTGGAAGATGACCTGCGTGATCTGCACCAGCAGTTTCCGTTTATCGTAGTGTGGGACGATCATGAAACCGCCAACGATTCGTGGATGAACGGTGCGGAAAATCACCAGGCCGGCGAAGGAAGCTTTACTACACGCAAACAAGCGGCCAAACAAGCCTTTTTCGAATGGCTCCCGATTCGCGTAACCGGTGTTTCGGACAATTATCAAATTTTCCGGGAGATCAAATACGGCGACCTGGTTGACCTGATCATGCTCGACACCCGTCTGCACGGCCGTGATGAACAGGCAGGTACCTCAGGCGCTACAGTAACAGCACAGAGTCGGCAACTTTTGGGCACAGACCAGTTTACATGGCTTGGAAACCGGTTGTCAAACAGTACATCGCGCTGGAAACTATTGGGCCAGCAGGTCATGATGGCGCCGCTGACCGTTTTCGGTGCAGCCGTCAACGGTGATCAGTGGGATGGTTACCCGGCCGAGCGTCAGCGTGTTTACAATCATATCCTCACCAATAATATTACCGATGTGGTAGTATTGACCGGCGACATCCATTCTTCCTGGGGAAATGACCTGCCGGGCTCAAACTATAACGGTTCAAATGGTGCCGGATCGGTAGGTGTTGAATTTGTCGCGCCAAGCGTCACTTCCCCGGGAATCGATATTCCGGGCGGTGCTTCAGCGATCATGCTGGCCAATGATCATATCAAATACGCTGATCTGTCGCGCCATGGTTACGTAATGCTGGATGTGAATAAGGAACGCGTACAGGGCGACTGGTATTATGTCAATACGATAGACAGTCCGTCGGGCGATTTTACTTACGGAACTTCGCTTAAATCAAATCACCTGACCCGTCATTTGGTAGCGGCCAATTCGGCCAGTGTTCCCCGCAACAATATCCAGGGATTCCAAACCGAAAACTGTCCGTACAATGCACCGAATACGGCTAACCTGAATGAGATGGACGGCCTGGTTTTCCTGGGAATATATCCAAATCCGGCGGTCGATTTACTATTTGCAAATGTCAGTATTCCGGTTGCAGGCGAAGTGGAGTTTTCGCTCGACAACCTGCAGGGGCAACGTGTCATTCTCCATTCTGAAATGATGTCTGCTCCGGGAACTTCGCAGTTTGTATTGGATGTAAGCAACGTAGCCCCGGGAAATTATTTTCTGACGGTTAGAACCATTACCGGGACCAAATCAATCCGCTTAGTCAAACATTAAAAGGGACTTTTTTCAGCGTCATAGTAGTGTACAAATCCCCGTTTTGCCCAGGTGAAACGGGGATTTTTGTTGATGATGGGTTAGGATTTACCACAAACAAATTGTGAAGAGTATTTAAAAAGTCTAACAACCTAAAACATTGATCATCCGTTCATACCATTCAATCAACAACGACGCTAATTAGTTGATTGTCTTTCTTTTTTAAGTAAATTGTTCCCATAAATTGCTAGAACATGCTACACACTCTCCGCCGTGCCGGTTTTTTATCGGCCTTTTTTTGCCTCTCCTTCCATGGAATCGCCCAAACAAATTTAACTGTCGTTCAACAATACGTTCGTGAACATGCTTCCGGGCTCGGGCTCAAATCCGGCGATCAAACAACAGTTGAAATCATGTCGGAAGCGCCTTCGAAATCGCCTGGCGTAACACACGTTTATGTACGACAGCTCATCAATGGCATTCCGGTAACCAACGGATTGGCAACAATTACGATCAAAGACGGGAATGTGGTGCATATTTCCAGCCGTTTGAAAAATGTAACGGTTACTGCTGACGCACTTCCTTCACTGACAGCACAGGCAGCTCTCGAAAAAGCACTGGAACAGTTAGGTGTTGCAAGCAGCGAACCAATCAACGTGATCAGTGCATCGGCCAACAACAGGGAAGTCATTTTGTCGAAAGGTCATTTTTCACGTGAAGATGTCCCTGCAAAATTGGTTTACCTGGCGGATGACGCCGGAAACCTGCAGTTGACCTGGGACATGAGCGTCGCTTTAAAAAACGGTGAAAACTGGTGGAGCATGCGTGTAGATGCCCATACCGGGATTATTTTGGAGAAAAACGACTGGATCAGCCATTGCGCGTTCGACAATTGTTCCGATCCGCAGCATCAGCACGAAACAGCGGCAGCTGCAACTCAAACAGTATTGATGCCTCCGCCTCCGGGACTTGATCAGTATTTTGTGTATGCGCTTCCTGTTGAAAGTCCCAACCACGGTGACCGTTCAATGGTGATCAATCCTTCGGATGCCAGCGCATCACCTTTCGGATGGCACGATGATAACGGTGTGATCGGTGACGAATACACGATCACCCGCGGTAACAACGTGTATGCCTCCGACGACATCGACGACGATGATTTCCCGGGTTATTCACCGGACGGTGGTGCGTTAAATGATTTTAATTTCCCTTACGATTCGCTTGTGGGCGTGCAGGGCAACCTGGATGCGGTGATTACCAACCTGTTCTACATGAACAACATGATGCACGACATCTGGTACCAATACGGTTTTGACGAACCTTCGGGAAATTTTCAATCGATGAATTATACCGGCGACGGGTTGGGCAATGACCTGGTGTTTGCCGATGCCCAGGACGGAAGCGGTACCAACAACGCCAATTTCGGAACACCGCCTGAAGGTGAAAGTCCTCGCATGCAAATGTACCTGTGGACAGAGGCCAACGTTCCTGACCTGTTGACCGTAAACGATCCGGCTGGTATTGCCGGGTCTTATGTAGCATCTACGGCAGGTTTCGGGCCGCCGGTTTCTGCAACACCAATTACAGCTGATTTTGTTTTGGTGGATGATGGTACCGGTACCGCAACCGATGGCTGCGACCCGATCCTAAACGGCGCTGAAATGGCCGGTAAAATTGTCTTGGTACGTCGCGGTGGCTGTACGTTTGCCAGCAAAGTGGAAGCAATCCAGGAATTCGGTGCCGTAGCGGTAATCGTTATGAACAACCAGGGTGGTGCTCCGACTGCCATGGGCGGAAACTCAGCAACGGCTGCCATTCCGGCCATTATGATTTCGCAAACCAATGGAAATACCTTTGAAACGATGCTTTCGGGCGGAACAACGATCAATGGGACCATCGTGGCCCCGAATGACCTAACCGCCACCGATTCCGATTTTGACAACATGATCATTGCGCATGAGTACGGGCATGGCATCTCGACCCGCCTTACCGGTGGTGCCGAAAACTCCGATTGCTTGAACAACGCCGAGCAAATGGGCGAAGGCTGGTCGGACTGGTTCGGGTTGATGATTACCATCGAACCGGGAGACCAGGGAACCGACCGCAGAGGTGTTGGCACGTATGTAAGTAACCAACCGGTTACCGGGAATGGCATTCGTCCTGCTCCTTACAGTACCGATCCTTCTATCAACGGCTACACCTATTCAGCCACCAACAACACGAACGCTATTTCCGAGCCGCATGGCATCGGGTTTGTCTGGGCGTCTATGTTATGGGATCTGAACTGGGCCCTGATCGATGAATACGGTTTTGACCCGGACGTGAAATACGGTACCGGCGGAAATAACATTGCGATGGCACTGGTGATTGAAGGATTGAAACTGCAGCCTTGCGGCCCGGGATTTGTAGACGGCCGGGATGCCATTTTATTGGCCGATGAATTGCTCTATGCTGGGGCCAACAAGTGTTTGATCTGGGAAGTATTCGCGAACCGGGGTTTAGGCTACAGTGCCGACCAGGGCAATGCGGACGACCGTACCGACCAGAACCAGGCATTTGATGTACACCCGAGCTGTCTGCCCAATGCAGGCATCGAAGAAAATACGTTCGATTATGTATCGGTTTACCCGAACCCTGCAAAAGATGTATTGTTTGTTGATTTGACCAAACGAGCCGATATTACAGCGCTTCGCATCGTTGATGTTCAGGGTAAAGTGTTGACAGAAATGGCGAATCTTACACCATCTGTGATTGATATCCATGTGGGCGGATTCAAGAATGGCATTTACTTCCTGGAGCTGATCGCCACTGACGGAACAAAATCGATTCGCGTTGTAAAACATTAAATTGCTTGAAAACTGTATTAACGTTCTTATCCGCCTTTATCAGTTTAACGGTATCTTCCCAGCGAAGTACACTAACGGTAACGTATGGCAATCAGTTGTATGACAAACCGTTGCTGGGTCAGGTTAACACGCTTGATTCATTTCAATTTGGCATGCCCGTGCAATATGTTGGTTTTGGCGCCAACGGCCATTTTGTGATGAATGACAAGGTGAATTTTGGCGGCCACATGATTGTTGCAAAATACCTGACGAAGTACGTGGATGTGAACGATTCCACGATTGCAAAGCTGAGCGGTTCTTCGTTTGGCTTCGGCTATGGGTTTGATTGCCTGAGCATGGCAGAGAATATCGATTTTATCCTCAGTGTCGGGGCAAATATAGGGCGTATGAAAATTACGCAGGCTGTGAACCCGTATACCGGTGAAAAGATCGGCCTTAGCGTAAAGAACATGTTTATTTCGCCCAAAGCTTCCGCCATGCTGATCCTTTATGTGGGTAATACCAGCCTGAGCCTGAATGCCGAATATGCGTACGATGTTTCAGCAACCGGCTGGAAAAGCAAGATTTTTGGTCGAGATGAAAGTGGAATCGCTGTTCCGGCATTTCAACAATCAGGGCTTGGGTTCAGTGTTGCTTTGGGGTATGCGTTCTGATTAAAACAACAGACTTCCTTTGAGATGACGAAACAATCAATTTTAAAAATCGTTTTGTGGTTCGCAACAGTGCTTTATCTGGCAAGTCTGTTTTTACCTTACAGGATCGTCGATGGCGGCTATATGGTTCCGGGATTCGAATTTCTGTTTCCGCTATTGGGTGCCATTTTTATCATTCCCTACATGCTGCTTGTATATTTCTTCGAAAAAAAAGCTGCAAAAACAGCTAACATAGTCCTCTCAAGCATCCTTCTTTTTGTTTGTATCGCAACTTTTTTTCTTACCGGGCATGACATCATGATTACCGTAAGAATTGGTATTGGCGCTTATTTATTCCTCCTGGTAGGAATAAGCTTTTTTGTCATTGCACTTATCCGGAGCAAAATGTCTGCAAACAAACAGAATGACCCAAGGGTGTTGGATCAATTTCCTTAAGTATGCGGACAAGACAATTTACACTGAAATTCTTGTTATGGGTAATGCTATGCATCTATTTCATCACTCTTTTGCTACCTGTTCGTTTAATGCACGAGGGTGAGCAACGGATTTTCATCTCGGGATTTGAGTTTAAGGTCCCGTTGGGAAGCCTGGCCTTTATTATTCCCATTTTTTTACTCGTCTATTTTTCGAAGCGGGAAGCGTCAAAAACCTGGAACGTTATTCTTGCAAGTGTTAACCTGTTCTTTTGCCTGGCGACTTGTGTGATGGCCAGTGTGTCCCTTAATCATGGAAAACCGGAACCAATGGGTGGTTGCTGGCTGCTCATCCTTGTAGGGATTGGTTTTTTCGTGATTTGTATCCGGTGGGCGAAAATTGCCAGCGGGAAAATCAATCATCCGGATTTGGTGGATCAATTGCCATGATTTGGACATGTTTGATATTGGTTTTACCCCTAAGGGGCAAATACATACCGCATAATTTTTCTACCATATTTCGTCCCTACGGGACGTCAATATGGACAAAAATTGATACAGAAATTCAACAGATTCGTTACCGCATCCTTCGTCCTTAACAGAGACTATGGATGCGGACCAAGCGTCATTCCAGGAAGCGAAGCAAATGCATTTTTGGTTACTTTTTTTGCTCTGGAAAAAAGTAACAAAGTTAATGTGCATCCAGCCAGTTATCGGCCAGCTCCATTTCAACCTCCATCGGAACGGCCAGCTGAATGGCACCTTCCATCGCGGTTTTGACCAGTTGCTTCATCGTTTCTTCTTCACCTTTGAGTACGTCGAACACCAATTCATCATGTACCTGTAAGATCATTTTGGATTGCACACCGGCTTCGGTCATGGCTTTGTCTACTGCAACCATGGCGAGTTTTACGATATCGGCTGCTGAACCCTGGATTGGGGCGTTGATGGCATTTCGCTCGGCAAAACCACGCACTACCGCATTGGCGGAATTGATATCCGGCAGGTAACGGCGGCGCTGCATGATCGTTTCCACGTAACCGTTTTCACGGGCATTTTTCACGGCGCTGTCCATGTAACTTTTGATGGTAGAATACTGCGCAAAATAGCTGTCGATGATCTGCTTGGCCTCTGTACGGCTGATCCCCAGGTTCTGTGCCAATCCAAATGCCGATTGTCCGTAAATGATTCCGAAGTTGACTGCTTTGGCCGCACTACGCTGGTCTTTGGTGACTTCATCGAGCGCCGTGTGGAATACTTTCGAAGCGGTGGCCCTGTGAATATCGACACCGTCTTTAAACGCCTGGATCATCGAGGTATCATTGCTCAGCGCTGCGATCACCCGCAATTCGATCTGGGAGTAATCGGCCGACATCAGCTGGTGGTCTTTATCGCGGGCGATGAACGCACGACGGATTTCTTTTCCGCGGTCGGTACGAATCGGGATGTTCTGCAGGTTCGGGTTGTTGGAACTGAGGCGCCCGGTTGCGGTAACGGTTTGCATGAAGCTGGTGTGCACGCGTCCGTCTACACGGTCGAGCATTGTCGGAAGCGGATCCACATACGTCGATTTCAATTTACGCATCTGGCGGTAATCGAGGATCATCCCGATAATCGGGTGATCGTTCTTATGCTGCAGCAAAATATCTTCCGAAGTGGCATATTGGCCGGTCTTCGTCTTCTTTGCTTTCGACGAGATTTTCATGTGTTCAAACAGGATTTCGCCGAGCTGTTTCGGTGAATCGAGGTTGAAATCCAGTCCCGCTTCTGCTTTGATGCTTTTTTCCAGTTCTGCGGTTTCGGTTTCCAACTGTTTGGAATAATTTTTCAGGTGTTCCACATCGATGGCCACGCCTTCGTTTTCCATTTTCGCCAAAACCGTTACCAACGGCATTTCAATCGCATGGAACAAATGACGCAGGTGATCTTTCTCAATCTGCGGTGCAAACAATTGTTTCAGCTGGAAAGTAATATCGGCATCTTCGCAGGCATAATCCACGATCTCTTCCTGTGGCAGATCGCCCATATTGCCCTGGTTTTTTCCTTTTTTACCGATTAATGTTTCGATGCTGATCGGCTGGTATTGCAGGTAGTATTGCGCCAGGAAATCCATTCCCTGCTTGGCTTCGGGCTGAATGAGGTAATGCGCGATCATGGTATCAAACAGCGGCCCGTCGAGCTCCAGTCCGTAGCGCATCAACACTTTCATATCGTATTTCAGGTTGTGCGCAATTTTCTCGATGGTTTTCGACTGGAAAAACGGTGCAAACTCGTGAATAATCTGTTTCGCCGCTTCGAATTCTTTCGGGAACGAAACATAATAGGCCTCACGTTCCTTGAAACAGAACGAAGCGCCGACCAAATCAGCGTGCATGGCTTCAATATCCGTGGTTTCCGTATCGAAACAAACGGAGGTTTGCTGCATCAGTTTTGCGAGCAGTTCCGCACGTTCTTCCGGCAGGGAAACATGGTGATAGCTCGGTTTTTCGGTAGCGATGGTCTTGTAACCGGCCGTTGGCGAAGCTTGTTGTACTTCCACCAAACTTTGCGTTCCGAACAAATCCAGCTGGCCGTTTTCTCCGGCTGCCGATGTCACCACGATTTCTTCGCCGATCACACGCTTGGCCAGGTTGCGAAACTCCAGTTCGGTAAAAATCTCCTTTACTTTTTCCACATCCGGTGCATCCAGCTTCAGATCAAGCGGATCAAACGGCACGGGAACATCCACGATAATTGTTGCGAGCATTTTGGAAAGGCGCCCCTGCTCTTCGTAAGCAATTACGTTTTCCTTCATTTTACCTTTCAGATCGTCGGTATTTTTGAACAGCTCTTCCATCGAACCGTAGTCCTGGATGAGTTTTTTGGCTGTTTTTTCACCGATACCGGGAATTCCGGGAATGTTGTCAACCGCATCACCCCACAAGCCAAGAATATCAATCACCTGCAAGGGATCTTTTACTTCAAATTTTTCACACACTTCCTTTACCCCCATCACCGTTGCGGGATCGCCGCCACGACCGGGTTTGTAGATAAAGATTTTTTCACTCACCAGCTGTCCGAAATCCTTATCGGGCGTCATCATATAGGTAATGAATCCTTCTTCTTCGGCGCGTTTGGCCAGTGTTCCGATAATGTCATCGGCTTCGTAACCTTCCAGCAATAAAACCGGGATATGAAATGCTTCCAGGATGCGTTTGATCGGGTCGATCATGGAACGGATATCTTCGGGCATTTCCTCGCGGTTGGCTTTGTAGTGCTCGTAATCGGCTGTCCGGTTGGTAGCTCCGCCCGGCGCATCGAATACCACGGCAATGTGCGTAGGCTGTTCTTTCTGGATCACATCGATGAGCGCATTGGTAAAACCGAACGCAGCAGAGGTGTTTTGTCCTTTTGAATTGACACGCGGATTTTTAGCAAAAGCAAAATAAGCGCGGTAGATCAACGCAAAAGCATCTAATAAAAAGAGTTTTTTTTCTGCAACCGGAGTAAGCATAACCGAATTTTGAAGTGAGATACAAGTTTAAGGAGAAATTATGAATGATAGAATTATCAATTATAAAGAAGAAAAACTCTTGATAATTCTATCATTCATAATTGATAATTGAAAGAAAAAACCGGTTTGCGCAAGTTTTTTAATTTCAGGACATCTAACTCAATAAATAGCGAATCTTGATCGATGTGGTAAGTGTTGCGGCATTACAAGCAGGGAGCCCAGAAGCTTTCGCATTGCTCGTGGATCAATATTCGGATAAAATTTACAGGTTGGTTTTTGGAATTGTGCAACGGCAGGAAGAAGCGGAAGACATCACACAAGAAGTCTTTACAACGGTCTTTACGTCTGTTGACCGCTTCAAAGGCGAGTCGCTGATCTCGACCTGGATGTACCGCATTGCAGTCAACAAATGCCAGGAATTCCTGCGGAAGCAATCGCGCGGAAAACGTTCGGGCAAGCTGGTTACCTACGAGCAGGTACAAGGTACGTCGCAGCACATGAGCACGTCGTACATGCACCCGGGCAATGAACTGGAGAACCAGGAACGCAGGATGATTCTCCTAAACGCAATGAACCAACTGACCGAACAGCAGCGGATTGCTTTCACGATGAACAAACAGGAAGGGTTTTCTTACGAGGAAATCGCGCAGATGATGAACCTGTCGAAATCGTCGATCGAATCGCTGATTTTCCGGGCGCGCAAGCAATTACAGGTATTGCTGGCCGCTTATTATGATGAACACATTAACCGATAATTTTTTTGCGTCATGGAACCAAAAGAAAAATGGATAGAAGATACGATCAACAGCCTGGAGGGATTCAGGCAGGTACATGCTTCGGATGAGCTGAAGCTGCGCCTGAAGAGCATTCCGATTACGATTAGTCCGGGCATCCGCGTGATGGTACCCAAACAGTCGATCTGGTTGGCAGCAGCCAGCATTGCGCTGATCATCGGCATCAACATCGCGGCCATATACAGCACGCAGCAACGAACAACCGAAACCGAAACGGTTGAAGCAGATTATTTCACGTACCTCAATCAATTGTGATGGAAAAAACGCGATTCTATAAATTGGTGATCCTGGTAATGGTAGTGGTCAATTTAACGACCCTCTACTTTTACTGGAACGGTTGTGCGCCGGAAGAACACCACGATCATCATCACGGTCCGCCACCCCGGAAAAGCCTGGTAAAGGTACTTTCGCTGACAGGCACCGCGAAACAAAAAGTACAGACACTGGAAAAAGACCATTTCCGGGTGAAGGACTCATTGGTTGGCGTGAGCCGCAGGTTGCATGAACAGTTATTTGTATCGTTCAACGATCCATCAAAAGACAGCGCCTCGATCCGCAAACTAATCGACCATATCGTGGAAAACCAGCGTGAGACCGAACAAATGACATTTGATTATTTCAAGGAAGTGGAATCATTGTGTACACCCGCGCAAAAGAAGCAACTGCAAAAGATGATCCACCGTACATTGCTGAGGATCAATCCCCCGCCACCGCCACCTCGCGGCCGAAAAGGGCATCCTCATCCATAAACTAAATTCTCCCGATACTCTCTCTAAAACCAAGAACTATGAAAAAAACGTGCCTCGGAGTTGCATTGGCGATTGCCGCCGTGAGCAACGCACAAAATCCGGCCATTACCTCATGGCTGATCAACACCACCAACGCTACCGGAAGTCACTACGTTTCGGGTAACGGAACAGCGATTACTGATGCCACGCTGGCGAATGTACAAACCGTACAATATTCAACAGACTGGGTTTACGTTTCCACGAAAGGAATTCCTACCTACCCGACCGGGCCGTTTTTAGACGGGAATCCGTCACTGGCGACTTCTCAGAATGCGATTTTTAAATTTCCGCTTGTCCCTGTTGAAAACACCGACACACCAACGGCAACAACCATGGGAAACATCGGGGTTTTCATCAACGGTGTTGCCTTGTTTGATTACCGCGACGGCGTTTCCTGGAAAAACTCGACGAATGCGTTGGCCGGAGGTCCGCTTGGCGGGCAGGGCGACGGAGTCTGGAACCGTGACGCAGTCGTTGCCGAACGCGAAGGCTTCGACTGTTCGAAGGGTCACCCGGCAATGGGAAATTATCACCATCACCAGAATCCGAGTGCTTACAACCTTGATCTGACGGTGATTTCCGACATCTGTGATATTTACGCTTCCGACGGCTTGTACGCCATCAACGCATCCGTTCACTCGCCGCTGATCGGTTTTGCTTACGATGGGTTCCCGATTTACGGGGCTTATGGTTATAAAAACACCGATGGTACGGGCGGAATCGTACGCATCAATTCGGGTTACCAGTTGCGAAACATTACTACCAGAACGGTTTACGCCGACGGCACGGATGTAACGGACGGTCCGCCGGTAAACGCCACTTATCCGCTTGGCTTGTTCCGTGAGGATTATGAATTCGTTTCACATCCCGAGCCGGAATACCTGGATGCGCACAACGGCCGTTTCTGTGTGACGCCGGAATATCCCAACGGGACCTATTGTTATTTCGCAACGGTAGATGAAAACTGGAATTCGGCTTATCCGTACGCTGTCGGCCCTACGTTCTATGGCGTGAAAACGGCTGCCAAAGTCAACTCTATTTCGGAAACAGTTACCACCTACGATCCTTCTTCGGCCGGTGTGGCGGAAAACGTGGATGTTTCATTCAATGTATTCCCGAATCCATCGGCAGATGTAGTCATTGTACAGGCATTCAGTGCACACAACAATGATGTGGCTGTTGAATTGTGGGACATGAATGGCAGATTGGTGCAAACCCAAACCATTCTCCAGGGAAGTACCATTTGTTATTTCCCGGTTGCTGACCTGCAAAGCGGAACGTATATTATTCATGTCCGGGGGAATGATGCAGTGAAAGACTATTCGATTGTAATTGCCGAGTAATATATAAGTAGTACAGTCAGCACAGGCGTGGGGTGTAACTTGCTCACGCCTGTTTTGTTTTTGATCAGGCTGTAGCCCAGTGTTTGCGAGACTTGTTTTAGAGGTGTAAAATTGTAAAAGTGTACAATTTTAGATGCTTAAAAGTTTAAAATTTGCCACCTTTCTCCGGCAATTGCCCCAAAATTGCAAATTTGCTATATGGCAAATTTGGAATTTTGCTCCGCCACGACGGCCTCAAAAATTCCCGGTTGTGTTAACACCTCCACGCTAATAACTCCCTGTCAATCTACGTTTTCATACGTTCTTTTGCGCCTACCTTCGCTGTGTGAAAAAGGTCATTATCATTATCCTGAGTTATTCAGCCGTTTTCGTTGTGGGTTACCTCACGGTGGGAATCATCCTGCATTTCGCGAAGCCGGAAGTGAAAATGCTGCCTTCATTCATTGAGGATGCCTTGCCGGAAGTTGAAAGCGAAGCACAGTTGTCGCTGCAACAACAATCGCTGGAAGGAATGGATTATCGCCTGCTGACCGCTTCCGATTTTGATACCACTGTTCCGATCTATTTCAATGAAGACTACAACGAGGAAAATGGTATTTTTTGTTTCCGGGGGAATGCCCAGCGCAACCACCCGACGCGTGGGGTAATCAATGGAAGGCCTTCAGCCATTGAGCTCGACTGGGTTTTTGAAACCGCTTACGATTCGCGTATGACCGACTTCGGGGTTTGGGGCGGCGGGAGCGGCTGGACGGGCCAGCCATTGGTGATCCGGTGGCCGGAAGAACAACGCAGGAAGCTGTTTCAGCTTGATCCGGCATTCATAGCGGATCAATCCTTCAGGGAAGTGATTGTCGGGTCACTTTCCGGCAATATCTATTTTCTCGATTTTGAAACCGGGAAAGCCACCCGGCCACACCTGAGCATCAACAACCCGATCAAAGGAACGGTTTCCGTAGACCCGCGCATGAACGGACTCATGACCGTGGGCCAGGGCATTCCCAACGGCGACCGGTTCGGGGCCTATCTCTTTGACTTGTTTGCCGGAAAAGAAGTGGATTACCGCCCCGGAATGGACCCGGCATCGCGCCGTTTATGGGGAGCGCACGACAGCAATCCATTGTTTGATGCCGAAACGGGAACTGTTTTCTGGCCGGCTGAAAACGGGCAAATTTACAAGACGATCCTCTCACCGGAACGCACGTTCGGGCCGGTACAGAAATTCAACTACGGTGTGCAGCAACGCCCTGACCTGGGCCTGGAAGCCAGTATGGGTGCCTACAAAAACCTCGGCTTCTTCGGTGACAACGGCGGAAATGTGTTTTGCCTGAACCTTACTACCATGCGGCCTGTATGGTTGTTTGATAACATAGATGATACCGACGCCAGCATGGTCATTGAAGTGGAAGGAAAAACACCATACTTATATGTCGGCAATGAAGTCGATAAGCAGGGCCCAACGGGAACGGCTTACATTCGCAAGCTGAACGCCCTTACCGGCAAGGAACAATGGCATTTCAGCAGAACATGCAGCGGATCGAATGTAGGCGGAAAAGCCAACAGCGGTGGTGTGCTGGCAACGGTGCTCCCGGGTAAAGAAAAGGCAAAGGGATTGGTATTCGGCATATTCTCGCGCACCAATGAGAGCATGAAGGGCGAATTCGTAGCCATTGACAAGCACACTGGGAAGCAACGCTATTCCATACCAATGGATGCCTATTCATGGGCTTCGCCGATCGATCTTTACGACAAAAAAGGCAATTGCTATGTCTTTTTCACAGACGTATACGGAACCATTTACCTGGTCGATGGTGTCACCGGGACCATTATCCACAAGGAAAAAACCAATTACGTATTCGAATCATCGCCGGTAGCCTGGGGCAATCGTATTGTTGTTGGTACGCGGGGTAAGACAATCCTGAGTTTTTTGGTGCTGTAGTGTCGCGACCCCACCACATCCAAAAAAGACACCAAAAAAGAAGCGGCCCCAGGGTTAGGGAGGCCGCTTAAGAAGTGAATAGTGATCTGTATTTTTAATTCCTTCAGATCGTTTAAAAAAACAGCAGACTGCCTTAAGCGAACAGTGGTGAAAATCGTGGGTTACTAAGTCAAGACATAGGCGTTAATGTCTTTGAGTAAGCAGCCTGCCGTTTTATTTTTTTTGTTTAGTGGTCAGCGATCCACCTTATCTTTCGTTCCAAATAAGATGGAAAAAATTTCTTAGTCTGTCCTGGTTCATCTGCCAGAAGTTTTCTACCGCTCCCGACGAATTCCCGACCTTCATTACACAGTAAGTCAATTGGTTCTTGTCACAATCCAATTGCCGGCACCAATAATCAACATCTTGAATGCTGTGCAGGTCTATTTTACCCGGAGCAGAAGTCAATATGTTCATAGTAGTTGCCATTGCTTGATAAATGAGTTATTCGTTAAGACAAATGTATGTGACCAATGCTTACCAAACAACCGTATTTATACGGTATTTTCAATGCGGGAAACCGCAGTCTTTTTTGCGGGAAACCACATTTTTGAAAATTAGTCTACCCATTAAAAAGCTGATAAATAGTGGCTTGTGTGTTTCTTAACAAACGAATCGTTGCGTTTACTAAAAAGCACCCGATTTACGGTATTTCAAAATCGCTAATATTGATATGAACTAAAAAAATCTATTGTTATGGCGTTTAACGGAACAGAAGGAGGGCCAATATCCCTCGCAGCAGCAGCAGCAATGACAGCTTGCTACAGAAAATTGCACCCTAATCAAACAGAAGCGCATTTTATGGGAAAAGAAACCTTGCTGGCTTTATTGAACCAAACAGGTTGTGTGGGAATTCGCGTGTATTACGGAGACAAGCCGGAAGGAGGAAAAGAGCTTATCTTTGTGGGGGTAGACGCCAACGAAAACGATATGCTGGATTTGATTATGGATATGTCAAGACCTTGCCCTAGTTATTGCTCAAACGGAAATCAACTAAATGGTAGATGATCTCTTTAACGGACATATCATTATACTCCATCCTGCTTCCGAGCGGGATGGTTTTTTTTCGTTGGAGAAGATCAGATGTTCCGCTTACAATCATTCGCATACTTATTCTTTTCACATTGTTGATCGAGGCTTTTAGCGAATTTTACATTTCCAATTTATACCAACCCAATCACCTCAAAAACAATATGTTTCTTTACCATATCTTCACTTTTTGTGAGAGTATACTTCTGATTCTTTATTTCAGGACATTCTTTCAGCAGAGGTGGGTTCGAAACATACTCTTATTGCTTCTTACGTTATTCTCCATTTTTGTTCTTCTAAATATTAAGTTTTGGGAACCTCTTACGCATTATCCTTCAATCCCAAGGATGATCGAGTGCATTTTGATGATGGTCTTTTCCATCATATTCTTCATGAACTTATTTCAACAATCGATAGTTACGAACCTAATTGAATACCCTCATTTTTGGCTCGCATCAGGCTTACTGCTCTATTTTGCCGGAACGTTTTTCATGAATCTGGTTGGGCAAATGGTTCTTGACAGAAAGAAACTAGGCTTCGACGTTTATGACATTCACTCTGTCTTAAACATATTTCTGAATATTATTTATACCATTGCATTATGGATGGGCAGCAGACGCTTGATCTCGGAACAGTAGTTATCCTGGGCACGATGGGTATGGTCATTCTTGCATTGGGAGTGGTTGTGTTCTCGTTTATCTACCAGCGAAGAATGACCGCTAAGCAAAATGAGCTGACCATGCTCGACCTACAGCACCAGAAAGAACTGATGGGCGCCGTGATCCAGACCAAGGAATTGGAACAGCGCCGCATTGCACTCGAACTGCACGATGATGTAGGTTCAACACTCACCGCCATTAAGTTTTCGGTTTCGAGTTTTACCATCGACGAAAAAGACAAAGAACTCCTCAATAATAACCTGGCCGATGCCATTCAGAAAGTACGCAGGATCTCGAACGACCTCTTGCCGTCGATCCTCGAAGAGCTCGGTTTGGTGACAGGTGTAAAAAGCCTGATCAAAACGCTCAACGACAACAAAACACTCAATTACGTGTTTGAGTCTTCAGGAGAACACGTCCGCCACCCGAAAGATGTGGAACTGGCCTGTTATCGTATACTGCAGGAATTGCTCAACAATATCCTGAAATATGCCAACGCGACTGAAGTACACGTTACGATTGTCATGAGCCAATCGGGAATTACGATTACCGTGACCGATGATGGCGACGGTTTTGTGCCTGAAGAACACCTTGATCGTGAACGTCCTTCGCTCGGACTTAAAAATATCGAAAGCCGCATACAACAGATAAAGGGTGAAATCACCTACGAAAAACGCTTACCTAAAGGAACAAAAGTACTTATCGATTGGAAACGCCATGAATGAGATTACAGTAGCGATTGCAGATGACCAGTCCATTTTCAGACAAGGATTGGTAAACCTCGTGGGAGGTTTTAATAACATACGCGTGTTGTTTTCTGCCGAAAACGGCCGCGAAATGCTCGAAAAGATCCCGGAAAACAAACCCGACCTGGTTTTGCTCGACTTCCGGATGCCCGAACTCAACGGACTCGAAACAGCCAAGCTGATCCGTGACCAGTTTTCAGGCGTAAAAGTATTGATCCTTTCCATGTACGACGACCAGGAATTTGTGGAAACCGCGATGGAAAACGGAGCACACGGTTATTTATCCAAGGATGATGAACCCGAAGAAATCGAACGGGCTATTCTGAGCACGATCGAAACGGGATATTACCTCAACGACCGAACCTCGAAAATGCTCATCGGGAAGCTGATCAACCAGGGAACGATGAAACCGGAATTCAAAACACCGCCGGTTGAATTCACCGCCATGGAAATTCAGATCCTTGAACTGATTTGTGCCGAATGCACCACGCAGGAAATTGCCGACAAACTGTGCAAAAGCAAGCGCACCATTGAAAGCTCGCGCACGCTCATGATGCAGAAAATCAATGCCCGCAACGTGGTCGGTTTGGTGATGTATGCCGTGAAGAAGAACCTCGTGCAGAGTTAGGGACATCTTTTCCAACCGTTAGGGGAAGTTTGTATCAGTTGAATGACGTCTTAAAAAAGATGGCATCGGAAATCACTTTTACGAAAAAATGACTTAACAAAACCTCCAAATGAAAAAGAGCTTATTGATTGTTGCCCTGGCAATTGCCGGATCATCTTTTGCCCAAACCAGCCAACACCGTGTAGGAATAACCTTCGGCGGCGGCTCACAAAAATACAGTGGTGACCTTGGAAACGGGTTCACCCTGAAAAATGAAGTATGGCGTGGCGGTGTTGCCTTAAACGTCAATGTCTACCTGAATCCTTCCTTTGACATCAGCGGATACGGGACCATCGGCGATTTGGGTTACTGCCAGCCGCATGATAAGAGAGATATGATCGTACCCGAAGAAGACAGGTGTCCGGCCTGCTTAACACTGGGATTGGGAAATCTAAGCTCACGGATGTACGTGACGGGTGTGCAGCTTCGCTACAAATTCAATAACGGTTACCTGCTTCGCGAAAATCTGCGCATCAAACCCTATGTATACATCGGCGTTGCCGTGAATAAACTCACGGACCGCATGAAAATGAACTGCGTGGAGGCAGGAAATTACCTCACCGTCAATTCGGGCATAGGTGCGCGCTATTACGTAAGCGAGCGGTTGAATATCGGCTATAACCTGAATGTCGGTTATTTCACGTCTGATAAGCTGGATTTTCTTTCCCGCGGGGCGAGTGATCTGTATTTGCAGAATACGGTGTTTGTAGGGGTGGATTTGTTTTAACGGAAGGAATCCAGCTGCATTTCAACAGCGTAATCACCCTATTTAGCGGGAATTAGGCCCGCCTCGTCTCAATAATGTAGTTGAGTAACATTTTATGCCTATCTTGCGGACTTAAATTATTCCATGGGTGAAATCGGCTCTGTAAAGTGGGTGAAGAAAGATGCAGCACATTTCTTTCCAACTTTAAAAAAACGCGTTGACGGCTATTTTTCCAGTCAGCAAATCAAAAAACAAGGCAATCGCTGTTTGTATATCAAGGCTGCTGTTCTGCTAACTACTTATATTGCTCCTTTTGTCGTTATCCTTACGGTGCCGCTTTCGGGCGGAATCCAACTCGCCTTGTGGTCGCTGATGGGTTTTGCACTGGCCGGAATCGGGATGAGTGTGATGCACGACGCCAACCACGGCGCCTTCTCCAAAAACAAGTTCACCAATTCCGCTATGGGCTACACGCTCAACCTGTTGGGCGGATCGGTTTCCAACTGGAAAATGCAGCATAACGTACTGCATCATACCTACACCAACGTGGCTGAAATGGACGAAGACATTGATGATAAACTGATGATGCGTTTTTGTCCGCATTCCGAACGAAAGCCCTATCACCGTTTCCAGTTTATTTATGTAATATTTTTCTACTCCATTCTGACGCTTTACTGGGTAACGCTGAAAGATTTCGTGCAGTTTTTCCAGTACCGCAAGCACCAGGCTTCATCTGAAGACCAGCGCAGCCACTTCAAAAAGCTGATACTGATCATCCTGATGAAAGTCGCTTATTTCATGGTAATCCTGGGACTCCCGATCGGGGTCATCGGTTTGCCGGTAGGCATTACGATTGGGGGATTTTTGATCATGCAGGCGATTGCCGGATTCATCCTCGCGCTCATTTTTCAATTGGCACATACAGTTGAAGGCACTTCGCACCCGCTTCCCAATGAAGTAGGCGTCATTGAAAACGACTGGGCGATGCACCAATTGCAAACCACGGCCAATTTCTCGCGCAAGAACCGTATTTTGTCTTGGTATGTCGGTGGCTTGAACTTCCAGGTCGAACACCATTTGTTCCCGTATATTTCGCATGTACATTACCCGGAAATCTCTGAAATAGTGCGCACAACCGCCGAAGAATACGGGGTGCCTTACCTGGAAAACAAAACGTTTTTCGGGGCTGTAAACTCACATTTTACGTTCCTGTACAAACTGGGGAAAGCCTGATTCAAGGAAAAGAACCTTAAATTGTGGATATTCATTTAACCACATAGGAAACATAGTTTGATGCCTTATTTACCACAAAGGCACAAAGAAAAAGGATGCGTTTGACGTGCTACAAAGAACACAAAGACGATTATGAGCGCAATTGCGCTCTCCAGGAATTTTCGAAATAGAACTAAAAGCTCCTTTGTGTTCTTAACACGTCTATCCTTTAAACTTTGTGCCTTTGTGGTAAAATGTTACATAGCCTTTCCTATGTGACCTATGTTCCTATGTGGTTCGAAAACAATTTATCTCTTTGTAACCCGCGCCACCAAACCAAAAAACAATCGTTTCCCGGAAGTGCTTTCCATCCACAACTCATTGGCTTCAACGGAATACGCGCCTGGCAATTGCCGGATCATTCGCTCCAAATCTTTCAGCTCAATTTTCGGGGAATAGGTATTGATAATGAGTATTCCTTTCAGAGATAACAAAGCTCCGGCTTCTTCGATCAAGGACGGCAGCAGGTCCTCGATGCGCCATTTTTCACGGTTGGCTCCCAGTCCCCAGGCGGGCGGATCCATCTGGATCAGATCATAGCGATTGCCGCGTTTCAGCTCACGATTCACGAATTTCCGGGCATCTTCCAATACCCAGCGAATGTCATTGAGCCCGCTGGTTTCCATGTTCAGCCGCGCCCAATCGAGCATCGACCTCACAGCATCTACGTGTGTGACTTCCGCGCCCGTAGTTCTTCCCACCAGCGAAGCAACCCCGGTATACGCAAACAGGTTCAGGAACCGTTGATGCGGCAGCAGCGTTTCGGCAATAAACTGCCAGTTGTAATGCTGTTCGGGGAAAATACCAATGTGCTTGTTGGACGTCAGCTCGAGCTGCGCGTGGATATTGCCGCTATGTAGGACCCATGATTTGGGTGCCGACGGTTTCAGCGCTTTCCACTTGCCATTGAGGCTGGCGGGCGAATCGGAAACAAATTCCCAATCTGCAAGTGTTTTCCATTCCTGGGGCTTTAGTCCTGCGGGAAAATAGGCCTGGTGTTCCGGCCGAATGGTAATTACTTCACCCCAGCGCTCCAGTTTTTTTCCTCCGCCTGCATCGATCAGCTCATAGTTCTCAGGAAAAGGACAATAAACCTGGCTCATGATTAACGCATGCGCGGCATTTTCTTGCGGCCACCCATCATTTGGGCCATACGCATCTGGTTTTTAGAAGGAGCGTTCTGCAATTGGGCTTGCATCATCTTGATCTGCTCTTTCATCATGCCTGTATTGTCCAGCTTTTTCGCTTCGGCAAGCAGGTTCAACGCTTCGGTCTTACGGCCGGTTTGAGCGCAAATTCCCGCAAGGTGCAAACGCGCCATTGCTTTGTCATGTCCACGACGTAAACCCAGGGCCATTGCCTGGCGCAGCAGCATTTCACTTTTTGAGTGGCCGATATCCTGCGAATTGAACATTGCCTGCAGGTAGATCACATAAGCGCGCTGACGACGCGGCAAAAACTGCGGGTGGGTGATTTTGTTGATGTAATGTTTGGCTTTCTCCTGGTTGCCCGTACGCATGTGGTTGAGGGAAAAAGCTAAGTTTTCGTTGTAAATGAAGGTTGCTCCAACAATGGCGGTAAGTAGAATCAACACGATTCCCCAACCCCAGTAACCAGTATAGAACGAGAAAACGGTCAAAAACAACAATCCTGCGGCGAGGATACTTCGAATGGCAAAAGCGATCATAATTTATTCAATAGTTGCAATACATTTCAATTCAATAGCGATAGGCGTAGGCAGCGAATTGATCTCGACCGTGGTTCTGCAAGGAAGATTATCCTTAAAGTACTCGGCATAAATGCGGTTGTAGGTATGGAAATCACGCTTCATGTTTACGAGGAACACGGTCACGTCAACCAACTGGTCCCAGCTGGAACCGGATTCTTCCAGGATCACACGCACATTGTCAAACACGCTGCGGCACTGCGCCTCAAAATCAAAGGCGATGAAGTTCCCGTTCTTATCCAATTCCAATCCCGGGACTGCCGAATCGGTAGCATCGGAACCCGCCACACGCGGACCAACTCCCGACAAAAACAACAAGTTACCCACGCGACGTGCATGAGGATATAAACCAACCGGTTTCGGTGCTTTGGATGTAGAAATACGAGAAGAATCAGACATACCCTGAAATTTGTGGGCAAAGATACGGTATTTCCTGTTTGGAAAGAAGGATTTGACGGCAAGTTTAAAAGTGAAAGGGTACAGCAGGATCAAATTAGTTCGGACCGGGTGATTTGATCGATCTGAAATTTGATAAACTCCTGTTTTTAAGTCAATTGAATTTTCGGGTGTTCGGGATATCCCGAACACCCGAATTCCCGAAATCCATTTCGGTTTTTACTCCTTCAACAATCGCAGGATTTGTTCCCGTTTACCTTCGGTTACAACGTGCAGTAAATAAACCCCATTTTCAAGCTGCGACAGATCGATCTGCTGAAAATGCTGCGTTTCTTCCACCAGCTTTTTGCCCGAAAGATCAACCAATTCCAATTTTACGATCGCTAGCGGTGAAAGCAGGTTAAACAAACCACCGGAAGGGTTCGGGAATACTGAAATCAATGCTTCATTTGTTTCCACGATCCCGACCTCATCAACAACCACACACGAGGATGTATCGGAACAAGCTCCTTCGGTCACGATCACGGCGTAGCTGCCGTTTGAGGCAAGAGAAAAGCTTTGGCCCGTTGCGCCCGCAACAGCCGCCATCGTCGCACAATCGATCCATTGATAAGTGCCGGAAGAATTGCCCGCCGTAACCGTTGCACCATCTGAAATAGCAGTGGCCACAACTTCTGCCGGTTCACTTACCGTAAACATTGCCACGGTACCACAACTGTTGTTATCGTATGCGGTCACGGTGTAACTTCCGGCAACCAAACCGCTGATGTCTTCGGTTGTGTAAGTTCCCCCATTCCAATCATAGGTTGCGGTAGTAGCTCCGTCGAAAAACGTCACATCGATGTCAATACTTCCATCGGAATCACCATAGCAGGAAAGTGTTGTATCAGAAGCGACATTCAATGTAATTGCCGGGCCATTCGGATCCGCCAAACTAACAGACGTTGTTGCTTCACAACCGTTATCATCCGTTACTGTGAGCATAAATACTCCGTCGGTCAAATCAGCCGGATCTTCCAGGTTGGAAGTGTAAGAGCCGCCATCCGTCCATTCGGTTTGGTAAGCACCTGAAACGGTTCCACCACTGATTGATACCTCCGCCATTCCATCGCTTGATGCACAGGTTGTCGGACCGGCCGTTCCATCCACGGTAATCACTAATTCAGCAGGATCAGCCAACGTAAAGGTATCTGAGAATTCGCAATCGTAACCATCAGTGACCACAACCGTGTAGGTTCCCTGGGACAAAGCGCTGATATTTTGTGTGGTATACAGTCCTGAATTCCAATCAAAAGTATAACCCGAACTTCCGCTCACAGTCAGATCGATCGCGCCGGTCGCGGAACCGTAACAGGTAATACCGGTCAATGAAGCCGTTGCATTGAGGTTGCTGATGACAACCACATCAAAGGCACAGGTTGCTGAATTTCCGTTTCCATCGTCAAATGTGTAAGTAACTGGTGTCGTTCCAAGCGGAAAATCGGTTCCCGGATTGTGGCTCGCAGTCATCAGCGGACTTGCCGCACAGTTATCCATTGCAGAAGGTGCAGTCCACGAAACCGTAGCGCTGCAATTAGCAGAATTAACCGTTTCCGTGATGGTTGAAGGGCAATCGGAAACAACAGGCTGCGTGACATCATCAATGATGACAGTTTGATTGACCTGGGTGGTATTCCCGTTTCCGTCGTTGAAACTCCAGGTAACAACTGTTGTGCCCTGTGCGGTGATCGGGAAAACAGTAGTCGTGGTGCCGGAAACCACACCTGCGCAGTTATCGGTAGCCGCAGGAACCGACAATGTTACCGAACATTCATCCGTAACCGGCGACAATGCCGGTGCGACCGGTGGCGTCACATCAGCTTGTCCGTTGGTCTGAATAGCGAAGTCGTAAGTCCCTTCGTCGCAATCGTTGCTGGCAATGTTCACTGTAGCAAAACGGTTGCCTGTACCCGAAGGATCGGTAGTAACGGTAAACGTAGTACTTCCTCCCGGCGGAATACTTGCCGGAAGTGAAATGCCACCGACTGAATAATCAAAAGCATGTGTTCCGGTAAGTGTAATGCCCCCTACTCCGATCACCAGATTACCTGTTCCACTGTTCGAAATCGTATACGTTCGGGTATTTGTGCCGATACACACCAACACAGGACCAAACCCGGTATGATTGGAGCCCGAAGGTGTGCCGCTTCCATCATTGATGTTATTGCCATTTCCGGTCACATTGATTTCCGGATCGGTTCCCGTTCCCTGTATGGCAAAATCGAAAACGGCTTCATCGCCGTCGTCATTATTAATGGTAATCACTGCATTTTTTAAGCCAACGGAAGACGGGTTAAATGACACTTCCAGAGTTGTGTTCCCACCGGCTAAAACCGTTGAGGCAGGAAAGGTAACAATGCTGAACTCGCCGGCGTCGGCTCCGCTTATCGTGACCGAACTGATATTTAATGGATCAGCTCCTGAATTTTGAATGATGAACGTAACGGTCGTGATCCCGGCACAAATACTTTGGTTACCGAAGTCCGTAAAATTGGCCGCGACCGGGACATTGTCACCGTCTGAAATGTTGACACCGTTTCCTGTGACGACAATCTCAGGTACCGCGACGGCTGAAAAACTTCCGGTAAGAAGAAGGGCAAAGAGCAGAAAAAAGCGCATACAAAAGTTGATTTTAAAGCTGAGCAGATTTTGAGATGATTTCATCCACAATTCCGGGATCGAGCAAGGTGGAAGTATCGCCCAAACTACCCGTTTCACCTTCGGCCACTTTGCGCAGGATGCGTCGCATGATTTTCCCGGAGCGGGTTTTGGGCAGGCCGGTCACAAACATGATCTTTTCCGGAGCGGCGATCTTCCCGATTTCCTTTGCCACTGTTTCGATGATTGAGCTCCGGGCGGAAGGTTCGTCTGCCGGTAATTCTTCTCCTACTACAAACGCATAAATCGCTTGCCCTTTCACCGGGTGCGGATAACCAACCACAGCCGATTCGATCACGTAATCATCTTCATTGATGGCATTTTCGATCTCAGCCGTTCCGAAGCGGTGCCCGGAAACATTGATCACGTCATCGATTCGTCCGATGATGCGAAACATGCCGTTTTCGTCGCGTTTGGCACCATCACCGGTGAAATAATAATCGTTGTAATGCGAAAAATACGTAACCCGACAGCGTTCGTGATCTCCGTATGTCGTGCGCAGAATAGATGGCCATGGCGTTTTGATGCACAGGTAACCTTCCACGTTTGCTTCTTCAATTTCTTTTCCTTCCTGGTTGAGCAAAACCGGCTGTATGCCCGGAAGCGGGTAACCGGCATAGGTTGGTTTGAGCGGTGAAAGCGTCCCGATTCCCGAGATCATGATGCCCCCGGTTTCGGTTTGCCACCAGTTGTCGACGATGGCGCACCGCTCCTTCCCGACTTCCGTGTAATACCATTGCCATGCTTCTTCATTGATCGGCTCACCTACTGTTCCCAGGATTTTGAGCGAGCTTAAATTATAGGGCTTCACGTGCTCTGTACCCAATGCCATTAACGATCGAATAGCTGTTGGGGCAGTGAGGAATTGCGTGACTTTGTATTTTTCAATGATTTGCCAGAATCGTCCGGCATCGGGATAGGTAGGGATTCCTTCAAACAAAACGGAAGTCGCTCCGCTGAGCAAGGGTCCGTAAACGATGTACGAATGCCCGGTGATCCAGCCTATATCTGCGGTACACCAGTAGATATCATTGGGCTCGTATTGGTAAACATTCTGGAAAGTATAAGCCGTATACACCATATACCCGCCACAAGTATGCACCACACCTTTCGGTTTGCCGGTTGAACCCGAAGTGTATAAAATAAACAGGGGATCCTCGGCGTCCATCGGTTCGGGGTCGCATTGCGCAGAGCGGCTTTCAATCACATCGTGCCACCAGCTGTCGCGACCGGCAATCATATTACAATCACGGCCCAAACAATTGTAAACGATGACATTGTTAACAGGAGCAGCCTTTAAAGCGTCGTCAACAATTTCTTTCAGGTTCATCGTTTTAGCGCCACGGTTGAGTCCATCGGCGGTAATGACCATTGTTGCTTTGGCATCTTCGATCCGGTCGGCCAATGCATTGGCAGAAAACCCGGCAAACACAACAGAATGGATGGCACCGATGCGCGCACAAGCCAGTACAGCAATCGCCAGCTCGGGAATCATCGGCATATAAACACAGATACGATCCCCTTTTCGAATGCCTTTTGCCTTCAGCGCATTGGCGAAACGGCATACAGCTGCATGCAATTCTGCATAAGTGTATGTGACGCCTGTTGCAGCAGGATCGTTCGGTTCCCACAGAAACGCTTTTTTACTGCCATTTTCGGCCAGGTGCCTGTCGAGCGCATTGACAGTAATATTCAACTGCCCGCCTTTGAACCATTCTACTTTCGGTTCCCGGAAATTCCATTCGAGGGTTTTGTCCCATGGTTTCATCCATTGAAAACTTTGCGCAATTTCACTCCAAAAGGCAGCCGGGTCGGCAACACTTTGGGCGTATTTTTCACGGTATTCTTCAAATGTGCGGATAGCGAGCGATTTCATAGTCTGAACGATCTTAGCAAGTTTGTTGATGCTAAAGTTAAACAAAAACGCCCCGAACCGGAAGGGAACAGGGCGCTTTAATCTCTTTTCTAAGATCTTATTTTACAACAGCAACACGTTGTTGCGCAACCATTCCACCGGAATGACGAATGATTACCGTGTACATTCCTGCTTCAAAAGCCTGCAGAGCAAGCGTTGTTTTCGTTCCGTTGACCGCAGTCTGAAGCAACATCTTTCCATTCAGGTCGATCACTTCAACGGTTTCGATTGATTGGTCCGAAACTACGGTCAACAATTCATTCACCGGGTTTGGAAAGCAGGAAACATTCACTGTCAGTTCTTTGAGTCCGGCCGGATTGTTGTGTACCAAATCATAGCGCTGGTTTTCCAATACGCCGTGCATCAACCCTGCCTGCTGATCGGTGAACGAATTCTGGCAGGTTTCAGCTGAATAGTCCATGAAGTTTTCGACCATGTCATGCAAGTCGCCATGTCCGTCAACATCTGCATTACACGTGTTTTTGTTCAGGTCGCAATCTTGCTGAGAAGCATCGGTTGCATCGGGTGTATCATTGATTCCATCGTCCATTGTACAATCGCCGTCGCCCCAAATATGTCGCAGGCCAAGGTAATGTCCCACCTCGTGAACGGCTGTTCTTCCGAGCACATCGTAGTTTGCAATTCCCAGAGAATTCGGGTTGTTTGATCCAACTGCCTGGTATTGCAGCACAACGCCATCACCTAAGCCGGCAGGCGTAGAACCCACTGGCCAGTTTGGAAGTCCGGCAGGCGGTGTAGCATATCCCAGCAAAAACGGCTGACCGGCGATTGACATATCGCAAATCCAGATATTGAGGTAATGCGCCTGATCCCAGGCATCATGCCCGCCATTCGCCGTTGATTTCACTTTTTCAAGATCGGTGAAGTCGCCGAAAAGAGCACCAAACGAACCGAAACTGGTTGTCGCTGAGCTGGTACGGGTAATTCCTGAGGTAGGATTTCCCTGCGGATCAATTCCTGCCAGCACAAACTGGATTTGCGTAGCACCGGCAACAGGCATAAATTCAGCGCGCATGTTGCTTGTATCTGCATTCAGGCGGGCGTAATCTTCATTCAACCGCACCAATTGGTCCATGATCACCGAATCGGGAATGTTTTCTTCGGGCGTGTTATAGACCACATGGAAAACTACCGGAATGGTATACAATGAGCGCTTCGGACCGTTTTCCTGCGACCATTGTTTGGCGATTTCAAATTGTTGATTCACCGCCTCGGCATACCCCGGAGTGAGGTTATTTTGGTAGGTGATTGCTTCTTTGGAGTAGCATTTGTGCATTTGCGCATGCAGACCGAACGTGCAGCCGACAGAGAGGAGAAGTAGAGCTTTTTTCATCGATTATAAAATAGGTAGTGAAAATTACGCGAAACGGACTGAAGGACTTTCTATTTTTCGATGATTGGTTAAATACTTGTTCCGATGGTTACGCTTTACGCTGTTAAAGTTTCTAAAAGCGGTAAAATCAATTGTGCTAATAGCGAACTTAACCCTCACGGAGTTTAAAAACAAATAGCTATGAGCCTTTACCGAGTTCGCATCTATCCAAATTCCAAGTCACCGCGTATTTTTAATAACCGGTTCCTGGAATTATTGACCAAAACTCACCCCCTTGTCATTACCATTCTTTATCTTGTGCTTGGAGTTTCCATGCTTTGGTGGTACCTGCACCTGCATCCCGGAACTTCTCTCCTGCTTATGACGCTGATTCTTTTTTCGGGAATCTTTGCCTGGACATTGGCCGAATACCTGATGCACCGGTTTTTGTATCATAAAGCTGGCGACGGATCCTACAATTCGCGTTTTAAATACACCTTTCATGGTATCCATCATGAGTACCCGAATGATCATGAACGGCTGGTGCTTCCCCCTGTCCCATCGCTGATCATTGCCGCTATTTTACTGGGATTCTTTTACCTGTTTATGGGAGACTGGGCGCTGGTATTCGGGACCGGTTTCCTGTGGGGTTATCTTTCCTATATGGCTGTGCATTATATCGTTCATCGATATTCGCCGCCAAGACGGTTTTCATTCTGGTGGAACTATCACATGATCCATCATTTTCAGCAACACGACCGTGCTTTCGGAGTGACATCTCCGTTGTGGGATTATGTGTTCGGTACGCGTCCGGAGTCGAATCGAAAAACGGTGGAGTTGGAAGTGGTGAAGAAGAATTAAGCAAGAGCATATTGCGGATTAATATTGCAATATTACTATGATATTGATTTACAGTGTTTTAAAATAAAATATTTCAGTCGACGTATGTGTCCCGGACACTTCTACAGGATCTGATCAATGAATCCAAACCTTGCAAGAAAAATGCAACAACCTGATTTTAAATAGATTATGTTTTATCACTGGTTCAACCAGTAAAAAATCAATATTGCAATATTACTATGTAGTTGATTATCAAATAACTATCAGCCCCCTTATTGATGATCATCCGCACGAATACCCCATTCCCTTTAAATCCCCACTACCACCTGCGCCTGTTGATTTAACCGCATAGAAAAATCCACAGCCCTACTTTATTTTTCCAAAGCCGTGACTCGCTGTTGAACGAATCAATAAATCGCTATTTTTGTTGCTTCTGGATATGGAAAGAAGGGTCAAAAAAGTAGCGGTTATCGGAGGCGGAAGTTGGGCTACTGCACTGGTTAAAATCCTGTGCAACAACCTCAACTCGGTGAATTGGTATATGCGCAACGAAACCGCCGTAGGCCATATTCTGAAGTACCGCCACAATCCGACTTACCTGCAATCGGTTGAATTTGACCTCGCGAAAATCAATATCAGCACCGATCTTGAGGAAATTATCCGTCCGTCTGACATTATTATCATAGCGACACCTTCTGCCTTTTTAGTAAAGCTGTTCGAAAACGTGAAGCCTGAATTATTCAACGGCAAAAAAGTGTTTTCGGCTGTGAAAGGTATCGTACCCGAATACAATGCCATTCCTGCCCGGTTTATCCACAAGACATTCGGAACGCCATACAATGCGATCGGTATTATCAGCGGCCCATGCCATGCCGAAGAAGTTGCGCTGGAACGCCTGTCATACCTGACCATTGCCTGTCAGAATGAGCAAACCGCCACCGATATGGCCAACCTGCTTTCGTGCCGATACATCAAGACCGCCATTTCAGATGACCTGTTCGGAACGGAATTATCAGCTGTGCTGAAAAACGTTTATGCGCTTGCATCGGGGATTTGCGCCGGACTTGGTTATGGCGACAATTTCCAGGCAGTACTTATTTCAAATGCCATCCAGGAAATCGAAAATTTCATCGACGAAGTGAGCCCGATTCACCGCGACGTCAAATCAAGCGCTTACCTGGGCGATTTGCTGGTGACCGCTTATTCCAAATTTTCGCGCAACCGTACCTTCGGTTTCATGATCGGGAAAGGCTACTCGGTGAAAACAGCGCAATTGGAAATGGACATGATCGCCGAAGGGTACTACGCCACCAAATGCGTGCACGAAATCAACAAAAAGTTCCAGGTGGAAATGCCGATCCTGGAAGCGGTGCACAACATTCTTTATGAGAAAATCTCGCCGGTGATCGAAATGAAAATCCTCAGCGACCGGCTTAGCTGATCAGTGGTAGCGCTGTAAGAACACCCGCGGGCTTTCACCGCAATACTGCTTGAACAATCTGGAGAAATACGCATATTCTTCATAACCCAATTCGCGGGCAATTTCATTCAGGTTTTTGGAGCCGCCACTGAGCAATCGTTTGGCTTCGAGCAAAACACGTTCGGCAATAACTTCCGTACTCGTCTTACCGGTAATTTCCTTGCAGATCCGATTCAGGTGTTTGGTTGTAATGTGCAGCTTCGCCGCATAATATGCCGCTGATTTTTCGGTTTTGTAATCGTTGTTCAATTGTTCTTCAAACATTTTAAAACGTTCGGCATAGGGCTGAAAATAAATCACCTTTTGCGGTCCTTCAGCAGAATAGCTTCGGCTCAGGTCGATGTACAAACAATGCAACAAGCTCCCGATCTTGGAATAGCGATACGGCAAATCGGAATAAAATTCGGCCAGGATTTCGTTGAACTGACGTGCAATTGTTGGTGTTTCCGAATCACTTAACTGTAAAAACGGCTTGTTCCTGCGCGAGAAATAAAAAGGGAAATCACCCAGTTGGCTATTCGGGAACTGCCATTGATAATAAGCCATGGAATGAAAGAAAATCAGCCCTTCCACATCCGGCGAAAATTCCCAGTAATGCGTTTGTCCGGGCTGCATAAAAAAGACTGCTCCCGGCTGTACTTCATAGCGTTCAAAATCAACTTCATGAAAACCCGATCCCTGCGTAATAAGCACTACCAGGTAAAAATCGTGCTTGTGCGGATGTGAAATGCGGGCATGATGCCGTTCAAGGTGATCGGAGAAGTGATTAACGTACAATTGTTCTGCGCCGCTTGCGTGGAACTGATGAATGGATAAAACGGGGAAATCAGCCATGCATAAGATTAGACAAAATGTCTGAATAATACAACTTTTTGCAACCTAAACATAACGATCACGAAAACCTTCCATCTTAACTTTGCTAAAAAACGATGGCTTCTTTTCAATCTACCATAAAAGGAAAATGTCCTAACTGTGAAAAAGGCGACATTTTTGAAAGTAAAGGCAACATCTTCCTGCTGCGCGTGCCCCGTATGCATGAACAATGCAGCGAGTGTGGCTACCGCTTTGAAAAAGAACCGGGTTATTTCCTCGGCGCCATGTATGTGAGCTACGGACTAACGATTTTGGAAATGTTCGTGGTATTTTTCGCGACGTTCTGGTTCGTTCCGCTCTGGCTGTTCTTTACGCTGATTTTGACGACGTTGGTGATTTTCAGTTTCTTCAACTTTCGCTGGGCGCGGATCATTTGGATCAATCTTTTCCCTTATTAGTTTGGATGGTTTTCAGTCAGACAGTTTTCAGTTTGCTTCAGAAACTGACCAACTGAAAACGGTTCAACGGATAACTGAAAACTACCAAACTAAAAAACTTTCATTGCTAAATCTTTTTAGTTGAAAATGACTGCTTTAACGGGTTTCTTTTTGCCTACATTTGGGTAAAAATTACTACTATGTTGAGTCGCGTACTTGTGGGATTGCTTCTTTGCGTTCCGGTTTCTTTAATCGCCCAATCTCCTTCTTTTCAATCGTATTGCAACGATGCTTATACTGCCCATCCGCAGGTTCCGAAAGGTTTACTGGAAGCTGTTTCGTTTGTGCAGACACGTATGACACACCTCGACGCATCCGTGCAGGAATCGTGTACCGGAATGCCGCGCGCCTGGGGATTTTTGGGACTAATCGCAGACGGTGAAGGATACTTCAATAACAACCTGTCACTGGTTTCTGTCAAATCCGGAATTCCGGCAGCAACTATCCTGGCTGATCCCGCAGCAGAAATGAACGCTTACGCCGCCACGTTTACAGCCATTTACAACGAAAACGAACATCCGCTCCACAGCAACCTCGACGCGGCACTGATCAGGAATACCTTGCTGAAATTGTCGTTTATCCCCGATTCGGGAGCAGTGAACGATTTTGCCCGAAACAGCGAAGTTTACGAAATTTTCAAATTCCTCAACAACCCGGAGTACCAGGCGCAATACGATTTTCCGAACTACAACTTCGACCTGCGCGATCTGTTCGGTACGGCCAATTTTAATGTGCTTTCCGCGCCGAAAATTATCTTTTCGGAAACAGCCATTTCAACGCCTTCAGGCCTTCAGTACCAGCCATTGGTAAGCGTTGTGAAATCGACACAGTACGGACCTGCGATTTTCAACCCGGCCGCTACCTGCAATTTCAGCTCCCGCAACGGAATCGCAGTTTCGGCCATCACGATCCACACGATCCAGGGAACTTACGCAGGAGCCATCTCATGGGCGCAAAACTGCAGCTCGAGCGTTTCGTACCATTATGTCATTCGTTCTTCCGACGGCCAGATTACGCAAATGGTGCTCGAAGAAGACAAAGCGTGGCACGTGGGTTCCGAAAATCCGTATACGATCGGTTATGAGCACGAAGGTTATGTGACGCAGCCACAATGGTATACCGAAGCAATGTACACGGCATCAGCAGACCTGAGCCGCGACATTGTTAATTCGGGCTATGGAATTCCTGCCCTGCGAACGTACTACGGTGCTTCGAGCGACGTGACGCAAACATTGGGTGGCTGTACCAAAATCAAAGGGCATCAGCACTATCCGAACCAATCGCACACCGATCCGGGAATCAACTGGAACTGGGAGAAGTATTACCGGTTGATCAATAACAACCCGACCATCAATACATTGACCGCAGGTTCGGGCGCTGTTTACGATTCAGGAGGTGCTGCCGGCAGTTATAATGATGACGAACGCCTGATCTGGGTCATTGAACCGGCAAGTGTTTCCAATGTATCGATCACGTTCACGCAGTTTTCGGTCGAACAGGGCTACGACAAACTCTTTATCTACGACGGCAATTCCATCGACGCGAATCTCATCGGTGTGTATACGGGAACCACCTCACCGGGAACGGTTACGGCTTCGGGCGGAGCGCTGACATTGGAATTCAGGTCGGACTGTGCTACGACAGGAACAGGCTGGGCCGCGAATTGGACCAGCACAAGTTTGGATACCGAGCCGCCATCTTCCATCGTAGAAGCCATTCCGGATTACCAAACAACAAATTATACGGTGCATTTTACCGATTCGGACATCGGCGCCGGCGTTGCGAAACAATATGCGCGCGTGTCTGACAAGGTAAATGCTTCCGGCGATTGGCATGGAAATACCGATTATGGTTACCTCGACGAGTCCTTCGATTTGGAAGCAACAGCATGGTCAGAAGTCACCGGTGACTGGAATGCGATCAGTCAATCGTATGAAATGACCGATGTATCTCAAACCAACTCCAACGCAGCCATTGCGGTGATGCAGGATAGTTTGCATGAATACCTGTACCATTGGAAGCAGACCATCACTTCTGCTGGAGTGAACCAGCGTGCCGGAGCGCATTTCTTCTGCGACAATACATCGCTGCCTAACCGCGGGAATTCCTATTTCGTGTACCTGCGTGAAGGAACCAATGTGGCGCAGATCTACGAAGTGGTCAACGATAGCTGGACGCTGCAGGCAGAAGACACCGTCGTGGTTGCCGAAAATGTAACGTACGATATGAAAGTAACCTACGATCCGGAAGGCGGCGCGATCCAGGTTTACGTCGATGATGCCTTTGTAGTGGAATGGATTGATCCCGACCCGCTGAAAACAGCCAACGGCTTCAGCTTGCGTTCAGGTGGCTGCGGCGTTCGTTACGATGAAGTGAGCGTTTACCAATCGCGTTACAATCAACTCGACCTGTCACTTGGCGATACCGATTCATTGCTGCGCTACCAGAGTGACAACGGTGCCACGGCCGCTAAAGTGGCGACCTTCGTGGTCGATTATCTCGGAAACTGGTCATCGGTTGCCGCTGAAGAATACCGCATCGACTGGACTTCCCCGGAGCTAACGGCATTAAACGACGGCGTTTCGGGAGCAGATCTCGATACAATCTACAATCCTGTTGTTTCGGCCAACTGGAATTTCACCGATGTGCATTCGGGAATCAATCATTACAGCTTCGCCGTAGGAACTTCAGCTGCTACACAGGATATTTTGCCATGGACGAATGCCGGAATGGTGAATTCAATCAATCACGTATTGCAGAATCCGGTACTTGGAACGACTTACTTCGTTCACGTTCGCGCCGAAAATGAAGCCGGTTTGCTGAGTGAATTTGTCAGCGACGGGCAAATCCTGCTGGAAGAACCACCTTCAACTGCAGGACTCACGGAAAATGATTTGAACGTCAGCATTTATCCGCAACCGGCGAGCGGCACCCTTACGGTTACAGGCAACTGGTCGCGTGCAACCGTGCAATTAGTTGATCTGTCGGGGAAATTAGTGCGTGAAACGACGCTCTTTTCAGAAGAGGGAAATATTGCTTTGAACGGCCTTTCTTCTGGTTTTTACCAACTTGTAATCGCTGCCGATACAGGATTGTTTTCACGGCAAATATTGATACATCAGGAAAATTAAAATGCTTAAAATGACATTTCCGTGAATGAAAAGTGTCGTTTAGAAAATGCAGGCCGGGGAATCAGGGAGAATGTATCACCTTTACAGGAGTAAAGAGAGAAAGTAACTCCCAAAAGATATTATTCCTCTGCCTAAAATCATTAAGACCCGATCGAAAGATTGGGTTTTTTTATTTTGTGAAAAACGCAGAATTATTTCCGGCAGATGAACGGATTTTGTGGGTAGCTATTCCCCCAGGATTTTTGGTCGCTGGCTAAAAAACTGCTGTTCCAACTGGTTCACCACCTTTACGCCGGGAAAATAATACAGCAGGATTTGCCGGTAGCTGTAGCCGTATTTCGCCATCTTCATCGCTCCTTCCTGGCAAAGTCCCACACCGTGACCATAACCACGGCCGCGCAGCACCACATCCGTTCCTTCGGGATAACAATTGAAGAAGGTTGACTTGAGGTTAAACTTGGTGCGGATATCACGCAGTGGAATTCCAAGCCATGGGTATTGAAAAAAGGCCGCCCGTTCGGGTTGATTGAACGTATAGATCATCGGCCCCAGCACCGAATCATCGATCGGGTAGTTGTATTGGTTTACCAGGAATTCGGCCCAGTCCCGCTGCGGAATGCGTTTCTCCCACGTGGCCTGCCTGGTGTAAATGCAAAACGTATCTTTGAAGGTATTCAGGTACGACACCTTGTTGTTCCAGACATAATCCGGCTCACTGGTTTGTCCGCCGCAATTGGCATGAAAGTACGCATCCACAAGCTGATTCCGGCTGTCGGTCATCACAACGCCTTTGGTCTGCTGTACCGCCGAATCGATCAACGGTGTAAAGCGCAGCTGGTAATGGTAAGCCTGGCAATGCACCCGATCACATAAACCAAAACCTTCCTTGCTGTGGCGGTCTTTGTATTTCAACGCATAAGTGCGGCTCATCACCGCCTGTACTTTATAGTATTCCAGGTCGCGACCGCCGCCGCCCTCCGATTCCACAACGCCACCCAGGTAATACGACATATCCACCAGGTTGACGATGGTAAGCCCTGCTCCACCGCCGGTTATTTCAACATCTTCCCTGTATTTGCGTTCTTTCACCTGCGGTATCCGCGTACTGTAAGTGATTGAGTTGCCCAATTTGGTTGCTACGAGCAACACTTTATCGTAAGTTCCCGATTCGATGGTCCCGATTTTAACGGAAACTTTATGGTCTTCGGTGAGTGCAAGATCCACAAATTCATTGGGGAGAATGGTGCCAAGTTCGGTCGTATCGCCGATGATATTGTAACTGCCTTCGTCGTAAGCAAATACGATCCGCTTCACTTCATAATCGCGCAAAACCCCGATCCTCATCTGTTGGGCAACAAAAAAGAACGGCAATAAAATCGCACAGCATGTGAGTATACGCGTCACAACAACAAAGTTAACGGCGACCGACTTGCTTAAAAACCGATGGCTAAATAGTTTTCAACAAGGATTGTGCAACTTTTTCGGATGCTCCACCCTTGCCCAGCATGGCCTTGATTTTCGCGTAGCCTTCCTCGATCGTTGCGCGCTTGGGCTGGCCTTTCAGGATCATGGACAATTCTTTCTTCAGGCGCTCCGGGTTGCAATCATTCTGGATGAGCTCCGTAACGATTTCTTCATCCAGGATCAGGTTGATCAGCGAGATGTATTTGACATTCACCAAACGCTTGGCAATCCAGAACGAAATTGGATTTCCCATGTAACAAACCACCTGCGGAATGCCGAATAAACCGGTTTCAAGCGTCGCCGTTCCCGAAGTCACAACTGCCGCCTCCGACTGTTGCAGCAAGGCGTACGTTTGCCCGAAAACTACCGGAACATTGTGATTCCCGATCAGTTGATCATAGACTTCTTTCGGCATATTCGGTGCGCCTGCAATCACAAAACGGTAAGCGGGAAACGCATCGATTAACGTAAGCATGACCGGCAGCTTTTTTTTGAGCTCCATCATCCGGCTTCCGGGAAGTACGGCAATGATCGGTCGCGGATCGTCGGGTATGGCAAGAGGTTCAACTGGTTGTTCGTTGTATTGCTCGATCGCATCCAGCAACGGATGGCCCACGTACTCAACCTCGTAATTGTGTTTGGCGTAGAACGGTTTTTCAAACGGCAGAATGACAAACAGCTGAAACACATCACGCCGGATTTTCTCCACGCGTTTTTCTTTCCAGGCCCAGACCGTTGGTGAAATGTAATAATAGACCTTGATCCCGCGTTTTTTAGCCCATTCGGCAATACGCATGTTGAATCCCGGGTAATCGATCAGCAGCAAGGCATCAGGCCGGAACGCTTCAATATCTTCCTTGCAGAAACGGATATTGCGCAAAATGGTCCGGATGTTCATCAATACTTCCACAAAACCCATATAGGCCAGTTTGCGGATGTGCATCGCCATCGTGCCGCCTGCAGCTTCCATTTTATCGCCGCCCCAAAACCGGATGTTCATATCCTGTTCCGAACGAAGTAATTCTTTCATGACATTGCTGCCATGCAGGTCACCGGAAGCTTCTCCGGCAATGATGTACAATTTTTTTGCGGCCATCAGCGAATAAAAACAACGTAGACAATATACGGAATAAATGCCGCACAGCCGATGATGACTCCGCGTGCCAGGTCGTAACGTTCCTTGTTGAGGAAAAGGTAAAACCAGCCCAGGTTGGGAATGCAGGCCAACGACAGGAATTTGCACTGCACCATGCTGTTAACGGTAAATTTGTACCACAGCTGCGAGAAATAGAAATCCTGCGATATCGCCAAGATCCAGATCACCAACGGAATGGAAAGAGCCGGTGTCAACAGGCCGATGATGAACCCAACGGTAACGCGGATATTCCAGTTGAATTTACGTTTCATGAAAACTGTTCGTTAAGACTGTTGATGGCGGAATGCGCCGTTAAATCAAATTGTGTCGGTACCACCGTTGCAAAACCTTTTGCGAGGTAATACAAATCGGTCCCCGTCGATTCTTCCTGTACATTAAACGTGCCGGTAAGCCAGTAATAGGTTTTCCCGAACGGGTCCTGGCGTTTGTCGAAACGGTCTTCCCAATAGGCATAAGCTTGTTTGCACACTTGGATGCCTTTCAGGTCGGCCGGGGCCACATTCGGGATATTGACATTGAGACAAACGCCATCAGGCAGACCGTTTGCCAGAACTTTCTCAATCACCTTTGCTGCGACTGCTTTGGCGGTTGAAAAATCGGCGTCATGGTCAAAATTATCCAATGAAAAACCGATGCTCGGAATGTGTTCCATGGCTCCTTCCACAGCTGCCGACATCGTTCCCGAATACAGAATATTGGTCGACGCATTGCAACCATGATTGATTCCAGAAAGCAATAAATCGGGTTTGCGGTGCAGGATTTCGTATACCCCAAGCTTTACGCAGTCCACAGGTGTTCCGGTACAGGAATAGGCTTCAATTCCTTCAAATAAGTGTTCCGGATGCAAGCGCAGTGGATCATGGATCGTAATGGCATGTCCCATCCCCGATTGCGGTTTATCAGGAGCGATGACCACGATATCACCAAACGGGCGTGCTGCTTCCACCAACGAAGCAATTCCCTTGGCCAGCAGGCTATCATCATTGGTAATAAATATCAGCGGACGACTCATGGATCAATTTTACGGTAAAGATACGGTTTCAAACAAAAACCTTGGTAAGAATGCGCCTGTGGTGGAAAAGTAACGGGAAGCTGGAAAAATGAACAATCAAATATTCAACAATTCCAGGCAAGCCAATTCATTATCACGAGAAAAATCAATGATACTTGAATAGTGTTTTCTCAACAAGCGCTCGATCTCAATTGTAGTTTGATTCCGTGACCGAATCCAAATGATCTTTGGTGGATGTCCCCAAATCAAAGAAAAATCATAGAAATCAGCATCGAAAGTGGCAATTGTGTAACCTTCTTTTTTTGCATACTCCCATATTTCACGATCGGTTGCGTCTTCTATTCCAAGCTCTCTCACCTGTTTTGCTTCAGGATAAAGATCATGAACATATTGAATGAGCCTATGAGATATATTTTGATCAAACAGTATTTTCATGAAGCAATTCCAAGATGCCCTTCACGAGAAGCAGCAAAGAACAGACAAGCATTGATACTTTCTTCTGTCAATTGAGGGAAATCAACAATAATTTCCTCTTTGGTCATGCCATTAGCGAGCCAACCTAATACATCAGCAACAGAAATACGCGTTCCGATCAAAATAGGTTTGCCAAACCTTTTTTCAGGGTCTATTGTTATGAAGCTGTTTAAATTCATAGGTTAAAGATCGTAAATTATTTTTTTATATCACCGTTTCCCATCTCTTTTCCTCCGCTCCTCCAACCATTTCGGAACCGGTTTGCTGCCTTTGGAAGCCTTGTCGGGCTGAGGATTTCCACGGCGAGAAGAACCAAAAGCTTCCTTGCTTTCTACCCGATCACCGAGTAATTGCGTTATGAGCTCCGGGCGATTGGCTTTTTGCAAACGTTCGCGGATCCATGGCTGGTTTTCGCGCTTGTACCAGAAGAAAAAGCGGTTCTGATTTTGCTTTTCTTCTTTGGTCTTGGCCGTTTTGATCGGCTTGAGCGTATAGGGATGAACACCTGTGTAATAAATCACTTCGGCGACCGTCATCGGGGTCGGGGTGAAATCCTGCACCTGTTCGAGCTGAAAGCCCATTTCCTTTGTTTCGGCAGCCAGGTTGGCCATATCGGCTTCTTCACAGCCCGGATGCGAGGAAATAAAGTACGGGATCAGCGGCTGGTTCAGGTTGTGCTTTTTCGACAAGGCATCGTATTTCTCCTTGAACTTGTGGAAATACTTGAACGATGGTTTTCGCATAACACGCAACGTCGCATCGGATGTATGCTCGGGCGCCACTTTCAAACGTCCGCTCACGTGACGTGTAATCAACTGTTCGATGTATTCATCGTGGTTGCCGTCTTCATTGTTCTTGTTGAAGTCGTCGACCAGCAAATCGTAGCGGATTCCCGAACCGACGAACGCTTTTTTGATCCCCGGATGTGCATCGATTTTACGATAAAGGTCGATCATAGACCTGTGCGATGTATCCAGGTTGTTGCAAATCACCGGGTGAATGCAGCTCGGGCTCGAACAACGCTCACAGATGGCTTCGTCCTTGCCCTTCATGCGGTACATGTTGGCAGAAGGCCCACCGATATCCGACAAATAGCCTTTGAATTCAGGGTGTTTCACCACTTCGTCGATTTCTTTCATGATGCTGTTCTCACTGCGCGAAGCAATGAATTTGCCCTGGTGTGCCGAAATGGTGCAAAAACTGCAGCCGCCGAAACATCCCCGGTGCATATTCACCGAAAACTTGATCATGTCGTAGGCCGGAATTGCTCCGCGTTTCTTGTATTTCGGGTGCGGAAGGCGGGTATACGGCAAATCAAACGACTGGTCCATTTCCTTTTCGGTCATGGTCTTATACGGTGGATTGATCACCAGCATTTTATCGCCCACGCGCTGCATGATGCGGTTGGCATTGAGCTTATTTGACTCCACTTCAACCACTTTAAAGTTGGCGGCATAAGCGAGCTTGTCTTCCAGGCATTTTTCGTGGCTCGACAATTCAACGGTTTCCCATTGCTTGTTTTTCGGCAATTCCCTGTTCCCGTCCTGCAAAAAAGCCACTTGGTTTACGGTCGTCAACGAAGAAAACGGCACACCTTTTCTGATCAGGCGTAATACATCGCGCAACGGCTGCTCGCCCATTCCGTATACCAGCAAATCGGCTTTGGAATCTACCAAAATGGACGGCATCAGCTCGTCTTTCCAGTAATCGTAATGCGAAACACGGCGCAGGCTGGCCTCAATTCCGCCAATGAGCACCGGGACGTCCGGGTAAAGTTCTTTCAGGATTGTCGAATAAACCGTTGTTGCATAGTCGGGCCTGAAACCGGCTTCTCCGCCAGGCGTGTAAGCGTCGGTCGACCGCAGACGCTTCCCAGCCGTGTAATGATTCACCATCGAATCCATGCAGCCTGCCGTTACGCCAAAAAAGCACTTTGGCTTGCCCAGCTTTTTGAAATCGCGCAAATCATCGCGCCAGTTGGGCTGTGCAATAATGCCAACCTTGAATCCTTCCGACTCGATGATCCTTCCGATAACAGCCGTTCCGAATGCAGGATGGTCTACATAGGCATCGCCGGAAATGAGAATCACATCCAGTTCATCCCACCCCCTTTTTTCCACTTCTTTTTTTGTAAGCGGCAACCAATCCGTTATCGGCCTTTCTTCCTGCATGATGCAAAGGTAGTGAAAAGTGATGCAATCAGGCAGATCGGTCATGTTCAGCACTTTTGGATCGAATAAAATAAACAATTCTGTGCAAACAAATCATCGATTGAAGAATGGTCAATTATCAGGAAAAAGGCGCGTTTAAACCAAATAAGAGCCGCCTTGATCATTTTTCAATTCATCATTGATCAATCTTAGATATAATCTTCCAGGTCCCGTTCTTTCAAACCAATTAAAAACCTATTTTTATCCCTATGAGGAAACGTGTTGTAATTGTGGGTTGTTTTGCGCTGCTGCTGGGTGCCTGCGGCGGCAAAAACAGTGTGAAGAAAGATGCTGTTGTGGCGCAGCCTTCCATCATTCACCCCTTGTTCTTCCAGGAAGAAATTGCGGCACATCTCAACTTCCCGTTCTGGTTCAATGATTCCATTATCCGTGAACAAGGGATTCAGTCGTTTACCTGGCGCATTTACCGCACCACACAGTTGGATGATACGGATGAAGGGCAACCGGTTTCAGACCTCAGGACCAAGATTATTTATACGTTCAACGAAGCGGGTAAACTGGTCGGTGTGGAACGCAACGAATACGCCGAAGGACTCAAAATATCCGAACGCAGGTATGCACTGATCCCTACGGCCTACCCGGCATTTTTCCACATCAAACCGTTGCAGCCTATGGTCTCCAACGATGACGAATCCACCGAAGCGTATATCTGCCTGCAAAAAAACAAACCCAGGAAGCGAGTGGAACAGTACGAAGACAATTACAATGACCAACGCTACCACTTTTTCCCGAACAAAAAATATTGGGGTGCGCTATCCATCGACTCCATCGGTCATCCCGGTGAAAACGACTGGGTTATCAGGGGTACGCCGCGCAAACCGGAAAAACGTTACCAGGTGCGCAATACTGTAACCGAACGCAACGTTACGCATTACGATTATCACAATGACAACTACCCGCACATGATCCGCTGGACCGATTACCCGTTTACACAGCACCGTCATTTCACATACTCCAAAAAAGGCGTGTTTACCGGCTTTATTGATTCTACATTTGTAGACCAGGAGTTTGTGACGCGAAACATCAGCGTATTTCGCTTCGATGCCAGTCAGCGGCCCGTTAGAATAACCCACCGGAAAGCACATGCCGACGGCGAAAAACATTACCAGACCATCGAAACGATAGACTATACCCTCTTTTCAACGAACAATAAATAACACATGAAACACATAATCACCTTTATCCTTCTCACCGTAACGTGCACCGCAGCTGCTCAGCAGGAAACGCATGTGATGAACGGAAAAACGTATTACGTATATCCTTACCAGGAAGAAATCGAGTACAGTCAGCGGTCGTTCAAGTATGGCGTCAAGCAGGAAGAGATTATCCACCGCGATTCGCTCAACCGCTCGATCGTTTCCACGGAAGTCAAAGACGTGAAACGCTACATCAAATTCCCAAACGGGAAAGAATTCAGGAAATATAAGAAAACCTTTGTAGCGTTGCGTTCCGAATACCCGGGCACGCTGATCAACTTTCGCATTCCGCTCGAACAGGACATCACTCCGACACTGGAACCATTGCCCGACGGTGAGTACGTACAATTTTACCGCGACATTCCGTTTGTGGACAAGGAAAACGTCCTGCGGTATAAAAATGACCAGGTCGCGGCGGTCTTTTCATTGAAAAACAACCAGCTCAACGGTTTTGCCTGCTGGATGACCACATTGGGTGATACCATCAAGGCGGGTTATTTTACCGATGGGTTGAAAACCGGAAAATGGTTTTACAATGAATTCAGCTTCAGTACTTTCATGGTTTCGAAACTTGAAATAGAAAAATTCCTTGATGGAACCTACCAGGATACCAACACCATGATCGTTCACTACGCCAATGGCTTACTGCATGGGCCATATACCAATCTTATCGATGGCAAGGTCATGGAAACAGGCCATTATACCAACGGCGAAGAAAGCGGCGAATGGTACGAATATGGCTACAAAATAAAACGGGATGGTTATAAAACAATCTGGACCGGAGACGTCATCGTAAAACGGCATTATTTTATTCCTGAAAAAGAACAGGTAGGAAGAGGCGTAATCATCCGCAACCAGATTCTTGATCTGTCCAACATTGACCGGAATGAATTTGAGCTCGACAATGATAACATGAACAATTTCCAGCCTTTTGCCTACAACTATCATTTGTACGAACAGAAAGAAGAAGAGGGCCTCGAGCTGCCGGAAGAAAAACTGCGCTCCTATCCCGGCGAAGATTACGGCAACGGGCTTATTTACGGCGATTACGGACCGAGTACGATCGGGAGCCTGGATTTCTCTTACAGCCGTAATGACCGAACCTACCTCGTCAACAACAAATACTACACGCGGGCACAGCTCATCGACTCTATCGGTTATGTGCTTGCCTACGACAAGGTATACGAAGAATACCACGAGAACGGGCAGCTGAAATACCGTTTTGAGGTCAAAGAAGGCAAACTGGTGAAAGAAGACACTGTTTTCTGGGACAACGGTAACCCGGCAAACGTGATCAATTACCTGCCTGGCACCAACCAGTACGAAGAAAAAGCCTTCGACTACCTCAACAAGCTCATCTATGTGAATCTCTATGATTCGGCGGGTAACTTTATCAAAACGGTGAACCAGGCGCCGCCAAAGAACAAGCACCGCATCAACAACCGTATCTATACCGCCAACAATTACGATTCGTTTTTCTCTTATAACAACTCCGATACGCTTTCGGTGCCGCTCGTAAATGCGGAGGTATTGAACGAATCACTCTGGCGTTTCGATACCACAGTAGCCACACGGATCGCTTTTGACCCGGTAAGCCGCACACTGACAACCGATTATTACGCACTCAACAAAGACCTCATTGATCATTCTACGGCCACATTCAGCGAAGACTACGAAAGTGTGAGCGCCAATGAAGAATATTCGGTGGGCGACCTGACAGCCAAAACCCTCATCAGTGGTTCGTATTACCATTACCCGGGAAGCGAATTCATGGGCAAAACACTGGCAGACACCGTGTTGAACAGCCGTGTTGAATACTGGTATCGTTCCTATGAAACAACCAATGACTATACATTGTATTTCAAAGGCCAGCCATACAGCGGCACGTTTACCATCAATACACATTCGCCCGACTTTAAGCTCAAAGCTTCTTCCGAAAGTATTGTATTCAATTATGCAGCGGGGAAAAAACACGCCAATGCGGTGGAAAAAGCAATGAAAGTCTACAAGAAAAAACGAAAGGAAAAATACCTTTCGCAATTCATGACTCCTGGCACCATTTACAATAGCAATGTTTCGCAGAGCTTCAACTACAATGTGGTTCCTTTTGCAGGCTTTGTCTACACACCTGTGGATGAAAGCCATTTCTACGAAAACAATTATGAATATGAATACTACAGTGGTAAGTCCAAAAAACTAAGCGAGAAAAAAGCGGAAGCGTTCGACAAAGTAGTCAGCGGACAATTCCTCAACGGGAAACCTTCCGGTGAATGGATCACCAAAGACCAGTTTGGTAACATTACAGCCAAAGTGCCTTTCACCAATGGTGAGGTAGACGGAACCGTTTATTATTACGCAACCGAATACCCGGAGAAAGAAGACGGTTATATCCCTTATGAACTTCGCGAAAATGAACTGTTAAAAGACAGCTTTCCTGACAAACCGACCTACTACCTGGCAAAGGTATGTCACTACAAAAACGGCGTACTCAACGGGCCTTTCTATGAAATGAACTGGCTGGGCGATACAATGACCCAATGGAACTATGTGGACGGCCACCTGGAAGGTCCGAGCCTGGAACGCACCAAAATTGCATTCACCAAATCCAATTACGAATACGGCGCGTTGGACGGCATCATGCAAACGTATCTAACTCTGCCGGGAAGAGATACCACCTTGCTGTTTGACCTGAATTTCCAGAACGGGGCGCTGCAGGGTGAATCAAAAGCGTACCACCTCAACGGCAACCTGGCAAAACACGGTTTTTTCCTTTCAGGTCAGCCGATTGATGATTTTGAAGCCTTTGACACACTTGGTTTCAAATACCAATACGTGAAATTCCAGTACAACCAGCCGATCGAAGAAAAAATCTGGGAAGAAAACCAGCTGAGCGTACGCTATGAATTCGACTGGAAAGATTCCATCTACTTCAATACCCGAGATATTGCCGGTTCCACCAGTTTGGAACGCATGCTTTACCAGTTGGGACTCGCCGGAGGCGGATACGAAGAACCCTATATGGGAAGACCGAGCCTGGTCGACAAAACCGGCATCGATTACAACATGACAAAGTATTACCCGAACGATACCGTTGCCCGCATCGGGAAAATCTCTTCAGGTAAAAAGGTCGGACACTGGACATTCTTCAATTACGAGGGCCGCAAGCTGTACGAAGTGAATTATTTCGATACCATCCTGCAGATCAACGACACGGTGCGTTTCAAATCAAAGGGAATACTCACCCTGCTCGATTCTACCGGACAGGCTATCTGTAAAAGCTACATCGTTGAAAAAATTGAGAAATACGACTGCTCCCACACCGATCACCATGAGATCAGGATGCTGTATACCTTCTGGGAACGCAGCGCCAATGAGCACCGCATCAACGGGTACGTGAAGAACTATTACGACAATGGCGTTCTGATGAACGAAGGAATGGTGAAAGACGGATTGGCAACAGGCGTCTGGAAATTCTATGATCCTTACGGAAGCCTGAACCTGGTGGGGGAATACGTACTCGGGAAACGCAACGGGCGCTGGTTGAGCGGCGATTTGGCACAGGTGAAATACATGGGTGATATCTGCCTCAACCCGAACCTTCCGAACCTGGAAGAAATCATGGGTTACCAGGAAAAACTGTTGGATATTTCCGTGATCTACTACCAGATGACCGTCGTGAAAAAACGCGAATACTACGGCGTGAACATGAATGCCGAAGGTCCGCCGGAAGGTTATTTCGGTGAAGAAGGTTACTACGACGAAGAAATGTATTATGATGGGGAATATTACGACAGTGAAATCCGTCTCCGTTAATCCGTGCGACAGGGTTTCCTGTCAGGAAATTTGACATTTATAAAGATCAGTTGTACTGCCAGGCAGCTGATCTTTTTTAAGATTGACCATTCAACAACGCAAAAGGATGAACTATACACTCTTGCTTCTACTCCTGCTAACCGGTTTAACAAACAGTTTCGCCCAAACCGAAACAACCGTTTGGAACGGAAAGACCTATTACGTTTACCCGCATCAGTACGAATTGATCGACATCAGGGAAACTTTCCTGACCCATGCCCTGGGAACCGAAGTGCTGAAACGCGATGACAATAACCAGAAAGTGGTCGATATCAGCGTTCGGATGTTCTCTGAAGAAGAAAGGGCAATATGGCACGATACACGGAGAATGAGCCGCAAAGAAAAAGAAGAAGAGAAACTGCTCGTGGAGATGATGGAAAAAAAACCCGATTACTTTTATTACTACAGTGATGAAGTTGAAGGCGACATTACACCGGCGTTGACTCCCATCCCCGATGGTGACTATGTGCAATATTACCGTGACTTACCCTATCTTGATAAAGGCATCCTTCGTTTCAAAAATGACGTGGTCGCCGGTGTTTTTCACATCAAAAACAACCAACTCGACGGTGATGCCTCCTGGTATTCCGCCAACGGAATGCTGCTTAAAAAAGGGTCCTTTTCCAATGGCTCGCGTCATGGCAATTGGGTATTCCATTCCTACAACGCAGCCTACACAGACGAGTATAACTACTATAATCCGCATCTGTCACTCCACTACGTCTTAAACAATCCGCTGCAATACGATACGGTAACCGAAAAAATCACCTACAATATGGGACTTCGCAACGGCCCCTATTCGTTCGAGCAAAACGGCAAACTGCACACCTCGGGGTTTTACAAAGACGACAAGGAAAGCGGTTCCTGGGATTTTTACGGGTTCACGGTTGAATATGTTGAAATGTACGAAGACGGAAATGTTGTCCCGTACGAAGATCAATTTATCATTAAGCCGTTTATCCAGAAACACTATGTGATCGCTGACAAGCCACAGAGGGGAAAAGGGGTCATTCTGCGCGATGAAGCAGTTGCCGCAGAATACCTGGACGAAAGTAACTCCTATTGGCGGGAAAACCTCTTTGACAGCAGCCTTGACCTGCTTCTGCCCAATTGGTTTGATGATTTTGATACATACTACACCATTCTTACTCCTGAAAATTCCGAAGACAATATCGAGCTGCCTGAAGAAGGAGTGAACAGTTACGAGGGAGAAGAAATGATTCCCGAATCGGTTTACCCTGAATACCTGTATGGCGACTATATCCTGCGTGATTCCATCGATACCAATGATTACAGCCAAAGTGGCTGGCAATTTATCAATAATAAGTTCTATACACGCAACCAGCTCATCGATTCGGTCGGTTACCTGTTCAAGTACGAAGAATATGAAGAGCGTTACGGAAACGGGCAATTGAAATTCCGCTTCAAGACCAATAACGGAACATTGGTTGCAGAAGACTCGATGTTTTGGGAAAATGGTTTTCCGGCCAATACAATCACGTTCGACGCTGAAAAACACCGGTACGAACAACATTTTTTTGACTATTCGGGCAAGTTGTATAAAACGGTCCTGTTTGATGAAAAAGGAGAAACGATCCATCCGCCTCAAAAGAAGACTAACGAAACAAGGGATGATGAAACTACGGTATCAGATTATGTGATCATAGACGGTCTTCCCTATTACGGAGCGTCTGCCTTTTCACCGCTTTACTATTCCGACAGGGAAAAGCTGGCCAAAACCCCGCTGACGGAACGCACACTGATCCTTGCCGAACGCTGGAATCACGACTCAAGCCTCTGTGCAACTGCCTACCTTGACCCGGTAACCCTTACACTGGAATACACCGAAAACAATATTATGGGCTCGCCCTACAAAAAACAAACCGTTCAGTTTGGCGAAGAATACCGCACTGCAAATGCTTCAACGCAGCATATCATCGGGGACCTGCGCCTGGAAACCATTTCCAGCGGAACATTGCCGGACTTTGAAAATCCGTGGTATGGTTCCCAGTTGGACAAACCACTTCCGCAGGTATACACCTTGTATTGGGAAGGAAACTATGATTTGCAGAGTGATGAGCTGCTTTATTACCGCGATCAGCCGTTCTCGGGATCGTTTTCACTCTCACTAAGTGGTAAAAAATACAGTTACGCTACCTCCGAAGACAAGATCGACATCCATCTGCTGAGCTTCAACCGTGAGGCAATTAAGCGTGACGCCGCCCTTAGACGGTACCTGAAAACAAAAAAACACGACCCTTTTCTCGAGTCCTACACTGCCGCGGTCTACTACGGTGAATCGGCCTTTTCACAGCTGTTTCCGCATTGCCGGAAATTCATTTCGTTCGGTAATTTTTTCTATTTCGATGAATACTCCGATTATTCTTATTACGGTGAACAAAACCCCGCAACAGGCATTATTTACGACGGCTCCGTTACCGGTGCTTACCTCAACGGCAAACCGCATGGCGAATGGCTGATAAAGGATGACAACCAACTGGTCACTGCACGCATGAATTATGAAAAGGGCGAGCTGGAAGGCGAACTGCTGTATTATGCCACTGAACTTCCGGCACCAAAATATAAACGGAATGAAAATCCTGAAGACTGGTACCTTTACGATCCGAGCAAAACCTATCCGGAGAAAAAAATACGTTACGTAGCTGTTCGCGAAACATTCCATAATGGCTTGCTCGATGGTCCGTATACTACCATGAACTGGAAGGGTGAAATCCAAAGCTATGAAAACTACCGGGAAGGATTGAAACACGGCATTTCCTACCAGCGAAACCCCTATTTCTACAGTGAATCGCAGTTTGAAAACGGTTTGCTCGACGGCATTTCATTTACCTACCTGACAATGCCCGAACAGGATTCCATCCTCTTGTACGAGCTCAATTTCCAGGATGGAGCGCTTCAGGGCGAATCAAAGACGTATCATACCAACGGTAAGCTGGCCAAACGCGGATTTTTCCTCGGCGGACAACCCATCGACGATTTCGAGGCTTACGATACGCTTGGCTTCAAGTACCAATACGTGAAATTCCAGTACAACCAGCCTGTCGAAGAAAAAATCTGGGAGGAAAACCAGCTGAGCGCCCGCTACCTGTTCAACTGGAAAGATTCCATTCCGTTCGACATCAGCGAGATCACCGAATCGAGCAGTTTTGAAAAACTGGCCAGCAGTTACGGAATCTGGAACGATTCGTACGACGAACCCTATTACGGCCGGCCAAGCATGGTAGACAAGACCGGGATCGATTACCACATCACCAAATACTACCCCAACGATACCGTCGCCCGCTTCGGGAACATTTCGAAAGGAAAGAAGGTCGGGTACTGGAAACACTTCAGCTACGAGGGAAAAGCCTTGTATGAAATCACTTATTTTGATACAATCCTGGTAATCAACGACAGCGTCCGCTTCAAATCGAAAGGTATTCTCACCTACCTGGATGACAAAGGAAAACCAAGCAGCAAAAGCCATATCATCGAGAAAGTAGAGAAATACGACTGCTCACACACCGATCATACCGAGGAACGCATGCTCTATACTTTCTGGGAAGCCGATACCTCGCAACACCGCATCAACGGCTATGTGAAAAACTATTACGACAACGGCGCCATCCAAAACGAAGGCTACGTAGTTGATGGTTTGGCAACCGGTACCTGGAAATTGTACGATTCCGACGGACAGCTGAGCCAGGTTGGGAATTACAAGCAGGGCAAGCGCGACGGCCGCTGGCTGAAGGGCGACCTTAGCAATGTGAAGAACATGAGCGAGATCTGCCTGAACCCAAATCTCGACAATCTCGACGAGATCATTGCTTACCAGGAAAAGCTGCTGGATATCTCCGTGGTCTACTACCGGATGGGCAAAATCATCAAAAGTGAATACTACGGCATCAACCGCAACGCTGAAGATGATCCTTCCGGCTATTACGGTGAAGATGAGTACGGACGCTGGTGATACGAAAATGCTCTCTCTTTCAAATTGGCGCCCGGGGGAAGGGCTTTGCATTTTTGGTGCTAAAATTGTAGTACTTTTGACCTGATACCGTGAATACACCATCATGAAATACTTCTTATTAATCATTACCGCTTTGGTAATGGCAGGCAGCAGCTTTGCACAAACTGAAACCACCGTTTGGAACGGCAAAACCTATTATGTTTACCCGCATCAGCTGGAACTTCAACACAACATGTACATTTTCATGCAGTACGCCGAATTCAAAGAAGTACTCAAACGAGATGACAAAAACCAGAAAGTGATCAGAACCGAGATCAAAAAGATCGATGAGGATGAACGGCTGAACCGCGGTTACAATATGAGGTCCAAAATGACCAAGGAGCAAAAGCAGCAGGAAAAATTCATCATCGAGCTGCTCAACAAAAAACCCGATTTGTTTTACCAGTACGGCTCTAACCTTTCGCAGGACGTAACACCTGCACTTACTTCGATCCCCGACGGTGAATACATACAGTATTACAGGGACCTTCCGTACCTCGACAACAACATTTTACGCTTCAAGAACGATGTTGTAGCCGGTGTTTTTACGGTAAAAAACAATCAACTCGACGGTTTGGCTACCTGGTACACGGTCAACGGAATGGTCATCAAATCAGGTGATTTTGCACAAGGTTCACGACACGGAAGCTGGTTTTTCAACTCTTATACACCCAAGCGCAACCAGGAGGCATTGAACCAGAAACCTGAAAAAGCGATTGAATTCCTGCTCAACAATGTGATGCAATACGATACCACGGTGGAGCATTACAACTACAACCTCGGACTTCGAAGTGGTGCTTACAGCCAGAAGTACAATGATTTCACCCTGACCACCGGCTCCTACAAAGACGATAAGGAATCGGGAACGTGGGATTTCTTCGATTTCAGTTATGTATTGCTGCCGGATGGTACTTACCGCATCACGGATACGCTGGTCAATACCAAACATTTCACCTACGTCGATAAGCCCGTACGCGGAAAAGGAATCATCCTGCGTGATGAAGTAGTGGCGCAGGAATTCATGTACGGTGATTATGGTTACTACGGCGACGAGGAAGAAGATGCGGAAACTGACACAAGCCTTGTGCTCTACAACACCTTCAGTTCCAACGGTTATTTCGAATCGTTCAGTTCGTTTTACACCATTCTGGGCGACAATGATGCCAATGAGGAAGGGCTGGAACTGCCGGAAGAAGGCATCAACAGCTACGAGGGTGAAGAATATGAAGGTATGCCCTACCCGGGTTACGACGATTATGGCTATTACGGCGATTATCCGTATGAAGGATCGTACGATTTCGACTACAATCAGGAGGGAAGCCAGTTTATCAACGGTAAATTTTACACGCGCAACCAGCTCATCGATTCCGTCGGATATGAGTTTTTCTATGACGGCGTTTATGAAGAACACTACGGAAACGGTCAGCTGAAATTCCGCTTCGAAATCAAAGATGGTAACCTGGTATCGGAAGACACCGTGTTCTGGGAAAACGGAAACGCCGCCAATACTATTGCGTTCGACGAAACAACCCGCCAATACACGCAGCATTTCTTCGATTATAAGGGGAAACTGTATAAAACGGTATTGTTCGACGAAAAAGGAGAAGAAATCCGCGACAGCATTGCCGAAGAAGGTGTCATCATAATCGATGGCCTGCCTTATTACAGCGAAGGTGAATATGAATATACCACGAATGTCGCCTATTACAGTGCCCGTGATAAACTGAATGATACGTTGCTGACCGAACGCACCCTCATCCAGGCCGGACGCTGGCTGCGTGATTCTACCCTGTTCATGACTGGTTACCTGGACCCGCAAACGCGTGTACTCGACTTCAACGAATACAATGTCATGGGAACACCTTATGTGACCCAAAAAGCGACGTTCGGTGAAGAGTACGAAAACGTAAATGCGCTCACCAACACAACCGTAGGCAAACTGCGTCTCGAGACACTGACCAACGGATCGTTGTATGATTTCAGCAACTTCCCGTTTATGTATAATTCAAAGGCCGACAGCGCACTTCCGCAGAGCAACGCCCTTTACTGGAGCGGGAATTATGAAACCACCAGCGACGAAGTGCTTTACGTGAATGACCAGCCCTTCAACGGATCATTCTCCGTGCAGACCGACGCATCCAAATACAGCCTTTCTGTAGGTGACAAGGCAATCAGCCTGAAACTTCCCGAAACATCCGGTATGCAAAAGCAAATGCGCAAAGCATTGAAGAAATATTACAAAAAAGGAAAGCGCAATGCCATCCTGGAATTGTACAACAGCGATGTGCAATACGGTGGAACGGATGGCGTATTCTACGCACTCTTCCCTTCCATGAGCTACATTTTCTCGTTGACCAACTACAACAATCCTTACGATGAATTCAGTTACAACGATGGAATGTATTACGATGGGTACGGTTACGTAGATAAGAAGAAGAATCTGATCGAATACCCATTCGATAAAACCCTGAGCGGACAATTCCTCAACGGGAAACCGGAAGGCGAATGGATTGTAAAAGATCAGTTTGGCAATATCACCGCCCGTGTGAATTATGTCAAGGGTGAACGCGAAGGCGAATCGGTGTTCTATGCGACCGAATTCCCGATCACCGAAACACAGCGCAACTACCAGCAGGAATACGTAGCCGAATACCACACCTATATTTTCGAATCCCTTCCGGAGAAAAAAACGCAATACCTGTCGCGCCGCGAATTTTACCACAACGGTTTACTTGAAGGGCCGGTTGTAAGCTTTAACTGGAAAGGCGATACGCTGAGCTATGATGTTTATCACGACGGCCTTCAAAACGGTATTTCTTACCAGCGCAACAAAATCTTCTATGCAGAAACCGTTTACGAAGACGGTGCAATCGATGGTATTTCGCGCACCTTTCTGACGCTGCCGGGCCGTGATTCCATCCTGATCTTTGACCTGAACTTCCAGAACGGGGCACTGCAGGGCGAATCGAAATCGTACCATACCAACGGAAAACTGGCCAAAAGAGGGTTTTTCCTTACAGGGCAGCCAATCGATGATTACGAAGCATTCGACACACTTGGTTTCAAATACCAGTACGTGAAGTTCCAATACAACCAGCCGGTCGAGGAAAAGATCTGGGAAGAAAACCAGCTAAGCGTTCGGTACCTGTTCGACTGGAAAGATTCCATTCCGTTCCAGATCAGTGACATTGCCGGCTCCACAAGCTTCGAGCGGTTGGCAAGTGATATGGGATTGATCCAGAACCCTTACAGCGAGCCGTATTACGGGCGCCCGAGCCTGGTGGATAAGACCGGGATCAATTACAACATCACCAAATATTACCCGAACGATACGGTTGCCCGCTACGGAAACATTTCAAAAGGCAAAAAAGTGGGACTTTGGAAGCACTTCAGCTACGAAGGAAAGGCCTTATATGAAGCCAACTACTTCGACACTATTTTGCAGATCAATGACAGCATCCGCTTCAAGTCGAAAGGAATCCTGACGCTGCTCGATGACAAGGGCAAGCCAAGCAGCAAGAGCTACATCATCGAAAAAGTGGAAAAATACGATTGCTCGCATGCTGATCACAACGAGGAGCGCATGCTCTACACGTTCTGGGAAGCCGATACGTCGCAACACCGCATCAACGGCTACGTGAAGAATTACTACGACAACGGCGCCATTCAAAACGAAGGAAACGTGGTTGATGGTCTGCCAACAGGCACCTGGAAAATGTACGATTCCGACGGTCAGCTGAACCAGGTTGGAAATTACAAACAAGGGAAACGCGACGGGCGCTGGCTGAGCGGCGATTTGAGCAATGTGAAAAACATGAGCGAAATCTGTCTCAACCCGAACCTTGAAAACCTCGAAGAGATCATGAGCTACCAGGAAAAACTGCTCGACGTGTCGGTCATCTACTATGGCATGGGCAAGATCCTGAAACGCGAATATTACGGTATCAACCTCAATAACGGCGAAGCGCCGGAATATTACAGAGAGGACGATTATTACAGGGAGTAATTAATGTTGAATTTTGAATGCTTAATGTTGAAAGGGCGAGCTTCATTCAACATTAAGCATCTTCCAACATATCATCAGACTTTGCTGGTTTACGGATTTTACGCTTTTTGACTGGCTTTTTCTCCTTCAACAACTCGTTCTTTTTGTCTGATCTTAATGAAAGCCACACCCTGATGGCAACGTATAGTACAAACACCAAAAAAAGAAGGGCAACTATTCCCGAAGCAGGGCCAACACTGCTGTAATTATCTCTTCCTGCCCCACGCGAAGGAATACCCGGATTGAAATCTCCCATGCCACGTTGTTATTAAATTATCTTCCCCTAAAGGAACATAAATGCTAAATCGGAACAAAAATTCAACACTAAGCATTCAGCATTAATCTACTTCACAAAAATCGCCCCTGTCAGTGCACCGAAAATCCCGTAACCGTTCTCGATATTGGTAAACACTTTCACCGGCTCCGAAAAGAAATCGTTGGCAGCATATTCCGCTTTTTTGGAAGAGACCAGGTATTTGTAGGTCGCTTCTGTGCAACGGTAGAGCGTGAATTTGTAATGGTCGTTCGGATCGGGAACCATCCATTGGATCGGGAATCGTACTTCGAGGTTCTTTTGTGTGCCGTCGAAGAATTCATCGGTAAAAAACAGCTGCGGTGAATACACCGATTCGCCATCGAAATCAGTTGCCGACAATTCATCCATCGACTGGTCACTGGAACCAATCGGCTGATGCAAAAACTCCAATCCGCTTACCGTATTGATGATCGACAGTTTCATAATGTAAAAATCCTCGCCCGCCGGATCATTCCACGTCACGTTTGCCTTCATGATCGTACCGTTTTCCGGCGAAGAATAACTGCTGGTATCTACCGACAAAATGGGTGTTTCATACGGAACAACCATCGTAGAGGTTACTGTTTCAAAATCCGGATGCGAAGCCGAAATCGAGTACGCATTGCCTTCCAGCGCCGCAACCGGGAACACGTATTTTCCGTTGGCATCCGGCGTTGTGACCACATGTACCTGTCCGCTTGTCTGGTTGGTCAGCGTAATGATGGCATTGCTGGTGATCGTGTAATCATCATTGTTTGATGCCAGGAAAAACCGGCTTTTCGACAATTCCACTACAATCGTCGAGTCCTTTTCCGCGATGCAGTTCAATACCAGCACCGGATCTTCGTTATCGCCTTTGTACTCGATTTCTTTGGTGCACGAACCTGCTAACAGCAGTCCGGTCACAACAATTAAAAATGCTAGCTTATTCATTGGTCTCTTTATTTTCGTTGGCTTCTCTGTTCTTTTTAACGGCATCAAAATCTATTTTGAATTTCCAGCTGATCGAAGGAATGATCGGGAAAAGTGATACCTGCTTCAATTTGTTTGTTCCGTTGTTTCCGGCTTCTGTATACAGGTAAAAAGCGTTCTTACGGTTGTACACATTGTATACCGAAAGCGATAATACCGTTTCGCCCCAGCGTACTTTTTTCGTGCGGTTGAATCCGATATCCATTCGGTGGTATGCCGGCATGCGGTAATCATTCACCTGGTTGAACATACCTACGCTCGACGAACCGAAGGCATTCGTGATCGGGTTACTGGCAATATCAATAAACTGCGTTGGAAGCGTAATCGCATTCCCGGTCCCGTAAACGAATACCACACCGCAATCCCATTTTTCATTGAGGTCGTAGCTGAACGCAACACTTACGTCATGACGACGGTCGTACTTGTAGAAAAACCGCTCGCCGTCGTTGATCCCGTCAAACTGGCGTTCCGACCAGCTCAGCGTATAACCCAGCCATCCCGAGAAGCGGCCTTTGCGTTTTTCAACAAACACCTCGCCACCGTAAGCCCAACCTTGCCCGGCTTCCACCTTGGATTGCCAGTCGGTGGCCGAGCCTAAAAATCCTGCACCCTCCTTGTATTGGATGATATTGTCCATCTTTTTGTAATACGCTTCCACCACGAGGTTGTACTGTTTCAAAAACTCATGATTGTAGCCCACGCTTACCTGGTCGGCAATTACCGGGGCGATGTTTTCCGTAGCCGGCACCCATAAATCCGTAGGAAGTCCGATTCCCGTATTCGACAGCAAATGCAGGTACTGCGCCGTGCGTGAATACGTCAGCTTCACACTCGAATGATCGGTGAGCATGTAATTGCCCGAGAAACGCGGTTGCAGCTGCATGTAGTTTTTATCGCCCACCAAAAACACGCTGAAGTGCAAACCGTAGTTGATTTTCAAACGGTTGGTGATAATCTGGTCGTTTTCGGCATAAGCAAACAACTCGTGGGCATATTGAAAATAAGAACCATAAGAGGTATCGATCTCGTTGTTTTGCTCATTCGAATTGAAACGGTTCACTCCCGGCTTGAATGTATGGTACGTATCGCCGATCCCGAATTTGATGTTGTGATTCGGGTTGGGAATAAACGTGAAATCCGATTTCAGTGCCCAATCGTTGATCCCTGAAAGGTATTCGAAACCGGCTTCGGTGGTTTGGTCAGGGCCATTGCCCGAAACTGTTTCTTTGTATTCATAACCGATGTTGAACTTATACTGCGAATACGTCAGCGTTGTATTGGCAAACAATTTCGGGTGAATGCGGTAATTCCAGCGAAGAGCAGCAATTGCATTCCCCCATTTCAACTGGCTTTCATCTCGCGAGCTGATTTGCTCACTGCCGTTGGTATAGTCATTCTTCCCCTTGAAATACGCTTTGTCTTTCCCCAGGTACGAACTGATATAGAGGTGATGTTTTTCGTTGATCTTGTGGTGAATTTTAGCATTCAGGTCGTAAAAGAAATACCCGCCGCGCTGCTCCTTTTCCTGGAAAGGCAGGGTGAGCACATCAATATACGTCCGGCGAGCGCTGAATGCAAATGCCGTACGGTCTTTGATGATGGGACCTTCCACTAAAATACGGCTGGCAATCAATCCTATGGAGCCTTCCACGTTGTACTTTTTGGTGTTTCCTTCTTTCATGCGCATATCCAGCACCGAGGAAACACGTCCGCCGTAACGCGCAGGGAAACCGCCTTTTACGAGCGTCACCTGCGAAAGTGCATCTGAATTAAATACCGAGAAAAACCCGAACAAGTGCGAAGCGTTATAAATAGGAACCCCGTCCAGGAGGATCAGGTTCTGGTCGGGACCGCCACCACGCACGTACAAACCGCTCGAACCTTCACCGCCTGATTTCACACCCGGCAGGAGCTGCACGATCTTGATCACGTCTTTTTCACCCAAAAGCACCGGAAGTTTGTCGAGCTTGTCCATTTGCAGCTCGATCGTTCCGGAGTTGGTGCTTTCCACGTTGCGTTTCGTGTCTTCCGCACTGATCACCACTTCTTCCAGTTCCCTGGCCTCCGAAAGCGCCACGTTCAATTCCGCGGTGCCTTTCGGTACCACAAAAAAACGCGGATTCAAACCAAAGGAAGTTACTTTCAACACCACATCTTCGTCCGGAACAGTCAGACTGAAAAAGCCATATTCATTGGTAACCGCACCCAGGCGATGGGTGGTATCGTAAATCGTGGCTCCGATGAGTTTTTCACCGGTTTCTTCTTCCGAAATATAACCTGAAATGGTCCGTTTTTCCTGTGCATAAACAGTGGCCGAAAAGGTGGTCAGCACAAGGATAATGAACATCCTCAGTAAAATGCTCGTGTTGTTTTTTTTCATACTCTCTTAAATCAACAGGTTGTACAACGGCAAAAATCGCAGTTTAGTCTGTTCTTCGATGTCGTTGACCGATTAACTATGATTCAATAACCGATTTTGTTGCCCTGACACAAAAAATGACCTGCCCAATAGCCGTTTTACAACGGGTTTTGGTACAGCAATCGACTAAAATGTCACCAGTACGACAAAAAAGAGAGAGAAAAGTTACAAATCGTTGGGTAAATTTATCCTCCTGCCTCGTTATAATTATCTTTACCCGGTCCTTAAGCGCAAAAAATGATTCTACATACACAACAACCCATCGACCAGCAGGAAGCACTGATCGTAATAGCCGGGAAAAAGACGCTTGAAATTCCGGAATTGCCGGAAGCAGTTACGGAAGAGTTCAAACGGTTTATCGACGAGAAAACCGATTTCCATACACTGACTTTACTTGGAAAACAATACGTTTTCGTAGGCGAGCAAAAAACCGATGAAGCTTACCGCGTTGCCGGGTCCAAAGCACGTTCGTTCATCTCCAAAAAAGCGGCTACTGTTTGTATTCATGGGAATAAAACCACCAGTTACCTGCTTGCGGAAGGATTATTGCTGTCGAACTACCAGTTCCTGAAATACCGCAAAGAAGCCGCCAATGAAAAGTATGGTTTGCTCCAGGTCGATTTCACTGCTAAAATTCCCGAAAGTGAGGTCATGGAACTGGAATCCATGCTGAAAGCAGTTTCCTGGGCACGCGATTTGGTCAACGAACCGGTTTCGGCACTCAACGCAACACAACTGGCCGAAGCCATTGAAGCGAAAGGACAGGAAGCTGATTTTTCAGTGACTGTTTTAGAAAAATCGAAAATTGAAGCCCTGAAAATGGGTGGCTTATTGGCCGTGAACAAAGGTTCCGTCGATCCGCCCACCTTTACCATCATCGAATACAAACCGAAAAAAGCCAGCAACAAAAAACCGATTGTTTTGGTGGGAAAAGGTGTGGTATACGATACGGGCGGACTGAGCCTGAAACCAACTGCCGGTTCGATGGATTCAATGAAAAGCGACATGGCCGGAGCCGCTTGTATGGCGGCAACAATCTACGCAGCTGCATTGATGAAATTGCCGGTCCATTTAGTTGGACTGATCCCGGCTACAGATAACCGTCCGGGACTCAACGCTTATGCACCGGGCGACATCATTCACATGTACGACGGAACCACCGTGGAAGTACTCAATACCGATGCCGAAGGCCGCATGATCCTGGCCGATGCACTGGCCTACAGCGACAAATGGAAACCGGAACTGGTGATCGATGCCGCTACCCTGACAGGGGCTGCCGTTCGTGCGATCGGTACCAAAGCTTCCGTCATGATGGGTAATGCCGATAAAAAATACTTCAAGCTGCTGGATGAAGCCGGGATGGAAACTCATGAGCGCGTGGTGCAATTACCGTTCTGGGACGACTATTTCGAAGAAATGAAATCAAAAATTGCCGACCTCAACAACCTCGGCGGACCTTATGCCGGAATGATCACTGCCGGGAAATTTCTCGAGCATTTTGTGAAAGCTCCGTATATTCACCTCGATATTGCCGGGCCGGCATTCCTCGAAAAACCACAGGACTATAAAGGCCTGGGTGGAACAGGTGTAGGTGTGCGCCTGTTAATCAACTTCTTAAAACGATTGAGCTGATGGAAAAAGAGAAAGAAAAAATACGGGAAGAAGGAAGCGCTACTCCTATTCGCGTCGGAATCTCGGTTGGGGACATCAACGGGATCGGTCCGGAGGTGATCATCAAAGCGCTGCACGACAACCGTATGTTGCTGGATTGTACACCCATCATTTATGCGTCTACGAAAACCATGTCGTTCCATAAAAAAACGATGGGCGACAACGAATTCAACTACCAGGCATGTAAGTCGGCCGTTGATGCGGTAAACCGCAAGATCAACATCGTGAATTGCTGGAACGACGACATCACTTTCGACCTTGGCAAAGGCAACGAAACGAGTGGAAAATATGCTTTTCTTTCGCTGGAGAAAGCAACGGAAGACCTGGCCTCGGGCAAAATCGATGTATTAGTGACTGCTCCAATTTCAAAAGAAGCTATCAGCAAGGCCGGTTTTCAATTCCCGGGACATACCGAATACCTTGCACATCTGGCGGGCATGGACGAAGCCCTGATGATGATGGTAAGCGGAAGCCTGCGCGTGGCGCTGGTAACCTCACATGTGCCGCTTAAAGATGTTCCGGCTGCGTTGTCACGTGATAAGATCGTACAGAAAATCAAAGCGCTCGATGCTTCCCTCCGCAAGGATTTCGGCATTCAGCGACCGAAAATCGCTGTGTTTGGTGTGAATCCGCACGCAGGTGAAAACGGCAAAATGGGTTCCGAAGAAAGCGAGGTCATTACACCGGCTATCAATGCCGCCAAAGGCGAAGATATTTTTGCGTTCGGCCCTTTCCCGGCAGATGGGTTCTTCGGTTCTACCACCCGCGATCAGTTCGACGGCGTGCTGGCCATGTACCACGACCAGGGATTGGCGGCCTTCAAAGCACTTGCTTTCGAAGACGGCGTCAATTTCACTGCAGGCCTTCCGGTGGTACGCACAAGTCCCGATCATGGCACTGCTTTCGATATTGCCGGTCAGGACAAAGCCAACGGCCAATCCATGCGAAGCGCCATTTACCTGGCAATGGATATTTACCGTACCCGCCAGTTTTTGAAGGAGATAGCACAAAATCCGCTGCAACCGCAACCTGCAGGTTCGGGTAAAAAGCGTCCGCACTCACACCATGACATCGAATAATAGATTGGAAAAAAAGTGAGTTATGAACATCTTTTAGTTTATTTTAATTATCTTTGCCCTCCAATTTTTGTACAGTGAAAAAAGATTCCCGTGCGTTCATTATCCACTTTGTTGGGCTGAAACCCGGAACTCACGAGTACGATTTTGAGATTGACAAATCGTTCTTTGAAGACATAAATTATTCTTTGATCGAAAACGGGAACGTGCAGGTGCACCTCTCGCTTCAGAAAAAAGAAACCATGATGATCGGTGAGTACACCATCAACGGAACGGTATTGACCAACTGTGATCGCTGCAATGATCCTGTTGAAGTACCGATCCGCGGCACTTACCGCATCGTTTATAAATTCGGGGACGAACCTTCGGATGACGAGAACCTGATTATCTTGCATCCGGAAGCGTTTGAACTCAACGTTGCCGACCAGCTTTATGAATTCATGTGTGTTTCATTACCTGCACGAATTCTGCACCAGCCGGGCGAATGCAATGAAGAAATGATGGCCTTATACGATTCCTATATTGTGAATCCGGGTGAGGAGGAAGGCGATGAAGATTGGGACGACGATGACGACGACTGGGACGATGACGACGACTGGGATGAGGACGACGATTGGGAAGACGACGATGATGATGATTCGGACGATCCCGATGATGATCCGAACACACCAATCGATCCGCGTTGGTCCGCACTTAAAAATTTGAATTAAACAATCCGGCTCTTTAATGGGAATTAAACCCGGGAAAATAAATACATAAAATGGCACATCCAAAGCGCAAAATTTCGAAAACACGCCGCGACAAACGCAGAACGCACGTGAAGGCAGTTGCAAAAAACATCGCAACTTGTCCAACAACAGGGCAGCCTCACTTGTTTCACCATGCACACTGGCATGAAGGGAAATTGTACTACAAAGGAAAAGTAGTAGCAGAGAAAGAAGTAGCGATCTAATTTCGTTGCGAAACTAATTATTCCTCCTGATGAAGATAGGAATTGATATTTTGGGCGGTGATTTTGCTCCCGAAGCTAACATTGCTGGGGCAGTACTTGCTAAAAAGGAACTTCCTCAGGATGTAAAACTCGTGTTGATTGGCGACCAGGAACAAATCCTGAGTGGCCTTGACGCGCTTGGTGAAAGTGCTGATGATTACGTCATCACACACGCACCGGACGTCATTACAATGCACGACCACCCTACCAGGGCCATCCCGCAAAAACCGCACAGCAGTATCGCCGTGGGGTTCGACCTGCTGGCCAAACAGGAAATAGACGTCTTTGCAAGCACCGGGAATACCGGAGCCATGCTTGTAGGCGCTATTTACAAGATCAATACCATCCCGGGAATCATTCGTCCGTGTATCACCTCTGTATTGCCAACCGTCGACGGTGGTAATTCCATATTGCTGGATGTAGGCTCCAATGCCGACTGTAAAGCCGATGTGCTTTACCAGTTTGCCGTATTGGGCGCCCTCTATTCCAAAAACGTGTATGGAATTGAAGAACCACGCGTGGCGTTGCTCAACATTGGCGAAGAAGAAACCAAGGGAAATCTTTTGACGATTGCCACGCACAAGCTGATGGCCGAATCAGACGAAATCAATTTCATCGGAAACCTGGAAGGACGTGATCTTTTCAATGGAAAAGCCGATGTAATCGTGTGTGACGGCTTTACCGGTAACGTGGTGCTGAAAGAAGCGGAAGGCATTTATACGCTCATGAAAAAACGCGGTATTTCAGATGAATATTTCGACCGTTTTAATTATGAAAATTACGGTGGAACTCCTATTTTAGGCGTCAAAGGAAATGTCATTATCGGTCACGGTATTTCAAACGACAAAGCGGTGAAAAGCATGCTGCTGCACTCGTATGAGGTAGCCAAATCGGGATTGGCATCAAAAATTAACGAAGCTTTTAATCAGTAGTATGAGTAAAATCACAGCAGCTATTACAGGAATTTGCGGATATCTTCCGGAAGAAATCGTAACGAACGAAGACTTATCAAAATTAGTTGATACTTCTGACGAATGGATCACTTCCAGAACGGGGATTAAAGAGCGTCGCATTTTGCGCGACGGTGCCTGTTCAGATATCGCCGCAGAAGCTGTAAGAGGATTGCTGGCCAAAACCAATACCGACCCGTTGGATATCGAGTTGGTGATTTTGGCGACTGTTACTCCTGATTACCCGTTCCCAAGCACCGCCAACGTGGTGTGCGACAAAGTGGGAATGACCAATGCCTGGGGCTATGACCTCATCGCAGCCTGTTCCGGTTTCATCTACGGCTTGTCAACCGGTGCGGCATTTATCGAAGCAGGGAAATACAAAAAAGTGATCGTGATCGGTGTCGACAAAATGAGCGCCATCCTTGATTATGAAGACCGTACAACCTGTGTGATCTTCGGTGATGGTGGCGGGGCTGTTTTGCTCGAACCAAACGAAGAAGGCTTAGGTGTGATTGACAGCATTTTGCGCAGCGACGGTTCTGGCCGTCAATACCTGTTGCAGCCTGCCGGAGGTTCCGTATTGCCGCCTTCACACGAGACAGTAGACCAGCGTTTACATTTCGTAAAGCAGGAAGGAAAACAGGTATTCAAATTTGCAGTTACCAACATGGCTGAAGTTTCGGCGGAAATCATGGAACGTAATAACCTTACTTCTGATACGGTTGACTGGTTGGTACCACACCAGGCAAACCTGCGCATCATCGACGCAACAGCCGTGAGAATGGGCCTTCCGAAAGAGAAAGTAATGATCAACATCCAGCGTTACGGAAATACAACGGCGGGAACGCTTCCACTGTGTTTGTGGGATTGGGAATCACAGCTGAAAAAAGGCGACAACCTTATTTTATCTGCCTTTGGAGGCGGTTTTACCTGGGGAGCCGTATACCTGAAATGGGCCTATAATTCATAGAATAAATTACATTTACCAACTTTAATAAAATCATTACTTATGAATCTGAATGAAATTCAAGACCTGATTAAGTTTGTTGCTAAATCCGGAGTTACCGAAGTGGAGATTGAGCGTAAAGATTTCAAGATCACGATCAAATCTGAAAAGCAGCGTGCCGATCAACAACAGATCATCGTTCAAGCTCCTGTAGCAGCTCCTGCTCCTGTTGCACAGCCAGTGGCAGCTCCTGCCCCAGCCGCTGCAGCACCTGCAGCTGAAGCTCCGGCAGCCGGAGGTGACGATTCAAAATACATCACCTTCAAGTCACCGATGATAGGTACATTCTACCGCTCTTCTGGTCCGGATAAAGAACCGTTTGTATCTGTAGGACAATCAGTGACGGCAGGTTCAACAATCTGCATCATTGAAGCAATGAAATTGTTCAACGAGATCGAAGCGGAAACAAGCGGAAAAATTGTGAAAGTATTGGTTGACGATGCTTCACCGGTTGAATACGACCAGCCGTTATTCCTGATCGATCCTGCATAAACAGTCAATCAGAATCAGGCCGGTGATGACTTTCCATCACTGGAATAAACTTGAATTAAAACGCGTTTTATCATGTTCAAAAAAATATTGATTGCCAATCGTGGTGAGATTGCTTTGCGTGTAATCCGTACATGTAAAGAAATGGGAATCCGCACAGTTGCTGTGTATTCAACGGCTGATAAAGACAGTTTGCCTGTACGTTTCGCCGATGAGGCAGTATGTATCGGTCCGGCTGTGAGCAGCAAATCTTACCTTTCTATCCCTAATATCATTGCAGCGGCAGAAATTACCAATGCCGATGCCATTCACCCGGGTTATGGTTTCCTTTCGGAAAACGAAAAATTCTCACGCATCTGTGGCGAACACGGAGTAAAGTTCATCGGTGCAACGCCTGAGCAAATTGCCGGTATGGGAGATAAAGCAACTGCGAAAGCTACCATGATCGCGGCCGGCGTACCTTGTATCCCGGGATCGGAAGGATTGCTGAAAGATTTGGAAGACGCGCGCGCTACCGCTTTGGTGGTTCGTTACCCGATCATCCTGAAAGCTACTGCCGGTGGTGGTGGAAAAGGAATGCGTATCGTTTGGAAAGAAGAAGATTTGGAAGCGGCATGGGATTCTGCGCGCCAGGAAGCAGCTGCAGCCTTCGGCAACGATGGTATTTACATGGAGAAATACATCGAGGAACCACGCCACATTGAAATCCAGATTGCGGGCGACCAGTTCGGAAGTGCCTGCCACTTATCCGAGCGTGATTGTTCGATTCAGCGCCGTCACCAGAAACTGGTAGAAGAAACGCCTTCTCCGTTCATGACAGACGACCTGCGCGAACGCATGGGTGAAGCAGCGATCAAAGCCGCAAAAGCCGTACGTTACGAAGGCGTTGGGACCGTGGAATTCCTGGTTGACAAAAACCGCGATTTCTACTTCATGGAAATGAACACGCGTATCCAGGTGGAGCATACAATTACAGAAGAGGTAATCAACTACGATCTTATCAAAGAGCAAATCAAGCTGGCAGCCGGCGAAAAGATTTCAGGTAAGAACTATTACCCGCAACTCCACGCAATACAGTGCCGTATCAACGCCGAAGATCCGTACAATGATTTCCGCCCTTCACCGGGTAAAATCACGAGCTATCATTCTCCGGGCGGCCATGGTGTGCGTATTGACACGCATGCTTACGCTGGATACATTATTCCTCCAAACTATGACTCGATGATCGGTAAGCTGATCGTAGTGGCACAAACGCGTGAAGAAGCGATCCTGAAAATGAAACGCGCACTGGATGAGTACATCATCGAAGGTGTGAAAACAACGATTCCGTTCCACCAAAAACTCATGGAAGACCCTGATTTCAGAGCAGGGAATTTCACCACGAAGTTTATGGAAACGTTTGAGTTTTAAACAACGATACAATACATACAGAGCCCTGCAATTGCGGGGCTTTTTTTATTAGATGAGGCAAAAAATTCGTGTATTCGTAGGAAAAGAACATGTACTGGCTAGCCGATACCTGGTATTATACCGAATAAAAAGGGCGCGATATATATCGCGCCCTTGATAATTATTAGTGAGGAAAGTGGATTACATTCCGCCGCCCATTTCTTTCAATTCCTCGGCTGTTTTCAGCTCATAACCTTCGGGGATCTTCGTACTGAACAGCTTTTTACTGGCTTTCTTCTCCACTTTGGTTGCCATCAGATCAATGCTGATTTCATTCGTGGTCATGCTGATAGACAGCGGGAACCCGGGAATACTGCTGTTGTAATAGTTTTGACCGTTGGTAAACGCCTGCAATTCTTTGGTGAACCAAATCGTCATGACGCCAGCTTCAGGCGACGTGATCAGCGCTTTTGTGCACATATAACCAAGAATTTCTTTTGTTTCCTCGGTAATCTCCACTGTTTGGCCTTCCGGCTTTTCAGGATTATCTTCCAATACCGTTTCGGTTGCATATTTCATCCCCATCATATCTACCCACGAAACGCTCTTTTTGGCCTTTTGGTCGGAAACGGTTGTAGTAGTGCCCATCATGCCCATTGAAACATCGGTGCGCGACTTGCCCGGGATAAAATACATGGTCATTTTCGATCCGGCCATCATGCTGGAAATCATTCCCATCTCTGGATTGGTGGATGAAAAATTCATGTCATACGTAACAGCTCCCTTCTTTACCTGGGCGAAGGAAACCAACGTGGCGCTTACAAATAAGCATACTAATAGGGCTGTTTTTTTCATATTCTGAATTTGTTTGTTCTCAAAAATGCGGCTTTTCAACGAATACTAAACAAAAAAAAAGCCAAAATCGATGAATCAGCTGTCCGCCACAAAGGATCTGACGATTGCAACAAGCGTTTAGCCGCAATTCCGAAAGCTTTCGGAACGGATTTTCACAGATGATAAAACTCAATACTTACTTTTAATTCTTATTGGCGCAAAAGTGTGTGGGAAACAAAAAAGCGATCTGTGAAGATCGCTTTTACTATATCAATAACTTGTTTTCTAGCCGAAAAGCCACTTGATCAGGTCATTTCCATTGGCGAACAACAAGAGTCCGATCAACAGGAAGAACCCGACATATTGTGCTTTCTCCATCACATTCTGCGATGCCGCACGGCCGGTAATAATCTCATACAACAGGAACATCACGTGTCCGCCATCCAATGCCGGGATAGGCAACAGGTTCATCACTGCCAGCATCATTGAAAGCAGTGCTGTCAATGTCCAGAAAGCCTGCCAGTTCCAGGTAGTCGGGAACAGTTTCCCGATCGAACCGAAACCGCCTACCGAAGAAGCGCCTTTGGAAGTAAATACATACTTGAATTGCGCTACGTTGCTATACATCGTCTTCAGTCCTTTTCCGAAACCGGAACCGAAGGCTTCACCGAATGAATACTCCTTTGTATAAATCGCATTGGTATCAGTTGTGTATTTATGATCGCCCCAGATCCCGAATACACCGTCTTTACCAAGTTTTGTTTTCTTAGTGAATGTCGAATCACCGCGCTCAACGGTCAGCTCGATTTTTTTACCCTTATTGTGGTACATTGCCGACTGAAACTGATCGTAGTATTCGATGTCCTTCCCGTTTACAGCAAGGATTTTATCGCCTTTTACAATACCGAAACGTTTCGCAACGCTTTTTGGCGCCACACTGTCTACTTCGCCCATGAAATGGCGGAAATCAAACGCACCCATTTCGGCATTGTTTTCCCACATTTTCGTGCCGATATCTTCCGGAAGGGTGATGTGTTCAATTTTACCGTTTTGATGTTCTACCTTAAAATGCCGCTTATCAAAAATGAGTATGGCTGCGCCAAGACGTTGAACATCTTCATTCTTTACGCCGTCAACTGCCAATACGCGATCGCCCGACTCAAACCCGAATTGCTCCAGATAAGGATGAACGGCCATTCCGTGGTGCAGTTTTTTCTGGTCCACTTTCTCTTCACCCCAGACAAACAATACCATAATGAAAATCAGGAACCCGACGATTACGTTTACCGTAACACCACCCAGCATTACGATTAATCGCTGCCATGCCGGTTTTGAACGGAATTCCCATGGTTGCGGCGGTTGTGCCAATTGCTCCTTGTCCATGGACTCATCCACCATCCCGGAGATTTTCACATAACCACCCAGCGGCAACCACCCGATTCCCCATTCCGTTTCACCTATCTTCTTTTTGAACAACGCGAAATACGGGTCAAAAAACAGGTAGAATTTCTCGACGCGCGTTTTGAACAACCTTGCCGGTATGAAATGACCGAACTCGTGTAAAATAATCAGGATCGAAAGTGATAAGATGAGTTGCGCAGCGCGAATCCAAAAGTCCATTATGTATCAATTATTAAGCGACAAATATAACGATAACTTCTATGTTGTAGGATGCTTGATTTTTGATGTTGGATGTTTGATTAGGTGAACTTGTAAAAAGTCAAATCTCAGTACTATTCGTTCAATCACTCTTATTTGCCAAAATCCTCATCCAACATCAAAAATCCAACATTAATTAAGGTTGAACGTGTTTCGTAGAATAACCATGGTGTTCAAAATATTCCACGATCGCCTCTTTCATCAAAGCCTGTTGCTCCGACTCGGTGAGTGGCGGCAAATCTTTGACCAGCGTAAAATGTGGCCATTCATCCGGATCCTTTCCTTCAAATTTGTAATAACCATAAGGTTCGAGCACCGTGCAAATCGCAATGTGCATTAAATCTGTTTTTTCGTGTTTCTTAAATTTCTGGTAACCCTTTCCCAATTCCTCCACACCGATCAGGAATAACAGTACCTGCAGATCAATATCAGGTCCAAATGGTTCTTCCAGCTGTTTCAGGAGTGATTGGTAGCGAAGTTCTAATGCATAATCCATATTGTAAAATTACGCTTTATTGACCGTGAATTCGCCATCCAATTGAAAATGTAAAACTGAAAATTGAAAACTGTAAAGGGGGGCTTCCTTTTCAATTTTACATTTTCAATTCATAATTAATCACATCTTCGTCAGTGGCAGCACCGAAACCGCATTCTCCGAACAAACCTTTACCAAATAATGTCCTTCCTTTAAATCAGCAAGCGGAATGATCGCGGTTTGCCCTTCGAAAACTTCTCTGCGATAAACTTTGCCCGAAAGATCCATAATTGTTACCGTTACAGAGCCATAAAGCTGGTCCGAAACCACCGTCAGGAATTCAGTCGCTGGGTTCGGGAATACTTCGATCGATTGTTCCGGTTTCATTTTTACCGAAATCACCGCATCTGACCCCGGGTTGCTGTCATCATTGACCATCGTAAGCTTGTAGTACAACAAATCCGCGCCTCGTGCTTCGTCGACAACCGAATAATCGTGTGAAAACATCGAAGTCCCCGCCCCCGGCACAGTTTGAATTTTCGTCCAGTCGCTGCCGTCGGTAGAAACAGAGATGTCAAAATGATCATTGTGGTATTCAGAAAGTGTCGTCCAGTTCAGCTGTACCGCGTCATCGGCTACCGCACCGGTAAAAGATACCAGGTCGACCGGTAACAGAACGAGGCAGCTGGTCGGGTCCTGTACCATGTCGGTAACCGTAAAGGTATTCGTCAATGAGAGGTTCGTACTGCTCGACCAGTTCGCCGGGTTGTTGATCGCGCTGCGCAAAGCCGCACGTGTTCCTGTGAATGTACCTGTATAACGCATGCCGTCACCACTTGGGTTGATGTACAACGCGTTCGTTCCGTTGGTAAGTGCAGCAGGCAAACGTGTATGTTGACGGTCGCCGCAGCTTACAGTCCCTGTCATCCAGGTTCCGTCCTTGATTTTCATGCCGGCAATGAAAGTCGGATTGGCATACGTACCCGTGAAGGCAAAAATATTATCGCCATCGCTGGAAAAACCGTTGTTGCGCTGGTTAGCAAGTGTCCAGGATAAAGTTGCTGCACCGGTTGCCATACTCACCGAGCCCGGAGCACCGTCATTGTACACCACAACCGTCCCACGATCGATTCTCGCGGTTACAGTAAACGTGATTACAAACTCTTCATCGGAAGTACAGAATTTATTGGTCTCATCGCGCCAGGGCATATCCGAAAAAATGATCTGGGTGCCCGGACACAAATCGATAAAGGTAACGAAGGAAAAACCGTCACCGTTGCTCACTTTTGCGCTGGTAAAAGCAATGTCACCGGCAGTAATTACCTGGGCAACACCTGAAAAGGAAGTAACGAAAAAGCCAAGTGTTAATAGAAGTCCGAATTTCATAATGCAGTAATTTGCTTCAAAATTACCGCGGCACAATTGCGCCGAATTCAATCGAATTTTAAACTTCCGTCAACGAATGGGATCATCTGGTCCATAGATATTACCACTCTTAAAGATTTAGGTTAAGTAGATTAATAAATCGTTATAGCAGAAAATTATCAACTGGAAAATTATGAATTATCAGAGCGAGACTCTCTCTGATAATTTTTCCATTTATAATGGCTAATTCAATCAATAATTCCCCACATATCCCGGTTGCCCCTTCCCGATCCGGTCAAAAATCCAGTCGAAGCTGTAAATCATGTGACTGTCTACAAAATTCTTGTGCGGCCAATCTTCCGGCAAGAACAAACGGCCTCCTTTTTCGTGTGGCAGCTGATCAATCCCTTTCACGGCATATTGCGGTGCAATTCCATCCTGCTCGCGCAGCGGATCGGCATTCGGCTCGCCCAGGTTGCTGCCATATTGCCAAACGTGCTTGAATTTCGACCAGTCGTAGCCTTCCTGCGCGGCATTTTCAGGAGCAATGATATAGATATTGTTCAGTACGACATAAGGTTCCACCACTTCCAGAAAACCCAGCGAATAGGCGTATCCCATGCTGTGGCACACTATATCGACCGTGTCTTTGACACCCGGAGAAAACGGAAACTGGGGCCGCGTTTGCAGGAATACCTGGCCGGCCAGTCTCCCGGTCTGTTTCCTGAACAGGAATCCCTCCGGGTTAGGTTGTTCGGTCAGTCGCTTGTATACCCGTTTGGCATCCTGTCTTTTCGGTGTGAGTTTGGTGCGCAGCCAACTGATCCCAAACCGCAGGCGATTGCGGTGATTGGAAGTCGAAATCGGGAAACTACCGTCGATATAATACGTCATCGTTGGTTTCAGCATTTCCTGGAAACGGTTATCAATCTTGTACCAGTAATAATAACGGTCTTTTTGCGTCAGGAGTCCGTCGCCGGGATCATTGTTGGTCTTCGGGCCACGGTAACCGCTGATGAGCAGCAACAATCGCGTTGGTTCATTGGCCGAGCGCAGGCGAACGTATTCCGTCACGTCTTCACCATTGTAGGCAAACACCTTGCTCGAATCACACTTGCCGGAAGCGTTGAAATACTGCATGACTTTATAATGGCCGTTCGAAGCGCACGCCAGGCCAAGGTCGGCAGCAACCAGCGAATCGGAACTGTGCGAAAAACGAGTAGCCTGGTTGGGATCAACCGTGAAATACAAGACCGACCGATGCTGTTCACTGATCCAGTTCTCATCGACATAACGATAAACGACCGATCCCGAAACGAGCGCACTGTCGCGCAGCAGGCGACTAATCACCAACCGTTCCTTGCGATGCCATGCGCGGTAAAATCCGTAACGGTTGTTCGGGTCCCATTTCGGGTGATTTGCCAACCGGTTGACCAACGTACGCAATTCGGTTTGCGGGAGTTTCGGGTGCAATTTTTTACCGGAACAAATGCAAATGTTGAAGTTCTGTGAATAAGGCTGAAAAATCTTCCCGGAATCGATCACTCCGCCGCCTGTTTCTTCCCAGAAATAATAGGCTGACAACCCGCAGACTTCATCAAATACCGGGGTGCGTTTCTTTAATGAATCGGAAGTTTGTCCGCTGAGAAACAAAGCGGAAAAGCAGCTCAGAAATATGGAGAAGATGATTTTCAATGATCCAGCTATACATCCCGAAAATACACATTTTAAAGGCAATCAACGATGCGGTTATGATTTTTTAGGGAATGATGCAGGATCAACAAAAACATTTATTTTTGTGCGCTTAAAAATTACAAGAAATGGGAAGAGCATTTGAATACCGCAGAGCTGCAAAAGAAAAGCGTTGGGACAAGATGTCGAAATTGTTTCCGAAGCTGGGGAAAGCAATTACAATGGCCGCAAAAGAAGGCGGGTTAGATCCTGCCACGAACGCTAAATTGCGCACTGCCATTCAAAATGCCAAGGCCGAGAACATGCCGAAAGACAATATTGAGGCCGCTATCAAACGTGCGAACCAGAAGGACATCGCTTCGTTTGCCCAGATCGATTACGAAGGGAAAGGCCCGCACGGCGTTTTGGTATACGTGGAATGCGCTACCGACAACCCGACGCGTACGGTGGCCAACGTGAAATCGTACTTCAACAAAGCAGGTGGAGGTGTCGTACCTAACGGATCGCTGGAATTTATGTTCAACCGCAAATGCGTGTTCGAATTGGTGAAAACCGATACGATGGATCCGGAAGAGCTGGAACTGGAACTGATCGATGCCGGCTGCGAAGAAATCGACGTTACGGAAGACCGCGTATTTATCTACGGTGAATACACTGCTTTCGGAACCCTGGCAAAGGCCATCGAAGATCTCGGATTGGAAGTTTCCAAATCAAACCTGCAGCGCATCCCGACCAACCCGGTTGAATTCACCGAAGAACAATTGACAGACATTGAAAAAATGCTCGATAAAATCGAAGACGACGACGATATCCAGCAAGTGTTCACCAACATTGCATAATTGATAAAGGCCCGGATTTGTTTCGGGTCTTTTTTGTTTTATAACCGTTTATGGCATCCATCTTTCTCAAAGCCGAATGGCGAAAACTGGCAATGGCCAACTACATTGTTGACCCGGAAGTATTACTGCCTTACCTGCCCAAACATACCGAGCTCGATCTCTGGAACGACCGCTGTTATGTGAGTTTGGTTGGTTTTATGTTCGTCAATACACGCGTGAAAGGTATCAAGGTGCCGCTGCACATCAACTTTGAGGAAGTCAACCTGCGGTTTTATGTGCGCTACCGGGATGCAGGTGAATGGAAACGCGGTGTGGTGTTTATCAGTGAAATTGTGCCGAAATGGTTGCTGAGTTTCGTTGCCAATACCGTTTACGGCGAACACTATGAAACTATGCGCATGAGCCACGAATGGAAAGAAAACAATGAAAACCGCTCCATAGAATATCATTGGCAAAAAGGTGAACGATGGAACACATTTCAACTAACCGCCGAGAATCTTCCGCGGGAAATGGAACCCGGAAGCGAAGAAGAATTCATTACTGAACATTTCTGGGGTTACACCAAACGCAAAAAGGGTTTCACATCCGAATATGCCGTCGAACACCCACGCTGGCAGGTTTACCCGGTACATTCATACCACATCGATGTTGATTTCAAAGAGCTTTACGGCAACAATTTTGCATTCCTGCGGGAAGAAACACCCGTTTCAGTTTTACTCGCCGAAGGTTCTGAAATTGTCGTGCGGAAAGGGAAACAAATAAGTTAAGTCTCCCACAGATTTCGCAGAATCCCGTAGACCCTCTAACCCAGGAATGGCTCATTTATGTTTTATCTTCTATGCAAACTCAGCATAATCATCCTCTTCGCAAATCTGCGGAATCTGCGGGCAACCCTTCAAACCATCCTCGTGTATCTGCAAGTTCTGTGGGCAATCCTTCCGCGTAAATCTGTGAATCCTGCGGGAGATCTTCCAAACCTTCCTTCGCAAAAATCTACGGGTTCTGCGGGCAACCCTTCAAACCATCCTCATGTATCTGCCAGTTCTGTGAGCAATCCTTCCGCGTAAATCTGCAAATTCTGCGGGAGATCTTCCAAACCTTCCTTCGCAAAAATCTACGGAATCTGCGGGCAACCCTTCAAACCATCCTCGTGTATCTGCAAGTTCTGTGGGCAATCCTTCCGCGTAAATCTGTGAATCCTGCGGGAGATTTACCTTGCTACCAACACCACCCCGTTGAGAATCAATTTCCACCTTCCAATTCTCAGGCAAGCTTATGCGTAATTTTCGGCTATGAATTTTATTGATATCCTGCTCATCATTCCCATTGGCTATGCCGCCTATAAAGGATTCAAGAACGGTTTTGTGATCGAGCTGTTTACCCTGCTGGCCATTTTGGTGGGAATTTACGTGGGCATTCATTTCTCGGACTTCATCGCCGCGTGGATGAAGAAAACCTTCGAATGGGATTCACCTTACCTGCCGGTGATCGCCTTCACGATTACTTTTTTGGGTGTTGGCGCCATGATTTATTTCGGCGGAAAGCTGGTCGAGAAAATGGTGAAAGTGGTGCACCTGACGCCCGTCAACAAAACCTTCGGCGTTCTCTTCGCACTGCTCAAAATGCTTTATATCCTCAGTGTTTTGCTGGTGCTCGTGGAATCATACGACGAAAAAGGCGATTTCTTCCCCGAAAAGACCAAGCAAAGCTCGCTGCTCTATGAACCCGTGCGCGATATTTCGATAAAAACTGTTCCGGCACTTTCGGAAAGTACCATTTTCATTAAAAATGCGTTAAAACCGGAAACGGACAGCACCGGACTCACGATCGACCAGGTTTTACGTGCCAAGGAAGTGGCCGACAGCCTGGGATTGGATGCCTCCGATGCCAAACAAATACTGGAAATCCATGAGAAATATGGCAAAAAAGAGTAGCCTGCTGGCACTTTCACTGGTACTTGGCTTCGCTGCATCGGCACAATTGTTCAACAAAAAACTCGAACTGCCAGAAAGCAAGCTCATGATGGTAAAAATGGGTCCCCTCGTTGGTTTGGAACAAGGCAAATACCTCAATTTCAACTTCGGGATGGAACGCCAGTGGCAGCAGCTCAAGCTCATCAAACCGCAAACGCACGCCGCCAATTTCCAGCTCGATTACAACTTCAAGTACCGCGTCATGGGCGCACAGCTGGGCTACTGGTTCAAGATCGGTCGGTTAAACCTCACTTACGGCGGGCGACTTGCATGGCACACAGATTTCGATTACCACCGTTTTGGCATTGCACCGAATGTGGGCTACAAATTCATGCAGGCACATTTACAAATGGGCGTCAACCTGATGCCGCGCAACAAGAACTTCACGGAAGTGAACACGTTTTATGCGTCGTTGAGGTGGGTGTTTATTAATGATCGGAAGGTGAAGAAGTAAAATGAAATTCCCGAAAAGAATTACTCTGATCCTTATCTCTTTAGCTCTATCTTGTGTTATACTCAAGGTTGAATTTAAAGCGTTTGATGAAATCGACGAAGGTTTGTTTTCAAACATCGTATACCCTTTCCTGAACCTTTGTTTAATTGGAATTGGGGTATTTTCATTCATTCGGTTCATTAAAAAATGGGATATCGGATATTTGATTATATCATCCATTACTTTCATCACAGCAATCGTTGTCATCTTGATCTGGCAAAAAATCAATACCCGTGAAACCAGTAACATAGAATTCAAAGCACAATATGACGATGGAATCCATTTCACAACATTGACCCTAAGAAAAAACAGAACCTATAAACTGGAAGATTACGGGTATTATGGCGGAAGGACTTATTTTGGTGATTACTGGATAAAAGGCGACACGATTGTGTTGAGTAAAAAGCACTCCTGGGGAACGGAATCACCCATTATCAGGAACCGACTTTTAATGGAAAGTGGTTATGTGCTTGTTAAAACCGATTCAAAAGGAAACTTTCATCAAAATGATCCCTACAAAATGACCATTCTTTACCCAAATTAGTAACCGCAAAGCGAAACAAGAATAATTGTAACCATCGTTACAAAAGAGAAATATTGGTAAAACGGATTCCATGAAACATATACTACTTTTCATTTGTATCCTATCTGCCTGTTTGGCAAAAGCCGATTTTGTGGATATTGCCACGATTTCTGTAAATGGAAAAATGGTGAGAAAACTGACCAACAACAGCCGGGATCTTTACCTGATCAATTTTGATAACTATCAAATAGGTGATACGGTAAAGGTGAAGATTTGGACAGATTATGGCGGAGAACAATCTTGTTTTGTAACCCTTAAAAATTTACTGAGCAACGATACAGATACCTTGGGCAAAAAGAAACAATTTATGCTGACGGAAGAAATCATGAGCGGGGAATTCCTGGTTTCTGTCACCTTCTTCGATCCGTTTGACACGAATCGCTTTTATAAATGGGACATTTGTAAAATTGTTCCCAATCACAGAATTGAAGTGGTCTATGAAACCATCAACGAAATGAAGAACCTTTTGCTGTCACTAAAATCGAAAAAAAACACCGTTTCTTCTCCGTTGTTAAAAGACTCTCTTTACGTGAATTTTAGACTACCAAAGCCTGGCACCGAAACCAGGCTGCTGTCCGATACTACGTATTATCCGGCCACAAAACTTTCCGATATTTTGCAATTCACCAAAACAGAAATCTCTTACCTCGAGCGTTACAATTCGGTCGATTACTTTCAACAATACGATTTTGAAACAGATATTCATGGCAGTATAAGGGTTGCAGAAGCTACTTTAGACCATTTTCAGGTTTCGTTTGGTGCATTTAACTACTCTTTTAGCTTTGATCTCCAATGGGATTCGGAGAAGTATATTCTTGAAAGTATATTCTACGAATCAAGATAAAACAACGTTTTCTGCCCAAGTACATTACGGCTGAATTAAGGTGTGGTAATCTTTCAAAAATTCGCTTTCATCCAATCGCGAAAAATTTGTAACTTACACGAAAATAACGCCATGAGACATTTCACTATTATTACTCTCGCCCTCTCAACCCTCCTGATAATGGCCGCCTGCAGCCAGGCAGAAATCGAAAAAACGGAAGAAACCGCCCCTGAAAAAACCTGTACGTATACCTACGATCATCAAAGTTCCGTGATGGAATGGACCGCCTTTAAGTTCATTGACCGCACAGAGGTGAAAGGAACGTTTACCCGCATCATCATTAAAGACGGTGGAGCTATGAACGATCCGAAACGACTGATTCAGTCCCTCTCGTTCTCCATTCCGATCTCGACCATCGAAACCCAAAATCCCGAGCGCGATGCCAAAATTGCCAAATACTTCTTCGGAACGGCGGGCATCGAAACCATCCAGGGTACCATGAAAGAGCTGAAAGACAATGGCACCGCGATGCTGGAAATCACCATCAACGACATTACCAAAAATGTAACCGGTATGTATACGCTCGAAGACGGTGATTTTACACTGAATGCCACGATCGATATTGCCGACTGGAACCTGTTGACCGGACTCGAAGCCCTTGACAGAGCCTGCAGCGCCCAGCACAAAGATCCGGGAGGCGCTTCCAAATTGTGGTCAGACGTCGATTTGCTCTTTAAAACAACCCTTCACGCCGAATGCGAATAACTTCGTAGGATTACAGATTAGAAGATTGCATGCAGGTTGGTACCTCCAAATCTGCAACCTGACAATCCGTAATCTGCCAATCTACAGCTGAAAAACAATATATTTGCTGATTCGAAGTTATACGTATACAAGAATTTGGATTGATCAAAACATGTCTAATAAGCAAATCACCCTTTTAGGGCTTTTTATACTGTTCCTGGTTGCGGCGTGCTCGACAGAAAAAAATACCCTGTTAAGCCGCTCCTACCATAGTACCACCGCACATTACAACGGGTATTTCAACGCTAACGACCTGTTGAATGAAGCCATGAAATCCTACCGCAACAACCTGAAAGAGGATTATTATTCGGTGCTTACGATTCGCACCCTTCCCGACGAGGAAGAAGTGAAATCAATGTACTCACCGATCGACACGGCCATTGCGAAGTGTACCAAAGTGATCCAAAAACACGCCATGCCCGGCATGGACAAACCTTCGAAGAAAAAAGAAGAACACAATAAGTGGATTGATGAAAACTGGACCACCATCGGTGTTGCCAACTATTACCGCCGCGATTATGCGGTTGCAATGAAAAACTTTGAATACGTACAGAAGTTTTTCTCCAACGATAAATCGACCTACGTAGCCGAATTGTGGATGGCTAAGACCAACATCCAGGAAGGGCGTTTCACCGAAGCCAGCTTCAACCTGGCCAATCTCGACAAAGCGGTTGAGCTGTCGACCGGCAAGCAGAAAAAGAGCAAGTCGAAAAAATCGAAGAAAAAATCAGACAAAGAAGACGAAGTAGCCGAATTCCCAAAGAAATTGCGCTTTGAACTGGAAATTACCCGCGCACAGTTTTTCGAGAAAAAGAAAGATGTTGACGGTGAGATCAAAGCCTTGGAAGCATCGCTTGAATTCGTGAAAAAATCCTACGACAAAGCACGCATTCACTTTATCCTTGGCCAATTGTACGAAGGAAAAGGCGATCGCGGCGCAGCTTCCGACCACTACAACAAAGCGCTCAAAAGCAATGGCGGTTATGAAATGAACTTCAATGCGCGTCTCAAACGGGCACTCAACGGCGGAAGCAGCGATGTCGAAAAAGACCTGAACAAAATGCTGCGCGACGAGAAAAACGGCGAGTTCAAAGACCAGATCTATTACACGCTGGGGCTGATCGCTCAAAACGAAGGCAAGGAAGACAAAGCCATCGAGCGTTTTACCAATTCGGCATTCTACTCTACCAACAACCAGCGCCAGAAAGGAATGGCCTACGAGCGCCTGGCCGATACGTATTTCCGCAAGAAAGATTATGTCAAAGCACAGAAATACTACGATAGCTGCGCTGCCGTCATTCCGGAAACTTACCCGAATGCAGAAGGCGTGCGCAACAAGGCCCTGAAATTGCAGGATTTGGTGACGGCCATCGAAACGGCGCAATACGAAGACAGTGTACAGCGCATCGCCTCACTTTCGGAAGAAGAGCGTTATGCGTTCGCTGAAAAATTGGTGAAGCAGATCAAGGAAGAAGAAGAACGCCAGCAGCGAATCAACGAAGAACGCGCCCGCCAGCTTCGCGAACAAGCCAATAAAGCCGAAGAAGGCGCCGGTAACAAATGGTACTGGAACAACCCGAAAGCCAAGCAGGAAGGATTTGAGGAATTTAAACGCCAGTGGGGTCAGCGTGTAAACGAAGACGATTGGCGCCGAAGCGAAAAACCCGCCCTGGGCTTTAGTCCGGAAGAAGATACACTTGGCGATGATGGCAACAATTCAGCAGAAGTGGATGCCGTTGATTCGCTCACGCCGGAATCCCTGCTGGCCAAACTGCCGCTTTCCGATTCGCTCCTGCAAGGGTCGCGCGAGCGCATGATGTCGGCTTATTTTGATGCCGGCCGCATCTACCAGGACCAGCTCAACGAAGACCAACTGGCCGAAAAGCAATACAACATCATCCTGGGCAAACCGTTTGACAGCAATTACAAACTGCTCTCGGCTTACCAGATCTATAAAATGTACGATCCGGCTGCACAGCAGGCAGTTGACCAGAAAAATTACATTCTCACGAATTATCCGACCTCCGATTTTGCAGGCTACCTGCGCGACCCGGATTATTTCCTCAAGAAAAAAGAACGTGAAAAACTTGCCGAGCAGGAATACCTCACGGTGCTTGACCGTTACGAACGCGGTTTGTACTATCCTGTTTTCCTGAAGGCAACGGATGTGATCAACAACGAAAAGGAAAACAAGTTCCGCTCCAAGTATTTCTTACTGAAAGCCAAGAGCCAGGCCAGGCTGAATGAGGACAAAAAAGTCATCATTCCATTGCTGGATTCGTTGATTACAGAATTCCCGGGAACCGACGAAGCCAAAAACGCCGCTTCAATGCGCGACATCATTATCAATGGTTATTCCGCCAACCTTCCGGTCGATTTCAACAAACCGTCGATCTATAAGTATGATGAGAACGATGCCATGAGCATATTGATTTTCCTGGAAGAAGACAGCAAGATCAACTCGACGGTCGCCAAAACGCGTGTTGCTGATTTCAACAAGGAATTTTACGGACGTGAAAAACTCCTGACAAGCTCGAAGATTCTCGGCAAGCAAAGCGTAATCCTGGTGAAGGAATTCAAATCGGAAGACGAGGCTGCCATGTACGTGGCTCAATACAAAAAGACCAAGAAACATTTGCTGGACCTCAACAAAGCGAAGATCCTGTTCATTTCCACACCGAACATGAAAACGCTTTTCGAGACCATGAAGCTGGATGAATACGAGCTCTTCTTTGAAGAGAAGTATTAAATAACGTGAATTCTTAACTGAACTCACCTTATTTGCGTATCTTTTTTTTCAGGAACCCGTTAAACAGGTCATGGAAGAAAAGCCAAAAAAACCGATCAATAATTACGCTAAGTTTACCAGCCTGGGGATTCAAATGGGAGTCATCATCGGTGGCTCGGTTTGGCTGGGCACTTTCCTTGACGGAAAATACAACCCAAATGGCCAGGCGTGGACGATTTCGCTCTCGCTTTTCGGTGTGGCGGCAGCCTTGTACCAGGTCATGAAAGAAGTCATTAACATGTCAAAAGACGACGACAAAAAATGAGCAGTTTAAAACAACAACTATTTTCCTTTATCGGGATCACAGGAATTTATATCGGAATCATTGCCCTGGCCTTCAGCGGGCAGCTCACGCTTCAAAATATCGTCGCGATCGGGACAGCAGTGGTGGTTTTCGCGCTCAGCACACTCATTACTTCAACCGGCCAGATCAGCAACCCTGAAGCCAACATTCAGAAATTCCTGATCGGCACCACGGTTCAGATGCTTGCATCCATGTTCTTTTTACTGATCTCGAAATTTACGGCCAAAGACCACTTTAAAAGCATGGCCATTCATTACATGATCCTGTTTTTTGCGTTCCTGGCCATCCAGGCTTTTTTCCTTTTGAAAAGAGTTCGCCAGGCAAGCAGGTAGAATTGAAAATGAAAAATTGAAAATTGAAAAAGATGGGGCTGATTGTCCCTTTTCAATTTTACATTTTAAATTTTACATTTTCACTTAGAAGGCCTGATTTTCTTCCCACTTTATCTTCTTTTTTAACGCATTAGTCCGTCACATTTAGCCGGTTGTCTGATCGCATTCACAAAAAATCGGTTTCCGCTGTTCGTTTTGGCAATTTTTCTTGGTGATTCTGAAAGATTGACTACCTTTGCACCAAATTTTCGGAGAGAAACTTAAAGTTTTTATACGCGATGTCATTAATATACAGCATGAAACGATTTCTTTTAGCATTGATTGCCCTGTTAACTGTTCCGGTTGCTTTTGCAAACGAAGGCAAAGAAAACCACGAAGAAGAAGCATTCAATGTAGGAAAAATGATCACCGAGCACGTTACCGATTCTCACGAATGGCATTTGTGGGGTGGTCACGAAGATGCTGTTTCGGTTTACCTGCCGATTATTTTGATTGACAACGGCCTGCAGGTTTTCTCTTCCAAATCGTTCTACCATTCCGAAGCCAAAGTGGCTTACGAAAAAGACGACGCGAGCGAGCACTATTACGTAGATGAATCAGGAAAATACGGACTTTTCAAGGAAACCATCTACCACACAAAAGACGGTGGCCTGCAATTCAACGAAAAAGGAGAATGCATCAACGAAACACCGCTTGATTTCTCGATCACAAAAAACACCCTTTCCCTGTTCTTCGGCGCGATCATCATTTTGTTGCTGATGATGACAACTGCCCGTTACTACAAAAGAAACGGTGCCGTTGCTCCGAAAGGACTGGCAAAATTCATGGAGCCGATGATCCTGATGGTGCGTGATATCGCATTGGAAAACATCGGTGAGAAAAAGTACAGAAAGTACATTCCTTACCTGGCAACGATCTTCTTCTTTATCTGGATCAACAACATGCTGGGTATCATTCCGATCATTCCGGGTGGAGCGAACTTAACAGGAAGCTTGAGTGTGACGTTTGTACTGGCGATTTTGACCTTGCTGGCGACATTGTTCTCGGCCAACAAAAACTACTGGGGACACATTTTCATGCCTCCGGGAGTTCCGGTAGCGCTGTTGCCGATCATGATTCCGATCGAGATTATCGGGATCTTCACAAAGCCTTTCGCATTGATGATTCGTTTGTTTGCCAACATGACGGCAGGCCACGTAATCATCCTCGCCTTGATTTCGATCATTTTCATTAATCAAAGTATGGCCTGGGGCGGCTTGTCTGTTCCGATGGCATTGTTCATTTCCATTTTGGAAATTTTAGTTGCGTTCCTTCAGGGTTACCTGTTCTGCCTGCTTTCGGCACTGTTCATCGGTAACGCGGTTGAAGAAGCGCACCATTAAGTAGTAAACGTTTAATTAATATATAGTAGTATGGGAATGGGAAGTATAGCTGCAATTGGTGCAGGTCTTGCTGTTTTAGGCGCAGGAGTTGGTATTGGTAGAATCGGTGGTTCTGCTATGGATGCAATTGCACGTCAACCTGAAGCACACGGTAAAATTCAGTCTACCATGATTATCGCTGCGGCTCTTATCGAGGGTGTTGCCCTTTTCGGAGTAGTAGTAGGTATGCTTGGATTGGACAAGTAATCTTTGAAAACAGCCTGTAACGGTTGGTTGCAGGCTGTTTCTTAAATTATCACCATTAAAAAAACGTTATGGAATTAATTACACCACATATTGGATTGATTTTTTGGACAGGTTTAGTGTTCCTGCTATTGATGTTCGTTTTGACCAAGTTTGTTTGGAAGCCGGTATTGAAAGCGGTAAACGAGCGTGAGCAAAAAATCTCCGATGCATTGGAATTGGCTGAAAAGACCAAAGCCGAAATGAAAGCATTGCAGGCACAGAACGAAAACCTGCTGAAAGAAGCAAAAGCTGAGCGTGATGCGATCGTAAAAGATGCAAAAGAAACAGCTACCAAAATGGTGGAAGACGCGAAAAATACAGCGAAAGCCGAGGCGAACAAAATCGTTGCAGCTGCACGCGAAGCGATCAACGCCGACAAAGCTGCTGCTATTTCGGAATTGAAAACACAGGTTGCTGCGTTCTCTATCGAAATCGCTGAAAAAATCATTCGCGGTGAGCTTTCTACCGACGGTAAACAAAAAGCATTGGCTGATAAATTGGCCGGAGATATTAACCTGAACTAATTCGCACACATGAACAGTTCAAAAGTTGCCATCCGTTACGCACAAGCTTTGTTGGATCTCGCAGTCGAGAACAACAATCTCGATGCCGTGAGCCGCGATATGGCTTACCTGAGTGCCGTTAACAACGAACACCGTGACTTCCAGTTGCTGTTGTCGAGCCCAATCATCAAAGCCGACAAGAAAGTAGCGGTACTGAACGAGATTTTCGGAGCGTTTGAAACGGTATCAACAGCATTTATCGCGTTGATCACCAAAAACGGTCGCGAGGCTATCCTTCCCGAAATCGCGACGGCGTTCCACGAGTTGGTAAAAGAGAAAAAAGGAATTGTTTCCGTTTCCATCGTCAGTGCTGCGGCATTGGATGCAGGCGTGAAAAAACAAATCCTCGACAAAATCCAGGCGACAACCAAAGGTACGCTTGAAGTAACCGAGGAAATCGATGAAGCACTGATCGGTGGATTCATCGTAAGAATGGGAGACACCCAAATCGATGCATCCGTTGCGTCGAAATTAGCACAATTGAAACAACGTTTAACAACATAATCAGGGGTTAAGCCTCTTTTTAAAAAAAGAACAACATGGCAGATGTTAAACCGGCAGAAGTTTCTGCAATTTTAAGAGAGCAATTATCAGGTTTCCGTTCGGAAGCAGAATTGCAAGAAGTAGGTACTGTACTCCAGATCGGTGACGGTATTGCTCGTGTATATGGACTTACAGGAGTTCAGTACGGTGAATTGATCGAGTTTGAAGGTGGTTTGCAAGGAATCGCTTTGAACCTGGAAGAAGATAACGTTGGAGCGGTATTGTTAGGTCGTTCTACACAAGTAAAAGAAGGTGATACCGTTAAACGTTTGGGACGTATTGCATCTGTTCACGTAGGTGAAGGGCTTGTAGGACGTGTTATCGATACGTTGGGTAACCCGATCGACGGTAAAGGACCTATTGCAGGTGAATTGTTCGAAATGCCAATCGAGCGCAAGGCGCCGGGAGTTATCTTCCGTCAGCCGGTAAACGAGCCATTGCAGACAGGTGTAAAAGCAATCGATGCGATGATTCCGATCGGCCGTGGTCAGCGTGAGTTGATCATCGGTGACCGCCAGACAGGTAAAACAACTGTTGCGATCGATGCCATCATCAACCAGAAAGAATTCTTCGACCGCGGAGAGCCTGTATTCTGTATCTACGTTGCCGTAGGTCAAAAAGGTTCTACCGTAGCCGGTATTGTTAAGAAATTGGAAGACGCAGGTGCAATGGCTTACACGGTTGTTGTTGCTGCAAACGCTTCAGATCCTGCTCCGATGCAGTTCTACGCACCGATGACAGGTGCTGCGGTAGGCGAGTACTTCCGTGATACAGGTCGTCCGGCATTGATCGTATTTGATGACTTGTCGAAACAAGCGGTAGCTTACCGTGAGGTTTCCCTGTTGCTTCGTCGTCCTCCGGGTCGTGAGGCTTACCCGGGTGACGTATTCTACCTTCACTCACGTTTGCTGGAACGTGCCGCGAAAGTCATTGCTGACGACGCGATTGCAGCACAGATGAACGACCTTCCTGACTCATTGAAAGGAAAAGTAAAAGGTGGCGGTTCATTGACAGCGTTGCCGATCATTGAAACACAGGCGGGTGACGTTTCTGCTTACATTCCTACCAACGTAATTTCGATTACAGACGGTCAGATCTTCCTCGAAAGTGACTTGTTCAACGCAGGTATCCGTCCGGCGATCAACGTAGGTATCTCCGTATCACGTGTAGGAGGTAACGCGCAGATCAAATCGATGAAAAAAGTAGCAGGTACATTGAAGCTTGACCAGGCTCAGTACCGTGAGTTGGAAGCGTTCGCGAAGTTCGGTTCCGACCTGGATGCTGCTACCAAATCGGTATTGGACAAAGGTGCCCGTAACGTGGAGATTTTGAAGCAACGTGAAGGAGATCCGTTCCCGGTAGAGAAGCAAATTGCGATCATCTACGTAGGAACAAAAGGATTGATCCAGAAAGTTCCGGTTGCCCGTGTAAAAGAGTTCGAAAAAGAATTCCTCGATTACCTCGACGCGAAGCATGCTGATGTTTTGGTGCGCTTGAAAGCAGGTAAATACGAAGACGCTGACACAGATGTATTGGCGAAAGTAGCGAAAGAATTAGCGGATAAATATTAATTGAATTATGAATGAATTAATTATCAATTATGAAGGGTCAAATCTTCATAATTGATAATTCATAATTGATCATTGAATGGCTAACTTAAAAGAAATACGCAATCGAATTACTTCAGTGGGATCCACCATGCAGATTACCTCTGCGATGAAAATGGTTTCTGCTGCCAAGTTAAAACGAGCGCAGGATGCCGTTACGCAAATGCGTCCGTATGCCGAAAAGCTGAAAGAGATCTTAGGAAATCTGAGCGCTTCTTTGGACCTGTCGGAAAACGCATTGGCTGAAGACCGTGGTACGGAGAATGTGTTGATCATCGCCATTACATCCAATCGTGGATTGTGCGGCGGTTTCAACAACAACATCATCAAACAGGTAAACCAGTTGATGATCTCGGATTACAAAGACAGCAACGTGAAAATCCTCGCACTGGGTAAAAAAGCAAAAGACGCGTTCAAACGCTCTGAGGCTTATTACGAAAGCGCGGATACTGACCAGGTTGCAGATATCTTCGCCGACCTTAGCTTTAGCAATACAGCGATCCTGGCACAAGCGGCTATGGACCGTTTCATGGACAAAACGTTCGACCGCGTAGTAGTGGTGTACAACACGTTTGTGAACGCTGCTTCGCAGGTGGTGAAAACCGAGCAGTTACTTCCGATTATTCCTACCGTGTCTGAAGGCAATTCTACAGCTGATTACATCTTCGAACCATCGAAAGAAGAAATCGTTGAGGAATTGATCCCGAAATCACTGAAGATCCAATTGTTCAAGGCTTTGCTTGATTCGAACGCTTCCGAGCACGGAGCACGTATGACAGCGATGCACAAAGCAACCGACAACGCCAAAGAACTGAAACGCAGCCTTACACTGAGCTACAACAAAGCACGTCAGGCAGCGATTACCAACGAAATCCTCGAGATCGTAGGTGGTGCGGAAGCGTTGAACGCATAAGACTGAATTATCAACAAGTAGAAAGGCTCGTGAGAAATCGCGGGCCTTTCTGTTTATACATGTTACGGCAAGCAGCCATTCACCACGGTAGTTTTAATTATATTTGATAAAACCCAGCACCATGAAAGATTTCGACTGGACATCCTTTACACAGCGCATTGCTATCCGGACAACCCTGGAAGAAGCCTATACCGCCTGGACCACTGCACAGGGCATACAGGAATGGTTCCTAAGCTCCTCCATTTTTACCGATCCGGAAGGAAATGTGATCCCGGTAAATCAAAATGTGGTGAAAGGCACCCAATATGCCTGGAACTGGTTTCTCTACGAGCCTACCGAAAGCGGAACAGTAACAGCCGCGAATGGGGTCGATTTCTTCCGGTTTACCTTCGCCGGAGACTGTTTGGTAGATATTCGCCTCCAACAAGTGGATGAATGCGTTGTAGTAGAGCTAAAACAGCACAATATTCCAACCGACGAACATTCCATGCGCGATATCCGATTGGGCTGTGCAAGCGGCTGGGCATTTTACCTCGTGAATTTAAAATCGGTACTGGAAGGCGGACTGGACCTGCGCAACAAAGACGAGCGCTTCATGCCCCCGATGTTGAATAGCTGAGAAATCTCGAAAGACCAAACGATTACTTTCCTGAAGAAATACTGTGGCGAATCATTGTGATGATTCCAAGCAATACCAGGATGCCCGGGTACAGCAAAAGCTTTCCGGCGAATAACAGCGGAAGGGCGAACCATGCCAGGCCGATCAGGATCATTAAAGCGCCCAAAACAACGCCATTGTACATGTCAGGATGTTTGCTGTTGCTCATAGAAACAAGAATAACTGCTACAAAGGTACGGCTTTCCGGTTGGTTTTACCAAACGATCAAACGGCAACTTCTTCGGTTTGATATTCCACAAAATACATATTCACCTTCCCTTTTCCTTTTGCTTCGATCTCGCCCCTGAACGCACAGTCGTAATGCGAACGCACCAGCTGATAAGTCGTTTCGGAAATGTTCACCTTCCCTACTTCACCCGAGCTTTCCATGCGCGCGGCAGTATTCACCGAATCACCCCAGACATCATAGGCAAACTTTTTCACGCCCACGATTCCGGCAACCACTTCACCGGTATGAATCCCAATCCGCACCTCGAAAAACAATTTATTTTCCGCCTGGCGTTCCTGCTTGTAAGCTTCCATGAAATCGCGGATTTCCAACGCGGCAGCAACCATGTTGATCGCATGTTCCGGACTTTCAACCGGCAAACCGGAAACAGCCATGTAGGCATCACCGATCGTCTTGATTTTCTCGATATGGTACTTAGTAATGATCTCGTCGAATTTGCGGAAACAATAATCGATTTCCGCTACCAGCTCGCGCGGGCTCATTTTCTCGGAAAGTTCGGTAAACCCTTTGAAATCGGTAAACAGAATACTCACCTCGTCATACTGGCGTGCATCGGCAGCACCTTTCAGCTTCAGCTCTTCGGCAACTTCTTCCGGTAAAATATTCAGCAAAAGCTCATCACTGCGTTTTTTTCCTTTACGAATGCGGTTTCGCTGGGACAGGAAAACGATCGAGAACAATAACATAACAGAAAAACCACCAATGAATCCATTACTCACCCACTGAGCATGCTGGAGCTCCTTTTTGGCAACCGCTTCTTTCTTGTCGAAGTCGAACTGCAGCTCCTGGGTCACCATTTTTTCGGTGTTCTCCTGGCTGCGCACAGAATCTTTGGCCGCCTCAAATCGCTTGTAATAGCTCAATGATCCTTCTGTATCACCCAGCAGTTCGAGCGTTTTACTCATCGATTTGTAATACAGGAACACGTCGCTCACATTCCCGATCTCATTGAACAGCGGAATTCCTTCATTAAAATAATCTTTGGCAATCAACAGCGCCTTTTCACGGCTGCCACCAGCATATTTTTTCAACCGGCGTTTATCATTCGTTTCCACCATTTTCAGGTAAATATTCCCGAGGCTACAGGTATGCACCGCGAGGAATAAGGTGTTTGCCGTGGTTTCCTTGTTGATTTCGATGGCTTTGAGGTAATAGACCAGCGACGTATCCAGCTGTCCCATTTCATAATTGACACCCGCAATATTACTGATGTTCGATTCGATCCCGAATGGATCGTCTTCTTCGAGCTTCATCACCAGCGATTCACGGTAAATCTTCAATGCCTTTTTAAACTGCCTTTTGTGGGTGTATTCCACCCCAATGTTGTTGAGCGCTTTGGCTATCGCGGGCCGGTGATTGGCCTTTTTAAATTCAGTCAGCGCACCCAAATAATAAAACAATGCCTTATCATGATTCTCTTTTCCGCTGTAAATCAATCCAATGGACAGCTTCACTTTTCCAACTCCAACCCCATCTTCCTCTTCTTCATAAATTTTCAGCGCTTTGAAGTAATATTCGAGTGCCGCCGGGAACAACGATTGCGCACCATACCCCATCCCGATATTGCGATTGGCACCCGCTTCACCTGTTCTAAATTCCAGCTGTTGGGCCAATATCAACGCCTTTTTCCCAAAATAAATAGTCTTCTTCGGCTCAAAACGTGCATACTCGAAGCTCAGGTCGAGCAGCAGGTTCACTTTATTGGTATCTTCCTTTGCTTTTGGAAGCCTTGCTTCCAGTGAATCGATGAGATCAAGGCCTTGTTTCTGACCGAAAGTAAAAGAGCTGATACCAATGAATACCAGGAAGACGAATGACTTTTGAAGCGCTGTCATAATACTAGTCGATGGGTTTACGCAACTAAAATAATCGCATTCAGGGGAATGACCTAGAAAATAATTGACTCGGTAAATAAAAAATCGAATCTGTGAAAAATCTATAGAAAGGTATTTTTAAATGACATTCATCCGCCTGCGGCGGATTAATCTTTGCGAACTTTGCGTCTTTGCGTTGAAAAATATGCACCGCAAAGGCGCAAAGAACGCAAAGTAAGTTGCACATGTGCAACTTATTAATTGTGAAATACCCTCAAGGGAGGAGTAAGATCTGCTTATCTCCGCCTTAGGTTGAAGATTGATAGGGTAGTCATTCTCAGATTTTGGTAAAATTAATCCTCCACATAAACCCTATGCATCCGCTGTGACAAACCGGTCATCACTTCATAAGGGATCGTTTCCATTGATTCGGCAAAATCAAACATGCTTTGATGTTCACCGATGATCTCGACCTCATCGTTTTCCGAAACATTCAACCCGGTAACATTCACCATGATCATGTCCATACAAACACGACCCAGCACTTCGCAGCGATTTCCGTGAATGTAAACTGCGCCTTTTCCATTGCTCAGGCTTCTGCGAAAACCATCGGCGTAGCCAACCGGCACCACGGCAATCTGCATATCGGAAATGGCTTCAAAACTGCAGCCATACCCCACCACGTCGCCGGAATGAATATTTTTCACCTGTGAAACAGCACTTTTCCAGGCGATGCCCGGCAGCAATTCGGGCTGTACTTTCGGATCGCCTGTGTAGCCGTACAAAACGATTCCCAGGCGAATCATGTCGTATTGCGCCTGCGGGAAGTGCAGCGCCCCCTCGGAATTGAGCAAATGTGCGATAAACGGGTAACCAAGATGTGTTTCCACATAAGTTTTGAGTTGTTCGAATACCGCAATTTGTTTTTCCGTAAAACGTGTATCTTTCAAGTTATCAGCGTCTGCCAGGTGCGAATAAATGCCTTTGACATGAATCTCAGGCTGGGCGGAAACCGTTGCAAGCAAGCGCTCTTTTTCCTCCGGTGCAAATCCCAAACGGTGCATCCCGGTATCGAATTTCAAATGAATCGGGTAATTACTTTCACCCAGGTGAATCAATGCCGTAATGAATTCATCAAGCTGCTGAAACGAATAAATGGCAGGTTCCAAGCGGTTTTCAATGATGGTATTCGCGTGCTCGATATCGGCGTTCATCACCACAATCGGACGGGTAATGCCAACTTTGCGCAACGCAACGCCTTCATCGGCAAAAGCCACACCGAAATAATCAACGCCTTCCTGCTGCAGGAACGACGCCACGCGTTCGGCACCCGAACCATAAGAAGAAGCTTTCACCATGCAGAGGATTTTCGTAGCAGGGTTCAGATGCTTCCGGAAATACTGCACATTATGACGAATCGCACTCAGGTCAATTTCCACCACCGTTCGATGCTTGAGTTCCCTGCCCTTGCTGACTTCCTTTTCAAACTGAATCGCGCGGCTTCCTTTCACCAGCACCACTGCATCGCGGATCTCATTCCAAGGAATAGCTGCTCCGGCATCCGGAAAATGCACTGCATCCACTTTGAATTCATCGATCAGGGTTTGAAGCATTGGCCTCAACGATTGCGTGCCTTCCGAAAGCCCGATGACAACCACGCGTTTCCGGTTTCCGGCCAAACGTTGCTGGTAATGCAATGCTTCGCGCAAAGCGTCGGTATCAAGGTTGTATGTATCGTTGATGATTGTATTGCCATTGATGCCTGCAAATGTCTCCATACGCAAAGCCAGTTGCGGCAGGGTTTTCAGCCGATTTTCAAATTGTTCCTCCGAAACTCCCAACTCGGTGCTTAATGCCTTGAGTAAGCCCAGCATGGGTTCGTAACCTTTGGTGAGCCACGGTTGTTGTGCCTGGTACGACGGCGGTTGAACGCCCGCTACCGAAGCCCGTTGCTGATTGCTGATTTCAATCGAAGAAGCCACTAATGTTATCACGCAGTGACGGAACAAAACCAGTTTTTCTTCGAGATGCTGTGCCGGCGATTCAAAATTGCTGCGGTGGGCATTTCCGAAGGCCGTAAAAACCCCGATTGTAGGGTTGATCATTTTTTCCAAACGCGCCATTTCACCGGGTTCGGAAATTCCTGCTTCGATCAGTGCGACATCGGCATCGGTATGCATTTCCAATAACGAAAGTGCTGCACCGAGCTGTGAATTAAAACTCTTCGGGCTGCGCACAACACGCAAATCTGGTGATAATATGTGATTCGCCCATTCCTTGAACGTGGTTTTACCTACGCTTCCCGTAATGGCAACCACCGGGTAATTGAATTGCAACCGGTGATGCGCAGCCAGTTTCTGCAAAGCGATCAACGGATCAATCACTTGTATAAAAATCGCATCACGCAAAGTAGGGACCGCCACTTTTTCATCAATCACAAACCAGCGAACGCCTTTTTCATAGGCATCAAAAACAAACTGCTCACCACTCCTGTTGGTCCCGTGAAGGGCAAAGAACAGCGCTCCGTTTCCGGAAAGGATTTTGCGGGAATCATACACCACGTGCGAAACCATTGCTTCCGAAGAAACAACATTGCTTGCGTTCATGATGCGACTACAGGTTTGGAGCGAATAACTTAACTTCAATGTGCTATTTTGTTGTAGCACGAACGGCACAACGGTTGGTAGGTTTCAACGGCACCCACGAGTACCTGACCTTCAGCCTTGGTCGTTCTGTGCGAATACTGTGCTAAGTTACCACACGAAACGCAAATGGCGTGTACTTTGGTGATATATTCTGCACTGCATAGCAACTGTGGCATTGGCCCGAACGGTTTTCCAAGGTAATCCATATCCAAACCGGCGATGATGACGCGCACGCCTTGTTTGGCAAGCTCATTGCACACGTCGATCAGGCCGTCGTCGAAAAACTGCGCCTCGTCAATGGCGACGATCCGTTCCTTTTTCCAGGCGGTCAGGATATCGGCTGAATGTTGAATAGGAATAGCTGTAAAACTGGAGCCTTTATGGCTTACCACGTTCTCCTCGTGATAACGGTCGTCGATTGCGGGTTTGAACAAAACCAGCTTCTGCTGGGCAAATTCCACACGTTTGAGCCGGCGGATGAGTTCTTCGGTCTTACCCGAAAACATCGACCCGCAAATTACTTCTATCCAACCGTGTTGGCGACCTTCCGATGGAAATTGCTCTAAAAACATCTACTTTCTACGTTATCAACAATGTACCTTAAACAACTATTCGGCAATGGCTTTTCAGCGCCATTCGAATTGAATAATTTTAGAGTGCAAAAATTGTCAATTCCCGACTGGAAACCGAGTTCCGGTTAGCAAGTTGGCTGAATTGTTGAAAAGTACTGAACGACAAAAGACACGATTATGGATATGCAGGCGTTGATCGAGGAAATGAGTGCCTTGATTGTAAAGATCAAAAGCGGAACCGCCACCCAGGGTGAATTGGAAGCCTTTGCAGCAGCGGCAGGCGAATTAAATGAGCGTGCCATCATTTTACGTTACAAATCGTACGAAGCAAAAGTATTCGGAACACCGGCGGCACCTGTTGCAGAACCGGCAACTGAAACAAAAGCCGAACCGGAAGCCATTCACAACGAACCTGCTGCAACAGAAGCAACCGTGGAGCATACGGCCACAGAGACGGAAACGGAGAATGCAGAACTCAGTTTTGATTTGTTTTCGATGGATGAAGACGACGAACCGGCCTCTGCAGATATGCCATTCACGCCGGATTCTGAAACATCCGTTCCAAAAGAACCTATCTCCGATGAAGTAATGGCCCATTCCGAAGCACACCCTGTGGAACCGGTTTCAGACGACCCGAACAACCCGGAAGACGGCATCGGAGCGGAAGAAGAAATGGAAGCCCCGATCATTCATGAAGCTATTCCCGAAGTCGAAACAACAGCCGAAGAACCGTTGTTTTCGTATCCTGAAGAAGAAATCGAACCGGCCATCGAACACATCGAAAACGAGTCAATAGCAGAAGCACCAACAACGCAGGCTGAAAACGAAACGCCGCAATCAGCACCGGCAAAAGAAGAAACTTTTTCCGGTGACGAACACCCGGTTTACAAGCGTTTAACAAACGACGATAATTCACTGGCTGCCCGACTGATGGCGGTGCGACTGGAAACGCTGAAAGGCGCTTTCGGCTTCAACGAGCGTTTGCAGATTATTCGCGAGCTGTTCGACGGATCGAACGACGAGTTCACCCAAGCCATTGAAAAACTGGATGCACTGGATTCAAAGAACGAAGCGCGCCACGTTGTCAGCAATTACGCCCGTCAATACGCCTGGGACAAAGACAGCAATCTTGCACTTGAATTTATTCAAAAAGTAGAACGCCGTTATGCGTAAACTGCTGCTGTGTTTCCTGCTGGTCTCGTTTGGGATCAATGCCCAATTGGAACGGGCCAGGAAAGTCACGGAAACACTTTGCTCACCCGGGTTTCACGGAAGAGGTTATGTAAACGGCGGTGATTCGATCGCTGCGGAATACATTGCCGGACAATTCAAAGAGGCGGGCTGTAAGTCCTTTCCACAAGGGTTTTTCCAGCCTTTTTCATTCAACGTCAATACGTTTCCGGATGCCATGCAACTGTTTATCAACGGAAAAGAGCTAAAACCCGGGGTTGATTACATCGTAGATCCCGCCAGTGGAAGCGGAAGCATCGCCAAACAACAGGTTTACAAACTTCCAATCGAAAGCATTTTCGACGAGTCCTTGCTGAAAGCCGAACTGAAAAAGCTGCAAAGTGCGCTCGATCCAAACGGCAGGAAACTTTATCCGGTAGTACTCCTGTACCTCACCGGGATCAAGGGCGACAGCTTGAAAAAAGCATCTAAACTGGCTGTTCAGCTGACGGCGGATTACACCGTTTTGCAGGTCAACGACACCAAATTTACCTGGTCGGTCAGCGACGAACAATACAAAAATCCGTTGATTCATGTCCAGCAGGGAGCATTCGATATGTCGGAAGACCGGCACGTGGTCGATTTCAGCATTGATGCCGTCCTGCGCCCGCATACCGCAAGGAACGTAATCGCTTACGCACCGGCAAAACGGAAAAAATCGAAGAAGTACGTCGTTTATACTGCCCATTACGACCATTTGGGACGCATGGGACAGCAAACTTATTTCCCCGGCGCCAACGACAATGCGAGTGGTACGGCCATGTTGCTGGAATTGGCGAACTACTTTGCGGAACACCCGTTGAAAAAGACGAATGTGGTGTTCATGTCTTTCGCCGGTGAAGAAGCAGGTTTGATCGGCAGTCATTATTACGTAGAACACCCGTTGTTTCCACTTGAAAACATCAATTTCCTCACCAATGTCGACATCATGGGCAGTGGCGAAGACGGGATTACGGTGGTGAATGCGACCAAATTCCCTGCACAGTTCGAAGCTTTGCAACAAATCAACAAAGAGAAAAACTACCTGGTAAAAATCGGTTCGCGCGGGCCGGCCGCCAATTCAGACCATTATTTCTTTACCGAAGCAGGTGTTCCGGCGTTTTTCTTCTACACGATGGGCCCCAACAAACATTACCACGATGTGGAAGATACCTACAAGGAATTGTCGTTTAGCGAGTTTGCCGATTTGTATCAGCTGCTGATCGATTTTGCGGAGGTGGTGAAGTAATCCTCCCGCTAAGACAATGACAACCATGTGTCTTGGCTAGCCGAGACATTATTTTACCCTCGAATGCATCAACCGCAGGTCTATAGTAATAAACCACAATTTATTCGTGGGATTCCCATTTGAATAAGTGAACAAGTATTCCTCGGCTCTTTTTTGTAATTTCCCTGTCGCATTACACCTTTACCATGAAGTTATTTAGTGTTTTCGTTGTCCTACTACTAGCATTCAGTGGCTTTGCGCAGCCTACTGCCATCAAGCAAAAGGTCCCGGTGATCAGCGCCACTCGTGCCGCAGGATGTGCGCCTCCCAATAAAACGACTTACCTCGAGCTCAACAACGTGCGCGCAATGGTGCACACGGCCGGGAATTTATGGCAGGTTCCGGGACAAAATTTCTCCCAATATGAGATTCCTAAAAACTCCCGCATCATGGCACTTTTTACCTCGGCGCTATGGTTGGGAGGAACAGACGTGAACGGCCAGTTGAAACTTGCCGCGCTTCGTTACCGCGACGGGCAGGATTACTGGACAGGGCCGCTTTCGGAGGAAACAGCCGAAATCGACCCACAGGAATGCTCCAAATACGATCAACATTACATTACCAGCCAGGATTTGGTGCGCGAATTCGATGCCTGGTTTTCGGCCGGAGAGCTGGATCAGCAAAACGGGACCAACCTCCAAGCCACGAATTTCCCGAATTACAAAATTCCCGACTTTTTCAAAACATGGCCCGCTCATGGTGATGTAACCAAAGGACAAAACTTCTACCTTGCCCCTTTCTACGACCGTGATCAAAACGGCATTTACGAATGGGAAAAAGGCGATTATCCCTGGTATGACCTGCACAACACGAAAAACTGCAAGGAAGACCGCCGCGTTTCGCTTTACGGCGATTTGAATTTCTGGTGGGTGCTCAACGACAAAGGAAACATCCATACCGAAACGGGTGGACAGCCGATCGGGATTGAGATTCACGCACAAGCCTTTGCTTTCGCCACCAACGACGATGTCAACAACATGACATTTTACAACTATGAATTGATCAACCGCGGAACCCAAACCTTGTACAACACTTATTTCGGGGTATTTGTAGACGGCGCCCTCGGTGATCCGTTTGACGATTATGTGGGTTGCGACGTCAACCGCGGACTGGGTTATTTCTACAATGGCGATAACAACGACGGCGATAATCTTGGCTTCTACGGCTATGGAACCACGCCGCCGGCAGTTGGGGTCGACTTTTTCGAAGGCCCTTACCAGGACAATGACACGCTCGACAATGCCTTTGGAATCGGAACGAACGAAGCGTTGAACGGAATCGGTTACGGAGATGGCATCATCGACAACGAACGCTTCGGAATGCGGCGCTTTTTGTACTACATCAACAACGGTGGTGGAGCCAATCCCAGCCAAACCGACCCAACGAGCGCCTCTGATTACTACAACTTTTTAAGAGGGCGGTGGAAAGACAATACTCCTTTCTACTACGGTGGAAACGGACATATTTCCGATCCCGATGCCAACCCGACCCTTCCATGCGATTTCATGTTCCCGGGCGATACCGATCCTTTGGGATGGGGAACAGGTGGAAATCCGCAGCCTGTCTGGACCGAGCAAACCGCCAATAACTTACCGTACGACCGCCGTTTCCTGCAATCGGCCGGGCCATTTATCCTGAAACCGGGCGCGGTCAACAACATTACCGTTGGGGTGGTATGGGCAAGAGCTGCTTCCGGCGACCCGTTTGAGTCCGTAAGAACGCTTCAAAAAGCGGATGACCGTGCGCAAGCATTGTTCGAAAACTGCTTCAAAGTACTGGACGGTCCGCACGCTCCCGATCTGTCGATCCAGGAAATGAGCAACGGTCTTATTTTGAGCCTTTCCAACAGTTCTTCGTCCAACAATTACGGCGAGAAATACGAAGAATTCGACCCGTTCATCGTGGCCGACAGCACAGCCGATAAGTTTTACCGCTTCCAGGGTTACCTCATCTACCAGCTGCGTTCGAACGAGATTTCGGTTTCAGACCTCGAAGATCCGACCAAAGCACGATTGGTAGCGCAATGCGATAAGAAAGACGGCGTAGATCGCCTGGTGAACTTTGAATTTGACGAAGACCTGCAGGCATCCATCCCGGTGGAAAAAGTGGACGGCGCCAACGAAGGCATCAAACACTCGTTCCTGGTGACCGAAGACCAATTTGCCGTGGGAGACAGGCGTTTGGTCAATTTCAAATCGTATTACTACATGGCGGTTTCGTATGCCTACAACAATTACAAAACGTATTTACCCGACCAGGGAGCGAACCTCGACGGGCAAAAACTGCCTTTCCTCGGAAGCCGTAAGGCTGCCATCGGGGAAGTAAAAGCGGTTATCGGGATTCCGCACAACCCGGTGGCCGAAGCTTCCGGTACAATGCACTATGCCGAATACGGCTTTCAGCCTTCCATTACCCGAATCGACGGCTGGGGAAATGGCATGAACTTTACCGATATCTCAGCCGCTTCGGAACAGACGATTTTGCAACAAGGTTCACTCGACGAATTGACCTACGCTGAAAACCGCGCTCCGATCAATGTGAAGATCATCGATCCGCTCAACGTTGCAGGCGGCTATTTCTCCTGTAAATTCAGGGAGCCGGTTTCAGGCAACATCGACTCTTCGACCTGGGTAATTTACCGTTACAACCAGCAAAACGGCACCTTGCTGGATTCTGTCACTTCCGAATCGGTAATCCTGGAAAGCAACGAGCAACTGATCCCGAAATGGGGTATTTCGGTCGAAATTACACAACACGAATACTACCAGGTGGCAGGTTCGGTGCCGGATTACCGCAAGTACCCCGACCCGATCGGAAGCACGATTACGTTTGCCGATTCATCCAAACGATGGCTAAGCTTTGTGGAAGACGATGATGCGTTTTTCCCGACCAACTGGATCCGCAACGGTGTTTTCATCGCCGGGGCAGCCGAAGACGATCCGAGCCTTGGCTACCTGAACCCGGCATGCTACAATGACTTCACCGGCATTGACCCTGAGCGGAATTATTCAAAATTTCTCAATGGCGGAATTACCCATTTCTCGCTCGTCGGAAGACAGTGCGCCTACATGCCGATCGCCATTCCAGGCTTCTTTACTTCTGCGGGAAGTGCCGCTTCACAGGCAACCCTGGCGCGGGCTTCCGGCGTGGATATCGTCATCACTTCCGACAAGAGCAAATGGACCCGCTGTGCGGTGATTGAATTATGCTCAGATGCCAATTTAGCAATCGGCGGATCGCTTCCGGGAACGCTGCGAGGCAGCCAGAGTGTAGACAAAGAAGGTAATCCCGACAACTCGGGAACGACCGGAATGGGCTGGTTCCCCGGTTACGCCATTGATGTGGAAACCGGAAACCGATTGCACATGGCCTTCGGGGAAAACTCTTTCCTCGGTTCGGATAACGGCAGCGATATGATCTGGAACCCGACCAGCAGGATTGTGGATGACAACGGAACACCGGTGATGGGTGGAATGCACCCGGTTTACGTGTTCGGGGTTGGGATCAATAATACAGCCTGTCCGAACTACGACGGCAACAACAATTGGGTATACGATCAGTACGCGAATGAGAACAACCTTTCGTACCGCGAATTGTACACGAACCTGATGTGGGTTTTCCACCCGATCCATAATACGACCAGCGGGTTTATGTCGACGGATGTGCGCATGAAAGTGCGGCTCAACAAGGAATACGCCATCTACAATGCCACAGGCCAGAACAACGGCCGCCCGATGTATGGCTGGAGCATGGACAATTACCGAACAGATTTGGCGAATACGGAAGCCGCTGCTTCGGTGCTGGATTTGATCAACATTGTTCCGAACCCTTATTACGCCTTCTCGGAATACGAACGCAACAAGGTCGATACCCGCGTGAAGATTACGAACCTCCCGCATACGTGCACGGTTTCGATCTACAACCTCAGCGGTAAGCTCATCAACCAGTTTAAAAAAGACAATGATATCACATACCTGGATTGGGCGCTGACCAATAAGGTCGGCATCCCGGTTTCATCGGGTGTGTATATCATTCATGTGGATGTTCCGGGCGTTGGTGAGGTGACCCGAAAAGTGTTTATCGGCATGCGCCAGCCGGATTTGGAAGGGTTCTAGCAGTTCTGAATTGCCATTGTAGAATTTTGAAGCATCTTGCAGCCCATACACTTTGGCGGTATCGGAAGCAGTGCTTTTTCTTGCCACGCATAAACACAGTTTCCCTCTATTCGTTTATTCGTGGGAGACCAAGAAGTACAATGGTTGGTAATCACCCTTCCAAAAAGATCAGCAGCATCACCAAACCGATCACCAGAAGCAATAAAAACAGCTTCGGATCGCGGTAAAGTGGTTTTTTGGGGCGTTTGGCAATGCGTTCGTACTGGTGAGAGATCGTTGCAAAGTCCTTGTAACGCGCCATCTGCTCCTTGGTAGGTTCCTTGGGTTTCGTGTCGGTATTTACTTTGAACTTTCTCATACTGTTTTATTCCATTGAAGTTTGATTTTCTCCAGCAACCGGTATAGCCGCATCTTGGCGTTGGCTTCACTGATACTGTAAATATCGGCTATTTCGCGGAAACTCATTTCCTGGAAAAACCGTAATTCAATCAAATCCAGCTGCGTTTCCTCTAAGTTATTGATTATTGCAACGAGTTGACTGATATCTTCCTGTGTAAAAGTGGTTGAGCCGGTAGTTTCTTCTACAATCCCGAGTAATTGGCGGTCGTTAATCTCCACGAAGTAATTTTTTTTCTGGCTTCTGAAAAACATGTTGACTTCGTTTTGTGCGATGCGGTACAACCATGCAGTGAACGGCAAGCCGCGGTCCTGGTATTGGTTCAGGTTGGCCATGGCTTTGATGAAGGTCTGCTGCACCAAATCTCCGGCAACTTCTTCGTTACCGCCCAGGCGCTTAAAAATGAAGCGATACATCTGCTCAAAGTACCGCTCATACAGCACACCGAAATGCCGGTGGTCCTGCTTCGCCAGTTCAATCAGCTCAGCTTCGCTGACAGGTACGGGGATTTTACGTTTCAACAAAATGGTTCGTTTTATAGCTGAATGCAATCGAATCCAAAAGTAACACTTGAATTCTGAATGTTTAATTTTTAATGCTGAATGGGAAACCCGAATTAGGAATTGAGGCAATTATCAATTGGTCAATTATGAATCATCAAGGTTGGTCCCAAAACTTTGTTTATATCGGGAGCCCCATTCAAAATTCAACATTAAAAATTAAGCATTACATAGGAAGGCTAATCCTGAATGTCGTTCCTTTTCCAGGCTCGGAGCGCAAAACGAACACTTTTCCTTTGTGGTATTCGCGTACGATGCGTTTCACGAGCGACAAACCAAGTCCCCAACCGCGTTTTTTGGTCGTGTATCCCGGCTGAAAGATCGTTTTGAACTGTTTCGGAGACAATCCCTTCCCGGTATCGGTAATGTCGATGTGCGCCCATTCCGGAGTGGTGTGAATGTCAACGGTGATCGCTCCGGTCGATTCCATGGAGTCAACAGCGTTCTTGATGATATTTTCCATCACCCATTCGAGCAGCGGCGGATTGTGGCTGACGATTACTTCTGACGGCTGGAGGATCAGATCCATGCTGACTTTGTTGGAAATCCGCGGACGCAGGTAATCCATCACGCGCTGAACGGTTTCCTGCAAATCAATGGGCTTGAGCTGTGCATCGGAACCGATTTTCGAGAAACGCTGTGAAACGGTATCAAGGCGCTCGATGTCTTTCTGCATTTCAGTGATGATACTTTGGTCCACATCATGGGTTTCGAGCAACTGGATCCACGCCATCAACGACGACAACGGGGTTCCCAGCTGATGCGCCGTCTCTTTCGCCATCCCTGCCCAAACCTGGTTTTGTTCTGCCTTGCGGAAGGTATTGAACAGCAGATAACCGATCAGGATGAACAATCCGATGATCAGGAACTGGATATACGGGTAGTATTGCAGCTGTTTCAATTCCTCGCTGTCGTCGTAATACAACAGGTTGGTTTGTCCTTCATCAAATTTGATCAGTAAGGGCTCGTTGATAAAACCCAGCTGCTGAACCGTCGCTTTCAGGTGCGCGCTATCGATCATTTTGGGCGGCATGTTCGACGCAATCAGCGAATCGGTTTCTTTCTGCATCAGTAATACCGGCACCAGGCGCGAATCGGTAATCAGCTCATTGTTAAAGGCCTTGATCAGCGAATCACGTTCTTTTTCGAGCTGAACGGTACGCCAGGAATCGTTGTAATAATAGGTCATTGAAAGTCCCTCGACCACTTCAATCGTAAATGCTTTATGGTTTACACTCCAGACCTTGGTGAGTTTCAGCAAGCTGTCTTCGAACAACCGAACGAGTTCGCGCGGTTTGGCGTCCGGGTGTATTTTTCGTACATCGGCCGTATCGAAATCGAGGTTGATATGGCCGGAAACCACATTTTGGTCATCCACCAAAATCACCGGGATATCCTTATTGTCGTCAATGATACTCAGCGGAAAATCATAATCCGGCATGGCATCGCCCGGAATCGGTTTCGAAACTTCGCGCGTTGCATCCAGGTAAAGCTGGATTTTCTTGCGTTCATATTCGCGCAGCTGGTTAAATGCACGGTCGGTAAACTCAACCAGTTCGGCCTTTTTCTTGATCGCATCGGCCCATTGTTTTACACGCAATCGTTCCCTGTCGCTCACCCGCTGTACCACCGAATTGGAAACCCAAAGCGACGCCGCTACCATGATCAGGGCAACCACGAGCAAAACGATTTTCCACTTCTGTTTATTGGAGTATAGATTCATGTGCAACGAATGTACAAAAAACGTTGTTGAAGAACGAAAATTGTACGTGCTTACGTGCGAATGATCAATTATGAATTGCAAAATTATCAAGACGCCGCCAACCTTAATAATTCATCATTTTTCAATTCATAATTCTACAGCTTCCAACCAATTCCAAAAACACGCATCACAACACAAAAAGAACGCCTGAATAACGATACCTTTGCCACCATGAAATGGATCATCTTCCTTTTTGCGCTATTCTTAACCGGAACTGTCACTGCACAGGAATCGGAGAAACTTGCTTTGTTCCGAGAGCTTTCCGTTTCGGGAAATTGTTCCTTGCCCGTTTCAAGCAAAAATCCCGCAGAAGTACGACCGGGTTTTGGCATAGCCGTCTACACTCCTTTTCGTCCGGCTTCAAAAATAAACCCGGTGATCGGCCTCGAATTTGTACAGACCCGTTTTTTCTCGGGTGGCGTTGTGGATGGCGATGACGTGTATTATACGAATGCGGATTTTTATTACAACCAGCTGCGATTGCCATTATCCCTGCGATTTCATTTCGGCCAAAAAACCACTTTTTTCATCGAACCGGGAATTTTCTTCAGTATTCCCCTGTCGGATTACCTGGAAGGAGTTCTTCACAAACCCGTGAATGGCGTGGAAGTAACCGAACTGGCCAAAGTAAATCTCAGATCGAGCGCAGGAATCGGGCTTTCACTGGGTTTAGGCATTCACACACCTTTGAGAAAAGGAGCCCTTTTATTCCGACTGGACGAAAATGCCGGATCGGGAAGGACGTACCTGGCTTCCGGGAGTCCCAACGAATCGACCATTTTCTACAACCATTACCTGCGCTTTTCGGTGATCTATCGTTTACCAGCAAAACAGTAATCGCCTGAAAATGAACTTTGAAATGACAAAAAAGCCTAACACCATCTTTTTAGGCTGATTCGCTGTCGCCGTGTAAGAGACGATTTCTGCTTTTTCATTACCTTAGCAGACATCTTAAAAATGGATCATGGCAGATTTTTTTTACCAAAAGCCCTACCCGCTTTCACCGGACAAAACCGAATACCGCAAGCTGACAAGCGACTATGTTTCGGTGGAGAAAGTTGGAAATCGCGAAATACTTAACGTTGACCCGAAAGCCCTGGAATTGCTCGCCGAGGAAGCGATGAGTGATGTATCGTTTTACCTCCGCTCTTCCCATTTGGCAAAGCTGAAAGCAATCCTCGATGATCCGGAAGCAACAGATAACGATCATTTCGTAGCGTATAACCTCTTGCAAAATGCCACTGTTGCCGCTGAAGGCCAGTTGCCATCGTGCCAGGATACAGGTACAGCGATCGTAATGGCTAAAAAAGGAGAAAATGTGTATACCGGCGCTGAAGATGCCGAGCATTTGTCGCGCGGAATTTACAATACCTACCAAAACAAGAACCTGCGTTATTCGCAAATCGTGCCACTGAGCATGTTCGAGGAAAAAAACTCGGGCTCCAACCTGCCGGCGCAAATCGATATTTATGCCGACAAAGGCGCCGAATACGAATTTCTGTTTTTGGCAAAAGGTGGCGGATCGGCCAACAAGGCATTTTTGTACCAACGTTCAAAATCATTGCTGAACGATGCTTCCCTGGAAGCATTTGTGCGCGAGAAAATCATGGACTTGGGTACTGCTGCCTGTCCACCCTACCATTTGGCGCTGGTAATCGGCGGTACTTCTGCCGAAGCGAATCTGTCCGTGATGAAAAAAGCTTCTGCCGGTTACCTGGATGGCCTGCCAACCGAAGGAAACCTGGGCGGACAAGCCTTTCGTGATTTGGAATGGGAAGAACGCGTAAACCGCATTTGCCAGGAAAGTACCATCGGAGCGCAATTCGGCGGAAAATACTTTACCCACGATGTACGCGTGATCCGTTTGCCACGTCATGCCGCTTCCTGCCCGGTGGGGTTGGGTGTTTCCTGCTCGGCTGACCGTAACATCAAAGGAAAAATCACAAAAGATGGCATTTTCCTGGAGCAGTTGGAAGAAAACCCACGCCGTTTCCTGCCTGAAATGCCACCGCAGTTACTGCCACCGGTTACAATCGATCTGGACCGCCCGATGAAAGAAGTGTTGGCCGAATTGTCGAAATACCCTATTAAGACTCGTTTGAAGCTGAATGGAACTCTGATCGTAGCCCGCGATATGGCACATGCCCGCATCAAGGAAATGCTCGACAAAGGCGAACCGATGCCGGAATATTTCAAAAATCACCCGGTTTATTACGCCGGACCGGCAAAAACACCTGAAGGAATGCCATCCGGAAGTTTCGGACCAACTACGGCAGGACGAATGGACTCGTACGTAGACCAGTTCCAGGCAGCCGGCGGAAGCATGATCATGCTGGCCAAAGGAAACCGTTCGCACGAAGTGACGACAGCCTGCCACAAACACGGTGGTTTTTACCTGGGTTCTATTGGCGGACCTGCAGCAATTCTTGCCAAGGCAAACATTTTATCGGTCGAAGTAGTCGATTTCGAAGAAATGGGCATGGAAGCCGTGCGCAAGATTACCGTGAAAGACTTCCCGGCGTTTATTATTACGGACGATAAAGGGAATGATTTCTTCGAGCATTTATAAAAAATCCATACTATAAAAAAGTGGGGTCGCGATAAATCGCGACCCCACTTTTGGTTTTGGCATGATTCATTCAACCGGGCTCAGGAGCATCCCGCGCTTAAGGTTTCATTCAAGACAATGTTTACGATGTCCGCTGCAGCACGACTTTGCCGCTGACCCAGGTTTCACCCAGCGGGTAACGAATCAGGTAAATGCCTGTTGCGTATTCGCTCAGATCGATTTGAACGGTGCGGTCCTTCTCCAGGTTGGTGAGCACCTGCAATACTTTACCGCTGAGATCCGTAACATACAGTTCGGTAATATCAACATCGGCGGTAATGTTTACAATGCCGTTGGTTGGATTCGGATAGTAATTCCATTTCACCGAAACAGAATCCCTTGGCGTTTCTTTCGGGTCCACGACAACTACATTTCCTGCTGTATCCAATGAGTCGGCTGGCGGCGGATAAGCCACAATCGAATCCGGGTACGGCAATTCAAGGTTCGGTAATTGCTGCTCGCAATCAGGCATATAGGTATAGCTTTTCAGGACACGTACCATTAGTTTGTTCAGGGTTTCCACATCAAACTGGTCGGTAGTAGGCGCAATGTGTGAATCACCGATGCCGCTGTGATCTGTCAGGAAAGTGTAAGTTCCATTGGTTCCCAATGCCAGGCAGCGCATCAGGTATTCGGTTCCTTTATCAATGCCGCTGGCACCGATCGGTACAATGCGGATGCCTTTTTCGGCGGCCTGCAGGATCAAACGCTGCAGTTTTTCCTGCACCTGCGGATTTTTATGCGGAGGCGCGTCGAGGATCAAAAACAACACACGGGTACGCGCATTTTCACTCCAGCTCAAGCCGTTGATGGCCGAATCCAGGGCAATTTCCACCGCTTCCTCGTAGTCACCGCCCCCACCGGCCGATTGCTCGGAAATGTAATCAACGGAAGCTGATAAAATGCGGTCAAAATCCATTTTACGGGTCGTATAGATCTCGTTCGGCCCCGCATCACGGTAAAACACGTTCGCAAAACGGAAATTGAGCTTCGAGCTGATTTGTTTCGACTGGAAAATGATGTCGTTCAATTCGGCCTGCAGGTAGCTCAGCTCATCGCCCATCGAGCCGGTAGCATCCACCACAAAAGCGATGTCGACATTTTCGGTTTGCTCGCAGGTCACATCCAGCACCAGGTGGTTCATGCTTTTTTCGAACGGTTTTACATCGCTGATCTTTGATTTTTTCCCTTTGTAATCGACCTCGATATACAAACCTTCAGGGACTACCGGGTTGACATTATTCAGGATCGTGAGCCACAGCTCAGCTTTCCCGGTGTTGTCGGTACGCGCCTTGAACACTTCCACACCACCACCTTTGAACAGCTTCACAACTGCATCCACGAGCGGAATACCGTTTTGATTGTGTAATTCGAGCGTATACCTTCCTTTCGGAGCGATATTCCACACGTTCTGGTAATAGCTCAGTACGTTTCCGTTGTTGGTATAGTCCTGCCACAGGTTCCATTTCGCAAAATCGTTGATTTCGCCGGCAGTTAATGCACCGCTCCTGCCCGGCAGGTCCGGTACGTCGTCTGTGGCCATGTGCGCGCCCAAACCGGAAGGTTTCACCGTATAAGCATCTGAATAATAGCGGCTCCCAACACCTTCTAACGGCGTTTTTTTCGTGTAACCGTAAGTATCGGGGGCACCGCTCAGGTATTTTGCATTGATTTTTGCCATTTCATCTCTTTCCGACCGGGCAGCACTCGCCTTTTCAGCTTCAGTAGTGGCATCTCGTTGTGCTTTTGATTTCGGTTTGTTCGGATCTTCACTTACTGTAAAATCGACCTTTTCATCGGCGCGAACGCGAATTTCTTTGGTTACGGGCTTGTAGCCTGAATAGTTGACCACACATTTATACACGCCTGTGTCGAGCGCCACGTTGAAATTACCTTCGCGGTCTGTGAGAACGGAGGCTACCAACTTTTCTCCCTGGTAAATATCCACATTGCCGTAACTCAATGATTCATTGGTTTGGGCAGCATTGAGATTCCCGTTGATGGATTGTGAAAAACCACTTTGGACAAAAAAGCCGAACGTCAAAAAGAGGAAAAACTGTTTCATGATGCTGTGTTTGAGTGGTTAATACAGCTCATGATTTGTTTGGTTCAATGGAAAATCAATATTTACCACCTAGCCACATAGGAATAGGACGAGTTTGGCGTGTTAGAAGACACATAGCGGATTCAGTTTTGAAAATAAAGGCCTTGGTCGAAAAGCCTAAGTATTGTTTTTTGACTAAATATAAACTATGTGCCTATGCAAACTATGTTACTCTGTGTTTAAAAATCAATTCACAATAAACTCCTCTTCCCGTTCTTTATCCTGCTGCAGCTTCAGCTTTTTCGCCTTTTCCTTGAGTTTTTCGATCGTTTTATTTGTCTTCTTTTTCTCTTCCGCTGGATCGACCACTTCTTCCTTGTCGAAGTTGAGACGCAGTTCTTCGTGCGGTTGTACTTTGTGCTCGTAACCTTTGACGGTGGAATCTTTCTTGAACAATCCGAATTCGGTTTTCAGGATAGACATGGCCTCTTTTTTGGCGGCTTCGCGGTTTTCCTTTGCCTGTTCTTTCTTGCTTTGGCCGTCCCAGACAATTGTCGGGTCGTACATGGAACCATACATACGCACGTAAAGGCGAATACCGGTTTCGTCATCGACCACTTCACCGAACTCCGATTCGTCGCGGGCTATTTTGAGGTCACGCAGGCGGAACGCAAATTTGTAATCGACAATATTATCAAAGGAATGCGTGCCTTCGGTGGTAATATCCAATGCCGAAGAATTGATCTGCATCGACGGAATAATGATGTTGCTGTTGTTGATATAGATCGTGTTTTCGAGGGTTTCGAACGCAATGTTGCTGAGCTTGCCTTCGAGCGCTTCAATTTCGCGTTTTTTGAGCACCAATCGCGTTTTAGGTGTTTTCAAACTTTCCGTCAATTCCTTAAATGCCAATACATTGATTAGCTTCCCGTTGGTGACTTTGAGGTGGATCTGCGATTTGATGCGATCTTTTAAGATCCCGTTCCGCATATCAAACGGCGCTTTCAGGTCCATTTCCACTTCGGCCTTGCCTGAAATATTATCGGAGGTGATGACTTCCTGGTCAAAATTGTTCCATTCCTTGAACAAGGGTTTAAACTTGAGGTCTTTCGAATTGAGATTGGTCGCCATTTCGAAAAATTCAGGGGCGGTTTCCACAACGGCAAACGTTCCCTGAACGGAAGCTTCGGCATTGCGGCCAAACAATTGTTCGATCACGATGCTGCGGTAACCGACCGTCATGTTTCCGTGAATTTCCCTGAACTGGTGTTCACCCAGCGTTATATTGCCGACATCCAGGCGCACGTCACCGTTGATCATGGTTGGTAACAGCCAGTCTCGGATCGGAATTTCAGAAATTTCACCTTCACTCACCTCATTGTTGTTGAAATCAGCCAGGTCAATCAGGCGGCTTTGGGCAATCACCGTTACATCGAGGTTGGATTTGTCCTGTAAAAACTGGTCAATCTGGTCAAAATGCCCGTTGAGCTTCAAATCGGAACGGCCCAACACGACCGACAGGTTCTCGAGGGCAGCTTCGTGCTGGTCGAGGATGACTTTCCCGTTGATCTGTTCAAACTTCCGGGCATCTTTGAGCAATTTCAGCGAAACCTGCTGCAAAACAGCTGTTCCCGACCCGTCTTCCACTTCGATGCTTTGTTCACCGGATTGATCGGAAACGGTAGCCAGGGCGAAACGCGTATCAACATTGACATTTCCGGTTAGTGTTTCAATTTTCGGCAAGTGGAACAAGGCGTGCAATACAGCCAGGTTCACTGATCCGTGCGCATCACCCGTATAGCGCGGAGCCGAAAATTTCCGGATCGCCAAATGACCTATAAACGGGCCGCCGGCTGTTCGGAACGAGACTTTTTTAAGGTTCATTTCCTCTTTGTCTTTCCCCTTCATCGTGGAATAATTCCCATCGACCTGTAGGTTGCTGACCGTAAGATTTTGCGAGGGTTCGATGAGTTTTCCGTCCTTGACATTGAACCAGCAATCGATAAACGGATAGGCATCTGCATCGAGCTTGCTGTTGACTTTGAGCATAAAGCTGGCGGTGCCGTGGCCTTTGAACCGGTCGAGGTGCTCGGTTTCTTTCACCGACAAATGATTGGCGACTTCTGTAAGCGACAGCTCGTGGGCCGATAACTTCGCGCGCACCGAGTTACTGTCGACAAAAACGCTGACGTTGAACGGCAATCCGGCCAAATGCAGGATTCCATTGGGAAGTGAAACCGTGTTTTTCACCTTGTCAATATGGATATCGACCACCGTCGTTGCAGGTTGATTGACGACGATAGGTACTTGCCCGTTTTGCAGTTTCCGGATCTGGAAAGCTGCCTCGGTATGCATCGTAAATCGTTTATCGGTGAATTTTCCTTTGAGGTACAACTGGTTAAAATCAGTGGAATACGTTTGGTCCTGCAACTCGTTGGTGTAGCTGAACCGCAGATCGCTTACGGCAATAGACCGAAGCGTCAATTCAAACGAAGATGGCCTGGAATCTTTCGATTCTTTGACAATGTCGTAATTGACCTTTCCTTTTTTGTTGACCTTCAGCTGCAGCGTTCCCGGATGTACTTCAATCGATTTGACATTGTAATTCTCATTCCAGATATCAATCGGGTTAAACTTCATGCGGATCATTTCCGTGTACAGCAAGGTATCGCTGCGGGAAGCGTGCGGCAAGGCATCGGGAATGAATACATCGTGAAAATCGAGCGAGACATTCGGGAATGTTTTCCAGAACGTAATATCGACTTTCGACACTTCGACTTTGGCTTTCAGGTTTTTATTGATTTCGCCGATTGCATAGTCTACAATCTCGTCGTGAAAAATGTACAAAGCGGCCGAAATGAGCAAAACGAGGCTTATAATGGTTCCGAAAAACCACTTCACCGTACGTTTTAGCCATTTCGGGATGTGCATATATCAAAATTAAGGAACGCCATCATTGGGCCGACGGGCATTTCAATAAGTAATCAACGCACAATTTTTAATTTGTTTCAGGAAAACGGCCGAATTAACAGGAAAACCAGGGCAGAATTTCCAAAATGAGCGATAAATCGGTTTTCACAGACATTCCCGGGCGGAATTACGGGTTTTCGGGAAGGATTTACCAACCCATCGTTTGCCTTACAAACGGTTCCAGCTCATCGGCAATGGAGCGGTGCTCGCCGGCAGTCGGGTGAAATGTGCATCCGGTGCGGTACATACCCTGGTAGGAAAATGCCCGCACTTTGCTGTCACCCGCTTTGTTCAGCGCTTCTGCAATCGAAAAAACATAGTTTTTCATCACCGGTTTCAGCTCGGCATCGGCCATCGGGCTGGCGCAGCAGATAATGGTTGAAGCCTGGTAGCGCTTCCGAATGGATTTCAGGAAATCAATGTAGGCTTCGCAAAAAATGACGGAATCCTGCAAACCATCGTTTTGTCCCAGGGTAATGACCACCAGGTCGGGGTCTTTTTCCGGCTGTTTCCAGATCTCGCCGTTTTTCCGGAGGTCAACCCGCTCGTAGACTTCCGGCATTGTAACGATTGATCCGCAGCAGGAACGTGTCATCCCGATTCCTGAAACCGCTGTCAGCAGCCAGTTGGCATCAAGCCGGCGCGAAAGCACGCATCCGAAACTCAGGTAGGCATTGTGCTGATCGTACCACAAACCTTCGCCGCAGGTTATTTGCGAATCATCGCATCCATTGCCGCAGGTAATCGAATCGCCGATGAACTCAATGGAACGTTCACGCGCCGGAAGCGGGAAAACCGACTCGCAGCTCATACCCACAAACTCGATGTAACCGATAGAAGCTTCGGTATTCTTGCAGATCAGCAGGGTGTGTTTGGTATCCGGCAGGTCGTCGGCAATGAGAATAACGTTTCGTTCGGCTTTCAGCTGAATGCGCCTGGGTGGCAGATCGTCGATCACCACTTCGATGTAATTGTGATAGGTACCGAATTTGACTTCGTCCTGGATTTCTATTTCGCAAAACGTTCCTGTAAAACCGACTTCCACGGCTGTTCCAGGTGCCCAGCAGCGTGCAAATTGCTGGTGAACGGTATCCACGCGGCCCATCAGCCGGAAAGCTTCATGATCGGCAGAAAAAAAGTGAATTCCTTCCTTCTCGGTACGTAGACCGTAGATAGAGACGCAGGAGGAAAGTAGTAACAGACTCAACAGGAAAGGCCATCGCATGGGCAAATGTAACAAACATTCTCACCCAGAGATACGCCATTTCACCACAAAGGCACAAAGGTTTTTTTGAAGGATAGACGTGTTAAGATCACAAAGGGAATCTACTTTCTACCTGAATCGCCTTTGTGTTCTTTTAGCACGCCTCGTAAGTCCTGCTTCTTTGTGTCTTTGTGGTGAAATAACTGATCTTGTTGCCTCACTTGATCACCGCCGGCAGATTTTTGGTTTTATTCGCCGGAACAAAAAGGATCGAGCTGGTATTGACACAATAACGCGTGTCTTTGTCGGTAAAGCCTTCTCCGGTGAAAACATGGCCCAAATGTCCGTGGCAGTTGTTGCAGATGATCTCGACACGCATTCCGTCGGCATCGGGAACATTGGTCACGGCACCTTCGATGGCATCGTCGAAGCTGGGCCAACCGCAGTGTGACTCAAATTTATCTTCGGAAGTATACAGCGGATTGTTGCACTGGCGGCAGATGTACAACCCTTTGTCGGTCTTGTCGTAATAATCGCCGGTAAACGGCCTGTCTGTCGCTTTATGCAGGATCACATCCTGTTGCTGCGGTGTCAGTTCATTGTATTTCGGGTTTGATTTCGGCATCATTTGTTCGTTGTTCACTTTGGCAGAATCTTGTTGTTGTGCGTTGCAGGAGCTGAGCGCGATGATTGAAAGCGCGCAGATTCCCATAAATAGATGTCTCATAATGCGTTGTTTTTAGGAATTACGTAACGGATCATGGATTGGATTTTCCTTTTCGAAAAATTATCAATTATGAATGGTAGAATAATAAAGGGTGATGGAGGAAAAAGATTGAAGCACCACCAGATTGTCCTTGATAATTGACAATTTTTCAATTCATAATCCCAGTAAAACAGGGCCTTTCGAAAAAAAATCAAAAAAAAGTAAAAATCACTGTAACTTTAGTGTGACTTCCCTGTCTTACGGAAGATGATTATGCTACATGAACGCTAAAGACTACAATAACGCAATTGATCAATACGCCGATAACATCTTTCGTTTCGTGCTCAAACACACACGAAACAAGATGCTGGCAGATGACATTGTGCAGGAGACTTTCGCCAAAGTGTGGGAAAAACATGAAGACATACAGGTAGAGAAAGCAAAATCGTACCTGTTTACCACTGCCTACCATTGTTTGGTAGATGTGATGAAAAAAGAAGCCCGTTCAGGCACGCTGGATGGAATCGAACGACAGGGAACACAAAGCAATGCACACCTGTTTGATGTTCAGAAAGTGTTGCAGGAAGCATTGGAACGGCTTCCGGAAATCCAGAAAACCGTCGTGCTTTTGCGCGATTATGAAGGGTATCACTACGATGAAATCGCCGAAATTACCGGTTTGACCGAATCACAGGTGAAAGTGTATATCTTCCGCGCCCGGCAGACATTGAAGACTTATTTAAAAGACATAGAACTAGTAGCATGAAGATGCCGATAACCATAGAAAATTACGAAGCGTTTTACCTGGATTACCTCGAAGGAAATCTATCGGGTGAAACGCTGGTTGCATTTGAAGCTTTTTTGGCGGCACATCCGGAACTCTCCGTTGATGAAGAGCTCGTGATGCTTCAACCGGCAGAAGAATCGTTCGACCCGATGCAAAAACTGGCATTGAAGCAAGGCATCGACATGAACGACCTGAATACCGAAACAATCGAATTTTTCCTCATCGCCCGCCAGGAAGGATTGCTTTCCAAAGAACAAACTGCACACCTGAACCATTGGTTGGAAGCAAATGCACATTACCAGCAGGATGCACGCTTGTACGCACTTACAGCCTTCGAAGCCGATGAAACGGTTGTTTACGAAGGAAAAGAAAACCTGAAAAAACCGGTTGGCGGCCGCGTGATTCCACTATGGTTTACCGGTTTGGCTGTTGCTGCCGGGCTGGCTTTATTGTTCACTATTGGCATGAACCAGGATGAAAATGGAACGGGCAGCAAAAAACCATCGCAAACAGAATCGATTGCAAGTACCGGCCGTGATACGGTGAAACAAAACGACCAGGCAAGCACCAGCGGTGATCGTCACAAGGTCAAAAACACCAACGGAAAACAGGTCAATGATAACCACAAACAACCTGTAAACGACGGTAAAAAAGGAAACGGAAGCCAGCCGAATACCCCAAAACGCCCGGTTTACCAACACAGTATTCTGCACGAAGGAACCGTTCTGGCTTCGTTGGAAAAACGCCAGGCAAAGCTTTCGGCTTCGGGTGACAAAACCATTTCACCGTTGGTAACACCGAAACCGATCCAGGTTGTCCCGGAAGAAGTGCCGGCAAATGACGTGGCCCTGGTTACGGTCGACGAAATGAAAAACCCGATCAAGCCGGTAACCAACCGCCTTTCGGAAACCTTCAACACCCCGATTGATTTCAGAACAGCCAAAGCAGCCAAGAAAAAAGGTGGCGGTTACTACTTCAAGATCGGTAAATGGGAGGTGACGCACCAGACAGCGAGTTTGTAACATTTACACATAGTCACATATTGGGCAGAGGCACATAGTTTTATCTGAAATCTGTGAAGCATAACTTGTAACCCAAAATTCAAGTACAATAATACTCTCTAAATGGCTATGTTTCCTATGTGCTCTATGTGGTTATTAAAAAAGCTGAATCTGTGGTAAGCTAATCAGTTGTTGTTGGAAAAGAAATTCCGAAAAAGGAATGTAAAACCAAGAAAACAACTATTTTTAGCCGAACCTAGATGAAAGAAACTTCCTTCATAGAACAAAACAAAGAGAAATGGAAACGATTCCAGGAACTTGCGGCCAATAAGCAAGGTGACCCGGAAGAAATTGCCGATCTCTATTCCGATATTACGGATGATTTGAGCTATGCCCAAACTTTTTACAACCGCCGAACGGTAAGAGTTTACCTGAACCAGATCGCCCAGGGAATTCACAATCTGGTACACAAGGAACGCAGTGAATCGCTTGGAAAGTTCTTTACCGTCTGGAAAACATCGCTGCCAATCGAAATTTACCGCTCGCGCAAGCACCTGTTGTTTGCCTTGTGCCTGTTCCTGTTTTGGGCGGTACTCGGAGCCGTAACCACCGATTTTAATCCCGATTTCCCGCGTGCTGTGATGGGCGACGGCTATGTCGACATGACACTCGAAAACATCTCCAAAGGCGACCCGTTGGGCGTTTACCACAGTGATTCGCAGGTTAAAATGTTCTTCGACATTACGATCAACAATATCCGCGTTGCATTCCTGACCTTCATTTTAGGTGTCTTTTTCACCATCGGAACACACATTTTTATTTTCCAGAACGGTGTAATGCTGGGTGCTTTCCAGTACTTTTTCCACCTGAAAGGCGTATTGATCACTTCGTTCCTGGGAATCTGGATCCACGGTGCGTTTGAGATCAGCGCCATTGTCATTGCCGGAGGAGCGGGAATTACGCTGGGCAACGGCTGGTTATTCCCCGGTTCGTATACCCGGCTTCAAAGTCTCCAACTATCGGCCAAACGCGGATTGAAAATCATGATGAGCCTTGTGCCGTTCCTGATCGCCGCCGGATTCCTGGAAAGTTTCGTGACGCACAATTACCTTGTTCTACCCGAATGGTCGAAATGGACGCTCATCATGCTTTCTTTCGGACTGATCGTTTTTTACTACATCATTTACCCGGTCATTGTAGCGCGCAAGCACCCGGAGCTGGTTTACGAACAAAACGTTCCGCCGCAGGAATACCAGGAACGTTTCAACCTGCACAAGCTTCGCAGTTTCGGCCAAATGTTTGCCGACACCTTCGCTTTTTACCGCATTCACATCGGTAAGATTATCAAGGTGAACCTGTTGCTTACGTTGCCGGTGGTTTTGACGATGGTCGTTTTGCAGGATATCAACCGCTACGATGACATAACTCATCAATACTGGTACGATTGGTCGGCACAGCTCGAAGTCATGATGGGCTTCGGGATGAAAAGCCTGCAGGATGTTTTGGTCATGCTCGGCTGGACTTATGTATTTGCCGTTCTGATGATCTCGGTATTTTATGGCTTTAAGCACCAGGAAAAAAAGCTGCATTGGGGAACCTTTTTCAGCTTCTGCTTCCGAAACCTCTTCGGCGTCTGGCTTTGCAACCTGATGCTTTATGTCATGCTATTCCTCGTCCCGTGGTACTGGCTGTTCATCGCTATATTCCTGATTCCGTTATTCTGGCTGAACAGTGTGAGCTTTGTATTGGGCAATGAACCTTTGGGCAAGCGCCTCCGCAACGGTTTTTCATATAGCGCACGTGCTTATGGAAATACGATTTTGTCCATCTCGGTGATCTCGCTCATTTTGTTCCTCTTTGCACAGCCGATCGCGCTCGTGTTCAGTATCCACGACGGAAGCCTGTTCCAGGAACCGCCACTGCCGGATTTGCTGGACATGCTGGCCGATTTCGTCAAAAACATCTCGCGCAATTTCACCGAAGACTTTATGGTGCCCGCCATGATCACACGACAGGTGGTTTACCTCATTTTCATGTTCTTAATGCTTCCGTTCTTTGCCATCATGATGGGATTCATCTATTACGACATCCACGAAAAAAGCAGTGCACAGGGCTTACGAAACGAGTTCCAGGCATTCGGCAAACGCAAGCGCAACCAGGAAACAAGCATCGATTTTGACTAAGTTCATTCCGTATATCATTTGTTTGCTGCTTCCGCTTACGGGCTGGAACCAAACCGGCGATTCCAAAGAATTGAAGCGCAAATGGCGGGAAATCAACGAACAGCACGGTTTTCAAAAAGCAAAAGATTACAACGGCCCTTCCGCCGACGGGTACGTGGCTCCGACCGATATCAATGAATCCCAGCCAATCACTTCCGGATCAGGAAGCTCGCGCAATACACCTTACAAGGGAATGCCCTATTCGTCGGCCCAGCAGCGGCAGGGACGAAATCCGGGTGCCCAGGGACAAGGTGGTAACGGTACGTTACAGGCCGATCCGAACATTACACCGCCGGAAGACATTGACATTCCGGAAATCGATTCACCCGATATCGACGCTCCGGACATTGACGCACCGGAAGTAAGTACTTCGTTCTGGAAAATTCTTGGGATCATTCTTCTCATCATTTTGGTGGGAATCATCATTTATTACATCCTCAAAAACAGGCAGCCTGCCAATCCGACAGTGCCATTCGAACCGCTGGAAGAAGACCTCAATCCGGCAACCATTTCAAAGACCGAGCTCGAAATGCGCCTTGAGGAAGCCATGCAACGGGGCGATTACCGCGAATGCGTGCGGATTTACTTCCTGTTTGCAATGAAAGAATTGATTCAGCGCCGCTGGATTTTCTGGAAAAAGGAAAAAACGAATATCCATTATATTATCGAAATGCAGGGACGCAAAGGCGTGCGCGAATTCGAGGAAATTGTCGGATTGTATGATTTGGTCTGGTACGGTGATTACGTGATCGATGAAGCCGCCTACAACCGCATGCAGCCGGTATTGGATGCCAATTATAAAACCATTGAGCGCAACGCATGAATCGTAAAGTTGTCATAGCGTTATTGGCCTGTCTCCTCATCGTGGGATGCCTGTTCTGGTTCTTTGATTCGCCGTCGGAAGCACAACAGCTAGCCGCGAAAAAACAAAAGATTGTTTCCAGCAAATGGGCTTCGGAATACGTGATCGAATCGAAAGATCCGCGTGGACTGGGCTTTTTCAATGAATTGCTCAAAACCCACCTCGATGATTCGGTGTACATCCTGGAACGCTGGGCGCAGCTAGATTCCATCCCGAATCATGACAGCGCCACCTACATTTTCGTGGGCGAAGGCTTCGGCATGTACAGCAATGAATTCGACGTGATCGATACGTATGTTGACAGCGGTTCAACCATTTTTATGGCATTTGACCTGGTGACGGAGAATTTATACGAACGTTATTTCGAGCCGAACGCTTATTTGTGGGATTACAGCGATAAATTCTACGTGGCCCTCGGAGATACTTCGCTTGCCTATTCGGCGGTTTTTCAAAATGATACCATCCAGGCCGATTGGTACCCATTCCGCCCAAGTTGCATCAAAGACAGCCTTTACCGCGCATTTGCCTGGGGGATGAATTACCCGATTGCTTTTGAATCGGACCAGAAAAAAGGGAAAGTGATCATGCACAGCGTACCCCGGTTGTTTTGCAATTACCAGGTCATTACGCCCAACGGGTTTGCCCATGCTTCCATTATGCTGCGCCGAATCCCGAAAGACAAGCCGGTAATTTGGATGGAATACGGGCGTCAGTCGTTGAACCAGCAGATCACCAGCTCCATGGACCCTTCCGCAGAAGAAGGCCAGGGCGCCGAAAAACAAGACAACAGCTACCTGCAGTTTATCATGAAAAACGAAGCGCTCCGCTGGGCGTTCCTTTATGGTATCCTCGTATTCCTGCTTTATGTATTGTTCCGCGCCAAGCGCCGCGAAGCAGTGTTGCCGGGTGTTCCCGAAAAACGTAATATGTCGCTGGCATTCGTGGATACCCTCAGCAGTATTTACCTGTCGCGCAATTCACCTTACAGCATCCTGCTCGTATTGCGCAAGAACTTCTACGTGGCCATCAACCGCCATTTTTACATCGATCTGATCAACACCAAAAACCGAGAGGAAGACATCAACCGTTTGATCGAAAAAGCATCGGTTGAAGGTGATGAATTGCGGAAAGTACTGCGCTTCGTGGAGACAAACAAGCCGTCGGAAGTGAACCAGCACACGCTTTCACAGCTTTACCGCTACATTCGTCATTTTTACCTGGTAACGGGTATTGCACGTCCAAGCACGCAGTTTGTTTCGGGCGACCAGCATGTGGTGGTGAACCGCAGCTTACTGCACGGCGGTTTGGGAATTTTACTCGGGTTGTTTACCCTTATCCGCGGATTATACTCCCTTTCGATGGGAAGCGGCTATGGAATTCTGCTGGTCATTTTAGCCGGAATTTTCCTCTATCTTGCAGGCCGCTTCATTTCGTTGCCGGTAGCGATCATCAAGGAACGCGAAATGATCGTTTATCCTTCTCTTTTCGGAAAGAAGATCTTTGATATTTCCGCCGGACTGACGCAGTCCACTGAAAACGGGGTAACCACGCTTTCGGCCGAAAACGGCGACCAGGTAATGATACGACATTCATGGCTCTCGCGATCAGGGAAACATGCCTTATTCCTTTTTGTAGAACATATTAAACACAAATCAGCATGATGAATCAAGACGACAACCTTTCATCTCAGCCCGAAGGGCAACAAGGGCCTGGTGAAGGACAACAACCGGAGCATTCTGCTTACATGCCAAAAGATGAAGCTTCGACGGGCTCAGCTTCGACAAACTCAGCTTCGACAGACTCAGCTTCGACAAATGAAACTCCGAATACGGCTGCGGCTTCCGAATCGCATTTCCAGCAACGCGACCAAACCGAATTGATCTGGGTAGCCCAGAAAGTGAACCGTGTGCGGGAAGAAATGCGCAAGTATGTGATCGGCCAAAGCGAAATGATCGAGCTGATGCTGGCCGGGATTTTTGCCAATGGCCATTTATTGCTTGAAGGAGTTCCCGGAGTAGCGAAAACGCTTTCTGCGAAAGCCCTGGCAAAAGTACTCGATGTGGAATTTTCGCGCATCCAGTTTACCCCCGATCTGATGCCATCGGATGTGATCGGTACGTCGGTGTTCAACATGAAAGACACGACCTTCAACTTCAAAAAAGGGCCAGTTTTCTCCAACATCGTACTGATCGATGAGATCAACCGTGCCCCAGCCAAAACACAGGCGGCCTTGTTTGAGGTAATGGAAGAGCGCCAGATTACCTACGACGGGAATCAATACGCGATGAGCTTCCCGTTCCTGGTAATTGCCACACAAAACCCGGTGGAGCAGGAAGGAACCTACAACCTTCCGGAAGCGCAATTAGACCGTTTCCTGTTCAAAATCAAGCTCGATTACCCGACGCTGGAGGAAGAAACATCGATTTTGCTGCGTTACAAAGATCATATCAAAACACCTTCACTGGATGAAATCACGCCTATCTTCAATGCGACGGAACTGCAAAAAGTGCAGTCGATCATTGAAAAAATCGTGATCGAAGAACGATTGATCCAGTACATTGCGCAGATCATCAATAAAACCCGTAATCACGGAAAACTCTACCTGGGCGGATCGCCGCGTGCTTCATTGTCGATCATGAAATCGGCCAAAGCATTTGCTGCCATCCGTGGCCGCGACTTCGTAACGCCGGATGATATCCAGTTTGTAGCCATCCATGTATTGAATCACCGTATGATTCTTACACCGGAAGCCGAAATGGAAGGTTCGCCGATTGAAGACATTATTCGCGAGATCGTTCAATCCATTGAAGTTCCCCGTTAATCATGTTCGGCAGCTTACATCTCACGCGGTTCTTTTTCCTCATCCAGGCGGTAATTGTCTGCATTATCGGCGCGGCCTTCATTTTCCCGTGGCTGATGATCGTTGGAAAAACCCTGCTCATCGTTTCCGTTCTGGCCACGATCGTGGATGTCATGCTGATCTATTTACCGAAGGAACCGATCACCGTGCAGCGCCGCTTCCAGGAACGGATGAACCTGGGCGACAGCAACGGCGTAGATGTGATCGTCATCAATCAAACCCTGCAGCCGCTGAACACTTCCATCTTCGAAGGTTACCCGGTGCAGATGCAACAGCGGTCCAAGGCGTGGGTTGCCCTGTTGCTTCCACGCAAGCGGAAAACGTTCCACTACGATTTCACCCCGAAAGAACGCGGCCAGTACCAGTTCAATGACGTGGTGGTCTTTGTACGTTCCCCGTTTTTCCTTGGACAACGCCGAATTACCATTCCGTTGGAACAACAGGTGGAAGTCTACCCGTCGATCCTGCAGATGAAGCAATACGAGCTGAAAGTATTCCACCAGCAAACCCAATCGCAGGGAATTAAAAAGGTGCGCCGGATTGGTAACACCAGCGAATTTGAACAGATCAAGAACTATGTTCAGGGTGATGATGTGCGCACCATCAACTGGAAAGCGACCAGTCGCAAGAACGAGCTGATGGTGAACCAGTACCAGGAAGAACGTTCACAGCCGGTTTATTGCGTCATCGACAAAAGCCGACCGATGCAGCTGGCATTCGACGATATGTCGATGCTCGATTATGCGATCAACACTACGCTTGTTTTTTCCAACATTGCGCTCCGCAAAGGCGACCGCGCCGGATTGATCACCTTCTCCGACAAGATCGGTACGCTGCTCCCGGCTGATAAGTCGACCGGGCAATTGCGCCGCATCCTGGAAAACCTCTACAACCAGCGTACCTTATTCAAAGAAGGAAACTTTGAATTGCTGTACCAAACCGTCCGCCGACAAGTCAAAACGCGCTCACTACTCATGCTGTTTACCAATTTCGAAAGTGAATTTGCGATGCGACGCGCCCTGCCGATGCTGCAGAAACTCAACAAACGCCACGTTTTGGTAGTGATCTTCTTCCAGAACAACGAATTGGAAGAATGGGCACAACAGCCGGTTTCAACAATGAAAGACCTCATCCAGGCCACGGTAGCCGAAAAAATGAGCACCGTGAAATGGTCCATCGCCCGCGAATTGCGCCAGCACGGCATCCAGACCATTCTTTCGCGACCGGAAGATTTGTCGATCAACTCGATCAATAAGTATTTGGAGCTGAAAGCGAAGGGGGGGATTTGATTGATTAGAACTTCCAGCACAACTTTTAGCTAATACTCTTATATTTGTTGGAATAAACTCGAACACATTCTCATGCATATTACATCGGTTCATGTCAATGATATAAAATCCATTCGTGATTTTAAAATGGAGTTTGATCAACCAGCAGGTTGGCATGTGATTATTGGAGAAAATGGGTCGGGGAAATCGACAATTGTCAAAGCTATTGCTTTTAATCTGCTCGGGGACGAAGTTTCGGGATTACGTATAGATTTCTTTGGATGGTTAAATTACAATTCAGAGAAAGGCCAAATAATAGTCAAAATTAAGAAACACGAGTCAGATCATGAATCATCCAATGAATATAGTTCAGGGGATGACTACCTTATAACAAAACATGAATTTGAACCCCATGGTCTTTCTTGGTACGTTGAAAATGAAACCACTTTAGAACGAAGTTCTGATTATAAAAAAGGTAACGGTTGGTTTTCTGCGTCATACGGTCCCTTCAGACGATTTACTGGAGGCATTTCAACTCAAGAATATAAAAGTCACCTACGCTTAGCAGCTCATCTTTCAATCTTCGGTGAAGACATTGCGCTTGCGGAAGCACTAGATTGGCTAAAAGAACTTCGATTTAAACAATTAGATAATAAAGCTGAGGGAAACATTTTAGATTACATAAAAGCGCTGATTAACTCGGAAGGATTTTTACCTCACAAAGCTAAACTAGATAGTGTAAATTCTGATGGTGTGTTTTTTAAAGATGGGCACGATCAGATTATTTCCTTAAACGAATTAAGCGACGGATATCGTTCTATTTTGAGTTTAACATTCGAATTAATCCGTCAGATGGTTCGTGTTTATGGTACAGAAGATGTATTCAGGAATATTAAAAAAGGAGATCATACTATTCCTGTTCCTGGTGTAGTACTAATTGATGAAATCGATGCTCATTTGCATCCAACATGGCAAACGAACATAGGTCAATGGTTCACAAAGTATTTCCCTAATATACAGTTCATTGTTACAACACATAGCCCTTTGATTTGTCGTGCGGCGGAACATGGGACCATTTGGCGGCTCGCAGCTCCAGGAAGTAATTACGAATCAGGGCAAATTATTGGAAGCGAAAAAGATAAATTGGTGTTTGGAAATATTTTGGATGCATACGGCACAGAAGCATTCGGAACAAGTCCTGTACGTTCCACCAAGTCAGATAAAAAGCTTGAGCGTTTAGGGGAATTGAATATGCTTTCAGCACTTGGAAAAATTAATCCTTTAGAGGAAGAAGAACGATTGTCACTGCAAAAAACGTTGAGTACCGATGATCCAATTGGATTATAAAAAGCTATCAGCAACCGAACAGACTATTCTTGATGATTTACAACACAAGGTAAATCTAAAAACGCCATTCTTAGAAAAAACAGCAGAAGCTCAAAATTTGTGGGGATCCAAAGGCGGAGTTACCGGAAAGCAAGCATTCGAAAAAATTCGAGCCGAATTGTACAATTTATGCGTTTTTGTTGGTGTGTGTAATTACTGTGAGCAAAGTGAAGCGAATGATATCGAGCACATTCACCCGAAGTCATTCTTCCCTGAGTTTTCATTTGTTTGGGATAATTATTTGCTTGCGTGCAAACAGTGTAATTCTGCATTTAAACTGGACAAATGCTACATCATCGATCCTAGTGATGAACTTTTTTCCGTACCAAGAAAAACAGAACCGCCCCATAAAACACATGCACTGATCAATCCGAGAACTGAAAATCCAAATGATTTTATGGTTCTCAATTTGAAGACATTCCGTTTTATGCCACTGCCCGATCTAAGTAAAAAAGACGAAAACAGAGTAAAAGCAACCTTGGAAATTCTTGCGCTGAATGAACGAGATGTACTAATTGAAGCCAGAAAAAGTGCAAGTCGTCATTTTTATGATTTATTCGAGCGATTGGTTAGGATAAGAGAAAGCAGCAGCATAGTAGAATTAGAACAATGTCTTTATCCTAATGAGGAGTTTATAAACCGAAACTTAACAATAGGCGAAATACAAGAACAATTAACACTGAGCTTCAAAAAACATATCACGAAAAACCAACACCCTTCTGTATGGCATTCCATAAAAATAATCGCAAGTAGGACTGACGAACGGTGGATAAATCTCTTTAATCGTTTTCCTGAAGCCCTTCATTGGTAGTAATCTCTCAACCTTTTAACTTTCTTTATTAACAGCTGTTTCGGTTAATTTGTGTAATTTTGCACATCCAAAAGCAACAAAATATGTCAGTTACAGCTACAGCTCCTGGAATCCAGGAAACGCTCAAAACCCTCGGAATAGAAGCTATTAACCGTGGTGCATCAACAGGAAGTTATTGGTTCAATACCCGTGGGCCGCAAATCGATTCCATTTCTCCGGTCGACGGACAATTGATCGCTTCTGTGCATGCCGCTACGGAAACCGAATACGAAGCCATCATCATGAAAGCACAGGAAGCCTTCAAGGTATGGCGCACCATTCCTGCTCCGAAACGTGGTGAAGTGGTTCGTCAACTGGCAGAAAAAATACGTGAATACAAACAACCGCTTGGCGAGCTCGTTTCCTACGAAATGGGAAAATCACTCCAGGAAGGTTTGGGTGAAGTACAGGAAATGATCGATATCTGCGATTTCGCGGTGGGACTTTCCCGTCAGTTGTACGGCTTGACCATGCACTCGGAACGTCCGGGACACCGCATGTACGAGCAATACCACCCGCTTGGAATTGTGGGGATTATTTCTGCCTTCAACTTCCCGGTTGCCGTTTGGAACTGGAATACGGCCCTTGCATGGGTTTGCGGTGACGTTTGCGTTTGGAAACCGTCTGAGAAAACACCTTTGACGGCAATCGCCTGCCAGAAAATCACGCAGGAAGTATTTGCAGCGAATGATGTTCCTGAAGGCGTATCATGCTTGCTGATCGGTGATGCCGAAATCGGGAAGCTGATGTCGAACGACGGACGCGTTCCGTTGGTATCTGCTACCGGCTCTACCCGCATGGGGAAAGCTGTTTCGCAGGCAGTTGGCGCGCGCTTGGGTAAATCATTGCTCGAGTTGGGCGGAAACAACGCGATCATCATCACCCCTTCAGCCGATTTGAAAATGGTGGTTCCGGGCGCGGTGTTCGGTGCCGTAGGAACAGCCGGACAGCGCTGTACATCTACACGCCGTTTGATCATCCACGAAGAAGTTTACGATAAGGTACGCGACGCGATTGTAAGTGCCTACGGACAATTAAAAATCGGTAACCCGCTTGATCAGAACAACCACGTTGGGCCATTGATCGATAAAGACGCTGTAGCAGCTTATGAAAATGCACTGAAGCAGGTAGTTGCCGAAGGCGGTAAAGTGATCGTAGAAGGCGGTGTATTGAGTGGCGAAGGTTACGAATCCGGATGCTACGTGAAGCCGGCCATTGCAGAAGCGGAAAACCATTTCCAGATCGTTCAGCACGAAACATTCGCCCCGGTATTGTACCTGTTGAAATACTCCGGCAGCGTTGAAAATGCAATCGCTTTGCAAAACGGCGTTCCGCAAGGATTGTCATCGGCGATCATGACCAACAACCTGCGCGAAGCAGAAGCTTTCCTGGCCGCAACAGGTTCAGACTGCGGAATTGCAAACGTGAACATCGGTACTTCAGGTGCTGAAATCGGCGGCGCATTCGGTGGTGAAAAAGAAACAGGCGGTGGCCGCGAATCCGGTTCCGATGCATGGAAAGTGTACATGCGCCGCCAGACAAACACCATCAACTATTCCGATTCATTGCCATTGGCGCAGGGAATCAAGTTTGATTTATAAAAAGAATCTTCAACCTATAGAAAGGCTGCCCTCGGGTGGCCTTTTATCGTTTTAGGCCGATCCAAGGCGTTTTTTAGCTTATCAAGTATCACCGAAACTAAATTTGATTTTTAGCGTATTACTCCATAACTTTGCCTGTAAATTAACGAGTTATGAAGTTACTACTGCTTATTTTCACACTCATTTCCCTGCCCGTGTTAGCCCAGGAACCTAATCCTTCTTCACGGATGGAGCAGCCAGCCGGGATCGACTATGTCTCGCGCTTGTATGTCGACTATGAAATCAAGGATAATCCATCTCCGGACCCAAACCTGATTGCACAGATTCCCTTTAAAATTTATGATCGCCAGCGCCATGCTACGGAGGATCGTGAGTTTACCGACCCGACAACGCATTATGTGATTCTCCTCTATTCGGAGGAAAAATGCAGGTTGAACAAACAACAATAATTGACTATGAGATTATTACTACTCCTTTTCGTCAGCTGCTCATTCGGGCTTTTTGCGCAAACGTATACCCACCCAACTTTGGGCATTAACAGTACCTACGCCGGGGCGTGCATGGTAAATACCTGTTCGGGAACCTATTACGACAATGGTGGTGCCGGTGGAAACTATGCAGCAAATATCAATGCCATTTACCGAACGTTCTGTCCAAGTACTGCGGGAATGTGTGTTCGCGCTACGTTTACCTCATTTTCGATGAACGACACTTATTTTTTGTGTTTCGGACCGAGCAGCTGCTGTGATTATTTGCAGATCCTCAACGGCCCGGCACAAAACTCACCGGCGCTTTACAACAACTGTACAACTTCTCCAGGAACCATTACAGCAAGCTCACCCAACGGCTGTCTCACTTTCCGCCATACAACCGACGGCAGTGTTCAACTGGGTGGCTGGGCAGCGACACTTTCGTGCGTAGCCTGTGCCGGCGGACCATCTTCAAGCGCAAACAACGATTGTACAAATGCCGTACAGGTATGCGCCGATACGCCTTTTGCGAGTGCATCGACCGGCCCGGGATTGGTTTCCGACGGTTGCTCGGGTTGTACTTCCTCAGGTGGTGAAGTGTACTCCAGCTGGTATAAATTCCAGGTTGCCAGCAGCGGAACACTTGGTTTTACGATCGACCCGAATGTGAACTCAGACGACTACGATTTCGCGCTGTACGGCCCGGGGGCAAACTGCGGTGCTTTGGGAACACCTATCCGGTGCAGTTATGCTGCCAACACCGGGAATACCGGAATGGGTAACGGTGCTGTTGATGCATCTGAAATCGTAACCGGTGATGGCTGGACAAGTACGCTGGCAGTAACTACCGGGCAAATTTTTTACCTCATGGTGAACCAGTGGAGTCCTACTGCAAGCGGGTTCCTGCTTGACTGGACATTGACCGGCGGCGCTTCGTTGAACTGTACGCCATTGGCGGTTGATCTGACTTCGTTCGAATGCTCGCAGGATGAACAATTCATCAACGTACACTGGGTAACTCAAAGCGAAACCAACAGCGATTACTTCAAGCTCGAAAAAAGCACCGATGGCGTGAACTATGTGGAAATGGTACGCACGAAAGGACAGGGTAACTCAACACTTCCTACGGATTATTACATCGTGGATGCCTATCCTGAACTGGGAGCCAATTATTATCGCCTTACGGAAGTTGACCTATCCGGAATGGAAACGGTGTTTAACATCACTTCCTGCGAAGCAACTGTTTCGGATGCAAGAGTGGTCGCCATGAAGATTTTTGACATGAGCGGACAGTGCGTCTGGAAATCCGATGACCCGGATATGGACGTGAAAGCAACCTTGAAAAGCTCCATGATCCCTGCCGGTGTTTATATACTGGAAACCGAAGATATTTACCATAAAGTGAAGCGTATCAAGTTTGTTCAGTTGGATCGTTAATCGTTTTTCAAAATATACTTAAGCTAAAAAGTCCACCGTTGCGTGGACTTTTTTGTTTCTTGTCACCCAGGGCATATAGTGTCAACCCAGGTCTCATCTTTTATTTACCCGAAGGGTAAGACATTTACTCTGGTTGTCCCACCCCTACGGGACTTTATATCTATACAAAAGCCATTAATCGTTTACCCGCTTCTTCCCTATCCTGAAATCAATGCGGTAATAGAAAATCGGCAGGAAGCCCAGCTGCGTTTTCTCGGCAATCGGTTCAGCCGACGGATCAGCAATATTCGGGGCGTAAGCCAAACTCAGCAGGTTGCGCGTATTGAGCAGGTTCACCAAATCCAAACCGATTTCGTGGGTCACTTTCTCGGCGTTGTATTTCCAGTTGATTTTCACATCGGCACGGAAATAATCGCGGAACTGGCGTTCGTTGAACAATGAATCAGAGAAAATAAGCTCGTTGGCCACTTTCGATGCATCCACATTTACATAACCATAGCGTTTTCCGCCCGCTACAGTCACTTTTGCACCCAAAGAGATCGATTGCTTCGGATTGATCTTAAATTCTTTCCCAAACAGGATATTGGACGTATACAAGCCGTTGTAAGATGTATTGCGTTCGATACCGTCGCTTCCCACGTATTTGGAATCGTAAACCGAAGTGGTGAATAACAGGAAGAACGTTTTGCTGAAGTATTTCTGCACCGTCAGCTCGATTCCGTAGTTTGTTCCCGTTCCGGTGTTTTTCAACGAATCCGGGAAGAAACGCGCGAAACCACTCCCCTGGTTGATGATCGAAAACGACGATGGCATTACCGTTACCGGGATATTGTACAAATACTGGTAATAAACTTCCGTACGCACCGATAGTCCGTTCTTAAACGCCTTTTCGTAACCCGCCGCCGTGTGCACCGATTTCGAGAAATCCATGTTCTTGTTCTGGTACACCTTGTTGCCGTTGGCGTCGAATTTGTGATACAGATACGTGTAATAAGGCTGTGTCTGGCTGTGCAATCCGGCACCGGCAAACAAACGCTGGCCGTTTTTCAGGTTGTATTTCCAGCCCAGGCGCGGTTCTACCGGACTCAGGCTATTGCTCAGCGAAAAGTACTGGCTGTGAATGCCGGCTGTGATGTCCATATTCTCCGAAACGCGGTATTTCCATTGCACGAAAGGCTGCACCATCACTGAAAAACCGGTATAATCCCAACGATTGATAAAAGCAGTATGCGTTGTGTTTTTCACGCTGTCGGTCATGTTGAAATACAAACCATCAACGTTTACACCGAAACGCAGCAAGTGCTGTTTGTTGAACTTGTGACTTACGGCCGTATATGCCGATCCACGGGTGGTTTTGAACTGGTAGCCCATCAGCGCGTAGATCGAATCAACACGCACCTGGATTTCTTCCACGCCATTTGTGTTGACTGTATCAAGCGAACGGATCAGGAAATCGTGGTGTGAATGCTGCTCATCGAACGCCGACGAAAGCGTCGCTGTCAGGAAGGTTTTTTCGGAAATGGACTTCTTGTAAGTCAGCCCGGCAACGCCCATCGAAGTACCAAAATACTGATCGCGGTCGCCTTCGCCATACAACTCTTCCGTAAGCGTGGTTTTATCCGAAACCAAAATCTCGATTTCGCTTTTTCCGCCGATTGCCCATAACGACAATGCAGCGCCTTTTTTCAACGGAAAGTTGAACTTAAACGCGCCGTCGCCATAAACAGGCACGGCATCCGTCCCGATCTTGATTCCCATGAACTGGAACAGGCTCAGTGTCGAATAACGGCCCATCGCCAGGTAGCTGGCCCGGCTTCCTTTTTTCAATGGTCCTTCGGCTGATAATTCAGTGCCTAGGAAACCGAACTGGCCGGTAAGCTCGTGCTGGTTACTGTTCCCGTTTCGCAACTTTAAATCAAAAACACCGGATAATGAGTTCCCGTATTCAGCCGGGAATGCCGACATAAAGAAATCGGAATTGGCCAGGCTCTTGTTGTTGATAATGGAAACAGGTCCGCCGGTACTTCCCGAAATAGCAAAATGCGACGGGTTCGGAATATCAATTCCTTCGACTTTGTAGACAACACCCAGCGGCGAATTTCCGCGGATTACGATGTCATTGCGGGAATCATCCGCTCCCTGTACACCGGCAAAATTGCTCGCCATACGAGCGGGATCTCCACGTGAACCGGCGTAACGATTGGTCTCTTCCACCGAAAACTGCTGGGAAGAAACAGTCGCCATTTCATTGATGATCTCTCCCTGCTTTCTGCCGGTGATGACGACCTCTTCCACTTCGGTAATGAGTTCCTGCATCTTGACATCCACAACGCTTTCTTTACCAGAATCAACGATAATGTCGATCGATTTCGGGTTATGAGAGCCTACAGTGGCTAGGAGGTTGTGTTTCCCCACCGGCACGTCCGTAATCTCGAACAGACCATCGGGATCCGTCATGGCGCGCAGCATCAGGGTTGTATCAGCAGTTTTGATCCGCACGTAAACTCCGTAAAGCGGGAAATCGGTATCGGCATCTTTCACCACACCGCGAACGGTTTGGGTAGGGGTTTGGCTAAAGGCGGGAATTGCAAAAAGCATCATGCAGGATGCAACTATCCATCTATTGATCGTTTTCATAGTATTAGCATTGGTATGGCAAAACTGGCACAATTATCATTCGCCTAAAAACGGAAAATCAGGTTTTGAAAAGCGGAGTTGCAAATATCCGTACAACACGTTATGCGTCAAAATCTCACGGAAAAGCTTTCAAATACTCTTCTTTTGTCCAGTCGTGCAGGTATACTTCTTTCAGGTCCAACAGCCCCATAGGGTTGTTTCTGAGGTTTCGGACCTTTGAATAAACCAGCTGAATATCGCCGGCATACCACAACACGATGATCGGCGGATCCTGCATCAGCACTTTTTCAGCTTCGTTGTACAACCGGTAGCGCTCTTTCTGCGAGTCGGCCGCACGTGCTTTTTCAAGCAATTCATCGAATACCGGGTTCTGGTAGCGCGCCTGGTTCAGTTCGGAAGGCTGTTCCTTGGATGCCGGCACGAGTTTCCCGTTAAAATTCGCCAGGAATGTTTCCGGACTTACATAATCGGCAAACCAGGCAGTGCGGAACAAATCGCCGCGAGCGTAAGAAGCATCTTCATTTTTCTGTTCGAATGTCGAACCGTCGATGTTGACATTGATTCCCAATGTCTGGAAAATCTGGTCGGAAATTTCTTCGGCCACGGCAGAATGAATGTCCCCGATATTGACCCGCAGGTTGACGCTTCCGAATCCTTTTCCGCCCGGATAACCTGCCTCAGCCAGTAATTGCCGCGCTTTTTCAGGATCATAATTGTAACCTACTTCTTTAATCGCTTTGAAATCGTAGCCTTTAAACACCGAGCTCAGCGGCGGAACAATTCCGAACACTCCGTCTTCATAAGCTTGTCCGCGCAACACATACTGCGTGATCTGGTTGCGGTCGATTGCGTAATTGAATGCCTGGCGCACGCGCACATCTTTGAAGCGCGGGTCGGTCATGTTGAAGAAATAGTAGTTCGTGGCCATCAGCGGGTTGTTGTTGAGCAACATCAATGGTGGCTTTGAATTGAAGTCCTTGATTCTTCCTTCGAGCATTTGCGTGATTCGGCTTGTAGGTAACGTATTGATAATATGCGTTTCGCCTTTTTCAAACATATCCAGCTGTTCCAGCTTGCGGTTGTCGGCAATAAAGATCACGCTATCGAGGTACGGCAACGCGTTTCCTTTTTTATCAGTCAGGTAATAATCCTGGTTTTTCAGCAGGATGATCGATGCCGGTTCGCCTTTTGTGTATTCGTTGTATACGAACGGCCCCGTTCCGATCAGGTCGGCTTCCTTATTGGCTTCGACTACTTTTTGTGAGATAATACCCACATTGATGCTGGCAAGTTTACTGATGAAATTCGCATCCGGGCTTTTGAGTGTCAAGGTGATCTGGTTACCATTTGCTTTGATACCGCTGATGGATTTCGCTCTGCGCTTGTAGAACGCTTCGGCTCCTTTCAACTGCTCACCCAAAATTGACAAATACGCTACGGAAGGCGCACCTTTTTCATTTGGCAGACAGGCTTTTTCGAATGTGAAAACCACGTCCTGAGCGGTCATCTTCCGGTCTTCTTTTGAAGAAAAAACTTCATGCTCATGGAAAAGTACATCATCACGCAAGGTAAATGTATAAGACAATCCATCAGGCGAAACTTTCCACGATTTGGCCAATTGTGCCCTGATACTCAAATCATCCGGGTTGAAGCTGACAAGGCATTCCACGATCTGGTAAAGTACGGTAGCCGAATAAACATCGGTCACTTCCCGCGCCGTAAACGTCTTAGGTTCATTGTCTATCGACATTTTCAGGCAACCACCCGCATGTTCAAATTGTTTGCGGTCTGAGCTTTCGCTGCAGGAAATGAAAAGTAGTAAAAGCGGTACCAGGATAAGAAATGATAACTTCATGATTTCTTGCGATTAAGGCACAAGATTAGTAAAAAAAAAAACGAATCACAACCGCAGGGGCCGACGACGTAAGGTCAACTGAAAGGTTGCCAGGCAGTCCGGCTGAGAAAACACCTATGTTCGACCAATAATCGCTGGAGTTCGACTAATAACGAATATTTGTAAAGCAACTAAGTTTACTGTTTTTTAAATATTTGATACGTAAAGTTTTGGTTTTCTGAAAAATTGCTATTATACTTGCGACTGTTTTAGTAGTAGCTGCTAATCATGATGAAACTTAAAAAAATACTCTTACTCTCAATCTTCACAGCTTTCACGGGTCTTGTGAGTTACGCTGCTCTATCTATTGAGGGAAGTTACCAGGGAAAAAACCTGTACGTTCAAAATCCGGAGGATGGCGATGGATTTGGTTTTTGTGCAACAAAGGTCACTGTTAATGGTGATGTCATGCCTGGTGGCTGTAGTTCAAACGCGTTTGAAATTGATTTTTCACTCTTTAACATCGAGATCGGCGAGCCGGTTTTTATTGTAATCGAGCACAGCGATGGTTGTAAGCCTACGATTTTGAATCCGGAGGTATTGCTTCCGAAAAGTACATTCAACGTAGAATCTATTTCCATCACTCAATCAGGAACATTAACCTGGAAAACAACCAACGAGCGTGGTAAACTGCCTTTCTTTGTTGAACAATACCGCTGGAACAAATGGGTTCAGGTAGGTGAAGTTCAGGGTAAAGGTACTTCCGGTTCCAACGCTTATGAATTCCAGGTAGCTCCGCATTCAGGTGAAAACACCGTTCGTGTGGTGCAGGTTGACCACTCAGGTACAAAACGTTCTTCGAAAGAAGTGAAATTTACATCATCAGTTCCGGCTATCGAGAAAAACCCTGTGAAAGTGAAAGACGTGATCAACTTCACAGCCGGTGGTAAACCGATTGAAACGAAATACGAAATCTACGACGCTTACGGTAACATCGTGAAAAAAGGTGTCGGTACTTCCGTACCATGCGGTAACCTGCTGAAAGGCGCTTACTACATCAACTTTGATAACAAAACGGAGAAATTCTTCAAAGGATAATCTTCCGAAACAATATTCAGAAACCCTCTTGTGATTACGAGAGGGTTTTTTGTTTCTGCAAACTTGCTAATTTTACTTCCCTATGATGAACAAAATCGAACATATCGGAATTGCCGTAAGCAACCTCGAAGAAGCAATTCAAACCTATGAGCAATTATTGGGTACTCCCTGCTACAAACAGGAAGAAGTAGCTTCCGAAGGAGTGAAAACGGCTTTTTTCCAGGTAGGCGAATCAAAAATCGAACTGCTGGAAGCAACCACGGAAACCAGTCCGATAGCCACGTTCATTGCTAAAAAAGGACAGGGAATTCACCACATTGCATTCGACGTAACGGATATCGAAATGTCTATGGAAGCGCTGAAAAACAACGGTTTTCAACTGCTCAACGAACAGCCGAAATCGGGCGCCGACAATAAACTGGTGGCGTTTTTACACCCGAAATCATCCAACGGCGTACTGGTGGAATTGTGTCAGGAAAAAAGGGATTGAACCGTTTGCCCGGGCTTCAGGTGAATGGCCTGTAAACCAACGGAAGCCGCACCTTTGACATGCTGCGGACTGTCGTCGATGAAAACGGTAGTTGCCGGGTCCAGGTTTTGTTCCCTGCATACACGTCTGAAAATTTCCGGTGTTGGTTTGCGCAAACCCATGTCGCACGAAAGATAAACGTGCTCGAAATAGTGTTCCAGGTCCTTGTGTCCAACCGCTTTCTCAAGCGCGCGCCGCACAACTTCCATGTGAAGCGTATTCGTATTACTCAGCAGGAAAATCCGGTAACGCTTTTTCATTTCGAGCAGCCACTCCAGGCGCTCAACGGGAAAATCCAAGACCATAGCATTCCAGGCGTGAACGACCTTGTTACCACTCATACCCTGCGGCAGGTGGTCGAGCAGACGATTGATAAAATGAAACGACGAAATATCGCCTGTTTCAAAACGGTCGAACAGGTCGCTTTGCTGCAATTTCGAATACATTTCCTCAAAATTGGGAATGCCCAGGTCGATAAACGCCTGTTGCGTCAGGTGATAATCAATGTTGAGAATGACCCCGCCCAGGTCGAAAATGATCGCTTCCGTTTCTTTCTTTATCATGCTACAAAAGTAAGTTATTTCCGTATGCCGGCTTTTACGTGCAAATCTTCGTATTTTGCAGGCATGTCAGTACCGGCAACATCTTCTGAAATCTGGCAGGAATTGCGCTTGCGCATTTCTGAAGAAGAGCTTGTTGCTGCCGTTTACCGGCAGTTAAAATCCGACATCGAACGTTCGGGTTCCACAATTCCCTTTGCACCCGATTTGCCGCCAGATTCGTGGAAAAACGCACTTGCACACTGGCTTCCGGGCCTTTCTGCCGGAGAACTTCACTCCTATCTCTACCTGGTCGATTTACCCGAAAAACTGCTCAACTTGCTCACGGGTTCCGACCGGTTCTTCGAACAACTCGCCGACTCCATCATCTACCGGGAAATGGTGAAAGTCTATTACCGAATCAACTACTCGACATAATTGAAAATTGAAAAGGATGGTCCCATCATCCATCTTTCCAATTTTTCAATTTTCCATTCTTTTCACAACTCGTGTGATATTTCCCTTTTTTCGTCGAAAACGTAACAGGCCTTCGGTAGAATTATGTTAATTTTACGCACCCATTATTGTGCACAACATGGATAAAGTAACTTACGTCGGAAATGCAGACGTGAACGCGATTGAACACTTGTACCAATCGTACAGACAAGATCCCGAAAGCGTGGATATCGGCTGGCAAAAATTCTTTGAAGGATTTGATTTTGCCCGAACGAACTACGAGGATGGCGGGGAAATTCCTGAAAACTTTCAAAAAGAGTTTAAGGTCATTAATTTGATCAACGGCTATCGTACGCGCGGACACTTGTTTACCAAAACAAACCCGGTTCGCGAACGCAGAAAATACGAACCTACGCTGGCCATCGAGAATTTCGGGCTGGAAGCAAATGACCTGGAAACTATTTTCCAGGCAGGTGAACAAGTGGGTATTGGTGCTGCCTCGCTCAAGGATATCATTGCACATTTGGAGGAAACCTATTGTCAATCGATCGGGATCGAGTACATGTTCATGCGCGAGCCGGACCGGCTGGATTGGTTCAGAAATAAAATTGAGATCAAAAACCGTCCGCACTTCGACAGTGCACGTAAGCTCAATATTTACAAAAAACTGGTCGAGGCTGCCAATTTCGAGTCGTTTTTGGGCAAAAAATATGTAGGCCAAAAACGTTTCTCCGTTGAAGGTGGTGAGGCTCTCATTCCGGCACTCGATACCTTGGTTGAAAAGGGAGCGTCTTTGGGCGTTGAATACTTCGTGATGGGAATGGCCCACCGAGGACGTTTGAATACATTGACGAACATTTTCAAAAAACGCCCGAGCGATATTTTCTCGGAATTTGAAGGAAAAGAATTCGATTACGATGGTGCCTTTGACGGTGACGTAAAGTATCACCAGGGCTTTACAAGTGAAATAGAATCGAGCACCGGAACCCCGATCGGGTTGACATTGGCGCCGAATCCATCACATTTGGAGGCCGTAGACCCTGTAGTTCAAGGAATTGCACGCGCCAAACTCGACCACGTTTTCCACGACGAAAACAAGGTCTGTCCGGTAATGATCCATGGTGATGCAGCCGTTGCAGGCCAGGGAATTGTTTACGAAACCGTGCAAATGGCGCTGCTCGACGGTTACCGCGCGGGTGGAACGGTCCACATTGTAGTGAATAACCAGGTTGGTTTTACCACCAACTACCTCGATGCACGTTCTTCGACCTACTGTACAGACGTTGCGAAAACCACGCTTACACCGGTTTTCCACGTAAATGGCGACGATGTGGAGGCAGTGATCCAAACCATCGAAATTGCAATGGAATACCGTCAGCATTTTCACCGCGATATTTTCATCGATCTCCTATGCTACCGTAAATACGGACACAACGAGGGTGATGAGCCGAAATTCACGCAGCCTCACCTGTACAACATCATTGCAAAACATCCAAATCCGAAGGATATTTACCTGAAGCAATTGCTGGCAGAGGGCGTTATTACCGCCGATGCGGCCAAACAGGTTGAAGAAGAATACAATAACTTCCTCGAAGCAGAGTTTGAAATTGCCCGCCAGAATGAAAAAGCAATCGTTTGGGACTTCCTGAGCAAGGCCTGGGAAGGTTTCCGCCACAGCAAACCGGAAGATTTTGACCAATCGCCGGAAACAGGCATTGCGAAAGCGAAACTCGAAGAGCTGGGACGCAAGTTGGCAACGCTTCCGGAAGGGAAAAAATACTTCCGCAAGATCCAGAAAATCTTCGAAGACCGCTTGAATGCGATCAATAACAATAACCTGGATTGGGGAACCGCCGAAATGCTGGCTTATGCTACATTGCTCGACGAAGGCCATGCGGTGCGTATTTCAGGACAGGATGTGGAACGCGGAACGTTCTCTCACCGTCATGCCGTGGTAAAAACGGAAGACACCGAAGAGGAAATCGAAACACTGAACCTGCTTTCGGATAAACAGGCGAAATTCTCGATTTACAACTCCCTGCTTTCGGAATACGGCGTTCTTGGCTTTGAATACGGTTATTCATTGGCAACACCGAAAGGATTGACGATCTGGGAAGCCCAGTTCGGTGATTTCTTCAACGGTGCACAAATCATGGTTGACCAGTTTATCACTGCCGGCGAAGACAAATGGTCGACGCAAAGTGGCTTGGTGATGTTGCTCCCTCACGGTTATGAAGGCCAGGGCGCGGAACATTCAAGCGCACGCATGGAGCGGTTCCTGCAGCAATGTGCCGATGAAAACATCCAGGTGGTGAATACATCTACACCTGCCAACCATTTCCATTTGCTGCGCCGCCAAATCGCACGTCCGTTCAGAAAACCGTTGGTGGTATTCTCTCCGAAAATGTTGTTGCGTTATCCAGCCGCTACTTCCACCCTGGAAGAAATGGCAAGCGGTCGTTTCAAGGAAGTGATCGACGATCCGGAAGCAAAAGCCGGACAGGTGGAGACACTTGTTTTCTGCTCGGGTAAATTCTATTACGAATTGAAAGAAAAAGCATTGGAACTGGGGGTTGATTCGATGGCATTCGTGCGAATTGAACAGCTTTACCCATTGCCGCAGAAGCAAATTGAAGCAATCATTGCGAAGTACAACGCCAAAAACATTGTATGGGCGCAGGAAGAACCTGCCAACATGGGGGCGTGGACGTACATTGCGATGAACCTGCGTCATATTCCGTTCCATGGCGTATGCAGAATGGCTTCGGCTGCTGCTGCTGAAGGTTCGAAAAAACTGCACGAACGAAGATTGAAAAAATTGTTTGCCGATGTATTTGCATTCGCGTCGGTATCAGCGAAATAATTGATTACCAGTTAAACTGAGAATTATGTCTATCCTTGAAATGAAAGTGCCTAGTCCGGGCGAATCGATTTCCGAAGTGGAAATTGCAACATGGCTGGTAGCTAACGGTGACTATGTAGAAAAAGACCAGGCTATTGCCGAAGTAGATTCGGACAAAGCAACGCTGGAGCTTCCTGCGGAAGAGAGCGGTATCATTACCCTGAAAGCGGAAGAAGGCGAAACGGTGAAAGTAGGCCAGGTAGTTTGCCTGATCGATACTTCAGCTGCCCGTCCTGAAGCTTCGACAAGCTCAGCTTCGGCAAGTTCAGCTGCTCCGGTAGCAGAAAAAGCGGTGGAAGAAGTGAAAGCAGCTCCGGTGGCTGCAACTCCAAATCCGGGCCCTGTTGCGACACCTGCCGGCGACAGCTACGCGAAAGGAACTCCTTCTGTCGCCGCAGCGAAAATCATGGCGGAAAACAACGTTCCAGCGGCAAAGATCAATGGTACCGGCAAAGACGGACGTATTACGAAGCAAGACGTTGTGAGCGCAATGGCGGCAGGTTTCTCTGCTGATGCAGCGCAAGGATGGGGTGGCTCACGCGATCAGCACCGCGAAAAAATGTCGATGCTGCGAAGAAAAGTTGCCGAGCGATTGGTAAGTGTGAAGCAGGAAACGGCTATGCTGACGACCTTCAACGAGGTCGATATGAAGCCGATCATGGACCTGCGCGCCAAATACAAAGACAGTTTTGCGAAATTCCACGAGGTAAACCTTGGATTCATGTCTTTCTTTACCAAAGCGGTAACAGAGGCATTGAACCATTTCCCGGCTGTAAACGCACAGATCGACGGAAACGAGATGATTTTCCACGATTACGCGGATATCGGTATTGCCGTTTCATCTCCAAAAGGATTGATGGTACCGGTGGTGCGCAATGCAGAGCAGATGAGTCTGGCCGAGATTGAGCGCGAGATCAAGCGTTTGGCAATCAAGGCCCGCGACGGAAAAATCACTCCGGATGATATGACTGGCGGAACATTCACGATTACCAACGGTGGTGTGTTCGGTTCCATGTTGTCGACACCAATCATCAACCCGCCGCAATCGGCTATTTTGGGAATGCACAACATCGTTGAGCGCCCGGTTGCGATTGACGGCAAAGTGGAGATTCGTCCGATTATGTATGTGGCGTTATCCTATGACCACCGCATTATCGACGGAAAAGACTCTGTCGGGTTCCTGGTAAAGGTTAAAGAAATGCTGGAAAACCCGGAAAGAATGATCTTCGGCGGTAAAGACCCGCTGGCGGTTTTACTGGGCTTGTAATTCCAACGAAACAATAGTATTTCCCACGAATCCATGGATTCGTGGGATTTTTTTGTGCCCTTTCCTGACAAACGTTTGCAAGCTACCCAAACCACTTTTTATCTCCTACAGATACACGATTGTAAGTGGTAAAGGCTGGAATTCAAAAGGGCGCGATGTTATCGCGCCCTTTTACCTAAAGCTAAATCTAAACAAAAAGAAGGGTCTTCCGATTATCTGAAAACTCTCCTGGTGGAACCGTCTTCGTACTGCAGAATTACTATTCCGGTAGTCTCAGACGGAACTTCCTGGCCTAAAGTATTGAATACTTTGGCAATCTTTTTACCCCCGTTGCTGTTGTCAACCGAGATGATATCGAATGTTTCAACCGTTCCGTTATAGTCTGTCTGGCTCAAACGGTAATAATTGATCACATTTTGAATGTATCCGAAGTCTTCGTATTTGTATTCAATCGGAACAACTGAATTTTCGGCACCTGCCTGTTGGTTGATGATCGTCCAGTTGACACCGTCGATTGAGCGCTCCAGGGTGAAATGATCGTTTTCACGCTCCGACCCTGTTTCCCATTCCACGATATTGCTGTTGACCGGACGCTCATAATGCGCCATGAATTCCAGCAATTCCAGTGGTAAAACAATTGGCGTACAATTCAATGTAGCCCCGGCAGAGAATGTCCAATCGAGTGTAAACGGCGTTGAATTGGCCGTAAAGTTATCGATCAGCATGATGTAGGTTTGTCCGGCCACCACATTGAGCGGCATCACCCATTTGTCGCCGCCTGCGCCTTCAGTGACATCGGATACCGGTGCCGGAGGGCATGGAAACAATCCAAAAAAACCGCATCCGGTCGGTGAGCCAGGTGTCATTGCTGCCAAGCCTGTGTTTCCTGAAGCGGCAGAATAGGAACAACGAACCGGAGCACCCAAAGCGTTACAGTTTCCAGTAGCCCAGATAGCGAAATCGTAGTCGACAGAAGTGGTGATCGTCAACGCTACCGTACCGGAAGTAACCGGCTGGAAGTAATACCAGGAAGACTGGTGCTCTACAGAAAGGCAACCCTGGTTGGAAGCATTCAATTCCTGCGTGCTACCCGCACCGGAGCTGTTTCCACTGAACGCAACGTCGTTGCAAACCTGTGTGGCCGAACTACAGTTGTTATTCTGGCCAAATCCCGTAATGGATAAACCGATCACGGAAAAAGTAAGTAGGACCTTTTTCATCACTTTTCGGTTTGAGATTTGACACCTGTAATACTGCTAAAGCTCAGCAATTCAATGCCGTTGGCTGCCAGAACTGCTTCCAGTTCTTCTTTCGAAACAGCGATCTCCGATACAAAATCAAACTGATCGACTGCGTCGTTGAATGTAGGGAATACCTTAAACGGTGCTGCTTCCGTATTAAAAACCGGACGAAGAACGTCTGTCACCATTTTAGCTTCAGCAAGATCTGTTACGCTTTTTAATTGGAACTGGTAGCGGTATTCCTGTCCATAAGCCGACGCACCGGCCAGAAAGAACAGTGTAAAAAGAGCAATCGGGATCGCCATTTTACGTGTGATTTTTTTGAGGGCATTCGTTCCGGGAATGAAGTGCATGCATTCCTGAAATGCCACAAATTGTGCTTTCATGGTATTTGTAGTAATAAGTAAGTACTAACAAAAAGACGAGTTTAATTTGTATCGGGTTGAAGTAAACTGACAAAATGCGGGTTTAAACTAATATTTGACGGCATTCGTCGAACATAAACCATGCTAAACACCATCGAATCAGCCATTTGCAACCCGCTTGTTGATCCTCGAAAAGTGTGGTTAACAAGGGAAATTAAAAACGCTCATCCGAGATCAGAGCGACAGCCACCAAAGGGTTTCTGCCGAAGGCCCCAACCATTGATTGATTTTCACCGTTCATCGATTGAGCATTTCGCTTCGTTCGGGCGATTTTAAGTACTTTTGATTTTCAATTTAAAAATATGCGTTTTCTTACCGGTTTTAGTCTCATGCTTTTATTGCTCACCGGCTGCGGTGAATCGAAAGACAAGGCACCAGCTCCCGTCACCAATATCGACAGCCTGGTAAAATTGTACCCGGATAGCGTTGACATTCTCGTGAAACACGGAAATGTGCTGCTCGAACGTTATGATTACGATAATGCACTGAAAGAAGGGGCCAAAGCTTACCGTTTGGAACCGGATAACGTTGAAGCGCGCTTTTTATACGCGTTGGCACTGAACAACCGCGCCGGAAGGACAGCAACCGACGTGGTAACCGCCCAGGAGCATTTTAAAGCTGTTCTGAAAGCCGATCCGAAGAATCCGAAGGCGTTGGTGGCCCTGGCTACTACATTCAGCTATATGGGCGATTATGACCGCTCGTTCCAGCACATCAACCAGGCACTGCGCATCGACAAGCGTTACCGCGATGCTTACGTGCTGAAAGGCACCAATTACCTGCAGCTGGGCAAACGCGACCTGGCCAAATCCTCGTACCAAACAGCCATTGACCAGGATCCGGATTTTTACGAAGCTTACATTTTCCTCGGGAGCCTGTACCAACAGGAAAACAACCCGTTGTGCATCGATTATTTCAAATCGGCGGTGCAGCTGAAACCACGGTCGATGGATGCGCTGTATGCACTGGCTTACGGTTACCAGACCTTAAAAATGAATGCGGATGCGCAGCGCATCTACCGAAAAATGATTACCGTAGAGCCGACGTTTGTGACTTCCTATTTCCAGCAGGGATACATCAAACAATTCCAGGAAACGCCACCTGATATCGACAGCGCGATGTTTTTCTATGAAACAACCTTGCAGAAAGAGCCGACTTTTTCAGAGGCATGGCACAACCTCGGACTTTGCTATGTTTCCAAGGGCGATAAATCCAAAGCGTTGCAGGCCTTCTCGAAAGCCTTGAAATACAATCCTGAATTTACACAAGCCAAAGAAGAGGCCGATAAACTGCGTTAATGAACCAGCAGCGTATATTCCTGCTCCAAACGCTGCTTGAGGCGGCTATTCCCGTTATCGGTTATTTCGAATGGGGCTGGGATTTGTCGTTTATTCTTTTGTTCTATTTACTGGATGCTTTGCTGGCCTTCGGGATTTTCCTGGCTAAGGGAAGCAAGCGCCTCCACTATTCGGGCAATGCCGCCGAACGAACGCTTTTTACCAAACACAGCCTCTGGGGATTTTTGCTGTTCACGGCTGCCATCGCCGGAATTGCCGTTTCGGTTACATTCCTGCATCCTGAACTGGATTGGTGGCAACGAATCATTCACTTCCTGACCTATGAAGAGTTGGGCGTACAACAAGGCTATGTTCTGATTCCGCTTATTGTTCTAAACGGCGTGATCCTGTACCGTCAGCAATTCCTGACACCCGCACGCTACCGAACGCTCGAAATGCAGGCCATTACCAAACCGCTTATCCTCCAGGGATTGGTTTTAACGGCAACTGCAGGATTATTGCTGGGAATAAGCGCTTTGGTCCGGTTTCCGGAGGAAGTATTGATCGCAGGATTTATTATCGGAACGAGCGCGTACCGCTTTTTAGTGATTCGCCGTGCTTAGCGCGTGCTCCTTTTCAATGAATTTCACGCCGTAATCCGCCAATTCCTCCAGAATAGGATTGTATACATGTGCTGCGATCGGAACACAAACACCTGTATCCGTTAATTGATCCGTCAGGATCATCTTGGCACAGATCGCAATCGGTAAACCAACCAGGTTCGACATCGAAGTAAAGGTTTGGTCTTCACCGATGTTCACCATCGACGATTCGATCGTCATTTTCTTGCCATGGAGCAGGTATTCGAACTGGTGAACCATCACGATCATGTCTTTGTCGTGCGGTTGCAGCTGCCATTTGTTTACAAGTATGTGTTCCAGTAATGCTGCAGGAGAAGCATCTTTCAAGCCGATCGGGCGCTCGTTATCGAACAACCCGAGCCATTCGAAACGCTCGAGGTCGGTGATATGGTATTCTTTGCAGAAGTTCAGGAGCTTTTTTTCGACCGGAAGAGAGACATTGTACGGCAAAAAGGCATTCAGGAAGTTTCGGGGTGTCAATGTTTCGGAATGCTGCATTTTGTAGCTGTCGTCGGTCATTCCAAGGTTCACGAAGATATTCCAGTATTGGCAGAAGCCGGAGCGACGCAGGGTCCCGCGGTAAAAAGTCGGGATATTCTCGAGGCCGTAAACCGATCTGTAGGAAAGCGAATCGCGGTTGGCATAACCGTCGAACGACCCGAAGCCGTCGATTTCAATCGCATCCAAACGGCTAAAAATATGACTGTAAGGAATGTATTTGTATTCGTGACGATCAATATATTGTGCCGCACCGCCGCTTCCGGCAAGCACCACGTTGCGTGGGTTCCAGGTAAATTTATAATTCCATGGATTGTTATCGCTTTCCGGGGCGATCAAACCGCCGCAATACGATTTAAAGCTGGTAATGTCACCTCCGCGTTCGCGAATCGCATCGATGATCTGCATCGCACTCATGTGATCGATTCCGGGATCTACGCCTATTTCATTCATGATGAGCACACCTGCCGCTTTCGCTTCGGCGTCCAGCGCCCGCATTTCAGGCGAAATATACGATGGTGTTATCAGGGGTTTTTTCAGCCGGATGCAATCTTTTGCAACCTGTGCATGAAAGGCTGCGGGCAGCATACTGATGATGAGATCGGCTTGTTCCATTTCGGAGCGGCGTTCCTCGGAGTCGGTTGCATTGAACGAAAGCGCAACTCCATTCGGATGTCCGGCCATTTTGCGGCGCACCACATCAATTTTACTATCTACAACACGAATCTGCCAGTTAAAATCGGTTGATTTCTCCAGCAAATAACGTATCAGCGACGAAGCAGACAACCCGGCTCCAAGTATCAGCACTTTTTTCATATTCATCCCACGATTCGAAAAATCGAATATTTCATCTCAATAACCTTTGCGAAATTAATGCCCTTACCGGATAATTTTACACAAACAATCAACTACATGACGCCTATTCTGTTAATATTTTGGTTATATGAAGCAAAAATTAACTTTTGAAAAACAAACCCACATTTCGTCAATAAAACAATCGGAATCCGGTTTTTCTGTTTAAGGCTGCCGCTCCACCCACCAATCGCTGATTTTATCGGCCAACACATTGCTGAGCTTAAAATAACTTTCGTTGGTCCAGCCACCGATGTGCGGCGTCATCAGGACCTTGTCGGAATGTAACAGGTATTTCAGGTTGTCGGGAATGGATGCGTCATCATCAAAAAAGGCCTCGAACGACGATTTTTCAAATTCGTTGACGTCCAATCCGGCACCCACAACTTTACCGCTCTCAATGGCGCGGATCAATGCGGTTGTTTCAACGATTTTCCCACGTGAAAGATTGAGCAGGAAAATCGGCTTGCCCAGGGCGTCGAAAAACTCCTGGTTAGCGAAATAAATCGTTTCCGTGTTTTGGGGAATGTGAAAACTGATCACATCGGCCTTGCTTAACAATGCTTCCAATGTGGCTTCCATTACAAAATCGTCACCGAAACCCGATTTGTACTTATCGTAAGCCAATACTTTCACATCAAACCCGCGCAGTTTTTTGGCAAAAGCCCGGCCGTTGTTACCGTAACCGATGATCCCGACCGTTTTCCCATCGAGCTCTACTCCCCGGTTGCCGTCGCGAATCCACTTTCCGGTACGGATTTCCTGGTGCGAGGTATGCAGTTTGTTCATCAGCGACAGCAGCATTCCAAGCGCGTGCTCGCCAACCGCATTCCGGTTCCCCTCGGGCGCATTGAACAACACAATTCCGCGGTTACGGCAATAAGCTTCATCGATGTTCTCCATTCCGGCACCTGAGCGCGCGATGAATTGCAATTGTCCGGCACCCGCCAGTAAGGCTTCATCCATCGGGAAACGCGAACGGATCACAATCCCGAAAGCGTCTTCCAGTTTTACTTTAGTTTCTTCCAGCGGCCACTCGGAACCATCGACGCATGTAAAGCCAAGCTCCGTAAGGCGCTGTTCCAGTATTTCATGAACTGTATCGAGAAAAATTACCTGTTGTTCCATATCCGTTCGGTTGAGACTAATAGACCGAAGTCTTAATAGCTGTCATGACAAAGTTACTGTTTACCTGCGCAATGTGGGGAATGCCCGTAAGCTGATTTTTGATAAAATCCTGGTATTCATCCATTGAAGCAACTTCAATATGAAGCAGGTAGTCAATGGAGCCAGCCACGTGATAACAAGCCGAAATTTCATCCAGCTTCACAACAGCCGATTCAAAGGCATTCAGTACATCCAATGCGTGCGATTGCAGAGTCACCTGGCAAAAAACCTGCATGGTCTTACCGAGATAGCGTTTGTCGATACGGGCACCATAACCCAGGATCACACCGTTACGCTCCATCCTGCGAATGCGTTCAAACGTAGGCGTGGTGGACAAACCGATTGCATCTGCCAATTGTTTATAATTCATTTTCCCGTTTTCCTGCAAGAGCGAAACAATGCGCTCATCAATGGCGTCGAGTGCAGGAGCAGGTGATTTTTCCGTCAGCGACATAATTTTTCCCGTGAATTAGAATATAATTCCATAAAAATAACAAATACAGAATTATTTTCCAATTCATTGATTCAAAACATGTAATTCAATTAGTTTGAGTAGAAAATTTTAGAATTATGTCCAGAAAAATGCACCCGGAAAGTTTGATGATGAGCCATGGTTATAAACCGTCGTTATCGGAAGGAGCGATCAAATGCCCGATTTTCCAAACATCCACCTTTGTATTCAATACCGCCGAAGAGGGGAAACGATTTTTTGAAGTCGCTTACGGCCTCAGCAACCAAAGGGAAGGCGAAGAGCTGGGCCTGATTTATTCACGATTGAACAATCCCGACCTGGAAATCCTGGAAAACCGTCTTTGTTTATGGGATGAAGCCGAAGATTGCGCCGTTTTCGAAAGCGGGATGTCGGCCATTTCGACGGCATTGATGGAATTCATGGCCCCGGGCGACCTGCTTGTGTACTCAAGGCCGGTTTACGGCGGAACGGATCACTTCATCAACCATTTCCTGAAAAAACTGGGAATCGAATCCGTTGGTTTCCGCGCCGATGAAACCGAAGAAGCAATCACCGAACGCATCATTGCTACAGGAAAAGCCGACCGCTTAACCATGATTCACATTGAAACACCGGCAAACCCGACAAATGCCCTGATCGATATCGATATGTGCGTGGCGATCAAGGAACGTTTCAGTACGCCGGAAAAGCCCGTGATCCTGTCGGTCGATAATACGTATATGGGCCCCTTATGGCAGCACCCGCTGAAACTCGGTGCCGATCTTGTACTCTATTCAGCTACCAAATACATCGGCGGACATTCCGATGTCATTGCCGGCGCCTGCCTCGGTTCAAAAGCGCTTATCGCCCGCATTAAAGGACTACGTACATTCCTTGGGAACATGGCCGGTCCGTGGACAGGCTGGCTGCTCATGCGTAGCCTGGAAACACTGAAAGTACGCATGGAACAGCAAGCGCTGAATGCCGTTCGGGTGGCCGACTTCCTGAAGCAGCATCCGAAAGTATCGCATGTGTATTACCTGGGTTTTATTCCTGAACAGGGAACGCCCAACGAACAGCGCATTTTCAGGGAGCAGTATACGTCCAGCGGTGCCATGATGGCTTTTGATATAACGGGCGGTGAAAAGGAAGCATTCACGTTCCTGAACAACCTGAAACTCATCAAACTCGCCGTAAGCCTGGGAAGTACCGAAAGTTTGGCCGAACACCCGGGCACGATGACCCACGCCGACGTTCCGCAGGAAGACAAGATTGCCATGAACATCACGCCAAGTCTCGTACGTTTGTCGGTTGGCGTGGAGCATTACGAAGATATTATTGCCGATATAGAACAGGCATTGGCATTGGTGTAAACACATTGAAGATAAAACCGTTAGCTACTACTGAAAAGCTGATTCGGATGGCGCGTATTTTTACCTGAATTTTATTTCGGCGTAGAAGTACGCGCCTTTAGCTTAAATACCTGCCTTATTTTTAGGTCATATCATTATGAGCTGAAGTGAAGGATAACGGTAAATTAATAGGACTTATTGGTGGCGTCGGGCCATGGGCAAGTTTGGACGTTCACCGTAAAATCCTTGAACAGGCCGCCTTTACAAAGGAACAGGATTGTGTTTCGGTTATGCATCTTTCCTTCCCGGGAAAATACAGCGACCGAACCGAGTATATCCTGGGAAAAACCAACGAAAATCCGGCTTATGCGTTTGTAAAGGAACTTCGGTTGCTTGAAGCACAGGGAGCAGGCTCCGCAGCAATCATTTGCAACACAGCACACGCTGCTCCTATTCTGAATATCATCCAGGAAGAACTTGGCGAATCGTCGCTGCGGTACGTTAACATCATTCATGAAACGCAACGTGCAGTTGAACAAAATAACCATCGAAAAGTGGGTTTGCTTGCCACGCTGGGAACCTATGAACTGGACCTCTATCGTCACAATTTCAACGGAACGGTGGTTTATCCTTCCAAAAAGAACCGGGAACGGGTACACAACATTATCTACAACGCACACTACGGATTGAAAACGGCGGTAGCCAAAGATCTTTCCTTCTTATACGACGAACTCACGGATGTCGCGGCCGCTTTGCTCGACGAAGGTGTTGAAGCCCTGATTCTTGGCTGCACGGAACTGCCCTTGCTGAGTGATTTCGCAAAACGTATTCCGGTTACGGTCTACGATCCTAATCAACTGCTCGCCTCGGCACTTTTAAGAAGTGTCGGCCGTCCTGCAGTTGCAACTTCTCAATTATTAACCAAACAATACACATGAAAACAATTGAACAGCAGACGCTGGTTTCATTTATTGAGCCGGCTTTGGAACACGTTGAAGACAAGCAGTTAAGAGCCGCATTGCAACAAGCGCTTGCCAACCAGGAACCGGCATTGCAAACCATCGAACGGTTTTTTGAAAAGATCGGTTCGCAGAACTGGACGGAAACTTCGTTCAAGCTCATTTTTAACGGTTGGAAAGAAACACATTTGAAAATGCTTGCCATCTACGGATTGTCGTGCCGTATGCAGCGCATGGGACTCGAGTCGGACGTGACGAAAGAACAACAACACTTATTGTTTCTGGCAGCAGCGAAGAACGCCGAAACAAGCTATGAAGATCTTGGCCTCGACTTCGACGGCGGAACGCATACCGAACTCTACCACAACCTGGCGGAATCATTCGTTTCTGACGACAGCTGGATGCTCCAGGCTTATTCAATTCCGGAAGCAAAGGCATTTAAAACATACGTTTACCGCAACATGGTAGTAGCGCCGGATATTCAAACAGGCTTGTTTACGAATATGTTCTCGGAAATCTACAACCATGCGGAATACTCGATTGCCATCAATGCGTTTAACCGCCTGATCGACGAACAGTATGAGTTCACGCCGAAGCAAAAAACAAAGGCAACAACCTACATTTTTGCCCACATCGAAGATGAAACGGAACTGAATCACTTCACGGTTGTGATCGATGCGTTGAATTATTACACAAAAGCGACCAACACAGCTATTGACTACACGTTGGCACAAAATACATTCGAAACGTACCTGCAAAAACTGTCGACCGTATTCGAGGCATTGGAACAAAAAATCATGTAATTATGAATGCAACGCAGCGCATTATCGATCACCTCGAACGTCAGAGCAAAACAATCCCGGACAAGGTATTTATTACAGATGCCAACCAGGTGCTGACCTATGGTGAGTTGTTCCAACGTGTGTTGGAAACCGCCTCCGGATTGCAGGAACGCGGCGTGCAGACCGGCGATCGCCTAATGCTGCTGCTGGAACACGGCATCGACCATTTGATCACATATTTTGCTGCCGGTTATATCGGCGCCATTCCGGTGCATTTGAGCATCAACCGTCCGAAAGGAAGCGTGCAGCAAATTGCGGCGATCACCACATCAGCGTATTGCGTTACGGACAACTACCCGGAGCCCCTGAACGACTGTGATTTCCGCGAATTTCCGTTCCATGGTTTAGCCGGGAACGGCTCGCCTGTCCGTGGATCGCATGAAGTAGCTTACATGATGTTTACGAGTGGCACAACCGGTGCGCCGAAAGCCGTAATGACAACGCATAAAAACACCATCGCTACGGCCGAAAGCATCCTTGATTTCACGAAAATGACTACCGACGACCGCGAGCTGATCAGCCTGCCGCTGGCCTTTACCTTCGGGCTCGGCCACATTCATGCACTGATCATCGTGGGCGGCCAGGCCGTATTGACCAACAGGCGGTATGACCTGGAGCATCTTACAACACTGATCCAGCAAAAAAGCACTACCGGATTTTTAGCATCTCCGGCCATGCTGCGCGATATGGTGAATCTCCATCGGGAGGCGCTTATTTGCTGTGGACATTATCTGCGCTACGTGGTGGTGAACTGTACACCCATGGAAGCATCGCTCACGCAGGAGTTATTGGACCTCCTGCCGGGCACGCAGATCATCATGTATTACGGTTCCACTGAAGCCAGCCGTTGTGCCTATATTCATTACAACGAAAACCGGCACCGGCTCGACTTCACCGGCAAACGGACCATCAACGTGGAATTGAAAATCGACAACCCGGATGAAAATGGCCTGGGTGAAATCTGCATGAAAGGCCCGAATGTGATGCTCGGCTACTGGAACAATCCCGAAGAAACCGCCAAGGCAATCGACGCCGACGGCTGGTACCGTTCAGGCGACTGGGGCATCATGGACGAAGACGGTTACATAAAAGTCATCGGCCGGATCAATGACCAGATCAGTGTCGACGGCATGAAATGTCAGCCTTCAGAGGTGGAAAATGTAATCGGCGAATTGCCTTGGGTGGAACGTGTGACCGTTTGCGGCATTACCGATGAAGCTAAATTCCAGGTGGTGGGAGCCGCCATCATCACTGCCGGCAATGCCGTTCCGCAAGATGTGCACACCGCGATTCGTGAACATTGTGCCGGGAGATTGGAACCGTTTAAAATCCCGGTTGTGGTTTCATTGGTGGATCAGTTCCCTGCCAATGAGCTCGGAAAGGTGAACCGGAAAGAACTGGCGGCACAGTTGAAAACGCAATTCCAGGAAGCATGATCCCGGCCAGTACAAGAACGGATTCATTTTACGATCTGCTTGTTCGCGATAGCGGTTGCGGTTGTTATCTGTTTACGACAACTCCGCTGTTGGTTCCAAGAGCGTTGTTCCAACGACTCAACAAAGCCGTTCCGGCCATGCTCGACCTGCTGGATACCGACAATTACTGGAATTATTGTTTACAGCAGGAACAATGGTCGTTGAAGCCACATCCGATGAAGCTTTCCGATTTTACCGGTTGTGCCGATTTTTTGGTCACAAATTCCGGTGCTAAATTGATTGAAATGAACATCAATCTTCCCGGAAAAATCGGGCTGATCCAAACGCTTGGAGAAGCCACGCAACAGCTCTTCGGCGATGAATACGACGGTTATACCAACCTTCATGCGCTGGAAGAACTGCTTACGACCATTCAAGCGGCTCTTCCGACGGAAGTTGCGATTGCGATTTTAGTGAGTCATTTACCTGCAAGCGAAAAGCACCAGGCGCATTACCGGTATTTTTCCAATGAGCTGAATCGTTTGGGACTGAACACAACGGTTGTTCCGGCGCGCGAAGTAGTGGCCACTGCAACCGGCTGCAGCTGGAACGGGCAGGAATTCGGTGCGTTTATCAATCTCGTGATCCCTTTTGTTTGGGAAGGAAACCAGGACGTTTTTCAGCCGCTGAACACACTTTGGGAACAGCACCCGGACCTGTTTTTTCCCAACCCGACCGGCGGTATGTTCGGCACAAAGGAATTGCTGCACTACCTCGATGCACAGCGCCGGCAACCCGGTTCAGAGCTTTGGAGCGACTTCGTTTTACGCGCCAACATGTTCAGTGATTTCGAGACAGTTGAGGCATTGATGGATGCTTATCAGCCACACGAAATGGTCCTGAAACCGCTCAAGGATTACGACACAAAAGGTGTTTACGTGCAACCCGACCGGTCATTGGTCGAAAAATTATTCACCGAACGCAAAGCCGATTACATGGTACAGGAATTTACCTCATCGGTACAGCTTCCTTTTGAAAACGAGGCCGGCGAGCGGTTATTGAGCCATTCACTGATTTACCGCATCTTTTTTGCGGCCAAACAACCGATTGCCTATCAAGGGTATGTGATTCACGGCGAGTTTAACGGGACGTATTATTCGGCGCCGGTGATTGTGGTGGAATAATATTGATGCCAAAAAATTAAAATAAAGCGCTTAAAATCAGATATATAGTAATATTGCAATTTTGCAAAATTGCAATATCGCACTATTACCCAAAATTTTTGGCGTACGAATGAACAACAGGCACCAACAAAAAAGGCTGCCGAAACCGACAGCCTTCTTCCATATCCGAATGTTTTTAATAGGTAATCGGCTCCAAACGCAGGTCAACGCGCTTTTCCTTACGGAAATACTCACCTACACTGATATAGCCCGGTTTCGCGGCCTGGATCCACCAAAATCTTGATTCCATGTTGATCGGAACGCGGCTGTTTGTACGCTCGCCGGCATCGATCTGGATCACGCCCACCATCAAATCCGACTTGGCTGAACCTTTCTCTTCCTTACGGTTAGCATCGATGTAGACAACGCTGTAACGGTCTTCTTTCTTGTCATTTGAAGTAAACGCATAATCGAATGCTCCCATCGAATTAATGTAATAGCCCAGGAAAGCAGTGCTCCAGAACCCGGCACCTGCCGGCAACAATACGCTGGTTTTGCGTTTGCTGATCAAATCGTAACCGGTCATTTTATTCGCCGCATCAAACTCGATCACGATCATGTTCCCGATCAGGATTTCGAAGTTTGACGCATCGGAAGAACCGCCTGCAGCTGCTGACAATACATTCATTGCCGTTCCGCCTGCGCTCAGCTGTTTCTTGTATTGCTCGGCCACCAGGTACAAACGGCCGTCGTTTGCACGGATTACATCATGGAAAAACAGGTAAAACGGCTTATCGGCTTCTTTTCTGTCTTCGTCGGAAAGGTTTTCCTGCTTGAATTTATCGATATCGCCTTTCCATTTGTATTCGGTACTGCTCACAGGTGATCCGTCCATCGAAATTTCATCCAGGAACAAGCCCTGGCTTTTATCTTTCAGGATGTCATCGCCCGGCTTGTAATATTCACCGATCAGCAAAATGCTTTCTTTCGATTCATCAACAAAGGTCTTTAGCAATGATTTTTTGCCTTCGTCTTCGCCACCCATTGAAATCTCCTTGATTAACTCTCCGTTGGTTGCATCAAGCAACAAACAGTAGGTATCCATTTTTTTGGTGGTCATGTTTTTCTTTTTGGTAACGGTCGCAGCAATCACTTTCGTTGTTGCATCGTTCAGGTCGGCACCTTCAATCAGCTCTGAATTAGGATCGGAACCGTAGGACCACAACTCCTCCATTTCGTTGTTGTAAGCAACTATTTCGTACCCGTATTTTCGCCTGTTTTCACCCTTGGTAAACGTTTGGCGCACAAAACCCGTTGTTCCGGTTGGGAAAATCGTTGTGTTCTCCGTAGCGCTCTGGATATTCGTTGTAGCCCTGTTCAATTCCCAGTATCCGAGTTCTTCTTTCGGGATCTTTTTAGAGCCTACCACTTCACCTGAACGATTATAAGTCACAAATTCATAACCGGTCTTATTGTCGTAGAAATGCAGCATAAACACCTCGCCGTTGAAGACCATCTCTAACATGTAGGTGTTTTTCGGGCGTGTCACCTCAAAGCTTTTTACCGAATTGTAATTGTCGTCGAATAATTCAACCTCGTAAGTACTGTTCTTTTTATCTTCTTTTTCCTTGAAATAGAAAATGAAGTAACCTACAATTTTACTGTCTTCAATGATTGTTCCCGATTGTTTGGCACTTTTCAGGTTCAATACGTTTGAAACGCTGTGTTGCTGTGCATGGAATGTAAACGCCAGCAGTAACGTAGCCAGGGTTAGGACCGATTTGATTTTTCTCATGGTTTCATTTGTTTTTAATTGTGTTTTTTTGCTGATAATATTTCTCCTGGAGATCTTCCAGGTAAGCGGCAAGCGGCGTTTTCACCACCTGCGGTAAAAGCGCATCACGGCGCAGTAAGTAAGTATCAAAATTCTTTGCGGCAAATTCCGCTGACAAATCGCTCAGTTCGATCAGGACATTTTGGTAGGACACCGGGATTTCTGCGCGCAGCGCTTGCCCGATCTGCAAACATTCCTGTGGGTTTAGCAATTGCAGGAGGTAATTCAGCCGGTCGGCGGCCTCATCATTTTTCGGGTTTTGCAAATCGATATGTTTGCCCGCAGTTCGGGTTGTTTTGTAAAACGAGAGCAGGTTAAACATGCACGCCATGGCAGCTTTCGGGTAGAGGTCCTGCGGATAATGCTGCTGCATGCGCAGGGCAAAATAAATACCATCCGAAAAATTACCGTCAGCGATTGAACTATGGATCATTTCACCGTCGGCGAGATAACGCATGCGCATGTAGGCGTTGTCAACCGGGACCATTGTATCTATTTCATCAATGCCCAGCTGCCTCAGCAAAGCATCGGTGCGTTCCGCTTCATAAGGATGCGAACGCAAATACGGTTCGTATTCATCTTCTTCCTCTGTAAATGTACCGAGCGACGAAACAGGCGAATAACGTTTGTAGCGCTGACCGATCGTCCCTAAAGAATCGATTTTCAGCAGGGAAAACACCGGAAGTACTTCCATTTCGTACAAATGGTCGGCCACCTGCATAATTTCAAAAAGGTTAAACGCCAGTACAGGATTGTAGCCCGCGGCCCGGTAGCATACCATTCCGAGAGAATCGGCCTCAAATTCATGCAACCGCGACTGCTCGCGTTCTGCGTAAATACTCGGCAGCAATAATTCGTTGAGCGCCGTTACCTGGCCGTATTCCTGGCGTTGAATGCGATCGATTTCAGCATTCAGCTGGGCATCTGTCTGACGGCGCACATTCGCCAGGATGGTTTGCTGCGAATGCTTATGCAGGTTATGCGACAGCTCATGGGCAATAACCAGGGCCAATTGTTCCTTATTGCTCAAACGCACCAGCAGGCCGATGTTAACGAAAATGATGTTATCACCCAGTGTAAAGGCATTGAATACACGATGGCGGTAGAGTACCAGTTTGCTGGATTGGTCCAATCCGGGATTGGAACGCAGGACCTGGTTGAAAATAACGTTGACCGAATCGAATAAAGGGCCTGAAAGAATGGCATCCTTGCTTTTGATCAGTGATTTCCCGGCGTTGTAGCGATCACTGTACGCCTTGCGCAGCACAGAACGCTGTTTGGTTGTCAGGTCTTCATTGTCCAGTAAATCCAGCTGTTTATTGTATTCCTTTTGAAGCAGGTCGAGTAAAGCTTCTTTACCCGCTGTATCCCTTGCGGGCTCAAAGCGCAACGTATCTGTTGTTTGGCCATATACAGCCGGCAACAAACAAACCAGGACAATAGTTAACAGAAATCGGGTTTTCACGGTGATTACGTCTAGTGTAACAAAGTTAACATAGTTTTCAGACTATCAAAACGAAGTCTTTTGAATTGGCTTTAACGGAAATCGTGGCGGCGGCAATCTTCAGCGGTAAAATACAGTGGCCCGCTCCCGTGCCGGGGATTCCGGTATTCACTCTGCTTTCGACCAAATCTCTAAGAAAAAATAGTATTATCTTCGTACTCTTATATTTCAATGTGCATGAACACCGCTGGCGAATTACAGATTTACAATAGTCTTTCAGGGCAAAAAGAACGTTTCACACCTATTCACGCAAACCGTGTGGGCTTGTATGTGTGCGGGCCGACGCTCTACAGCGATCCGCACATGGGCAATATGCGCACCTTTATCAATTTCGATATGGTGTACCGCTACCTGCTCAAACTGGGTTATTCGGTGAAATACGTACGTAACATTACCGACGCCGGACACATTACCAACAGCGCCGGCGAAGCGGTAGACAGCATTGGGAAAGCCGCCCGTTTGGAGCAGGTGCAATCGCTGGAAATTGTGTACAAATACAACGTGGTATTCCAGGAACTGCAGCGCATTTACAACATGCTTCCGCCTAGCATCGAGCCTACGGCAACCGGGCATATCCAGGAACAAATCGAAATCATCGAGCAGATCCTGGACAACGGATTTGCCTACGTGGTAAACGGATCGGTGTATTTCGACGTGAAAGCTTACAGCGAAAAATACAATTACGGCATTCTGAGCGGGCGCAAGATCGACGAGCTCGAAGAAGAAACCCGCGAGCTGAACGCGCAGGACGAAAAACGCTTCTTCGCTGATTTTGCACTGTGGAAAAAAGCCAATCCCGACGATATGCAGATCTGGCGCTCACCATGGGGCGACGGAAACCCGGGATGGCACATCGAATGTACAGCCATGAGTACCAAGTACCTGGGACCTACATTCGACATTCACGGCGGTGGAATGGATTTGAAATTTCCGCACCACGAAGACGAAATTGCGCAAAGCTGCGGAGCGATGGGCTGCAATCCGGCGAAAATCTGGATGCATACCAACATGCTGAACGTGAACGGCCAGAAAATGAGCAAATCGCTTGGAAACTCTTTCCTCCCAAAAGAAATTGTGGAAGGAACAACCAGCGTTTTCGACAAACCGTATACTCCAAACGTCATTCGTTTCTTCATGATGCAGGCGCATTACCGCAGTACGTTAGACTTTACTCCTGACGCTTTAAATGGGGCTGAAAAAGGTTTCAATCGATTAATGGAGGGAATGAAATTATTGCCTAATCTGCCTGTGAGCAATGCTTCTGTCAGTTCGATGGACGTAAAAACCTGGGTTGATAAAGCCTATGAAGTCATGAATGATGACTTTAACGTTCCGATGCTCATTGCAAATTTATTTGATGCCGTTCGTTTCATTAACAATGTCAACGATGGGAAAAGTGTTATCACTGCCGATGACCTGGCATTGCTGAAAACCGAAATGCATTCATTTGTGTACGACATCCTGGGAGTGAAACCGGTAGAAGCTTCAAATAACGATGCCAAACTGGGACCTGTGATGGACCTTGTACTGGAACTGCGGCAGCTTTCACGCGAAAACAAGGACTGGACAACTTCCGACAAGATCCGCGACCAGCTGGCAGCCGCCGGAATTGTGGTCAAAGACGGTAAAGACGGCGCTACGTGGTCGGCCCAATAATCGGACTATGAACGAACGTTTCGGGAAAAACTACAAACTGTGCAGTCAAAAAGCCATTGAACAGGTCTTTAAAGAAGGAAAATCGCTTCGTCTTTACCCGTTTGTTGTACACTTTACAGAAATGGAATTGCCCGAAAATCAACCGTTTCAACTGGTGTTTTCAGCCCCGAAACGCATTTTCCGCATGGCGCATGAACGAAATCGCATCAAACGTTTACTGCGTGAGACATTCCGAAAGAAAAAACTAATTTTGGAAGAATGGCTAAGTAACGATCACAAACAATTAGCTTTATTTGTGATCTATACCGCCAAAGAAGAGCTGCCATTGCAGAAATTAGCAGCAAAAACGGAACAGTTATTGGTGAAGATAACGCAAGAATTAACGCATGAAACACATCAAAAATAGCCTGAGAACAGGCGCACTCGGAGTTGTATTTTCCCTGGTATTTTTCACCGGAAAAGCACAGTCCAACGGATTTGAAGTATTGAAAAACCTGGAACTGATGGATCTCATCTACCAGCACATCGATATGTATTACGTTGACGATCCACAGCCGGGCGCTATGGGCAAGACCGCAATCGATGCAATGCTGAAAGAACTGGACCCGTATACGGTTTATTACCACGAATCAAATATGGAGGATTACCGCCTGATGACAACAGGCCAGTATGGTGGTATCGGTGCACTGGTTAGAAAAGTAGGCGATTATACCTACATCACCGAACCATATGAAGGAAGTCCGTCGTTTAAGGCAGGTGCAAAAGCAGGCGACAAAATCCTTTCGATTGACAAAATTGACATGAAAGGCAAAGACAGCGAGGAGGTCTCCAATGCGCTGAAAGGTCCGAAAGGCTCTACGATCCAACTGGAAGTGGAACGAGATGGTAACACGCTCATTTTCCCGGTAACCCGCGAAGAAATCAAGCTGCAGGATGTTCCTTATTTCGGAATGCTCAACGAAAAAACAGGCTACATCAAACTCAACAGCTTTACACAAACGGCTTCCACGGAAGTAAAAGCTGCGTTTGAAGCGCTCAAACAAAAAGGCATGGAATCACTCGTGCTCGACCTTCGTGGAAACGGCGGTGGTTTGCTCATCGAAGCGGTGCGCATCGTAAACATATTTGTGAAAAAAGACCAAACAGTAGTGACGACAAAAGGCCGTATCAAAGAAGAAAACCGTGTTTACAAAACACCGGAAGCACCGATGGATTTAACCATTCCGCTCGTGGTTTTGGTAGATGGCGGATCGGCTTCGGCAAGTGAAATTGTTGCGGGAAGCTTGCAGGATCTTGACCGTGCAGTGATCGTTGGAACCAATTCCTACGGAAAAGGATTGGTACAGCGTACTTTCGACCTGAAATACGGTTCCAAGGTAAAAATCACGATTTCGAAGTACTACACACCTTCCGGACGTTGTGTGCAGCGATTGGAATACTATGACCGCGAGGCAGGTGAAAAACCACAAGCCATTTCGGATTCATTACTAAAAACATTTACGACTGTCAACGGTAGAAAAGTGATCGACAGCCGTGGAATTGAACCGGATTTGGTGGTGGACCAGCTGAATTACAGCCGTTTGACCGGAACGTTAGTCATCAGCAATATCATCTTCGATTACGCAACCGATTATGCCCGCAAGCACCCAAACATTGGTCCTGCACGCAGCTTTAAGCTGACAGAAGAAGAATATGCGCTGTTCAAAGCCTACGCGATGAAACAGGATTTCACGTATGCTACTGCTTCGGAAGAAGACCTCGAACGCATGAAAAAAACGGCCGAGGAAGAAGGTTTTTACGAAGACATGAAGGCCGAGTATGAAGCATTGCTCGCCCGCGTGACACCTTCAAAAGAACGTGACCTGGAAAAATTCAAGGCGGAAATCAACGATATTCTGTCCAACGAGATCGTTTCGCGCTATTATTACCAAAACGGACGCGCCGAGCAGGCATTCCAGGATGACCGCGATGTAAACAAGGCTTTGGAGGTGTTGCAGGATAAAAAAATGTACAATACTATTCTTGGTTTTTAAGCGTTAACCAAGAAACTGCAAACTACATTATGCTGGATCGCCTCACGGGTAAATCCGTTCATCTGTATATTCATATTTTTGCCTGTATCGGCCTGGCCGGCGGATTACCTGTGAGTAAAATTCCGCTTTCGCTGGCTACCATGCTGTTGTTTTTAAACATCCTGCTCGAGGCCAAATTCAAAACATATTGGCACAACCTGAAAACCAATCGCCTGGCCTGGGGACTTTGGCTGTTTATCGCCTGCGAGTGGCTTTCACTCCTTTGGACGAAAGATTTCGGGTATGCCCTGCATGATTTTAATGCCAAACTGCCGCTTTATTCGATACCGCTCGTACTGGTTGCCAAACCCATCACCGATCGCAGGCATTTGTACCTGATCTGTGCTTTTTTCCTGGCCAGCGTGTTCGTGATTTCGTTCATCAACATCGGTACCTATATGCATTGGTGGGGCAACAAGACCTACGATGATATCCGCGGACTTTCACTCTTCGGGTCGCACATCCGGTTTGCACTGATGGTGGCCATGGGAATCGCCTTATGCATTGCCTGGCTCATCGAACGGTTGCCGTACCGCGTCATTCCTGTTATTCTAGCGGTTTGGTGGCTGTGGTACACCTATTTTTCGCAGATCATTTCAGGGTATATTTCCGTAGGAATCCTGCTGGTAATCGGGACATTGTTCCTGCTGTATTCACTGAAGAAACGCTGGCTGAAAAACGCACTGCTCCTCGGCGGATTATTGACAATTGCCGGATTTTGCTGGTGGATCATCGCTTTCTTCCAGCCGGTTCCGCATAAGGTTTCATTAAAAAATCCGGAGCACTATACGGTAAACGGCAACTGGTACCGCACCGACATGGAGGACGTGATCTGGGAAAACGGTTACCCGGTGGTGGCGTTCATCAGCGAAGTGGAATTGGAAAAAGCATGGAACGCCGCTTCAAAGATCGATTACAAAACCGGTAAAGACGGAAAAAACCAGCCCTTGCACCTCACACTGTGGCGTTACATGTCGTCAAAAGGCTTGCGGAAAGATTCGCTTGGATTTTGCTCGATGACACCCGCTGATATTAAGTTTGTGGAAGAAGGTTATGCCTCCATTTGCCTGACGAAAGGCGGTATTACAGCGCGGTTGTATGGCTTAAAGCATCAGCTCGAACACCCGGAAAACCCGAACGGACATTCCCTGCTGCAGCGCCTCGAGTACTGGAAAGCAGCCCGGGCCATCATCAGCGAAAACTGGTTCCTGGGTGTCGGGTCGGGCGATGTGGACCAACGTTTCAAAACGCATTACGCTACCCACCACACCTTGCTTGAGCCCGAATTACAACTCCGTGCACACAACCAGTACATGACTGCCTGGATCAGTTCGGGTATTTTCGGGTTCATCGGATTTTTGGCCTGGTGGCTGTTTTTCCTGCGTGCCGGATGGAAAAAACGCTCGTTTATTGTGGTCGCTTTCGCAGGAATTGCCATGACCTCGTTCCTCATCGAAGACACGCTGGAAACCTTGATGGGCGTGGTATTTGTGTCGATTTTTTACGGTTTGTTCATCGGCTCGCAGAAGATTTGGCCTGTCGGGAAAACGTAACCTTTATCATTTTTCGACATTACCCCAAAAACTCCCTTTCCAAATGCGAAATCTTACACTCCTGATCATCGGCTTTTTCTGTGCGAACACCACTTTCAGCCAGGAATTCATGAAACAAACCAAGGTCGATTCCATTTCGGTATTGTTCGACTACGGAAGCGCCAACATCCGCAACAAAAACCAGCTCATTCAGCAATTGAATGCCCTCAATGTAGGTGAAAACGGTCGTATTGAACTCTTCGGCTATACGGACACCATTGCAAGCACCGCTTCCAACCGGCACCTCGCGTTTCAGCGCATGTTATCGGTAACGGATGTACTGGGAAAGTCCAAACTGAGATCGTGTACCATCGACAGTACGAATCGCAACGAAACCCATGGAAAAACACTGCTTCCAGACGCGCAATTCAGACGCGTGGATATTTTGGTGTATAAAGTGGAGCCTACTTTTACACTTGGACTTCCCGTCGATCTGAAGATCAACTTTGAGCCAGGCACGGACAACCTGCTGCCAAGCGCTACGCCGATCCTGGAAAACCTGAAAACGATCCTGGCTGCCGATCCGGGTTTGGCCATTCAGCTCAACGGGCATGTTTGCTGCGACAACGATCAGCCGCTGTCGGAAAAGCGGGCCGAACGCGTGAAATCCTACCTGGTCCAAAACGGCATCGCTGCCAACCGGATGAGCTGTCGCGGTTTCAGTAACTCGCAGCCGCTGGTGGAAGAAACATCCGAAGAAAACAGGGTGATCAACCGGCGTGTAGAAGTGATTTTCAGCCGAAAGTGATTAGCAAATTCACCACAAAGGCACAAAGTAAACAGGACAATTTGATGTGTTAGAAAGATCACAAAGGCGAAGCCAGGTAGATCACCTTTGTGATCTTAACAAGCCTATCCTTCCAAAAAAACTTTGTGTCTTTGTGGTGAAAAAAATGTGTCTTCCCACCAGAATTCCCGCTTAACGAAACCATCACCGCTTTTTAGCGTATCCTCTTTTGTGAAAAGACTATCTTTGCACCGTCTAATCGGTCAGACAGTCATTAATCCCGAGGTAACATGCGTTTTGAACTCACCAAAGAATTCCTGGAGCGCATCCGACAAGCAATTGGTTCGGAAGATACCGCGTGGATCCTGGAGCACATTTCCGACCTTCACTTTGCCGACATTGCCGAGATCATGGACGAATTGTCTATGGAGCAGGCGCGTTTCCTGTACTTCCAGCTTTCGGAGGAACAGCAGGCCGATGTGTTGATGGAACTGGAAGAAGAAGTGCGCGACCGTTTTGTGGCCTCGCTCTCTTCGAAGGAAATTGCTGAACAGCTTGAAAACCTCGATTCGGATGACGCAGCGGACATCCTCATGGAATTCCCGGATGAGAAAATCCAGGAAGTTATCTCTCAAATGGAGGATGACGACGCAGCCGATGACATCGTTGACCTCCTCAATTACGACGAAGACACCGCCGGTGGACTCATGCAGAAAGAGTTTATCCAGGCTCGGCTCGAATGGCCGGTGAACCGCGCGTTGGTGGAATTACGCCGCCAGGCAGAAGATGTGGAACAGGTCTATACGATCTACGTGGTGGATGACCTGAACAAGCTCGTGGGCGTGCTTTCACTGAAACGACTGTTGTTTGCCAGCCCGAAAACCCAGATCCGCGATTTGTACCAGGACAAGAACCTGATTTTCGTAAAAACGAACGATTCGAGCGAGAAAGTAGCCCGGGTCATGGACAAATATGACCTGGTTTCGGTACCGGTGGTCGATTTGCAAAACAAGCTCGTTGGCCGCATTACAATCGACGACGTCATCGACATCATCAAGGAAGAAGCCGACAAAGATTTCCAGTTGGCATCGGGTCTCTCGGAAAAAGTAGAGTCCAACTCATCGATCTGGCGGACTTCGCGTGCACGTTTGCCGTGGCTGCTCATCGGGATGCTGGGCGGAATCCTGAGCGCACAGGTGATTTCCAAATTCGAAGGAAATATTACCCATCTGCCGGCGCTGGCGTTTTTCATTCCGCTGATTACAGCGATGGGTGGAAATGTCGGTGTACAATCTTCGGCAATCGTGGTGCAATCTTTGGCCAAAGGCAATGACCCGTTCGACAGTATTCTCCAAAAAGTGGGCAAAGAAGCGCTCCTTGGCTTATTGAACGGTGCTCTCTGCGCAACGCTGATCTTTGGGATCGCTTACCTGTTCAACAACATCAACCTGGCGTTTGTGGTAAGTATTTCGCTGTTCACGGTAATCATTTTCGCGGCTGTTTTCGGAACAATGATCCCGTTGGTGCTGAACCGCTACAAAATCGACCCGGCGCTCGCCAGCGGTCCGTTTATCACAACGCTCAATGATGTCCTGGGCTTGTTCATCTACTTCACGGTCGGCTTGCTGCTGATTAGTTGATTGATTGTTCTCTTTTTATAGTACAGTTTTTCCCTGCAGATCCCGCAGACTGAATTAGTTTCACCGCAGAATCCTAACCAGCGCTCATAGCAATGATTAATAAAGATTAAATGCGAGCCGTTAGGCGAGCCACGGCTGATGCATCTGTGGGAAGCCTTTTCCTGTTTTCTTGTAATTGGCTAGAAATATTTATACATCAAACTCCCCTGTTTTTAGTGGGAAAACGAAAAAATTTCACAACTAAAAAATCCAAACTGAAATCCTGCACGTAGCTTATTCAAAATCAAATAACTCAAACAAACGATTATGAAAAAGCACATTTTAACAGCAGGATTCGCAGTAGCAGGTTTGATGATCTCATTCACAGCTTCGGCACAGGAAACAACAATGGTAGGCGGCGAGCAGATGTTCCCGGCAAAGAACATTATTGAAAACGCTGTCAATTCAAAAGACCACACCACATTGGTTGCAGCGGTAAAAGCGGCAGAATTAGTGGAAACATTGCAGGGAAAAGGCCCTTTTACGGTTTTCGCGCCGGTAAACGATGCCTTTGAAAACCTGCCGGAAGGAACCGTAGAAACACTTTTGAAACCGGAAAACAAAGCAATGTTGACAACAGTACTGACCTACCACGTGGTAGCAGGAAAAATGGATTTCAATACCATCAGCGCGGCTATCAAAAAAGGAAAAGGTATGGCAACCATGACTACCGTGAGCGGTGGGAAGCTGACGGCCAAAATGAACGGAGAGCACAACATCACCATTACGGATGAAAATGGCGCTACTGCCAACATTACCACTTACGATGTATACCAGTCAAACGGTGTGATCCATGTCATCGATAAAGTGGTTTTGCCAAAAATGTAATCATCTGCGCTTATGAGAAAACCGGGGCCTTCTCTTACAACGACTCGACAATCGTATTAAACAAACAGGCTAAACAACACGTTTCACACTTTCTCTCCCGGAGAAGGTCCCGGCAAGACGCAGTCACAAACCTCTTTAAGTGAGTGGTTCATATCAAAAGCATCGGTTGAAATTTCAGCCGGTGCTTTTGTTTTTGGGTCATTCACATCAATAGTTGCTTCGTTTGTCTCCCACGGATTCTTTAGCTGCGGCTGATGTATCTGTGGGAAGTCCTAAACTACAATTCATCTACCGCCACCTACAGTTGACCGATTTTTGATTGTGGGCGCTGCACGATCCATCTACTTTTGCCTCAAATGCCAAAAAAAGCAAATTAATTTGGTTCTGTTAATCCTGAACCAAAAAAACCGTCTAATTTTGGCGTTTCAAAAAAAAGAACATGCAGTCCATTCAATTATCAGAAGCGCAAAAGGATCTCATCGAACGCTGCGGCGTTTTCTTTGAGCAAACCGGAATGCCGCCGGCTGAGTCGCGGATCATGTCGTTACTGGTGGTGTGCGATGAACTGGAACTCACCTTCGACCAGGTTCGAGAAGTGCTGATGATCAGCAAAAGCGCTACCAGCAATGCGATCAATAACCTGCTAATGGCACAGCAAATTACCTATCGCACCCGATTGGGCGACCGCAAGCGCTATTTCACCAGCAACATTCTGAACTGGGAGGAAAACATGGTGATCGAGCTTCAAAAGCTGTTCAGGATCACCAACCTGCTCAAGGAAGTTCACGCGCAACGTACGCCCGAAACAGTCAAATTCAACAACCAGCTGGGCAGTTTCATCGGGTTCATGGAATACCTCCACGATGAACTGCCGAAATTATTCCAGCAATGGCAGCACAAAAAGAACCCTCAAATATGAACAAACCAATAATACCATTTATGAAACACTTACACTTAGTCGGTTTGTTCGTATTGATTGCATACCAACAGGTATCCGCACAAACCACCATGGATTTGCGGCAATGCATTCAATACGGCCTCACTCACAATGCCCAGGTCCAGCAATCACAGTTGGCCGTAGCACGCACCAATGAACAGCGAAACGAAGTACGCGCCGGTTATTTGCCGCAGATTGAAGGATCGGCTTCCCTCACCGACAACCTGCAGCTGCAAACATCCATCATTCCGGGCGAGATCTTTGGCCAGCCGGGTGAAAAAATCGCCGTGCAGTTCGGTACGAAATACAACGTCATGGCCGGCGTTGACGCACACCAGGTGCTCTATAACCAATCGTTGATCTACGGATTGAAAATCGCTGAAAAAAGCAGTGCCATTTCGGCTATTTCGGCTAAAAAGACCGAAGAACAGCTGATGTACGATATCGCCACTGCTTTTTACGCCGCGCAGGTTTCGTTTACCCAGCAAAGCATTGTTGCCGATAACATCGCACAGGTAGATACGCTGATCCGGTTGACAACCATTCAGTTCGATAACGGTTTTGCAAAACAGATCGACCTGGACCGCCTGGTGGTGAACCGCACCAACCTGCAAACCGATTTCGACAACAGCAACCAGGCCTACCAACAGCAATTAATGCTCCTGAAGTATTACATGGGTATGCCGCTCGAAACAGAACTCAACCTGCCCCTCATCGACAGCGAGGCGAATGTGGTGAAGCTCACCGACCCGGAAGCGTTGAACCAAACCGATTTGTCGTTGCTGCAGGCTCAGCAGGATTTGTATTCCATTCAGCTGAAACAAATCAAGGCCGGGTATCTGCCGACACTTTCGCTGGCATTCCATTCAGGGCTCCAGATCCAGCAAAACGACCTGCGCATTTTCGGAAAAGACGCCGATTGGTTCCCGAACTCGTACGTGAGCCTGAGCCTGAACGTTCCGATTTTCGATGGGCTGGCAAAAAACTCACGCGTGAAACAAATGACCTTCCAGCTGAAAGAAAGCGAATTGAGCGAGCAATACCTGCTGCAAGGCTTAAAAATGCAACGCACCAATGCACTTTCGAAGCTACAAATCAACCAGGCGGCCCTGGAGAAACAGCAGCGCAACATCGAGCTTTCGCGCAAAATTTACGAAGTAACGCAAGCCCAGTACACCGGTGGTGTTGTGACCTTGAGCGAACTCGTAAACGCCGAAACAGCACTGAAGGAATCGCAAACCAACTACCTCCAGGCGCTGGTACAGGTAAAACTGGCCGAGCTGGAATTGATTAAAACAACCGGAACATACACAACTCTGAACTAAACAATACGAACATGGAAAAAAGAAAAGGAATCTTCAGACGCATTATACTTCCCATTTTAGTCGGGGTGGTGATCTTACTGCTCATCATGGCCAAACTGGGCAGCAACAAAGAAAAAATGGAGGCCGATGCCAACATTACCAACCAAAAAACAACAGTTTTCCCTGTGGCGGTGATTCAGCCGACAATGGAAACCATTACACAGGATTTTGACATCAACGGTAATTTCATTCCCGATCACCAGCTTGACTTCGTATCGGAAGTTTCAGGCCGGGTGCGATCGCTCAATGTTGAAAACGGTGATTATGTTTCAGCCGGAAAAACCATTGCCGTCATCGATAACGAACAGGTGCAAATTGACCTGCGCATGGCGAAAGCAACGCTGGAAAAAGCCAAAAGCGACCTCGAGAAATACGAAACCATGGTGAAGAGTGGCGCTGTAAACAAACAGCAGGTCGAAGACATGAAAATACAGGTAAAATCGGCGGAATCAAATGTGCAATCATTGCAGCGCCAACTGCGTTTGACCAACATTGTGGCACCGATCTCGGGTTACGTTTCCAATGTTTCCATCGAAAAGGGAAGCTTCCTGGCGCCAGGTACGCCGATTGCCAAGATCATTGACATCAAAACGCTGAAAATGAGCGTAAAATTGCTGGATGTACAGGTCATTCGTGTCCGCAACGGGCAGAAAGTCAACATCGTTCCGGATTTGTACAAAAACGAAACCATCCCGGGCACAGTGGCTTCCATCTCTCCCGAAGCCGACGGCTCCAAAAAATTCGATACGGAAATCAAATTCGTGAATCCGTCAAAAACACCATTGAAATCAGGAATGTCGGGGAAAGTGAAATTTGAGTTCGGCGGCACAAAACAAGCGCTGACCATTCCGCTGAAATGCCTGGTGGGAAGTGTAAAAGATCCGAAAGTATACGTGATCGAAGGTGACAAAGCAAAGCTGGTAAGCATTCGCATCGGTTCGGTTGACGACGACAAACTGGAAGTGGTTTCGGGGCTCAACTCTTCGATGAAAGTGGTGCGCACCGGTCAATTGAACCTTAGCAACGGCTCAAAAGTCAGCATTATAAAATAACATTCCAGAAAAACACCAGATTATGTCTATCACAGAATTAGCCATTAAGCGGCCGTCACTGATCGTAGTGATCTTTTCGGTGCTCGGGTTTCTCGGAATACTCACGTATTCGAAGCTGAATTACGAGTTGATGCCCAAATTTTCCATCCCGGTTGTTACCGTAACAACGGTTTACCCGGGTGCTTCGCCGTCGGAAGTCGAAAACTCGGTGACCAAGAAGATGGAAGACGCCCTCTCAGGCCTCGAAGGCCTCGACAAAATACAATCAACTTCCATGGAAGGTGCTTCCACGATCGTGTTATTACTGAAAAATGACGCCGATCCCGACAAAGCCATCCAGGAAGCCCAGCGAAAGATCAACGCCATGCTGGGAACGCTTCCCGAAGAGATCTTATCTCCTTCATTGGGTAAATTCTCGTTCGACGAAGCGCCGATCATGAACATCGCCGTTACGGCCAACATGTCTCCGACCGAGTTGTACTCACTCGTAAAGGATGACATTTCACCCATGATCGCCAAGATGGAAGGTGCCGCACAGGTAACCATGGTTGGTGGTGAAGAGCGTGAAATCAACGTCAAAGTAGACCGCGAAGCTTGTGCCAATTACGGCATTTCGATCCTTCAAATCACCACTGCCGTGCGCAACGCCAACCTGGAATTGCCTACCGGCAAGGTAAAGGGCGACGATAGCCAGGCTTTGCTGCGATTACGCGGAAAATACAAGGACCTGAAGGAGCTGGAGCAATTGCCAATTACCACCGACCCGAAAACCGGTTCCATCGTTCGCCTGAACGAACTGGCAACTGTTTCGGATGCTTCGGCGGAGATCAAAACCTACAACCGCCTCAATGGTACCAACTCACTCGGATTGCTCATTCAAAAGCAAACCGATGCCAACGCGGTGGAATTGAGCAAGGACATCAAGGAAGCGATCAGCGAACTGGAAAAACAGTACACGAAGCAAGGACTGAAGTTTCGCATCGCATCCGATTCATCCGACTTTACACTGGCCGCCGCCGATGCAGTGGTTTCCGATCTTGGATTGGCGATCTTCATCGTTGCCCTGGTGATGTTGCTGTTCCTGCACAGCGTTCGTAACTCACTGATCATTATGGTTTCGATTCCGGCGTCATTGATTTCAGTGTTCATCGCGATGTACCTGCTGGGCTACTCGCTCAACCTCATGACCCTGCTCGCCATTTCACTCGTGGTCGGGATTCTCGTGGATGACTCGATTGTGGTACTGGAGAATATCTACCGTCACCTCGAAATGGGGAAAGACCGTCGAAAGGCGGCTTTGGAAGGACGAAACGAAATCGGGTTTACAGCGATGGGGATTACCCTGGTGGACGTGGTAGTGTTCCTGCCCCTGACAATGGTCGGTGGTTTGATCTCGAACCTCTTGTCGCAATTCTCCATCGTGATCGTAATCTCAACGCTCATGAGTTTGTTCGTTTCCTTTACGCTGACGCCGCTCCTGGCTTCGCGGATGGCGAAAGTGGAAAAAATCAACCCGAAATTGCTGACCGGTAAAATTGTGATCGGTTTCGAGAAAATGCTCAAGCGCCTGACCACTGCTTACGGACGAATGCTGGCAGTTGCCCTGCGCCGCAAGCGTTATGTGATCATCGGTGCTATTTTCTCGCTGATCCTTTCGTTTGGACTCGTTGGCGGTGGCTTTATCGGTGGTGAATTCGTAAGCCAGGGAGACCGCGGGGAATTCGTGATCTCGCTTGAATTGCCGCAGGATGCCACGCTGCAGCAAACCAACGCAGTGACACAGCAGGTAGAAGACTACCTCTTCAACGATAAACGCGTGGTGAGTGTGTTTACCAATGTGGGAACCGGTTCCGGGAACATGGGATCCACCAACTCGGCAACCAACAAATCGCAGCTGACCGTAAAGCTCGTACCGAAAGAAGAACGCGATAAATCGGCAAGCATCATTGCCCAGCTGATGAAACAGGATTTGGAAAAACGCCTGCCGGATGTGAAAGTGAACTCCGCAGCCGTGGGCATCATGGGTGGAGCAGACGACGCGCCGATCCAGATCGCGGTCACCGGAAACAACATGGATTCGAACTTCGTAGCTGCCGATGTAGTGGTCGAAACACTGAAATCGATCAAAGGAACGGCCGAAGTGAAAATGTCGGTACAAACGGGCAACCCGGAGATTACCGTAAACATCGACCGTGATAAAATGGCCGACCTCGGATTGACGATGGATATCGTGGGCGCCACGTTGCAGCAATCATTCAACGGCGACGACAATTCCAAGTATTCCGAAAACGGTAAAGACTACGACATCCTGGTCAATTACGATGATTTCGACCGTAAAAACGTAAGCGATGTGCAGGAAGTATACTTCATCAACAATCGCGGCGAAGAGATTACCCTGAGCCAGTTTGCAGTGATCGGTAAAGCCAGCGGGCCATCCAAGCTTGAGCGTATGAACCGTGTTCCGTCAATCACCATTACTTCACAGGTGTTGGGAACATCGAGCAGCCAGGTGACGGATGAGTTCGCCAAAAAGATGGAAAAGATCACCCTGCCCGGAAAAAGTACTTACAGCTTCGAGGGTGACGCCAAAAACATGGCGGAAGCATTTGCCAACCTTGGTTTCGCCATCCTCGCCTCCATCCTCTTCGTGTACCTGATCATGGTGGCGCTCTACGATTCGTACGTGTACCCGTTTGTGGTCTTGTTCTCGATCCCGATGGCGATCATCGGGGCCTTGCTCGGATTGGCGCTGTCGATGGAGCCTATCAGTATCTTCTCAATGCTCGGTATGATCATGCTCATCGGTCTCGTAGCCAAAAACGCGATCCTGATCGTGGATTTCGCCAACCAGAAAAAAGCGGAAGGCCACAACACGGTGGATGCATTGCTGATCGCCGGTCAGGCACGTTTGCGTCCGATTTTGATGACCACGCTCGCAATGGTATTCGGTATGATGCCGATTGCCCTGGCACATGGCGCGGGTGCCGAATGGAAAAGTGGCCTGGCGTGGGTATTGATCGGTGGTTTGACCAGCTCGATGCTCCTCACGCTAATCGTGGTGCCATGCGTTTACCTGATCTTCGATATTTTCAAACGCGAGATCCGTAACAAAAACGCGAAGCAATTACTGCGCGAAGCTGATATTGAAGCACTTGGGAGCCATACGGGGCATTAAAAAACTAACGGCTAGTGGTTTCCTCGAAGCCGTTGTTTTTTAACCTCATTCTCGTTCTGCTTCTCATTCTTACCCTAGGTTATTTACAGAATGAGAATGAGTGTGAAAATGAGAGTAGAAAGCACCCAATACCAAACAAATAAATACCAGCAGACGGCTCCAACTTGGGGCCGTTTGTTGTTTAAACTTCATTCCCGCACTCATTCTCATTCTGAGTATTCTTTCGTACTATTTTCAGAAAGAGAAGCAGAACGAGGATGAGGACCTTATACCCAAATCCTTTCACTACCTTTGCAAAAATTTCCCGCATGACATTTCACGATCTGAACATAAAGAAACCCTTGCTGAATGCGCTTGACGAGTTGGGCTATACAACGCCTACATCGATCCAGGCCAAAGGATTCTCGGTGATGATGTCGGGAAAAGACGTGATCGGGATTGCGCAGACCGGAACGGGTAAAACAATGGCCTACCTGCTGCCTGTGCTGAACCAATGGCAATTTTCGAAAGATCCGCATCCGCAGATCCTGGTTGTGGTACCAACGCGGGAACTGGTAATGCAGGTTGTGCGCGAAGTGGAAAAACTGACGCCGAACATGAATGTCGTGGTCGGTGGTGTTTACGGCGGCGCCAACATCAATACCCAGGCAGCAATGGTGTTGCAGGGATTGGATGTGCTGGTCGGAACTCCGGGACGTTTACTCGACCTGGCACTGAAAGGCTCTTTGCAGCTAAAGCATATCAAGCGCCTGGTCATCGACGAAGTGGATGAAACGCTGGGATTGGGTTTCCGTCCGCAGCTGACGCGTTTGTTCGAATATTTGCCGGCCAAACGGCAGAACCTGGTGTTTTCAGCCACACTTTCGGAAGAAGTGGAAGCTTTCCTCGATGAGCACTTCAACCAGCCGGTGAAAGTAGAAGCCGCGCCGGCCGGAACACCGTTGGAACAAATTACGCAGCTGGCCTACGAGCTGCCGAACTTCCATACCAAAGTCAACCTGTTGAAGCATTTACTGGCTTCCGATAGCGGCATGAACAAAGTGCTGGCTTTTGTTTCCAGCAAAACACTCGCCGATTTGCTTTTCGATGAGATGGAACCGATGCTCGGACACGAAGTCGGGGTCATCCACTCCAATAAGTCACAGAATTTCCGCTTTAACTCGGTGAACCACTTCCAGAACGGCATTTACCGCCTGCTGATCGCAACCGATCTGATCGCGCGCGGACTGGATATTACGGAGGTATCTCACGTGATCAATTTCGACATCCCGGAAGTGACCGAAAATTACATCCACCGTATCGGTAGAACCGGTCGTGCCGATCAAAGAGGCGAATCCATTTCGTTTGTAACACCAGCAGACCAGGCGCGTGTTGCCGACATCGAATCGTTCATGCAATTGAACATTCCGAGAGCCGATCTTCCTGCAGAAGTGGAAATTTCAACCGTCCTGATCGACTACGAAAAACCGCGCCCTGTCATGCCCGAAGCAGCTATAAAACTTCCGAAGCGTGAAGACGTTGGCCCGGCCTTCCATGAAAAGAAGGCAAAGAACAAAAAGGTCAACGTTCGTAAGGACTACAAGGAAGAAATGATGAAGAAATACGGGAAACGCAAAACACGCGGACAGAAACAACCGAAGAAAAAACGTTAAACCCAGGCTCGTTTTTCCCGATCCCAGTGCCGCACATTGTCGAGCATCTTATCGAGGGTTTGCGGGTATTCGATTTCTTCTTTTTGCACGGGATAATTTTCTTCGTCGAACGTATAATTGGTTTCGTAAAAATACAGGCTGGCACCGGGATTTGTACTGTTATGAATCCGATGCGCCGCGCCGTTTTCATGAAACGAAACCACTTCGGTAAGCTGCGAATAACTCTCGCGCACATCATCAAATGAATACGTCACATTGCCGTTCACATCATAGCAAATCACTTCGCGGCGATTGTCTTTCCACGGCGTAATGCGAACAGCCACTTTCCTCGTACCCTTGAAATAATGGACCGCACCCTTGTCGTTGATTTTAATAACCGGTTGTTCAATGGTTTCCCTAAGCGGTTTTTCAGGAACGGGTGATGTTTCCTCAACCGGTTCCTTCGGAAGTTGCGGTTGTTCTGCGTGCTCTTTGCCAGCGGTTTTAGACTTCAACGAATCGACCTCACGCTGCAACCGGGCTTTTTCGCGTTTCAGGGAATTCAATTCCTGTCGGGCGTTACTCGCCGCATCGATGGTTGCATGATGAGCCGTGTTTTCACATGCTGAGAAAACAACCAGGATCAACAAACCAAAAAATGCACGTTTCATAAACCGTTTTTCAGGGATGAAACAACTATAATGCCATGATTGTGAGCAGAAATTGAAAAAATGTTATTGTGGAATCTATTATGGACGAAGTTATCATCAATAATAAAGGGTCGCGATTCATCGCGACCCCACACATATCAGAATAAGATTTTTTAATCGATTGTTTCCAATCCGAATTTTTCGCCTTTGTCAACCGCCGGAACACCGTCTTTCAACCAAACCGGCATCGGGGCGCCCAACAGGTAATAATCAAAATACTGGCGCATGCGGATACTCAGGTCGATGCGGTTGGCGTTGCGCATGAGGTTGTGGTCTTCACCGTTGTAATTCAGCAACCAAACCGGTTTTTGCAAACGACGCAAGCCCATGTACAATTCAATTCCCTGGTACCACGGAACGGCACCGTCTGCATCGTTGTGCATAATCAGTAGCGGTGTTTTCACCTTCGGCAACTGGAACAACGGACTGTTTTCCATATACAATTCCGGTGCTTCCCAGATGGTTTTCCCGATACGGCTTTGCTGGTGCTCATACTGGAACTGGCGGCTCAAACCACTTCCCCAGCGAATACCGCCGTAAGCCGAGAACATATTGCTTACTGCCGCACCGGCCATCGCTGCCGCATAACGATCGGTCATTGTGATCAGCTGCGCGGTTTGGTAACCACCCCAGCTTTGGCCCTGCAAGCCCAGGCGTTTCGGGTCGATGTTGGAATACTTGCGCAATACCGCATCGGTTCCGCTCATGATACAATCATAGGCTCCGTTGCCCGGGTGACCGATTTTGTAGCGAATGTCCGGGATGAACACCACATAACCGGCCGATGCATATTCCGTTGGGAAAATGATCGATGCGGTTGGTTTCGGTGCATAATGATTGTGGATTTCATCGGAATACAGTTCATAGAAATACACCAGCAACGGGTATTCCTTGTTCGCATCGAAATTTTCGGGTTTGTAGACCAATCCCTGCAAATCAAGGCCGTCATAGCTTTTCCAGTTGATCAGCTCGACGGTAGACCAGTTGTATTCACTTTGCTGCGGGTTGGTGAGTGAAATCTGTTTTTCAGGAGCGCCCGGTTTCATCGAAATGTAAGCATCCGGGTAATCGGCGTTCGAATGGCGCTGGAACAGAATGGTCTCTGCATTTTTGGCGCGTTTCAACCCCACATAGTTGTGGTTCGAACCGGCAATCAGCGTATAGCTCAGGTTCGGGAAGGAACCCGAAACCCGGTAAATGTTCGTGGCTTTTGTCTGTTGGTTGAACTGCGATAAACACAGGTTTTCCGGGTAATACAACGAGGAATCCGTGGCAAAGTTCGTGAGGTAATAACGATAATTGGTATCGGCTTCACGCTCGCGCAAACGTTGCGTTACTGAAGTCAAACGCGTTGATTTGTAATCGTAATACCAGATATCGTGCTCGGATTGCACCAGGACCCCCGATTCGTTCACGGTCCAGCCAATAATACCCAACGGGGTCGGAATGGTCGGTGTACCGTTCAGATCTTCCCACCAATTGGTTTTCACCGAACAGGTAAGGCAGCTTTCGATTTCTACGCCTACTTCCATCGAATACCATTGCTGGGTGATCTCGTTGTAGTACACAAAGTACTTTCCTGAAGGCGAAAGCGTGGCATCAAATACGGTTTCATCCCGCAAAGGCAATACATTTCCGTTGCTCAGATCGATTCGGTAATAATTGGCCGGAAGCGGCACTCGCCAGTTTTCTGCTTCGTGTTTTTCATCGTTGATGGCAAATGCGTAGCGGTTCGTTCCTTTCGACGGGAATTGAAGGTCCAGCGAATCGCGTCCGATCTGGGTGATGGTTTTGTCAGAAAGCCGGTAGATATAGGTATTCGACTTATTCTGATCGCGCTTCAGTTCGGAAAGTTGCTGTGGCTGAATACGATCATCCTGCCAGTGCCAGACATCCAGTTTCACCTTTTCCGCTTCGGTCAGCGTGTCTTTGAAATCTTTTTTAGGAGCATTCCAGACACCAAACTGGATGTAGGATTCATCCGGCGAAATCTTTGGTTTTGCGTGATCGGAAACCGTTCTGTTTGTCTCGAAACGCATGGCCGTATCAGCAAAAACGGTCCAGTTGTCAGACGTGCAGTCGAACAGGAAAGCCGACCAGCGCTTTTCTTCGGTGGTATCGGTCGAATACAAGCCTACGAGGTATTTGTTGCTGGTACCGAAATTCACCTGGTTCAGTTCCGTAAAGCGGTTCGGGTTTTTCCAGATCTTTTTATCAGCGGTGGAAAGCACGTTCAAACGCACCGAATCTTTTTTGAATTTCTGTTGCTCGGTAAACGTAATGTAGGCACCGTTCTTCGTGATATCGAACTGGTTCACATTACGGTAATAGGTCGTTTTCGCGCCAGGGTTCCAAACGCCCAGCACTTTTCCGTCGGTTTTTACCGGGCCATTTTTCTTGGCAAGTTTTGCTTCTTTTTTCAGTTCTTTTTTCGACAAATATCCTTTCGGCAATTCATTCGATGTGGAAAGATACGCCAGCCAATCGCTTTCGGCGCTTACTTTAAACTCCTTCACTTTCGCGATTTTCACCAGCGAATCATTGCTGAACGTCCAGATCCCGAGCGAATCTTTCGGCCACTTATCTTTCGGAGTTTTATTCAATTCGCACTTTCTGAGTGTATCAAAACCAGGATTGATCTTGAACGCTAAAAAGTTGGAAGCCCCTGAAAATTGAGGATCAACGCCGCGCGCTACCGAATCTTTTTTGCCGGTTTCATTGTTGATAATAAACAAATAGCCGTCGCCACGATGCGGTTTGATGGTATAGACGCTGTATTTACCATCTGGGGATAACTGCAGGTCGCCGATTTTTTTCCAGTCGTTGTAAATGGTCGGATCGATGATTTTCTTTTGCGCAAGGGCCGTAACCGAAGTGAACAGGAGGCTCAGGAAGAGAAGTATTTGTGTGCTTTTCATCGTTGTTGAGAATGAGTCATGTAAGGCCGTAAATATAAATACTTAATTTGGTGGTGTATAGTCTAATTCTACAGTTATTTCGTTTTTGAGTTCACGAGTTGTCAGTTGTTGCCGTGGTTAACGCGTAAAATCCCTAAATTCAGAACCTGAAACTTCGACTGAAGACAATATGAAATGTACGAAGCACTTTTTTCTCCTCGCAGCAGTGACGCTTACAGGCATGGCAATGGCCCAACAGCAATCGGTTATTTTTCCGCAGCCGAATGAGATCACAGCGAACGGACAATCTTACCGGCTGAACAACCGGATTCGTTATACTGCAACCGCGGAGGAAAAAAACGCTATCGCTGTCATGCAGCCACAGTTTTCGCTGTTTCATGGGCTAACATTTACCGAAGTCCCGGCAGATTCAGCGCAGGATTTGCGCTTTTATTATCAACCGCGCCTGGAAAAAGAGCACTACCAGCTGGAAATCACGAAAGCAGGAATTACCATTAAATACGGTGACCGCGGCGGTTTGATCTATGCATTGCAATCGCTGGACCAGCTGATGGAGGAACAGTTTACCGAAATTGAGCTGTTCGGCGTGCAGATTGTTGACTCACCACGTTTTGCTTACCGCGGCGTTCACCTGGATTGCAGCCGGCATTTTTTTACTATCGATGAAATCAAGACTTTTTTGGACCAGTTGGCTGCACTCAAGTTCAATACCTTCCACTGGCATTTGACCGACGACCAGGGCTGGCGGCTGGAGATCAAACAATACCCAAAGCTGACAGAAATCGGGGCATGGCGCGACAGCACGGTAATCGGGCATTACAATCGCAGTCCGCGTGAATACGAACACAAACGCTACGGCGGTTTCTACACGCAGGAAGAAGCGAAGGAAATTGTACGCTATGCCGCCGAAAGGGGAATTACCGTGATGCCGGAGATTGAACTCCCGGGGCATGCGCGTGCAGCGTTGGCAGCTTATCCGGAGATGGGCTGTACCGGTCAGCAATTGCCGGTAGAAGGCTTGTGGGGTGTTTTCGACGATGTGTTTTGTACCCAGCCGGAAACAATCCAATTTTTGAAAAACATTTTGGCTGAAGTAATCGCTGTTTTTCCATCGGAGACCATTCACATCGGTGGCGACGAATGCCCGAAAACCCGGTGGGATGTGTGCCCGAAATGTCAGAAAGTACGCACGGAACAAGGTTTACACGACAGCCACGAACTACAGAGCTACGTCATCCGCGAAATGGAAGCTTTCCTGAATGCCAATGGACGAAAACTAATGGGCTGGGACGAAATTTTGGAAGGCGGCCTGGCCGATAATGCGCAGGTAATGTCGTGGCGTGGTACGCAAGGCGGAATTGAAGCGGCGAAAATGCATCATCCGGTAGTGATGACACCTGGCTCGCATTGTTATTTCGACCATTATCAAAGCACCAGTCCGAACGAACCGCTGGCGATCGGCGGGTATACGCCCCTTGAAAAAGTGTATGCATTTAACCCGGTTCCGGAAGGTTTGACACCCGAAGAACAAACCTATATCTTAGGAGCCCAAGCCAATCTGTGGACCGAATACCTGCCGGATATGAACAGCGTTGAATACAATGCATTTCCACGGTTGGTGGCTATGTCGCAGGTGCTTTGGACGGTTAACAGAACTGATTACCGCACTTTTTTACCCATGATGGTGATTCATTACCTGCCGCGTTTGCAGCAACAAAAAATCAATCATTCCACCGCTTTCCTGGACCCAACGGTCAAGCTTGTTCCCATCGAAACCGGGTTGACCTATTCGTTTGAAAACAGCCTGGGTTCCATTTGGACCAACGGTAAACCGACCGGCGAAATCCTGCTGAACCGTACATCATTGCCGCAATTCGTCAAAGCAACCGTTGAATGCGATTACCGCGACGAAGTGAACCGTCAACTGGAATTTTCGTTTTTCACCCATCCGCTGATCGGAAAACCGGTGCATTTTATCACGCCACCGAACAAACGCTACAGCCATCACGATAGCTTGGGTTTAACAGACGGTGTTGTGGGTTCTTCTCCATGGAAAGGCAGTGACTGGCTGGGCTTTGACAATGATACGGTACAATTCTCCATAGATCTGGGTGAAGTCACTGCTTTTAACCATGTGCATATCGGTTTCCTGGAAGACCAGGGTTCATGGATCTATTACCCGAAGCAGCTGATCGTGGAAACCAGTATTGACGGGATAAAGTTCAAGCGTCATATTGATAACAAATCCGACGGAAAAGCCGTTGTGGCCCGGGAGAAAAAAGGCAAAGCGAAAATCGTGCGCATTACTGTTATTAACGAATCGAAAATTCCGCAGGGGAAACCCGGCGCCGGCAATACGCCCTGGACATTTATCGATGAAGTAATGATCTACTAATCATGGAAATAGAACTATGTGTAGCTTCGCTCGAAGCAGCCCGTTTGGCAAGTACGCTTCCTATTCATCGTATTGAAACATGTATTGCATTGGAGCAAGGTGGTCTGACACCCACTCCCGGTATGGTTTCCTGGATTCACAATACCTTCCATGAACTGGAACAGCATGTGCTGATCCGGCAGCGGGCAGGTGGCTTTCATTATACCTACGATGAAATTGTTGTGATGCGCAATGATATCCTGGAATTCCAGAAGCTGGGTGTAAAAGGCGTTGTGATCGGTGCGTTGACTGCAGAAAGAACCCTCGACAAAGATGCCCTGGGAGCGCTTCAACGTGCCGCCGGGAATATGGACCTGACCTTTCACCGCGCATTCGACGAAGTCAGCAACTGGAAAACGGCCATGAACCAGCTCATCAATATGGGTTTCAAGCGCATTCTGACCAGCGGACAGGCAGCTTCTGTAAGCGAAGGCCAGGCTGCATTGGAGGAAATGGTCGGTTACGCCAACGGACGAATAGAGATTATGGCCGGCGGAGGTGTACGGCCGGGCAATATTCAATCGGTAAAAGAAACCGGAGTTTCGGCCATTCATTTTTCAGGAACCAGCTCGCAAGCCATCGATACCGACAGCCGTTTTTCAACTGTTATCAGTAAGGTGGATGAGCAGTTGATCAGGGAAATGCTCGATGCTGTTTTGTAAGAACAAGCAAGAAAACAAACAATCAGAGAAATCGGAGAATTATCAGATAGAAAAAGGGCCGCGATCAATCGCGACCCCACAGGTATTTTATAATAAACTCTTTTGGAGATTATTCCTTGATCATTCTCAAAGTCTGCAGATCATTCCCCACCTGCAATTGCACAAAGTACAACCCGTTTTGTTCCTTTTTCAGGTCGATGGTCAATTCATTGCCAGCCACCTCATCGATTACCTTCACGATTCTTCCGGCGGCGTCCACAACGGTAACCCGCGAAACGACAGTACCATTCAACGATACAGTAAACTGCCCTGTTGTAGGATTCGGGAATAAATCAATTTCGGAAACCGTGTTTTCATCCAGTGAAACAAGGTCATAAGCCTCGCAATCGCTGACATCCGCGCAGCCGCCTACCGTTACTTCCACTGCATAATTGCCGTTTACGCCAGGTGTGAAATCCTGGTTGGTCTCCTGCGAAATCGGGGACATGGTGTTATCGCAGTCGAGCCATTGGTAGAGCGCGCCTGCCGGCAAAGCCTGCAATACACCCTGGTTAAGCGATACCGTCGCAGTAACCGGAGCAGCAACAGCCAGGTTGGTCGTTACCGTACTGTCACAACCATCAACCGAAGTAAGTACAGTGAGGTACGTTCCCGTTGCCGAATAGGTCGAATCACCGACGCTCACGCTTTCACCCGCACAGATATTAAATGTTTGTGACGAAGAATAGGCAGGAAGCACTGTTAAATTGGTCGTTACCGTACTGTCACAGCCATCAACTGAATTGAGTACAGTCATGTACGTTCCTGTTGCCGAATAGGTCGAATCACCGACGCTCACGCTTTCGCCCGCACAGATATTGAATGTTTGTGAAGAAGAATAGGCAGGAAGCACTGTTAAATTGGTGGTTATCGTACTATCGCATCCCAGGGCATTGGTGAGTGTATCTTCATAAATTCCACTGGTGGTATAGGTATTGGAACCTACGGTCACCGATTCCCCGTTACATAAGGTAAACGTCTGTGAAGCGGAGGAAGATGCCAATGCCGGAATAGTAACGTCTACATCCATAGAGCAACCGTTATCGTCTGTAACGGTAACGGTCTGTGTACCTGCAGCCAAACCGGTCGCCGTTGGCGTGGTCTCTCCGCTAGTCCACAAATAGCTATACGGGCCCGTTCCTCCTGAGGCGTTGATCGTTGCCGATCCGTTATCAGAACCCGGGCATGTAGCAGCAATTGCAGTCATATTTCCTCCCAAAAGTGTGGAGGTAAAACCAGCCGCAGGTACGATACCACCCGATCCTGTGACCGGTGTGTTGACATCAATACGAATTCTTCCGGCTGAACCATTTGCACCTGTTCCATAATAAGGACTACCGGGTACGTTTGATCCGCCACCTGTTCCGCCTGCTGCTGAAACAAGGCCGTTGTTGGTCATGGTAGAAGCTGCCAACCAAATGGTACCACCCGAACCACCGCCACCGCCGCCGCAGTTTCCTGTACCGTCGCTGCCGCCGTTACCGCCGTTGGAAAGAATTGCTCCTCCCGATTCAACAAGAATAGAAGCGGAATTGATAACGATCAAACCACCACCGGCCCCACCGCCACCGGCCCCGCAATCATAACCACCGGAACCGCCGCCGCCGCCGGAACCCGACAGCATACCTGAAAGATCAGCTGTACCATAGGAAGGACCGGCAAAACCACCGACACCGCCGGAAGCACCACCGTTTGCAGCGTAACCACCACCACCGCCGCCGCTCCAGCCTGCACCATGATTTCCGGCACCACCAGTATTAATACCATCTGTTCCGTCCAAAGGGCCTGAACCTGAAGCAAAAGAACCATTACCACCGTTACCGCCGCCGGCAACGCCTGTACCACCGATACCACCGCTGACATAGGTAACGCCATCTACACCATTGCCGCCGCTTGCGCTGAGCGTTCCGTTAATCGTCACCGCACCGGTGCAATTAACAACCAAAGGTGATGTTCCCGTAACCATAACGGTAACACCAGGATCGATTGTAAACGAAGTAAATTGGTAGGTTCCGCCTGCAAGAGTCGTGTTTGCAGTTGCGTGGTACCCGCCATCAATACCGGTACCGGTCGAGAAACATTGGGCAAATAAGGTCCCCGAAGAGAGGCCCAGCGCCAGTAGGATTAGTTTTTTCATGTAGCGTGCTTAAAATCAAATCCAAAGCTAGTCATTTATTCACTGGTATTCAAAAGCCGGCCAACCTCTCTGACACAAAAAAACCCGTTCATCCGGATGATACGGACGAACGGGCTTGCTTATTTAATTTAAATCTGAACGATTAGTTTTTCGTAATCTTCATTGTTTGAATGCGACCACCTACCTGAACGTTCAGGAAGTAAACGCCTTTGCTTTCGCGTGACAAATCGATTGTCATTGAATCGGTTGTAAACTGCGATTGTTCGCGTACCAGGCGACCCGTTACATCGGTAACGGTCATTTCCTGTACTGGTACCAGGATTCCTCCAAACGAAACGGTCACGATTCCCGTTGTCGGGTTCGGATACAGCTGGATCGCCAGGTCATCGAACTCGTTCACACCAACCACGTTGTAAGCAACACAGTTACTTGTTCCTGAACAGCCGTTTGCAGCTGTTACCTGAACTGCGTAGCTTCCGTTTACCGTAGGAATGAATGTTTGTGACGTAGCTCCCGGAACAGCCGCATTTCCGTTGTTACAGTCAACCCACTGGTACGTTCCGCCGTTTTGAGACGAAGAAAGCACACCGGCTACCAATGTTGTAGCAGTGTTCACTGTGTTCTGCGTGATTACAACACTTTGACAGGTTCCCGGAGTCACACAGCCGCCTTCACCACGCACATAGTACGTTCCCGGAGTTGATACGTTCAGAGTTGTTCCTGATCCAACGGATGTTCCACCGCAAGAACCGCTGTACCATTCCCAGTCGGTTGCATCATTCAGGTTACCTGAAGAAATCGTCAACGTCGTGTTTCCACCTGTACAGAATGAGGTTGTTCCACTGATAGTCGGATTGTCCGGATCGTTACAAGGAATGGAAGGCGTGTAGCAGATTTCCAGACCCCATGACGTCAAACTACCACCATCCTGGTTGGCACCGTCGGCTACAGTCAGTGTCCAGGTTCCTGACATATCTTCACCGTCGAAATCGGCAAGGGATCCTGTAGGCTGGTAAGCGTTTCCATCGGTTGGCGGACAAGGCAAAGTAGCCGAAGCTGCTTCATCGTCCAGTTCCACGTTGAAGTTGTTGTTGTCCGTACAAATACCACCGAACAAGGTCACGGAAGTTCCCTGCGGCGATGTCAGCGTAAAGGTCAGATCCTCGATGTAGGTGTGCGTTCCTACAAGGTTCACTACGTTCAAATCGTTGATCGTTGCATTGGTCGGAATATTCAGTGTGGAAGTAACGGTTGGTGTTCCGGAAGCGGAGATGCTCACCGGTACGTTGGTGCTGCTGAATGTTCCGCAGGAAGACGTCGTAAACGAGAACGTTGTTGAGTTTCCGGCACTTGAGCAGGAGTTGTATGAATTTACTCTCCAGTAATATGTTGTTGCAGCTACCAGTAATGTAGCTGTATAATTCGGCGAAGTCAGTCCTGTTGCGCTTTCAACAATACTTGCAAAACCGGCATCGGTTGCAATCTGGATGTCGTACAGCATTCCCGCGTTCGGGTTCGACCAGGTCAATGTCAGCGGCAATGCGGCAGAAGGTTCGCCATTCGCAGGAGTCAGCAAAGTAGAAACCACGGACGAGTTGGTTGAAACAACAATCGTAGCCGGAGTTGTGTGAATTCCGGAAGTCGAGTTCCCCTGAACAGTGAACGGATAAGTACCCGGAGAAACACCCGCAGTACCACTGATGGTCATCGTGCTGGAGTTACCCGGAGTTACCGGATTCGGAGAGAAAGAAGCAGACAATCCGGCTGCAAGTCCAGTTGCTGAAAGGGTCACCGGATCTGTGTACGAACCGATCTGTCCGATCTGAACCGTAAACACACCGTTTGATCCCTGGCAGGCGCTTACCGTACTGTTGGTAAGTGAAATGGAATAATCGTTTGTTGCAGCGGTTATCGCGAAAACGTTGTTGGAAATATCGAAGAACGTTCCGTTTTCACAGATCACCATGATGATCGCATTGGCTGTGGAAGTGTTCGGAACAGTAACGCTCTGGCTTCCGTCGTTGGGAACGTTGTTGGCAATATTCGTGAATGTTGCACCGCCGTCCAATGAGATCAGGATATCAACATTTGCGCATGAAACCGGCGAAGCTGTTGTATTGGCAACGCTCCAGGTAACGGTTTGCGTAGAATTCCCCGGCCAGGTAATTCCGGCTGCAGAAGGATAGTTGACCACAAACGGCCCGGCAGAAGTAGTTGTTGTAATGGTAATGTCATCATGGTCGTTACAGCCGCCGTTTGCTTCGTTATCGCGCACCACAACACGGAAATTCATTGTACGGTTCACCGTTGGAATGACTTCCCAGGTAAAAGGCCCACCCGCCAGGATCGATGGAATAGAAGGGAAATAACGTGTCGGGTTGGTGGTCGGAGAATAGGAACGGAAGTTGGGCCCGTTGGTAGACGTTGAAACGGGTGGCTGTGTACTGTTCTGGTTATCCATTTGTTCCCAGCAGTAGGTCAACACATCGCCGTCAGGGTCAGTTGCTGTAGCAGTGAGTGCAAAAGGCGTATTGGCCGGAATTGTTACGTTACCAACCGTCCCGGAAATTGTCGGAGCTGTTTGCGAAGGGATAGTCGTTACTACAGGACAGGTATGCCCGGCGCTGGTAATAAAGCCACCTATTTCTTCGAGTGAAATACCATGGAAGTGGTCGTCGGAGTTGCTTTGAACATCCATTGGTGAGCAGATACCCGCGTAAGCCATGATCGTAGAACCGCTTCCCGGCTCCATTGCCGTTGCACCGTTCGCATTTCCGCTGCACGAACCGGCGTTTCCGCGGAACGTATGATTCCCGTCGAATTCATGTCCCATTTCGTGTGCTACATAATCGATATCGAACGGATCACCAACGGGAGCACCACTTCCGGTAACACCCCGCGCTTTCTGACTGCTGGAGCACACAACACCCAAACCGGCCAAACCACCGCTGTTCGTTCCGAAAACGTGGCCGATATCGTAATTGGCAGAACCTATGACATTGGTTACATTCGTCTGGTTTTGGGTGATCATGGAGCCCGGGTTTCCGTTGGTATACGGATCGGAACCGGCATTCGTGTAAATCAAGAGGTTGTTGTTGGCAATGATGGTCATCGTGATCGCCATGTCGCGCATATAAACACCATTCACACGGTTCATCGTTGTTACCTGTGCGGCTTGCGCCAGGGCAACCGTTCCGCCCTGGAAGGTCGTATATTCAGCTGTTGCGGCAAGCGCCAGGCGATACGTACGTTTCTGGCACGAACCAAAGCTTTTCAATACAGGATTTCCGTGCTCAAAAATGGTTTCTGTCGGCGGGGCGTCAACATGGCACTGGAAGGTTTTTGCCGACACAAAATCGGCCTTCGAGTAGATGATGTAATGTTCGATATCACCACCACCGAATGAATAAGGATCGATAAAAGTCGTTGGCTTGTTCGGATACAGGATCATCGCATGGAAACCCTGTGGAGTCAGGTCCAGCTTTACAATCTCACCGCTTCCGTCGGTCGGCACGCCGTCAAAAGCGCGGATTTCAGGAAATGCGGCCGCCAAATCCGGATGCATCGTGGTGTTTTCGTGCACCTGGTAGTACCCGAATGTTCCGTCCGCTTTCGGCAATTCAATGAAAACCGGCAGGTAAGACGGATCGTCGATGCGCCTGGCCAGGTTCAACTTGGCGCGGATGCCTTCCACATCCAGTTTAAACGTTAAGTACTTTGTTGGTTGAATGTAACGTGTTCCCACGCTTGGAATGGCTGATTCCTCGATCTTTCGCCAAGGGCCCTTCTCGTGTTTTTCCTGGGCATAGAGCCGCAGGTTGCAGGACGCGACAAGGAGAATCGCACCCAGCAGGTGTAGAGAGTTTTTCATTTTCGTATAGTTTTAGGCGATCAATTTACTGTTTTTTTCGTTGCGTGCAAAATTTAACAACACTTTTGACCTTCGTTATAAGTTGATGGTTGTTTATCCGATGGGGAATCCTAGATTTGCATTTTAACAAACCAATTACGCCAGCTGCTATGACATTTGTTACCCGACTTCGTTTTCCGTTTACATTTGATGTTGAGCTACTCAAAGCCGACCTGGAAACAGTGCTCAAACACGAGTGGACAGCGCATTACAACACGGGAGCCTATTCCGGAAACTGGACATCAATCGCCTTGCTTGCTCCGGGAGGAAATCCGAATAATATCAATGCAATGCCAAGCGAAGAATCGCCATTGATGGAAACAGAATTACTGCGCAACTGCCCGACTTTCAAAAGTATCCTGGACCAATTTCCGTTTGAAAAGACGAGCGCACGCCTGCTGTGCCTGGAAACCGGTGCAGAGATCAAACCTCATCGCGACAATTGCCTGGGTTATGAAGACGGCTTTTTCAGAATGCACATACCGGTTGTGACTAACCCTGAAGTGGAGTTCATACTGGCAGGAGAACGTGTGATCATGGACGAGGGAACGTGCTGGTACATCAATGCGAATGAAGAGCATTCGGTAGCGAACCGTGGAACGGAAAACAGGGTGCATTTTGTCATTGATGGTATCCGGAATGACTGGACGGATGAGCTGTTTTTTGCCCAGGCCCCGGAAAGTTCGTTTGAACGGCCACCGATACCGGTTTCGGCGGAACAGAAACAACGGATGATTGCGGAACTGGAACGATTGGGAACCCCGGCGGCGATCGAGTTGGTGAAGCAATTGAAGGAAGGGTTGTGATTTTGTTTAGATTTGTATTTAATTAATTGGAAATCAATAATTTAATGAATTTCGTCACGTAATATTGCGAATTCGCAAAATTGCCATTTTGCAATATTACTATGTTTTTGTAAATCAGCTGGTTAACTGAAAATCACCGCGCAATCCCCATTTTCACTTTCTTCCCCTTAATTTTCTGATCACGAATTTTCGCCACCACCTGGTTCGCCTTCTGAGCCTTCACCGCTACCAAACAGCTATGGTCCAATACACTGATCAACCCGATTTCCTCCTGTTTCAACTGGCCGATCTTCGACAAAAAGCCTACGACATCGATCTTATTGATCTTGTCCTTCTTCCCGCCACCGATATAAATGGTCTTCCAAACGGGTGACTCGGGCAACGGACAATCTTCCGAAAGCTGCAATGAGGGAATGTCTCCGGTCAGGTAGTCGGGTTGGCGGTCGGTTTTGGAGAGCACCAAATAGGCATTGCCGGTAGCGGATTGTCTTGCCGTGCGCCCGTTACGGTGAATGAACACATCTTCCGTAAGCGGTAACTGGTAATGGATGACGTGCTGAATATTCGGAATGTCCAAACCGCGGGCTGCCAGGTCGGTTGTCACGAGGTAATAGGCGCTTCCGTTGCGGAATTTGATGAGTGAACGTTCGCGTTCGTCCTGTTCCAGGCCACCGTGGAAAAACACATTCGCGATTTCGGCGCTGGACAGAAAATCACTGACCCGCTCTACCGTTTCACGGTGATTACAGAAAATCAGGGTCGGTTCCGATGTCAGATTGCACAACAGGTGCACCAGCGAATAAAGCTTTTCGGTGTCTTCGGTGATGATCTTGTGAAGTGACAAGCCGCGTGTTTCATGTGTCAGGAAATCAACCGTTGCCGGGTTGGCGATTTCGGTAAATCCGGGAACGGTTTCCAGGTTGGTCGCCGAAACCAGTAAGCGCTTCCTGACACGTTTCAGCTGTTTCAAAATCGCTGTCATGTCTTCCTGGAAGCCCATTTCGAGCGATTTATCAAACTCATCGAGCACCAGCGTTCGGACGCCTGAAAGGTCAAGGTTTCCGCGGTTGAGGTGATCGACAATTCTTCCGGGAGTTCCGATCAGCAAAGCAGGCGGTTCGGAGAGATTATTCTTCTCAATTTTCATCGAATGGCCGCCATAGGTTGTGTTGACCTTAAACTCGGTCCCCATTGCACGAAACACTTGTTCAATCTGTAAAGCCAGCTCGCGCGTGGGTGTAATGACCAATGCCTGGACACCGGTTGTTTCCGGCTGCAGATTCTGGAGCAAAGGCAATAAAAATCCGAGTGTTTTCCCCGATCCGGTAGGCGCGAGCAAGACAATCTGATCAGTTGTTCGGGCCGTTTCAAGCACTTTCTCCTGCATCGTGTTCAGGTGATCAATGCCAAGACGCTGCAGCAATATGGGAATGGAGATATTCATCCGGTAAAGTTAGGAAAACCGGGGAACTGGAACCACCAGGTCCATGCTCCGCCGATAACGGGCCGGATCTTTATAATTAGCCTGGGCCGTCAGCATACCGAAAGACCAAATAAAGAGAAGCAGTAGTGAGCAACGCATAAACCAAATATAAAGAATCGCAAACAGAAAATCAGCTGCATGTTTTGGAATTAATTAACTTGGTAAAAAATACATCGCGCTTTGATCTACCCCATTATTTTCGTGCTGCTCCTGGTCGGAATTACCTACCGGAGAGAGATCATTTCAAAACCCGTTACGGGCAAGCCCGCCTGGTACCCTTACCGAAAGCTGATCGCGCTGCTGCTGATCACCATTGTACCAATCGTACTGGCAAACGCTTTTATTCCCCAACGCCTGCTGACTACGCCACAGGAACGCCTGGATACCGGGAAAGAAAACGGTGACGAAAGCATGGTCAGAAATGCGTTTAAGGACCTTTGCGCAGCTTATCCTGACAGCATTGCGCTGCAATTCGACTGCATTGACTGGCATGCTGAATACCTCGAATACGATTATGACGACTTGCTGCGCGTTCTGGATGAAATCCGGCCGACACCTGAAGCAGCTGCTTTTTCGAAGGCCTATATCCGCATCAAGCTGGAAGTACCGGAAAGAAACGATTCCCTATTCAGTGCTTTTTCGAAACAGCATCCGTTCATCAATTACCTCAAAGCGCTGGAAGGCTGGCAAAACGGAACGCTTTCATGGAACGAGCAGGAACTGTTTCTCTTAAGGGAAATCAAACTGAACCCAAACAATAAACGTGCCTACCGCTTGCTGTTGGGCGTATATACGGTTTCGGGAAATGCCGCGAAAAAAGACCAGCTTCTGTCTGATCCGCAAGCCATTCCGTTTTTTGGATATGCCTACAAAAACAACTATTATTTCACCCACGGACACTGGGGATTGTATTTTCAGAACATCTTTGAAGAGCGGGTGTTTTCAGTATCCTGGCTCACGTTTTTAACGGCGCTGCTGGTCTCGTTGGTCTGGGTGATTTTCCTGAGATCGATGGATGTATTCAACCGCGAAAAATGGCTACCGATCGTGATCGTATTCCTGGGTGGAGCGCTGTTTACGTATCTGTGCCTGGTGTTTTACGATGCTGCAGAAATCTACTTTCATTTTGGCATCAACGGCGAAGCATTCAACGATTTCATGTACTGTTTTGCGGTCATCGGTGGTGGTGAGGAACTGGTGAAACTCATTCCGTGGGTACTGTTTGCCTTGTTCAGCAAGCGCATGAAAGAACCCTACGATTATTTGTTCTATGCCTGCGTTTCAGCACTGGGATTTGCCTTTGCCGAAAACCTGATGTACCTCGAAGATACCGGAAACATTGTGGGTCGTACGATTATGTCTTCGGTCGGGCACATGTTCTTTGCTTCGATCGTGGCTTACGCATTTATCCTGGCGAAATACCGTTACACGCAGCCCATCTGGAAGATCCTGGCACCCGTGATCGGTTTCGTTGCTGCAGCGCTGGCCCACGGTTTCTATGACTTCTGGCTTATCAGCGATGCGGTCGATGATTTTTCGTTCGTAACCATTTTGTTCTTCATCGGGTCGCTGCACGTGTGGTTCTTCTTCAAGAACAACGCGCTCAACAATTCGGGATTCTTCAGCGCAGGAAATGCTTACAATGCCAGTTTTCAGCAGGATTTGCTCACGTTTTCGCTACTGGCTATCCTGATGGTGGAATACATCCTGGTAAGCTGGGAATACGGCGCCGACGACGGAAACATCCGCATCCGGTCGAGTGTGATCATGATCGCGATGTTCCTCGTTTATATGTCGATTATGCTGCGGCGGTTCGACCTGCGAAAAGGAGTTTGGAACAGGTGGCGTTTCCGGATGCCTTCTTTTTCGCGATCGATCTTTGGAATGGGCAGTGACGAGGAAGAAGAACAGGATTTCATCGGTCTGCAGTTGCGGCTCTTTGCTCCGAAAAGCAACCCCTACATCGGTGATAAACTCCCGAAAAGCGGCGTTTGTGTTCAAAAGATCGAAGTAAACGGCCAAAGCGGCTGGTATGTGTTTCAGCTCAACACACCGATCCATTACAATGATTACGTTTCCACGCACATCATACTGAAAAACAAATACCCGAATCAACCGTTAAACGAACCGAAAATCGAGATTTACTTCCTGTTCATCCCGGATATTCATCTGCTGGAATCGGGAAATGTGAACGTGAAGCAACTGCGATATGCAGGCAGGGCGTATTCGATGCCGATATGAGCACGTGATAATTCGTGAGTCAGTAGGAATTTTTGTTCTTCTCTTCCGCGCTGATGGAAATCTGCGGGAAATGCCTAGTACAAATCCGTCATCAGCTTATTCACGAGCGCTTTAAGCTCTTCCAGCTCGGTCTCGAGTTTCGTTACGCGGGCTTCGAGTTCACTTACATTTTTACGGGCAGGCTCGCTGCCATAGCTGCTTTCATCGAACTCGGGAACAGGACCGAACAAGTGACAGTAACGCGCTTCTTTTTGTCCGGGTTTGCGTGGCAGCTGTTCTACAAACGGAACTTCATATCCCGCAAGATTCTCCAGGGTTTGCTGCACTTCCGCCAAATCCTCAAAGTCGTGTAAACGGCCCGAGTTGGAATTGATCTCGCCTGCCGTCAGCGGACCGCGCAGCAAGAGCAGGCACAGTACCGAAGTTTCAGCCGGATCAAGCGGATAATGTACGGCGATTGCATGACGGTATTTCAACGCGCGGCTTCCGCTGGCGCCGATCACATTGGCTGATAAGTGTTTTCGTTTCAGGGAATCAAGCGCCAGTACCACGGTTTCTTCGTCATACTCCACCACCGGGTTTCGCGCCGACTTCTGGTTGCAGGCCGTCACGAGCGCATTCAGCGTCATCGGGTAATAATCAGGGGTAGTTTTGCTTTTTTCGATCAAAGCGCCTAATACGCGCTGCTCTTCAGAGGTTAGTTGGGGTAATGTTGATTCGGATTCCATGGATGCTTCGTTTGAAAACGAAGATACTAAAAATCGTCGTAGGGCGATTCCCGAATCAACCCTACATGCGTTAAAACAAAAAGCCCCTTGCATAACAAGAGGCTTTCCTGAATATCTTATAAAGCTTATTGAATGAAAACAGTTTCTTCGGAAGTTGTTTCCTGTTCAACTTTGATAATTCCCTGACCAACCAGCGGACCGTAAGATGCTTCGATGTTCAAAACAGCTACACCGGCCTGGCCCAATTGGTATACATCGTTGAAATTGAATGTAGCTTCACCGGAGGCATTGGTGGTGGTTGTTTTGTCGAGGATCACGTTCTGGTTTCCCTGGGAAGTTGTTGATTCACCTTTCACGCGAACGGTAGCGCCGCTCACATAGGAATTGGTGGTATCAAGCACGTAAATTTTCGCAATTGTATCTTTCTTTTTACGGCATCCGGAAGAAGAAAAAACAACGCCAACCGCAACAAGTGCGATCATCATTAGCGGAACTCTGAAAATTGTCTTCATGACTACTTTTAAAATAATCCACCACTAGAATTATGTGAGCATATTCGTTGTCGTGGAGGAATACTGTAAACTTACAGCATCCTTTCTTGTTAAACTTATGCCTTTGTATATTTGAGAGTCATCCGTTAGCAAAAGCCTTTCGTGAATGAACAATCGTTTTGACAAAGGACCTATTTATTTCAAAACCCCTCTGCTACAAGGGAATAGTTGCTTTTCTTTTTAAGGCTCCAGGTAAACTGTTTCAACCGAAGTGATGTGTGCACGGCAGTGAACATAACCTGAACCTTCACTTACATTTTTCTTCGCAATAATGTCGAAGTAACCCGTTGTTTCTCCTTTATCCAACCCGTCGAAAAACTCAGCCATGTCGAAGTACGCAAACCCCGAAGAGTTGGTGTTTACGGTATCAACATAAGAAGGAGTCGGAGGATTGGAGTTTACATCAGCGATGATGATAACTTTGGCGTTTTCCATCAATTCGTTGTTGGAAGAACGAACAAATACTTTCAAAACCGATGGGTTTTTGTTCTTACAAGCGCTCAAAACAAGCAGCATAGACACCATCGCCAGGTAGGACAGATTTCGTAGTGTTTTATTCATCGTTATTTCATTTTCTCTTCGTAAAGATAAACTTTTTTGCGTTTACAATGTAGTAACCTGCATTTTCGTAATTTCGTGGTGTTAACCAGTCACACCTTTAAACTTCAATCAACGCCAAAAGGTTACACATAACGTCAACTTTTTGTAGTAGACGTAAGAAGTTTGAAAAGGTTGTAGTTAAAAGTATATGATACACGAAAATATAGAGCAGGTTCGGCAGGAAATCTCCGCTTTCGCCATTTCAAACGAGCAAACACTGGAGCAATTCCGCATCCGGTTTCTCGGTTCAAAAGGAACGGTGAAAGAATTGTTCGGTGAACTAAAAACGGTTCCGAACGAAGAAAAACGTGCCGTTGGCCAACTATTGAATGAGTTGCGTCAGCTGGCCGAAGAGAAACTGGCAACCGCGAAAGAATCACTTGAAAATCAGCAAAGCAGTGCTTCGGATGTGGATGTGACCCGTCCGGGTGAGCCGTTGCCATTTGGTTCACGTCACCCGCTTTCATTGGTGCGCAGCGAGATCATCGCAATTTTCGAACGCATTGGCTATACGGTTTCGGAAGGCCCGGAAATCGAAGACGACTGGCACAACTTTTCGGCACTCAATTTCCCGCCCGAACACCCGGCACGTGATATGCAGGATACGTTCTTCATTGAAAAAGGCGAACGCGAAATGGCCTTGCGTACACACACTTCTTCGGTGCAGGTGCGCGTGATGGAATCGTCCAAACCGCCGATCCGTACCATTTCACCGGGACGCGTTTACCGCAACGAAGCCATTTCCGCCCGTGCTCACTGCTTTTTCCACCAGGTGGAAGGCTTGTATATTGATAAAAATGTGTCGTTTGCCGATTTGAAGCAAACCCTCGATTACTTTGCAAAATCACTGTTCGGTGAAAAAGCACGCATTCGCTTGCGTCCGTCGTATTTCCCGTTCACGGAACCAAGCGCCGAGGTGGATGTTTCGTGTACGATCTGCAACGCCAAAGGCTGCAACGTGTGTAAGTATACCGGATGGCTCGAAATCCTGGGCTGCGGAATGGTAGACCCGAACGTCCTTGCTGCTTCGGGCATCGATCCGGAAGAATACACCGGTTTCGCTTTCGGAATGGGAATCGAACGCATCGCACAGCTCAAATTCAAGGTCAACGACCTGCGTTTGTACTCGGAAAACGATGTGCGCTTTTTGAAACAGTTTGACGGCGTTAATTTCTGATCCATGGGATTGTTTACCCGAAAACAGACCGTAACTTTTCCGTGGGTGCAACTCACTTCTTCGGCGCAATTGCATGAGCTGATGGAACAATCGGCAGCCATTCCCGTTTTGCTGTTCAAGCACAGCACCCGTTGCAGCATTTCGGCATTGGCCAAAAGCCGGTTTGAACAGAAATGGAACGCAGAACCCAACGAATGCATCTGTGTTTACCTCGATTTGCTGAATTACCGGTCACTTTCCAGCGAAATTGAAACACTCACAGGCGTAGCGCACGAATCGCCGCAAGCCATCCTTTTGAAAAACAAACGCGTTGTATACGAAGATTCCCACACCGGGATCAGCGCGGCCACAATACTAACTTTGCTTTAATACGTGTTATGAAACGTTACCTCATTATCGGACTTATACTGCTCATCATCGGATCTTTCGTATTGGTCCCGTTACTAAAAAACAATGGCACTGACGACCTCGAAAGCGGCTACCCGGCCAGTTTCAGATTCGAAGGACAACTTGCTACAACCTATGGCAAGGGCACTATTCCGATCGCGTTTGATGTGACCCGGGATGATATCAAAACCCTGGAGCTGATCTACAATGACAGCGTTTTCCAGACATGGCGCTCACCGAAAAAAGGAGTCATGAGCCTGGTGTTGGATGCTGACTATTATGGCGTTGGCGCAAAGTCGCTGGTTTTACGCGCTACAATGAAAGACGGTAACGTGGAAGAAGACACGCGCTCGATCCGCATTCTTTCGGATATTCCACCGAAACCGTTGACCGCAACCGTTGTATCGACCTTTCCACACAACCCGGCCAACTATACGCAGGGATTGGAATTCCACAACGGCGAATTGTGGGAATCGACCGGTAACCCCGGAAATACCGGCGAAAGCGTTGTCGGGAAGATCGACATGAAAAGCGGGCAGTTTGTAACCGGTGGTGCGAAAAATGCGCTGGATGCGACGTATTTCGGGGAAGGAATCACCATTTTCGGTGACGAATTGTTCCAGCTGACCTGGCAGAACGGAAAGTGCTTTGTCTACGACAAAAACACGATGCAGCTGAAAAAGGATTTTACCTATGTGGGCGAAGGCTGGGGCTTGTGCAACGACGGCAAGTCACTGATCATGTCCGACGGAACCGAACGCATCACCTTCCGCGACCCGAAAACCTTCAAGCCATTGCGCACCATTGAAGTATACGACGACCAGGGGCCTTACGCCAACCTGAATGAGCTGGAATACATCGACGGAAAAATCTATGCCAATGTTTATACTACCACGCTTATCCTGGTGATCGATCCGAACTCGGGCCGGGTTTTGGAGAAAATCGATGCGGGAGGACTGGAAGCAGTCGGAAAAATGGGCGGTGAAGTGTTGAATGGAATTGCCTACAACCCGGCAACCAAAAAACTTTACCTGACAGGTAAATACTGGGGCAAAGTCATCGAAGTCGCACTTTCGGAATAAAAACCTTAGTTCAGTCGCAATGATTAGTCCGTACAACGACGATTATTTTATGCGCCAGGCTTACCAGGAAGCGCTGAAAGCCTATGAACTGGGAGAGATCCCTGTTGGCGCCGTTGTGGTTGTGAACCAGCAGGTCATTGCGCGGTCACACAATCTTACAGAAAGACTCACCGACGTTACTGCTCATGCCGAAATGCAAGCCATAACTGCTGCTTCGGAGTTTTTGGGCGGGAAATACCTCAAAGGCTGCACCCTTTATGTGACCCTGGAACCATGCGTGATGTGCGCCGGAGCACTGTACTGGTCGCAGATCGACAAGATCGTCTTCGCTGCCCGTGATGAAAAACGGGGCGCCGGACGTTTCGATCATCAATTGTATCATCCGAAAACCGTTATTCAAAACGGTAACATGGAGGCCGAATGCCGGGAGCTGATGCAGCAATTTTTCCTGGCGAAGCGTTAGGGAAGATAATCATAGAAAAGGACCGTAATCTGTCTCTTCCCTCAAGGGAGGAAGTGGTCTCCCCTTCTAAAAGGGCAGGTGATTCTGAAAGAAAAACCGCCTTAAAAAAACTTACTCCGCCTGATCAATCGGTTCACCGGGAATTGGATGCTTCCGTAAACACCCCGTTGCTTTAACGAATCTACCTGGAAGGAAACGGGCGTTCCTTTGTAGTTCCACATCCCGCTGCAATTGCTGGCAGTGCTTATCTTCGGCGAACGCCCTGAAGAATAGGCGCTGATGGTTGGTGGCGTGATGTTGAGTGTAAGCGGAGGCGAGAACAGGAAATGGTATTTATTGCCCTGTTTGTTGACAATTCCCTTTGAAAACAGGCTGCTGACGAGGTTTTTTGACTGGTCGTTTACCGAGATCAGTACCGAAAAACCAGGCACAGGCACCAGGCGCGTAGTCCGGATTTCGGTCATCACAAACTCTTCGTTGTAACCCATTTCCACCACTTCTTCTTCAATCATCTGCGTTCCACCCTGCTGAAAACAAAGATCACCGTCCCAGGCGGCAAAGAATGCATCGGTTGGGAAGCTGACTTTCCGGCCCATTTCCGCGATCCACTGGTAGAGCGGATGTTTCTTGTCTTTGCGGAATTCGGTAATGTCGAGGTGCAGGTCGAGCATGTGCGTCGTTGCGGCCGTTGCGGCAAACGAGCTGCCGTTTTGCTTCATCTTCAGCTTGTGGTCCTGTGTGGTCTTGATGTACGTTTTGAGCTTGAAGGAAAGCGAATCGCTGTCGTGGGCAAAAAGGCCGTATTCGATGCCGTATTTCTTCAGCTTTTTGTCGTTGCTGAATACCACCAGCTTATCGTCCTTAAAGGTTTTGAGCGACTGGAATTTTTTCCACGAATCGCCCATTTCGCCATGTTTGGCATTGATGCAACGCGAAAGCCTGGACTTGATCTTCGACCCGTGATAGACCATCATGTAGCTTTTGTCGTAGAAAATATACAGGTTCTGTTTGGGCAGAAACCGCACTTTTCGCTGCAAAATCGTGGTATCGGTGCCGGGAACAAACTGCTCCAGCTTTATCAACCCGTTCTGGATGCGCGAGCTGTCGATTACGGATAAAAAGGCACCCCATTCACCCGAACGGTCGGTGAAAAAATACCCTTGTTTCTGTACATCCAGACCGAAGCTCTTGGCCTGGCTCAGTAAAAAATCGGCCGATGCCAGGTCGCGGAACGGGATTTTATTGTAAAACAACATCGGGCTTGTTTCGCGGGCTACATCCAACAGGTAAAACCGGCCCAGGATCTCACTTTCCGGTAAGCGGTCGAGCAGTGTCGGTTTCGGCTCGGGCGCAAACAAACGCGGGCGAATGAAAAGAAACAACGCCAAAGCCGCGCAGAGCAGCGCAATTAAGAAAATTTTATTTCCGATTCCTTCGGTGCGTAATGTGCGCATTATTTCGATAGAATGTAAGCGGAGTTTACCAGGTCTAAAAGGTATTTACCTGAGTTCTCGTAAGCTCCTTCAAATTTGTAAGTCACTTCGTAAACTGTTTTCTGGCGGGTTGTCTTGGAAGAAGTCAGTTCCAAAACGCCGGATTTTCCCCGCATGGATTCCAGGATCTCATTTTGCTCTGACGAGAACATTTCTTTCGGCAAACGGTCGAGCACTTCGCCCCAGTTCAGGAAAGCATACATTGATCCGCTGCTTTTAGCCTTGCGGGCATCGCGTGCAGAAAGTGAATTGCTGCCGTAGCCGTTGGAGTGATTTTTCGCCAGGTCTTCGTCGTTGGTGAAGATGAACAACCCGTTTTTGTTGATGATGTAAAGCGGCAGTGAATTCAGAACGGCGTCTTCAACCACCCAGTAATTACCCATGTTTTTGAACTGTGAGGTCAACCGTGCCAGGTGCCCCAGGACCTTGTTCGGAATATCCGGACGCTCGGTCGAAAAGCCCAGTGTAAAGATTGGCATGTCTTCTTCACTTTCCACTTCACGTTCCCCGTATTCAAAGGTTTGCTCGTCGTAAAAGAACTCGATGCGGGTTGTTTTCACCCGTTTCACACCGTTGAATGTCCCGAACATGCTTCCCTTGTAGGTGCTGAACACGGCATCGGTATTGATGAATTCGTTCATGAGCTCGGCAATCAGCACATTCTGCAGGATACGCGGATTTTTTTCCTGCTGCAGGATAGGGATGATGATGTCGAAAGCGCGCTTGTATCCGGCATTGAGGTCGATGTTGTACGTGAAAAAACCTGAATTCGATTTCGGGATGTATTTCAGAACGTTCTTATCGAATTTGGCGCCGTTGAGTTCCTGGTAGATCGATCCCAAAGCCTCGCCGTAGTTGGCTTCCACCTTCATGTCGATGCTCGTTTCGTTGAGCATGATGTCGCCCAGCATCACGTTGCCGGTATACAATTCTTCCATGTCCTGCAACAATTCCGGGAACATACTGTGCATGTACCACAAACCACTGGTGTTTCGGAAATTACGCGAATTGTCGAGGTAAAAAATACCGTCGGAAGGATGGGTAAGCTGACGGGCAAAATTGGCGTCGGATTGTTTGAGGTTGATGTTATTGGTAAAAATCTCTTCGCAGATGAGCAGCAGCTGACGTTGCGAAATTTCCATTTCAAGGCTGTCGCGCAGCTCGTAGTAATTTTTTGTAAGGTCGTCTACATCGGAAGCTTCGGGCGTTTCCTGGGCGCCCTCTACAATTTCTTCAACGATCTCTTCACCGTCGCGGCCTTCAATTTCCATTTCTTCGATGTCGTCTGAAAAACCTTCGTCTTCGATGATCTCTTCATCGTCGTAATAACCGTTGTAATAATTGTTCCACGGCATTTCATAACCACGTGCATACCAGATAGAATCGGTGATTTCTGACAAACGCAGCTGGTCGGCGTCTACCCGGATCAGCAAGCCCACATTGCCTTTGATCATCAGGTGGTTGAAGTAGTTGTTGTAGTATTCCACACCGCGGATCGCTCCTTCAACACGGTCAAAATCATCGAAAACGCGGAATAATTGGTTTTTATCCGTAATACCGAACGTGAAGCCCGAAATCTCGAATTCGGTGTTCTTCCCGTAGAAGATATTCATCTTTTGGTTGAAGTCGATCCCTGAATCCTTGAGCGTTTTTCCCTGGGTGGAGCCGTCGAACAATTCCGATTGCAGCTCGGCCATGAAGTCATACGAAACCAACTCATCCATCGACACTTTTTGGAGGATGGATATGTTGTTCAAACTGAACACGGTAACGGCATCTTTCGGGATAATATCTTCGGATTGCTGCCCGAAACCGTGAATGAAACAGGCAAGGAAAATTGCCAAACTGGTGGACTTCATAAATAAGTTGTTATTACACTATTACGAATGTAAAACCAATTTTCGAACTACCGCTGTGTTTTAGGCTTTCAACAGATATTTGGTTGATAACTTGTGTTAATTTTTGCCTTTGACCAGATCGGCATTTGGATTATTGAACCGAAATTGAAAAAAACCGGTGATCAAACCAGATTATCACTACTTTTGATCCGGAATGTTTAGCAACAAACAAATCAGCGCATATTATTATCTGTCCCACGGGATCGGATAAGTGCTGTATGTATATACGTAATTGATACCCGGTCCGACATTGTTGGGCCGGGTTTTTTATTTAATAGTAGTGAGAAATGAAACAGAACATGAATGCTTACACCGCGCAGGACCAATTGGTTTGGAGAACCCTGTTTGAACGCCAGTTTACCAACCTGCAGGGAAAAGTGAGTGAAGCGTACCTGGATGCACTGAAGGAAATGAGCCCTGTGATGCATGCGCACAAAATCCCCGATTTCAGGGAAATGGATGAATGGTTTGCCGCACGTACCGGCTGGAAAATGGAAGTGGTGCCGGGCTTGATCCCGGTGGATGAATTTTTCCGGTTACTGGCCGAAAAACGGTTCTGTTCGTCGACCTGGCTGCGAAGCATGGAACAACTCGATTACCTCGAAGAGCCCGATATGTTCCACGATACTTTCGGACATGTACCCTTGCTGAGCAACCCGGTGTTTTCCCGTTTTATGCAAACCTTCGGTGAATTGGGCTGCCAGGTGATGCATGAACCCGAAAAACTGGCTGCCCTGCAACGCTTGTACTGGTTTACAATTGAATTCGGTATGATCGCCGGAACGCACCAGCTGATCTATGGCGCCGGCATTATTTCGTCATTCGGAGAGACCAACAGGGCTGTGAGCGCTGTGGTGGAACACCGGCCATTTGTACTGGAAGAAGTGCTGGAGATGCCTTTTCGAACCGATGTGGTACAGGAACAGTATGTTTGTATTCACGGCTTTGAGCAGTTATTCGGGTCGATTCAACAATTAACGGAACAATGGACAAGCATCACAGTACCTGGCAATTAACCGAAAAAGGGCTCTTCCGCTCGCTCCGGTTCGAGAGTTTTACAGCGCTCACGCGTTTCCTGGCACAGCTGGGGCCTGTCGCCGATGCGCTTGATCATCACCCGGATTGTGTGATTCGAAAAGCCGTAATACTCGATATTCACCTGATAACGCACGACCAAAAACGCGTCACGGAGAAGGATTACAATTTAGCAAGGGAAATCGATGCGTTGTTCACAGCATAAGGACGCAAGAAAATGCAGTTTTTTACCGTCGGTTAAATGCAACAAATAGCAAAGAATCTGTCCGACTCTTCTATGTGGTAAAATTTTGGAGGCCAAACGGTTGTTTGGTTACGGTTCCAATGTCACCGTGTTTTTGAGCAATGTTGGTGTTTGTGCCACGGCAAACGTCGAAGCTTTGACCATTACGGCAGTTTTGGTGGGCGAAATCTGCGCGGTGGCATTGTCGCATTTGGCAACCGGTTTATCGAAGCGCGAAACAGTGATGTACTTGCCTTTTTTGAGCTCTTCCTGGTCTTCGGCTTTCAGGCGGTTGATCGGCGATTGAAAAGCCGGGATGGAACGCACGAGCTGTTTTCCGTCCCACGACAGCCAGCTTTCGTTGTACAACGGATTGTTCTTATCGTGGCTTTCTTCCTTGATGATGTCGCGAACCGCATTTTGCAGCGCAGTTACCGACGTAAAATCGCAGCTGAATTTAAAGATGAAATCATCGTAGTTGGCGTCGACCGTTACATTGCTGATGCCTTCCTTCTGGTCGAGCTTCTCTTTGTAGAGTGCAATCTTGCTTTTGATCTCATCCAGGCTCGGAACTTTTTTTCCGTCGAGGCTGTCTAAGGCCAGGATGGAATTGATCTTTACTTTGCTTGCGCTGAGGTTGATTGAATATTTGTAAGTGCCGCTGCCATTGGCGTGTACAATGATCTCGTCGAAAATATCAACGCACGAATTCAACAAAAACAGCAGTCCGATACAAGCAAGGAAGTATTTCATAGTTCTACTTTGTAACAAAAATAACGACTTCGGTTAAGCAAATACCATACCATGTAGAATTATCAATTATTAATGGATGAATTATCAAGAGTGTCCCTGATAATTGATAATTCCCTCATTCATAATTTTATTGAATCAATTTTACATTGCCTTCGGTCACTTCAAAACGTGCTTTCGCCCCGCAAATCACGGCCCTGTTATCATCGATATGTCCAATCGGTGCATTGAATGCGATCGGGATTTTCCTGTAATGGAAATGGGTCAGTACCAATTCTTCCACTGTCCATTCGGTTGGGACCGCGGTGTCTTTCATGTCGGACATGCCCCCCACGACCAAGCCGCCGATACGGTCCAGGATTCCGGCCAGTTTGAAACTTTGCAGCATACGGTCGAGGTGATAGTATTGCTCGTCTACGTCTTCGATGAAGAGGATTGCGTTTTCAAAATCCGGGCACAAAGGTGTTGCCAGCAGGCTGTACAGGATCGAGAGGTTTCCGCCAACCAGTTTCCCGGTTGCTTCGCCGGTCTTGTTGGCCGGGTTTGCCGTCCATTCGTGATGAACAGTTCCTTTTGTAAGGCTTTCCCAGAGGCTTTCCAATGCTTCGGGCGTGTTTTCGCGGTAATTGAGCGGCATCGTAGCGTGTATGCTCTCAACCCCGAGGCGCAATGCTTTTTGGTGAAGTACCGTGATATCGCTGAAGCCGACGATCCATTTCGGGTAGCGCAATAAATTCGCCCATTGCAATTGTTCCACGATGCGAATGCAGCCGTAGCCGCCGCGTGTGCAAATGATGGCTTTAATTTCCGGGTGATCGATAGCAGCCTGGAAATCGGCCATGCGCTCAGCTTCTGTTCCTGAAAAGTACGTGTGAACACCGTAAGCGTGCTCGCCGGTGACGACCTTCAAGCCTTTTTTTTCGAAGAATTCCCGTGCAAAATCAATAGGGGCAGCTTCGATGGATTTTGCTGGTGAAACAAGCGCGATGGTATCACCTGGTTGAATGAGCGCCGGACGGATCATAGTTTATGGAATCAATTGGCGTAAAGATACAATTGCGATAGGAAACCGCAAGTGAACCACTATCAGAGTCGAATCAGAAAGGAAATTAGCCAAAGACGGCTTCCGGTCAGATCACCCGGCTATCGCGCCCATCACCACCATGTTTTCCATGGTTGGCGAAGCAACCCCGCCTTTCTTTTCAAGGGTAATCGCGAAGGCGGAAATATTGTCCATATCGATGGCAAACGGATCGGTGGTATTCATCACTTCTTCGTGATCGAACAATCCGAGGCTCACCGGTTTTCCATCAGCGATGGCCCACAGCTGGTATTGCATGTCGGTCGGCGGGTCGGTAATACTCTCGGCTACCATGATGCCCTTGTTGCTGCTGGCGCTCCACATAAAATGCACGCAGGCTTTCGGGTCTTTTTCGGTTCCCATCAGAATGACCTTGCTCATATTGTGGTCAACCACGATGGATTGAATGGACTTCAAATGTTCCTGTTCCAGCTGCATAGCGGTCAAAACCTGCTCGTCTGCCAGTTTTTGTTGTTTCAGCTCGGCTACCTGGTTGTTGAGTTCGTTGGAACGGTTGGTAGCCAGGATCCAAAGTGCACCCACGCCCAACAAGAGAATTACAGACGCAGCAGCCATCCATTTCCATGGATTGGACGAACCGGAGTCAGCGTTGAGCTGTACCACTTTTGCCGGTTCTTTTGTGGCTGTTGGATTTTCTATTGGAAGTTGCGGAATGGTGGCAATTTTTTCAAGAATCACCGACTTCAGATTTTTTGATGGCTCCACCGCACCTTCCACCGCCAATTTCTCAAAAGCCTGCTCAATCGAGCGAAGCTCTGTTTCGATCTCCGGATAAATGTGTGAAAGACAGCTCACTTCACGAACTTCCTGCTCAGAAGCAAATCCCAGCACTACTGATTCTAAAATCCCCGACGCTATGTATTCTTTTACATCCACAACACTAAAAGTGTAAACCATTTACGTAATTCACGCATTGCCAATCGTGTGCGTGTTTTCACTGTGCCGAGCGGTAAGTCGAGCTCGTCTGCCACTTCCTGGTGCGTATAGCCCTTGAAGTAAACATACCTGATCATTAACTGTTGCTCTGGTGAGAGTTTTTCGACCAGCTTTTCCAATCCTATCGTATTGGTGTTCTGTTCGATCGTTCCAAATACACTTACGGAGTTCTCCGGGTTTTGGATTTCGGACTTGCCTTCTTTTTTTAGTTTTCGGAAACTATCGATGGAGGTATTGCGGGCTATGTTGAGCATCCAGGTGAAAAAACTGCCTTTGGAAGAATCGTACTGCTGAATGTTTTTCCAAATCTTCACGAACGTATCCTGCAAGACGTCCTGTGCGGCATCTTCGTCGGTGATAATGCGGGAAACAATACCATTCAGTGCTGCACTGTAACGGTCGTAGACCTCAGCAAAAGCAACCTGGTCACCCGATTTCAGGCGGGTTACCAATTGTTCGATTTCTTCCTTATTCAATGTTTCCACCTCGGCGAAAGTACTAAATAATCAAACACCATTCTACCGGCTGGAAACTGTTTTATCGGCTTAAAAAAGTACGTATGCGTTAAGTGAAATGGCTACGAAAAGCCAAAGCAGGTAGGGAAGAATAAACAAAGCGCTGAGCCTGTCGTGTTTAAGTGAGCGGATCAGCAAAATTGCAACGACGATTGTTAGCAGTACTAAAATGATCAGCGCGGCGGTGACCAGATGCCAGCGAAAGAAAACCGGGTTCCACATCACATTCAGCACAAATTGCAGTGCGAAAAGGAAAAGCCATGATTTTCGGGTAGAAGCGTCAGCCGTTACACGCGCCATAAACACCGAGAATAAGACCATAATCGAAAACCAGGCTGCGCCGAATACCCAACCGGGCGGCGTCCAGGGTGCTTTGTCGAGTTGCTGGTACCACTCATTGGTCGCCGGATTGCGCATCAGTAAACTTCCCAGGCCAAGAGCGCCGAAGTTTATCACCAGGAAAAGAAGAATTCGTACCCACATATCTTAAACTTAGGCAATCGGGCCAACCCGACCAAAAATTTTCTGATTTTTTGTAACCAATCGCGGTAAACCGTTATAGTAGTAATCTCCAATTGCACGCTTATGAAATGGACTCTCTTGTTGGTACTGGGCTTGGGAAGCATTGGTACCGGATTTTCGCAATACAGGTCGAATTATAACTGGGCAGTCGGTTTGCGTGCAGGTGCAACCGGGGCAACCTGCGGACTCACCGTGAAAGCATTTGTTTCCGAATCCGCAGCATTGGAGGGAATTTTTGGCTACTGGCATGGCGGTTTCACAGGAACAGCTTTGTTCGAATACCATTTTCCGGCATTTGGCTCACGGTCAATGAATTGGTACATAGGCGGCGGTGGACATTATACGCAGGCTACGGGTTACGGCCGTTCGTATATCATCGACCAGCGTGGTTCCGATTATGTTGACGGTGGCGCCGGATATGGAATCGATGGCGTTGCAGGGCTGGAATACAAATTCCCCGTAGCTCCTGTGGCAGTGAGTTTCGACGTTAAACCGTCGATGGAACTGAATAGCTACGGCGGTTTTACGATGGCGCTTGATCCGGGATTGTCGGTGAAGCTGGCATTTTAGAAACAGGTTAATCGCAATCCAACAAGCTCAATTGACGCATTCCTTCACCCAATGCCATTGAAACGGCATTCGCCAGGTTGAAGCTGCGCACCTTTCCCGGAAACGGGATCGTGACCAATTGATCCCTGAACCGTTCCTGAATTTCCGGCGAAAGGCCATCGGCTTCTCTGCCAAACACGAGTGAATCACCAGGCTTCAATTCCAGGTCGTAAAAAGACTTTTCTGCCCGCGCCGAAAAGAAAAATACCCGCGACGGATCTTCGACTTTCAAAAACCAGTCTTCCAACGAAGCGTGTTCTTCCAATTCCAGCTCGGGCCAGTAATCCAGTCCCGCGCGTTTCACCCGTGCATCCGTCAGCTCAAAACCCAGCGGATGAATGAGGTGCAACCTGCTGTGTGTGGCCACGCCCAATCGACCGATGTTCCCGGTGTTGTTGGGGATTTGCGGTTCCACCAGCACGACATGAAAGTTCAGTTTGGGGTATTTTGGAGCTGTATCTGACATGAATGCAAACTTAAGTAAAAAGGTTTTGATCAGAAGGCGGATTCATTCCTCCCTTGAGGGAGGCAGGGAGGGTGGCAATGACGTATTGTTTGCATAACCGTGCAAAAACCATTATATTCAGTATGATGAATAAATTCGCACACCATCACTACAACCCACGTTTAAAAGGGTTTGCCCGGGAATTAAGGACTGAAACAGTTTCACGTGCCGAGAAAATCATTTGGAAAGCAATTTTATCCAGAAAGCAAACGGGTGAACGCTTCTTACGACAACGGTCAATTCATCACTTTATAGTAGATTTTTTCGCGCCGGAAATCGGTTTAATCATCGAAATAGATGGGAATTCACATGTAAACAAAGGTGAATATGACCGTTATCGTGAAGATAAGCTACGATCATTGGGTTATGAACTGATTCGATTTTCGGAAAGCGATGTTATCTGGAATATGGATAATGTGCATGCTCAGATAACACATGCAATTCATTGTTTGAAAGAACGAAACGAAGAGGGGTAAAGGCCACCCTCCCTGCCCTCCCTCAAGGGAGGAAATGAGCGCTACTTCTAAACTAAAACAAGTTATTCTAATCGAAAGAATCCTTGCTATTCGTAACCCTACAACAACCCCTTAAAATCCCCGCTCAGCAGGAACAGATCAAAAATGGCGGTTTGCATGGCGAGGGAGGCCGAAAACTGCCGCGTTTTGGTTTGAATAATCGAAAACTGGATCTCGCGCAGGGCTAAATCGGTGATCGAACCGCTGGTATAAGCAATTTCTGCGATGCGGAAAATTTCTTCGGCATCTACTACTGCATTGTTTTCCAGTACCGATAGTTGCTGCGCGTAATCGTAGTTGTCAAACGCCAATTGCATTTCTTTGGAAACGAGCTGGGTTTGCCGGTCGAACTGTAACTGGGCATTTTCCTGCTGCAAGCCGGTGTTTTTGAGCTCGGTAAATGTCGTCAGTCGATCCAGGATGTTCCACCTTAAGGTCAAACCGATGCCCGGCCCCATCGAGCGGTTCGATGACAGCAAGCCGACCTGGCTTTGCGACGAGGCATAACTGTATTGCGTATACAGGCTCAGCTGCGGATAATAACGGCTTTGAACTTCCTTTCGCTGCTGGTCCAGGATTGCAATGTTCGATTTATTGATCAGTAGCGAAGTGTTTTGCTGTTGCGCTTTGGCTGCGATGGCCGTTTTATCAATGGTTGGCATCACCGGAATGCCCGGATCAACCTCAAAATTCACATCCGAAGCGCTACCCATTACGGTTGCCAGCTCGGTTTTCAAATCGCGGATGGTTTTTCGGTGCATGAGCAGGTTGGAGCTGTCGGCAGCCAGGTCGAGTTTGGCCTGGTAATACTGCAGGTCGTTGGCGGCACCACTGCTGCGCCGGGTTTCTACGAGCCGGAAACGCTCACGCGAAAGCTGGAGCGCCTGTTCATAAATTACGCCCATTTGCTGCTGGTAAACAATCGAATAATACAGTACCGCCGTCTGATAGAGTGCCATTTCAGCCTGCGCATTTACCGAAAGCGTTGCAGCATCTTCCTGCAATTGCAGTCGTTTGTCGCGGGCAAACATGGCAAAACCGTCGAAAAAAGTCCAGTCGAGACGAATATTGGCATTGAACGAGGAACTTTTCGCCCCTTTTTTGTTATTGATCTGTCCGGAGTAAAATTCCTGGCGTGTGTCGGAACTGCCCCAGAACTGGTCGGCGTTGATGCCGATTTGTGGCAAATAACCTGCGTTCCCGATGTTGTTTTCATTGGCGATTTGCTCAGCGGTATTGCGCACGATCAGGATATCGAAATTGTTGGCCAGTGTTCGCTGCACTGCCTGTTCGAAACTAAGGATGTTTTGTGCAGCTGCCGTGCCCGAAACGCATGCTATGATGAAGAATAAGTAAAATCTCATGATCGTTTTTTTGAAGTCACATATAAGTACAAGCCCGGAATCACGTACAATGTAAGGATGAGCGAGAATCCCAACCCGCCGACAATTGAAATTCCCATCGGAACACGGCTGGTAGAAGCTTCTCCCAAGGCAAGCGCGATTGGTAAGGCGCCGAGAATGGTTGCCAGCGTAGTCATCAGGATCGGTCGGAAACGTGCCACCGAAGCATCGATGATGGCTTCTCTTACCGAAAGCCCGTCTTCCTTACGCTGATTGGCAAATTCCACGATCAGGATCCCGTTTTTGGTCACCAAACCGATCAATACGATAATCCCGATTTCAGAGAAGATGTTGAGCGTTTGGTCGGTGAGCCAGAGTGAAAGCAAAGCTCCTGCCAACGCAAGCGGGATGGTGAACATGATGATCAGCGGATCGCGGAAACTTTCAAACTGGGCCGCCAGTACCAGGTATACCAATACCAACGCCAGCAGGAATGCAAACGCCAGACTTCCGCCGCTTTCGGCAAATTCTTTCGACGTACCGCCCAAACTGTGTGAAAAGCTTTCGGGCAATACTTTTTCAGCAATTTTGTCCATAGCCGCGATGCCGTCACCGATGGTTTTCCCTTCGGCTGGCTGTGCCGAAACGGTCGCCGAAACATAACGGTTGTAACGGAACAGCGACGGCGGACTTGATTCGTTGGTCACCGTAACGAGGTTGTCGAGCGGAATAAGCTGTCCCGATCCGCTGCGCACCTGGATGCCTTTCAAATCGGAAGGATCGTCGCGTTTTTCTTTCATTGCCTGCCCGATGACCTGGTATTGCTTGCCGTTCATGACAAAATACCCGAAACGCTGGCCCGAAAAGTATAACTGGAGCGTCGATGCAATTTCATTCACGGAAACATCCACGCTCGCTGCTTTGTCGCGCTGCACATTGACCTGCAGCTCGGGTTTATTGAATTTCAGGTCCACGTCTACGGCGCTGAACGCAGGGTCGGAAGCAGCAGCCTGCAGGAAAAGCGGGAGCACTTCTTTCATTTGTTCGAAATTAGGCGCCTGCAAAATGTACTGGACCGGGAAACCACCCGAACGGCCCCCGCCGATGGTTTGTTCCTGGATGATGAACGACCGGGCGAAATTGTAGGCAGCAAGTTTTTTGCTCAAATCATCGACGATTTCCTGCTGCGAGCGCGTTCGTTGGTTCGGCGGCACCAGGTTGACACGCAAAAATCCCTGGTTCACAGAAACCGACGCCCCGAATCCCGGCGACGTCACCGCCAGCAGGTTGTCTTTTTCCGCTAATGTATCCACGAGGTCGATGAGTTGGCGCTGATGTTGGTCCATGCGGTCGTAGGAAGTTCCTTCCGGCGCGCTGGAAACGATCCGGAAACGGCTTTTATCTTCCATTGGCGCCAGTTCTTCCGGTAAATCACTTCCGTTCCACCAAATCAACACCACGCAGCCGGCCATGATGATGAATGAAAGCCATGCGCGCTTCATGAAGAATTCCAGCGAACGGCGATACCCGTTGATCAGGCCGTTGAGGAATCGCTCGGAGAAGTTGTAAAAGCGGGAATGATGCTCCTTTTTCTTGAGCAAACGCGAGCTCATCATCGGCGTCAGCGTCAGGGATATAAAGGCGGAAATGATCACCGAGCCGGCCACGACGATCCCGAATTCACGGAACAAACGGCCAGTTAATCCTTCCATAAAGATCACCGTTAAGAATACGGTGGAAAGCGTAATGGTGGTGGAAATAACGGCAAAAATGATCTCTTTCGACCCTTTATGCGCCGCTTCCCGTGGATTTTCCCCTTTTTCCACCCGCGAATAGATATTTTCCATCACCACGATCGCATCATCCACCACAAGCCCTGTTGCGAGCACAATTCCAAGCAACGTGAGCAGGTTGATCGAGAAGCCGGAAAGGTACATGATGAAAAACGTACCGATGAGCGAGATCGGGATGGCGATGATGGGAATGAGCGTAGTGCGCCAGTCGCGCAGGAACAGGAAAATGATGATGACCACCAGCCCGAAAGCGATCAGGATGGTTTCTTCCACTTCCGAAATCGATTTGCGGATGTTTTCCGTTGAATCAAGCGCCACTCCGAGCGTTACGTCTTTGGGCAATTCCTTCTTGATCTGGTCGATTTTCTTGTAAATCTCGTCAACAATCTCGATGTAATTGGCTCCCGGCTGCGGGTTTACGGCAATTCCGATCATCGGGATGCCATGATTACCGCGCAAAAGCGTTCGTTCATTTTCCGGGGCTAATACAGCCTGGCCAACATCTTTAAGCCGAACGATCTCGGTGCCTCTTTTGGCAACGATGAGGTTGTTGAAGTCTTCTTCGGTGGTCAAACGTCCGAAGGTTCGTATTGTCAGGTCAACCGTGTTCCCTTCGATTCGCCCCGATGGCAGCTCGACGTTTTGATCGAGCAACGCTTTTTGTACTTCCACCGCAGTAAGGTTGTGGCCCGTCATTTTATCGGGATCGAGGTTGAATTTCATCGAGAATTTCTTCTCACCCCAAATCCGGATTTCACTGACGCCTTTGATCGTTTGCAAACGCTCTTTGAAAACGTTGTTTCCCAGGTCGGTGAGCTCGAGCAGTGTTTTTTTATCGGATTGAACGGTCAGTGAGAAAATCGCTTCGGAATTGGCATCCGACTTGGCTACAATGGGCGGATCGGCATCGGGCGGGAGGCGTCGTACTGCGCCTGAAACCTTGTCGCGGATGTCATTCGCAGCGTCATCGAGGTCTACGCTCAGGTCAAATTCTACCGTGATGGTGCTTCGGCCGTCGGAACTGACCGAACTGATGGTGCGGATTCCCGAAACCCCGTTGATCGATTCTTCGAGCGGCTCGGTGATTTGCGATTCGATCACATCCGGGTTGGCGCCGCCGTAATTGGTGGTAACGGTGATGATAGGCGGATCCACCGACGGGAACTCGCGCACGCCGAGGTACGAAAACCCGATGATCCCGAAAATGACCACCAGGATCGACAAGACCGTTGCGAGTACGGGCCGGTTAATGCTTAACGAGGCGATATTCATGGCTCAACGATTTTGGTGTTGACCGGCATTCCCGGACGTACGGCCAGCAATCCTGAGACCAGCACCACATCGCCCTGGTTGAATTCGCCGATGACCTGTACTTCTTTCGCCGTTCGGATACCGATCTCCACCGGAACTTCCGTGACCATGCCGCCACGCACAACGTAAATCACTTGTCCCTTGAGCACCGGGATGATGCTTTCCGCCGGAACCATGTAGGCATTTTGTTCGTTGCCCAGGTCGTAATCAATGGAAACAAACGTTCCTGCAATCAGCTTTCCGGTATTCGGTGCCGTTGCACGAACGGTGAGCATGCGCGTTCCCTGGTCTACCATCGATTCAAATGCGTAGACCGTAGCGCTATACGAAGTTGTGCCGTTGTCGGTCTTGAAATGGATCGTCTGCCCCGATTTCACGGCATTGGCGTACCGTTCCGAGATCGAAAACTCAATTTTGATCGGGTTTTCCTGCACAATGCTTGTGATCAGCGTGCTGGGCGAAATGAACGCGCCTTCGCTTACTCTCCGTAAACCGATTCGCCCGCTGAACGGCGCACGCACCGTGGCTTTGGAGATTTGCACATTGATCAGGTCGATCTGCGCTTCGATGTTGGCCAGTTGCGAAGCCACTTTCTCGTATTCTTCGGTGCTGATGCCTTTGGCGTTGAGCAGGATCTTTTTGCGTGCTTCGTCTTTTTTGGCAAGGTCGAGCTCTACTTTCAGCTGCGCGCGCTGGGCTTTCAGCACGTCGGTATCCACCTGCAGCAATACGGCGCCTTTTTTCACGGTTTGTCCTTCTTTGAAGGAAATGGACTGCACGCGGCCGGAAACTTCGCTGTAAAGCTGCACTTCCTCGCTAGGGATGATGGAACCGGGTATCGAGATCGTTCGCACGACGCTTCCCGGAGTCATTTTCACCACGTCGACCGTAAGCTTCGGCATACCTTTCGGCCCCGCTTTGGTATCTTCTTTGTCACTTCCGCACGACAGCAGCAATACGGGAAGCAATGCAATAATGAGCTTATTTTTCATGTGTTTTCTTTTCAGGACGATTGTAAAAAAGTTCGAATTCTTCGATGGACAGATCTTTGGTTTTGCAAATGAGGAGGGACAATAATTCCAGGAAATCGGCGCGTTTTTCGGGTGGCAGCAGCTGGAAGAAAAACTCGTTGGTTTCCTGCAGGCCCTTTTCAATTTCGGAAATCCACGGCTCGGCTTTCTCGGTAACGCTGAGCAAATGCTGACGGCGGTCGTTGGGATTGACAGTGCGTCGGATCAACCCGTCTTCGCTCAAATGGTCGAGGATGCGCACCATGCTGACTTTATCGGTCATGATCTGGTCGGCCAGTTCTTTCTGACTAATCTTGCCTGAATTTTTGCCAATGAGGTACAGCGGAAAAAAATTGCGGTCCACGGGCGAATGCTCCATGCGCTGGTTCAATTTTCCGAGGTATTGCTTCGTAAGAAACCCAAAAATGCGCCCCAACGGCCAGTCAGTTTGTACCATTTACGTAAAAATTAGTTTACAAAGTTAACTATTAATACTGTAAACGGATTTTTGGGTGATTTCGTGTGTTTGGTGGGCTAGAATGTGTTAGGAATAGGAGAGTTGATGGTATCTTTCAAGATGTATTATTAAGTAATACATAGCAATCGATGATTAAATATTTGAATAACATTTAATCTTGAATCCGAAGTTGCAAATAGGCTTCTATTCCCTCTAATTAAAGCCGTTGCACAATGAATTGCATCCGCCCATTCAATAGTTTGTTTTTCTTCTTTAAATAAAACATGAGAGGGAAGTCTATATAATTCAAAAAATAAGTCAGAGGAAACACTTTCAAGTACAAACCATTCAGGTGGAGAATCAATAAATGCTCTAAACTGATCTACTGTAAAGCGCCCGGATGAGCATTCATCAAATCTTCTTGCAAGCTCTATGAATGCAAAATTTGATGCAACGATTTTTCCATATTTTGAAATACCATCATTAATATGATCTAAAATTATTGTGTTTATTTTGGATGCAAAATCATTGTTTACTCTGTATTTTGAGACAAACTTCTCACCTATTGAAATAGAATTTTCAAAATAAATCGCCAAGAAATCTGACAGAATATTAGTGTCTAAAACTATATCGGTATAATCATTCAGCACTGTCATACCATTCTTCCATTTCATCAATAATATTCTCATCCCAAAAAGAATTTGGAGATAATTTCAAAACGGTTCTTGTAATTGACCTTCTAGGACTAATTTTATCAGTAGCGATTGACAAGTCTAAATCAGAATCATTAAATAAATTAGCCTTTAAAAGCTCATGATCCAATTCTTGAAGATAAAACAATCCAGAATTTATTTTATCATTAATTAATTCATGCCCTATTGTAAAAGAGGAAGGACTCAGATTCAATTGGCCTTTTTTATACATTTCTGGAACGTACAAAAAATCAGAGATTGATCCAATATGAAAATTCTCTTTACCAACTAGCTCCTTTTCTCCGTTTTCAAAAATGCGCTCTAAAAATGAATAGGTTAAGAATTTATATTCCATTAAAAATCTGTTTTTAACTCCGTCAAAGGTGTTTCATCATTATCATCAGAGGTATTATCGATTTTAGGTGTTTCCACTAATTTAATTTGTTCTATATCAATCGTTTCCCAATTTAATTCTATACCTTTTTCTATTGCAGTATGCAACAGGGTTAGATATTTTCCAGGTACCCCTAAGGTTTTTTTCAAAGCTTCTTTAAGTGCATCTTCCGTGAAAGGACTTAAAGAATTTATTACTTGATTGTTAATCTGAGCGTCATTTAAATATGCTTGAGCAAGCGGAATAGAATTATTGTCATTAAATGATTCAAAAAGTACAGTATAATTCTCTGATAAATCACCACCCAATGCCGCAAAACGCTGCAACCCAGATGCCTCCCAGTGAGGAATTAAAAGTTCTTGTAGGTATGGATGTATCACAAATAAAATGTGATAAAATGAAGATCTGGAGTTTTCACAATTGCCATCCATAAAATAATATCGAAGTATATCGCAGAAATTTCGACGCTCAGCTGCATTTTGATTTGGGACTATTTTTTCTAGTTCATCAAACAGTATAATGAATTTAGTGATACCTGCCTCTTGAAATAATATTGCCAAATCGTTGAATAATAATTCGTTTCCTTCTTGCTTCCAAAAGATCTCGTTGACTTTGTCGAAAAAATATTTTCTAACAAATAAACTATTGAACCCAAAATATGCGATTGTATTTGCAAGGTCATTATTAACACCTTTACGGATTAAATTCTGCTTTATTCTGATTCCAACAGAGTGATCATCATAATCTGTAATTCCTATAGCCAAATGTTCTTGCTTTAACCATTCTGCATTCGAAAGTTTTTCAATTCCTTCGGATTCAGCTTTAGCCACTATAGTTGAATCAATTAAATCTGTAAATACTTTTAACCTGTAGTAAGCATTTTCAAAGAGATTTTGGTCAATCATTGACTCGATAATCAACTTTGTAATTGAATAGAATCTTTTATAGTTAGTATCAGGGCTTGGGCTAACCAAAACAGCCATAATTACTTCAGTTCCTTCAGAGATTTCATCTCCAAAGTCAGCTTGAATTTTTTTGCGTTGATAATTCAAAAAAGATGTCTTGCCTATTCCCCGTCCTTTTCTGGTTGCATAATCCATCAAAAATGCGATCTGTTTCGGCTCATGATTTGTTTTGGACGGAATTAGAATTCGATTAAACTGGTTAATTTCAGACTTACGAACGTCAGGAACATATATACTCCCATTATTTTTAGGATTTGGATCAAATAAACTTATACTTGTTTTATTTGGAAAAGGATTGTATTTAAAGCCATATTTTTCATGGACATTAATACGTCCATTATCTTGCCTGTTTACTTTTCTTAATAATGACATAATTACCCTGCTTTTGTTATTGCGATTAATGAAATGAGATTATTGTTAACAATTACTGGTCTTCTACGTTGTTGGTAAGAATTACGTTGGTCTTCACGAATGTCAGTTTCTAAAGAAATTCGCAGATTTGATTCCTTTTCAAGTGATTCGATTGTTGCTAAATGTAAGAATTCGTTGAAAGATGCTGAACTTATTCTTAATTGTCTGCAAACTTCATCTCTTAAATCTTGAACGGAAACATATAACGCTTTGGTCCGTCTATATAAAACCTGACTTTCAATATATAGTACTTCAAGAAATAATGGTTTTAATTTAACCCATTCTGGTTTATGAAGGCATATATGCTTACCCTCTAAATTCTGGATTTCATTGATTTCCTCATACTTACCAGAGATTGCAACTTTATCTTTAAAGGAGGCAATTGGGAAGATAATTCTTCCGGGTATTTTAGGATTAAAATCAGTATAAAAAATTAACTCTAATTCATCTAAACGTGGACACCATGCAGAAAAAGATCTTGGCTCAAGTGGTGATTTAATTGTATTAAACTCACTCTTTTTAGTGCTAGGTATAGAAGTATTAAATAAAATATGTACAGCTGCGGCACGCATTGCAAGAGCTAATCTTCTTCTTGGAGAGTAATGCGTTACATCTTTTAAACCTTGATATTTTTTTCGGACAGTCTCACCTTGACTTAACCACGCATTTTTAACTTCATCTATCCAATTAGAATCTTCTACTTCAAATGATCCTGTTGCAAGCTTATTAATGATCCTTTTAGATTCTAAAGTTTGTTCTTCAAGCTCGATATCCCATTCTTTGTTTTCCCATAATCTTCCAGAAGGATTCCAGGCTTTGACTGGAGCAGGTATGATTACTTGACCTCGACCTTTAGGATTTATTTGCCAAAGACGATTTACAAACCAACCTGGTATTGTGTATTCTTCATGCATCTTTCTAATCAACAAATGAAGGAATTCTCTATTGTTTGAATTATAAAGATCGTAAGCAGTTTTTCCAGACTCGGTTAATTTAAAAGATTTGATATCAAAAGAACCATTTTGCGTTGTGATATCCCCACTTACCCATCCAAAAGCCTTTAACTCTTTCAAAAGTTTATCCAAAGCAGATGGACTGAGTTCACGAATTAATAAAAGGCCTTTAACTCTTTCACTTAGTTCTTCAGCAAGAATCTCCTTGCTAAAACTTCCATATTTTTGGGCTAAATTCATTGATAGATAAAATAAATCCAAATCACTTGATGCGGATAAACTTCTACCTTTCGGTTTTGGCCAATGTTTAATTTTACTTTTCACTTAATTGCAATGATAATTATATTATGTTGATTTGTAAAAAGCTTCCATCCAGTATAATTGATTAGATTTTATACCTAAACGGCTGTTGAAGCTTCGTCCTTCCACTTGAAAATCTAATCCCATAAAATCTTTGGCATTTCATTTTTGATTTCTTCTGCCAGCTCTTTAATGGCTTTTTCAATACGCTCGTTGGAATTTTCCTGGTCTTCCAGTTTCATAGTGTTGGAAGTACGCAAGACAATTTTAGTAGCCAGTTCAGTTGCTCTTTTTTCTATTAAAGCTTCCAATGAACCGTCGTTGGGCACAAAACCGTAAACCAGTTTCATGTCCAAAGCCCGTCCGATTTCTTTAAGCGCTTTAATAGTGATAGCGCCGTCTTTTTCCCGCTTTTCAATATCCAGAACACCCTGTTTGGAAACAGAAAGTTTATTACCTAATTGCTGCATGGTCATGCCAATAGCAGTTCGGATTGCTTTTACCCAACCTGTTGGCGGAACAGCGACCTGTTCGAGTGAATTAAAACCCAGCATCTTGTTATTGATTTGCTGTAGCTGTAAAGATTGCTTGCCCATAAAGTAAAGTTATGAATTGACTTTATGATGCTAAAGTAAACCTAAAACTTGACAAAAACAATAGTAAAGTAAAAATATAGCTTTACTTTTGTCTTTATATGGTAAAGTTATTACTTTACTTTAAAAGTAAGGTGTGGTGAATTGCGTCTTGATAGAGGAGGCAGAAATCACTTCCCAATACAAAACTTACTAAAGATATTCCCCAGCAAATCTTCGGTAGAAATATCACCCGTGATCGTGCCCAGCTCAAACATCGCCTGGCGAATGTCCATCGCGACGAAATCGCCGGTAACGTTGGTTTCGAGTCCCCATTTGGCTTTTTCGAGCGATTCGGCGGTTTTATGCAGCGCATCCAAATGACGCGCATTGGTCACAATGGTATCGGTTTGCGTATTGAAATCACCCATGACCCGGGCCGACAACCAGTTTTTTAGTTCGTCGATTCCCTTGCCGGTCCTGGCGCTGATGGATAACAACGGCGTTGTATACGGCCAGGAAAGCTCGCTCGTGTCTTTGCGCAAATCGGCTTTGTTACCCACCACTAAAAAGTGCTTTTCCGTGAATTCTGCTGCTAACCGGTCGCTCCATTCACCTGCCGTCAGCTCGTCCATGGATTGATGGCCTTCCGACCCCGATGCCGAAGAGCTGTAATCGCTCATGACCAGCACCAACTGCGCCTGCCGGATTTTCTCGTGCGACCGTTCGATTCCCAAGGCTTCAATCGCTTCGGCGTCTTCACGGATTCCGGCGGTATCGATCAGTCGGAAAAGGATGCCATCGATGTTCAGCGTTTCTTCGATCACGTCGCGCGTGGTACCGGCAATGTTGCTCACGATGGCGCGTTCTTCGCCCAAAAGCTGATTCAATAAGGTGCTTTTCCCGGTATTCGGCGCACCGACAATCGCTACCGGAACGCCGTTTTTGAGCACGTTGCCCAGCGCAAACGATTGAATGAGGCGGTTCACATACGATAACACCTCAATAATTAGTTGATTCAATTGTGTCCGGTCGGCAAATTCCACGTCTTCTTCAGCAAAATCAAGTTCCAATTCAACTAAAGATGCAAAATGAATTAATTTTTCACGCAGTATTTTTAGTTCATTTGAAAAGCCGCCGCGCATCTGTTTCATCGCCACTTCATGCGCCCGTTTTGATTCGGAAGCGATGAGGTCGGCAACCGCTTCGGCCTGGGATAAATCCATGCGGCCGTTCATGAAAGCGCGCATTGTAAATTCGCCTGGTTCGGCCATGCGGCAACCGTGTTCCAGTAACAATTGCAAAACCTGCTGCTGGATAAACTGCGATCCGTGGCAGGCAATCTCAACCGTGTGTTCGCCGGTAAAGCTCTGTCCCTCGCGCAGCATGGTAATGAGCACTTCATCGATGATCTCGCCGGCAGGTGATTTGATCCTCCCGAAATGCGCCGTGTGCGAAGCTGCTTCCTCCAACGATTTCGAAAACACGGAAGAGGCGATTTCCAACGCCTGTTTCCCCGAAATGCGAATAACGGCAATGGCACCCGTGCCCGGGGCGGTTGAAAGCGCACAAATGGTATCGGAGGAAAGCGAATTGTTCATGCTGCAAAATTACGATAAAGTGAAAAGAAAAGCAGTTGTTTGGGAAACCACGGACGAAATAGTACATTTGAACGCAACAAGTTAAAAATGAAGAACTACCTGCTGTCGACCCTGCTCGCCATGTTAGCACAACCAAGCTTCGCACAGGCAGTGGATGCTGAAAGTATTCATTACAAGGGGCTGGATTTCTATAATAAAAAATCGGCGATTCTTCATAAACTCGGTAAGCCCGATAGCATCACGCAACCCGATTATCAATGTGGTTTTCTCTCTGAAGCGGAGCAGGGGAAAAAATACTATTCACTGCATTATGGAAAGGTGGTTTTCACCGGTAACAAAAAAGAAGGTTATTTGTTGGAAAGCATTGTTTTTGACAGGGATGTAGAGGTACAGTATGCCGCGTCTGTGCTCACGGGTCAGACAACGATAGACCACTTAAAGGTTCTTTTTGGTCGGGAATGGACAGCCGAAGAGTTGCTGAACGGAAGCATGGTAATTAGTTTCGGCGAAACTTCGGATGACGGGCTCCGGATCTTCACGGAAAATGGATTGCTGGTTAAAATTCAATATTGGTCACCCTGTTAATCCCCATCGAAATGCAAAAATGGATTCCTGTACTATTACTGCTGTGCCTGTTTTCCTGCACGATCGAAAAGCGGCTGTACCGTCCCGGTTATTCCGTTGAGTGGAAACACTGCCGGCAAACGGTGAAAAATGAAACCGCTGTTCTTCGTTTGGAAGAAGAAAACAACCTTGCTGTTGCGCCGGAAGAACCGGTAATGGAAGAGCAGTTAATTGATTCCCGCCCGGCAGTTGCACCGGAAAGTTCCGAACCAACCACGGTTGAACAGGCAACGCACGATTCTCCGCTGAAAAAGGCGCATTCGTTCGTGAAGACGCAACGGAAAGCGATTCCGAAAAAGATCAAAACAATGGCTCACGATGATCCGGAAGAAGAAAAGCGTGAACCGAAATATGCCAACGGTTTCGTGCAATTCCTGGCGATATTCCTGGGAATCATCGTCGGCATCGTTGCTTCGGTGTTCTTTATCCTGCTGATCTTCATAGGTGGCGACCTTCCGGTGTTCAAATCAAATGACAGGAAGCCGGATGATTATAAAACGTTCAGGTCTGTATTTCGTGCTGCCTTTCGGATAACGTTCATGATTGCGTCGGCTTTACTGATAACGGCGATCCTCGTGCTCCTGGCGATTGCTTTGTACCAGGCTTACGGAATCTGGGCGCTCATCGGTGCCATCGTGGGGATCATCCTGCTGATCCTTTTGGTGTCGTTCGTGTTCGACAAAATGTTCGACTTTGTGTTCCATGACCGGTAGAATAGACTACACATTTTAACCACATAGGGCACAGAGGAAACATAGGTTTGACGTTTCCGGGTCATTTAAATCTCTCCTTACATGGTGGCTCTGGCCCAAACAAAAAACCACCGGTCCTCTGAACGACCGATGGTTTTTCCACGATTACACCACTTGGGTGACTAAACTACTTTTTCACGAAGCGCGCGTTGCTGATCCCGTTTGCATGGGTGATGCGCACGAAATACGTTCCCGCCGCCAGGTCACTGATTGAGATGGTTGAAGCGGCAACCGTACGAATCACCTGGCCGTTGTTGTTGAGCAATTCTACCTGCCCGATCGTTACGTCGCCTGTAAGGGTAATCACATCCGTTGCCGGGTTCGGGTACAATTCAACTACCACTTCGTCCTGCTCGCCGATTGAAGCACAATCTTCCACCGTTACGGTGATCGTTTCCGTATTTGTACAGCCTTCAAACTGTGTTCCGGTTACAGTATAGGTTGTTGTGGTTGTTGGAGTTGCTGTTACGGTTGTTCCGCTGGCCGAGCTCAATGTAGCCGATGGTGACCACTGGTAAGTCGTTGCTCCGCTGGCTGTCAGATCAGTTGAAGAACCCAGACAAATTGTAGCATTTACAGCAGATGCCGTTACGTCGATATCCGGAAGCGCGTTGAAAGTCACGTCTTCACCGTTGTCGCCGCCGGTCACGGAAGGATCCGAAGCGACCACACGTACGCGGTAGCCTGTTCCCGCAGGAGTGGAGGCCGGGTAAACAGCACTGATCGACTGGATGCCCGATGAGCTGGAAGCCAATGTACCGATGTTTACCGGCGAAGCAAACGAACCTGCTGCGTCTGACAGCTGAGCCGTGAATACGTTTCCGGCGTTGTAAGTACCCAGAGCTTCAAAGCCGATGTTGTCGGCATCGCCCGGACAGTAAACCAGTGAGTTCAAATGCTGCATGGTAATGGTTTCATTCGAGGAAAGGTGCTCGCTGGTGATCGTCAACTCGTCTAAAGAGAACGGGTGATTGGCACCGGTAGCATCATTTTGCCAACGGAAACGGAAGCGTAATGTCGGCTGGTTGTCCCACGCCGGGTTGGTGAATGAAATTTCCGTCCAGGTATTGACACCGTAAAGCGGGCTTCCGGTTGCGGTCCAGCTCGTACCGCCGTCCAGGCTGTATTCCACTGTTCCGAAGGATCCGTTTTGAGAACCGTTGGACAAGTACCAGAATGTGAGCGTCACATTGCCGTCATTGATCGTGGAAAGGTCAAACGACATTTCGGTGGTACAATCGCTGGCCGAATTCACATCATAGTTGGCATTACAGGTCACCGGAACAAAGCCGTTGCAGTTTGGAAGACTGTAAACGTGCAGGTAGGTACTCTGTGGACCGTTCAGGAAGCTCAATGGCTGGTTGGGTACATCCGGAATGGAATTGGCCGCCGAACCGGAGTAAGTGGCATTCATCGTCCACTGGTTGTTTCCCGAAAAGGAAGCGTTGAGTGTCCAGTTAAAACCCGGCATCTCGAAATTGTCAGCGAAAATCACTGATTGTGCAGAGGCGTGCAGCCCGAGGAAAAGGCATGCGGCAAGTACTGATTTTTTCATAAAAAACAATTGATGTCCCAAAGTGGAACAATTAAAACTAATGTTACTACTACTCCGAACCCGGGTTTCAGCCCGAATTCTGATAAAGTTGACGCAAATGGAAAAACAAGGGTTGCTCGAAAAATGGGTCAATCAAGCCCTATGTTGTGTGAAACGACACATACTGTGACTGAACCGGCAAAATACCCGAATGAACAGTTTTTTTTAACAGGATGAAGGGTGTTGGTTATTTAACTGAATGGTTGGTATGGTGTTGATTTCAGCTGGTTTAGAGAAGGTGAGTCTACTTCCCCCTTTGGGGCAATTGCCTATTAAATGGCACAAGCTTTATAGGGTTTGACGTACAGTGTGTTTTCCGCCACAGATGACTCAGATGGGCACAGATTGAGCTATGCGCCAGCGCATAGTTAATGGCTATGTGTGGTAAATATCTGTGAAAATCTGAGTCATCTGTGGCAAAGATTGTTTTTATGCCATTAATGGCGTGCAGGACCAACGTGTGCTCTTCTCTAGGAAATCTCGCTTTGCAGGGGAAGGAAACGCTCTCCTAAGAATCGCCAACAAAAAACCGAACCAGTTTTCACTGATTCGGTTTCCTATCTGATAAATTGGATCTTATTTTTTCGTGAATCGCAATGTACTCAGTCCTGCTTCGTGCACCACGCGAATGAAGTAGCTGCCTGTTGCCAAATCGGCTACCTGCATGCTCGTGCTTCCTTCCGCTGAGCGGATCAGGCGGCCGTTTTGGTCGAGCAGGTCAAGAGACAGGATCGCTGTACCGTTTACCGACTGAACATTCACGACATCCATCGCCGGATTCGGGAACAGGGAGAAAAGGTTCAATTCGTTTTCGTTGATAGCGGCGCAATCGTCGACCGTAACATTGAAAACGGCGCTGTTGGTACAGCCGTTTACATCCGTTCCGACCACTGTATACTGCGTTGTAATCGTTGGTGTGGCGATTACCTGCGCCTGTGTCGGGAAATCGATGGTTGCACTAGGCGTCCAGGAATAGCTTACACCGCCTGAACCGAGCAGGGTAATGGTTTCGCCTTCACAGATGATACCGTTTGCCGGGTTACCGATGATGGTGATCGTTGGCTGCGCGAACAGGGTAAGGTTGGAACCGTTATCCGTGCCCGTTGTAGCCGGATCGGATGCAATTACGCGAATGCGGTAACCGCTTCCGGCAGGTGTTCCGCCCGGTACTACTGCGTTGATCGAAAGCGCGCCCGTAGCCGAAGAAGTCAGCGTACCAATGTTGGTTGGCGAGGCAAATGAACCTGCTGCATTCGACAATTGTGCCGTGTAGACATTGCCCGCGTTGACCGTTCCGGTAACGTTGAAGTTCACCGTCACATTCGCAGCCGTATTGAAGCACCATGCCGGAGAATTGATCGCGCCCGTTGTAATGGTGGCAAAGCTTCCGGCCATACCCGTTACTTTCACTTCGTCCACCGAGAACGCAGGGTCGTTTCCGGAAGAGCCGTTTTGCCAGCGGAAACGGAATTTAAGCGCAGCAACATTGCTCCATGCAGGCAAGGTCACACTTTCCTGTGTCCAGGTTACGGTATTTACATAATTGGTACCGGTCGAAGTCCAGGTGGAACCGCCGTCGGTACTGTATTCAACCGTTCCGTAAGAAACGTTGGTCGCACCGGCGCATACGTAATAAAACGAAAGTGTTACATTGTTGTAGCCCGTTGCGTCGATCGAGTTGGTCAAAGCAGCCGGCTGGTTGGAAGAAGATCCCGTATCAAAATTGGCGTTACAAACCGCTACTGCACCACAGATGAGGTCGTTGGTGATGTGCATGTAATAGGAGTTGGGTGAATTGGTAATTGCACCCGGTTGGTTCGGGGTGTCGTCGATCAATCCCGGATAACCGATAAACTCATTGTTAACGAGCCATTGGTTGCTGCCCGAACCGCCGTTGAGTGTCCAGTTACCGGCCCCGGTTTCAAAATCATCTTCAAATAAAGTCGTCTGAGAAAATGCCGACACGCAGCAAGCCAAACTTCCTACTAGTAATAGTTGTTTCATGTGTTAATTGTTTAATTAGCGACACACAAATTACAACAAAATTGACTAACTAGTTCATTCGTCCATAGATTTTTAGCTATTCAACGAATTCGGAAAGAAATGTTTGTTTTTCGTTGAACTACAAATCGCGTTTTTTGAGAATGAAATACGAAAGTCCAAAGAAGAACAGGATGTAGACAAACGCCAGTGCCAACCGAAGCTGTTCGGGCATGCTCCACAGCGCTACGCCGGTCCTCGTTTCTTCCTGTGAAACCAGTTTCTCAAAAAATGGAAGCGGTGTTAGGTCAGCATAGATCTTTAACGGGAAAAATTCGTAGATCACATGCGGTAAAAAGGCCCCTCCTATGGTTTCAATCGGGAAATAAATGATGAAGAAGATAATGGAAAGTGCGGGTTTTTTTACGATGATCGCAAACAGGAATGCAAAGCTGAAGTAGCCGAGTGTTTGGATGAAATACAGCACCACTTTATCGATACCGTTGTAAGCGTTTCCAAAGCCGGAATAGATTCCACCCATGACAAATCCGACCAAAAAAGTATAAAATGATACCAAAAGGCTTATGGCGAGAATTACCAGGAATTTGCTGATGATTACATCCTGTTTTGGCAGGCCGTCGATCACGTTTTGCCGCATCGTTTTAAACTGAATCTCATTGCAGGTAATGATGACCACCGTTACGCCCATGAGTACATTAAAAAAGCTGGCCGAATAGGTGGCAAACTTCCAAATGTGCGGAAACACGAAAAAATCGTCACCGGTAAAAAGCCCTTTCAGTTCCGGGTGTTCGTGGAAGAAAAAATCCATGAAATACATCCACAACGGAATGATGACCATGTAGGCAAGAAAGATGATCTTGATAGACGTCAGCTTCTTAAGCTTGGCGTATTCTATAGCGAGTAACTGTTTCATGCTTCAACGATTTCAAGGAAAATGGTTTCTAAATTTTTGCGGTATTCACGCAGTCCGGAAAGGTAGATGCCTTTTTCGGCAAACAGGCGGTTGACATCAGCTGCATCAGCTAAGCTGGATGAAATCAATAGTTCGCCCTCCAATTCACGCACGAAATGGGTGTCAGACAGGTTTTCAACCATCGTTTTCAATGCATCCAGGTTGCCTGCTTTCACCAAAAACAACTGCTCCTGCGACATAATTTGGTTCAAAGGGCCCATTTCCAGGAGTTTTCCCTTGCGAAGAATCGCCACGTGGGTACACACTTTTTCGATTTCATCGAGGATGTGCGACGCAATGATGATCGTCTTTCCTTCTTTGGCAATTTCAATGATGAGGTTACGCATTTCGGTGATTCCCAGCGGGTCGAGGCCATTGGTGGGTTCATCCAGTACCAGTACGTCCGGGTTATTGAGCAGGGCAGATGCAATGGCCAGGCGCTGCTTCATTCCCAATGAAAAGGTGCGGAACCGGGATGTCCGGCGTTCCCATAAATTCACCCGCTTCAGTACTTCTTCAATACGGCCGTGGTAATCGGTCATGCCTTTGATCCTCGCAACCACTACCAGGTTATCCACCGCATTCAGGTAAGGATAAAAGTTAGGTGTTTCCAGCAGAGAACCTATGTTCTTGCGGTTTTCGTCTTTCGAACCGTTGCCAAACCAGCTAAACGACCCCGAAGTGGCATTTAATGCGCCCAGCAGTATGGCCAGTGTAGTGGTTTTCCCGCTTCCGTTTGGTCCGAGCAGTCCGAAAACCTGGCCCTTTTCAACCGTTAAACTCAGCGAATCCAACGCAAGTACGTCGGCATAATTTTTTCGCAGGTTTTTTATCTCAAGAATGATTTCACCCATAGTGATTGCTTTGGGGGTGAAATTACAATGCTTTTGCGGAATGACCGTGCCTTTTGGACAGAAGGTTTGTATTGATGTCAAACGAAATAATGTTTATGTGAAAAATTTAGGCCGCTAAATCGATTTTTGGGCCAAAACACCCCTGTTTGCAAGCAATATTTAACAAGAAATTAGAATTGAAAACCGCTGGAATACCCTATCTTTGCGCCCTGAAAAAATACTTAGGCTCCTCTACTAACAGTTGAACAGGGTGTTTAGTTTGAGTTCAGGAAGGTACTAACTGGCCGGTTTTAAATAACGGTCTGCTTCCCGAAAGTGCGATGTGACAAACCTGGAGTATTCATTTCAAAACAGTGCTTTCGTGAGATAGCACGCCACTTAAATTATGCGTCTTTTAGCATTTTTAATCGTTGTTCCGACCTTTGTTTTCGGACAAACTTTCGGCCCTAACAGTCCAACCAGTGGTTTGAGCACCATCGGAATAGGGGCAACTGCATGGACCAATCCGGGCAATATTCTGACATCCAATAATTCCGATGCCACCGTGTCGGCGATTACAACTACCAATTACCTGCAGGGAACAGGTTTCGGGTTCAATGTACTGAGCACCGACATCGTAACCGGGATCCGCCTCGAGGTGGAAAAAGCCAGCAATAATGTGCAGAATGTTTCCCGCGTTGGAAACTGGTCGGTTGGGACAACCCGCACGCTTCCTTCGGGAACAAATCGTTGCCTGGTCGTGGTGATTGGTTTTGAGAACGCTTCCGTTCGTGACATTACAAGTGTTACCTATGGCGGCCGTGCGCTGACTCAATTGACCGATTTGGGAATTGCAACACCGTTCTACGGGAAAAACGAAGTATGGTACCTGCTCGAAAGCGAGTTGGCCCTGGCTTCAGGAACCACCATTTCCTATACATACGGTCCGTCGGTTGCGTCGGAAGATTTCCAGATCGTGGCAGCAGCTGTATTTGAAAATGTCGATCAGATTGCACCCTTCAATGATTTTGAATCATCTGCCACCAGTTCGGGCAACGATCAATACCAGCTGGGGACTCCTGTCAGCACCTTGCCGGGAAGTATGACCGTTACGAGCGTTTTCTGCGGAAACCCGCCTGATCCTGCCCAGTCGCTGGGCAACTCGAATGCATTTTCGATCAACAACGGGTTCACCGAAGTAGTGGATTACCACGCTGCAAATGCCGGGTTCCAGTCTTCGGGAGGTGTGTTGCAGGTAGCCCAGAAAAGTTCATCTGCTGTTGGCACCGAACAGCCGACTTTTACTTTCGACGGTACGCCCAACAGGACCATCGCGATCGCCTTTTCACTACGCCGTGCGCGCCAGATGGACTACAGCGTTCGTTTGAGGAAATCGAGCGGTTTGGTGGGAACCGACAAAGCAATCGTTAACACCGAATGGCCAACCAGCGATACTTACTCCAGTTATGGTGGAGCCGGTGATTTGTGGGGAACAACCTGGACATACAATGAAGTAAACAATGCGAATTTTGGCGGTGCATTTTCGGCAATCGTTCAGAATGGAACGGCTACGGTAGACCACATGCGCATTACCCTTTACACCACCAGCGTTTTACCGGTGGAGCTGGTGAATTTTTCGGCTGAACAAACAAGCAATGAAGTTGCCTGCAGCTGGATCACTGCGACCGAGCGCAATACGAATGTGTTTGTATTGGAGCGCAGCATCAATGGCATTGATTTCGAACCGATCGGGATGGTCGATGCAGCCGGAAACAGCACTTCGCCGATCAACTATGCATTTACGGACAAAAATCCTGCAGCAGGCATGAATTACTACCGTTTGCTTACGATTGATACGGATGGTTCTTCCACTTATTCGGATGTTGTTTCGGTGAATTTCACCCGCACGGCAGAGACTTCTGTTTACCCAAACCCGGCCAGTGACTGGACAACGATTGTTACACCAAACGGTTTCGACGCGATCATCATCAGCACCGCCAACGGGCAGATCATCGATTCATTCAACGGAAAAAGCCTGCAAACTTCACAGCAGCTCAACGTTGACCGCATGGCAGATGGCGTTTACTTCGTTACGATCAAATCAGCCGAAGGAAATGTCGAGATCAAACAATTGGTGAAGACAACGAAAGGGTTTTAATAACATTTATCATCTTTGGAAAAAGCCGCTTTCTCTTAAACAGAGAGTGGCTTTTTCTTTTTAGAATCAATTGTTTTTAACAGAAGTAAGAACCGCTTCCGCCCTTGAGGGAGGAGGTAAATTCACCTCCTCCAAATAGATCTTTGTTATTCAATTATTTGAATCACTTCATCGTTAATCTTCTCATCTTTCACCAACCGCACCCGATAACTGCCTTTCACTAAATTATTCACATCAATCACAGTTCCTTTGCCGGTTAGAACAATCCTGCCAAGCTGATCTGTAACGGTATATTCGTCCACCTCTTCGCTTAAATAAACCAAATCAGCTGCCGGATTCGGATATAGAATAATGGTGCTTTCCTTCAATTCAGCAGTTGCCGCAGAGGAAGCGTTGCTGCGGAAAACGGCCACCGTCTGGCTGTCAAGGTCATTCCATAACATCGAAGCAAGTACCGCATTTTCCACCTCGGAAACCCATTTCACTTCAATGAGGTGAACGGTCGTGAGAAAGGTATCTGCTACATAATAATCGCGGGTATGGTGGTACGAGAGCTTGTAGACGTTGTCGAACGTTTCCAGGGGAGTAAGAAGCGTGCCGGATCCGGTGACCGAACAAACGGTGCTTTCCAGTACATCGAACAACACTCCACCCACATACGAAACTTCACAGTTTGTAGCAGTCGTAGTTCCATATTGGATCGGAAATGTAAACAGCGTAGCCGGCTGTGAATACGTAAAAACGCTTCCCTGCGGGTTGACATACTGATACTGTTTTAAGTACGTCGCACTGTCGCGCAGCAGTCGTTTGACTCCATTGGTACCTTCTTCCACTACCGTCACTTCCGGGTGCAGGTTCAATTCATTCGGCGATGGCAGCCGATACGTGTAGTTAATCGCATCATTCGGTTCGTAAAGCGCTGTTGACAAATCCCAGACAGCCATCGTTCCGGTGGTTCCGGAATCGGCCAGGGTGAGGCTTACCGGAAAATAGGTGGTTTGATCGTCTACCTGCGGATGCAGCTGCGTTTGAGCATGAGCAAACGAAACCGGCAATAATGCCGCCAGGCCCAAGCGGGTTGCCGAAGCAAAAAAAGTACTGATTGTATTCATAACCGTTCAATTAAAGTGTTTCACCAAAAGTATCCTGCCGGCGCACAGCTCAAGGTTAACGCTGCTCTAACTAAGGTTAATTATGGTTAATCCGATTCGGAAGCAACGCGATTATGCACTAGTTTTACCACATGAAACAACGATTGAAAGCGCGGGTATGGATCCCGGTTTTGATGACGGTAAGCGGGTTATTGCTCACCGGCTTCGTTGTTCAATGGCTGTATGCGCAAAAACAAGCGTTGGATGCCGAGATCAAAAAAGATGTGACTGCCGACATGCGCAAAACCGGTGATCAGCTCGTCGACAGCCTTATAGCGGGATTTATCGGCGACTATTCAACCATGACCATTGATTACCAGGGCGAACCGATAGGCGAACCGAAAAAGCAGGTGATGCGTAAAATTATGCGTGATACCGTAAAATCGGAAACACTGATTGATATCAACATCGACGACCGGGAAATCGATACGGGGGTTTTGCAGAAAGAAATGAAGGTCATTCACAAAGGAAAACCCGGTGATTCTGCCCTGCAAACGGTAACCGTCCGTTCACACAAGACGGAAAAAACGATTTCCAAATCACAAAATGAGCTGCTCACGCAGGGACTGAGCCTTGTGGTGAACCAGATGAGCAGCAATGCAAGTTATTCGTTCAACAGGAATGCCTTCGACACTGTGCTTTTCAAGAAATTACTGGCAGAAAACTGGCAGCAAAAAGGACTGGAATACCGTTTTTATTTTACCCCGGATTCGTTGCTGAAGCAGAAAAACCACCCGAAATCCGTCGTGTATACCGGGAACCAGGTCATCGGGAAATGCATTGGTATCGAGCTGCAGAACCCTCATTCTTATGTTTTTTCAAAACTGTTTCCTCAAACACTTTTCGCCTTTATCTTGTTGGGCCTTACGGCCGGTGCATTTGTGGTTGCTTACCGCAGTTACCGGAAACAGCTTCGCATCAACGAATTGCGGGCACATTTCCTTAATAACATTTCGCATGAGCTAAAAACGCCGGTAAGTACTGTTCGCGTAGCGCTGGAAGCATTGCAGAATTACAACCGGAAAAACGATCCAAAGGTGATGGATGAATACCTGCAACTGATGTCGATGGAAGTGAGCCGCCTCGACAAACTTGTGCACCAGGTACTCGTCAACGGTCAACTGGAATCGCAACAGAACTTCCTGAACCGTGAGAAAACGGATGTGGCGGCACTTATCAGCCGGGTTATCGGAAGCTATCAATGGAAAATCGACGAAGCGAATGCGAAGGTGATCTTCCTGAAACCGGAATCGGCTGTTTTCCTGCACATCGACCCAGTACACTTGCAAGGCGTGATTGGCAACCTGCTCGAAAATGCATTGAATTATGCAGTCCCCGACCCGGAAATCGAACTACGGATCCGGCAGGTGGAAGGTTCGGTTTTCATTGAAATAACCGACAACGGCCCGGGAATTGATGAAGCCTATTTCGACCAGTTGTTTACGCAATTTTTCCGGGTTCCGACCGGGAATACTCACAACGTAAAAGGTTACGGACTCGGGCTGAGCTACTGCAAACAGATCATGTTGCAGCACGGGGGCGAAATCCGGGTATCCAACATTCCGGACGGTGGTTGCCGTTTTCAACTGATTTTTCCAACCGAAGCGCCATGAAGCACAAGATCCTGTATGTGGAAGACGAACCGTTTTTGTCGAAAGTAGTCAAGGAAACCCTGGAGCACCAGGGCTTTGAGGTACAGTTGGTGAAAGACGGTGCATTGGTGGTACAGGCATTCGATCGTTTTGAACCGGATATTTGTTTGCTCGATGTCATGCTTCCCAACATCGACGGCTTTGCTCTGGGACGAATTATTAAAGTCCGCAAGCCCGAAATCCCGATCATTTACCTCACCGCAAAATCATTTACCGAAGATGTCCTTACCGGCTTTGAAGTAGGCGCAACAGATTACATTCGCAAACCCTTCAGCATGGAAGAACTGATCGTTCGTATTCACAATCAACTGCGCATGCGGATTCATAATGCGGTCCCCCAACCCATCGCTGCCCAGCAGATTCCACTGGGCGACTACACTTTTTTCCCGGATCGACTGGAACTAAAATCCGGACAGGAAACCATCAAGCTCTCGTACCGTGAAACGCAGGTACTTTCATTATTGGCCACCAACCTGAATCAACCAACCGATCGCAGAGAGCTGCTGCTGGCAGTTTGGGGCGATGATTCGTTTTTTAATTCACGCACACTGGATGTCTACATTCGAAAACTGCGAACGTACTTACAGCAAGATAAGCGGATAGAGATTATTACGCTGAAGGGGAAAGGATATGTGTTTCGGGTAGCATAAGAAAACTTTCGGGTGAATTTAGCCCAAAAAACTGCGTCATATTGCAATATTACTATGTGTTTGAAATTCAATGAATTAAGCTGTGAGATCTTCATGAATTCAACGGAATTTTAGGCCTAAAATCACAGAAATTAAATTGGAAATCCCACCACACAAAATGCCAAATCACTGATTATCAAATAATTAGTTGACTCCGACACTAAAAAATCAATATTGCAATATTACTATGTTTCTGTCAATCAAATAATTAACTAAAAGGTTACCAGCACGTTCTTCGCCTCCGTGAAAAAGCGCATCGCTTCCCAGCCACCTTCACGGCCCACACCTGATGCTTTTACACCGCCGAAAGGTGTTCGCAAATCGCGCACCAGCCAACAGTTGAGCCAAACGATTCCTGCCTGTAAATTGTCCGCAACACGGTGAGCCCGTTTCAGGTCGGAAGTCCAGACAGTGGCGCTGAGCCCGTAAACGGTAGAGTTGGCCATCATCAGCGCCTCTTCTTCGGTATCAAAAGGTGTTATTGTCACTACGGGCCCGAAAATTTCTTCCTGGTTCGTGCGGCAATCATAGGCCAAACCTTCGATCACCGTTGGTGCGATGTAAAAACCATTGTCGTAAGGCGCTTCCAAACGAACACGGTTTCCACCCGCAAGAACAGTTCCGCCCTCCTCTTTCGCCAGCTCGATGTAGCTGAGCACTTTTTCCATGTGCGGTTCGGAAACCACCGCTCCCATTTTGGCGTTCGGATCAGTTGGATGCGAAACCGTAAGCCTGGAAACGCGCTCCAAAAAGGCCGTTTTGAACTTTTCGTACAGCGGGCGTTCAATAAAAATGCGCGATCCACACAGGCAAATCTGTCCCTGGTTGGCAAACGACGAACGCACCGTGGTTTTGATCATTTCATCGAAATCACAGTCGGCGAAGATGACGTTCGGGTTTTTACCGCCCAGTTCCAGCGACAATTTCTTGAACATCGGAGCGGCGGTACGGGCGATGTATTCACCGGTTTTGGTCCCGCCGGTAAAGGAAATGGCTTTGATTTTCGGGTGCTTAACGATTGCATCGCCCGCATGCTGGCCTGTTCCGTGAATGATGTTCAGCACACCAGCAGGCATTCCGGATTCCTTAATGACTTCGCCCAGCAAATAGGCCGTATACGGTGTAATCTCGGAAGGTTTCGCAATCACGCAATTCCCGGCAGCCAGCGCAGGCGCAATTTTCCACGAAAACAGGTACAAGGGCAGATTCCATGGCGAAATGCAGCCAACGATCCCAATCGGTTTGCGGGTGGTATAATTAACGCCGACACCTTCCATGTAATGTGATTCGGAAGCCACGTGTTCAGCGGCAGTAGCAAAGAAATGAAAATTCGAAACAGCCCGCGGGATATCGACGTGCGACGCCAGGCTCAACGGTTTCCCGTTGTCACGTGATTCGGCCGCCACAAATTCGTCCATGCGTTTTTCGATCCCCAAACTGATGCGCATCAGGATTGCTCCACGTTCTTCGCCCGACATTCCCGACCAAACCGGGAACGCTTTTTCGGCCGCTTCAACAGCCATGGCCACATCTGCTTCGGTAGAATCGGGGATCTGGCAATACACTTCGCCCGTAGCCGGTTCCACATTGTCGATGTAATTTCCTGCCTGCGGATCGCAGTATTCGCCGTTGATAAAGTTCTGAATGCGTTTCATTATTGCGGTTTTCGATGGTTACAAATATACGTCAATATGACGTTTCGCAGGGATGAAACATACATTTTAGATCTGTGGAGTTACCCCCCCTTCTTATGGTCATTTTAGCCTAACATTCCGTTAATACCCCGATGGTACTTTCGTCCGGTGAAGTATTTCGTTTTAATCATTACCGGTTTGTTTATGGTTTGGAACAGCCACGCGCAAAGTTCTGCCGGGGCCGATTCCCTCCTGGCCAAAGCCGAATTACTGCATTATACCCAGCCGGGCCGGTCGCTTGCGCTTACCAAAAAGGCCATGCACCTTTACCGTGCGGCCAATGATAAACACGGCATCGCCAACAGTCATTTTTTAATGGGAAAGCTGTTTTTCGTAAGCGGTTCTTTTACACAAAGTATTCGTTACCAGCAGGAAGCGTTGCGCATGTACTCACGTTTGGGTAAACGAAAAGAAATAGCCGAAGTACATTCATCGCTTGGAACCACGTATTATTTCGCCCATCAACCGCTAAAGGCCATGCAGGAACAGGAGCTGGCAATGGCAATTTACCTTGATCTAAATGATTCAAAAGGCATTGCTCTCACGCTTACCCGCATAGGCCGGCTGCGCGAAAAAGAGCAAAAGCCGCAACGCGCGCTCCAGCTGCACAAACAAGCATTGGTGTATTGCCGCAAGAAAAATGATTCCATTATTTACGCCGAGATTTATGAGAACATCGGAAGCGTTTACGAAGATCTTGAAGCATTCGACAAAGCGCTGGATTACTACCGGCTTGCTTATGGGTTAAACCGTTCCGAAAAAGGGAAAGAAGCACGAATCACAATCCTCAACAACATTGGCGATTGTTATCGGAAAATGGGCGATTTTGAGCAATCACTGCACTATACACACCAGGCGCTAACGGAAGCACGCAAATCGGATAACAACTACGAAGAACGCAGTGCTTTGAGGGATTTATCGAAACTGTACGACCTGAAAAAGGAATTTCAGCTGTCGAAAGTCTACCAGGACTCGGCCTACCAGCTTACCGAAATGATCTATACCGATGAAGGCGCCCAGCAAATAGCGCTGCTAAGTACCTTTTACGAGTTGGAACAAAAAGACCGCGAAATCGAGCTACTCGACAAAAACAAGCGCAACGCCACACTTACTGGCTGGATTTACCTCCTGACTGCGCTGATTGTGTGCCTGTTGCTCTTCGTCATAATCTGGCGACAACGCATGCGCATTAAAAGCGACCGCCGTAACCTCAAAGCGCAGGAGTTGGTGATCGAAACCAAACAGCAGCTGATGCAGGTAGAGCTGGACAACGCCCGGTTACGTGAAAGCAAGCTCTCCAGCGATTTGCAGAATCAGTATCTGTTGGAACGTGAATTACAGCAGGAACTGGAGCTCCGGAGCCAATCACTTTCAAGTCACACACTGCAATTGATCGAAAAAAACGGGCTGCTTGAAAGCCTCCAACATTCGCTCTTAAAAGCCATCAAAGCCGAAGGTGCAGAAAAGAACAAGCAGCTGCGCGAGCTTTCCCGCCAGATCGATTTCAGCTTTCACCGTGATCGCGACTGGTCCAATTTTGAGCATTTCTTTGCGCAGGTGCACGCCAGTTTTTACGACAAACTGAAGGAACATCTCCCCGATATTTCCCGAACCGAACAACGCCTGTGCGCACTCATCAAACTCAAACTCGAATCGAAAGAAATTGCGATCATTCTGGGTATTACGGTCGACAGCCTACGTATCGCGCGCTATCGTCTCAAGAAGCGTTTCAGGCTCGACGAAGCAGACAGTCTAGGATCGTTCATCGAATTGCTCTAATAACCTGGCAACAGATTGATAACCTGGGCTTAAGAAAATGATAACCCACAAAAATATTTTTTCAATTGATTGTTTTTCAGATGGTTACAATCTGATTTTTGCAGTTGTATACACCGTGTTTATGGTTTCGCCTGCCGTGTTGCTCTTTTGTATCCGGTCAATATTTCAGCAGGCGAAACCGATGCCGCAATCTTTGCAGAAAAAAAACAACAACTTATGAAACACACACAATTTTATGCTGTTTTGGTACTGTTGCTTTTTCCGGTAATCAGTTTCTCCCAACGCGTATTGATCGTTGGTAAAGTGACCGACCGCGAAACAAGACAGCCCTTATCAGGTACACAGATCGCGGTGATGGAAACCGGGAATGGTGTCGCTGCCGAACTCGATGGTAGCTACCAGGTAATCGTGCCTCCCGGAACGTATCACCTCATCTTTTCCTATACCGGTTTCCAGACCGATACTGTTTTGCTGGAGGCATTACCGGACGGCGCAACGATCGAATACAACGTGCGTATGAAAACGTTGAATGAGCTGGATGAAGTGATCATCAGCGGCAAGAGTACGGCACTCAACCAGCAAAAAACTGCTGATAATATTAAAAATGTGGTGGCCGCCGAACAAATTGGCCGTTTCCCCGATCCCAACGTAGCAGAAGCGCTGCAGCGTGTGCCGGGTGTAAACATTGAACGCGATCAGGGCGAAGGCCGCTATGTGCTCGTGCGCGGACTGGCGCCTAAGTTCACCAATGTGAGCATCAACGGTGAGCAGATTTCTTCGCCCGAAGCCGGTGTGCGTTACGTGGCACTGGATGCCGTTCCTGCCGATCAGCTTTCTTCGATGGAAATCAGCAAGAGTTTATTACCCGATATGGACGGCGATGCGATTGGCGGGTCCGTGAACCTGATTACACGAAAAGCACTCGACAGCCTGTGGCGTTTCAGTGGCTCCATCGCAGGTGGCTACAATGCGTTGATGAACAAGCCAAATGTACAGGGAAGCCTGCAAATGGGTAAACGTTTCGGAAAGCGCGAGCAATTCGGGTTGATGGTAAACCTGACGCATTATCACAATGATTTGGGCTCAGACAATTGGGAACGCGACCTGAACGGAACGCCGGAAACAGACGACGATGTGTTGGAGCTGCGCGATTACCAGCTCACCCGTACCCGCTCTTCCGCAAGTACCACGCTCGATTACCGTTTCAACCGCAACAATGAAATTTATTTTCGCGGTATGTACAACCGCTTCACCGATCGTGAATGGCGCCGTTTGTATGCTTTTGTGCCGGAAGACGGCGAGGTGGAACGCGAATTAAAAGACCGTTTCGAAGAGCAGGTGATTTCTTCGTTCAACATGGGTGGAAAGCACATTTTCCCGAAACTGCGCGTTGATTATGAAGCCGCATATTCATATTCATTCCAGGACACACCTTACGATTACGCGGTAAACTTTGTGGGCGATGTTCCATCTGTAGTGAACTTCCGCAGCGATTTCCCGGAACTGACTTCTGCTACTTACCTCGACAATTCTTTGTATGAATTCGATCAGTTTGAAGTGGGAAATACCTTTGCGAAAGACCAGAACGTGACGGCTAAAATCAACCTGGCGATCCCTTATTTCATCGGAACAAGCAAGGGTGAATTGAAAATGGGCGGAAAAATGCGCATGAAGCAAAAATCGTTCGAGATCGAGCAGAATGTGTACGAAGGTATGGGAAATATCCCGACGCTCAACACATTTGAAGGCGGTTTGCTGGATGACAACTACCTTGGAGGGCGTTACCAACTGGCAGCTGCAGTGGATATGCCAACGTTTGTAGATTACTTCAACAACAACCCGGCGCAGTTTGAATTACAGATCGAGGACAAAGCAATCGATGAAGCGTTGGAATCGTACGAAGCGGAAGAAAACGTGTACGCCGGTTACCTCATGACGCGTCAAACGATTAACAAGCTAACGCTGATCGGTGGTGTCCGGTACGAATACTCCAGCGTTGCTTACAAGTCATCGGATGTGGTGATTGCCCCGAACGGCGATTTGCGCGAAATTATCCCTGTATCGGGTAGCACTAACTACGGTTACGTGCTTCCACAGTTGCAGGCGCGCTATGCGGTGAATCGAACAACGAACCTGCGCGGTGCGCTGACGTGGTCGTATGCCCGCCCGAACTTCGACGAGATCATTCCTGCACAGGAAGCCAATCTTGAAGACGGCGAAGTGACGATCGGAAATGCCAACCTGACTCCGGTTTCAGCCATCAACGCTGATGTGATGTATGAAAAATACTTCGGCGATGTGGGCATCCTTTCCGGCGGCGTGTTCTTCAAGCAACTGGATGGTTTTATCTACAACCGCACCGATTTCAATCAACCTTACCTGAATGATGCATCTGTGTTGGTAGATGTAACGCAGGCACAAAACGGGAATACGGCAACACTTTTCGGGGTCGAATTGGCGTTCCAGAAATCACTGGATTTCCTGCCGAAAAAACTGAAAGGGTTCAGCGTTTATGCCAATTATACCTATACCATGTCGGAAGCATCCATCCAGGACAGGGCTGAAAATGCTCCGGCAGAAAGCTTTGAAACGATCAGTCTGCCGGGACAAACGACGCACCTTGGAAACGCGGCACTGATGTATGAAAACAAAGGATTCTTTGTGCGAGCAGCCTTGAATTTCAACGGTTCTTACCTTAGCGAAATCGGGTCCGTAAGCGATTACGATCTATATGTGAAAAACCGCATGCAGCTTGACTGCTCGCTTGGTTACACGATTAAAAAGAAATACCGTGTATTCGTCGAGCTGATGAACCTGACCAATCAGCCGTTTGAATCGTACATGGGGAAAGAAGAAAATACCGTTCAGCGCGAATTTTACGGATTCTGGATGCGCGCCGGACTCAAGTTTGACATTCAATAAAACGCTTTATGAAGTATAACAGCTTATTTATAGTGGTGACAGTTTTGCTGATCATGGCTTGCTCGAAAAAGAAATTTGAGCACACGGAAGCGACCGATGTGGCCGATTTTCCGAAACAACTGGTCATGGATGAAGAAGATGCCGGCGACCTGGAAGACACCGACAAAGCTTCATTCGAGATCAAACTTACCGATGGCATTGATCCGGAAGGAATTGAGCTATCGGGCAAACCACAAACGCTTTCAAATGCCTTGACGGTTGAATTTGAATTGAAAGATGCCGAAGGTTTTGCGAACTGGGGCGATTACATCACAGGCGGGACTGCGTTTTACGAAGTAGACGATTGCACGACTTCCGAAGATTTGGGCGTTGACCTGCAATTTACCTTCGACGCTACAACCGGGAAAGGCTCGGTGATCTTCCCTGCCGGTGTGGAAAGCATTGAGCTGGAATTCGAGCTTGATCCGGCATTGATGGACGACGCTGTTGAAAACAGTGACGATCGCGGGTTTACTTTTGCGCTGACCGGCATTGGGTCTACTTCTGAAAAAGTTGTCGTAAATACCGATATCGAAACTGAATTCAGACTTTATGATGATGAAAAAGTATTCGGAAGCTGGGAATCGGATCCTTCCAACGCAACGGAATTAGCAAAGATTCTTGACTTATTTACAATGGCGAATTCTGACCTGGACGGTTTAACGGCTGCTGAAATCGATGGAATCGAAGTGGAGTTTGCGTTCGATGAGTTTAAACTGGTGATTACACTGGTGGAAACCGAAACCGTTGATAATTGCGGTGCGCCGGAAACCGTAAACGTGGAAGTCGGGCTGGAAGGTGAATTTGAAGAGCTCGACGATGCCACAAGCGGGGCTGTACATTTCATTATTGAACGTGAGGAAGACAATGGGTTCATCACCGAAATAGAATACGAAGGCTCGTTTGAACGCATTGGCAACACGCTCACACTGACCCTGGCCGGTGATGACGGCGATACTGAAACAGATGAATTAACATTAACTCTTACACGATGATCTATAACAGATTCAATACCATTTTACTAACTTCCGGGTTATTCACAGGCGCCTTGTTAACGTCCTGCTCATCCGAAACAAGCGAATCGGGAACAACAAAAGAAATTGCAGCAAACGACACTACTGCGTTGAAACCGCTGGTGGTAACGGATACAACGATCCATGACACCGATGATCCTGCGATTTGGGTGAACCCGGCTGATGCTTCCAAATCACTGATTTTAGGAACGGACAAGGATGAAGATGGCGCAGTGTACGTGTATGACCTGAATGGTAAAATCGACCAGCAACGTACCGTTCGCGGGTTGAAGCGTCCCAACAACATTGACGTGGAATACGGCCTGAAACTGGGCGGCAAAAAAGTGGACATCGCTGTGGTTTCCGAGCGCTTAACCCACAACGTACGCGTGTTTTCAGTGCCTGATATGCAGCCGATTGACAATGGCGGTTTCCCGGCATTTGAAGGTGAAACCGGCGAAGAATTCCGCGATTTGATGGGTATTTCGTGCTACAAAAACAAAAAAGGACAGATCTATGTGATCGCCGGCCGCAAAAATGGTCCCACCGACGGTTCGTACCTGTGGCAATACCTGTTGGAAGAGAAAGACGGCAAGCTGGCCTTCACGCTGGTGCGCAAATTCGGCAAATACTCCGGAAAGAACGAGATCGAATCCATTGCCGTCGACGACCAGCTGGGCTACGTTTATTATTCCGATGAAACAGTAGGCGTGCGCAAGTACTATGCCGATCCCGAAAAAGGGAACGAAGAGCTGGCCTTGTTTGCGACAACCGGTTTCCAGGAAGACCACGAGGGCATTTCGATCTATAACCTGAACAGCAAAGAAGGTTATATCCTGGTTTCGGACCAGCAAAACAACACATTCCACATTTTTCCGCGCGAAGGCACCAAAGGAAAACCGCACGATCATCCGCTGTTGAAAACCGTGCATGTTTCTACCAATGAAAGCGACGGCTCGGAAGTCTGCGCACTGCCGTTTGGGAAACATTTTCCGAAAGGATTGTTTGTAGCGATGTCTGATAACAAAACTTTTCAGTTCTATTCCTGGCAGGATATCGCCGGAAAGGACCTCCGTATGATTCCGTGATCAACCACCTCGTTTTCGTACTTTTGTCACAAACCATGGCTTTCGGGCTGTGGTTTGTTGTTATATGACATCCCGTAGAGTGAAATATATAATTGGGTTTTACCCCTACTGTGCTTTACCCTTTATTCAATCAAACAACGCCGGCTGACTGGCAATAAACCGCGGTGGTTTCAGGTCCAAACCTGCTGTTTTATTGAGGTTTTCAATAAAATAGGCCGACATTTCGGGCGAATATTCTTCGTGGGGCTGGTGCATGAAAAAGTAAAGTTCCTCCAGGCCGCTTGTTATCCAGTGATTCAGCCGGTCGATCCAGGCGTCAATACGTATATAGTCGGTGGCGTGGCGGCCATTTCCCACAAAACGGATCATGGTTTTGGGCGATGTGAGTTCCATGTGCACGCAATCGCGGCGACCGGCAGTGTCGGTAATGACAGCTCCCATTCCCAGGCGGTGCAGGTGACCGAAGAGCCATTCGCGGTTTTCACGGTCGCTGAACCATTTTTCGTGACGCACCTCTACAAAAAGCGGAACGTCAACCGGCCAGTTTTCGAGGTAATGCAACAGCTGCAAGCCGCGTTCGGGACTGTATTTTTCGCTCAGTTGCAGGAAAACCGGCCCCAGTTGTTTTCCGAAAGCCAGAACGCCATTCAAAAAATTATCCGTGAGCTCGCGCGCCCGCTGACTCGACAAATCACTGTAGTGACTGATACTTTGCGTGATCTTGGGGCAAAACCGAAAGTCCTTGTTCGGCACTTTTTCGGCCCACTTCCGGATGGTGGATTCGGAATAAACCTTATAATGTGTGGCATTAAGCTCGATGCTGTTGAAATGCTGGCCGTAGTGCGAAAGCATGTCCTTTTCCTTCGCATCCGACGGATAGATGACTCCTTTCCAGGTTTCGGGCGCCCATTTCGCTCCACCAACATAGACTTTAATTCCCGGAAATCGCCGGCCGTTCAGTAATTGCTGTGTAAACCAGCCATCTGGAGGAAGTGTGAAATCGACTGTTTCGAGGAGTGAAGAGGGGAGTTTTCCAAATTCCATAGCGATGAAAATCAATTTTGAAAATACCAATTAACTGGACGCTAATTTCAAAGTTTTTGAAGGATAAACGTTCTTAAAATTATGAATTACAGAATTATCAATTATAAAGTGGACACCTTGATAATTGATAATTTCGACATTTATAATTCAAATTTCCAGGAACCGCAGGTAGTTGTGATATTGATACGATTTCGTCCATTTTTCCTCCTGGCTGATCCGTTGATAAAGATGTTCGCGCAGGGAAAAAGCCGTTTGAAGGTTTTCTCCAAAAGTCGGAATATCGTAGAACGAAGCGCTGATCGTCAAATCGTACTCGGTATTGTACACGGCATGGATCAGCAATGGAATTTTATACGCAAAAGCAATCGTAAACGCCCCGGAAATCTGGTGATTGATGTATTCGTTGGCGCTTGGCGTGTTTGGGTGAATGAGTGGCAGCAGGAAATCGGTTTGCTGCAAATAGGCATCAAAGGTGGCATGATCCACAAAATCGGTGAAATAACGCACACGATCTGTCAAACCAGCGGCCTCAACGGTTTCCAGGAACGCCTTTGCATCAGGATGGTTCAGGTCGGTTTTTCCAAGGAATACATAACGAACTTCGGGACCGGTAGCCTGGATAAAACCGATCACGGCATCGAGGTCTTTTCGACGATTTTCAACGCCACCCGTAATGGTAATCCAGTATCCACCGGCCTGTTTTTCGACCTGCTGGTGGAAATTCGGAAAAGAAACCGGGTAAAAGCTTTTTACGGAAATCCCCTTCGGGGCCGTCACGTGTCGCAGCAGATCATCGCTGAGGACCACATACCGTTTGATTTTCCGGTTGATGACCTTTTGAGTAAAACTTCCCTGGAACTTGCGGATGGTATGGATGATCCCATAAGCCCGAATGGATTTTGGCAGTAAAAACGACAGGTTCCGCACATGTCCGCCCTGCGCCGTATTGAACACCACTTTCGAAACATTGTTTTGTTTCAGGTACCTGACCAAACGCCGCATGAGCCCTACATCTTTCAGGGCTTTCCCGGTTGGTTCGATGAAATAAGCCTCGCTTATCAACTTGTGCCAATGCGGGTTGCGGTCATACAACTGCCGGTTGGTAACAAGGATAACAGTGGCATTCACCGATTGCAGCGCCTCTAATTGCGTCAGCATGCATTCATCGTGCGAACCACCAAATTCGACCAAAGCGACTGTTACCTGTTTCATTGGTAACAAAAATCGGTTTTTTGGGGGTAGAAAGCAATTTCGGAGACAGGGTTAACGTTTAAAAAACAACTGAAAATAAAAAATCAATATTGCAATATTACTATGTTGCTTAAAAACAGGTGATTACGATTGACTGACAGGTGTTTAGAATAGCAAAAAACAACCCGGATTACCATTAGATTCACTTTGATAAAAACGTAATACTCTGACAATCAATTATTTAATTTTCACAAAACAAAAAATCAATATTGCAATATTACTATGTTGCTGAAAAACAAGTAATTGCAATTGATTAACAGACGTTTAGAATAGCAAAAAACAACCCGGATTACCATTAGATTCCTTTGGTAAAAACGTAATACTCTGACAATCAATTATTTAATTTTCACAAAACAAAAAATCAATATTGCAATATTACTATGTGTTTGAAATTCAAACATTTAATGGAATATTCCGTCGTCTCTGCTCCCTGCAAAAAATAACCTCCAACCGTTGTCCTGTGAAATTACGCCAAACTGCTTGCTGCCGGGCAACCCTTCTTTTTTGCAAACCGTCACTTTAAAAAAGAGTAGTATGAATAAATTAGTACGATTGGCAGGATTTTCTGCTTTGTTATTGAGCGCATCAACAGTTGGTGCGCAGTTAAACCCAACGATCAGTGGCGACAACATGCTTTGTCCGGAAGGAACGGGCACCGTTACTACACAGACTTTCCAGGGATATCAGTGGTATCAGCGCTATTATGGTTCGGCGGATACGGTCCTCATTCCGGGAGCTACGTCGCAAAGTTTGCTGATGGATGCCGCCAATTATGCGGCATCTTACCTGATTGTGGAGGTAACGGATGGCGTGACGACGGAAATGTCGCCTGAATTTTTGGTCGACGGATGGGCTTTCCTTCCGCCGGCAGTAATGACAACTGGTGATTTTACCGTTGGGTGGAACGGCGAAACAGTGATTTGTGAAGGTGACACGGCCTATTTTGAATTGATGCAGCCGTACACGACGAATATTGTGTGGACGAACAACGGAACACCCATCCCGAACCAGACGAATAACGTTCTGGAGATTACGGCTGCCGGAATCTACCATGTTTCCGGAGCGCCGGCTGAGTGTCCTGACTACATTCAAAATCTGGGCGTAGCACTGGAAGTTCTCGTACAGGATTGTTCCGGTGCCGGAATTGGCGAGAACACACTTTCAGGTACATTGATTTTCCCGAACCCGACAACCGACAAGCTGACGGTAACGCATCCTTTACACACGATTTCGGGCGTTGAAATTCACGACGAAGCCGGTCGATTGATGAAAACCATGGAAGTGAATCAAACAGCTGCCGATATCCCGGTGACTGAGCTTTCAGAAGGAACGTATTTCATTACGGTCTACACCAATGCCGGAACGGAAGTGAAGTCGTTTGTGATCCGGAAGTGATTGAACTATTTTCAAAACAAAGACGCTAGGAAAAAGAATTATCAATTATAAATGGCGAAATTATCAAGATAGCCACTTTATAATTGATAATTTTTCAATTTGTAATTACACAAAGACGTCTATCCTTCCAAAAAAACTGTGTCCGCCCGGGCGGATGGTGAAATAATGAATTTAACCCATAATTAACATCCCGCCTTTAGTAACCTTTCACCGGCCGTTCCATTTCAAAAAAGAACAACTGTAATTTTGGGCCATGTTACGATTAGGCATTGTACTACTCTTATCGATCATCAGTTGGACGGCGCGAAGCCAAAGCATTACCATACTGATCGATCCGGGGCATGGCGGTTCGGATCCGGGGCACGAATCGGTTAACTCGTCGCATAAATCCGAGAAAGAGCTCAACCTCATCATTGCCAAGAAATTCGGGGCCTACCTAACAGAAAAGCTTTCCAACGTAACCGTCCTGTATACCCGCACCGACGACAGCTTTCCTTCGCTCGATGAGCGCGTGGAAATGGCCAATTCCAAAAAAGTCGATTATTTCATCAGCATCCACTGCAACGGGAGTCCGAATACCGGTATTCACGGAACGGAATCACACGTTCATTCGATGACCTCGCGCAAATCCGTAAAGCTGGCCCGAACATTCGAAAAGGAATTTGGCGGAAAAGCCGGCCGGAAATCACGTGGCGTAAAAGACAACGACGATCGCGAGCACACATTGCAGGTATTGAAATTTACCGAAATGACCAGTGTTTTGGTAGAATGCGGCTTCCTCACGAACGAAAGCGAAGCCAATTACCTCAACTCGACCTACGGACAAGACATCCTGGCCTCAGCCTTGTTTCGGGGCATGCGCACCTTTTTGCAGGAAGAACACCCGACCATCCAGTTTACGAAAACGACCTCCGCCAGCACTACAGCCGCTACCGAAAGTTCTGCTGCCTCATCAACGGGAACGACGTATACGGTACAGATCATGAGCTCGAAAGAACCTATCGAGACGACGGCCACTTCATTCAAAAAGCTCGATAAAACGGTTGTCCGCGAAAAAATTGCCGAATCGGGCTACAAATACCGTTACACCGTCGGTTCGTTCGCTTCCAAAGAAGATGCCGAAACTTACCGGGATGAGGTGAGAAAGAAGGGCTTCCCCGACGCCATCGTGATCACGAAAAAGAAGACGTAACGTTTTAGAAATAACGCGTTGTCAGATCGTCGCAACAGGATCGGATCACGAGGCATACAGGCCTTCTGAATCAATAGCTATATCGAAATCAGGTTTTTATATTAACTTTGTTAGCGGTTGGACTTCCAACAGCAGACCAATGTCTTAAAGTATGGCTACCGTTTTTGAAACCCGTTTAATTGGAAATATTGGAAAAGATGCCGTTGTAAAACGCATGGAACGTGGTGTGATCGCGATTAATTTTCCTGTGGCCCACAACAAGAACTGGCGCGACAAACGCACCGGCGAAGCCCGCACCAAGACCACGTGGGTCAACTGTACGATCTGGAAAAAGGAAGGTGCCAACATGCGCATCCTGGATTTCCTCAAAAAAGGCGCCCTGGTTGAATTGCTCGGCACTCCTTTCTCGAAGTCTTTTCTGCAGGAAGACGGCACTACGCGCTCCGAGATCCGGCTCAACGTCTCCAAAACGAATATCCTGCGTCCGGCCAAGTGCGATGGTGAAATGCCTTTTGACATGGTCGACGACAACGATTTGAACTGCGACGAAGAAGGTTGCGACGCAAGTTTGGACGATTATACGCTCACGGAAGAAGATTTTTAGGGCTTGATCATCAGCAAACTACCGTCAATACTCAAAAAATAGCTGCATTTTTTTAATCGAAGGTTTTTGAATTCAAATTCTTTATTTATATTTGCACCCGTCTTACATCAAAAGTAAGTAACCGAATTCTTCCTTAGCTCAGTCGGTTAGAGCATCTGACTGTTAATCAGAGGGTCCTTGGTTCGAGCCCAAGAGGAAGAGCAAAAAGAAAAGAGTCCGCCGCGGTGGACTCTTTTCTTTTCCCTCGAGACTCACACTCAAACTCACACTATTTTAATAAGGCTCTTTTTCTTTCAGTGTGAGTACCGAGAGTGAGTGTGGATTCTGCTAAAGATCAAGATACTTTTTCTGGGACCAGTTTGTGACCAACAAACTAAACCGCTTTTATTCAAGATTTACCACAAATCCTGAGAGCAAGTATCCATTTTCATGAAAACGCTGAAGCAAGAAAATTTACTGCTAAAGCAAATGATTGGATACTTTTTCTTGAGATTCCATGTGTTTCAAAATCTCAGGGATTAGCAATAGAAAAGCATATCAAGAAGATGAAAAGCAAGATTTATATAGAAAATCTGATCAAATACCCTGAAATCATAGAAAAACTAAAGCTCAAATACTCTTAGTTGGGACTGTTAACCAGACCCCGAAAGCTTTCGCTAAACCCCAGGTTTGATGAGGGCAGAATATCAAACTACATATCAACGAATGATGTAAATTGAATGCTTCCTAATAATCAATCTTGATCTCTGAAGAATTCTTTTGTTGACCTCAACAATGGATTAGAAACGTAAGAAGTTAGCGCTTCATGCTTACAATAAAACCCAGGTTATTAAGGTTTCGGGATGAGGTAAATCTTTCCTAAGTCAATTGTATCCAATTGTTGATTGTTGTCACCACTCAAGCGGATGGTGTCACTCACGTATCCGGAAGAGCTGAATATCAATACATAGGACATCTGTCTCCTCCACATATATCCTTTGTCGTAATCCGGTCGAATTAATCCCGGAGTATAAAAAACGCCATCTTCCGCGGTTATAACAGGCTCAAAATAATCAAACGCCATGGAATCCGTAGCTATTTTCACTCCGGCAATGGGTTCATTGGTTGATTTATCCACCACAATACCCATGTGGTTATCCAATAGAACATGCTCAGTTTCACAGGAGATTAGACACATGAAACTTAAAATACCGAGCAATGGAAAATGTTTCATGTTGCGTGTAATTTAGTTAACCAAAAGAAGCCCAACACATCTACCTCAGCAGCAACTGTTCGGGAAATGTCATAGTAATCGTTATAATACTGCATAAGGTCAATTTCTCCGGATGTTGGCAGCGGATTGTTAAGCCCTTTCTGTGTGAGGACAGTAGAGCTATCTTTATGACTGTAGGAATAATTGGTGCCGCCATATGCTAATAATATTTGGTGACCTATTTCGTGTGCCGAGGTCATTTCGAAATCCGGAATATTCTCCGGAACATAATACCAACCTTGATTATCATATCGTCTCTTTGCTAAAGCTGGATTTCGGTATAAATAATAATTAGCATATTTTGGCCAGTTAGAATCATAGAAGTAACCAACATTGTAAAATAATATTCGCGATAAAAAAAAGTTCCTGGATCGTCTTTCTATATCATCGTTTGTTGTGTAGATTATTTTTGGTGCCTTCAAGCCTTTTTCTGAAACTTCAGATGTCACAAAAACCTCATATTTGTTACCAGTAACGGTAATACCTTTTCCAATATTCGTTGAATTTCGTCCCCAAAACTTACCAATACCAACCAAAGCCGCATTTTTCAAATCAACATAACTTTGCGTTCGGGTTTGAATGGCAGGAAAACCCTCGTTTGTTATTGCAATTGGTGGGATGACATGCCACGGACAATTGGTTCCTGAATTCTTGCAATCCACTTGTGTTCCTTTTTCACCCCCATCTTTAAGATCTACACGCAGGTGAAAGTCCGCACGCTTTGCAATTCTGTCAATTTTGACATCAATCCATTTTGCTTCCTGATGCTTAAATACAAACACGTTACTTTCTGTATTTTTTAAAACACCTTTATTCACGGTAATTACACGCAATTTAAAGTCATGATTCGTAAGTATGGTGCTATCATAGATGCCTCCCTGATCAAATCCATCCCAACCAAAGTAATATTTTCCGGCCGGGTAAACTTTGAGTTTGTTTAACGTTTTTCCTTTAATATCGATTAAGCCAGAACTGTATTTACTGTAAACGTCTTTTCCTTTCAATATTTCAATGGTGATATCCTCGATCCCGTTTTCATGTATGTCAATTTCAAATCGAATTTGTTCGTTTTCTGGTTGCTTCTTCGCGGCTTCTTTCGCATTCTTCGAATAACTCTTAACCCCAAATGGAACGATGGTGTCCAACTCCTTTAACAGTTTTATTCGTATTGTACCATCATCGAATTCTGTGCCGATTTTTACATCTAAAAATGATAAAATGTAAAGTAAGGTGTTTTGATGATTGACGGATTCGCTAAAATAGTTCTTCAATGCACTTTTATCCGTTTCAAATAGCATTGATTCGAGTCCTGATATGTCAAGTGCTTTTTTTTCTTTCCTGAAATAGTCGGTTAAATAGGCTTTGAACTGCTTCCCGAAAACGAATTTAATTTGGATTTTGTCTTTTTCGTCCAGCTGCATGAAAACACATACTTCATCAGATTCAGCTCTTATTTTATTGATCTTTTCAGCAACCAACGTACCCTCCGGGTAGGTATATAGAACCAAGTTAAACAAATTATCCTGATCAATCATTAATTTGTTGTTATCCAACAGGCTACATCCCAGAAACAAGTTGGCACCGTCGTATATCTTTAAACCCTTATTTTTAAGTTGATCAACGTACGGTAAAAATGTATTTCCAAAATCGGTCGAGTAATAACTTCCCCAATCCAATTTAAAACTATCCTGCGGTCTTGAAAAGAACTGCAACTTTTCCCACTCTGTGAAATTGTTACTTAGACCTTTAAATTTCATATTACTTAAATGTTCCGATGATAAATATGAATACCGATTCAATTCTTTAGTAGAATTGAATCGGTAAAACTAGTTATTGAGGGTCGGTACCTTCCAGTAAACGGTCATCACTGCCAAAAGCTTCCGTTTCATCGTCGCAACATGGTAAGCCTTTTTCGTCTTCCAGGTATGTGGATTTCGCCTGAATGATGGTAAGAGTAGAAGGTACTCTTGTTTTCCACTTTCCTTCAACCCGGACTTCTTCCTGATTTTCCAATTCTTTCAACAACGACAAATAGCGGTCATCTTCTATTTCCGGAACCAGGTTTTCATCCGTATAGATTTCACCTGTTTCGATGTACCACATGACTGCTTTTTCAAATTGAGGACGAACAGGAACCAACAATTTTGCCATTCCACTTTGTAAAAACGCCTCAAAAATCGGGTCGTCATTTTTGGTTTGCAATAAGGCCGACCAGTTGCATTTTGCAGCGTAATAATAAGGATAGAATATATAGCTGAAAATCTCCCAATGAAATGCCGTTTCAAAGAACTTGATAAACTCTGCGTAATTTTCCAACGCTTTGTTTTGAGTTACCTCGCTAACTACGTTTTCCACCTCGCCGCATTCCGATTCGCAGGCATAGGTTTTACAGGTGTTGAAATTCAATCCCATATCGTAGCAATATGGTTTACTCATCATTTCAATGCACAATCGTTTCAATTCCCGTTCTTCGATCAAACGATTCATTTTAGGATTGCTGAAATTTTCATTCTCCTGTTGATCAGCTTCGGCTTGTTGTGCTGCTTGTTGAAGCGCCAATTCTTCGCTATACGCGTCTAGTTTATCCTGATAAGCAGCTTGCAGTGCCACGAATGTTTCCTCTTGCCATTCAAGGTATAAAGTAGGATCCGAAACACACTTTACCTGAAGTGATCCACTGTAACTGTTTGCTCGTCTGTATCTCACAACAAAAGGAATGGAACCCACTAATGGCGGACTTAACGCGAAGTGGTAATCGAAGTTTTTTGTTCCCTGATCAGTCCAGTCACCATTGTAACTTTCATAACTGCCAAAAGTGAAAGCAATATACGCTGAACCGGTCACTGTTTTGTAATTGATTGATCCCACCCCATCAATTCGTTCGGCTACCATGCCCGTTGGGATGGCTATGCTGGATAAGGTTTGGGTTTGCGAGAAACTCTTATTTTGAACTTCCGTTACCGGAATATCAACAGAAACGTACTGTGTTTGGCTTTCATAAGCTGTAATCGTCAAGCCATAAGCTGCAGCCGCTGCAGTAGCACTTTCACCCTTCACATCGGTTGCGGAACCTATTCCAAATTCTTCCAGGGTTTTTGGTGGTGTAAGCACGTTTGTGGCAGTTTCAGCTGTTTTCGATTTCCACTCCATTGCTTTTTTGTAGAACTCTGCAGGCGTGGGAACACTTATTTCAAACAAGAGGCGTCTGCCATAATTGACAAGTTCATTGTCATATACCTTATCTACCCAACGGTAAACGCCTGTTACGTGCTGGTCACCGGTAGTGTTGTCAAAACCATGTTTGTTGTTTTCTTCAAACTCTTTGATCATTTTGAAGGTGCGCTTCTCAGTCGTTTTTTGCACAACGCGTTCCAATGCTCTTTCGGTAATTTCCTTTGCATAGTTCTTTGCTTCCGTATTGGAAGTGGAAGAAGAGGAACTACTATTGTAGCCTGAACTTACGTTTGCAGTAATGCTTCCAAATACCTTTGAATCTTTCGAGACGGTAACGGAACCACTGATATCAAACGATTTGTCTTTTTGCAATTCCTTTGCAGATTCGCTACTCAATTCATGGCGTTCCGTGGTTGTCGTATCATTGATATTTTCAATTTCGGTTTCGTTGGTAATTTCCGTAGTGAATTCCGTTCGTAACAGGTTACGTGTGCTTTTTTCTTTGTACTCTCTTGCCATGATGTTCTCAATGTGAGAAACCTCACCCGGCACATAGCAGCAAAGCGTTTGTTCAACTCTTCTGTATTCCTGAATTCCAAGGTTATGAACTCCGAACAATTCACCTCCGCATCTGGAAAACCTCCATGGTTTGAAACAGGCAATAACGATGTCGGGAATAACAACCACCAACTTGGATAGGTGTTTTAAATCAAGCGTTTTATGGTTCTTTAAATAATGCTGGGCAATAATCAACTGAATACAAGCTTGTCTTGCAGTTTTGGACGCCTGAGTTGCAAGCTGAACAAACAATTCGTCCCAAACTTTTAAAATCTCATCATTGTTAAGCGGCTCAGGCTTTTTTTCAACCAACGTCCTTTTTGTACTGTCATTTTTTCTTTGCTGCATGAGCAAGCTCGAATAATCATACATCGCAGGATATTTAGCCCGTATTTCTTTGTAACTCCTAACCGGTTTAAACTCGGTTATGAACTTATGCAGTTGATCCGTGGAACCATTGTGTTCAGGAATCGGACATTGATTAAATGCGCTTAACGTAATATCCGGATGGTGAATAAAGAATTCCTGCTTTTGGATATAATCAATCTTATCAGGAGATCGAAATGTTTTGAAGCTGAATAAATTCGTCGTAATAGGTTTTGTCAATTGTGGCATTTGTAAGTGAATTAATGATTAGAGTGTCAAATTATCATTTAATCAACAATAATCCAAATTATTTACATTAAAATTTTAGTTATAAGGCATCGGAAGCAATAATTGATCAGGCTGGCATTGAATCCTGTTAATCGAATACAGCAATATTGACAATTTGTAAAGAAAGGGTCAGAATAACAACTCTCAAGCCCAAAAGGGCTCTCCCACCCTTCTGAAACGCCGATAAAAACTGAATTTTGGTTCGATACACGCCCAGAAGGAGGAGCAAAAGAAAAGAGTATGCCGCGGTGGAAGCTTTTCTTTTTCCCTCAGGACTCACGCTCAAACTCCCACTTTCGTATCTGCTCTTTTCTTTCAGTGCGAGTACTGAGAGTGGGTGTGGGACTCTGCTAAAAACCTACATCATACTTTTCCCGGGCAACTTATTGCCAGTACATTTTATTGAATGTACTACCTTTGCACAAACTGAGTCAATCGCCATGAAAACAACATTCAACCTTCTGATAATTACCCTGCTTCTCTGTAATTCTGTAATCCGGGCACAGGTCTTTACGGCCGTTCCTTCCATCAACGCGAAGCTGAACTATAGTTATGTAAACCAAGGGCTTGACATTGCCCTGGCCGGTGGTGTAGAACATTACATTTCTACAGATGACGGTATGAGCTGGACCGAACTAAATAACGGTGCTGGAACCGGCCTTTACCAGGTAGAAGGATTGAATATCGCTGTTGAGGATGCATCCACGATGTATATTGTAGGGAAAACCAGCTCTAATCACATCGTCTCCAAAACTACGGATGGCGGCGCTAACTGGACTATCGTTCTGTCAGTAAGCACCTCACAGGGGTTCACAGATATCGCGGTGAATGGAAATACCGTTATTGTAAGCGCTAAAAACGGGGTTCACCAATCATTGGATGGCGGTGCAAACTGGACATTTATCCAGCTGTCCACATTAAATGTAAGCTCGCCGTTTATCCGCTACAATGAAAATGGCAATTCCTGGGTTGTGGGTGGTTATGCAACGGGGGTGCACATTTCAACCGATAACGGAACCACCTGGAATGAAGTGGATTTTGGTTTTCCATCATCTGAAATTGTCGCCGCATCCAATTCGGCAAACGGTGTTGTCTTTACACGAACCGTTGCAAGCGGTTCACAATTGACTTTTTTAAATTCTGCGAACCTGTTGGATACCATTACATACATCAACAAAAATCTCCAGGTCAATGGTAATAATCCGTGCAAAAATGCAGCGTTTCTTCCTGATAACCGGCTCCTTACATTCGATGTTGGATTTTACTACATCGTTGACAGCAGCAACCAGGAGGTTTATCACATCACTTCTCCCTACGGAAACGGTTATGCTCCGAAAAGTATTTCGTTAGGATCATCCTATGGTATCGCAATTGGCTTCAACTCACCAAATCTTGGCAGAATTTACCGGATTGATCTTACACAACCTCCAACATTATACGTCCCGTCTAATTTCCAGATTGCTGGCCCCGGCCCATGTGCGGGAGATAACATTGTGGGAATACCCTATGCCGATTATGCCGATTCTTACGAATGGTTTGTGAATAATGTGCTAACCTCCACAACACAGAGCCTTAACTATCCTACACCGCCGGGAGTTTATGGCACTTATACCATAAAACTGAACACCTACTTCGGTGGATTAATGAGCACCACTACCAAAACGGTAACCTTCTCGGCACCTGTGGCGCCACATTCTTTTGTTTATACTGTTGATACAACGGCTTGCTATGGTGAACCGCTTCATGTATTCATCAACCCGGATTCTGGTACACCGGCAAGTACTGCAGTGAAAATACTTTACAACGGGCAACTGGTTGCGGGGCCTTATACCATGACATCCGCCAATATTAATGCCTATACGCCGGCATTAACAACCGACGGTGTTCTTCAAATTATTTCCTATAAAACGCTTTATTGTGACACCAGTGCCGATACCGTAACATTAAACATCGCAGTAGGCCCGAATCTTTTTGATCTCGACATTCTACCCCATGATTCGGTGATTTGTGTTGGTGTGAACCCGATGTTGTCGATTAACGGAACCGAATCAGTTATTTCTTATGACTTTTACACGACTTATAGTATGAACGGGTTCGGTACCTCGCCACACACTGTTGTTCCGGGAAATTCCGGCGGAACGCTCAGTGTAGAACAGGTCGGTTTGGAGCAATACATTAACAATAGCCCATTGGAGCAGGCCTACGGGCCGATGTACATGTTTGTGAACCTGGAAATCACCGATACGGCAGGTTGTTCTCCGGCACAGGTCATTGATACGATTCGTATTCAACGATCAAAAGCCTATTACGAACTGCATTCACGATCTTACTTCACCGGTGATACGGTGCACATGACCAACGCCTTCATAACGCCGAACCGCCTCTGGTCTTCACCCGATTTGAATCCTGCCTACATTTCTGATGAAACCGATACCATACCGCTGATTGTTGCGGATACCACCGGACTTTTCAGTATTGAGCTACGCAACGAACCACTGGCTGGATGCTCTGATTCGGTCACACACCATATTTACTATGCTGACCCGGTTCCTGCTATGGATCCGGCATGCCAGACAACCAAACCGCATGAAAGAGAATGGCTGCATCATGTCCGGATAGACCCTTTCGGCAATATCTACGAAATCGCTGCTTTTGACCTGACGGTACACCACAGACCGGGATACATCCTTCGGAAAAATGATGCACAAGGCAATATGATTTGGGAAAAACGCGCCCAAACTACTTTTTGGGGTGATTTAAACGGCGTTGTTATCGAGGAAATGGACTTTGATGCACAAGGCAATCCGGTTATCGTTATGTGGATAGATGGTACAGAAGATTACCAGGACGATTACGTCGACTTCCATTTTACGCAGGCAGTGAATGCCCATGAAGGCGCCTGTTACGTTGTGAAAATAGACCAAACCAACGGTGATCTGATCTGGAGTTCCAACCTTGGTTTTCTTTCACCGACGGCCATTTTATATACGGGTGCCCGAACTACCGACGTTGTTGTAGACGGCGATTGGGTCCATGCAACAACCTGCAATAATTATGACATAAAATTCTTTACCCTCAAGAGCAGTAATGGAAGCTTTGTTAATTCAACACCGGTTGACCTGGGCAGCTGGTCCAATACAGCCTTCACCCTGCCGGGCTTCCTCTGTCCTTCAAGTACGCAGGGCGATAGCAGACAGTCTTATTGGTCTCCGCAAATCGATGTGCTTTCAACAGGTGAAGTGATTGCGGTGGGCAACTACCAGAATGTTACAACACAAAACTACCCCCAGTTGGCAATGACTGGTTCTGGTGGCGGAATCTTCACCGTAAAATACCACCCTGACAACGGTGTGTATGATATGGCTAACATCGCACAGGTCGGAAATGCCCAGTTTGCAGCAGGAGGTGGTTACCTGGGACAAAAATCCGTTCCGAAAATGTTTGTGGACAAGAACGATAATATCACACTTGCCGGGAGATGGGAGTTCAACGTCTGGCAACCCGGAGAATTGACGATCAGTGTACTGGATTCTGTTCTTACAACGGCAACCGGATCGTTTGTCATGAATATGAACCCCAATTACCAAATGAACTGGCTTACAACAGGTACCCACAGTGATATTGAAGACCTCGTATATGCACCTGTAACGGATGAAACCTATCTGAGCTGCAGAACACTCGACAACTTTACCTTAATGAATGGGCAGACAGTGGTTATGTTGGGCGAAGACAGGACCTACGATCTCACATACACCGAACTGCCGCACCCGGAATACCCGATGCTGAATTTCCCATCAAACAAGATCTTCCTTTCAACACTGGATGCCAACGGCGCACCAATAGCGATGAAACAATTCAGCTATACGGGAATACCTGATAATTACGGGAGTTTGTTGTTCCAACGCTTAGCGGCTACAGCCTGCGGCGATCTGGCGGTTTTCACGGGAAACCATAACTGGGCCGGCACATTACTCGTCGACGGACAAACTTATACAATGGATTCCACTTTACTGTCTCTCAACTATTCAAACTGCGTATCCGATGATTGCAGCTATGTAAATGCTCCTGCTACGATGAATGCCTGTTCTATAGCCGGCACCATTGACATCCAGCTTTCCAATTACTATAACCTGGATTCACTGACTTTTGATGTTCTAATCAATGGCCAGGTAGTCTCGGCTGGCCAGACTACCCTGGTAGACACCGGTTATTTTTCCATTCCTCAGCCTGCTGGAGCTGCTGACCACTTTGTTTTGGCATTCAGTTATCCCAACGCGGATACAATGGTTATTTCCTTTACATCGCAACAAGTGGATTTCGGCACAGTGCCTGCAGAAGAATTCTGCGAAACCGACCCTACTTATATGTTCAGCAACGGTACCCCGGCAGGAGGACAATATTCCGGCCCGGGTGTCATCGGCAATCAATTTTATCCACCTTTTGCCGGCCCGGGAGAACATGTCATTTCATACACCTACAACAATCAGCTGGGATGTGTAATCACTGATACGGCTTTATTCGTAGTCAACGACTGCTCATTGGGCACGGATGTACTCACAGACGCAGCGTATACTGTTTATCCGAATCCTTTTAAAGATGAAGTAGTAATTTTTTCTGAAGGAAACAGCCTTTCGAAGCAAGAAATTATTGTGTTCGACCAAATAGGAAGGGTCGTAATTCATACGCAATCGGATGATTCGAAGACTTTGCTAAAGCTTGGGAATTTGTGTCCGGGCAACTATTTACTTGAGATAAGAGGCAATAACCATTGTTTGCACAGGGAACAGCTGATTAAGGTTTAGAGCAACTAAAAAATGAATTTCACTGCAAACTCATAATCAGCTGCCCGATTTTGTCGCCTATGGCATCGCCTTTCATTTCTTCTTCTACTTTTTCAAAATCGGCACGTTCCACATTTTTTGCGATCATGCCGCCTTTCAGATGCAGCAGGTAGTCGCAGGTATCGCGCAGGGTGGAGAATATGTGCGAGGACAAAATCACGACCTTTCCGGCTTCTTTTAGCTTAAGGATGATTTCTTCGATGATCATGTTGCTGTGAATATCCACGCCGTTGAATGGCTCATCAAGGATAAAGACTTGGTTTTTTTGCAGCAGGATGCCCGTTAAGGCCAGCTTTTTTTTCATCCCGGTGGAGTAGTTCACAGCGTATTTTTCCAGCGGCAGGTCAAAGAGGTTGTATTGTTTGAGGTTGTCGAGCTTTACGTCGCGGGCATTGCACATGAGCTGCAGGTATTCCAGCCCGGTCATTTTCGGGAAAAAGTAAGGATTGGCTTCGAGGAAACCGATGTTGTTTTTCAGAATGCCTTTGTCGTATTCAACACTGCCGTCAAACGATTCCAACGCGGAAATGCATTTAAACAAGGTGGTTTTTCCAGCCCCGTTGTCGCCGATGACTCCCGCTATTTCGCCTTCCTTAAACGTGAGGTCAATGCCTTTTAAAACGCGGTTATTTCCGTATGACTTTGACAATGATTTAACTGTAATCATTTTAAATACGCTTTAAGTGATTTAACTGAAAGTGAGTAAAAGTAAGGTATTAACAGCAGGGCAAGCGGCGGAACGAAAAGTCCGACACCGACAATAACCTGGTGAAAAACCGGTAGTTCATCCGGGTAATACGCATATTTTGCTGCGGCGCCCATCAGGCAATACACAATTCCCACGAGCAGCGCCAGGGTAATCCAATGCGCACTTTCCGGGTAGAAAGCAGCCAGTAAAACAGCTAATGGAAGCCCCATAATCAACCCGTAGATCGCAGCAACTTTCATTTTACCACGCACAAAATCGCGGGGAGTCTGGGCATGAACCCACACAAAAAAATGAGGCTCGACCTTAAAGTAGAAGTACTGGCAGAATACAAAGCACAACAGGAGTATAAAAATCCCAAGGTTGACATTATCCACAGAAATGGCGGCGCCGGTGAGGATGTAAATGAGCACAAATACCCAAAAAAAGCGCCGGAAACCGGTTGTAAATTCGAAAGGCCAGCGGTAAAAAGGCGTGGGAATCGAAAAGAACGATTGACCCACGTTGTTGTAAAACGACAAAAGTGCGGCGGCGGCAAGCACGCATCCCGGGACAACCAGAAAGCGCTCATAGAGCAAATACAGGATAAACGGCAAGACCACAAGCAGGTTTTCGCAAAGCCGGATCAGCCTGAATTTTTCCCGGGTGAAAAGGTTTTTCAGAAATTCGGTCCTTTCCTTTCCACCCATCAAATAAGCAAGCGATATCGCTATTGCTCCATACCAATAGTGTGGGTAGCCAATTTTAAGGAAAAGCACATAAGAACCCCCGATGAAAAACCCTATTACAGCCAGCAACGCCAGCAACGGATGGATTTCCAGGTCCTTTATGGTCCGGTAAAACATCTTTGCCTGAAGGGTGAAATAAAATTTCATTGAATCGAATTAATCTCTTTTACTAACAAATGAATCCATCACCAACCTTGGGTCAAATTCTTCGAGTGTGATTTCTTCAAAAACCTGGTTTGAGCTCACACAGGCCTTGTAGCTTTCATCCGTTACCAACGGATAAAAATACCACTTTTTATTGTTTACGACCGCCGGATTCTCCAAACAGCTGAACGCGTCCAGCCCGTTAACAATGCCGGTGCCGATGGCTTTTAAAACAGCCTCTTTTTTAACCCAGGTCTCATAAAACCGGTTGCAGGTGTCGCCGGCAAGAATGTATTCTTTTTCTTCGTTGTGAAAAAAGGAAGCAAGGTTCCCGAAGTCCAGCTCGGTCACCAGTTCAATGTCAATCCCCACATCTGAATCACTTTCACAAAAGAGTACCAGGTTCCCCGAATGAGAAATGCTGAAATCGCTCCAGCCGGGTATCACAGGCTTGCTGACACTGTTGAGCGTATAATGCGTTAATAGTTCAGCTTTATCGTTTTCCGTCAAAGCAGCCAACAACATTAAGCGAGCTGCCAATCGCAGTTTGCGGTCGTTTTCAAACTGGTACGATAACACGTCGTGTTGCATCCGCCCCGGAAGCAGTTTCAGCAACCGGTCGAAATCAGTGCTTTTAATCCGTTCAATGTTGCAATACCATACTCTGAACGTAGAACGTTTTGATGATCCCGCCAATTTTCTCAGGGTGTTGATGAATAAAAAAGTGATCACCGGGCACCAGTTCGTGTTTAAACGGCCCGGTAGTGTAATTGCCCCAATTTTCAAGCAACGAAGATAGTTTTTCCTCATCACCCATGAGTGCGTACATCGGTACCGACATTTTCACTTTCCCTTCCAGGTCACAATCGGCCACAATTTTAAAATCAGACCGGAGGATCGGTTCGAAGAAATCAAACATTTCCTTGCTGGCGATAACTTCTTCCGGAATGCCTCCCAGTTTTCGCAGTTCATTGATAAAGTCTTCTCTTCCGAGTGTATGCCTGGTTTTGTTCATATCTGTCCCTGGGCCGGGATTTCCGGTCAAAACGACACAGACCGGTGATTTTCCTTCTTTCTCCAGCTCGCTCACCACTTTCAGGATCATGTATGTCCCGAGGCTATGTCCATACATCATAAAGGGACCTTGGCCGAGCATTCTCTTGACTTGTGCAAGATAATCGGCGGCAGCTGAATTAAAATCGGTCAGCAACTGCTCGCCCATGCGTTTTCCCCTGCCGGGAAGTTCAAGCGGGATCACCTCGAAATTGCTGATATGAGGCATTAAAAATTGGAACGAATAACAGTTCCCTCCAGCAAATGGGAAAAGGAACAATTTCGGTTTAGCTGTCATACGGCTTACTGTATTTTTAGATTTGGAAGACAGAAGGTCCGAAAGCATACAGACATCCGGACTCTCTGTCTTTCCGGGTTAATAACTGAACTTATCAGGCAACCGGCTCGTTTTCCGCGTGGTGTACGTAGCAAATTTCCTTCTCACCGAACAACCGCTCCGAAACGATTCCGCGTTTGTTGCATTCTTCGACGAGCAAATCGGATTGTACAATCGGGTATGACTCCGGTGAGTACTTGATACTGCTAATGAATTCCAGCCACGGCTCGGCGCCCATTGCATATACGTATACCTCTTTCGGACTGAAGGTATTGACGAGCATCATTCCTTTTTCGTGGTTACAGCCCGAAAGTCGTCGGGTCTGGTCGTCTTCACGTGTTACATCTTTGGTCAACAACGGACCGTAAAGCCAGGAATAAGGTGCTCCGTCGCATTCCATACCAAGGAACAGCACATCTACGTCACCGATGGTGCGGTGAATGTGCTCATAAATTCTTCTCTCAAGAATCTTGGAATCGGCTACAAACAGGAACGATGATGCTCCGAGCCGCACATGGAAACACGATTTTGCCTGGATGTTCAAATCGCCGTGCTCACCTGTGAAAGGCAACCCGGTGATGGTGCAATTCTGGAATTTAACCTGCTCCATATCATCGATTTCAATCACGTTGTGGAAACCAACGCTGTTAAGTGTCAGTTTCAGATTCGGGTCTTGCAGCGCCCCGGTGCATGATCGCGGCACAATGATGTTTTTCACTTTGTGACGCAGTGGTAAAAGGGTTTCGAGCAGGATATGATCCTGGTGATTGTGGGTAATGAGAACGTAATCGATGGTGTCCGGAAGGTCAATATCCGAGAAATGATCTACTGTCGAATCGTAGCCGTAGTAACTTACCAGCGGGTCGATCAGAACGCTCACCTCATTTGTTTCCAATAGGATGCAGGCATGTCCGAAATAGCGCATACGAGCCTTATCACCGTCATATTTGCGGTAAGTCGGGTGGCTCTGTTCCGTAAAGAAAGTGTCAAAAAGTGCGCGGTCTTCAGGTCGAATACCCAGTTTAGCGGCAATTTCGTCTATTGAACCCGGTGTACGCTTCATCCGGCACAATGCATCGATTCCTTCGTGATCGAACGGGATTTCGAGGTGAAGCACGCCTTCTTCGTTGATACGCGGCGTACTTAGGCAAAACGGCCGCTCATCGTTGTTAGTGATGGACAGCGCAATGCTCTGGGAATCTTTTTTGTAGAATTCGCTGGAGTAAAGCAGCGGTTCAAAAAAGCGGTACGACGGGTTGTTATTGAGGTCGTAAACAAGCTCAACATAGCCTCGCAGCAGGTCCGGAACTTCTTCATACAACGGTTCCAGTGAACCACCGTTTGCTTTCAGGCGCAGCATTTCATCGAGTTCCTTAACAGCGGCAGCAAATGCAATAAGATCTGCTTGTTTTTCGAGGGTCTTTTCCCTAAGCGCTTTGATGTCGTCTATCCTAACACCATCGTAATCCATAAAAGGTCCACCGAGCATTTTTGGGTTTTTCACGGCCATTTGATGGATCTGTGGTGACTGGATGTAGGAGTTCATGATCTTGAGATGCCTGTTGGTAACATTCATGGCTGCAGTTGCCGGTGAAATAAGGTGTGCCCATGCATACCATCTGTCATACAGTGGTTCGATAACGACATTGGGCTTGAGATAAAATTGGTTTCCGTTCATAGTAACTGATTTTAGTTTACAATCATATTTTCGTTTGAGAATTGCTTAAAGCTTATGTAGGCCGACACGAAGGCAGCAGTGCAGAGCGTCAAAATAATAGCAGCGTAATGTCCCATGGAAATGGTGCCGTTGATGATTTCTTCAATCGCAACAGCCATGTTGTAGACCGGAATCCAGACCACCTGCCAGTTGAGTTTTACTTCGGGTGAAAGAGCCAGGATAGCAGGTACCACCATGATAAAAGTCATTGGCGTTACCACACTCTGCGATTCTTTGAAGCTTTTGGTCCGTACCACAACCGCAGTGAGTAAGCCTGCGAAAAAGATACTTAACGGGATCAGCATGCCGAACAGCAAAAGAATCGCCTTGATGCTGATGATTTCAGTGAAACTGCCGGCTATTTTCTGGGTGGAGTCGCTGAAATAGGTAACTCCGATGAACATACCGATAATGGTAAGCATGGCGCTTAGGAAACCGATAAGTGCAATGGTGGTCATTTTTCCGATGAGTATTTCAAAGCGCGATGAAGGCACGGTAAGCAATGTCTCGATGGTGCGTTTTTCTTTTTCCCCGGTAATGAGGTCGATGGCAGGATACATGCAGCCGATGAAACAGAAGATGATGAAAATGATGGGAAAAATGGCCCCGATCGTGGCGCCCATTTCTTCATTTGCGGATACCACATCCACCTCTTTTACGGAAAACGGCGTGAGCACTTCGGTTTTGATGTCCATCTTCTGCATGCGCCCCTGAACGACAGCGGATTCGATCAGGCCAATTTTTTCAAGTAAACGCGGGTATGTTGCCGCATCAATGGATTTGTGATAAATGGTCAGTTCGCCCGGTTTTGCTGTTTCCATTTTCTGTGCGATATCGGCCGGGAAAACCAGCATGGCATCCAGGCTGTCTGCTTTCACCAGCTTGTTTCCTGTTTGTTGGTCTTCCAACCGGGTCACCTTTATTTTCTGGTCCGACCCGAATTGTGTGACCGCGATTTCAGGTGCATTTACCAAACCTATTTTGAGTTCTTTGTTGAGTTCGTCCTCCGTACGCTGGGTTTCTATTTTGGTCATTCCCATAAACATTAGCGGGAACACAATAGCGGGAAGAAGAAGCGCCGTGAACAGGGTCCTCCTGTCGCGCAACGTATCTTTTAATTCTTTCTTAATGACTGTTACAATAATTTTCATCTCTTTCTGGATTTTACAACTTATGAGTACTCGGGCATTAGATTTCGACTGTTTCGCCACCCACCACATCGATGAATGTTTGGGTCAGTGATTGGTTCTCAGACAAGCTACGGAATTGGTCGATGGTGTCGTTGAACAACAGTTTTCCATTGGCAATGATGGCCAGGTCGTCACAGAGTAAATCCACCTCACTCATAATGTGCGAAGAGAAAATGACAGTTTTATTGTCCTGCTTGCATTGGCGAATGAGCTTGATGATATTGTCTGCCGTGATCACATCCAAACCGGAAGTGGGCTCGTCAAAAATGATCACATCCGGGTCGTGGATCAGACTGCGCGCGATGGACACTTTTTGCTTCATGCCTACCGATAGCTGACCGTAACGTTTGCCTGCAAATTCATTGATGTTCAATTGCGTGAACAGCATTTCCTTGCGTTCGCGGAACAAGGCGGGGTCCATTTTGTGAAGATCAGCGAAATATTTCACGATTTCTTCAGGAGTGAGCCGTGCGTAGAGGTCGGTGGAACCGGTAAGAAAACCGATTTTCCCCCTGACCATTTCCGACTGGTCTTTTACGCTGTAACCACATACCTTAACGTCTCCTGAACTGGGTTTGAGGATCGTTGAGATGATGCGCAGCAAGGTCGTTTTTCCCGCACCGTTCGGGCCGAGCAATGAAAACACCCGCCCCGGTGTACAGTTAAAACTGACATTGTCAATGGCGCTGAAAGAAGGATCTGTTGTATTCAACTTCTTTTGCTGCGCTGTCGTCAAAGGATATTCCTTTGAGATGTTCTGAACTTCAATCATACTATTTACGCTTTATTTATCATTCATGTTTAATTCTTCGCTTACTGTAAGCCGGCCGCTTACGATTTCATTTTTGATGAACGCTGTCTCCCCAAGGATATTCCAGTGATGCTTTTCTTCCAGCAGTATGGTAGTTACTTCCCTGGCGTAGCCGGCAACCGGATCCGGCTCATGGACAACAGAGACCTCGTTTCCATTCACACCGGTCAATTGTTTGCCGGCCCTGAAATGGGTAACATGCGTTTGTTCCAGCACACCGCTGAGCGGGTTAGCGGCTAAACGGTCTTCAGCGGCAAATCCTTCAAGAGCGCTTTCGATGTAGGCACTGCTGAATCCTTGCTTCGTCATTTCGTCCCGGTAAAGTACCGCCATCTGTTCAAGTCCTTGTTTTTCCTCCGGTGAAGGGGCGTTGAAATTCAGTACCGTATCGATGAGATAAAGCTGAATGTCTTGTACGCCTTCTGTTTCGAGCAGCCAAGCCATTTCTATGGCGAGCTGTCCGCCAAGTGACCATCCGAGAAGGATGACCGGTTTATCCAACGAATAATGCCTGCGCAGTTCGTTTACATACAATTTGGCCAAATCAGGCAAAACGTCGATCTTTTCCGTACTGATGAGGTTGTAGTTATCAATCCCTACGCAATTGAACTCACCCTTCAGCTCACCGGCCAGCTGGTGGTATACTTCCAGCCCCGTTCGACCCGGATGGACCATGAAAATGGTTGGTTTTGTTGCGGAAACCGGTCCGAGTTCCTTGATCAGCACCTGGTCGGGCGATCGGTGAAGGAAATGTCCAGCCAATGCCGAAACGGTCGGATGCCTGAATAAATCGGCAATGGACAAATCCGCTGAAAGCGCCTGGTTGATTTTGAAGATCACTTTTGCAGCATTGAGCGAGTTTCCTCCGATACGGAAGAAGTTGTCATGAATGCTAACATCTTTGACGGCTAGTACTTCCGACCAAACGCCGGCTATTTTTTCCTCCGTCCCGTTGCGCGGTGCCACGTAAATGTTCTCACCGATCAGCTCAGGCTGCGGCAAAGCACGTTCATTTACCTTTCCGTTAATCGTCAGCGGAATCGCATCTACAGGTACAATCGTGGCCGGTATCATGTAAGAAGGAAGCAAGCCCGATAAATAACTGCGCAGTTCCTTCACATCGGTTGTTTGTGACTCTCGGCCGACAATATAGGCAGCAATGTAGTGCTCACCGTTGCGCTCAAAGACCGTCACTGCCGACTGGGCAATGCTTTCGTGGTTGGTGAGTACGCTTTCGATTTCGCTCAACTCGACACGGTAGCCCCGGATCTTGACTTGCGTATCGACCCTTCCGAGGAATTCCAGCTGGCCATTTGGCAGCCATCTTACAAGGTCACCTGTTTTGTAAAGCTTCGCATATCCGCCAGTCCGCTCTTCTGCTGTTGCAAACGGGTTATCCGGGAATCGTTCTGCTGTCAGGTCAGGTCGGTTGAGGTATCCACGCGCCAATGCAGCACCACTGATGCACAGTTCTCCAGGGGTTCCGATTGCCGCCAGTTTGCCTGTTTCAGTGACTACATAGGCTTTGGTATTGGCAACCGGTACTCCGATGCAGTTGACAGGCGACGTTTCAGAATAGTCGATTTTCTGAACGGATGTTACCGTGGTTTCGGTAGGGCCATATTCGTTGATGAGTTTTGACCCCCAAAGTGCCTGTAGTCCGGTGCTGAATTTTTCACCACCCGAAACAACCCGAATAAGTTGATTCGGCGCAGGAATTTCACCCATCGCAAGGAGGTAACCCGGTGTGGCATCCAGGTGTGTGACACCTTCCCTGACAATCAGCGCTTTAATCTGATCTGTATCTTTCACCTGGTTGTCTTGCGGAATCACCAGTCGGCTGCCGCTTAACAATGCCAGGAATAGTTGTTCCACCGATGCATCAAACACATAGGATGCCAGCCAGATAACACATTCATTATCCGAAAGATGTAGTTTATGGCGTTGGTTGGCAACCAGGTTGGTCACCGACCGGTGTTCAATGAGTACTCCTTTCGGAACGCCAGTGGTACCGGATGTATAAATGACATAGGCCAGATCGCCTGAACTTACCACAGGTGCTTCATTCATCTCCTGAGCCACCGTTTCAACCAGCTTTTCAACAGTCACGATTGCCGTATCAGCAGGTTTGATCAATGCGATATCCTGCAGGTAATGCTCTTGCGAAATGATCAAAAAGGCTTGCGTATCCTCAAGGATAAACCGGTTTCGGTCGGCTGGATTTTCCGAGGAAAGCGGCACATAAGCGTACCCGGCTTTGAGTACGCCAAGAATGCTGATTACCGAAGCAGCGCTTTTATCGAGGTAAAGGGCAACGAACGGCTCCGTTACAGGCGCGTCACCGAAACGTGCGGCAGCTGCCCTGCGAATGGCGAAGGCAAAACGCTCTGCCTGCTCATTAAGCTCGCTGTAAGTCCATTTTTCTTCACCGTAAATCAATGCAGTATTGCCTGGTGTTTTACGCACCTGTTCTTCGAACTGACCATGAATGGTTGTCGCGGAAGCAAAGTCCATCGCAGTATCGTTCCAGGTTTCAAGCAAGGTTACGCGATCGGCCTCCGGCACCAGTTCAATTTGACCGATGGTGGCGACGTTGTTTTCAACCAACGCCTGCAGTACCCGGTTGTAGACAGCACTGATCCGCTCAATGGTTTGTTCTTCAAACAGTGAGTCGGCATAGTTGATGATTCCGCCGAGAGCAGTTCCGCTGTCGATAAGCGAGACATCCAAATCAAATTTGGCCGGTGTGTAGGTCCCCGATCCCAGGGTTGCCATTTCGAAAGGCAATGTGAGTTCTGTACCTGTAGCATTGCCGGAATACTGCACATCAAACATGACCTGGTAAACCGGGTGTCTCGACGGATCGCGTTCCAGGTTGAGGCGATCAACCAGTTGTTCGAACGGCAGATCCTGGTGCACTTTACCCTGGCTTACCACCTGGTGTACAGTGCGTATGAATTCGCAGATGGAAGCCTGCGGATCGACCTGTGCACGCAGCGCGAGTGAGTTTACGAAGAAACCGATCAGCGGCTGTACCTGCGGATGATGCCTGTTATCGGACGGTGTGCCGATCACAATGTCTTTTTGGCCCGAAAGCGCCGCCAATGCAATGTAGAAACCACCCAACAGAACGGTAAACAGTGTTGTTTCCTCTTCCATTGCCAGGTTTCGGAGCTTCGCAGCCAATCCATTATCCAGTTCAAACGACAGGTTCTTTCCTGAATAATCAGGCTGTCCCGGCCTTGGATAGTCGGTTGGCAGATTGAGCGTTTCAAAGCCCGCAAGGTGGTTTGTCCAATAATTTCCAAGCAGTTCCAGCCTTTCGTGGTTGAGGTAATCGCGCTGCCAATGAGCATAATCCACAAAACTAATTCCATTGTCGGGTAAATGAAGCTCTGTACCGCGCGTAGCGGCATCATAAGCCTGAGCCAGTTCCTGCATGAAAATAGTGGCCGACCAACCGTCAAACGCAATGTGATGCCATAAGATCAGCAGGTATTGCTCTCCTTCTGCCAGGTAATGGTGCAGTTTGATTCCCGGTTCATGTTCCAGGTCGAATGGTCGGGCAATTGTTTTTGCAAGCACTGCCGCCAGCGCTTCGCGATCTGTTTCATGTACACTGAAAGCGACTTTTCGGTCGAGAATCACCTGATAGCTGTCACCGTTTTCGTCGCTGCGGTAAACGGTTTTTAATACCGGGTGACGATCAACGACCACCTGGATCGCATCCACCACATCGTTTATATTGGCTTCCCTGCCCAGTTTCACGAAATAAGGCATGTGATAAGCTGCGGAACCTTTCTCAAAACGCTCAATGAACAACAGGCGTTCCTGTGAAAACGAGAGCGGGTAGCGGGCCACATCGGCTTTCGGAATGATTACCGTTTCTGCTGCTGCGAGATTGGCTGCTGTTCCTGCAACCGTCGGGTAGGCAAACAACAGTGAAAGCGGGATGTCAATTCCCAGTTTCTGTCGACTGATCGCGGTCAGTTTAACAGCTGTAATGGAGTTCCCGCCACGGCGGAAGAAGTTGTCATTTACGCCGACTTTTTCCACATCGAGGACCTGCTCCCAAATGCTGCACAGATCTTTTTCCAGTGGAGTGGACGGCGCAACATAGGCGTTCTCAGCTGAGAATTCAGGTACAGGTAATGCCCTGCGGTCTAACTTTCCGTTGATCGTCAGCGGAAGTGCATCCAACTGCACGACGACGGAAGGGATCATGTAAGACGGCAGTTGTTTTGACAGCCCCGCATGCAGGACTTCGTAGGTAATTTCCATTCCCGGCGCCACAACATACGCTGCAAGGTATTTCGTTCCGTTGCGGTCAAAATCAATCACAGCAGCCTGGTCAACTCCCTCCATTTGCGTAATCGCGCTTTCTATTTCGCCCAATTCTATGCGGTAACCGCGCAGTTTGATTTGAGTGTCTTTTCTACCGAGGTAAGCCAGGTTTCCGTCGGGCAGCCATCGCACCAAATCGCCTGTTTTGTAAAGGCGTGTATATCCTTTCGCTTTATCTTCTTCCGTAGCGAACGGGTTGTCGATAAAACGTTCGGCGGTAAGCTCCGGCAGGTTCAGATAACCCCGTGAAAGTCCTGCTCCGCCTATGTAGAGTTCACCTGAACTTCCTACAGGCAACGGCTGTAATGCATCATTCAGCACATAAGCCCTCGCGTTACGGATCGGTTTCCCGATTTCATTCACGTTGCGAACATCTACCCGTTTACCGGTTGAATAAATCGTACCCTCCGTAGGTCCGTAATAATTGTAGAGCGAATATTCAGCCGCCCAGGACGCGCCGGCTGTCTGGTCACAGGCTTCACCTGCTATGATAATCGCACGAAGTGAAGGATAACTTTCCTGTTTCATTACCGAAAGCATGGCCGGAGCCACGAACAGGTAATTGATTTGTTGTTCCCGAACGTAATTGGTCAGCAAAGTGGCATCTGTTTTCACCTCTTTGCTCAAAAGATGGAGCTCTCCGCCATAACAAAGTGTATTGAAGATCTCGGACACCGATACGTCAAATACGTATTCACTAAAGCAGGCTACACGCCTGTATTCATTGGAAATATCGTAAACAGTATTAAGTGCTGAAACCGTATTGACAACAGCACGGTGTTCGATCATGACTCCTTTCGGTTTACCAGTGGTTCCGGAAGTATAAATGATATAAGCCAGGTTTTCGGCAGTTGCATATTGTTGCAGGTTACCCTGTTCTGTTTCAAATAGTTGCTGGTCAGTTGCTGTCATGAAATCCGGTTGCTGCACCAGTGCAGCCGACCACAAAGCAAGCCGTTCCAGGTACTGATCTTCGGAAACGATGATTGATGCGGCCGTGTCATTGAGAATATGGCTGAATCGTTCTTCCGGGTAATCAGGTGAGACCGGAATATAAGCTCCACCGGCTTTTAATACCGCCAGCATACTCACGATCATATCCACACCACGGTCGAGGTAAAGAGCAACCAATGTATCGGGCTGCAGCTCTTGTCCGCATCGTTTAATGTACTGTTTGCGAATCTTGCGCGCCAGTCGGTTCGATCGATCATTCAGCTCGGCATAAGTCAATGCCTGACCTTCATATACCAGTGCAACCTGTTCCGGCGCCGCAGCAACCTGTTCCTCAAACAACTGTTGCAATGTAGTTGCTGAAGGGTATGGCGCGTCTGTTCGGTTCCAGTCAATCAGTTGTAACTGCTTTTCTTCGTTTGATAAAACCCCAATATCGCCAACCGATGTTTCCACATCTGCTGCAAACGCTTCGAGAATCCGTACATACACCGCCGATATGCGGGCAATGGTCTCTTCTTCGAACAGGCATACGGCATAATTGAATAAACCACCGATTTTGTCGGTCGAATCCATCAGGAAAAGGCTCATATCGAATTTGGCAGAGGTATACAAGGCTTTATTTTCTTCCAGGCTCACCGGCCAGAATGGTAGTTCATCCGTGTTTTCCTGCGATGCATTCCCGAAGTTCTGTACACTGAACATCACCTGGTAAAGCGGGTGACGCGAGGTATCGCGCTCCACTCCCAGCATATCAACCAGCTTCTCAAACGGAAGCTCCTGGTGGATTTTCGCCTGGGTAATCACTTCATGCACCTCACCGATCAGCTGCCTGATC